>NZ_JAIQXT010000001.1 GCF_020177055.1 Sphingomonas sp. R647
TCGGACGTCGGCAGCTGGGACGCGCTGCATGCGATCAGCGACAGCGATGCGAACAACAATGCCTGCCGTGGCGATGTCGTGGCGATCGACACCGCCAATTGTCTGGTCCGTGCGGGGGTGGGCAAGAAGGTGGCGCTGGTCGGCGTGTCGGACCTGATCGTCGTTGTCGATGGCGACGACGTCCTGATCCTGCCGCGCGGACGCAGCCAGGAGGTCAAGCGCGTACTGGCGGTGATGAAGGATTGAGGTGTTCTATTGGGCCGATGTCGTGTTCTATCCGGAACCATACGATCAATTCCTCGATCAGTTTAAATGCGTGAAGATCAAAGTTCTGAATTTTTCGTGGCGGGCGAGGAGCAGTGATGTCTCATTTTCAGGGGCGATGGACAGATCAACTTGGCTTGGGCGAGCTCGATCTTAATCCTCCTAAGGATCGCCGCGGCATCCTGGTTGTGGCGGCGGTCGGATTAATCGCACTGGTACTGCTCGGCCCCGTTATGACGAATGCTGCGCTCACGCTCACGGGTGAGGGTAATTTACTTCGGCAGGTTCTTTATCTAACCGTTGCCGGACTGGCAGTTTATGCCGTTTGGCCGCAAGCGGACCGCTATAGTCTCATTGCAATTTCGACGCCGGTCGCGCTCGCGCTTGGCTGGTCTTGGGCGACCACAATTTGGGCCTTGAATTTTGATGCTAGTATACGGCGAGTATTTCTAACCACTCTTGTTGCTTGGACCGTATTTTGCATTGTTCGGCATCTCGGTTATAGGTTGACATGTGATGTTTTGCGATGGTCGCTATTCGTAGGAATAGTTATCGGGTTCATTGTGGTGTTTATTGATCCGGAGACTGGCGTCCATTTGTACCAGGAGGCGAAAGGATCAACTGCGATACAAGGGAACTGGCGAGGCATCTTCGACCACAAGAACTTTGCCGGTGCGGCGGCTGCGATCTGCATTCTGATGTTTCTGTTTGACAGTCGGCACATCAAACCGCTGGTGCGGGTGGGCGTGATCGTGCTGGCGAGCTATTTTCTCTATCGCACCCAGTCCAAGACTTCGGCGGGGATGATTGTGCTGGCCTCGATCGCTGGTTTTATCTTTGCGACCGTGAGCGTTCGGCTGCGGGCCTATCTGATCCCGTTCATCGTCGTGTTCGGAGCCTTTGTATGGACCTGGGTAAGTGCCTATTCCGATGCAATCTCGGAAGGTTTTCTGAACCCGACCTCCTTTACCGGCCGCGGGCATATTTGGTCGGTGCTCGCGAGCTACGCGATGGAGCATCCCTGGACCGGTGCCGGGTTCGGGTCATTTTGGAACGTGGGTTCGGAAAGTCCTGTGTTCAGCTATGCCACCGGCTGGGTGACTAAGGTCACCGTGGGGCATTCGGGCTATTTCGATCAGCTGGCTGCGGTTGGTTTTCCTGGCCTCATCTTGATGGTCTATGCGCTGATTGTCTGGCCGTTGATCCGACTGCTTGCAAGTTCGAGCATCTCACCGCAGCAGGGTGCGCTAATCTCGACCATGATAATCTTCAGCATGGGGCACAACATCACCGAAAGCGGGTTGTTCGAGCGTGATGTGATTGTCAGCGTGTTTCTCTATTTTGGTGCGGCCTTTGCGCAGGTCACGACGCAGATGAACTGGACTGAGCAGCTTGGCGCGCTTGGTACGGATCCCAAGGCGGCTGGCGATGATGTGATGCGCACCATGCGCAAACGCCGCCGCCGCAAGGCCCCCTGACGCATTTGAATTGCCGGGAAGGGAACGGTGGGGCCTGGCATTGATCTTTATTGGCGGCGCAGATGCTCTGCTGCGACGCGGTCCATCAGATAGCGTGCCGCCGATGGCGTCACATGGCTGTGATCGAAATGCATCGGCGCGCCGTCGGGCATGACGAGGCGGCAGCTGCCCTTGGGGCATTCGAGGTCGATCATCGAGACATAGGTCGCGCCTGCGGCGCGGATTTTTGGGGCGAGGCGCCGGTCGGTCTCGAACCGGTCGGCCCGGCGCAGCCGGTTGGGCAGGGAAGGGTCGGGGCGCTGCTGCGCCTGGACCAGGATCAGCGGCAGGTCATTGTCATATTCGACCGAAGAGCCGAACACGATCACCTTGATGCCGCGCCTGGTGAGCCGCTCTATGGTGTCGATCAGCTGGCCTTCCTCGAAATCGAGCCAGAGTGCCGACAGGACCACCGTGTCTGTGCGGTTTGGGTCGATCGCGGCAAACCCTTGGGCGATGACCGCGCGGCAGCTGCGCAGGCCTCTGGCCTCGATCAGCGGGCGGCAGCCAGCTGCGGTCGCCTGCAGGATATGAGCGTCGGGAAGCGCTTGCCGGAGCGCCTGCGCGTAGTGCGCTGCATGACTGTCGCCCATCAGCAGGATGTTGCGTCTGTTGGGTTCGGGGACGAGGCATTGCGGGTCGAACGGTTTTCCGGTCGGCAGGGTGAAGCAGCGATCGGTGCTGAACTGGGCACGCCCATCCGGTGTCGTGTCCCAGCCCTGAAAGGAAGCGATTTTCGCCAATTGGGGGGGCAAGGGTCGGATGAGGTCGGCGCGATTTGCAATCGTCAGGCCGGTTGCGGCCAGCCCAAGCATCCAGATTACAGCCATCTCGTGCAGGTACAGGTCGGTCCCATCCCGCCAGTGTTTGCGTGTGGGGCGTTCGACCAGCGCATAGCTCAGTGCCGCGGCGCCAAGCGTTGCCGCGACCAACAGGATCGTGTCACTGAGGGTGAAGTCGGTCCCGTGGTTGATCTGGTGGAACGCAATGATCGGACGGTGCCATAGATAGGCGGAGTAGGAGATGAGACCGATCCAGCGAAGCGGCGCGAGGCTCAGGAACCGGGCGGTGGCGCCGGTCTCGCCATAGGCGATCAGGATCGCGGTGGCGAGGGCAGGTGGCAGTGCGAATGGAACCGGAAAAGGCCAGCCACTCCCAATCATGACGACGCTCGCCGCGATCGTCGCGAGCGCTGCTGCACACAGGAGCTGGCGCAGTCGTGGGTTGGCAAGGGTAGGGAAGGCACCGAGCGCGACCAGCGCGCCGAGCGCCAGCTCCCAGATCCGGGCCGGCAGCAGGAAGAAGCCGGCCGATGCATCGGCAAAAGCCAGCCAGCCTCCAGCCGCGAACGAAACGAGCGCGATCGCGCCGATGACCTTGACGAGTTGCTGGCGGGTGAGGCGACGCAGCGCCAGCAGCAGGAGCGGGTAAGCGAGATAGAATTGCTCTTCGACCGCCAGCGACCATGTGTGAATCAGTGGCTTGGAGTCCGAGGCAGCGGCGAAATAGTCCGAGGTGAAGTAGAAGTAGATGTTCGAGCCGAAGATACTGGTCGCAGCCGCGCTGCGTCCGAGGTCACGCAGGGCGTTGGGAAGCAGAACGAAACAGCCGATCGCCAGCGTGATGACCATCATCGCCATCAGTGCGGGCAGGATGCGCACGATGCGGTGGCGATAGAAGCGGATCAGCGAGAAGCGGTCCTGTTCGATGTCGCGGACCAGGATGCCGGTGATCAGATAACCCGAAATCACAAAGAAGATGTCGACGCCGACAAAGCCGCCGCGCAGCTGCTCGACCCCGCAATGAAGCAGCAGGATCGGGAGGATCGCAAGCGCGCGCAGCCCGTCAATATCGCGGCGATAGCCATGGCCGGCTTGCGGTGTCGACACGCGTCCCCCTCGTTTCTGCGCTGAGCCCCGACCTTGCTCTACACGGTGCCCCCCGCGCTGCAAATCGTGTGCAGATGCACATGCATCGCAGCGTAAAAATCATTGAGCAAATTCATGCCGTTATCGGTCTGCAAAATACGTTACTTACCCGTAACAACCATCGTGGATACGTCAGTTTCGCGATAGTGAACGGATCGCATTTCCGATTTGCGACAGTCCGATGACAGCGCCCCTCGACATGAGCGTGTGATCACACCATATTAGTCCAATCCATATCGGATATATTTATGTAAACAAAGCGTTTATACGGTGGAGAGGACAATGTCCGAAGAATCGGTCTTAAATCCGGTTGAGCTCGCAGCCGAGCTGACAATCGCGTGGCTGGGTAATCAGAACAACCGCGTCGATGCGCGTGATGTCCCTATGTTCTTCAAGACAATGCACGAAACGATCCTTGATCTTTCGTCATCTGTTCAGGACGCGGAGCCTGAAAAGGTTCCTGCGGAGGAAGAACATCCCGCAGCGGTTTCTGTGCGTAAATCACTTGCCTCGAAGGATCACATCATTTCGATGATCGATGGCAAGCCCTATCGGACATTGCGTCGCCACTTGTCGACGCATGGCCTGACGCCAGAAGAATATCGCGCGCGTTATAATCTTCGCGCCGATTACCCGATGGTCGCCGAGTCCTATTCGGCGCAGCGCCGCGAAATGGCCAAGAAAATCGGTCTTGGCAGCAAGGGCCGTACTGCCCGCACGCGTCAGCCAAAAACCGGCTCGTAATCAACGCCGCTGGTCGCATGCTCGCGCGGCGGGCTGCGACCTGCGGCAAATATTCAAGTTGTTTTGCTGAATCCACCTCACGCAGTCGTGGCAGCTGCGGCGGAGCTGGAACGGGGCGAGCGCTGGATCGGCGAATCGGCGCGTCAGCCTTGAGGCGGGCATTTTGTGATGCCTGGGCCGTGGCGACGGAGCGCGCCTCTTTGCTCCACCGAACGGCTTGCTACCCTGGTCATCTCGCGCGCGGCTGTCGGCGATCTTCAGGCGCAATGCCCTTCACTGCAGAGATAGAGATAGGGCAGCTGCAGCAGCGCTGGTGCAAGGATGATCACTGCGGTCAGCAGGATGATGGCGCTGCGCCGCCGGTAGAGATGGACCGCTGCGCAGATTGTCCAGAGCAGGATCAGCGCGGCAAGCACCGGCGCTGCCGGCGTGGCGAGCGCCTGAAACAGGGTCGTATGCGACTCGAACTGCCAGTGGACGAGCGCCCCGGCAACGATGACCGCGCCAGTCAGCGCAAGGTCGGTCGGCAGAGTGCTCCAGACCTTTCGCGCATGATTGCGCGGTTGCGATACCGCCGCCTCTGCGTGATCGGCATATGGTTTGATCTGCGGATCCATCATTCCCCACCAGGTCTGCCCGCGATCATGGCGTGCGCAACGTGGCGCGTCCATAGCGGGGCAAGGTCTGCGGTCTGCGCCCGCCGCGCGGCTTCTCTTGGGAGGCGCAGTTGAACGCAGGCCGATTGGCTCACCCAGATCATTCAATTCTGTGCGCTTTATTGAAGCTGCGTCTCGACGTTACTGAATTACGCTGATAAATGGCGGACGCTGCATTGCAGCATCACCAGCGCTTCGGGGGAACGCGTGGACGGGGCTGTCGTGCAAGACCGGTGCGGGAATGAGGGGGCCGGGGCGATGTCCCTGCGCGCCCGCCCGCGCGTCCTGCACATCATCACGCATCTCGACATGGGCGGCGCCGAAGGCGTCGCGATGCAACTCATCGACAGCCTGCGCGGATCTTTCGACTTTTCCCTGTTCGCCGTGCTCGAACAGCGTGCGCTCAGTGCGGTTGGGATCGACATGGCGCAGCGCCTCGATGCGTGGGGCGTGGCGCGTAGCGCGGGTGTCGCCGGGCGGTTCAAGTCAGGCGGCGTCGTGCTTGCTGCGCTCGCGCTCAACCGCACGATCCGCCGCGTGCGGCCCGATATCATCCATGTCCACACCGAAATCCCCGAGCTGACGCTCGCGCTCGCCTGCAGGCTGTCGCGCTATACGCGCAGCATTCCGCTGCTGCGCACCGTCCACAACAGCGAACTGTGGATCGACTGGAACCGCATCGGTTCCTGGGTGACAGAAACGCTTGCCCATGGCGACGCGGTCGCGGTGTCGCGCAGCGCAGCCGATGCCGATTGGGCCATTGCCACCCGGACCGCGCGTCCTCGCGCCGATATCCTTCACAATGGCGTGGCGCCGCCGCCGCCGGTCCAGCCTGTCGGGGCGCGGCGTCGCTTTCAGCTGCTGTTTGCCGGGCGGCTCGTCCATCAAAAGGGCGCGGACCTGCTTCCGGCCATTCTCGAAGCGGCCTGGCGGGCAACCGCGCGGCGCGACGTCATCGTCACCATCGCCGGAACCGGCCCGCTCGAGGCGCGGGTGCGCGCAGGGCTTGCCGACCGGCTTTCGGGCTGGACCGTCCAGTTCGTTCCCCCGATTGAACGCCTGTCGCACCGGCTGGGCGACTATGATGTCGTCCTGTTGCCCTCGCGCTTTGAGGGGTTTGCGCTGCTGCCGCTCGAGGTGCTGATGGCGGGGGTCCCGATCGTCACCACCCGGGCGCCCGGGCTCGATGAGGCGATCCCTGCCGATTATCCCTTCCTCGCCGGATCGCAGGACGTGACAGGTCTTGCTGCCCGGCTCGTCGAGGTGATCGAGGATCCGGCGCACGCGCGTGTGGTCGCTGCAGACTATGGCGCGCTGCTCGCCGAGCGTTTCAGCCCTGCCGCCATGGCGCAGGGCTATGCCGAACGCTATCAGGCACTGGCCGGAGCCGGGCGCGCGTGAAGGTCGCGGTCGGGATCAAGGCGCTCAACGAGGAAGCGCATATCGCTGCGGCGATCGAAAGCGCGCGCGCGGCGCTTGCCCGCGTCGGCGGCGGGCAGATCATCCTCGCCGACAGCGGGTCGTCCGATGCCACCGTCGCGATTGCGCAACGCTATCGCGAGGTCCGGATCGTCCAGCTGTCCGACCCGGCGCTGCGCTCGTGCGGCACCGGCGCGCAGCTCGCCTTCCAGTCGGTCGAGGCGGACTATTTCTACCTGCTCGATGGCGACATGGTGCTGGATGCGGACTTCCTGTGCGAGGGCATCGCCTTTCTCGAGGCGCATCGCGATCATGCCGCGGTCGGAGGGCGGGTACGCGAGGTCAATACTGCAAGCATCGAGTTCGAGCTGCGTGCGCGCAACGACCGGATCAAGGGAAGCGCGGTCGCAGGCGAGGTCGACCGGCTCGATTGCGGGGGGCTTTACCGCGTCGCCGCGGTGCGCGCGGTCGGCCATTTTGCCGACAGCAATCTGCACGCCTTCGAGGAGTTCGAGCTCGGCGCACGGCTGCGCGCGGTAGGCTGGAAGCTCGCGCGCATCGATGCGCCGGGCGTCGATCATCATGGACATGCCACCGGGGGCTACCGGCTGATGCTGCGGCGCCTGCGCTCGGGCTATGCCGGGGGCCCGGGCGAGGTCATTCGTGCCGCCTGGGGCAGGCCGCATTTCCCGCTGGTGCTGCGCGACTTTGCCCAGCTGCGCTACAGCATCGCGGTGATCGGCTGGTGGGTCACCTTGGCGGCGCTGCTTGTGTCGGGATTGTGGGTGGCGGCGGTCGGGATCGCGCTGCTTCCGCTTGGCTTTCTCGTGTGGCGCCGTGCAAGCCTGCGCCTTGGCCTCTATTCGCTCGCGACCTGGAACATGATCGCGCTCGGTTTTCTCCAGGGGCTCGTGCGCCGCCGCCGCGCGCCCGATGTGCCGCTTCCCGCCCGGGATATCAGCAGGGCAGGGGACTGAGCCGGCAATGGCCTATCATGCCAAATTCCTCTGGACCGCCGGCACTTTTGGTCTCTCGGCCGGGCTCAAATTCGGGCTGAACATCGTGCTCGCCTGGCTGCTGGCGCCGGAAATCCTCGGGATCCTGCTGGTCGTCAATGCAGTGCGCCTCGGCATCGAACTGCTGACCGATGTCGGAATCGAGCAGAACATGGTCCATCACCCCGATGGCCTCGACCAGCGGTTCCGCGACACCGCCTGGACGCTGCAGGTGCTGCGCGGGGCGCTGCTCAGCCTTGTCTTTCTTGCCGCTTCACCGGCGCTGTCGGCAGCCTATGCGATCGACCTCAATATCTTCCTGCTGGTCTCGCTCTCGCCGCTGATCAGCGGGCTCCATTCGACTGCCATCTTCATTCTCGTCAAACGCCTCGAGGTGCGTCGGCGCAACCTGTTCGAGCTCATGTGCGAGGCACTGGCCTTCGCGCTCCAGGTCGCGCTTGTCCTGTGGTTGCGCTCGGTCTGGGCGCCGGTTCTTGGACTGCTTGGTGCGGTCGCGATCCGTTCGGCGCTGAGCTATGCGCTGCCGCTCGCGCGCCAGAGGCTGCGCTTCGATCGCGCGATCGTCCTGCGCATCGTCGATTATGGCAAATGGATCGCACTGACCTCGCTCGTCATGTACGCCGCGAGCAATCTCGATCGCCTGTATCTTGGCAAGGTCGCATCGCTCGCGCTGGTCGGCATCTACGGCATTGCGCGCGCCATTGCCGAGCTGCCCACGACGCTGGCGCGGCGGATGAGCTATCAGATCATCTTTCCCGCACTCGCCGGGATGTCGCAGGACGACCGGGCAGACCGGCTCGCCGGGCTCGCGCGGACCCGCCTGCTGTTTGTGGCAGGCGTCTGTGCCGCGCTCGGGTTTGGCGCAGCGATTGGCGATCTGCTCATCGCGCTGGTCTATGATGCGCGCTATGCCGCCGCCGGATGGATGCTCTCGGTGCTGCTGCTGGGCGGCGTGTTCGCAACCCTCTCCAATCTCAACGAGGCGCTGCTGCTTGGCGCGGGCAAGCCACTCTATAGCAGCCTCGCCAATCTGGCGCGTCTTGCCAGCCTTGCCGCATTGCTCCCGCTTGGATTTGCCATTGCCGGCTTTGCCGGCGCGGTGGTGGCGGTCGCGGCCGTCGAGCTGCTCCATTACGGGTTCATCTCGCTCGGGCTGCTGCGCGTGCGTGCGCATTATTTCCGGCATGACGCGCTCGCGTTGCTGCTCGCGGCTTTGGTGTTTTGCGGCATCCTGGCCGGTCGCGACATGCTGGGGTGGGGAAGCGCGCTATCGGGACTATGGAGAGCCATGCCATGACGCGGCTGCTGATCGTCCACTATGCCGGTGACTATCGCGAGGCCGATCGACTGCGCCGCGCCGAAGGCCGCGAGATCTATTATGGCCATGGCTATGTGCTCGACTCGCTCGAACAGATGCGCGCCGCGCATGGCGAGGTCGGATTCCTGTGCAGCCTTGCGCCTGCCCATTGGGAGCAGCTTCCCAATGGGGTGACCGTGATCGGCGCCAACGCCAATCCCGATCGCAATCCGGCCGCGGTGATCGCCCTGATCGAGCGCTTTGCGCCCACTCACCTCATCGTCAACGGGCCGATGCTTCCGCTGATCCGCTGGGGCCTTGCCAACCGCGTCCGGCTTGGCGTCGTGCTCGCCGACTCCTTTGCCAATCCCTATTATCGCTGGATCCGCTTTCGCGCCCTGCCGCGCCTGCTCAACGATCCGCGCGTGAGCCTTGTCGCCAATCATGGGGTCAATGCGGCGCGCGCGCTGGTCAAGCTCGGCGTCGCTGCCGACAAGGTCATGGCGTGGGATTTCCCGCATCCGCGCACCCCGTTCCAGTATCCGGTCAAGTCGAACAGGGGCCCTGCACCCCATAATCTCATCTATGTCGGCTCGATCAGCGCCAAGAAGGGAGTTGGTGACCTCATCCGGGCGGTCGAGCTGCTCGATGGCCGGCGCGACGTTCGCCTCAAAATCGTCGGGGTCGGACAAACCGACCGGTTTGCCCGGCTGACTCAGCGGCTCGGCCTGGCCGATCGCGTGACATTCCTCGGTCTTGTTCCCAACAATGCCATACCGGCCATGATGCACCAGGCCGATGCGGTGATCGTTCCGAGCCGGCACAGCTTCCCCGAGGGATTGCCCCTGACCCTGTATGAGGGTCTGGCCTCGCGCACCCCGGTCATCGCCTCGGATCATCCGATGTTCGAAGGCCATCTCGTCGATGGCCGCAGTGCGATCATCTTCCGGGCCGGCCAGCCCCTCGACCTTGCCGACGCGATCGACCGCCTGTTTGTCGATGCCGCGCTCTATGCGCGGGTCTCGGCCGGCGCTGAAGCCGCCTGGCAGCGCATGCAGGTGCCGCTCAAATGGGGCGAGATGATCGACCGCTGGGTCTACGACCAGCCTTCCGATCGCGACTGGCTTGCCGGGCACACGCTCGCCGCCTCGGGCGTGACGCCATGACGCGCGCGCCGGTCCAGCAAGGAGCGATCCAGTTCGCCGCGACGCACAGCGCCGCCGGCGGTATCCGCGAATTGTGGGACGATCTCGCGCTCGGCCTTGCGCGCACGGGCACACCCTGTACGCGATTTGTGCTGTATCCTCCCGCCGACCCGGTCGCCGAAACGGTCGATTTTGACGCCTGGCAGCATATCGTCGAACAAAAGCCCGACACGCTGTCGGGCTGGCGCGCGATGTTTACTGGCCTGGTTCGCCACCTGCGCGCGACGCAGCCGCGCGCGGTCGTGACATCGATGCCGGCCTGCAACGTGATCGTGCCGGTCGCCGTCACCGCAGCACGGGTTTCGACCCGTGTGTTCATCACCCATCATTCGCCGGCCGCGACCCACAATCCAAAGCTCGACCGCCTTGATTCCTGGACCGGTCGTCTCGCCTGCGTCGAAGCGATCGTCTCGGTGTCCGACGCCGTGGCGGCAAGCCTTGCCCACAAGCCGGCAGCCTATCGTGCAAAGAGCCGGACGATCCGCAACGCATTGCCAGAAGCCGTGGAGGCGGCGATCGACCGGTTGCGCAAGCCGCGCCCGGACGGCGCGCCGCCGGTGCGGATCGTCGCGCTTGGCCGGCTCACCGCGCAGAAAAACTATCCCCAGCTGATCGATGCGATGGCGCTGGTCGAGGGCGCCGAACTCGAGATCATCGGCGGCGGCGAGGACGAGGCCGTGCTGCGTACGCGCGCGGCGATGCGCTGCCCCTCGGGAGAGATCTTCTTTTCTGGTCACCTCCCGCGCGAACGGGCCCTTGCCATTGCCGCCGCTGCCGACATCTTCGTGCAGATCAGCCTGTATGAAGGACACAGTCTCGCCTTGATCGAGGCCGCCAGGCTCGGGCTGCCGCTCGTGGTCTCCGACGTGCCGGAACAGGTCGAGGCGATCACCGCGCAGGACGGCACGCGTTGCGGCATCGTGGTGCCGCTTGGCGACCCTCAGGCGCTTGCCCGCGAGCTGAATGCACTGGCAGCCGATCCCTGGGCGCGCACCGCCTGGTCGACCCTCGCGCTGCGTATCGCCGAGGAAGCCTCCAATGCGGCCATGATCGCGCGCTATGCAGGCTTGCTCGGTCTGGCCCAGGACCGCTAGCAGGGCTTATGCGCTCACGCCTCTCCGCCTTGCCCGCAACGGCTGCACCGATGCCCCGCAGCGCGATCGCCGGTGCAATGCCGTCGCGGATCGACGAAGCCCCTGCACATCGGCGGCAGCGTACGGTTTGCCTTGCTGCCCTGTGGGGGTTTCTGGCGGTGGTGCTGATCGGAACCTCGCCATTTGAGGAATGGGCCTTTTCCGGGGCGATCGGGGCGGGCGATTTGCTCAACCAGCTGATCTATCTGGTGCTGTTTGCCTTGCTGCTGTTCGGCACTGGCCGTCTCAGCAGGCGTGGCCTGCTTCCGATCCCGCTGGGCCTGTGCCTGGTCCTTGGCTATTGCGCGATCTCGATCCTGTGGGCCGTCGATCCGCTGATCTCGGCGCGGCGCCTCGCGCTTGCCGGCCTGACCGTGTGGATCTGTTTTCGCCTGACGCTCGCGCTCGGCCCTGAGCGGCTGCTGCGCACCCTGCGCATCGCCCTGATCGGGTTGCTGGTCATCAACTTTCTGGTCGTGTTTCTCACCCCCTATGGGGTCCACCCGGAGGTGTTCGGCGATGAATCGCTCGTCGCCGGCAACTGGCGCGGGATCATTCCCCACAAGAATATCGCCGGCGCCGCCTGCGCCTTCACCATCCTCCTGATGGTGTTCGACAATCGCCAGTTCTCAAGGCTCGTCTCGGCCGTGGTGATCGTCGGTGCGCTGGTCTTTCTCTACTACAGCCAGGCCAAGACCTCGCAGGGGATCCTCGTGCTGGCGCTTGCGCTGGGCTGGCTTGCCCGCGGCTACAGCCCAAATTTCCGGGGCATCTTCGCGCTGCTTCTCGTGATCCTGGTCGGTCTTGGGATCCAGCTCCTGTCGGTCAACAGCGCGCTGGTGCGCGACATGCTGAACGATCCCGCCATGCTCACCGGACGAACCGCGATCTGGCCGCTGCTGCTTGAATATATCGCCGAACGGCCGTTCACCGGCGCTGGCTTTGGTTCATTCTGGCAGATTGGCGATGCCAGTCCGATCTGGTGGCTGACCTCGGGCTGGGTCGCACGCTTTGCCGCCCATGGCCATAATGGCTATCTCGACCTTGCCGCGACGATCGGATTGCCAGGGATGGCGCTGGCGGTGGCCGCGCTGCTGCTCTGGCCGGGCCTGCGCCTGATGCTCAGCTTCGGGATCGGCGCGAAACGCCGCGCGCTGCTGCTGGCGCTGCTCACCTTCTGCGCTGGACATAACCTGACCGAATCCTCGCTGCTCAACGGTGCCGCCGTGGTCCAGGTGTTCCTGCTCTTCACGATCGCGATCATCTATTTCCACTCCGACGCCAGCGAGGGCGCGCATCAGCGAATCGCCGCCCGTGCGCGGCGTATTCTCGGACTTGGCCGCACACGGGGCGTCTCGCCTCCAGCTGCAGCCCGCGTCGGTACGCAGACCTCGCGCGTTGTGCGTCAGCAACCGGTGTCGCGTGACGCGTAGCGAGGCCTTGTCCGAGGTGCGCTTTGGCGCCTATTTCTCGGCGGGCTCGCCGCTCCATGGTGGTGAGACCGCTGCCTGTTCGATCGGTCGGGGAGAAGAGTGATCCAGGATCGACACGCCCCGCCCTCGGACGCGCGTTCGCTCGACCCGCCGTCGCCTGTCCCCGGACCGGGCACAGACGCGCTGCGCGACGAGCAGGCGATCCCGACACTCACCGTCGGTGGAATCAGGCTTGCACGGCTCAGCCGCGCAGAGCTGGCGCGCTGCATGGCGGGCGATGTCGCGCGCGCGCGCGCAGGACGCATGGAGCGGCCCCGCATCGTCACCTCGGCAAATGGCAGTGTCGTAGCAGCCTATCATCGCGATCGTTCGTTTCGCGCGGCGATCGATGCCGCCGATATCGTCGATGCCGATGGCATGCCGATCGTGTTTGCGAGCCGCCTGTTCTGTCGTCGGCCCCTCGAGGAGCGCACCTCGACCACCGATTTTCTGCTCGATGCCGCACAGATCGCCGCGCGCGACGGCATCCGGTTCTTCTTCCTCGGCGCACGGCCCGGCGTTGCAGCCCGCGCCGCCGAGCATCTGCGCTGCCGCTTTCCCGGCCTGAAGGTCGTGGGGACGCGGCACGGATTTTTCAGCGCGGACGAGCTCCCGGCCATCATCGAGCGGATCAGGGCGGCGCAGACCGATGTGCTGTGGATCGGCATGGGCAGTCCACGCCAGGAGGAAATCGCGGTACAGGCAGCCCCGCTTCTTGCAGGGGTTGGCTGGGTCAGGACCTGTGGCGGCCTGTTCGACCATTATGGCGGCGGGGTCTCGCGCGCACCCGAGTGGATGCAGCGGCTCGGCCTCGAATGGCTGTATCGCGCCGCGCGCGAGCCCTTGCGGCTTGGCTGGCGATATCTCGTGACCAATCCGGTCGCGGTCTATTATCTGCTGCGACGAACCCATGACTAGACGGCATCCAGGGGAAACAGCGTGGAAGGTGCGACGAACAAACGGACGCGACGCGACGTGCGCTACGCCGATTTTGTCGGAAAGCCCGCGCGCTCGCGCCGCTGGATTCTTTTCTCAGTGATCGCCGCCGGCCTGGTTGCCGCTTCCGGCGCGGTCGCTGCCTTCATGCTGCTCGGCAGCCCCTTTCCAGGCGAGCGCCCGAAAGCTCCGCCCGCTCTGTCCGCTGTCGGGGCCCCGGTGAAGGGCGAAGCCTATCAGTGGAAGCGCGTCGCGATCGGCGGCGGTGGCATGATCTCGGGGCTTTCGATCTCACCGGGGGCAGAGACCTTCGTCGCGCGCGCCGATGTCTATGGCGCCTTTATCTGGGATGCGCAGGCCAATCGCTGGGCGCAGCTCGTGACCGAGGCGGCGATGCCGGCCATCTTCCGTGCGCAGAACGGGATCGCCGATGGCGTCTACGAGATTGTCGTCGCGCCCTCGCGCCCCAACCGCATCTACATGGCGGTCAAGGGGCGGGTGTTCCGCTCGGATGATCGCGGTCGGAGCTTTGTCCTTGCCGGTGCGTCCAATCCGTTTCCGTTCCGCTGGGACGCCAACAGCGAATATCGCCTGCACGGACCATTCATGGCGGTCGATCCGGCTGATCCCGACCTGGTGCTCCTTGGCACACCTGCCAACGGGCTGTGGCGCTCGCAGGATGCCGGTGCCACCTGGGCGCGGGTTGCATCGGTCCCGACCAGCAAGGACCGCAAGGACGCGCCCGATATCCAGGCGCCCGGAACGATGCTGTGGTACGAGCAGCCCGCCGGTGGCAAGCCGACCGGGCGCATCTTCGCGCTGGCTTCGGGGAGCGGCATGTATGTCTCGCGCGACCGTGGGCTGACCTTCACGCCGCTCGCATCGGGCGCGCAGCCAATGACGCTGCAGCGCGGTGGCTTTGACCGGCGCGGCAGCTTTTTCGGGGTCGACGATGCGACGCGCTCGATCTGGTCGTTCAAGGACGGGCGCTGGCGGGACCTGACCAGCGAGCTTGGTCTTGCCGCGCGCGATTATGCCGCGATCGCCGCCAATCCGCGCGCCGATCAGATCTTCATCTTCGATCGCGGTGGTGCTGGCTACACCTCGGTCGATGGCGGCGAACGCTGGATGACCGTCTCGCATTCGGCCTCGGTCGGGGCAGGGGACCCGCCTTGGCTGCGGGTCGCCGATCAGCCCTTTTTCACCACTGCCGACATCCGCTTCGACCCGGTCCGCGCGAACCGGCTCTGGGTGGCTTCGGGGGTCGGCGTCTTCCACGCCGATGTCGAACCCGGCTCGACCGGCGTTGAATGGGTCAGCCAGACCCGCGGGATCGAGGAACTCGTCGCCAATGACGTGATCCATCCGCCAGGCGGCGCGCCGCTATTTGCCGGCTGGGACTTTGGCATCCATGTAAAGCCCGACCTTGCGGCCTATTCGACGACCTTTGCGCCGGGCGAACGCTCGCTGATGTCGGTCCAGCAGCTCGACTGGACCCCGGCAAAACCGGGCGTGATCGTCACCAATGCGTCCGATGCCCGCATGGGATGCTGCTCTGAAGACGGCAATGCGGTGATGGCAGGGGTGAGCACCAATGGCGGCGCGGACTGGCGCAAATTTGCGGCGCTTCCGACTCCGCCTGGCACCAAGGACGATGATCCCTGGCGGATGTCGTTCGGCACGATCGCCGTCTCGTCCAGCGACGCCGCCAATATCGTGTGGGCACCTGCCTTCAACCGGCAGCCCTATTACACGATGGACAGCGGGCGCAGCTGGAAGCCGGTCATTCTCGAGGGGGCGACCGGTGATACCCCCGGATCCTTCGCTGCCTTCTATTATCAGCGCAAGACGCTTGCCGCAGACAAGAGCGCGCCTGCGACCTTCTATCTCTATCACAGTGGCGAGGCCCCCAATGGGGCGCTGGTCGGGCTATGGCGAACCCGCGATGGCGGCGCGAGCTGGATACGCGTGTTTGCAGGCGAGATCGCACCCTCCAGCAACATGGCTGCCAAATTGCGCTCGGTGCCCGGCCATGCCGGCCATCTCTTCTTCACCTCCGCCTTCGAACATGTCTCGGACACGGGGCTGCGCCGCAGCAGCGATGGCGGCGCGACCTGGCGGCTGGTCCCCGATGTCACCCGGGTCGACGATATCGCCTTTGGCAAGGCGGCACCGGGCGCGTCCTATCCTGCCATTTACATTTCGGGCCAGGTCGGCGGCGAATATGGCATCTGGCGTTCGGTCAACAATGGGAGTGCCTGGCACCGGCTCGCCGAGTTCCCGGTCGGAACCCTCGACCAGGTTACCGTGATCGGGGCCGATCCCGACATATTTGGCCGGGTCTATCTGGGCTATAAGGGATCGGGCTGGATCTGGGGCGAACCGGCTCCGTGCAAGCCGGCCGCCTATGCAGCGCTTGCCGACACCCACTGCGCCGCGGTGCGCTGATACCGCGATGGAACCGGCGGCAGCGAGCGGCGCGCGTATCCTGTGGATCGACATCGCCCGCGGCCTCGGCATCCTCCTGGTGGTTGCCGGCCATGTCGAGCGCGGGCTTGTCAGCGCAGGCGTTGCGACCGCGTCGGCCTGGGCCGGTATCGACCTTGCAATCTACAGCTTCCACATGGCGCTGTTCATGCTGCTGGCGGGGCTCAACGTGCCGCGCACGTTTCGCCGGGGGCGGGGCCCCTTTCTGATCGGCAAGGTCAGGAGCGTCTATCACCCCTATCTGGTCTGGTCCGCGATCCAGGGTGGCCTGCTGTTGCTCGTGTCGGGCGCGGCGAACAGCGCGGCGAGCTGGAGCGATCTCGTCCAGATCCCGTGGCGCCCGATCATGCAGTTCTGGTTCCTCTATGTGCTGATGGCCTATCTGCTCCTGGTCACGCTGACGGGCATGCAGCGCTGGCTGCTCATCCTGCTGGGGGTGGCAGCGATCGCTGCCAATATGAGCCTTGAATCGCTCAGCCTGCTCAATCGCCTGCTTTTCTATCTTCCATTCTTCATCGCGGGCGCGCTGCTCGGTGAGCATCTGGATTCCGTGCGGCGACCCGCGCTGATCTCGCTTGGTATCTTAACTGCGCTATGGGCTGCAGCGCTTGCGCTGGTGATGCCGCGCGATCCGCTCGCGCATCTTGGGCTGGCGGCCTTGCCCTGCGCGGTCCTTGGTACCCTCGCCATTCTGGGCCTTGCGCACCATGTCGAGGGGAGGGCGGCATTGCTGCTCGCCTGGATCGGCCAGCGTTCGCTGTCGATCTTCGTGATGCATATCCTGGCCAGTGCGGCGACCCGGATCGCACTTCTCAAATTCGTGCCGGATGCTCCCGAGCTGCTCTATTTTGCAGCTGGCATGACCGCAGGCGTCCTGCTGCCCTGCCTTGCCCTTGGAATTGCACACCGGGCAGGAATCGCGGCCTGGCTCGGCCTTGAGAAACGGTCCGCGGGGGCCCTGCGGTGACCCCCGCGGTGGACGGGCGCGGATGCGGTTGAAACGCGTCCGTCCAGTTCAAGCCTGCTGATAATAGCCCGAATATTGCTTCGAATAGTAATAATAGGCGCCGACCGACTGCGAGCTCGTATCGACCATCGTGAAGATGGTGCCGACGAGGTTCGCGCCGTCGCTCTTGAGCCAGCCCGCCGCCGAGCTGACCGCGTGCTTGGGGGTCGAATCCCATTTGACGATCAGCACCACCGCGTCGGCGAGCGCTGCCAGGAACCGGCCATCGGCCAGCCCGACCAGCGGCGGCAGATCGAGGATGATCGCGTCATAATTGGCGGACAATTCCTCGAGCAGCGAGGGCATGAGATCGTTGCCGAACAGATTCTCGGAGGTGAAGTAGGATTCCCGCACGAGGATCTGATCGAGATTGTCGATCCCGCTGCTGTGGATCACATCCTTGGCCTGCGCCTTGCCCTGGAGCAGTTCGACGAGCCCCGGATGCTTGCCATCGGTGTCGGTGATCCGGCCGAGCAGCGCGCGGCGCACATCGGCATCGATGATCAGCGTGCGATCGCCATTGAGCGCCATCGTGCGCGCCAGCGCCAGTGCCGTCGTCGTCTTGCCCTCGCTCGGCAGCGCCGAGGTCACCGCGATGATCTTGGGGCGGTCGGTATTGCGCACGCCGATGATCGAGGCGCGCGCGTTGCGAAGCGCCTCGGCGAACTGCGAGGTCGGCTTCTTGATGAGCAGGTCTGCCGGCCGCGGCTCGTTCTTGACGTGCGGAATAGCCGCGATGAGCGGCGCACCGACTTCGGCCTCGGCCTCCTCGATCGAGCGCAGACCCGACACCATCAGTTCCTGGGTGATGATCACGGCCGACCCAAGCCCAAGGCCTGCGAGCAGCGACAGAAGGAAGAGAAGTGGCTTGTTGGGCGAGCTCGGCGCGGCCGCCGGCTTGGCGCTGTCGATGATCTCGGCCTGTGCGATCGAATTCTGCGCTGCCTGGCGCGATTCGAGTGCGAGCTGGGACATCTTCTCATAGGCCTGGTGCTTGCCGTCGGCGTCGCGCTGGAGGCTTGCCGCGATCACCGATGCGCGCGCGATCTCGGCCTGCTTCTGCTCAAGGCCACGCATGCTTGCTCGCATGCTTTCCGCGCGCGCTTCGGCCGCCTCTGCGTCCGCAGCAAGGCTGCGAATGACGCGATTGGCCTCGATGCGCAGCTGCTCGTCGACTGCCCCAAGCTGCTGGCGGACCTTCACGAAATCGGGGTGGCGCTCGCCATAGCGGCCGCCGACGTCCTCAAGCGTCTGGAGAAGGACTGCGCGCTGCTGGCGCAGGCTCTGAATGGTCGCAGATTCGCGCACGTCCGACACCGCTTCAAGCTGCTTGCTTGCAACCAGCCTGCGCGCCGAGATTTCCTTGGCGCGCGCTTCTGCGGCGATCGATTCGGCGCTGGCCATCTGCAGCGAGAGCGGCGCGATCTGCTGATCGACAATCGTCCCCTGCTGGTTTGACGATCCGCGCACGATCCCGGCCCGTGCCTGATATTCGGCGACCTTCTCGTCAGCAATGCGCACTTCGGCCGCGAGCTCAGCCTGCCGCTTCTGATACCATTGCGACTGACGCTCGGCGGTACCGATTTTGGTTCCGACCTTGCTGTCGAGATAGGCGGTGGCAAAGGCATTCGAGATCTTGGCGGCCTTGTTCGCATCGGTCGAGCTGAACCGGATCGCGATGATATAGGTCAGCCGGTCGCGCCCAGCGTTGAGCTTCGAATTGACGTTGCGGGTCACCACTTCGAGCTTTTGCGTCGGGGTGAGCGGCGCTTCGCCTTCCTGGGCCGGGCCACCGCCAAATTCGGGGTCGTTGATCAGGTTGAGTTTCTGCACGACCGCGCGCGACATTTCGGGCGAGTTGATCCGCGCGACCTCGGTCTCGATCGCTTCGGTCGCAAGCTGCGCCTGAACTTCACCGCGCTCACGCGCGAGCGGGTTGCGGCTCGGGTCGATCTGGACCCGTGTCAGCCCCTGATAGGTCGGCGTGATGCTGAGGGTCGCAAGGACGCCAAGCGCGAACACGCCTGCAGTCACTGCGGTGAGCATGATGATGCGCCGCCGCACCACGTCGCGCACGGTGCGGATCAAATCGCCGAGGCGGGCCTCATATGTCCCCGTATTTACGACCTTCATGCCAGCATCATTCCCTTGTCAAAACCCACCCGCACCCCCGGCTTGGAGGGCGCGCCTTACGTCATCGCCGCAACTGCACCCCGACGAGCAACCGGAATTCGTCGAACGGGTCGCTCAGTCGCGAGCCGCTCGGCTTGCTCGTGCCATAGCCAATCTGGAAGTTGAGACCGAATTCCCGGTTCGCGCGATAGCGCCCTGAAATCTGGGCAAACTTTGCATCGGTGCGGGTGTCGAGCTCGGAATAGTCACGCCGGATCGCCTCGATCCCGGCCGACAGGATCAGGTTGTAGAGCAGCTCATGATCGGCGCGCAGGCCGACCCGCGTATCCCAATAGGCACCCGAATTGCCGAGACTGACATCCATCAACCGGCGCTGGAGCGAGACATTTAGTGTCGTGAGCGGCGTTGCGAACCATTCGGCCCGTGCCTGGACCGAGACGCCCTGCGCATCGCGGTAGGTGCCGGTCGCGTTATAGTCACGATAGGTATAGCCGACCCCGATGGTGCCGCGCGCCACGCCGGCAATGTCGAAATTGGAGCCCAAAACGAGCGAGCCACCCTTTGAATCGCGATTGGGGCGGCCGAAAAAGGTCGGGCTCCAATAGTCGATCAGGTCGCCGGTCGCCTGGGCATAGAAGGACAGGTCAGGCGACACGCCATATTCATAGGTCAGACCCGCGCGGGTGATCGAGCGATCACGCGCGCCCTGGTCGCGCACCGTGCCGTCGGCAAAGCGGATTGCGCTGAACCGGTAGGTGTTGCGATCAAGCGTTGCGATCAGCCGGGTGCGGGTCTGCGCATAGGTGCCCTTGGCGCCGATCTGGGTGCGCAGGAACGTCGACGGGGTCAGCGAGTTCGCCGCGATATCGTCATTATACGGGGATTCGAACGCACGATCGATCTGGGCATCGATCAGCAGGCTGGCGTCGCGCACGATGTCGAACCGGGTCTGCGAATAGACATACCAGGCGTTCTGGTTCTTGAGCGTCTCATTGGCATAACGCTTGATGTCGCCGGCCGCGGTGATCCGCGTCGAATGGACGTTCCAGTTGGACGCAACTGCAAGATAGGGCTGGACGCTGAGATAGACGTCGGCGCGCTTGTTGTTGTTGTCGGTATAGACATTGTCGCTCGCGCCGATCCCGGTGGTGATCGAGGGGCTCGCAATGAACGCGCCGATGCGCACGCCAAGCGGGTCATATTCAGGGCGCGCACGTTGCTGCACGCTGACATTGCGCCCGCGATCATAATCGGTGGGGGGTGGGGGATCGATCAGCAGATCGGTCGTCTGGGCGCCGGCTGTGCCGATCTTGGCGCCGGCGATCGCCGCAAGCAGCACGATCGCATGGCGCACGCGTGCCCCGGAGCGACGCGCAGCGCCTGCGCCCGGTTCACGCTGCATATCGGTCTTCGTCAGACCGACCTGCATCCAAGGGTCGATGGCGGCATTCATCGACAATCGCTAAGCCCCCCGTAACCGGATGCGTGCGCATCCCCAGACGTTGTCAGAAGAACCTTTCGGTCAGTCGAAGCGTGTCGCCCGGCCAGACCCGAAGATCGGGCGTCAGCACATAGGGCTGTTCATATTGTTCGCCGAACCGGCGGATCATCACGACATTCCGCTTGGCGCGCGGGGTGAAGCCCTTGGCTGTTGCGATGGCGTTCAAGGCGGTCATGCCGGTGGCAAAGGGATATTGGCCCGGCTGTCCCACTTCGCCCAGGATGAAGAACGGGCGATAGGTGTCGATCTGCATGCTGATGCGCGGATCGCGCAGATATCCTTGCGAAAACTCGGCACGCACCAGATCAGAGGCTTCCGCGACCGTCTTTCCGGCAACGACGAGACTTCCGATCAGCGGCAGCGAGATTTCCCCATTGGTCCCGATCGCGAACTGTCCGCTCAGTTGCGGTTCGTTGAACACGATCACCCGGACCTGGTCGCCGGGACCCAGAAGGTAACGCTCTTCGAAGCGTTCGGTCGAAACATAGCGCTCGCCCGACGAGATCGGCTCGATCCCGGATTTTGCACAACCGGCCAAAAGAGCGACCGTCAGCAGCGCCGCCGTACCTGAAACTCTCACCCGCACCCCCTGCGCATTCTTCAATGGTTTCAATATCCCTAGACCCAAGAGTAATCAAGTAACGCGCGGTCCGTCCGCGGCTTTTAAATCGGGTCCGCGTGGAATTATATTTCATGCGTTTTTGCGAAATGACCGGCGCAAATATTCAAATAGACTTGTAGTTGTTTTGCGGGACGTTCGCGCCTTGTAAAAGGCGGCGTCTGTTCACGCGGGCGCTAGGGGAAATACAATGCCGTAACGCCGACTTGGATCGTCTTTCGCGCGCCCGGATTGGCTGTCTCGCGATATGGTGCGGCGCACAATCTGGGCCGATTGCGGCCCCTCTTTACTATTTCCGCCTGTCAGTCCCGCTGGCGACGTTCTGCCGCGATCGTGCCGATATAGGACGCAAGTGCATCGATCATCGCGCTGGGCGCCTCAGCCTCGAGGCTCGGCGTGGCGGTGAGCGAATCGGAGCGCTCGAGAAGTGCGGTCAACTCATCCTCATTCGTGCACGGATACACGCCTGGCACATTGGCAAACTGCTTGAGCGTCGAGAATTGATGCCCGTTGCGATGCTCCTTGCGGCGATGATCGCGCGCCATGATGATGATCGGCTTGCCAAGTTCCATGGCCGTGATGATCGAACCCATGCCGGCATGGCTGACCATCAGCGTGCATTGCTCCTGCAACCTGCGAAACAGGTCGGGCTCGAGAAAATCGACATGCTCCATTGCGCTTGGAACATAGTTGGACGGCCCGATCTGAGCGAAGATGTCGCCGATTCCATGCCGCATCGCCCAGGCATCGACCGTGCGCGTGAGGCGGTCGAATGGCAGCTGGGTTCCCACCGAAACGAGGATCACATCACCCTGCCGAAATAGCCGATATTGCCCGAACGTTTCGCCAGTTCCGCGCTCTGGGTCAGCCGAAGGTTCGCAACCGGTCGAACCAGCTGGCCCGACAAGGAGAGCTCGTCACCATTGGCGATACTGTCGATCCAGAGGGTCTTTGCGCCGCAAATCTTGGCTGCATAGAGCGCAGCCGCGCCAGGCGCCGCTCCCGTCGAAACGACGAGGTCCGGCTTGAACCGGCGCACGATCCGCCACACTCCCAGCGCAGTCCTGAGGCTGGTCAGCACCGTATCGCGGGAGCTGTCGGCAATCACCAGCACTTCGCGCCCGCCATTCGGCGCGACAAGCCCGGGCGACGTGCTCACATATTGGCAGTCATGACCGACAAAGGCGCGCCGCATCCGGCACAGCTCGATCCAGTGCCCGCCCGCCGATGCCACAAGCAGGATGCGCAGCCTTTGCCCGCTATCTGACTGTCCTGTCTTCGCGCCGTCCGTCATGAGGTCCAAGTCAACTCCGCTCACGTCCAAAGGCACGGGCAATGAATAGGAAAGGGGTATCCGACCGGCAGGGCAGGGCCGGGCAGGCAAGGGCGCGCGCCGCCAGAGGCTAAGCCCGCGCAATTCGTCCGCCGCCCGGTTGATCCACGCAACAATCAGTGCCCACGATTGATACCCCCGACGCTGCACTTCCGTCCTGTTCCCGTTTGCTGCGTTGCGGCATTTGACGGGAGCTGTTCGGGCAAGATAGTGAAGCGCGACCCTTTTTCTTCAATCACGCTAAACCGGAGAGGCACCTTTGCCAAGCGTCGAATCAGGAGATCGTGTCTATGCGATCGGCGATATTCATGGGCGCTTTGATCTGTTGCAGTGCATCCTAGAGAAGATCGGCGAGCACAGCGCCGCATTGCCGCCCGCCAAGTCGCTGCACCTCGTATTTCTGGGCGATATCATCGATCGCGGGCCCGATAGCGCCAAGGTGCTCGAGTTACTCTACAGTCTCGAGCGCAAGAGCAATCGTGTCATCGTGCTCCTTGGCAATCACGAAGAGGCGATGCTTCAGGCCCTCAAGGGCGACCTCAATGCGTTCCGGTCCTGGCTGGCTTTTGGTGGCGAGGAAACGCTGCGCAGTTTCGATGTCGCGCCGCGCACTCAAGGTGAGGATCTGCGCGATTATCTCGCCCGGGCGCGCTCTGCAGTTCCCGCGCACTGGACGAGCTGGCTGGCGCGGCTGCCACTCAGCGTGCGGTCAGGCGATTATTTGTTTGTACACGCCGGCATCCGGCCAGGCGCCCCGCTTCATCGTCAGGTGCGCGAGGATCTTCTCTGGATTCGCGGGGATTTTCTTGACGATCCACGCGATCATGGCGCGGTGATCGTGCACGGCCACTCGATTGAACCCGAAGTCGCTATTCGCGACAACCGGATCGGGATCGACACGGGGGCCTATCGCACCGGCATCCTGACCGCGCTTTATCTCGAGGGGGACCGGCAGGAAATTCTGTCGACCGATGGGCAATTGGCGGGAGTTGTTGAAGGCGTGCCCGCCTGACAAGCGATTTTTCAGCAACGGGACGCTCCTTGTGTGTCAGAACTTGACCCAACATTCCATGAGAGCGACGCGCGGTGAGGGCCAATTGCCGATTGACTTGCCGATGGGCTTATCTTATCGCAATGCAGCGTATTAAGAGATCGAACGAAGGGACGCGGCAATGTTCAAGAAGACGGCAGCAAGCCTCGCCATGATTGGCACCCTCGCATTCGCTTCGGTGTCGGCCCAGGCCTCGCAGGTCCGTCCTGCCGCCGTGCAGCTCGACAGCAAGCGCGTTCAGTCGATCAGTGCCATTGGCCGGGATGCACGCGTCTCGACGCGCCCTGGCAAGCGCAACAATGCGACCCCGGCGTTCCTGCTTCCTTTGATCGCAGTCGTTGCAGTGACCGTGACGGTCGTTGCAGTGGCGAGCGGTGGTGGGGATTCGAGCCCCAACTGAGATTAGGTTTTCCTGAACCTGTCATAAAACGCCCCGACCCCTGCTGGCCGGGGCGTTGTTGTTTGTGCCTCTAGTCTGGCAGCGATCGGGACCTTGCAAGTCGATTGCCCGCGGCGCGGGCCCAGCAGGCAGAGTCCGCTCAGATCATGAAGACCCGTTCGATTTCGCGGCGCCCGCTACGATCATCGGCCGACGCGGCCGTTGCCGGCGCAGGAGATCGCGGCGCTCTTGCCTTTCTGTTGCTCGCACTGCTGACCGGTGGCGCCGGGCTTGGCTATCCACTGCTTGGCCTTGTCCTGCACCTCTTTGCGATCGTGCTGCTGGTGCGGTTCGCGCGTGCCAGGGGCTGGCACCGACTCGATTCCCCGGCCCGATTTCTTCTGATCGGCTTTGGCGGGGCGCTGCTGCTCGCGCTTGTACAGCTTGTCCCCCTGCCGCCTGGTGTCTGGACGATGTTGCCCGGTCGGGAGATCGCCGCGACGATCGATGCCCAGATGGGCTGGGACCGCTGGCGCACGCTCAGCCTGACGCCCGATCTTACGATGCGCGCCGGTTTTGCAGTGCTTGTGCCGCTTGCAGCGTTCGCGCTGGTTGCGCTTGCCGACGCGGCGCAGCGCAGACGGATTGCGCAGCTGGTTGTCGCCACCGCGCTTGCAAGTGCATTGCTGGGCTTCATCCAGGTCGCGATGGGGCAGAGCGCTCCGATCCTTTACGACACAGTCCATCGTGGCTTTGGCGTCGGACTGTTTGTGAACCGAAACCATCATGCGGTGCTGCTGCTCGTTGCGATACTTCTCGCGAGCCTGCCGGGCATCATCGCGCGCTCTCGGCAACCCGAAATGCGTGGCCTTGCAGCCCTAGCCCCGCTCGCGATTGTCGGACTGCTCGCGCTTGGCGTGCTGGCAACCCGCTCGCGGACCGCACTTGTCCTCCTCCCGCTCTGCCTGCTGCTCTCAGCCGGGCTGATGGCGCAGGGCCGCACGGTCGGCAAATGGCTTGCAGCGCTGGCGCTCATCTATCTGGTCGCGGGTTTTCTGATCGCACAGACGGATGCCGCGCGGGTCGTACTTGAGCGCTTCGCCTGGCTACAGCAGGATCTGCGGTTCCAATATTGGGACAATAGCGTCTTTGCGCTCAAGGCAAGCCTGCCCTGGGGAACCGGACTTGGCAGCTTCGGCGTCGTCTATCCGACGGTTGAGCCCCTCGGACAGGTCGGGCCGCTGCGGGTCAATCACGCGCATAACGATCTGCTCGAACTTGCGCTTGAAGGAGGCATTCCCGCGATCCTGCTACTGCTGTTCATGGGCGGCGCGATCGGATTTGCTGCACTCAGGGGGATGCGCGCGGACCCTGGGCACAGGCCTGCTGTTCTCGCGGCCCTGGGCGGGATCGCGATCATCCTTGGCTTTTCCCTCGTTGATTTCCCACTTCGCATGGATGCGATCGCCTGTTTGTTCGGGGTGCTGCTCGGCTTGTTGACGCTCCCGCGCCCGCCGCGTTCGTCCGAACATGGCTTGGGTACGGGCGCCTCGATTGTCATTCTTGGATCAGCAGTGGGCCTCGCCGCGATCTGCAGCGCATCGATGGTCGGGGATTCGCTTGCCCGGGCAGGGCAGCCCGGGCTGGCAACATCGCTTGCACCCTGGTCCGCATCGGCCTGGGAGGCGCGTGCGCTGAGCAGCCAGCTCGAAGGAGACATGATCCAGTCGCGTGAGGCAGCCGCGCGCGCGCTTGCCATCACCCCTCTCAACGCCGGCGCGGTGCGCGCGCATGGCATGGCCGATCTCGAGCTTGGTGCGCCCGAGCGCGGCGCCGGGCTGCTGTTGTCCGGCGCAGCCCTTGGATGGCGTGACGGCCTCCATCAGCTCTGGCTCGCCGAGGCCGCGATTGCCGCAGGCAATGCAGGTGTTGCCGCCGAGCGGATCGATGCGCTGCTGCGACGCAATCTGTTCAGTGCCCAGTTGATCGACCAACTGCGTGCCCTGCTCGACATGCCAGGCGGAATCGAGGCGGTGGCTGCGCGACTGGGCGAGCGGCCGGGCTGGCGCCAGGGGTATCTCAATGCGCTGGCTCAGGACACACCGCAGAAAGGGGGCGCTATCCTCCAGTTGCTGGCGGCGCTTCGCCAGAAAGGGGTTCCAGCTCAGCCGGACGAAACGGGCCTGATGCGCTGGCGCGCCGCCGAGGCGCAGGATTACGCGCTGGTTCGCGCGCTCTGGCATGCAAGCGCGGGCACGGAGCTGATCGGTCACGGCAGCTTCGATGGGCTCGCGACGCCTCTGCCCCAGACCGCACCGCCCTATGCCTGGGCCGGGCCGAAAATAGCCGGGATCCGGCTCGCGCTCGAAGAGGACAGCGCAGACAAGGGGGACGCCTTGCGCGTCAGCTCCACTGGCATGGGTGGGGGCGACGCGCTTATGCAGTCGATCGCGCTCGCGCCGGGGACCTATATGTTGGACGCGCGTGTCCGCGTCGATGCAGCAACGGGATCTGATCGCGCCGAGTGGCGAATCGATTGCGCGGACGGCCGCGCGCTTGCGCGTATACCGATCCCCAGTGGCGGCTCCTTGCGCTCGCGCTGGGAACAGCTTGCCGGGCGCTTTGAAGTTCCCGCCGCGTGCCCGTCCCAGAAAATTGCGCTTTTCCTCGCGCAAGGCGACCAAATGAAAGCTACAGTCATTCTTGATGATGTGTCGCTACGGACATTGCGCCGCAACATTGGGAGCGATAAGGTCTCAGCGGGGCTGTAATGGCGGGTGGCGTAGGATTAGTGCGGACATGAAGGGGGTTAGACTTCACGCGGGCGCAGCCGTGCTGCTGTTGGCTGCACTTGGCGCCTGCGCGGATAATAATGTGGGTCCTGCGTTGCGTTCAGGCGCGCAGGCCTATGCATTGATTCCCGCGCCGACGGGCGCCCAGACGATTCGCGATTATCGCATTGGTCCGCTCGATACGCTGCAGATCAGCGTGTTTCAGGAGCCGGATATCTCTTCGACCGGTACTGTAGTCGATGCTGCGGGCAATATTTCGATGCCGCTGATCGGACGGATCAAGGCCACGGACCAGACTGCGACCGAACTGGCCGATCATCTCGCTGCCAAGCTTGCCGAGCGTTTCTATGTCGACCCGCAGGTGACCGTGACGGTCCTGAGTTCGGTGGCGCAGCGCGTCACGGTCCAGGGCGAGGTCGAGGAGCCTGGCATCTATCCGATTTCAGGGCCGACAACCCTGCTCGACGCTGTGGCGCTGGCCAAGGGTGAGACCGAGAATGCCGCGCTTCGCGAGGCGATCGTCATTCGCTATGTCGATGGCGAGCGGATGGGTGCGGTGTTCGACCTCAAGGCGATCCGGCGCGGTGATGCCGCTGATCCTGCCATTCTTGCGCGGGACGTGATTATTCTGGGGCATTCGAACAGCAAGCGGATCTGGCACGACGTGCTCCGCGCCGCGCCGCTGCTCAACGTCTTCACGCAATTCTGACACGCTCCCTCGATGGGGCGTACCAACTAGGGGCATAAAAGCGGTGGGCGATATGGATGTCCCGAAGCTGGCGACACGCACGGACGAGCGGGCGGACGCAGAAGCGCAGGAACGGCTCTTGATCGCGCAAAGCGAAGAGCAGTCGAGCGCGGTCGATATCCGCGCGATCTGGGCAACGCTCTATCGCAGCCGGTTCGTGATCATTGCGATTCTCGCGGTCGCCGCGATGCTCGGCATCGCCTCGATCTTTCTCATGCCGCGCACATTCGAAGCGCGGGCGAGCATTCAGGTCGATCAGCAGACCACCAAGATCCTTGGGACCGAGGATGTCGAGCCGCAGGTCATCGGATCGGATGCGGACCGGTTCCTCCAGACGCAGGTCGATCTGCTCAAAAGTCGCTCGATGGCGGTGCGCGTGGCCGAGAGCCTCGATCTTGCCGCCAACGACACCTTTCTCAAGCAGATGAGCGGCGGCGGCGAGCTCGAGCCGCTCAAAGAAGGCACGACGCGGCAAACCCTTGTGCTGGATCTTCTCCAGCGCAACCTGCGTGTCGATCTGCCGCGCAATACGCGGGTTGTCGGCATCATGTTCCAGAGCCGGGATCCCAAGCTCGCGGCGGTCATTGCCAACAGCTATGCCAGCAACTTCATCGAAGGGAATGTCGAGCGCAAATTCTCGACCTCTAGCTACTCGCGCCAGTTCCTCCAGAACCAGCTTGCTCTCTCCAAGACCCGGCTCGAGGAATCCGAGCGTCAGCTGATCGCCTATGCCCGCTCGGCCCAGCTGATCGACGCGCGCAGCGGCGCGCGCGAGGCCGGCGCTGCCGAGGGACCGCGCTCGCTGACCACCGCCAATCTCGTCCAGCTCAACACCGAGCTTGCCGATGCGCAGGCGAACGATCTCAAGACGCGCCAGCGCTGGATGCAGGCGCGCTCGACTGCGCTGATGTCGCTTCCCGAAGTGCTCAGCAATGACGCGATCGGGCGCCTGTCCCAGAAGCGGGCCGAGGATGTTGCCAGCCTCAACGAGTTGCGGCGTCGGCTCAAGGAAGACCATCCGACCGTCATCCGTGCGGTTGCGGAGCTTGAATCGCTCGACTCGCAGATCGATCGCATTGCGACCAGCATCCGCGACTCGATTCGCAGCCAGTATCTGACCGCCAATCGCCAGTATCGTGCCATCGCCGGGCAGGTTTCGGCGCTCAAGCGCGCGACCCTGTCCGAACAGGACCGCGGTGTGCGCTACAATATCCTTCAGCGCGAAGTGGACACCAACCGCCAGATCTATGACGGGATGCTTCAGCGCTTCAAGGAAGTCAGCGCCGAGGCCGGCGTCACGTCCAACAACATCACTGTTGTCGATACGGCCGAGCAGCCGGTCCGTCCGACCTCGCCAAAGCCGATGCTCAACCTGTTCATCGCGCTGTTCGGCGGTATCGCGCTCGCGCTGCTCTACGCTTTTGGACGCGATTATCTCGACGATTCGATCCGCGACCCTCAGGATGTCGAGCAACGCCTCCATGTCCCGTTGCTTGGCGTTGTACCCTCGGTGCGCGATCAGCCGCCGCTCTACGCGCTCACCAATCCCAAGTCGGAGATCGCCGAGGCCTATCACTCGATCCGCACCTCGATCCAGCTATCCTCAAACCAGGGTATCCCGCGCGCGATTCTCGTGACGGGAAGTGGCAAGTCGGAGGGCAAGTCGACGACCTCCTACGCGCTCGCCCGCGACTTCGCGCTGATCGGCAAGAAGGTTCTCGTAATCGACGCGGATCTTCGCCGGCCTTCGCTTCATCGGACATTTGACCTTCCGCAGCTCGAGCAGGGGCTCTCATCCGTTCTTGCCCGATTGTACCCGGCGGATGCCGCTATTCGCCGGAGCGCGGTCAAGGGTCTCGACGTGATGACGAGCGGCCCGCTGCCGCCCGATCCTGCCATGCTCTTTGCAGGTGACGCGATGAGCAGCTTGCTCGGCGATCTTGCCGGACTTTACGACGTTGTGATCCTCGATGGTCCTCCGGTGCTCGCGCTGGCTGATGCCACGCAATTGTCGGCTGCGGCGCAGGCGACGATCTTCGTGCTCGAGGCCAGCAGTTCGCACTTCGGCCAGGCCCGCAATGCGATTGATCGCCTGCTGCGCGCCGGCGGCCATGTGATCGGCGCGGTCGTCACCAAATATGATCCGCAGAGCACAGGCTATGGCGCGGCCTATAACTATTACCGCTACGATTATGACGGATCTCGCGAGACCTGATTGGGAAAGAGCAAGGTGAGGGGGGCTGAGCGCCCCCGGCCCGGGACCAGCCAGGGCGGGGCTAGGCCATGCCGGCCGAGTTCGCGCACCATTGCGTCAGGCCAGTTGCGCGATGCGTTTCTCGACCGCACACCGGCCGCGTGAGCGTCGATCTGCTTTCGTCCGTGCACCCGGGCGGCCGATGCGGCCTCCGCCTTGCCTCAGCTGGATGTACAACCGGCCGGCAAGTTGCCCGGTGCTCGGCCGGAATATCTGGATGGTCTTGTTGCCTGTCGCACTGCGCGTGCGCTGCAGCGCAGGATCATGCGCCGACCTGGCCGCGCCGGCCTGTCTGAGGTCCGGGTAGCGCCTGACGAGGTAACACTAAGAATCAGCAACTGCGGGAAATACGCAAAGCCCCTCCGGTTGCGCATCGTTTCATCTGAAAATACACCTTTCGCAGCTGCGCTGTTTCCGGCTTGTTCTGCAAATGTCAGAATAAACCCATTGCGCTGAACTGTCTGATTTTGATACCAATTCAAAAATCAGGGAAATTGTTGCATTGCAGCGCAGTTTTGACTGCGTTACCGTTGCGAATCGGTTGATCCGTCGAATCTTGTGGGGGCAAGAATGAATGTGAACGCGTTCAATTCGCGACTCGCCTTTGGCGCACGGATGGAGCGTCCCAGCCATGAGACGTTGCGCAACCGTTTCTATCTCTCGCTGCTGCTGCTCGATACCTGCTGCATTCTGGGAAGCTTCTTCGCAGCGCATCTGCTCTATGACCGCGGCAATGGCGACTGGTTCATCGTCGCGGCTCCGCTTCTCCCGCTCTATGTGGTGCTCGCGCTCAACGCGAGGGCCTATACGGTCGGTGCGGTCGATCGTTATGGTCTGGGTGTTCTGCGCTCCGCGCGCGCGTTTCTGTTTGCCGCAGTGTTCATGATCATGGTCGCCTTCTTCATGAAGGCGAGCGCCGACTATTCCCGAGGCATGGTCGCAATCGGCCTCACATTCGGCCTTGCCTCACTGATGGCAGGCCGGCTTCTCCTGCTGCGGCATGCGCGCAAGCTGATGGGCGGCGACCTGTATTCCACCTATCTGATCTGCGACGGCATCCATCTTGTCGATTTCAGCAAGTTCAGCTTCGTCATCCATGCTGGCACGGATATCGATCCCGATCTTCACTGCCCGGACATGTATGACCGGCTTGCAACGATGCTCAAACATGCCGACCGGGTGGTTGTCGGCTGTCCGCCCGAGCGCCGCGCCCTGTGGTCGCACCTGCTCAAGGGGCTGGGGATCAAGGCCGAGATCATGGCACCGGAACTTGAACAGACCTCCCCGATGGGGATCGGCAGCTGCGGCGGCCGCCCGACACTCGTCGTCGCCAATGGCGCGCTGAGCAAGTTTGACTCGATCACCAAGCGCGGGTTTGACGTCACCGTGTCGGGTTTTGCGCTGTTGTTCCTGTTGCCGGCATTCCTGACGATCGCGTTGGCCATCAGGCTCGAGACACGCGGGCCCGTGTTCTTTGTCCAGACCCGGATCGGTCAGGGGAACCGCCAGTTTCGAATGCTCAAGTTCCGCAGCATGCGGGTCGAGCAGCTCGATCACAGCGGCACGCGTTCGACCGGGCGCGATGATGATCGCATCACCCGGGTTGGCCGGTTCATTCGCGCCACCAGCCTTGATGAATTGCCCCAGCTGCTGAACGTGCTGCTTGGCGACATGAGCATTGTCGGGCCGCGTCCTCACGCCCTGGCATCGCGCGCTGCCGACAAGCTGTTCTGGGAAATCGACGGGCGCTACTGGCACCGGCATGCGACAAAGCCTGGTCTGACCGGCCTTGCGCAGATCCGGGGATATCGCGGCGCGACCGAGCACGCGTCGGACCTGACCAACCGGCTTCAGGCCGATCTTGAATATCTGCGGGACTGGTCTCTGTTCCGGGATCTGTGGATCGTCCTTCAGACCTTCCGCGTGCTCGTGCACAAGAACGCCTTTTGATTGCCGCCGATCGCGCGGTCCTGAGCGGCCATGCGCATCTGTTCTTCGGCAACGCGCTGGCCTACGGCACCGACGCGGGGTGGGGGGCGCAGCCATCGGCCTGCTCCGGCGCGTTGTCGTCGCGGGCCGGCGGTCCAGAGTCATTGCCTGGCCTTGCCTTGTTTGACATGAGCTGATGCATGGATGAGCCGGCACCTTCTCTGCGCGCACGCCCCGGCTGGGTCGCGAAATTGGCGCGCGCAGTTGATCTGCTCTGCTTTGTGATGCTGATCGCCACCATGGCCACCGTGATCTATGGCTTCAGCATCCGTGCGCTGTGGGCCGATGGCTATTATGTTGCGGTTGCGCTGGCTCTGCTCGGTTCGTTTGTGATGCTGATCGGGATTGCCCAGCAGGCGATTGCGGCACGCGATGCGGCAACCTGGCGCGACATGGCTGAATGGCAGATTCGTGCGGCAGAGGCGCGGCTCGCCGCGACGCCGGTAGCGCCGGGCGAGGAGCAGCTCGACCGCGATTCGCCGGTCTATTACGAGATGCTGATCGGAACGCTGGTCGATCATGCCAGCCGTGAGAGCACGACGCTCGCCCAGGGTAGGCCGCATGGGCACTGATCCGCATCTCGAGCTTGGCGAGACCCTCCCACGCTTTCTGGCCCATTGGCTGGCTGCCTCCTTTGGCTATTTTCTGATGGTCCTGCTCCCGCTCATCGCGAGCTGGCCCAATCTGCCCGATGCCGCCTGGCCGGCCTGGTGGCGGTTGCTGGTCTCGGCATCGCTGATTTCGCTGCTTGCTGCGATCATCAACGCCAATCTTCCGGTGACTCCGCGTGAATTGATCAAGAGCGTCGCCCTTGGCTTTGCACTCAACGCGACCATCGTCGTGTTGCGCGCGGGATGACCGGTGAGGCGCGTCAGCAGCGCGGTAATCCTGGCGCATGGATGCGCGCCATGATCCCGCTCCACAACGCGCTGAGGATCGAACAGGGACAGATCGTCGCCCTGCAGCTGCTGCGCGGCGTTGCTGCCTTGGCGGTCGTCGTGGAGCATCTGCTCCAGCGCTATGAGAAACGCGGCGCACTGCCGGCCGAGCTTCCCGAATTCGTTGCGAAGCTGGGCCAGACCGGCGTCTTTGCCTTCTTTGCGATCAGCGGGTTCATCATGGTGTTCATCACCAGCCGGGACCGTCAGGCTCCGCCGAGCGGCGCCGCATTCCTTCGTGCGCGGTTCCTGCGGGTGGCACCGCTTTATTATCTCACGACCCTGCTCATCGTTGTCTTTGCCTGGGCAACCCAGGGGCTGGGCACCTTGAGCGATTTTCGCTTTCCGACCCTTGCTGAATGGGTCGGCAGTTTTCTGTTCATTCCCCATCGTGGTGCCAATGGGCTCATCCAGCCAATTTATGGTCTTGGCTGGAGCCTCCACTATGAGATGTTTTTCTACCTCCTGTTCGCAGCCGGGCTCGCGATCCATCGTCGCCACGGGGTCTTGCTGGTGCTCGCCGTTCTGGGCCTGCTGGCCGCGCTCGGACCCCTGATCGCGGCACCTGCGGACCGATGGGGCCTGTCAGTCATCGCCTATGTGTTCACGCGTCCGGTCATGCTGATCTTCATGGCGGGAATGATCCTGGCGCGCATTCGCGAGCGGTGCGGCGACAGGCTGCCCAGCGCGCCGCTGCCGCTCATCGCGAGCGTTGCGATCGCGGCGCTCTGGCTGGCCGCGACCCTGGAGACTATCGGCGCCATGCTCGGCGCCATCGTCCTGGCTCTGGCAGTCTGTGTCCTGGTGGTGCCCCGCGATCGTGAAGCCGGTGGGCGGTTCGCCATGTTTTCAAGTGCCATGGGCAATGCCTCTTACAGCATTTACCTCACGCACAGCTTCGTGCTGGGCGCCTTTGCTGCCGCGACCAGCGCTATTGCGGCAGAAGGACCGGGACCGCTGATGGCGCTTGTGCTGATGGCCTGTACGGGCTGCTTCATCCTTGGTTGGCTCACCTGGCATTTGATCGAGGTGCCCATGACCAATCGCCTGCGCGGCAAGAGGTCGCGGCCGTCCGAAATGGTGGCACCCTGACATCGGCTTTGTGCTGCGCTGTCTTAGCCTTGCGCACTCACTCCTGAGGGGTGCCGGCGTTCAATCAACGGCGCTGCGGATCGACCCGTCAAATCCGTGGAGCCCGCACGATCGCGCCGCACGGCGTGCCCGTGCGCGGTCGCGTCACGGCGTCTTGTCGACCGTTCCGGCTTCTGCCGAGACTTCGGATGCAGCGGCCTTTGGATGAATAAGCACCTGACGGTCTCCGAGCGCGACCTCCCTGACCTGAGGGTCACGCGTCGCATCGGACTTTGTCGCACCGGGTTGCGCGCTGAGCAGGATCGGTCTTGCTTCGGGAAGCGCAGGCGTGTCCGCGTCCTGCACAGCTTCGGCATCCTCCTGCGCAGCAGCTAGGCCCGCCTCGGCTCCGAGCAGAAGTGCGGCCAGCGGTTCGGCGCCTGCATAGCGCCGGTTGAAGGCGCCGGACTCGCCCCAATTGCCAGTCCAGCGATAGAAAATATGAGCGCCGACGGTCGCAGTCTTGCGCAGGCTCGCGGCCCAGTAAGGCACGACATAATTGGCATGATAATGGGTCGACCAGCCGACCGTTTCGTAGACATCGCCGGCAAGCGCCGAGACCGCGATCGCCCGCGCGCGTTGCCACGCACGCGGTGACGGGATGCGGGCGAGCGAGCCATCGCAGGCAAAGGTGAACTGGCAGCCGGTTGCTCGCTTGGCACCCTCATAGATCACGCCGCATACCGTGTCGGGATAGGCAGGATGACGCACCCGGTTGAGGATGACCTGTGCAACCGCTCTGCCCCCGTCGACGCCTTCTGAACCCGCCTCATAGTGGATTGCCTGAGTGAGGCAGTCCAGCGAGCGCTGATAGTCGGTTGGCTCGGGAGATTTGAGGACAAAGGACGCAGCGCTCGGCACGGGCACATCGCCAGCAACGGTCGCAGCGTTCAGGGCGATCGCAGCGTCCCGGCTGAGCGTGCGCATTGCGCCAGGGGCGAACGGGGCCTCGATGCGGGGCGGGGCAGGTGAGGCGGGCTGTGGGATCGCGCGCGCTTGCGGCGCAGGCCATAACGCCCAGGCGACAACACCAGTCAGGAGCACAAGACCCGCCACAAGACCGGCTGAACCAACCGCTCCCAGTCTTTGAAGAAACCTTCCCGCGCGCGAATGCGCGACGCGCTCGAACACCGTACCGCGCCCGGTGGCCGGGTCGGCAGGTTCCTCGAGCAACCAGTCGAGGGATTTCCAAAGATCGCTCTGGGTTGAAAGGGCCGGATCGCGCGTCTGGACCATGTCCATGCCCTAGCTGCAACAGCGCTGCGATGCAACATTCCCTCGAACCTGGCCTTTGCATTGACCCCTGCTGCCGGGCAACCTATCGCCTCGCCAATGCTGCTTGCGCTTCTTCTTGGCTCACTCCAGCCGCAGCCCGCACAGGCTCCGGCGCTGTTTACGGCAGGCGCGCTGAAGGATCGCTGCGAATCGACAGATCCAGCCGACGCTTCCTTTTGTTTTGCCTATATCGTTGGCGTCTATGACGCCGTGCGCGCCTATGAATCCTGGCTCAAGATGCGCGAGTTCTGTGCTCCGGGCAATCTGGTCCAGGCCGACTTGCGCAAGGCATTCATCGACTATCTCGCCGAGAACCCCGGATATCGCGCTGGTGAGGCGGCATCCGTCGTGGTCGTGTCGCTCAAGACACGCTTCCCGTGTCAGGATCAGCCCAAGCCGGGTGATGAGGTCAAAATCCCCTGACCAGGCACCGCTGCGGCGGGGCTGCCAGGCTTAGATCGCCATCCACGCTGGCGTGATCAAGCGATACGCCTGCCCATTCAGATTGCCGGGCGCTCCGATCGATGGAGACGCGAGCCCCTGAGTTGCTCTTCGCGGGCGACCGGGGGCTGAACTATTGTCGGCGTGCTTGTGTATTTCAGCCGCCGGGCAAAGCAACAGGGGCGGGCAGTGTTCTTGGACACATCGGTTCGCTTGCGCATATTGTCGGTGTTACGCGCCTTTGCACCAGAACGGATACTGTTCCGCTCCACTGAACGACCGATTATCCATCCTCGCGAACGCATTATTTGCTCAGAATTGGGTAGCCCGCACGCTTGTGGATGGCTTTTCCGGCCAAACGCGTCTGACCATGGTCCCTAGAACGGGCCTGATGACAGGTGTGCCATGGACTATTCATTTCTTGAAGTACCGTTGGAGACGAGCGAGCGTCGCGCCGATGAACGGCATCGCACCGTGTTTCAGGTCGCACGAATGTGTGTCGAGCCCGACACCCAGCATCTCTGCCTGATCCGGAATCTCGGCTCGGGCGGGATGATGCTCGAGAGCTTCTCGTCGATTGCCGTGGGTGCCCGGGTCAGGATCGAGCCGCGGGTGTTCGATCCGGTCACCGGCGTTGTGCGCTGGACCAGGGGGCGGCGGATCGGCGTCGCCTTCGAACAGCCCATTGAGCTCGACCAGTATCTGCAATCTCGAGGCACCCTGCTGCCGCATCATCAGCCGCGCGGCCCGCGCATCACGGTCAACCTGCGCTGTCGCTTGCGGATCGGAGCCGTGTGGCATCTGGTTCCACTTCTCGACCTTTCCCAGGGGGGCGCCAAGGTCATCACCGACCTTCCGGTAAGCCTTGGCGAAGAGGTGGAGCTGCATCTGGACGGCTTTGCGCCGATCGTCGGTCAGGTCCGCTGGATCAGGGGCGAGCGTCTGGGGGTCACCTTCCTCCAGCCGGTTCACCTCGCCCATCTTGGTCAGTGGGTTGATCAGATGGCAAGCGGGCAACCAGCCGCATCCTGACCGGGCGCTGTTGCATCGCGCTGCTGAAGCGTCATCGCTGGCAGCCGTCATCTCGGCACGCGGGCCGCCTGCGGTAGCCTGGGTGAGCCGACAGGATCGGTGCCCAATCGCAATCCCGAAAACATCGCGACGCAGCCGCCAACCGCTGCTCTGGCGTGCGGCCTCTGCTCTTCAATGCTGATGAGAGATGGATCATTCAAGCGGTACGCTTGCGACATGCGGTAAAGAACAGCGTCAGTCCTATACCAAATATTAACGATCCTGAACTTGGCGGAACAAGCAGGGCTTGCCCCGAACGATCTTCGTACAAATACAGTGTGGTTAAAATGGCCAATGATGCCGGGCAGTTGTGAGCGCATTTCTGATCCGTCCCCATCTAATCTGTGATTCGCGCTGAACTTCCCCGGCTCCGTCCGTCCGGCAGGCCGTAGTCATCCTATAATTCCTCTGAATTCGACGGGCCTGTGTTTGTGGCCTGTCGCGCTTTGGAGGAGTTCGACATGTCTTCGATCGCCGTTGGGTCGCAGCGCGCATGGATTGCCTGTCTATCCGCGCTTGCGCTCGCGGGCTGCGACAGCGGCGGCGGTGGCGGCTCATCGAGCAGTGGCGGGGTGGTCGCGCTTCCTGAGGCCGTGCCCCCTGCAAAGACGAGTTCGGCCACACCTGCGGACGCGGCGCGCCTTGCCAAGCAGGCGACCTTTGGCCCGGACTTTGCGACGGTCGAGCGCATCGGTTCGATCGGGGTTGATGCATGGATTACCGAACAGTTCGGCCTGTCGAGCAGCAACTATCGTGATCTCATGCAGGTCGTCCGCAAGGATCACTGCGCGGGATCGTCCGACTATGCGACCTGCGAGTTCCGGACCAAATTGCGCGGCCCGGTCGCGGCGCGCTTCTATGCCAACGCCGTCGGCCAGCCTGACCAGCTTCGCCAGCGCGTAGCCCTCGCGCTCGGCCAGATGATGACCGTCTCGAACAACGAGATGCTGATGACCGCGAGCCTTGCTGGCTACAACCAGCTGCTGCTCGACCACTCCTTCGGCAATTTCCGCGATCTGCTGCACGCGGTGACCATGAACGGCTATATGGGCCGGTATCTCGACATGGCCGAGAGCAAGGTCACCGCGCCGTCGGAAAACTATGCGCGCGAGCTTCTTCAGCTTTTCTCCATGGGCGCAGAGCAACTGGAGATGGACGGGACCGTCCGTCGTGATGCCACGGGCGCGCCGCTTGAGAATTACTCGATGGACGACATCAAGGGCGTCTCGCGCGCCCTGACCGGATGGCTCTACGCGCCGATGGACGGGGCCGGGAAATTCGACTGGGCAGCGTCCGATCATACCAAGTCCATGATCATCGGCGACACCAACTGGTATGACCGGGGGGAAAAGCGCTTTCTCGGCACCAGTGTGGCGGGTGGCGCAAGCAGCCAGCAGAGCGTCGCTTCGGTCGTGGATGCAGCATTCCGCAATGCCTCGACCCCGCCCTTTGTGTCTCGGCACCTGATCCGTCACCTGGTGACCGCCAATCCCTCGCCCGCCTATGTCCGGCGCGTTGCCGAGAAATTCGTCAATAACGGGAATGGCGAGCGCGGTGACATGAAGGCTGTCCTGCGCGCAGTCCTGACCGATCCCGAAGCGCGCAACCCGTCCGGCTCGTCTGCTGCAGGCAAGCTCAAGGAGCCGATTTTGCTGATGACCAGTCTCGCACGGGTCGTCGGCGTCCAGACCGACGGCGGCGCGATGATGGAGCGCGATGAGGCGCTCGGCCAGCCGGTGTTCAACGCTCCCTCGGTGTTTGGCTTCTATCCAAGCGAGAATGGCCTGCCTGGACGGCCAGGCTATCGCAGCCCGGTGTCGGGTCTGGTGAGCGTGTCGACCAGCATCACCTGGCATAATCTCGTTCACGACTGGACGATCCTGGGCGATCCCGAAAAGCGCCCCGAATATCGCGTTCAGGCCCGGATCCCCGGGGCTTTCGGGACGACGCCGGCCTGGATCAACTGGGAGACATTCGGGAGCGACATCGATTCGATGATCGCGCGGATCGATCTCCTCATGCTCGCCAACTCGATGACTGCCGCGCAACGCGCTGCGCTCAAGGCCGCAGCCATGGCGATCACCGACGCGGATGAACGCCGCCAGGCGCGGCGCCGTGCCCAGGCGATGCTCTACGTGGTCGGCACCAGCCCGGCCTTCCTTGTCGATCGGTAATCGGAGTCCAGTGATGCAGCTTTCCCGGCGTTCTCTCCTCCGCCTCGCAGGCGCCACCGCCGGCGGTGCTGCGCTTGCCTCACTCATGCGCGGCACTGCGGTCGCAGCTTCGGGTTCGGGATATCGTGCCATGGTCGGCCTGTTCCTGTTTGGCGGGAACGATGGCTGGAACATGCTCGTCCCCAACGGCTCCGCCTATGGCGCCTATTCCGAGGCACGCGGTGCCGTCGCGATCAAGCGCGAGGTGCTGATCCCCTTGTCCGGGGTCGGGTATGGGATGCACCCGTCCTTCGCGCCGCTCGCGCCGTTCTGGGATCAGGGCAAGCTCTCCTTCGTCCTCAATACCGGGACGCTGCATGCGCCGCTCACCAAGTCGCTGTACAATTCGCGCGAGGATCTGCGGCCGACCAAGCTGTTCAGCCATACCGACGAGGAGGCGCACTGGCAGGGCCTGCGTGCCCGAACGAGCAGCGACACCGGCTTCATGGGGCGTATCGCGGACCGTTCGGCCATCAGCGATGTTCCCTCGACGATCTCCTTTGCAGGCGCAAATCTTGCTGTAGCCGGCGCACAGTCTTCGGCGCTCATTCTTCCCGAGGCCGGCGCGCTTCGCCTGAACCAGGAAATGCGGTCCGAACTCGCAGGCGCGATTGCCGCGTTCGATTCAGCGGACGGCCTTGGCGAAATCGCTGCGGTGACCGACGGTCAGATCGATGCAAATCGGGGGCTGGCAAGCCGTATGGACGCGCTGCTCGCCGATGGCGGCCTTGCCCAGAGCTTCTTCATCGATCCGGCAACCGGCCAGCTGCTCAACAGCAGTGTCGCTCGCCAGCTTCTGCGCGTCGCGCGGATGATCGAGATGCGCCAGACGCTGGGCCATTCGCGCCAGAGCTTCTTTGTCGGCTCAAACGGGTTCGACACGCATGCCAACCAGGTAGAGGGCAATTCGGCGAGCGGAACCCATGCCGTGCTGCTTCACCACGTTGCCGCCGCAGTTGCTGCATTTTACCGCGCGATCGAGGCCATGGGACTGGCAGATACGGTCACTTTGTTCACGATGAGCGACTTTGGGAGGACGAGCAAGGCGAACGACCAGCGCGGAACCGACCATGGCTGGGGCAATGTCCAGATGGTGCTTGGCGGCGGACTGCGCGGGCACCATATTCACGGGACACATCCCTCATTCGAACTTGGCGGCGCAGACGACGCGACCGGCGAGGGCCGCTTCATCCCAACGCTGTCGAGCGAGCAATATCTTGCCGCGATCGCGCAATGGCACGGCGTTGGCGCGGACAATATGGGCTATGTGTTCCCCAACTGGAGCGAATGGTCGGGGCGGGGCGCAGTCCCGCTTTACGCCTGAGCGGGTCGCGATCGCCTGATCGCGCCCGCGGTTCGTTCGCCGATAAAGCGACCTGGCGCATCTGATCAGCGGCTGCGCCATGCACGGCGCGCTGTGCGGTCAGCTGCGCGATCGCAGACCCGACAGGTCTGAGGGGTCGGTCAACCTCTGCAATGTCCGATCGAGCCGCGTGACTTCCTCATGGTCCTCGCGCGCGACAGCGGCGCGGATCTCGCGCAGCAATTCGTCCGTGCGATCATTCGACGAAAATGAGTCCATGTTGCGCATCGATCGCCTTTGCGAACTTCAATGACCCATGGCGATGATCTTCGCCCAAGTGGCCGGGATTAGCGTGCCTCAGCTTCTCAATCCGCGACGCAGCAGAGATATTCGGCGAGAATATTGAAAAGAACAAGATCCAAAATGGATCAATAGCTGCCGATAGGCAGGTTCTTGTTGGCCGGTCGCAGGATTGGGCCGGACCGCGCTATCTGATGCGCGGCGCTCAAGATCGCCGTGCCGCACCCAATGATCAGCCCGGACCGCAACCTTTTGAAAATCTCCTTGGCCAGTGTCTTTTGCGGGACAGTAACCGACTGAATTAAAAGCTGTGGGAAAATCTTGCGACCGAGTAGTAGGTCTCGACAGAGAATCGGAAAAGCGATCGACATGTGATAAGACTAGCCGCACGTCCCGAGTCGAGCGACGTCGATCACATCAGGAGAGGATGCAAGGCGGACTGCTTGTCGGGCGGTGCGGGGAGATTCCATATGCCGGATATGGACGGGAAATATTCAGCTGCGCGCCCGCCTGTGCCGCGCCCGATCTGCACGATCGGGCCGCTGACTTGCCGCGCGGGTATTGATGGAGCGGCTGGTGGCTCCGACGCGCGTGCGGCAACTGTCCAATGGGTGCAGCATGTCTGAGGGCGGCGAGATCCGCAAGACGAGCGCCGCACGATGCCGGGTGCGCTATGCGCGCGTCTGGCACTCGGTCCGCTTGACCCACCTCAGTTTCACCAATGCGTCGATCGAATTCTCGGGACGCGTTGCAGCTGACACGCGGATGGAGGTCGCCGTACACGGAATCGAACCCAGGATCGCTTATGTGACCAATGTTGAAGAGGGTCAGATCCACCTGATGTTCGAAGATCCGATCCCCTGGTCAGACTTGACGCAATGGACCCGTGCCGCCCACCGGTGAGGTCCTGGGTACGCGCGCCGCAGCGTGCATGTGCGGGGCGATGCCATGTCGCGAAGGCAAGGTGCCATGAACGATGACGTGATCCAGTCGATTAGTGCCCATCTGAAGGGACTGGGCATCGACAATTTCAGTATCGATGCAGGGCAGATCCGGATCGGCAGCCTGCACTGGATCGCCAATGCCTGCACCTGCGGCGAAACCGGGTGCGACGGCTGGGCGCTTGAGCCGATCTTGCCGGTCGGAAGCCGAGGCGACCGCCCGCGCAGCTAGAGGCGCACCCGCCAGGTCGCAAGCGCGCTGGTTGAACCATCCTCCCGGTCGTGCAGCACACCGATCCGCAATCGCGAGCGGATCGTGCCGGCCGCAAAGCCTGCCGTCAGGTGGACGCCGCGGGCACCTGCGATGCTCACCCTCGACACCGAATGGTCGAGCGCGCCTACCGCATGGTCAAAGCGGACCGCGCGGGTGATGTCGATCGATCCCCATTGGATCGACAGCGGTTGCGCAACGCCAACCTCCACAACGCCCCCCAGGAACGGGCCGGCTGTCTGCGCGCCGAACCGCGTCCCGAGCAACTGGCTTGCGTCGGTGACGAGCGAGGCGCGGTCGATCGCGATACTGGTCGCCCCGAGCGATGCGTATCCCGAGATGATCCAGTCGCCGGGCAGGGCGAAGGATCGCGTCATCTCGGCGACCAGGGTGCGAGCGCCCCTCCCGAGGCGCAGACCGCCAAGCCCGGCATGGGCGCCAAGCACGGTGCCCCGCTCTTCGACCAGGGCGAGACGAATGGACGTTCCACCCTGGTTCAATGCCAATGAGCCAGCCCAGGCGCCGCTGTTTTCAGCGCCCCCACCGACAAAGCTGGCAGTCACCTGCCCAGGCCCGAAGGGGCGGGAATATCGCACGCTCATCTGCACCCGCGGCGCATAGGCAAGCAGGGCATCGGCTGGCGCGGAAAGTCCCGCCAGGTCGGACGCGGCGCCCGGCTGCCCGTTCCAGCTCGCCTCGATCTGCTCGCCGGCCAGGCTGTAGCGCAGCGTCGCATGAGACAATGAGGCGGGCCGATCGGTGACACCAAGACCCGGCCTGAAGATCGAAACACTTGCCGCAAGGGCGTCAGTTCCCACGGCAGCGTCAAGGCTTCCATGGATCCGGGCAATCCTCGTGCGGAGCGCGCCTGGTGGCGGGCTCGTGCCGACGACCAGCCCGGCGAGCGATCCACGAAAGTCCCTTCCGAAGCGATCGACAAGCGTGACATCGGAAAGTACGGCCTCGAGCGCGCGCGGATCAAACGCTGCAGGCAGCCCCAGGGCCGACCGGGTCAGCGCCACCGAAACCCGTCCGTTCGACAGCATCGGCGCGACCGGCAAAAGCGCCGCCTTGAAGTCCACCAAACCCCGCCCGAACACCGGGTCGGTCCCGGGCGCGCCAATGTCCCGGGCCGTTGCGAGGATGATCTCGCCAGCATCCTGCCCGCTCAGCTGGGGCCATCGCGAGAGAATCGTCGCGGCAAGCGCGGTGACCACCGGTGCGGCCGAGCTTGTGCCGGTAAAGAGCCCGGTGGTCCCGTCGGCTTGCAGGGTCATGTTGCTGCCCGGCGCTGCGACCGTGCGCTCGGCCATGCTTCCTGCCCGGTTCGAATAGGGCGCAAGTTCATGCACGTAGATGGAGGGACCAAGCGCGACCACGAACAAGGTCGCGGCGCGCGCCGTTTCAGCGACGGCCGCGGCGTCCGCAGGGTCGCTGGCACCCTGATTTCCCGCCGCCAGCACCAGCAGCCCGCCGGTGCGCGCATAGCGGGAGATCGCTTCCCCAAAGAGCGGATTGCCACCGGTGGAGAGCGAGATGTTGACCAGCTTGAGGTTGTTCGCGCGTGCCCAGTCGAGCGCGGAGATCAAATGGCTGTAGGTCTTGGTCTGGCTGCTTGCGTCCCAGTCGTCGATGCGCAGCACCGCGAGGCGACTGTCGGGTGCATAGCCGGCCGCGCCAAGGCCATTGCGCGCGCCGGCGATGATGTTGGCGATGGCGGTGCCATGGGTCGATCGCGCGTCGCCGATGCGGTTCCGGGCAACAGCTTGTCCTGCGACGATCTCCCGGCCAAAGTCGCGCGATAGTGCAAGGTCGATGCGATCATCGAGTTCGCCAGCAATGTTCATCGCGCCATCGTCGATGATGCCGACCGTCACGCCGGCGCCGGTAAAGCCTGTATCAAGCGCAAACAGCGCGTTGACGCTCTCGTTGGCGTCGTAGTTGCGGCGGAACTCGAGTGTGTCCTGGGCGGATCGAACCGGCTGAAGCGCGCTCGGCGTGACGACGTGCCCCGGCGGCGGGGGAACCGCTGATCCATAGCCGGGTGCGGGTGAGGGGGAGGGGCTCGGTGTGGCCGTCGGACCTGGCGTCGGCGCGACGACCGGGGGAGCGCCGGTCCCCATACCGGCACCGGCACCACTGCTGCATCCTGCCAGCAGAAACAGCCAGGCGCTTGCGACCGATACCAGTATTCCTCGCAATGTGCTCGACCCCCCGGTGCGGCATGAACGCAGCCATCATTCTAGCAACTTCTTCGATCATGCGGTCCAGAACTGGTGAAAATGCGAGTGACAGTGGATGCGCCCGCAGGGCTGACACCAAAAATGAAAACTTGTGAGGTCAGGCAGCACCAGTTCTTGCGGTTTCAGTTTTGTTCGCTCGGCAGGTCTGAAAATCGAGTTTACGGTGGACGCGTGTTCGCGCGGAATGATCGCGCAGGGATAGTCGGGGCAGCTGGAAATCAGAAAAAAGCAACGCCTCGATCGTCTGTGCGTGTACGCACGATTGACCTCGAACTGTCTCGAAGCTGCCGCGAACTCGACCCGAACAGGTGATTGATCTTTCGCGCAAACAAGTTACGTCTTGTCTTCAAGAAAATACTCATGGAGCAGGATGGTCTGTCTGGCGTCCATGGGGGGCCTATGTATCGATCACTGAACGATCCAGCGGACGAAACCGCGAACGTCGCGCTTTCTTTGCTCCAGGATCGCCTCGAGACGACATTCAAAAGCCTGTGGGACCAGCGCAAACTGTCCAGGCGACCGGTATTCGCGCTCGAGCATGGCTTGTCGACACTCGAGCGTGCCCGGCTCCAGCGCGATCTGCGCGCCGCGGTGAGGCAGCCAAGATACCGTCCGGGTCGGCATTGGCTCGCTTGGATCGTCTATGCGGCCGAACTCGCATATCATGACGATGGCGTTGAATATTGGCGCCGCTTCGACACGCACATGCCCGGGTGCAGTCCGAGCCTGCGTACGGCACTGCGTGACTGGTTTGAAACCTTCGCGTCGTCATTCGGCGGCTATCGTCCGGTGGGCCGCTGGGCCCAGAGCTATCCGATCATTTCATGGCCACATTGCCACGCGCTGCTCCCGCGCGATCTCCACTGGCAGCTCGGGCGGACGCTCTACGAGTTTCGCTACGAACTCCCCCAGCAGGCCAGATCAAGCCCGGCCATGCTCGGGCGCTTTATCGCCCGGATGAATCGCGGGGGAAGCTCCCGGTTTGAAAATCTGCTCGAACAGGAAATGCTGGTTGGCCTTTTGGTCCAGGCGCTTGTTGCCCGCGACGCAGCCGCGATCGACACGCTTCATCCAGCGGCGATCAAGCGTCTCCTCGCCGACATCGGTGCTGACGCCATGGCGGCGGCGTGGTTCGATGAAGTCTGGAGCGTATTTGCGCCGCGACACTGAACGGCGGGGCTGAGTTTGAGGGACACCTAGCCTTTGCAACGCAGCTGACATCCGGGTTTGGCAGCATGAGGTGTTGCAGGACCCATTTGAGAGACTGTTCTGCTGCCCGACGCGAGAGCATGTGGCGGCGCCTTACTGTTTGGGAGAGACGACTGGATGACCGCGCAACATCTCGCCATGCACCGGGTCGAAAAGCCCTGGGGCCGGAAAACGCTGTGGCCCGGGTTCCCCGAGCCGGCCGGAGACGATGCCCCAATCGGCGAGATCTGGTTCCAGTCGCCAGGCAGCAGCGAACCCGAACTGCTCGTCAAATATCTCTTCACCAGCGAGAGACTGTCGATCCAGGTTCACCCCGACGATGCGCAGGCGCGCGCGCTCGGCTATCCCCGGGGCAAGGACGAGGCCTGGCTGGTGCTCGCGGCCGATCCGGGCGCAACAATCGGGCTTGGCACGGTGAAGACGCTTGGCCCGGAGGCCTTGCGCGAAGCTGCCCTTGACGGGTCGATCGAGGCGCAGCTCGACTGGAAACCTGTGAAGGCGGGCGATTTCATATATGCGCCGGCTCGCACAGTGCATGCGATCGGCCCGGGGCTCACGCTGATCGAGATCCAGCAGAATGTCGACCTGACCTATCGCCTCTATGACTATGGTCGCGCGCGCGAGCTGCATCTCGATCTTGGCGTTGAGGTCTCGGATGCGCGGCCCTTTGAATTCCTGCAACGGCCTGACCAGGGCGTTGCCGGGGCAGGGCGAGAGCTGCTGGCGGCGGGACCGAAGTTTGTTATCGAGCGGCGCCGCGGCGGCGACTGGTCGATTGATCTAGCGGACATCACCGGCTGGTTCGTGCCGGTCGAGGGCGAAGGACAGGTCGACGCGGTCAGCTGGCGTGCCGGCGAATGCCTTGCCGTCAGCGGGAAGATCGAGGTCATCGCAAATCCCGAGGCCGATATTCTGCTCGCTTATCCAGGTGTGCAGGCGCTCTAGGGCGATGGTCGTGCGCCAACCACGGGGGCGTGAATGTCGCGCCGCACCTCGGTCAGGACGCAGCGGGATCCATCGCCATGTACCCGGATCGAATCTTGTGCCCAGGCTAGCATGAGAGGCGAACCCTTTTGATGGTGAGCGGACGCGGCGCTGCCAGGGATCGCGGGAGCCTGGGTATCGGCGCATAGGCGCCGATACCTCGACCAGCTGCAATCAGTTCAATGCCCCGCCTGGGGCCCGCGCTCGAGCCCGCTGGCGGCGAGATGCGCGTCGATCATCGCCAGCAGTCGGTCGAGCGCCGCCTGGTCCTTGGCCTCGGCGCGGGCGACCAGCACGTCCTGCGTGTTGGATGCGCGCAGCAGCCACCAGCCATCGGGGGTGTTGACCCGCGCGCCATCGGTGTCGTTGACGTCCGCGCCCGATTCCTTGAGCCGCGCCAGCACCTCGTCGATCACCGCGAACTTGCGGCTTTCATCGACCTGAAAGCGCATTTCGGGCGTGTTGACGATCGCCGGCATCGCGCTGCGGATGTCGCTCATCGACTTGCCGATCAGGTGGACCGCGTTGATCAGCTGGACCGCGGCATAATGCGCGTCGTCGAACCCGTAATAATCCTGCGCGAAGAAGATGTGCCCGCTCATCTCGCCCGCGAGCGGTGCGCCGGTTTCCTTCATCTTGGTCTTGATCAGGCTGTGGCCGGTCTTCCACATCAGCGGCTGGCCGCCCAGCTCGGCGATGCGGTCGTACAGCGCCTGGCTGGCCTTCACGTCGGCGATGATCGTCGCGCCGGGGTCCTTGCGCAGCACAGGTTCAGCCAGAATGGACAGAAGCTGGTCGCCCCAGATCACGCGGCCCTGCCCGTCGATCGCGCCGATCCGGTCGCCATCGCCATCGAAGGCCAGTCCGAAATCGAGGTTCTTCTCAGCGACCAGTGCCTTGAGGTGCGCGAGATTCTTTTCTTCGGTGGGATCGGGATGATGATTGGGAAAATTGCCGTCCACTTCGGTGAACAGCGTGTGATGCTCACCGGGGAGGAGCTTCACCAGCTTTTCGATCACCGGCCCCGAAGCGCCATTGCCGCAGTCCCACCCGATGCGGAAGGTACCGCCCGAATAGCCCGCGAGCAGGCGCCCCACATAATCATCGAGGATGTCGGCGTCGGAAACCGTGCCTTCGCCGTCCTCCCAATCGCCGTCAGCGGCCATGCGCCCCAGCGTCTGAATGTCAGCGCCAAAGAACGGACGGTGCTGAAACACCATCTTGAAGCCGTTATAGTCGCCGGGATTGTGGCTGCCGGTTATCTGGATGCCGCCATCCACCTCCAGGATCGCCTCGGCATAATAGAGCATCGGTGTTGCACCGAGCCCGATCCGCACCACGTCGCAGCCCGACGCGGTCAGCCCCTCGATCAGCGCCGCCTCCAGTACCGGGGACGACACGCGCCCGTCGCGGCTGACCGCGACGCGATGCCCGCCGGCGCGGCGCAGCAGCGTGGCAAAGCCGCGCCCGATCGCGCGCGCATCGTCCGGCCCCAGCGACTTGCCCACGATTCCGCGGATGTCATATTCGCGCAGCGAGGTCGGATCGAAACGATGGGTCATTGGGCCTCCAGAAGATACAGTATTGCGGTCGCTAGACACAATCTTGGTCAATAGCATGACCATGCAGCTATGTGATGACAAGCAAGCGTTGTGAATTGCCACTCCAATGTTTCGAATTTCCAGATGTTCGTAAGGCAGCTCAACGCGGCATGTCCACTGCTCTGGGGCTGCATGCCCAGTTGTGGTCCACAACGCTCGGATCGCGCGACGCAGGATCATGGCGTGGCAAGCTTTAGCGCGCTTGCGCAGCAGGTGCGCAGGCGTCGAACTGATCTGGACGCATCTGTTTCAACGATGAGAGACAGCCTGAGCTTTTCCGCACTTCGGCAATGCGGCCGGTCGCGAATGCTGCATTTGTCAGGTGTGGACTGGAAACGCGCGCCTCAAGCGCATTTAGCGGGCAGGGGGCTGCCACGACTTTGTGGAGCTGACTTGCGCAGTAATCAGGCCTCAGGCAAATGATTGGTTTGAGGGGATTATGCATGCGCATCGCGAAGACTCGCCTGAGTTTGGGCCTGGCGTTCATCACGTTATTGTCGGCCTGTGGTGGCGGGGGGAGCGGTACGGTTACAGCGCCGTCAACTGGCAGCTCTCCAACGCCGTCACCCGGCGTATCGCCATCGCCTGCGCCAGGCCCTGGCGCCGCCAGCGGCGAGCTCAAGCCTTCAGCCGACGCCACCTTCATTGCCGCTTTGTTGCAGATGACGACCACAGTCGGGACCACCAGCGAGCTCACCGGCCAGACCTCGGGCGGGACCACCAGCAATCGCTCGGTCACGCTTGACACTCCCGGGTTCTCGGCGAGCTACAGCGTGGGTACCGGCTATTCACTGGCTGACTCGTTCAATCGGTCGATTTTCGGACTGGCGCAACTGACCAGCGACACGACCGCCTCCGATCCATTTCATCCCACCGTCCTGTTCACGAGACCTGCTGCAGGGGCTGTCGATTACCTTGCCCTGTACAAGTTCAAGGTCACGACCACCTCGATTCTCGGGTCCGGCAGTGTCGAGCCACGATATGGCGGTGTGGGTGGGTGGCAGCACAGCATCGCTGATCCCGGTGCGCGCCGGACCAGGTTGAACTATTTTGCATTTGGTCCGGTGACGCCGGTTGCTGCGATGCCACGGTCCGGTGTCGTCAAATTTACCCTGATGGGCTCGGGAAACTATGCCGGTGACAGCGACCTGTATTTCGCAAGCCAATCAGATACGATCACGGTAGACTTTGGGACGGGCAGCGTGACCGGATCACTATCCGCGAACGGAAGCAACCTGTTCACCGGTGGATTTGGTGGCATTTACAGTGCTCGGCTCAACGGCACTATTTCTGGAAACGCTGTTGCCGGTCCCACCTCATCGAGCGTTGCAGTCGCCTCGGGGGAGTTCCGACTGCTGTTCGTCGGACCAAGCGCGGATGAAATCATCGTCACCCATGTCGGGCAGAACGGGCGAGGCCATTATGTCAGCGCTGCGGTCGGCGTTCGCAATCCCTACCTTCCGTGATCGAGTGAAGCGCTTCAGGGCGCAGATCACTGTTCCATCGTGACGCCGGCAAATAGCCATGCACGCGTCGAGGTCTTGCCCCACATTGAGGAGCCGCGGCTGTTCGCGACGAACTGGCAAGCGTTGCAACACCCGCTTCTGTGTGCGGTAGAGCCCTGCCAGTACGCGCTTGCCCGACTGATGGTCGACCTGCGGCCGTGGCGGCGGGTTTAGCGGACTGTGCGCTGTATCTGAGCGACGCGGGCTGGCGCCGCAGTGGGCGAGGCGGTGACAGGGCCAAACTGGGGCAGGGCGCTTGCTGCTGGCACGTTGCCCCCGTACGTGCGGCAAGAGCATGCGCACTGAACTCGATCTGTCAGACTCCCGACGGACTTGCGCTTAGCGGGCATTTTCATCTGCGGCTTGAACTTATGAGTGGGCTGGGCGGACGGAAGCCAGTCACCGATCAACTGAGCGGTCCGCAATGCATCCCAGATCCGATCATTCCGGCGATTGAAACGGCTTCCCAGATGCGGCCAGTCTGCTTTGGGCGTGCCGAAGCGTTCAGGAACGACCCGAGGGGGGATGGGAAACAAACGTTGACGATGCGAGGACCTGGGCTAAATCCATGCGCATGTTCAGAGCGCGCATCTTTAAAGCCGTTAACCGGCTCACATGAGCGGTCCGCGCATGATTCTTCGAGCGACGATATGTATTGGCCAGTTTGGCACGGCACTCGCCGCCTTCGTCGCGCTGACGGGTTGCCGGGCTGACGAAGTTCGCGACCCGGTCGCTGCGGGCCGTGCCCTCAGCCGGGACCAAATAGAAAGCTGGACCTGCACCGTACGGAAAGACTGGGACGATCACACCTGGTCGATCTTGCAGGAGGTCGTTCACAACCCCGCAGACCCCGAATATGCCGATCGGAAGCCGGATCGTCGGGAGCGAACCTACCAGGTGCAGGGATCCCCGTACCCTCCAGCGCCGAGCCGCATCGCGTTCATGTCGATGAGCTTCGCGTCGCTCGATGTGGAGCGCAAAGGCTCGGCAATTCCCACGTCGTACGAAGTCGAATTAAAGGGCCCACGCGCAAATGCCGGGTTGCTGCGGTTCGAAGCGACCGATGGCACGGCGTTCGGACGCGATTTTGCCGGGCACAGTCGGTGGCTAGGTCCGACGTTCAAGTCGAACTGGGCGATGATCCGCGATGCCGAGGCGCTGGGGCTGCTCGTCACCCACAACGGCTGGGTGGTCAGCTATGTGGCAGAAGGGCGAACCGTCAGACTGGGGCCGATTAATGTGCCGCAGCGCGGCGCCATTGAATCGCATCTCGCATCCTCATGGATCGACCTCGACGCGTTGGTGGCCGAAGCGCCGACCCGCTGCGCGACCAACGCCATCGATTGGAACGCTCGGGCGCTGGAGACGATCTGACACAATAGTCAGCCGGACTGACACTTTTTTTGGCCCGACAACGAATTTGAGGATCGAACAATCGGGGTTGAAGCGGCCATCGGGTCCCGACCGGATGCCGGTAGTGACGCGCCCTGATATCGGTCATTGCCCCCGCTGGTTGAGACTCCCGAAAGCGGCCATTCGTTCGCGTGTTTGGGGTATGGCCGCTGATGGGGGGGGCGCGGCGTTCAGTGGCGGGCTGGGATGAACCTGCGTTTGGACGATGGTGGGAGGCCAGGCAGGCTCGAAGATGTTTCAGCGTCAAGCCCGATGTGTCCACTTCGGCTGCCCTTCGTCGCGTCTGGACAGTGTGCTCTTGGGCCGCAACCATTCCGTATAATCCGGCACGGAGTGCAATATGGAACGTCTGTTTCGCCGGAGATACAGGCTGTTAAGCACGCTCAGCTATCCCATGAGACATGAGCGAACGCCACATTGTAACCCACCGGCTTGAGTCCCTCTCCCTCGACATACTGCACGTCGAAATCGAGGGGCGGGAGCCCATTACCTTTGTGCCTTTCGAGGACGCGCGGGTCGATCTGGCAGAGTTTCTCGGTGAAGAGCATCTGCTGATCATGGCCGCGCGGAAGATCGCCATTGTGCATTTGCCTACCCGGGAACAAACGGTCCTGGTCGCACCTGCCGACCGTTTCTCGGCCGCGAGGCCTCGCACCTACTCCTCAGCGCGACGATCGCTATTCATCCCGGATCATCACTCAAGCGAGAGCGCGGAGAAGGTTCGTATCCGGCAACTGCACGTCAATGGCTCGTTGGATCGACACCTCGAACTGCCGGTCGCGGGAATCAATGACCTCAGCTCGCTCGATGACGGAAGGATTGTCGCCTTCTGCGGGCGCAAACTTCGATACTATTTTTCAGTCATTGATCCAGATACCGGCCAGATCGAAGAACATGATCTTCCGGAAGGCTTCAGGGATAGCATCGGCGGCTATGGTAAGGTCCGCCTTAGTCACGACGGCCGGTTTGCCGCCCGGGCGCACTTGGGTTCGGTTGCCCGCTTTCCGTCTGCGGCGATCGGGTGGTTTGAGCAACCCGGCGCTCATGCCGCGATCGCGGCCAATCACTGGCCTGACCGGCCCACCGGCGAGACGGACCCATGTTATGGGACAGGCTATGAAATATACGATACCCTGACGGGCGGTTTGAAATGCCGAGTGCTCGGGACGCTGCGTTCTTCGGACGACGTCAACAAGCACCTGGCTCAGCGAGCCAGGTCCGCAAGTACTTGGCAGAATGATCGGGCTGTCATTGACATGCTCGGCGACCGTTATCCCTACGCTAGCTGGGACGGGCATCGGCAGGTTTTCTCTCGTACGTCGCTTCTGGATGACGAAGCCACGCGGAAAGCGATGAGCGAGATCGATCCGCCCTTCCGGCGTTTGCTAGACTTCGATTTCTCCTGGGCCCCGGACGCGCGCGGCCTCTTGGTACCGGCGGGTGTCGACCTGCGCCGAACAATCGGGCTTGATGGAGCAGTTGGTCCCACCGAACCCGTGCCCGTCCAAGAGCGTCGTCTGATCCCCAAGCGCCTGGTTTCCAAGATCAGCAGCGATCTTACCCAGCGCAGCACGATCACAGTTGACGTTCCGGATGATACACTCCCGGGCGCCTTGGCGGCGTTGAATTCAATGGCCGAGCGGATCGAGGGAGGCATCGAGAAGCTGATCTTCCGTGACGCGTTGACATTCGTGTTCAGGGCGGGACGACGGCGTATCGGCGAGACAACATTCTTCAAGGAACTGCGTCAGTTCGATCCAGGGCCTTTCGTGCCGCCCCTTCGGCGTATTGTCGCATCATTCGGCACGCAAGCGCTTGCCATCCGGCCGACAGCGCACGAGCAGTTGTTGCTCGGCGAGAAGAGCCGAGGCGAAGATGGGCGCACGGCCCTCGCGCCGGCGGCATTGCTGCTAGCTGAAATCGACCCGGAAGCCGGTGCGCCTCTTCGCCCTTGGTTTCTATGCGTCGATCAAGGGCACGACGATTTTGCTGCCTCCAAAGTAATGACCGCGTTTGCGCAATCTAGTCGGTTTTCAAACCAAAGTGCCGTGCGCTTCGGTCTCTTCTTTCTGCTGCAGCAATGGCAGACCCTCTCATTTCACCCCGGTCGGCTTCGCTTGATCGAGGCAGCGCGCCAGTATCCTGTGGCAGATGTAGCGCGTTGGGTCGTGGAAGAGCGCGCATACATTGACCGGTTTCGAGTTTCAGGTCCGAAAGCGGAAATTGACCTATTGCTCGCGGTGTTGGCGCGTGGATCTCCTTGGGACGACGAAATAGTTCAAGTTCTTACCAGTGACGTGTCGTGAGCAGTCGCTTGCGACACCCGATAATTTGGGGGGGCATCCGCGCTCTAATAGTCGGTCGTTCAGCTCGCCCGGCGACGACCGCTGAGAGCGGCCGTTCTTTTTTGCGAACGCGCGTCCGTCGCCAGATCGCCGCTCATCGTGCGCTGACTGATCTGGAAAGCCCACATCGATAGTTGCAACTAATTCGCATTACGATTATTCCGCCCGCGAATTTGGCGGGAGGCTTGTTAGTGATTCGCAAGAGACTTGTCGGGGCGCTCGTTTCGGGTGCAGCACTTGCCGGGGCACCGGCCCATGCGCTCGGTTCGGACGATCCTGTCGATGATGAGGTCGTGGTAACAGGCAAGTATCTGGCCGACCGTCTTTCGATTCCCCTATATACCCAACCCTTGGTCGATACGCCGCAAACGATCACCGTGGTTGAGGACGACCTGATGGCCGAGCAGGGCCGTCGCACGTTGCGCGATGCGATGCGCAACATCACCGGCATCAGTTTTCAGGCTGGCGAGGGCAATCCGCCGGGCGGATCGGACGCCTTCAACGTGCGCGGCTTCTCCGCGCGTGACGATGTGTTCGTCGATGGCATTCGCGATCCAGGCAATTATTTCCGCGACCCCTTCTATGCCGAGCGGATCGAGGTCACCAAGGGTCCGGCTTCTGCATTTGCCGGACGCGGCAATGTAGGCGGCACCGTCAACATCGTGACGCGCCAACCGGCTATGCAGGCCGTGATCGCCGGCGAACTCGGCATCGGCACCGACGATTTCTTCCGTGGCACGTTCGACGTGAACCAGGTGCTCGACCAGGGCAGTGGCATTGCCGTTCGCCTGACCGCGATGGGGCACAGCGCGGACGAGCCCGGCCGCGACCATGTGTACAATCGCCGCTGGGCGGTGGCACCCTCGATCGGCTTCGGCCTGGGCGGCGACACCAGCTTTATCGTCAATTATCTCCATCTGGAGCAGAATGACCGGCCTGATGCCGGCTTGCCGAACGCTCGCAATTTCAGTCTGGCGGGATCGGGTTTCGAAGGTCGCGTCGCGCCCGTCGACCGCCGCAACTTCTATGGCTATTCGACCGACTATCGCAGCGTCACCACGGACACGGTGACCGGAAGGTTCGAACATCGGTTCAGCGACAGCGTGTCGATCCGCAATACGACCCGCTTTGCCAGGGTCCAGAACGATCAGCTGATCTCCTCGCCCCGGTTTGTCGGCAATGTCACGACGCTCGGGCCTGCCACCCAGGCCGTCGGCAATCGCAAGCCGCGCGATCAGGTGGACCGGCTGTTCATCAACCAGACCAGCCTGACAGCGAAACTCGCCACCGGCGGTATCGATCACACTTTGGTGATTGGCGGCGAGTTCGTCGACGAATCGAACGAGAACCGGCGTCGGCTCGATGCCAATGGCCCGACGACGAACCTGTTCGATCCAGTGCTTCAGGCGGCAGCGCCGATCGCGTATAACGGGACACGGGCGCGGACCGATGTGACGACGCAGTCGCTGTACATCTTCGATACGATCGAACTTGGCGAACGGTGGAACATTGTTGCCGGATTGCGTCATGACTGGGTCAAGACCCGCGCGCGCGGCATCGACGATGCCGGTACCGCGCCGGGTTTTGTGGTCGATTTCACCCGCAGGGACAGCGAATGGAGCGGCAACGCCGCGCTGGTATTCAAACCCAGCAGCAATTCGAGCATCTATGTCGCGTATGGTACGGCGTTCGAGCCGGGCAGCGGGGCGGAGGTCGTGCAGCTGGCGGGCGGCAACAATAATGTGCCGGTCACGGCGGCAAACTTCTTCGTTGCTTCGGAAACGAGCAAGGCGTGGGAAGCGGGTGCCAAGATCGATCTGATGGAGGGCACACTCCAGCTGTCGGGTGCCGCGTTCCAGATAAGTCGCGACAATGCGCGGACGCCGGGCATCAACCCCGGCGATCCACCAGTGGTCCTGGAGGGCGAGCAGCGCGTCAGGGGCTTTGAACTCCAGGCCGTCGGCCGCGTCACGTCAAGCTGGAACCTGTTTGCCGGTTACAGCTATCTCGACGGGAAGGTGACCCGATCAAATCGCGCGTTCGAGATCGGACAGCGGCTCGACGGGACCCCGGAGCACTCCGCGTCGATCTGGACCAGCTATGCACTTGCGACGGGGTTCGTGATTGGCGGCGGCGTTCAGCATGTGTCCAGCCGGACAAGCAATATACGGCCGACCGCGACATCGGATTTCGTGATCGTTACGCCAGCCTACACCGTCTTCGACGCCTTTGCCGAATATGACATCACCGATCGCATCGGGCTTCGCGCCAATGTCTATAACATCGGCGATAGTACCTATTTTTACTCCTTCGCCAGCGGGCAGTCGATTCCTGCTGCGGGCCGTTCTGCAACGCTGACCTTGACGTTCAAATACTGATCTTCGAAAGCTCGGGCATGATGATCGAGCTGGAAAAACTGCTGGACGCGGATGCGGTGCGCCGCATCCGCGCGCTGATCGAACAGGCTCCCTGGACTGACGGCAAGGCGACAGCGGGATATCAGTCGGCACTCGCCAAGAACAACGAGCAGCTTCCCGAAGACTGCAGCGAAGCCCGCGAAGCCGGCGCCATGATTCTGGCGGCGCTGGAACAGAATCTTGTGTTTCGCTCGGTCGCGTTGCCGCGTTCCATCTTCCCCCCGTTGTTCAACCGGTACGGCGTTGGCCACGGCTTTGGGTCGCATATCGACAATGCCTGGCGCCCCAGCAAAAGCGGAGCGAGTATCAGGACCGATCTGTCGGCTACCCTGTTTCTGTCCGATCCAAACGAGTATGACGGCGGCGAATTGGTGATCGAGGACGGGCATGATGGCAAACGGGTGAAGCTGCCCGCCGGGCATCTGTTTCTGTATCCGGCGACCTCGCTCCACAGCGTTTCACCGGTGACCCGCGGGACAAGGGTCGCCTCCTTCTTCTGGATCGAGAGCCTGGTCGCCGATACGGGACGTCGCGATATCCTGTTCGATATGGATATCGCGATTCAGTCGCTGCGGGCGCGTGTCGGCGACGAAGACGCGGCACTGATCGCGCTGACCGGATGTTATCACAATCTGGTCAGGTCATGGTCTGCAGGATCGGCATAACGTCAGCCCTTTGACCCGTCTTTTGGCAGCCGTTCGCAAATCGAACGCAGATCATGCGCGCTGAGCTCTGCTGAGATAGGAGATCATCGCCAGCTGTCCCACACCTGTGGTGCAGATCCCGCCAGCCCGCATTCGGCCCACGAGCTGCCGGACAGCTTTCTGGACAAGTTGCTGGTCGGCAATGCGCCCTAATAGCCGCCGGTTGGCGCGCAACATACCACACGCGAGAGCGGTCATTCATCGAGGCTTCCTCCAAATGATCGCCATGGATGGACTTGCACGACGGCTGATCGCGCAGCGCATCATCCTTTATGCATTTTCAAAGCCACACCGAGCGGCGATCCACGCTTCGCTGAAACCCGCCGGCGAAGGATGAAGCCCTTGCCCTCAGCAGAAGCCGACGTCCTTCGACGGTGCGTGCGAAGACAAGATCGGATGAGCCGATCCGCTCACGCCAAAGCTCGGCAAAGCGTTCCGCGACTTCCTTGCGGGTACCCAAGGCCGCCGGAACCGCATGATAATCGACCCGCCTTCTTGGTCCAAGCCAGGTCCGGCGCACCAGCAGATAGCGCGGGTTCTGCACCGGCCCGAGAATTTCTGCGATCGCCTGCATCACCTGGCGCTCGGCTGCCCGGCTCACTCCGGTTAGAATGACATCCTTGCGCCCGTCGAGACTGGTGCGAATTTCGAATGCAGCATGATCCAGTTCCCGGCCGCTCACGACATCGGCGTCGACCAGCGCCCGGAGCGTGACCCATGCGACCTCGCGCAATGATCCCTCCAGCGAGCCGTTGCGCCACAGCAACCGCCCGGCCTTCAGGAGCCGCGGCAGGCTGGCGAGCGTCGCCACCCCGGCAATCCCCATGCCGACCAAACCTATATTCTCAAATGAGTGGACGGCGCGCAACTCATTCGCCGCAGCCATCGCACCGGCGCCAATGGCGCTCCAGCCGAGCGCGTGCAGGGTGTCGAACCAGCTCAGCGCGCGGGGTGCATGACTGGCGGCGGCGGTCTCGCGCGCCCTGGCCCTTGGTGCCCCCTGACCGAGCGAAACGCGCCAGCGCTCGGCAATTGCGGGGCGATCGGCGGCGATGCGAAAGGTGCGTAGGTTGCTGGTCGCGCTGGGTGTCGAACTGGCAAGACCGAGCCGCGCAAGCCCATCCTCTATCAGCGTCGATGCGCCATTGGATATACCCTCGAACGCCTTGAAGCGGCGGGCAACGACGTGGAGATCCGAGACCTCTGAGGGCGCCTCGTCATTGAGAAATCCCCAGTTCAGGCTGGTCGCCAACATGTCCCAGCTTTCGCGGTCGGCGGGATCGATCGTGGCGAGGTGCCAGATATTGGCGACCTTGTCCGGCCGTGCCGGATCGATGCGGATCGCGCGCCCACGCATCTGGTTCGAGAGCATGAAGGAGGCCGTGTTGCTCGCCAGCACAAGGCTGTTGAGTACTGGCGCGTCCCAGCCCTCGCCAAGCAGCGACTGGGTGCCCACCAGAATGTGGAGATCGCCGCGGACGAACAGTGCCGTAACCACGCGCACGAGCGCAGCCGACCCTCCCGTGCGGCATTCCACGCCAACATGATCCGGACAGCCGGGCAGGTCGATGCACCGGAAATTGCCGGGGGCGAGGCCAAGCTCCGCAGCGAGCCCGTTCATTGCGTCCAGAGCCGCCTTCGGGATCAGGACCAGGGTGCCCGTCAGCACGCCGAGATGATGCGCGTCGATGCACGAGCGCCGGAGCGTCTCGAAGATCGGTACGACACCCAGCTTCGCGGGAATGTAGTCGGCATCCGCGCGCGTCGGCAGCTCGCCCGCCCGGATATGGTCTGACAGCACGACCATCCGCAGATCGTTGCCCAGTGCCTCCGTCTCTGCGCGGGCTATCGTCACGATCGAGTCGAGCTTGGCGAGACTCGAGGACATGAGCTTGAAGACCGAGCGCGTGTGATGGAGCCGCACCCGTCCACCCTCGATAAGGCCGTGGCAATGCAGTCTGTCGCGAAGGCTCTTGTGCCGCATTGGATCGAGCGGAAAGCTGGCGGCGTGCTGTGTGATCAGTCCGTCGAGCAGCCGTTCAAGCCAGAACAGCGACGGCGGGGGTACATCGCTCGCTGCGACCCCAAGCAGCTTGAGCGGGGGTTTCGGGAGTTTGCGCCCGGCCGATGCCAGAAGCACCAGCACTGCGGAGAGCATTTCCGGCGCGTCGAGAATGGCTTCGACGTTCGCCTCGGGATCGGTCAGCCAGAGGTGCGCGGCGAGCCAGTCCAGCAGGGCGTCGTCGTTGCGCAGGTCGTCTGCAAGCTCGGCATGTGCCCTGCGTCGTCGCTCCAGGAGGTCAAGCGCATCCTCGTGCGGCGTGGACAGGATCAAATGGTCCTGATGCGGGCACAGGTCGCCATTGCGCACCAGTTCTGGGATGCCGATTTCGAGATCGATCGGCCCGCATAGCTCCTCGTAGCGCGACCATTCTGCGAAGCTTGCGTCGTAGGGCGGCGTCGCGGTCAGCGCGACCAGCCGAACATCCTCGAGCCTGTTCGCAAGGTCGACCAGGCACTTCCACCATTCCCTGCGCAGATGGTGCGCCTCGTCGAGCACTAGCGTGAGCGGGCCATGGCCATTCAGGGTTTCGATCAGCGCGTCCAGCGCATCGCTGCGGCGCAAGCTGTCGAGCGCCTGATAGGTCGCGAGCGTCAACTCACAGGGGGCGGCGAGGTCGTACGAGATCGCTCCTGCGGCCGGCCGCGCATCGAGGAACATCGGACACAGACGCTGCTCCCACTGGTCGCGGATTGCGATCGTGGGCGCAAAGACGAGCGCTGGCCTGCCGAGGCGCCGGGCGATCTCGAGGCCGAGGACCGTCTTGCCTGCGCCGGGAGCTGCCACCACATGAAGGCGCCGGTCATCGAGGTGCTCGTCCATCTCCTCAAGGATACGCGCCTGATAGTCGCGCCATTTCCCCTTGAAGTTCATATCCTTGAGCACGCCTCATCGATAGCAACGCCGATTACCCAATGTCATGCAGATTTCGATGCGAACTGGATCGGGTGCCGAGGGCTAATCGCCCCAATCCAGATGTTCAGCCCGTTGTGTGAAGATCCCCCAAGCGGTGAATCATCAGAGCAGCAAGGCTCGACAAGAGTAGGGGAGGCCCATAGCCTCGCACCATGACTGAAGATGATGCTCACGACGATACGGCACCGGGCTGGCAAGCGATCGATGCAGCGCTCGCTCCGCTCTATGCTGGTCAAGAGCCCAAACATGTAGGCACCATCATCAAATGGATGTTGGGTGGGCCCGATCCGCTTGACGGGATCAGTGCTTGGAAACGGACCGATCCCGTGCCTCACTGGCACTTTGTCAGCTACGGCCTTAGCGAGCTCTATGGCAAGGATAGCGACAACGCTGAGGTTAGCGGCTGGGGGTTTGAACTGACCTTTCGCCTGGGCTGCGATGAGGCAGAAGAAGATCCACCGGCATGGGCATTCAGCCTCATGCAAAATCTGGCTCGCTACGTTTTTCAGTCCGGCAATGTGCTGGGCGATGGTGAGTGGATGAACGCCAACGGGCCCATAGCCCTAGAGACTGAAACTCAGTTGATGGCGTTGGCGTTCATCAAAGATCCGGAGTTGCCGCAGATCGACACGCTGCATGGCAGCGTGGATTTCATCCAGATTGTCGGCCTCACGCTCGATGAAATGGAAGCTGGCAAGCAATGGCAGACCCGCGGGCTGCTGGACGCCCTGCTTCCGTACATGCCGCTTTGGACGACCGACCTATCGCGGTCGTCGCTGCTGAAGCGGTCCGATGTTTACGATGCAGTGGAGGCAGGCAAGGCGCGAGATGGCTCCTCCATGGGGGTATTGTTCATGCCTGCGATTTCCTGGTCGATCCGCAAACGACTGCTCCAGGGTTCCGTGACGGTAATTCGGCTGGGGGCGGGGCATGTCGAGGAATTGCTTCAGTCGCTCTCGATGCGCCTGCCGTTCGGGCGTGATCTATACCTTGCGGGCTCTGACCAGGCGATAGCGTTTGCGCCGGGCGAGTCCATGATCGTAAAAGAAGAAGGTGGCAATCTGCACGTGTCGCTTAACTTGACCGCGCTTGAGGCGGTGCGTGCCACGCTACGCCCCGTCGTCGGCGAGTATCGGGTGCGCGGTCTGCCTGGCATCGTGTGGGAGGTTGAGCGGACCAATATCCGCAACGCGTCCGGCCATATCGTCCGTTCAATCGGCTGATGCCGGCGAGCTTCAGTTCCCACGTGGCCGACTGGGTAGCGCGGTCACAGGCCGGAAACGGGTTGCGGGCGAACATCTTGGTGTTTCGCGCAGCGGTCAGTCGTAACCCGCAATGCACCGACCGCTACCCGCCCCATATCGGTCATTGGCTGGCGTTTGCGAGATCCCCGAAAGTTGCCATCTAGAGGTTCTCCCAATGACAGCAGGTTGCTACGCGTCCGTAACGCTGACGTTTTGCCGCTTCATTTCCGCAGTGCCAAACGCTGTCAGAAAGGCGACATCGGCAGCGTCGCGACCAATGCCGATCTTGGCCATCGCGTGCGCTTCGGCCATCCCCGTTGCATCAATCAGGTGCCATGCACCACCAAGAAAGACTTCCGCCACGGCATGGAAGTCGGGCGGTTCGACGCCGAGTGCGTAAACGCTGGCAATGCGCGCCGGGATGCCCGCGGCGCGCGCGAAGGTGATCATGACGTGGGCGTAGTCGCGACAGATCCCCTGGCGCTTGACGAAGGTGTCGAGTGCCGTGGTCTCCGAATTGCTCGCGCCCTGTACATAGGAAACGTGGCTCGCGATCCAGTCTCGCATCGCGATCACCTTGGCTCCGTCCGAGACCTTGCCGAACTCGGCTTCAACGAAGCACTCGAATTGATCCGAGGGGCAATAACGCGACGCCATAAGATACTGAACCGTCTCCCCTGGCAGCTGATGAGGCGCGATGACGGGCAGGCGCTGACAGTCGTCCAGCAAACGTTCGATGCGAACGGTCGCTCGGTAATCGATAAGTAGCTGACCCTCAACGCGGACCCAGATCCGCTCGCCGATGCCGTCGTGCGAAACTACGCGCGCAAAATGCTCGGTCGCCGTGATGTCGAGGTGCGTCGCCTCCACGACCTGCTCTGGGATGGCAGCCGCTTCGAACTGGAGCAGCACGTCGGTTGGAAGTTCAAACCAATAGTCGAGCTGCGCCCGGATCGACAGGCTCATTGCAATGCCCTGCCATGCATGCTGACACTCAAGCGACGCGCTTTGTTGCCCATTGCCGTGCAGCGGTCCGGCGCAAGCGCCGATCGGTTCATACCCATTGCTTCATCCATCGAACTCAGAACAACTTAAGGCCAGGAATCGCCCGGAGCGCTGCGCCGCTGCGGTGCCGTCCAAGCGACCCGAACCACCGCATACGCCTCTGTGCGCATAAATCAGACAACAAAGTAGCGATATGTGAGCTGAAGCGGTTGCGTCCTAGCTTCGCTGACCGCGAAACGTGCTTAGCAAGGCAAGACCTGCCACACCGAGCAGCGCCGCGCTGGTCCACGGCCGTGCTTTCGCGAAATTTTTCGCCTTCTCGGTTAGCGAGCTGTCGCCTGCGAAATGCTCTAAAAACGAGTCAGTCAGGGCAGTCTTGCCATTTGCGGCTGGAGCGGGGGCGTCCGCAGGCGTGCCCTTGGACTTTAGATCTTCCGGCGCTTTGGAGGTCGGCGTTGCGAGATCGTTCACTGTTGATTCGTTAGGCTCACGCTATGCGAACTCGTCATCCGACGCATGAAATTGGCCCTTTCTCCAAACCGTGGGAAAGGGGTTGCTCTTCCGCAACCGGCCCAAATCGAACCGTTCTTGGCGGTGAACCTGCAGGCTACGAGGCGTCTGGCCTGGCTATTTAAACAGATCGAAACAATCCGCGGCCAGGCGTGTGGGCTGCGCGGTCGCAGCCTGCGCGGGGCGGACGACGATGCTGACCAACCTGTCCTCATAATCCACGACGAAGTTGCAGCTGACCAGCCACTCGGCATCGCCGCGGAGTCCGGGCTCGATCGTGTTGCGCGACCGCGGCCGGTCGAGCGCGACGAGCAGGGCTTGCTGCACCGGAGTCAGTGGTGTCATCGGTCGCAACGCGACAGCCCGCGTGTCGAGGACCACCGCGCCGCCCTCACGCTCGAACAGCTGAAGCACGGGCCGCGGCTGGCGCGTCGATGCTGCGCGCCACGCCGCGATTGACCCGCCCAGACGGTCGAGCAGGTCGGCGTCATCGAGCAGCTGCGTCGAATAGGCACCGTCGAAATGATAGGCAATGTCGGCAGTCTCGATCGCGGGCGGATAGAGTGCGCGATAAGCGGGATAGGGGGTGACCGCGCCGATGCCGTTGGTTGCATGCCCACGATACAACGGGCTGAACCGGTCGATGACGATGCGGTGCATCGCATTGGGCGGATCGAGATGGGCGAGAAGCGGCATCAGTTCCGCCATCGCCGCATAATCCGCCGCCTCTTCGCCCGGAAATCCGTAGATGATGCCCCATGCGACGCGGATCCCGGTTGCCGCGCAGTCACGCAGCAGCGCGATATTCTGCTGTGCCGACACGCCCTTGCGCATCAGGCGCAGCGGCCCGCTGGCGAGTGACTCGATCCCCGGCTGGATCATTGCGATCCCGCCGCGCGCCATCGCCTCCACCTCGGCGCGGGTCATGTTCGATTTGACCTCGTAGAATAGCTGCAACCGCGACTTGCGCTCCGCCAGATCAGGCAACAGCTCAGTCAGATAGGAGCGCGGCATGATATTGTCGGTCATGTAGATCGCCGGCACGCCGTCTTGCTCGAGCGCGTCCAGTTCGGTCCGCATCCGCTCCGCCGGCTTGTGACGAAACGCCATGCCCTCCTCGCCATTCAGGCCGCAAAAGGTGCAGTGGCTCTTGGCACCCCACCAGCAGCCGCGCGAGCTTTCGGCGGTGATATAGCGCGGCAGCGTGTCGGGCAGCGACCCGGCGGCCTGAAGCGGGCGCAGCGTCGCGAAAAAATCGGTGAAGTCGGGGGCCGCGACCACGCGCATATCGCGGATCGGTTCGCTGCGGATCACCCGCTCGCGCGGCGTGACCCCGTCGCGGATCAGGCGTTCGCAGAAGTCGGGGAAATCGACGTCGGATTCACCGGCAAAGACATGGTCGATCCAAGGAAAGGCACGCGACAGGCCAAGGCAGATCGGCCAGGCCGCGTTCGCTCCGCCCAACACGATGCGGATGTGGGGTGCCCGTTCATTCACACGCCACGCAATCGCGGAGCACGCCATATTCTGCTGAAAGGTCGAGGACAGGCCCAGGATGCGGGGGCGGATCGCCAGGATGTGATCAACGGTCGCGTCGATCATCGGCCCGATCGCCGGGGCAGCGGCATCGAACACGGCCTGAAGCGCAGGCGTCAACGGCTCGGGCATCGGCAGCAGCGCGGCGACGTCAGGCGGATAGGCGAAGTCGCGGAACAAATGGTCCGCCACCATCGCGCGCATCGCCGTCGCTTCGACCGCCTCATAGGTATCGAGCCCGACCTGCGCAGCGAGCGTCAGATTGCCATAGACGATCCGGGTCGCGATCCCGCGCTGCTGGCACGCGGCCTTGAGCACGGCGGTGCCCAGCTGCGGAAAGTTGACCGACGCGAACGGCGGCACGAACAGGCAGAGGTCAATCGGGTCGTTCTCGCCGGTCGTCACCTTTGCTGCACCTTTCCATTCAACCTGTGGCACAGCCCGCCCGTTCGCGGAAGCACTTGTAGTGGACAGCGCACTCGTGCGAGCAGGCGGTATGATCCGACCCGCCCCCGCACTCTCCTGGCCACCCGTCGCGGGTGAGCTGGCGATTTATGACGCGCGCGATGGGTGCTACCATGTGTTGAACCCGTCCGCTGCAGCGATCTGGGTGGCGATTGCGGCGGGAAGTCCGGTCGGGCAGATCGCGGCAGACCTGGCTGCGGCGCATAACATCCCCGCCGATGCGATGCGCGCCGATGTCGATGCCTTTGTTGCCAACGCACTCGACCTGGGGCTGCTCGTCGATGCGTAGTATCGCAGCATGAGCGGGATTGCAGGAGCCGCCTTCACCGATGGCCGACCGGTGGGGCGGGAACTGCTCGATCGGATCGCCGGATCGACTTTTCGGCGCGGGTTTGACGGGACGCAGAGCTGGCATGACGATTGCGCGGGCTTTGTTCGCTTTGCCCACGCAACGACGCCTGAAGCGCGCGGCGAGGTCCAGCCCTTTGTAGGCGCGGAATCGCAGATCGCGCTGCTGCTCGACGGGCGGCTCGACAATCGCGCTGAACTGCTCGCACTGCTCGGGTCGAATGGCGACCGGCTCGAAAACGCGCCCGATGGCCTGATCGCGCTCAAGCTGTTCGAGCGCGAGGGCCGCGACTTCGTGCATCGCCTTGCTGGCGACTATGCGATCGCGGCGTGGCAACCGCGTACGCGCCGACTCGACCTGTTTCGCTCGCCGATGGGCTGGCGGCCGTTTTTGTGGGCGTATGACGGCACGACCTTTGGCTTTGCGACCGAGCCGCGCGCGCTGATCCTGGGCATGGGGTTCGAGCGCAAGCTCAACGAGGGCGCGCTCGGCGAGTTTCTCTCGGCGCGCTTCGTGTCGGAAACCGACACGCTGTGGGCGGGGATCGAGCGCGTGCCACAGGGCGGCGCGATCGGTTTTGAAAACGGCAAGGTGTCGCGCTGGAACTGGCATGGCGGGCCGTTTGAAGATCTGTCCAACCACTCGCTCGAAGAGCATGTCGAGCGGTTCAACCATCTGTTCAACCAGTCGCTCGTAGAGACCAGCCGCAGCGTCGGGCCGGTGACAGCGCAGCTGTCGGGCGGGCTCGATTCCTCGTCGGTCGTATGCCGGTCGACTGAGCTGTTCCGCGCCGGTCGGCTCGATCATCAGGTCGGCGCAATCTCCGCGCGCTTTCCCGGCGAGCCGCATGACGAGACCGAATGGAGCAGCGCGGTCGAAGATCATCTGGGCATCACGGCGGAGGTGGTCGGCGCGCGCCAGTTCGATCCCGATGTCGCGCGGCAATGGTGCGCGGATTCCTATCAACTCCCGGTGCGGCCCAATGTCCTCGATTCGATGGGCGGGGTGCTGAAGGCGCTCCAGTCCGACGGTCGTCGCGTGCTGTGGACCGGAGAAGGCGGCGATGACTGGCTCAACGGGATGGTCACCCATTGGCCCGACCGCTTCATGGCAGGGCGCTGGGGCAAGCTGTTCCGCCACGGTGCGGAATTGTGGCCGGAGTCGCCCTGGTATGTCCGGATGCGGCGGACCCTGCACAGCACGCTGCCGCCGCTGGTCAGCCGCAAATATCGCAAGGCGCTGCTGATGCCGTATCTCGACTGGCGCCTCGACCGGCCCGACTGGCTGCGGGGTGAGTGGGCGGCGCGGATCGGGCTGGAGGATCGCTGGCACCAGAAAATCGCGCGCACCGGACTGCGCGGTATGGATCAGCAGGCGCGCTACAGCGTCTTTTCGCTGGGGAACCGCTATACGTTTGCCGACACGGTTCTCGCCTTTGCGGAGAATCATGGGGTCGAGGTGCGCCACCCACTTCACGACCGGCGCCTCACCGATTTCTTCATGGGCGTGGCCGGCGAACATCTGCGCAAGTTCAACACGCGCAAATATCTGCTGCGCGAGGCGATGAAGGGCACGCTGCCCGAAAAGATCCGCCAGCGCCGCACCAAATCCTATTTCGTATCGCACCAAGTGGATGCGATCGGCGAATTGCTCCGCCAGAAGCCGGTGCATGAACTGACCGCAGTCAAACTCGGCTGGGTCGTGCCCGAGAAGATCGCGGCGATGCATGCGCCGTTCGAGGCATGGCGGCGAGAAGGCGGGCAGGGACCGATTCCCGAGGGCGCATGGGGCCCGGTCTGGTTCACGCTTGCAACCGATATGTGGCTGGAGCATGCGTTCGGGCTCAAGGCGTAAAGGGGTAAATGATGGCGCAGGCGGTGACGATCGGCGAGACGACGGTGCTGCGGCGCAAGGCTGCGGTAGTTGGCGCGGATGTTGCCGATGATGCGATTTTGCTCGACATCGATTCCGGCTATTTCTTCCAGCTCAACCGCACCGGAGCGAAAATCTGGACCTTTGTCGAGCAGCCGCAGACGCTGGGCGCATTGTGCGACCATATGGCAGCCAGCTTTAAGGTTGATGTCGCGGAATGCCGCCGCGATGTGAGCGAGTTCGTCGCCGATCTGGTTGAGCGCGGTGTTCTGGAAGTCGAGTAGGATCGGGGTCAGCTTCGGGCGCGATAGATCCAGCAATTTACCGCAAAGCGCGAGTCCGCAAAGGCACCTGATGCGCAGCTGACCGGCATCACCTCATGCGGCCCCCAGGATGGGAACACGACCAGGCTGTTGTCGTCGGGCGTGATATCCTCGCCTGCGTCGCCGGGCGCGGCACCCAGTCGATGGAGCCGCAGCGCCCCGCCGTCAAAGCCCTTGGGCTGGCGGTGGAAATAATAGACTGCGCTCAGCATGCGGTCGCCGCGCGCGGCATCCGCACTGGCATAGGTGTCCGTATGCAACGTGAAATGTGCGCCTTCATTGTGCGCGGCGAGTTCGAGTTCGACTTCGCTCGTTTCGAACCGCGTGGCGCGCAGCGATGCTGTCCAGCCAGACGTTTCCGCGCGCATCCGGGCATCAAGTGGCGTGGCGAGGGGACCGAGGTCGCGCAGCACCAGCGCGCTGCGCGCTGCGGGATTGACCATGCCGCCGGCCAGCTGCGCGGGAACGAACCGCGCTGCATTCGACAGCGTCCAGTCGAGCAGCGCGGCGTGCATTTCGGGATCGAGGAAGCTTGAGACCCGCAGATGCGGCAGGATCGGCGCGGTCATGGTACACGTACCGCCCGCTCGCGCAGGTAACGCAGCACCATCGCCTCACTCGCGCCGTCCGCCTGTCGCCGCATGCGCGGCGCGCCCGGTTCGGCATCGTGGTCGAGATGGCGCAGCACCGCCCGGACACTCCCTGCATAATCGGCGGTCAACGCCTCATAGGTCAGGCTGTGCGGGATCGCACCCATCGCCGCGAACAGGTTGCGAAAATGGCCGTGGCAATAGTCGGAATAGGCCATGATCTGCTCGATCCGCGCGATATCGAAGGGCGCGGCGATACGAGTGTTGTTGTCGTCGTGTGCCTCGGGGATTGAGCGCCAGCGCCCCGTCTCCACCGCGAGCATCGCGGAAATCGCCTGGCGCAGCCGATCCTCTCGCCACAGATGGACGAGTTGCGGGTTGGGGAAGAACCGCGCGACATGGCCTGCCAGCGCCACATAATAGTCTGCGGGCGTTTCGGCCGGCAGGACATTGGCGAAGCGCTCGAGGTCAGGGTCGGCGTCGCGCGCAATCTCTTCGATATCGTTCCAGAACAGCTTTACCCCCATCGTGCCGGTGGGCGCGGTGCGGTGGCGGCGGACTGCGTCGCTCAGCGTGTCAAAGCCGGGTGCATTCCAGCGCCGGGCGAAGGACGGACGAAATCCTGCATGAAAATACTCAAGCGGGCAGCCAAGGCCGCCTGCGAAGTAGAGCGCCTCGCCAAGCAACGTGCTGCCCGATCGTGGATGGGTGCAGGTCAGGACAGTGCGCTGTGGAGGACCGTCCCATTTGGGATAGTCATGCTCGGCGGATACGAGATCATAGGGAACAACGCGTCGGGCGCGATCGGAACTATCCGTCATCGCGCGGTGCAATCGACCAACGAAAACCCCCCTGTCAGGCCGCTTCTGGTCGCATGGCACCGGATCAATCAGGGCGTCAGACTGCCGGTGTATCGTACAGACAACCAAAGCACCTCCAGCAATCGTGGCTGGGCAAGCGCGCGAATTCGGTCTGGACCAGTTAGTTAGTTGCGGACGAAGCCCGCCTTGGCGGCGAGCACCGTCGCATCAAAGATCAGGTAAGGTTCTGGATGCCATCAGTAGGACGGTATGAAATACCCTCGGCAGCCTTGGCCGGGAGGAATGAGGTGATCTCTGGCTTGACCCAATTTTCGGTTTCAGTCGGCTGAACAGTCTGTTCGGCCTCGGGACGATGTTCCATGATGCGCACCTCTCAAATGATTTGCTCTGTTACCATCGGCACTTAACGAAATCAATCAGATGACCCAAAGCCTGACGCGGTCCCTTTCATGCGCCCCGCCGACTGCGACCGGGTCGCCCGCGCGAGTCTCAAGCGGCTTCGGAAACCGCCACAACAGCGCGCCCCAGCAAGATGCTGCGCCCGGTGCGGGGCGATTTTCGTACCACCCGACCGCGTCCATTTCGAGCGCGATCCACTGGACGATCCCGTCGACCCGCCCACCTTGCGACGCGATGTCGAATTCGCGACGCTCGGGCTTGCGAGGTTCGGCGGTGGCGAAGTCGAAGCTGAACAGATCGACCGGATCGCTGCACAACTCCACCTGCTCCATCCCGACGCGGATCATCTCGTTCGGCGCGGCGAGGCGGTTGAACCGGCTCAGATCAAATCCGTTGGTGTCGCCCAACCGTGATGCGCTGTTGCGCAGATCGCGGGCCAGCGCGACCCGGATCGTCCCACGCGGCGGGATGACGACGCCGTTGGGGGCGAGCAGCCGCTTTACCGCGTCCTCATGCGCGGCCAGCACGCCCTCGCTCAGCAGATCATTGCTGACGATTTCTGAAACCAGAATGTCCGCGAGACCGCCCATTTCGCGTGCCGGGTCGAGCGCGGTGGAGTGTTTGTTCACGACCGTCACCCGGTCGGCATAGCCGTTCGCCGCAACCACCTCACGCGCCGCCGAAGCAATCGCCGGGTCGGCCTCGCACGTCACAACCGTCGCGCCCGCGCGCGCCGCCATCATCGCGAGCAGTCCGCTGCCCGTGCCGATCTCCAGCACCCGGCACCCCGGCCGGATCGCGCGCTGTAACGCCTGTTCGTAGGCGTCATTGCGTGCCCGATCGCGCGGGATCACGAAGTGCCAGCTATGAACGCCATCGCTCAGAATTTCGGCGGCGATTACCCCGGCCTCACCGGCACCGCCGGTCATCCCATGGACCCGCTCCGCCAGTTGCAGCGCGCGGGGACGATCACCCGCCGCGATCATCTGGCGTGCGATGGCGATCAGCGCGCGGGGGTCGTCGGCAACCTTGGGCAACAGGGCGCAGAGCAGAGCAACGCGGTCGGTCATCAGCCTGCGTTAGCCGACTGGGGCGCCGGTGCAACCGGGCCGTTCGCCAGTAACTGACGGAGCCGCGCCTCGACCTGTGGCAATGCGGCATAGTCGCTGGGATAGACCAGCCGCCATGTGGGGCGCCGTTGGAGTACCTCGCGCAGGCCCGACACGGCATGAACGCGCTCCTGCGCGCTCGTCCCGCTTGGGTTGAAATGAATGATCTGATGCAGGATCAAAGACATCGCTTCGGCGATCTCCAGCCGCTCCAGGCGCGGTTCGGCCACGTCTGCGCGGCGGTCGAGAAAGACCAGCGCTCGCAGCGGCACCAGCGGCGGCGGATCGCTCGCTTCGATCGGTGAACGGCCCTTCCCGGTTGCACTGGCAAGGGGCGTGCTTTCGTCAACTGACAGCTTCAGCCCGTCGCGCGAGTCCGGCCACAGGCAAACATTCTTGGCCCCTGCACCCAGCATCGGCGCCTGCGGTTCCCACAGCAACGCAGTGTCGTCGCCCAATGTCTGCCACCCGCTCTGCACCGTCAGCGCGGCACACAGCGTCGATTTGCCCGCGCCCGACCGCCCGATCAGCATGATCCCGCCGCCATCCTGAACCAGCGATGCGGCATGGACCGCGATAGCACCCTGAAGCATCGGCACGCGGGTCAGCACGCGGCGCAACAGCACCTCAATCGTCGCCGGATCGGGCGGCATCGTCGCCACCACCAGCGTCATCGCGCGCCCGTCACGATCAATCAGGAAACTGCCATCAAAGCGCGAGCGGATCAGCCAGCGTCCGTCCGTCTCGCCGATCCGCATGCGATAGCCATTGTGCCATTCATAGCTGACGACATCATGCGCGACCGCCGCGCCCGTCTCGACACGGAGGTCGAGCTGTCCGGCCCAGCCGAACTCGGATTCACCGGCAGGCACCAGCCCCACCAGTTTGATGTCGGATCGAACCCGAAGGCCCCCAAAGCTGTAGAAATGGGTCACGATGGTTTTTTGCACTCTCTAACGCAGGCGACGGATCGCCCAGCCAAAGGGGCGGATCAGCGGATACATCCAGCCGAGCCGTGCGGGTAGCGCGAATGCCGCGCGATCTTGCGGCGAACTGAGGTCGAAGGCTAGCTGGCTGCTCCAAAAGGCGCGCGTCGGCTTCATCGTATAGGTGATAGATCGACTCCACACGCTCCCGTCGATGAAGCGGCGAACCGAGCCGCGAGGTGCCATCTCATACCAGCGCGGCCCGTTATGGAAGCGTGCAACCAGCCGGTTGAGCAGCCGCACTTCGAGCCGCCGCCTGCCGCGCGCCAGCACGTCGCTTGGCACTGGCCGCGCCAGCCAGTGGTGCAACGCCCAACCGACATGTAGCATCATCCCCTCCAGCCCCAGCGCTGCGGCATCGTCGAGCGCATCGTCCCATGCCGCGTCCCGGTCGAGCAACGCGGCCAGGTCGATCAGCCACAACAGCCGCTGCCAGCCATGCCGGATGCCGTGGACCGCGAGATAGACCGGCAGCCGCCGCCGCGCCATCGTCGGCACCGTCATGCCACCGATCGTCACGGTCTCTCGCTCAGTCCAGAGCATCTCAAAGTCCCAGGGAAGCAGCGCATGATTGTCACACAGGCGATCGTGCAGTTCGACGAGAATCCGGCTCTCGCCATGCACCCATCCGCTTTCTTTGGGCGGTTCGCCCTCAGTCGGCTCGGCCGCCGCAGTGCAATGAGTCGGCAGTTCATAGCCGAGGTCGAGCAGAATTGCTTCCGCGTCGCGGATGCGCGATCGCTCGACCAGCACATCGATGTCGCGGCCAGCTCGCATGACTGGATCACCATAAAGCTGAATCGACAGCGCGATGCCCTTGATGAAGAGGTGGCGAATCCGTGCCGCCTTGAGCGCGCGCGCAATGCGAACCAACTCGAACAACCGGCTCATCACACCCACGACATGCGGACTGCGCTCCGCATCAAGCGCGGCGAGCGTTGCTGCGGGTGCGGCTTTCGCTCGCAACAATGCCGGCGCAGCAAGCCCGACTAAGCCATGATGGACGATCCCCCGAGCAACGGCCTCCCAGTCGCCGACCTCCGCTTCCGCACAGTGAAGCTGCGCCATTACGGCATCGCCCCCGACTGCCAACCGTGCCGCCGCAAAGACGAAGCGCAACTCGGGCGAAAAGTCTGGAAGGGGCGCGACGTTTTCTCCCTCAACCCGAGTTTTCATACCCAACAAGTCCTGCTCCCGGCACAAGCACACACGTGTAGCGCGATGCCCCATCCTTCGCCACTTGGGCACTGATCAAAAACGCCGGGGAGCGCGCTCCAAGGCGTGGGAGATTAAAACACCCCAGAACAAAAAAGCGACGTTAGCGCCTGCCGAATGACAGCTATCCGACTCCGCGGATCAACACCTGCCGTTCTGCAATCGACCCCCTAGCGGACGTTTATCTCCGCCGATATCATAGGCCAATGGCTTACTCTGAATCGCGCGGCCCTAGTTGGGTTAGTATTGCAGGTTTTGTTGTGTGGGTCGTTGCGGGCTTCTTGATGTTTTCAGTATTTTTTGATTCATTTGCAGCACATTGTATTTCTGATGATTGCAGCCCTTCACTTGAGATCCGCATTTTAGGAGCGGCCTTCGCCGCTTTCGTTATCGGCGGCATGGCAGGGTGGGTCACCACCACGCTTCTGAAACAAGCTTTTCAAGGTCGAACAAGCTAAGTCCAATTTCCACCCAGTTTCAGCGGTTCCCGCGCTCGTGACGCGATCCCAAATGCGGCCTGACCGCACACGACCCCATTGCAGCCGCCAGCGGCCGAGTTGGCATACACCTAAAGCGGACGTCTTTCCCGCCTAACGGATTTCCAAATGAGCGCCGCCGATCGCGTCTATGCTCTTTATCCTTGAAGGAAGCTCCTGCAGATCGGCGGGCAAATCCTCTAGTCGGATGGAGACAGACGGCGACGCCACCAACTCGTATGCCCCAAGGGCCTGAGAGCTGGGTCTATGCACGTCTGTCCAGTCGTACACATAGAACCCTCGGCGGCTAAGATCGATGAAAGAGCTCGGGTTCGGCACATTGGCGACATCCATAGCATCACCCATGATTGGCAAATCGAGCAGCTTTCCCTCTATGTCAGTCACATCAATGCGGCTTTCCAACACGGCAGCGGGAATCGGGCCTTCGCCTGCAGTTATCATCGCCGCCAGCCGACCGCAGGCGTCAGTGGCAAGCCAAGCGCAATCGATCTGGGTCGGATACTCCATCTCTTCAGGCTATGCCTACCAGCGTCTGGTTACAAACGATTTGGGTCAAAAGCAGATCGACCGCTGTCCACCCAATTTGAGCCCTTCCCGGTGGGCCTCTGCGATCCCAAGGCCGGTCAGGCGGCTACGGCCCGCATTCCGCCGGAAGCAGACTTTCAGGTGCCGACCCCATTGCGGACATTGGCTCGGCGGGGCAGCATGTCGGCGATGACAACTTCGGCCACCTCGCGATTAGAAAGGGCACTCGAGGCGGTCTATCGCGAGTTTGCGCGGCCTGGGCCCGACGTGATTGAAGGCTGTCCCTGTTGCATTTCGACGCGTGGAATCGATGTTCTGCTTACAACGCCACTCCGCGAACTGACAGGCCAACAGCTATGGCGATATGTTTCTGGAGCATTCCTCACCGTTGGAGGTGAAGAGGACTTTCAATACCTGCTTCCACGCATACTAGATGTCTCGATTAGCGATCCCGGGAATGCGAACGATCCAGAGATCGTCATCGGAAAGCTGCCATTGGCTAACTGGCGTGCGTGGTCTGCACCTAAGCGGCGCGTGCTCGAAGAGTTTCTAGACGCTTGGTTCGAACGGGCCTTGGTTCGAGATTCAGCTGAAGCTGACGAAGGATGGATCGGCACGGAAGCAGAAAGCGTGCTTTGTGGAGCAGCGCGAGCCGGGTTACCGCTGCGCGGGTGGTTAATTCGCCTGAATGAGCCGTTTGCGGCCCCCGTCCTCATCGACCTGAAAGAGCGATTTCCTGATGAGCTATCGGCCTTTTGGGAAGACGCGCCGGGAGGTTTTGCGGAACTGTCGGCCATCCTAACCCAAGGTCGTGCGTAGCGTCCGCTTTCCACCCAGTTTCCGCCGTTGCGGCGCTGTTACCGCCATCCCGATAGCGGACGGGCCGCGAACGACCCCATTGCGGAAGTTCTGAAAATGCGTTGAGTTCGTCACATGGACATCAAACAATTACGTGCATCGATGGATGGAGCCTTGGCAGACGCGGGCCTACAAGAGACGAAGCTGTTCCCAAAACGTCGCAAAGTATGGGCTTTCCCCAACAATGAGGTCATCCCTTTCTTTGAAGAGGCTGCGTATCGGCGACCGTGGGGCTTCGTCTATTGTGGCGTCATTGGTATCGAAATACCGGCGTTAAGAAAGTGGTTGTTCAAGCTTAAGCCGGGCTTCGAAGCAGGAATTTTCTACAACTCGTTTGTGGGATATCATACCGCCAACGATGAGGTCCTGAATAGGTTTATGATTGATCACGGCTCTGATATCCCGTATGATCTCTGGGCAGGACTGATAGCAGATCGGTTGCTCGAAATCCCGGAAACGCTGGATCAGTTGATTGCGGTCTATCGCAGCGACCGAGGCCGATTAGGTTGGCTTGCACACGCTCATCAATGTCATGCATGGAACTTCATGCTCGCATGGTCGCAGGACCCCGAAGCCAACCATGCAGTGCCAACGATGCAACCGAATGGTGAGATCGCCTAGCGGCAGCTCTCCACCCAGTCTCCGCCGCCAGACGCCGTCCCGGGGCCGCCCGAAAGTCGGCCTGCCGCTATACCCATTTCCTAGCCAGAACCTGCCATTCAGCAACCGGCCCAAAAGCTGACGGACCTCTTCCGGCATGAGCCGCCGGTCTGCAAGGAGCCTTATTTGCAGTCGTTCGGCCGACTTGATCAAGCGCCCAATATCAGCCGTTGGATCACCCGACCAACGCACTCGGCAAAGCCCCTGGTCTGGTGTAGCGATCCGTAATGGCCACGCCCCCCGAACTTGCCATCCGCATGCAGCGCGCACGCTTTAATCAGGCTTTGGCCGATGCGGACCTGGCTGCGATCGGGCCCTTGCTGGCGAAGGATGTTGTGCTCGTCGCCGGCACCGACAGTTCATTGATCGCGGGCCGCAACGCGCAGTTGATGGCATGGAAGCGCGAGTTTGCGTCGCCCGACCGCGCGATCTATCGACGCAGTCCTGACTCAATAACCGTGTCACCGATCGCACCGATCGCTTTCGAACATGGGGACTGGCAGGGCATGACCGTACAGGGCGTGCTGCTGACGCGTGGGCGCTACACCGCCAAATGGCGGCGGGTCGGCGCAGACTGGCTGATCGAGGCGGAGCTTTACCTTACCCTGGGTTGAATGAAGAAGTCGGCGCAGACCGCAACGCTGTGTCGGACCGGTGCGGTGTTTGTCGGCCGGGACGTCGCCGCGATTTGAACCGACATTGCCGATGGCATTCCGTTCGTCTGGCGCGATAGGCGTCAGCACCGGCAGCAGCGGGAAGCCGCCCCGATGGGCCAACCGATATTCGTGGGCGCGCCGCGCAGCGAAGAGGATGTGTTGCAGAGAACCGCCCCCTGATGCTGTTACGGCATGGCCCGGTGCCCACCCCGGCTCGCCGCGGGTAGCCATCGCCATTTCTCCTCAACCTTTGCTTTTCATTCCGCAGGAGCCTCACATCTGAAGTTACTTGCGGCGGTGGTCGAGCCGGCGCCGCGATAAACCGCGCGCTGCGGATAAGCGCAGAGAGGCCGTTGCATCTCGATCTGACCCGGTTCTTCGCGCAAGAAACGGGTGGCAATGATGCGGTCGGGCACTTCTCCACGTTCTGTCCAGGCGATCAAGGCGGAAAGCAGGTCGTGCTGCGCATCCGTCGACGGCGGGCGCGGCGGAATTCCGAGCGTCGCGTTAAAAGCGTCGGGGCCCATCCCGCCGCCGCAATGCATCATGCCCGGCGCCATGAACAGGCGTGCACTTTCTGCCAAGCGGCCCATTCCTCCCATCTGCGCGGCGTGACGATCGAAGAAGGCGACCGACTGGCCCGGCGGAACCAGCGTGTCGGCGAGGCCGTGGAACACGATCAGCTTGCCGCCGCGTTGTGCGAATGGGGCGAGCGTGCCGCGCACCGCATCGTTGACGATCGGATCCAGCTGCGTGTCCACAACCGGCATGTCGCGGTCGAAATCGAACCCCTTCCAGGCCCAGTCGGCGCCGAACACCCATTTGAACAAGCTGCCAAATGGAGGCTGGCCATGGATCGGCTTTTGCAGGAAGGACCAGCCGAACGTGTCGGGCGTTTCGCTCCCCGGCAGCCAGCCAAAAAAGCTCGGTTTGCCATTCCGATCGGTCGGCCCGGAGTAGAAGGCGCGCGCTGTCTCGACCTCGCCTTCGCTGAGGCAATTGTCCGACGCTCCAGCCTTGCACTGCAGAACCTTCGGATCGAAGATGCAACGCAATGGGTCGGAGATAAAGCGGTCCCCGGCCAACGCATGCCCTTGCCGCCAGCACGCTGCGATCGCGGACTGGTTGAGGAGCTTGAGCTTGGATTCGGACAGCAACCGGCCCGGTGCACGGTTGGCCGCGGCATAGTTCCATAGCACCGCGGCATGGCCCCAGGTGCGGTTCATCACCGGCGCTCCGACGAGAATGCCGTCATAATCGTCTGGGTAATAAAGCGCTTCGATCAGCCCCATCTGCCCGCCGGTCGAGCAGCCGGTATAATAGGAGCGGCGCGCGGCGCGGCCGTAGAAGGCGGCGGTGATCGCCTTGCCCGTCACAGTCATCGCATGGGCGGACAATCGCCCCCAGTCGCGCCACTTGCGCGGTTGCCCGATCAGTGCGTCGCCTTCCAGCGGAGTGGCGGGCGACGTGCCGGCGTCGGTCGTCGCGGTGGCAAAGCCGCGCCGCAGCCCCTCAACCATCCCCGAATAGCCGAGCGCAAAGGTGCCCGCGAACCCGCCGCTGCCATTGCCATGAAACACCCCCGCCCAGTCGCTGGTGGGGAGCCACAGCTCGACGCCGATGTCCGATCCTGGTTCAGACTGCACGCGCGCCACGACGCGGCAAAAACTGCGATGCCCCGGCACGTCGGCAGTGGCCGTCACCTCAGCTGGCTTGGCCGGGACCAGCGTGGCGCTGGAAATGCTGGTACCGCGCAGCTTCAGCGTGACCAGTGCGGCGCAGCGCGCGGCGGGGTCGGAGGCCTGAGCGACCGCAGGTGTGATCCAGCCGCTTGCGCCGAGCATCAGCGCCGCAATCCAGAGACGGGTGTTCCTGGAACCCTGCATGGTCAACGTCCCTCCGCGCGCCGGATCAGCCGGGCGAGCCACAGGAACAGTAGCGCCGCGATCAGATACATCGGCGCCAGCGCGTAGAACGCCATCTGCAGCGAATGCCCGCCATAATCGGGACGGAAGAAATCGCTCATCATGCCGACAAAGGTCGGACCAAGGCCCAGCCCGATCAGGTTCATCACCAGCAGCAGTAGCGCTCCGGAGATCACCCGCGCGTCCGGCGCAACCTCGCCCTGCACGAAGGTAACGGTCGCGGGGAGGAAGAACGAATTGAGGAACAAGGGCACAAACAGCAGCGCCAATGCGAGCTGCCAGCTGTCGACCGTCACGAAGCCGAGAAAGAAGGGCAGGGCTAGCAGCAGGGACAGCGCCGGAAGTGTGGCATAGGCCGCCTTGTTGCGCACCGCGAACCGGTCGATCAGCCTGCCCGATGCGAAAATGCCCGCACCCATGCCCAGACCCACCGCCAGCGCGTACCAGATCGCGACCTGGTCCAGCGTCATCCCCTTTTCCCGCATCAGGAACAGCGTGGCAAAATTGGCGAGGCCATAGGTGATGAAATTCGCCGCGCCGCTGGCCAGCGCGGCAACCGCGAGCAGTTTGTTGCCGAAGAAGCCGAAGATCGTCTGGACAAAACTCTGCGCCGGTTCGGTCGCGGCGAAAGCCGGGGGTGCCGGATCAAAGCGGCCGCGCGGAGGCTCGGGGATCAGGAAATAGACCACGACGGCCGTCACAACGCCGATCGCGCCGACGATATAGAAGGGCACGCGCCAGTCGAACGCCGCCGCGAGCGACGCGCCGAACGCCACGCCCAGCGCCGACCCAATCGGTGGGCCGAGGTTGAAGATCCCCATCGCCGTGCCGCGCTGTTCGCGCGGAAACGAGTCTGAGATGATCGCGTAGGACGGCGGCACGCCGCCGGCTTCGCCGACCCCGACCGCCATGCGCGCCATCGCAAGCTGGCCATAGTTGGACGCCATCCCGCACGCCACCGTGGCAGCGCTCCACAGTCCGCAGGCGAGCGACAGGACCTTCACTCGGTTGCTGCGGTCGGCGAGCCAGCCGACGGGAATCGCGATGAAGCAATAGAAGAGCGCGAAGTAGAAGCCGGTGATGTAGCCGAGCTGACTATCGCTGATCTGCAGGCTGTCCTGGATCGGTTTGGCCAGGATCGACACCAGCTGGCGATCGAGGAAGTTGAGGACATAAACGAAGCACAGCATCCCCAGCACCAGGCCACCGCTTGTCGTGCGCCCTCCCGCTTGCGTCGCGTCGGTCGCCATCAGCCTGCACTCCCCTCATGCTTGGGTTGTTTATCGATCCAGCCAGGACGGCTCCGCCCGCCACCCAGCCCAGCAGCAACGCGTTGCTTGAGCAGGGCAGGTGGCCGGAACCGCTCACCATAGGCATCCTGCAGGATTTCCTGCACCTGCAGGCACAGGTCGGATGTCACGATATCCATCATCGCGAACGGCCCGATCGGATGGCCAAGTCCAAGGCGACACGCCGTGTCGAGGTCGGCGGGTGTCGCCACCCCTTCCTCGACCAGCTTGACCGCCTCGATCAGCAGCGCGTGTAGCATGCGGTTGACCGCGAAACCGGCAACGTCGCGAACGCGCACCGGCTGTTTCCCGATATCGCGCATCAACGCCGTGACCTCGTCCGCAATCGCCGGGTCGGTTGCAAAGCCTGAAATGACTTCGACGAGCTGCATGCGCGACACCGGCGAGAAGTAATGCGTGCCGATGAACCGCGCGCGCCGGTCGGGTGTCAGGACTGCAGCGAGGGTCGAGATCGGGAGCGTCGAGGTATTGGTCGCGAAGATGCAGGACGCCTCGCAGATCTTGTCCAGCGCGCGGAGCACATCGGCCTTGGCCTCGAGCGATTCATACACCGCCTCGGTCACGATGACACAGTCGCGCATGGCGTTGATGCTGGTGACCGGCGCGATCCGGGCGAGCGCCGCTTCCGCCAGGTCGGCGACATGGGCTCCGCGCGCCACGCTCTTGTCGAGCACGCCGCGCAGTCGCACGAGCGCCCGATCGAGCGCCTCATCGCTGCGGTCGTGCAGCGCGACGTGATGTCCCGACAGCGCGAACACCAGGGCGATTTCGGCCCCCATCAGGCCGGCACCTACGACCCCCGCCGTCACGCGACCGCTCCCGCGCAATTGTCAGGCATCCGCTGCCGCCAGCGCCGCGCCTGTTCGATGTACCAGGGCAGCACTTCCGGCGTAGCGGTAGCATCCGGGCTGACCACCTTCTCGACCGGCCAGCCGGCAAACAGGCGCTTGATCGGCAGCTCCTGCTTCTTGCCCGACAAGGTACGCGGGATGCCCGGCGCGGCGATCACGCGATCGGGCACGAAGCGCGGCGACAGGCTCGTGCGAATGGCGGCGGCAATTGCGGTCTCCATCGCCCCATCGACGACGCACCCATCAGCCGGGACGACGAACAGGATGAGCTGGCTGTCCCCTTGCGCGGTTTCGAGATCGATCATCATTACGTCATCAATCTGCGGGAGCTGCTCGACCGCGGCATAGATCTCCGCCGTGCCCATGCGGACGCCATGCCGGTTGATCGTCGCGTCGCTACGGCCGGAAATGGTGCAGCTGCCATCGCTGCCGATTGTCAGCCAGTCGCCATGCCGCCACACACCGGGCCAGGTCGCAAAGTAGGAGTCGTGATAGCGGCTGCCGTCTGTATCACCCCAGAAATAGAGCGGCATGCTGGGGAAGGGGCGCGTGCAGACCAGCTCGCCGACCTCATCCACCACGGGTCTGCCCTGTTCGTCCCATGCGTCGATCGCAGCGCCCAGGTGGCGGCATTGCAGCCGACCCGGCGTGTCAGGCAGTTCAGGGTTGCCGGCCATGAAGGCAGCCGCAATCTCGGTCCCGCCGCTTACATTGCACCACCAGATATCGGGACGGCCAAGCTGCGCGAACTGTGCGGTGCCCCAGCGCTGCACGTCCGGCGGCAGGGGGGAACCGGTGCTGCCCAGCGCGCGCATCTGCTCCACCCCGGGAATGCAGGTGACGTCGATCCCGGCCTTGCGACAGCTTGCGAAAAACGCAGCGCCGGCGCCGAACCAGGTCACGCCGCTGCGCGCCGCAAAATACCATAAACGCGTCCAGTCGGGGTCCGCCTTGGTCCCGCTCGGCGAGCCGTCAAACAGGCAGATCGTCGTTCCGCTTAGCAGGCCGCCGACCTGGATGTTCCACATCACCCATCCGCTGGCGCTATACCAGTGGAAGCGGTCGCCGAAATTGTTGGGCGCGTAGCTCGGGCCAAGGTCAAAATGGAGCCGCCCGGCGGCGGTCGCGACCAGCACCCCGCCATGGCCGTGAACGATCGCCTTGGGCAGGCCGGTCGTTCCGCTGGAATAGAGGATCCACAGCGGGTGATCGAACGGCAGCCATTCCGGCTCGAACGCCGTGACCGCAGCATCGTCGCGCGAGAGCGTGGTGGCGAAGTCGATGACACCGGGGACCGCGCCCGTGGCGCAGCCGCTGGTAATGAGGAAAACGCTCTCAAGACTTGGAAGCTGCGCGCGCAGTTCCTGCACGGCTGCGGTGCGGTCCAGCGCCTTGCCCGCATAGAAGACACCATCGACCGCGATCAGCGCCTTGGGCGCGGTCTGCCGCCAGCGATCGAGCACCGCATTGGTGCCCATGTCGGGCGAGCACAAAGTCCAGATCGCGCCGAGGCTGGCGCAGGCGAGCAGGCCGATCACCGCAGCGGGGGTATTGGGGAGATAGGCCGCGACGCGATCCCCCTGCGCGATCCCGCGCGCGCGCAGGGCAAGAGCAAGCGCGGCCGACTGGCGGCGCAACTCGTCCCAGCTTAGCGTGACGTTGGCACCGCGCTCGTCGATGGCGATGATCGCCGGCTGCCCCGCCGCATCCGCGGCGGCGACATGGCGGAACACGTGCCGCGCATAGTTGACCTGCGCGCCGTCGAACCAGCGCGCACCCGGCATTGCCTCGTCATCAAGCACGGCCGTGTACCGCGTCTGCGATTCGATGCCGTCAAACTCCCAGATGCTGCGCCAGAACGCGTCCAGATCCTCCACCGACCAGCGGTGCAGGTCTTCGAAGCACGCGAAGGTGCGCCCCTGGGTCTGCGCGAGCCAGTCAAGGTAGAGCCGGATCTGCGGCACGGGCTGGAGGGGGCGAGCACTGGCACCGGTCATCGAAAGCCAAACCTTGTTGTCGATCAGGTGGGAAGCGGGCGGCGCCCCATGCGAGACGCCACCCGCCAGCAATCAGAAAGAGGTCCGCAGGCTCATCGCCGCGTAGCGCCCAATCGGATTGTAAGCGCCGCCGATGCCATCGGTGCCTGGGAAGAAGGGCGGCGTCGCATCGAACAGATCATTGACCTGCAGCCCCAGCTCCAGTCCCTTGGCAAAGGGCAGGTCGGGCAGCCGCACCGACATGCGCAGGTCGACGGTCGTATAGCCTTCGGCCGCGAACAGCGCCGAACCGGTCGGTGTTGCGTAGGATGCGGTCACGCCGCTGCGATGATTGACGAAGTTGACGAACGTCACCGGCCCGGCGGTAAAGCCAAGCGTGGTGCGCAGCGTCGTGCGCGGGATGCCGGCATCCAGCGAATTGCTGACCGACGAAGTCGGTGACAGCTGGTTGCGGTAGCTCAGGATGTAGTTGCCCGCGACCCCGCCGAAAAGCGTGCCGAAGCCGACATTGTGGCGATAGCGCAGGTCAAAATCGATGCCGTTGGTTTCCCGCACGCCGAAATTGCCCTGGCGCAGGTCGAGGATGTTGCCGATCGTCGGCACCGCGGCAAAGGTGTAGAAAAACGGCACGGTGTTGGCGATCGCCGCGCTGACCTGACCGGCGTTCGGGTTGCGGATGACCCGCGCCGAGAAGGTGGGATCGCTGAACAGAAGCGCGCCCAGCCCCGATGGCGTGCCGATCACATTGTCATAATGGATGTCGTAGAAAGTGACGCTGGCGGTCAGGTTGGGGACCGCCTTGGGACGCAGGTCAATGCCCGCCGACCAGGTGCGCGCGGTTTCCGGCGTCAGGTTGCGGTTGCCGCCGAACAGCAGGATCGTGTTGACCTGCGCCGCGCCACGCGACGGATCGCGCGCACCGAATGCATCGACCAACGCTGCCGCCGAGTAATAGGAACCGACCGTCGAGCCGAGATCGCGCAGACCCGGCGCGCGGAACGACTTGCCGAAGCTACCGCGCAGGTTGATGCCCTCGACCGGTTCCCAGGTCAGGCCGATCTTCGGATTGCTGGTCGATCCGAAGTCGCTGTAATCATCATAGCGGCCCGACAGTGACAGCGCGAGGCTGTACGCCCCCGGTGCCGCATTGCCCTCGCCGAAGATCGGGACGAACAGCTCGCCGTAAACGGATTTCACGTCGCGCTCGAGATCTTCGGGGAAGCCGACCCCGCCGCTCTGGCCACGCTGCATATAGGTTTCGCGGCGATATTCGGTACCGACCGCGATCTTCAGTTGACCACCCGGCAGTTTCGCCAGCGGTCCGTCGACCTTGACCGCGCCGATACGCGTGCGCTGGCGATTGTCGAAGGTGGTCGGGTTGTTGAGGATCGCCGCGACCACCGCCGGACTTGTATCATAGCCGAACGGATCGAGCGCGGTTGCGGTGGTGGTTCCGGCAGCGGCGGCGGTCAGCGCGGTGGTATTGATCCCCGGCTGGAAGGTGTCGTTGCGCGAAAAGTTGAACGACCCATAGACGCTCGCCTTGAACTCGCCCGGCAGATCGATGTCGACGCCAGCGGTGGCATTGCCGCTGCGCACGCGGAAAATCTGATCGAAATGATCCGCGCCGACCAGACGGTCCGGGCGGAAATCGAAATAGCCGAACACCGATCCGGTCCCTGGCGGCGCGCGGAAGAAAGGGTTGGCGGCGGTGATCAGAACAAATGTCTGTCCGGGCAGCGCTGACTGCACCACGTCGCGACGGTCAGAATAGAGGAAGTCCGCCCACAATGTGACGGCCTCGGACACCTCCTGTCGCGCCGACACGAACGCGCTGTGGGTGCGGTTCTGCGGCAGCAGGTCGACCGGACCGCGCGGATCGCAGGTGTTCAGGCCGGGGGCGAGGCTGGGCGCGGCGTAGATCGTGCCAGCAAACAGATTGACGTTCGCATCGGGGCAGACCGCCGCGCGCGTGTCGATGCCACCCACAGTGCGGAAATCGAGCGAGCGATAGCTGCGGTCGGCCCCGGTGATGTTGCTGTTGTCTTGATACTGATAGGCGGCGATGAACGATCCGCTCCCCCAGTCATCGCCGAATGCGAGCCCCGCGTTGAACGCGTTGTAATCGTCGGCAATGCCATAGCGGACAATCGCGTCCACGCCTTTCATGCGCTTGCGGGTGATGAAGTTGACCACGCCGGCAACGGCTTCCGAACCGTAGATCGCCGACGCACCGTCGGCGACGATCTCGACCCGCTCGATCGCAAGTTCAGGAATGAACGGATAGTCGGGATTGGTCTGCTGGGTGCTGCCCGAGATCAGGCGGTGCCCGTTCATCAGCGGCAACGTCGCCGCGGTTGGCAGACCGCGCAGACCCGGCGCGAACGAGCCAAGGCCGTTGTTGCTGACGCGCGGTGCGGTGTTGAAGCTGTTAAGCTGCGGCACGGTCGCCAGCAGTTCAGGCGTGCTCGCCGCGCCGATCAGCTTGGCGTCCTCACGCGTCACGCTGATCAGGCCTGAGCCGGTAGGCGGGATCCCGCGGATGCTCGACCCGGTGATAACGACCTCGGTCGGCTCTTCGGCGCCGGGTTCCGCAACAGCTTCGGTGGTTTGCGCATAGGCAGCTGCCGGGGCGGCCAGCAGCGTGAGCGCAAGGGCCGAACGCGCCAATAGCTGTCCCCGGCGCCCAAGATGATCGGTTCGGATCGACATGTCCTGTATCCCCTCCTTGATGTTGTCGCGTTGCGGTCTTCGCCGCCGCCGGGCTTTGCCGACTTGATGCCATGCTTATGGTCTGACACATCGGGAGGTAAGCGCATTGGCGGACATCACTATGTCTTTACCGGACATGCGCAGCGGGAGAATGCGACGATGTCAAAGGCAGAAGCGGACGGCGCGGCACTGGACCGCAACCCGCGCGCGGGGTTTCCCTCGCTCAACCAGCGCAGCTTCGCCCCGTTCAAGATCGCAACGGTAATCGACACGGTCGCGGATCGCGGAATTCGCGCGGAGACCGTGCTGGATCGCACCGGACTGACGCTGGCCGAAGTGCGCGACCCGCACTCAATGACCTCAATCGGCCAGTATCTGACGGCGTGCGAGAATATCGTTGCCGCCGGGGCGACCTACACCGATGCGTTTGCGATCGGCGCGCGCCTGCATCTCTCTGCCTATGGAATGTATGGCTATGCGCTGATGTGTTCGCCGACGATGCGCGACTTTTTCGATTTCGCAGTGCGCTATCAGCCGCTCGCCACGCCGACTGTCCGTCTCGAATGGCGAACCGAAGGCGATCGGGCGATCTGGCAGTTTGGCGAAATCTATCGCGACGTGATGAGCAGCGACGTGCGCACCTTCCTCGTCCGCCAGCAGATGAAGATGACCTTTACCCATATCCGCGACACGGCCGGCGCGGACAATCTGCCAGTCCGTGCGCTGTTCGCACTGCCCGAGGATGCGTTCGCGCCGGACGATGAACGGGCGCTGTCCTGCTCCTGCTTCTATGGCGAGGCGGCCAATGAGCTCCACTATCCGATCGGCATCCTTGACCAGACCCCTGAGCTCGGAAATCGACTGACCCGCGCGATGCTTGAGGAAACCTGCGACCGCCTGATCGGGCAGGCGCGCATTTCATCGGGCTTGTCAGGTGAAGTCTATCAGTTGCTGATGAACGCACCGAGTGAGTTTCCTTCGATGACCGCGATCTCAGCGCAATTGGGAATGCAGGAACGCACCCTGCGTCGTCGCCTCGCCGCCGAAGACACCAGCTATGGCGCGATCGTCGATGATGTCCGCCGAAAGCTGGCGATCGAGTATCTCCAGACGACGCGGATGAGCGTCGATGACGTGGCGTGGAAGGTCGGCTTCAGCGACAGCGCGAATCTGCGCCGCGCGGTACGGCGTTGGACAGGTATGACGATCAGCACGTTGCGCGCGAGCACCTAGGCCTGAGCTGCGAGCAAGGCTTTAGGCGGGGGGGGGCAGCCGAGCCGAAGAGCGTCGCTACCGCGAGCCTACGCGCAACGGAAACTTTGCCGGTTGAATAGGCCCGGGATTGTGTCGGCAATCGTGGCTTGGGCCATCAAGTCCAGACTGACTTGGCCAAAAAGCTGCCGGACCTCTTTCGGCGAGCCGCCAATCTGCAAAGTGCCCCAGTTCTTGCCGTTCCTGCCTTCCGCGACGGCTCTGGAAACCCGCCATTCGTTTACAATCTGACTGCGACCGCAGATTGGCAAAATCGGACCCTCAACTGCCGTGCGGAGAGCTGGGGCGAGCGACGTTTCTGTCCCGAATCTATCCTCGGTCGAGCATCGTCAGCAACCGCCGCGCATCCCATGCCTCCTGCAGGATCAGGCCGTCGTTGAGCAGCCTGCGAAATCCCGGTTCGTCCAGCGGGGCAGCGAAGAGATAGCCCTGGCCCACCGTGCAACCCAGCGTCCGCATGATGGCACGTTCGGCCTCGGTCTCGATCCCCTCTGCAACGACGCGGATGTCGAGCGCGGCACCCAGCTTGATGATGCTTTCGACGATGACGCGCTTGGCCACGCTGTGGGCGACGTCATGCACGAAACTGCGATCGACCTTGATCTCGCTCAGCGGAAAGCTCTCGAGGTAGCGGAGATTTGAATAGCCGGTGCCGAAATCGTCGATGGAGATGCCAACCCCCAAGTTCCGCAGATTTTCGAATGCGCGGCGGATATTCGCCGGTTCGGTGATCATCAAATTCTCGGTGAGTTCAAGCGTCAGCCACTCGGCGCGACATCCGGTTTCGGCGAGCACTCGCCGCACTGCGGCGACCATGTCGCGCTGCATGAACTCCATGACCGACACGTTCAGTGAGAAGCAGATCGGCGTGTGGCGGCTCCGGTTGATCTCTGCCGCATGGGTGGCAAGCGTCCGCAGGCCCCAGGCACCAATTTCCAATATCGCCCCGGTTTCCTCGGCGACGCCGATGAAGCGGGCTGGCGGCTGCAACCCGAACGCGCCGTGGTTCCAGCGCAGAAGCGCTTCGGCACCGACCAGTTGCCCGGTGCCAAGATCGACCTGCGGCTGGTAGTGGAACAGCAGTTCCTGATTGCCCGCCGCCATTTGCAGTTCGCTCGCCAGCCGGATGCGGTTGCGCGCGTCGCGCTCGTCCGCGTCGACAAAGGCCTGTGGGGGATAGGCCGACGTCGCTTTCGATCGCTGAAGCGCCGCAGCGGCCTGCCGCACGAGCTGGAGCGCATCCGCGCCGACCGCCCCCAGGGCAAAGCCAGCAGCGAACTGAACCGCGAGCGAGGCACCCGGGAGGACGAAGCGCGGCTTGAGCAAGCCAAGGATATCGTCGACCACGCGGGCGGCCCCGCTCGGGTCGTCCAGCTCGAATGCGAGCGCGAAGCTGTTGCTGCCGGTCCGAGCCACGGCCGTTGCCGGCAGCGTCGCCAGCCGTGCGGCAACCGAGCGCAGTAACGCATCGCCGACATCATAGCCAAAGCCGTTGTTCACCTCATGGAACCGGACGATGTCGACCTTGACCATCAGCAACGCAGTGGTCGCCGGCGCAGACCGGTCGGCAAGGCGGTCGAGCAAGCCATAGCGGTCGAACAGGCCGGTAAGGCGGTCGATGCCGGCGTCATGCGTCACGTCGCGCATCAAGCCGACGAAATGGGTCACTTCGCCCGCATCGTCGCGAAGCGGGATGAGGCGCAGGGAATTGCGGAACATCGTTCCGTCCCGACGATAGTTGCGGATCGTCACCGCGCAGGGGCGGCCATCGGTCAGGGCGGCGCGCATTTCGGCGATTTCGGGCTGCAAGCGGTCGCTGCCCTGAAGATAGCGACAATTCTTGCCGATCGCCTCGTCGGCGGCATAGCCGGTAATCGCCTCGAACGCTGCGTTTACCTTGACGATTGGCTGGCCGCGCATGCGCATATCGGCAACCATGACGCCGTCCGCGCACTGCGCGATGGCGAGGGCAGCGGCGGACGCGGGTGGCGGCGGTACGCCCTCTGGCGCCTTCACGGGCAGACCCGCGCGCCGCGCGTTCCAGAATTTCATGGTCGCTTTCCTTGCATCCGCAGGTGCGAGACCCGGCGCGTCGGCCTGTTCAAAGGGTCATCGTGTCGAATGGCACAAGGCCCGCGACGAAGGCGATTTGCATGGCCTGCGCCGATGTGCGGACCTGGAGTCGGCTCATCATTCCGGCGCGATAGATTTCGACCGTCCGGGGGCTGAGGCCCAGCGTGTGCGCGATCTGCTTGTTGCTGTGGCCCGCGGCCAGCCCGGCGAGCACATCGCGCTGGCGCGGGGCGAGGCCCTCGACTCGGGCGCGGCATTGCTCCGCCAGAAGGGCGTAGGCTGCACTCTGGTCGGGTATCCCTGGCACCAATGCGGACCGCTGAAGCGTCTTGGCGACGCTGCTGCCCGATCTTGAACCCGTTGATTTTCGCTCGGCGCGTTGAACTTGCATGTCATGGCCTCCGAGCATCAAGATGCGGCCAAGGGGGCAGTGCTTCAACGTCGATGGGGCGGCGGTTCAGGACAAAATGGCGGCGCTTTCGTCTTCACGGGCGCTATCGCCTGCAGTGGTCTGAAACCGCAGGCGATACTGCAGCGGCGTGACGCCGATCCTGCGCAGAAATGCCCGCCGGAGCGTGGTCGTCGAGCCGAAGCCGGCGGCAAAGGCGATCGCCTTGATCGGCGCGTCGCTCTCTTCGAGGAGACGCCGTGCAATGTCTACCCGCGTAAGCTCGACATAGGATGCCGCGCTGACCCCGAGCCGGGCCTGACACAGTCGGGACAAATTTCGCGGACTGGTTCCGGCCATCTCGGCAAGCGTGTTAAGGTCCAGACGTGCCCGGGGGCTTTCTAGGATATGCAGCCTGACACGGTCGAGCGGACTGGTCGCCTCGCTTTGCGCCGTCAGCGCCGAGCTGAACTGCGACTGACCGCCGGGGCGCTTGAGGAACACCACCAGCCGCCGTGCGACCCAGAGCGCAAGGGCACGCCCGTGATCCTCCTCGATCAACGAGAACGCCAGGTCGATGGCTGCGCTCACGCCCGCCGAGCTGAACACGGGGCCGTCGCGAACAAAAATGCGGTCGGGTTCGACCTCGACATCGGGATGGGCAAGGGCAAGGCGGTCGGCATATTGCCAGTGCGTCGTGACCCGCCGCCCTGACAATAGGCCGGCATCAGCCAGCAGGAATGCGCCGGTGCAGGTCGATCCATAACGCCGCGCTTGCGGCGCCTGTTCACGCATCCAGCGGACGACCGGTTCGCTGGGAGGCCGCGGCACCCCATAGGGCCCGACCACGATCAGCGTATCCGAGCGCTCGGTCGCCTGCGCGATACCGGCGTCGGGGATGACCACCAGACCCGAGGCACTTTCCAGCGGCGTGCCGTGCTCGGTGACCAGACGAACCCGATAGGGCTGCCGTGACTCTGCCTTGCAGTTCGCCTCGAACAGCGCATCCTGCACGCCGGCCACTTCGAGCAAATGCGTGTTGACCGGTGCAAACAGGGTGATGAGCATGGCCGTTGCTGCCTCCGCAGCGATCCGAGGCGTCGATACTTCTAGCGATACGCTCTTTCGGGCTGGTCACCTAGCGCGACAGGACGAGTGTGTGTCGTGCATCGGATCTCCGGTGAGTTAAACCCGGATGACCATATTCGGGGGCTCGCGATTTAGAGCCGACAGTCCGCTCCTGGCCCAAAAGCTGCCGGACCTCTTCCGGCATGGGCCGCCGGTCTGCAACGCGCCCTATAAGTGCCGATCAGCAGGCTGCTCCTCGAGCCCGAAAGCCGTCGCCTCATTATGTAGCGCACACCGCAGCGTGCAGCGCGGTATCGGATGCACTGAGGACCCGAGCCCAGTGATCCAGCTTTACGATGTTGCCAGGATTGGAATGGGGGGATCCATCAGCCTTGAAACCGTGAAACTCCACGATCTTCTTGCGCTTTCCTGCGCAGTCATAGGTGGCTTTCTCATAGGTCGCGGGAACCCCGATCTTGCTCATTGATGGCGTCGGGATCGAAACTTTCCACACGGTGGCGTTTGATCCGTCGCGGCTCACTGTCGGCCCCCGATAGTAAGTGAAGCTGGTGTCGGACAGATACGTCTTCCAACGCGCCGCCACTTCAGTCGGCGAGGGCACGGATTGCGCGTTGGCTTGGACGCCTAGGAGCGAGACTGCCACCGCTGCTACCAAACTGCATTTCATCTATGTCTCCTTACAATCGTGATCGGCGACGCTTCCGATAGGCGACCTGAATGTTCTGTCGCTCGCGAACCTGGCCAAGTGCGCGCGTTGTGCTGCGCGAGCCGGTTCGGGGGCTGGGACAGAGCTTCTGACCGCGATCACCCTCGCCAACGCTCCTGGCCGCCCGCCTGCGCTGAGCGCTGACACATGAATCATGAGCCTGCTTCTTTGCGGGCGAATAGAGGATCCGAACATCCCTCGGCTGAGCGGCTGGCAACTTATCGCGCGCCGTTCATTGCCGTGATGAAGTTGGCGCTCGTGATGCTTGTCAGCTCCGACACCCCCGCCTTCCACGCGGCGGGATCGGCAGTCATCTGGAATTTCTTCGACTTGTTCGAACCGACGCCTCCAAGGATGCCGATGACATTGGCTGCAGTATCCAGTGCCTTCTCGCCGCCGCTTTTCGCATCGACGAATTCGCCGAATGCGCCGCCAATGGCGATCGGCTCGCGTAGCGTTGCCGTTCCGATCTGACCCTTGGGCGCATAGACGATCAGCTTTGTTGCTTCCGGAACCGCCGCCAAACCTGCCTTGACGGTTACCGCCGACCTGTTGCGGAACGCGCCGCCATAGGTTTCTGCCTGCGCGAAATCGACCACGTAGAATACATTCACCACCGCCTGACCCGATTGTTTGGCGAACTCCTGCCCCTTCATGCTCATCATGATTGCGCTGCGGGCACCGTTGAAGCCGCCAGGCCCCATCAGGCCCAGATACTCGCGCGCGATCATGGGACCGCCCCAACCGGTGGGCGAAAATAGTCGCGCTTCAGCCTTGGAATCGCGACCGAGGATCAGGTCTTTCTTCGCGCCATTTTCTTCAGCCCGGGCGCCTCCCTTTGTCACGGTCGCCAGCACCGGGCCGCGATCTGCGACCGAATATCCCGCGGCCGTCAGCTGTCGTTCGAAATCGGCATAGGCGGCGTCGGTCGCAGCTTGAAAATCGGCGTCGGTGAGGCCGGCAAGGGCACTTCGCGCCGAAGACTTGCCGCCGAAGCCCGATCCCATCAGCCCGCCGCCAGCCTTGGCGCTGTCGCGCCGTTCGACCAGGAACGCGACGACGAAACTTCCGACCACAAGCTGGCGCGAGGCGTTCATCGCCGCCGGTTTGTCGACCTTGATGACGGCCTTGGGGTCAGCGCTTTGCGCGGGGACCGCCAGCGAGCCCGATGTCACGATGGCGATCCCTGCAATTGCTAAATAACGCTTCACCCCAATTTCCTTTCGGCAAAACCACTGATTACCGGGGAGAATAGGCGGGGCGGGGGGCTAGAGCGTATCCATTTGGGGGGAGGGCGGTCGGGGTCCCTGGTCCCTTCGCGGCAGGACAGCGCGCCGCGCCAGGGCCTTCACCACAAGCTCGGGATGGCTGTAGCTCATAAATCGCCCCGCACCGGACACCGTTTCGATCTGTGCATCGGGCAGGACCTTGCGCCAGTATCGTACTGTTTCGTGCGGATCGTGGATGCTGTCCTGGTCGCCCACCAGAAGCGTCACGCCCGTCGTGCCGCGCAACGGCGGGGGCATTCCCACCGTTGCCAGCGCTGTTTGCTCGCGGATGAAGCCATCGAGCTTTCCGTCGCGGAAGGCGGTGACGCCACGATAATAGTCCCGCATATGGGCTGGATCGGCCATGATCTGAGCATCAGCCGGACAGCCCGCAACTGACCTCATTACATTGGCACGCACACGGGCGAAGGTCAGCGATTGCACCGCCCAGTGCGACATCACCGCCACCGCCCATGGGCGGCGGGCGAAATTGCGCTTCATCGCGGCAAGGAAGCCGGTGCTTTTCGAACTGGAGCGGGCGTCGGGGTCGGGATTCATGATGACCGCCGCATCGATCAGATCCGCGTGCTGCCGGTGAAGTGCGAGGACGACCTGAGCGGCTCCGCGAGATACCACCCTGACGCTTGGCCATCCTCGCGCCTGGCAGAGATCGGCAATGTCGCGCGCGGCGAGGTCGAAATAGGCCTGGCCCCGACATGCCTCAGGAGCGGCATGGGTGTCGCCAAATCCCGGACGATCCATCGCGACCGGCCGATACCCATTGTTCTGGAGCGCTTCGACCAGAGCGCGATTGGCTGGGCGGTTAGTCATGCTGGAATGCAGCACCAGCACGGGTTTGCCCGATCGCGGGCCGTAATCGCTGGCCATGATCAACCGTCCATCGCGCGCCGTCACGACCATATCCTGATGAAACGCCTCAGGAAACGGATCACGCGCGTCGTGCAGGTTGGTCGCGATTGCCAGCAGCCGGAGTTCCACCATTGCCCGGGCGAGCCCGGCAGCGTTTTCCACGTCAACGGCGGCGAAGACTTGGGCGAGCTCCTTCTTCACCAGCGCATCGGACACGCTCAGCATGCGCGCGACTTCCTGCCGCGCCGCTCCATTGGCAATCAACCCCGCGATCTGCGTCTGCCGTTCCGACACACCATATGCATAAGCGAGCAGGGCATCGCTCTCCTCGGCATTGCTGCCTGTGCTGGCGATTCCAAGCCCAAGGAGCGTGATGAGATTTTGCAGGTTCGCAGCGCCCACCAACCCGCGCGCGACGTCCAGATATTCGCGCGCAGTCTCATAGGCGAGCCCTGAACGGCTGGCCGCTTCCCGAACGTCACCCGACTGGAACAGCGCTACCACCAGCCGCGTCACCGCCGGCGGCATCCCGAAATCGCTGGCAAAACCGTATAGCCGCTTCTCGATCTGGTCCCAGTCAGGCCGCAGCACGCATAGCGTATCGGGACCAGAAGCGAGCGGGATCAGCGATCCATTCAACAGGATGCCCTGCATCGCCGCAGGACCACCGATGATGACAATGGTCGGTCCGAACCGCGGGTCGTCATAGCTCTCGAACCAGAAGCCGTCAGAAGCCAGTTCGGGTCTGTCGAACTGTGAGAGCAGCCAATCCCGCGCAAAGAGAAATGCCCCGCCGGAGCCCGCTTCCTGGTCTGGATGGATAACGTCAACTCGGTGCATTTCAGCCTGGCCGCCCCCCGCGCGCTAGACTGCTTGAGATAGGGATTGGGGGTGCTGACGCATATCCCCCCAAAAGGGTTCGCCAGGCGGGTCGGAGGCGCCCTAGCACCCGATATGTGTGGCTCGGTGTGCCGGGGGACGCGTCTGACGGCGCGCAAGCGGGGAGGGCAAGTTGACGCGCGTTCTTGGCTGTCGCGCGGTGTTCTTTGATCCAGAAGGCTGTCGCTACCGTGACGATGCAAGCCAGCTTGTCCGCGCTTCGCGATTGTCGACCAGAAGCCCTCAGCCGCCTCACGGCTTACAACTCCCGTGCAGGAGCGTCAGTCCATCCCCTCGAGCGCAGCCGCAAACACTGGCAAAGGCTAGTCCGTCGCTCGCCCAGCGCCGTCCGGCGACCGTCTTCAAGTCGCGCAGAGACACCACCAGCAACGCCCCGAAAGCCGCACTTCTTCGGTGTTTTCCTGATTCCCGGGGTCGCGTGTCGTTCTCCGCCGCAAGCCATAAGTCGCGCTGCAGCAGAGCAGGTTGGAAAGCGGCAGCGCACGCCTCAGCCTGGCTCGGACACTGGAACATGGCGTTGAGCAGGGATCGTGGGACCATTAGCGCTTCTGAGGCATTTTGAGTGCTGCCAGGTTCGTTCTGATGGAGATCGCAGCATGCCCTTTCCCAAACTTGCACTATCGCTCACCTTCGCAGCACTGCTTGCGGCTTGTCAGCAGGAAGGAGCGTCGAAGGCCGATGGCGATGCGGCAGGCAATGCGGGCGCGGCGCTCACCGTCCAGAGCACGCCCAAATTGTGGAACAGCGGCGAAGTCAAACCTATCGACATTCAGGTCGCGCATCCGAATGGAACGGTCCTTCAGCTGACAAAGTTGCAGTCACGCCAGACCGATACGGTGGTCGGCATGCGGGTGATTAACGGTCGGGACAAAGACATCGATCTCAACCGTCTCAGCGGTAACCGCGATGGCTACCTGCTGCTGGACACTGGCGAAAGGCTGTATCTGTCGCCGCCATCGACCAATACCCGGCTGTCGATTCCGGCGGGGCAGACGTTCGAAGGAGAACTCGTATTCCTGGGCCGACTGCCTTCGGTAAAGAGCGCGGTGCTGGTCTTGAACGAGAACAGTTCGGCAGATAACCGTTACACGACCACGCCGGGCTTCCGGGTCGATCTGCCGGTGTCGGACGGACAAGCGGGAGCAGGCCAATGACCCGCGGTGTCGTCGCGTCTGCACTCTTGCTTTCCCTCGCGGCGTGCGACAGCGGACTTGTGAACTTTGGCGGCGAGGGCAGGCCGATCGACGCTCAGGCAACCCACCCCAGTGCCATTGTTCTTCAGGTGCTGTCGCTGAATCGATCAGGGGAGCGTGCCGGGGTCGCGATCCGGGTTCTGAACGGGCGGGACCGAGACATACAGTTGAACGCTGGTAACGAGCAAAGTTACATCTTGACCGACAGCGGAGAGAGACTGCCGCTGGTTCCGTCGACCACGACGAGGGATCTCGCCGTGCCACCGGGAAAAATGATAGACGGACTGATCGTGTTCGCGGGCAAGCTGCCTTCTTCAGGTACGGCCACGCTGATTTTCAACGGCAATAGCAGCCGCGCGGCGCGTGCGACACTGCAGCGACTGAAAGCGCACGGTATCCGGATTGTCATGGACGATTTCGGGACGGGCTATTCATCCCTCAGCAACCTGCAGGCCTTCCCCTTCGACAAGATCAACCGGGGATTTATCGCAGCGATGGAGCACGATGATGCGGCGCTCTCGATCGTTCGGGCAGTCGTCGGGTTGGGGACGAGTCTCCGCCTCCCCATTGTAGCAGAGGGCGTGGAAACAGAGGCGCAATATGATTGTATCATGCGCGGGGGCTGCGCCGAGGCACAAGGCTACCTCTTCGGCGCGCCCTCCACGGCAGTGCAGGCTCACCCACGGTTGTGCTTGATCGACGCCTGATCGCGCGATCGAAAGAAGTAGGTCTCGTCAGTAGCCCCTGCGTTTGCACGCATAGTCGGTCAGTTGCTCGAGACGATGCTTCTGGGCCTTTGCGGCCAAAGGTTGGCACGCGGAAAGCAGACCAATGACGGCAACACTGGAAAGCGCTTCCAGCGACCATCCCGGCGATTGAAGCGTCTTCCCAACATGCGCCCGGTCAGTTTTGGTCTACCAAAACGCGGATTGTCGGCCTGAAGTAGACATGAGCCCGGTATGTCGCAGAGAGCTCTACTGAAAGGTCCAGATGCGTTTGGAACAGCGCCTTCAGCCACATGCTTCAGCAAACCCGCTCTAAGACGAGATGCAAAGTCAAAGTCGTTCCGTACCCCCGGCGCATCATCTCGATACATCATCGGGCGGCCACGTTACAAATTCGTCAAGCCAATCCGGGTGCAGGTATTTGCCGCGTCCCCGCCGGCGGGATGGCAGAATTTCCCATTTTCACACAACACCGCCCGCGTCGTGGCCTCCATGCGTCCACAGATACGGCTCCCCAGCGTACGGCTCGTGCGGAGCCCAACCAACACGCACTCTCGAGCCAGCTCGGACATCGTGGCGGCGTTCGACTTCGCAGAAGTCGCCGGCGCACGCTCGTCCGAACGCGCGTTTAAACTGGCGGCGACGCCGACGTGTCAGCGATCGCAACCTGCATGGCCCAAGACGCGTAGCGGATTCCGCCGCCGCGAACCATCTGGTGAAGTCGGGCGCGCTTCAATATGAGCGCAATATGCGGATCGCGATCATCGACACCAGCTCAACGCGCGCCGCGATAATTTCTGACGGGCTGCGCGAGGCGGGATTGGTCGATCTGGTCCTGATCGATCCTGCCGGTCCACTCGCCGCGCAGATTGAGGCCGCACGGCCTGAAGTCGTCCTAATCAACCTTGAAAATCCGAGCCGTGACCAGCTTGAGGATTGTTTTGCCATGTCGCGCGCGCTCGACCGACCGATCGCGATGTTTGTCGACCAGAGCGACGCCGAATCGACCGGGGCGGCAATCGATGCAGGCGTGAGCGCCTATGTCGTAGACGGGCTGTCGAAGCAGCGAATCAAGCCGGTGATCGATCTGGCGGTGCGGCGGTTTCAGGCGTTCTCGAGGCTTCAGCGCGAACTGAACGAGGCAAAGAGTGCGCTTGCAGAGCGCGCCACGGTCGACCGCGCCAAGGCGATCCTGATGAAGCGGCGCGAGATCGACGAGCCCGCCGCTTATGCGCTTCTGCGCGGACAGGCGATGCGTACCAATCGCCGGATCGTGGAGATCGCCGAGGCGATTGTCACTGCAGAAGCGCTGATGGGGGATGTTCCGTGACCGACGAAACGATGCGGATCGGCTTCCTGCCCCTGGTAGATGCGGCACTGCCGATCCTGGCGCATGAGCTGGGCTTTGCGCAGGCGCAGGGGCTAAGGCTCGAATTGGTCCGAGACATGACTTGGGCGACGGTGCGCGATCGGCTGCTCTATGGCCACACCGATGGCGCGCACATGGTCGCGCCGCTGGCCATTGCGACTGCATTGGGCAGGGGGCGGCCGGCGGTGCCGATGGCGGTGCCGTTCGTGTTGGGGCTTAACGGCAACGCGGTGACCTTTTCGACCGCGCTCGCTGATGCGGTTGGGCTGGGTGAAACACTGGGCGACCCGGTTGCGATCGGGGCTGCGCTGAAGCAGGTCGCCGGGGCGCGGCGTCTACGCTTCGGCGTGGTGCATCGCTACTCGAGCCACAATTACATGCTGCGCTACTGGCTGGCGGGGGTGGGCATCCGACCGGATGTCGATATCGATATCGTCGTCACAAGCCCGCCTTTCGCCGCCGATGCGCTGGCGGCGGGGGAGGTCGACGGGATCTGCGTCGGCGAACCGTGGAATTCGATCGCGGTCGATCGCGGGGTGGGCCGGATTGCCCTTGCGACCGCGCAGATCTGGCGCCGCGGGGTAGAGAAGGTGCTGGCCCTGCGCAGCGCTGTCGCGGACGAGCGGCGCGATGCAGTGCTGCGCCTGATCCGCGCGCTTCATGAGGCTGCAGCCCATTTCGTCGATCCCGCCAATGCCGAGGCGAATGCCGCGATTCTCGCCCGCAGCCATTACCTCGACTCGTCGGCCGACTCGATTTTGCGTGCGATCACCGATCGGCTGCGGCTGGCCCCCGAGGGCGAGCCGGTCCATTATCCAGACTTCATGGTCCAGTATCGCGAAGCGGCGAACTTCCCCTGGTGCAGTCAGGCGGCGTGGCTTTATGCCCAGATGACGCGATGGGACGGTGTCGCATATGCCGATGCCGATGCGGCAACCGCGATGCAGGTGTTTCGCCCAGACATGTATCGCGCGGCGCTGTCGGGCTCTGGCGCGCCGCTGCCTGGGGCCAGCTCAAAGCTTGAGGGTGGGCTCGATGCGCCGATTGATGTCGGCTCCGTACAGGGCCGGCTGACCCTGGGCGCCGATCGCTTCTTTGACGCGCGGTCGTTCGATCCCGAAGACATCGCCGGATATCTCGCCAGCCTGCCATGAAGTGCCGCAACTAAGAATATTGCACCTGCGAAGATTCGTGTTGCGCGCAGCCGACGAATCAGGCAGCTTTGCTCCTGTCTGGCGAAGTGGCCGGCAAGATTGATGCGCCGCGCTGCCAACGGGGGGAGCGAAGCGTAGCAGGGCGGAGCGAAGGCTCCTTCACCGCAACAGGCAACGATGCCGCCAGAACGCGCCCATGCGGCCGCCGTTCTGGCGGTTTTTTTCGTGCCCGTCGCATTCGGGGACTGAGACGATGGCAACAACATATCTGGACGCGCAGCCGTCCGTGGAAAAATCGACGTTCTGGTCGAGCGGGCATAAGCCGACACTGATCGCCGCGTTTCTCTATTTTGATCTCGCCTTCATGGTGTGGGTGCTTCTTGGCCCCCTCGCGCCCGAAATCGCCAAGACACTGGCGCTGACCCCCGCGGAAAAGGGGCTGATGGTGGCAGTGCCGACGCTGGCCGGAGCGCTGCTGCGGGTCGTCAACGGATTGTTGGTCGACCGGATCGGGCCCAAGAACTCCGGAACGATCAGCCAGATCATTGTCATCACCGGTCTGTTCATCGCTTGGGCGCTGGGCGTGACCAGCTTTGGCGGGACGCTTGCGCTCGGCGTGATCCTCGGCTTTGCCGGCGCGAGTTTCGCGATCGCGCTGCCGCTCGCCAGCCGCTGGTATCCGCCCGAACACCAGGGCAAGGCCATGGGCCTTGCCGGTATGGGCAATTCGGGCACTGTCCTTGCTGCATTGTTCGCGCCGGGTCTCGCCAGGATCTTTGGCTGGAACGACGTGCTGGGCCTGGCCTGCATTCCGCTGACCCTTGTGCTGGTCGCCTATGTCATGATGGCCAAGGACGCGCCGGGCCGCCCCGCGGCCAAGTCGCTCCGGGACTATTTCCAGCCGCTCAAGACGGCCGACAGCTGGTGGCTGATGGGCTTTTACGCGGTGACGTTCGGAGGATTTGTGGGGCTGGCTGCCAGCCTGCCGATCTACTTCACCGACCAGTTCGGGCTGACAACGATCCAGGCGGGCTATGCGACCGCGGGGTGCGTGTTTGCAGGATCGCTGGTGCGACCGGTGGGCGGCGCGCTGGCCGATGCGATTGGCGGGGTCAAGGCGCTGATCGGGGTATTCATCCTTGCTGCCTTTGCGCTGGCGGGGGTCGCCATCGCCGACACTTTCGTCACCGCGCTGATGCTGTTCGTGATCGGCATGCTGGCGCTCGGCACCGGCAACGGGTCGGTGTTCCAGCTGGTGCCGCAGCGGTTTGCGGCGGAAATCGGCGTGATGACGGGCCTTGTCGGCATGGCGGGCGGCATCGGCGGCTTTTACCTCGCCTCGTCGCTGGGCCTTGCGAAGCAGTGGACCGGCAGCTTTTCGGCCGGCTTCCTGATCTTCGCCGGGCTCGCGATTGTCGCTCTGGTGGGGCTGCTGCTCGTCAAGAGCAAGTGGCGCGCGACCTGGGGCACCGCTGCCGGCGTGCGGATCTGATCCGATGCGGATAGTGCTCCCTCTCATCGGGCTGCTGGCCGCGACGCCCGCCACTGGCCAAACCCTCAAGCCTCGGATCGACGCGCGGCTGCGCTACGAACAGGTCGAACAGGACGGTCTGCCTCTCGACGCACAAGCGGTGACGCTGCGGGTCCGCGCCGGGGTTCAGGGAAGCCTAGGGCCGCTGACCGCGTTGGTCGAGGCGCAGGGCAATCTCGCCATCGTCGATGACCGCTTCGACGGCCTCTCCGGATCGGCGGCGCGTCCCCTGATCGCCGATCCAGAGACTGTCGCGATCCACCGCGCACAGCTTGCGCTCAAGCTTCCGGTCGTCACGCTGACCGCGGGGCGCCAGCGGATCACGCTGGATGAAGAGCGCTTTGTCGGCGCAGTCGGGTTCCGCCAGAACGGGCAGAGCTTCGATGCAGTGCGCGCCGAGGCGACGCCGGTAAAGGGCGTGAAGGCCGATCTCAGCTATGCCTGGAGCGTGCGGACCATCTGGGGAATCGATGGTACAGGAGCGCGGCAGCGGGCCGTGGGCGGCGACAATGTCTTTGCCAACCTGTCCTGGGCGAGTCCCGTTGGAACGCTGACTGGCTTTGGATACTGGGTCGACCAGGATGAGGCAGTGGTACAGGGCTATCGGCTGTCGAGCCGGACCTTCGGCGTGCGCCTCGCAGGTGTGCGGATGCTCGGCAAGGCGAAGCTCGCCTATCAGCTGAGCCATGCGCGTCAGAACGATAGGGGGCGCAACCCCAATGACTATTCAGCCAGTTATTGGTTGGCGGAGGTGTCGGTGGACCTCAACGGCCCGAAGCTGGGGATCGGGTATGAGGTGCTTGGTGCCGACACGGGCGTGGCGCTGACCAGTTTCCAGACTCCGCTCGGCACCAATTTCAAATTTCAGGGCTGGGCCGACAAATATCTGGCCACACCGCCCGATGGCGTGCGCGACCTGTATCTGAGCGCGGGCTGGGTCTGGAAGGCGATCGGCCCGGCGAAGGGGGTGACACTGCAAGCCGCGTGGCACCGCTTCGAAAGCGATCGGCTGACCCGCCATTATGGCGACGAACTCAACCTGGTGGCGTTGGCGAAGCTGGGCAAGACCACTGCATCGGTCCGCTTCGCAGACTATCGCGCGACCGGTTTTGCCACCGACACGCGCAAATTCTGGCTGCAACTGGACTGGACACTTTGATGGAACTGCAACCCGTAACGGCTGCGAAGGACGACATGCGCGAGCACCTTGTGGTGATCGGCAACGGCATGGCCGGGTGCCGCGCGGTCGAGGAAATCCTGGCGCGCGATCCGACCCGTTATCGCGTGACGATCTTTGGCGCGGAGCCGCGCGTGAACTACAACCGCATCATGCTCTCGCCCGTACTTGCGGGGGAGAAGGCGTTTGAGGACATCGTCATCAACGGCGCGGATTGGTACGCCGAACATGGTATCGACCTGATCGCGGGAGACCCGGTGGTCGGCATCGACCGCGCCGCCAAAACCGTGACGTCACGGACGGGGGTGACCACCGGCTATGACAAGCTGCTGATCGCCACCGGCTCCGATCCCTTCATCATTCCGGTGCCGGGTCACCAACTGCCAGGCGTGGTCGCGTTTCGCGACATGGACGATGTCGGCACGATGCTCGCCGCCGCTGAAAAGGGCGGGAGCGCGGTGGTGATCGGGGGCGGCCTGCTCGGGCTGGAGGCGGCGCATGGCCTGAGCCTGCGCGGCATGAAGGTGACCGTGCTGCACTTGATGCCGACACTGATGGAGCGGCAGCTCGATGAAGCCGCCGGGTGGCTGCTCAAACAGGCGCTGGAGGCGCGCGGCCAGACGATCCTGACTGGCGCGGACACCGCCGAGATCGTGGGCGATGGCAAGGTCGAGTGCGTCGTACTCAAGGATGACACGCGGATCGCGGCCGATCTGGTGGTCATGGCGGTGGGTATCCGCCCCTCAACGGGGCTTGCCCGGGCGGCAGGGCTTGAGATCGGGCGCGGGATCAAGGTCGACGACCATATGGTCACGTCCGATCCCGATGTGCTCGCGGTCGGCGAGTGCGTCGAGCATGACGGCAACGTCTATGGTCTGGTCGCGCCTTTGTGGGACATGTGCCGCAGCCTCGCCGACCATATGACCGGTAGCCCGAGCGGCTATCGCGGATCGGTCACCTCGACCAAGCTCAAGGTGTCGGGGATCGACGTCTTCTCGGCGGGGGATTTCTCCGGCGGGGATGGGTGCGAAGACATCGTGATGCGCGACGCCGCGCGCGGGGTGTACAAGCGCGTGGTGGTCAAGGACGATCGCATCGTCGGCGCGGTGCTGTATGGCGACACCGCCGACGGCAATTGGTATTTCGGCCTTTTGAAGAAGCAGGAGAGCGTTGCCGATGTCCGCGACCTGCTGATCTTCGGCCAGGCCTTCGCCCAGGGAGGGGGCGCGGCGGACCCTAAGGCGGCCGTTGCGGCGCTTTCCGATGATGCGGAAATCTGCGGCTGCAACGGCGTGACCAAGGGGCAGGTGGTATCGTGCATCGCCAAGGGCGCGCATAGCCTCGATACGGTGCGGGCGATCTGCAAGGCGTCGGCGAGCTGCGGGAGCTGCACCGGGCTGGTCGAGACCGTCCTTGCGCTGACGCTGGGCGATGAAGTGCAGGCCGGTGCCCGCACGATGTGCAAATGCACCAGCTTTGGCCATGACGATGTCCGGCGCGAGATCGTCGCACAGAACATGCGATCGATACCGGAGGTGATGCAGAAGCTGCACTGGAGCACGCCCGATGGCTGTTCCTCGTGCCGTCCTGCGCTCAACTATTACCTGCTCTGCGCGCTGCCGGGCGAGTATGTCGACGACCAGCAAAGCCGCTTCGTCAATGAGCGCATGCACGCCAATATCCAGAAGGACGGCACCTATTCGGTCGTCCCGCGCATGTGGGGCGGCCTGACCAACCCGCGCGAACTGCGCGCGATTGCCGACGTGGTGGAGAAGTACAACGCGCCGATGGTCAAGGTGACCGGCGGCCAGCGGCTCGACATCTTCGGGATCAGGAAGGAGGATCTGCCCGCGGTCTGGGCCGATCTCAACGCCGCAGGGATGGTCAGCGGCCATGCCTATGGCAAGTCGCTGCGCACGGTGAAGACGTGCGTCGGCTCCGAATGGTGCCGCTTCGGCACGCAAGATTCGACGGGTCTTGGCGTCAGAATCGAGCGCGCGACCTGGGGGTCGTGGATGCCGCACAAGTTCAAGATCGCGGTCAGCGGCTGTCCACGCAACTGCGCCGAGGCGACGATCAAGGATTTTGGCGTGGTGTGCGTCGATGGCGGCTATGAGCTGCACGTCGGGGGCAATGGCGGCATCCGTGTTCGCGCCACCGACCTGTTGTGCAAGGTCGCGACCGAAGCGGATGCGATCGAGCATTGCGCCGCCTTCATCCAGCTCTACCGCGAGGAAGCGCGCTACCTTGAGCGCACTGCGCCGTGGATCGAGCGGGTGGGGGTCGAGTATGTGCGGTCGCGGCTGCTCGACGACGACGCCGTCCGCGCCGACCTCGCCGCGCGCTTCTTCCATTCGCAGACTTTCTCGCAGGACGATCCCTGGGCGGCCCGCGCACAGGGCGCGGAACGCGAGCATCATGCGCCGATGGCGCGCTTTACCCCGGTTGGAGAGATGGCATGATCGGCGAGTGGCTCGATATCGGCTGGCTGAACGAAATCCCCGTGCGCGGTAGCCGCACGGTGCAGGTCGAGGGCGGCGACGACATCGCGATTTTCCGCACCGGCGAGAACAAGGTGTTCGCTTTGCGTGACCGCTGTCCGCACAAGCATGGCCGCTTGTCGCAGGGGATTGTCCATGGCGGCGCGGTGGCCTGCCCGCTGCATAACTGGCGCATCTCGCTCACCACCGGCGAGGCGCTAGGCGAGGACAAGGGCTGCACCCCGACGATCCCGGTCAAGATCAGCGCCGGGCGCGTGCTGATCTGTCGCGCCAGCACGCTGAAGGCGGCGGCGTAGGTGACTGCGGTCCGCACCACCTGCGCCTATTGCGGCGTCGGCTGCGGCATTCGCGCGACCGTCACGGGTGAGCGCGCGGTGCGGATCGAGGGCGATCCCGACCATCCCGCCAATCGCGGGCGGCTATGTTCAAAGGGCACGCATCTCGGCGAAACCGTCGGTCTGGAGGGACGGCTGCTCCATCCGATGATCGGCCTCAAGCGCGCTAGCTGGGACAAGGCGCTCAACCTGGTTGCGAAGCGTTTTCGCGACACGATCGCGCGGCATGGGCCGGGCAGCGTCGCCTTCTATGTGTCGGGCCAGTTGCTGACTGAGGATTATTATGTCGCCAACAAGCTGATGAAGGGCTTCATCGGCACTGCCAACATCGACACCAATTCGCGGCTGTGCATGTCGAGCGCAGTGGCGGGGCATAATCGCGCGTTCGGCGAGGATGTTGTCCCGGCCAGCTATGACGATCTCGACGCCGCCGACCTGATCGTTCTGGTGGGGAGCAACACCGCATGGTGCCACCCGGTCGTCTATCAGCGCATCCGCGCGCGGTGCGAGGCGGGTGCGAAGCTGGTGGTGATCGATCCCCGCCGTACCGAGACCGCGGAGGAGGCCGATCTGCATCTGCCCATCCGCCCGGGCAGCGACGTCGCGTTGATGAACGGCCTGCTCCACTGGTGCCGCGAGGCGGGTGTGCTGGATGAGGCGTATCTAAACGCGCATGTCGCAACGCCCGAGGGATTCTGGGACGAGGTAGGAGAGGGGAGTGACCTGTGGTCGGTGGCGCGCGTCTGTGACGTGGCGCTTGTCGACCTCAGGCGCTTCTACGAGTTGTTCGCCGCGACACCGCGCACCGTGACGCTGTTCAGCCAGGGCGTGAACCAGGCGCTGAGCGGTACCGATCAGGTCAATGCGATCACCAACGTCCACCTCGCCACCGGCCGGATCGGCAAGCCGGGCGCGGCACCGTTTTCGATCACCGGGCAACCGAATGCGATGGGCGGACGCGAGGTCGGCGGGCTTGCCTCCGCGCTTGCCGCACATATGGATTTCGCCCCGGAGAACCGCGACCTCGTCCAGCGCTTCTGGGCCTCGCCGACGATAGCGGAAAAGCCGGGGCTGAAGGCGGTCGACCTGTTCCGGTCGATCGGCGAAGGGCGGATCAAGGCGCTGTGGATCATGGCGACCAATCCGGCGGTTTCGATGCCCGACGCGGGGCGGGTGCGCGAAGCACTCGCCGCCTGTCCCTTCGTCGTGGTCAGCGACGTCATGGAGCGGACCGACAGCGCCGATTATGCCCATGTCCGCCTGCCCGCCGCCGCCTGGGGCGAGAAGGACGGGACGGTCACCAACAGCGACCGCACGATCAGTCGCCAGCGCGCGCTCTTCCCGCTGCCCGGTGAGGCCAAGCCCGACTGGTGGATCGTCAAAGAGGTCGCGCGGCGCATGGGATGGAAGACCGCCTTTGCCTATGACCGCCCGGCCGAAATCTGGCGCGAGCATTGTCGGCTGTCGACCTATGGCAATGACGGCAAGCGGTTGTTCGCGCTGCCGGATGGCGGGGCGGGAGGCAATGCCGCCTATGACGCGATGAGCCCGTTCCGCTGGGGCGGGACGCCGTTTGCCGATGGCCGCTATTCTACCGCCGACGGGCGCGCGCGGCTGGTGAGCGTGACGCAAAAGCCGCTGGGCGCGCCCCTGCGCGACTGGCCGATGAGGCTCAACACCGGGCGCTATCGCGACCAGTGGCACAGCATGACGCGCACCGGCCTGTCGCCAAAGCTGGCACGGCACCGCGAGGAGCCGCTGGTTGAGGTGCATCCCGACGATGCCGCCGAACTGGGCCTCGCCGACGGCGGCCTCGCTCGGGTGGCGACGCCGCAGGGGGACAGCATCTTCCGCGTCGCCCTGACCGATGCGCAGCGGCGCGGTGAACTGTTCACCCCGATTCATTGGACCGATCGGACCTCCACCGGCGGACGCACCGGGCTGCTCCCGCGCCCGCTGACCGATCCGCATTCGGGTCAGCCGGGGTTCAAGGCGACTCCGGCGAAGATTGAGCCCGTCGCGACCCAATGGCGCGGGTTCCTGATCCTGTCAGGTGACCTGATGGCACCGCCGCGCTGCCTATGGGCGACGCGGGTGGCGGTGCCGCAGGGCAGTCTGTGGGAACTCGCGGGCAATGGCGATGCTGCACGGATCGAGGCGCTGCTGCCACGCGGCGAGCGGGTCGAGGCGATCGATGCCGCGCGCGGCACGCGGCGGATTGCCGTGCTCGATCATGGAAAGCTGGCGGCGGTGCTGTTCGTAACCCGCAGCGGCGAACTGCCGTCGCGCGACTGGCTGATCGGGCAGCTGGTGGAGGAACGCGCCGCATCGACCCTGCTCGCCGGGCGTGCGCCGGGGGCGCAGCCCGATCGCGGTGCGGTAATCTGCGCGTGTTTCGATGTCGGGCTCAACACCATCATCGCGGCGATCCGCGACCGCCAGCTTGCCGATGTCGCCGCAATCGGCGGCGCGCTGCAGGCCGGCACCAATTGCGGATCGTGCCGGCCGGCACTCGCCCGTATCCTTTCGGAGGTGACGTCCGATGCCGCATGAAGACTTTCCCGCAGGCAGCGTATGGCTGGTCGGCGCCGGGCCGGGCGATCCCGACCTGCTGACGCGCAAAGCGGTGCGGCTGATCGAAGCGGCCGACATCGTTTATCATGACGCATTGGTCGGACAGGGCGTTCTTGACCTCATCCCTGTCGGTGTAGAACGCGTCAGTGTCGGTAAGCGCGCCGGGCGGCATTCGAAGGATCAGGGCAGCATCGATGCGCTGCTGGTCGCCGCCGCGCGCGCCGGGCGGCGCGTGGTGCGGCTGAAGGGTGGCGATCCGTCGCTTTTCGGACGCTCGGCCGAGGAAATGACCGCGCTGCGCGAGGCAGCGTGCATCGTGCAGGTCTGCCCCGGCGTAACAGCGGCAAGCGCTGCCGCAGCGTCGGCGGGGGTGTCGCTATCGCTGCGCGGTCTTGCGCGCGAGGTGCGGTTCGTGACCGCGCACAGCCGCAACGGCGCGGCGCTCGACCTCGACTGGGCCTCGCTTGCCACCCCCGGCGCGACGCTCGCTTTCTATATGGGCCGTGGCGCGGCGGGGGAGATTGCACGACGGCTGATCGCAGCGGGTGTCGACCGCGCGACCCCAGTTCTGATTGCATGCAATGTCAGCTTGGGAACTGAAAAACGGCTCTCGACACGCCTTGACCTGCTGGACATCGCAACTCGCGCCTTCGCCGAGGACGCGCCCACGTTGATCCTGATCGGGGAAGCGGTACGGATCGACGATGCGGCACGGGTCAATGCCGCATGTGGGACCGTGATGCATGGGTAAGTCCGAGCCAATTGCCGCTTTCACCGAACCTTGTGCCGCGACGATGGATCACGACGCGGCGCAGGCCATCCTCGCTTTGCACGCTCTCCCGCTCGGCGACGAGGAGATTGCACTTGCGTCGGCGGCCGGCCGCGTTCTCGCAGAACCGGTGATTGCGCGGATCGACTCGCCCCGGCGCGATTGCGCGGCGATGGATGGCTATGCGGTGCGAAGTGTCGACCTTGATGGCGCGCCGCTTCGGATTGTGGGTACGTGCTGCGCCGGTGCGTGCGATGCCGGATCGGTCGCGGCGGGCGAGTCGATGCGGGTGATGACAGGCGCGCCGATACCGAGTGGCGCTGATCGGGTCATCGTCGCCGAGCGGAGCGAACGGCAAGGCGACCATGTCCTTCTCCATCCGTCTCCCGGTGAGCGCGCGCATGTCCGCTTGCGCGGGAGCGACTTTCAAGCTGGGGCGACGTTGCTGCCACGTGGCGCGCTGCTGGATCCTTTCGCGCTGGTCACCGCGGCTGCCGCCGATGTCGCAGTGGTGCGGGTATGGCGAATGCCTCGGGTCCTCATCCTCGCAACCGGGGATGAGATCGTCGAACCGGGGACAGCGATCGGCAATGCGCAGGCCATTCCCGACAGCCTGTCGATCGCGCTTTGCGCTTTCGCGCGCGAATGGGCCGGTGGCGACGTTTCAGCGCGGCGTGTCGCCGATGACCCGTCTGCGATCCGCGCCGCCGCGCGGGAGGCGCTCGCCAAGGCTGATCTGCTGGTCATCGCTGGCGGTGCTTCGCGCGGGGACCGAGATCACTGCCGCGCCGCATTGACCGCGATGGGATTGGAAATCGCATTTGCCGACCTGGCGATCAAGCCGGGCAAGCCGGTCTGGTTCGGGCGTCTCGGCGGACTTGCGGTGATGGGCCTTCCCGGCAACCCGACGGCAGCGCTGACTGTCGCCCGCCTGTTCCTTGCACCATTGCTCGCCGGTCTCAGCGGGCGCCCCCCTGCAAGCGCGTTGGACTGGCGCACCGCAGCGCTTGTGGACGCGGTCCCGGCCAACGGTTCGCGTGAAGCCTTTCTCTGCGCAGCCGAGGAAGGCGAGCGAGTCCGCTTGCTCGACCGCCAATCGGCGTCGGGACAGGCGCTGCTTGCACGTACCCGGTTTCTCGTCCGCCGCCGGGCCAACGCCCCGGCACTCCCCGCAGGAGCGCCGGTCCCCGCTCTTGCGCTTGGCCATTGAGATGCGGCTGCTGGGGGCCCTCATCGCTGGTGGCGCCTCACGACGCTTCGGAAGCGATAAAGCGCTGGCGACGATCGGCGGCGTCAGCCTGATCGACCATCCGCGCGGCGTACTCGAAGCTCAGGTGGATGATCTGGTTCTTTGTGGCCGCCCATCGAATCGGATGCGCTGGATCTCCGATCGCCCTGCGCCTGGGCTCGGGCCGCTGGGCGGGCTCAACGCCGCGCTGGCTGACGCGCGCGCGCGCGGGGATACGACGCGGTTGTGACGGTACCCGTCGACGTATTTCCGCTCCCGCTGGATCTTGTCGGTTGTCTTGGCTTATCCGGCCCCTGCGTGTTTGCCACCCAGCATCTGATTGGCCTCTGGCCCGCCGATCTTGGTCCACGGCTGGATCTGCACATCAAATCCGGCTGCCGTTCACTGCGGTCCTGGATCGGGGCGACCGATGCGAGAATAGTGGACGATGCGGGTCTGGGCCTCTCCAACATCAACACCCGCGCCGACCTTGCGGCTATGCTTGCCTTGAGTGGCCTATCGAAATCGGCCTCGTCGAATGGACTGCCAACACTGGAACGGGCCTCGGCTTAAGCCGAGGCCCGAGTGTCATTTGCCTTTGTCTCTTTCTTTGGCGCAGCAGGGGCAGTCCTTATCGCAGCAGTCGCTCATGTTCATCGCTGACCTCCAATTTGGAGGGGAGAGAATACCATCCTCGCCCATATCGACAAGCCTGCTCTCGCTGGTAGCGACGGGGCCAAGTTGCAAAACAGCGATCGGGTTTTTGGGCTTGCCGATTGGGAGACCGCGTGAGCTGAAGGATAGGAAGCTGTCGATCAGCGCGAAGGACGAACCGCTGAGCGTTGCGCCCGATGAGGGACAAGTTGGGAGTTTGCGTATTACAGTGCCAGTATAGGGGGACTCATGAATACAGGGCTGTTGACCGCAATGACGCTCGCGCTTGTCGGTTTGAGCGAGACACCACTCGCGATTGCCACAACCGCAAAGGACATCGCCGCGGTCCAATCACCAATCGCGACGGTGGACAGGTTTCACGCGGCGTTGACCGAAGGGAAGGTTGAAGCCGCGCTCAAGCCGCTAAGCGACGATGTGCTGATCTACGAGTCCGGTCGCTCCGAGCGCAGCAAGGCGGAATATGCCAGTCATCATTTGAACGCAGACGCTGAGTTCGCGGGCGCGACCCAGCGCAAGCTGGTGAATCGCACGTCCTGGATCGGCGCCGACACTGCCAGGGTCACGACCGAGACCGAGACGACCGGCACTTTCAAGGGGCGCGCGCTTGCCCTTACTGGCACCGATACGATGATCCTGCGTTGGACCGCCGGCGTGTGGAAGATCGTCCATATTCACTGGTCGTCCGCGGCCAAGCGCTAGGCGTCGGGTGAGAGCGTTCCAAGGAGCGCGACCACCAGCACCACAGCGATGCCGAGCGATAATTCGAGCAACAGGCTCATGCGGATCGCGCGCGCGTCGCGGCCGATGGCATGTTCGAGCCGCGGGGTGAAATGCCAGCGATTTGCAGCCGCGAATGCGAGCATCGCGAAGAACAGGGCGATCTTGGCCGCCAACGTCTGGCCATAGTCGCTGGCGATCAGCTGCGCGGGGCGGGCAAGATCGGCGATCATAGCGAGGTTGATCACGCCGGTCACGATCAGCACGCCGACGATTGCCGTGCCGGTGGTGGCGAAGCGGCGCAACGCCGGGACGATCTCTTCGATCGCTGGCTCGCGCCGCCCGAGTGCCACGAGCAGAAGGACCAGCGTGCCGATCCAGATGGCGGCCGCGATCAGGTGGAAGATGTCGGACGCCTTATGCAGGACGCCAGTCGCACCGTCGCCAGCCCCCGCATGGCCAGACCAGGCGAGGCTCGCGAGCGCAACGACGCCCAGTATTGTTGGCAGAAAAGGGGAACGTTTGGATCGCACCAGCACAGCTGTCAGCGCCCCCAGGGCCAGAAGCCGAACCGCCGCACCCTGCCCATGGCTCGTTTCGAGCGCGATGAAGCGGAGCATTTCGGCATCGAGTAGGGTCGCATCACCCCCGACCATGGCCGCGGCGCTCGCCGCGAAATGCGCAACAGTGATCGCCACGCCGAGCCCTGCGAGCAGGGCGATCGCACGCAGCGGCACCTCGGCGGGCGCGGTTCGCCGTGCGCACAGGAGCAACCCGGCGATTGCCATCAAATCGAGGTAGAGGAGAAAGCGCAGCGCGATCGCCACGCCTTCTTCCGCCATTGCCGCGATCATGTCAGCCGATGGTGAAGCTGTGCGTGCCGGTAATCCGATGTGTGTCGCCGCCGACGACGTGCCAGTCGACCCGATAGGTGCCGGCCGGGAGCGGCTTGGCCGAGGTCAGCACGATAGAGCTGCCGTCGCTGCCGACGGCGGCGTTGACGCCGTTCATCTTCATGTCTGGATGATCGGTCATTCCAGGCATGCCCGTCATGGTAAGCGTCGCACCCGACAGCTTGGGCGTCAGTCGCTCGCTGAACTTGAGGACGATACGCGAGGCGGTCTTGACCGTCGCGTTCGCCGCCGGGCTCGTGGACAGCAGCTTGGGATGGGCCAGCGCGATGCCCGGCACCGCGAGCAGCGAGAAGATCGCTGCTGCGAACATGGATCTCGAAAGGAAGCGCATGAACTACTCCAGTTGGTTCGATGCATGATACGTGCAGACATATTGCACCCCTCGAAATTTCGAGGGCACGCGCCCATAGTCACGTAGTGAGGGGCGGAGACGACAGAGATGGTAACTGAAATCGACTATACCGCGCACATGACGCAGACGCGCTGGTCCGAGCATCCCGGCCTCGACGGCATCGAGGACCGTATCATCGGGGGCATTGATGCGCGCAGTTCCGACGCGGTGGGGCCGCGCATGACCGCGATGCTTGCGACGGGCGCGTTGTTGATCGGCGCTGTCTTTGGCGGCGTGCCCGGCCAGCGCGCGGCGGCCGCAAAGCCGCATGGATTGGTTGAGCCTGGACCGCTGGCGCCGTCCACGCTGTTGCTGGGCAGCGCGGCCGAATGATCCGCCGTCGCGCCGGACTCGCGCTGATTGCATTCGCTGCTGCGTTGTGCGGCGCGCTGGTCGCACATTTTCTGATCCCTGACGCCGCCAAACCATCGATCGATATTCACGCCGTCCTGCACGACCGGCTGAACCTCGACGCCGCGCAGGCGAAGAAGCTGGAGGTTCTGGAGCGCGATTTCGCGGAGCAGCGTCGGTCGCTCGAGGCGCGGATGCGCGCAGACAATCGTCGGCTGGCCGCTGCGATCCAGGCGGAGCACCGCAACGGCCCTGCGGTCGAGGCGGCGATTGATGCCACGCATATGACGATGGGCGAGCTGCAAAAGGCGACTGTCGCGCACGTCTTCGCAATGCGCGCATTGCTGCGGGAAGATCAGGTCGGGGTGTTCGATGAAGCGGTGACCAAGGCGCTTGTCGAAGCGCCCCAGTGAGCGTCGGCGACGATGACAGCGACACCGCTTTGGTATCGCGCAGTCTGGCGGGGGACCAGCGCGCGTTCGCCACTCTTGTCGGGCGCTATAAACGCTATCTCTACGCCATCGTCGTGCGGCTCGTTGGCGATCCTGACGAAGCGCTCGACCTGGTTCAGGAGGCGTTCGTGTCGGCCCATGCTGCGCTTCGGCGGTATGATCCCGATCGCCCGCTACGGGGTTGGCTTGCGCGGATCGCGCTCAACAAGGCGCGGGACTGGCGGCGCAAGGAGCGCGTGCGCGCGGCACTCCGCGCACTGCTGCCAATCGGCGAGGGGCAGAACGTGGCCGATGACGCTGCCTTGCCCGATCGCCAATTGGCCGATCGCAACGAGCTTACCCGCATCGAACGCAAGATTGCGGGGATGCCCGCGCGCCTGCGTGAAGTGCTGCTGCTACGGACGATGGACGAACTGCCCCAGGCGGAGGTCGCCGAACTGCTCGGGATCAGTGAGAAGGCCGTCGAGACGCGGCTCTACCGTGCGCGCCGCTATCTGCACGACGCCGGATGATCCGACGGGTCGTTCAGCTTCGCGATGATCGGACAGTCGGGGCGATCGTCCCCGGCGCAGCGCGACGCAAGATCCCTCAGGGTGTCGACCATCGCCTGCAACGAGTCGATCTTGGCCTGAAGCTTACGGATGTGGCCCGCCGCCATGGCCTTCACATCGGCGCTTTTGCGTTCGCGATCGCGCCACAGGCCCAACAGCTCGGAAATCTCCGCCACCGAAAACCCCAGGTCGCGCGCGCGCCCGATAAACCGTAGCTCGTGGACGTTGGCATCCGAATAGTCGCGATAGCCCGAGTCGCGGCGATGGGCGGGCGGGATGAGCCCGATCTCTTCATAATAGCGGATCATCTTGGCCGAGATGCCCGTTAACCGCGCCGCCGTGCCTATATTCATATCTGCTCGCCCGCTGATACCGACGGAAAAAATATAATGGCACCGGCTTGACCTTCCAATGGTTGGAAGGATTATTGGCCCATCACGTTGGGGTTAGAAGTGACCCCGACTCCGCAAATTCAAGGAGTTCGACGTGACACGCACCGTAAAGACCGCAGAATTGTTTCGCATGGTGATGCCCAAGCACACCTGCCCCTATGGCCTGAAGGCACTCGATCTGCTCCGGCGCGAAGGCATTTCGGTCGCTGACCATCACCTGACGACGCGATCCGAAACCGATGCCTTCAAGACACAGCGTGGCGTGGCGACCACGCCGCAGGTCTTCATCGATGGCCAGCGCATCGGCGGCTATGACGATCTGCGCCGCTATCTGGGAAAGCGCATCCGCGACAAGGACGCGGTGACCTATGTCCCGGTCATCGCGCTGTTCGGCGTCGCCGCCGCGATGGCGCTGTCGGCGAGCTCGGCAATCGAACAGAGCCTGTTCACGGTTCGCGCGGCCGAGTGGTTCATCGCGTTCGCCATGTGTCTCCTCGCCCTCCAGAAGCTGAAGGATATCGAGAGCTTTGCAACGATGTTCCTCAACTACGACCTGCTGGCTAAGCGGTGGGTTCCCTATGGTCGCATCTATCCCTTTGCTGAGCTTGCCGCCGGCGTTCTGATGGTCGCCGGGACGATGATGTGGCTGTCGGTGCCGATCGCATTGTTCATCGGCACGATTGGCGCGGTGTCCGTATTCTACGCCGTCTATATCGAGCGGCGGGAGCTCAAATGCGCCTGTGTCGGCGGCGACAGCAAGGTGCCATTGGGCTTCGTTTCGCTCACCGAGAATGTAATGATGGTCGCGATGGCGGTGTGGATGGTGGCGAAGCCATCGCTGTTGGTCGCCCACTGAGCCCGAAGCATGCGTCGCCGTGAGGGGTGACCCGCACCGGCGCGTAGTCAGATGCAATTCAACGGAGCTTCGACAAGTCATGGTTCGAACAATGGATCGACGACAGCTGCTCGGCGGCGTCGGAATGGGGGGCGCAGCCCTTGCGCTTTCGCCATGGATGCCGGCATGGGCGCGCAGCAATTCTCCCGGTCTGGTTGCTGACCTCCAGACGGTGTCCGGCGAAGACATCCGGCTGCGCATCGCGCACCAGATGATCCACCTTAACGGTCGCCATGGTCATGCCATCGGGATCAATGGCACCGTTCCGGGACCGCTGATCCGATTGCGCGAGGGGCAAAATGTCCGGCTTCATGTCGAAAACGCTCTCGACGAAGACAGCTCCATCCACTGGCATGGCCTGATCCTTCCGTTTCATATGGACGGGGTGCCGGGGGTCAGCTTTCCGGGGATCAAGCCACGCACGACCTTCACGTACGAGTTCCCGCTCGTTCAGGCCGGCACTTACTGGTATCATAGCCACTCAGGGTTGCAGGAGCAGATGGGCCATTACGGCCCGATCGTGATCGATCCCGAAGGCGACGATCCGATCGCGTCGGATCGCGAGCATGTGATCGTGCTGTCCGACTACAGCTTCATGCACCCACACCGGATCTTCCAGAAGCTCAAGCAGATGGGCGGTTATTTCAACCACCAGAAGCTGACCGCGACCGACGGCGAACCGATGTCGGCCGCAGAGCGGATGGAATGGGGCAAGATGCGCATGGACCCCACCGATATCTCCGACGTCACCGGCGCGACCTATACCTACCTCGTCAACGGCCACGGCCCGAAGGAGAATTGGACCGGCCTGTTTCGACCTGGCGAGCGGGTCCGGCTGCGCTTCGTCAATGCGTCAGCGATGACCACGTTCAACCTGCGAATCCCGGGGCTGAAGTTCAGCATCGTGCAGGCGGACGGGATGAATGTCCGGCCGGTGGCCGTCGACGAGTTCCAGATCGCGGTCGCCGAAACCTATGATGTGATCGTCGAGCCGAGCGAGGACCGCGCCTACACCTTGGTCGCCGAGACGGTCGATCGATCTGGCATGGGCGTGGCGACGCTGGCACCGCGCGCGGGGATGCGCGGAGCGGTGCCGCCCCTGCGCAAACGGCCACTGGCGACGATGACGGATATGGGAATGGGCGGTATGGGCGGCCATGGCGCTGCCGCCTGCACGCCTGAACATGCGGCGATGGGCCATTGCACGATGCCAAGCGGCGACGGCGCGAAAAAGAGCGGTGGCACCGCGATGAAGCATTCGATGCGCGATTTCTCGGTCGCGCCGGGGGTCGCAAAGACGCCGACGGTCCAGTCGATCTCGCCGATGCCGGTCGACCGAATGGGCGACCCCGGACAGGGGCTCGACGATGTCGGCCATCGCGTTCTCAGTTATCGCGATCTCGTTGCGCTCGACCGCAACCCGGACATTCGCGGACCGGAGCGGGAGGTGCGCATCCACCTCACCGGCAATATGGAACGCTATATGTGGGCGTTCGACGGCGAGAAGCTGTCCGAGGTTCGCGCGCCGATCCCGTTCACCGAGGGCGAGCGCGTCCGCGTCACGCTGGTCAACGACACGATGATGACCCACCCGATCCACCTGCACGGGCATTTCTTCGAGCTGGTGACGGGGCATGGCGACCATTCGCCACGCAAGCACACCGTCAACGTTCAGCCCGGAGGCACCGCCGCGTTCGACTTCACCGCCGACGCGGTGGGTGACTGGGCGTTCCACTGCCACATGCTCTATCACATGCACGCCGGGATGATGCAGGTCGTGACGGTGCGCCCGCAGGAGGAAGCGGCATGATCGGCTGCCTGCTTCTCGCCGGAACCGGCTTCGTGTCCACCATGGGCCTTGCGCCCACAGGGCAGGCGATGCCGCCGATGGCCGCCCACAAGGATAGTGCCCCGGCCGCGTCAGCCTGCACGCCCGAGCATGCGGCGATGGGGCATTGCCAGATGCCCGACGCAAAGGCACCGGCAAGCCCACCCGCCAGCGACCCGGATTGTCCCCCTGAACACGCGAAGATGGGCCACTGCACGCCTAAGGACGTGGCACCCCCAGATGACGCGGTCGGCACCGACCTCACGCCAGGCACTGCCGCGGCACCCGCGCCCGTCGCTGCGAACTATGCCGACCGCGTCTGGGGTCGGGATGCGATGCAGCCGACCCGCGACGACCTGCGCCGCCATCACGGTGGCGGGTCGTTCAGCAAGATCACGATCGATCTGGCTGAGCTGACCATTGCCGAAGGGCATGAAGGGTATCGCTTCGAAACCGACGCATGGTTCGGGGGCGACATCAACCGCCTCGCTCTGAAGACAGAGGGCGAAGGCACGTTCGGCGAAGCGATCGAGGGCGTCGACCTCAAGGCGCTCTATTCGCGAGCGATCGGCCCCTATTTCAATCTCCAGGGTGGTCTGCGCCAGGAGTTCGGTCACGGTCCCGACCGGACGCATGCCGTGATCGGCATCGAAGGGCTCGCGCCCTATTGGTTCGAGGTCGATGCCTATCTGTCGCTCTCGACCCAAGGTGAACTGCGCGCCAGTGCCTCGGCGGAATATGACCAGCGTCTGACGCAGCGCCTGATCCTCCAGCCGAAGGTCGAGTTCGAGTTATCGGCGCAGGACATCCCGGCGCTTGGCATCGGGGCGGGGTTCTCGAGCGCCGAGGTGGGACTCCGCCTGCGCTACGAGGTCGCCCGCGAGTTCGCGCCTTATGTAGGCATCGTCCACGCGCGAAAGTTTGGAGGAACCGCATCCCTCACCCGTACGTCCGGCGATGATACGCACGCGACCAGTCTCGTCTTGGGGGTCCGCGCCTGGTTCTGAAGGGGAGAAGGGCAGCGCTAAATCCATCGAAGACGAAGCGCGACAGACGCGCAGGAACATCGTCAAGCGGCACGATCGGGCGGTGGTCAGCATCTTCGAGAGGTTCGAGAAGGACAACGCCATTAGCCCAGAGGAGGCGAATGAACTTAGAGCGGCGCGCAAGGATATAAATGAAATCACCGAATACGCATCGGTCGACCTCGAAAACGCGTACAAGAAGGACGGGTGGCTTGCCTGCGAAGCGGCGGGATGAGACTCCAAGCGAACCAACCAGGCGATGCAGCGCGAAGCTGAGCTTCGATCAAGCCCAGCCCGATGCGCTGACCAGTTCGTCGAGCGATGGAAGACGCTGACTGCCCAGACCCAGCGCGCATAGGTGGCGGGTGATCTCGCGGACCTCAAATCGGCGCAGAACGCATTGGCGGGATAGCCCAAAGCCTTGAGCGCCACCCACAAATCGAATCCGTACTTGCGAGTCGCAGGGCTCAACTGGGAATATCGATTGAGACCGGGCGGCGGCTGGATGCCGAACTGGCATTCAACGACGGCATTGATTTCGGGTGAGGCAGGGACCGCGGCATCGGTCGATAAGCGCATTGAGGTCCGCTTTGCGCCCTAATAGCGGACTCCCGAAGCCCTCTCGCCTTCACGAGAGCAGACATAAGCGAACTCAGGTGAGAGCTGCTGCCGGCGACGTTCGAGTGCGTTCGACGATTCCTAGGCAAACCGCGACAACAAACCACCTGGATTTTAAGCTGTTTACCCTCCTTAAGATTGACGAAGTCTGGCTCGCGCCCCGATAAGATGTCGCCGGCCACGATGTTTTAGAGTTTGAGGTGTAGCCATGAGCCGGGTCAGCTGGGGTCGCATCAGTGTTGTCGCAGCCGCCGCGAGCGTGCCGGCCATTCTCCTCGTCCTCACGACGCTTGCGAACCGAGGGTTCGACGAAACCGAGCGGCTGCGCCTGGACGTCGAGCGCTCTTACGAGACGCGCGCCGCGCTGGAGCGTGTACTTTCACTGCACCAAGATCTCGAACTTGGCCAACGCGGTTACCTGATCACGGGCGACGAGGTGTTTCTGCGTCCGTATCGCGATGCGCAGCGTGAAGTGGGCCGGTCGCTCGAGACGCTGGCGTCAACGGATCTCGACCCTGCAGACCGCGCGCATCTGACACGGCTCGAAGCCACTTCGGATGCCAAGCGCAGCTTCGTGGATCGTACTCTCGCGCTCTATGCTCGGGGTGAACGTGATGCAGCACGCGCGCTGGTCCGCGGCGGCGAAGGCAAGCGCCTGATGGATCGCCTGCGCTCGGACATCGCCGAACTGTCCCGCCGCGAGCGATCCCGGCTCGCAGACCGGACCGAGATCGCCGCAGCTGCCAGGGATTTGTTGCGCATGCAGACGGTTGCGCTGCAGATCGCGTTGATCCTGCTGCTCGCGCTCGCGGTCTGGCTCGTGCAGCGCAGCAGCGCTGCCCGGCAGATCGCACTGCGCCGCGCCGAGGACGCCGCTGCACGACAAGAGATTATTTTCGAAAGCGCCAAGGACGGGATGATTGTGATCAACCCGAGCGGGAGCATCGAGAGCCTCAATCCCGCCGCGGCCGCGCTGTTTCAATATCCGGCTGGGGCGCTGGTGCGCCGTGATATCGGTGTGCTGTTCGAGGTCGCACCCGATCGCGGCCGGGTGGAGAGTTTTCTGCGGCGCCTGGGGGCAAATAGAAAAGAGGGCCATGGGCAGGTGCAAGAGTTCGTGGCGCGCCGCGCAGATCTGACGACGTTTCCCCTCGAAGTGTCGATCAGCCCGGTACGCCTCGCCGACGTCACGCTGTACCTCGCAGTTATCCGCGACATCAGCGAGCGGCGCGAGATGGAGCAGATGAAGACCGAATTTGTCGCGACGGTCAGCCATGAGCTGCGTACGCCGCTCACTTCGATCGCCGGCTCGCTCGGCCTCGTCAACGGGGGCGCGGCCGGCGAACTGCCACCAAAGGTTGCTCGGTTGGTAGGGATCGCACACAGCAACGCCGCGCGCCTTGTGCGCCTGATCAACGATATCCTCGATATCGAGAAGATCGAGGCGGGCCGGATGCAGTTTGATATCCGACCATTGCCGCTCGATATCCTGTTGCAGAATGCCGTGCATCAGAGCGCTGGTCTCGCCGCACAGCTTGACGTGACAATCGAGCTGATCGCGCCGCCTTCGAGCGCGGCGGTTCTTGGGGACGAGGATCGGCTGATGCAGATCTTTGCCAACCTACTGTCCAACGCGCTCAAGTTCTCGCCCACCGGGGGTGTCGTGACGGTCGAGGTCCGTCCGCTGGACCGGCGCTATCGGATCGGTATCACGGACCGAGGCAGCGGCATCCCCGAAGACTTCCGCGACCGCATCTTCGGCAAGTTTGCACAGGCCGACAGCTCCGACACGCGGCAGAAGGGGGGGACCGGGCTGGGCCTCAGTATCGTGCGTGAGATCGTGCAGCGGCTCGGTGGGTCGGTCAGTTTCGAATCGAGCGCGGGACGCGGCACGGTGTTCTACGTCGATTTGCCCGCAGCAACCGCTCCAAGGATCGTGGCCGAGGCGGCACCGGCTACCCCGTCGACGATCGAGCGCGCCGCGACCGCTGAGCTTCCCGTCATTCTCCACGTCGATGACGATCCTGACATGTTGGACGTCCTCGCCGATGCGTTCGAGGGCCGCGCGATATTGCGCTCGACCCCGAGTGTCGTCGAGGCGCGCGCGATGCTCAAGCGCGAGCAGGTGGACGCAGCGATCCTCGATATCGGCCTGCTCGACGGGTGCGGAACCGATCTCGTCGCGCCGCTGCGCGACTGGCAGCCGGACCTTCCGATCATCATCTTCACCGCCCAAGAGGCGGAACAATGTGGCTCGACCGGCGTCGATCTGGTGCTGGTCAAGTCTCGCGCCACGCTCGACGTGCTGGTGAACGAAACCATGTTGCGGATCGCGCGGCGGGAGGAGGCGAAGCCATGACTAAGATCCTCTATGTCGATGATGAAGCCGACATTCGCGAGATCGCGCAGTTGGCGCTCGAACTCGATCCCGATATCGAAGTGCGCAGCTGCGCATCGGGGACCGAAGGTCTGGAGGCGGCGGCTGCGTGGCACCCCGACCTCATTCTGCTCGATGTAATGATGCCGGGCATGGACGGCCCAACCACATTTGCGCGGCTGCGCGACCAAGCTGCGACCGCCACGATCCCGGTCGTTTTCATTACTGCTCGCACCCAGTCGCACGAGGTACAGCGATTCCACGAGCTCGGCGCGCGTGGCGTGCTAGCCAAGCCATTCGATCCGATGACGCTCGCCGAACAGGTGCGCGCGCTGCTCGATGGATGAGTTCGAGGTGCGCATGGCGGCGCTGCGCGCGCGGTTCGTTGCGCGCGCTATTGCGGAGGGGGATTCGATCCGCAGCCATCTCGCCCAGAGAGAGCTGGCCGAGGTACGCGACCTCTGTCACGGTTTGGTCGGGACGGCGGGGACGTTCGGCTATCCGGCGATCAGCGAAGCGGCGCTCGCGGTCGAGGAAGCGATCGAGGCAGGGGCGGAGGACGATGCGCTGGAAGCATTGTGCGCTCCGCTGATGCAGCAACTGGAAGCTTTGCGTCAGGGACGCTGAAATCCCTTGCGCACCATCGTCCCCCAGCCTTGTTTCTTGCGCACGAACTGCCACCAGCCGCGCAGCCGCCACAAGTTGTTGAGCTGGCGATAGCCGAAATTCTCGGCGATCGCGGCGAGCGTCAGCGTCGCTAGGTCGCGAGCATTTTTGAGCCGGCGGAGCTGAATTTCCTCCAGCACAAGAGTCGCGACACTGATGAACACGCCAAAGGTGAACACCACGGCGATGAAGGCAAGCAGATATTCGACCGAGATCAGCCCGAGCAGCCATAGCGGCGGCACGAGCGCATAGCCAACCACCTCGACGATCGGACCGATCACATCGACGACCCAGACCTGCCCGAAGCCGAGAAACCCGATCCGGCCATATTTGGGGTTGAGAAGCATGTCGCCATGCTTGCGATAGGTTTCGAGCGACCCGCGCTGCCAGCGCGCGCGCTGATTGGCGAGGATCGACAGGCTCTCCGGCGCTTCGGTCCAGCAGACCGGTTCGGGGATGTACGATATGCGATAGTCGCGTTTGCATTCGCGCATGTGCCTGTGGAGCTTGACCACTAACTCCATATCCTCACCGACGGTATTCTGGCTGAATCCTCCAACCTCGATCGTACTGCTGCGCCGGAACAGACCGAATGCGCCGGAGATGATCATCAGCGTTTGCATCTGGCTCAGCCCCAGCCTGGCCATGAGGAAAGCGCGAAGATACTCCACTACCTGAAACAGCGCGAGCAGGTTGCGGGGCAACTTGGCTTCGATCAGCCGTCCATGCTCAATCCGGCAGCCATTGGCGATGCGGATTGTGCCGCCGACGGCGACGGTCCGGATCGGATCTTCCACAAAGGGACGGACCACACGGATCAGCGCGTCGGGCTCTAGCAACGTGTCTGCATCAATTACGCAAACCAGCGGCGCACGCGCGACGTTGATTCCCGCGTTCATCGCATCCGCCTTCCCGCCATTATCCTTGTCGATCACGAGCAGACGCGGATATGCCGGGTTGGCATAGAGGCCACGGATCGGTTTGCTCTCCACTGCCAAGTCGAGATAGCGACGCACCGGGGTCAGATTGAAATGCGCAATCAGTCGGGCGAGCGTCGCATCTTTCGACCCGTCATTGATCACCATCACTTCGAAGTCGGGATAATGCAGCGCCAACAACGCTTCCGCGCTTTCGATGATCGTGAGTTCTTCGTTGTAAGCTGGCGCGATGATTGCGATCGGCGGCGCTAGGTCGGCATAGCGATCCCACAGCACCTCGGTCGGCTGCAGTGCCGGGCGGCGATGGAGTGCGACGGCCGCAAAGCCGAGTTGGACGATGTTAAACAGAATTTGAAGCAGCCCGACCCCGACAACGAACCAAGTGACGATTTCCGCCGCAGTATAGAGCCAACCGGGAAAGACGATCATCGCGCGATCCCCCTTTCGGCGAGGATCGCATTCGCGACCTCAGCCGCAACGCCGTCCCCGCGTTTGGCCGCTTCGCGCAGCCGCGCAATGCCGGGGGGGCCGATCACGATGAGTGCTTCTGCCGCGCGAAACCGGACCCACCATTCGGGATCGTCGAGAAGCACTATCAGCCCATCCACCGCGTCGACCATGCCGATCCGACCCGCAGCCTGAGCGGCGGCGGCGCGGGCAGCCATCGACTCGCTCGACAACGCGAGCCGTACCGCCCGCGCACCGCTCGGGTGGCCGAACTGGCCCAGCGCGTGGATATAACGCGGCAGCTCCTCTGTCCCGTCGCGGGCCGCAAGCGCCAGCTCGGCGATCATCGGCACCAGCGAGAAATCCCCGGTTTCCGCCAGCGCCTCGACTGCGGCGACGCGCACCTCGCTCTTCTGGTCGAGCTGGAGCACCAGCTCCTTAATCTCGTTCGGTCGCGTGCGTGCGATCGACGCAAACAGGCTCACCGTCAGCCGAGAGGATTGCCCCGCGCCCAATTCTAACTGCCGCACCAGATCGATCAGCTCGAACGCCTCGCCTTTGTCAGCGAGCGCTTGCGCGGCGGCGAGCCGGATGTTTCGGTCTCGGTCGCCGAGCGCGCGGCGCAGCGCCGCGCGCGCGCTCGCGTTGTCGAACTGTGCCACCCCCTGCAGCGCAGTCATTCGGTCGCGCACGGCCCCTGCGCGCATCCGCCGCGCCAGTCGCTCGGGCACGCCGAATTGCGTCGCACTGGCGATGAATGCGGTGCGCTCGGGGCCGCGGACGAGCTGCATCAGGCTTAATGACAGATCGGCGATGACATGGTCGGGTACATGGCGAAACTGCGCCGGATCGATCCGCTCGCCCGCGAGCAGTAGCGGGGTCAGTCGGCGGCGTGCGGCAAGGTGCCGGTCGCGGCGCCAGTGGGCCACCAGTCGCAACAGCACCAGCCCGCCCATCACCACGACCGCCGCCACCGCCAGCCCGAGTGACACGGTCCAGATCAGCAGCAGCGCACTCAAAATCGGAAGCCGGTACCGACGCCGAACTGGGTGCGGTCGGCACCGGTTGCGCGGTCCTCATGCGCCAGCGAAAGTCGCAGCGTCGCGCGAGGTGAAAGGTCAATGCTGACACCACCAAAGACGCTGCGCACCGGAATGACGATCCCCTCGTCGGTGTCGGGCGCGTCGCTGTAGCCGAAGAAGAGCCGCAGCGGATCGCTCGCCTGCAGGTCGCCGCGCAGGAGATAACCGGATTGGTGCCGCCCATCCTCGTCAAACAAATTGATCCAGCGTGCCGTGATCCAGAACCGCCCGCCCAGATACTGCTCGATCCCCGGGGAAACGCTTTGCACGTCGCCGAGCGCGAGCCGCGCCTGTCGCGCATCGAGGATCAGGACCGTCGCATAGGGTCCGCTGTGTACGCGTGCGGAACCGCCCAGCCCGATCTGCCACTGAGGCCGGAAGTCGGGATCGGCGGCGGCGCCAAAGCTCAGATAACCGCGCAGCCCGTCGCCAAGCGCGCCTTCCAGCAATGCTTCGCCATAAACGTCGGTGCGGCCGAACCGCCGCGCATATTCGATCCGCGCGCCGATCGCTGTGCTAGGGCTTGGACGGTAGCGCAGCTGAGCGACGGCCTCGGTCCAGTCGGGCTGCGGTCCTGACAGGTCGCTCAGGCTGGTTTCAAGGTCGATCTGCCAGCGGGCGGGCAGGGGCTCGGTCGCCAGCTGCCGACGCAGTTCTGCGGCATCGGCGTTGGTTTCATCGACAGGTTCGAGCGCGCGTCGGGCCCCGGCGATATCGCCGCGTCGTTGCGCGATCCGGGCCAAGCCGACCCGAGCGTCATTATAGTCGGGCGCGACCGTCAGCGCGGCGCGGAACGCCGCCTCGGCGGCGTCGAGTTGCCCGAGCGCCAGTTGGGCTAGCCCCAATTGCACCTGTGCGTCGGGGTTGCGGGGATTAGCCGCGACGACAGGCCGGAGCAGCGCCACCGCGCGCGCGGGATCGCCGGCCAGCCGCGCCGACACGGCGGACTGATAGAGGTCTGCGACGCTCGCCTGATCCTGCGGCGGCGCGGCGATGGGGAGCGCGAGAAGTAGGGCTGCGGCGCTGATCATTTCAGTTCCGGCAACAGCCGTGCCAGTCGCATCATCAGTTCCTCCGGGATGAAGGGTTTGACCAGATAGTCGCTGGCGCCGAGGTCAAAAGCATCGACGATGTCGCGCTGCTGCTTGCGCGCGGTCAGCATGATGACGGGGATCGCTGCGGTTTCGGTCTGGCTGCGCAGCCGACGCAACACCAACTGGCCGTCCATCACCGGCATCATCGTATCCAGGATGATCGCGTCGGGCAGATGCTGTTCGGCGAGCGCCACCGCCTGCGCTCCGTCGCGTGCGATCAGCACGCGATAGCCCTTGTTCTCGAGGCGAAAGCTGAGCAGCTCGACGAGCAGCTCATTGTCGTCGCATACGAGAATCGTCCTGTTTACCACGCCACGCCCCGGACAATACTTACCCAAAATGTAGCGTCAAAGCCGGGTCTTGGCCACCGGAACCTAGGTGTCAGGAAACTCGGTATGCCGCAGCTGCGGCGCGTTTCGGCAGAAATCACCGGGGATTAAGAACGGGTTAACCAGCTGATTGTCACTGGGCCGCAGCGCGGCGCATTTCGAGCGATGGGTTCCGGTACAGGAGGGCGGCGATGGCAGCCGGGCTGAGCGGGCGAGACAGCAGATAGCCCTGCAACGATGTGCAGCCGGCATCGGCGAGAAAGTTGCGCTGTTCGTCCGTTTCCACGCCTTCTGCGGTAATCTGCATCCCGCTTGCCTTGGCCAGATCGACGATCGCTCGGATGATCGCGCTACCGCCGCGCCGCATGTCGATGCCGTTGACGAAGCTCTGGTCGATCTTGATTCGATCGACCTCGAAATTGCGCAGGTGGCTGAACGAAGAATAGCCCGTTCCGAAATCGTCAAGCGCGATCCGGACCCCCGCCGCGCGCAGCCGGATCAGTGTGGCCTGGCAGGCGCTGGCGCTTTCGATAAAGCTCGTTTCGGTGATCTCGATCTCGAGCCGCGAAGGTTCGAGCCGGGTGCGTTTCAGGGTCGCGAGGATTTCCTCAGCCAATCCCTCGTCACGCAGCTGCACCGCAGAGACATTAACCGAAATGGTGGGCAGGCGCAGGCGGACGGCGTCCCGGCAGGCTTGTTCCAAGACCCAGCTGCCAATCCGGTTGATCAAGCCGCAGGCCTCGGCGATCGGCACGAAGGTTGAGGGAGACATTATGCCGCGGACCGGATGCTGCCAGCGCAGCAACGCCTCCGCCCCGATGATCTGTCCGCTTTGCGCCGCGTAGAGTGGTTGATATTCGAGCCGGAGCTGATCACCTGCATTGATCGCCTCGCGCAGGTCGGCCTCTGTCTCGCGGCGATGCCGCACGCCAGCGTCCATCTCCTCGCGAAAGAACATGTACCGACCGCGGCCAGCGGCTTTTGCTTCGTACAATGCGATATCTGCCTTGCGCGTGAGCTCGGTCCGAGTCGTCGCGTCTGCGGGCGACAGGGCAACTCCGATGCTGACGCCGACACTCGCCTTGCTCCCGGCAAGGTCGAACGGCTCGCTGACCGCCTCGATGATGCGCAGACACAGGATCTCAGCCGACGCTGCAGAAACCGCCCCGGTCTGGATGACCGCAAACTCGTCGCCGCCGATGCGAGCAACCACGTCGGTCTCGCGCGTGACTTCGACAAGCCGCCGCGCGGTTGCGACAATCAACTCGTCCCCCGCGGGATGTCCGAGTGTGTCGTTGACCTGTTTGAACCGATCTAGGTCGAAATAAAGCAGGGCGACCTGCGCGTCGTTCGTCTGAGCCTCGGCGAGAATATGCGCAAGCCGATCATCGAACAGGGCGCGGTTGGCGAGACCGGTGAGAGGATCGTGAAAGGCGAGATGCTGCGCCTGGGCCTCGCTCGCTTCGAGCGCCAGCGTACTACGCCGAATACGCAGTAACAGCCAGCCAACCATCGCCAGGATGAGCGCCAGCGCGCCAAGTGCGTACGGCGCGATCCGCCGTGCCATCATAGCACCCGGACCAAAGGGTTCCCAGACGATATAGCCGAGGGTCTTTCCGGTGCGATCGACGAGCGGCGCCGCACGGTCCGATCCGACTGGATCGAGCGCGGTTGCGAAACGCGCATCGGCCAGCTGATAGGCCTCGGCAAGTTCCTTGAGGAAACTGCCGTCAAGGCGACGCACGCTGACATGAAAGGGCGGCTTCATCCCCGGCGTGATGCTCCCCTCTTCGTCGAGGATGGCCTTTACGCTCACAATCGCGGGATGCCCGCCGACGCGGTCGATGGCGTAGCTGTCAGGTGTGCGCTGCGGTACAGCAATGGAGTGAGGGAGGGGCCGGGTGAGCTTGCGGACAAGGTTCTGAACCAAGGGGGCTGCGACCGCGCCGAGGCGTTGACGATATCCGTCCGGCGACATCCGCTTGCCGTCGCGCATCGCGTAGATCGGCTCGCCCGAGACATCGAGAACATAGGCCTCATCATGCCCGTAATAGCTGTGCAGCCAGACCCCGAGATTATCATCGAGCCATTTGAAATCGGTGCGGGGCGCGGTCACGTGCCGTAGCGCCTCATTCCAGATCGTCACTCCTTCCTGATCATGCGCGATGGCAGCTGAGCGCTGCTTCAATACGGTCTCGATCAGCGCTTGCTGGCGATCACCCGCGAGCTTGTTCGCCTGACTCGCCGAAAGAAGCACCACGGCGGTCAGGGCGATGGCGAGCGTCGCAACGGCCGCGATTGCAGGCAAGGCTACACGGGCCAGAAAGGACTGGTCCTGCCGCTTGTCGAGCCTGAAGTTCGCGGATTTGGACATGCTCCGGACAGCTAGGCCATTATCCTTTCCAAAGGATGAAATCGGACCCCTGTGTTCGCACGATACTATAAGTTTTGCAGTAACTTAACGTGATGTTATTGTGGCCGATTGCATGCCCGGGCACCATGATCCCGCTGCCTTTTCGTCCCCTCATTTGGCTCGCTGCGATTTTTCCGGTCGCGGCTGCGGGTCCGAGTCACGCGCGCGATGTGAGCGCCGAAGTTGCGATCGTCACCGACTATCGCTTTCGCGGCCTCAGCCTGTCCGACCATATGCCCGTGATCCAGGGCGGCGTCGATGTCGAACAGGATGGGTGGCAGGCGCAACTGTGGGGCTCCACCCGGGCGGATGGGGACGCGGAGGGGCGCGAGATCGATCTGTATGTTGGCCGAGCCGATTCGGTTGGTGCCTTCAGTTATGAGGTCGGCGCGCGCGCCTATTTCGTCAGAGGGGCTCCCGCCTATCTCGAAGTGACGGGGCAATTCAGCCGGCAGCTCGGCCCCGTGCAGATTGTGACGGAGCTGAGCTATGCGCCCGAGCAGGCCGGACTTCGCGACAACCTCTACGGGGCGGTCACATTGTTCGTGTCGCCCTTGGCCGGGCTCACGCTGAGCGGGCGGGCCGGGATCGAGGATAGCGCGGCCTATGGGCCGAAAAGCGACTGGGAAGTCCGCGCCGCATTCGAGGCGAAGCCACTGTTGCTCAGCGTCGCGATCGTTCAGGCGCGCGGCCAAACGCTGAACTCCGAAGAACGCGCCCCGGCGGGCGTCTTTGCGCTCCAGCTCGGATTTTGATGATGAAGTTTGAAATTGCCTCTATGGCGTTCACGATTGCCGCTTCCGGGGCATCGCCAGAGGAGATACCCCAAGCGGCTCCTGTAGAGGAGATCGTGGTCACCGCGCAGCATCGTCGCGAACCGATCGGCGACACGCCGATCGCGATGAGCGCCTTTGACGGCAGCTTCGTTCATCGTGCCCGGCTCGACGACATCAAGGACCTGGTGGCCTTCGCCCCCGGTTTCGCGGGAGCCTCGGACGACAGCTATATCGAGGATCTGGCGGTACGCGGCATTGCGTCGAACGACTATGGCATCGGCGGCGAGCCATCGATCGGGATTTTCAAGGACGGCATCCATCAGGGCCGCACCGGCTCCGCGGTGACCTCGCTCTACGATATCGAGCACGGCGAGGCGCTGCGGGGACCGCAGGGATTTCTGTTCGGGCGCAACGCAATCTCCGGCGCGATCAGCGTCGTGACGCGCAAGCCCGAGTTGAACCGGTGGAGCGGGGACCTGACCGCAGGTCATGGCGAACCCGACCGGGTTGAACTCGACGGGGCGGTGAACATACCGCTGGGGGCGAACTGGGCGATGCGGATGGCGGCCTATCTGCTCGACACCGACGGCTGGATCGACAATGCGGCGACCCTGGGCCACGACCGGATCATGCGCCAGTTCAAGGCCGCGGGTCGAGTCAGCTTGCGCTACGAACAGGGCGCACTCAGTGCCTGGGTCATCGGCGAGCATGAGCACCGGCGCCTGGACGGTACGCCCTATCGCGCCGCCAATTCCGACCGCGAAGTCATCGACGCGATCGATGCGGCGCTGGGAACCCGGATCGTCGTACGCGGCGACGGACGGTCGATCGACAGCGATCTGCTTAACCCGCGGGACGATGGCGATATCAGCAGCGTTACGGCGCAGGCCGATCTCGATCTGGGCTTTGCGACGCTGACCGGGATCGCGGGCTATCGCGGCCACCGCTTCGTCTATGAGGAGGATTATGACGGCACCGCCGAGCCCTTCGGTATCTATCGCCAGTTTCAGTCGGGTACCTATGCCAGCGGCGAGCTGAGGCTGGTCTCAAGCGCTAAAGGCTCGCTGAGCTGGACGGCCGGCCTGTCCGCATATCGCGAGACGGTGAAGGCCCGCTTCACGGATGAGGCGGACGAGCGCTACATCTGCCTTGCCGGCTATGGCTATGCGAGTTGTGACGAGCTAACACAGGACCTGTTCGGCATGGTCTACACCCCTTCCGCCGACGGCATGTTCGTTCAGCCCAATCATGCGCGGAACATCGCGACCGGATTTTCGGCCTATGGCGACATCAACCACTGGGTGTTCCCGCGCCTGCAGCTGGGAGCCGGGCTCCGCTACAGCTGGGATCGCAAGCGCTTTGCGCTCGACGTGCCGCAAACGACGAGCAGCCTCGGCAATATCTGGACCTTCACTTATCGTACCGACGGGTTCGTCGAGGATGCGCGGAGCTGGCAGGGTGTCACGCCGCGCCTGTATCTGCGCTGGAAGCCCCAAGAGCGCGTCAGCATCTACGCCAGCGTATCGCGCGGTTACAAGGCTGGCGGCTTCGGCACGTTCACACTCGAGGCACCGTCGCCGATCGACGATTCCGGGCTGGTTCCGATGGGCACGCGGCCGGACGCGTTCGATCCCGAGACCGTCTGGAGCAAGGAGCTGGGGGTCAAGGCAAGCCTCGCGCAGGGCCGGTTGCACCTTGATATCGCCGCCTTCCACTATCTTTACACGAACCTACAGACCAACTTCTACAACACCGAAACCCGCGCGCAGGAGGTGATCAATATCGGCGAAGTGCGCGGGCGGGGAGTCGAGGCGGCACTCACCGCGCGGCCCGCGGCCTGGTTCGACTTGCGCACTTCGCTCACCTGGACACGGACACGCACACGCGGCAATCGAGGCTGCACCCTTGATGATTGTGGCGGGCTGACCAATCCCGAATGGGCGTCGAGCGGTGTGGCGACCTTCCGCCATCCGTTCGGTGCAGACGAGGCGAGCCTGTCGATTGAGTGGATGTGGCAGGGCAAGTCGCGCGAAGCCTGGGACTTTCGTGGCATCGTCCGGCGCGACCCGACTTTCGTTGCCAACCTGCTGCTCGGCTACCGCTGGGGGGATCGGGTCGAAGCTAACATCTATGTCCAGAATGTGTTCGATAGGTTGTGGTATCAGGGCGCGCTCAACGGGGGAGACCTCGACCCCGCATCCGTTTGGGGCGGGTCGCAGCCGCGCAATGGGGGAATCAATTTGCGCGTCAAACTCGGCGACTAGTGGCCATCAGCGATAGCCTTGCTTCGAGGTATAATTGTCGTCGCACTATTCTCAGAGGTCAGGCGAACATTAGGGATCGTTCGCGGGGCTGGCCCGGCTCGCGACCGGGCGGCTATAAGTCCCCACATCGGTCGCTCGGACGTCGACTGCCGCTGCACGAGCCCCCGTCTACTTTTTCTCGCAGCGGCGCCATAAGATCAGCTCGAACTGATTGATAGGTGACCAAGCGAGACAGTCGTCGTCGTGAGGTTGCTCTCACGCAACCAGCAATGCGCTAAGCGATTGCATCGTTTTCGGAACTTTCGCGTTACTGCGGCCATGCCGCGCAACAAACGACCCGTCTCTGAACAGCGACGAGCTTGTAATTTTGCTAAGGGATCGGACATGAATCAGCGCCAGGTGACGCAGTCAAGCACCGGAGGGAACTATTAACGTCGATTTCGCCCGCGACGTTTTGGAAAACATGTCCGAAGCGTTCTTCCTCCTGGATCGCGAGTACCGGCTGCTGGATGTGAACCGGGCTGCGTTAACTCTCGACGGCCGACCAAAAGTGGCGTTGATCGGCAGGACATTGTGGGAGCTTACACCCGGACTGGACCGAACTGAACTCGGAGCGCAGTTCGTGGAAGTCATGGAAGGTCGCCAACCGGTGACGCAAGTTCATTACCAGGCGTGGGAGGCGGGACATAGCGCCTGGCTCGAGTCCCGCATCGTTCCAGTGCAGGCCGGGGTAGCGGCATTCTATCGCGACGTGACAGCCGAGCTCCTGGCTCAGGGACGATTGCGCGAGACTAGCCAGCGGCTCGATGCGATCCTCGCGAACACGAAGATGGCTGTGTTCCTGATGGATCATCAGCAGCAGTGCATCTATGCGAATGCCGCCGCCGAAAAACTGACCGGATATTCGTTCGAGCAGATGCGAGGTCGGCCTCTGCATGACGTCGTGCATCACACAAAGCCCGATGGGTCCCGCTATCCACTTGAGGAATGTCCAATTGATCGGGCATTTCCAAAGCGTGCACAAACTGAAGGCGAAGAGGTCTTCGTTGCACCTGACGGCGGCTTCTACCCCGTGGCATTTACAGCCAGTCCGCTGCTGGACGAAGATGGCGCACCCGTTGGTACGGTCATAGAAGCTCGCAATGTGGAGCAGGAAAAGGCCGAGCAGGCCCGGTTCGACGTTCTCAATCGTACGGGGCAGTCGCTTGCTGCCGAGCTTGACCTCGAGCGCATCGTCCAGACCGTGACGGACGCGGGCGTCCAGATTACCGGCGCCAAGTTTGGGTCGTTCTTCTACAATGTGACAAACGAGGTCGGCGAAAGTCTCCTGCTTTATTCTCTGTCGGGCGCCGACCGAGCCGACTTCGACAGCTTTGGCCATCCCCGGGCAACGGAGGTCTTCGCGCCCACCTTCAAGGGTGATAGTGTGGTCCGCTCTCCCGACATAACCAAAGACCCGCGCTATGGCAGAAACGTGCCGCATCGTGGGATGCCGCACGGGCATCTCCCCGTGCGTAGTTACCTTGCCGTCCCGGTCCTGTCCCGTTCTGGTGAGGTGATCGGTGGCCTCTTTTTCGGGCATCCGGATCCTGATGTGTTCGGTGAGGAGTCGGAGCGGCTTCTTCTCGGACTCGCCGGCCAGGCGGCGGTTGCCATCGACAATGCCCGCCTCTTCGAAACTGCCCGGCGCGCAAAACAAAACCTGGAGAAGCGCGTCGCCGAGCGCACACAGGAGCTCGAGATCGCCAACGACGCGCTGCGTCAAAGTCAGAAAATGGAGGCCATCGGTCAGCTGACCGGAGGCATAGCGCACGACTTTAACAACTTGTTGACGGTCATCCGCGGTTCGGCCGACGTCCTCAGACGCCACGGGCTGAGCGACGAGAAGAAACAGCGCTACATCGATGCGATCTCGGAAACAGCGGACCGAGCCGCCCGGCTGACGGGACAATTGCTGGCGTTCGCGCGTCGTCAGGCACTTAGGCCCGAAGTCTTCGATGCGGAGCAGCGCATTACGGCCATTGCCGAGATGCTGAGGAGCGTGCTCGGCTCTAGGATAACCCTGACGATACATGGGGAGTGCCCGGACTGCTTCCTGGAAGCGGATATCGCGCAATTTGAGACGGCGCTCGTCAACATGGCGATCAACGCCCGGGACGCGATGGACGGCGAGGGTGAGCTGACGATCGCCATTCGACGGCAGGCGGAGGCCGATCCCGCCTTAGTCTGCATTGAGGTGGCGGACACGGGGCACGGAATAGACCCCGAAATGATCGACCGGATCTTTGAACCTTTCTTCACGACAAAGGAAGTCGGAAAGGGCACTGGATTGGGCCTTAGCCAGGTCTATGGATTTATTAAACAATCGGGTGGTGAAATCAGGGTCGAGAGCCAGGTCGGCGGCGGAACCAAGTTCCAGCTACTACTACCAGCGCACGATGAAAGGCCTCATGCCGCGTCCGAGGGCTACAGCGTGGAGCCGGTGCGGACAGGGGGGCGGATCCTAGTGGTCGAAGACAATGCAGACGTTGGTAGCTTCGCCCTCGCCCTTCTGCAGGACCTCGGCTTTCAAGCTGAACTCGCTGAAAATGCCAGCGCCGCTTTGGAGAAGCTCTCGGTTGATTCTGCGTTCGATGTCATCTTCAGCGACGTTGTGATGCCTGGAATGAGCGGGATTGAATTTGGCAAGCTTGTTAGGGTTCGGTTCCCAGATATACGGGTCGTACTCACCAGCGGTTACAGCCATGTCTTGGTTGAAGAGGGGCGGCACGGTTTCCCCCTGCTCCACAAGCCATATTCGGCCGACGACCTTGCCCGAGCCTTGCAAGAGGCACAGGGCTCGCGCGATGCTTCAGTCGAGGGCCGTCGAGAAAAGTCGCATCGCTGATCCAGCCGCGCGCCACGGGATCCGTCCGGACATTGGGACTTGCGGTATAGGCGCCGCCAAAGGTCAGAAGCTCGCCCTTGAGACCGGCGATGAACAGGGCTGTGAGCGTTACCGAGTGCGGCGTCAGGCCGGCGGGGCCGGCGTTGGCGAGATCGAGGTGCTGGGCGCCCATCGCGAGGACCATCGCAATGATGGTCACGCTCAATGCAGCCAGCCTGCGGCGTGACAACGCAAAGGAAAGCCCTCCGAATGCGAGCGGAATCCAGAAGGGGACGCCAGCCAGTGTCGCCAACAGGCTCGCGAGCGCGATCGCACCTAACAGGGAGGTTTCGAGGATATGTCCCCGATCCTGACGAATTCATGCGTTAACCGGTGCGGGGAGTATACCAGGTTTCGCGAGCTGGCCGCGATCCATGTCCAGATAGAATCGCGACTGAGCGTAGTGGCTCAGAAAGTACAGAATGCTGGGGAGGGCTCCGGGCTTCTGCGCTCCGGCTTTCAGCACGGTTCGAACCATCAGTTCTTCTGCTTCGCCAAGGGATGAGATATATCGCAGGATCTTAGGAAGCATGTGGCTTCGTGGGTCTCGCGCGCGTGCAGTGCGACGTGGCGTGGACACGTGACTAGCTGGGAACTTCGCCAAGAAGTTCATGATCCGCTGTTCGAAGGAATTTGGTTCAAAGCAGTATCGCGCAAGTTCGACAGTGCGGGCGACGAGATCCTCCCGCGGCATGAGCGCCGGAACGATATTGGTCGCAAACGGACCCTGAATCGCACTTGTCCAGATCGGCCCGTCGATCCGCCCTTCGCGTTCCAGGCGGTGGTAGAGATCGGTCCCCTGCGGTGCGGTCAGCACGCCGACCGCGACTTCAGGTAAAGGCGAATCCTGGAGGAATTGCCGCATTTCCTCGAACGTATCGACACTGTCATGGTCAAAGCCGAGGATAATGCCCGCGTGAACGCCGATACCGTGCCCGACGATCGCGTCGATCGCCTGGTGCATCGGTTGGATCAGGTTCTGCCGCTTTCCCGCTTCGCGCAGGCTCGCCTCGTTGATCGTCTCGACGCCCATGAAGAACATCTTGAATCCCGCTTCGCGGCATAAAACGAGCATCTCGGTGTCGCGCGCGATATCCAGTGACGCCTGGGTGATGAACGACACGCGCTCATCGCCACGTGCGGCGTTCCACGCGGCGAGCTCGAGCAAGACTGCACGCGCCCAGCTGCGGTGCACAGTGAAATTATCGTCGACGATGAAGATGCTGCGGAAGCCGACGGCATGAAGCTGATCGAGTTCGCGGAGAATCTGATCGGTGTCCTTATGGCGCTGCTTGCGACCCTGATACTGAATCACGTCACAAAACTCGCAGTTGAACGGGCATCCTCGCGTGGTCTGCAGCGCTCCCGACTGAGCGCGATCGACGGGGTACAAGTCCCAGCGCGGGATCGGCGACTTGCGAATATCCGCAAATCCGCCGTTATACTGATTTTGCCAGCGTCCCGCGGCGAGATCGGCAAACAGTTCGTCTGCGATCTCCTCGATCTCTCCGGTGACCAGGATGTCTGCATGAGGGCGCATGTCCTGAGGGCTGAGCGAGGCGAAGGGGCCGCCGATTAGTACGGTCCGACCGCGCGCCCTGAACCCCTCCGCCAGTGCGATCATGCGTCCCCGCTGCGACACCTTGCCTGTGATCGCGACGAAATCGACCTGCGCGTCCAGATCAACCGGCGAGATCGCCTCGTCCGTCAGGCGAATATCCCAGCCCTCGGGGACAAAACCAGCGAGCGTCGCCGTGGTCAGGTCGGCGACGGACACATAGCCGCCGTCCGCCTCGTCAAGTACCTCGAACCCGTAATAGCTGGCATGCTCGGCGGCAGGATTGATGATGTAGATTGACGGCATGCCTCAACTCACAACTTGCGCTGAGCCGACGCGGGCCGCGTCCCGACGTGCCTGGTAGCTCAACAAGGGTTCAAGGCGTCCCGCCAAAAATCTTGCGCGTGATGCGGCTCTTCGCACCTTGCCGCTGGTCGTCCGAGGGATGGCGCCGGGGGCGAGCAGGATCAGGTCATTGAGCCGCAATCCCTGGGCGTCGGCTACAGCGATCATCCCCGCCCGGATCATCTCGTCCATCGTCTCCCGCGACGTCCCGCGCTCAACCTCGAACAATGCGATCACGGTCTCTTCGCCGTTGCGCTGGATCGAGAAGACCGCACCCATTGCGCCGTATCCCCCACTGCTCGCTCGGATTACGACTTCGATATCGTCGGGGTGAATATTCTCGCCGTGATGGACGATGACATCCTTGAGTCTGCCGGTGACGAAGAGCTCGCCCTCGAGTTGGAAACCGAGATCGCCGGTGCGCAAATAGGTGGCGCTGGCGTCTCCTTGGATTTGAGCGGCGAAGACGTCGCGGTCGTCGTCGCTCGACTCGTATCCCTCGGCGACATGCTCCCCCTTGACCCAGATTTCTCCCTCGATGCCGTCCGCGACAAGCTGCCGGCTGGAGGGGTCGACGATCTCGACACGCGCACCGGGTGTACCGCAACTGGCGACCTCGGGTGCCGCGCCATCTTGGGCCCGAACACGAAGCCCGGACCCTGCGGGACCGCCGCTTACATAGACCGTGGCTTCCGCGAGGCCATAGCACGGGAACAGCGATAGAGGATCGAACCCGTTCGCGTCGAAGCGGGTGGCAAAGGCGCGCAGGGTCTCGGGCCGGACCTTCTCGGCGCCGCAAAAGGCGACCCGCCAGCGTGAAAGGTCGCAAGGCTGTACCACCCGGTCCGCACGCCGTGTCACCAGGTCATAGGCGAAATTAGGTGCTCCGCTCACGGTCACTGAATGCTCGCCAACCGCCTGGATCCAGGTTTCCGGCCGTCGCACGAAGGAGAGCGGCGTCATCATCAGCAGCGTCGCACCGCTCGAGATCGCAAGGAGCAACTGTCCCACCAGACCCATGTCGTGATGCATGGGCAGCCAGGTGAGGACCCGGCTGTCCTCATCGACCTTCATCGCGGTTCGCAGCATGGCGAGGTTTGCGACGAGGTTGGCGTGGGTCACCCGCACGCCTTTCGGCGCTGCCGTCGAGCCGGAAGTGTATTGAAGCAGTGCAAGAGCCGCGGGATCGTGACGATACGGCTCCCCTGACGGTGCGGAGCGGCCAAGACGACCGTCGGTAGTCGGATCAAACCAGTCTAGCTCAGCGAGCGCGCCGGCGAGCGCCGCCGAGCCGGACAAGCGCAGTGCGTGCGCAACTCCGGCAGTCTCCACGATTGCGCGAAGGCGCTCGATGGCGCGCGGGCGCGATGAGGTCGGTACGGGAACCGGCACGGCGTGCGCGCCCATCGTCCCAAGCAGCGCAGCGGCAAATTCAGGCGAGGATTCTGCGGGAAGCAGGATGCGCCGAGCGCGCATGCCTAAGCGGTCAAGCAATGCGCCAATGCGCCGTGCTTCCAATCGCAACGCACTATAGCTGAGGGTGGTCGAGACTGCACCGCGTGAGTCAAGCAACGCGACGGCCACGGCGTTCGGCTTTTGCTCCGCCCATCGCTCGAGATCCGCAAGGATCGTCATGCAGCGCGTTGCCCGCCCTTGATATCCTCGATCCACACCGCCAGACCTGCAGCGCTGGTTACCTCTTCCAGAAGGTCGAGTGGGATCTCGATCCTGAATTCGTCCTCCAGCATCAGGCCGAAGGTCACAGCCATGTTCGAATCACCACCTAGATCGTAAAAATCTGCGTTCAATTCGATGCTTCTGTCCTGAAACAACTCGTGGAACAGGGCGAGGACGCGCTGTTCGATGTCGGTCATTGGATATGTAACCTCTCAAAGATGCTGACCAGCAGCTTGTAATACCGAAATTTTGAGCTAGCTCGACCATATAGTCTGACCACATAAGCGTCCATGATGGTTCACCAGATTCGAGTTTTTCTCGATCGAGTGCTGCTAGGGCTGGTTGCCCGAACGCTCGGTCGGCACCATCGCAGCGCGCTCAGTGCGCTCATTTCGTGTGCCCGGTCGCATTACGCCTTGGTGCTTTTTCCTTTGATCTACCGCGCACAGTTGCATTGGTCTCGCGGCGACGCGGAGGCCGCCGACCTGCTATGGCAACGGCTTGAAAGTGCAATGCCCGGCTCAAGCCTGTGGCCGCTTGCCCGTGCCAATGCGGCGCGCCTCTCGGGGGACCTCGTCGCGCAGGGAGAAATCCTCGCGCGAGCACAAGCACGCGGGGTGCGTGATCCAATGATCGAAGCGTCGATCGACTCATCGCGCCCAGGCGGCAAGGTCGCTGCCGATGCGCGAGCACTGATCGACGAAACCTCGACGCCTCCAGCGACAGTGTTTCAGGCCAGTATCCACCTTTCGGCTGACGGACAGCTGACGGAGGCGCGTCGGGGGCTCGATCGCCTCTTATCAGACCCTCGCCTGGGGTGGGAAGCACAGGTGCAACTGCTCGCGCTGGATCTGGTAGAGAGATTCGGGACCGTCTCGACCCTTCCGGGGTGGTTCTCGCCGAAGCGGGGTTCGGCGTTGATCCGCACGGACTCCGACACGCTGCTTGTCGTATTCCTGCAACCTGGCGGCACGTTTGGCGTCTCGGCCAACGCGATCCACGCGCTACTCGGCGCTGCGCCTCCTAACATTCTCTATCTCTACGATAGCAAAGCCCTCTTTCATCTTGCGGGCACGGATCGGTTCGGAGCTGGATATCGCGAGATGATCCACGGCATTAGGCTTTGTGCGGCGGAAATCGGGGCAAAACGGATCATGACTTTCGGGCGATGCGCCCCTGGCTTCACCGCGATCAAGGCGGGCCTCGATCTGGCTGCCATGCGTGTCATAGCGATTTCCCCGGTCACGACGATGGTGACCAGCCAGATGAGCGAAGACGCCCGCGCGCCGGTGCTCCAACGCAGGCTGGCGGAGGCGCTTTCCGAACATGAGCGGGACGTGCTGCCACAATTGATGCAGCAAGACCGCACCAGTTTTGATATTTTCTATAACCGGGCGCATCGCCGCGACAACGATTATGCGCAGCGCATAGCGGCGGCTCAGCGCGTCAGCCTATATCCTCTGGACGAGCCGGACCGGCGCGATCCGATCGAGCGGCTGCTTGTGCCACCGCTAGGCCGTGTCTCCAACCGCCTTGACGAAACCTAGGCTGGGACAGTCGCGATCGACTGGCCTGGCCGATCTCAGCTGCAATCGACCTGGCCGTCATTGGATCCCGGAACGCTCGTGAAATTTGCGGTCTCGCGCAGATCAAGCTCCTGCAGCACCGGGGCCGTCCATGCCTCTTTTTCCGAAGCGATATCGCGAACTTGGCTACTCTGAGACATGGTCGTCATCCTGCTGATTTTTTCCGCCATCGGCGGATATGTCAGCTATGGACACAAAGTCATTGCAATCTCAATAGCAAAAGGGCTGGGCAATGGCTTTGAGTGGCCGCGCCGATAGAGTGAAGGGGTGGTTCATGAAGCAATCGGCTAAGCGTCGGCTGCTGCGCGAGGCCGGCTCGCGATGACGTCGATCGCGGCAACATCGGGTGGTGGATCGACGGGCAATTTGTGTCGGCGGATCTTGGCCGGGCTGCGTCTATATGGGGCGGATGGGGAATCGTGTGCGGACCTGGACGCGGCCGCAATGGGCGTCGTCTATGCGCGCCGCACGCCGGAGGACCGGTTTGATCGCCAGCCGATTGACCTTGCGGGAGGGCGATACACGCTGGTTGCGGATTGCCGGGTCGACAATCGTTCGGATCTGATCGCGGCTCTGTCCCTGGGCGGCGCGGCAGCGCGCCTGAGCGACGCGGCGATCATCGCACATGCCTTCGAGACCTGGGGCGTTGCAAGTTTCGACCGTCTACGCGGCGATTTTGCAATCGCGATCTGGGACCGAACCGATCGCCGATTTATCGTCGCACGCGATCCGGCCGGTTGTGCCCCCCTCTTCTTTCATGCGCGCGATGGCGTCGTTGCGCTCGCATCAATGCCGCGCGCGCTCCATGCGATCGAGACGGTTCCGCGCCGGGCGGATACCGCGTTTATTACCAATGCGATCCGCGCGGGTGGCATGTTCGACGCCTCAAGTTTCTGGGATGGCATCGGGAGGGTGCTACCGGGTCATTTTGGTTATCTCGATTCCGATGGTCTGAAACAGGAGCGTTACTGGTACCCGCCTCAACTGCGCAGTCTTGGCACGAGCTTCGACGACTATGTGGAAGGCTTGAAGGAACAGGTCGAACGAGCAGTTTCGCGACGTCTGCGCGGAGAGCTGAACGTTGCTACGCATTTGAGCGCGGGCCTCGATAGCGGCTCCGTCACTGGTGCGGCGGCGAGCATTCTTCGCGATCACGGGCGTGTGATTGCGTTTACCGCCGGTCCGCGAGAAGGATTCGCCGCACACAACGGGACGCGCATCGAGGATGAAACGACGCTGGCGGCGGCGACCGCCCGACTTCATTCCAATGTCGAACATGTAGTCGTGCGCCCGGGGCCCGACTGGGCGACCTCCGCGATCGAGACTGTCTTTGAATATTGGCAGGCGCCGACGACCAATATCTGCAACCTGGGCTGGAACGAACAAATCAACGCAGACGCTCAGGCCCGCGGGTTGCGCGTTCTGATGCCCGCGACGCTTGGAAATCTCGCATTGAGCTACGGCGGTGAACATATCTTCTCGGACCCGATTGCACAGCAAGACTGGGGGCAGCTTGCGAAGAACATTCTGGGGGAGCTTCACGCGCCGATCGGCGTCGCGCGCGCCTTTGCGCGCATGGCCCGCGACTCTCTCAGGCGCCGCTTCAGGCCGGGACGGGTGGGGAAGAGCTGGACCTATTTCCCTGGAAGTGAGCCGTTTGCGGACATCGTCCTTGAACCGACCTATCGCGATATTCTGATGCGATCGGTCGCGCGAGCTGATCGAGGCAATATGCACAAGGGAACATGGGGCAAATGGGGGATCGACATCCGTGACCCCAGTACCGATCGCGACCTGATGGACTATGTCGCCTCGGTGCCGCTCGCAATGTTTCGAACGGGGGGCGTCGAACGTGCGTTAATCAAGGCCGCAGCCGTTGGCTGGATCGCGCCCGAGGCACTGACCGAACGGCGCAAGGGGCTCCAATCGGCCGATTGGTACGAGCAGGTCGCGGCGCATCGGGACTGGCTGCACCATCAGCTTGATGCGATTGCCGATCATGAGGAGGCGGCAGGGATGGTGGGCATCGACCGGCTACGCCGGATTCTGAACGAGAGTCCGGGAGATTGGCGAGATCCTGAGGTTTTCGCGCAATATCGTCACGCGCTGCTGCGGGGAATTTCCGCCGGTCACTTTATTCGCCGGGCGAGCGGAGGGAACCGCTAGATCAGGTCCTGCAAACTCTACGAGATTACCCAAGCGCGGCGAGTTGCGTGACGATCCGATCAGCCGTTTCATCAATACGGCGACTGTCCCAAGGGCGCTGAAGCTCGAAAATCGGAACATGTTGTGCGAGCTTTAGGCAGGTTTGAAAATGAAGCGATGGGTCGCCGATTACCGGCAGGAAACTGGCGCGATAGGTATTGGCGGCGAGCGCCTCAACTGCGCTGAAGCCGTGCAGCGAACACGCGCAGACATCAGGCCCATCTGAACCAATCACGAAGATCCCCCTTAGAGGCAAGGCATGTTCGGGCTGGGAGGCGCGGGTCGGCACAACGAACTTGTCCATGCCGCTCCGCACGCGCCTCAAGGTAGAGGCATCGCGCCCGGAGCGCTCGATTGCATCGCTCCACAGTCGCACGCGTGGAATGCCCGGCTGGGCGACAAACGCCCCGTCGATGCCGCTGCTGATCACGCAGATGTCGTCGCTCAGAATTGCATGACCTCGGTCCAGAAATGCAGCGGCTAGCGTCGATTTTCCGGCCCGTGACGGCCCGGCGAATGCAACGGCCTGACCCTCGATAACAATCGCATTGGCGTGAAGCGGGAACATCCTGCGTTGGCAGAATATTGCCCCCATGGCTGTGCCCATGAGAAAAAGACGGATTGTGGCCTCGTCAGCTGAGGGATCCGGATCGATCCGGATCTGCGTGCCCCCAGACACTTGAAACCGAGCCACCGATTTGACCGAAACGGTGGCTCCGTACTCGGTCACGGATAACCCATAGGGATCTTTTGTGGCGACCGCCGGGGGCACGTGTCCCCAACTGACCGTGACGTCAGGCCGCGTTTCCTCAAGTGAGGAGCGAAGCTCGGGAAGCTCGATTTCAGAGCTGAGCGTGAGGCCGAACACGCGATAGACATGCGTCGTCATGAGCGGCGACGGCACCCGGTTGCTCGGGTACGCAAGGTTGAGCTAAGCATCGATCATTCTGACCATTTTTCGCACAGAAAGCTGCTCGATGAGGGTCGCGACGTCGCGCGCGCAGCGTTCGGCATCGACCTCGTAATGCCTTTCGAGCCGCTTTACCAAGTCAGGGACTGTCACTGGCGATGCGAGATACTCCCAAATCCGCGCCCCGATGGGGTCAAGCCCGTAATAGACACCCCTCTCTGCGTCGAGCATCAGCATTTCGCCGTCCATCGAGGCGGTAATTAGTCCTTCAGCCCGAATCCAATGTTTCGACCTGCGTCCAGATTCATTAAGCACGCGAACCTCCGCTACTAGCAACGCCATAGATGCTCACCTCGGTGGCGATCAATGACGATCTGGCACCAGAACCACCCTAGGTAACCGACTGCCGACCATCATCTCGTCGTTGTTTAGAGAGACTACGTGGCCATCGCCAATTCAAGCCGTGAAGATCATTTGGTAGGGAAGTCGCGACACAGTCCGCGTCCCAGCTTCTTGCTCACAACGGGCTGCATGGAAGAGGTCGCAGCATGATGCCCGCAGAGACGGGTTGTGGGAATCGGACTCGTCGCCGGCCTGTTGGCGCTAGCTGGCTGCGGTCTGTCTTACCCGAGCGAGACCATCCGCTATCGCATGACCGTTGATATCAACACCCCCGACGGTCTCCGAAGCGGATCGAACGTGATCGCATCTACGATCACCGCCGGTCCGGGCTTCGGCGATGCCAGCGGGATCGCGTATCGTCTTAGGGGCGAAGCCGTGGCCGTGCCCCTGCCGAGCGGCAGAATGCTGTTTGCAGTGCCGGCGCCAGAAAAGGGCGGCGATGCTGGAGCCTATCACGCCGGCCTGATGCAGCGCGCTGCGTGCAGAAAGGGCCGGCCCACGGCTCGACCCGACCCTAGGCTCTGCGGAAAAACGTTCCGACGGTGGGCGCGGGAGCAGACGCTTGCAGTCGAATTAAGTCCGTCGGACTATCCGATCCTCTTGATCTTCCGTGACGGCACCGATCCGAAATCGTTTCAGAGGGTTAGCCCTGCGGATTTCGCTTCCGTATTCGGGCCCGGCTATGCGCTGCGCGGCGTCACATTGCGGGTGACGGACGAGGACATAACCACCGGAATCGAGAAGAAGTTGGGATGGATTGGCGGCTATCGGAATAAGACTTTCGCGGGTAACCGATTTGGGGTGGATAACTCACCTGCGGATAGTCTGGGAACTGGAAGCTTTTCGATGGAGCTCGGCGAATAACAGGTAAACCGGTCCTGGACGGGCCCGGCAGCATGCGCGACTTGAGCGGTGAGAATTTACCACGGAAACTTGTACACTACACGGGCCAGTCAGCTTTCCACCCAGCTACAGTCATCGAGCGTTCTGCGGGGGCTATCTGAAAGCCGACCTGCGACTTTCCCGCATTTCTGGCGAGGACCTGTCATTCAGCAACCGGTCCAAAAGCTGCCGCGCTGTGGTGGTTATCAGTTCAAGACCCGAAAAAAATGCTCAAATCGGCCAGTTGAATTAGTCTGTCGCCGTCGTTTCATCTGTAGTTCGTTACGCAACTGGCGCGCACCCCCGGCGGTGGATGACCGGTTCAGCGCAGCCTTTTGCCGTCAGAATCCCAGACTTCGACTGGCCCGAGGTTGAGGGCGCGAACCCCAGTCTCGATCTTCGAGAGGTCTCCGACGACGACCCATGTCATCGCATCGGGGTTCAGCATTTTTGCAGTGTCCGCCAACGTCTCCGGCGTCAGCGCGGTGTAGCGCTGGGGCAGGGTGGTCAGCCAGTCATAGGGCCGATTGTACTGGTCGACCCAGCGCAGATAGCCGACCATCGCATTGTTCGTTTCGAACTGGTCGGGTAGCGTCAGCACCTGGCCGCGCACAAACAGGTTGAGCTCCTGCGCAGTCGCCGGTCGCGTGCCGGTGATAGCCTGCAATTCCTTGGCGATCTCCGACAATGCAGGCGCGGTCTGGTCCGTCTGCACGCTGGTATTGACGGTAAAGGTTTGCGGGCCGACCCCGCCGCCAATCCCGCTGCCTGCGCCATAGGTCCAGCCCTTGTCCTCCCGCAGGTTCATGTTGAGCCGCGCGGTGAAGCCGCCTCCCAGCACCCCGTTCAATGCCTCCAGATCGAAATTGGCGGGATCGAGACCGTTGGGCATGATCTGCCCGACGCGGATCACCGACTGGATCGCACCGGGCTTGTCGACCAGCACAACGCGCGGGGCGGTCTGCGCGGGCAGCGGGACGAGTGTCTTGCTGCCCTTGGCCGATGCATGCGCTTTCCAGGTACCGATGTGCCGTTCCAGCGTCGCGACCAGCGTGTCGAAGTCGACATCGCCCGAAGCGTAGATCGTGCCGTTGTCAGGACGGATCCAGCGGTCGTGAAAGGCGGTGAGATCCGCGCGGCTGTACGACGCGATCGTGTCGGCACGACCGGCAAGGCGGATGCCATAGGCATGGTCAGGACCGTACATCGCATATCGGTAGATGTTCGCAGCAATGCTGCCGGGGTCGGCCTTGGCCTGTTGAAGCCCGTTGAGCGCGTTCTGTCGGTCGCGTTCGAGGTCGGTGTCGCGAAAGCCTGGGCTTGCGATCATGTCGGCCCATAGGGAGATGGTTTCGTCGAGCGCGGGAACCAGCGCCGAGGCTGCGAAATTGCTCGTATCCGAATCGCCATGGGCATAGATCCGCGCGCCCAGCATTTCGCTGCGCTCGGCGAACTGACTGCCTGTCAGCGCCTGCGTGCCGTCGCCCATCACATCGAGCGTGAAGCCCTGCAACCCCGGCTTGGCGGTCAGATCGGCAGCACCGCCCGCGTCGAAGGTCGCGACCAGCTCGACCGTCGGCGTGCCCTTTTTGTGCGAGAAGACGACGCGCATGCCATTGGAGAGCCTGGCCTCGCGCCGCTCTGGCAGGGTGAAGGAGGTCATGTCGGCGAGCGCAGGCAGCTTGCTGCGATCGGCGCCGTCGGCGATCGAGCGATACTGGCCGAACGGCTCGACCGTCAGCCGGTGATTAGGCCGCGTGACCCACTCCTGCGCCGCGCCCTGCACCCTGGCGGCGGTCAGCGCGGCAAACTCCGCTTCCGAGGCGGCGTAGCGACCGGGATCGTTGTTGAAGATCATTCCGCCCGACAGCATCATGGCGCGGATGAACAATGACTCGCGTGAGCGGACATTGTCGCCATAGGCGATCATCTTGTAGCGCTTGAGTTCCGCCGGGGTCGGACCCTTTGCAATGAAGTGGTCGAGCTCGCGCTGGAGCGCAGCCTCGGCTTCGGCGCGATCGACGCCGGGCTTCAGCCGCATGTCGATCGTGAACATGCCGGCAATCGCCGCACCCTGATAATTGACGTCCACATTGGTGGCATAGGGATGGTCGATCACCAGCGCCTGATTGAGCCGCGACAACCGTCCGCGCCCCAGCACCATTGCTGCCATGCGCAGCGCGGCGCTTTCCGGCGCGTCATTGCCCGGAACTGCCCAGGTCCATGACAACGCGGTTTGGGGGACATTGTCCTGTACCGTTTCAGTTCGCACGCGATCGAGCGTGGGAACCCAGGCCTGGACGCGCGATACCGGGCGGCCTTCGGGCACGCTGCCGAAATATTTGGTGACCATCGCGCGCGCCTGATCGAGCGTCACATCGCCCGCGATCGTCACCACGGCGTTGGTCGCGCCATAATAGCTGCGGAACCATTCCTTGACGTCGTCGAGCTTGGCGGCGTCAAGATCGGCCATCGATCCGATAATCGGATGGTAATAGGGGTGGTTTGCCGGGAACAGCCCGCGTGCCCGCATTTCCGGGATCATCGAATAGGGCTGGTTTTCATAAGTGCGCTTCTCGTTCTTCACGACGCCACGCTGCTCGTCGAGCTTGGCCTGGGTCACTGCGCCGAGCAGATAGCCCATCCGGTCGCTTTCGAGCCACAACACGCGTTCAAGCCCGCCGGTGGGTACGACCTCGTAATAATAGGTCTGGTCAAGGGATGTGGCGCCGTTGACGCTGGACACGCCGATCTCCTGCAGCGGCGGCATATATTCCTCGTCATGATGTTCCGATCCGTTGAACATCAGATGCTCAAACAGATGCGCGAAGCCACTCTTGCCCGCCGGCTCGTTCATCGATCCCACGCGATACCAGACGGCAACCGCGACCTTCGGCACCGAATGATCCTCGTGCACCACGACGCGCAGACCATTGGGCAGGGTGAAGGTCTGGTAGGGGATCGATGCGCTCGCCACCGGGGATACTGCTGTCACCCCGGCCTTCTGCTTCGGCATGGTCTGCGCGGTGGCCGTCGGCATGATGAGCGCCGCCGCCGTCGAAGCGAGCAGAAACTTGGGCAAGGTCATGTTGGAGAACTTTCCAGAACAGGACCGGCCGACGCGCCATCGCTGCGCCGGCCGGTCGGACATCAAGGACGATCAGAAATTGGCAGAAGCGCCGATCTTGAAACCGCGGCCACCAAGATAGGTGGCCTGAGTGAACACCTTGGGCGACCCGCGCTCGCCGCCGAATGTCTGCTCGACATCGGGGTCGCGCGTCCCGTTGAGGAGATCGGTGCCCTCGATATAGATCCGGAACTTCCCGAATTTCGGGCGGAGATAATATTCAGCGCGCAGGTCCAGCGTCTGCACCCCTTCGTTATAGACGCTGAGCGCACGGGGGCGGAACTGGGCAAGCGAGCGCGACTGGAAGCCATAGGTCAGCGTCGCGTCGATATCATATTTGTTGTAGGTCAGCGCCGCCGTACCCGAATGCCTGGGCTGCTGAGTATAGGCGAGGCCCGGAAACTCGAAGACGTGATCGGGATCGGGATCGTAGTTCCATTTATACCGGTCGGTTCGCGAGCTGTGCGTGTAGGTATAGTTCAGAAAGACGCCAAAGCCGCTCAAGATCCCCGGCAAGAAGTCCAGACGCCGCTCGGCCTGCGCTTCGATCCCCCACAATGTCGCGGGAGCGTCGCTGTTCGCCGGCGTGCCACCGGTGACAAAGACCGCCCCGGGATTGGCGGGGTCGAAATAGGGTGCTCCCTGAAAATAGGGATGATCAGGAAGCGTGACCGCTTCGAGTGCCGCCGGGCCATTGGTGATGTTGGTCTGCAGCAGATTGTTGGTCCGCTTGTAAAAACCGCTCAGTTTGAAGATCCCGATCCCAGAATAATATTCGGCGCTGAGGTCGAAATTATGGGTGATTGCAGGCTTCAGGTCGGGGTTGCCGCTGTTGATCTGCAGGATCGGCTTGACGCCTTCGGGTCCTGGTATCGGGAAGTTGATGAAGGCGATCCGCGTCTCGCTCGAAAGCTGGCCGATCGAGGGACGCGCGACCGACAGGAAATAGCCACCGCGGAAGATCAGGTCGTCGCTCTCGCGATAATTGAACAGGATACGGGGGAGAAAATCCTCTGCCACCGCGCTGTTTGTCACAAGCTTTGAGAATTGCGCCTGAAAATCGGTGTCGTTGCCAATCATCCCGTTCAGCATCGGGCCGATATAGCTTGGAAAATTGAGATTGGTCGCGGCCAGCTTCGTGCGATTGTAGCGAACGCCGCCGATCACCTCCAGCTTGCCGAACTGCAGCTTGCTCTGCAGATATGCAGCAAAGTTGGTTTCCTTTGTGTTCTCCTCGTCCTGGCCAGGGATCGGAGCGATCGGGCTGAGCGTCAGACCGGTCGTATTGGCCAGTGTCGTGATGTTCGCAACGAAGTTGCGCAGTGATGCTTCGCTGATCACCGTCAGGCCCGGATTGCGAATTCCGATGCGCGTCAGATCCGACGGCGCGAACTCCAGGCCAACAGACTCCGCCGGCACATTGCCCCCGATTTGCGTCCGCCTGACATCGCTCTGGAACGACGTCCGCTCGTAATAAGCGCCAAGTTCGACATAGGAAAGCGGGCCGGCATTTGCGTCCCAGCGGACGCTGCCGCTCGCGGTGTAGCGGTCGTTGCTACCCATCGCGTCGTCGATCTGGCCGCTGGCGTTGTCGATCGTGAAGTTGCTGGGATCGTTGATCAACGCCCAGCCGGCCGCGCTCAACAGCGGCAAGGGGATGCCGCTGCCCGCGCGCGGCGCGAACCCGGTGACGATCCGGCCGGTCAACGGGTCGACCGCCTCGGGCAGGAACAGCGCCGCGCTCGCATCGCTGTCCGCCATGCGCAACTCGGTCGTAAAGCTGCGCGGGCTCCGTTCGGTTCCCCTGGCATAGCCGGCCAGATACTTGATCTCGATCGCACCGAGCCGCGTCTTGCCGTTCAGGCTGTAGGTGTCAGTGACCTTTTTGGAGTCCGGATTGTACGAATAGGTCTGCGACCGGAAAATGCCCTGGTTGCCGGGCGTGAGGTCGAGGTTCAATTCGGCGTTCGGGGAGCCGCCCGGGATAACCGAATATTCAGCGGCCGTGGCAAAGGTGTCAGTGAGCGAGAAGAAGCTGTTGATCGATTCCGAGTGCTGGGCATCGAACTTCAGGTTGGTGTGGTCGCCAAGGCGCCATTCGGCCGAGAGCGTCGCCGCGAACACTTCATTCTCATTATGATAGAATTTCGTCGCCAGGCCGCTGGGATAATATTGGTCGGATCCCGCAACGAATGGGAAGTCGAGCAGGGGGTCGACCGCTTCCTCCGTCAGCGCAGGGACGCCGCCGGGACCGACCGGCAGATAACGCCCGAAGTTCATCCGACCGCCATTGCTACCCGCATCATACGCGATCGAGCGCGTATTGTGACGCCGATATTGTCCTGAGGCGCTGATGCCGAAATTGTCGGTCAACCTGGCCGACACCGTTCCCGAGGCGAGAAAGTCCGTGCCGAAATCCTGCGGGATGCCGCCGCCTTCGACCAGGAGGTTCGCATAGCGCTTGGGGCGATCCAGTGGTGACATCGTCTCGATCTCGATCAGGCCACCGGTGCCTGAGCTGTCCTGGCTAGGCATCAGCGACTTGTGGATGGTGATGCGACTGACTGAATCTGCGAGCAGGTTGGACAGGTCGGCCGAACGCCCTACGCCGTTGCCGACCGGGAGATTGAGCCCGTTGAGCTTCACTGCGTTCATGTCCGGCTCCATGCCGCGGACGATCACGTTCGTGCCGTCGCCCGTCACGGTGTTGCGCTCGAACGAGATGCCGGGTGCGCGTCGCAGTGCCTCGGAAAAGGTGGTTCCGGTGAAATTGCCGAGATCGTCAGCCGAGATCACATCGGCGCTGTTCTCTGCTGTCCGCTGGATGTTGAGCGCGGTGGCGCGTGCGCTGCGCGATCCGTAGATTACGATCGGCGCATCGCTATCGTCGACTGCCTCGGCGAGCGCGAGCGTAAGCTGGGCGCGATCACCGCCAGTCACGGTTACGGTGCGGGTCAGGGGGGCATAGCCCAGATAGGTGATTTCCAATGTGTAGGAGCCGGCGCGGATCGCCGGGAACCGGAAATTGCCAAAATCGTCGACGCGGGTCGTCTCACCGGTCTCGACGATCCGGACCAGGGCGCCAGTGATGGGCGAGGTGCCGTCGGGCCCGGTGACATGGCCACTAAGGGCGCCGTCGCCCGCTTGCGCCGCCCGTGCCGGTGCAGGCGCGGCGGCAACGACAAAGGAACCGCCACCGGTGACGGTCAGCGACAGGCCGGTACCGCTGATCAGCGCCTCATAGGCGGACCGTGCGGTATGGGCTCCGCGCAGTGCCACTGCCTTGTGATTGCGCACCGCATCGCCCGAAAAGACGATGTTCGTATTGGTGCGCGCCGCGACTGCGCGCAACGAGATCTCGAGCGACTGGGCTGGAAGGTCGAAATTGTAACGGGCCTGCGCCTGAGCGACGGGAATGGTCAGCGCGCTCGTGGCCACGGCAAGCACGGCGATAGTCAGTTTGGACACCTGCAAAATTCCCCCCAATCCGGAGCGACCCCCATGATGCTCCGATCAGGTAGACGATGCTGCAGCGCAAAACCGACATCGCATCGTTATAAAAATGCAATGTCGGCCAGTTCAGGGTACGATTTGTAGCGTTTCGCCCTCTTTCCGGACATGAAGTCCATGGAGCGCTGCCATTGCCTCGGCGAAATCGCGCGTCTCGTTGGTGGCGAAAACGCCGGAGATGGGAAGTGCCGCCAACCTTGGGTCCGTGACCTCGAGCTTTGCACCACCATAGCGATTGAGCTCGGCAACCGCCTCGACCATCGGCGTATCGCGGAAAATCGCCTGCCCGCGCCGCCACGCTGTGGCGACTTCTGCAGATTCGGTGTCGATGACGGGCTGTCTCGCTCCCGATGCAGTGAACCGCTCGCCCGGCGCGAGGATCGCGCTCGCTTTTGCCGCCGTGCCGGTCCGGGGCGACAATTCCGTAACCGAAACCTTGCCGTCAATCAGCGTGACGGTGACTAAATCCCCCTCGCGTCGGACGAGGAACACCGTTCCAAGCGCGCGCACCTGCTTGTCGCCTGCCGTGACGATGAAAGGCCGCGCGGCGTTATGAGCAACTTCGAACATTGCCTCGCCATGGTCGAGGCGGATGGTGCGCGTTCCCGGCGTGAATTCGATGTCGACCCGGCTATTGGTATTGAGCGCAATGCGGCTGCCGTCCTCCAGCACCGCGACCTTCTGCTCGCCGACTGCGGTCGCATAGCCTTGCTCGGGGGCGAGCGACATCCAGATCGTGCCGATGCCGAACGCAACCAGCACCGACGCTGCGAGCGCCAGCGCCGAACGGCGCGTCAGCGACCGCCGGGCCGGGCCTTCCGGCGCGCGCGCGTGCATGCTGCGTTCTGCGTCCATGCACTGCACCGCGCCCGGCAGCATCGTCCATATTTCGGTTGCACGCTCAAAGGCAGCGCAATGTGCCGGATCGGCCTCGAGCCAGGCGTGTAGTCCGCGCTCGATACCGTTGGTCCGCTCGCCTTGGAGACGCGCAACCCACGCCGCAGCTTCAGCGTCGATCGACGCGGGGTGGATTTTTCCGCTCACCAGCTCGCCATCCAGTCCATCAATTGCAGCGTAGCGCGAGCGACCTGTTTCTCCACGGCGGCCACGCTCATCTGCTCTGCCCTGGCGATATCGGCATAGCTCATATTGTCCAGCCGCCGGCTCAGCAGAATGCGGCGCGTGCGTTCAGGAAGCCGTTCCAGCCCGCGCGCAACATGACGCAGCCGCGCCTGCTCCTCGACGATCTCCGCCGGACCGGGCGCGCTGTCTGCGATAGCGTGGAGATCGTCGCGATGCGCAAAGGGCGCGCGCGCATTACGGCGATGGCGGTCGATCGACAGGTTGACCGCGGCAGTGATCAGCAGCGCTTCCTGCGAGCGCCCGACAGTCGTTTGCTGATACTGCTCCACCTTGAGAAATGCGTCTTGAACCAATTCGTCGGCGTCCTGATCTGAGATGCCCTGCCGCAGCACGGCGCGCCGGGCCTTTGCCATCATCTCTGCCAATGTCGGCATCGACCAGACGCCCTCAGCTACTCAGACGACCGAGCAGGCGAAATCCGACATCCTGTATCGCGGTAGCGGGTAATGACTCGAACACACCGACATAGTGACGTCGCTTGAACAGGATGCAAGCGGGCATCCCGCCTGACGGGTCGCGCGCGATGGTCGTCAAACTGGTGTTTGGCGTGGCGCTTGGCGCTTCTTGTGGTCATAGTTGGCTAGCGGGTATGCCGTGGCAGCCTCCAGGCTCACGGCAGCGAACCACCTGGTTTCGGTCATTGCGCACCTGAGCCGCCTCGCCAATTGCGGCCCGACCGCAAACGCCCCCGCGTTGGTCGTTCGTTCGATCGTGCCCCGATCCCAATAATTACCGTTCAATCGCGCTGCATAGGATCCTGCTCGTCTATAATGAAAATCGCCCACATTTGGGCGCCGGAAAAAAGCAGGTATCGGCACCGGTATCCATAATAGACCAGGTTGCGACGTCGGGTGTGATGATGTGTCTAGAGCGATGCGCCACTGTCAGTTCCATTCTCCTGCCGTCGGAGAACATCCTTGCTTAAATCAATCAGGTCGGAGCAGGCTGTCCTTGGGATGTACGTCCACTCATTCTCCGGCGGCTGGCTTTCACACCCCCTGTGGCGATCGCGGCTTCTGATATCGTCGGAGCGGGACCTTGCGCGGATCCGCTCCAGCAATTGCGAGATCATCATCGATACGTCAAAGGGGCGGGATATCCCGCCGCCCCCTTCCATCCGTGCATCGGTCAGCCCTGCGCCCATGCGGGCTTCCGGGCGCTTCGGCCGGGCGGATAAGGTGCGAGCGTCCGAACTCGCGCAGCGCTCAAAAACCATCGTCGACGCGATGTTTGCCGACTGCCGACTTGGCAAGGGTGTGCCCACCACCGAGATTCTGGCGGTTGTCGAGGACATTGCAAGCTCGCTCAACAATATGGCGGCCTTTATCAGCGTCACGCGCCTGAAAGCGCAGGACGACCAGACTTATACGCACTCGGTTGCCGTCTGCGCCTTGATGATCAACCTGGCCCGCGAGATCGGTTGTACTGCCGAGGCCGCGCGGGACCTTGGTATGGCGGGGCTACTTCACGACATCGGCAAGTCGACAATCCCTCCGGACATCCTGCTCAAGGCCGGCCCGTTAAATGAGGCGGAGACGATCGAGATGCGCCGACATCCGGGTCAGGGCCACGCCATTCTCTCGGCTACCACCGGGGTGCCCGCAGTGGCGCTGGACGTCTGCCTGCATCATCACGAGCGCCTTGACGGATCGGGATATCCGTTTGGCCTAAAAGGCGAGGCTATCAGCATAGCGACGCGAATGGCCAGCATCTGCGACGCCTACGATGCCATGACGTCGATCCGCCCCCATGCCGCTGGCAAATCGCCATTGGAAGCCGTCACACAGATGGAGGCGGCCGACGGACAGTTCGACCGCGCGTTGCTGTTTCACTTCATGGGCAGCATCGGCGTCTATCCGGCGGGCAAGCTTGTCCGCATCCTGGGCGATCGGCTCGCAGTGACGTTGCCGCACAAGGGTCAAGGCATGGATCCGGTCTTTCGCACCTTTTACTCGACGGTCGAGACGCGCTTCCTCCACCACCGCGATGTGATACTGAGCGATTGCCTCGGCGAAGGGACCACGGTTATTGCCGAAGATCCCGGCAGTTGGTTCTCCGAATCTTGGCCCATGATGGCGGCGCGCATCATGGCGGGTGAACGCCCTGTCAGACCAAACTGACCCCCGAATAAGGTGGCGGAGGTCCACCCAAATATGCCGTGGTTCGAAAGGCAATCGGCCGGGTCCGTTTCGCTATTGCAATGCTCGCCCGAGGCGTTCTGCCTGGCGGTGGTGACCTGATCGCTGTTCCCGCTATCGTCGCGGAGTGATGCTGGCTTGACGTCCGCTGCTCGCCCGCCAGCCGCTAAAGGCAGTCGCTCTGCCAACCGCCCAGTTTTCGCAATTCGTGCGCTTTCATCTGCGGCCCGCCAGCGATCGGGCCGGAAGCGACTGCGTGCCCGATTGCGGTCCTCAAAGCTCTGCTCGGATTCGCCCGAGCTGCCATTGGCCTGCTACTGGTTAGGCTAATGCGCGAGCGAACTTTCCTGGCGGATATCCCAGGCGTCTACGAAACGCCGTGCTGAACGCGCTGGCTGATTCATAGCCGATTTCTTCTGCGATCCGATCATGCGTCTTGTTACCACGAGCCAGCGCATCCTTGGCGATCGCCATGCGCCAGCGTGCCAGATACTCGATTGGAGCACATCCCAGCACCTCGCCGAACCGGGCCGAGAAGGCAGAGCGGGACATGCCCGCAATGCGCGCCAGTCCCGCCACCGTCCATCTGGCGCTGACATCGGAATGGATCGCCTGCAGCACGCGCGCGATCACCGGGTCCTGCATGCCGCTCAACAGGCCTGCCGTAACCGCATCGGTGGCAAAGGCGCGCCAGCGGAGCGCCTCGACCAGCAAGGCCTCCAGCATGCGCTGAATGATCAGCTCTTTGCCGGGATAGTCGGTAGCGCACTCCTCGGCCAGCAGACCGATAAAGCGTCCAAACCGCGTCGAGCGCCCCTCTGAGGCCGGGATATGGATACGCGAGGGTAGAAGCGACATCAGCAACGGGCGGTTGACCCGCTCGAAGTCGAAGCTTCCACCCAGCGCCGCAAATTGCGGCGCACCATCGGGGTCGCCGTGCCGGACGGCATCGGCACGTGGCGTTGCCCGCGTACCGCGACGATGAGGCTCGCTCCCCAGCGAGAAGGCGGGCGTTGTCGGCAATAGCAGAAAATCACCCTGAGCGAGGCGCAGCGGGTCTTCGCCGTCAAGGGTCAGCCACGCCTCTCCCGTGATGATGAACGTAAAGCCCGGCGCGTCATATGCGTCATAGGCGACAGCCCAATGCCCGCGTCCCGAAATGGGCTTCGACACTGCGGCACGCGGACGCAGCAAGGTAATAACATCACTGAGAGGATCCATGATCCTGGACGATCTGTAAATAGGAATGGATGATCGATTATATATCGTATGCAAGGAGCTGTCTATCTCCAGGCCTTCAACACATGGAGACTGACATGACCAAAACCATTCTCATTACCGGGACCTCGTCGGGCTATGGCAAGGCGATCGCCGAGCATTTCCTTTCGCAGGGCTGGGACGTGATTGCCACGATGCGGCGGCCCGAGGCGGGCGCTTTCGCTGGAGACACCCGCCGTCTGCGCGTTCTGCCGCTCGACGTCACCGACGAAGCGAGCATTGCCGCGTTGTTTGAGACCGCTGGTCCGATCGATGTGTTGGTGAACAATGCCGGCATCGGCGCGGTTGGCGCCTTTGAGGTGACGCCGATGTCGCTGGTGCGCAAGTTGCTCGAGACCAATACGATTGGCGTGATGGCGATGTGCCAGGCGGTCATCCCACAGATGCGTGCGCGCCGTTCGGGCATTATTGTCAATGTGACCTCGAGCGTCACGTTGGGCGCCTTTCCGCTGGCCGCAGCCTATACCGCAAGCAAGCAGGCGATCGAAGGCTTTACTGGTTCGCTTGCCCACGAGCTCGCCTATTTCGATATCTCTGTGAAGCTGGTCGAGCCCGGCTATGCGCCGACCACCAGGTTCGGCACGAACGCAATCATACCGTTCGATCAACTGCTCCCGGTGGAGTATGCCGACTTCGCCAGGCCAATCATGGAAGCCTTTGCCAAGCCGGCGCTGACGACCCGCGAGCTCGACGTGGCCAAGGGCGTCTGGAATGCTGTGCACGATTCAGAAGCACGGCTCAGGTTTCCCGCAGGGCCTGACGCTGTGGCGCTCGCGAAAGGGCGGTGAGGGCTGGCCTCGGCTCAGGGGGCACGAAATCATTCTTCCGTGCCCGTCCTGTCCGCAACGTCCGCTCTCAGATCAATCGCGCAGCGGGTTGCACGTCTATGGTGACGCGCAGCCGCTTGCGCAGCTGAACGGCCCCTCGCGCACAATCGGCGCGTCGAATCAAACTGCTTGCTGGTGCTCAAAGCGCTCCCGAGCCGCCTCGGCACAATCCGCCGCTGTGCACGGCGCCTTGATCACGCTCGTTCCGGCGGGCAGCGCGCCGCCTGTGTGGAGGCAGCCATGTCGCTGTTGCGGCGCGGCAGGTCGCCAAGGGCCTTAGGCAACGCTCGCACGTGGGCCCGAAGCGGTTTCTGGCTCTGTCAGGCCCTGTGCGGGTCCGGTGGGGGCAATGGGGAGGTGTGTCGCACGATCGAGGAAGCTGCTTAATCGCGCCAACCCTCAAATTGCTGCAAAAGAAGGGCGGAGAACTCGATGCCGTGCGTCTAATGGCCCACGGGATAGCGATGAGAGGTTGTGTGGCCGCTGCGTATGGAAAGGATGTGGTTGAGCTCAGCCGGGAACTTCGTCCTGCGCTGATGGCGTTCTTTCTGCGGCGCGTGCACGATCATGCCGAGGCCGAGGACCTGACGCAGGAAGTGTTCTCGCGGATCGCGGCCCAGCCGGACGTGGCGATGCGGTCGGGCAGCGCCTACCTGTTTCAGGTTGCAGCGAACCTGTTGCGCGATCGCGCGCGGCGTCAGCAAGTGCGGCGCAACTACCGTGAAACCCTCGGGCAGATCGACGGCGAGGCGATCGAACTGATCGATCCGTTCCGCGTCACCGCAGCGCGCGGCTCGATCGCGATGCTGCGCACTGCGCTGGATGAACTCGATCCGACGACATCGGCGATTTTCGTTCTGTATCGACTGGAATATATGAGCAAGGACGTGATCGCGGAGAGGTTCGGGATTAGCGTGCGAACCGTCGAGAAGCACTTGGCCAAGGCATTGGCGCGGCTGACGATACAGATGGGGGATGCACTTTGAGCCCGCGCGGACCTTCGCCCGAACGGTTCGAAGCCGCTGCGGTGTGGTGCCTGGCGTTGGCGGAAGGGCCATTGTCGGATGAGCGGCAGCGCGCGTTTGACGAATGGTTGGCCGCTAACCCCGACAACCTGACCGCATTCGAGCGGTCAACGGTTCTTTGGCAGCAGATGGGCGCGGCAGCGTCTTCACCCGAGCTGGCGGACGCGCGTCAGCGCGCGCTGGCAACATTCCGCCGCCGCAACCAGTGGCGCTGGGCACGGCAACCGGTTGCCGGTCGGGTGATCACAGCTGCACTTGCGATGCTGATTGCACTGAGCGGCATCGGGTGGTGGTGGCAGAGCGTTCCGGAAATCTACCGAACCGGCGTTGGCGAGCGCCGCGTGGTGATGCTTGACGACGGATCGCGCGCGTCGCTGGATGCAGCAACCGAAGTGGATGTGCGGATGCGTGGCGACCAGCGCGAGCTGCACCTGGTAGCCGGGCGGGCCAAGTTCGACGTCGCAAAGGACCCCTTGAAGCCGTTCAGCGTGCGGGTAGGGGACAAGCTGGTCGTGGCCACGGGTACGTCTTTCAGCGTGGAGATCGTAGGCGGCAAGCTCCGCGTCATTCTTTATGAAGGCAGGGTCGTCGTGCTCGACCGTCCGATGGGGGCGGAGTTTCCCGTCGCGGTGGCGCCCGCGTCGCGCGATGTCGATGAACTGATGGCCTTGACCCCGGGTCGCGAGTTGGTGGTGGACATCGCGGGTCGGTCGAAATCGCGTTTGACCAGGGCGGACCCGGTCCGCTCACTGTCCTGGGAGGGGGGGCAGCTGGTGTTCGAGGATGAACCGCTGAGCCTCGCCGTAAACCGGATCAACCGATACTCGACGCGACGCATCGTGCTCAAGGGCGCAACCGGCTGGATGCGCGTGAACGGGGTATTCAACACCGGTGATGTCGAGGCCTTTGCTACCGGGGTCGAGGAAACGTTGCCCGTGCGCGTCATTCGCGAACGCGATGTCGTGACGATCACACCGCAATAGCGCTGCGTTTTTTGGCCCGTTCGCTTTTCTTGGATTGGCCCGGGCGGGAATTCCAGCATGGCGCGTCTTATCCCCCCAGGCGCACCACGATGCCGGTTCAGGGGGACTTGCAATGACCATGACACGCACCATCAAGCCGGCAATCTGCTCGATTGCGGCGATCGCGCTGGCTCTGCCTGTGGCAGCGGTCGCGCAGGTTCAGACCTATAGCTTCAACATTCCCGCGCAGGATCTGGCTTCCGCGTTGCGACAGTTTGCGCAAACCTCTCGGCAGCAGGTTTCCTTCAGCGGCGTGACCGTGCGGGGACTCCGCAGTGTGCCCTTGCATGGCGCGTACAGTGTCGATGGAGGGTTGGGTATTCTGCTGCGCGGCAGCGGCCTGACCGTTCGCCGCGCGGGGCGGGTTCTGGTGATCCAGAAGGCAGATGCAACTATCTCGCCCGTGTCGACGCAGCCCTCGGGCGGGCGTACGCCGGGTGACACGGCCCAACAACAGGAGGCGGCGAGCGAGGCCGAAATCCGCGATACCGAGATCGTCATCTCGGGCTCACGCATCGACCGTCCGGGATTTGAATCTCCCACCCCGCTTACCCGCGTCAGTGCCCAGGAGTTGAGCGTCGCAAGTCGCGCCAATGTCGGTGCAGCGCTTGCGGACTTGCCGCAGTTCAAGGCGGGGCAGTCGCCCCAGACCTCGGGCACCAACGCCCAGGCCGGGCGGATGCCGGTGGACTTGCGCGGCTTGGGCGCGGCGCGCACGCTGGTCCTGCTCGACGGACGCCGGTTTGCGAGTGATAATGATCTCAGCACCATTCCCTCGGTGCTGGTGAAGGATGTCGACATCGTGACCGGCGGCGCATCGGCCGCCTGGGGTTCGGGCGCGGTTGCTGGCGTGGTCAACGTTCTGCTCGACCATGACTTTGACGGGGTGAAGCTCGGCGCGGAAGCCGGCATCTCCACCTATGGCGATGCGGGGCAGCGTCGACTGGAAGCCGCGTTCGGGACCGAATTCGACGGCGGTCGTGGTCACTTCATGGTCGGTGGCGAATATCTCGAAAATGACGGCCTGATGACCAAGACGGCGCGCGAGAATACCGGCCGCTGGGTGCTGCTCACTCAAAATGGCGCGTCCACGCTTACGCCCAATGTCGGCTACGCCAACGCCTTTATCGGCGGGATCATCACGTCCGGCGTGCTCAAGGACAGGGGGTTCAATCCCGACGGCAGCCTGCGCACCCCCTCGCTCGGTGTCGCCATCGGCGCCAATATGATCGGCGGTGAATCGCCCTCTGACGACAATTACAGCCCGCTCGCCACGCCGCAGAAGCGGATCGCCGCGCTCGCCAATGTCTCCTACGAAGTCTTCGACAATGCAACGCTGACGGTCGAGGGGCGCTATTCGCGCTATTGGGGCAATTATACGTGGTTTGGTGACCATAACCGCGGCAACATCACGATCCAGCGGGACAACGCATTCCTGCGTCCCGAAATTCGCGCGCAGCTCGATGCTGCGGGCCAGACGAGCTTTACGATGGGCCGGTATAATTCGGACCTGTCGTACACCTCGATCGACGTCGCACGTGAGGCGTATCAGGGCACGATCGCGCTGGATGGCAGCTTGGGCGGTGGCAAGTGGCGCTACGGCGCCTATTACAGCTATGGCGAATACCGCAACGACATCGACACGCCCGGCTTCCGCAAGACGGTTGAATTTGCCAATGCGGTTGACTCGGTGATCGGGCCGGGCGGAACGCCCGTCTGCCGGATCGCGCTGACCAATCCCGCGACCAGTTGCGTGCCGCTGAATCTGTTCGGCGAAGGCGCGCCGTCGGCCGCCGCCATCGCCTATGTCACGGGTACGCCGAGCCTGCGTTCCACCACGCGGATGCACACGGTCGGCGCCGACTTGCGCGGCGAGCCGATCGAGCTGCCCGCGGGGCCGGTGTCGATCGCCGTGGGCGTGGAAGGCCGTTGGGAATCGATCGACTCGTTCGCCGGCGCATTGGACCGCCAGCGCGCATTCGCGACATTCCAGTTCGGCGACCTGTCCGGCAAGGATTCGGTCAAGGAAGCATTCGGCGAGGTCGTGATCCCGATCCTCAAGAACGTGCCCTTGTTCAACAAGCTCGAGTTCAATGGCGCCGCCCGTTATTCGGACTATCGCAACAGCGGCGGCATCTGGTCGTGGAAGCTGGGCGCCACGAACGAATTCCTGCCCGGCGTAATCGGCCGCGTGACGCGCTCGCGCGATATTCGGGCGCCCGGCCTGAGCGACCTCTACACCACCCGGACGCAGAGCTATGTCGGCGTGGTCGATGTAAATCCGGTGACGGGCGTAAGCCAGAGCGTGACCGCGCAGGTCATTGGTGGCGGAAACGCCAATCTGCTGCCCGAGGCGGCTGACACCTGGACGGCGGGCATTACCACCTCGCCGCTGCGCGGCCTGACCGCGTCGCTCGATTACTTCGACATCACGATCAATGGCGTGATTGCGTCGGTGGGGGCCCAGGACGTGATCAATCGCTGCCGTGCCGGAAACCAGGATTTGTGCGCGCGCATCAGCCGCGATGCCGGCGGAAACCTGATCGAGGTGCGGGCGGTCCCGGCCAACCTTCAGCAATACCAGACCAACGGCGTCGACGGCGACATCGCCTACACCACCGCGCTGGGCGGCGATCCGGGCAAAAGGCTAAGCTTTCGGCTCGTCGGCACATGGGTAAACAGCCTCACGATCGATGACGGCATTACCTCGCTCGAATATGTGAAGAACACCAGCTACGCCTTCGTCACCGGCATGCCCGATTGGCGGATCAACGGCAGCATCGGCTATGCCGACAACGGCTTCAACGCCGTGGTGCGCGGTCGCTATATCGCCCCGGGCTATTACAACCGGAACCAGAACATCACGAACAACCAGGTTCCAGCCTATGCCTATGTCGATCTGCAGTTGAGCCAGACGATCAAGGCGGGCGGGCGCGAGCTGGATATCTACGCCAACGTGTCGAACCTGCTCGACAAGGATCCGCCGATCGCCTCACTGTTTTCGCCCTTCTACGATACGGTGGGCCGGTTCGTCACGGTCGGCGCCCGTATCCGGCTTTAAGGGGGCCAGAGCGATGAAGCGCCGTTTGTGGATTTACACGGCCATCGCCGGGATGGCGGCCGCCGCCGCCGCCCCGGGCATGGTCCAGGGGCAGCCGGTCGAGCGACTGCAGTTCGAAGCACGCGAGGCGACATGGATGGCGCCGGATGTGTCGCCCGACGGGCGCACGATCCTGTTCGACGTGCTCGGCGACATCTATGCGCTCGACGCCGCCGGCGGTGCGGCGCGGCCGCTGCTGACCGGCGATGCGCTCGAGACCCAGCCGGTGTTTTCACCCGATGGCCGGCAGATCGCCTTTATTTCCGACAAGTCGGGGGCGGCAAATCTGTGGGTAGCCAATGCCGACGGGAGCAACGCGCGCAGATTGTCGAGCGACACCGATCCGGCGATCTATTCCTCGCCAGCCTGGTCGCCGGACGGACGCTTCATCTATGTCTCGCGCACGGTCCACAATATTCTGGCGTTCGAACTCTATGCCTATGGCGCGCAGGGCGGATCGGGGATCAAGGTCACGCAAGCGCGACCGACCGGAACCGAGAGCCATGCCGACCGCGTCAATACGTTGGGCGCGGTGGCGTCGCCCGAGGGAAGCTATCTCTATTACGCGCGCAAGATCGGCGGGTTGTGGTCGGACAAAGTGTTACCGCATTGGGAGATCGTGCGGCGCACGCTCGCGACCGGAGTGGAGGACCGCATCATTACCTCGCCTGGCGCGGCAATGCGGCCTGCTTTGTCACATGACGGCAAGCAGATCGTTTATGCCAGTCGCTCGGGCGCACAGACCGGATTGCGCATCCGCGACCTCGTTACCGGAGCGGATCGCTGGCTGAGCTTTCCGATTGATCCGGACAGCCAGATGGGCGGTTACTATAACGACCTCGTCCCGCGCGTCGCGTTTCTGCCTGGCGACAAGGAAGTTCTGACAGCGATCGATGGCAGATTGACGCGCATCCGCGTCGCCGATGGTGTGCGAACGGCAGTGCCGTTCACGGCGCCAGTCGATCTTGCGGTGCGCCCGAACACGCGGGTCGAGGTGCCGGACGAGACCGGGCCGGTGCGGGTGCGTGTGATCCAGGCCCCGCGTCTGTCGCCGGATGGCCGGTTGATCGCGTTTGGGGCGCTCGGCACGCTCTACATACAGGATCGCGCAGGCGGCATGCCGCGTGCGGTGGCGGGCGTCGAGGGCATGGCCTTTCAGCCGGCCTGGTCGCCCGACGGCCGGACGTTGGTGTATGTGACCTGGAGCGGCGAGGGCGCTGGCGGGGGCGCGCTATGGGCGATCCCGGCATCAGGGGGCAAGCCGCGGCGGCTATCGCAGGCTCCTGCCTATTACAGCGAGCCGAGCGTATCGCCCGATGGGAAGTCGGTAGCGGTGCTGCGCGCAACCAGTATCGAGCGCCTGCAATCTGCGTCCGACCTTCAGGCCAGTCGGCCGACCGACATCGTGCTGCTCCCGATGGCGGGCGGCGAGGGGCGGGTGGTTGCCAGCAAATCGGGCATGAAGGCGCTGTCGTTTGATGCGACGGGCGGATGGCTGCGCTATATGAGCGGGCCGTCGGTCGAGGCGGTGGCGGTGCAAAGCGGCGCGCTGCGACGCATCTTCGACCTGCGCGTGCCCAACGCCAATCGCTATTTCAACAACATCCAGACCCCGCCGGAAGATATCCGACTGAGCCCGGATGGGACGCGGATGCTGGTCAAGGCGGCATCCCAGGCCTGGCTGCTCGACGTGCCGCCAACCTTCTCCGCCGATCCGCCAACGCTCGAGCTTGCACGGCCCGCTGTGGGCGGGGTGCGGTTGACCGATATCGGCGCCGATTATGTCGACTGGTCGCGCGATGGGAGGACCGTGATGTGGTCGCTCGGGGCGACCATACGCACGATCGATGTGGCGCAGGCGGCAGGCCTGGCAAAGGGCGTCGCCGAGAAGCAGGCGGCACGGATCGAGGCGCGGGTGGAGCTGCCGCGCGACGTGCCCCAGGGCAGTGTGGTACTGCGCGGCGGCACTGCGATCACGATGCGCGGCGACGAAACGATCGCGGGCGCCGATGTGGTAGTGACCGGCAATCGCATCATCGCGGTCGGCAAGACGGGTGAAGTGGCCGTGCCGCCCGGCGCCACGATCGTCGATGCGACCGGCAAATATCTCACGCCTGGCTTCGTCGATACGCATGCCCACTGGTTCGAACTGCCGCGCCAGGTGCTCGAGGCGAATCATTGGAGCCTGCTCGCCAATCTCGCTTATGGCGTGACCAGCGGGCTCGACGTGCAGCCATTCACCGTCGATGTGTTCGGCTATCAGGACATGATCGACGCCGGCATCATGGTGGGGCCGCGCGCTTTCTCGACCGGACCGGGCATCTTCGTGAACAGCGAGATCAATTCGGAGGCGGAGGCCGAAGCTGTGCTGACCCGCTATCGCGACTATTATCGCACGCACAATCTGAAGGCGTATCTTGTCGGCAACCGGACGCAGCGCAAGCTGGTGGTCGAGGCATCGGGCAAGATGGGGATGATGGCGACGACCGAGGGCGCCAGCGACTTCAACCTCAATCTGACCCATGCGATCGATGGCATGGCAGGCAATGAACATAATCTGCCGCTGACGCCGCTGCGCGAGGATGTCGTGAAGCTCTATGCATCGTCACGGATCGGATACTCGCCGACCTTCGGAGTGCTCTATGGCGGATTTGCGCCCTATGATGGCCAGGTGATCGCGGGGGCGATCGACCAGGATGCCAAGCTTGCGCGCTTCGTTCCTCCAGGCATCATCGAGGGCAAATTGCGAAACCGCGTGTGGACGCCGGCAATCGACCGGTCCTCCGCTTCGTTCGCCGCCGACGCATTGCGGATCCGCAACGCCGGCGGACTGGTCGGAATGGGCAGCCACGCGGTCATCCAGGGTCTTGGCTATCATTACGAGATGCGCGCCTATGCGCAGGGCGGCGCGACGCCCCATGAGGTGCTCCGCGCGGCGACGCTCGACAGCGCCGAGGTGATCGGTCGCAAGGCGCAGATCGGCAGCCTCGCGCCGGGCAAATATGCCGACATCCTGATCCTGAGCGCAAATCCGCTGGAGGCGATCGAGAACGCGGCGGCGATCGACAAAGTGGTGAAAAACGGTCGCATCTATGACGCGGGGACGCTCACCGAACTATGGCCGCGCAAGAAGGCACTTCCGGATCGCTGGTTCACCAAGGCACGGCGCAACTGAACGCGTGAGGATAGACGAGAGATGAAGATGACCCGGCGTACGCTCTTATCCGCCGCTCCGGCAGCAACAATTGCAAGCCAGCTATCGGCTCGCCACGCCGGTGCGGCCGAGACCGGGAGCGAAATCCTTGCAATGACGGCCGTTGATCTGGCGGCGGCGATCCGGCGGCGCGACGTGTCGAGTCGCGAGGTGATGACCGCGCATCTGGCCCGCGTCGACGCGCTCAATCCGCGCTTCAACGCCATCGTCTCGCGCGTTGACCGCGAACAGCTGTTGCGCGAAGCGGCAGCGCAGGACGAGGACGCGGCAAAGGGCACGTTCCGCGGCCCATTGCATGGCTTTCCACATGCCGTGAAGGACACAGCGCCAGCGAGAGGGATCGCGCACACACAGGGCTCGCCTCTGCTGCGCGACAACATCGCAGTGGCGGACTCGCTGGTGGTCGGACGGATGCGCGCGGCTGGAGCGATCTTCACGGGCAAGACCAATGTACCGGAATTTGCGCTCGGCTCGCACAGTTTCAACCCGGTGTTCGGCGTCACGCGGAACGCCTACGACCCGAGCAGGTCGGCGGGGGGCAGTTCAGGCGGCGCCGCGGTCGCGCTGGCGCTGCGCATGATGCCGCTGGCCGACGGCAGTGATTTTGGCGGTTCGCTACGCAATCCGGCGGCGTGGAACAACGTCTTTGGCTTCCGCCCATCATTTGGACGGGTGCCGTCGGCGCCCTCAAGCGACGTGTTTGGCCAGACCTTTGCGACCTCGGGGCCAATGGCACGCACGGTGCGCGACACTGCGCTGTTGCTCTCTGTTCAGGCGGGAGCAGATCCACGGGCGCCCTTCTCCCTCAGGGAGGATCCCGCGATCTTCGCGAAGTCGCTCGAGCGCGAATGGACGGGCAAGCGGATCGGCTGGCTGGGCGACCTGCAGGGTGCCTTGCCGATGGAGGCGGGTGTGCTTGAAACGTGCGAGAAGGCGCTGGCGGCGTTCCGGGCAATCGGGATGCGGGTCGACGCGGCGAAGCTGGACGAGCCCGCCGATGCAATGTGGCGTACCGCTGTGACGTTGCGCTATGGCTCCGTCGGCCCCGATCTGATTGCCTTTGCCGAGCGGCCCGAGCACCGCGCGCAGATGAAGCCGGAAGCGCTTTGGGAGGTCGACGGGTATCGCAAACTGACCGCGATCCAGATCACACAGGCCCAGATGGGCCGCACGCGCATCTATGAGGCGTTCCGCAAGGCGTTTGCAACGTTCGATTTCCTCATCCTTCCCACCGCGCAGGTTTTTCCGTTCAGCGTCGAGCAGCGATGGCCGACTGAGATCGCCGGACGGACAATGGACAGCTATCATCGGTGGATGGAAGTCACGTTGCCTGTAACGATGGCTGGATTGCCTGCGCTGTCAGTGCCAGCGGGCTTTGGCGGGCGCGACGGATTACCGATCGGGATGCAGATCATTGGGCCGGCGCACGCTGATCTTGCCGTTCTGCAAGTCGGCCATGCCTATGAGCTTGCCTCGCCCTGGATCAAACGTGCCTTGCCGATTGAACGCGGGATTTGACTTGCTTTGCAATCAACGGGCGCGCTGGCACGTAACCCTGACAGGTACGTTGCCTCATGCTCGATGCTGCAATGTTGCATTTCCTTCCCCAAGCCAGTGATGAGATGGCAGCTTATAGCGGTCCGAAGGGTCTGACCCGCATCCGGGCGGGACGGCATCGCTAATGAGCTGCGCGTGGGAAGATCTATGCTGCACATTGGCAGGAGCCGCCGCAGCGCGGTTTGACGCCACGGTTGTGCTGAAATCGTCATGCACCTGGATCGCGATGTCGGGCCAGCCCAGCCTACTATACAACGAGCGTAGTTCCCGTCTTGCCAGCGCGGGATCGGTCGATTTTCTGGCCGGGGCCGTTGGTGGCCTGCTCGCGCGAAACGTGCCGGCGTACGAAGCCGCTGCTTGGGGCGTATGGCTTCATGGGGAAACGGGCCGCAAACTTGCCGGCGACGTTGGCGTGGTCGGATTCCTGGCGCGCGAAGTTCTTCCACCGGTTTCTTCACTGCTGAGCTACGAGTAGCGGGCACGTCCCATCGATCGTGCTGAGACCTAGCCCCGGCCGACCTCAGTACGCGACACCTGCAAGCTTTATCCCCTAGAAGTGAAGCAGCAGGCCGATGGCTGCTCCCGCCGCAATGACCGCTGGCGTGACCCAACTGCTCTTGACGCGCCATACGACGAGCAGTGCACCGCCGAACAGGATCGCGGGCAGGGCGGGATTGGTGATGCGGGCAGCGGTCGCCACCCCCAGGTCGATGCAGGTAGCGGCGATTACACCGACCACCGCGGCGGCGACACCTGCGAGCAGCATGTGCAGCGCCGGATTTTCAACCAGCGCTTCGAGGCGCTCGAACAGGACGAGCGAGAATGCAAACGCGGGCAGGAACATGCCTGCGGTGATCGCCAGTGCCCCGCCCAGACCGCCGGCCACAAAGCCGATAAAGGTTGCGAAGATCACGAGCGGGGCGGGCAACACACCCGCCAGCGCGACCCCGTCGAGGAAGGTCGCGTCACTGATCCAGCCGCGCCCCACGGTATCCGCCCGGACATAGGGGATTGCGGTGTAGGCGCCGCCAAAGGTCAAAAGCCCGCCCTTGAGACCGGCGATGAACAGGGCGGTGAGCGTTACCGGGTCCCGCGTCAGATCCGGGGGTGCGACTGCGGACATGTCGACGTATTGAGTGCCAATCACGGTAAGGACCGCAACGATCACGGTGCCCCATGCAGCCACCGGACGGTGTGCGAGCGCGTAGCCCAACCCGCCGGCCACCAGCGGAATCCAGAAGGGAACCCCGACAAGTGTCGCGACAAGGCTGACGAGCGCGATCCCGCCAAGCAGCCAGGTTTCGAGGATGTGCTCGCCGATCCTGACAACTGCGCGCACGATGATTGCGAGCACCACGACCTGAACACCCAACAAGGCGCCCGACAGACCGGGATTGCCGGCGACCCAGTTCACATAGAGCCAGCCAGCCGCCAGCATCAGCAAGAGGCCGGGCAGCATGAAACCCAGCCCCGCGAGCAGGCCTCCGATGCGCCCCCGCGCGATCATGCCGAGATGGACGCACAGTTCATGCGCCTCGGGACCGGGCAACACCTGCAGCACAGCAAGAAGCCGGTTGAACCGCGCGGAATCGATCCAGCGCTCCTGCTCGACCAGCGCCTGCCGCAGCATGGCGATCTGTGCCACCGGACCGCCAAAAGCGAGCGCACCGAACCGCAGGAATTTGAAGAACAGGGCGGCGAGAGTGAGCGGCGGCGGGCTGGTGCCGTCTGGTCCGATCATGCGCGTCCGCCCTGCGGAACATGTGCGGTCCAGTCAAGCGTTTGGCCGCATGCGGCGCAACACCATCGATACAGCGCGTCGGAGATCGGCATGCACATCCAAATATTCGCCGGACGATAGGGAACGAGCTCTCGTCGCAAGTGTCATGCTTTTCGGGGCCTTTCTCAATCGCAAAATCGATTCCGACGCTGTTTGTCCCTCGGACCGTTCCCGCTGTCTGGGCGAACTTCCTTTCTCATCCTTCGCCGGCGTTTTCCCCCCGCTGGATGGTGGATAAAACAGCCGGCGTTTTTCGATCATGCTCACTTCTGTCCAGAAGCCTGAAACGGGTGCTACCCATTTGTAAATTCACCATCGCGCCGATGGGGTCGCTGCGCGTGATCTCGGCCCGCAGCGGGTGGGGGCGGTTAGGGGCTTATACGACGCATTGCTGCGGATCTTGAGCGAAACTGACGCCTGAAAGTCGAAGGCGCGCACGCTTTAGACCCCGCATCTTTGCGCGAAGTTGCGTGTCGTTTGGCCCCATTAACGCGCGGCGCGTTTTCGCCGCGTTTCCCAGCCCTTCTTTGCTGCTGCTGAACGATCCGCGGCACTCCTGCTCGAGCTGCTCTTTCGGCCGCCTGTCCGCGCGCTGTCGTGACTGTCTTTACTTTCCCGACCTGAACCAGACTTGTTTCCACCACCCGAGTCCTTGTTCACGGTCGCCCAAGCTCGGCTTTCGGCCTCCTTTTTGGACACCCCGCGCTGTTCATAGCCTTCCTCGATGTGCTCAGCCTTGCGCTTTTGCTTTTCCGTATACGTGTCTTTGTCACCTCGCGGCATCATCGTTCTCCTGCTACGGCTCGCGCAGAAAAAACCGACGAACAAGCTCAAGGTTTCCGGTTCAGCCCTCGGCAGCACAAGCGGGGCGCCGGGCAATAGTCGTTGCAGCCGAGTTTGGGGTATCGGCGTTGGCGCGAATTGAGCAACGAAGATATCTCAAGCAAGCGACAGAGAAAGAATATCGGCTGTCCCACGCTCAAAGCACGATTAGCGTCGGGCATGGTGACACTAACGCTCGCGCGTTGTGCGGCCCGCCAAGATCGTTTTGGGCCATTGCGAGCAGGACGTGTTCCGTGACCGGGCGCTAACATAGGCTAATGCCGGAGTGTGCGTGAATGCTTAAAGAATCTGGGGCAGAATAGCGGAGTAGCGCCATTGTCCCACTCGATCGACGAAGCCACTTCCCAGTCCGCAGCATTCTATCTGGATCAGGCAAGGGACCAGATCCGCCTTGCTGAGCTGTCCGAGCTTCCCGCCCGCGTCACCATTCATCTGGATGCAGCCAAACGTTGGATACAGATTGCTCAGGTCGCGCGCCGGGTCGAAACGTCACGCCGCAAAAGCATCGATCGGTAACTTCGGCGTGAGAACGGACCATCTCCTTTCGGCATCGGTTAGCCTCGCGATTTTGGGCAGATCCAGCGAGGCATAGAGCGTTGGGGAAGGCGCATTGGATGTTCCGGGGATCGGGTCGGCCCGGGAGCAGGCTGACGGTGCTGGTCTTGCCGACATCATCACGCCGAGCGGCGCGGTGATCTGGCTGCCCGGTGAACACTCGTCAGCGCAATGCTCCCCATTCCGCCAGGATCGTTCACAAAACATGCTTCTTAGCGATGCGCCATATACCAACGCCCGGGAAAATGCCTGTTAAACTGTTGTTGTAGTTGAGTTATTTTCGAGAAGGATAAGTCCGCTTCGGCATGGCCAGAATTTGTTGCCTGTGCGTCGGATAACCGGTCAATTTCGATCCTATAAGTCTCTTAGCGCAGTGTGGCCAACCGGCTTGGAGGACATGGGGATGATGAAGTGGTTCGAGGCGGAGGCGCCTATCAGACAAAAGACGCTGGTCGCTTTTGGCGCGCTCGTCTGCCTGATGATCATCAATGCGCTCGTTGGGTTGGTTCTGGGCGCGTGGGTCACCGCTGCGGTATGCGCGGTGTCGGCGGCGGTTGGCGCAGCGCTCAGCTTCCGGTTCCGAACCGCGATCTGCGATCCCTATGTCAACACGGTGGTTCGCATGGAGGCGCTGGCCGCAGGCGATCTTGACGCTCCGATTGCATACACCGAGTACAAGGATTGCGTCGGCCGGATGACGAAGGCGATGTTCACGTTCCGTGACACCGCCCAGGAACAGCTGCGTGCCGCCCGTGAGCAGGAAGAGGTGGTAGCGGAGCTTCGTACGGGCCTGAATTCGTTGACCCAGGGGGATTTCACTCAGGAGATCAAGGCGGAGTTCCCGCCCGCCTATGCCGAGCTCAAGACCAATTTCAACTCTGCGCTGACCGCGCTGCGTCACCTGATCGGTTCGGTCCTGGAGAGCACCGGGACAATCACAAACGGATCAGTGGAAATCGCGCAGGCGTCCGAAGATCTCGCTCGCCGCACCGAGGCCAATGCGGCGAGCTTGGAAGAGACTACCGCGGCCGTCTCGCAGATCGAAGGCCGACTGAAGACGAACGCCGAAGCTGCCGAGCGCACCGTCTCGCGCGCAGATGGCGCAATCCAGAGCGTCGCGTCTGGCCGGATCACCACGGGCGAGGCTGTGGAAGCGATGACCCGCGTCAGCGACAGCGCCAAGGGCATCGATTCAGTGATCGAAGGCCTCGACAAGATCGCATTCCAGACGCGCGTTCTCGCCATGAACGCAGCGGTTGAGGCAGGCCGCGCCGGGGAGTCCGGGCGCGGGTTCGCCGTCGTGGCGGACCTGGTCTCCGCTCTCGCCATGCGCGCCGAGGAAGAGGCGGGGCGAGCGCGGGACCAGTTGACGGCCACGCAGACTGACGTGGTTGCGGCAGTGGAGATGGTGCAGAAGGTCGATACCGCGTTCAGCGACATCGCTGGTGATGTGGGCGAGGTCCATGTCTTGCTCGCGGATATGGCCAGCGCGAACGACGCCCAATCTTCGGCAATCAGTCAGATCAGTGCCGCGATCGCCGCGATGGATCAGTCGACCCAGCAAAATGCGGCGATGGTCGAGGAAACGTCCGCCGCTGCACGCAGCCTTTCAACCGAAGTGGCGACGCTGGCTGGCCAGGCCGAGCAGTTCAAGGTCACGGAGTCTTCTGCGCGCGGCGGCCCGAGCTTAAAGTCATCGAACAAGCCTCGCCAGAACAGCCTCCAGGTGTCTGCTGCCCGACCGCCGGTTCGGATGGTTCCCAGTGTGGTTGGGTTCTAGGCGACCCTGGATATTCGTGTGGCCACGCCCCCGCGCGAATATCTGCCGGGCCCTGTCCGGAAACGCTGCCGTTAGCACCAAGGTCCAGCTCCAATCCAGCGTCGGATCCCTGGACGGAAGATCGTAGCTGATGCAATTGTACTGACGGTCGATCAGCGCCTCGACGCGCTGATAGATCACGCCGCGATTGATCGTGAATGGTCGAGCCCGCGCAAATGACTTCTTCGCAATCGAGATCTGGCCGAAGGTGTCGCGGCTCGTCCGCCGGCCAGGCTCGGCGAGCTGCGGCGTAACCGAATTTGCGCATCATGGCGGCCGCATCTGTATCGACGTCAGGGACGGCGAGCGTCCACACAGGCGTGTTGTGGCGCGCAGGTCGACCGGAAGATTCGCGTCATGTCGCGCATCGCTGCGGCGCGGTGTCGCCTCCAGCACCCTTGCAACGTCGAATTCACCCGGGAACAGAAAGCCTGCGCGATCTTCGCATGCAGCGCCGGTTATCAGCAACACGATGTGCAGGATTATCGAGCATAGGGCTGAGCGGCGTGGAGCATTTTGCTCTCCAGAAAACGGTCGGTGAAGTCCCGGTTTCGCCTGAGGCGCTCTTGGTCGTCGTCAGTCAGCGACCGCGGATCATCAGGCGATCGTCTGCCCCGTCTTCGCCCAGTCGGCCATGAACCCCTCGATCCCCTTGTCGGTCAGCGGATGCTTGACCAGCTGGCGGATCACCGAAGGCGGCGCGGTCATCACGTCCGCCCCGAGCTTCGCCGCCTCAAGGATGTGGATCGGGTGACGCACGCTGGCGACCAGGATCTCGGTCTCGAACGCATAATTGTCATAGATCAGGCGGATGTCGCCGATCAGGTCCATACCATCAAAGCCGATATCGTCATGCCGCCCAACGAACGGCGAGATGAAGGTCGCCCCAGCCTTCGCCGCGAGCAGTGCCTGATTGGCCGAGAAGCACAAGGTCACATTGACCATCGTCCCGTCGCTGGTCAGCGCCTTGCACGCCTTGAGCCCCTCGATCGTCAGCGGCAGCTTGACCGCGACATTGTCGGCGATCTTCCGCACGATCTCCGCCTCGCGCATCATGCCGTCATAGTCGAGCGCGACGACTTCGGCCGACACCGGACCATCGACGATGCCGCAGATTTCGGCGACCACCTCGAGGAAGTTGCGCCCCGCCTTGTGGATCAACGACGGGTTGGTTGTCACGCCATCCAGCAGCCCGGCATCCGCCAGCTCGCGAATATCGTTGGTGTCGGCGGTGTCGGCAAAGAACTTCACGCGGCTTGGGCCTTAGTCATGCGCGATCCATCGGGATTGCGCAGATAGACGCCGTGCTCAAGCTGCTGGCGGCGCAATTCGGCGACATCGATATCGGCCGGCGCGCGATTGCCGCGCACCGATATCTTCGCAGCGCGGCCGGCGGCCTCGCCCATCGCCATGCACGTGGCCATCACCCGGATGGCACCCATGGCCTCGTGGGTGCAGGAAATGCTGCGGCCCGCGACCAGCAGGTTGCTGACTCCCTGTGGTACCAGCGAGCGATAGGGAATGTCGTAGCAGTCGCCGCACCAGATCAGCGTGCAATCCTCATCGCCCGGCCGATGGATGTCAATCGGATAGCTCGCCACTGCAATCGCATCGTCGAAATGACGGCACGACAGCACGTCGTCCTGGTCCATGACGTACTGCCCGACAATGCGTCGCGTCTCACGTATGCCGAGGAACGGGGCGGTCTTGGTGAAATAGGCGTTCTCGAACCCGGCAACATAGTTGGTGAGATAGGTGACGATGTCGTCGATCTGGCGGCGCCCCTCGATCTCGCCTTCGGTAAGACTGCGCGCGTCGGTGCCGTCGGTGCCTTTGACGCGCGTCATGTTGATCCACACCTCACCCTTTTTCAGGCCGGTGATGATGATCGTGCGCTCGTTCGGGATTTCCAGCCCGCGCTCCTCGCGCGCCTTGGCGATCAGTTCACGCAGGCCGACGACGATGAACTGGTGATTCTGGCCGAAATACTCGGCTGGAATGAAGTCCGTCAGATAGGTACGCGCCGCCGGCGGGGATTCAGCAATGGTATTGCGCAATTTGTCGGTATCCACGCCAGCGAGGCAGAACATCAGCGTTGGCGGCTGCATCCCGCCTTCGCTATTGCCTTTCTCGGTCGGCACACCGGCCTGGAACGCGACATCGGCGTCTCCGGTGCAATCGATCACGACCTTGGCGAGGATTGCGCTGCGCCCGCTCTTGCTCTCGGTGATGACGCCGCGGATCGTGCCGTCCTCGACGAGGGTCCCGGCAAGGAACGTGTAGAACAGGATGTCGACCCCCGCCTCGGTCAGCATTTCGAGCGCGACGGTCTTGACGGCTTCGGGTTCGACCAGCGTAATCCCCATGTGCAGCGGGCAGGGACGATGCTCGCTCGCGCCGTCGCGTTCGCGGCGCAGCCGCTCGATGAACTTCTGTGGCAGGCCATCGATGATCTGATTGCCCTTCTGGCCGAGGAAGCCGAGCACCGGCAGACCGATCGTCATATTGCCGCCCACGAAGCTGCGGCTCTCGATCAACCCGACGCTCAGGCCGTCTTCAGCCGCCGCCAGCGCTGCGGTCAGCCCCGACGGACCGCCACCGACGACGAGAACCTCGTAGTTCGCCGTGACCGCCAGGGTGCGGGCGGGTTCCTGAATGGTGCTGACGAACTGCGCTGACATGATGGGTTTGTCCTGATGTTGAAGGGGTAAGGTGTCGGAGTGATTATGAGAGGGCGCGTGCGGGTGACTGTGGCACGCGCTCCTCGCGGACCATGGTCCACAAGATGACGATCGCAATCGGATGGAGCAGCGCCATGACGAGGAAGATCTGATGCGCGCCGACGCTGCCGATGAGCTGGCCGACGAAATAGTTGAATACCACCGCGCCCGCCGCGCCGCAGCCGCCGGCGATGCCGAGCACGCTCGCGGCATTGGCGACCGGGAAGGATTCAGCAATGACGACGCTGATCGTGAACAGCCAGCTGAGTGCCGCGACAGCGACCAGACTGAACACCAGCAATGTCGTGAATGCACTGGGCAGATACGGTGTCAGCGCGCACAGCGGGGCGAGCAAGCCGACGACCGTCAGCATCCGCTTGCGGCTGAGCAATGGAGTGCCGCCGCGCCGGACCATCCGGTCGGACCATGCCGCCGTGGCGATCGCGCCGATATCGGCCGCAAGGAACGGGATCCAGCCCACCATGCCGACCTGTTGCAGCGTCAGGCCGGAATCCTCCTGCAGATAGCCGGGGAGCCAGAACAGGCAGAAATACCATACGGGATCGCTGACGAAGCGGATGAGCAAGATGCCCCACAGGCTGCGCGTGCGCCACAGCTGTGGCCAGGTGAACTTGGCGCCGTCGCCGGTTTTCGCGGCTGACGCTTCCACATCGCGTCGGATCGACTCCGGCGGGTCGCGATAGACCAGCCACCAGGCGAGAGCGATCATCAGGCCGATCGCGCCGGCGATGAAGAACACGTTGCGCCAGCCAAAAGAGATGGCGACCCAGGCGATCAGCGGCGGCGCGATGATCGCGCCGATCGACCCGCCGGCAACGCACAGGCTGTTGGCGGTCGCACGCAGGCGTCCCGGGAACCAGATTGCGACGACCTTGAGCTGCGCGGGATAATTGGTGGGCTCGGCGGCTCCGAGCATCGCGCGTGAGAGGCCGAACATCCCGATCGTGCGCGCCATGCCGCCGCCGATGCACGCGAGCGACCAGCCGATGATGCCGATGCCCATGACGTTGCGCGGCCCGAAACGATCGACCAGCCAGCCCCCGATCGGGTACATCACTGCATAGCTGATGGTGAACAGGTTGAGCAGCATCGCATAGCCGCTGTCATCGAGCTGATACTCGCTCTTCAGCACGGGCTTGAGGATCGCCACGATCTGGCGGTCGAGATAGTTGAAGACGAGCGCCACGAAAATGACGGCGACGATCAGCCAGCGGCGGCGTTCCGGAGTGAGGATCATAGCATGGTGCTCCGTGGGGCCGGCGTCGCCATTGCCTGGCGATAGCGTTCTGCGTCCCAGTCGATCAGCGCGTCGACGTCCGCCGCGCACAGCGGTGCGATCGGCGCGCCCGGCGGGATGCGCGTGGCCACGTCGGCGAGGCAGCGCAGCATCGCTTCGCTCCCGCGCAACGCATCGTGCGCAAGCAGCACCGCGCTGCCACGCACGATGATCCAGCGGATCGGTGAGCGGTGATTCCGGCACACATCTGCAAGCGCGGCGTCGATCTCGTCATGGGAATCGACCACCAGCGGTGCCCGACCGAGAAAGACGACATGGTCTGGGTATAGCGGCCCACCGGTTACGACGGCGAGGCTGGTGGGGTCGACTGCCAGGCTGATCACGTGCGGATCGGACACTGCACGGAAACCGGCGATTGACGTTGCGGATGGCGTCCCCGGCGGCGCGACAGGGGGACGGGGGCCGATCGATAGCCGTGAGACGACTTCGCGCAACAGCGTGTCAGCCTGTCCCACATCGTCGGCGGCGACGATGAGGCCATGGTTGGCGAGGATGAAAATGTCAACCGAGGTTGCGGCGTGCGCGTGCTGCACCGCCGCTGCGAGTTTTGGGCCGGGCTTGCAATAGGGAACGAAGACCCAGGCAAGCCCCGACAGGCGTTGCGACAGAACCGCCTCGGCATCGCAGCGGACGGCATGGGCGATCGCGTCGACGCTGTGAACATGAACGACGACGCGGTGCGGCAGCGCTGCATGGACCAGAGTCTCGATCGAGGGGCGCAGGGCGGTCGCGTATCCGTCCTTAACCCGCGGCACGTCCCCGACCGGCAAGGCGACGGGAACGAGGATGTCTTGCCCAGCCGCGTCGGCGAGCCAGGTGCCCGACGCCTTGATCCACATGACATCATCGAGCTTGATCGAAACGTTTCCACCAGCGCCCTGCACGAGGGTCGGGTCGCGTCCCCACTCCGCCGCGCTGGCGCGCAGAGCGGACAGATTGTCATCGACCATCATCAATCCTCTCCCGCATCGACGTGTCACAGCGCCGGTTCTTCGACCGGGTCGCTTAGCTGCCACATATGACGTATTTGCGTCAACAGATGATCGAATACAATCATTTTAAGATTGAATAACGTCATTATGTGGCGTAGTTCGATCACAACAGGGGTGGGGAGGCGAAGTTGAGCGATTCGGATCGACATCATCGGATCCTGGAGTTATTGCGGTCTTCGCCATTCGCTTCGGCGCGCGACCTTTCCGAAAATCTCCAGGTCTCCGTCGCCACGGTACGCCGCGACATCGACAAACTGGATGAGCAAGGTCTCGCCCGGAAGGTCTATGGCGGCATTTCCGCGATCGACGGTGCCACTGCACATGGCGTGTTTGCGCGCACCTATGCCGAGCGCAGCGCCGTCGATGTCACCGTCAAGGACGCGATTGCCGCTGAGGCTGCGACCATGGTGCAGGACGGCGATGCCGTGATCGTCCATGGCGGGTCGACGTGCTTCCGGCTGGGCGAGCGCCTCGCCCGACGCAACATCCGGCTGTTCACGAATTCAATGCCGCTCGCCGCGGTGATCGGTGAAACCGGCACGTGCGCGCTGACCATAGCCGGCGGCGAGTTGCACCGCGAGCCGCTGATCCTGCATGGCGCGGGCAGTGCCGAGCCGTTCTTTGCCTCGAAATTCTTCCTGAGCGCGCAGGGCGCCGACGAGCGCGGGTTGCTCGAATCGCATCCGCTGCTGGTCGATGTCGCGGCGCGCTACGCAGCTTGCGCCGATCGTATCGTCGCGCTGGTCGCCAGTTCGAAATTCGTGGTGGGCGCGCGGCAGGTGTCGCTGCCGTGGAGCCGGATCGACACGATCATCGTCGATGATGGCCTGTCGTCCGAGCATCGCAAGATGCTGGAGGATATGGGCGTCGAACTGCGGATCGTCGCCACGGGTTCGGGCGAGGCGTGATGATCGCCGTTCTCGACTTCGGCAAGACCAACTCGAAGTTGCTCGTCTTTACGGCCGACGGTCAGATCAGCTTCAGTGCGCGCACGCGTCCAGTTTGGCGCGCTGTCGACGGCATATCCGTCCTCGACGCCGATGCGCTGGCGCAGTGGGCGAATGCGGCGCTGGTTACCGCCGATGCGGCACATCCCGGCCAGATCCAGGGGGTGATGGTCGCGGCCCATGGCTGCACATTCGCGCTGACCGATGCCGACGGCCTGGTGCGTCCCATCCTGGACTATGAGCAGGAGCTGCCCGGTCCATTCGCCAGCGCGGTCCGGGCGGGCTTGCCGCCCTACGCCGAAACCTTTGCGCCGCCCCGGCCGCAGGGGTTCAACTACGGCCGGCATCTTTTGTGGCTCCAGCATCTCGAGCCGCAAGCGCTGGCCCGGACCACCGCGATCCTCGGCTATCCGCAATATTGGAGCTGGCGCCTCGGCGGCCGGCAGGTTGCAGAATACAGCTATATGGGGTGCCACTCGCATATCTGGGCGCCTGCCCAGCGCGATTACGCGTCGGTCGTGTCCGCGAATGGCTGGCGCGAGAAGATGCCCGATTTCGCCCCGGCGGGAAGCGTGATCGGGGAGCATCCGCTCGCCGGTCGATCGATCGCGGTGCACAATGGCGTTCACGACAGCAATGCCGCGCTTCATGCCTATCGCAGCGTGTCGGATGCGCCGTTCACGCTGATTTCCAGCGGTACCTGGGTGGTCATCTTCAACCCGGACTGTCCGCTCGACGCACTTGACGCGCGGTGCGATCATTACTGCAACGTCGATGTGAACGGCGCTCCGGTGCCTACGATCGGGTTCATGGGCGGGCGCGAGTTCGACGTGATTGCGGGCGAAACCGTCGTCGCGGTGGAGCGCGCGCGCATTCAGCGGGCGATCGACGCGCGCATCATGGCCTTTCCGGCGTTTGCCGCCGCCGGCCCGTTTGGACACGTCCCGACGCCGGACCTGCCAGCCATGGCCGATGCCGCCGAGCGGGCTGCCGTTGCGATGCTCTACGTCGCGCTGATGACCGACTTCTGCCTGGATTCGATCCAGTCGCGCAACGATCTCGTGATCGATGGCGGGCTCGCCGCCGGGGGTGTGCTGGCGGAATTGCTGGCGCAACTGCGGCCCGGGCAGATGGTGAAGCAAGCCAAGCTGAGCGAGGGCACTGCAGCGGGCGCTGCAGCATTGGCCTTCGCCGCGCATGGGACCAGCATGGCGCTTGCGCGCCCGCAGCCGGTCGCGCCGGCCGCGTTCGTCGGTCTTGATGACTATCGGCGCCAGTGGCGCGCCGGTCTGCCGTCGATCGATGGTGAACTGGCCGAGTGCGCTGCATGAGCAGGGCAGTGGTTCTGGGGATCGACGTCGGAACGTCGGGCATCCGTTGCGTGGCGATGGACGCCGCCGGGGAGCCGATCGCGGCGGCCTCGCACAGGTTCGTCGACCGGCAGATCAACTCGCGCGATCCGCTGGGCTGGGCGGTGCTGGTCGACCGGACGCTGGCGGACGTGCTGTTGCAGATCGACCGTGACGCCGTGCAGGGCATCGCGATCGACGGGACCTCCGGTTCGTTGCTGGCGATCGATGCGCAGGGCAGGCCGCTGGCACCGCCGCTGATGTACAATGATGCCGTGGCTGACGCGGCCATCGTCCGGCGGATCGCAGCGATCGCGCCGGCCGCCAGCGCCGCGCACGGCCCCACATCCGGGCTGGCCAAGGCGATCGTCCTTCAGGCGACATCGGGCGTTGTCCGCCTGTTGCATCAGGCCGACTGGCTGGCCGCGCGCCTGACCGGCGAATGGGATGTGGGCGACGAGAACAACGCGCTGAAGACCGGATATGATTGTGTGACCGGGTGTTGGGGCGCGTGGATAGGCGAATCCGGATTGCGCGAAAACTTGCTGCCGCGCATCGTCCCTGCCGGCACGCCGATCGCACCCATCCTGCCCGTGCTGGCGGACCGGTTCGGGTTGAGCAGGCAGGTGACCATCGTCGCCGGCACGACCGATGGCTGCGCCTCGTTTCTCGCGACCGGCGCGCGTGAGATCGGCGACGGCGTGACTGCGCTTGGATCCTCGCTCACGCTCAAGGTGCTTGCGGATCGACCGATCTGCTCGCCAGAACATGGCATCTACAGCCACCGTATTGCCGGTGGCTGGCTCGCAGGCGGCGCATCCAATACCGGCGGCCGGGTTCTCGCCGCCTATTTTGATCGCGATCGGCTCGCCGAATTGTCCGAACATATCGATCCCGACCGCGAAGCGCGGTTTGACTATTATCCGCTCCTGGCTGTGGGCGAGCGGTTTCCGTTCGCCGATCCTGGCCTGTCGCCGCGCCTGTCGCCGCGTCCGGTAAACGAGACCGATTTCCTGCACGAACTGCTCGCAGGGATCGCGGCAATCGAGGCGGAGGGTTATTCGCGCCTGACGCAACTTGGCGCGCCAATGCTGCGCTCGGTTCGCAGTGTGGGCGGAGGCGCTGCCAACCCGAACTGGACGCTGATGCGCCAGCGGCTGCTCGGCGCGCCCTTCCTTCCCGCGCGATCGGTCGAGGCGGCAAGTGGCGTCGCGCGGCTCGCATTGCAGGGCATCGGCTTGGGGGTCCCGGCATGACCGCGCCGTGTACCCTGAAGCCGGTCGCGGGCCTGGCCAGCCTTGTCGATCGCTACGACGCAGTCTTTATCGACCAGTTCGGCGTGTTGCACGACGGCTCCGCGCCCTATCACGGCGCGGTCGACACCCTCGCTGCGCTGGCCGATTGCGGAAAGCGGGTCGTGCTGCTGTCCAATTCGGGCAAACGATCGGCGAGCAATGTCGCGCGGCTCGACCGCCTCGGTATCCCCGCCAGCCTGTATTCGGGGATCGTGACGTCAGGCGAGGTCGGCTGGTCGATCCTGCGTGACCTGGACCCCGGCCAACGCTGCCTGCTCATCGCGCGCGATGGCGACCGGATGGCGATCGATGGCCTGCCGATCACGCTGGTGGACGACGCCGCCGAGTGCGACATCGTCCTGATCGCGGGGAGCGAGGGCGATCGCATGACGATCGATGCGTATCGCGCGCTGCTCGCGCCCGCCGCACGGCGCGGGGTGCCGGCCTATTGCACCAATCCCGATAACCAGATGCTGACGCCAAACGGGCTGCGCTTCGGCGCGGGAGCGATTGCGTCGAGCTATGTCGAATTGGGGGGAGCGGTGACCTGGATCGGCAAGCCCTATCCGGCCATCTACGCCGCGGCGCGCGCGCTGGTCCCCGACATCCCCGCCGACCGCATCCTGTGCATCGGCGACAGCATCGAACACGATATCGGCGGCGCGGCGCAGGCGGGCATCGCCAGCTGTCTCGTGCGCACCGGCATCATCGCCGACGCCACTGACGCCGAACTCGAAACGCAGTTCGCGCAGGCCGACGCCAGACCTGACTTCATCCTATCCCAATTGCGGTGGTGACCATGCCCCAGGAGACGAACATGCAGACCCAGTCGCTCGACGGCAAGATCGCCGCAATCACCGGAGGCGCATCCGGCATCGGGCTGGAAACCGCACGTGCGCTGATTGCGGCGGGGGCGGTCGTCCATTTGCTGGACCGCGACCAGGCCGCGCTGGATGCAGCGGTGGCCGAGCTCGGATCGCAGTGCCGGTCGGTGGTGGTCGACCTGTTCGACTATCCCGCCGTTCAGCAGGCGATCGACGCGATCGTCGCTGCGCACGGCCGGATCGACATCCTCCACGCCAACGCCGGCAGCTATGTCGGCGGCAAGGTGTGGGAAGGCGACGCAAGCCGCTGGGATGCGATGTTGAACCTCAACATCAACGCGACCTTTCAGTCGGTCCGCGCGGTGCTACCCGCGATGATGAACCAGGGCAGCGGCGATGTCATCGTCACCAGCTCGATCGCAGGCGCCATCCCGATCGTGGCTGAGCCGATCTACACCGCCTCGAAACACGCCGTGCAGGCGTTCGTCCACACCGTGCGCCGTCAGGTCGCTCCGCATGGCGTGCGTGTCGCGGCGGTGCTGCCCGGTCCGGTTCACACGCCCTTGCTCAAGGATTGGGATCCCCAGCGGTTGAAGGACGAAATCGCTTCGGGCGCGCTGATGGAGCCAGCCGACGTGGCCGACGCCATCCTGTTCATGGTGACCCGGCGCACCGGCGTGATCGTTCGTGATCTCGTCATCCTGCCGCACGCATTCGACGTGTGACGCCGCAGCGTCGCGCTCTCTGATCCAACAACAGCCTCAATCATCCTACGCCTTTCAAAGGGGGAAGCATGAAGTTCCGATATCTGAGCGGTAGCGCTGCTGCCGCCGTCGCAGTGCTGCTCGCGCCCGCCGCGATCGCGCAGTCCCAGTCGCCCGCCAGCTCGGGCAATGCTCAAGCGCCTGACGCAGGTCCGCAACCGGCGTCCCCGGGCGCGACGAGCACCGCTGGTGAGGGGACGTTGTCGGGCCAGATCCAGAATACCGCTACCGGCGAGTATCTGCGCAATGCGATCATCGAAATCGTCGATGCCGCGGGCAAGCGCCGTACCGCAACGTCGGGAGACGCTGGCCGCTACGAGGTCCGGGATCTTCCCGCTGGTGACACGATGGTGCGCGTCGTCTTCACCGGCTATGCGACCTTGGTCCAGACCGTGCGGATCGCCGCGGGCAGCGCAACGGAGCTCAACGTCGACATGCAGCCGACCGGGCCGCAGAGTGCCGACGGCGACGAGATCGTTGTGGTTGGCAGCGTGCGCGAGGGCGATGCACGCGCAATCATGAACCAGCGCCAGTCGATGGATATCAAGAACGTCCTGTCGGCCGAAAGCTATGGCGATATCGATGACGGGAATCCGGCCGAGTTCCTCAAGTTCATGCCAGGCGTGGACACCGACGGGTCGAACGGCACGGCGGTCAACGCGTTCCTGCGCGGCATGCCGGCCGATTATACGCAGGTGACGCTCAACGGGGCTGGGCTGGCCACCGCTGACGCGAATACCGGCGCCGGCTCGGCGCGCGTCTTCAGCTTTGAGTCGATGTCGCTGGCCGGGATCGATTCGATCGAGATCTCCAAGACGACGAGCGCCGACGTTGATGCGAACGCGCCGGCCGGTACGATCAACATCCGCACCAAACGGGCGTTCGACCGGCGCAAGCGACTGTTGCAGGTGCGGCTGAGCGGCGCGACGCATGCCGATCTGTTCGACAGCCGCACGCGGACCGGCCCGGACGAGGGCGGCTTTGGCGGTGCCCGCTTCCTGCCCAACGCCGATATCCTCTATTCGGAAAGCCTGTTCGGCAAGCGGCTCGGCGTGCTCGCGAGCCTTGGCTATACCGACACCTATATCGAGCGTGAGGAAATCACCGCCAGCCGCAACTATGTGCCGACGGCGCGCAGTTCTGACCCGCTGGCAATCACGTCGCTTGCCCTGCAGACCCAGGCGCGCGAGACCTCGCGCCTCGCAGCGACGCTGAACCTCGATTTCCGCGCGACCGATCGGCTGATCCTGTCGCTCGCGACCAACCTCAACCGCGGCACCATCTACCAGCAGGAACTGACTCCGACGCTGACCACCGGCGCGCGAACCGCTGGCGTGACCGGCGATGCCGCGCTCGATTTTACCACGAACCAGTCAGCAAGCACCCGCACGCTCGCGGTTGCAGGTGCGGTCCAGTACAAGATCAACAAGACCTTCGCCATCACGCCCGGCTTCGAGTGGGAGCATGAGGGGCTGCGCATCGACGGCTTTGCATCCTATTCGCGCGCGACCAGCCGCTACGACAGCCCGGCCAAGGGGCAGGTCACGTCGCTGACCAGCGCAATCGGCTCGACGGGCAATTTCTCGGCCAGTCGCGGCAACATTCTGGACGCAGACTGGACGATCGCGCAGCTCAGCGGTCCCGACTGGGGCGATGCCGCGTCCTTCACGCTGACCGGCCGGCCGACGCTGCGGACAACCAATGGTGCAACGTCCGAAGTCTCGCTCAAGTCCGGCGCGATGAACATCACCTACGACACCGAAGTCGCCGGTATCCCGGTGGTGTTCAAGACCGGCTTCAAGGTCCAGGACGCCGAATATGCGTTCGACAACCGCTCGGCGGCGAACCAGTATACCTATGTCGGCGCGATGACGAACGCGGAGTTCCTGTCGGCGATCCGCAGCAACAACCAGCTGTCCTTCTCTGACGCCGGTGCCAGCGTCCGGTCGCTGTCGGGCAGCACCGACATCTATCTGCCCAGCATGGGCCGGGTGTATGACCTGTTCTCGCAAAATCCGCAGGACTGGCAGCGCAGCTTTACCGCCGCCAACTGGTACAGCGCCAATGTGGAAAACAACGCACGCTACCGGGAGACAACGGCGGCGGTATACGGCATGGCTACGGCGACGCCGTTCGAGCAGCTTCGCCTGCGCGCCGGGCTACGCTGGGAGCAGACCCGCACCCGGTCCCGCGCGTTCGATCCGCTCTCGGCGGCGGCAGTGCAGGCTGCCGGCTACGCGGTTTCCGCCAGCACGGGTCGCGCGACGACGATCGAAGGGCTCGAATACCAGTATCTCACCAACCCGCGCGTGGATCGAAAGGGGCGGTATGACTTCTTCTTTCCGAGCGCGTCGGCGAAATACCTGTTCGGCCGCAGCACCGAGCTGCAGCTCGGCTACAGCCGAACCATTTTGCGGCCGCCGGTCAGGGCACTTTCTGGTGCATGGACGATCGATGAAGTCGATAACATCATCACCGCGCCCAATCCCAGTCTTGAGCCGGCGATCTCGGACAATTTCTCGGCGCGCCTTGCCCGCTATTTCGAGCCCGTGGGCATCGTCGCGATCAATTTCTACCAGAACAAGGTGAAGGGCCTGTTCCAGGAACAGGAGCTGACCGCCGAGGAGTTCGGCTACACCGGCACCGAATATGCGAACTACACCTTCGTAACGACGACGACGGTGAGCGGGGATGCGGTGAACATCCGCGGCATCGAGTTCGAGTTCAACCATGCGCTCACCTACCTCCCGTCACCGCTCGATGGCTTGTCGATCCGCGGTTCCTACATGTACAACCATCCCGAGGTGCCGATCGTGCGGGTCGCCGACCAGGTCGCGTCCTTCTCGCTGACCTACAGCAAGGGACCGCTCAAGCTCTTCCTCAACAGCGTGTGGACCGGCGACAAATATCGCAGCACCACGCCGACCTGGTTCGAAGAACGGATCGATATGAACCTGTCGGGCAGCTACGCTTTCGCGAAAGGCTGGGAGGCGTTCTTCTCGCTCCGCAACCTGCTGAACGAGCCGATCAACGTGATCGTGCCGGGCAGCCTCGCCACGACGGGCACCGTGGGCGACCATAGTGCAATCTACATCCACAATGGCCGCAGCGGCACATTTGGCGTGCGCGCGCGCTTCTAGCGCGCGCATCGACCGCTAACACGACCTGATTGCGCAAAGGATCCGTCACAATGCACTTCGACCGCCGGACCATGATCCAGACGGCCAGCGGGCTGGTCCTGCTGGCGGGCTTTTCACCGCAGGGACTTTGGGCCGCGCCGCTCGAGGGCGATCCGTTCACGCTTGGCGTGGCGTCAGGCGACCCCTGGCCCGACGGGTTCGTCCTGTGGACACGCCTGGCACCAAAGCCGATGGAGCGTGGCGGTGGCATGCCGATGAAGGCAGTGGCGGTCAGCTGGGACGTGGCCGAGGATGCGCGCTTCGCGAAGATCGCGCAGACCGGAGAAGCCTATGCCCGCCCCGAACTCGGCCACAGCGTCCATGTCGAGGTCGCCGGCCTGAAGCCCGGACGTCGATATTGGTACCGCTTTCGTGTCGGCACCGCGATGAGCCAGACGGGGACGGTTCGTACCGCCCCGCCGGCCGGCGCACCGGTCGATCGCGTCCGGATCGCGGTTGCGGGATGTCAGCATTGGGAAGGTGGCTATTACACCGCCTTCCAGCATCTGGCGCAGGAACCTGAGCTCGACGCCGTGTTCCACTATGGCGACTATATCTACGAACATTGGGCGCAGCGCGTCTGCCCGAAGACCGACGGCAAGCCGGTGTGCGTGCGTGAACATATCGGCGATGAAACCTATTCGCTCGACGATTATCGCCGCCGTTATGCGCAGTACAAGTCCGATCCGGATCTCCAGGCGGCGCACCGCTCGGTCGCGTTTCTCTCGACCTTTGACGACCATGAAGTCGACAATAACTGGGTAGGCTTTTTCGACGAGACCGGTACGCCGCGCACCGTCTTCCTGTTGCGCCGTTTTGCAGCGATGCAGGCATGGTATGAGCACATGCCGGTCCGCCGATCGCAGTTCCCACGCGCGCGCGACATGCTCGCCTATCGGCGGCTGGATTATGGCGGCCTGCTCCGCATCCATGTGCTCGATACCCGAAGCAATCGCAGCGATCAGGTCTGCGAGGATGGCAAGCGCAAGCCCTGTCCCCCTGCCGCTCACGATGGCGCCACGGTGCTCGGCGAGGGGCAGGAAAAGTGGCTGGACGAGGGGCTGGGCGGCAAGGCGCGGTGGAACCTGCTGGCCCAGCAAATTCTGGTCATGCCGTTCGACCGGCGCAAGGCCGACCAGAACGACCCCAACCTCGCGACCGATACCTGGGACGGCTATCGCCCGGCGCGCGCGCGCCTGATCGACAGCATTCGCCGACATCGACTGTCGAACGTCGTCATCGCCTCGGGGGACTATCACAAGCATTTTGCCGGCACCGTGCCGCTGCGCGAAGACGATCTCGACGGGGACATGGTGGCGACCGAATTTCTCGCGACGTCCATTTCGACCAATGGTGACGGTGGGCCAATCGCAGGCCACGGCACGCTGATGCGCAACAATCCGCACGTCGCGCTGTTCGAGGACCGGCGCGGCTACCAGATTTTCGACATCACCAAAGACCGCTGGCTCACCGAGATCAAGGGGGTGGACCAGGTCAGCCGGCCCGATGGCAAGCTATCGACCATTGCGCGCTTCGCCGTGACGCCGGATCGGGCCAAGCTCCACAAGGCTTGAGTGAGCGCGCCCCCTGCATTGAGGCGCACGACTCAAGCTTCACCGCGCAGTTGCCGCAGGCTGTAAGGAAATTCGCAACTGATCAGCTGAACGAAGCTGCTGCCGGGCTGTGGCAACCAGGGCCCCCGGAACACTCAGGAGGACGTCTGCGGCAGCACGCCGGATGGAACCTGCCGCCTCGCGTGCATCAGCGTGAATTCACATTCCGATGCACGCCGCCTGCTCGATCAGGTTCTTTTACGGATTTGACGACGCGCTTCGTCGGCGATCGGATGCAGCAGGTCGGCTGCCTCTGGCCCGCCGACCATGCCATAGCCCATGCCATTGTCGGCCCAGACATATCCGACGACCTCGCCGTCACGATGTCTGGCCATCGGTGCATTCTCGTCGCGCTGCTTCATCGGCCGCATCAACATGGCGATGCGCCCCCCCTTTGCGTCATCGTACATGAGCAGGCCAGCCGGTCCGTTCCGGGTGGCTACGACACGCCCGCCCATGAGGCGATAGCCCGATCCCGACAGGTCCGGCAACGAAATCGGCATTGCGAGACGTTGCTCGACCCAGCGTACAAGGGCGTCGCTGTCCGCCGCCGCGATCTCGACGGGGTGGCCACCATCCGGACCGAACACCGCATAGGCATAGGACGCCTCCTGAGCGAGCGCGTCGATACCGGCGGGGTGATCCATGCCGATACCGCGCAGCATCCAGCCACCGCCGCCCCCGGCGACAAGGAGAAGGCAAGCCGCCGCAGCCGCCCGCCAGCCGGTCCAGTGCGACCGGCGGCGAGCCGCCACAAGGTGGCCCAGATCAAGCTTCAGCGGCACAGGCTCGGCCGCGATCGGCCCGAGCTCGGCGCGCAGTGCCTCGCCCAGAGCGCCGAACCGCGCATAGCGCTCGGCGATCTCGGGATTGCTCTCAAGATAGGTTTCCACCTCCAACCGGCGGTCATCGGGCAACGCCCCGTCGACAAGCGCGTGAAGATCGTCTTCTGAGATCGGACGGCTCATTTGACCCTCCTAAGCACAGTTCCAGTCGCCGCCAACCGATCAGGGCCATTGTCGAGCAACTGCGCCAGCCGATGTCGCGCCCGCGAGAGCCGGGACATCACCGTTCCGACCGGAATGCCAAGCACCACCGCCGTTTCCGCATAGGAAAGCTCCTCGACCGAGACGAGCAGCAACACGCTGCGCTGGTCGTCGGGCAGCCATGCAAGCGCATCGAGAATTCCGCGATGATGAAGCCGGTGTTCCTGCGCAGGAGCCGTCGCGAACGCGGCTTCATCCACGTCCTCGACCGTGACATGGACCCCGCGACGGGCGGTCTGCTTCAGCCGGTTGATCGCCAGATTGTGCAGGATGGTGAAGACCCATGTCCGCGCGTTGCCGTCAGACCGGCGCTGGTGCCAGCGGCTGATGACGCGCTCCAGGCAATCCTGCACCAGATCGTCGGCGGCGCTCTGGTCGCGCAGCAGACTGCGCGCATAGCGGCGCAGCGCAGGGATCAACGGTTCGACCAGCGCCATCATGTCCTGCACGCTCTTCTCCCGGACGCATCGTCGTCACGACGCGCGCGATTGCACCTGAACCGGCGGTCCATAGGCGCTCGTGGTACCCGGCATGATCACGAGGAACCGCGCGCGATCGCCCGTCGCATCGCGCACGACCTGTCGGATCGGTCCCACCGCGGTGACAACCGCCGCGCCAGCCGGGTTCGTCATGAAGCCCGCCAACGGCTCGATCGCGCCGCCGCCATCGGGCCGGGCCGCCAGTGCGAGTACATAAGGCTTGCGTGGTTCCAGTCCGGCGACCGCCGCCTGCAGCACCTGCGTCAACCCCTGGTCGAACAGCGCGACGCTGGTCGCAGTTGAACCCGATGACGGGCCGACCGGGTCCAGCGTGAGCTGGACAGCCTGCGACGCGAGGCCGAGCGGTGTGAGCCCGGTGGTTCCGCTGCCGGAGGGGACCGCATTGGGTACATAGACGACGGCTTGCGGCGCCTGACCGACCGGGATCTGCGCGACCACGCGCTGGCTTGTCGTGTCGATCGCGGCGATCATGTCGGCATTCTCCAGGCCGACATAAATACGGCTGCCGTCCCCCGAAGGCCAGAGTCCGTGGGGCAGCTGGCCGACGGGGATCGTCGCGACGTGCGCGAAGCTGTCCGTACGAAACACCTTCACGACATTGAGCCCCCCGATCGTGACATAGGCGAAGGTGCCGGCCGCCGTTCGGGCGAAATTGACATGGTTGGTCAGCGGCCCGGTGTCGATCGTGCGGATGATGCCAAAGGGCGGGCGCGCGTCAAAGACCATCACGCGCCCGATGTCCTTCAGCGTCAACCAGACCTGCGTTCCGTCGGGGCTCGCCGCAATGTTCGGACAGAAGGGCGAGTCCTGCTTGATCCGCCCGACGATCTGATGATCGGCCAGCCGGATCGCGACCGTCTGCGCGGTGAAGGACGAGCAGACATAGCCATAGACGCCGTCCGGGGAGAAGATCTGCATGCCCGGCCCGGCGGTCACCCGAATGCGCTTCGTCTCGGCAAATGTCGTGGTATCGAGCACTGCGATATAGTCTTCGCCGCGGACCGTAACCCATAGCTCGCGGCCATCGGGCGTGAAGAAGGCCTCGTGTGGCGACCGCCCGACATATGTCGTCGCCTTCACCGTGTTGGTCGCGGTGTCGATGAAGGTCACCGAATTGGAGCCGATCGACACGACCGCGAGCGTCTTGCCATCCGGCGCAAAGCCAAGGCCGTGGACGAGCAACTGGCCGCGATAGAGCGGGCTGAGACTGGCGGGCTGCGGATCGCCCAGCCGGATGACGCCGAGCAGGCGGTTCGTCGCTGGCTCGATGACCGATACCGTATTCGAGAATTGGTCGGCGGCATAAACCCGGTCGTTCGAGCTGATCCGCGTTTCCGCCGCTGGGACGGGCTGCGACGGTTGGCCGGCACGCGACGCGGCTGGCGTTGCGTCGATCCCGACTGCCAGCCGCATCGCCCGGATTTCGTCTTCCTGGGTGACGATGATTTCCTGCGCGAGCCGTCTGACCGCGACGTTACGGCTCGACCGCAGCACGGCGCGGGCCATATCGATCGCGCCCTGATGATGCGGGATCATCATGGTGACGAAATCCTTGTCGATATCGCCGGTCGGCGCGACGTGCATGTCCGCCATCATACGCTCCATCGCCACGTCGTTCTCGGCCAGGAAGGCGGCGGCCTCGGGCGAGAATTTCGTGCTCGGCCGGTCCGCCGACCCGGCGTGGTGATGGGCATGCTGCGCCGAGGCCGGAGCGAGCGCGATCGCCGCGATACCGATCGCGAACGCTACACCTGCATGTCTTGCACTTTTCATGTCACCATCCCTCCGCCATTCGCGATGATCGGTAGACAGTCGCGCAAGCCGATTATTCCCGCCGTCGAAATTTTATCCCGATTGGCGGGTCCGCGAATTTTCTATTCGGCGTCGGGAATAATACTCCGCATCGATTGTCTTTCGTGGATCACAACCACGAGGGACTTTGATCATGGTAGCCAGAGCGGCCATCGCGGCCTTGTTTGCGCTTTCCGCTTCGGCGACCGCGCAATCGACACCGGACCCCAAATCAGGAACAGCACAGAGGCCGACGCGCAACGTCGTTCTCGTGCACGGCGCCTTTGCCGACGGATCGGGCTGGCGGCGGGTCTATGATGACCTGATCGCGCGCGGCTATCGCGTGACCATTGTCCAGAACCCGCTCACCTCGCTGGCGGATGATGTCGCGGCGACCCGCCGTGCCCTTGACCGACAGGATGGCCCGGCCGTGCTGGTCGGGCATAGCTGGGGCGGGACGGTGATCACCGAAGCGGGCGTGCATCCAAAGGTCAGCGCGCTCGTCTATGTTTCCGCGCTGTCGCCCGATGCCGGGCAGACCACTGCGCAGCTCTACAAGGGCTATACCACGCCGCCCGAATTCGTGATCGACACGCACGCCGACGGGTTCGGTTTTATCAGGGCCGAGAATTTTCGCGCGGGCTTCGCCGCCGATGCCTCCCCGGCGGATGCGGCCTTTTTGCGCGACTCGCAGGTGCCGATCAACATGGCGGCCTTTGGTACGGTGCTCAAACATGCCGCCTGGCGCGCAAAGCCGAGCTGGGCGGTGATCGCAACTCACGATCGCGCATTCGATCCGCGCATGCTCCACGATATGGCCCGTCGCATCGGCGCCAAGGTCACCCAAGTTCCTGCGAGCCATGCGGTCTTCATGACCCAGCCAAAGGTCGTCGCCGATGTCATCGACGACGCTGCCCGTCAGGTCTCGGCGGCAAGTACCTAACCACCCCGGTTTCAACCCCGACCCGGATTTCCGATGCGCGTGCGGTGGCGTTTCCACCAGTCGCGCAATGGCGGAGCCGTGTCCGATCGAAAGACAATCTCATGACCAATCACGCCAGTCCTGCCCAAATCGCCGATTTCGAGCGCCGCGCACGCGAGAACCAGATGCGGCTCACCGCCAATCTGAAACCATCCTATGATTTCATCGTCTGCGGCGGCGGATCCTCCGGCTGCGTTATCGCCCGGCGCCTTGCCGAGAATGCCGACTGCCACGTGCTGCTGATCGAAGCAGGGGGCGATGATGCGGCCGAAAGCGTGCTCGACCCGGCGCTGTGGCCGACCAATCTGGGCAGCGCGCGCGACTGGGGCTTTCAGGCCGTGCCGAGCCCGCATCTCGACGGCCGCGCGCTGTCGATGGCGATGGGCAAGGGGCTTGGCGGCGGATCGAGCGTCAACGTCATGGTCTGGGCGCATGGCCATCGCAGCGACTGGGACCATTATGCCGCTGAATCCGGCGATCCGGCCTGGGGCGCCGATGCGGTCCAGGCGATCTATCGCCGGATCGAGAACTGGCAGGGTGTGCCTGACCCGGATCATCGCGGCAGCGGCGGCCCCGTCTGGGTGCAGCCTGCCGCCGATCCCAGCCCGCTTGCCGGCGCCCTGCTCGATGCCGCACAGGAACTCGGCATCCCGCGCTTCGACAGCCCCAATGGGCGGATGATGGCGGGCGCTGGCGGTGCCGCGATTTCCGACATGCTGGTGCGCGACGGGCGCCGCCACTCGCTCTACCGCGCCTATCTGCGGCCCTTTGCCGACCGCCCCAACCTGACCATCCTCACCGATACGCTCGTCCGGCGCATCCTGTTCACCGGACGCCGCGCAACCGGTGTCGAGATCGAGCGGGCGGGCGAAATCCGGTCGATCGGCGTCGGCAGCGAGGTGATCGTGTCGACCGGCGCGATCAACACGCCCAGGCTGCTCATGCTGTCGGGTCTGGGCAAGCGCCGGGACCTCGCGCGCTTCGACATCCCGCTGGTCGAGCACATTACCGGCGTCGGCCAGAATCTGCAGGATCATGTCGCCTTTTGCTGCACCTGGGAATATCGCCAGCCGCTTGCCCCGCGCAACAACGGGAGCGAGGCGACGCTCTACTGGAAGTCGCGGCCCGAACTGACCGCGCCCGACCTGCTGTTGTGCCAGGTGGAATTCCCGGTGCCGAGCGAGCGCACTACCGCGCTCGGCGTGCCCGAGCATGGCTGGACGATGTTCGGCGGGCTTGCCCATCCGCAAAGCCGCGGCGATGTGCGGCTCGCATCGAGCGATCCGCATGCAGCGCCGGTGGTCGATCCCAGGATGCTGTCCGATCCGGCCGACGTCGCGGCGGCGCGGGCATGCGTCAACCTGTGCCGCGACCTGGGCGCAGCGGCATCCTTCACGCCGTTCGTGACGCGCGAGGTGATCCCCGGCGCGGGCAATCCGACCGACTATCGCTTTTTGCGCGATGCGGCGGTGACCTATTGGCACCAGAGCGGCACCGCACGCATGGGCCGCGATGACCTGGCGGTGGTCGACTCGACCCTCAAGGTGCGGGGCGTGGAAGGCCTGCGGGTCGCCGACGGATCGATCTTCCCGACCGTCCCCACTGGCAATATTCAGGCACCGTGCGCCATCGTCGGCGAGCGCGCCGCACAGATCATCCGCGATGCCTATCGCTTGTGACGGCGGCGGCCGGTGCGCGACCGCCCTCACCGAGGTCGCCGCCGATCGCCAGGCTGTATCGCAACTGGGGCGATGTCGCTCCTGCGCGCTGCGCTCGGGGGTCTCGTTTGCGATTGAGCTTAATTACCGTTGCTGGCGGGAACGCCCGTCGCGTCGAGACGCGCGGCGGGAATGCCGTCGACCATTTGGTCGATCAGACTGCAGCGAGGCTCGGCCTTCACCGCGTGCCTTGTCCAGCTGAAGATGCCGGGCCGTGCCCATATGGGCTGCCTGCAGCGAATCAGGCCCGATGTGTCTGTGAATTCGAGGCGCGCAGCAGGCAGGGGTTTGAAGGCGGCGAGGGTGGGCATCTATCCGCTTGTTTCCATTTCTGCGCTGCGCTTGGCTGAACGCCAATAGCTGTTGCAGCACGGGGATTTCCGCTTTTCTTGCTGTTCCCGACGCCGGGCTTCCGCCGCGGCGACGGGAGTTGGCACATGGACAATCGCATCAAACTGGCGAGGCGGCGCAGGCTTCGTCGCGGCCTGATCGCTTCGGCACTGGGTCTCAGCATGGCTGTGTTTGCAGCCCATGCGCAGGATGTCAGCGAGAACCGCAACTGGCAGTTTGCAACGCCCCAGGATCTTGCCGCGCGGACCGCCGCGCTCGACCTGATCATGAAGCAGCGTGCCGGCGTCTATGCAGCGCCGGTCTACAATACGACCATCGATCGCCAGTATAATTGCTCTGTCGGCGCAACCGCCACCGGCAATCACGGCGCACAAAGCGCTCTGGCCAATTCGCCGAGCGTTACCGGCACGAGCGCCAATGCGACCGGCAATCTGGCGACCAGCTCGGGCAGTGGCGATAGCGCGGGCGCCGATGTCGATGTCGATGTCGATCAGCGCAATGGCGGTGCGGTCGGCGCTTTGGCCAGCGGGGATACCGGCGCTGTGGTGAATGGTCCTGCGTGGCAGGCATTGAATTCCGATCAGCGCAATAGCGGCAACCAGAATGCGTCGGTCTCGGGCAGCACTGCCTGCGGCTTCGGGGCGCTCAACTGATGCGTCGCGATGGATGGCGTCCGCTTGGGGTGCGCGGCGGCGCGCTGCTGGCGATCGGCCTTGCGCTTTCCGGCTGTGTCCGGCTGCAGGGCATCCGTGCCGCGCCGCTCGAGGTGCCGACCCTGGTCGGGCCGCCGGTGCGCGACAACCGCACTCCGCTGGACGGCGCCTTTGCCTGTTTTGCGTCGGACCTTGCCCGGTTGCCGTCGCGACGGCCGGTGATCGCGGTCGGCGATGTGCGCGACTATACCGGCAAATATTCCGTCAACGAAGGCACGGCGATCACCCAGGGCGGGGCGCTCATGGTGGCCTCGGCACTTGGCAAGCTTGGCGGGGCCATCGTCATGGCCGAACGCTTCGATCCGACGATTGGCGAGCGCGAGCTTGGCTATGTCGAGCGCCGCCAGCTCGGCGACGGGCAGGTCCACTCGGTAGCGGGCGGGGAGGGCAGCAAGGTCGCCTGGCTGCCCTATTATGGCGGGTCGATCGCCGCCTCGGACTTCTACATTGTCGGCGGCATCACCGAGCTCAACTACAATATCCGATCGGGCGGCGGGGAGTTTCGGATCGGGCAGACCGGGCCGAAGGCGCGCACCTATACCCAGTCGGTCGCGATCGACCTGCGCATCGTCGATACCCGCTCGCTGCTGGTCGTCCATGCACTGAGCCTCACCAAGCAATTCTCGGGCTATGAGGTGGGCTTCAATATCTTCCGCTTCTTCGGCTCCGAGCTGTTCGACATCAATCTCGGCGCAAAGGCGCAGGAGCCCCTCCAGCTTGGCATCCGCACTGCGCTTGAGGAAGCGACGCTGCGGCTGGTCGGCGCGGCTACGACACGCGATCCGGCACTGTGCCTGGCGACCGGTGTTGGCAGTGCCGCGCCGGCCGGTTGGGTTGGCGCGGGCCCCGCCATGTCCGCTGCCGCGCATTCAGCAGACGGTGCGGTCAACGCACTGGCGCCGGCTGCGGCGCCGCCGCTTCCAATCCTCTTCGAGGCGCAGTCCGAGCGCTTCGTCGCGGCAGCAGGCGCGCTTGGCGCCCGGGTCAGCGCTGCACGTCGGCTGGGCCCGGTCGAGCTGCTGCTCACTGCCCGCGCGAGTGAACCCGCCGATCCCGCCCGGCGCCATGCGCTCGCCGATCGTCGCATTGCCGCAGTCGTCTCGCTGCTGCGCGGGATCGGCGTGGCGGACGACATGATCCGCCTGACCTGGCGTCCCGCTGCAAGCGACGCGCAGATCTATCGCGAAGGCGCTGGCGACCAGCGCATCGCACGGCTGCGCGTCGCTGCAGCCGACCGCCAGTCTGAAGGGAGGTGATCACGACCGCCGCTGCGCCTGATCTTTTCCCTCACATCACAGGAACACTCCCATGCACCCAGTTTTTCGGTCTCGTCCCCGGCAGCGCCTTCTCGCCGGGATTCCAGCGCTCCTGATCGGGGCGAGCATGGTACCGGTCAGCGTGTCCGCCCAGTCGGGGCCGGTCACGACCGATACCGATCGCGTCAGCGCACATCGCCAGCTGAGCGCGCATTCCGACATCTCCAGTCAAACGCTGCCTTTAACCCCGGTACTTGCCGCCGACGCGCTGATTGGGGCCGATCTGCGCGTCCTGGGCATTGCTGCGCGGGCGCGCGCCAGCGCCAATGTGCTCGAAACACTGATCGATGACGAAGGGAATGCGCGCGAACCCCATTTCGCGCACGCCACGATCGGTTCGGGCGGGATCGACGCCGGGGGCGCTGTTGTCCTGTCCGGTTCGCAACGCGTGCGCGAGATTGAACTATTTGCGCGGGCGAACGCCGCGCCCACCGCGCTGCTCGGCCCGGTCGACGCCAGCATTGTCGTTCTTGCCGACACAACCCAGCGTGCCGACGGGCAAGGCAATGATCATCGTGCACGTCTCGATGTGCACGGGTCCGGGGTGGTCGCCAGCCAGCAGGACAGCGATGCGGCAACCAGCGTCCGCGCGACGCTGACGCATGCGGTGTCGCTGATCGCCGATGATACCGTATCGAGCCGGCTCACACTCTCGGGCAACGCGCAGGAGAGCGTGGCGACCACCAGTAGCGCCAGCCTCGCGCTCGCCGCATCGACAGGGGCCGACATGGCCGCTCCGGGCGCCGCGACGACGCGTCTTGATCCGCATGGAGCCGAGGCACGCGCGGGCGCTGCGATCGTGTCGAGCCAGCGATCTGAAGGCCTCGCCCTTGCGATGTCGGGTCAAGCGGGGCTTCCGGCGGGAACGCGGCTCCAGACCGGATCGCTGGCGCGAAGCGCGGCTGCGATCGGTCGCAATCGCCGCACCGCGCTCGGCACAGCCAATGATCTGCGCACCGCGCTGGACGTTGACGGAAAAGCGGCGTCTGCGGTGCTGAGTGCGCAGCAGTCGGACGGGCAGGTGCTGGCGAGCGTTGCGGGAGGCGAGCATGTTGGTTCGCTGGGGCGCGTCGACACATCGTCGGTCGCGGTTTTCGAAAATGATATCGCGGCGCGGTCGGCCGGCAATCTCGCCGAGATCGGGTTGCGCGTTTCTGGCGCAGCCGGGGCAGCTGCGCTCCATCCCGGCGCGGCTCCCGCTGCAGTCGCGCTGGTCGGGCAGGACGGCACCCACAGCACCAGCGCGCGCCATGCGATCCAGCTCGATCAACGCACCGGGCGTTCCAGTATCACCGCACGTGTCACTGACGCTGCGAGCCTGGTCGCGGTTGCCGACGGGCTCGACGCATCGCTGGTGACCATGTCGGACAATCGCCAGACGTCCGAGGCGCTGGGCAATGCCGCAGCGGCGGAGGTTGCGGTCGATGCGGCGCGGTTCGAGGATGGCGCCGCCCTGCTCAGCGCCCAGGACAATGACGCAGATCTGCTCGCGACCAATGGCACGATCGCTGCGCCGGCCGGCGCGAGCGTCGCGATCGGTTCCTCGCTGCGCGACGCGCAGATCCGCTTGCGTGACAATGGGGTCGCGTCGCGTGCGACCGGCAACCGCGCCGACACCGCGCTCTTGCTCGTTGCGGGATCGGTGGGTGACGCGACCGCATCTGATCGCGCACGCGCCGGCGCGCTGGACACCGGCTTTGGCGCCTCGGCCAGCCTTGCGCTGACCGCGGTGCAGCGGACCGGAAGCCCGGGCTATCGACCGCTCGTCCAGAGCGACGCGACCGGCCGGTTCGCGGTCACGGTGGCGGGCGTTATCGAGCGCGCGGAAATCGAGATTGCCGACAACGCCCAGCAAGCGACCGCAACGGCGAACAGCGCGGCCAATGCGCTGGGGCAGGCGGCAGCCGGCACTGCAACGAGCGCGCTCGCGGCTTCACAATATGGCGAAGCGACCGTGCTTGCGAATACGACGATGCGGTTGCTGGCGCCTGCCATGGCCATGGACTCGCGCGTTGCGATCAGCGGCAACCGCAACCAGGCAATCGCGACGATCAACACGCTCGACAACCGCCTGAGCGCAACCGGATCGGGAGCCGGCTCAGAAGCGTCCGCCGCGGTGGTGGATGCGGTCACGGATGCAGCGATTGCAGGCGATCATGTCCTTGCCAGCGCCCAGTTCGCGGCGGGAACCGCGATGGCGCGTGCGATCACGACGCTTGAGGGGGCATCGGGCGGCAATGCAACGCATCCGGGCGGTGCTGGCGCAAGCGTTCTGGTCGGCGGCAATGCGACCCTGTCCGAGGCGGCCGGAAACCGCGCGCTCAATGCGGTCGTGTTCGATGCGTCCGCTTCGGCCGGGCTGGTGTCGAGCCAGACCAATGCCGCCTCGGTCGGGGCCTATACGACCGCCAGCGCCTTGCTCGAAGTGCCGCAAACTGGTGTCGGGCTGGCCAATGCCACGATGCGGTTCGAGGGCAATAGCGGCGCCGCGCTTGCGCGCGGCAATGTCGCCGACAACAGCATCGAAATCGACGGGGCAGGGCGCGCGACGCAGGGCCGCTCGGCACTGGTCAGCAACCAGGTCAACACGGGTTCGATCACCGCGTCTGTCAGTGGCTCAGGGCCGGTGGTCCTGCTCAATCATGCCGGCTCGGTCATGGCGGCGAGCTCTGCACGGATCGAGGGCAACAGCCTGACGGCGACCGCCTTTGGCAATGGCGCGGCCAATCGCGTCGCGCTGTCCCCGGCCAGCGCCGGCGCATCGCTGGTCAGCCATCAGACCAATCACGGGCCCGTCCTTGCGCAGGTCACCGGCGCCGTCGGGGGCCTTGCTCCGGGCGCGGCCCACTCCGGCTCGGTCAGGATCAGCAATACCAGCCTCACCGCAACTGCAACCGGCAATGTCGCCTCCAGCGTCATGAGCGACATGCGCTAGTTCCGTAGCGGGGGTCTGTACCCCCTCCGGGCCACCCGCTGCGGGGGAAGGCCGTCACGCTCCCCCTCGCGTGGCGGCCTTTCTACCTGTCGTGACGATGACCGGCCGGTTCGGGCGATAGCGCTGCTCGATCAGCGCGAGGAACTGCGCCAGCGCCGGGTTGGGGTTGGCGCTGTGCCATTGCATGCACTGGTCGAGCCGGGTCGCACCGAACGCATCATGCACCTCGCGCCACAGGATCTTTGGCGTCGCTGGCGCTGCGCCGGCGAGCACCGCGACACGGGTTTCGCCCGCAAGAATGGGCAGGTTGTCGCGGCTGACCGCCTGGATCGCGATCTTCGCGATTGTCCCGGGGCCGGTCATGCGCGCGGCGATCATCGCGGCGATGAGACTGCCTGGATCGGCCCTGGTCACAAGGAACGACATGCCGCGAAAATCGGTCCAGTAGAGCCGCTCGCTGCTGGCGAGCCGATGACCGACCGGCAGCGCGATCATCAACGGCTCGCTCCACACCGTCAACGCGCAGCGCGCGCCCGGGTCGCCTTCCCCCGCGATGATCGCGAGGTCGAGCCGGTCGCGGTCGAGCGCGTCGAGCAGCTGCGCGCGCCCGTCCTCGATCGCCTCGAGCGCGACCTGCGGAAATGCCTCGCGATAGGCATCGAGAATGGCGCGCAGGTCACCCCCGGCGAGCGAGGCGTGAAAGCCGATCCTCAACGTCCCGCGTCTGCCGCACGCAAGCGCCTGTGACTCGCGCGCGAGGCGTTCAAGGTCATCGACGATCCCGCGGGCTTTTTGAAGAAAGTGAAGCCCCCCCGCGGTCGGGGCGACACCCTGGGTCGAGCGGGAAAAGAGCGCGATCCCGATGCGCTGCTCGAGATAGGCGATGCGCTTGCTCAGCGTCGATTGCTTGACGCAGAACCGCTCGGCAGCCTGGCTGAAGCTGCCGGTCTCCGCAGCCGCCAGCGCATAGCGCAGCAGATGAACCTCGATCATGGCGCATCCCTGTCCGTCTTGCCCCGGTATGGCGGCGCGCAGCGGGCAGAGTGGAAAGGGAGGACAAAGCTTTCAACTACCAGAAATGGTGGGTCGCGCCTGCGCACCGAAGGTCGGACACGGCGTCCGATGCCTCCATTCCGGATCATCTTGGGTGCCCGGCCTTGCCTTGCGCTTTTGCGGGCGGCTAGACTTGCCCGGTGCCGTGACCATGGCACCGAGGCGTGAGAACCTCGTGTGGGTGATCTTCACATGGCCTTGCGGCCGGGTGGCCAACGCGCATGTCCAGGCCTTGCGGCTAAAGGCGTCGGCGCATGTTCCCATACATGTTCTCAACACCCGGCCTGCCGCCGGATCCGTCTCGCTTGCGGAGACGGATGATGCGTGCGCGCGATGCCCGGGGCAGTCCCCACAGTGTCGATCCCGGGGACTCCGGGGTGCTCCCAGCTGGGCAGGGAATTCTTGGCGATGCCGAGCGCCACGGGCTGGATCTGCTCTATCGCGCGCAGCGTCCATCGCTGCTTGCGCTGTTCATGCGCGGTCGCAAGGATGCGGGCGATGCCGAGGATCTGGCACAGGAAACGTTCCTGCGCTTTGCGCGTGCGCGAACTGCAAGCGGTCCGGTCGAGCAGCCCGGCTCCTATCTTCGGCAGATCGGTCGCAACCTGATCCGCGACCGCGCCCGCGCGCCGGCAACCCGCCTGGTGACGGTCGACAGCGAGGTTACCGATCATGCCGTTTCGGACGCAGATGAGCTTTGCCGCCTCGAGGCGCGCGATAGCCTGCGGCGGATCGAGGCCGCGATGCTGCAGCTCAAGCCCAAAACCCGCGAGATCTTTCTCGCGCACCGTCTCGATGGCATGAGCTATGCGCAGATCGCGCAGGCGACCGGATTGAGCGTGAAGGGTGTGGAAAAGCAGATGACGAGGGCGATCGCCCAGATCCGGCGTGCAATGGATCGCGACGCATGAGCGGCGATGTGCGCGCGGCTGCGGCGGCCTGGTGGAGCGCGATGCGCGGCCCGGACGCCTCGGCGCGCCGCGCCGCGTTCGAAGCCTGGCTGGACGCCGATGCAGCGCACCGCCGCGAATATGCGCGCGTCGAACAGGCGTGGGAGGCCGCGGCGGCGCTTGGCGCGAGCGATCTCGGGCGCGCGCGCACGCTGAGGCGCCACCGGCCGCGCTGGATGCCGCAGGCGCCTGCGGTCGGGCTGGCTGCGACGGCGTGCGCGCTGCTTCTCGCCTTGTTCCTCTTGTGGCCGCAGGGCGCGCTGCAGCAAACAGGGACGGCGCAGCTGCTCACGCTGCGCTCGGCGGTGGGGGAGGTCCGCACGCATCGCCTGCCCGATGGCTCGAGGATCACGCTCGACACCGACAGCGCGGTCGCGGTGCGCTTCGATGCGACCACGCGCCGCGTCGAACTGCTCAAGGGACGGGCACGGTTCGAGGTGCGGCCCGATCCTGCGCGGAACTTCGTCGCTCAGGCGGCGGGCGTTGCGATCGGGGCCCGCGATGCGCAGTTCGATGCGCAGATCCGTGCCGACGGGCTGTGCCTCACGAGCCTGCGCGGCGGCCTTGATGTGCGGCCCGTGGCCGGCGGCCCGGGGGGCGCGGCGTTCCAGCTGGCGTCGCAGCAGAGGGTGCTGGTCGGCCCGTCGGGCCAGCCGCGTGCCGCGCCGGTACCGGCCGGGAAGGGGAGCGCGCAATGGGTCGCGGGGATGCTGGTGTTCGAGCGCGCGCCGCTCGCGCAGGTGCTGGCGCAGACCAATCGCTATTCGCAGCGGCAGATCCTGCTCGATCAGCCCGCGCTCGGCGCGCTCGGGGTGACCGGATCCTTCCGGCCGCTGCCGGTCGAGGGGCTTGCCCGCGCGCTCGCCGCCGCGTTCGACCTCGAGGTGCGGCAAGGAGAGGACGGTAACCTCATTCTCGCGCGTCCCTGAATTTTTTTCGGGGGGTGTTTTGCTCCTCGCTCGTCCTTCCCTCCCAACCGCGCCCGACGCGGCAATCCGGGAGGACGACATGAAGACACTCAAGTTCGCGCTGGTCTGCGCATCGACCATGCTCATTGCGCCAGACGCGCTGGCTCGGCAGGCGGACGCGCAGACCTATGATATCGCCGAGACCGATCTTGGCCGGGCGCTCAACCAGGTCGCGGCCCGGTCGGGACGGCAGATCCTTGTCGCGGACGATCTTGTCCAGGGTCTCCGGGCGCGCCGCCTCAAGGGGCGCTATGCCCCCGAGGCTGCGCTCGCCGCGCTGCTCGCGGGCACCGGGCTGCGCGCAGTGGTGGTCGGCGATACGCTGGTGATCCGGCGCGCCGACGCGCCGGACCAGGATATGGCGGGCGAGGAAGTCCTTGTGACGGGCACGCGTATCCGTGGCCATGGTCCGGTGGGTTCGGCAGTGGTGACGATCGATCGTGCGGCCATCGATCAGGCGGGCTTTTCGACCACCCAGCAGATCGTTCAGTCGATCCCGCAGAATTTCGCAGGCGGCGCCAACGAGAATACCGCCGGGCTGCTGACCGCGGCGGGGAACGGCAATGCCGGGCGCGGATCGAGCGTCAATCTGCGCGGTCTTGGCCCGACCTCGACCCTGCTCCTCGTCAATGGCGATCGCCCCCCGCTCGGCGGCTTTGGCGGGACCTTTGCCGATCTGTCGGTCATCCCCGCCTCGGTCATCGAGCGCGTCGAGATTGTCGCCGATGGCTCCTCGGCAATCTATGGATCCGACGCGGTCGCGGGGGTGGTCAATGTGATCACGCGCCGCGATTTCGATGGCGCCGAAAGCAACTTCCGCATCGGCACCGCCGATGGCGACGCGCAGGAATATCAGCTGAGCCAGCTGCTCGGCACACGCTGGGCAAGCGGGCATGCGGTGGTTGCCTATGAATTCTACCAGCGCGACGCGCTCGCCGCGGCCGACCGCGCTTATGCGACCGACGATCTGCGCCGCTTTGGCGGACCCGACCGGCGCGGTCCTTATGCGGTCCCGGGTACGATCCATGCCGGCGGGACGAGCTTTGCCATTCCAGCCGGTCAGAACGGCGTCGGTCTCACCGCCGCGCAACTGACCGCGGGCACGGTCAATCTCGGGGACCGCTGGCTTGGCGCCGATCTGTTGCCCCAGCAACGCCGCCATTCGGTGTTCGCAGCGATCAGCCAGAATGTGGGAGACACGCTCCGCATCTATGCCAATGGCCTCGCGACCTGGCGCAGCTTCACAAGCGCGGTGCAGCCGAGCGGGGACACGCGGCGGACGGTGCCGGTGACCAATCCCTTCTACGTCGATCCGATCGGCACCAACCAGCCGATCGGGGTCAATTACAGTTTCGTGCGCGACCTTGGACCCGAGCGCGACGCGGGCCAGGTCAATGCCTATGGGCTGACCGGCGGTGCCGAAGCGCGGCTCGGGCCATGGCGGGTCGATGCCCATGCCACCTGGGGGCGGCAGGACGAGCGCTACGCCATCTTGAACCGGGTGAACTCGGCCAGGCTCGCGCTGGCGCTCGCCGATCCTGATCCCGCGACCGCCTATAATCTGCTCGGCGATGGCGCCACCACCAATCGCGCGACGATCGAGTCGGTGCGCGGCTATTCGAGGCGCAGCTTCTATGGCATGTCCTGGTCGGCGACCTTGCGCGCCGATGGCCCGCTGTTCACGCTTCCGGCAGGCGCGGTGCGGCTCGCAGTGGGTGCCGAGTATCGCCGCGACCGCAATCGCGATGGCGAGACCATCTCCTATACCGCGACGCTCGATCCGCGCGTGACCGCGCCAACCCCGCTGCCCGATGCGCGGATCGTCAAGGCGGCCTATGCCGAGCTGCTGATCCCGATCTTCGGGGAGGGAGCGCGCCTGCCAGGCTTCCGGCGGCTCGACCTGTCCGCGGCAATTCGCACCGAAGACTATTCGGATTTCGGAAGCACGCGAAACCCAAAGATCGGCCTCGTCTGGGAAAGCCTGCCTGGCGTGCGCATCCGCAGCAGCTACGGGACCTCGTTCCGCGCGCCGCTGTTCAGCGAGATGCGCCAGGACCCGAGCTCGATCGGCTATTTCGCATTTCCCGTCGCCGATCCCCAGTCGCCGACCGGCACGTCGAACCTGCTCGTCATCCGCGGCAATGATCCCAATCTGCGGCCCGAGCGCGCGACGAGCTGGACGCTCGGCGTTGATCTCACGCCACGCTTCGTGTCGGGTTTCCGGTTCAGCGCGACCTATTTCGATGTCGATTATCGCGACCGCATCGCCAGCCCCGCGCCCAATCTCGCCAATTTCCTGGTCAACCGGAACATCTATGACCCGATCCTGACGCCCAATCCGACCCCGGCGCGGATCGCGGAAGTCTATGCCTCGCCTTATTATCTCGACCTGTTCGGCATCCCGCAGACCGCCACCTTTGTCGCCGAGGCCGATGCGCGGCTGCAGAATCTGTCGGTGGTGAGGCAGTCCGGGCTCGACCTCGATATCGGCTATGCGTTCGGGATCGCCGGCGGGCAGGCCGAGATCGGGGCGGTTGCGACCCATATCTTCCATATCCGCCAGGCGCTCACCGCAACTGCAGCCGCGATCGATGTGGTCGACACGATCGGCAACCCGGTCGATCTGCGCGTCCGCGGTCGCGCCTCCTTCGAAAAATCAGGCTTTGGCGCGGCGCTGTTCGTCAATCATGTCGATGGCTATTGGAACCGCACGACCGCCGTGCCGCAGCGCGTCGCCTCCTGGACGACGTTCGATCTCAATCTGAGCTATCGGTTCAGCGAGACCAGCGGCGCGCTGGCGGGTGTGCGTGTCGCGCTCAACGCCAGCAACCTGTTCGATCGCGACCCGCCCTATGTGACCTATACGGTTGGAAGCTACACCAGCGGGTTCGACGCTGAAAATGCCAGCCCGCTGGGCCGCATGATCGCGCTCCAGGTCACCAGGACATGGTGACCCGCCTGGGCCTTGCCGTGCTGGTTCTGCTGCTCATCGGCCCGGTCGCGTCTGCCCAAGCGGCGCCGGCCGGATGCCGGGAGCGCCTGTTGCCGCCCATCCCCGGGGCGGCAACAGGCCAGCGGCCGATTACCGGGCGCGACCTGATCGAACTGCGCGACTTCGGGCGGCTCGACACTGGCGCCGCGGGAGCGCCGGTTTTCTCGATCTCGCCCGATGGGCGCTTTGCGGCGATCGCGCTGCGGCGCGCCGAGGTTCGCACCAACCTTTATTGTTTCGGGATCGCCCTGGTGCGGCTGGACGGGTCGGCTCCGGTCAGGCTGGTCGATGTTGGCGGCGCCTTCATTCCCTCGCTCAACGACATCCGCGGCGTGCCCGCGATTCCCAACGGGACGCCGGTCGCGCTCGCGCCGCTCTGGTCGCACGATGGTCGCGCGCTCTTCTACCTGCGGCGCGACCATGGGCTCACCCGGCTGTGGCGGGCCACGCCCGACGGCACAGCGGGGCGGGCGGTCACCGCGCTGTCCACCGACATCCTCTCGGTCGAGCAGGCGGGCGATGGCCGGACCCTGTTGCTGGCCACGCGCCCCAGTCTTGCGGCCGCGCGCGAAGCGATCGATCGTGAGGGGCGAAACGGCTTTCATTTCGATGCGCGCTTCTGGACCGTGTCCGAGGCAAGGCCGCGCCCGGCACTGCCGCTTCCGCTCACATTCAGTGCGTTCGACCCGGACCGCATGACAGTGCGGACGCTGTCGCCGGCGCAGGCCGAGGCGCTGCGGTCACGCGGGGCGCAGGACCGGCCGCGCGGCGCGGTGCTGTTCGCTTCGGGCGGGCAGGGCAGGGCATGGACCGTGCCCGATGACCCGCGCCGGTTCCTGTCACCCGCGCGGCTTCATGTCGAGGTCGGCGGGCGCGCGCTTGGCTGCCCCGATGCCCTTTGCGGGCGCGGCATCGGCGGCATCTGGTGGGTCGGCGACATGCTGATCATCCTGCGCGGTGGTGGCCCTGAAGATCAGGGACGGCTCAGCCTGTACAGCTGGCGGGTCGGCACCGAGCGAGCGCCGCAGCTGCGCTTCTCGAGCGATGCCGCGCTGCTTGGGTGCGCGCTGCAGGGTGCCGCCCTGCTCTGCGCGCGCGAGACCGCGACCGAGCCGCGTCATCTCGCCCGGATCGCGCTTGCCGACGGCCAGGTGACCAGGATCTTCGACCCCAACCCCGAATTCGCACAGGTGGCGCTGGGATCGGTGGCACGGCTCGCCTGGACCGATGGTCGGGGGGCGCGGACCTATGGCGATCTGGTGCTGCCGCGGTTCCATCGGTCCGGCGAACGGCGCCCGCTGATTGTCGTCCAGTATCAAAGCAGGGGGTTCCTGCGCGGCGGGACGGGCGATGAATATCCGATCCATCTTCTGGCCGAGCAGGGCTTTGCGGTGCTGAGCTTCCAGCAGCCCGCCCGGCTTGCGGCGACCGATGCCGCACCCGACCTCAACAGCCTGCAGAGGATCAACATTGCAGAATGGGCAGGGCGCCGCGCGATTCTCGCGGCGTTGCATGCCGGGATCGATGCCGCGATCGCGCGCGGCGCGGTCGATCCCGCCCGGATCGGCCTGACCGGCATGAGCGACGGGGCCACCACGACCCAGTTCGCGCTCAACACCTCGCAGCGGTTCAGGGCGGCGGCGATCAGCTCGTGCTGCGACGAACCATCGGGGCTGTTCGCAATCGGACCTGCCTATCGCGACGCGCTGCTGGCCTGGGGCTATCCCCGCCAGTCGAGCGACGATGGTGAGTTCTGGAAACCCATGTCGCTCAGCCGCAATGCACCTGCAATGAGTACGCCGTTGCTGATCCAGGTGCCCGATGCCGAATATCGCGGCGCGCTCGAGGCGGTATCGGCGCTCGAGCAGCATGGCGCACCGGTCGAGATGTACGTGTTTCCCGACGAACATCATGTGAAGGCGCAGCCGGCGCATCGCAGCGCGATCTACCAGCGTGCGATCGACTGGTTCGGCTTCTGGCTGATGGACCGGCGCCCGGCGCGCGGCACCCGCGACGCCGAGGTCGCGCGCTGGGAGCAGATGAAGGCCGCCGCCCGGCCGTGATCAGCACTGCCATGCCCTGGCCCAGGCTTCGACGTCCGCCAGCGCCAGAAGGTCCGCCACCGCCTCACCATCGGGCATGGCCTGGGCGAGCGCGTCCGCGATGCGCGAGGCATCGGCGATGCCCTCCCGGACAAGCAGTCCGTCGAGCAACATGCCGCGCAGCGCAGCACTGTTGGACCGGATCACGCGCGCACCAAGGCTGTCAAAGGCCGCCTTGGTGCGCCGCTCGATCACCGCGCGCGGTAGCAGGTCGCGAAACGCCTCGCGGGCGATCGCCCGGTTCTCGCCGCGATCGAACCAGAGCCAGGTCGGTATGCGCAGACAGGTCTCGACGACGGGCTGCGCGAGCAGCGGCGAGCAGATCGGGCCAATCGCCTGACGTCCAAAGCCCTCCATATGGTTGAGAGTGCTGAGCAGCGCCCAGACATGCCGGCGTTTGCCGGGCAGGCTCGCGGGAACCGCTTCAAGCCATGGGTTGCCGACCGGCCAGGGCAGATCGGCAAGCGCGGCCCTGGCGAGGAACCGGTTGGTGCGGGGCTTTGGCAGCAGGCGGTCGCGTTCGAACCGTCGCCCGAATGCCGAGCGTGCGGCCTCCCAGAAGGTAATGTCCGCGATCTCTGCGACATCCATGGTCGTGTGCGCCGCATGCCTGCCAAGGCCATGCCGTCTGATCACATCCACGATCGGGAGCGCTGACTGGAGATGGCAGAAGACATTGTCGCCACCACCGCCACTGAAGAACATGTCGGCGCCGATCGCGCCGGCAAGGCGCTGCAGCGGCCGGTCGAGCGCCTGCGCGAAGGATCGTGCGCACGGCCAGGGCAGGGCTGCTGAATCCGACCGGGATATATCGACTGCGGCGACCGCGAGGTCGAGCTCTTCGAGCTCGAGGCCATGATGGGTGGCGACCGCGCGCGCATAGCTGCGTTCGTCCGAGTCGCCAGGAAGCGGGACAAAGGTCGCGCAGGTCGGAGCGGCGCCGGCCTGGGCGAGGCTCGCGGTGACAATCGAGGAATCGAGCCCGCCGGAGAGCTCGACAATCGGTCGCGCGCAGGTGCGGCCCCAGGAACGCGTCGCCTGCAGCACGGCTTCGCGCACCGCCCGCGCCGCCTCGGCGCGGTCGACAAGCTCAAGCTCTGGACGGGTGAAGCACCAGGGCGACCAGATCTGCCGCGTCGCGGACGCGCCCTGACCAAGGCGCAGTGCCGTGCCCGGCGGCACTTCGCTGATCCCGCGCAGCGCGGTCCGCGCCGGGCGCAGATCGCGAAAGGCGAGCGCCTGGGTGAGGATGGTGAAGTCGATCGTCGGCGATACAAGGCCCATCGACACAAGTGCGGCCGGGGTCGAGGTGAGGATCTCGATGCCGTCGGCCTGCGCTGCATAAGCGGGCACCATTGCCGAGGGATCGCGCACGACCTCGACCGCATCGTCGCACGCGCGCAGCGCAAGATAGCCGCCCCAGAAGCGGGTGACGAACCGCTCGGCCGGCGCGTGCAGTTCGGGGTCGTGGCCAGACACGTCGAAGCTGGCGCTTCGTCGGTCGAACAGCCTGCCCCAGATGATCGCATTGCCGCCATTCGGGATGAGATGGGGGCTCGACGGGCGGCCGAGGAAAACCAGGCGGGGTGTGTCGACCAGGACCGCGAGGCCCTGGCGGGACAGGTCTTCAAACGCTGCCGACAGCTGCGGGGCAAATGGCCTGCCGGGATCGCGGATGAACGCGAAATAGGGATCGATGATCATCAGACCACCAGGATCGGCGCATAGCGCCGGACATGGTCAGGATGATCGTTGAGCAGCAGGCCGTCTGTCTGCAGCCAGCAATGCGCAAGAAACGGCTCGGCGGTGACTCCAACGACAATCTTGCGGGGAGGGGCGGTGTCGCCAAGCCAGCGATCGAGCGCGAGCGAGTCGAGCAGGCAGTTCTTCGCGATCGGCACCAGCCGTCGTGCGCGGTGATAGGCCGCAAGCATCGCCGGAGCGAGGGCCGGGCCGGCCGGGAGTGCTGACCGCTGTGCGCGATGCGCACCGAGCAGGGTTTCGAGCCGACGGGTCCGCAGCGCCAGCCAGGTGCCAATTACCTCGCCTGCCAGACGCGCGGCGCCGAGGCGGGGCAGGGCGTGCGCCAACTCCTGATGGGGAACCGCATTGGGGATGGAGACCGGCGCGGCGCGCGCGCTGAGCTGCCTGAGATCGGATCGCTCAACCAGCCTGCTGCGAACCAGGAACGCGGCGATTATGGCAGGTGCTGCCCCGCCGCCCTGAGCGAACCAGTCGCGCACGTGCGGGGCAAGACGCGCGGAGACCCGGAAATAGCGGTCGGCGCGAAGATCGAGCAGGATGACGGCCTCGCCGGCAAGGCAGGCGGTCAGATGGGGGAGGAGCGTCCAGATCACCACAGGTCCTCGTGGCACCTTGTCGGCGCGGCCGGAGCCGCGCCGACGCCGGCGCTCAGTTGTCCGAGAGACCGATGGGCACCTGATAGCCAAAGCCATCGATCAGGCCCTCGTTGAGGCCCTGGGTCTCGACGCTGGCGGCGCCCAGGTCGATCAGCTCGACCGCGTCTTCATTGATGCGTTCCATCTTCATTCTCCGTGTTGCGTCGCACGACTCGCGACCACGGAAGACTCGGCCCGATCGCCGCCTATATGAATTTTATAATCGGCTTATTTGCGGTTCGTCCGCGCTTCGAGCAGCTTTGGCGCGGCACGCATGCGCGCGACATGGTAGCGCCGGATCGCGGCGCGCTGGTCAGGCCCGGGCGTGATGGCGGCCGCGATCTCGGCGGCGGGGAGCGGAAGGGCGATATGCTCGAGGCGGCGAAAGGCGTGAAGCCGGTCGCCGGCGTTGAGGATCGCAGTGCGCAGCTCGCGGTTGGCGGTGGTGTTGGCGAGCAGCTCAAAGCCCATCGCCGCGGCCTCGGCGTGCGACCGGGTGGCGAGGACCACGGCAAGATCATCGGGATCGGGCAGCGTGCGGGCAGTGCGGATCGCCAGCGTGACCAGCGCGGCATGCCATTCATAGAGATTGCGCAGCTCTGCCTCGCTGTAGCGGGGAACATGGAAGCCATCGCCCGCGCTCGCTTCGACCAGCTGCTCGCCGACCAGCCGGTTCAGGGCATCGCGAACCGGGGTCATGCTCACCCCGATCTCGTCGGCGAGGCGAACCGCCTCGAGCCGATGGCCAGGCGCAAGCCGCCCCTCCCGCAAGATCGTCTTGAGCGCGGCGTAGCTGCGCTCCATCGCCTGGAGCGGGCTCATCCAGTGGCTTGCGCTGCGAGATGTCCGGTAACCGCGATGGCCTGATCCGGTCGGAGCGCGTCGATTGCGCCAAGATGGGCCGGGACCATGTCCTGGAGCAGGACCGATGGGCAGACGCCTTCGAAGTTGCCGAGATTGGGCCGGTGCTGTCGATAGCCGACCAGGGCGGCAAGGTCGGCAGGGAAGGTCCGTGCGACGCTCGGTGGGTAGGCGAGCCACTGGTTTTCATAGGGTTTGAGCCAGCCAAGGCAGTAGCTCAGCACCACTGCCTTGCGCACCGTGTCGGTGCGATTGGCCCCGGCGCCATGGAGGGTCGAGCCGAGGAAGACAATCGCATCGCCAGGCTCGCATTCAGCGCAGATCGAGGCGTCAGCGATCGTGTCTTCGAGCGCGTTTCGGCGATGGGTGCCAGGATAGATCAGCGTGGCTCCGTTCCGGGCCGTGAACGGCGTGAGCGGCCACATGATGTTCACCAGATATTCGACCTCGCCCTTGACCCCCTGCCACATGTCCTGGTCGCGATGCGGAAACTGCGCCGGTGCGCCCGGGTAGAGAGCGATGGCCTGCCCGAGATTGAGCTGGATGTTGTCGCACCAGGGCAGCAGGAAATGCTCGACGATCTCCAGAATGTCAGGCGCGAGGACGAGCGGGCTGACATGGCCGGACCGGCGCAGCAGGCTCCCGAAACGCTTCGTGCGCGCGCCATAGAAGTCGCCCGTACAAAAGGGCGTCGCCTCGAACACAGGCTCGAGGTCCGCCGCGAGGTCGCGCATGCCGCGCTGCGGGGCGAGCCCCCGCAGGATTGTCCAACCCTGTGCGTCCAACTGGTGGCACGCGTCGATCGCCCGGGATGATCTGCGGTGCGTGAGCCTCGTCATGGTTGAACTCCAGCGATGCTGAAGTCTGTTGCCGCGTCGATGAGCAGGGGGGCGGCGGGTCGCCACATGCCGCTGCGCTCGAGGCGCATGGGCGTGTTGGCGTCGATATCGATACGCAGCGCCCCCAGGGTCGTGCCCCGGTCGGGCAGGGGCTGCCCGAGCCGTGTCGCGTTCCAGCCAAACCGCAGGACTTGTCCAAGCCAGCCCTGCTCGGCCACGCCGGTATAGGTTCGAATGCTGTTAGCAAGCGCATGCTGGGTCAGCGCGGTGACCAGCTGATCGCGAACGATCCGCCGGCGACTGGCTCCCAGCCTCCGGTCGAGGCAGAAGCGCGTGACTTCGAAGATCTCCGGCCCGCTCGGGACAGGACCTGCACATAAGGCGGGGAAGAGCGTGTCGAGGATATGCGGCCGCGTCGTTGGCAGCAGCCGCGCGGATCCAAGGTGCCTGTGGTCCGCGTCGGTCAGGACGAGGTAGCGCGCGTGCGCATCGTCAAACTGATCGACCTCATAATGCTCCTCGAGCACTGGAACATCCCATCCCAGCAGGTCGACAAAGACCGCCTTCCTCGCCTCGAACATCCGTTGCAGAACCAGCTCAGGGCCTTTCGAGACCCTGGTATCGACCAGCGCGATCATGGTGGCGCCTCCCTCGTGTGAGGCGCAAGGATCGGCGGATTACCGGTCGAGCGATATACCAACAAATGGGGGGGCTAGCGGATGAAGATGTCCGAAAAGCAGATCGATCCGTCAAACAGCGCCATGACCGCCAGGTGCGCGCGCTTCTGGACGCCATATCGCTCGCGGGCATGTTTGAGATGCTGGATGACGGTCTCGTGACTGACCCCGAGGATCCGGGCGATCTCCCAGTCGGTCTTGCCGCGCGCCGCCCACAGGACACAGTCGCGCTGCCGGTCGGTCAGGGGCGAGGTCGGGGTGGGCGCGCGGCTGGGCAGGGAGAGACGCCGTGCGGTCTCGAACGCCAGCCCCCCGACCAGTTGCGCGATCAGGACATGGTGCTCGGGAAAATCATCACCGCTCGCCACAGCGAACGAGCAGGATCCATTATACTCGCCCGGCACATGAGCGGGTATCGTGAAGCCCTCGCCGATCCCGAACCTGCGCGCTTCGCTCAGCACCTGCCGGTCCCCTGTCGTCATGCGGATAAGATTGGGAACCTGCGACCATTGAAATCCAACGCTTGCGACATGGCTTGCGCGGTGAATGGGATCGAACCTGCCAAGGTGTCGCGCATCGAACCACGCCTCCCAACAGGCAGGATAATTGTGCAACCGGATCGCCAGATCGGGTGCGGTTGCAAAGTCGACATGATGGGCCACGGCGAAGTAACGAAAGCCCATGGCCGCGGTATATTCCTCGAGCGCGGAGAAAAGCTCTGGAAGCGCACCTGCCGAACTCAAAACTGTGCTGAAGGCTTCCGCCAGATGTAGCCTTGCCATACCGCATGACGCCGGTTGCGAGGGTGCCCCAACACACCGCAAACGCGTGGATATGATCAGATCTGCACGCGCTGCTTCTCACGGACGCGATGCGCAAATCGAGTTCTTCGTCCAACAATTTCAGATTTATGTCAAATTCTACACCGCTCTGCACGGGAATCGGAGGCGGCGGCGCGCTGCGTCCTGCGATCGCGCGCGCTTAACGCGCTATGGGCCCGTCGACAACGACAGCCGAGCGCTGCCCACCCTGTGCCGCTCACCATGGCGTCGGGTTATGGCTTGATCCTGATCGACACCGGACAATGGTCGGACGGGTGCCGGTCTTCAGGCTGATCATATCGATATTCTTCGAACGACCCTGGGAGCATCCGCGTCAACGCCTTCGATCCAAGCACGATATGATCGATGAATTCGCGATAGCGCGCCTTGCAGCCGGCGGCTTGTCCCTCCGACGCGATCGACAGATCAGCACCGGCCGGCTCATTGTCGTCGATCTCGGCGTAGAAGACGTCGCCTCGCGCAGCGATCCGCCGGTTCCAGTCGCCAAGAACAAGAAACGTCTCTCCCGCGGCGGCGCGGCCGTCGATCCAGCGTTCAAGAACGGGCAGCTGATCAAACAGCACCGGGCAGTCCGGATCGCTCTGGGAGCGCCCCGAATTGCAGCCGGACTTGAGGTGGACCGCCAGCAGCCGAACGGGCTGGCGTGACCCGATCGTCACATCGACGCCCCAGCGCAGGTCGGGATTACCGAGCGCAAGAGCGGACAGATCGTCATTGCGGGTCCAGCGAATGCCCTTGCGGATCGCAAAGCCGACTGCCTGATGCCCTATCGTCTGGCCAGGCTTTCCATAGCAGACGCCGCCCCGGCGTCCCTTGGGACGCGCCGACATGACGACGTCATAGCGCGCCGGATCGAAGACCCGTTCGGCGGCAGCCTTGCTCTCGACTTCCTGGAGCGCGATCACATCGGCAGCCAGGGCATCGGCATGGCGCCGCAGGTCTGCGTAATCGGCATCGGTACGCGGTCGACAGCCTTCGCCGTTGCGCTCTGCGAGATGTTCGACATTCCAGCTGGTGATCTTGAGGGGCGCTGACGCTGGCGCTGGTTCCGTGGCCTGAGGCACATCGGCGCAACCGCTGACCATGGCCAAAAGAGCAAAAGCGGTGATCGACGTCTTGAGCATGGCGCATAGTATCGCTCGGTGGCCGGACCGCAATCACCTTGATCGAGACTCATGGCTCATCCCGGCCGTGGTCAGCAACATTGTGTGGCGATCGATGCAGGACGTAACCTGCAAGTCGGACCCTATCCTTCAACCGCGAGCAGTTGGCTCGGAAACGCGCAGGCGAGGTGGAGCGCCTCGTCGAGCGGCGCGCGCAGCCAGCGGCCATGGTCTTCGTCATGGAGAATGACGGGGACAGCCTTGGGGTGGATGGCCCCGACGATATGGTTGGCGGCAGCTTCAGGCGCATCGCCATAGCCGCAGGTGAGAAATGCGAAAATCGGGCCTGTGTCGCTCGGGCGCCAGATCCCGGCAAATGCGGTGACGGGCCGGCTCGGTACATTGAACCAATGGGGTCGCTTCTTGCCTGTTACTGGATCAGGCGCGGTGCTCCACTCCTGAAATTGTGAGAAGGGCACAAGGCAGCGCCGCGCAGGATTTTGCAGCGCCGAGCGCCAGAACGGGCTCTCATAGTTGCGCACATTGACGACCGGCTTTCCGCCGCGTGGATTGGGCCAGCCCCAATTCTGGCGGTCGAGCATCGGGCTGCCTTCATGCTCCCGGATGACCCAACCTTCCCGGCCGGGAGACACATAGTCTTTTCAAGCTCGACGGCCTCGAATGAGCGGTCATCCGCTCGAAAATGTGCAGCGATCTCGGCGCGGGAGGCTTTCAGACGATAGAGGTTGCACATGCGTGACGGCCCTCCCGCTTCGATTGGCCAGAAAAGGCGAGGATGACGCGCCGCGGCCCCTGGTGCAAGATCCGGGACGCTCCCCCATCGAAGCCTTAGCTCCGTCGGACGAATCCGACGCAACCCTGGCATCCGAAATCGGAACGCTACGCCAGAAATACCTTTGTGCACGCTATGGCAGTTTGCCATCCGGCTGGCCCTTGTCACCGAACACATCGCTCGCCCAGCTTGCGTCAGAAGCACCAAGATTGACCACATGATACGAGGTGATGGCGATGCAGATCGAAACCCCGGACCGTATACTCCGACTGAAGACCGTCCTTGAGCGTACCGGCTTAAGCCGCTCGACGATGTACCGCAAAATGCAGGATGGCAGTTTTCCAAAGAATATTCAGATCAGCACGCGTTGCACGGGCTGGCGCGAGTCTGCAATTGACGCGTGGTTGCAAAGACCGATGTTCTACTCCGACAATTCAGACCAGTAACAGCTTTGAGCTGGATACCGCAGGATTGCTGCTCCGTGCGAGACCCGAGCGGGCAATATCAGATCGATCGCTCTGGGCTCTGCTCTCCTCAGCCTCCGCGCAGGTGGTTGTTGAAAGCGCGTGAAGATGGGGGAGATCATACCCACCAGCAGATCATTCGGGACATGTGCGTCGCAGCGAAAGTCGGTCCGTCGAATAGCAAGAAAAAGCCCAAAAGGTCCCACTGCAGCCGACCGATAAACCTGGAGATTTGCGGCCCAAGGCATCTCATAGCGGCCTTCTTGGGATAGATCGGCTGGGTCAGGGCGAATGAAGCAATGAGTGTCGGCGGCGCATTTTGAGGGCGCCGGAGAAGGGCGCAGGCTCACAAAAGTAGACCGGCAAAGAGCGCCCCGGCCGTTTCGCCGCTTTCCTCAATGCCGATAGCCGCCGCATTTTTGACGATGTGGACAGAAATGGCTCGGTAGCACGGAATACGGGGCTGAGCCTTGGCAGGAGTTTCAAGACTGGATACCACCTCGACGTGGCCCGATTTCCTTTCTTCCAACGTGTTTCCGCTGCTCCAACGGCGCCGAAACCAGCTCCCGTTGCCCGTAACTTCGATATCGCCGATCTGTACGAAGGTCCGCTTGCCGCTGCCGTGCCGTCGGAGCCGGGCGAGGTCCGGCTCGACGAGAAGCTGCGCCAGGCCTATTTCTGGATCGTCAATACCGCGATCATCAGCCCGCATTACGACATCGAGTATCAGAACGGCCCGTCGCCGGAATATCGCGTCGGCGATAGTCGGCAGCTGCTGACCTTGCCCTCGGCACAGAGCTACTCGAGCTATGTCCTGCTGCCGCTGCTGGCCTTTGCCACGCGCTCGAAATGCCTGTTCATCGGCGGGCCGGGGCGCGGCAAGACCGCCAGCGCGCTGCTGATGGGCGTGCTCGCCGGCTATCCGGTGCGCGAGGTACGCCGCGCGATGCAGCACGGCCATCCGCAGATGACGATCGCCGACCTGCTCGGCAATCCGCTTCCCGCCGACCTCGTCGCCGCGCAAAGCGTGGACGCGATCCGCATCGCCTGGCGCCCGTGGCTCGGCATGCGCGTCAAGATCGTCGACGAGTATAACCGCATCCCGACCCGTACGCAGAGCGCTCTGCTGACGGTGATGGGGGACAATTATGCCGAAGTGCTCGGCCAGATCTACGAATGCCCGTCGGCCGCCTGGTACCTGACCGCCAATGACGATGCAGGTGGCGGCACCTATCAGGTGATCGAGGCGCTTCGCGATCGCATCGACGTCGTCGTCCAGGCGCTGTCGTTCAACCCCCGCTTCCTCGACGATCTGATCGTACGGATCGAGGAGAATGTCCGCCCCGAGGACGTGGTCCCCAGGGAGATCGTGTTCGACGAGGCCGAGGTCGATCAGCTCGTCGCCGCGGTGCGCGCGGTGCCGCTGCCGTCCGAGATCCGCCGCCGTATCGAGTTCTTCGCCAGCCAGTTCGAGCTGATGGAGCCGGCCGGCGCGATCTTCGAGCATATGAGCAAGGATACCGCGCGGCTCTCGGGTGTCGACTGGGTCCAGGTCACTGCGGTCGATGGTGGCCGCGACCGGCTGAAGGACATCGGCGCGCAGACCACCAACGGCCTGTCGGTGCGCAACCTGATGACGCTCATCGGCTTCGCCAAGGCGATGGCGTTCTTCCATGGCGGCGACGTGGTGTCGCTCGACGATGTGCGGCAGGTGCTGCCGTTCGTGTTGCGCGACAAGCTGCATCCCGATCCCGACGCGCCGTTCTTCGGGCTTCCCGAGCACGCCGCCTATCGGACCGATGCGATCGCCTGGCTCCGCCATTTGTTTGATCTGTCGTGCGAGGAATATGACCGGCTCGATCTCGATCGCGACGATCCCGTGCGCGCGCTGGCCGACGAGTTCGCCAGCGGGCTCGACGGGCTCGGCGAACGGGAAGTGCGTGCGCGGCTGACGCGGATCGAGCGGCTGGTCGGCGAGCGTGTGCAGGGCCGCAAGCTCTATGGCCCGCTCCACGACGAACTGCTCCACCTCAAATATCTCCACCAGCGTTACACCAATTACCTGGCCTGGCTCGGCGGCCGGCAATGACGCTGTCGGGGGTGCTCGTCCGCGAACTCGCGGCGGCGCGGCCGCGCTTCAACGCCCTTGTGGCGACGGCGCGGCGCGCACGCAGCGGTTTCGATACTGCGGCGCTCGCCGATGCGGTTTCTACACGGCTCGATCCGCTGGCGGTGGCGGTGGAGGCAATCGCCCCCGATCGCACCGCATTGGTGGTCGACGCGGGCTTCGCGCTGTCCGTCACGCTCGTCGATCATGCACTTTCGGGCGAGCGCCGGCTGCTGGTCGACCGGGTCTGGCGTGAGGTAGCGGTGCCGCTCGCGGCAGTGGTGGCCGAGCGACCCGAACCAGCACTCGCGATGCTCACCAACGCCGCGCTCAAGCTGGCCGCTACCTCGGGCGCGCGCGTTGATGAATGGATGGCGCTGATGGCGGGGCTCGCGCCGCTGGTCGATGCCGAGACGCTCGCGGGGGCGGGGCAGGTCGTCGCTTGGCGCGCGGGCATGGCGCATTACCGCGACGGCGCGCTGGCTGCCGCCGATGCGCTGCCTGAAGCGCTCGCGCTCGCCGCGATCGGCGTTGAGGGCAGCTGGGCTCAGGTACGCGCCGCGCTTGCCGCCGATCGCTGGTGGACGCCGCAAGGCAGCGTAGCAGGGACGCGGTTTGGCGGCTTCACCGGGTTCGGTGGCCCGTTCGCCACGCCCCCCGAAATTCGCGCTGGGGCCGAGGGTGTGGTCGTTCGCTCTGGCACGCGCATCGGGCTGCTCGTGGCCGACGCGTGGGGCGCGACGCTGCACCCGGCGGGTGTTGCGGAGTTCGACGCCGCACGTGCCGCGTCCCGCGCTCCGGCCGTACCGACCGGCCTGCCTGCGGACGACCTGCGTGCGGCGATCACCGCCGACACGATCGTCTTCGCCTCACCGCGCAGCCATTTTGTCGAGATCCAGCCATGGCGCAGCTGAGCCCCGCCGAGCGCGTCCCCTTGTGGCAAGCCGCCTGGCCCGAGGCGCTCGCCGCGTGGAGCCGCTTCATCCGTCTCCATGATCCGCAGCTGTGCGAGAGCAGCGTGGCGGCCGCGTCGGAAGGGCTGCAGGGCGCGTTCGCGATGATCCGCCTGGTCGACAAGCGTGTGGTGATCGATCTCGAAGCGATCGCCCGGCTCGAACTCGACGATCACGCCGCGGTGATCCTCGCGCACGAGATCGGCCACCATGTGCTCGCGCCGGCCAGCGCCACCGACAGTTTCCGGCTGATCGCCCGGCTTCGCCCCGCGCTGCCGACCTTCGAACGACATGCGCCGATGATCGCCAATCTCTACACCGATCTGCTGATCAACGATCGGCTCCAGCGCCAGGCCGGCCTCGACATCGCCGGGGTGTACGACCGGATGAACGCGCGCGAGCCGGGCGAGCGCAGCCGGCTGTGGACGCTCTATATGGGCATGTACGAGTCGCTCTGGGGGCTCGAGAAGGGCAGCCTGGGTGGTCCTTCGGGCGATCCGGCGATGGAAGGCGACGCATGGCTCGGCGCGCGACTGATCCGCGTCTACGCGCGCGACTGGATGTACGCCGCGGGCCGCTTCGCTGCGCTCGTCCTGCCCTATCTCGCTGAAGATGCCGAGAAGGACGCCGCGCTGCGCCGGCTGCACGACACGCGCGACGCCGCTGCCGGCGCGCAACCCAGTGGTGCGCAGACGATCGAGGCCGACGAGGCCGACGGCGTCCTCCACCCTTCACGCGACCCGCTGGTGACCGGCGAGGAGCCGGAGACGGACGCGGCGCCCGTCAAGCCCGATGCCGCGCCCGGCCGTCCCGGCGCCGGCCAGGCGCGCGAGCCGTTCGAATATGGAGAGATCCTCCGCGCCGCCGGGCTGAAGCTGAGCGACGAGGAGATCGCGATCCGCTATTATCGCGAGCGCGCGCTGCCCTTGCTCGTGCCGTTCCCGGTGCAGCAGGCACCTGCATCGGAAGAGCCGCAGCTCGAAGGGCTCGAACCCTGGGCGCTCGGCGACTCGCTCGACGAGATCGACTGGCTGCAGACCGTCGCGCAGTCGCCGGTCGTGATTCCCGGCGTCACCACGGTGCGTCGCGTCTATGGTCGTGAGCCCGGCGCCGCGCGCAAGTCCGGGCCGATCGACCTTGATCTCTATGTAGACAGCTCCGGGTCGATGCCCGATCCGCGCCGCTTCACGTCGTTCCTGACGCTGGCCGGCGCAGTGATCGCGCTCTCGGCGCTCAAGGCCGGCGCGCGGGTGCAGGCGACCTTGTGGAGCGGCAAGCAGCAATGGATGGCGACGCCGGGTTTCGTCCGCGACGAAACCGCAATCCTCGGCATCCTCGTCGGCTATTATGGCGGCGCCACCGCCTTTCCGATCCACCAATTGCGCGACACCTTTGCCAAGCGCACCCCGCGCGACCGGCCGGTGCATATCCTGATGATCTCGGACGACGGCATCACCACGATGTTCGACCAGGACGAGCGCGGCAACAGCGGCTGGGACGTCTCCGCCACCGCGCTCGCCAAGGGACGCGCCGGCGGCACGATGGCGCTCAACCTGGGCAGCTGGTTCCGCTCGGACAGCGCGATCGGCCAGCAACTGACCCGCGCGCGCGACGAGCTAGGCTGGGATATCCATTCGATCGCCGAGATGCCGGATCTCGTCGCCTTCGCACAGGCATTCAGCCGGCGGCGCTATGGCGGCGCGGCGGCGGTACGGGAGCGCGCGGCATGATCGTCCTTTGGCGCACCACCACGCGATGCAACTACGCCTGCGGCTTCTGCGCCTATGATCGTAGGCTCGATATCGCGCGCGACGAAGTTGGCGCGAACGAGGCGTTTCGGTTCGGCGAGCTGCTGGCTGACCGGTCGCGCGCACGGGCGACTCCGGTGATGCTCAGCTGGCTCGGCGGCGAACCTTTGCTGTGGCGGCCGATATGGGCGCTCTCCGCCGCGCTCGCCGGGCAAGGGCTGGCGATCAGCGCCACCACCAACGGCAGCACGCTGCATCGGCCTGCGGTACGCGCCGACATCGTCACGCACTTCGCCGAGCTGACCGTGAGCATCGACGGTCGTGCGCCGGTGCACGATCGACTGCGCGGCCGGGCAGGGGCGTGGGACAAGGTGCGCGACGGGTTGCGCGCGCTCGCCGCCGAGCGCGGGAATACGCCGCTCAAGCTGCGCGCGAACATCGTGCTGATGCGCGACACGATCGCGCATTTCGCCGATCTGTGCACGGCGCTCGCCGAGTGGGGTGTGGACGAGATCACCTTCAACCAATTGGGCGGACGCGATCGACCGGCTTTCTTCCCTGCGCAACGGCTACGCGCCGAGGACATAACGGCGCTCGCCACGCTCGTCCCGGCGCTGCGCCAGCGCCTTGCGGCGCGCGGCGTCACGCTGTGCGGTGATGCGCGCTATCTCGACCGGCTGCGCGCCAGCGCATCGGGCGAGGCGCTGGCGGTCGACGATTGCCGCCCCGGCCGCAATTTCCTGTTCATCGACGAGCATGGCGTCGCCGCGCCGTGCAGCTTCAGCGGCGCGGCCTATGGCGTACCGCTCGCTGCGCTCCGCACGGTCGCCGACCTCGACGCGCTGCCCGCCCGCTTCGCCGCCGCGCGCGCCGCACAGCGACTGGCGACGTGCGACGATTGCCCTTCGACTCAGACCTTTGCAAAGTTCGCCGCATGACGTCCGGCCCGCCCCTCGAGCGCGTCATGCGCCGGCTCGCCGAGACGCCCGACGATTTTCTCGCCGAGCCGCGCATCGGGGAGGCCGGCGAACTGGTCACCGCCGCCTTGGTCGGCGATCTGTTCCACGCGCTTGGCCATGCCCCGGCCGATGCCCCGCTGGTCGGACACGATCGCAACCGGCTGCAACTGACCGCAGTGGCGGTGTGGCTTCTCGCCGACGAGTGGGTCGCGGCGGCGGCGCCCGATCGCGCGACGCTCGCCGCATTGCTGAGTGAGCGGATCGGCGATCTCTCTGCCTCTGGCCGTGTCGATCAGTTCGTCGGGGATGTCGAACGGCGCGAGGAACTGGCGCGCACGCTGATCGCCGCGCTCGGGCTGGTGCCCGCGGGCGAGAGCGAGGCGCAGGCCGCCGACCGCCTCTCGGCGGTCAGCGTGGTCGAGCGCCGCCGCCTGCTCCGCGCCAGCCAGGAGGCCGAGGAGCGCGCACGCGCAGTCCGCGAGGCGCTGATCCGCAAGGCGGCCGAGGAATCGGCCGACAAATATACCCGCGAATGACCGAGCCAACCGACGCCGATCGCTACCCGACGCTGAGCGACGCGGGCCGCGCGATGCTGACCCGGATGACCGAGCATCCGGCTGCGCCCGCCTATCGCAACCGCAGCGGTAATCGCCTGCTCGCAGGGGATCTGCCCGAGCTCGCCGCGTTCGAGGCCGAGACGCTGGTGGCGCCGATCGGCTGGCGTCCCGGTACGCCGCCCGACTGGATCGCGCCGTTCCTCGCCGAGACCTATGCCAAGGTGCCGCACTTCCGCGCACGCGGGGCGCCGCCGCGCGACCTTGCCGATGTGCCGACCACCGCGCGCGGTGATCTCGCGCACGATATCGCAGCGTTCGTGCCCGATGACGTGCCGGTCGATCGGTTGATCAACTTCCGCACCACGGGCACCACCGGCCATCCGCTGCTGATCGCCTCGCATCCGGTGGTGGCCGCGCGCTATCTCGCTTTCCACAAGCGTGCGCTGGCGCGGTTCGGGATCACGCTGCGCGCGGGCGCCGGCGATGTCGGCGTCGTGCTGCTCGGGCACCAGAAACGCTGCTTCACCTATGTCTCGGTCACCCCGACGATGGGGGAGGCGGGGCTCGCCAAGATCAACCTCCATCCCGACGACTGGCGTGATCCCGACGATCGCGGGCGTTATCTCGATGATCTCGATCCCGAAGTGATCGCCGGCGATCCGATCTCGTTCGCCAGCCTGCTAGCTCTGCCGGTGACGATCCGGCCGCGCGCATTGCTGTCGGTGGCGATGATGCTCACCGATGGCCTGCGCGATCGGCTCGAGGCACGGTTTTGCTGTCCGGTGCTCGATCTCTATTCGATGAACGAGGTCGGGCCGATCGCGGTCGCCGATCGCACCGCGGGCGGCCGGGTGTTGCTCCAGCCGCGCCTGTACGTTGAGGTCGTCGATTCCGCCGGCCGCGCGCTGCCGCCGGGCGAACGCGGCGAAGTATGCGTCACCGGAGGGTTCAACTTCTGTCTGCCCCTCGTTCGCTATCGCACAGGCGACACCGCGCGGCTGGCGATGGCGGGCGACGTGCCGATGCTCGTCGACTTCAGCGGCCGTCGCGCGATCCGTTTCCGCACCGCACAGGGGACCTGGGTCAACAATATCGATGTCAGCCACGCGCTCGCCGGTCTGTCCGCTGCGCAATTCGCGTTGCGCCAGGGTGCGGACGGCGCGGTTACGCTCGCGCTGTCGCCTGAGGCACTCGACGACGCCCCGGTGGCACTGGCCGCGGTGACGGGACTGCTCGGCGACGTCCCGATCCGCGTCGAGCCGATCGCGAACGATGACAAGGTTTTGCAGTATAGTTCGGACCTGGCGGGCAGCGCCGTCGAATGACCACGCTGGAATTTGTTGCCAACGGGTTCGCCACCGTCTCGATCGTGCTCGCCTGACGGTTTTCCCTTCGTTCAGGATGGGATGCTCCAGGACGACGCATTTCGAGCCCTCCAGAATGACTGGCATCGCAATCGGCTCGATCGCGTCGAATTCTCTTATCTGATCCTTCAGGGGCCGCCACTTGTGCGGGCCGAGACCGCTTTGCGCTATATTGGGAGCGATCGCTTCGAACGGGATTAGCGGTCCTGATGCGCATGCTGCCCAGAACAGCGGCTCGATCGGGATGACGGGACAGTGCCTTGAGTGGCCATCAGGACGGTGAAATGATCACGGTTTGTAAGCCTGGCGTAGTTTTGGAACGCCCTGTCGAATTTCGCAAATATCCCGCAAAATGCCACTGCAGCCCACGTCAAAAGTGGTTCTTTTCTTGGTAGGCCAACGCCCGTGATGTAAGAAATTGCTGAACCTTCAATTGCTTAGGGGACGGATGGCGATCGTGTCTCCCCGACCACTTTATCGCGAAAGCGACGGATTTCGGCCACTTTGCGCGGTCCGATATTCCGGGTTGGACACACGGCACGTACACACGAGCCGTACACAAAACCCGGATCGGATCCCGCTGGAAAGGTGAAGTCCGATCATGTGCTCCATCCCCCATGCCCAGCGTATTTCCGGCCCATATGTGTACCGGCGCCGCGTGCATTTCCGGCATATTATCTCAAAGCCCCTAACCATCGCGTTGCGGACCGCCGATCCCGCTGCGGTTCGCCAGCGTGCTGCGATGCTCTCGGCCCAGTTCGTGACGGTGAACATCAGGGTCAACGCGATGATGCAACAGGGCGACCCGCTGACGGGAGAGCAGATCGAGGAAATTTTCCGGCGGGCGCTGGAAGAGGAGCTCAGTCGTCTGCTCAATGACGCCTATTCCAACGAAAGCTGGTCGGATCCGGTGCCGGACGTTGCCGCCGATATCGCTGAGGTCTGCAGAACCTGGCGTCGGCCGAATCGGCCCATGAGCCCCCGGGCTTCCCGGCGTGACGAACCGCCAATCGGCGGAAACAGTCATCTCGATGGGCCCAAGTTCTATGCTGCGCAATTCCTGCCCAATCTCGCCGACGAGCAGGTCGCGGCGCTCCTGAAGGCGCTAGGCATATTCGTGCATCCGGGCCTTATCGGCCCGGGCGCGGCAGCTTTTGGGCCGGTTGCTGAATGGCAGGTCCTAGCCAGGGCCTGACATAGCGGCAGGTCCGCTTTCGGGAGCCCCCGGGACGGCGTCTGGCGGCGGAGACTGGGTGGTTAGGTGCCGTTAGCCGGATGAGGTGGCCTTGCGGTCATGATCCAAACGATGGCTGCAGCATGAAACAGCAGGGTGAGAAAGAGCAGCGATACGGAGGCGACCATCGCAAATCCCGCTGGCAGATTTTCACCTCCAGTGTCCGTCATTGCGAAAAACAGCCAAGCGCCCATTCCGTAGACGAATATCGCACAGGGAACGAATGCAGCGTGGGCTAACAGACGCCCCCTGATGCGCCGACGCGCTAGAATGGCGAACGACAGAAGTGGTGCAAAAAAGGTCGCAGCAGACCACCCGGCAACTATCAGCAGAACAGCACTTAGCGGAAGGCCCTCAAGAACATGTCTCAATGATATTAAGGCAGTTTGCGCGAGAAGGAGGGCGGCTATCGCGGTGATGCCTGCATAGATGGGAATTACGATCCGTCTCATGGGGGCATAGCGCCATGAAAGTCAGATGACCGCAATGGGGTCGTTTGCGGACCGTCCGCGTTCGGGATGGCGGTAACAGCGCCGCAACGGCGGAAACTGGGTGGAAAGCGGTCGTTGCGGTGACCGGTCCACGCGAGCTACACCAGTCCCATGAACGCCGCTTCCGAACTACCTTTGTCCGACTGGAATTGGGCGGAGCTTATGCTCCATCAGGCGTTGGTCGGCGCGATCAGTCCGAATTTCAGGTTGGTCGAGTTAGGCTTTGAGAGTGGGTGTTGGAGCATCGTAGTAACGCTCACAGAGGACCGTTCCGATGACCGCGAAATGGTCGAAGAGGTCTGCGACGATATGTCATGCTATCTTATGGATTTGCAGGGTCGAATTAGCCGGGCAGCGGAGGCGAATTGCGCTGCGACGGTTGTTGTTTCTCGAGAGCCAATCATCGTGGACCCTGCATCGTCCCGACGGCGGGTATTCATGATGCGTCAAAACTGACCCGGCCACGTCCCCTTGGGGTCGTTTGTAGCCCGTCCGCTGATGGGAGGGCGTCACGAGCGCGGAAACGTCGAATGATGGGTGGTGTTCGGACTGTCAGATTTTGGCGAAGAAGCGCCTAAGGTTGGTGCCGCGAACATGGTGGGCCGATTTCGTTTCGTTCGCGCGACCTTGGAAGCATCAGCATGACCAGGCTCGCCACAGTCAACAGGGCAAGCGTAAACACACTCCCTTCCGGTCCCTCCCCGGCACCATTGAGCCAGGCCGGCCCGACAGGCACCAGTTTCACCACCAGTGCGGGCAGACCGGTGTCCAAACCCGTAATCGGCACAGCAAAACCGGTGCCCCCAAACCAGTTCCAGCCGACGTGCCAGCCCATCACCCCCCAAATCGAATTCGAACGACGCACCCAAGCGCAGGCGAAAATCGCGAAGATGAAGGTCATGACCAAATCCGGCACCGTTGCTCTAGGCGAAAGGTGAGCAAAGGTGAAAGCGGCGGACGACAATATGAAGGCAGCAGTCATGTTCCAACGCCGCATGATGGTTGAGAACAGCCAGCCGCGAAAAACATACTCCTCCACGCTCGCTTGCACGGCAAAGCCGGCGAGCAACAGCGCGATCCAGCCAAGCGCAGCAGGGGTGGCAAAGGCGGGGGCCAGATCAGCGACACGGTACCCGCCGGAAATGGCTATCGCCGTCACGATCGCGCCCATCATCGCTACGCCAACGGCCAGTCCGGTCAGGAACTTTTTGAGCCCCCCTTCGCCGCAAAGTCCGGCACTTGCGAGGCTTCTCTTTTCAACCCAGCGAACCCAACCAGATACCGCAAGCCCCAAGGCGCTGAACGAAACCAACATCAGGAAAAAGCCGAAGGGCCCGCGCGGGGGGCCCATCGGCTCAGTAAAGCCGAGATATGCGAGTCCGAGATCACCCGGCAACATGCTGATGACAAGAAGGAAAATGCAGATAAAGGGTGCGGCGATACTCGGCGCAATCCAGCCCTTGGCCGGCTCATCGGAAAAGACCATCTGTGTCATGCCGGCTGAGTTACCCGCTGGCAGCGGACGACTATAGAACGATCGTGCGGAACAGGTCCGAGCGAAGCCACTCTTTTGGCGTGAGACCAACTGTCTTGCGGAATGTGCGACCAAAGTGGCTCTGATCCGCAAAGCCAGCACCATGGGCAGCCTCAGCCAGCTTCGCGCCTTCGCGTAACAGCCGCTTGGCAAGCTCGACTCGCCGATACTGCAAATAGCGATAGGGGCTGGTGCCAAGCAACGCCCTGAAATCGCGTGAAAGCTGCCAACGGTCGCAGCCAGAAACTTGTTCAAGTTCATCAAGTCGCGTGCCGACAACGACGGCGGTTTCAAGAAATTCGCGCGCCCGCATCACAGCTGTTCGGTTGGCGATCCTCACAGTTGCCACCCTGGCAGCCGCATTGTTCATGGCATGGGCCAGATCGTAAAGCGCGTCTTCATAGGCACCCGGATCCTCGACACCCGCGCAGTCGACAACCAGGTTGAAGGCTGCCGCGATCAAGGCGGGATCTGTCGAGACGCCATTAGCGACAAACGGCAGTTCCGCGCCTCCAAGCACTGCCTGGACATGAGTTGGCGGAACATAGGCCGCTCGATAGCTGAATCCGGCCTCATCATGGCAATGTCCATCATGCAATTCGTCGGGGTGAAGAATCAGCACCTGACCCGCCAACGAATACCGTATCTCCCTGCGATAGTTGAACGTCTGCACCCCAGCCATAGTCACAGCGACGGTGTAAGTGTCGTGCCGATGCGGCGAAAACGCTGCCCCGACCAGCCGATTTGTGACTCGTTCAATCGGCTCGAACGAGCCGGCCCAATCCGATGGGTTCGAGGAGCGCGCTGCGGAATTCATCGATTGTATATTGGCCGTAAGGAGCAACAAGGCAAACCTTGCGAGTTCGAATAGGGATGTCAAATCGCTTGCATAACTTTCAGGCCTATACTTTCTTTTCCTGCAAAAGTGGTCTCCCTTCACACTTGGAAGTCCGTCGGACTGGCCTCTTCCAGGTCTGCAAGCTACAACAACCTGCCGTTGGCGCTTCCCCTGATTGGATGACAGCTTTCAACAACACTGGCCGGGGCCACGAACGACCGCTTCGGGGTCGTGGGTAGACTGGCCGGTTCTGGATTTCACAGCAAAGAAAGCCGCCATTCGGAGCGCGGCCTTAAACTAAGCGCAACGCCCCGTCAGCTAGTGCATCTAATAACTTCTATAAAAAAAGCACGGATACGAGCAGACGCTCGCGGATCGTGCTCATACTTCGGCGTGAGGGATAGACAACTCCGCTTCGAGGCCACCGCCCATTCGATTGCGCAATTTGAGGTCCCCCCCATGCGCGCGCGCGATGCTGCGGGAGGTCGCTAGTCCCAATCCGATACCGCCAGTAGTGCGGCTTCGCGAAGGCTCAAGCCGGTAAAAGGGCTCGAAGACACGATCGAGATCTTGCGCCGCAATCCCGGGTCCCTTGTCGCGAACAAGGATCAGCGCTTCGCCCGCGTGTGAGCCGAATTCGACATCGACCTGACCGGCATAGATGGCTGCGTTTTCGATCAAATTGTCGATCGCTCGGCTGAGCGCGAGGGGCTCGCCCATCACCGGCAGCGAGTCGCTTCCAGACAAGGTCACGCGATGGTTTCGCTCGCGTGCGTCGGCGACACAGAGGCCGACAATTTCGGCTAGGTCAACGCGCTCGAACGGCTCGACCTCGTTGCCGCGCCGCGCGAAAGCGAGCGACTGAGCGATCATCGCTTCCATCCGGCGGATGTCGGCCGCCATGCGGTCGCGCTGCTTTGCGGGCAGCGCCTCGACGCTGAGGCGCAGTCCGGTCAGGGGCGTACGCAGATCGTGCGCTATCGCCGTGGCCATCGCGATGCGGTCACGAATATGGTGGCGTAAGCGATCCTGCATCCGGTTGATCGATCGTGCCGCAGTGACGATTTCAGCGGGGCCGGAGGGCGTGAGCGGCGTGGCGCCTGAATCGATGCCGATGCGCTCCGCTGCCTGCGCGAAAAGTCGAACGGGACGGGTAAGGGCGCGTGCGCTCCACCAGCCGATCGGCGCGGTCAGGAGCAGGCTCAGCGCAAATGCCGTCAGCACGCGCACCCGCCAGGCAGTGAGTGGCCCCTCGGATGGTTGAAGAGTGATCCACTCTCCGTTCGTTTGCCGCACGCTCACCGCGAACGCGGGAAAGGTGACAGCATGCAACCGTAGCAGGGCTCGATAGCGGGCCGAAGCGGCGGGATCATCCATGCGCGCGCCTGTCGCGCGCACCGGCACGATCGTGACCTTGGCGGGCCCGGTTGCCCGGTCAAGTGTGCGGACCACGACCGCGTTGGGCGCAAGGCGGAGCGCTTCGGCGATGCTCTCCGCGATGAGCCGATCCGACCCGCTGGAAGAACCGTCTTTCACGAACGGCTGCGCGCTGCGTTCGCGGACGAAGCCAGCCTCGGCTAGCCGCGTGTCGGGTACCGACAGTGCAGCGATCGCATCGACAATCGCCATTCGTCGCGCTTCTGGCGGCGGAGACAGGAACAACAGGCAGATCGCGATCGCCTGAGCCGCGAGCGCACCGCCGGCGATCACTAGTGCGACTTGTAGCCGGATCGAAGGAACGTAGCTCACTCGCGGTGTGCCGGCACGGTGAAGATATAGCCCTCACCGCGGACCGTCTCGATCAGGGTCTCGCCCCCGCCCGGCGCAAGCTTGCGGCGCAGGCGGCTGACCTGTAGGTCGATCGCGCGGTCGTAGATATCACTGTTGATCCCGCGCGCGGCGTCGATCAATTGGTTACGACTGAGGACCTGGCGCGGCCGTTCGAGAAAGGCGCGCAACAGTGCCATCTCGCCGCTGGTGAGGATCACATTGGTCCCAGTCGGATCGGTGAGCCGGCTGGTCGCCATGTCGAGCCTCCAGCCCGCGAATTGCCGCGCTGATCCACCGGCATTCGGATTCTCCCTTCGCCGCAGCAGTGCCCGGATGCGAGCGAGCAGTTCGCGGGGTTCGAACGGCTTGGCAAGATAGTCGTCGGCGCCCATTTCCAGCCCGACGATTCGGTCCGTCGTCTCGCCCAGTGCGCTGAGCATGAGCACCGGCGTGCCGCCCGATCGCAAGCGACGGCAGATCGACAGGCCGTCTTCACCAGGCATCATCACGTCGAGAACGATTAAATCGATGGGGCCTGCGCCGAACGCCCGATCCATCTCAGCGCCGTTGGCGGCCAGCCCGACTGCAAAGCCATGGGCCGACAGATAGTCGCAAAGGCCCTGGCGAATGCTGGCGTCGTCGTCGACAACAAGAAGCTTAACTGCGTCGCTCACCACGTCCTTTTCGTCGTGCTTGATGTCAGGATTTTGTCAGGCCGGACAAGAAGCTGAACATGTCCCGACACGGAACGCCCCCATCACCCTTTGCGGACAAGGAGGCGAATATGCGCATGACGATGAGAAAATCTGCCGCGACGTTGGCGTTGATGGTGCCAGCAATCGGGCCAAGCCACGCCGATGCGGGACGGCACGAGTCCCGGCAGCACATAGCGCATTGCGCACTCGCCGCGACCGTGGTTGCCGATAAGCCGTGCCGGGAGACTCGTTATGGCGCGGTGATCGGCGAAAGCGATGCGGAAGCTGGCCGTCTCGCCGCGTTGGTCGCTGAGGGCGAAATTCGGTTCGAGCGGCATTTCGGCCGCCCCCCGCCGCGGCATCTGCTGGGCCAGGGCATCACACCGGACCAGCGTCGCGCGCTGACGGCAGCGGGCTTTGTCCGAACCTTGCCATGGCTGACTGCCGGCGAACTCGAGGAACAGTCGCTGTCGTCGATCCGGCGGGGCATCGAGGGGCGGCCGGGCGGTTTGCCGGCTGGGCCGGAGAGATTGGCAGCAGTCGAAAAGGCACAGCAGGCCTGGCGCGCGTCGAGCACGCTGGAAAAGCGACATGCCCAGGACGCCGGCGTCGTGCCACACGAAATGGCACATGGTTGGTACGTCAGCAGCTTTTGGCCCGGCGTCGGGCTTGATCGGGGAGGACATTATGGCGGGCCGGGGCCTGACTGGCTCGACGAGACGGCCGCGGTGCTAGCAGAAGGCGATGCGTTCACCGACACGCGCCGCCAAGGCTTCGCGAAGGTCTATCAAGGCAAGCAACCCGCCAATACGCCGATGGCGGCGATCACTGTCTCGGAGTTGCTCGACCTCGATCGCTTCCTGCATCAGGAGCATCCGATGAATGGCCTCCAGCAACCGCTGATCAAGAGCGCCGCTACGCGTGGCGGTCAAACCGTGGTGGCGCTAACTGGCGAGGAAGCGCAACGTGCGGCCAGAGGTGGAATCGTCTTTTACATGCAAAGCCGGCTGTTTGCCGACTTTCTGATTGAACGCACCGGCGACCTGGCCGTGTTCGGAAGCATCGCCGAGGCCTTCTCGCGTGGCGAGACGATCGAGCAGTGGCTTGCCGCCAATGGGAAGGCCAAACGTCTCGGCGCCACCGTGCCCCTGCTACAGTCGCAGTGGCTGGCCTGGCTTGCAGCACGTTACGGACCGCAAGCCGAGGGATGAGGTCTGTCGCCCTAGCGGGGGCGAGCGGCTGACCAGCGCGCCGGCGATGGCCGGCGGCTTCAGGGAGTGCCACAAGTAGCAGGAAAACAACTCCTGCCTCGAAGCTGTCGCAAGTCGGCTAAACGAACGGGACTTTCGGAACGCGGGTTGATCGACGCGAACAAACAAGATGGGGCGCCTTCGCGACTAGCAGCTCTCGCCGAAGCCAGACAGGCCGCTCACGGGCCGTGTGCAGCCTGGCAGATTTCAGATAGTTGGCACGAGAAAGCCGCTGTTACAGCCCGTCGTCGCCATCGGCTTCTGGCGACCCAGAATAGTTGGTCTGCGCCGCATGTTGGTGTCCCGAAAACAGTCTTTCTGGCCAGTTACCGCGTAAGACTGCGCGGCTCGATCAGGGCGACGGCTTCAACAATGCCGCCGAAGCTCAGGCGCTCGCAGGCGGACTAGATTCGCCGCCTAGGGCCCGAAGAAGCGCATGAGCAGTGCCCTCGCTCGATGCCGGGTTCTGGCCGGTAATCACCAACCCATCGGACACGATATTGGGTTGGAACGGGCTGCCGTTTGAGAATTCGGCACCCTGGGCGCGCAACTTGTCCTCCAGGAGGTAGGGAACGATGTCGGTCAGGCCGACCGCTTCCTCTTCTGCGTTGGTGAAGCCGGTGACGTTGCGCCCCTTTACGATCGGCGCGCCGTCGGGAGCGGTAACCGACTTGAGAACAGCTGGCGCATGACAGACCAGTCCGACCGGCTTTCCGGATGCAAGCGCGGCTTCGATCAGTTCCTTGGACGTCCGACTTTCGGCGAGATCCCAGAGCGGGCCGTGACCGCCGGGATAGAAGACACCGTCGAACGCGGCGACGTCGATATCGGCAAGCTGCAGCGTTGACGCGAGTTGTGCCTGGGCTTCGGCATCCTGCTTGAACCGTTCGGTCGCTGCGGTTTGCGCGTCCGGTTCGTCGGACTTGGGGTCGAGCGGCGGCTGGCCGCCGGCCGGGCTGGCGAGCGTTATGTCGTGGCCGGCGTCCTTGAGCACATAATAGGGGGCGGCGAATTCCTCGAGCCAGAAGCCTGTCTTCTTGCCAGTGTCGCCGAGCTGGCCATGGCTGGTCAGGATCATCAGGATCTTCATGCGGATCGTCCTTTACGCGTTGGGGCAGGGCACGACTGTGTCGGCGCGTCTGGGCGTGGGAACCCGTCAGCGCGCAATGAGTTTCGCGACCGGAACGTTTTTCCTCGACGGTTTGAGATCGTGCGCGGACAGCGCGTGTGCAAGGCGCGCTTTCGTCTTGCCGCCGCCAGAAGCGCGCAATTGCGAATTTATTCAACGGATATTGAATTAAGGTCGCAGGACACCGATCTGGTCGCGCAAGGAGCAGTGGATGAGCGAGCGACGTGGCCGCGGACGGCCGAAGGAAACCGATACCGATACCAGCGCGCTGATCGCGCGGTCGGCGCTGCTGCGCTTTGCGGCGCAGGGTTACGACGCGACGAGCCTGCGCGAGATCGCGGGCGATGCGGGGGTCGATGTGGCGCTGGTCGCCTATCGCTTTGGTGGCAAGGAGGGCCTCTGGAAGGCGATCGTGTCGCAGGCGGCGCGCGATCTGCACGCGGCGCTGCAGGCGGCTGAGGCGGACCGGGCCCCGGTCGAACGGTTGCGGCATGCCATGCGGACCCTCATCGCCTATCTGCTCGAGCGGCCCGAGGTGCCGCGCCTGTTGCTGCGCGACATCACGATCGACAGCGCTCGGTCACGCTGGCTGCTGGATGAGCTGTCCTCGCCGCTGCATTCCCATTTCTACGATCTTGCCGTCGCGGCGGCGGGCAATGGCGTAGGCAGAGCTCCCGATCACCTGCAGTTTCGGGTTGCCAACTTTATCTACGCCGCAGCCAGCGCGGTCGCGCGTCGCGAACGGCTGACGCTGCTGGTCGACGGAATCGCCGACGATGCGGCGTTCGCGGCGGCGCTGGAGGCGACGCTGGTCGAAGGGGCGCTGCGTTGTGAGTGAACGTCCCGTCCTGATCGATGATGCGGCCGGTTACAGGTTCAAGCCGCACGAGATGCCGATCTTGCCCGGGTCGCCCGCCAATCCGGATCACCCGCGCGGGCGGCGCATCGCCTATCTTGGCATCGGGATCTTCATGGGCCTGCTTGGCGGCGCGCAGAACGGGTTTCTGCTGGCCAATGCCGGTGCGCTGCAGGCGCAACTGGCACTGACCCCGTCAGAGGCAGGATGGCTGACAGTCGCCTTCTACTCGACCTATGCGACCATGAGCATGATGCTTTTCCGAGTCCGGCAGGAATTCGGCATCCAGATGTTCGTGCGCTGGGCAATGGTCGGCCTGGTCGCGGCCAATTTCGTGCAGATGATCCAGCCCGGCTATTATCCCGAGCTTGCCGGCCGGGCGGTTGCCGGGATTACCGCGAGCGGCCTGTCGGCGCTGGCGATCTATTATCTGATGCAGGGGCTGCCCGCGGCGGTGCGCGTCGGAGGGCTGGTCATTTCGCTGGGGCTTACGCAGGTCGCGTTTCCGCTGACCCGCGCGCTCTCCCCCGCTTTGCTGGTCGATGGCGACATGAGCCGCGTGTTCCAGTTCCAGTTTGCGCTGTCGCTACTGGGTCTGGGGCTGGTCACGTTGCTGCGGCTGCCGCCGGGTATCCGCAAGAAGACGTTCGAACCGCTCGACATCCCCAGTATTGCGCTGTTCGTGATCGGCGTTTCGGCGCTGTGCGCCTTTCTGATCCAGGGGCGCATCGAGTGGTGGGACACGCCCTGGCTCGGCTATGCGCTCGCCCTGTCGATCCTTGGCATCGGCGGCTGCCTGTTGATCGAAGCCAATCGCAAAAGCCCGATGCTCGACCTGAGCTGGTTGTCGAGCCGGGCGATCCTGGGGCTGGCACTGATCGGCGCGACCGTGCGCATTCTGGTGGCCGAGCAGGGTTTTGGCGCGAGCGGCATGTTTGCCGCGCTGGGGTTCGGCAATGACCAGCTGGTCGGTTACTTCTGGGTGCTGACCGGCGCGACCTTTGGCGGGATGATGGTGTCGGTAGCGCGGCTCGACCCGCGCGACTTGACCCGGCCGGTGCTGGTGGCGGTTGCGCTGATCTGCTTTGCCGCATTCGCCGATACCCGCACCGGCGTGATGAGCCGACCACAGGACTTGTATCTGACGCAGGCCGCCATCGCTTTCGCCGCCGTCTTCGCGATGGGGCCGCTGCTGATGGAAGGCATGCTGCGTGCGCTGGCGGCGGGACAAAATTATGTGGTCAGCTTCATCGCGATCTTTTCGCTGTCACAGTCGTTGGGCGGGCTTGCGGGGATCTCGCTGCTGTCCGCCTATCATACGATCCGGCTCAAGACCCATCTGATCGATGCCGGCAACACGCTTACGCTGGGCAATGCACCATTGGCGCAGGCGCTGAGCAACGCCGCGCAGCGGGTTGCACCCGTGCAGCTCGATCCGGCGCTGCGGCAGCAGGCGGCGTCGGCGAGCATTTCGGCTGAGGTGGGTCGCGAAGCCGCCGTGCTCGCGTTCAACGACGTGTTTTTCGTGATCGGTACGCTGTCCGCGCTGACCTTCGTCGCGCTGCTGGTGCCGTGGCTCATCAACAAGATTCGCGGGCGCAATCCGCTCGCCAAGGAACTGGCCTTCATGGAGGCCATGCGCACAGGGACGAAGCAATGACGAAAGAAGCTGAAAGCGGACCCGAAGCCGTCGTCCGTGAGGACGAAGCGCCCGCGGTCGAGCAACAGACGGGGTGGGCGCCAGGCCGGTCGCGCCGCAACATTGCAATCGCGGTGGTCGCGATCGTCATCGGCGCGCTGGTGGCGCTCTTTGCCTGGGGGCTGCCGCCGTTCGACGGCGCAAACCAGACGACGAACAACGCCTATGTCCGGGGGCGGACGACCATCGTCAGCCCGCAGGTCGGCGGTTATCTGGTCGACGTGCCCGTGACCGACTTTCAGCGTGTCGAGAAGGGCGATCTGCTCGCCCGGATCGACGACACGCCGTTCCGCGAGAAGGTGCAGCAGGGCGCGGCCAACACCGCCGCGCAGCGCGCGACGCTTGCCAACAGTGCGCAGAGCCTGCGCTCGGCACAGGCGCAACTTGACCTTCAGGATGCGGCGGTCGCGGCGGCGCGTGCCGGACTGCAGAAGGCGCAGGCGGACATGTACCGGATCGCGGAACTGGTCGACGAAGGATCGGTCTCGCTGCGCGAACGCGATCAGGCGCGTGCAGCGCTGCAACAGGCACAGGCGGGCGTGCGACAGGCGCAGGCGCAGCGCGCAATCGCGGCGCAGAATGTGCGATCGGTGACCGTGGGGCGCGGCGCGCTCGAAGCACAGGTGGCCGGGGCACAGGCAACCAAGGGACTTGCCGATTTCGAACTGTCGCGCACCGAAATCCGGGCCGCGCGCTCGGGTCGGCTCAGTGAAGTCACCGCGCGCGTCGGTCAGCTCGTCACGCCCGGAAGCCAGCTGATGTACATCGTGCCGGACGATTTATGGGTGGTCGCCAATTTCAAGGAAACGCAGACCGCGAAAATGGCGGTCGGCCAGCGCGCGACGCTGGAGATCGACGCGCTGGGCGGGATCCGCCTCACCGGACGCGTCCAGAGCATCGCGCCGGCCGCGAGCAGCGAGTTCAGCTTGGTCAAGCCCGACACCGGCGCGGGGAATTTCGTGAAGGTGCCCCAGCGGATCGCGGTGCGCATCATCCTCGACAAGGGCCAGGACGCGGCGCGTCGGCTCGGGCCGGGGATGTCCGTCGTCGCCACGGTTCACACGAAGGGATGAGGATCATGCGCAAGTCCATGACATTGGCGGCATTGTCCGTCCTCGCCCTGTCCGCCTGCGCGCCGGCCTTGCAGCAGGTGCCGCCGGGCAGCGCCGTCGTTCCCCCGACCGAGTGGCGCACTACGCTTGGCGTGACGGCGCCCGTCGAGGCGGATTGGTGGAACGGGTTCGGTGATCCGCAGCTCACCCGGCTGGTCGAGCAGGCGCGGCTGAACAATGCCGATGTCCAGATCGCCGCCGCGCGCGTCGATGAGGCTCGCGCGACCGAGCTCGGATCGCGTGGTTATCTGCTGCCATCGGTGGGGGCGGGCCTCGACGGCGGGGTGCGGCGCGAGGTTTCGCCTTTCGGGCGGGCGCAGGAGTCGGTTGTGGCGCAGCCGACCTTTCGCGCTTCGTACGAGCTTGACCTGTTCGGCAAGAACGCCGCGCGGGTCGACGCCGCCAAGGCCGGCGTTGCGGCGAGTGCGGCAAGCGCGGAAGCGGCCAGGCTGTCGGTGACCGCCGCGACTGCGACAGGCTACATCATCCTGCTCGCGCTCGACAAGCGTCTCGAGGTGCTGGAAGCGACGCGCGACGCGCGGGCGCGGGCGCTCAAGTTCGCGCGCGACCGGGCGGAGGTCGGCTACACCTCGCAGCTCGAATTGCGTCAGGCAGAGGCGGAGTATCAGGCGACGGTGCAACTGCTCCCGCAGCTGAAGGCACAGATTGCGCGACAGGAAAATGCGCTATCCGTTCTGACCGGCGCGGTGCCCGGCGCGATTGAGCGCGGCGGGACGCTGGACCAGCTGCGCCAGCCGGCGCCGCCGGCGACGCTGCCGTCGCAGCTGCTGCGGCGTCGCCCCGACATCGCCGCTGCGGAATATGCCATCGCCGCCGCCGACGCTCGCATGCGCGTGGCGCGCGCCGAGTTCATGCCGTCGATCAACCTCGGGGTGAGCTCCGGGGTGGCGCTATCCGACCTGCTCGCCAATCCGATCGGCGTCTGGTCGCTGGGCGGCAGTGTGCTTGCCCCAATCTTTCAGGGCGGCAGGTTGCAGGCGCAGCTCGACGGGCTGACGGCGCAGCGCGATCAGGCCGCTTGGAACTATCGCTCGGCGGTGCTCAACGCCTTTCGCGAGGTCGAAGATCGGATGGCTGTAATGACAAATCTGCGCGAACAGGAGGTGGCGCTTATGGCGCAGCAAAAGGCGGTCGCGGACGCCTTGCGCCACGCGCAGAACCGGTACCGTGCCGGCTACACGCCTCACATCGAACAGATCGATGCGCAGCGCGCACTGCTCGGGGTGGAACTTTCGCTCGTTCAGGCGCGTGCGGACAAACTGACGGCAATGGTTGGGCTGTTTCAGGCAGTGGGGGGCGCGCCCGAATAGGGTTCGGGTCGCCCGCGCAGGACGACCCGGCTTAAGTTACGGGAGGCAGGCTTTCGTCAGACGGGCCTCTAACATCGCCCGAGGGGACGGTTGGCCCATGACCGCTTTCGGGATCGTCATTATCATGATTGAATGACCGGTCATGGGCCGCTTTGCTGTCCCGCGGCTTGTGGCACAGCAGCCTGACTGCTTGTCGGCCGCATGCGGACTGGCAGATTTTGGGCGGCTGGCGTGCCTAAGCGGACATAAACGATTTCATCGCGCGCACGGCTGATAATGGGCCGAGAAAGGAATGGCAGGTTTTGTCGGTGGTCGCATGAAAGCGGACCACTCTGCGCCTTGGACCAGCTTATACGTTGCTGACGGGCGAAGCGCTCTCAAGAAGATGATTCGGAAAGTGCAGCGTGAATGCAGCACCTCCCTGCTCATGGTTCGCGGCCGATGCCCGGATGCCCATCGCGTCGGCAAAGCCCTTCACGATGGCAAGCCCAAGACCGCTGCCGCCATGGCGGTCGCTGCCACGGCCCTGCGCAAAGGTTTCGAATATCCGCGCTTCCTGACCAATCGGAAGGCCGGGTCCCTCATCCCGAATCGATAGTTCGACGGCATCAGGGGTCCGGCGCCCAAGGATCGTGATCGTTCCGCGCTCGCTGCCATGCTGCGCCGCGTTGGCCAGCAGGTTGATCAATATGTGGTGAAGCAACGTCGGGTCGGCGCTGACGAAGGGTAGATTTGCGGGCACCTTGAGATCGATATGCCGACCGCGGAACAGATCCTTGAGGGCATGGACCGCACCGCCGATCGCGTCGGTCAGGTCGATCGGCTCGGGGCGCAGCGCGAGCGTGCCGGAATCGATGCGGACCATCTCGATCAGATTGTCGAGGAAGCGCCGCAGCCGAGCGACCTCCATGCGTGCGATCGGTAGGCTCGGCGTGCCAGGATGGTCGATGGCGATCGCCTCGATCGCGGTCGCGACCGACGTTAATGGCGTGCGCAGGTCGTGACCGATCGATGACAGCAGCGCCGCGCGGAGCCGGTCGCGCTCTTTGAGGAGGCTGACCTCGCGCACCTCGTCTTCCAGCTTCAACCGTTCGTGCGCCAGCGCCGCCTGACCAAGCAGGGTCTGGAGCAGCACCGCGCGGTCGGCGCGCACCGGATCGCGACCGTCCGGCCGTGCGATGCCGATGACGGCGAGCACGCCGAGCGCGGTCTTGAGCGGGTGAAACTGCCAGTCGGCTGCATTGAGGGTGGCGGTTCCCACACCCGACGCTTCGGCGCGGTCCCAGGCCCAGTCGGCGGCCGCGCGGTTCACCGGCCCCAGCTCGCCGCGTGCCGCCGGGCAGCTTGCGACGATCGAAAGCTCATCGACGCGCCGATTGAGCAGGATGACGTTGAGGTCGAGCAATCGCGATACCTCGTCACAGATGATCGTGCTGGTCGTTTCCCAATCCGATGCGCGCGCGAGCGCCTGACCGAACGCGGCGATCGCGGCATTCTCCTGCGCACCGCGTGCACCCAAAGTCGCGCGCGCCTTAAGCTTGCCCGCAAGGTTGGCGGTGAACGCGGCGATCCCGATCAGCACGAACATCGTCAGCAGGCTCTGCGGGTCGGCAATGGTGAACGTGTGGATCGGAGGCAGGAAAAAGAAGTTATAGGCCAGCCCGGCAAGCAGTCCGGTGGCCAGCCCCGGTCGCAATCCAAAGCGCCCGGAAGCGAGAATTACCGGCAGCAGAAAGATCAGATCGACGCCGCCCAGCCCGATCCACGGCTCCGCCAGCTTTCCGGCACCGATCGTCGCACCAATCATTGTTGCGATCACCGTGTAGACGCCCGGATCTCCCCATAAATCGTGCCCAGCCGCCTTGGCAGAGCGCATTGATCCGGTTTCTCCGGTCGCTGGGATGACATGCACCGCCAGCCCGTTTCCGGCGCGCAGCATCGCGTTCACGACCGATCCATGACGTAGTTCGAACCACCAGCTGCGCACCGACTTGCCGATCACGAGCTGGGTCGCACGCATCCCGGTAACGTGGGTGGTCAGCCCCTCGATGACATTGGCAGCGGGGACGGTCGCGATGGTCGCCCCAAGGCTCGCGGCAAGGCTGAGCGTATTGGCGATGCGGCGACGTTCCTCTTCGCCGAAGCGTTCGGCGCGCGGGGTCTCGATATAGACTGCCTGCCACGGCGCGCGCAGCGCATCGGCGAGCCGCTTGGCCGCCCGCACCAGCGCGTCCGACCCGGCCAGCTCGCTGATCGCGACCAGCACGCGCTCACCCCCGGCAAAGGTGCCGGGCAAAGCGCTGGCGTCGAGATGTTCGAGCAGCGCCTGATCGACGCTCAGCGCGGCGCGGCGCAGCGCCATCTCGCGCAGCGCCGACAGGTTAGGCTTGGAGAAGAAATGGCCGAGCGCGCGGGAGGCTTCGGCGGGGACATAGACCTTGCCGTCCTTAAGCCGCTCGATCAGCTCGTCGGGGGGCAGATCAACGACCTCAATCTCGGCACCGTCGAACACGCTGTCGGGCACCGTCTCGCGCACGCGCACCTTCGTGAAGCTCGCGACGACGTCGTTGAGGCTTTCGACATGCTGGACGTTGAGCGTCGTGTAGACATGGATGCCCGCGTCGAGCAGTTCCATCACGTCCTGCCAGCGCTTGGGATGGCGGCTGCCCTCGACATTGGTGTGCGCAAATTCGTCCACCAAAGCGAGCTGCGGGCGACGCGCCAGCACCGCGTCGAGGTCCATCTCTTCCAGCTCATGCCCGCGATAGGGCAGGGCGCGGCGGGCGATTACCTCGAACGGCGCGGCCAGCGCCTGCGTTTCCGCACGGCCATGGGTTTCGACCACCGCGACGACGACATCGGTGCCGGCGCGCAGCCGCTCTGCGCCCTCGCGCAGCATTTCGAACGTCTTGCCGACGCCGGGGGCAGCGCCGAGGAAGATTTTGAGGCGCCCGCGTTGCTCGCGCTTTGCGGCACGCAACAGGGCGTCGGGGGAGGGGCGTGTCGAGTCCGTCATCGTCAACCAGATCGTCCGTTTGGGCTGATCCTGTCGAAGCCCCGTCCCACACAGCGCGTGGAACAGCCCTTCGATAGGCTCAGGGCAAACGGGTTGGGGAAGCCGGACCGAAAGTCCAGCGACCATCGCGATCTATATGCATTCTTAATGCCCCGCGCCTGCATTCACCGGCGAACCTTAATGCGTTCAGCGCCTAATTGACCCTCCGAAACCATTCGGAGTCCGCCCCCCATGCCTGATGTCATCTGGCTCGCCGTGCTCGGCGGCCTGTTCCTTGCGACGCTCGCCTATTTGCGCCTGTGTGACGAGGCCTGAGATGAGCCTTCACCTGACGCTCGCCGGCATCACCGCGCTCGCCTTGCTCATCTACCTCGCCGCCGTGCTCGTCCGGCCCGAGAAGTTCTGAAAGTCCAGATCCTATGACCGTCCAGGGATGGGGGTTGATCCTCCTTTTCGTCGCGCTGGTCGCGGCGCTCGCCAAGCCGATGGGGCTGTGGCTGTTCGCATTGTATGAAGGCCGCCGCACGCCGCTGCACGCGGTGCTGGGTCCGATCGAGCGCGGCTTCTACAAGCTCGCAGGGATCGATCCGACCGTCGAGCAGAGCTGGCGCCGCTACGCGCTGCACCTGCTGATCTTCAACCTCGCGCTGCTGCTGTTCACCTATGCGGTGCTGCGGCTTCAGGGCGTGCTGCCGATGAACCCGCGCGGGTTGGCCGGGCTCACCGCCGATGGCGCGATGAACACCGCGATCAGCTTCACCACCAACACCAACTGGCAATGGTATTCGGGCGAGGTCGCGCTGTCGAACCTCAGCCAGATGCTGGGGCTGACGATCCATAACTTCCTGTCGGCGGCGACCGGCATCGCCATCGCCTTTGCGCTGTTCCGCGGCTTTGCGCGGCGGCAAGTGAGCGGGCTCGGCAATTTCTGGGCCGATCTCACCCGCGTGACGCTCTACCTGCTGCTGCCGCTGTGCATCGTCTATGCGCTGTTCCTCGTTGCCAATGGCGTGCCGCAGACCTTTGCCAGCCTGGTCGATGCGACCGGCCTTGAGGGCGTCAAACAGTCGATCGCGCTCGGCCCGGTTGCCTCGCAGGAGGCGATCAAGATGCTCGGCACCAATGGCGGCGGATTCTTCAACGCCAACAGCGCGCATCCGTTCGAGAACCCCAATGCGCTGACCAATCTCGTCCAGATGCTGTCGATCTTCGCGATCGGCGCGGGGCTGACCTGGACCTTTGGCAAGGCGGTCGGCAACACGCGTCAGGGCTGGGCGATCCTCACCGCGATGCTGATCCTGTTCACGGTTGGCGCAGGCGTCACCTATTGGGCCGAAGCCGCCGGTAACCCCCATTTCCACGCGCTTGGCGTTCCCGGCGGCAATATGGAGGGCAAGGAAGTCCGCTTCGGCATCGCCGCGAGCGCGCTGTTCTCGGTCGTCACGACTGCGGCTTCGTGCGGCGCGGTCAATGCGATGCACGACAGCTTCACCCCGCTCGGCGGCATGATCCCGTTGTTCAACATGCAGCTGGGTGAAGTCGTAATCGGCGGCGTCGGCGCGGGTATCTATGGCTTCCTGCTCTTCGCGATCCTCGCCGTGTTCGTTGCGGGGCTGATGGTCGGGCGCACGCCGGAATATGTCGGCAAGAAGATCGAAAGCCGGGAGGTCAAGCTCGCGGTGCTCGCCATCGCGATCCTGCCGCTGTCGATCCTTGGCTTCTCCGCCCTCGCCGCCGTGCTGCCCGACGGGCTGGCCGGGCCGCTCAACAAGGGACCGCATGGCTTTACGGAGATCGTCTACGCCTTCACCTCCGCGACCGGAAACAACGGCTCCGCCTTTGCCGGGATCACCTCGGGCACGCCCTTCTATAACGCGCTGCTCGGGGTCGCGATGTGGCTTGGCCGGTTCTTCGTGATCGTGCCGGTGCTCGCCATCGCGGGCAGCCTCGCTTCCAAGAAATACACGCCGGAAACCGCGGGCTCGTTCCCGACCACCGGTGCGCTGTGGGTTGGCCTGCTTGTCGGGATCATCCTGATCCTGGGCGGCTTGACCTTCCTCCCCTCGCTCGCGCTTGGACCCATCGCCGATCATATCGCGATGGTCCACGGCCAGCTGTTCTGAGTGCCGAACGATGACTACCAAATCCATGTTCACCGCTGACCTGATCCTCCCTGCGATCGGCGATGCATTCAAGAAGCTCGATCCGCGCGAGCTGATCCGCAACCCGGTGATGTTCGTCACCGCAGTCGTGGCGCTGCTCCTGACCGTGCTGCTCGGGATCGGTGGCGAAAACCTCGCCATCCCTTTCCAGATCCAGCTGATCGTGTGGCTGTGGCTGACCGTGTTGTTCGGCACCTTTGCCGAGGCACTGGCTGAGGGGCGTGGCCGTGCGCAGGCAGCCTCGCTGCGCGCGACCAAGGCCGAGCTTCAGGCCAAGCGCCTGATCGGTGTCGGTGACGCCTGGGGGCTGGTCGGCGCGTCGCTGCTCGCCAAGGGCGATCTGGTGCTGGTCGAGATGGGCGACCTGATCCCCGCCGATGGCGAAGTGGTGGAGGGCGTCGCGTCGGTCAACGAAAGTGCGATCACCGGCGAGAGCGCGCCGGTGATCCGCGAGGCGGGCGGCGATCGTTCGGCGGTGACGGCGGGCACGCGCGTCATCTCTGACCGCATCAAGGTGCGGGTCACTCAGGAGCCTGGTCAGGGCTTTCTCGATCGCATGATCGCGCTGGTCGAGGGCGCGGAGCGGCAGAAGACGCCGAACGAGATCGCGTTGACGATCCTGCTGGTCGGACTGACCATCATCTTCCTGATCGCGGTTGCGACGATTCCGGGCTTTGCCAGCTATGCCGGCGGGAGCATCCCGGTCGCGATCCTCGCGGCGCTGCTGATTACCCTGATCCCGACGACCATCGCGGCGCTGCTGTCGGCGATCGGCATTGCCGGCATGGACCGGCTGGTGCGGTTCAATGTGCTCGCCAAATCGGGGCGTGCGGTCGAGGCGGCGGGCGATATCGACGTGCTGCTGCTCGACAAGACCGGGACGATCACCATCGGCGATCGTCAGGCGAGCGAGTTCCGTCCACTGAGCGGCGTTGCGGTCGAGGATCTCGCTCACGCTGCTCTGCTCGCCAGCCTCGCCGACGAGACGCCCGAGGGCCGATCGGTCGTGGTCCTGGCGCGCGAGAAGTTCGGCGTGTCGGTGCCCAGCCTGCCCGCCGAAGCCGAGGTCATCCCGTTCACCGCGCAGACCCGCATTTCGGGCGTGAAGATCGCCGAAGGCCTGATCCAGAAGGGGGCGGTGGATTCGGTGCTGCGCGCCAATCCCGGCCTTGGCGACACGCCTGCTGCGGCAGAGCTGCGCAAGGCGACCGACGAGATCGCCCGCGCCGGCATGACCCCGCTCGCGGTCGCAAGGAATGGCAGGCTACTTGGTGCGGTCGCGCTCAAGGACGTGATCAAGGCCGGGGTGCGAGAACGCTTCGCCGAACTGCGCCGCATGGGCATCCGCACGGTGATGATCACCGGCGACAACCCGCTCACCGCCGCAGCAATCGCCGCCGAAGCCGGGGTCGACGACTTCCTCGCCGAGGCGACGCCGGAGGACAAGCTGGCGCTGATCCGCAAGGAACAGGCGGGAGGCAAGCTGGTCGCGATGTGTGGCGATGGGACCAACGACGCGCCCGCGCTCGCGCAGAGCGATGTCGGCGTGGCGATGAATACCGGGACACAGGCCGCGCGCGAGGCGGGCAATATGGTCGATCTCGACAGCGATCCGACCAAGCTGATTGAGATTGTCGGCTTGGGCAAACAGCTGCTGATGACCCGCGGTGCGCTGACGACGTTTTCGGTCGCCAACGATGTCGCGAAATATTTCGCGATCATTCCGGCGATGTTCGTCGCGCTCTATCCGGGACTTGGCGTGCTCAACGTGATGGGGCTCGGCTCGCCCGAAAGCGCGATTCTGTCGGCGATCATCTTCAACGCGCTGATCATCCCCTGCCTCGTTCCACTGGCGCTCAAGGGCGTCACCTACACGCCGATGGCCGCGGGTCCACTGCTCGGGCGCAATCTCGCCATTTACGGCCTGGGCGGTCTCGTCGCGCCGTTCATCGGCATCAAGCTCATCGACATGGCCGTCACCGGCCTCAACCTCGCCTGAGGATCTCCCTATGCTCACCGACCTCAAAACCGCTCTGCGCCCCGCATTCGTGCTTACCGCACTGTTCGCGCTCCTGCTCGGCCTCGCCTATCCCGCGCTGATCACCGGAATTGCTCAGATGGCCTTCCCACACCAGGCCAATGGCAGCCTGATCCGCGAAGGCGATCGGGTGATTGGCTCCGAACTGCTCGGCCAGAAGTTCACCGGCGACGGCTATTTCCACGGCCGCCCCTCTGCCGCCGGTGCCGATGGCTATGACGCCGCCGCCTCGGCCGGCTCGAACCTTGGCCCCACGTCGCAGGCTTTGGTCGATCGCGTGAAGGCCGATGCCGACGCCCACCGGACTTCACCAGGACAATCGGTCCCTGCCGATCTGGTGACGACCTCCGCTTCGGGGCTCGACCCCCATATCAGCCCCGAAGCGGCATTGTCCCAAGTCGTTCGCGTCGCCGCCGCGCGCAGCATCAAGCGCGCGACGGTCGAGGCGCTGGTCCGCCGTCACATCGAAGCGCCGATGTTCGGCTTGCTCGGGGAGAACCGGATCAATGTCCTCGCGCTCAATCGCGCGCTCGACGCGGTTCCCCGGGTAACGGCTCTCGACCGGACCGCGCCTCGGCCGTAACAGGAACCATGTCGCTATCGACCAAGGTTCTCGTCATCGAGGATGACGTCCATATCCGCCGCCTGCTCCGCGCCGCCCTCCAGCGCGCGGGGCATGTGGCGGTAGAGGCGAGCACCGCGCGAGAGGGGCTGTCTCTTCTCGACATCGAAAAGCCCGACGCGGTGTTGCTCGACCTCGGGCTGCCCGACCGCGACGGGATCGAACTCATCCAGCCGATCAAGGCGCGCTCGACCGCCACGCTGCTGGTTGTCTCCGCGCGCGAAGATGTAACTGAAAAGGTCGCCGCGCTCGACCTGGGTGCCGACGATTACCTGACCAAGCCATTCGACACAGAGGAGCTGCTCGCGCGTATCCGCACCGCGCTGCGCCATCGCCTTGCAAGCAGCGCCGACCGTGAGCTGGTAGCCATCGGCGAGATCGAGATCGATCTGGCGCACCGCCGCGTTCGACGCGCCGGCGAGGAAGTGCATCTGTCGCCCAAGGAATATGAACTTCTCGCCGAACTTGCGCGTCGTCCCGACCGCGTGATTAGCCACACACAGTTGTTGCAAACAGTTTGGGGTCCGGCACATGCGACGCGGGTCGATTATCTGCGGATTGTCGTCCGCAACCTCCGGCAGAAGCTGGAGGCCGACCCGGCAAGACCCGTGCTAATTCAGAACGAACCGGGAATTGGATACAGGCTCAAGACAACCTTTCGCTAGTGACCGCTTTCGAGCTGATCAAGTAGCCGGCCCAATGACTGCAATTGGGGCGCGAATCGGTCGCTTCCAGATCGCACTGGACACTTACACAAAACCGATTCTCAAGAGCCATGTGATCCCGCGAAACCCGCAGAAATCCGTGGGTTGAGGAGGCAGGTATTTCGGGTTCGAATCCTGTCTCTCCGACGATTGCCATTCCCGAGGGTGTTCCAAGGCCCCTCAAAACGCCTTTGTCTGCCAAAACAAGGAAAATTTACAACCACTTGACGGCCGTCCCGGATCCCAGGGCTGGCCTGCAGTGCACCGCGATTACTGCCAATTTGTTGGTTCAAAAACGACTGAACCAACAAGAAGCCAGCACTGACCCACGACATCTGGTCAGTGCGGGAGTTTGGCAAAATGCTGTCCGATATCGCGCCAAGAATCCCCAAACCCGAGCGAAAGACCGGCAAGCGGTCAGATGCCCGGTGCATTTAAGCCGCCGTTGCGCCGCTCATCCCGGCGGTTGAGCATCTTGAGCCGCCCAGTGATTTCAGCGCGCTGATCGTCGACCGGTTCGGCCGCTACCACAGCGCGCCGGAAGCGTTCGGAATTGCGGGCATCGAGGCCGATCCGCCCGGCGAGCGCGAGATTGGCATAGAGAATCCGGGTCGCAAGCTCGCGCCGCTCGCATTCCGTCGTGAGCACAGCCGCCCTGGCTACGAAAAAGCGACCGCCGCGAAGGGCGGCACGAGCAAGGACAGAGCGGTCCGGTCGCCTTCGCCTCTCGCCACGTTCATTTTTCCAGTCGATCATAGCTGTGACACAGCCTGCCCATTGCCGGTCGCACTTGAAGGTGGAGGCGAACTCGTGCGACCACGCGCCATGATCCGCCCCGCCCTGGAACTCTACTGGCCGCCCGTTCCCGGCGAACTGGCCATTTATGACACGCGGGATGGGCGATATCATGTCTTGAACCCTTCGGCGGCTGTGATCTGGTCGGCGATCGCTGCAGAAACGCCGGTCGCCCGGATAGCGGCAGACCTCGCCGCGCGGTTCGGCATCGCGGTGGATGTGATGCAGGCTGATGTCGATGCATTCGTCGCCAACGCGCTCCAGCTCGGGCTGCTGGTCGATGCGTAAGCTTGCGGCATGAGCGGGATTGCAGGTGCGATCTTTACCGACGCGCGGCCGATCGGGCCGGAACTGCTCGACCGCGTCGCCGGATCGACCTTCAGCCGCGGCTTTGACGGGGTCCAGACCTGGCATGACGACCGCGCGGGCTTTGTCCGATTTGCGCATGCGACGACCCCGCAAGCGCGCGGTGAGACCCAGCCCTTTACCGGCGCGGAGTCACAGATCGCACTGCTGCTCGACGGGCGGCTCGACAATCGCAGCGCGTTGCTCGCGCTGCTGGGTACGGACGGCGCTCGGCTGGCCGACGCACCCGACGGGTTGATCGCGCTCAAGCTGTTCGAGCTGGAGGGGCGTGAGTTCGTTCATCGGCTGGTCGGCGACTATGCGATTGCCGCGTGGCAGCCGCGCAAGCGCCGGCTCGATCTGTTCCGCTCGCCGATGGGGTGGCGGCCGTTTTTGTGGGCGTATGACGGCATTACCTTTGGCTTCGCGACCGAGCCGCGCGCGCTGATCCTGGGGCTGGGGTTCGAGCGCAAACTCAACGAGGGCGCGATCGGCGAGTATCTGTCTGCGCGCTTTGTATCGGAAACCGATACCTTGTGGGCCGGGATCGAGCGCGTGCCGCAGGGGGGCGCGATCGCCTTTGAGAATGGCCGCGTGTCGCGCTGGAACTGGCATGGCGGGCCATTCGAGGATCTCTCGAACCGGTCGCTCGAGGAGCATGTCGAGCGGCTCAATCACCTGCTCGACCAATCGCTTGTCGCGACCAGCCGCAGCGTCGGGCCGGTAACGGCCCAGCTATCCGGCGGGCTTGATTCCTCATCAATCGTCTGCCGCTCGACCGAGTTATTCCGCGCGGGCAAGCTCGATCATCCTGTCGGCGCGATCTCCGCGCGCTTTCCCGGCGAGCCGCATGACGAGACCGAATGGAGCAGCGCGGTCGAGGCGCATCTTGGCATCGCCGCCGAGGTGGTCGGCGCGCGGCGCTTTGATCCCGACGTTGCACGGCAATGGTGCGCCGACTCCTACCAGCTGCCGGTGCGGCCCAATGTGCTCGACTCGATGGGCGGGGTGCTCAAGGCGCTCAAGGCCGATGGGCGGCGCGTGCTGTGGACCGGCGAGGGCGGCGACGACTGGCTCAACGGTTCGCTGGCGCACTGGCCTGATCGCTTCATGGCCGGGCGCTGGGGAAAGCTGTTCCGCCATGGTGCGGAGCTGTGGCCCAACTCGCCCTGGCATGTGCAGGCGCGACGCACGCTGCACAGCACGGTGCTGCCACTCGCCAGCCGCAAGCATCGCGAGGCGTTGCTGACCCCGCATCTCGACTTCCGCCTCGACCGGCCCGACTGGGTCCGGCCCGAATGGATGGAGCGGATCGGGCTGGTCGATCGCTGGCAGCAGAAGATCGAACGCACCGGCTTGCGCGGTATGGACCAGCAGTCGCGCTACAGCGTCTTCTCGCTTGGACGGCGCTACACGATGGTCGACAGTGTCCTCGCCTTTGCCGAAAATCACGGGGTCGAGGTGCGCCACCCGCTGCACGACCGGCGGCTCACCAGCTTTTTCATGGGCGCAGGCGGCGAGCATTTGCGCAAGTTCAATACGCGCAAATTCCTGCTGCGCGAGGCAATGAAGGGCACGCTGCCCGAGAAGATTCGCCAGCGCCGAACCAAATCCTATTTCGTGTCGCATCAGGTCGACGCGATCGGCGCGTTGTTGCGGCAGAAGCCGGTACATGAGTTGACGGCGGTCAAGCTCGGCTGGGTGGTGCCGGAAAAGATCGCGGCGATGCACGCGCCGTTCGAGGCGTGGCGGCAAGCCGGTGGGCAGGGGCCGATCCCCGAAACCGCATGGGGCCCCGTCTGGTTCACGCTTGCCACCGACATGTGGCTGGAGCATGCCTTCGGGCTCAAAGGGTAAGCGATAATGGTGCAGCCGGTAGCGATCAACGAGACGACGATGCTGCGTCGCAAGGCTGCGGTAGTCGGCGCCGACGTGGCCGACGACGCGATCCTGCTCGACATCGATTCGGGCTATTTCTTCCAGCTCAACCGCACCGGTGCGAAGATCTGGGCATTCGTTGAGGAGCCGCAGACGCTGGGCGCGCTGACCGATCGCATGGCGGCCAGCTACAAGGTTGATGTCGACACCTGCCGCAGCGACGTGACCGAGTTTGTTGCCGATCTGATCGAGCGCGGTGTGCTCGAAGCCGAATAGGATCGAGCTTCAGCTTCTCGCGCGGTAGATCCAGCAATTCACCGCGAAACGGGAATCCGCGAACGCGCCGGACGCGCACTTGACTGGCATCACCTCATGCGGACCCCATGACGGGAAAACCACCAGGCTGTTGTCGTCTGGCGCGAGGTCGAGCCCGGCATCGCCGGGTGCCGCGCCGAGGCGATGGAGCCGCAGGGCGCCGCCCTCAAACCCCTTCGGCTGGCGGTGGAAATAATAGACTGCGCTCAACATCCGGTCACCCCGCGCGATTTCGCTGCTGGCATAGGTATCGGTATGGAGCGTGAAGTGAGCGCCGTCGTTGTGCGCTGCCAACTCCAGCTCGACTTCGCTGATGGCGAACGCGGTGGAGCGGAGCGCGGCGATCCAGCGCGGTGCTTGTTCGCGCAGCCGGGCGTCGAGCGCCGCCGCAAGCGGGCCAAGGTCGCGTAGCGTCAGCGCGCGCCGGAGTTCGGGATTGACTGTGCCGCCGTTCAGGCGGGCGGGCGTAAACCGTGCTTCATTTGCGAGCGCCCAGTCGAGCAGCGCGGCATGCGTGAGGACGTCAAGAAAGTCGACGATGCGTAGGTGCGGCAGGGTCGGCGCGGTCATCCCGTCGACCGCACCGGCATCGCGCGCTCGCGCAAATAGCGTAGCACCATCGCCTCACTCGCGCCATCCGCCTGGCGTCGCATCCGAGGCGTCTGCGGCTCCGCATCGCTGCCCAGATGGCGCAACACCGCGCAGACCGTGGCGGCATAATCGGCGGTCAGCGCCTCATAGGTCAGGCTGAGCGGGCGCACAGCCATCGCCGCGAACAGGTTGCGGAAATGGCCGTGACAGAAATCCGAATAGCTCATGATGCGTTCGATCCGTTCGATATCGAACGGCGCAGCGGCGGGCGCGTCATCCTGCGTCGCACCGGGGATCGATCGCCAGCGCCCGGTCTCAATCGCGAGCACCGCTGACACCGCCTGGCGCAACTTGTCTTCCCGCCACAGATGGACGAACGCGGGGTTCGGAAACAGCCGCGCGACATGGCCCGCCAGCACGCCATAATAATCTGCTGGAACATCAGATGGCGGCACATTGGCGAAGCGCTCAAGCTCGGGGTCCGCGTCGCGCGCGATCTCCTCGATGTCGCGCCAGAACAGCTTCACCCCCAGCGTCCCGTCGGGCGCGGTGCGATGGCGGCGGATTGCTGCGCTCAAGCTGTCGAAGTCGGGAGCATCCCACCGCCGTGCGAACGACGGGCGAAACCCGGCATGGAAATATTCGAGCGGGCAGCCCAGCCCGCCGGCAAAATAGAGAGCTTCGCCGAGGAGGGTGCTGCCCGATCGCGGATGGGTGCACAGCAGGACGGTGCGCAGGGGCGGCCCGTCCCAATCGGGATAATCATGGGCTGCCGATGCCAGATCATAGGGCGCAACGGCGGAAGCGCGATCGGAGATTTGCGTCATCCCGCGGTGCAGCCAGTCAACTTCCCTTTACGCCGCGTTATATCCGCGCGGGGCGGCATCAATCAGGGCGTCAGATTGCTCATGCCGTCGGTCGGGCGATAGGAAACACCCTCCGCCGCCTTGGCAGGGAGGAAGCTGGCAATCTCGGGCTTCACCCACTCTTCGGCCTCTGCCGGAGCGACGGTCTGCTCGTTCTGCGGAAGCTGTTCCATGAATACCCACCTTTTGATGAAGCTATTCGTTTACCACCGAACCATGATCGGTTCAATTCGCTGCCCATAAGCGTACGCGGTCTCGCTCATGCGCGCCGCCGACCTTGACCAGTTCACCCGCCTGCGTCTCCAGCGGCTCAGGGAACCGCCACAGTAGCGCGCCCCAACAAGACGCAGTTCCCGATTCCGGGCGATTCTCGTACCGCCCGACCCGATCCATCTCGAGCGCGATCCATTGGACGAGCCCATCGACCTGCCCACCCTGCGACGCGATGTCGAATTCGCGTCGCTCGGGCTTGCGTGGAACGGCAGTGGCGAAGTCGAAGCTGAACAAATCGACCGGGTCGCTGCACAGCGCCACCTGATCCATGCCGACGCGGATCATCTCATAGGGCGCGGCGAGGCGGTTGAACGCGCCGAGATCGAACCCGCTCACTTCGCCGAGGCGCGGCGCGCGGTCGCGCAGGTCGCGGGCGAGTGCAACGCGGATCGTGCCGCGCAGGGGAATGACCACGCCATTGGGGGCAAGCAACCGTGCGACCGCATGCTCATGGGCAGCGAGTACGCCTTCGCTCAACAGGTCGTTGCTGACGATCTCCGACACCAGAATGTCGGCCAGCCCGCCCATGTCGCGGGTCGGATCGAGGTCGGTCGAATGCTTGTTCACCACTGTTATACGGTCGGCGTAGCCGTTCGCCGCAACCACGTCGCGCGCCGCCGAGGCGATGGTCGGATCGGCCTCGCAGGTCACCACCGTCGCGCCCGCACGCGCCGCCATCATCGCGAGCAGGCCAGTGCCGGTGCCGATTTCCAGCACCCGGCAACCGGGTCTGATCGCGCGAAGCAGCGCCTGTTCATAGGCGTCGTTGCGTTGGCGATCGCGCGGGATCAGGAAGTGCCAGCTGAACACGCCATCGCTAAGGATCTCGGCGGCGGTGATGCCCGCCTCTCCACGACCGCCGGTCATCGCATGAACCTGTTCCGCCAGTGCGATTGCGCGGACCCGGTCGCCTGCCGCGATCATATGACGGGCGATCGCGATGAGTGCTCGGGGGTTGTCCGATGCCTTGGGCAACAGGGCAGAAAGCGCGGCTATGCGATCAGTCATCGTCCACGGTTAGCTGACTACGGCCGTCGCGCAACCATCGTCTGTCAGCAGCGGGCGGAGCAGCGCCTCGACGTTTGGCAATGCGGCATAGTCGCTGGGATAGACCAGCCGCCAGGCGGGACGGTTCTGTATCACGTCGCGTAGCCCCAATACTGCGTGAATACGTTCCTGAACGCTCGTGCCGCTCGGATTGAAGTGGATAATCTGCGGAACAATCAGCGTCATCGCCTCTGCAACATCCAGACGTTCGAGGCGTGGTTCGGACACCTCCGCACGCCGGTCAAGGAACACAAGTGCGCGCAGCGGCACCAATGGCGGCGGATCGCTTGCTGCGACCGGCGAGCGCCCCTTGCCGGTGGCGCTGGCGAGCGGGACGCTATCGTCGGACGATAGCGCCAGTCCATCGCGTGATTCCGGCCACAGGCACACGGTTTTGGCCCCCGCGCCCAGCATCGGTTTGGCCGGGGTCCACAGCAAGGCCGTATCGTCGCCCAGGATCTGCCAGCCGCTCTGAACCGTCAGCGCGGCGCAAAGCGTCGACTTGCCCGCACCCGACTGCCCCACCAGCAGCATCCCGCCGCCGTCCTGCATCAGTGATGCGGCATGGACCGCGATCGCGCCTTGCAGCATCGGCACGCGCGTAAGGACGCGCCGGAGCAGTACTTCGATTGCCGCCGGATCGGGCGGCATCGCGTCCACGACTAGGGTCATCACGCGCCCGTCGCGGTCGATCAGGAAGCTGCCGTCGAAGCGCGAGCGGATCAGCCAGCGGCCGTCTTTCTCGCCGATCCGCATGCGATAGCCGTTGCGCCATTCGTAGCTGACGACGTCATGTTCCACGGGCATGCCGACCTCGACGCGCAGGTCGAGGTCACCGGCCCAGCCGCCATCCGCTGCCTCGGCGGGAACCAGGCTGGGCAACACGATCGAGGATCGGACCAGAAGGCCACCAAAGCTGTAGAAATGGGTCACGTTTCTCTGTCTGGGCTCACGATCGCAGGCGGCGGATCGCCCAGCCGAACGGGCGGATCAGCGGATACATCCAGTCGAGCCGAGCGGGTAGCGCGAATGCGGCACGATCCTGCGGTGAACTGAGGTCGAAGGCAAGCTGACGGCCCCAGAAGGCGCGCGTTGGCTTCATCACATAAGTGATCGCCCGGCTCCACACGCTTCCGGCGATGAAGCGGCGCACAGAATTGCGTGGTTGTGCCTCATACCATTGCGGTCCGTCATGGAAGCGCGCGACGAGCCGGTTAAGCAGCCGCACGTCGATGCGTCGCCGTGCGCGCGCCAGCACCTCGGGGGGCACCGGTCGCGCCAGCCAATGGTGCAGTGCCCAGGCGACATGGAGCATCGTCCCATCCAGCCCGAGCGGGGCCGCATCATCGAGGACGTCGTCCCACGCTGCGTGGTGGTCGAGCACCGCCGCCAGATCTACCAGCCACAACAGTCGCTGCCACCCATGTCGGATACCGTGGACCGCGAGATAGACCGGCAGCCGTCGCCGGGCCATTGTCGGCACCGCTATCCCGGCGATCATCACCGTCTCACGCTCCGCCCAGAGCATCTCGAAGTCCCACGGCAGGAGCGTGTGATTGTCGCACAGCCGATCATGCAGCTCAACCAGGATGCGGCTCTCGCGATGCACCCAGCCGCTTTCCTTCGGGGGCTCGGTCGCGTTCGGATCGGCGGGCGACGCATGGATCGGCAGTTCATAGCCCAGCTCGCGCAAAATCCCTTCGGCATCTCTCGTCCGCGCCCGCTCGATCAGCACGTCGATGTCCCGCCCGCCGCGCGCGAGCGGGTCGCCATGGAGCTGAACCGACAGCGCAATGCCCTTGATGAAAAGGTGCCGGATGCCCGCGACATCCAGCGCCTGATTGATCCGCACCAACTCGCGTAGCCTTTGCATTACCCCCACCACATGCGCAGCATGCTCCGTATGGAGGGTTGCGAGGACGGGGGAGGGAAGGGCCCCGGTTCGCAGCAGCGCGGGAACGGCCAGGCCGATCAGACCGTGATGTGCGATGCCGCGATGCACGATGTCCCAGTGACGAACTTGTGCCCCAGCACGTTGCAACTGCGTCCTCGCAATGTCGCCCATTCCCACGATCCGCGCCGCTGCGAAGACGAAGCGCAACTCTGGCGAGAATTTCGGTAGGGGAGCTTCTTCAGCTTCTCGAGGCCGAGCCGCGAACACAAACATCATTTGCCCCTGTGACGGCCGCTAACTACCCGTCCTTTTGCAGCCTAGCGCGCGTGTGAGCTCGGCGCCACTCAGTGGCTCACCGCGGGCAAGTCATGACAGCCCCGACCGACGTCCTAACGCCGCGGTGCGACCGCATTTGTGCTTTTGAACTTGAAAAGCGGCCCGTCCGATAGTCGGCCCAAAATCTGTCGAGCTGGGTTGGGTATCAGCTGCCGATCAGAGCATCCTCAAATCGGCCATTGAAATTCGTTTTTCCACATCTTCTTATCTGCGGACCGTCAACCAACTGGCGTTGAATGCCCGTGATGGATCACCGGTTCAGCGCCGCCTTTTGCCATCAGAATCCCAGACTTCGACTGGCCCGAGGTCGAGGGCGCGAACCCCGGTCTCGATCTTCGCGCCCTAAAGCCAGTCATCCGGCCGGAGGATCGGCGACCCAGGAGTGGATTTCCCTCATGATGAAGGCTTCGATGATCCGCGGCGTGCGCAGTGCTAACTTGGAACAACGGTAGTGCCGCTGGTGCGTTAGCCCCCCCGCGCAGTGCCATAAGCGCGGCAGAACGTATCGACTGCCGCCGCGATCCGACTCTGATTGCGGACCGTATCATTCTCGCAGCCAAAGTGGCGCTCGAGGTCGCCCAGCCCCTTGCACATTGCGACGAACTGTTCCGCAGCCATCTCCGGGTCTTCCACGGTAATTTCGCCAGCATCGCGTAGCGCACACAAAAGGGCAGTGAAGGCACGCAGCATCTGGCGCGGCCCTGCCTCTAAAAACGCCGCTCCGATCGCGGGGTTCAGCTCCGTTTCGGCGGCGATGCGGCGATCAAACTGGACCATCTCGGGACGCGACATGAAGTCCATCATCGCCTTGCCGATCGCTTCGAGGCGGTCGCGCAGCGCCAGGCCCGGCATTGGCGCTATGCTGAAATGCTCCCCCATCCGGGCGCATTCGCGCTCCACTGCGGCCGCAAACAGGCCGCGTTTGTCCCCGAACTGATTGTAGATCGTGACCTTCGACACATGCGCCGCGACCGCGATCTGCTCGATCGCAGTCGCAGCAAAGCCGTGCGCGAAAAAGGATCGGGTGGCGGCGTCGAGGATTGCCTGTCGCTTGACGGGATCGATCGAGCGTTGCGCACGCGTAAGGGTTTTGCTTGACAGAGTGAACGGTCCCGTTCATTTGAACGCCAACGTTCAACGTAACCCGTTTCCGCGCCAGAGCGCAAGCATGGGGGCCGCGTCGCATGATCTGGATTGCCATCCGCATGCTCACCGGCGACGCGCAGAAATTCTATGGGCTGGTGTTCGGCATCGCCTTTTCGACCCTGCTGATCACGCAGCAGCTGACGATCTTCGTCAACTTGCTCGAACGCGGGGCGAGCGCGGTGTTCAACGTGCCGGCTGCCGATATCTGGGTGATGGACCGCGTCAGCCGCACCACCGACGTCGCCTATCCGATGCCCAGCACCGCGCTCGACAAGGTCCGCTCGGTCCCCGGGGTCGAATGGGCGGCGCCGCATCTGCGCGCGACCGCGTCGGTGCGCACCGGCGACGGCGACCTTGAGGGGGTGGCGATCGTCGGGGTCGATGATGCGACGCTGATCGGCCTGCCGCGCCGGATGGCGGAAGGGAGCATCGATGTGCTGTCGCGCCCCGATACGGTGATCATCGACGATGTCGGCACGACCAACATGTTCGAGGATGGCCGCAGCCCAATCGGCGAGCGGCTGGAGCTGAACGACCAGCGCGCGGTGATCCGAGGCATCGCCGACGCCGTGCCGAGCTTTACCAGCCAGGTCACGCTCTACAGCAAGTACAGCCAGGCGCTGCGCTACGTGCCGGGCACGCGCAACCGGCTGTCGTTCGTGCTGGTGGGGGCCGCGCCGGGGGTGGATCATCAGCAACTGGTCGCGCGGATCGAGGCCGAAACCGGCCTGCGCGCGCGCACTCGCGACCAGTTTGCGCAGGACGGCATCGACTTCATCGTCGAGAATACCGGCATTCCGCTCAATTTCGGGATTACCGTCGCGTTGGGCTTCGTCGTTGGCGTGGCGATCGTCGGGCTAACCTTCAGCCTGTTCATCCGCGACAATATCAAGCAGTTCGGGGCGCTGAAGGCGATCGGCGTTGCCAATGGCACGATCCGGCGGATGGTCGCGGCGCAGGCGGCACTGGTCGGCCTGATCGGCTATGGCCTTGGCGTTCTGGGCACGATCGCGTTCATCTGGAGCTTCTCCGCCGTCCCGACCTTCAAGGGCTTCTACATCCCCTGGCAGATCCCGTTGATTAGCCTCGCCGCAGTCGTGCTGATCCTTGCGCTCACCGGCTGGATCGCGCTGCGCCGCGTGCTCAAGACCGAACCGGCGGCGGTGTTCCGGTGAGCGACGCCGCCCCCTCCCAGCCCGCGATCCGCACGCGCGGGGTGACCCGCGACTTCATGGCGGGGAGCCAGGCGATCACGGTGCTGCACGGCATCGATGTCGACATTCGTGCCGGGGAGCTGACCTATCTGGTCGGGGAGAGCGGGTCGGGGAAGACCACGCTGATCTCGATCATGTGCGGCATCCTCTATCCGACGAACGGTGAGGTCGAGGTGTTCGGCACCGACATTTACCGTCTGTCCGATGCCGAGCTGGTCGCGTTCCGGCTGCGCAATATCGGCTTCATCTTCCAGCAGTATAATCTGATCCCGTCGATCGATGCCGCGAGCAATGCCGCGGTGCCGCTGATCGCGCAGGGGATGACGCGGGCCGAAGCGCGGGCGCGCGCCGTCGAAATGCTCGCCGCGCTCAACATCGCCGATCAGGCGGACAAGCTGCCCAGCCAGCTGTCGGGCGGACAGCAGCAGCGCGTGGCGATCGCGCGCGCGTTGGTCCACCGTCCCCGGCTGGTGGTGTGCGACGAGCCAACCGCCGCGCTCGATGCCCGCTCGGGCCGGCGCGTGATGGACCTGTTGCGCGCGGTGGCGGTCGCCCCCGACCGCGCGTGCATCATCGTGACCCACGACAACCGAATCTTCGATCTCGCCGACCGCATCCTCCGGCTGGAGGACGGTTCGATCACCCATGACGGCGCGCATATGCCGGAGGACCATTGATGCCCGACTGGAAACGGCTGAGCTTTGCCCGGACCATCCTGCCGCTGATCGCGGTGGCGAGCCTGGTGCTGGCCGCCCTGTTCATCTGGGGCGGCCTGCCCGACCGCAGCCCGAGCGCACCGCAACGCGAACCGGCCAAGGCCCCGCCTGCACTCGCCAATGCCGACCGGGTGGCCGGGGCGGGTGTGGTCGAACCGTCGAGCGAGACGATCGACATCGGTGCGCCGCTGTCGGGGCTGGTGATGGACGTCGCGGTCAGTCCGGGCGTGCGGGTGGTGCCGGGCCAGCCGTTGTTCTCGATCGACGACCGCGCGGTGCGCGCGCAACTGGCCGAGGCGCTGGCGGCGATCGGCGAGGCACGCGCCGCGATTGCCGAGGCGCAGAGCGCGCGGGCGACGGCGGAGCGTCAGCTTGCCTTGTATCGCGCAGTCGATGACCCCGCTGCAGTTGCACGCGCGGAAATCGTGCGGGTCGAGGGTGAAGCCGCCGCCGCCGCCCAGCGCGTCGCGCTCGCCCGCGCACGCCTTGCCGCGGCGCAGGCGCGGGCGGGGACGGCGCGGACCGAGATTGGCCGGCTGACGGTGCGCGCGCCGATTGCGGGGGAAATCCTGACCGTGAACATCCGGCCGGGCGAGTTTGTCTCGACCATGGGCGGTACCAGCCAGCCGTTCATCCAGATGGGCGCGACCGATCCGCTGCATGTCCGCATCGACATCGATGAGGAACAGGCCCCGCGCGTCGCGCTGGGCGCGGCCGCGATCGTCTCGCCGCGCGGTGCTGCAGGACGGCAAGTCGAAGCCCGCTTCGTGCGCGCCGAGCCGCTGATCGTGCCCAAACGCTCGCTGACCAACAGCGCGCAGGAGCGGGTCGATGTCCGCGTGCTTCAGCTGATCTACGCCCTGCCCGAAACCAACGGCGCGTTCCGCGTCGGGCAGCAGGTCGATGCGTTCATCCCGGCGCGCAAGGACGGCAAATGAGCCGGGGTAAGCGCCTTGCCGCGCTGGCCCTGTCTGCGGCGCTTGCGGGGTGCGTGGCGGGGCCTGCGCCCGAAATCGCGACGCCGACGCCGGAGCTGCCCGCGCGCTTTGCGATGATCCCGCCGGATACCGGCGGTGCCGTCGCCGACCTGTTGCCGAACACCGATCCGGGGTTCCTGCGGCTGTCGCGAGAGGCACTGGCGAGCGCGCCGACACTCGGCGAAGCGCTGGCGCGGATCGACGAGGCGCGGGCGCGGCTCGGGCGGGCGCGGGCGGAGGCGCTGCCGACCATCGGTGCCAATGGCGCGGTGACCGGCACGCGCAGCAACCCCGACCAGTTCGGCGCGAGCCTGCCCCCCGGCGTCGAGATCGCTGCCGAGCGGGCAAGCTATGCCGCCAACCTGACCGCGCAATGGGACGTCGACCTGTTCGGGCGCGTGCGGGCGCAGCAGCGCGCGGCACAGGCGCGGCTCGACGTCGCCACCGCATCGGCGCAGGCGGTGCGGATCGCGCTGGTGGGTGAGATCGCCGCGACCGTGATCGACTGGCGCACCGTGTCTGCCCGCCGCGACGCACTGACGGAGAATCTGGCGGCGGCCGAGCGGCTGGGCGCGCTGGCCGGGAGCCGGGCGCGCGCGGGGCTCGTCTCCGGCCTCGATCCGGTTCAGGCACGCGCGCTGGCGGAGACCGCACGGACGCGGCTGGCGGCGCTGGCGGGCGAAGAGGCGCGGCTGATCGGGCGGCTGACGACGCTGACGGCACAGGATGCGGACCGCGTGCGCGCGGCGCTGCGGATGCCGCCGCAGCCGGTGCTGGTCGACGCGGCGGAGCTGGCCCCAGCAGCGGTCACCTATCCCGCCCCGCCCACACTGCCCGCGACCTTGTTGCAGAACCGGCCCGACATTCTCGCGGCGGGGGCGATGCTGGAGGCGCAGGATGGCGAATTGGCGGCGGCGGCGCGGCGGCGGTTTCCCACCCTGCGGCTCGACGCGTCGCTCGGCCTGCTCGCATTCGGCCTGGGCAATCTGTTCGACAGCGACTCGCTGGTGGGCTCGCTCGGCGCCTCACTTGCCGCGCCGCTGCTCGATTTCGGGCGGATCGCGGCGGATATCGACGCGGCGGCTGCGGGCAAGCGCGCGGCGTTTCAGGCCTATCGCGGCGCGGTCTACACGGCGCTGGGCGAGGCCGAGGCAGCCTATGGCGTGATTGCCGCAGCCGACCGCGAGGAACTGGCGGCGCGGCGCGAGCTGATCGCGCTCGACCGCGCCGTCCGGCTGATCGCCGACCGCCAGCGCGCCGGGCTTGCCGATATGACGGCGCTCACCGAGGCGCGCCGGCAAGCGCTCGCCAGCCGCGAGCGGGCGGTGGCAGCCGAGGGCCGCGCCGCCCGCGCGCGCGTCGCGCTGTGGCAAGCGCTGGGCGGCGCCCCCACCGACGCGCTCGATAGTGCCGGGTGAGCCATTTGCGGGGATAGCGCGGATGTTCCTGTCATCCGGGAGACCGCGACGTCCCAATTGCAGAACACGTAGCGAAGAGCGCCATTTTCACGGCAGCGAGCCATGTCTCTTGAGAATTTTCGAATCTGGCTACGGCCCACAAGCGCCTGGGCTCGTTCGGGCATCAGCCGCGTGTCAGCGAGCGGCCGCTCGCCACACCGGCTCACACTTTGACGGCTTCGCCTGAGCGACTTTGCTTTGGCTCTCGTCAGCCCTGCCCTTGGCGCTGAATGAAGGCTGGCGGCACTCGCTCTGTGAGCCACACTTGGTTGCTTGTCAGAAAGAAGGGCTGGCCCGTTTCTGCGAGCGATGAAGCGGAGACGGTCAGGATCACCGGAGTGCCCCGCCGCTGCCCGACACGGGTTGCAGTTTCGAGATCCGGCGACAGGTGCACATGGTGGCGGCGCATCGGGCGCAAGCCTTCAATCAGAATGGCAGGCAGGAATCGCTCGACCGTCCCATGATAGAGAAACTCGGGCGGAGGGACTTGTGGCCAATCGAGTTCGACCGCGACCGAATGGCCCTGGCGTGCCCGGATACGCGCCGCATCGCCGGAAAGTTCAAAACGCTGCTTGTCGCTCTCCTCGACGACGCGCAGCAGGTTCTGCCAGTCACATGCGACTCCCGCCCCTGCGATCGCCCGCAAGACGTCATCGACATCGGTCCAGCCCTGCGGATCAAGCGTCAGCCCTGCCGCCTCCGGCTTGTGCCGTAGCCAGAGTGACAGCATCTTCGACAATTGAACCTTGTCCGGCATTACGTAACCTCCAGCACCTGCGCGGGAGCAAGACTCAATTTCTCTTCCGCCACCGCGTCGGTCGAGCGCGTAGTGCCCCGGGTCATGATCAAAAAGCCGCCACCACTCCAGCTGCGATATCGATACGCAGAACTCTTCCGCTCTGGTCGGCCAACAAGACGACGCCCGATTGATCGCCTGCGCGCGCAACAGGCGCGATCCTGGTCCCGCGTGCGACGCAGATCAGGGATGAGTCCTCACGATGCGATATCGTCATGTGCGCCGGTTTCTGCCCTGCAGTTGCCAATCGCGTTCTGACATTTCCGTCGCCATTCACAGCGGAGCCAATGGTCGCTCGGGCACGATTGAAATCGCCGCTTTGAAACGCGTCGGGAGTGGGGTCATTTTCGCAACGGACAGCCATGATTTTTGCGATTTCGCGCTCATCCCGGTCGGACCAAGCAACAAATGGCAGCTTGGCATCGCTTCGCAGATCATCGAGCGGCAGATAAAGTTGGCCCCACCACCACGACGATGGCGGCACGATCTTTTGATCTCTGCCTGATGCAAGTGGCCGCAGGATCTGTGCGGTAAGATCCTTGCCCTGGCTCAGCGTCCATTTCTCGAGCAATCCTTCGCGGCCAGGCTGTAATGTTCGTGTGATCCAGGCGGGTGCGTGCGCATCCTGAAAGAAGCTCACGACGCGTACGGATGGGGTTAGGGCGCAGGACCAGAGAAACTCGATCACAGGCATGTCGGCGCAGAGCTTGACCAGATCGATCGCGCCGATCTGGCCGCCGATCTGGACGAGCCACTGCCCCTCCGAGGTGACATCGTGGTACGCAACCAGGTCGAGGGTGCCGATCGGGTGGAAGCGTCGCGAGTGTGTCGAGAAGCGCGTAAGCCGCTTCACGCCGTTCGGCTGGCTGCTCATTCCTTGAACGAGGATGACATTCGGCCCGCTGCCGACCGCGACCAGTGCCTCGACCTCGCTGACATTGGCCTGCCACAGCAGCGTGCCATGGCGGTCGAGCAGCTGCATCAGATCATTCTGGCGGGACAGGAGCATGGTGCCGTTATGCAGCAGGCAGGCATGGACGACTGGCGACGCGGTCGCCGAAGGGGGCGGCAAGGTCCAATCGGTAGTTGGAGTTGGGGGCGCCGCATGGATCTTGCGCAGCTTGCCGAGATCCGCCGCCAGCACCTCGAGTGACGCCTGCTTGAGAAGGTGCGTCAATGTGCCCAGTTCGCGCTGGATGGGGCCGTTAGGGGCAAGTTCCAAACTCGCGCGTACGAAATTCTCAATGACGATGGGCGCGGGACCAGCCCAGAATGCGTTCTGCTCGGGAGCCTCGCGATTGATCAGTCGCATCATTGCGCTCAGGAAATCAATCGCATCCTCGCCCGGTCTTTTTCCTTCATGCAGGATCAGCGCCTGAGTGCTGGCGAGCGCGACGTCGGCCGCCGTGTTTCCGGTACGAGGTAGCTGCGGGAACGCAGCAAAGTCTCGGCCCGCCCACGGACCGGTCAGCAGCGCACGAACGATCAGTTCGCTGGCGCGCGCATCCTCGTCTGACGCTTCAAACGCGTCGCGCAACCACATCCTGCGCGCATCGATCAATGCTGCATTCGCGTCGTGGCGGCTTGCCACATCGTCAGTCACCTGGAGCGCGCGTAGCTGTTGGCCTGTCGCGACGAGCATATCGGTCCAGGCCTTCAAGACATAGGCGTGGAACTCGGGATGGCTGGTTCGACTGTCCTCTGCCAGTGCATCGAAGCAACCATTCCGGCGCGCCAATGCCAAAGCCGTGTCATGCTCTCCAGCCTTGTAGAACAGGCGAATGTACAGCGTCGGATTCAGCTTGGCGTCGAGCGCAAGCCTGGCCCCATCGGCGAACAGGCCGCCACGCTCGAGTGTCAGCACGGCATTCTGATGATCGCCCAGGAGTTGAGCGCGAATATAGGCGGCACGCCGGTAATCCCCCTGGCGTTCCAGCGTGTCAGCCAGCTGGAGGTAGCGCGACCGCAGGGCATGGAAACTCGCATCGCCGAGGATCGGCATGGCGACGCCGCCAAAACCGATATTGAAATCGAGAGATACGCGCATGCCCGGAAGGCGATTTGGGAAGAGCTTTCGTCCTGACTTTCCGTCCGGATTGCCCAGCTTGAGCGCCAGCTTGAGTGCGCCGTCGATATCGCCGGATTGCATCAACTTCTCGACCAGCTGCATCCGATTGCCGAACGCTGCGATCAACCCTTTGCCGAGGGGGGTGTGCCAGCGCACCCAGCCTGCCAAATTCTCGAGCACGCCCGGTTCGTTCTTGCTGCCGCCCGTTGCGCCGTCACCTTTTCCGCCAATGCCCGCATCACCGATCAGTCTGGCGGGCAGAAGCGAACCCAACGCCTGACGAAAGATCGCTCCAAGTTTGGTCCGCTCGTGCAAGGCTTGGAGTGCGCGGTCGGTTTCCTCAAACGCCGCGACGCTTTGCTGCCGGATTGGGACCGGCGCCTCAGTAACGCCTTCGGTGGCGCGGCTCGAAACGGTGTGCATTTCGCCGTCAGCTCGCGACATGGTTGAGCGGTGCACGGTGATCCTTGGCAGGTCCCACAGCATCAGCACCGAGACGGCTTCCAAGGCGTCGAGTATGATGCTGTGTGCCTGACCATTCCACCACAGCCTCAGCCGTCTGGGGGATGCGTGCGAGGGCGCGAAGCGGGGGCCATCGGCACCGCCCAGATAGCTTGCCAGCCACTCGCCATTCCGGGTCAGCGGCAGTGCCGCAGCTATCGTGCACGGGTCGATCTGAACCGGCCGATCGAAAGTCACGACGAAAATCGAGACGTGCGGATCGTCGCTCAACCTGCCTTGCCAGATACCCGATACGTGATCGCGCACGCGGCGCAGCGGGGCGGGGTCCCACTCTCGATCTCCGATCACGACGATGCCGTCGAGTGCGGTGCCCAGAGGAATCGTGGGCTGCAGTGGGAATGCCGGGCCGAGTGCCGCCCGGCTGCGGACAGCGGCGAAACTGCGGTCAGCCATGGCTCGCGAGATCCGGGTCGATGTCGATTGCCGCGGAGGCAAGTCCGGCGAGATCGAAGCGCGAGCAGCGGTGCGGGCCATCACGATGCTTGTTGTACCAGAGCAACTCCGCCGGCGCGCCATCGGCATCGACCGTAACTGCCCAGATTCCGTCATCGGCTATCTGGACCTGCGCGATATCGGCCGCGTCGTCACCCAGTCTGAGCAACGAGCGATGCGCTTTGGGCGTAGCACCTCGTGTCTGCGTACCATCGTCGTTGAATGTAACGCTCTTCATGACGCCTTCGCCGCCCGACCGGGCGTCCGACCAGATGGTCGCGGTCAAGTCCCCGTCCATCACCTTTGCCATCAGCGGCGTGTCATGCGGTGCCACGTCGAAGGTGCGGTTGGCTTCACGCCCCGCCACCGTCCACACATTCGGTCGAACGCTGTAGGCGAGGCTGCTGTGCGAACCCGAATAGGCCATTCCGAACAACTCTTTGGGAACGAGCGGATCGCCGTGCTCCGGATAGGACGCAACCATCGTGTTGTTCCTCCGCATAACTTTGAGCGACGCGGTCAATTCACCCTGGTCCCGGATGACGCGATGCACACCATTGGCGTGCAGGATCTGCGGGCGGTTATGCAGGACCTGAAAAACGCGTTCGTGATCCTGCGCTCCAAATGCGACGCCGAACTCGCGGTGATGGGTGGAGTAGAATCGCAGTCCTGGGCCATCGAATAACGGCGGTAGCGCATAAGCGGGCTGACGCTTGAACAGGTGCTGCACGGTAGCTGGATGCGACTGCACTTGCCGCGCCGTGATCGGGTTCATCCTGAGCGACAAATCGACTGAGGTCAGGATCAGCATGTCGCTGCCCGATCGTGCTGTCTGCAGTAGCACCGCAAGGTAATTTTTCGCGCGGAGGCTGATGCCCGCGAGCTTCGTATCGGCTTCGATCCGCAGGAAGTAGCTTTCTTTAACTTTCGACGCGCCCCCGAAAATCAGGATCAGTACGCCATGTTTGAGGCGCACAATCCTCGCTGCTGTGTGCGGCATGAGGAGATAGCGCGGTTCCCAACCGACTGGCTGCGCCGTCTTCGGGAGCTGGCCGGACGGTCGCGCGACCGGTTTGATGGGTGCGAAAGGCTGATTGAGCGCTGACAAGCACACCGTGTCGGAGGGAAATTCAATGAGTGCCCGCTGAACATCCCGGCCGCCACGTCGAATTGTGATCTCCGCCGTTCGGGGCGCCGCGTCACTTTGGGGGAGCAGCGAAAAAGCCAGCGCCCGGCCCGAATGGTGTACGGCACGGGGTGATCGCTCCGTTGACCGCCTGTCGCTTGCGCCGACCACCCAATCGATGTGCCGCGCGCTCGGCGCAGCAATCGTATCCGAGGTCAGGCGTTCCCAGCATTGTTCCGCGGCGATTACATCGTCGATGCTTGCCTCGACATAGCTTGCGGCGCGCAGAAACCGCTTGATCGTGTTCACCGACAGGCTGTCGAACCAGATGGCACCTTCTGTGCGTGGCAGAAAACACCAGTGGAACGCGGCGCCACGGGTCGCCGCAATGCGCGCCATGAAGAAGATCGTGGCCAAAGCGAGGATGCGGCCGTGCCCCAGAAGGCCGGGACCAACCGAAATCATCAGCCGATAAACCGGCTTTACGCCGGGGTCTGAATATTCCCGCTCCAAGTAGAGCGCTTCCGATTCCGCTATTCGGCGCAGAAACTCGAGCGGGGCTTCGCTGCGCAGGAGCAACTCGCTCTGCACGATATGCGCGATGTCGCCGCGCGTCGTGATGCTGCCCAGCCCTTCGAAATTTCCCTGCGGACGCAGTTCGGTCTCGTCGAATCCAGCCAGCAAGCGCTCAAATTGCGCGAGCTGCCCGTGCATTAACTGGCGCAATGGCGTCGATAACTGCTCGAACACTGGCAGAAAGATCGCATAGGCAGCTGGCAGCGGCCGACCCGATATGGCGGCGCCCGAGGTCATGCAGCGATGCGCCACGCGCGATACGGCTTCAGTTCGCCAATTGCGTACAGGTCGGCGTGATTAGAGATTGTCGCCGCGTCATCGAAGCGCGGTACGAGAATGAGCGGCGCGCGCGCAGAATGGGCCGATAGCAACGCGTCCCGCATGGCCGCGCGCGCGATAGCCGGCGCTGCGGATTCCACTCCCACCGGCAGCCACCAGCCGGGGGCCTCCGGGTACAAAGCGACGCCGCCCAGATTCGGTAGAAACAGTTCAGGAGGATTACGCTCTGCGATCAGCGAGGCAGCAAATATCGCGATCCAGTCCTCGCCATGAGCGACCCGCAGATCATCGAACAGCCGAGACTTGCTTGCCAGGCGCTCGATGACCCTTGCCACGGCACCACTGCCACAAATGATCTGCGCTCCGACCTCCTGAACCGGCGCGATGCGGCGCCAGTGCATCAGTCGATCCTGCCGGGAAGGTTGCCTTCCCATGGGCGCGCCGATGGAGGTGCTACTTTGGCGACGACTGGATTGGCCGCTGGGGGGACGGAGTCGCGATGCGGCGACATGGATGCCGCGCTCATCGTTTCGGGCGAGGCGGCTGGGGCAGTGGGGGCGTCCAGCACGCTCTGGATGCTGGCGCGCAAGACGCGAAGGGATTGGGGCAGCGTATCGCCCGCGAATGCCGCGTCGATCCGCGTCAACATCGTTTCCAGCCGCACAAGCCAGATTTCGTGTAACCGATCCGTCGCCAACGCGGGGCGTTCCTCAAGCAGCAATGTCGCTTGCTCGGTCAGCTTTGCGGCGTGTGCGGTGGGGCCGTAGGTTGCCTGGGCGACGCTATCGACCAGCACTGGATTGAAACTCTCCTTCAGCTCGGCATGGAGCAACTCGCTTGCCTCAGCCTGCTGTGCCTTGTCCTGCACCAGATAGGTGACCGGCCAGAGATCCTGAGGCCCGGCCGATTTCGCGCCCCTTAGAAGCGCGGCCGCCGCAACCAGCTTTTGTGCCTTCACGATCTTGCGGTCGGACAGTGGTACGCCGATGAGCCGCATCTTGCGGACGACATGGGCAAACAAGTCGGTCACCTCGCTCATGTCGATGTCGAGTGACGCCCGGTGCAGGTCTGCGATCACCGAGGTATTGAGCGGTGGCGGCGGATCAGTTTCCTCGATGTTCATCCGCCAGCCTGTCCTGAGCAAAGCGGGCAGGTCGCCGTCGCCGACCGGATCGACAAACATGGTCAGCAGGAAACGGTCGGCAAATGCTGCGAGCGTCGTATCCTCCGGTAATGCGTTGGAGGCAGCGATGCACGAAATCAACGGCGTCGTGACGCTGAACTGCCCGCGCCGATAGGTGCGTTCGTTGAGTATCTTCAGCAGTGTGTTGAGGATCGCGGTGGAGCCAAGAAAGATCTCGTCGAGAAACGCCACCTCGGCCTGAGGCAGCATGCCGCTCGTCACCGGTTCGACGCGCCCTTCCTTAAGCGCATTGAGGTCGAGTGCCCCAAACAGCTCCGATGGTTCGGTAAAGCGCCCGAGCAGGTACTCAAACGTGTTCGCTTCGATTGCCCCGGCGACCGCTTGCACCGCGGCGGACTTGCCAGTGCCGGGAGGGCCGATCAGCAGGACATGCTCGCGCGCCACAAGCCCAAGCATGACGAGTTCAAGCAAGGCACGCCGCGCGACGAACCGCGCGCTCAGGCGATCAATATGCAGCCTCAGCGTGGCAGCCGCTTCCACGCTTGCAGCATCGCGAGGTTCCGAGCTGATCATCATGCCTATTACGCCCCCTAACCCTCTGCCTTTTGCCGACATTGCAGTCTCAGGCAATCCCATCGCTGGCCGTCTGCTTACATGATCCGCTGTGACGTGACCCCCAGCTTTCATCCAGTCAGGACCAGAGACCGGGGCTTTTGTTGCGCGAGTGCGCGGGTGGAGCAAGAGGAGAGCAGATCGGCGGTGCTCATCAGCGATGTCCGCTATCGCTTGCCCCTGGCCTGAAAGCCGTTCCTAGGCTTAGGGTCAGCTCAGATAGCCGCCCCAGAACCGGGTGACGAGACGCTCGGCAGGCGCGTGCAGTGAAGCACCGGCGATTGTCGATCGCCTGCACGATGTCTCCCTGTCGATTTGGGAGCTCCAGCGTCGCCGACGGAGTCGAGGAACCGGCCTCTTGCTGAACCCGCTGAATCTGGTCGGCCAGCCGCGCGATGGGTTCCCATCCGTCCATGGGCCTGAACTGGCCGACGGAACCGTATTAGTCGATGCTGTGATCGACGAAGTGCTGCGGCTGGAGGGCCCGGTGCGGGGGCGTCGGGCGCGTTGCTACCGCGGATGTGGTGAACGGCGATCATCGGATTGCGTCGGGCGATCTCGTCTACCGCATGCTTGCCGATGCCAATCGCGATCCGGATCGGTTCGACGACCCCGAGCGCTTCGATCCCGCGCGTATGGCGGGCGGGCATCTGGCGTTCGGATCGGGGATGACGCACTGCCTCGGCGCGCATCTGGCTCGGCTGGAGGCGCGCATCGTACTCGACCGGCTGCGCCCGCTGCTCGTCGGCGCCACCCGGGCTCCGTCCGATGACTGGAGCCCGGTACGGCTGTTGCGCCAGCGCAACAGCCTGAGGATCGCCTTCTGATACTGCGCGGTTGATCCGGTCAGCGCTCGGCACGGATCATTGCGATGCGGCGTGCGAACTCGGCTTTCACTTCCGGGGATGCGCGCGACGCCTGAACCAGCGGCACCAGTCGGGTCGATCGCTGGTCGAATTCGGCGATCAGGGTGGTGAGACGCTCCGGGTCATAGTCGACCAGCTGGCCGAACTGCCCTGCGAGCGACACATCGTCCGGCAGCGGTTCGGGGGCCGGCCAATGGTCCTTGAGCCACGCAACTGCGGCGGCGGTGCGCTTCATGCGATATGTCAGGCCCTCGATGCGGGTGTTCGGGGCAAATGCGACCTGTACGGTCAACGGCGCGTCGGCGGCGATCGCAGGAACGACAATGCGGGCGGTGAGCGCGCTGCCGTCATAGTGCCAGCTCCCCTCGCTCGGACCGTCGGATCGCGAATAGGTGGCGCCGTTCACCGTGACACGCGTGGGCAGCGTCGCCGCGGGGAACTCGATCGTGATCTGGCGCGCCGCTGCCATGCCGGGATAGCGCCCCTCGCGCGGATGGACGGTGAGCTGTGCCTGCCCGGTGTCGCGCGCGCTGGTGATCGGGGTGAAGCTGTAGGCATCGCCGCGATAGCCTTCGCTATCGCCGGCATCTTCATAGAGGCGGGTGCGGGCGGTGCCGCCCGGCAGGACGCGCAGGACGAGCTTGCTGCCGTCGACCTGTTGCAGGTTCTGCATCGATGGCGGGTTCATCGGGATGACCGCGCCGGCGCGTACGAACAGCGGGATTTCGTTGAGCAGATAATCGCGCACGATGGCGCGGTCGCCCGACAGGATCTCACCGCGATTGCTGTCATACCATTGACCCGGCGGCAGCCAGATCGAGGTCTGGGTGACGCCGTCTTTCCCGGCCTTGGTCACGGGAGCCAGCAGCATGTCGTCGCCGAACATATACTGCCCGCGTTCGGCATAGGCCTGCGCCTGATCGGGCCATGCATAGTATAGCGGGCGCAGGATCGAGACGCCGGTGTCATAGGCCTGGCGCGAGGCGGTGTAGATATAGGGGGCGAGCTGATAGCGCAGCGCCACGGTGTCGCGCAGCGTCGAAAGTACCTCGGGCGAGAAGCGCCACGGCTCCTTGCGCAGATTGCCGTCCTTCGCCGAATGGGTGCGCAGGATCGGGCTGAACGCGCCGAACTGCATCCAGCGGACATAGAGTTCGGGGTCGATCTTGCGCTGCTCGGGGGCCAGGCCGTCGGCGAACATGTGGCCGCCAATGTCGTGGCTCCAATAGCCGTACAGGACATTCGACGCGGTCGCTGTGAAATAGGGCTGATAGGCGAGCGAGTCCCAGGTGATCACCGCGTCGCCCGAAAAGCCGATCTGATAGCGGTGGTTTCCGAGGCCGCCCCAGCGGTGATAGATCAACGCGCGATTGGCATCCGCCTGCTGCATCCGGGTGTAGAACAGGTGGTTGAGCCACCAGGTGTTCGACAGGCCGGGCATCAGTTTCGAATCCGGCCATTGCTGCCAGTCGAGCCACCAGAAATCGACGCCCTGCGCGGTCAGCGGGTCGAGCGTCAGCTTGAACCAGTTGTCGACGAAGCGGCGGTCTGCGCCTTCGAACGGGACCGCCTTGCCATCGGTGACGCCCATCGCCTTGGCGAACGCCGCATAGGTCTCCTCGCGCGGGGGGATGCCCGAGGCGGGGTGAAGGTTGAGCGTCGCCTTGACCTTGCGCTGCTCAAGCCAGCTCAGGAAGCGCTTGGGATCGGGGAACAGGCTGCGGTTCCAGCTATAGCCGGTCCAACCGACGCCTTCGCCGACCTCGTCCTTCACGACATAGCGGGGGTCCCAGCTCAAATCGTCGGTGCGGTGCCAGTCCATGTCGATGACCAGCACGTCGAGCGGGAAGCCGGTGCGGTCGAGATCGCCGACCAGATCGCGCAGCTCGCGGTCGGAGTAATTCCAATAGCGCGACCACCAGTAACCGAACGCAAAGCGCGGCGGCATCGGCTGGCGGCCGGCGACTTTGGCGTAATCGCCGAGTGCGGCGGTGTAGTCATGGCCGTAGCCGAAGAAATACAGATCCTGGCAGTCGCCACAGGCGCGCTTCTGTACCCAAGGGGCTTGGCGGTCACCGTCGAACACGAACGAACTGCTGTCATCAACGACATGCCAGCCATCGCGCGAGATCAGGCCCTGGCCGAGGTCGAGCCGGGTGCCATTGTCGATCTGTCGGTCGCCCGAATAGCGGTCGAGCGTGCGCGCGGTGCCGTGGAGATTGCCTGTCGCGGCAGTGCCGGGACTCCAGCTGAACGCGGGCTTCAGCGTGCGCGACCGGACGCTGAGATTGGTGGCGGTGAAGCGCCCGCTGTCGAGCGTGTAGGACAGTTCGAGCGCATCGGTGCGGATCACCAGCCTGCCGTTCTCGACCGTCGTGGTGAAGCGCGGCACGGGCTGCTCGCGGTCGATGAACACCTGTGACGGCGTATCGACGAAACGGGCGGTGGGCGACCATTCCATGCGGATCAGCCCCGATGTCAGCACGGTGAACCGTGCCTGCCCGCGAGTCACGGTGGCGGCAGCGGCGGCGCGGCCCTCCATCTCGAGCGACTTGGCCGCGACCGGCGTCGCCAGCGCCAGTGCCACTGCGCTCAAGCCGAACGCGACCCACGCTTTCCCTGTGCTCAAACGGCCTCTCCTTCGATCCTGCTGTGATGTTGGTTTCCGGCCGGCTGGACGCCGAAGCGCCATGCAATCTGGTTGCGATAGACCTGCCCCGGCTCCAGCCGCACCGATCCGAACTCGGGGCGATTGACGGTGTCGGGGAATTGCTGGGGCTCGAGCGCGATGGCGTCGCCCATGCGAAGCATTCGCCCGCTTTTGTTGACCGAGCTGCCGTCGAGGAAATTGCCCGAATAGAATTGCAGGCCCGGCTGGGTGGAATGGACCTCCATCACCCGGCCCGAGACTGGGTCGAGGACGTGCGCCATCAGCCGCAGATGATCGGCGATGTCGTGCGCGACGACCCAATTGTGATCATAGCCGCGCCCGATGCGCAGCTGCGCTTCGCCTGCATCGCGGACGCGTGCAGCGATCGGCATGGGCGCGCGGAAGTCGAACGCGGTGCACTCCACCGGGCGCAGCTCGCCGGTCGGGATCGCGGTTGCATCGGTGGGCAGGTAATGGTCGGCGGGGATGGTCAGGATATGGTCGAGCGCGCTCCTGCCGCTGTCTTCGCCGGCGAGGTTCCAGTAGGCGTGGTTCGACAGCGCGACGACCGTGACCGCATCGCTGACCGCGCGATAATCGACATGCAGGGTGTTGGCGGCGTCGAGCGCGTAGCGTGCGGTGACATTCAGCGTGCCGGGATAGCCCTGATCGCCGTCCGGGCTGACATGGCCCAGCGTAACCGAGGCCGCGCCTTCGGTGTCCAGCGCGAGGACTTGCCAGTTCGCCTTGTCGAACCCCTGATCGCCACCGTGCAGCGAGTTGGGGCCGTTGTTGGTCGGCACGCGATATTCGGTACCATCCAGCATGAAGCGCCCGCCCGCGACACGGTTGGCAAGGCGACCGACCGTCGAGCCCATGAACTGCGGCTGATCGACATATTCGGCGAGCGTCGCATGGCCGAGCGCCACGTCGCCGAGCTGCCCCTCACGATCGGGGACGCGCACCGAATGGATCGCCGCGCCATAGGTGAGGATCGACGCCTCAACCACGCCGTTGCTCAACCGTATCAGTTCGACTCGCGCGCCGTTCAGCATGCCGAAATCGGCGCGGTCCACAGTGAAATTCATATGCGGCTCCCGACCGCGATAAACGGTCTTTCCTGTTGGACTGATTTATATGATAAAAGACAGGAAAGGTCGAGTGGGCGATTTGACCCGACCGGCCAGGATGATGGAGCCAAGGGAGTTAGGCATGGCAAAATACGGGTTTCTGGCAGTGTTGGCGCTGACCTGCACCGCGTTCGCACCGGCGAAGGACGACGCGCCGTTCGCACCGGTGCTGGAGGAGGATTTCGCCGATCCGTTCGTGATGCTGCACGACCGCACCTTCTATGCCTATGCGACCAACCCTCCGGGCAATGTCGCGAATGTGCAGATGGCGACGTCGACCAATCTGGCGGACTGGGCGCTGGTCAAGACCGGCGGCAAGATCCACGATGCGATGCCGACGCTGCCGGTGTGGGCCCGCGAGGGCTTCACCTGGGCGCCGGAGGTGCAGCGGGTCGCCAATGGCTTCGTGATCTACATCACGGCGCGCGAGAAGGAGACCGGGCTGCAGTGCATTGGCGCGGCGTTTGCGAGCGATCCGCGCGGGCCGTTCGTGTCGAAGGAAACCGAGCCGATGGTGTGCCAGCGCGATCTGGGCGGCACGATCGACGCGGCCCCGTTCCGCGACACCGATGGCACGCTGTACCTCTATTACAAGAATGACGGCAACAACCCGAAGTTCGGCAAGCCGACCGACATCTATGCGCAGAAGATGAGCGCCGATGGGCTGAAGCTGGAAGGTCCCGCCGTCGCGCTGCTGCGCAATGACAAGCCGTGGGAGGCGCATGTGATCGAGGCGCCGACGATGGTGAAGACGCCGACCGGCTATGCGATGTTCTATTCGTCCAACCATTATGGCTGGGAGACGCATCAGCGCCTGTCGCCCTATGCGATGGGCTGGGCGAAGTGCGACGGGCCGATGGGGCCGTGCACCGATGCGCCGAAGAACCCGATCCTCTACAGCTACAACAACCGTGAGGCCGGCTGCCTGAGCGGGCCGGGGCATCAGAGCATCTTCAACGTCGGGGCGCGGCAGTTCGTGTCGTTCCACGCCTGGGCCGCGACCCCCGGGTGCCGCAAGCTCGACAACAAGCGCTACCTCTATGTCGCGCCGTTGCTGTGGAAGGATGGCGAGCCGGCGGTCGGCGTCAGCATTCGGCCTAGCGCGAAGAAGTGATCGCGCTCAGCCCGCCCGCAACCGCGTGAGCAGTTGCGGGTAGGGCGGCACGTGCTCCGTCGCTTGTGCGAGACGGGTGGCGAGTGCGTCCATTGCGTGCGCGGCGCGTGCGGGATCGACCGAGGCGCTGAGCGGGTCGATTGCATCCGGTGTTAGGCTGAGACCAATCAGCGACGCGAGCCACGCGTCGGTCTCGAACGGCTCGCCCTCGAACGGGGGAAGACGGCCGCGGCGTTTGAATTGTTCAAGCGTGCGGGCGAGACCTTCGGGAAGCGGGGCGGTCAGTTTCCCGGCGCGCCGATGGTGGAGCGCGTGGAAGTCGCGCATCCGCGTCGAAACCGCCCGGCTGCGACGGTTATATTCGGCGATCTCGGCGTGTCCGAAGTCTCGGCCCGGCAACAGGTCCAGCGCCAGCAGGATCGCATCCTGAGCAAGATGGAGCGCGCTACCGAACAGCGGGTCGATCGCGGTCGCAGCGTCGCCGATCGCCAGCATGTTGCCGATCCAAGGCGTGCGGCGGCCGAAGCGCACCGCGACGCCGCCGGTGTCGTCGCTGAGTTCGATCGACCGTGTCCGCTCCGCGAGCGGAGATTGCCAGCGCCAGCCGGTTGCGGTTGTTTCGGCGCGGTCGAGCGGATCGACGGCATCGCCCGGCACGTCGCGCACCGCCATTGAGCGGCCCGGAAGCCACGAATCCCACGGCTCGAACTCCGCTTCATCGCGGGAGCGCAGCAACGCGTGAGGACCCGAGCAGTCGAGGTACAGGTCGGCGGTGACACGACCGCCATCGGCTGTCCCTACGGCAGCGATCGCACCATCCTCGCCGCGCTCCACGGAGGCGAACGGCGCGTGGCGTGGCAGCAGGGCGGTCAGCGTGTCGAGCCGCGCGCGATAGCGGGGAGGATCGATGCGCAGCGCGTAGAGAAATCCGCCGAGCGGCGAGGCGGGGTCGGGGCTGGGGTGGACGAACCTCCCCGCCGCGCCGAGCAATGCCGCCGCGCCGTAGCGCCAATAGGGTGCCGCAGCTCCCGCCTGAAACGCGCGATGCCACAGCGTATGGAACGGGATGTCGCCGGCCTTCAGGCCGTGTTCGCCGAAGCCGTGGACCCAATCCTGCTGCTCTTGCGGCCAGTTGACGAAGCGGGCGCCGAGCAGATGCGTCGCGATCCCATCGCATATCAGCTCCCGCTCGTCGAGGCCGATCGCGGCGTGAAAGCGGTGGATGCTCGGCCAGGTCGCGCACTGTATTTCGGCAACCGCCGCCGGGTCGGGGGCGGCGGGCACGATCGATACCTCGACCTGCGGCAGGGCGCGGGCGAAGGCCGCCGCCGCGGACAGACCGACGATCCCGTCGCCGACCACGCAGACCGAGCGGATCGCGCGCGCGCTCATGCGACCCGGCCCAACGCTGCGTCATGGCTGGGCATGTCGCGCACTGCTGCAGCGACCTGCGCGTGCAGCTGGTCCAGTGCACCGCCGAGTTGCGTCGGGTCGACCGGATCGACGCGCTGGTCCCACTGGCGCGGCGTGATCCCCTGACCAAGATAGACGGCGAGCCAGCTGGGTTCGAAGAACAGCCCCTGCGTAGAGTGCGCGACGCGGCCGGATTCGCGGAACAGCTCCATCTTCTCCGCCAGGCTGTCGGGGATGTGCATCGTTCGCATGTCGTTCCAGAACGGCGAGTCATCGCGCATTGTGGCGTGGTAGTGGAGGATCAGGAAGTCGCGGATCCGGTCATATTCAAGGTCGACCATGCGATTGAACTCGTCGCGATCGGCATCGGCGATGCGCCCGTCGATCGGGAACAGCGCGATCAGCTGCTCGACCGCGCCCTGCGCCAGATAGATGCTGGTGGATTCGAGCGGCTCGAGAAAGCCAGAGGCGAGGCCGACCGACACGACGTTGCGGTCCCAGCTGCGCGCGCGGCGCCCCGCGCGGAAGCGCAGGATGCGCGGGTCGGCCAGCGGCGGGTTCTCAAGCGCGGAAACGAGGGCGGCGCTCGCCGCATCTTCATCAAGATGCGCGGACGAGAAGACATAGCCATTGCCGACCCGGTGCCGCAGCGGAATACGCCAGCGCCAGCCCGCCGGCATGGCGGTGGCGCGGGTGTATGGCTCGATCGGCCCCTCGGGCGACGGGCAGGGCGCGGCGACCGCGCGATCGCACGGGAGCCAGCGCGACCAATCCTCCCACGCCGACCCGATCGCCCCGCCGATCAGCAGCGCGCGAAAGCCCGAGCAATCGACGAACAGGTCGCCCTCGACCCGCTCGCCGCTGGCAAGGGTCAGCGCGGACACATCGCCCGATAGCGGGTCGAGCGACACATCGACGACACGCCCCTCTGTCCGTTCGACGCCACGCGCGACGGCATAGGCGCGCAGATACGGGGCGAACAACGTGGCGTCGAACTGATAGGCATAGCCATAGCTGGAGCGCAGCGACGCCGCGTCGTTGGTCGGCGGGGCGAAACGGCACTGCGCCGCCATCTGGTTGCACAGCGAATAGTCGAACAGCGAGTCCTGTCGGCCCTGCGCCCGCATCCGCAGCCAATAGTGGTGGAAGGGCACGCCGTTCAGCGGTCGGCCGAAATTGCCGAACGGGTGGAGATAGGCGTCGCCGATGCGGCCGAAATCGCGGAACTCGATGCCGAGCTTATAGGTCGCCTGCGTCACGCCCATGAACTCGGCCTCATCGATCCCGAGCATTGAAACGAAGGCGCGCAGATGGGGGAGGGTGGCCTCACCAACGCCGACGATGCCGATATCCTCGGATTCGATCAGCCGCACGCTGCATGCGTGAGGAAGGCGGCGGATTAGTGCCGCTGCCGCCATCCACCCCGCGGTGCCGCCGCCGAGAATGACGACCCGGGTGCGTGGCCGGTCGTCGCGAGGGGCTTCGCTGCTCATGCCATGACCCTCAAACGACAGGAGCCGAAGAGCAAGGCTCTCCGGCTCCCATGTTGATGCCAACCGCTCCGGTCAGAGGCGGAAGCGGATGCCCACAGTGAGGGTCGATTCCTCGTAGCGGACGACGCGCGGATAGGTGGCCGTGAATGCCCCGGCGGCGGGCAGGGCATTGCCGACCGTGTTGGTCCGCGTCAGCGTCGAGCTGAACGGATCGCCGAGGATGTTCGTCCAGTCGCCGAACACCGTGACCGCGGGCATAACGTCGTAGCTGACCGAGAGATCGAGCCGCTTAACGGGATCCGCCTCTTCGGTGTACAGGTGGTCGCCGCGCCGCTGGTAGGTCAGCGGGAACGCGCTGCGCCAGTTGTAGGCAAGCCGCGCATATAGGCCATTGGCTTCGTAGAAGGCAGCCGCGTTGAGCGACCAGTCCGACACGAACAGCAGCTCGCGGTTGACCGTGCGGATCAGCGGCGAGCCGTCCGGATTCAGGCCATCGTCATAGTTGAAGTCAGACCGCGCATCGAGGTTGGTGACGTTGCCCTGAAGACCGAACTGCGGCAGGCCAATGAAATCGAGGAACGTCGAGCCCTGGATTTCAAAGCCGCGGATGCGGCCTTTGCCGGCGTTGATCGGGGAGCCCAGGCGCAATGGGGTGCCGTCCGGAAGCGTACCCGTAAAGGTATTCCCTTCGATGAAGCCCTCCATGTCGCGGTGGAAGACGCTGACCGAAACGAAGCCGTTGCGCGAGAAATAATATTCAAGCGCGGCGTCATAGTTGCGCGACGTGAGCGGGTTCAGGAACGGGTTGCCGCCATTGCCGGTGCGGTAGCAACCATCCGGGATCGGGGTTTCCGACAAACAACCATTGGTATTTGGGCGGTCGAGCGTGGCCGATGCGCGAAGGTCGATGAAATTCGGGCGCGTCTGGGTCTCGGTAAAGGCCAGCCGTGCCTGGATCTGCGGCGTGAAACGAATGCGCGCGTTGATGTTGGGCAACCAGGCTTCGAACTTGCGCTCAACGGCCGTTGGCGTCTGCACACCAGGAGCGTCGCCTGCGGGCAGCAAGAGGCGTGTGCCCGACAGGTCAAGATCGCTTCGTGCATAGCGCAAGCCGATCGTACCATCGATGCTGGCTTCACCGCCCAGCGGAATCTCATAGCGCAACTGGGCGTAGGCGGCGAAGTGCTTCTCGTTCGCGTCCCAGGTCTGCTGCGGATCCGCCGGAGGCGCGCCGGTCAGACCGGGCTGATTGAACTCCCGCAACTGCGCCAGATTGGCGCGAATGCTATCATAGGTCGGCGAGAGCCAGGTCACGATACCCGGCTGTGGGTCGGCACCGCGGAACCCCGCGTCGAACAACTCATAGGTCAGCGGCACCGCCGAGAACGGGCGACGGTCGCCTTCACGATCAAAATAGCGGTTCCCAAACTCCCGACGCGCGTCGCGGTCGGTGTAGCGGATGCCTGCCTCGAACGCCTTCACCCATGGCATTTCGGTTTCGTAGGTGACGTCGACGCGTGCCTGCCAATCCTTGCCCTTCGCCTGCTGCGCTTCCTCATAGAAGCCGCGATAGACATAGTTGGCGGGGTTGCTCGCGTCGAACCCGGGGATCGAAAAGACCGCGCCGCCATCGCCGCTGTCGGCATTGGTATCGAACACGATCGTCTGCGGGTTGGCGAAGGCATAGTCGACGCTGGCGGTCGATCCAGTGAAGGTTGAGTCGGTTCGCGCGACGTCCGCAGTGATCTTCAGGCCGCCGGTCTCGAAGCTACCGCCGAGCGCGAACTGATAGGTATCGGTCGTGTTGTAGGTGCCGCCCTGATAGCCTTGCACGCGGCGCGGATTGGTGACCGTCGCGCTCTTGAGCAGATCGGGTCGATCGGGCACGGTGACGGCGTTGGAGAAGCCCGAGCCGCCCCACAAAGCCGCTTCCATCTCACGCGACGACAGCTTGTTGCGGAAGCCCTGATACAGGCCCTCGACATAGAATTCGAGGCCGGGGGTCGGGCGCCACTGGATCGCGCCGTTGACCGACGGACGCTCGCGATCACCCTCGTCATAGGTGACGCGCTGAATGTCGGGGAACTGCGTGCCGCCCGGACCGCCGCCAGCGACGAAGTCGGTGTTTGACCGCGTTGAATCCCGATAATGCATGCTGGTGTACGACAGGCCGAGCAACGCGCCGATCTCACCGCCACCGACGTCCCAGCGATCCGAAACCATGATGTTGGCGTTCGGGTTATAGTCGCGCGCCTGATAGGTGTAGGTCATCCATGCCGACCCGGCGACGTGGAAGTCAGCGAAGTCGAATGGACGGCGCGAGCGCACGTTGATGAGGCCGGCAAGACCCGGCTCGACCAGATTGGCGGTGGAGGTCTTGTACACCTCGATCGCGCCGATGGCACCCGAGGGGAAATCCTGCAGCGCGACCGAGCGCGTTTCCGCAGTGAAGATCTCGCGGCCGTTATAGGTGGTGACAAAATCGGGGAGACCGCGGACAAGCACGCGTCCGGCCTCGCCGCCGCTGCGCTCCACCTGCACACCCGGGATGCGGGCGGCGGTATCGGACACGGTGATGTCGGGCAGCTTGCCGATATCCTCGGCAACGATCGCGTCGACGATCTGGGTCGAGTTGCGGCGGATGTTCTGCTGCGACTCGAGCGACTGGCGATACCCGCTGATGACGATCTCGTCGCCTTCTGCGGCCGGTGTCTGCTGCGCTTCCGGCGCTGGCGTCCCGGCGTCCTGCGCCCATGCGGGCGCGGCAGCCAGCATGATTGCGGCGGCAGAGCCGGAACAGCGGATCAAAGCTCTCAAACGCATTTATGTCCTCCCCTTCGATAATTCACAGCACGCCGGTCGCCTGGTCTGCGACTCTTCTTGTGGTCGCTATAGAAGCGCGCTCCCGGCGCTGACAAGGTATTTATAAGATTTATCGGATAATGGTGTCGCGTCTTGGGTCACCACTCCGCGAAGCTGCCGTCTTCCTGACGCCAGATCGGGTTGCGCCAGCGGAACTTCTCGGCGTGCGCCTTGCGCACTGCAGCCTCGTCGATCTCGACGCCAAGGCCCGGCCCGGTCGGGATCGGCAGAAAGCCATCGACCGGCGAGAGCACGGCAGGATTGGTGCAGAAATGCAGCAAGTCGTGGCCCTCATTGTAATGGATGCCGAGTGACATCTCCTGCAGCACGACGTTTGGCGTGCACCCGGCGAGCTGCAGGCAAGCGGCGAGCGCGAGCGGGCCGAGCGGGCAATGCGGGGCAACCGCTACGTCATAGGCCTCGGCCATTGCGGCGATCCGGCGGCATTCGCTGAGGCCCCCGGCATGGCTGAGATCGGGCTGGATGATGTCGACTGCGCCACTCGCAAGGAACGGCTTGAAATCCCACCGCGAATAGAGCCGCTCGCCGAGCGCGATCGGGGTGCTGATCTGGCTCGAAATCTGGGCGAGGACTTCCGGGTTTTCCGACAGGATCGGCTCTTCGATGAACAGCAGCCCCAGCGGTTCGAGCTGCTTGGCAAGCTGCTTGGCCATCGCGCGGTGGGCGCGGCCGTGGAAGTCGAGCCCGACATCCATGCCGACGGCCTGTGCGGCGAGAACGCGCTCGATCACATCGTCGAAGCGGGGCGCGGTGAGATAGTCGAGTTCGGAGGTCGCGTTCATCTTGACCGCGGAGAAGCCCTGCGCCTTGCGCGCCGCAGCAGCTTCGCCGACATCGTCGGGGCGGTCGCCGCCGATCCAGGCATAGGCGCGGACTTTGTCGCGGACCTGCCCGCCCATCATCTCCCACGCAGGAAGGCCGTAATGCCGCCCCTTGAGATCCCACAGCGCCTGATCGAGCCCGGCAAGCGCCGACATCAGCACCGCGCCGCCGCGATAAAAACCGCCGCGATAGGCGACCTGCCAGACATCCTCGATCCGGCGCGGGTCGCTGCCGATGAAGCGATCACGCAGCGATTCGAACGCGCCATCGACTGCTTCGCTATGCCCTTCCAGGCTCGCTTCGCCCCAGCCGAAACAGCCATCCTCCGCCTCAACGCGGACGAACAGCCAACGGGGCGGAACGTGAAACGTCTCGATACGCGCAATCTTCATGGTCACCTCAAAACCCCACCCGGGCATTAAACCTATTTATCTGATAATTTATATCTAGCAAGGCCGGGACGCGCCTGTATGATCCGCAGCGATGGGAAAGAGACGCAAAGCGAGCCGCCGATGAGCTGGCGCGAGGGGTATATCGCGGTCGATTGGGGCTCGACCAATCGCCGGGCTTACTCGGTGGATGCTGAGGGCCGGGTGGTCGCAAAGCTGGAGGATGCCAAGGGCGTCCTGGCGGTCGGGCCGGGCGGATTCGATCGCGCCGCTGCCGAAATCCGGGAAGCGCTGGGCGACCGCGCGGTGCTGATCGCCGGGATGGCCGGGTCGAACCGCGGCTGGCGCGAGGCGGCTTATGTCGACTGCCCCGCAGATGCGCAGGCGCTCGCACAGGCGATCTGCTGGATCGAAGCTGGGCGGGTCGGCATCGTACCGGGCGTGTGCCAGCGCGGGCCGGGCGCAGACGTGATGCGCGGTGAGGAAGTGCAGGCGCTGGGCGCGGTTGCCGCCGGGCTGGTGCCGGGCGACGGGCTGATCTGCCATCCGGGCACCCATGCGAAATGGATCGCGATGCGCGGCGGGCGGATCGACGCGTTTCGCACGATGATGACCGGCGAACTGTTTGCCGTGCTGCGCGATCATTCGATCCTGTCGGCGCAACTGAGCGGCGATGTCGGTCCGGACGAAGCCTTTGCAGCGGGGGTTGCCGATGCGTTGGGCGGCGCCGACCTGCTCGCTTCGCTGTTCGGAATTCGTGCGCGGCACTTGCTGGGAGGCGGGCGGAGCGACGCTGGCTATGCCAGCGGCCTGCTGATCGGAAGCGATGTGCGGACCGCGCTCGCGGGTCGGGCACCGGGCGAGACGGTCGCGCTCGTCGGCGCGCCCGCGCTGTGCGCGCTCTATTCCGCCGCGCTCGGCCAGGCTGGGACGGTTGGCAAAGTAATCGATGGCGAGGCGGCGTTTCTGGCCGGCATTCGTCGCATCACGGAGTTTCTATGACTGGTTCGCTTGACGCCTTCACCACCCACTTCGCCGCCTGCCCGCTGATCGCGATCATCCGCGGCGTCACGCCTGACGCGGTCGAGGCGGTGGGCGACGCACTGGTCGAGGCCGGCATCCGCATCATCGAGGTGCCGTTGAATTCCCCCGATCCGCTGGTGAGCATCGAACGGCTGGCGCGCCGTCTGGGCGATGCCACGCTGATCGGCGCGGGTACCGTGCTGACGGTCGAGCAAGTGACGCAGGTTGCGAATGCGGGTGGACGTATCATCGTATCGCCCTGCGTCAATCCGCAGGTAGTCGCCGCCACCGCTGCGGCGGGGCTGGTCTCTGCACCCGGCTATTTCACCCCCAGCGAAGCCTTCGCGGCGCTCGATGCCGGGGCGCATGCGCTCAAGCTGTTTCCCGCCGAGGCGGCATCGCCCGCGGTTGTGAAGGCGCACCGTGCGGTGCTTCCGCTCGACGTGCCGCTCGTTGTCGTGGGCGGGATTACCCCCGATGCAATGGCGCCCTATTTCGCGGCCGGTGCCGACGGGTTCGGGCTGGGCGGCGCGCTGTATCGGCCGGGACAGACCAGCGCCGAGGTCGCAGCGCAGGCGCGCGCGTTCGTCGCCGCGATCGGAGCACCGTGAGGTGATCCGCGTCGCCATTATCGGGTTCGGCAAGATCGCCGCAGACCAGCATTTGCCCGCCATCGCCGCCGATCCACGCTTCGAGCTGGTCGCGATTGCCACGCCAGCGGGCGATCCGGACATCGGCGTGCCCTGGTACAGCGACGCTGCGGAACTGCTGGCGGCGATGGACGGGGTGGCGGACGCGATCGCGATCTGCACGCCGCCCAGCGCCCGCCATGATTTCGCGCGCGATGCGTTGCTTGCCGGGTTCGACGTGCTGCTCGAAAAGCCACCGACGACGACGTTGGGCGAACTCGACGCGCTCGAAGCGCTGGCGCGGGAGCGGGGCCGGGTGCTCTACACCGCATGGCACTCGCAATTCGCGCCGGGGGTTGCCCCGGCTGCCGCGCTTCTGGCGGACGCTGCGATCGACTCGCTGCACATTTCGTGGCGCGAAGACGTACGGAAGTGGCATCCGGGGCAGGAGTGGATCTGGAATGCTGGCGGGTTCGGGGTCTTCGATACCGGGATCAACGCGCTGTCGATCCTGTCGCGGATCGCGCCAATGCCGCTGCTGGTCCGCGAGGCCACGCTGTCGGTTCCTGAGAACCGACAGGCCCCGATTGCCGCGACGATCGATTTCATCGGCGGTGACTGGCGGGCGGAGTTCGACTGGCGGTTCGATGCGGGCGAGGAATGGATCATCCATATCGTCACGCGCGACGGGCGGCGGATCGAATTGCGCGATGGTGGCGCGCGGCTTACGGTTGACGGGGTCGATGAGGCGCTGGACGAGGACAGCGAATATCCGCAGATCTACGACCGGTTCGCGACGCTGATCGGCGCACGGGCGAGCGAAGTTGATCGCGAACCGCTGCGCATTGCCGCCGACGCTTTCATGGTTGCGCGCCGCGAAAGCGTTGCAGCATTCGACTGACCCGCGTTACTAGCGTCAATGATGCTCATGACTGCCATTGTTCGATCGGCGCGCCCGCGCCGCGCCCGGAACGGAGCCTGACCGCATGGAGGCTGACTCGCCGATGCTGAGTTCCCCCGCAACCGGCGGGCGGAACCTGACCTACGGACTGCTCGATTCGCTCGGCCGCGCGATCGTCACCGGCCATTATGACGCGCGCGTCTTCCCGACCGAGGCGGATCTGGCCAAGCAGCATGGCGTCAGCCGCTCGGTGACGCGCGAAGCGGTCAAGATGCTGACCGCCAAGGGGCTGCTCACCGCCCGCCCGCGCAAGGGCACGACGGTGCAGCGTCCGGCGCACTGGAATCTGTTCGATGCCGATGTGCTGCGCTGGCTGTTGGAACGCACCTTCTCGCTCGAGCTGCTGCGCCAGTTCACCGAGCTGCGCATTGCGATCGAGCCGGCTGCGGCCGCGCTCGCCGCCCGCGCCGCCGATGCGGCCGGCCTCGCGCTGATCCAGGCCGGCTATCGCCGCATGGAAGCGGCCGAGGTTGGCGAGGACGATCCGCTCGAGGCCGACATCGCGTTTCACGTCGCGATCCTCGCGGCGTCGGCCAACCCCTTTTACGCGCAGTTCCGCGACGTCGTCGAAACCGCGCTGCGCACCTCGATCCGCTTTACCAATCGGTTCAAGGGACGCACCGCCAGCCTGCCGCAGCACCGCGAAGTGCTGAGCGCGATCGAGGCGCGCGATCCCGACGCGGCGCGCGACGGGATGATCGCGCTGATTACGGACGTGATGACGCTGATCGACGAGGCGGGGAAGACGGGCTGACCACGGGAAGCTCGGCGAGCAGTTCGTTGACGCGACGTTCGCCGTCGGCCAGCGCCTGATCGACGGTCTTCTGCCCCGTGATTGCGGCACCGACCTCTTCGCCGACCAGCCGTTCGATCGCCGACTGCCGCTGCACATAGCCGGGCAGCGGATGGCCGATGGTCGCCAGCGGCGCGATCTCGGCGCGATGCGGCATCGCCTTGAACGCGGCCGATTCGATGACGCTGCGCACCGCCGGAAGATGCCCGGTGCGCGCCCAGTCGAGATTATGCGCGGTCATGAACTTGAAGAAGCGCGCGATCATCGCCCGTTGCGCCGGGGTCCGCTCGCGCTTCGGGACGACCCAGACATGGCCGCTGACGAACTCGGCATGCTTCCCCCACAGGCGCGGATAGGGATAGACCGCGTAACTTCCGTGCAGCGGACGGCCCGGCGTTATCGCATCCTGCTGAAACTGATCGATCATCCAGGTGCCCGTCGGATAGATGCCGCCTTCGCCGCTCAGGAACGCCGCGATCGCCGCGGGGGTGTCCTGATCGAGCGTGCCCAGCCCTTCCTGCGTCAGCGCCTTGAAATAATTGACGACGCGCCTTGCCTCTGGCGTCTGCAGCTTGATGTGCAGCGGATCGGGGAAGATCACCGCGTCCTGCGCCATCAGATAGGTGTAGAGCGTCCGCGTCTGCGCCGCGGTGTCGGCGACCAGGCTTTGGAGGAGGTAGGGCTTGCCGGTGCGCGCCTTGAACTGGCGGGCATGGGCGAGGAGTTCCTCCGCCGATCGCGGCAGCATCGGCTTGCCGTCGCGCATCAATCCCGCCTGCGCAAACAGCTTGGTGTTGATGTGATACAGGCCGCCATGCGTGTCCCAGGGCAGGCCATAGAGCCGGTTGTCGACCGTCGCAGCCATGCGGCTGGCATCGGTGAACTGGTCGGGCTTCAGCCCGGCGGCTTCCAGATAGGGCTCGACCGGCTCGAGCAACCCGCGCGCGGCATAGTCTGAGATCACCCCGCCATGCATGCTGACGATGTCAGGCGGATCGCCCGCCGCGAACTGTGCGCTAAGCTGCGGATAGCCGGGCCAGGCGACGACGTTGCTGCTGACCGGCGCGCCGGCGTTCTCGGCGTTGAACTTGTTGATCATCGACGTGATGATCCCGCATTCGCCCTTCGCCGCGGCGACATCGGTCGCGGTGCCATAGGCCGCGCCGCATTCGCCGAAGAAGCGCTGCAGATAGATTTTGCCATCGTCCGCGCCGCCGCTGCTACCGCAGCCGGTGGCGAGCAGGGCGAGGCCGAGTGCTAGGGCGATCCTCATCGCGCCGTCCCCGCCATCGACTGGACAATGTGCTTCTGGAACAGGACATAGACGATGAAGATCGGCACCGACGCGAACACCGCCTGCGCCATCAGGAAGCCGAGGCCGCTGGTCTGCGCATAGTTCATCTGGGCCGAGGCGAGGCCGACGGTCAGCGTGTACATGTCGCTGCGCGTCGCCGAGATCAGCGGCCACCAATAGCTGTTCCAGCTGGCGAGGAAGGTAAACACGCCGAGCGTCGCCTGAGCGGGCAGGGTGAGCGGCAAGAGCACGCTCCAGAAGATGCGCAGCCGCGACGCGCCGTCGAGCATCGCCGCCTCATCCAGATCCCGCGGGATCGCACGAAAATACTGGGTCATGAAAAACACGCCAAAGGGTCCGGCCAGCCCGGGCAGGATCAGCCCGGGATAGCTGTTGTGAAGGTGGAGCGCGGCGAACAGCTGATGCTGGGGCAGGATCACCGCCTGTTCGGGGATCGCAAGGCCGAGCAGGACAAAGACGAACAGCGTCCGGCGGAAGGGGAATTCGAGCCGCGCAAAGCCGTATCCGGCGAGGCTGCACAGCACGAGCACGCCGATCGTGGTCCCGACTGACACGATCAGGCTGTTGAACAGCCAGCGAAACACCTGATCACCCGACAGGATCGCCCAGTAATTTTCGAGCGTGTAGGGAAATTCGAGCGCCGCGCCGCTGTTACCGACCAGCGCCTGGTTGGACTTGAGCGACAACAGGATCGTCCAGATCAGCGGCGCCAGCATCACCGCCGCCGCGAGCAGCAGCGCGATCAGCGTCGCGGGACGGACCCGGCCCTCGCCCGGTCGGAACGCGGGTGTGGTGCGATCAGCGGCCATTGCCAGCCTCCGACGTTCGCATCGTGAACCAATATTGCGCCAGCGTCAGCGCCACGATCAGCAGGAACAGGATCTCCGCCGCAGCAGCGGCATAGCCGAGCTCCCAGCGCCAGAAGGCGGTTTCGAAAATGAACAGGACCATCGTCCGCGTCGCACCATTGGGGCCGCCGGCGGTGAGCAGCTGCGACTGGCCGAACAGCTGGAGCTGAGCTGCGGTCTGGAGCATCACGACCAGCACCAATGTGCGGCGGAGCGAGGGCAGGGTGATCCGCCACAGGATCGTCCAGCGGCTCGCCCGGTCCAGTGCGGCGGCCTCATAGATGTCGCCCGGAATTTGCTGCAGCCCGGCAAGGAACAGCATCATCGGCAGACCGATCGACCACCAGATTGTGGTGATTGCCAGCGCCCATAGCGCCAGCGTCGGATCGCTCAAAAACGGCAGCGGCGGCGTTCCCAGCCCCTGCGCCACTTCACCAAGCAGCCCGGCGTCGGGGGCGAGCACGAAGCGCCAGATCAGCGTCACGATCGTGACCGACAGAACCGAAGAGGAAAAGAAGATGCCGCGAAACACCGCCGCGTCGCGGGTCGGGCGGTTCAGCGCGAGCGCGAGCATCAGCGACAGCACCGTCAGGATCGGGACGATCATTGCCGCGAGCAGCAAGGTCTGGAAGATCGCAGCGTGGAAGACCGGATCACCCGCCAGCCGCACATAGTTATCGAACCCGACGAAGCTGCCCCCGCCGAACAGATCGACGCGGGTCATGCTGAGCCCGATGCCCGCCAGCAGCGGATAGATCAGGATGAGCAGATAGATCGCGAGGAACGGCGCGACGAAGCCGAAACTGGCGAGACGATCACCGCGCCTCATGCCGCGGAGTCCGTGACCTGCGCATGGTGACCGTTGCCGTTGCAGTCGAACAGATGCGCTGCCGCGCCATCGATGCGCAGGCGAACCCGGTCGCCCAGCTTGACGACGCTCAGCCCGGCATCCTCCGCGGTAATCTCCTGCCCGTCGCTCAGCTTGGCATAGACGAGCGTGCGATCGCCGAGCCGTTCGACCAGCAGCACTTCAGCGTCGCACGCACCTTCGCCCGACGAGGCAACCCGGACATGTTCGGGGCGCAGGCCGAGTTCGACCGAACCGGAGGGCAGGGCGGCGCGATCGATCCGGGTCGTCACCTCGGTCCCGTCGCCGAGGCGCACGCGCGCGGGGCCGTCGCCCGGCACCAGCGATGCGGGGAGCAGGGTCATCGCGGGCGAGCCGACAAAGCGCGCGACGAAGCTGTTCGCCGGGCGGGTATAGATGTCCATCGGCGCGCCGATCTGCTGGATGCGGCGGTCGTTCATCACCACGATCCGGTCCGCCAGCGTCATCGCCTCGGCCTGATCATGCGTCACCATGATGATCGCCGCATCGACGCGCCGGCGCAGCTGGGCGAGTTCGACCCGCGTCCGCGTGCGCAGCGCGGCGTCGAGGTTGGACAGCGGCTCGTCGAACAGGAACAGCCTAGGATGCTTGACGATCGCCCGGCCGATCGCAACGCGCTGGCGCTGGCCGCCCGACATCTGCGCCGGTTTCTTGTCGAGCTGGCTCTCGATCTCGAGCACCGCTGCCGCTTGGGCGATGCGGGCGTCGATCTCGGCTTGCGGTACCCGCGCATTCCGCAGGCCGAATGCCATATTCTCCCGCACCGTCATGTGCGGGTAGAGCGCATAGGCCTGGAACACCATTGCCACGTCGCGCGCGCCGGGGTGCAGCTGGTCGATGCGCTTGCCATCGAGCACCACCTCGCCCGCGTCGGCGGTCTCGAGCCCGGCAATAATGCGGAGCAGCGTCGACTTGCCGCTGCCCGACGGCCCCAGAAATGCGATGAACTCACGGTCGGCCATGCTCAACGACACATCGTCGAGGACCGGCGTTTCTCCATAGGCCTTACGGACGTTACGAAGCTCGAGGCTCACTGCGGCATCCCATATTATCTTATTTATCGCACTTGTTAACAAAAGCGGGCCGGACGTCAATCCGCGCTGCGCAGATCGCGGTGGAGAGCATGCCCAAAATCGGTCGCTGAAACCACACTCGCATTTATCTTATAATTGTGGTTTAGCGGTCGCGAACCGCCTGTGGGACCCGTAACCGACCATGACCATTCAGTTCGAAGCCATCGCCGCCGCTCAAGCGCCGCACAGCCAGATCACCGTCCGCCGCGGCGACGCCGAACGCACCTACCAACTCGCGTCGGGCGAGCATCCGGCCTATGTCGATTTCTTCAACCGGGTCGCCGATGATTTCGGGTCGCGCCGCCCGCATGTGCTGAGCGGTCCCGCACCCAGCGACCTGCCCGCGCCGGACTGGCAGCCGCTGCTTACCACCAACGCCAGCCCGCGAATCACTTGCGGCTATGGCGATCCCGCGGTGCTGAAGACCGATCAGGGCTACGTCCTCGTCGCGACGTCCAACGATGCTCCGGACGCGTTTCCGATCCTGCACTCGGACGATCTTGAGACCTGGACGCACAAAGGCTTCGTCTTCGCCGAGGGGGAGGCGCCGGAGTGGACCGCGCATGGCCGGCATGTCGGCGATTTCTGGGCCCCGGAAATGGCGCGGGTCGGCGATGAATATTGGCTGGTCTATACCGCACGCCAGAAATCGAACGCGCTCGCCATCGGGCTGGCCAAGAGCGACAGCCCGTTCGGCCCGTGGCGCGACCTGGGTCATCCGCTGGTCACCGCGCATGCGGTCAACACGACCGGGATTGCGGGCGATCCGGCCCAGCCGGTGATGAGCGGCGGGGTGATCGATTCGCACATCTTCATCGACGACGATGGCGAGCGCTATCTGTTGTGGAAGCGCGACACCAACGGCGTGTGGCCGCGCCCGCTCGCCGGCCTGTTCCGCCAGCGGCCCGAGTTGATCGATCAGGTCTTCACGGTCGAAGCCGATCGCCGCACCGCATCGCTCGCCGCCGCACTCCAGCCCTGGGCCAACTCACAGCGGCCGATGGAACGCTTTTTCCTGATGCAGCCGCTGATCGAGGCGGTGCTCGACAATTGGCAGCAGGTGAAGGCCGCGCTGGCGGACATCCCGGAGGCTGAAGCGATCCTCGAGGCGATGAGCACGCCGATTTACGCACAGCGGCTGACCGAAACCGGCGAGCGGGTGGGCGACGAGCATCTGGTTCTCACCAACGACCTTGAATGGGAGGGGCATCTGATCGAGGGGCCGTGGGTCACCAAGCAGCAGGGCCGCTACTGGATGTTCTATGCCGGCAATGATTTCGGAACGCCCGCCTATGGCATCGGCGTCGCGGTCGCCGACCATATTTTCGGGCCGTACGTCAAACAGGGCGATCCGTTGCTCAAGTCGACGACGACGTGGTGGGCGCCGGGCCATGCTTCGGTCGCGCCGGGGCTGGATGATGAGCCGCAGCTGTTCTTCCACGCCTTCTTTCCGGGCACCGGCGGCTATAACGAATTCCGCGCGCTGCTGACGACCCGGCTTGGCTTCGGCCCGGACGGGGTGACGACCGGCTAGGGTCGGACTGCGGGGGCTGCTTGCGCGCCGGTCGATGGGCCGTCGCCCGCGATGCGTGGCCAGCCGTCCTGCCAGATGATCCGGTCGAGCAGCATGATACGGCGCGTATTGACGTCGTCGCCGGGCTTGGCGCGCGGGCGCTTTGCGTCGACCGCGTGGTAAAGCATCCAGTGATCGCCGCGTGCGTCGGCGACGACGGCATTATGGCCCGGTGCGACCCACTGGTCGCGCTGGGCGAGGATAACGCTGGCGGGCGCTCCGGTCGCGTCGCGCAGCGTCTCGAACGGCCCGGTTGCGCTGCGCGACCGCGCGACCATCACCGCATAATGCGCCTTTGGCCCGCAGCAATTGTCGCCTGAGTAAAAGAGATAATACCAGCCTTCGCGCCGCAGCACCCAGGCGCCCTCGATCAGGCGCTGATAGTTTGCGGGATCGTCGGTCTTGTCGACCTCGACCAGCGGCACTGCCGCGCTTCCGGGCGCGAAGGAGATGCGGTCGGCGGCGAGTTCGCGCACCTTGATCGGGCCGAACCCCGATCCCCAATAGAGCAGCCGCTTGCCGGTTGCCGGATCGTCGAACGACATCGGGTCGATATTGACGAAGCCCTCGCCACATTCGAGCGGGCGGCCGCTGTCGGCAAATGGGCCCTCCGGCCGCTCGGCGACCGCCACCGCGAGGCACAGGCCGCGCGTCGTATCCTTCAGCGCGGCGTCGGGCTTGGCGGAATAATAGAGGTAGTAGCGGCCGTCGTGCTGCGCGACGTGTGGCGCCCAAAAATCCTGCGTCGCGCTCGCCCAGCCCGGCTTTTGCGGCAGCGCGTCGCCGAGATGCTCCCAGCCCACCAGATCGCGCGAGCGGGCGACCTGGATATTATGCATCCGCCCGGGTTCGCCGCCCTGCGTCGCATAGACATAGTAATAGCCGTCCGGGGCAAGCAGCGCGGCGGGATCGGCGAACTCGCGATCTAACACCGGATTGGCATAGGTCGACGGCGCCTCGCGCGGGGTGGTCGCGCAGGCGGAGAGGGCCAGCAGCGCGGCGAGCAGGGATGGGGTTCGCATCGCGCCAGTGTAGCGCACCGGCTTCAACGATGACAGCGGCTAGCCCGCAAAGCGTTGAGGGGACAGGCCTTTGACGCCAGGATCGACCTCGAACAGGCAACCGCCATTCGGCTCGTCAATGCCGTCGGCGGCGGAGGTGATGAACATCCGGTCGAACGAGTCCCCGGCAAAGGTCATGCTGGTGATCTGGCTCGCGGGCACGTGGATGGCGCGCTCGATCTTACCCTGCGGATCGAACCGGCTGACCCGCGACCCGCCCCAATGCGCAATCCACAGCCCGCCTTCGGCATCGAAGGTCATGCCGTCGGGATGGCCCCAGTCGGGCTCGAACTGCAGCCACAATTCGCGCGGGCCGAGCGTCGCGCCGTCGAGTGGGAAGCGGTAGATCTGGCCCAGCACCGTGTTGGTGTGGAACAGCCAGCGTCCGTCGGGGCTGATCGCTGGGCCGTTGGCGACGTGATAGCCGTCATCCATCCGCGTGATCGATCGATCGGCTTCGATGCGGTAGAAGGACCCGGTCGGGACGTCACAGGTGACCGGCATGGTCCCGGCCCAGATCCGCCCGTCGCGATCGGCCTTGGCATCGTTCATCCGGTTGATCGCCGGTTCGTCGGCGGGAAGGTCAACCAGCGCTTCGATCGAAACCGGCACCGGCGATGCGGGGTCGAGGACTACCGCCTTCACCCCGCTGCGGAACCCGGCGACCAGGCCCGGTGCGTCGCGCCGCTCGATCACCCAGCCGACCATCTCGGGCATCACCCAACTCGCCACCGCGCCATCGGTGAGCGACAGGCGATTGATCCGCTGCTCGATGATATCGACCCAATAAACCGACCCGTCGCGCGCCGCGAGCGGCCCTTCGCCAAGCTGGTCGCAGCGGTCACGTGGAATGATGCGGTAATCGTTCCGGCTCATCGGTGGCCCCATAGCCGCGCGAGAGTGCGTGGCGATGGGGCCTATAGGGCGCTTTGGATCGCTCCGGAAGGCCCGCAGGCCCTCGCGTTAGCGACGGATTTTCGAACCCACTCTTAAAAGTCGAAGCGGAGCGATCCCGAGATGGTGCGACCATTGGCGGTCCGGGCGAAGCCGATGCCGTTGGCCGGCACGCTGGCCTGGTTCACCTCAAAGATTCCAAGCTGATCGAACGCATTGTTGACGTTCAGAGCCACGCTCCCGCCCTTGAACAGCTTCACCTGCGCGAACAGGTCGACCGTGGTGAAACCGGGCATGACCAACAGGTTCGAATCCTGCGCAAAGCTCTTGGTAATGGTCACGACACTGGCACCCACGGTTGCTCGCCCCAGATCGACATAGGACGTGGCGGTCAGCGTCCAGTCGGGCTGGTGGCGCGGTACCTTGCCGGTCAGGGTCGGCTCGAGCAGATCCTGCGTGATCTTGGCCTTGGTATAGGTTGCGCCGGCCGTCAGGTTGAACGGACCGCGATGAATCCCGGCTTCCAGCTCGACGCCGCTGGCGCGATAGGTGCGGTCGGTGCGGTTGGCGGCGCCGTTGAGGACATTGTGGTCCGCCGCGGTGACGCGGAACGCCGTCCCGTTGAGCGTGAAGCCATCCTTGCGGAACTTGAAGCCACCCTCCAGCTGCTTGACGTCATCCTGCTTATCGCGCTCGCTGCGGATGTCGCCGGTGGCATTGTTAATCAGTGGGGTGAACAGCACCTTGTCGGCGTTGGCACGCGCGCCCTTGCTGTAGCGGGCAAAGACCGAGAAGGGCTCGGCGACGCGATAGTTCACACCCGCCGAATAGCTGACATAGCCGTAATCATAGTTGACCACCCCGGGCTGGGTGAACGGCAGGAAGGCCACGCGATTTTCGGCCGGGTTGATCAGGCCGTCACGGTTGATGTCCTGGGTGATCAGGCCGACGCTGCCGTTGTTGAGGTCCGCACCGACCAGCGTGCCGCGCACCTTGCCCCTGTCATAGCGCAGGCTGCCGCCGATCGCGAGTTTGCCGACATGGAAGTTGACCGAGCCATAGGGCGCGAACACCTTGTAGTTCACGTCGAACGCGCGGCGGAACAGGCTGCTGGCGCGGGCGAAAGCATAATAGCCGTTCAACGTCTGCGGAGCACCGCCCGCATTGAAAATGTCGACCATCGCGGTGCCGTTGTCGCCGTTGACGTCAACGTTCATCGCAGTGTGCAGCCAGGTGGTGTTGAGATCCTGCGACGCGAAATAGGCGCCAAGGGTCGTGGTCAGCTTGCCGCCGGACAGGTCCCACACCTTCGACCCGCGAATGTCGTTGGTGAAGTTGTCGAGCGAGCGTGCGCGGACGAACGAGACGAAGTAGAGCGAGAGCAGGCCGTTGCCGTTGATATTGGCCGTCGGGCTGATCGGCTGTCCGGCGAGCGGACCGCTTGCATACCGCGCGGTTGCGCCGACGCCGCCTTGCCCTGCGGCAAAGGCCGATACGGTATTGGCGACGTTGGGGAAGGCGCGGCTGAAATCACCGCGATTGACCGAGTAGCGCATGCGCTCGGTGATCGTCCAACCGGCAATCTCGAACTGACCTTCAAAGCCGATCGAGCGCGACTCCGCGCTCTGCCCGGTGGCGATGGGCAGGGCTGCCGCCTGGTTGTTCTCATCCAGCGTCACGACCGGCCCGAGGTACGAGGAGAGCACTGAATCCCGCCGCAGGTCAAAGCCCGGAAAGCTGCGGATGTTAGGATTATCGTTGGTGCCGGTGATGTTGGCGAAGTACGGCGCGAAGGTCGGCGAGCGATCGTCGAGGACCTTCAGGTACATCCGCACATAGCCGCCAGTGAACTGGTGGGTAATATTGGCCTTGATCTGGCCACCCTTCCACCCGTCAAAGCCGATGTTGCGCGGGCCTTCGCCGGAACGATAAAAGCCGCCGATGTGGAACCGGGTGTTCTCGCCGAGCTTGGCCCCATAGCTGAAATCGACACGCTTTTCGCCGTAATCGAGGCCAGTCGAGAGCTGAATCGCGCCGCCTTCGACATCGCCGGTGCGCGACAGGATGTTGATCAGGCCACCGGGCGAGTTGGACGCGAAGGTAGAGGCTGAGCCGCCGCGGATCGATTCAATCGCTGCTACGCTCAGATCGTTGCGCAAGTAAACATCGGCGCCGACGTTGAACAGATCGGCAAACTCCAGCACCGGCAGGCCGTCTTCCTGGATCTGCATGTATTTCGACCCACCGGCAGCGAGCGGAAGGCCGCGCACGGTGTAGTTGTTGTTGCCCTCACCAATGCCGGTGGCAACGCGCAGGCCCGCCATGGTGCGCAGGACTTCGCCGAGCGGACGCGGCCCGAGTTTCTGGACGTCGTTGCCGCGCAACGCGCTGGTCGAGGTGGCGCTGTCGAGGCGATCACGCCCCTTGGCGACGCCGGTGGAGAAGACTTCCTGCGCTTGCGGCGCAGGCTTGTCCTTGGCCTGATCTTCCGTCTCGATAGAACTGTCATCCGCCACAGGCGCATCCGTCGCGGCTAGGGCCGGGCTGGACAGTGCCAGATACGAAGCGAACAAGAGGAATGCCGTCTTAGCCATGGTCGATTGTCCTCACCCTACCCAGTTTGCAAGTTTGGGATTACCGTGAGCGATGTTCTCACGGCCTCCCGTCAATGCACTTCTATAGGAAGGGCGTGGCATAGCCGGTTGCCACACGCATTTATGTGCAGCGGCCGGATTTCTCGGCGACGAATAGGCCGCGACTTCTTTATAGTGGAAGTCGCGGATTATACTGTTTTACTGTGGAAATACGGTGCCACCCCGTTCGCGTTGGACCCGGGACGATCACTTCACGTCTTTCGGCTCAACTCGCGCATCGCATCGTCCAGCCCTGCGAGTGTTAGCGGGTACATGCGGTCGTTCATCAGTTCGCGCATGATCCGCACCGACTGCGAATAGCCCCATTGTTCTTCGGGGATCGGGTTGAGCCAGATGGTCGCGGGGTAGGTGTTGGTCACCCGCTGCATCCACGCTGCGCCTGACTCCTCATTGAAATGCTCGACCGATCCGCCGGGGTGGCTGATTTCATAGGGCGACATTGAGGCGTCGCCGACGAAGATCACCTTATAGTCGTGCCCGAACTTGTGGAGCACGTCCCAGGTCGGAGTGCGTTCCTGAAAGCGCCGGCGATTGTCCTTCCACACGCCCTCGTAGAGGCAATTGTGGAAGTAGAAGAATTCGAGATTCTTGAACTCGGCGGTCGCGGCGCTGAACAATTCCTCGCACAGCTTGACCCACGGGTCCATCGATCCGCCGACATCGAGGAACAGGAGCAGTTTGACCGCATTGTGCCGCTCGGGGCGCATGCGGATATCGAGCCAGCCTTGGCGCGCGGTTCCGTCGATTGTGGCATCGATGTCCAGCTCGTCCGCAGCGCCTTCGCGGGCAAAGCGGCGCAGGCGGCGCATCGCGACCTTGATGTTGCGCGTGCCAAGTTCGCGGGTCGAATCGAGATTCTTGAACTCGCGGCCTTCCCAGACTTTCAGCGCGCGCTTGTGGACGCTCTCGCCGCCGATGCGCACGCCCTCCGGGTTGTAACCCGAATTGCCGTAAGGGGAGGTGCCGCCGGTCCCGACCCATTTGTTGCCGCCCTGATGGCGCTCATGCTGTTCCTCGAGCCGCTTCTTGAGCGTCTCCATGATTTCTTCCCACGAGCCGAGCGACTTGATCGCCTCCATCTCTTCGGGCGTCAGATATTTCTCGGCGATCGCCTTGAGCCATTCCTCCGGAATCTCAGCGGTCTGGACGCCATAGGTCGAGGCGATGCCCTTGAAGACTTTCGCGAACACCTGATCGAACCGGTCGAGCAGCCCCTCGTCCTTCACGAACGTCGCGCGGGCGAGATAGTAGAATGCCTCCGGCGTGCGATCGATCACGTCGCGGTCGAGCGCTTCGAGGAGCACGAGATGCTCCTTCATGCTGGCGGGGATGCCTGCGGCGCGAAGCTCATCGACGAAGGAGAAGAACATGGGGCGAGTGTGGCGCGGGGAAACGCGCGCGTCCAGCCTCAGCGCGCGTAGGCGTCGATCAGCGATCCGACATAGTCCGGGCGTTCGCCGGTCAGCTCGGGGGCAGGGCGGGCCTTTGCCACTTTGGCCCCGCTGGTCGGGCGGCCATAGATGAAGCCGTGGACGGGGTAGGTGGTCGAACCGAGACCGCGATTGTCGCGGTACCAGACCTTGACCTGCGTCCAGTCGCCTTCCGGCGACACGTCGAATAACGTCACGTCCTGCTCGACCTGTCCGCGCTTGCCGTCGAAGCGCGACCAGTTGGCGTGGGTGACCATCACGACGCGCGGCTCGATCACGCGGCTGACCACCGAGACATGGCCGAGGGGGAGGGCGCCCGACTTGGCGAAGGCGACGACTGCGCCGACCTCCGGCGCCTGCCCCCGCTGATATTTGGTCGCGGCCTGGCTCCACCAGGTCCAGGCATCGCCCCAGATCTGGATGCCCGACGCGGCGCGCGCGAACGGCACGCATTCGCCGACATAGTTGAGGATCGATGCCGAAGCGGGCGCCGCGACCAGTGCCGCGGCGCCAAGGATCGACAGCATGATCCGGCGGGGGGTCCGGTTCGACTGCATATGGGCAGGATAGAAGGGGTGCGCTTCAGAATGGTGTGCGGGTGGGGTTAAGGGCGCGGTGACCAAGATTGCAGGGCCAAAAGCGGGCTGCTTCGCCTTTACACCCGCGCCGCAGCTTCCTATCGGCTCGCCATGACACAGCCCGGCGAATCCATCCTCATCGTTGATTTCGGCAGCCAGGTGACCCAGCTGATCGCACGCCGCGTGCGCGAAGCGGGCGTCTACAGCGAAATCGCCCCCTTCAATGCCGCCGCAGAGGCGTTCGAACGGATGAAGCCGGGTGGCGTCATCCTCTCGGGTTCGCCCGCCTCGGTGCTGGAAGAAGGCTCGCCGCGCGTTCCCGACGCAATCTTCGAAAGCGGCGTGCCGGTGCTGGGCATCTGCTACGGGCAGCAGGTGATGATGCACCAGCTGGGCGGGCGGGTGCAGCTGGGCGACAGCGGCGAATTCGGCCGCGCGTTCATCGACATCGCCGATGGCTGCGCACTGTTCAACGGGCTGTGGAGCGAGGGCGAAACGCATCAGGTGTGGATGAGCCATGGCGACAAGGTCACCGACCTTGCCCCCGGCTTCCGCCCGGTCGCGGCCAGCCCCGGCGCACCGTTCGCGGTGATCGCGGACGATACGCGCCGCTATTATGCGATGCAGTTCCACCCTGAGGTGGTTCACACCCCCGATGGCGGCAAGCTGCTCGCCAATTTCGTGCGGCATGTCTGCGGGCTCAAGGGCGACTGGACGATGGCGGAATTCCGCCAGACGAAGATCGCGGAGATCCGCAAGCAGGTCGGCAGCGGCAAGGTCATTTGCGGCCTGTCGGGCGGCGTCGACAGCGCGGTCGCGGCGGTACTGATCCACGAGGCGATCGGCGAGCAGCTGACCTGCGTGTTCGTCGACCACGGCCTGATGCGCAGCGGCGAGGCCGATCAGGTCGTGTCGCTGTTCCGCGGCCACTACAACATCCCGCTGGTCCATGTGAACGCCGAGACGCTGTTCATGAATGGCCTCGCTGGTGTCACCGACCCGGAGGCGAAGCGGAAGTTTATCGGTAAGACCTTCATCGATGTCTTTGAAGACGAAGCGAAAAAGATCGGTGGCGCAGAGTTCCTGGCTCAGGGCACGCTCTATCCTGACGTGATCGAGAGCGTCAGCTTCACCGGCGGTCCGTCGGTCACGATCAAGAGCCACCACAATGTCGGCGGCCTGCCCGAGCGCATGAACATGCAACTGGTCGAGCCGCTGCGCGAGCTGTTCAAGGACGAGGTGCGCGCGCTCGGCCGCGAGTTGGGGCTGCCCGACGTGTTCGTCGGCCGCCACCCGTTCCCCGGCCCCGGCCTTGCGATCCGCATCCCGGGCGAAGTGACCAAGGAACGCTGTGACATCCTGCGCAAGGCGGACGCGGTGTATCTGGAGGAAATCCGCAACGCCGGCCTGTACGACGCGATCTGGCAGGCGTTTGCGGTGCTGCTGCCGGTCAAGACCGTCGGCGTGATGGGCGACGGACGCACCTATGACAGCGTGTGCGGCCTGCGCGCGGTGACCAGCACCGATGGCATGACCGCCGATGTCTATCCGTTCGATGCGAGCTTTCTGACCCGCGTCGCCACCCGGATCGTCAACGAGGTGAAGGGCGTCAACCGCGTTGTGTACGACTATACCTCGAAGCCGCCGGGCACGATCGAGTGGGAATAAGTGGACGGTTTCGGAGACAGATGATGCAGCTTCCTTCCGCCAGCAAATATGCCTGGCCGACCACCCTGTTCCTGTTCGTGCTGGCCGCGACTCCGATCTTCGGCTGCGTGACGCCGTTCGTCGCGGCTTCGGCAGCGGCGGCGGGGACGATGGAGCGGCGCGCGGGCGCGCTGACCGTGCTGGCATGCTGGTCGGCGAACCAGGCGTTGGGCTTTGGCTTCATGGGCTATCCGGTCGATGGCTATGCAATCGGCTGGGGCGCCGCGATTGCGGGTGGCGCGATGCTCGCCTGGGTCGCCGCGCGGATGGTCGCGCGCAGGGGTGCGACGTTGGTGCAGATCGCCGGCGGCGCGGCGCTCGGCTTCATCGCCTATGAAGGCTCGCTGTACATGGTGGCGCTCGCCTTTGGTGGCCTTGGCACCTTCACGCCAAAGATCGTGCTGACCATCCTCGCCAACGACGCACTGTGGCTGGCGGTGCTGATGGCCGCCTATGCCGTGTTGAGCAGCAGCGCGCCGCAGCTGTTCGGACGCCGGCTGCGCCTCGCCTGATGTCGGACCTGCGGATCGTTTCGCTACTGCCCAGCGCCACCGAGATCGCGGTCGCGCTGGGGCTGGGCGATGCGCTGGTCGGGCGCAGCCATGAGTGCGACTGGCCGCCGCGCGTGGAGGGGCTGCCGGTGCTCACGCGCAGCAAGCTCGCCAAAGGGCTGAACTCGGGTGAGATCGAAGATCGCGTGCGCGATATCGTCGGCGCCGGGCTGTCGGTCTATGAAGTCGATGCCGATGGGTTACGCGCGCTAAACCCCGATGTGGTGCTGACCCAGACGCAATGCGCGGTGTGCGCGGTGACGCCGGACGATTTGAGCGCGGCTCTGAATGACTGGACCGGAACCGCGCCGGTGCTGATCAGCACCGCGCCAGATACGCTCGGCGATGTGTGGTGCGATTTCGCGGCGGTGGCGGCGGCGACTGGCACTGATGCCGGGCCGGTCGTGGCGCAGCTCAAGGCGCGGATGGATGCCGTGCGCGCTGCGGTTGCCGATCGGCCTCGGCCGCGCGTCGCCGCGATCGAATGGCTCGATCCTTTGATGATGGCGGGCAACTGGGTGCCGGAACTGATCGAGATTGCCGGCGGCGAGAGCCTGCTCGCAGCGCATGGCCAGCATTCGCCCTATGTCGGGATCGAGGCGCTGGCTGAGGCAGACCCCGACGCGATCGTGTTGATGCCGTGCGGGTTCCGTATCCCGCAGACGCTGGACGAACTGCCCGCGCTCGCCGCGCATCCGCTGTGGCAGTCGCTGCGCGCCGTCCGCGCTGGGCGGGTGGCGGCGACCGATGGCCAGTATTTCTTCAACCGCCCCGGCCCGCGTCTGGTCGAATCGGCGGAGATCCTGGCGGAAATCCTGCATCCGGGAGTCGATTTTGGGCATCGCGGGACCAATTGGGTCGCGGTCGGTGCGGAGGTGATGGCATGAACGTCGAAGTCTACGGCATCCCAAATTGCGACACGGTCAAGAAGGCGCGGACCTGGCTCGACGCCAATGGCATCGCCTACGCCTTCCACGACTATAAGAAGGAAGGCGCAGACCCTGCGCGCCTCGCGAAATGGGCCGAGTCGGTGGGGTGGGAGCCGTTGCTCAACCGCGCTGGCACGACCTTTCGCAAGCTCGATGAAGCCGACAGGGCCGACATCGATGCGGCCAAGGCACTGGCGCGGATGGCGGCGCAGCCTTCGCTGATCAAGCGCCCGGTGGTCGAACATCGCGGCGGGCTGCTGGTCGGGTTCAAACCCGAGATATGGGCCGCAGCGCTGCTGTGACGGGCAGGGGGATCACTCCCCCGCCCATTGGAACACCTCCTCAAGCGGCTTTTCGAACGCGCGGGCGATGCGGAACGCGGTTTCGAGCGTCGGGGAATACTTCCCCTGTTCGATCGCCGCGATCGTCTGGCGGGTGACGCCGACCCGGTCGCCGAGATCGGCCTGGGTCATCTCACCCGCCATGAAGCGCAAAGTGCGGATCTGATTGCTGATCGGGGGATTAGCCATGCCAGCCCCGCCGATAGCTGATCACCACCATGATATCGCGCACGATTTCGGCGATGATAATCGCGGCGAGCGCGGCGTTGGCAACCGCCCAGCCGCTGTCGGTCAGCGGCAGCACGACGCCGACCCACAGCATCAGGCCCATCAGGACATAATAGCCGGTGCTGGCCCCGCGCCGCGCGATCGAACGGTCGCGCTCATCGGGCTTTGCACGCGCGTCGCTCCCCATCTGTGCGCGGAGGAACAGCCAGCCGGAGCCGAGGATCAGCAGCCGGATCACGCTCGCCGCCCCGAACAGCGCGACATAGGTCAGCGTCTCCAGTCGGCCGGGCGCAGGGTCGACGATGCCGACCGCTATGAAATAGCCGCCATAAGCGATCACCATGCCGATCAGTTCGAGCCAGGCGAGCTTTTCACGATAGGCCATGATCAGACTCCCTTGCGATAGCCGAGCGCGGTGGCGCCGAACCGCACCGCTTCAGCGAGGATGAAGGCACCTGCGAGCGCGAAGATCGTGTCGGGGCCGTGCAGGCCGAAATGCAGCCAGACGATCACCGCGACCACGCCAAGGATCAGGGTGAGATAGGCAAATCCCGTCGCGCGTCGCCCGACCGCGCGGTCGCGCTCATCGGCGGGGGCGTTGGCCTCCTTGGGGGCACCGATCGCCCAGATCGACGCCGCAGCGATCATCACGGCCGCCTGTGCCACCGTCGCGACGATGAACGGGCCGAGCATCGCCAGCCCGCGTACGCCGTGCGGCGTCAGGGCCAGGATGATAAAGAACGCACCCCAGATCAGTACGGTGCTCAGAAACGACACCCACGCAATCTTCTCTCGAAACGCCATGCGCTTCCTCCCATGTAAGCTCTATGCGACTCAATGTTATATATATTGAACATTGAGTCAAGTTCAGCTGACATGACGAACGAGGTCGCTGGCGTGCTCGCGCTGGTCCCGCTAGAGCGCCACCCATGTCCACGACCTTCACCATCGACACCTCCACCAGCCGCGCGACGCCGACTCCGGCGCCGATGAAGCGCCTGACCGTCCCGGCGATTCAGGGGCGCAAGGGCAAGGAGCCGGTGGTAATGCTGACGGCCTACACCGCGCGCATGGCGCAGCTGCTCGACCCGCATTGCGACATGCTGCTGGTCGGCGACAGCCTGGGGCAGGTGATCTACGGCCTGCCCTCGACGCTGGCGGTGACGCTCGACATGATGTGCGCGCATGGCGCGGCGGTAGTGCGGGGCAGCTATCATTCGGTCGTCATCATCGACATGCCGTTCGGCAGCTACGAAGCGAGCCCGCAACAGGCGTTCGAATCGGCTGCGCGGATCATGGCGGAGACCGGCGCCGCCGGCGTGAAGCTGGAGGGCGGTGAGGCGATGGCGGAGACGGTCGCGTTCCTCACCAGCCGTGGCATCCCGGTGATGGGCCATATCGGCCTGACGCCGCAGGCGGTGAACGCACTGGGCGGCTATGGCGCGCGCGGGCGCGGCAATGCCGAGTTCGCCAAAATCATCGGCGACGCGCGGGCCGTGGCGGAGGCCGGTGCCTTTGCCATCGTTGCCGAGGGGGTGGTCGAGACGCTGGCGAACGAGATCGTCGCCGCGGTGTCGTGTCCGGTGATCGGCATTGGTGCGTCGGCGCAGTGCGACGGCCAGGTTCTGGTGACCGAGGACATGCTGGGCATGTTCGAACGCACCCCGCGCTTCGTGAAGAAGTTCGACGACATGGCTGGCCGCATTTCCGCCGCGGTCGAGAGCTATGCAGGGGCCGTGCGCGATCGGAGTTTTCCGGGCGACGAACAAGTCTATAAGCCCAAGGACTGACGCTTTCGTTTCCCGTTCGGCGCGGCTAAGGTCCGCGCCCGCACCCCCCTAGTTTTCCCGATGGAGTTTCCCCTTGGCGCTGAGCCCGCAAAGCAACGATGCCTTTCTGCGTGAGGTCGACGAAGAGCTCCGCAAGGATCAGGCGTTGCACATCTGGCAGAATTACGGACGCTGGATCATCGTCGCGGTGATCGCCGCGCTCGTCGCGTTCGGCGGCTTCCTCTACTGGCAGAGCCACAATGAGGGGCAGCGGGCGGCCGAGGGCGACAAATATGCCGCGGTGTTCAAGGCGCTGGGTGAGAACAAGCCGCAGCTGGCCGAAACGTCGCTGAAGGAGCTCGCTGGCTCCGGCACCGCCGGCTTCAGCGCGAGCGCGCGCTTCACGCAGGCGACGCTGCTGCTGCAGAAGAACGATCTCAAGGGCGCGGCCGCGCTGATGGGTGCGATCGCTGCGGACACGAATGTCCCGCAGGAATTTCGCGACCTCGCGCTGATTCGTCAGACCATGATCGAATATGACACGATGAAGTCCGATGCAGTCGTCGCTCGCCTGCGTCCGCTCGCGGTCAAGGACAGCCCCTGGTATGGCAGCGCGGGCGAAATGCTCGCCGGCGCCTATCTGCGCCAGGGCAAGCGCGCCGATGCCGGCAAGCTTTACGGCGAAATCGCCAAGGACGAGGGCGTTCCGCGCTCGATCCGTCAACGCGCGGTTCAGATGGCCGGCGTACTGGGTGTCGACGCGATCGTCGACGAGGGTGAGGACAAGAAAGCACAATGATGAAGTCGGTTCGTATCCCCGTCGCGCTCGCGGCGCTGGTCGCGTTGAGCGCTTGCGGCATCTTCAAGGGCGGCGGCAGCAAGACCCCGGTGCTCGGGCAGCGCGTGCCGATTCTCGCGGGCGAGTCCGGCATCACCGCCGACAAGGCAATCGCCGAAGTTCAGGTCGTTTTGCCGGTGGCGGCAGTCAACCCGGGCTGGACTCAGCCGGGCGGCAACGCGTCCAAGGCAATGGGCCATCTCGCGCTCGGCCAGACGCCTGCGCGCGTGTGGTCGGCGAAGATCGCCGGTACCACGGGTCGGGTGCGGCTGGCCGCGACCCCGGTCGTGTCGGACGGCAAGCTGTTCGTCGTCGATACCGACGCGGTGGTTCATGCGTTTGATGCCAACACGGGTGGCAAGCTGTGGTCGCTCGCGACCTCGGCCGACAAGGAAAACCGCAACGCGGCGTTCGGCGGCGGCGTGAGCGTCGAGGGCGGGCGCGTGTTCGCGACCAACGGGATCGGCGATGTCGTCGCGATCGACGCAGCGGCGGGCACGGAAGTATGGCGCAAGAAGCCGGGCGGCCCGCTGCGCGGCGCACCGACGCTGTTCCTCGGCAACGCCTATGTCGTGTCGCAGGACAATCAGCTGTTCGCACTGGCACAGGCCGATGGCGCGGTGGTGTGGACCCAGTCGGGCACCCCGGAAACCCAGGGCGTGTTCGGCGTGGCGGCTCCCGCCGCGGCGCAGGGCACGATCGTCGCCGGTTTCTCGTCGGGTGAGCTGAACGCCTATCGCTACGAAAACGGCCGCTCGCTTTGGACCGACACGCTGTCGCGTTCGACCATTTCGACCTCGGTCTCCAGCTTGGTCGATATCGATGCCGAGCCGGTGATCGATCAGGGCCGCGTCTATGCGGTCGGGCAGGGCGAGCGCATGGCTGCGGTCGAGCTCAATTCGGGCACGCGGCTGTGGGAACAGAATTTCGCTGGCATCTCGACCCCGTGGGTCGCGGGCGAGTGGATCTTCGTTATGACCGACGATGCGCGCCTCGTCTGCATCGCACGCGGCAGCGGCAAAGTGCGCTGGATCAGCCAGATGCGCGCGTGGCGCGATGAGAAGGACAAGAAGGGCCCGATCAACTGGGTCGGCCCGGTTCTGGCTGGTGATCGCCTGTGGCTCGCCAATTCGCGCGGCGAGCTTGTCTCGGCATCGCCCGCAGACGGCAGCATGGGTTCGACCATCGAGGTTGGTGGCAATTTGAGCCTTGCCCCGATCGTTGCCAACAACATGCTGTACGTCCTGACCGACAAGGGTGAGATCACCGCCTATCGCTGAGGCAGGAGTTGCGGTAGGAGGCGCGGATGCGTCTTCCTACCGTAGCGATCATCGGCCGCCCCAATGTGGGCAAATCGACCCTGTTCAACCGGCTGGTCGGCAAGCGCCTTGCGCTTGTCGACGATCAGCCCGGCGTCACCCGTGACCGTCGCGAAGGCGATGGCGACCTGCTCGGATGCAAGTTCCGGCTGACCGACACTGCGGGGTTCGAGGAAGAAGACCCGGCGAGCCTGCCGGGCCGGATGCGCGCGCAGACCGAGGCGGCGGTCCGCGAATCGGACGTCGCCCTGTTCATGATCGATGCCCGCGCCGGCATCACCCCGCTCGATGCCGAGGTCGCGCGCTGGCTGCGCAGTTCCGGCACCCCGATTGTCCTGCTCGCCAACAAGGCCGAGGGCCGCGCCGCTGAACCCGGCATCCATGAGGCGATGGCGCTGGGGCTGGGCGATCCGGTCCCGTTCTCGGCCGAACATGGCGAGGGCATCGCCGACCTGTTCGAAGCGCTCCAGCCCTATATCGACCGCGAAGTGGATGAGTTCGAGGAGGGGGACGAGGAGTCCCCCGACGCACCGCTCAAGCTCGCCGTGGTCGGACGCCCCAATGCCGGCAAGTCGACGCTGATCAACAAGCTGCTCGGGCAGGACCGCCTGATCACCGGACCAGAGGCGGGGATCACCCGCGATTCGATCGCGATCGAATGGATGTGGACCGATGCCGATGGCAAGGACCGCCCGGTGCGGCTGATCGACACCGCGGGGATGCGCAAGCGCGCCAAGGTGCAGGAGAAGCTGGAGAAGCTCTCGGTATTCGATGCGTTGCGCGCGGTCGATTTCGCCGAAGTGGTGGTGCTGCTGCTCGATGCGACCAAGGGGCTGGAGGTTCAGGACCTCAAGATCGCCGACAAGGTGCTGCAAGAGGGCCGCGCGCTCGTCATCGCGCTCAACAAATGGGACGTGGCCGAGAATCAGTCGAGCCTGTTCAACGGCGTGAAGGGCGCGCTCGACGAGGGCTTGGCGCAGGTGAAGGGCGTGCCGCTGCTCACCGTCTCCGGTGCGACCGGCAAGGGGCTCGATACGCTGATCAAGGTCGCGTTCGAAACGCGTAAGGCATGGTCGCGGCGCATCACTACTGGCCAGCTCAACCGCTGGTTCGAGCGCGCGATCGAGGCGAACCCGCCGCCCGCGCCCGGTGGCAAGCGGATCAAGCCGCGCTACGTCACCCAGGCCAAGTCGCGGCCGCCGAGCTTCATTCTGTTCGGCACGCGCGTCGACCTGCTGCCCAAAAGCTATGAGCGCTATCTGGTCAACAGCATGCGCAAGGAGTTTGATTTCGGCGCAGTGCCGGTGCGGCTGACGATGCGGCCATCGAAGAACCCGTTCGATCGTGAATGACGGCGCGACGCCGCTGCACATCGACGCACGAGGCCTGCGCTGCCCCTGGCCCGCGCTGCGACTGGCGCGGGCATTGCGGTCGGGTGCGCAATCTGTGGATATCCTTGCCGACGATCCCGCCGCCGAACGCGAGATCGGCGCGCTCGCCAGCGCGCATGGGCTGACCGTGCAGCATGTCGAAATCGACGGCGTGGACGGTTTTCGGATCGGATAAGCGTTTCACGTCAACCTCACGTTTACCGGCTTACCCATATCTGTGATCTGGAAGTAACGCGTGTGCTGGAGGCTGATGTGGCGACGCTCGATGGGGACCGGCTGGTGGACTGGACGGCGTTCGCGCAGGCCCGGACGCAGCTTGGCGCCAATTTCGTCCGCATCCTCGGCTATTTTCAGGAGGACGGCGTCAAGTCGGTCGCGCTGATCGAAGACGCGATGCGGTCAGCCAATGCTGCCGCGATGGTGCTGCCCGCGCACACGCTGAAGGGGGAGTCGCGCCAGTTCGGTGCCGAGCCGCTGGCCGAATGTGCTGCAGCAATCGAGGATATCGCCCGCCATTGCGTCGAGAATCGCTATGAGCCGAGCGAGGCGCTCAAGCATGTCGTCGAATTGCGCCCCCTGTTTCAGGCGACGCTGACGCTGTTGGAGCGCGAGGCAAACCCGCTGGTCGAGCGGCGCCCGATGTTCGGACGCCGCCCAGCCGCGTAATTTTTACTCCGCCTGCTCAGGCTTGGCGTTGAGCTGAATATAGTTCTGGATCCCCATCCGCTCGATCATTTCGAACTGGGTTTCGAGCGTGTCGACATGCTCTTCCTCGCTGTCGAGGATGCGCTGGAACAGGTCGCGGCTGCCATAGTCGCGGACCTTTTCGCAATGTTCGATCGCGTCCTTGAGCAGCGCGACCGCTTCATATTCGAGATCCAGATCGGCCTTGAGCGCCTCTTCGACACTCTCACCGATGCGAAGGCGCCCGAGCAGCTGGAAATTGGGCAGGCCGTCGAGGAACAGGATGCGCTCGGCCAGCATGTCGGCATGCTTCATCTCGTCGATCGATTCGTGCCGCTCGAACTCGGCGAGCTTCTTGACGCCCCAATGGTCGAACAGGCGATAGTGCAGCCAATATTGGTTGATCGCGGTCAGCTCGCCTTTGAGCACCTCGTTCAGAAAATCGATGACCTTGGGGTCGCCCTTCATGTCGCACCTTTCGCGTTCGGAATTCGAACGCGAGTATAGCGCGGGTAGGGCGCTTCAAACAGTGAGAAAATGGCGGATTTCTGCGGGTTAGCGCAGGTGCGAACGCTACGCAGCAGCGCGTTCGGCGTCGATAATGGCTCGCGCAAACGGGACGCACTGGCCGCATTTCGGCTGGCGACCGAGCGCGCGATAGGCCTGACAGGCGCTGATCGCTCCGTCACGCGCAGCAGCGCGAACGTCTTTCTCCCGAATGGCATTGCAAACGCAGACGACCATGGAACCCTCTCGCTCGATATGTAGGAGTTAAGGCGATTGAGAGTGATTCGCAAGCCTATTGCGAGGCATTCGCGAGAAATCATGTTGGAAGATCGGGGAGGGCGTGGAACAAGACCGGATGCGCCTATGCCTCTCGCTCACCCTGATCTTCGCGCCGATTGCGGCAATCGCTACAGACAATCCGCGGACGCCGACTGCCGAGCTGACACCGCCGGAGGCGGTAGTGCGGCTTGCCGATGCAGCATTTGCCGAGTTGGTCGCGCCGGGCGGTCCTGCCGAGCCCAACTGGGACAAGCAGGGCGTGGACCTGATTGCCCGACTCTCGGCCGCGCCCGGCGGCATCGACCAGACGGCTACCGTTGCCGAGTCTGCGGGTGATCGTTCGGTCGATCACTACGGCAATGGGGCGCTTCCAATACCGTCGGGGCTGGAACCTGTGCTCGACCTGCCAGCGCGACCGACGTCTGGCGATATTGGGTGGCGGAGCATCTCCGAACTGGGCGAAGGCATGTGGATGCGGACCAGCACGCGGCTTGCGCGCCGGGGCAACGCGCTGTGCGGGCGGGGGTGGGACTCGCTCACGATCCTCGCGCCCGCCGGTCGCCCGCTGAGCGAAGACATGCGCTTCGCGATCATGGTGGTGCGCCTCATGGCCGAGCGCATGGCTGCGCTTGAAACCTGCGTGATCGCATTTGAACAGCCCGACGGCAGTCTGATCGAGCGGAGCTTTTTGTCCGATGGCCGATCGCTGCCCAAGGTGGACGAGCAGACGAAACCGATCCGGCTTCGCCCGCTCGCCGAGGCAGCGGCGGTCCTTACCCCTTAACCAGCGCCCCGCCGGTCATTCCCTGAGGCCGCCCCCGCGACAGGCTGCGCCACAGCCATTCGAGCGGGCCATAAGCGAATCGCTCGAGCCAAGGCTTGGACCACAGCAGGATCAGCGCCCACACGCCGAGCACGACCAGATAGACCTCGGCCCGCGACAACGCGCCGTACCAGCCCAAGCCATAACCGTAGAAGATGGTGGTACAGATCAGGCTGGTCACCAGATAGTTGGTGAACGCCATGCGACCCGCCGCAGCAAGGCGATCGGTCAGGAACCCACCCGGACGCATCAGCAGCACGATCAGGGCGGCCCAGCCCATGATCATCAGCGGGCGGATCGGCGTGGTCAGCACCATCGTCGCTGAGGTTACCTCGACCAGACCGAAATCGGATCGGATCGTCCACAGCGCGAGCGCGGCATAGACCGGGATGCCGATCCCAAAGCCGATCGCGACCCAGCGCCAGTAGCGCCGCCGCTCCCACTGCCCGGTCAGCAAGCCGTTGCGATAGGCCGCCATGCCGAACAGCATGTAAGCGAGCGTTTCCCAGCCATATTGGATCAGCCCGGCGAGCGGCAGCCACTTGGCTTCGCTGAACCGGTCGACAGCGATGGCCCACCAGCCACTGCGATGCAGCGCGACATCCTCTGTCAGCCATGCGCTCGAGGGCTGGCCAAAGCCTTGCTTGAGCCCCTCGAACGCTTCAGCCATTCCCGGCTTGCCCGGATTCACCTGAGCGATCGCGGCGAGCATCGGGATGAACGCGCTCACGATAAACTGCACCACCAGCAGGATGCAGCCGACGATCAGCAGCGTCTTCACGCGCGCATTGCGAAATAGGAAGGCGATCATCCCGATCAGCGCATAGTGATTGAGGATATCGCCCCACCAGATCGCCCAGAGATGGAGCAGGCCAAAGACCAGCAGCCAGATCATCCGGGCGTAATGGACCTTGGCGGCGCTTTCACCCTTCGCGGTCGCGCGCTCGATCACCAGCAGGGTCGACGCCCCGAACAGGAAGGAGAACAGCCCGCGCATCTTGCCGTCGAACAGCACGAAATTGCCGAACCATACGCCGAGATCGATCCCCTCGGCGCCGCCATAGGCCGCCGGATTGAAATAGGCGGCTGGCGGCATCGAAAAGGCGATGATGTTGAGCAGCAGAATGCCGAGCACCGCGACCCCGCGAACGGTGTCGAGCGTCAGATGGCGGTCACCCGCCATGGTCGTCGCCATGAAATGTCTCCCCCCGTGTTGCCCGGGGAATACACCTACTCGTCGGCCGGCGCCAGTCGTGTCAGAGCCAGGACGCGGTGTCCTCAAGCGGCTTTCTCTGCAGCGCATGAACCGGAATCGTCGCATCGGCCGCGGCATGGCCAACCGCGACGATCATCACTGGCTTCTCGGCGTCCGGTCGCGCGCAGACAGTGTTGAGGAACTTCATCGGATTGGGGGTGTGGGTGAGAGTGGCCAGCCCCGCCGCGTGGAGCGCGGTCAGGAGGAGGCCGGTCGCGATGCCGACGCTCTCGGTCACATAATAGTTTTGGAAATCATCGCCCGGCTTAAGCCCGCCCCGTCGCTGGCCAAAGATGACGATCAGCCATGGCGCGATCTCGAGATAGGATTTGTCGGCATCGGTGCCGAGGGGGGCCAGCGCGCGAAGCCACTCCGCACCTGCCTTGCCGGCGTAGAATTCGCGTTCCTCCGCCTCTGCTCCTGAACGGATGGCGGCCTTGCCCGCCGCGCTTGCGACGACTGCGAAGTGCCATAGCTGATGGTTGGCGCCGCTGGGGGCCGTTCCGGCGGCGCGGATTGCCCATTCGATCGCTTCGCGCGGGACCGGCCTCTCGGCGAAGGCGCGACACGAGCGGCGCGTCACCATTGCGTCGTGAAACGCGCGGGCAGCGGCGATCCGCTGCGCGTCGTCGAGGTCGGGATAGGGGCGCCAAGCGATTGCCGGGACGTCAGGCATCGACGCGCAGCTCTTTGCGGATCATCAGTTTGAGGCCCGACCAGACGTCATTCACTGCACATACTTTCACATCAACCAAACCGAGGGGCAGGGCGACCTCGCGGATGGTGTCTTCGGTGATGTCGGTGTCCAGCTTAGCCGCCTTTTTGGGCCAGGAGACCCAGACGAACCCGCTCGGCGCGATCAACTGGCGCAACGCGTTGAGCTCGCGTTCCAAGATCGCGCGCTCGGTGACGAAGACATGCGCCGCGTCGATCCCAGTACAGGGTGCCGCGAGCACCTCGAGGCCAAGATCATCGAGCTGCGCCTCGGCCCGGACGCTGGCTGGCATATCGGCGATGAAGAGCCGCATCCCGGGCTTGAAGCCGAGCTTGTCAGCGAGCGGGGTGGTGGAATAGCCGGCGGTCATGGGTCCCTCCTGCGGGTCGAAACGTCACGAGTCCCTATGCCTACGCACGAGGCGCGGATTGGGTGCGTGCGATGAGTCGCTCGGGAAGGTGGCAGATTCGCGGCATAGAGGGAATGCGTGGCGCTCGCGGCCGCAAGAAGCCCGGCCCCGGGTTAAACCCGGGGCGACGGTGGTTGTGGTGGCCGCGTTCGCGCCGACGCGGTGTCAGGAACCCATCAGCGCCGGGAAGAAGCCTTCATGCGCGCTGCGCAGGTCGTCGATCGTCACGCACCAGTCGCCTTCGTCGAGCTCGAAGATCAGCCGGTCCTTGATCGTGCGGCCCATCGGGTCGGCGGGAACGTCGGCTGCTGCAGCGGCGCTGAGGAACTCGGTCAGCGCTTCGTCCGGCACGGTGACGATGTAGAGACCCTGATCCTCGCCGAAGAAGCTGCCAGCGATGCCGAAGGGCTGGGCCTGGTCGATCGTCGCGCCGATGCCGCTGGCGAGCGCCATTTCTGCGAGCGTCACCGCAACGCCGCCGTCCGAGACGTCATGGACCGCGTTGACGAAGCCGCGCGTGATCATGTCTCGGACGAAATCGCCGGTACGCTTTTCGGCCTTCAGATCTACCGGCGGGGGCGGACCTTCTTCGCGGCCGTGGATTTCGCGCAGCCAGATTGACTGGCCGACATGGCCCATTCGCTCGCCAACTGCGATGATTGCGTCGCCGGTTTCCTTGAAGGCGATCGTCATCGACTTGGACCAGTCGGCGAGGATGCCGACGCCGCCGATTGCGGGGGTGGGGAGGATCGCCGATCCGCCGCCGGTCGCCTTGCTCTCATTGTAGAGCGAGACGTTGCCCGACACGATCGGGAAGTCGAGCGCGCGGCAGGCGTCGCCCATGCCCTCAAGACAACCGACGATCTGGCCCATGATTTCGGGCCGCTGCGGGTTGGCGAAGTTGAGGCAGTTGGTCACCGCGAGCGGGGTCGCGCCGACGCTGGTCAGGTTGCGCCACGCTTCGGCAATCGCCTGCTTTCCGCCTTCGACCGGGTCGGCGAAGCAATAGCGCGGGGTGCAGTCGGTGGTCATTGCCAGCGCCTTGTCGGTGCCATGGACGCGGACCACCGCAGCGTCGCCGCCGGGGCGCTGGACGGTGTCGGCGCCGACCATGTGGTCATATTGCTCCCAGATCCAGCGGCGCGAGGCGATGTCGGGCGAGCCCATCAGCTTGATGAGGTCAGCGGCGATATCGGTCGATTCCGGCTCGTCCGCGAGGTCAGCGGGCTTGGGCGTCGCGACGTGCGGGCGATCGTAGAGCGGCGCTTCGTTCGCCAGCGGGGCGAGCGGGATGTCGGCGACGACATCGCCCTTCCACTTCAGCACCATGCGACCGGTATCGGTGACGGTGCCGATGACCGCGAAATCCAGCTCCCATTTACGGAAGATCGCTTCGGCGAAATCCTCGCGGCCGGGCTTGAGCACCATGAGCATCCGCTCCTGGCTCTCCGACAGCATCATCTCATACGGCGTCATGCCGGTTTCGCGCTGGGGCACATTGTCCATCACCAGCTCGATCCCGACCCCGCCCTTGCTCGCCATCTCGACGCTCGACGAGGTCAGGCCCGCCGCGCCCATATCCTGGATCGCGACGATCGCATCCGACGCCATCAGTTCGAGGCAGGCCTCGATCAGCAGCTTTTCGGTGAAGGGGTCGCCGACCTGAACGGTCGGGCGCTTCTCGTCGCTATGCTCGTCAAAGTCGGCGCTGGCCATGGTCGCGCCATGGATGCCGTCGCGGCCGGTTTTGGAGCCGACATAGACGACCGGATTGCCGATGCCCGCAGCTGCGCTGTAGAAAATCTTGTCGGTCGCCGCGACGCCCACGGTCATCGCATTGACCAGGATGTTGCCGTCATAGGCCTTGTGGAAGTTGACCTCACCGCCGACCGTCGGAACGCCGACGCAATTGCCATAGCCGCCGATGCCGTGAACGACGCCGGAGATCAGGTGCTTCATCTTCGGATGATCGGGGCGGCCGAACCGCAGCGCGTTCATGTTGGCGATCGGGCGCGCGCCCATGGTGAAGACGTCGCGGAGAATGCCGCCCACGCCCGTGGCTGCGCCCTGATAGGGTTCGATGTAGGACGGGTGGTTGTGGCTCTCCATCTTGAAGATCGCCGCCTGCCCGTCGCCGATGTCGATGACACCGGCATTCTCGCCGGGACCGCAGATCACCCACGGCGCCTCGGTCGGCAGCTTCTTCAAATGGATGCGGCTCGATTTGTAGCTGCAATGCTCCGACCACATCACCGAAAAGATGCCGAGTTCGGTCAGGTTCGGCTCGCGCCCCATCGCGTGCAGGACGCGCTCATATTCCTCGGGCGACAGGCCGTGTTCGGCGACGATTTCGGGCGTGATCTGAGTCATGGTCGCGCGCATAGCGGGGCCGCGCGGGTTCGTCATCCCCTTGCGGCCAGCGATCGTTCAGGCGGTTCGTGCGTTTGGAGGCCATGGCTACGATCCTGTCCCAACCGCGAGGGCGCGCAGGCGGTGCCGCAGCAGCGGCCGCGCTGACAGTGGCGCTGGGCGTATTGCTGGTCGCAGGGCTGGCGGTGCGCGCGCGGGTGGCGGAGCAGGGGGACGGAATGGCGCTGTTCCGCGTCGCCCCCGATCCGCCGCCGCCGCCCGAAGCGATCCGATCGCCGCAGCGCGACACGCGACCCGAGGGCGAGGCGGCGCCGCCCAATCTGACGTCGCGAGCAACGCAGATTGTGGCTCCGCAACCCGTGGTGGCGTTACCCCTGCCGCCACCACCGCTCCCGGTCGCCGAGAAGGCTGCGGACAGCAATCAAGCGACCAGCGGTGCTGCGGATGTGCCGGGTCCGGGCAGTGGTGCTGGCGGACAAGGCAACGGCTTTGGCGCGGGCGGGAGCGGCGACGGGCGCGGTGCGGGAGATCCCGACGCGACCCCACCGCGCTGGATTCGCGGCAGCATCCGCGATTCGGACTATCCCGATGATCTCGCCGATGCCGGGACCGGGGGGCGGGTGACCGTGCTGTATCTGGTCGAAGCGAACGGTCGGGTCAGCGATTGCGATGTGGTGGGGTCGAGTGGGGTGGGCCGCCTGGATGCGCTGACCTGCCGTCTGATCCGCGAGCGCTTCCGCTTCCGTCCGTCGCGTGACGGGTCGGGCAAGCCGGTGCCGGCGCTGATCCGAGAGAGCCATGAGTGGGTGTTCGAGCGCGTTGAGGGTTGATAGGCTATCCTCAAGGCGGACGGGGGCCATGCTGTGACGACACTTGAAAACTGGTATCTTAGGCGGTTCACCCCGGCCGAAGATGGCTTCACGTTCACGCAGTGGGGCTATGACGTGCGGCTCTCGCGCGTTGAGGTCGCCGAACTGCTCGGGGAATGGCGGCGCGTTTGGCTGAGCCCCTATCTTTGGGGCGGGTGGCTCTTGCTGGGAGTCGCGCTACCGATCCTGCTCTCTGTACGGGGTTCGAGTGTACCGGCGTTCATGGTCGCGCTCCTGTTCGGCGTGATCATGGTGGTGACGCTGGTATATACGCATTGCCGGGTGAATAGTCTGGCGCAACCGCGTGTTCCGATCGAAGTTGCCCAAGCCTTTGGTTCGAGCCAGCCAAGATGGCCCGCGGCGATTCCTCTGCTGTTTTGGGGAGCCCAGTGCCTTGCGGAGGCAGAGGGGTTGTGGCTGGTGGCATGGGGACTGTTCGTGGCGCTCAACGCCACAATTGTGCTTCGCGGTCTATGGCGTTGGGCGCGATCAGCGCTTGCGGCCCAGCCTCCGCAATAGCCCGCCCTTGGTCATCGCTTCCATCGGCGATTCATCCCCCGCGTCGAGAACCTGGTTCTCCGCCAGCCACTCCTCGACCGCGCTGAGGTCAGGAACCTCATAGGGCCGCAGCGAACGGCCGGTGCCGCGCAATCCCTCGACCGCGGCTACCAGCGAACCCTTGTCAGCAATCGCCGCCGCCACGGTCAGCGAATCGGTGCCGAGATGTTCGGCGAGCAACCCGTCGCGGATTGCGGCGATGCGGGCCGCTTCCTCCGGCGTCCCCGCCGCAAGCGCGACGTCGCATTCGGTGTCGAGGCCGAGCGAGCGGTTGTTGAAGTTGGATGAGCCGATGCGCAGGAACCGGTCGTCGACGACCAGCACCTTGGCATGGACATAGATCGCCTCACCCGCGGCGGTGTAGGGGTGGTAAATGCGCAGCCGCCCGTGCGGGTCACGCTGCTTGAGCGCCTGGAACAGCCGCGCGCGGGCAGTGTCCATCGCGCTCTGTTCCAGCCAGCCATCGGCGCGGCGCGGGTTCACGATCAGGAATTCCGGCCCGTCGGGCTCGGCCAGGCGTTTGGCAATCGCCTCGGCAATGCGGCGCGACGCGAAATACTGGCTTTCGGCATAGATGAAGTGGCGCGCCGTGCCGATCAGGTCGAGGTAGAGCTTCTCGATCTCCTGCACCGGTGCCTCGCCGTTCAACTCGGGCTGCGTGCGCGCAACGGCGACGCGGATATCGGTGAAGTCGGGGGTCAGCTTGTCGGGCCAACATTCATGCTCGACCTGCGGCCGGTCGAGACGATTCCCGCCCGCGCGGTGCCAGCGCTCGCGGCACAGATCGCCGAGCATGGCGGCGGCAGGCCCTTGAATCGCCGTCGTCGCATCGTGCCAGGGCATGTAGCGCTCGCCATCCGGGTTCGTCCGGCCGGGATCGTCATCGGCATGCGCGCGCGTGTCCCAACGGCCCAACGTCATGTCGATCCCCCCGCAAAAGGCGAGGCAGTCGTCGATCACGACGATCTTCTGGTGATGCGAGGCGCCGGCGGGATGGGTCGCGTCGAGTTTCAGATGGATCCGCTTGGCAAGCTTCCACTTGATCAGCGTCTGCAGCGTGCGCCCGCGCAGGATCGAGGCAACGGCACCGACATCCCAGCGCAGGATATGGACGTTGAGTTCGGGCTTGCGCCGCACCAGCCAGGTGATGAACGCGCCGACTTCGCGCGGAGCTTCGGGATGGTCGGGCGGATCGTCATGCGTCAGCAGGATGCGCGCATCAAAGTCCCAGCCAATCAGCATGATCTGCTTTTCCGCGCGGAGCATCGCGGCGCGGGCGGTGCGGAAATAGTCCTCGGCATCGACGATCACCGACAGCCGCGACGCCTGCGCGGTGCGCCAGCAATTGTGGCCAGGCTCAAGGAGCAGCGAGTCGTCTGAGCCGGATGACATGGCAGCATCGATACCGATGTGCGCGCGAAAGGTCACGCGTTCACTGGACTTTAGCGAAGCGCTTGGTAACGAGACGCCATGGACGCGAATCCGGTTTCAAGCCCCCAGCGGTTGATGGCGATTCAGGCCCGCTGGCAGTGCGATCTCAGCGACGACTCGCTCAGCTGGAGCGACGGCGTTTATGACCTGTTCGGTCTTCAACGCGGCGCACCTGTGACGCGCGAAGCAGTGGTCGCGATGTATTCAGCCGAGTCGCGTGAGGAACTGCGCCGGCTGCGTGAAGTGGCGATCGCCGAACGTGGCAGCTTCACGTTCGAGGCGAAGATCCGCCGTCCCGATGGCCAGTTGCGGTGGATGCGGGTGACGGCGGATGTGGCGGTTGAGGATGGCGTCGCGCGCTACCTCTATGGCACGAAGATCGACGTTACTGACGAGATCATCGCGTCGTCTCGCATGTGCGCCTGACACAGGTGCCCGCTTAGGCGCGCGCGGGCGAAGGTGCATTGTTCAGCGGTTCGGGCACCTTGCCCCAGCTGATCGGGCGCCCGACGACGCCGTGGTGCGAGACGATCGCGAAGGGTCTGGTGGCCTGAATTTGAACGCGCCAGATGGGACGGGGCGTTAGAGGATTTCCCGCACCCGCTCCGGCGGTCGGCCCAGCCGCACGCCCTTGTCGGTTTCGACCAGCGGGCGTTCGATCAGGATCGGGGCGGCGGCCATCGCATCGAGGATCGCGTCGTCCGACGCGTCCTTGAGCAGCTTCGCGCCGGCCTCCGCCTTGCGCAGCCCATCGCGCGGGGACATCTCGCCCTTCGCGTAGAGCCGCGCCAGTTCGTCGCGCGATGGCGGGGTCTTGAGATACTCGACCACCGTCACGTCCGCGCCGGCGTCCTGAAGGATCGCCAGCGCCTCACGCGACTTGGAACAGCGCGGGTTGTGCAGGATGGTGGCGTTCACCGGAACCTCCGTTTGTGCTGAGCTTGTCGAAGCACGAAGCGACGACCGGATGAAGATCGCCCTTCGACAGGCTCAGGGCGAACGGATGTCAGGACTCGCTGGCGTCCTGCTTCGCCAGCCACTCCTCAAGCCACTTGATCGTATAGTCGCCCTGCTGGAATTCCGGCACGTCAAGCAGTGCCTGATGCAGCGGGATCGTCGTCTTCATCCCGTCGCCCTCGATCACGAATTCCTCGAGCGCGCGGCGCAGGCGGCGCAGGGCGCCCTGGCGGGTCGTGCCGTACACGATCAGCTTGGCGATCATGCTGTCGTAATAAGGCGGGATGCGATAGCCCGAGTAGAGGCCGCTATCGACGCGGACGTTCATGCCGCCCGGCGCGTGGAACTGCTTCACCAGCCCCGGCGACGGGGCGAAGGTGCGCGGATCCTCGGCATTGATGCGGCATTCGATCGCGTGGCCGCGGAACTGCACGTCTTCCTGACGCAGCGTCAGGCCATGGCCTTCGGCAACGCGGATCTGTTCGCGGACGAGGTCGAGGCCGGTGATCGCCTCGGTCACCGGATGCTCGACCTGAAGCCGGGTGTTCATCTCGATGAAGTAGAACTCGCCATTCTCCCACAGGAACTCGATCGTCCCTGCGCCGCGATAGCCCATATCGGCCATCGCCTTGGCGCAGATGTTGCCGATCCGATCGCGATCGGCCTGGCCGAGCACGGGGGAGGGGGCTTCTTCCAGCACCTTCTGGTGGCGGCGCTGGAGCGAGCAGTCGCGCTCGCCCAGATGGATGGCGTTGCCATTGCCGTCGCCGAACACCTGGATTTCGATGTGGCGCGGGTTGCCAAGATATTTTTCGAGATAGACCGTCGCGTCGCCGAACGCGGCCTTCGCCTCGCGGCCGGCCTGCTGCATCAGCGTCTCAAGCTCGTCCTCGGACGTGCACACCTTCATGCCACGACCACCGCCGCCCGACGCCGCCTTGATGATCACGGGATAGCCCGCCTCGGCGGCGATCGCCTTGGCTTCCTCAAGGTCGCTGATCGCGCCGTCCGAACCGGGGACGAGCGGCAGGCCGAGCGCGCCAGCAGTGCGCTTCGCCTCGATCTTGTCGCCCATGGTGCGGATATGCTCGGGCTTCGGCCCGACGAAGATCAGGTTGTGCAGCTCCACGATCTCGGCGAACTTGGCATTCTCACTGAGAAAGCCATAGCCGGGGTGGATCGCGTCGGCGCCGCTGATCTCGGCGGCCGAGATGATGTTGGGGATGTTGAGATAGCTCTCCGCCGCAGCCGGCGGGCCGATGCAGATCGCCTCATCCGCCAGACGCACATGCATCGCGTCGGCATCGGCGGTGGAGTGCACCGCGACGGTCTTGATCCCCATCTCATGGCACGCGCGGTGGATGCGGAGTGCAATCTCGCCGCGATTGGCGATCAGAAGTTTCTTGATCTCGGGCAAGGCGCGTTACTCGACGACGACGAGCGGCTGGTCGAATTCGACCGGCTGGCCGTTGTCGACCAGGATCGCCTTGACGGTACCGCCGTGCGGCGCAGCGATCGGGTTCATCACCTTCATCGCCTCGACAATCAACAGCGTGTCGCCAGCCTTGACCGCCTGTCCTACCGACACGAACGCCTTCGCGCCGGGCTCGGCCGAAAGGTACACCGTGCCGACCATCGGCGACTTGACCGCATTCTCATGCGGCGGGGTAATCGACGCGGGGTCCGAAGGCATCGTCGCAGGCGCGGCTGCGAGCGGAGCTGCGACCGGCGCGGGCGCCGCATAGGCGACCGGTGCGGCGCTGACCTTGCGCGCGACGCGGACCTTGCGATCGCCGTCCTCGACTTCGATCTCGGTCAGGTTGGTGTCGTCGAGCACGGCAGCAAGCTGGCGCACCAGCTCGATATCAACGTGCATCCCCTTTTTGTGTTCTTCGCTCATGCGACCTCGAATATCTTGGCGCGCGCCCTTCCCCAAGGGCGCGCAGGAAAACGCGGCTAATAGTCAAGATGGACCGGCTTGCAAACCGGTCCTCGGTCAAAGGCGGGCAGCGGCCTCGAGCGCCAGCAGATAGGAAACGGCACCGAAGCCCGCGATCGTGCCCTTCGCGGCGCGTCCGACATAGCTCAGATGCCGGAATTCCTCGCGCGCGTGGGGGTTGGACAGATGCACCTCGATCACCGGGGTGCGGATCGATTTGATGCAATCGTACAGCGCGATGCTGGTGTGGGTAAAGGCGCCGGCGTTGAGCAGCACCGCCTTTGCCCCGCGCGCCTGCGCCTCGTGCATCCAGTCAACCAGATGCCCCTCATGATTCGACTGGCGCAGATCGACGGTCAGGTCGAGCTCGCGGGCGCGATCCTCCAGCATCCCGGCAATGTCGTCGAGCGTGTCGGAGCCATAGATGTCCGGCTCGCGCGTGCCGAGCAGGTTCAGGTTCGGACCGTTGAGGACAAAGATGGTGTCGGCCAATTCGCTTCCCCGAGAATTTGCGGCCCGCATTTGAGCCTTGCGCCTAACTCCCTATATCGCGGCGCAGCGAAAGGACCAGCATGACTCACACCGACGGGACGATCACGATCACGGTCAATGGCGAGCATCGCCGCGTTGCAGGCGGGATCAGCCTTGCCGATCTGGCGAACGAGCTGGGGCTGGTGCCCGAGAAGGTCGCGGTGGAGCGCAATCTGGAAGTCGTGCCGCGTTCGACGCTGGCGCAGGTCGTGGTCGAGGATGGCGACGAGATCGAGATCGTGCATTTCGTCGGCGGTGGCGATCACGACGACAGCTGGACGGTCGCGGGGCGCACGTTCAACTCGCGCCTGATCGTCGGGACCGGCAAGTATAAGGATTTCGCGCAGAATGCGGCGGCGGTCGAGGCGAGCGGCGCGGAAATCGTCACTGTCGCGGTGCGCCGCGTCAACGTCAGTGACCGCAATGCGCCGATGCTGACCGATTTTATCGATCCCAAGAAGATCACCTACCTCCCCAACACTGCGGGTTGTTTCGACGCGGAGAGCGCGATCCGCACGCTGCGCCTGGCGCGTGAGGCGGGTGGATGGGATCTGGTCAAGCTGGAGGTGCTGGGCGAGGCGAAGACGCTGTATCCTGACATGGTTGAAACGCTGCGCGCGACCGAGGTGCTGGCCAAGGAAGGCTTCCTTCCGATGGTCTATTGCGTCGATGATCCGATCGCAGCGAAGCGGCTGGAGGATGTCGGCGCGGTCGCGATCATGCCGCTGGGCGCACCGATCGGATCGGGGCTGGGCATCCAGAACCGCGTGACGATCCGCCTGATCGTCGAGGGCGCGAAGGTGCCGGTGCTGGTGGATGCCGGCGTCGGAACGGCGAGCGACGCGGCGGTGGCGATGGAGCTGGGCTGCGACGGCGTGCTGATGAACACGGCGATCGCTGAGGCGAAAAACCCGATCATGATGGCGCGCGCGATGAAGCTGGCGGTCGAAAGTGGGCGGCTGGCCTATCGCAGCGGGCGGATGGGGCAGCGGCGCTATGCCGATCCGTCGAGTCCGCTGGCGGGGTTGATTTAGGGGGCCGTGCCAAAACGATCTCTCGGAATCGGCACTCCCTTTCGGGACGCGATTCCATCGAGATAGCGGCACATGACATACCTGCCATTTGAGCGGCCCAGCGCGACCACCTTAGCGACCGTAGCATCCAGATCGCTGTCTCCCCCGAGATAGTGAGCGACCCTTCGTCGGCATAACCCGCTGAATGCCGTGTAGGTTATGCAATTAGCGAGGAAGTTGAGTTCGAGTTCAGAAGCGCTCGCCTCAAGCTGCCAAGCCTGCAGGGTCTGGGCGCTGTGACGGTCTACCCACGGGCTTACATCCATCAGACGATTATAGCCCAAGTTTGTCTGATCGGGTTTATGTGAAAGGCGCTCGGATTTGTGGAACAGTGATCTGTCATATCCGCACTCCTCTGCGGGAATTCGATCGACAAAGTGGGCATGTTCTGCACGCCGTGGGAGATAGTACACCGGTTCCGAGGTGTAGGCCGCGATCGCCCGAGCCGGTCCGTTATCTGCCCAAGGACTGGCTGCTTGAACTGCAGCAGTGACAAGCGGTCCAACGACCCAACCAGCGGTGACAAGCGCAAGTCCGGTAGCGAGGCTCTTTCGGCTCAACCGCATCACATCTTCCCCACCAGCCACACGGTGAACCCACCGCAGCTCGCATCCTCGCTGACGTGATTGACGACAGTCAGCCCACTTTCGGCAAGGATCGCGCGATATTCGGCGGGGGACAGGCTGGCGTGATAGAGGTCTTCGCCTTCGAACTCGCCCATCGCGACGCCGTTTGCGGGGCCGGTGTTGAACAGCGCGACGCCACCCTTGCGCAACCACACGCTCATCCGGCGGATCAGCTTTTCCTGCCGCTCCACCTCAAGGTGGAACAGGCTGCACCAGGCGACGATGCCGTCATAGGCCGCGCTGTCGCCGCCAAAGCGCATCATGTCCGCCTCGATCCATGTGTGGCGTGAAAAGCGCGTGCGGGCGAGGTTGATCAGCGTGGTCGAGGTGTCGACCCCGGTGAGGTGATGCCCCTGATCAATCAGAAAGCGTCCAACCGGCTCGCCGCCGCCACAGCCAAGGTCGAGCAGATTTGCCTCGCGCGGGAGCATGCGGTCGAATCGTTCGAGCCAGGTCCGCTCAGGGAAGCTGCCGCGCCGTGCCGCGTCGAACGCTGCTGCATGGCGCTGGTAAAGGTCGACAATCCGGTGTGGCATCGTCCGAACCTCCGGGATAGGGGCGGAATTTCGGAACTCAAACGCGGTCCGGCGGTTGAACAGGAAACCCCAACCCCGAGCCAGTGGAGACCATCATGGGCGAACTCGTCGACAAGATCAAAGGCAACGTCAACGAAGCGATCGGCAAGGCCAAGCAGCAGAGCAACGACCCCGAGACGCGCGCCGAGGGCGCCGCTCAGGAAGGCAAGGGCAAGGCCCAGCAGCTCGGCGGCAAGATCAAGGGCGCGCTGGGCGACGACATCTGATCGTTCGAATCCAACGTTTAACCGATCTGGGGCCGTTTTCTTCGGGAAACGGCCCTTTTTCGTGGACGAGTCGAATCGACTCCTGCGGCGATTCGAGTCATCACATCGGTCCGGGCCGGGACTTACCTCGGCATTGTCAGCCAGCCGGGGGGCTAGACGCCGATGAACGCCGTTACTCAGCAGCCTGTTCTGCCCTTTGCCAGAGGGGACTGGCGGATTGAACCGCGTGGCAGCGTGGGTAACGCGCTGGCTGATGCGCGCCGCCGCTGTGCCCTGTCGATCGAAGATATCGCCGCGCAGACGCGCGTGCCGATCCGTTATCTCGCCGCGATCGAGGCGGAGCGGTTCGACGAGATTCCCGGCGTGATCTACATCAAGGGCTTTGTGAAAGCGTTCGCCCGCGCGGTGGGGCTATGCGAGCGCTGGGCGGTCGACGCGGTTAGCGCCATGCTGGCGGATGGGTTGAAGCCCGCTCGCGCCTGATCGCTATCCCCGTATCGCCGTTATCGTGGTCGCTGGGCTGATCACCTCCACATCGGTCTTCAGATGCAGCAGGCGAACCCCGCGCTCCGCCAGCGCACGGTCGAGCGCCGGGGCGAAATCCTCGGTGCGCTCGACCGTCTCTGCCCAGCAACCATAAGCACGGGCGAGCGCCGCGAAATCGGGATTGTGCAGCGTGGTGCCCGACAGGCGCGCGGGGAACTCACGCTCCTGATGCATGCGGATCGTGCCATAGGCGCCGTTATCGATCACCAGCACCAGCATGTCCGCGCCATGCTGGACCGCGGTCGCCAGTTCCTGCCCATTCATCAGGAAATCGCCGTCGCCCGCGAGCGCGACCGCGAGCTTGTCCTTGCGGCGCAAAGCTGCGGCGACGGCGGCGGGGGTGCCGTAACCCATCGCTCCAGCAGTCGGGGCCAGCTGCGACGGCTGCGCGCCATAGCGCCAGTAGCGGTGCCACCAGCCCGAGAAATTGCCCGCGCCGTTGCAGACGATCGCATGGTCGGCATCGATCCGCTCACGCATCGCCGCGACGCACTGGCCGAGGTCGAGCGCGACGCCGTCGCGCGGCTTTGGCGTGGACCAGTCCTGCCACTCCGCATGTGCCTCGGCACAGGCGGGGCGGGGCGTTGCGGGAGCATCGGCGGCCGCCAGCATCGCGGCGAACTCGAATACCGGGGCGGCGATGCCGAGGTCGGCGCGATAGACGCGGTTGAGCTCGCCTGCATCCGGGTGAACGTGGATCAGCGTCTGGCCGGGATGGTCGGGCGTCACCAGCGTATAGCCATCGGTGGTTGCCTCACCCAGCCGCGCGCCGACGACCAGTAGCAGGTCGGCGGCTTTGATCCGCGCGACGAGCTTGGGATTGGGACCATAGCCGAGGTTGCCGGCCCATGCCGGGGAGCTGTTCGGAATCGCGTCCTGCCGCCGGAATGCGCCCGCGACGGGAATGCCCCAGCTGCGCGCGAAGCTGTCGAACGCCGCGCCGGTGGCTATGTCCCATCCCGCGCCGCCGACGATCGCCACCGGGCGCTCGGCGGTGCGGAGCAGGTCGAGGACGTCGGTGAAGTCTTCCGGGTCCAGCCCGGCGCTGTGCCGGGTCAAGCGCGGGCGGTCGAGCGTCTCGACGACATCGAGCAGCATGTCTTCGGGCAGTGCGACGACGACCGGGCCGGGACGACCGCTGATCGCCACATTCCACGCACGGGCGACATATTCGGGGATGCGTGCTGCATCCTCGATCCGCGTCGCCCATTTGGCGAGCGGACCGAAGAAGGCCGGGAAATCGACCTCCTGAAACCCCTCGCGATCGCGCATCGACCGGTCGACATCGCCGATGAACAGGATCATCGGGATCGAATCCTGCATCGCGACATGCACGCCGATGCTGGCATTGGTCGCGCCGGGGCCGCGCGTGACGAAGCAGATGCCGGGCTTGCCGGTCATTGCCCCATCGGCGCACGCCATGAACGCCGCGCCGCCCTCTTGGCGACATGTGACCAGATCGACTTGGGGCACGTCGTGCAGGGCGTCGAGCACCGCGAGAAAGCTCTCGCCCGGTACGTGGAAGATGCGGTCGCAGCCCTGGGCCACGAGGTTATCGACCAGGATGCGGCCGCCGTTGCGCGTATTCGTCATCGCCGCACCTTGCCGCCGCGATACCGCGAAGTCGAGCCGCTTACGGCTTGTCGGCGTAGCGCGACTTCAACATCGCCCAGGTTGCACGCAGCCCCATCGCATCGCCGCCTTTGGGTCGACCCGGCTTGGCAGCGGGTCGCCAGGCGAACAGGTCGAGATGCGCCCAGGCGATGTCCTTCGGCACGAAGCGGCGCAGGAACAGCGCGGCGGTGATCGGCCCGGCGAACGGTCCATCGGGGGCGTTGACCATGTCGGCGATGTCCGACTTCAACATCTCGTCATAGCCGTCCCATAGCGGTAGCCGCCACAACGGGTCCTTCACTCCATCGCCCGCATCGAGCATTGCGCCCGCCAGCGCATCGTCATTGGCGAACAGGGCAGGGAGATCGGGACCAAGTGCTACCCGCGCGGCGCCGGTCAACGTAGCGAAATCGAGGATCAGGCCGGGCTTGCCCTCGACCGCCTTGGTCAGCGTGTCGCCGAGGATCAGGCGCCCCTCGGCATCGGTATTGGTGTTCTCCACCGTCAGGCCCTTGCGGGTGTTCAAGACATCGCCGGGGCGAAAGGCATTGCCGGCCACCGAATTTTCGACCGCCGCGACCAGCAAATGCAGCCGCACCGGCAACCGCTGCGCCATCACCAGTCCGGCCAGCGCAATCGCATGCGCCGCGCCGCCCATGTCCTTTTTCATCAGCCGCATGCCCGCACTCGGCTTGATGTCGAGCCCGCCGGTGTCGAAGCACACGCCCTTGCCGACCAGGGCCAGCCGGGGATGCTCGGGATTGCCCCACTCCAGCTCGATCAGCCGTGGTTCCCGCCCGCGCGCCGCCGCCATGCCGACCGTGTGGATCATCGGGTAGCCCTGCTCCAATGCATCGCCGCGCGTGACGGTCAGCGTCGCACCGTTGGTCTTGGCCAGCGCCTCGACCTCGGCCTCCAACTCCGCCGGTCCCATGTCGGACGCAGGAGTGTTGACCAGATCGCGAACCTTGAAGGTCGCTGCAGCGAGGCGCAGCGTCTCCTCGATCCGTCCCGGCTCACCGGTGAGCAGGACGCGCGGGCCCTGCGCTGCCTCGTCCTTGCGGTAACGATCGAAGCGATATTGCGCGAGCACCCAGCCGAGCATCGCTGCGCCGGGTTCTCCGTTCGCAAGGCGATAGGTGCCTTCGGGCAGCTGCTCCCCGAGCGAGGCGATGCGGAAGGGCGAGGTCTCAGCCTCGTCGCAAACCAGCAGCATCGCCCAATCCTCCGGCCCCTCGCCGGGCAGCACGGCGCGGTTGCCCGCCTTGCCCGTCAGCTTGTGCGCGGCGATCGCGGTGCGGATGCGCGGTGGCTGTGCCTTGAGCCAGTCCTGCCACTGGTCGGGGTGGACAACATGGATGGTGCGGGCGGACTGGCCGCGATCGGGCTGAAGCTGCATGGAGAGATCGGTCATCGCCGCTGATCTAGGACGGTGACCCGGCGACGGCAACTAGCGGGCGAGCCGCGTGGTCGGCGCGGTACAGCGCTCCATTGCGCGATCGATCATCGCGACCAGCCGGTTGCGGCTTTCCGCGAGGCGGGCAGGGTCCAGCCCGCGCTCCTGCGTCTCGAAATTCACATAGGGCAGGCCGCGCAGCAGCGCGTAGTTGGACAGCGACCCGTCGCTGACGCTCACCCGCTCAAACACGACGTTGAAATCGGCCAGCGCCAGCGCCTTGCCGCACCAGGCCGAATAGGGCGAGCGGCCGGAGCGGTAGGCGACATAGGCCAGGCTGTCGTCATCATCGAACGGCCATGCCCGGCCCTGCGACGCGTGCGGCTGCATGACGTCGTCGCAGAAGCGGATCGACACCTCGCCGCGCCCCGGCGGGTCGGACTGGTTGCAGCGTGAGTTGCGCGTGTCGAAGCCGGGCGAGTTGGTGTGCAGCGCGATGATCGGCAGCGCCCCGCGGCGCACATCGGCGAGGATGGTGTTGGCGTAGAGCGGTGTGCCGTCACGGAAGTTGCGATTGGGGTCGATCGGCCCGCCACGATCGACCGCCGCGTTCCGGCGGCGGCCGTCCTCGGCGATTCCTGAGTCTACGACGATCATCACCCCGCCATAGGCGCGCACGCCGGCCAGACCTGCTTCGAAGCCGGCATTCTCGTTGTCATGCGGCACGAACCACAGCGGCCCGCGTGGCTTGTTGACATTGGCGATGCGGAACAGCCGCCAAGCCCCTCGTTCTTCACGAAATTCGATCTTCGTGACCGATAGCCCGCGCCACGTCGCGGGATCGCGATGACGGGCGAAATCGTCGTCGGTCAGCGTCAGCGGATCGACCGCCTCGCCGCGAACACCCGGCTCCGGCGCGATCCCGGTGAGGGCAAGCCAGACCGGAAGGGCGAGGAGCCGGCGCTTCATTCAGGCCAGCGGCGCGCCGTAGAGGTCGTGCTCGTCGGCGTCTTCGATCTCGACCTTGACGATATCGCCCTGTTTCAGATGCCCGGCATCACGCAGGAAGACGGTGCCGTCGATCTCGGGCGCGTCGGCCTGTGACCGGGCATTGGCGCCGTCACCATCGACCTCGTCGATGATCACCTCAAGCGTGCGGCCGACCTTTGCCTGCAGCTTGGCCGCACTGATCGCGGCGGTCTTGGCCATGATCCGGGCGTAGCGCTCTTCCTTGACTTCTTCCGGCACCGCGCCGGGCAGGTCGTTGGCGGCAGCGCCCTCGACCGGTTCGAAGCGAAACGCGCCGACGCGGTCGAGCTGTGCCTCGTCGAGCCAGTCGAGCAGATACTGGAAATCCGCCTCGGTTTCACCGGGGAAGCCCACGACGAAGGTCGAGCGGATCGTGATGTCCGGGGCGATTTCGCGCCATTTGTGAATGCGCTCGAGCACCTTCGCCTCGTTCGCCGGGCGGCGCATGGTGCGCAACACGCTGGGCGCGGCATGCTGGAACGGGATGTCTAGATAGGGGAGGATCAGCCCCTCGGCCATCAGCGGGATGACCTGATCGACATGCGGGTAGGGATAGACATAGTGCAGCCGCACCCATGGCGCGATCTTCCCCAGCTCGCGGGCGAGATCGGTCATGTGGGGAACGACCTCCGCACCCTTCCACATCCGCGGTTCCTTGCGGATGTCGACGCCATAGGCCGAGGTATCCTGGCTGATGACCAGCAGTTCCTTGGTCCCCGCCTCGACCAGCTTCTCCGCCTCGCGCAGGATCGCGTCGGGACGGCGGCTAACCAGATCGCCGCGCAGCGCCGGGATGATGCAGAAGGAGCAGCGGTGGTTACAGCCCTCGCTGATCTTCAGATAGCTGTAGTGGCGCGGCGTGAGCTTGAGCCCGCCTTCGGGGACGAGGTTGAGAAACGCGTTGGGCGGCATTGGCGCGGCGTCGTGGACGGCACCGACCACTTCCTCATACTGATGCGCACCTGTCACCGCCAACACATTGGGAAAGCGGGCGCGGATGACCTCGGCTTGCTTGCCCATGCACCCGGTGACGATGACGCGACCATTCTCGGCAATCGCCTCGCCGATCGCTTCGAGCGATTCTTCCTTGGCGCTGTCGAGGAAGCCGCAGGTGTTGACCAGCACCACATCGGCGCCGGCATAGTCGGCGGACATGGCATAGCCATCGGAACGGAGCTTGGTCAGGATACGCTCGGAGTCGACCAGATTCTTGGGACAGCCGAGCGACACCATGCCCACCTTCGGGGCTTCGGGGAGTCGCGTTGCCATGATCGGTCGGCGACATAGGCGATTTGGCGAAAAAAGATAGGGGCGCGGGCAATCCTCCAGCTTTGTTGTGCCGGAACTTGTCAGTTGTCGACCGTGCCGCGTGCCGCCAGACTTTCACGACGGTGCAAGTGCGTGTCTTTTCACCCCGGCGCGCAGCGGCGATGACGTCTCTGGTCTTTGCCGAATCACCGTCCTAACGTGGTGAATGAAAGGTCCTCATTTGAATGAGGCTGGTGGGGCGGGTGCAGGCACCGAACATCATGCTGACGATCCTTCGTCAGCCAGCCGCGCGTATCGTGACGATCACGGGCACGCTGTTCATCATCGTCGCCTGGGTCACGGTGATCTGGCAGATCACGGAAGACCGGGCCGCTGCGGCTGAGGCGGCGATACGCGAAAATCGGGGTCGGGTGGTCGCGTTCGGCCAATATGTGCGCAAGACGCTGGAGGCGGCTGAGCTTGCCACGGTCTATCTTGAGCAACGCTATGGCGAACAGGCGCGCGCCGAGGAAGCTAGCGCCCCGCGCCAGATCGTCCTGCCGCGGTATTTTGATCCGGCGATCGTCGGTGCGCAAATTGCCGACGCGGATGGCAATGTTCGCTTCAGCGCCGGGGACGGCGAGCAGAAAAATCTGAGCGGGCTACGTGTTTTTCGCGAGCTGAGGGCCACGCCCGATCGCATGCGCGCCATCTCCGATCCCATCCTGCGACGCGAAACCGGCGAGACCGTGCTGCTGATCGCCCGGTCGCTCCGCGATGAAGGGGGCAGGTTCCAGGGCATAGCGGCGGTGGAGATTCCGGCGCAGCGCTTCGTCGATTTCAACGTCGGGCTCAACTATCGCGCGGCAGACCTCATCTCCCTCATCTCATTGCGCGGCATGACGCTCGCGCGACGCGAAGGCAGCAGGGTGACCTGGGGACAGAACGTGCAGTTTACGCTGGTCATGCAGCGCCAGCTGGCCAATCCGATGGGAGACTATTGGGGGCCGAGCGTGCTCGACGGTCAGCGTAGGCTGTTCAGCCACCAGCGGCTTCCCAACTATCCCATTTTTGTCACCTCTGGGGTCGGTGAGGCTGATGTGCTGGCCCCGGCTGCCCGCCGGGCGGGGTGGTTCCTGAGCTTTGCGACCGCGTTGACATTGGTGGTCGGTGCGCTGCTCGTGCTCTACTTCCGGCACATCAGCAATCAGGAACAGGCGCAGCGCCGGATCGATATGATGCGCAATGAATTCGCACATTCGGCGCGCGTTTCGTCGCTGAGCGAGATGGCGGCGGGGCTGGCGCATGAGCTCAACCAGCCACTGACCGCGGCGTCGAACTACCTTGCGGTGGGTGAACTGATGCTACGGGGTGAAGGCACGCGAGAGGCCGTGGCATCGCAGCTTCACCAGGTGCGCGGCCAGATTGCCCGCGCGGGCGACATCATCCGCCGCATTCGCGATTATCTGTCGAAGGGAAGCGCGGAACTGCGCGTCGAACTGCTGGACCCCGTCATCTACGACGCGATCGAACTGGCGCGTGGCGGCAATAGCGCTCCGCGCGCGCGCATTCTGTATAATGGCGGGTATGGACAGACCCGCGTGCTGATCGACCGGATCCAGATCCAGCAGGTTCTCGTCAATCTGATCCGCAATGCCGAAGAGGCGCTCGCGCCGCTCCCACCGGAGCGGCGTGAGATCCGGATAGCGAGCGACGTTCTGCCCAATGATATGCTTCAAATCCGCGTGGAAGATGATGGCCCGGGCTTTCCCGACAGTGTGCTCGAGCAGTTCAACCTGCCCTTCATCTCGACCAAAGCCGAGCATGGCCTGGGCATCGGACTGTCGATCTGCCGCCGGATCATCGAGGTGCATGGCGGTGAGCTGAAAGCCTGGAACCGCGGGCAGGGCGCGACGATCAGCATCACCGTGAAACGTGAAAGCGCGCTGCCAAAGCTGGATTGACGAACCTGCTAGCTGGAAGCGACGGCGCCCGTCGGGATAATCTCGACGATTACATCGTTTTCGCGCAGCGCGTGCGCTTCCGGCTCGAAGAATCCGTGCGGCACGCCATCGCGATAGATGCGCACGCCAAGGCCCGTGGCGATTGCCGACAGCGGCTTGCCGATCTCGTGGGCAGCCACGCAGCGCTCCGACAGATGCACCCGCCCGTCGACCGAAGCGAGGTCGAGCATATAGTCCGCGACATGCATCCCCTCGACCGACCCAGCGAGGAGTAGTCCGGCGAAGCTGACCGGGTTGATGACGGTATTCGCTCCGGCTGCGCGCGCCGGAAATTCGTTGTCGTCCGCCTTGATGATGATCGAGATCGGCACCTTGGGCGCGAGGTGGCGGGCGGTCAGGGTAACGAGGATCGACGTGTCGTCGCGCCCGGTGGCGACGATCAGCGTCTTTGCCTCACCAATGCGCACGTCCTGCAGCGTCTGGTCGCGGGTCGCGTCGCCGACCAGCACATTGCAGCCCGCCTCTTCGGCACGGGACAGCGCGTGCTCGCTGCCGTCAATGACGACAATACAGGCGGGGTCGATGCCACGCGCGACCAGTTCGTTGACTGCGTCGGACCCGGTTTTCCCGTACCCCGCGACGACGATGTGATTGGTGAGCATTTTCTGGATCTGGGCCATGCGCCACCTGTCCCATGTGCGTTTGAGGATGAATTGGTAGGTCGTGCCGATAAAGATCAGGATCACGAAGATGCGGATCGGCGTCACTACCAGCGCGTCGAACATGCGCGCGCCGGTCGAGATCGGCACGATGTCGCCATAGCCGGTCGTGGTGATCGAGATCATCGTGAAATAGATGATGTCGAGAAAGCTGATATGCTGATCGAAATTGTCGCGCAGCCCTTCGCGGTCGAACCAGTGGAAAGCCACCGCAAAGGCATAGAGGCCCAGTACCGCCCCAACCCGCCAGGCGATCGACACCCAGGGCGATAAACTCGACTTGCGCCGGAGCGCCGCATGGGTCGGGGTGCTTTTGCGGCTCAACGACTGGGCAGTCTCGGTAGCGGATCGACCGGGGTGCGGCCCTCACGCAGTTCGAAATGCAATTGCGGGCGCGTTGTTCCGCTGTCGCCGGACAGGGCGATCATCTGACCGCGCTTGACCGACTGGCCGCGCTGGACGAGCAACTGGCCGGCATGGCCATAGACGCTGGTCCAGCCGCTGCCATGCTGAAGGATCACGAGGCCACCGAGCGACGGAATTTCGCTACCGACATAGGCGACGGTGCCGTCGGCGGCGGCGAGGATCGGGGTGTCGAGCGGCACCGCGATCTTGATCCCGTCGCTGCGCTCGCCGCTCGCGATCGGGCCGAAGCGCCGGATGATCGTACCCCGTGCGGGCCAGGCAAAGCCACCGCGTAGCGTCGCCGGCGCCGCAACCGCTGCGTCAGGGGGCAGGATGCGTGCAGAAGAGGCAGTCGGCCGGGTCGGGCGGGCGGTCTCGGCAATCGCGGGCTGGCCGCCGGTGACAATGTCGTCGATGTCGAGTCGGAACGCCGCAGCGCGCTCTTCCAGCGTCATCGTCCGCGGATCGCCGGGGATCAGCAGCCGCATTCCGGTGCGCAGGATGAACGGTTCGGCCAGGTCGTTCTCGGTGACAATGCGGCCCCAATCGACGCCATAGGCGCGGGCGATGGCGATGCCGGTCTCACCCGAACGAACAAGGTGATACCGCCCGCCGGGGATCGACAGCCGCTGGCCGACGCGGATCGTGTAGGGCGGGGGCAGGTTGTTGGCGCGCGCGATCGCCTCCGACCCTGCGCCGGTCCGGTCGGCGATTCGGCGCAGCGTATCGCCGGGAACCACGACATATTCCGACGCCGCGATCGCGCGGGCATCGGCGGTGACACGGCGGGCTTCCCATGCCGAAACCGGTGCGGGCAGTGCCGAGACATCGGCCTCACGGCGCGGCGCGCTGGTGGGATCGACCTGCCGGGGTTCCGGAGCGGGACGCGCAGCGGGAGCTGCTCCCGGCGGGATGCAACCGCCGGTCAGCGGCGCCAGCACCAGCGCCGCAATCAATCCCGCCCTGTTGCTGTTCCCCCGCATATCCCGCCCGGCTTAGCCAAATGTCCGGTTGAGCATAACAAGCGATTCACGATGCGTCAGGTCCAGATGCAGGGGCGTAACGGTAATCCATCCCTGTTCGATCGCCTCAAGGTCGGTATCGGCGACCGGCGAGTGCGGGACGCGGCCAAGGCCAAACCAGTAATAGTCGAACCCGCGCGGGTCGGTCCGCTTGTCGAGTCGGAGCCGTCCATAATCGCGCAGACCCTGTCCTACCGGCTTGATTCCAGCCACATCGCTGGCCGGGATCGGCGGGAAGTTGACGTTCATCAGCGTGCGCGGTGCCCAGTCGGCTGCGATCAACGGACGCAGCACGCGCTCGCCCCATTGCTCCGCCGCCTCGAAACTCACCCGCTCTCCGGGCGCGAGCGCGACGTAGCGCTGGCTCAATGCGATCGAGCGGATGCCGGCGAGCGCGCCCTCCATCGCCGCCGAGACCGTGCCGGAATAGCTGACATCCTCGCCCAGATTCGCGCCGCGATTGACGCCGGAGAGGATCAGGTCGGGCGGCCCGTCCTTCATGATCTCCGCCAGCGCCATCATCACCGCATCGGTTGGCGTCCCGGTAACGGCAAAGCGCCGCTCGCCGAAGCGGCGCAGACGCACGGGATCGGTCAGGCTGAGCGAACGGCCTTTGCCTGATTGCTCCTCCAGCGGCGCGACGATGGTGACGTCGTCGGATAGGGTGCGGGCGAGCCGCTCGAGGACCTCGAGGCCATGGGCATGGACGCCATCATCGTTGGTGAGGAGGATCCTCACCCGCGCGGCTCAAGCCGGTTCACGCCGCGCAGATAGGGCTGGAGCACCTCAGGCACTGCCACCGCGCCGTCCTGCTGCTGGTAATTCTCCAGCACCGCCACCAACGTGCGGCCGACCGCGAGGCCGGATCCGTTGAGCGTATGCACGAACGCCGGCTTGCCCTCAGCATTGCGGTAGCGCGCGTTCATCCGGCGCGCCTGGAAGTCGCCACAGGTCGAACAGGACGAAATCTCGCGATAGCGCGCCTGTCCGGGAAGCCACACCTCAAGGTCATAGGTCCGCGTCGCGCTGAACCCCATGTCACCCGCGCACAACAGCATGCGACGGAAGGACAGACCGAGCCGCGTCAGAATATCCTCGGCGCACGCGGTCATCCGCTCATGCTCCGCCTCGGACTGCTCGGGCGTCGTGATCGACACCATTTCGACCTTTTCGAACTGGTGCTGGCGGATGAAGCCGCGCGTGTCGCGCCCCGCTGCGCCCGCTTCGGAGCGGAAACAGGGGGTCAGCGCGGTGAGCCGCAGCGGGAGTTCCTCGCCGCTCAGGATCTGCTCACGCACGCTGTTGGTCAGGCTGACTTCCGATGTCGGGATCAGCCAGCGGCCATCGGTGGTGCGGAACGAATCCTCGGCGAACTTCGGCAACTGGCCGGTCCCGAACATGATCTCGTCGCGCACCAGCACCGGCGGCACGCACTCGTCATAGCCATGATCGCCGGTCAGCGTGTCGAGCATGAACTGGCCAAGCGCGCGGTGCAGCTTCGCCGCCGGGCCGCGCAGCAGGGTGAAGCGCGATCCGCCGAGCATCGCGCCCGTGTCGAAATCGAGGCCGAGCGCAGGGCCGAATTCGTGATGCTCCCCTGGCGTGAAGGCAAAGGCCGGCTGCGTACCGATCGTGTGGACGAGTTGGTTGTCGTCCTCGTTCGCGCCTTCCGGAACATCGGCGGCGGGCAAATTGGGGATCGCGGCGAGGGCGGTCCGCAGCGCTTCGTCCGCCGCGCTCTGGGCGAGATTAAGGTCCTCCAGCGTCTGCTTGAGCCCCGCGACTTCCGCCATCAACGCCTGCGCGCGCTCCTCGTCCTTTGCCGCCTTGGCCTGACCGACCTGCTTCGACAGGTCGTTGCGGCGCGTCTGCGCCTCCTGCTGCTGCGTGGTCAGCGCGCGGCGGGCTTCGTCCAGCGCGACCAGCATCTCGGCCTGCGGTTCGGCGCCACGGCGGGCAAGGGCGGCGTCGAACGCCTCGGGGTTCTCTCGGATGGCGCGGATGTCGTGCATGGGCGCAGGCTATGGCGAGCCGCGCGGGGCTAGGCAACCCGGTGCGCGCGGCGTGCGTTCATGCTGCACAACATAACCAGGAGAAACACCGATGCAGGTTCCCCATAACGCAATGGTCGTCGTCGCCGATGGCCGCAAGATGCTGTTCCTGAGGAACGAGGGTGATGCGGTGCATCTCAATCTGCAGGTCGAGCGCAAGCGGGTGCAGGATAATCCCGACAATATCGACCAGCGCACCGACGCGCCGGGCCGCAGCTTCTCAAGCGTCGGGCCGGGCCGCAGCGCCTATGAGGAAACCGACTTCCACCAGTTGGAAGAAGACCGGTTCGCGGCGGAGACGGCGGAATTGCTCAAGAAGCGTGCGCTGAACAACGATTTCGAATCGCTGATCATCATCGCGCCGCCGCGCACGCTGGGCGAGCTGCGCAAACATTATCACAAGGAAGTGAGCGAGCGGCTGACCGGTGAGATCGACAAGACGCTGACCGGTCATCCGATCCCGGATATCGAACAGGCCCTGATGAACGCGGAGTAACCCGGCGCTGGTCGCCGCGGCGCTTATTCAGCCGCCGCGGCGTCCTTTGCCTTGCGGTTCTGGAACCGCTTGCGCACCACCAGCGCCGCTGCGGCTGCGCCGAACAGCAGCACCATCGGCGGCGCGGGAACCGGATCGGGTCCGCCCGACGAGCTGCTGGTGCCGCTCGAGGTGCCCGAAGACGTGCTGCTCGAGGTCGAGGTGCTCCAGCCGCTCGACGTACTCCAGCCGCTGGAGGTCGATGACGACACATCGCCCGAAGATGAGGCCGACGTCGAAGAAGCGGAGGAGTTGGACGAAGAGGTCGAGACGTCGCCCGATGACGATGCGGAGGTCGACGACGAAACATCACCCGACGACGAGGCGGACGAGGATACGTCACCGCTCGACGCTGACGAGACGTTGCCCGACGAGCCACCCGAAGCCGACGAGACATCGCCGCTGGACGACGAGGACACGTTGCCGGACGAGCCGCCTGAGGCCGACGAAGACGAAACGTCGCCCGAAGAACCACCCGAGGCCGACGACACATTGCCCGAAGAGCCGCCCGATGCCGAGCTGGTCGAGGAACCGCCGGTCGATGACGTGCTGGTGCTCGACAGGCCGCCGGTCGACGTGGACGATCCGCCGGTCGAGGACGTCGAGCTGACGCTGCCGCTGGACGACGACACATCACCCGAAGACCCGCCGGCCGAAGTCGAAGTCGACCCGCCCGAAGTTGAAGTCGAACCGCCGCTGGTGCTGCTGGTCGAAGAGATAACGATGCCGCCGCTGCCCGACGCTCCGCTGCCGCCGCTCGATCCGCCGAAGAAGCCGCCCGCGAAGAAGCCGCCGACAAAGCCGCCGCTGCCACCACCCGTCACGGCCGCCGCTGCGCCACCGCCGCCGCCACCACCGCCGACGACCGGCATTTCGCCGCTCGATCCATAGGTGGGCGGGGGCAAGGGGATCGCGGTTCCCTGCGTCGTGACGGTCAGGACCTGAGGCTGGCACTGTGCGGTCGTCGTGACCGTGCGACGGACCACGCGCTTGCGCAGCGGACGCTTGACGACGCGGCGCTGGACAACACCCTGCTTCACCGACTGGCGCTGTTGCTGATAGCCGCGCTCGGCGCGGGTTTCGGCGACATGAACTGCGCCGCCGCCGACTACGGCTCCGCCGCATGCGCAGGCGCACAGTTTTGCCAAAGCCATCCGAACCGACATTGTGCTTCTCTCTTGTCCCCGGCCGCCGAGGGGTGCGCACTGCACCCGTTTGGCGGGTCATTGCCCTAAAAGTGCAGAAGAAAGTATTAAGTGCAATGTCGTTAACCATGGTTTCGATGCTATCCACGCCATTATTTGCAGGGCGCTCGGATGATCTATGGTTAATGTGCCTTAAAGGGACGGAATGGATGCGGTTGGTTATTTAATGCTTAACCAGCGTCCGGACTTTGTTGAGATAAAACTGCACGTTGGTTCAGCGCGGTGTAATTTCCCGCGTGCCAAGAACGGCTTGGCGCACGAATCTGTGGATTCGGTAGCTTGTGGTACCCAATTTGCCCCGATATAGGGCGCGCGGGGATAAGGGGATTGCGATCGGCCCAGCCATCCGATCCCGTTGTGGAGTGTGGGATGGCGACCGTTTTCGATCACCGCGACGATCCTGAAAAGCCTGTCGCTGCGAACGATTTGCCTGATGGCTATCGTCCGACTGCAGACGAACCGTTCATGAACGCGCGCCAGCAGCAATATTTTCGTGAGAAACTGCTCGCCTGGAAGGACGCGATTCATCGTGAGGCGGCGGGGACGCTCAACCAGCTTCAGGTCGACTCGCTTCGCGAAGCGGACCTGACCGATCGCGCGTCGAGCGAGACCGACTGGTCGATCGAGTTGCGCACCCGCGACCGCCAGCGCAAGCTGATCTCAAAGATCGACGCCGCGCTGCGCCGGATCGAAGAGGGCGAATATGGCTATTGCGAGGTGAGCGGCGAGCCGATCAGCCTCGCGCGGCTCGAAGCCCGCCCGATCGCGACGATGACCGTCGAGGCGCAGGAGCGCCACGAGCGGAACGAAAAGGTGTCGCGCGAGGAGTGACGTTGGCGTTTTCGTCCGCGGGTTAACGGTTTCGATAGTCATTGCTGCTCTAAACTACGCGCGTAACACGTGACACGAGCGGCAGATGGACCAGTTCTCTTCCGACCCATTCAGCGGACGCTTCAGCGACGATCCGGCAAGCCAGCGCAATGCGGTGCGCGACAGCCTGTTTCTCGCTGCAACGCTGCGCATCGAAAAGGTCGAGGTTCCGGTTCGCGTGCGCAATCTCTCGGCGGGCGGGCTGATGGCCGAGTATAGCGACCCCGTCGATTCGGGCACGCCGGTCGAGATCAATGTGCGTGGCGTCGGGTGGACCCGCGGCCATATCGCATGGAGCGCGGAGGGCCGGATCGGCATTGCGTTCGACCGTCCGATCGACCCGCTTTTGGCGCGCAAACCTGTCGGGCACGGGCAGAGCACGCCGCACTACGCAAAGCCGCAGATTTTTCGGGGTTGAACCGGCTCTTCGCGCTTAGAGTAGCGCGGGCAACGGTCGGGCATTTCTAAACATCGCGCCGACACAGCGGCGCCGGTGGGCCGCCCCGCACAAGCGGGGCAACCCGGTGAGCGCGTCAGCTAAACGCGATTTCTTCCTTCAGTTTGAGCTTGCGACGCTTCAGGTCGGCGATGACGATCTGATCGGGCGCCGGCCGCTGCGACTCGGCGACAATCCGCCGGTCGAGTGATGCATGCTTGGCCTCAAGTGCCGAGAGATGCGCGTTCTGCATGGAAGCAATCCTCCTGCTCTGGTTGGGGGAATATCGAGTAGATCACGATTCGCAGGGCTTGTCGCCCCTTGCAAAACTACCCATCGACAGGGCAACGGCGACGTGCGACGGGTTGAGTCCGGGGATGGTCGAGTGATGGACGAAAGCGAGATTTTACGGCGGCTTGAGCTGCTTCGCGTCGACCATCGCGATCTCGACGTGGCGATTGACGCCCTCATCACCACGACGATGCCCGACCAGCTCCAGATCGCACGACTCAAGAAACGCAAATTGCTGCTGCGGGACGAGATCGCGATGCTTGAGGATCAGCTGATCCCGGACATCATCGCCTGATCCCGCGTCGCTTTGGGACATCAGGGTCGTGCAAATCCCTATTTCGTTAATGAACTCTTTCTGTCAGCGTTCATGTCCATGACCGGGGAAGTGGAAACCATGCGCGTTCAGCGCGCGCTGATCGACTCGCTCTATACCGAGTCGATGCTGCTCGCCGACGAGGCGCGCGCCTATTTCGACGTGGTGGGGCGCGAACAGCGCGACATGCTGGGCGCAATGGACCGCGTCGTCTTCTCATGCGAGTCGCTCAAGGTCACGACGCGGCTGATGCACAGCATTGCGTGGCTGCTGACCCAGCGCGCGGTCGCGGCGGGGGAGATTGGTGTGGGCGAAGCGCGTGATCCGTCACGCCGGCTTGGCGAGGCGCCGGTGACCGACGCCGCCGCACTCGAGGCCATGCCGGTCGGCGCCCAGCATCTGATCGCCGCCAGCATCGACCTGCACCGCCGCATCGCGCGGCTCGACGCCGCGCAGGACGAGGTTGTCGGGATTCCGATCAGCCCCGCACGAACAATGCTCGACCGACTCGCCCACGCCTTCTAAATCCCGCAGTTCGATTAGCCCTGTAACCCGGCGCGCGTTCGGGCTATGTTCCGTCGCGTACGGAACCGAAGGGAAGATGCGTGTCGATCGAAGTCGTGGTGGCGTTGCTGGTGACGCTGGTGGTCGGGGCGTTGCTCGGCTGGTTTGCGGGGAGCCGCGGGGCGGCCACGCTGCGCGCCGAACGCGACCGGCGCGAGGGGGACTTCAAGGCAGCCATCGCCGATCTCGCCGCGGCCGAGGAGCGCGCGAAAGAGATCCCGGAACTGCGCGACCAGCTCGACGCGATCCGCGACCAGCGCGACGCCGCGCGTATCGAACTGGCCGAATTGCGGGTCAAGGCAGAGGGGCTTGAGGAACGGCTGACCGGCCAGTTCCGCGAGGTGGCCGGGACGATGCTCGCCGAAACCCAGGCCGCCTTCCTCAAGCGCGCGGAAGATCGCTTCAAGGAATCGGAGGGCGTTGCGGGCCAAAACCTCAAGGCGCTGCTCCAGCCGGTGACCGAGCGGCTGCAGCGCTATGAAGAAGGCGTCGCCAAGGTCGAGGCGGAGCGCCGCGACGCGTTCGGCGAGCTCAAGGGCCAGATCGAACAGATGCGGATCGGGCAGGAGCGGGTGAGCAGCGAGGCGGCGAAGTTGGTCAACTCGCTGCGCAACGCCCCCAAGTCGCGCGGGCGCTGGGGCGAGCAGCAGTTGAAGAATGTGCTGGAGACCTGTGGCCTCGCCGAACATACCGATTTCAATCTGGAGGTGAACGTAGCGGGAGAGGATGGCGGGCGGTTGCGTCCTGATGCGATCGTGCGGGTGCCCGGGGGCAAGTCGCTGGTGATCGATGCCAAGGTATCACTCAACGCCTATCAGGACGCGTTCGGGGCGGTCGATGAGAGCGAGCGCAATATCGGCCTCGCCGCGCACGCCGCATCGATGAAGACCCACATCAACGCGCTCGGTAACAAGGCCTATTGGAACCAGTTCGACGATGCGCCGGATTATGTGATCATGTTCGTCCCCGGCGAGCATTTCCTCTCCGCTGCGCTGGAACATGACTCGGCGCTGTGGGATTTCGCGTTCGAGAAACGCGTTCTGCTGGCGACGCCGACCAATTTGATCGCGATTGCGCGGACGGTGGCGGCGGTTTGGCGGCAGGAGATGCTGGCCAAGGATGCGCGCGAGATCGGTGCGCTGGGCAAGGAACTCTACGACCGGCTGGCCAAGGCGCTGGGCGACCTGCGTACCGTCGGCAGCGGACTCAACACCGCGGTCAAGAATTTCAACGCTTTCGCCAGCTCGCTCGAAAGCCGCGCACTCGTATCGGCGCGCAAGCTCAGAGACTATAATATCGAGACCGGCGCGCGCGAGATCGAGAGCGTGCCGCCGGTCGAACTGCTCGCCAGCCATTCCACTGCAGCCGAGCCGGACGCCGAGAAGACGCTCAAGGCTGCGGAGTAAGCGCTAGCGACTGCGGGCACAGCGCGCGTGGGGCAGGGCGGTGCGATACCAGGATCAGGCCGGTGCCGGTCTGCGTCAGCCACACATCGAGCCGCGCGACCAGTTCGGCTTCGGTCGCCGGGTCGAGTCCTTCGCTGGGCTCGTCTGCCACTAGCCAGGGTCGGTTCGCCAGCAAAGCGCGGGCGAGCGACAGCCGCTTCTGCTCGCCGCCTGACAGCGTTCCGCCGCCTTCCCTGATCGGGCAGTCCAGACCGCCGGGCATAGTGCGCACCCTGTCGGCGAGGCGAACGACGTCCAGCGCCGCCCACATCGCGCCCGCATCGACTCCCGGCCGGGCGAGGCGAAGATTGTCGCCGATCGTCCCAGCAATCAGCTGGGCGGATTGCGGCGCGAGGGCGAATTGCGCCGCAAGCGTTGATGCTTCGGCCTGTGCCACCGGCGTCGCGCCCACGCTGAGCGGCAGCGGCGCGGAACGCAGCCCGGCGAGCGTCTCGACCAAGGTGGTCTTGCCGCTGCCAGAGTCGCCAGTGATGACGATCCGCGCTCCCGGCTCGAGTTCCATGTCCCCGATCCGCAGCTGGAGGGCGGCTGCGCCCGGCTCCGGCGCGGGCTGCGGCGCAATTGCCGCGAGCGCCCCCACACGCGCGAGCCCTTCACCCACGACCGCCTCCCGCAACGCACTGCGCACCCGGATCGCGAGCGCCTCGCTCCCCGCAAAGGCAGCGAGCGCAGCCAGCGCGGCCAGCGCGGGACCATTCTCAGCGACCAGCAAGATCACGACCGCCAGCAGCGCGCTCCATAGCGCCACCAGTCCGTTCAGCGCCGCCTCTCCCCTAGCGAGCGACCGCCGCGCCGCGTCGAGCGCTGCGAGATCCTCGGCCAGCGCGGCCTCCACGCGGTCGGCCAGCCCATAAGCGATGATCTCGGGCCGAGCCGCGGCCAGTTCGACATAGCGGTCGCGCACCCGACCGCGCGCTTGCGCCGCGGCACGGGCGGCGCCGGCGCTCACTCGCCGCGCCAGCGCCGCGCCGACAACCAAGCCGATCCCCGCGAGCACCACAAACGCAGCCGCCGCGCGCCACCCCGACAGCGCGATACACCCAGTGGCGACTACCCCGCCAACCAGCGCACCGGGCAGCGCCGAGCGGCGCACCACCAGATCCTCGATCGCCTCGATATCGTCGATCAGGCGCGTGCTGGCCTCACCGCTGGCAAGATCCGGCGCACTCCGTGGGTCAGCGGCGGCGAGCGTGCCGAACAGCCGGGTGCGCAGCCCCGCCATCGCGGTCAGCGCGGCGCTATGGCTGGTCAGCCGCTCGCCATAACGGGCAGCGGTGCGCGCAATAGCCAGCGCGCGGATCGCGGCACTGGGCAGCAGATAGTTGAACGCGGTCACCGCCGCCAATCCGCCCGCTCCGGCGATTGCCGAACCGGTCAGGAACCAGCCCGAAATGCCAAGCAAAGCAACCGACGCCGCCGCCGCGATCCCCGACAACAGCAACGGCCAGCCAAGGCCGACGCGACGGCCAATGCCCAATTTTGCAGCGATGCGGTCCATAGCCCTCACAGCCGCACCTCCGCTTGCGCATGTGCTGCGAGTGCCATGTCGTGGGTCGCGACCAGTATCGCATGGGTCTTGGCGAGTTCTACGAGCAGCGCCGTGATCTGCGCGGCGCTGGCGGCATCGAGATCGGCGGTCGGCTCGTCGCACAGCAACACCGGACGCTGCGACAGCAGTGCTCGGGCCAGGCCAAGGCGGCGAAGCTCGCCGCCGGACAACCCCGCCGCACGATGATCAAGCGGAAGGTCCAGCCCGCCGCGCGCCGCGAGCAGCGGGTCGAGCCCGACGCGGTGGCATACCTCAAGAATCTCGGCATCGCGCGCATCGGGCCGGGCAAGCGCGAGATTGTCGCGCAGCGTTCCCGGCACCACCAATGGGCGCTGTGCCGCCCAGGCAATGTCCGGCCCGGCGATAGCCGACACGGTCCCCTCCGACGCGGCGACCTGTGCCGCACAGGCGGCGAGCACGCTGGTCTTGCCGCTCCCCGTCGGGCCGGTGAGCGCGACCAGCCCGGTCCTACCAAGGCTGAACGACACTGGGCCAATGCGCGCGCCGGGCCATGCGATGACCAGCCCTGAGACCGCGATCCCGGAAAACGAAGCAGACGTGGCAGCTAATTCCGGTAAAGGCTCGCAGAGCGGATCGACCACCGCAAGCGCGGCCTCACCCAGCTGCTTTTCATGATAGGCGGAGGCAAGGCGGCGCATCGGCAGATAGAATTCGGGCGCCAACGCCAGCGCGAACAGCGCCTCGCGAAATGTCAGTGTCTCCGGGACGGGGAAGGGGAGGATGCCGAGCAGGCTGAACCCGCAATAGACCGCGACCAACGCGACCGAGAGCGCCGCGAAAAACTCCAGCACCGCGCTCGACAAGAACGCGATCCGCAGCACCACCAGCGTGCGCGTCGCGACGCCCGTTGTCGCGGCACCGATCTGCCGCGTAATCCGCTCGCCCGCGCCGAAATGCCGGATCATCGCCAAACTGCGCAGGCGTTCGACGAACAGGTCCGAAAGCTGCTCCAGCGCGCGCAGCTGTGCGTCGGCGGCGCGGCGGGCCATCGTGCCCGCCAGGATCATGCCGAGAATGAACGGGATCAGCGTCCCGATCAGGATCGCGGCTGCGATCGGGCTGGCGAGCGCGACGCAACCCGCGACCAGCAGCGGCCCCATCGCCGCCGCGTACCGGACGGGCAGGAAGCGCGCGGCATGCGCCTCGATCCGGTCGACATGGTCGATCGCAATCGCGGCACTCTCCCCGATCGGGATGGCACGGGGAAGCGGCTCGCCGAGCAGGCGGCGATGCAGTCGCGCGCGCAACGGGGCGACGCTGCGCTGTGCCTCACGGATCGCGAGCGACTGGGCGGCAAAGCCCGACAGCGCACGGATCGCGCCGCCACCCAGCATTGCAAGAATGCCGGTCAGCGGCGTCGATCCGTCGATCAACGCGGAAACGGCCGCCGCCAGCCCCCATGCAAAGGCCGCGGCGCCACCAATATCGAGAAGCCAGAAGCCTCCGGCGCGACTGCCTTTTCGCATGGGGTGGACCTTCTGCCTAATCGGATGCCGGGTCGAGTCCGTACTATTCCCGATGTCGGCATGCCAGCGCGCCACCTAGGGCAGCGCGGTACACGTCCCGCAAAAGGGGGGAAATGACGATGATAGATATGGCAGTTGTCGAGCTGTCGCGGCTCCAGTTCGCGCTCACGGCAATGTATCACTTCCTGTTCGTGCCGCTGACGCTCGGCCTCGCCTTCATGCTTGTGATCATGGAGACGGTCTATGTGATCACCGATCGGCCGATCTGGCGCGACATCACGCGCTTCTGGGGAAAATTGTTCGGAATCAACTTCGTGCTTGGTGTCGCCACCGGCATCACGATGGAGTTCGAATTCGGCACCAACTGGGCCTATTACTCGCACTATGTAGGCGATGTGTTCGGCGCGCCGCTCGCGATCGAAGGGCTGATGGCCTTTTTCCTTGAGGCGACGTTCATCGGCCTGATGGTGTTCGGCTGGGACAAATTGTCCAAGCGGCAGCATCTGCTGACCACCTTCATGGTCGCGCTCGGCACGAACCTGTCGGCGGTGTGGATCCTCGTCGCCAATGGCTGGATGCAAAACCCGATTGGCTCGCGCTTCAATCCCGAAACGATGCGGATGGAGGTCGTCGACTTCATGGCGGTGGTGTTCAACCCCGTCGCGCAGGCGAAGTTCGTCCACACGGTCAGCGCGGGCTATGTCCTCGCTTCCGTCTTCGTGCTCGGCATCTCGTCCTGGTATCTGCTCAAGGGGCGCCACGTCGAATTCGCCAAGCGCAGCTTCGCGGTGGCGGCGGCGTTCGGCCTTGCCTCCTCGCTGTCGGTCGTCGTGCTTGGTGACGAGAGCGGCTATGCACTCACCGACAACCAGCGGATGAAGCTAGCCGCGATCGAGGGTGCGTGGCACACCGATCCCGCGCCGGCCGGCCTGTCGATCTTCGGCATTCCGTCGAATGAGGGGCGCGAGACCAAATATGAGGTCAAGATCCCCTATGTCCTCGGCCTTATCTCCACCCGCAGCCTGACCGGCGAGGTCGCCGGGATCACGCCGCTGGTCGAACAGGCCCGCGTCCGCATCATCCGCGGCATCGACGCCTATGATGCGGTGGAAAAGCTCAAGGTCGACCGCACCAACCTCGCCGCGCGCGAGCAGTTCGAGCGGCACAAGGCCGATCTTGGCTATGCGATGCTGCTCAAGCGCTATGTCGCCGACCCGCGTCAGGCCGATGCGGCCGCGATCGACAAGGCGGCGTGGTCGACGGTGCCCAACGTGCCGGTGCTGTTCTGGCTGTTCCGCGGGATGGCCGGGCTTGGCTTCTTCTTCATCGCCTTCTTCGGGGTTGCGCTCTACTACGCCAACACGCGCAAGTTCGACCGCAAATGGTTTCTGCGCACGGCGCTGTGGGTAATCCCGCTGCCATGGGTTGCGATCCAGTCGGGCTGGCTGATTGCAGAGATCGGGCGTCAGCCCTGGGCTGTCGAAGGCGTGCTGCCGACCTTCCTCGCCGCATCGAGTCTGACTGTGGCGCAGGTGTGGACGACGATCATCGGCTTCACCCTGATCTATGGCGTGCTCGCGGTGATCGAGGTGCGGCTGATGCTCGGCGCGATCAAGCACGGCCCTGAGCATGGCGCTCCCGAAGCCGAGCCCATCGCCCCCGCCGGCGCGCCCAACCCCTTCCAGACCGTCGCGGCCGAATGAGCCGCGCGGGACAAGGAGACCAATCATGACCCTACCGCTCGATTACGAGACGCTCCGCGTCATATGGTGGCTGCTGATGGGCGTGCTGCTGATCGGATTTGCCCTGACCGACGGGTTCGACCTCGGCGTGGCGTCGCTGCTGCCATGGATTGCCAAGACCGATGAAGAACGCCGCATGGTGATCAACACCGTCGGCGCGACCTGGGAGGGGAACCAGGTCTGGTTTATCCTCGGCGGCGGCGCGATCTTTGCCGCATGGCCGTTCGTTTATGCGGTCAGCTTCTCCGGCTTCTACCTCGCGATGTTCCTGGTCCTCGCCGCGCTGATCCTGCGGCCGGTCGGGTTCAAATACCGCTCGAAGCGGCCGGACCCGAAGTGGCGCGCGCGCTGGGACTGGGCGCTGTTCGTCGGCGGGTTCGTGCCCGCTCTGGTGTTCGGCGTTGCGGTCGGCAACGTCCTGCTCGGGCTGCCCTTCCGCCTCGATAGCGACCTGCGCTCCTTCTATGACGGGACACTGCTCGGCCTGTTCACCCCGTTCAGCCTGCTCGCCGGGCTGCTGTCGGTCGCAATGCTGGTGCTGCACGGCGCGGGCTGGCTGTCGCTCAAGGCGGAGCAGGGGCCGGTGCTCGATCGGGCGCGGACGATCGGGCAGTTCGCTGCGGTCGCTGCAGTCGTCCTGTTCGTCGCGGGCGGCCTCTATGTCGCCTGGGGCGGCCTTGGCTTCCGGGTCGAGGGGCTGGTCGACACCGCCGGCCCGTCCAACCCGCGCTTCACCGGCGCAGTCGCAGCCCCGGGTGCGTGGCTCGACAATTATGCGGCCTATCCATGGATGATCGCTGCACCGCTGATCGGCCTCGTCGGTCCGCTGGTGGCGCTGGCGGGGATCCGCGCGCGCCGCGATGTGCTGGTGTTTGCGGGTTCCTCGCTCGCCAATGTCGGGATCATCGGGACCGTGGGACTGTCGATGTTCCCGTTCATCCTGCCGAGCGCGATCGATCCTACCTCGAGCCTGACGGTGTGGAATGCATCGTCCAGCCACACCACGCTGTTCATCATGCTGGGCGTCACGCTCGTCTTCCTGCCGATCGTGCTGCTCTACACCGCATGGGTCTATCGCGTGCTGTTCGGTCGGGTGACGATCGAGCAGGTCCGCACCAACCCCGATTACTATTGATCGAAAGGAAGCCGCCATGTGGTATTTCGCCTGGATTCTCGGCGTGACGCTGGCCGTCGCCGTCGCCGTGCTCAACGGCATCTGGCACGAGTTCCATTCTCCGCCGTCCGAAGACCAGATCGTCGAAGGCTGATCCGGTGACCCACCGTTACCTGCCCGCGCTCGCCGCCCGTGCGGTGCCCCGCTACACCAGCTACCCCACCGCCGCCGAGTTCGGACCGGCGGTGGGGGCGGGGGATCAGGCGGCGGCGCTCGACGCCATTGCGCCGGGCACGCCGGTCTCGCTCTACCTGCACATCCCCTATTGCGAGCAGATCTGCTGGTATTGCGGATGCAACACCGGGGCGGTGGGGCGGCCGCAGCGGCTCGACGTGTATCGGGCGGCGATCGCGGCGGAGCTTGCAACGGTTTCGGCACGCATGCGCGGGCGGGTGACCTCCGTCCATTTCGGCGGCGGCAGCCCCAACGCGCTCAGCCCCGAAGCCTTCGCCGAACTGTGTTGCACCCTGCGTCAGCGGTTCGACATTGCCCCGGACGCGGACTGGGCGGCGGAGATCGACCCGCGCTTCTTTGGCCGCGCCCATGCCTATGCATTCGCGCGGGCAGGGATCGGGCGGATCAGCGTCGGCGCGCAGACCTTTGCGCCGCTCGTGCAGGCCGCGATCGGACGTATCCAGCCCTTCGCCAAGGTCGCCTCAGCCATTGCCGAGGCACGCAGCGCCGGGATCGATCGGATCAACCTCGACCTGATGTATGGCCTGCCCGGTCAAACGCTGGACGATATCGCCGCGACGGTCGCTGCCGCGCGACGCCTGGCGCCTGACCGGGTCGCGATGTTCGGCTATGCCCACCTCCCTGCGATGCTCCCGCGCCAGCGGCAGATCGATGCATCGAAACTGCCCGGCGCAGAGGCGCGCTTCTGGCAACGCGCATTGGCCCATGATCTGTGGGTCGAGGCACGATATGACGCGATCGGCTTCGACCATTTCGCGCGGCGCGATGACAGTCTGGCGGTCGCTGCGCGGGCAGGCGATCTGCGCCGCAACTTTCAAGGCTTCACCGACGATCGCGCCACCACGCTGATCGGCCTTGGCGCTTCGGCGATCAGCCAGTTCGACGGCGCGATCGTCCAGAATGAAAAGCATGTCGGCCGCTATCGCATGGCGGTGCTGGCCGGCGAGCTGGCGGGCGTTCGCGGCGTCGTGCGCGATGCCCATGATGCCGCGGCGGGCGAAGTTATCGAACGCCTACTCTGCGACGGGCGGATCGATGTCGCGGTGATCGCGGCGCGGCATGGTGCGACGGCGGAGCAGCTCTGCCACGACCCGGCCCTGCTCGACCAACTGGAAGAGCAGGGCGTGATCCTTCGTGACGGCTGGAACATCGCAGTCGCCCCAACCGGCGCACCCTATGCCCGCCTCGCCGCCGCGGCGTTCGACCGCTATCGCGCGGTCAGTCGCGGCCAGTTCAGCGCGGCGGTCTGATCCGTCTACGTATCACTCCTCATAGTGACCCCGGCACACGGGGCCTAGCCTTGCTCCCATGAAACTCGGGAGACGGGCTGTGAAGAATGTTGCCGTACTGATTCACGCCGATGCCGGCCAGGAGTCGCGACTTCAGGCCGCGCTCGACCTGGTGCGCGGGCTCCATGGGCACCTCATTGCGATCGACGTGACCGCAATGCCCCCGATCGCGGAGGACCCGGTCATCGGCCCGGCGACGCTCGCGGGCTACATCAGCGAAGAACTCGCGGTGCAGGACGATAACCGCGCCCGGATCAAGGCGCGGCTGTTGATCGACGACGCACCCTGGACCCTTGCCGAGTGCATGGGCGACGTCGCCTCTTGCCTCGCCAGCCATACTGCGTTGACCGATCTTGTCGTCATCAACACGGTGTTCGACGGATTTCCCGGCGGCGACATGGATGGCGTGGTCGCGTCGATGCTGCGCCTCAACCGTCCGGTACTCGCCGTCCCCAGCGCTACGCGCGGGATCGCACTTCAGGGCACCGCGCTGGTGGCGTGGGATGGGTCGGACGAATCCGACGCGGCGCTGCGTGCCGCCATCCCGATCCTCGCGCTTGCCCGCGAAGTGCGGATCCTCAGCATCGATCGCGGGTCGATCAAGCACCCGCCCGAGCTGGCGGCGAGCTACCTCTCGCGCCATGGGATCCGCCCGGAGATCATGGTCGTGCCCGCCGAATCCGGCCGCATCGGCCAGCAGATCCTCGCCCAGGCGCTGCGGATCGAGCCAGCGCTGATCGTGATGGGCGGCTTTGGCCACTCGCGCCTGATCGAGACGCTGTTCGGCGGGGTCACGCGCGACCTGCTGCACAACAGCCCCTATCCCGTCTTCCTCGCGCAGTGAAGGAGCAGAGCCGATGACCGAGCCTCGCGATCCCGCAAGCCTGCGCCACCTGGTCGTCCTCGGACATCCCGGCCTCGACAGCTTCAACCACGCGATCGTCCGCGCCTACCGGCAAGAGGTCGAAAGCCTGCATCAGGTGGTCGAAGTCGACGACCTCTACGCGCGCAACTTCGATCCGCTGCTGCGCCGCGACGAACTGCCCGGACCCGGCTTCAAGCCGCGCCCCGATGTCGCCACCTCGCTCGCCCAGATCGAGGGCGCGAGCGCGATCGTCCTCGTCTATCCGATCTGGTTCGGCATGCCGCCGGCGATGATCAAGGGTTATGTCGATCGGGTGATGGGCGCGGATTTCTCGCCCGAAGAGCTGAAGGCGCACCTGCCCAACCCGGTGCTGCGCGGCAAGCGCCTGATCATCTTCTCGACCTCGGCAGCGACGCGGCCCTGGCTGGAGGAGCGGGGGCAGTGGCTCGCGCTCAAACAGGCGTTCGACACCTATCTCACCCGCGCCTTCGGTCTTGCCGATTGCCACCATGTCCATTTCGATGCGGTGGTGCCGGGGCTCGACGCGCGGTTCGTCGCGGAGCATCTGTCGATCGTCCGTCAGACCGCGCGTGAGCGGGCCACGGTACTGCGCTATGGCGATCTGCCGCCCAAGCTGCTGCTTGAGCCGAACGTTTAGGTCCGGATCGAGCGCGCAGAAAAGGGCGGCAAACCAACCGGTTCGCCGCCCTTTCTTGCATCAGAAGCGAAAGCCGACGCCGACGCCCGCTACGATCGGATCGATGCTGACCCGCGCGGTATTGGTCGCCGCACCGGTGCGCAGCCGCGCGGTGGTGTCCATGTCGATGTACTTGACGTCGAGGTTCAGGAACATCTTCTCATTGAGGTCGATGTCGATCCCGGCCTGAAGCGCATAGCCGAAGCTGTCGTCCATCTCGACATCGGTAGCGCCGATCGCCGCCACCAGCGCGTCACTCGCCTTCGTCGAATAGAAGATGGTGTAGTTCACTCCCGCGCCGACATAGGGCCGCACCTTCCCCTCGGGCGCAAAATGATATTGCAGCGTCAGCGTCGGCGGCAGCACCCAGGTGCTGGCCAGTTCGTCAAAGCCCGACAGCGTGCCGCGGCCCTGCGCGTCATGCTTGGTCGTCGCGAGGATCAGCTCCGCGCCGATATTGTCGGTCAGCATATAGGTGAAGTCGACTTCGGGCATCACGCTGTCGCTGACGCCGACTTCGCTGCCCGGGAAGCCTGGGGTCACCGGACCCGAGCTTTCGGTCGGGGCGACGAGGATGGCGCGACCGCGCACAAGGAAATCGCCTTCCTTGGCGATGGCAGGCTGCACACCGGCCGCACAGGCCAGCACGCCGATGAGGACATGGGTGGTTTTCATGGGTAGTTCCCCGATACGATCTGCGCGATGGGTGCGCGGCGGCGGCATCGGATATTGCGGCGCGCGACTGCATTGGTAGTTTTCCCAATGGGTTTTGCCCGGATGCCGGGGCCATAGGCGGGGAATGGAAATGAGCGGCGACAGTGTCGAGAAGCTTGCCGCGCGATTCATCGCGAGCGATCTTGATCGCGCGCAATTTGTGGTCGATCCGGACGGCACAATCCGCAGCTGGAATCCCGGCGCGCAGATCCTGCTCGGCTATGCCGCCAGCGCTGCGGTCGGGCAATCGGTCGCGATGCTCTATTCACAGGCCGACGCCGCCGCCGGCAAACCCCGCGACGATCTCGACCGCGCAGTGACCTATGGCCGCTATGCCGAGGAAGGCTGGCGGCGGCGGCAGGACGCGACGGAGTTCGCCGCGGATGCCCGGATCATCGCACTACGCGACGACGATGGCACGCTGCTCGGCTTTGGCGGGACGATCGAGGACATTACCGACCGCAAGGCCGCTGAAGCAGCCGTCGCGCGGAGCGAGCTTCATCTCCGCTCGATCCTGGCGACCGTGCCCGATGCGATGATCGTGATCGACGAGCGCGGCCAGATGCTGTCGTTCAGCGCGGCGGCGGAACGGCTGTTCGGCTATGCCGAGGCGGAGGTCGTCGGCAGAAATATCGCGATGATGATGCCTGATGGCGATCGCCTGCGGCACGACGACTATATCGACCATTATTGCCGGACCGGGGAGCGCCGGATCATCGGCATCGGGCGCATCGTGGTCGGCAAGCGGCGCGACGGCAGCGAGTTTCCGATGGAGCTCGCGGTCGGCGAAGCCCGCAGCGCCGGGCACCGCATCTTCACTGGCTTCATCCGCGACCTGTCCGAACGGCAGCGTGCCGAGCTGCAGATGAAGGAGCTGCAATCCGAGCTCGTCCACGTTTCGCGTGTGTCGGCGATGGGGACGATGGCGTCGACGCTGGCGCATGAACTCAACCAGCCGCTGACTGCGATTGCCAACTATATGGAAGCGACGCGAGATCTGATCGCGGCGGGCGAACCGGATCTTGAGCTGCTGGGCGAGGCGGTCTCCGAATCGGCAAACGAGGCACTGCGGGCGGGCAATATCGTGCGCCGCCTGCGCGAATTCGTCGCGCGTGGCGAGGTCGAAAAGCGCGTCGAATCGCTGCCCCAGATGGTCGAAGACGCCACCCGGCTCGCCATGACCGGGGCGCGGGAGCGCGGGGTGAGGGGCCTCAAGGACCTCGACCCCGATGCCCGCCTGGCGCTGGTCGATCGGGTCCAGATCCAGCAGGTATTGGTCAACCTGATCCGCAACGCGGTCGAGGCGCTGGCGGACATGCCGGTGCGCGACGTCACCATTGCGACCCGCGTCCAGCCCGACGGCATGATCCGCGTCGAGGTCAGCGATACCGGCCCCGGCATCGACCCGGCGATCCGTCCGCGCCTGTTCGACGCCTTCAACACCAGCAAGCCCGATGGCCTTGGCCTCGGCCTGTCCATCTGCCGCACGATCGTCGAGGCGCATGGCGGGCGGATCGCTGCCGATCCGCGTGCCGGTGGCGGGACGATCCTGTGGTTCACCATTCCCAGTGCGGAGACCCAAGAATGAGCGACAAGCCGCTGATCCACCTGATCGACGACGAGGATGCCGTTCGGCGTTCGGCGAGCTTTCTGCTCAAGACGTCGGGCTATGACGTCCGCGCCTATCCCTCGGGCGTGGCGTTCCTTCGCGACGCGCGGCACCCCGACCCCGGGTGCATCCTGCTCGATATCCGGATGCCGGAAATGGACGGGCTGGAGGTTCAGCGCGAACTGAACGCGCGTGGCATCGCGCTCCCGGTGATCGTGCTGACCGGCCATGGCGATGTCGCGACTGCCGTGACCGCGATGAAGCAGGGGGCGCTCGATTTCCTCGAAAAGCCGTTTGAGAAGGCACTGTTGATCGCGGCGCTTGATCGCGGTTTCGAACGGCTGGGCCGCGCCGGCAATGCTGAGGTGGAAGGGCAGGAGGCCGCAGTGCGAATCGCCGCGCTGACCGCACGCGAGCGCGACGTGCTGCGCGGGCTGGTCGCGGGCAACCCGAACAAGACGATCGCTTATGACTTGGGCATCTCGCCGCGCACGGTCGAAGTGCATCGCGCTAACCTAATGACCAAGCTGGAGGTGCGCAGCCTGTCCGAAGCACTGCGCATCGCCTTCGCGGCGGGCCTCAGTGTCGACAACTAAGGATATTTCCGGAAGGCGGCGGGACGCCGGGCGCGGCATGTTGGGTCCAAATGGATCAGCCTGCCCCCAATCCCTCTGCTGGACATGAGGCCGACGCCGCACTGGCGATCGCGCTGGTGGACCCGGACGATGTGTCGCGCCGGGCGCTGTATCTGATGCTGTCGGGGCAGCGGCATCGCGTCCGCTCCTATGACAGCGCCGCAACCCTGGCCGAGGATCCCAAGGCGGTTGAGGCGGACTGGCTGATCATATCGGTGCGGGCAGGTGTCGAGAGCCTTGCCGCAGTCGGGCGGCTGCGGTTTCGCGGGTGGCGCGGGCGGCTCGCGGTGATTGCCGATGCGGCCGCAGTGCCGGAGCGTGACGGGCTTATGATCGGCTCCCGAGACCTGATCCTCGCCCATCCGGTTGCGCCGCATGCGTGGCGGATCGGGCTTTCAGGGCAGGTTTAGCGGGGTTTCGACCCTGCTTTTGCGGGATTCTGCACCATAAGCTGCATCGCCCTTGCCCCCGGCACCTGCATTGCTATAGACGCGCCCGACCTGCGGTGTCCTGAATGCGGGCGTGGCGGAACTGGTAGACGCGCTGGTTTTAGGTACCAGTATCGAAAGATGTGGGGGTTCGAGTCCCTTCGCCCGCACCAGTTTCCGCCCGGCGCGCATGGTGGATGCCGCGATACCGATTCCACTTCCAGAGCAGGAAGCCCGTTAGAATGCAGACCGTTGAGACGTTGAACGAAGGCCTCAAGCGCGCCTACACCCTGAAAATCACCGCCAAGGATATCGACAGCCGCGTCGATGCCGAAGTGAAGCGCGTGGCCCCGCAGATTCGCATGCCCGGCTTCCGCCCCGGCAAGGTGCCGACCAACCTGGTCCGCAAGATGCACGGTGAGGCGCTGACTCAGGACGCGCTGAACACGACGATCCAAGAAGGCGTGCAGAAGCTGATCGCCGACCACAAGCTGCGTCCCGCGATGCAGCCGTCGGTGAGCCTTGAGGGCGAATTCGCCCCGGGCAGCGACGCCGAGGTGAAGGTCGAGCTGGAAGTGCTGCCCGACGTTCCCACCCCGTCGATCGACGGCCTGAAGCTTGAGCGCCTGATCGTTCCGGTCAGCGACGAGGCAGTCGATGCGCAGATCATGCAGATCGCCGGTCAGCAGAAGTCGTGGGAAGACGCCAAGGCCAGCTACAAGGCGAAGCAGGGCGACCAGGTCACGATGGATTTCGTCGGCAAGGTCGACGGCGTCGCATTCGATGGCGGCACGGGCGAGGGCATGGCGATCGAGATCGGCTCTGGCCGTCTGATCCCGGGCTTCGAGGACCAGATCGTTGGCGTGAAGGCTGGCGATGAAAAGCAGATCGAAGTGAACTTCCCCGAGGATTATGGCGTCGACACGCTGGCCGGCAAGCCCGCGACGTTCGACCTCAAGATCACCGCGGTGAAGGTGTCGGGCGAAGTGAAGGTCGACGAAGACCTCGCCAAGAATCTGGGCCTTGAAAGCCTCGATCAGCTGCGCGGCATCCTGCGCGGTCAGATGGAGAATGAGACCGGCGGTCTCACGCGCACGTACATGAAGCGCAAGCTGCTCGATCAGCTCGCCGCTGGCCATGACTTCCCGGTCCCGCCGTCGATGGTCGAAGCCGAGTTCCAGCAGATCTGGGCGCAGCTTCAGCACGAAGCCGGCCATGAGGAAGATCCCGAGGCGGCTAAGGCCGATCTCGAAAAGGAAGTCGGCGATTACCGCGCGATTGCCGAGCGCCGCGTGCGCCTTGGCCTGTTGCTCTCGGAAATCGGCCAGGCGAATGGCGTTGAAGTGACGCAGGCGGAAATGAACCGCCTGATCGCTCAGGCGGCACAGCAGTATCGCCCGGAAGACCAGCAGCGCTTCTTCCAGTACATCCAGCAGGAGCCGATGGCCGCCGCCCAGCTGCGCGCCCCGCTCTATGAGGACAAGGTCGTAGACTTCCTGTTCAGCACCGCCGAAATCAGCGAGCGCGAAGTGACCCGCGAAGAGCTGGAAGCCGCGATCGAGAGCGAGGAAGGCGCGGTGCCGCACGTCCATGGCCCGGACTGCAACCACGACCATGATCACGACCACAAGCCCGCAAAGAAGGCCAAGGCGAAGAAGGCCGACGAGCCCGCCGCTGAGCCTGCTGCCGAAGACGTGAAGCCGGCGAAGAAGGCGAAGGCCAAGGCCGAAGACGCCCCGGTCGAGGAAGCCGAAGCGCCTGCGAAGAAGGCACCCGCGAAGAAGGCTGCCAAGGCCGACGACGCTGAGGCCGAAGCGCCGAAGAAGAAGGCTCCCGCAAAGAAGAAGGCGGACTAAATCCGCTGAAGGCCATCGGGACCCCGGCCCGCCCTTATCGGGTTGTGCCGGGGTCCACGGTGCCGCACACTGAGCGCTAGAGGCTCTCGCGTTACGCTCAGCCTCCCGGTGGACCCCGGAACAAGTCCGGGGTGACGTAGTGGGGAATGGCGTGACCGAGCCGCGCATCGCAGTAATCCTGCCCTGCTATAACGAGGAAGCCGCGATCGCGCAGACGGTCGCGGGTTTCCGCGCGGCGCTCCCCGACGCTGCGATCTACGTCTACGACAACAACAGCGCCGACCGGACGGTCGAAGTCGCGCGCGCTGCAGGGGCGATCGTCCGCACGGAGCGGATGCAGGGCAAGGGCAATGTCGTCCGCCGCATGTTCGCCGATGTGGATGCCGACATCTATGTGATGGCCGATGGCGACGCGACCTATGACGCGACCGCCGCGCCGGCGATGATCGCGAAGATGCTGGGCGAGGGGCTCGACATGGTCGTTGGCACCCGCATCCACGAAGCCGCCGACGCCTATCGCCGCGGCCATGTGCTCGGCAATCGCGCGATGACCGGGCTGCTCGCGCGGCTGTTCGGGCGCAGCTTTACCGACATCTTCTCGGGCTATCGGGTGTTTTCGCGGCGGTTCGTGAAGAGCTTCCCGGTGCTGTCCGCCGGGTTCGAGATCGAGACCGAAATCAGCGTTCATGCGCTCGAACTCAAGATGCCGGTGGGGGAGGTGGAGACCCGCTATCTCGCGCGGCCCGAGGGCTCGGCGTCGAAGCTGTCCACCTATCGCGACGGCGCGCGGATCGCGCGGACGATTCTGACGCTGTACCGGATCGAAAAGCCGATCCTGTTCTTTGGCATCGTCGCGCTGGCGCTGTCGGCGCTGGCGGTGCTGCTCGCCGTGCCGCTGGTGATGACCTATATGGAAACCGGGCTGGTCCCGCGCTTCCCGACCGCCATCCTTGCGACCGGCCTAGTGATTCTGGCGGCCCTCAGCAGCTTTGCCGGGTTGATCCTCGATACCGTGGTGCGTGGCCGGCGGGAAATGCGCCGGCTGGCCTATCTGGCGCAGCCATCCCCGGCGAACCTCTAGAGCGTCAGGCTGCCAGCTTCTCGAGCGCGATGCCCAGTTCGTCGATCAGGAATTCTTCGACCGCCGCCTCGATCATCGCGCGCGTTTCGCGATCGGGCGCTTCGACCCAGCCAGCGATCCGCAGCGCGCCGACCACCGGAGCGACCTTCCAACGGACATCCCCCTCGGCGACGCTGATCTGACCATCTGTGAACTGGTGCGCGATGTCGAGCGCATGCAGCCGACGCGACAGCCGGGCAACCGCCTCGGCCGACTCGATGCCGTTCCATGCGGCAAAGGCAAAGTCGAAATGATCGCGCTCGGGCGCGGGCTCAGCCGCGCGCCGCGCTGCCTCAGGGGCTGCGACACGCTCGCGGGGCGCGCGGAGGAAGATGTGGGAGAACATCGTCAGGACGATGGCGGTAAACGGGAACAGCGCGATGGCAATGACCAGCGCGATCCCAAAGGTCGCATCGTTGAACCCACCCGCGCCGAACAGCGGCCCGAGCCCCACGGCAGCGAACGCCGCGTAGAGCAGGGCAAAAACGATCATGGTGCGCATATCCTGGCGCATCGGCGCCCCTTTCGACTCCCGGTTCGGATCGACCGTGACAGAGAAGGGTTCAGAAATGGTTGCTGCGGCCGCACGCGCCCCCGTTCACCCTCTTCCCCCCTTGCGCCGCGCGATGCGAGCGCCGATGTAGTCGCTGGGCAAAAACAGATTTGACGAGAACATCCCACATGCACCCCCTTGCCGGTAACCTGACCCCCGACGGTTTTACGCGCGACCCCATCACCAATGCGCTGGTGCCGATTGTCATCGAACAGTCGAGCCGTGGCGAGCGCAGCTTCGACATCTTCTCGCGCCTGCTGCGCGAGCGGATCATCTTCATCACCGGCGGGGTTGAGGACCATATGGCCTCGCTGATCACCGCCCAGCTGCTCTTCCTCGAGTCCGAGAACCCGAAGAAGGACATTTGGATGTACATCAACTCGCCAGGTGGCGTGGTGACCGCCGGCATGGCGATCCACGATACCATGCAGTATATCCGTCCGCGCGTCGGCACGGTGTGCATCGGTCAGGCCGCGTCGATGGGCAGCTTCCTGCTCGCAGCGGGTGAACCGGGGCTGCGCGTGGCGCTGACCAATGCACGCATCATGATCCATCAGCCCTCGGGCGGGGCGCAGGGCATGGCATCGGACATCCAGATCCAGGCCAAGGAAATCCAGCGCATCAAGGATCGGATGAACGGGCTGTACGTCAAGTACACCGGCCAGCCGCTGGAGCGGATCGAATCGGCGATGGATCGCGACACCTTCCTCGAGGCCGATGAGGCCAAGGCGTTCGGCCTGGTCGATGAAGTGTACGAAAAGCGCCCGCAACCGGCTGACACCGACGGCGCGGCGTCTTAATCTGACGCTCACCCTTGTCGGGGTAACAGGCGAAATTGGATTGCCGGGAACTGTCCCGGGTGTAGGATGCCGGGCTGCGTAATCGGCCCGGCACGCAAAGGAAGACTGAATGACGAAGCTAAGCGGCGGCGATTCGAAAAGCACGCTCTACTGCTCGTTCTGCGGCAAGTCGCAGCACGAAGTGCGCAAGCTGATCGCTGGCCCCACCGTGTTCATCTGCGACGAGTGCGTTGAGCTCTGCAACGATATCATTCGTGAAGAGACCAAGTCCGCACTGGTCAGCAAGAAGGACGGTGGCGTCCCGACCCCGCAGGAAATCTGCGACGTGCTGGACGATTATGTCATCGGCCAGAAGCGGGCGAAGCGCGTCCTGTCGGTGGCGGTGCACAACCACTACAAGCGGCTCAACCACGGTGCCAAGGGTGCCGATGTCGAGCTGAGCAAGTCGAACATCCTGCTCGTCGGCCCGACCGGCTGCGGCAAGACGCTGCTTGCCCAGACGCTCGCACGCATCCTCGACGTGCCGTTCACGATGGCGGATGCGACGACGCTGACCGAAGCCGGCTATGTCGGCGAGGATGTCGAGAACATCATCCTCAAGCTGCTCCAGGCATCCGACTATAATGTCGAGCGGGCGCAGCGCGGCATCGTCTATATCGACGAAATCGACAAGATCAGCCGCAAGGCCGAAAACCCGTCGATCACGCGCGACGTGTCGGGTGAGGGCGTTCAGCAGGCGCTGCTCAAGCTGATGGAAGGCACCACCGCGTCGGTCCCTCCGCAGGGCGGCCGCAAGCATCCGCAGCAGGAATTCCTTCAGGTCGACACGACCAACATCCTGTTCATTTGCGGCGGCGCGTTCAGCGGGCTTGAGAAGATCATCGGTGACCGCCTTCAGGGCAAGTCGATCGGCTTCGGCGCCTATGTCGCCGCGCCGGAGGAACGCCGCACCGGTGAGACGCTGCGCCAGACCGAGCCAGAGGATCTGCTCAAGTTCGGCCTGATCCCCGAATTCGTCGGCCGCCTTCCGGTGGTTGCGACGCTCGAGGATCTGGACGTCGATGCGCTGATCAAGATCCTGACCGAGCCGAAGAACGCGTTGGTGAAACAGTATCAGAAGCTGTTCGAGATGGAGAATGTGAAGCTCTCCTTCACCGACGACGCGCTGGTTTCGGTCTCCAAAAAGGCGATCGAGCGCAAGACCGGCGCACGCGGCCTCCGCTCGATCCTTGAGGGCATTTTACTCGACACGATGTTCGACCTGCCCGGCATGGACGGGGTCGACGAAGTGATGATCGACAAGGACGTGGTTGCCGGATCGAAGGATCCGGTGCGCGTCTATGCCGCTGAGAAGAAGAAGGCGGGCGGCGCCGCCTGATCGGCGTCCCTGCAAGCGAATGAAGCGGGCGCCGGGCAACCGGCGCCCGTTTTCGTTCAGCTGCTCTTGAGGACGAACACCGGGCCAAGGTCGATGGTGTGCGCGGCACCGCCCAGCGTCAGCGCGACATTGGCCGCCCCCGCCGGATAGTCGCCCGCGGCAACGCCTTCGATATGCACCAGCTTCCATTCGGCGGTGAGTTCCACCGACCCACTGACGATCGCGCCATAGGGCGCCGACGCCTGCTGGATCGTTCCGGCGATCGTCGTCCGTCCCTCCACGCCGCCATCCGCAAGCCGCGCCCAGAATGCGAGGACAAGCCGGTCGCCCTTGGCGATTGCGCCCTTGATCGGCGACGAGGCGCCGATGTCCCATGCGTTGGTCGGCTTGGCCGGGATGGTCACCCGGATCGCGCCGCCACCCTGCACGGCCGCATCCTTGCGCCCCTTATGCGTCTGTCCCGGCCCGTACACGGTCCAGTTGGCGCTTGGCTGATTGAGCACCACAGGCTCCTTGGCGGATTGCCCCGCCATCACGGGCGTCGCTGCACTGAGCAGCAATAGTGCGATCATGGTCCTCATCCGCTCCCCCTCTCGATCCTGAGATTGCATCATTCATCATTACATCTACAGGATCAATATAGAACCAATGACCGGGGAGCAGCTAATGTCCTTTCATCCGTTCCGAACCGCATTTCTGATGGCCGCGCTGGTCGCGCTTTCGGGACAGGCCGAGCCTGACGCGCCCCGCTATCAGCTTGTCTGGGCCGACGAATTCGACCGCGACGGGTTGCCGGATGCGACAAAGTGGAGCTGGGACACTCACGCCAACAAGGCTGGCTGGTACAATAACGAACTGCAATATTACGCTGCGGATCGGGCGGAGAATGCGCGGGTGGAGAATGGCCGCCTCATCATCACCGCGCGCCGCGAGTCTCTCACCGATCGCCCGGATCATGGCGGACAGCGCTACACATCCGCGCGCCTGATCACCAAGGGCAAGGCGGAATGGACCTATGGAATGATCGAGGTGCGCGCGAAGCTGCCATGCGGCAAGGGTAGCTGGCCCGCGATCTGGATGCTGGGCGCCACCGCCAACTGGCCGGATGGGGGTGAGATCGACATCATGGAGCATGTCGGCAAGTTGCCGGGCGACGTGTTCGGAACGATCCACACCCGTTCGACCGCCGGCACCTATGGCAATGGCGGCAAGATCCGGGTCGAGGACGCCTGCACCGCATTTCACGATTATCAGATCGTCTGGACGCCCGATGCGATCAGCTTCGCGGTCGATGGCAAAGCCTATCATCGCTACCGCAATACCGGGACCGGCGCTGCGCAATGGCCGTTCGATCAGCCGCAATATCTGCTGCTCAACCTGGCGATTGGCGGAGCGATGGGTGGCGAGGTTGACGACGCGATCTTTCCGACCCGGTTCGAGATCGACCATGTCCGCGTCTATCAGCGCAAATGAGCGAAACCCGCGTCATCCACAGCTTTAACCACATTCGTTTTCAACTGCTTAACCCGGCCTAACGCTTTCCTCTTGCTCCCGGGGCGGGTGTCAGGAGGAAATCTTGCGGTTTTACAATGCGACGCGGTTCCTGTTCCCCTCCAGCCTGCGGCTGCGGATGTTCACCATTTGCTTCATCGGGACGCACATCCCGCTGCTGACCTTTGCCGGCTGGCAATTCACCAGCGGCAAGATCGACTGGCCCGACCTCGGCGTAGTGTTGGGCGCGACGTTGATCGGGACGATCTTCACCCTGATCGGGATCGACGGGCTGCTCGCCCCGGTGCGTACGGCGACGGATGCCGTGCAGTCGCTGGAACGCGAACAGGCCGAGGCGCTGGAAGCGGTCAGCGATGGCGACATGCTGACTGAACTCCTCGCCGGGGTGACCCGCGCGAGCGAGGCGACCAAGGTCCGGGTGGCTGCGCTCGACATCGCCGCGCATCGCGATCCGTTGACCGGCCTGCTCAACCGACGCGGCTTTCTTGCGCGGGCAGAGGCGGCGGGCGAGGGCGCAATCGCGCTGCTCGACCTCGACAAGTTCAAATCGGTCAATGACCAGTTCGGCCATGATGCGGGTGACGCGATCCTTCAGGATTTCGCCGCCTATCTTGCTCGCGGCGTGCGCAAGGCGGATTGCGTCGGGCGCTGGGGTGGCGAGGAGTTCGCGGTGTTCTTCCCAGCCACCGAAGAGGGCGAGGCCGCGGCGATCCTTCAGCGCATCGCCCGCCGGCTCGGCAACGGGCTGATCGAACGCCCCGATGGCGCGGCAGTAACTTGTTCGGGCGGCGTCGTCGCGATCGAGGGCGAACCGCTCCCGCTGGCGATGGCGCGCGCCGATGCGGCGCTTTACGCCGCGAAGCGCTCGGGCCGGAACCAGCTGCGCGTGGGCGACGCACATATGCTGGTCGAATAGCCCCTATCGCGCCGCCTGCATCGCCTCGATCGCGGTGCTGCTGCGCAGGACGCGGGCCATCGGGTCGATCACGACATGGGCGCTGGCCGGGACCGCGATGGTCGCGCGTCCAGCGTCCATCGCGACCCGCTGGACCACCCCGTCGATCTGAACCTCGACCGGGAGCGGGAAGGGGCCTGCTCCCGGCACCTTCCACTCCAGCGTCAGCTGGTCGCCGTCACGGGTCTCGATCAGTTCGGGTAAAGCCGCCGAGCGCAGATAGACGCGGTAGAACCAGCCGAGGTCGCGCCCAGCAGCGGCGCTCATCAACGTCTCGAACTCAGGCGTCGTCGTAAAGCGCGGCTTGAAATTGCCGGGCTTGGGATCAGGCCGACCATAGACCAGCCGCCGCGTCGCATCGAAAAACGCCGCGTCGCCGATCAGGTAGCGTAGTGTGTGCAGCACCCACGCGCCCTTGTAGTAGATGTCTGTCCCCGGTCCGCCCTTTTCGAGCTGATAGACCTCGTCCGAGGTGCGCAACCGGCCCGACACCAATGGCTGGCGGTTGAGGATGCCCTTGCGCTGCTCCGCCATCATCGCGGCATAGCGCGCCTCGCCCTCGCGCCACTGGCCGTAGAGCGGCTGCATGTACTGGCCATAGCCCTCGTGCAGCCAGAAATCGTCCCAATCCGCCGCGGTCATCTGGTTGCCGAACCATTCATGCGCCAGCTCGTGGTGCAACAGCCAGTCGAAGCCCGTCGCATCCTTGCGATAGTCGTTGCCGTACGCGTTGACCGTCTGGTGCTCCATGCCCAGGTGCGGCGTTTCGACCACGCCCAGTTTCTCGTGCGCGAACGGGAACGGGCCGATCATCGCTTCGTAGAAATCGAGCGTCGGGGCGAATTCGGCGAACAGCCCGGCGGCCTGCTTGTCCTTGCCCGTCAGGTGCCACAGGTGCAGTGGCACGCTGTTCCCGAACTTGCTGGGGTACGCGCCCTTGATCTCGCGATACGGCCCGATGTTGATCGCAACCAGATAGGGGTTGATGGTCTTCGCTTCCCAATTCCAGCGACGCACGCCCCCCTTCATCGGGTCGATCGAGCGCAGCACGCCGTTGGAGATCGCGGACACCCCCTCGGGCGCGATGATCCCGATCCGCATCAACGGAGTTTCACCAGCTGGGAAATCGAGGCACGGCCAGAACAGGTCGCAGCCATAGCCCTGTGCCGTGGTCGCCACCCACGGCTTGCCCTGCCAACTCGACCAGACGAAGCCATCGTCCCACGGCGCATTGACCGCCTCATGCGGCCGCCCGGCATAGGCGATGCGCGCGACCATCCTGCCGCCCGCAGCAACCGGCGCGGGAAGGTCGATGGTCAAACGCCCCTCGGGATTGCGCCATGCACCATTGGCAAGCGGCTTTCCGTTGATCGCCACCGCAGAGATATGGAAATTCTTGTCGAGATCGATCAGCAGCCGCGTCTGCCGCACGCTGGTGCTAAGCGTTAGTGTCGCCGTCCCCGCCAGATATTTGCGTGCCGCATCCACCTCCAGGTCGAGGTCGACATGCTCCAACCGCAACGCCGCCCGCTCGGGCTCGATCTCGCCGCCGGATCGCTCGGTCAGCGCGGTGATCGGCGGCTCGCCCTTTTGGGCCATAGCGGAAGCGGGAAGGGCGATCAGCGTAACCGCGGCAAACACTGCATTGATGCGATGCGCGCGATCCCCATATAGTTGGACGAATCTGTCCCCTGTGGGCAGCACCGGAGTGTTCATGAAGTCTTCCTATCCAGTCCTGCCGCTGCGCGACATCGTCGTGTTCCCGCATATGATCGTGCCGCTGTTCGTCGGGCGCGACAAGTCGGTCGCTGCCCTTGAGGCGGCGATGGCCGACGACAAGGAAATTTTCCTCGTCGCCCAGCTTGATCCGGCCAATGACGACCCTGGCCGCGACGACCTGTACGACACCGGCGTGTCGGCCGAGGTGATGCAGCTGCTCAAGCTGCCCGACGGCACCGTGCGCGTGCTGGTCGCGGGCAAGGAGCGCGGCAAGCTCGAGACGATGGCGGAGAAGGACGGCTACCTCACCGCCACCGTGACCCCGGTCGAGCAGAAGCCGGCCGAGGGCACCCAAGTTCAGGCGCTGATGCGCTCGGTGGTCGAGCAGTTTGAGAATTACGCCAAGCTCAACCGCAAGCTGCCGGCTGAAACCGCCGTCCAGCTGGGCGAGATCGAGGAAGCCTCGCGCCTTGCCGACGCTGTCGCTGGCAATATCGCGGTCAAGGTCGCCGACAAGCAGAGCCTGCTGGTCGAGGACGATCCCCAGAAGCGCCTCGAAATGGTGTTCGCTTTCATGGAGGGCGAGCTGGGCGTGCTGCAGGTCGAGAAGAAGATCCGCTCGCGCGTGAAGCGCCAGATGGAGAAGACCCAGCGCGAATATTATCTCAACGAGCAGCTCAAGGCGATCCAGCGTGAGCTGGGCAATGAGGGCGAGGAAGGCGAGGGCGATGAGGTCGCCGAGCTGACCCAGAAGATCGCCACGCTCAAGCTGTCGAAGGAAGCACGCGGCAAGGCGCAGGCTGAGCTCAAGAAGCTCAAGACCATGGCGCCGATGAGCGCTGAAGCGACCGTCGTGCGCAACTATCTCGACGTGCTGCTGGGCCTGCCCTGGGGCAAGAAGTCGAAGCTGAAGAAGGATCTGGTCGAGGCCGAAGCGGTGCTCGACGCGGATCACTATGGGCTTGAGAAGGTCAAGGACCGGATCATCGAGTATCTTGCGGTGCAGGCGCGCACCAATAAGCTCAAGGGACCGATCCTGTGCCTTGTCGGCCCTCCGGGCGTCGGCAAGACCTCGCTCGGCAAGTCGATCGCCAAGGCGACCGGGCGCGAGTTCATTCGCCAGTCGCTCGGCGGCGTACGCGACGAGGCCGAGATTCGCGGCCACCGGCGCACCTATATCGGCTCGCTGCCGGGCAAGATCGTGACCAACCTCAAAAAGGCTGGGACCAGCAACCCGCTGTTCCTGCTCGATGAGATCGACAAGCTGGGTCAGGATTTCCGCGGCGATCCCGCCTCGGCGCTGCTCGAGGTGCTCGACCCTGAGCAGAACAGCAAGTTCAACGACCATTATCTCGAGATCGATGTCGATCTGTCGGACATCATGTTCGTGACCACGGCCAACTCGCTGAACCTGCCCCAGCCGTTGCTCGACCGCATGGAGATCATCCGGCTCGAGGGGTACACCGAGGACGAGAAGGTCGAGATTGCCAAGGGCCATCTGATCGCCAAGCAGATCGACGCGCATGGCCTGAAGGACGGCGAGTTCGAACTGACCGAGGGCGGGCTGCGCGACCTGATCCGCTATTACACCCGCGAGGCCGGCGTCCGCACGCTCGAGCGTGAGATCGCCAAGCTCGCGCGCAAGGCGCTGCGCCGCATCCTCGAGGGCAAGGTCGAGAGCGTCATCGTGACGCCGGAGAACCTCCACGAGTTCGCGGGCGTGCGGAAGTATCGCTTCGGCATCGGCGAGGAAGAGCATCAGATCGGCGCCGTCACCGGGCTGGCCTGGACCGAAGTCGGCGGCGAATTGCTGACGATCGAAAGCGTCACCGTCCCCGGCAAGGGCGCGATCAAGACGACCGGCAAGATCGGCGACGTGATGAAGGAGAGCGTCGAGGCGGCGTTCAGCTTCATCCGCGCACGCAGCCCCAGCTACGGCATCAAGCCGAGCATCTTCGCGCGCAAGGACATCCACGTCCATCTGCCCGAAGGCGCTGTACCCAAGGATGGGCCGTCGGCGGGCATCGGCTTGGTCACCTCGATCGTCTCGACCCTGACCGGCGTACCGGTGCGCAAGGATGTGGCGATGACGGGTGAAGTCACCCTGCGCGGCCGCGTGCTGCCGATCGGTGGCCTCAAGGAAAAGCTGCTCGCTGCGCTGCGTGGCGGGATCACCACAGTGCTGATCCCGGCGGAGAATGAGAAGGATCTGGCGGAGATTCCTGCGAATATCCGTGAGGGTCTGACGATCATTCCCGTCGCGCATGTCGATGAGGTGCTCAAACTCGCACTGACCGAGCCGTTGACCGCGATCGAATGGACCGAGGCGGAGGATCTGGCAGTGCTGCCGCCGGCAGCGACGCCCGATCCGCTGCGCCACTGATGGTTGAGCGCGGATAAAGTCACTTTTTCCGCGCTTTGCCCGTCAATGCACCGCTTTCCGCTTTACAGCGGGGCGCGGACGCGTTTTGCTGTCCCACCGGCGCTTTATCGCCGAGCGATTTCCAATATACGCCTACCAAGAAAAGCAGGGGTTCAAAGGGCATGAACAAACAGGAACTGATCGCCACGGTCGCTGACACCGCTGGCCTCGGCAAGGGGGACGCCAGCAAGGCGGTCGAGGCCGTGTTCGACGCGGTCACCGCGGCGCTCAAGAAGGGCGACGAAGTCCGCCTCGTCGGGTTCGGCACCTTCTCGGTGTCGAAGCGCAAGGCTTCGACCGGCCGTAACCCGCGCACCGGCGAGCCGATGACCATCAAGGCGTCGTCGCAGCCGAAGTTCAAGGCCGGCAAGGGCCTGAAGGACGCAGTCAACTAAAAGGGGCGCGACGGGGCTGGACAAGCCGGTTCCGTCCCCTTAGAGGCTCCGCTCCCCGAACCGTTTCGGGGAGTTCCGATCCGTCGGAGCCGCTGGAAAAGCCTTTCGGGGCGATCCGGTATCGGGCGCGTAGCTCAGTGGTAGAGCACTGTGTTCACACCGCAGGGGTCGCTGGTTCAATCCCAGCCGCGCCCACCATCCCCAAAGGCCCGTCGGCATTGCCGGCGGGCCTTTTGCGTTTCGGCGCTGGGTGGTCCCTGATCGGTCGAGTCACGCTGGCCGGGCTGTTGCGTCGCAGCAACATTCGGATGCTCCTCGTGCGAGCCAGCTATGGTCACCGCCGCACCCTGCGCTTCGCGAGCGCGGATATTATCGGTATTGATCAATCACTTAATCTACTCCGACGCTCCCATTTGTCACACTTTTGTAACGCGGGTCACAAAAGCGTCATCGCACAGTCACCGAAGTTTCTTGCGAATCCCATCCCACCGTCACGGACGCAGCCTAGCGCCGGCCTCGTGATCGGCAGGGGGCATGTTCCGAGTCGATCCAGGGCGCTCGCCCATCATCCTGCAAACCGGGATCGACCGGAACGGAGAAATTCATGGCCGACTTCAAGCGTATCAGCCTCATCCTGATGACCAGCGTTGCGGGCGCCACGCTCGCCGCTTGCGACGGCGCATCCAGCGTTGCCTCGCCCGGCGAAGGCGTGATCGTCGTCCCCGCGCCGGCTCCTGCGCCGGCTCCTGCGCCGACCCCGTCGCCGACGCCTGCGCCCGGCACGCCGGCTGCAAGCTGCCCCACCGGCACCACCGATGCCGGCGTCGTCGGCAGCTTCCGCGGTTGCCGCCTGCCGGCGCTGATCACCAGCCTGACGCTGCAGAAGCTCCCGGGCGTTGCCTATGAGATCAACGGCCGCGTCGACGTGGGTGTGGATCGCGGTGGCGCGGGCACTGCGGGCACCGCCGGCAACCTGACCATTCAGCCGGGCGTGATCGTCTATGCGAACACGACCAACTCGGACAACGACTTGCTGGTCGTCAACCGCGGGTCGACCATCGCGGCAGAAGGTACCGCGACCCAGCCGATCATCTTCACCGCGCAGCAGAACCTGACCGGTGGCGTGACCGACGAATCGCAGGGCCTGTGGGGCGGCATCATCCTTGCCGGTCGCGCGCCGATCTCAAACTGCAACCTGTCGGGCGTGACCGGCGGTTCGGTGAACTGCGAGAACGTCGTCGAAGGCACCGGCAACGCGCTGTACGGCGGTGCGACCCCGGGCGACAATTCCGGCGTGATGCGTTATGTTCAGGTCCGCTATTCGGGCACCGTGATCAGCCCGAACAACGAGCTTCAGGGTATCACGACCGGCGGCGTCGGTTCCGGAACCCGCCTCGAGTATATCCAGATCCACAACAGCTCGGATGACGGCATCGAAATCTTCGGCGGCACGCACAACGGCCGCTACTGGGTCGTCACCGGCGCCGATGATGACAGCATCGACACGGATGTGGGTTGGAAGGGCTTCATTCAGTTCGCGATCGCGATCCAGAAGCCGACGAACACGCAGTCCGACAACTATGCGATGGAAATCGACTCGAACAACAACGAAGACGCGACCCCGCGCCAGTTTGGCCGCATCGCGAACTTCACGTTCGTCACCACCACGACGGGCACCAACGCCGGCCTGCGTCTGCGCGGCGGTGCGGACTTTACCTTCGTCAACGGCATCTTCGTGTCGAGCCGTCCGTGCCTCAACGTTGTCGCCGGAACCACCGACAATGGCGGCAAGTCGACGATCCGCGCCGCCAACGCGGCGATCGACGAGCAGGGTCCCCCCGTGTTCCGTTCGGTCTATTTTGCTTGCACCGGCGGTCTGACGACCGAAACCGCGCAGAACAGCGTGACGGTGACCAATGCCGAGCAGGAAGCGCTGGTCGATGCGGGCACCAACAACGTCAAGAACGGCACTGCGGCCAACGCGCTGACCTCGGGCTACCTGCCCGGCACCGGCGCTGCGGGCGTGACCGCGTTCAACGCGTCGACGCTCAACCCGTCGGGCACCTCCTTCCTGGTCGCCACCAGCTATATCGGCGCGATCAGCGGGCCGAGCGACACCTGGTACCAGGGTTGGACCTGCAACTCGAACCGCGCGAACTTCGGCGCGGCAGGCAGCGCCTGCACCACCGTTCCGATCAGCTGATCGCAGCGTGATCGACTACCGGAACCGGCGGAAAAGGGGCCGCCGGTTCCGGTTTTCCTTGGCGGGACCTCTGCAAACGCCAGCCTCTGAAAACGGACGTCACCAGATGAAAAAGAGCACCGCATTCGGAAGTCTGCTGCTTCTGACCTCGCAACTCGTCGCACCGCATGCACTTGCGCAAGCTGCGCAGGATGCGACCGCAGAGGCCGCGCCGCAGGAGGCCGGAGCCCCGCAGACCGACGAGGAAGAGGTCGAAATCTCCGCTCCAGGCGCTGGCGACACCAGCGATGAAATCGTGGTCATCGGCCGCAACATCCCCAACGTCATCAAGGCGACCCCGCAGGTCGTGTCGGTACTGTCGAGCGCGGATATCGCGCGCTCGGGCGAAGGCGACATCGCCGGCGCCCTGACGCGCGTCACCGGCCTCAGCGTCGTCGGTAACGGTTTCGTCTTTGTGCGCGGCCTTGGCGATCGCTATTCCTCATCGCTGCTCAACGGCCTGCCGCTGCCCAGCCCGGAACCGCTGCGCCGCGTGGTGCCGCTCGACCTGTTCCCGACGAACATCGTCGGTTCGGCGCTCGTCCAGAAAAGCTATTCGGCCAACTATCCCGGCGAGTTCGGCGGCGGTGCGATCAACATCACCACCCGCGCTGCGCCGCGCGACGGCTTTTTCGAGATCGAAGGGTCGATCGGGTTCGACACCGCGACCACCAGCGAGCTCGGCTACACCTATGATGGCGGCAGCCATGACGTGTTCGGCTATGACGATGGCGAGCGCAGCGTTCCTGCCTTCATCGTCGCGGCCGGCGCCAACGGCACTTCGGTCACCGATGCGGCTCAGCTGATGCAGCTGTCGAACGCGCCGACCACCGTCGTGTTTGAAAACAATCACATCCCGGCCAACTGGTCGGTCGGCACCAGCTTTGCCAAGACCATCGATGCAGGCGATGTCCGTATCGGCCTGATCGGCTCGGGCGGCCTGTCGAACAGCTGGCAGACCCGCGCGCAGAAGCAGCAGGTCGCGATCGGCGCCGATGGCGGCCTCGCCAGCGACTTCAACCAGATCACGACCGACAACCGCATCATCGCCAACGGCCTGCTGGGTATCGGCGTCGAGACCGGCGAGCATCTGCTGCGTTTCACCAACGTGTACATCCATGACACGTTGAAGCAGGCGATCATCGGCCTTGGCGACGAAGAGAATTTCGGCATCCCCGGCCAGTTCGGCGTGCCGTCGTTCGCGACCCAGAACACCAACTGGTTCGAGCGTCAGCTGTTCACCAGCCAGGTCGTTGCCGAGCTCGATTTCGGCGCAGTCGATGTCGATCTGCGCGGCGCCTATGCCAATACCAAGCGCAAGGCCCCCTACGAGCGCGCGTTCCGCTACGTCTGGGATCCGGTCGTCGACGACTATACCAACGCACTCAGCTCACCCAGCTCGGCGACGATCGCGTTCAGCGATCTGAATGAGGATCTTTGGACCGGCGCTGCCGACATCGCCTATGAGTTCGATAGCGCGCGGCCGATCACGCTTTCGGCCGGCTATGCCTATTCGGACACCGCCCGCCAGTCCTACCGCTATTTCTTCCGCTTCGTCGGCCCGAACAACGGCCCGGTGAACCAGACGGTGGCGCAGCAGCGGCCTGACTACCTGCTGTCGGACTATAACCTCCAGATCTACGGCATCACGCTGCGCAACGAATCGACCGGCACCGGCGCTGCGGCCTATGACGCCTCGCTCAAGGTCCATGCCGGATATGTGCAGGGTGAGGCCGAGCTGATGGACGGTCTCCGCCTCTCAGCTGGCGTGCGCTACGAAACCGCCAAGCAGCTGGTGCTGCCGACCGGCGCCGTCGCTGGGACCACCCTCGATAACGACTATTGGCTGCCCGCAGCCACCGTCACCTGGAACTTCGCGCCCGACATGCAGCTGCGCGTCCATGGGTCGAAGACGATCGCCCGCCCGCAGTTCCGCGAGCTCGCACCGCAGTTGTACCAGGATTTCGAGAGCAGCCGCCAGTTCATCGGCAACCCGCTGCTGATCGACTCGCAGCTATATAACGCCGAAGCTCGGTACGAATGGTTCTTCGCGCGTGACCAGCGGATCACGCTGGCGGGCTTCTTCAAGAAGATCGACAATCCGATCGAAGCGGTGGCATTCGTCGCCGGCGGCTCGACCTCGCTCCAGACCGGCTTCTCGAACGCACCGAGCGCCAAGCTGTACGGCGCGGAGATCGAGGCGCAGAAGCATATCGCGCTCGACACGCTGGGCGGCGGCTTCTTTGCCACCAAGCGGCTCGTGCTGATCGGCAACTACACCTACACCAAGTCTGAAATCGACTCGGGCAACCAGCTGGTGCCGAGCCCAATCCTCGGTGCTCCGGCGGTCCAGTCGTCGTTGCTGTTCGACGATGGCGCGCCGCTGGTCGGCCAGTCGGACCATCTGGTGAACTTCCAGATCGGGTTTGAGGACACCGCGTCGCTGTCGCAGCTGACGGTGCTGTTCAACTATGCCAGCGAGCGCGTCACCAACCGCGGACCCGTGGTCGAGGGCGTTCGCTTGCCCGACATCATCGAAAAGCCCGGCCTGACCATCGACCTCGTCGCGCGTCAGGGCTTTGAGCTGGCGGGCGCGGACTTCGAGCTGAAATTCCAGGCGCGCAACCTGACCAAGACGCGCTATCAGGAATATCAGACGTTCCCGAACGATGTCCGCGTCGACACCAACACCTATGATGTCGGCCGGAAATTCTCGCTGAGCCTCAGCGCGAAGTTCTGATCACCAGGGTACAACAAACGAAAGGGCCGTCCCGCCGGGGCGGCCCTTTTCTGTTCACCCCCAGGGACGTTCGCGAAACCACTTGGTGATGACGTACTTCGTTCCTGCGCGCACCTTCATCGCATGGTGCAGCGTCGAGGGGTTGGGCGTGCCGTTGGGCCGCAAATTGCTCCACGCGAGCAGCTTCCCCGGCTCGGGCTGGACCAGCTTGTCGATCGCCTTGAACCGGGTCGCGCCGCCCGCCTCGACCGCGTTGAGGTAGATCATCACCGTCCAGGTCCGCTGCCCCGACACCGCGCAGAATTTCTCGAAATCGACCCCGGTCGGCTCGAAATAGTCGGTATGCGCCTTGAACTCCTGTCCCACGGCATAGCGCTGGCCCTGCAGCGGCTCGCCATGTGCGGGATCGAGGCCGATAAAGTCACAGATCATCGCGTCGAGCCGCTGTGCCGCCGCGTCGTCCGCCGCCAGATCACAGGTTTCGCTGGTGCGGAACACGTCGTCGCCATTATAGTCCGAAATCGTCGACGGCCGCCGGTCGCGATCGATCATCGCCATCAGTTCGGCACAGAAGTCCGCGTCCAGAAACCCCTTGCGCATGAACAAGGTCAGCTTCGGCGTCGGCACCTTCTGGATGCGGGGCCGAGCGCTCAGGCGCTCAATCACGGGTTCGATCGGAAATCCGGCGGCGGGTGAGGGAGCGATCATCGCGCGGGTTTGCCAGAAGCGATTGCGCGCATCCAGAGGCGGCGCACGACTTAAAAGCGTCACCAAAACGCAGGCGAATTGTCACATCGACGCCATAGCGCAGCAACATGCGCGACGCCGACACGCTCGACCAACTGGTACAGGCCGCGATCGATGCGGGTATCCCTGCATTGCATCTGGTGCGGGAGGGGGAGGGTGTCCGTGTCCTCGTCCGCACCGTCGCCGGTCTGGCGCCGGTGCGCAGCGTCGTTGCGCGCGCAGACTGGATCGACGCCGCACAGGCGCTTCCCAATGCGACGCGGCGCGGGGACCGCGTCGTGATCGACCTGATCCATCGCAGCGCAGTGGTCGGCGGCTTTGCGGACCTCGGCATGCCCGGCTCAATGCGCGCGGCGATCGAGCGCGAGACACTGGCCGCAGGCGGGGTGATCCTGATCGCTTCGGACGATCCCGCGACACTGACTGCCGCGATGGCCGCCGCCGTCCACGCGCCCGGTGAGCGCCATATCGTGCACGTCGATGCCGATCGCGCCGATCTCGACGCCGCCGCGCGTATGGATTGCGACGCGATCCTGCTGCGCGCCGATGGCGACCGCGCGGTGCTGTCCGCTGCATTCGACCACGCCCAGCGCGGCGTCCGTATCGTGCTCGGCGTCGACGCGCCCGATGTCATGGCGGCAATCGCTAGCCTCCGCGCCGCACGCGTCGAGCGTCACCTGCTCGCGTTTGCGCTGCGGGTCGCGATTGCTGCGCGAGAGGAGCGGGGGCTTTGTCCGACCTGCCGCCGCCCGACTCAGGCGGCGGGCTCCGAATCGGCGTTGCTCGGGGTCGATCCGGGGACGGTGATCTACCGCGCCGCTGGCTGTGGCGCGTGCGACGGCACCGGCTTTGCCGGATCGGTCATGCTGTTTGAGACGGTCGCGGTCGATCCCGGTCTGCGCCGCTTGCTGGCTGAGGGCGGCGACATCGCGATTCTCGCGCGCCATGCCTTTGTCGGCACCCCGACCCTCGCCGGATCGGCGCGGGCGCTGGCGCGCGAGGGGCGAATCACCGCCGAAGCCGCCATCCGGATCGCCCGCGCGGCCGGGTCGGGGCCGGTTGCGGCCTCTGCACACCCGCATCTGTTGATGGCATGATCACAGGCGCTTGACGCTCGTTAGAGGCGCCGCTAAGCGCGCCCCTTCACGGCGATCGTAGTTCAATTGGTTAGAGCACCGGCTTGTGATGCCGGAAGTTGCGGGTTCAAGTCCCGTCGGTCGCCCCATTTTCCCACCCCCTGATATTTTGGGCTGGCGCTCGCCGGTGCGGAAGAATATTACGCGCCCTCGAAATATTCTTAGCCGACTGGAAGCGCCATGACCGCCGTGTGGGACCTGCCTGATTTCGATGCGCATGAGGGGGTTCACCTCATCACCGACCCTGCGAGCGGCCTGCGCGCGGTGATCGCGGTCCACTCGACCAATCTCGGCCCGGCGGCGGGCGGCGTGCGCTTCTGGCACTATGCCGATGGCAATGCCGCAATCACCGACGCGCTGCGGTTGTCGCGGGGCATGAGCTTCAAGAACGCCATGGCCAGCCTGCCATTGGGTGGCGGCAAGGGCGTCGTGCTCGCCCCCGAACCCGGCGCGACGATCACCGAGGCGCAGCTGATCGCGTTCGGTGAGGCGGTCGAGTCGCTCGGTGGTCGTTATGTGACCGCCGAAGATGTCGGCATGTCCGAAGAGCGGATGAAGGTCATCGCGACCCGCACCCGCCACGTCTCCGGCCTGCCCGTCGCGGGCGGCAACGCGGGCGGCGATCCGGGGCCGTTCACCGCGCTCGGCATCTATCTCGGCGTCAAGGCGGCGGCGAAGCGCGCGCTCGGCGCCGATTCGATGGCCGGCGTTCATGTCGCGGTGCAGGGTGTGGGCAGCGTCGGCGGCGGCCTCGCCCGCCGCCTCGCCGCTGACGGCGCCAAACTGACCCTCGCCGACGTCAACGCCGACAAGGCTCAGGCACTCGCCGCCGAACTGGGCGCGGACGTCGTCGCGGCTGACGCGATCGCCACGGTCGAAGCCGAAATCTTCAGCCCCAACGCCTTGGGCGCGATCCTGACAGAAGCCAGCATCGCGGCGCTCCAGTGCAAGGTCGTCGCCGGCGGCGCGAACAACCAGCTCGCCAAGCAGGGCGACGGCGCCCGCATCCACGCGCGCGGCATCCTTTACGCCCCCGATTACGTCATCAACGCTGGCGGCATCATCAATGTCGGCCTGGAATATCTCGGCCAGGGCGACCGCGCCGAGGTGGAAGCCCGCATCGCCCGCATCCCCGACCGCCTCACCGAGGTGTGGGACGAAAGCGACCGCACCGGCGACCCGGCAAGCGAAGTCGCGGACCGGATCGCGATGCGGCTGATCGGGCGGGGGTAAATCCGGATGCGCACTGTCTTCGGCACCGCCAGCGTGCGCCTCTACCATCTCAGTGAGCAGGATGCGGCCGCTGAGACCTTGTTCTACGGGCCGCTCAGCGAAGCACTCGCGATCGCGAGCCAGCAATCGGAAGACATCCAGGCCGGGTTGTGGCTCGCGACGGAGAACGACGTGGTTCCCTATCTCGATATGAGCGACGACTAGCCTGCCCCCAAAAGGTTCTGCAGACACCTCGACCAGCTACTTCCCAAGCGCCAGCGACTGTCACGCGGGCCATCATACCGCTCTGCGGCACCCGCGTTCATGAAGGATTTGCGGGGGCGCAACACAACGGCCGCACGCGCCTTGGAGTTCACCCTCCTCACGGTAGCGCGATCAGGGACCCTGCAGAACAAGCTGTGGACCGTGCCTGCCGCAAGGGGCAGGGCCAGACGACCTACAGCTATCACACGGGCGACGCCTCGTTACAGGGCGAGTAGAGCCAGGCCGGATCGGCGGCGGTGATGGCCGACGCGCAGGTGTCCGCTCGGGTTGATCTACTGCATTGCCCAATGCGTGTCCGCCTACCACCATTACGAGGCGTCCAGCCGCGTCAATCGCGGACGGGTAGCTCATGGCAGTGAGGACATGGTCAGGTTTCGGGAGGCCAACACGGGAACGCCGACGTTCGGCCCGCGGCTCGAAGTCTCAGCACGGCCCAATTTTTTGTCGTTCACGATTATCATGCGAGCCGGCATCTTGCTTCAACCTGCCGTCTAGCATCTGTCGTCGTCGCAGCTAGCGCCACCATTTCTCTGGGGGATCGTGCGCAAGTGCTGTTCCGCGAGGCGCAGAAAGTGCCCGATCGCCAAAGCGGACAGGAGGGCCGAGCGATATCGCGCCTGGACTTGCGGGCGATCCCATCCATGTTCGGGCCAGTCCGCCACCAGCTGCCGCATCGCGATCACATCGACCACCCGCGCTGCCGCATCGCTCGCCGCGATGGCCTCGACCTCCTCGACCAGGCGGTCGTGCGCCTCGACCATGCCGATATGCCAGTCGGACGCCTGAAGCCCGCGCGCGCGGGACATCCGGATCGCCTCAGGCAGCCGGTCCGCAAGTCCCACCCGCACCATGGCGGACGAAATTCCGTCGCGCAGATACTGGTCCTCGGGCACCGTGAGGCAGAACTCGGTCAGCCGCCGGTCGGCCGTCGGATCGCGGCGGTCGATCCGCCACTGCGCCAGCATTGCCTTGCCATAATTCGCGCCATCGCCGCGCTGCATTACCTCCACCCGTGCCGCAATACTGTCCCTACCGGCGGTCTGGTCGCCTGCGCGCGCGTGTCTCCAAGAAGGTCCCAGCGCGACACGACGCGACGGCGCGATCAGCCTGATTGCACCGGCATCGGGTGCCCGCCCCAGCGCGCCCGCGAGCCACCCCCATAACGCGGGTGGCATGTTCGGCCCGATGGCCAGCGCCGCGATGCTCCGCCACGGCTGCCCGTCGCGCGCCATCGCACGTGCCTCGCGCGCGAACGTGCGCCAGGCCCCACCAGCCAGCCAGGACGCGGGGCCAAGTTGGCCATTATAGCTGATCGTCATGTTGCCCTGCTGCCCGATCAGCAGCACGCCGATCCCGCGATCGCGCACGCCATCAAAGATCGCGTTGGCCCAAGGCTCGTTGGCAAGGTTACCGGCCGGAAGCTCGCTGTCTTGAAACAGTCGCGCCAGCCCGTCGAGCGGCGTGCGCCCGCGCGTGTCGATCCGGACATGCTCGACATTGGGGTAGCGCGCGGCGAGCGTCGCGGCGAGCGGGCCTTCATCGACGATCCGACCGGGGACGAAGCTGGCATTGAAGCCGGGGCGCGGGACCGCAGTAAAGGCAACCACGCGGCGACCGAGCGCGCCTTGCAACCGTGCCGCAGTCGCGGTCACCGCGCCGCTGTCGAGCCCGCTGCTGCACTGGGTGGCGACGGTCTCCGCGCCGCGCAGCCGCGCCTGCACCGCGCGATCGAGTTGCTCACGCAGCGCGGCGTGATAGTCTTCGGGGCGGGTCAGCTTCAGCCGGGTATGCGGGGCTTGCCAGCGCCACACCTCACGAACGCTCTGTTGATCGATCCGCAGGCAGCTGCCTCTCGGTACCTTCAGGACATGCTGGAAACAGCTCGCCTCGCGCGCGGGAAATATCCCGTCGAGCGAACGCGCGAGCAGGTCGGCATCTGGCCGATAGGGAACGTCATCAAGCGCGTGGAGCCCTTTGGGCATCGAGGCAAAGGCGATCAGGCTGCCGCTGCGATAATAATGAATCGGGCGGTCGCCGAACGGGTCGCGTGCGAGCAGCAAGGCGCGGTCCTGCACGTCCCAGATCGCGACGGCAAAATCGCCATAGAGTCGGTCGAAACAGCCGCTTCCCCAACGTTCGAACGCGGCGAGGACCAGCGCCGCATCGCTAAGGTCACGCGCATCAGGTTCGGCGATGCCGAGCGCGCGGGCGAGATCATCGCGTTCGTCAAGCCGTACATCGGCGACCAGCCGGTAACGCCCGCCGCCACCGGTCAGTGGCTGGCGGTCGAAGCGGTCTTCGGGCAGCATGTGCATCAGGTTGCGCCCGAGGCCGACACCCCCCGCGCTCCAGTCGCGCCGATCATCGGGGCCGTAACGTGCCTGGGCGTCGAGCATCCGCGCCAGCTTTGGCCCGACCGGACGGCCGTCATAGTAGCACAGGCCCGCGATTGCGGTCATCGCCCGGTCCCGTCGCTAATCGCGGTCGTGGACGATCAGGCCCGCCGCGAGCAGCTGAGGGATGACGCTTGCCAGGTCGCTTGCCGCCGCGTCACGCGTCACGTCGAACTTCGCGCACAGCGTACCGACCAAGGCCTCGAACCCGCTCCCGTCACGCAGATCGCCGATCAGCGCGCGCATCGCCCCCTTCAACCCGAAATATTTCGACGTTTCCATCGCCAGAATGACACTTTCATCGCCGACCTCAGCGATTATCAGGCTCTCCGACAGTCGAAAGCTGCCGTCGTACAACGCAACATCTGACATGAACTAAACCGACCGCATCTTGAGCGGGCCGGAAGCGACACCGCTGCGGCGGGCTAGCGGATGGGCCTGTTCGATGCAATTGCCGGGCGCAGCAGCACCAATCGGCGCGTAGACCACCCGCTCTTCCACTTTGACTCAATACCTTGGGCGCTTTAGTTATCACGCAAATTAGGGGGCGATGACTATGAATACGCATGAGGACGCGAAGCTGCCGTTCGAGCCGTCGGAGCTGGTCGAGCATGGCGACGTCAATACCTTGACCGAGAACCGTCTCTCCGGGGGTGCGCCCGGGGACGGCAATGGCGGTGGCGCCGGCTATTCCTGAACATCGTTGCGGGTTCTGAACAGAATAGCGGTCGCCTCACGGCGACCGCGTGGGAGCATTGCGTCATGCACGCACCGAAGCCGACTGCGGGAAGCTTCGTTGTTTCCGCGCTCGCCGATGCCAAGACCTTGCTCGCCAGTCCTGCCGTCGGGCCATGGGACGGCAGCGTCGCGCTGCAGCAGGTTCCCGGGCATTCGGCCAGCGCGGCGCTGATCGCGCGCGGGGTCGCGCTGCGCGCGCTGTGGATGTGGGGCAAGGATCGCGCGCGTCATGCCCGGGTGCGAAAGATTGCCGCGAACGCGCTCGCGCCGCGCGCGATCGCGGGGCTATTGGGCAAGAGTGCGACTTTGGCACTCGAACTCCTGACACCCGGGCGGGAAGACCAGAAGATGGAGCTGGTCGGCGAGTTCGTTGCCCCCCTCATTCGCCAGCCCTTTCTGGCGCATTTCGGTGTATGCGGTGCTCAGGCCGCGATGTTGCACGGGCATTTTGCCATGATGGCGCCGTTCGTGCGGTCGGTCGCCGCGGTGTCGAACGAGCCTGCGCCCTATTTCGCACTGGCTGCAGCCGCGCAGATGATCGACACGCTCTGGGAGGGGCCGCTGCCGCGTGAAGCGGTCGGTGCGCGGGTCATGATCGATGCGGTGAATGCGGGCGCGCTGACCCGCGACGAAGCGATATCCCATGCAATTTTGCTGATGTTCGGCAACGAGACCAGCGTCCAGGCGCTGGCCGGGCTGATCGCCCGACTGATCGAGCGACCTGATCTGTGGCACGCGGTCGCGTCGGGCGCGCTGGCAGTCGAAAAGCTGGTCGAAGAGGGAATCCGGCTAGGTCCGCCCACGAACATGACGCTGGTCCGTACAACGACCGCACCAGTCGACTGCGCGGGGATGACGCTGGCGGCGGGTACCGAGATCCGGATGCCGCTCGGCGCGCTCAACCGTGACCCCTGCGCCTTTGTCGATCCCGACACATTCGATCCCGAACGTGATGCGTCGAAGCACATCGCCTTTGGCGGGGGACCCAGCCTGTGTGTCGGTGCTCATCTTGCGCGCACGACTCTCTGCATTGCGATCCGCGCGCTTGTGACCGCCTATCCCGCGAGCCCCCAAGCACGTATTGTCCGCGATATGATCCGCACCCATGAGCAGGGCGTGGTCGCAATCCATGTCGACACCGCATGATGCCCACATCGATAAACGGGCTCAGTGTCGAGCGGGTCGATGGCGACACGCCCGCCCGCGCGGATCGCGATATCCTGTGGCGGGTCATCCGCGACGACGATTTGCCGTGCGAACCGCATGACGGCGTTTCATTCCTGCGCGTCGAGGGTGAGGCGGCCCCCGGCGGAATCGTTACGCATCATGTGTTCGGTACGCAGGGCCGAGTCCGCTGTCGCTTCAGCGTATCGCCCGATGGACGCGAGGTCGTAACCCGCGTCGCTCCACAAGTCGCGGAATGCGATGTGGTCGGGCTGTTCTGCGAGCCGGTGATGCGGACCATCCTGGTGCGCCGCGGACTTCCCTCGCTTCACGCGGCCGCCCTGTCGCGTGACGGCAGCACGATCGTGGTGATGGGGCACAAGGGGGCGGGCAAGTCGACATTGTCGGCGGCGCTTCAGCAACTTGGCTGGTCGGTAGTGGCGGACGATCTGGTGCGTGTCGCCGCGATCGACGGCGTGTGGCATTGCTTTGCCGGGCATCGTCAGACCAAATTGACGCCGGCGGCGGTGGCGCATTTCGGTGCGCAGGGCTTGAGCACGCGCTGGCGCTCAGCGACCGAGGGTGACGAGACCGATGACGGCAAGCTGCTGCTGCCGCCCGATCCGGACAGCGTCGCGCCGCCCGTGTCGCCGGTCACCGCGCTGTTGATCCTTGGCCCGCGCCGGCGCGATCTCGCCGAGGTCGAGTGCGTCCCGGCAACGGCGATCGAAGTGATGCGCGCGATGCTGGACAACGGCACGCCCGATCCGCTGGCCCCTGCGGGCGCGCCACCATCGCTCGACCCCGGCGTGATTTCGGGGCTTGCCGGTCAGGCGCGTATCTATCGCGTCACGCTGCCCGACCGACTTGCAAATCTGGCTGAATCGGCACGCAAGATTACGGCGCTGATGGGATCGTGAGCGGTGCGACGATGCACAGCGGGGGGGCGGCGCTTTCGCCGGTCGGTTGCCTCGCGCTGCTGTGGCCCGGATGCGACCCGGCGCTGGTCGATCCGGCCGCGCGACAGCGGATCGAGCAGGTCGTCGCGGGCTTCTCGTCGGTCCCGCGGATTGCGCTGGAGCTGCGCCTCGCCGATGGGGATCGGCGGATCGACCTCCACCAGCGGATCACGCGGGCGCATGGCGAACCCGCGCTCCTCGCTGCGCATCTGGCGGACGCGCCCAACGATCCGATCCGCACGTTTCTTATCGACTGGGCCGATGACACTGACGGGCTTGCCGGGGACATCGAACAGATCTTTCTGGAATGGGATGTGACGGACGCGCCCGGCGCGGTCGCGACCCCTGCTGTGTTCCTGCCCGTCGATTTACGGCGCGACCCCGCGACCGCGCGCCGATCGCGCCGCGCATTGGCGGTCGATCTGATTGACCGCCTCCAGCCGGGCGGAGCCGGGCGCCGCGCGGTGGAGGCGCTGTGCAACGCGCTGCCGCTGGATTTTTCGATCAGCCATGTCGGGGCGATGTCCGGGCGTGCGGCAGGGGTGCGGATCAATCTGCGCGCGGTCCAGCGCGGGACGCTAGGTGCGGTCCTTCAGGCGATCGGCTGGCCCGGCGAGATTGCGCCAGCGGTCACATGGTTCGACCGGCTGGCGGCGGCGAGCGACCGGGTGACGGTGGCGCTCGACCTCGATCGCGCGGTGCTGCCCCGGATCGGGTTCGAAGTATTTCTGGACGCCCCGCCCCAACAGGAGCCGCGCTGGGAGCAGCTGCTCGATATGCTGGTCGGCGCGGGGCTGTGCGCGCCGGACAAGCGCGCGGCGCTGCTGACGGTTTCGCGAACGCTGCTGCCCGAGGCACCGGGGCAGGCATGGCCGGCGCAATGGCTGCTGGCTGCGGCGGCGAGCGAGCCGACGCTGTTGCCGTGGTTCGAAGTACAGCTGTCGCACGTCAAGCTGACGCTGGGGCTGCAGGGCGCGGCCGAGGCAAAGGCCTATGTGTCGGCGCAGCATCACTGGTCGCGCAAGTCAACGCCACTTGCACCCGCTGAACCGCCGCGCAGTCGCGGTGAGGCGATTGAGGCTGCGGTCGGCTTCCTGCTCGCCGCACGCCGGCAGGATGACCTGTGGGATGATTTCAGGCTGGTCAACGGCAGCAGCGACGAGTGGGTGTCCGCCTTTGTCGGGCTCGCCCTCGCGCGACTCGAACGCCCTGCGCTCGCGGAATTTCTCGATCAGACGCGGCGCGCAATCGAAGCGCGATGGCGGCCAGGATCGGGCTGGGGCTATAACGCGGTCAGCCCGGCCGATGCCGACAGCACCGCCTGGGCGCTCAAATTTCTCAACGCCGTCGCGCCGCGATCGGGGTGCATTGACGGCGCGCGCGCGTTTCTGGCGTGTCACCGCCTCGCCGATGGAGGGATCGCGACCTATGCGCCCTCGACCCCGATCCGGATCGGCGCGATGGCGGTCGCGGCGCCAGGGTGGCGCGGGTCGCATGACTGCGTGGCGGCAAATGCAGCACCGCTGCTGGACGGGGCGCTCGACGGGTATCTGCGCGAGCGGCAGCAGCCCGAGGGGGGCTGGCACGCCATGTGGTGGAAAACCGACGCATTCGCCACCGCGCTGGCACTCGACAGCGTTGGTGCCGACGCGGCGGTGACGCAGCGGGCAATCGGCTGGGCACGGGCACAGAAATTGTCCACAGCGTCACCATTCGACCGCGCATGGCTGGCCTCGATCTTGATGCGCGGCGACAAGGACGATCGCGCCCGCGCCGCGGCGATGCTCGACCTGCTGGCGGCGGAACAGTGCGACGATGGAAGCTGGGTCGCAGGCGCGCCGATGCTGTTTCCGGCACCCGACTCGGCTGGGCGCGATCCGGGCGGCGCTGTGCTGCTCGACATCCGGCGCAGCTTCACCACGGCGGCGGTGCTGATGGTGATGGACCAGGCGGCGCGGCGCGACCGAGGCGGCGCATGACGCACGCGTCGCCCAAGGATATTCAGCGCGCGATCGATTTTCTCGCGCGGGCGAAAGACCTTCCGCTGCAGGGGGCCGCACCGCCGCAGATTGACTATGCACACCTCGTCGCGCTCGCCGCCGCGCAGGGGATCGCGCTCGACGCGGCGTCGATCGAGCAAGGCTTTCGGCTGATGATGCGGGCGCGCAGGGTGACTTCCTGACGCGATGGAGATGACGCGACAGGATTTGCGCTCCGGTGCAGCAGAGGCCGATACCAGGCCGCAGACCGCGTCAGTTCAGCCAAGGACGCGGACTCGATTCGAATCGACCGCGATCCCGACCTGCTCCCCCGGCCGCGGCGCATCGCCCCGGACGCAGAGGGAGAAGTTGATTTCGGCAATCCGCAGCATCACGTCGGTCGCGTCCCCGGAGAACCGGGTTTCGATCACCTCGGCACGGATGGGCGACGTCTCGCACAGGGCAAGGGCATCGGGACGCGCCATCACCACCGCGTCGCCATCTGGCTGCCCCCCCGCGTCAAACGTCCCGATCACGCACTGGGCGACCCCGGCCCGAACGTGCGCTCGAAAGACCAGCGACTCTCCCAGCAATCGCGCGGCCGCCACCGACACAGGGGTGCGATAACAATCCTCCGGGGTTCCCGTCTGCAACACCTGTCCGTGCGACATCAGGATCAGATGATCGGCCACCTGCATCGCTTCGCGCGGGTCATGGGTGACGATCAGCACGCTCGTCCCGGTCGCGCGCAGATCGGTCAGCACCGCCGCCCGCACCTCGGCGCGCAGCTGGCCATCCAGGCCGGAAAAGGGTTCGTCGAGCAGCACCAGGGCCGGGTCGCGAGCCAGCGCGCGGGCGATCGCCACCCGCTGCTGCTCACCGCCCGACAGGGTGTGCGGCCAGGCATGCGCCAAATGCTCGATATGAAAGCGCGCGAGCATCGCTTCGACCCGCACCGCGCGCTCTGCATTCGGGCGACCGCGCAGACCAAAGCCGATATTGTCGGTGACGTTGAGGTGCGGAAACAGCGCGAAGTCCTGAAACACCAGCCCGACCCCGCGATCCTCCGGTGCGATCGCCCGCCCGGGCTGCGAGGCGATCGTGCCGCCCAGGTGGATTTCGCCGCCATCCACTGGCTCCAGCCCAGCGATCATCCGCAGCAGCGTGCTCTTGCCGCAGCCCGACGGGCCGAGCAGGCAGGCGACGCCGCCGGCCGTCAGGGTAAAGCTGGCGCCAGTCACCGCCTGCCGATCGCCATAGCGGCGCGAGACGGCGCGAACGTCTAGGACAGGGTGGGTCATCCGCTTGCGCCTACGTGCCGGGCCGCGCCCGCGCAATCCGGCGCGTGAGCCATGCAACCGCAGGCAGCGACAGCGCGACGATCAGGATCGAGGGCAGCCCGGCCTGGCCCAGCCGCTCGTCGAGCGCGTAGTTGCTGGCGATCACCGCCAGCGTATCGAAGTCGAACGGTCGCAGGATCAGCGTCGCGGGCAGCTCCTTGAGCACGTCGATGAACACGATCAGAGCGGCGGTCAGCATCGCACCCCGCGCCACCGGAAGCTCGACCGCAAAGGCGGCGCCACTCTCGCTGCGCCCAAGCGTCCGGGCCGCCTGGATCATCGACGGGGTGACCCGCGTCAGGCCTGCGTCGATCGGTTCGAGCGCGGCCGCCATCAGTCGTGCGGCATAGGCATAGACGAGCAGGACGATGCCCACCGCCGTGCCCGATCCCGGCAACAGCCCCCAGATGATCCCCGCCGGCGCGAGCAACCCGATCGCCATCACCGCGCCCGGCGTCGCATAGCCAAGGCTCGCCAGCCGTCCGGCGAGCGGCAGCCGCCGGGTTCCGAGCGCAAGCATGGTTGCCAGGGTCACGGTGACGATCGCGCCAGCGATGCCGAGCGACAGGCTGTGGCTTGCCGCCCGGGTTAGGCGCGGCCAGTCGGGCGTGGTTCCGGCGACATTCCAGACGAGCCAGCCGACCGGAAGCACGAGGCCCGCGATCAGCAGGACCGCGCAAAATCCAGTTGCCATCCAGGCCCAGGGTCCCGCGAGCGGCCGGACCGGCATGTCGCGCCAGCGCCCCCGTCCTGATTCATGCGTGCTGCCCCTGCGCCCCTGCCGTTCGATCCACAGCAACAGTGCCGCCGCCGCCAGCAGCGGGAGCGCGAAGCGTGCGGCGCTGACCGTCGACCCATAGACCGACCAGGCGCGCACGACCCCGGTGGTGAGGGTCTGGACGCTGAGAAACTGGACCGCGCCATAATCGGCGAGCGTCTCCATGACTGCGAGCGCGACGCCCGCGGCGAGCGCCGGTCGCGCCATCGGCAGCGCGACCCGCCACAGCGCCTGTGACCCGCTGCAGCCGAGCATCCGCGCGGCTTCGAGAATGTTGACCGACTGGTTCACGAAAGCGGCGCGCATCGCGAGATAGACATAGGGATAGAAAGCGCAGGACAGCACGAACGCCGCCCCGCCGCTGTTGCGGAGCCCGAACGGCAGGTCAAAGCCAAGATCGGTGCGCATCCAGCTGCGCAACGGCCCCGCGACATCGAGCAGATCGGCATAGCCATAGGCCAGCGCAAAGGCGGGGACGGCGAGCGGGAGCGCGAGCGCCCAGGCGAACAGGTCGCGCCCGGGAAAACGGTGCATCACCACCAGCCAGGCCGCGACCGTGCCGGTGACCGCAGTGGCAATACCGACGAGCAGCGCAAGCCAGGCGGAGGTAGCGGCATAGCGGACGATGTCGCGCCCGGCGATGTCTGCGGTCTCGCTGCCCAGCGCGGCGAACACCACCCCGATCAGCGGCAGCGCGACGGCAATCCCGGCCACCCCTGCAAGGGCGGCCGGGATCGAGATGCGCGGAAAAACGCGTTGGCGCGGCGCCGTCAGCGCCAACCCGCCGCGCTCATCATCGACTGGGCCTGCGGCTGACGCGCCGCGAAGGCGGCGACGCTCATCGGGTTGGCGGTAAACGTCGCATAGGCGTCCACCGGGGGCGGTGCCGGCACGTCGGGCGACGCGGGATATTCGTTATTGTTCTTTGAGATATGCGTCTGGCTGTCGGCAGAGGCGAAGAATTCGAGCAGCTTGAGCGCATTCGCCTTGTTCGGCGCATTGGCCGCGACGCCGCCGCCGGAGATGTTGATATGCGCGCCCTTGCCGTCGAGGCTGGGAAAGCCAAGCTTCACCTTCTGCGTGACCGCGCGATCCGCCGCGTCTTCGCCGGTGGCCATCCGCACATAATAATAGCTGTTGGTCAGCGCGACTTCGCACACGCCTGCGCCCACCGCCCGGATCTGGTCGCGGTCGCCGCCCTCCGGGGGGCGTGCCATGTTGGCAACGACGCCCTTGACCCATTGGTCGGCGCGCTCCGGTCCCCAGGCCTCGATCAGCGCACCGACGAGCGAGAGGTTATAGACGCTGTCGGACGAGCGGACGCAGATCTTGCCCTTGAAGCGCGGGCCAGCGAGCTTGGCGTAGTCGTCAATCTCCTCCGGCTGCACCTTCGACGCGTCATAGGCGACAACGCGCGCGCGGCGCATGAAGCCGTACCAGTTACCGCCGGGTTCGCGCAGGTTGGCCGGAATGCGCGCGGTCAGCGTCTCGGACTGAACCGGCTGGAACAGGCCCGCCTGCTGCGCGCGCCACAGGGCACCGGCATCGGCGGTGATGAACAGGTCTGCGGGGCTGTTCGCGCCTTCGCTCTTCATCCGGGCGATGAGTTCGTCGGGGCGCCCTTCAATCCGGTTGATCTTGATCCCGGTCTCACGCGTGAACCGCTCATACAGCGCATTGTCGCTGTCATAATGGCGGGCGGTGTAGAGGTTGACGACCTGCTCGCCCGCGGCTGCACTGCCGTCCTTGGCGCCGTCCGAACAGGCGGAGGTCAGCGCGAGCGTGAAGGTGGCGGCGACGGCAAAAAATCTCGACACATCAACTCCAGTCGATCGTGGATGACCTCGCCGCCCTAGAGCAATTGCAATCGATTCTCAACAACTGCGCGGCGGATTGTGGATGCATCCTTCTGCGTCAGGGATGGGACCACAGCGATCGTTCGGCAGCGTAACGCGCTATCTGATGAGCGTGCGCTGACGGACTTCTGCAAATCCACCCGGTTCCGCAGCGTCTCTATTCTGCACATGGCACACTCGATCCAGCCGGCGCGCGCGACGGCGGCTGACGCACAGCTCCGCACGCCGCCGCGACGGCCGTCCGGCTTCGAGAGTGCGTAATCGTGCGCTCTTGGCTGAGCGGGCAGGCGCGTCCCGCTTGAGGATGCGGCGGTCAGCGCATTGCGCTGGCGTTGCTGGTCTCGGCCGCAGCCAAGTAAGGGTGGGTGTCGTTGCCTTCGATCCCGTCGCCGCGGGCCGCAACCGGCGTCGCCGGTCCTTCGCGTCGTTACGGCCCCTTCGGGTGCAGCCCCTCCGATCGGCGGAACTGCCAGTCCGCTCCTTGCCGCCCCCTTCGTCGGATCGCGCGGTTGGGAAGAAGGGGCAGTGGCATCGAACTCGAACCTATCGAACTCGCCAACCTGTCTGTTGCAGGAGCAGTTTTTCCAAGGCTGGCTCGCATCGCTGCGGGCGTAATTCCCATGTCCAGAACGGGGTAGGTTCCCGAATGGCAGGAAATCGCGACGCCGGCGGAATAGCTGCCGTTCAGGTGCCCACCCCATTGCGGACGTTAGCGGGACGGCTTGGAGCGGGTTCGCCGCTCAATGCTGCAGAAATTATAGCGGCTGGTACCCAAACAATCTTGGAGCGCGACTTTAGGAGATTGTACCCAGGTGCAAAAAGCCGCAGGCAGACGGCTTGAGGCGTCTTGCTCAGGTCGTAGCTGGGTAACCGAATTTGTCCGGGCTGTGTTGCGGCGCTAGCATGATGAGCGACGGGTACGTAAATTCGGTAATGGAACTGCCCGTCTATTCCCGGTCGTAAGGGTGGTGCCATTGATGGTACGCCTAAGTCACCGCCGCTGTCACTGAATGGCCCGAAGGCGATTATGCCTTTTCCATCGCGCTGCGGGCAGAAATCCGCATCCACATACAGGCCATCGATCTCCTCAGATAAAGCCGTGAGGCTCGTGTCCGAAGCCAAGCGGACTTCCAGAAATTGGCCATAGTTGGTGGATGCTTCGTCAGAGAGGGGCACATCGGTCGCGATGCCCACGGTCTCTACAACGTACTCACCGAGATCCTGCCCGCACCCGCTAAGCAGGAGGAGCGCCAAAATGGCTGGGAGCGGCAGCGCGATACTCACGACTCGTGCTGTAGCGACCGGAGAGGCAGCTTCCCACCCATCATTCGACGTTCGCTCGCTCGTAACACAGTCCCATCAGCGCACGGGCTGCAAACGACCCCCGAGGCGACATTTGCATACCCCTCTCCGCGCCCAAAAACTGAAATTGGCAAAGCCATTTCTTGGCGCCAACCCCCCAAGGAACTGACTTTAGCCGGCGTCTGTGGTGTAGGCCCCTGACCGGGATTGTCTGTTTCGTTGTCGAGACAGAAGGATAATGTGGCGTGGATGCGAACCCTTGGTATTGCCTGTGCGCTGGCGGCGCTGATCGTCCGGCCTGTGCTTGCGGCTGAGCGTTGGCCCTATGGGGATGCGGCGGTAGCGGCGTTTCAAAAGGGTGATTTCGCCGCGGCGCTGACGGCATTGCGCGGTGAACTGGCCAAATGCGACGAATCAAAACCAGCGGCAGACGAATGTCTGAACCTGCTTCTCGCGCTGTCCAACATAGCGGGACAAGCCGGCGATCCAAAAACGGGCGAGGGCTATGCCCGTAGTGCGCTGTTGCTTGCTACCCGCACGTTGCCAGAAGGGCACCCGGAAATTGCGACGGGCTGGAACAATCTGGCGCTTAATATCAGCTCACAGGGGCGGTATGCGGAAGCTGACCCGCTGTATCGTAAAGCACTGGCGCTGCGCGAGGCTGCACTGCCAGCGGGCCATCTGGACATCGCGAAAAGCTGGAACAACCTGGCGGCTAACATCGAGTCACAGGGGCGGTATGCGGAAGCCGAGCCACTGCATCGCAAGGCGCTGGCACTCTACGAAGCGGCGCTGCCAGCGGGGCACCCCGACATTGCGATGAGCTGGAACAATCTGGCGGCCAACATCGGTTCACAGGGGCGAGATGCGGAAGCCGAGCCGTTGTACCGCAAGGCGCTGGCGCTGCTCGAAGCGGCGCTGCCAGCGGGGCACCCGTACATCGCGACGAGTTGGAGCAATCTGGCGACAAACATCGGTTCACAGGGCCGATATGCGGAAGCCGAGCCAGTGCTTCGTAAGGCGCTGGCCCTCCGCGAGGCAGCGCTGCCAGCGGGGCACCCGGACATCGCGTCGAGTTGGAACAGTCTGGCGGCCAACGTCGACGCACAGGGTCGGTTTGCGGAAGCCGAACCGCTGTATCGCAAGGCGTTGGCGCTGTACGAGGCTGGGCTGCCAGCGGGGCACCCCGACATTGCGATGAGCTGGAACAATCTGGCGCACAGCATCAACCGACAAGGGAAGCATGCAGAAGCCGAGCCGCTGTATCGTAAGGCGCTGGTGCTGCGCGAGGCGGCGCTGCCGGCGGGGCACCCGAGCATCGCGTTGAGCTGGCACAATCTGGCGGCCAACATCGCTTCACAGGGGCGATATGCGGAAGCCGAGCCACTGTATCGCAGGGCACTTGCGCTGTACGAGGCGGCGCTGCCAACGGGGCACCCGGACATCGCGACGAGCTGGAGTAATCTGGCGCATAATATCAACGCACAGGGTCGGTATACGGAAGCGGAATCGCTGTTTCGCAAGGCGCTGGCGATCAGGGACGGGCTGGTGAGATCGCATCCGGATCGCATCGTGGGATATTGGGCGATGGCGGCAAATATTCAGGTGCAGCGCAAGGGCGCTGCGGGTGTGCGCAGCCTGTATCGGGAGGCCGAGCGCGGGGTCGTGGAGCGGGTAGCATCGTTTCGTGATTTCGGCCCGGCGGCTCAAGCGGAATTGCGGGCATATCGACCGATTTATACCGGGCAGGTGCGGGCGGCGTGGGATCTGGCGGCTGGCGCGCGTTAAAGCGATGCGCGACTGGCCGGGATTATCGGCTACATCGTGGTCACCGCGTTCAAACGCCTTGGTTCCGGGATGCTGGCACTGAATGTCAGCGAGCGCGTTTTGGCGACCTGAAGTGGACTATCTGGAAGTCACCCAGTTCGAGCCCTTCCCGGTGGACCTCCACTATCCCAAGACCGACCAGGCAGCTACGGCCCCAATTCCGCCCGAAGCCGACTTTCTTGTGTCGACACCGTTGTTGTCATCGGCGTCCGCTGCCAGACTAACAAGATGAACAAGCTCGCGACCCTCAGCTTTTGCATTGTTCTTGCGGTTGGATCGACCGCGACTGCGGGCAACGCTCGAATCGACACGCAGGAGTTGCAATGGGTTAGTGGCTATCTCGACGCGCATTGGGAGTATCCGAATTTCTTGCCGGACAAGCGTACGGACCTGAAGATCATGGGTTTTCTGATAAATGAGGGCCAATGGCGGAAGGTCTATTCCGATCCCGTGAACTATGCATATGTTCACCGACCTAATGAGACGATTTGCTTTCGTATCGTCGGCCAGGGATTTGTCGCCCCTCGCAGACCGACTTACATGCAGCCGTGGGAGGGGAGCCAGTTTGTTTTCAGCAAGATCACGAAACTGAAGCGTCTCGCATCTTCTCAAGAATGCGCCTCACGCATGAAGCGGAAAGTCCGCTAGCCACCCAGTTGTGGACATTCTGCGCCCATCGAAGCTTACCTGAAAGCCGACGCGCGGCTTTGACCCGTTCCTCACCAGAACCGGACAGTCTGCAAACGGCCAGGGAACGGACGTACGCCAGACACTCGCCTAACGCGGACTAATGCCAGGTTGCAAATGGGCCGAAAGTGGGACCAAACTCAGCCAGTCGCCAATTTGCATGATATTTCAATGGCGTGCGGAGCAAGCTGGCGGAGAGAGTGGGATTCGAACCCACGGTGGGCTTCCACCCACGGCGGTTTTCAAGACCGCTGCCTTAAACCACTCGGCCATCTCTCCGCGCGGCTTGCGCCTTAGTGCTTTCGACGTGTTTTCCGCAAGAGGGCGTGTTTTCACCGCCTAAGGGGGTTCATGCCCGCCGCGCCGTGTGGCAGAGACATGCCATGCGTAGCTTCAAGTCTTCGATACGGCGGTTCATCCTGGTTGGAACGGCAGTCCTGGCGGTCGCCGTTGGCGGCGCTCCTGCGGTCGCGCAGGATGAGGCGGGGTTCCAGACCTATATCAACGGCCCGCTGCGCGAGCAGGCGCTGCGCGAGGGGGTGAGCGCGCGGACGCTCGATGCGGTGCTGCCTTCGCTCACCTACAACCCGCGCGTGATCGAGCTGGACCGCGATCAGCCGGGCAGTTCGACGGCGGCGATCCCGGCCTTCGCCCCCTACAAGGCGCGCCATGTCGATGCCGCGCGGATCAATCGCGGACGTGAGACCTATCGCCGGCTGCGTTCGAAGCTGGAGCGCGTCGAGCGAGAGACCGGCGTACCCGAATCGATCATGGTCGCGATCTTCGGGCATGAGACCAACTACGGCAGCTACACCGGCGGGTTCGACTTGCCGCGCAGCCTAGCCACGCTTGCGTACGAAGGTCGCCGCCGCGATCTGTTCGCTGGTGAGTTCATCGCGACGATGAAGATGGTCGACCGCGGCGTGCCGCGCGAATCGCTCAAGGGCAGCTGGGCGGGTGCGTTCGGCTATCCGCAATTTCTGCCTTCGGTCTATCTCCGCCTCGCGCGCGATGGCGATGGCGATGGTGTCGCGAACATCTGGTCAAACGAAGCCGATACGCTGGCGTCGATCGCGAACTATTTTGTCGCATCGGGCTGGCGTCCGGGTCAGCCCTGGGGGGTCGCCGTCAACGTCCCGTCCAGCCTGAACCGCACGGCGCTGGTCAACGGCACCGTTCCGACCCGCTGCACACGGGTGTTCGAGCGGCATTCGCAGTGGCGGAGCATGGCCGAATGGCGCGCGCTGGGCATCGTCCCGCAATCGGGCAGCTGGCCCGCCGATCATGTTCAGGCGACGCTGCTGGAACCGGACGGCCCCGGCAAGACCGCCTATCTGCTCACCGGCAATTACCGCGTGATCCTCGATTATAACTGCTCCAATTTCTATGCGCTTTCGGTGGGGTTGCTGGCTGATGAAGTCGAACATTAGTGCCATCGCCGCCGCCGCGTTGCTGGCGGGGTGCAGCGGGGGCGGGGGCCTTGAGGAACTGCCACCGGCACCTGCCGCGCCGCAGGAGGCTGCACCATCCGGCCCCGGCGCCGGCTATGGCGCACCGTCCGGACCCGAAGGCGGCCCCGATATCGGCGAAGGACCGCAGGGCAGCTCGCGCCTGCGCCCCGGCGAGGAACGCTATGACCGCGTCGGCTATGCCGGTTATGCGGGCGCGGGGGAGGGCGTGTTCGCGCTCAGCGGCGTGCTGCCGCAGGGCACCCATGCCGAGGTTACCGCACTCGACACCGGCAAGACGATTCTCGTCCTGATCCGCGGGCAGGGGACTGGCTTGATCGAGCTGTCCGGCGGCGCCGCGCGCCAGTTGGGCGTCACCGGCAACCCGCCGGTCCGCGTCCGCCGCGTCAGCGTCACCGGGCAGGATGCGACTGCGCTCGCCGCCGGCCAGCCCGCGCCGATGCGCGCCGATGCACCGCCAGCGCTGCTCGCCGGCCTCCGCCGTCGCTTGGGCGACACCCCGCGCGAGACCGTGTCGACACCGCCACCGCGCCCGGCGACCCGACCTACGCCGCGCCCGACCCAGACAGCCCCCGCCACCCGCGGCCTGTTCGTTCAGGTCGCCGCGCTCTCCAGCGCCGCCCGGGCCCGCGCGCTCGCCGACACGCTGGGCGGCATCGTCCGCCCCGGCGGCGGCGTGTATCGCGTGCAGCTTGGCCCCTATCCCAACAGCAGCGCCGCCGAGCGCGCGCGTGCCGATGTCGCGCGTCGCGGCTATGGCGACGCGCGCATCGTTTCGATCCCCTGACCCTCAAGCCCTTGGACCGACAAAGCCCCATGAAGAAGTTCCTGCTCGCCGCCACCGCCTTCTCGCTCGTGCTCGCGCCCGCCACCGCGCAGACGCCCCCGTTCGAGACGGCTGCCCCGGTCGCCTATCTTGAGGATCTGTCGTCGGGCGCGGTGCTCTATGCCAAGGACGCCGATCGCCAGATGCCGCCGGCGTCGATGGCGAAGATGATGACCGCCTATGTCGCGTTCGACCTGATCAAGCAGGGCAAGCTGAAGCTGTCCGACATGGCCGATGTCCGTCCGGAGACGTGGCGAAAATGGCATGGTCCGTCAGCGGGTTCGACCATGTTCCTGTCACCGGGTCAGAAGGTCAGCGTCGAAAATCTGCTCAACGGCATCATCGTCGTGTCGGGCAATGATGCGTGCGTCGTGCTCGCCGAGCATCTCGCCGGGACCGAGGAAGCGTTCGTCAATTTGATGAACCAGAAGGCCAAGGAAATCGGCCTCAACAACAGCCGCTTCGGCACCTCCAACGGCTGGCCGGATGCCGGCCGCACGATGGTCACCGCACGCGATCTGGCGAAGCTCGCCAAGGCGACGATCAGCAACCACCCCGAGCTCTACAAGCGCTTCTATTCGAAGGAGAGCTTCACCTTCGGCAGCACCATGGGTGGGGCGCCGATCACCCAGGCGAACCGCGACCCGCTGCTCGGCCGCGTGCGCGGGTCGGATGGCCTCAAGACCGGCCATACCGAAGAGGCCGGCTATGGCTTTACCGGGTCGGCGGAGCAGAATGGCCGCCGTCTGGTCATGGTCGTCGCCGGGCTGACGAGCTTCAACGCGCGCATCGAAGAGTCGGTCAAGTTCATGGACTGGGGCTTCCGCGCATGGTCCTCGCGCAAGCTGGTGACCAAGGGCCGCACGGTCGAGCAGGCGGATGTCCAGCTCGGCGATGCGGCGCAGGTCGGCCTCGTTGCACCTCGCGATCTCGCCATCGCCATTCCCTCGGGCGCCAACCCCAATCTGCGCGCGACCGTCGTCTATCAGGGCCCGATCAAGGCGCCGATCAAGGCCGGCCAGCATATCGCCGACCTCGTCGTCACCTCGCCCGGCCTGCCCGAACAGCGCCTGCCGCTGGTCGCCGCCGCCGATGTCGGTGAGGCGGGCTTCTTCGGTCGCATGTGGGCGGGCCTCATGTCGCTGTTCGGCGCGTGAGGGGCGTCTTCCTCAGCCTCGAAGGCGGGGAGGGCGCGGGCAAGTCGACCCAGGCAAAGCGGCTCGCCGCCGCGCTTGAGGCGCGGGGAATCCACGTCGTGCTCACCCGCGAACCGGGCGGGACCGAGGGGGCAGAGGCGATCCGCGGCCTGTTGATGCAGGGCGCGGTGACTCGCTGGAGCGCGCACACCGAAACCCTGCTGTTCGCCGCCGCGCGCGCGGATCATGTCGAAAAGCTGATCCGCCCGGCGGTCGAGGCGGGCAGTTGGGTGGTGTGCGACCGTTATGTCGATTCGACCCGCGCCTATCAGGGCGCGCAGGATATCGACGACGCCGCGATCCTCGCGCTGCACGGCTTCGGGTCGAAGGGCCTGTTGCCCGACCGCACGCTCGTGCTCGATCTGCCCGATGGCGCAGGCCATGCCCGCTCGCTGGATCGCGACGGCGGCGCCGCCGATCGCTTCGGCGCGCGCGGGCCGGACTTCCACGCCGCCGTCGCGGCGCAGTTCCGCCGCATTGCTGCAGCAGAGCCGGATCGCGTGCGTCTGATCGACGCCTCGGGCAGTGTGGATGACGTCACGACGTCACTGATGGGCGCGTTGTCCGACCTGCTGCCATGACGTCAACCGGCCCCAACGCCGCGGCAAAGGCCGCATTTCGCGCCGCCATGTCGAGCGGGCAGCTGCATCACGCGTGGTTGATCGCGGGCGCAGAAGGGCTGGGCAAGGCGACCTTCGCCCGCGCCGCCGCCGCGCGACTGCTGGCCGAAGGGGCGGGGCAGGTCGCACCATCGGATGACTTCGACCTCCCCGAGGACAACCCTACCCGCAAGCTGATCGAGTCGGGCGCACACCCCGATTACCGCGCGCTGATGCGCCTGCCCAAGGACCCCGACAAGCCGGGTGAGAATATCGCGCGGTCGATCAACATCGCCCAGATCCGTGCGCTCAACCCGATGTTCGCGACCAAGCCGAGCATGTCGAGCCGCCGCGTCATCGTGATCGACGCGATCGACGATGTCGAACGCCCGGGTGCCGCCAACGCGCTGCTCAAGAACCTCGAAGAGCCACCAGCGGGGACGATCTTCCTGCTGGTCAGCCATTCGCCGGGGCGCCTGCTCCCGACGATCCGCTCGCGTTGCCGCGTGCTGCGCTTCGATCCGCTGCCCGACAGCGAGGTTGCCTCCGCAGTGCGCGCGGCGCTGCCCGAGGCAAGCGCGGCGGAGGTCGAGGCGCTGGTCCGCGCGGGGCAGGGGTCGCCCGGTCGCGCGCTCAGCTTCGCCGGCCTCGATCTCGCATCGATCGACAGCGAGATGGCGGCCATCGCGGCGCGCGGCGATCCCGACAACGCGATCCGCGCCCGCCTCGCCCGCACGCTTGGGTCGAAGGCGGCACAACCGCGCTACGAGGCGTTCCTCGCCCGCGTCCCCGCCTTCGCCCTCGCCGAAGCACGCGGACGGCACGGCGCAGCGCTGGCCGAAGCGATTGCGGTCTATGAAGCCGCGTCGCAACTCGGCCCGGTCGCGCTCGCCCAGTCGCTCGACGCACAGGCGACGGTGTTCGAAATGGGCGGCATCCTCGCACGCCTGGCGAAGCGCTGACTGCTTTCGCCGCCGCGCAGAAGCCGCTAGAGCGCCCCAATGTCCGAACCTTACTACATCACCACCGCGATCCATTACCCCAACGGTAAGCCGCATATCGGCCACGCCTATGAGATGATCGCCGCCGACGCGATTGCCCGGTTCCAGCGTCAGGCCGGGCGCGACGTGCGCTTTCAGACGGGCACCGACGAGCATGGCCTGAAGATCGCCCAGACCGCCCGCGCCCGCGACCTGACCCCGCGTCAGCTTGCGGATGAAATGTCAGCCTATTTCAGCGATATGGCGCGCGATCTGAATATTTCACATGATCGTTTCATTCGCACTGTCGATCCGGATCACTATGCCGCCAGCCAAGCGATCTGGGCCGCGATGGAGGCCAAGGGCGACCTGTATCTCGACCGCTACGAAGGCTGGTATTCGGTCCGCGACGAAGCGTTCTATGAAGAGAAAGAGCTCACCGAAGGGGAGGGCGGCGTCAAGCTGTCGCCGCAGGGCACCCCGGTTGAGTGGACCGCCGAGGAAACCTGGTTTTTCCGCCTGTCGAAGTACCAGCAGCCCTTGCTTGATCTGTACGCGGCGCAGCCGGACTTCATCCGCCCGGAGCGCTCGCGCAACGAGGTCGTGAAGTTCGTCGAGGGCGGGCTGATCGACCTGTCGGTCTCGCGCACCAGCTTTGACTGGGGCGTGCCGGTGCCGAACTCGCCCGGCCATGTCATGTATGTCTGGGTCGACGCGCTGACCAATTACCTCACCGGCACCGGCTATCCCGATGCAGGAAGCGATCTCGCGCGCTACTGGCCCGCCAATCTGCATCTGATCGGCAAGGACATCACCCGCTTCCACGCGGTCTATTGGCCCGCCTTCCTGATGTCCGCCGACCTGCCGCTTCCGCAGCAGGTGTTCGCGCACGGCTTCATCCTCAACCGCGGCGAGAAGATGTCGAAATCGACCGGCAATGTCGCCGACCCGATGGAGCTGACTCGGCTCTATGGGGTCGATGCGCTGCGCTATTTCCTGTTGCGCGAGGTCGCGTTCGGCAATGACGGCAGCTTCAGCGATGAAGCGATCGTCACTCGCGCAAACGCAGATCTGGCGAACAGCTTCGGCAATCTCGCCCAGCGGACCTTGTCGTTCATCGCCAAGAATCTCGAAGGCGCGCTGCCCGAGGCGGGCCGCAGCGACCCTGCCGATGCCGAATTGCTCGCAACGATCGAAGAGGCGAGCCGCGAGTTCCGTACCGCGTTCGACAACCTCGCGCTCAATCAGGGGCTGGAGGCATGGATGCGCGCAGTGTTCGCCTGCAACCAATATATCGATGTTCAGGCCCCGTGGGCGCTGCGCAAGACCGACCCGGAGCGGATGCACGCCGTCCTCGGCACGCTGGTTCGCGCGATCCGCGACCTCGCGATCCTCGTCCTGCCGGTAATCCCCGAATCCGCCCGCAAGATCCTCGACCAGCTCGGGCAGGACGGTCGCGACCATGCCGCGCTCGACAACAAGGGCTGGTATGATGAAGCCGTGACGTCAGGCTTCCGCCTCGATCCGCCGACCGGCGTGTTCCCGCGCCTCGTGCTGGCAGAGGAAGCGACCGCATGAGGCTCGCCGACAGCCATTGCCACCTCAACTATAAGGGACTGGCTGAGGATCAGGACGCGGTTCTCGCCCGTGCCCGTGAAAGCGGCGTCGTGGCGATGCTCAACATCGCGACGCGCGAGCGCGAATGGGACGAGGTGCTGGCCACCGCCGAGCGCGAAAGCGACGTCTGGGCAACGGTCGGCATCCACCCGCATGAGGCGGACGAGCATCCGCATATCGACACCGCCAAGCTGCTGTCGCGCGCTACGCACCCGCGCGTCGTCGGCATCGGCGAGACCGGGCTCGACTATTATTACGACCATAGCGACCGCGCCCAGCAGCAGAAGAGCTTCCGCTCCCACATCGCAGCCAGCCGCGAAACCGGCCTGCCACTGATCGTCCATACCCGCGATGCGGAGGAGGACACGGCCAACATCCTCGCCGAGGAGATGGGGAAGGGGGCCTATCCCGGCGTGATCCACTGCTTCACAGCCAGTGGAGAATTTGCCGACAAGGCACTGGAATTAGGCTTTTATATCTCCATATCCGGCATCGTGACGTTCAAGAACGCCCGCGACCTTCAGGAAACCGCCGCGCGGCTGCCACTCGACCGGCTGCTGATCGAAACCGACGCCCCGTTCCTCGCCCCCGTCCCGCATCGCGGCAAGACCGGTGAACCAGCGTTCGTCGCCGACACCTGTCGCTTCCTCGCGCGATTGCGCGGCATGGACGCCGAGGAACTGGCCGAGGCGACCCGCGAAAACTTCCACCGGCTGTTCGCAAAGACACTGACGACCCCGTGAAGGTCCGGATCCTCGGCTCAGGCACGTCATCAGGCGTTCCCCGCATCGGCAACGACTGGGGCAGCTGCGACCCGACCGACCCGCGCAACCGCCGCACCCGCGCCTCGATCCTGGTCGAGGCGGGTGCCACCCGCATCCTCGTCGACACTAGCCCCGACCTGCGCGAGCAGCTGATCGCCGCCAATGTCGCGGATATCGACGCGGTGATCTGGACGCATGATCACGCCGATCACTGCCACGGCATCGACGATCTGCGCCAGCTGATGCACCTGCGCGGTGCCCCGGTGCGCGGCCTCGCCGACTGGAAGACGCAGGAACGGTTGCGTGATCGCTTCCGCTATGTGTTCGAAGGGGGAGGGCCATACCGCCCGACCGCGACGATCGAGCCGTTGCGGGACGGCATGACGATCGGCGACATCATTGTCCGCACGGTCGATCAGCCGCATGGTGGCATCACCAGCGCCGGATTGCGCTTTGAACATTCTGGCAAGTCAGTCGGCTATGCCACTGATTTCAATATATTCACCAACGAAATGGCGTCGCTCTACAGCGACCTCGACCTGTGGGTCGCCGATGCGCTGCGCCGTGAGCCGCACCCGACCCATCCGCATCTTGCACAGACACTGGCATGGGCGCAGCAATGTGGTGCGCGCCGCACGGTTCTCGTTCATATGGATCACTCGATGGACTATATGACCCTGAAGGCCGAGCTGCCCACCGGGGTCGAGCCGGGCCATGACGGCATGGAGTTGCACGTTTGACCGAGTCCCAGATCATTCAGCTCGTATCGCTGGTCGGGTTCCTCATTCTGGTGCTGGGCTCGCTCAGCATCCGCAACATGCAATTCAGTTTCATCGTCAAGACGGTGATCGGCTGGGCGATCATCGCCGGCCTGATTACCCTCGTTGTGATCAACAAAGACCGCATTCTCGACCAGCTTCAGGTCATCGGGGCCAGCAGCGGCTTGTCCGACCCGGCGCCCGTCACCGGCGCGGGATCGGTCAGCATCCGCCTGTCGCCCGACGGCCATTTCTGGGCGCGCGCGACGATCAATGGTGTCGAACGCCGCATGCTGATCGACAGCGGCGCGACGGTGACGGCGATCAGCGAGAGCACGGCGCGCGCGGCCGGGATCGACTATACTGATGGAGCGCCGGTTCAGGTGTCGACCGCCAACGGCGTCGTCAACGCACGCCGCGCCAATGTCGGGCGGGTGGCGGTGGGCGCACTCAGCACCGAAGACCTGACCGTATTCGTCGCGCCCAGCTTCGGCGATCTCGATGTGCTGGGGATGAACTTCCTGTCACGCCTCAAATCGTGGCGGGTGGAGGGGAACGTGCTGATCCTCGAACCCAACCCAAGCTGAATTTAACATAATGTATATTATCGGACTTAGGCCATGAGCGAGCAGACGGTCTCCCCCGCGCCGGACAGCACCCAGATCGAGTCCCCCGGCATCGAGCGCCTGATGGCGATCATGGCGCGGCTGCGTGACCCGGTGACGGGCTGCGAATGGGACACCGTCCAGACCTTCGCCACGATCGCGCCCTACACGATCGAGGAAGCCTACGAGGTGGCCGACGCCATCGCGCGCGCCGACCTGACCGACCTCAAGGACGAACTTGGCGACCTGTTGCTCCAGGTCATCTTTCACAGCCGTATGGCGCAAGAACTCGGCGCGTTCGACCTGTCCGACGTCATCACCGGCATTTGCGACAAGATGGAGCGCCGCCACCCGCACATCTTCCGCGGCGCCGAGAACGGCGGCCATCACCTGTGGGAACAAATCAAGGCCGAAGAGCGGGGGAGCAAGGGAACGAGCGGGGCACTCGACGGCGTTGCGATCGGCCTCCCCGCCCTCACCCGCGCCGAAAAGCTGCAAAAGCGCGCCGCGCGCACCGGATTTGACTGGGCCGACCCGGCGGATGCCCGCGCCAAGGTCGACGAGGAGCTGGCAGAGGTCGAAACCGCGACCAGCGACGATCACCGCGCCGAGGAGATCGGCGACCTGCTCTTCGCCACCGTCAACTGGTCGCGCAAACTTGGCATCGATCCCGAAGCCGCATTGCGCGCCGCCAACGCCAAATTCGAACGCCGCTTCCGCGCGATGGAGGCTCAGGCGGGCAACGCGTTTACCGGCCTGTCGCTTGACGAAAAGGAAGACCTCTGGGGCGCCGTAAAGGCGAGCGAGTGATCGCTACCCCCACCCGTTTGCCCTGAGCCTGTCGAAGGGCAGCTCCAGACATCTCTATCACGCATCGTGCTTCGACAAGCTCAGCACAAACGGAGATTTGTCAGAACGCCGGCGCCGCCTGCGGCTCCACCACCATCAGCGTGGTCCCGTCATATTTCTCGGACTCCGGCAAAAACAACCGGCTGATCGCGAACTCGCGCTCGGTCAGTGCCAGGTTCTTGAGGCCGTCCACCTTGAACGTCCCGAACTTCTCTTCACGCGGGATCACGAAATCGCGCGAAATGACCTGCGCGTCGACATAGAGAGACCCGGCGCGGGTGTAGAGAATGTGCGGTGCCAGCACCATGCGCGTGCGATTATAGATCGCGTTCATGCATTTCTGCCTGACGATCCCCTCCAGCACGATCGGCGTTGGGTTTGGCGGAGACTCCGCCCCCTTCTCGGTATCCATCATGACAATATGGCAATGATGCTGCATCGCAGCAAGTCAGGACGCACCGCTTAAGTGAAATTACGGACGCTTCGTCCTAATCCTTGCGCCACGGCAGGTTAATCAGCCACGGCTTGGGCCGCCCGGTCGGCTTGGCCGTCCCGTCGATCCGCTCGGCACGCAGGATCCTCACACGCTGCAGGATCATCTGCCCGCGCATCTCCTCGCGCCCGCCGCCGGTCGGCATGCCCAGGATCTTGCGCACGACATCCATGCCGCCGATCACGCGCCCGAACGCGGCATAGCCGAGCTTGCCCGGTCGCGCGTCTAGCGTCGGATTGTCGCCGACCATGATCGAAAAATTGCCATGCGCCGAGTTGGGAGCAATCGATCGCGCCATCGAAATCGTGCCGCTCAGATGCTTGATGCCGGTCTTGCTGGTCGGCTCAAGCGCCACGGACGGCAGTATCCGCCGTGCATCGGTGCCGATCCCGCCCTGGATAAAGCCGTTCGCCGGATCGCCCTTGCGCCGCGCCGCGCGATAGAAATGGGTGCCCTCCAGCCGCCCGTCATCGACATAGCGCAGGAAGTTCGCGACCGTCAGCGGCGCCCGCCGCGCATCCAGCGCCAACGTCACGGTCCCCGCGCTGGTCACCAGCCGCACCCGCACCACCGGCGGTTCCGACGCCGGTCCCGCCGAAACAAGCAGCATCGCCGCGAGCCCCAGCACCACCCCGCGCCGTGGCGTCATCCGTTGCGCACCTCGAACCGCTCATGGTCCTTGGGCGCCATCCGCACGTCGTAGATCGCGGTCTCGCCGTCGATCCAGTGGTCGACCACCTCGCCATGCTGGTGCAGCCATGCCGCCCCTGCCCCATCGGCGGCCGCGAGCGTGACCTGATAGCGGCGATGGCCATGCGTCAGCCGCGCCGCGACCTTCGCGATCAGGGCATCGACCCCCTCCCCGCTCAGCGCTGACACCGCGAGCACATCGTCGCGCTTCGCCGCATCGCCCAGCACGTCCTCACGCGCTTCGCCATCGAGCAGGTCGAGCTTGTTCCACGCCTCGAACCGTGGCGTCTCGGGCGCAACGCCGATGTCCTTGAGCACCGACTCGACATCGTCGCGCTGCGCCTCGCTGTCCGGGTGCGCAATGTCGCGGACATGGATCAGCAAGTCCGCCGACACCACTTCCTCCAGCGTCGCCTTGAACGCGGCGACCAGCTGAGTCGGCAGTTCGGACACGAACCCCACCGTGTCCGACAGGATCGCTTTGTCGATCCCGGGCAGCGAAATCTGCCGTAATGTCGGATCCAGCGTCGCGAACAGCAGATTCTCCGCCATGACGTCAGCACCGGTCAAGCGATTGAACAGCGTGGATTTTCCGGCATTGGTGTAGCCGACCAGCGCAATCACCGGCCACGGCGCCCGCTGCCGCCGCTCGCGATGCAGCCCGCGCGTGCGGCTCACCGACTCAAGCTCGCGCTTCAGCCGCGCCATGCGGTCGCGGATCAGGCGGCGATCCGCCTCGATCTGCGTTTCGCCCGGGCCGCCAAGGAAGCCGAAACCGCCGCGCTGGCGCTCAAGATGGGTCCAGCTGCGCACCAGCCGCCCGGCCTGGTAGTCGAGATGCGCCAGCTCGACCTGCAACCGCCCCTCGGCCGTGCGCGCACGCTCGCCAAAGATCTCGAGGATCAGGCCGGTACGATCGATGACCTTGCAGCCGAGTGCGGTTTCAAGATTGCGCTGCTGCACCGGGGTCAGCCCCGCGTCGAACACGGCGAGCGTGAGGTCGCGGTCGCGCACCGTCTCGGCCAGCGCCTCGACCTGTCCCGACCCAATCAGCGTGCCCGGCTTGGCCGCGCGGATGCGCAATGCCACCCGCTCGACCACCTCGACCCCGATCGCGACCGCAAGGCCAGCGGTCTCCTCCAGACGCGCCTCGGCGTCGCGCGTTGATCCGCCAAGGTCGGGATAGACAACCACTGCCCGCGCGCCCCGCGTGAACTCGTCGGGGTCGCGCTCGAAACCGGTACTCATAAATCTGCTTTCAAGGCGATCAGGCTTCCTCGCCTTGATCGGTCAGGTCCAGCGGATGCGCTGGCTGAATGGTCGACACCGCATGCTTGTACACCAGCTGATACGCGCCATCGCGCTGGAGCAGCATACAGAACAGGTCGAACGCCGCGATCCCGCCCTGCAACATCACGCCATTGACCAAGAACATGGTGACATTTTCCTGCTGACGCTTGACCGCGCCAAGGAAAATTTCCTGCAAAACCGGGTTCTTGGACTGGGTATCTGGCACCGCATCGACGATCGACGCGACATCGACCGCGCCCGACGGCATGATCGTCGAAATCGCATGCTTGTAAATCAGCTGCGACTGGCCGTCGCGGCGGAGCAGCACGGAAAAATTGTCGAACCAGGTGACGATGCCCTGCAATTTGACGCCCTTGACCAAAAACATGGTCACCGGGGTCTTGGACTTGCGAAGCGCGTTGAGGAAAAGATCCTGAAGGGATGTCTGCTTGTCGGCCATGATGCAGCTCACTGTTCTTGGCGGGATTTTCCCGCAATCGCGCCGTTTCCCGGCGTCGGATGCGCGCCACCCAGCGGCGCGTTTGGGGCAATGTAGGTATTGCCCCCCACAACGTCCATAGGTGTGCGTGGCAACGCCGAGACGTCGGCGCGATCAGCCGCAACTCACTCCTCGTCGCGCGCCTCATGGATGCCGAGCAGCTTCAGCTTTCGGTGCAGCGCCGACCGCTCCATCCCGATGAAATGCGCCGTGCGAGAGATGTTGCCCGAGAAGCGCTTGATCTGGATGCGCAGATATTCGCGCTCGAAACTCTCGCGTGCCTCCTTCAACGGTGCGCCCATGATCGTAGCCGCGCCCATCCCGCCGTCATCGCGGCGTCCGAGGATTTCGGTCGGCAGCATATCGATGTCGATCCGTCCGATCCGGTCGCCCGGCGCCATGATGACCGTCGCCTCGACCACGTTGCGCAGCTGGCGGACATTGCCCGGCCATTCATAGCTTTGCAACGCGACCAGCGCATCACCCGCGACTTCAGGGGTCGGCACGCGCCGCTCGGTCGCGTAGTGCGCCACGAAATGCTCGACCAGAGCGGGAATGTCTTCGCGCCGCTCGGTCAGCGGCGGAATCGGCACCGGCACGACATTGAGCCGGTAGAACAGGTCCTCGCGGAACCGCCCCTCGGCAATCTCGGTCGTCAGGTCGCGCCCGGTCGCTGAAACCACGCGCACATCGACCTTGACCTGCCGTTGCCCGCCGACCCGGTTGAACTTCTGTTCGGTCAGCACGCGCAGGATCCGCCCCTGCGTCGTCAACGGCATATCGGCGATCTCGTCCAGGAACAGCGTCCCGCCATGCGCCTGTTCCAGCAAACCGGGATGGACCAGGTCGCCATCCTCGACCCCGAACAATTCCTCCTCGACCCGCTCCGGCGTCATCCGCGCCGCGCTGACGATCACGAACGGGCCGTTCGCGCGGTTACTCCATTCATGCAGCAGGCGCGCGGCGACTTCCTTGCCGGTGCCGGGACCGCCGGTGATCATCACCCGGCTTCCCGTCGCCGCCACCCGCTTCAACGTTGCGCGCACCGCATTGATCGCCCCCGATGTACCATGCAGGTCGTTGCTGCGCCCCACCGTCGCGCGCAGCGACGCGACTTCGCGCCGCAGCCGCTCGGTTTCGGTCGCGCGTTCGACCAACAGCATCAGTCGCTCGGCCTCGAACGGCTTTTCGATAAAGTCCGATGCCCCGCGCCGGATCGCGGCGACCGCAGTGTCGAGATTGCCATGGCCTGAAAACACCAGCACCGGGATCGACGCGTCGCGCCGCTTGATTTCGTCGAGCAGGTCCAACCCATCAAGCCGCGACCCCTGCAGCCACACGTCGAGCAGGACAAGGCTCGGCCGGCGCTCGGCGATCGCTTCCAGCGCTGCATCGCTGTCGGCGGCGCTGCGCGTCTCATAGCCCTCATCCTCCAGCACGCCCGCGACCAGTTCGCGGATATCGGCCTCGTCATCGACGACCAGGATATCGAGTTTCATCACATGTTTCCGTTCTTGGTCGGGGTCAGCGCGGCAAGGCCCGCTCCACCCGGTTCCGTGTCGTCCGTTCCCCCGGTTCCCACCAGTCGCTCGAGCGTCGCGGTGTCGAAGCACAGGGTCACCACCGTCCCCCCGCCCGCGCGATCGGCAAACGCCATCGTGCCGAAATGCTCCTCGACGATCTTCTTGACGATCGCGAGGCCAAGGCCGGTGCCCCGCGCGCGCGTCGTCATATACGGCTCGACGATCCGCTCGCGCTCGGCGGGCAGGCCGATGCCGTTGTCGGTGATTTCGATGATCAGCTGTGCGTCGGCCGCCTCGCGCACCTGCATGCTGATCTCGCCCGCCGCGTCGGTCTCGCCCTCGCCCGTACGCGCCTCGATCGCCTCGACTGCATTCTTGACCAGGTTGGTCAGCGCCTGCCCAAGCTGGCGGCGGTCACATACCAATGGCCGCACCGTGTCGGGCGCCTCAAATCGGAACTGGATATCGGGCTTGGCCACTTCGTGCAGGAACAGCGTCTGGCGCGCGACGTCGATGATCGATTCCTCGCGGAAGATCGGCTTGGGCATCCGCGCAAACGACGAGAATTCGTCCACCATCCGCCGCAGATCGCCGACCTGCCGCACGATCGTATCGGTCAGCTTGGCAAAGGTGCCGTCATCGCCCTCGATCTTCTTGCCATAACGCCGCTGCAGGCGTTCGGCGGCGAGCTGGATCGGGGTCAGCGGGTTCTTGATCTCGTGCGCGATCCGCCGCGCGACGTCGGACCAGGCCGCGCGCCGCTGGTCGAGCAATTGCTGCGTGATGTCGTCGAAGGTCAGCACCTGCCCGGCCTCATCGCGGGTGATCTTGACCGCCAGCGTCCGCGCCTCGCCCCCGCTGGTCAGCTGCACGATATCCTCGCGCGTCTCCCCGCCCAGCACTGCGTCCAGCTCCGGCGCGACCTCGGCGAGCAATTTGCCCACCGGCGCATCGCCGGGCTGCAGCAACGCCATCGCCGAACTGTTGATCAGGCGAATGCGCCGCTCGGAATCGATCGACAGCACCCCCGCCGTCACCCCCGACATCACCGCCTCGATCAGCGCGCGGCGGCTTTCGGATTCGGCATTGGCATCGACCAGCGCATTGGTCTGCTCCTGCAACCGGTCGGTCATGCGGTTAAACGCGGTGGCAAGCGTGCCGATCTCATCATCCGCCCGCGGCGTCGGCACCCGCGTAGCCAGATCGCCCGCAGCGACGTCGCGCGCCGCTTTCACCAGATCGCCCACTGGGCGGACGAGGCGGTCCGCGATCTGAAGCGCAGCCCACACGGCCACGCTGACGATGAGCAGCGACAGCAGCAATAGCGCGACGTTGAACTGAAGCTGGATCGTCCGCGACCGGTCCGTGAGCGCACGGTAATCATTCACTAGGCTGTCAGCGCGCTTCATCTGCGCGGAGATGTCGCCAAGATCAAAGAATCGTGCCGCGTAAATGTACAGGTTCGTTTCGGGTATCCGCGTGATCGACCAGACCCGGTCCCCCTCGATCCCCGACACGATTGGCTGGCGCGCGGACACCTTCAGCGCCGCAGTAGGATCGATGTCCTTCTCCAGATCACCTTCGCCCGGGTTGGCAATCGCAAGAATTGACTTGGTGCCCTCGCTCGACACCGAAAATATTGCAGCCTGATTGAGGCTGCGAATGAAAACCTGCTGCCCGAAAAAGAACTGAAACTCCCGACTGTCCATTGGCGCTTGCTTCAGCGCTGAGGACACGTCCCCCGACATTGGCGCGATATTTTCATCGACGAACCCGGTAATTCGACGTTGTGATTGTTGTGCAAGTACCTGCGCGTTTTCAAGCATTCCACGCGCACGGTCGGAATACCAGAACTCGACGCCATATTGGAACAGCAGCGATGCGACGATCGACACAAAGATCGTCGGCACGCTCGCCACGATCGAAAAGATCGCCACCAGCCGCACATGCAGCCGCGCCCGCCCGCCCAGCGGCGACCGGGCCGCACGCCGCATCGCCACGCGCCGCCCGACCAGCACGATCAGCGCCACCAGCGGAATGAGGTTGCCGACCAGCAACAGCGCGACCAACGGCGGGGTCAGCAACCGCTGCGAACCCGTATTCCCGCTCACCACGAAATAGCTGGTAATCAGCACCGCCAGCGCGATGCACAGCACAAGGAGTTCGACAAATGGGGTAATGCTCAGCCGCCAGCGGGGCAAACCCGCATCCGTCAGTGGCTTGGCAGCAACATCCATCGTGACATGGCTACAACATCATTGTTGCCATGAAAACACACTTGTCGCTCGACTTGTCGCTAAGCGGGATCGTCCAGCCGCCCGCCGACATCGATCCCCAGCGTATCCAGCCGCTTGCGCAACGTATTCCGGTTAATCCCCAGCGCCCGTGCCGCGCGCAGCTGGTTGTGCCCGTGCCGCGCGAGCATCGCCTCGATCAGCGGCCGCTCGACCTCGCCGATGATCCGGTCATACAGCGTGCCGTCCTCCAGGACCGCCGGCTCCTCCGCCGCCAGCCGGGTCAGTCGCGCGATCACCGCCGCCTCGATCCCCGCATCGCGCGTCGGCGCGGCAAGCCCGCTGCCCTCGCCCAGCATCGCGCGCACCGCGTCGCCGTCGATCCACTCATCGCGGTGCAGCGCGGCCATGCGCCGCATCAGGTTCTCCAGCTCACGGACATTGCCCGGCCAGTCATGCGCCTCGAGCACCGCAATCGCATCGTCGCCGACATGCTTGCGCGGCAGCCCATCCTCGACCGCGCGATCCAGGAAATGCCGCGCCAGCAACCGAATATCCTGCCGCCGCTCACGCAGCGCCGGCAGCGCGATCGGCACGACGTTGAGGCGGTAGAACAGATCCTCGCGGAACTGCCCCGACACCACCTGGTTCATCAAATCCTTGTTGGTCGCCGCGACGATTCGCACATCCGCCCGGATCGCCCGCGCCCCGCCGACGGTGGTGAACTCGCCCGACTGCAACACGCGCAACAGCCGCGTCTGCGCCTCCATCGGCATGTCGCCGATTTCATCGAGGAACAGCGTGCCGCCGCTCGCCTGCTCAAACTTGCCCGCGACGCGCGCCGCGGCACCCGTGAACGCGCCCTTTTCATGCCCGAACAGCTCGGCCTCGATCAGCTCGCGCGGGATCGCCGCCATGTTGATCGCGACGAACGGCGCCCGCCGCCGTGGCCCCAGGTCATGGATCGCCTGCGCCACCAGCTCCTTGCCGGTCCCGCTCTCGCCGGTAATCAGCACGGTCAGCTCGTTGGAGACAACCCGCGCGATCACGCGATACACGTCCTGCATCGCCGGCGAGCGCCCGATCAGCGCCACCGCCTGCTCCTCCGACGCGGGCAGGTCATCGACCAGCCGCCGCCCCCGCGCCAGCGCGCTCGCCACCGTCGCGGTCAGCGCATCCAGGTCGAACGGCTTGGGCAGATAGTCGAACGCCCCCGCCTCGGTCGCGCGCACCGCAGTCGACAGCGTATTCTGCGCCGACAGCACGATCACCGGCACATCGGGCATCTCACCGGTAAAGGTCGCCACGAAATCCAGCCCATTGCCATCGGGCAGCACCACATCGGTCACCAGCACATCGGGCCGCGCCGCCGCCAGCTCGCGCCGCAACTCGCCCAGCGACGCCGCCGCCGTCACGCGATGTCCCGCGCGCCGCAGCGCCTGCGTCACAACCATGCGGATCGCGGCGTCATCGTCGCAGATGAGGATCGAAGCGCTCAACCGTCCGCCCTCGGCAAATTCACCCGAAACACCGTCATCTCCGGATCACCCGCGCGGGCATATTCGACCACGCCGCCCATATCGCGCACCAGCTTCTCGACCAGCGGCAGCCCCAGCCCCTTGCCCTCGGGCTTACCCGACACAAACGGCTCGAACAGATGGCTGGCAATGTCCGCCGGCGCTCCCGGGCCATTATCGGTCACCGAAAACTCGATCGGCAACCACCGACGCGGCTGATCCGGCCCCGGCCGCATCGCGACGCCATGACGGTATTGCGTGGACAGGATGATGCGCGGCTCGGCCACATCGCGCAGCGCCTCGGCGGCGTTCTTCAGCAAATTCATCGCGATCTGGAGGAACGCGTCCTTGTCCATCATCACCGGGGGCAGCGACGGGTCGAACCGTTCCTCGATCACCATGCCCCGCGCAAACCCGGCCAGCGCCACGCGGCGGGCATGGTCGAGCAGCGGATAGATATTGTGCGGCGCCAGCTTGGGCGGGCGCGTGTCGGTGAAATCCTGCATCCGGTCGATCAGCGCGGCGATGCGATCGACCTCGGTCGTGATCAGCTGGGTCAGCTCCGCCCGCGTCTCGGCGTCGTCATCCCCCGCCAGCAACTGCGCCGCGCCGCGAATCCCCGACAGCGGGTTCTTGATCTCATGCGCCAGCATCGCCGCCGCGCCCACCGCCGCGCGCGCACCCGCACTGCGATCCGCACCCACCGACAGGCGGCGTGACGTCGGCGCCTGATGCAGCGTCACGATGCGCCAGCCGGGATGTTCGGTAATCGGCTGCTCGATGAAATCGACGCGCGTGCGCGGCGAGCGGGTCGGCTCGATCTCGACATCGAACGCGGCAAAGCCATGCCCGTCGCGCCGCCCGATATAGCCCTCGGGCAGCGCAAAGATGCGATCCAGCCGCTGCCCCAGCATCGCCTTCTCGCTATGGTTCAGCAGATGCTCGCACGCGATATTGGCGCGTGTCACGCGATCCTGCGGGTCGAGCACTAATGCGGCGCACGGAAGTCCGCCGAAAATCTCGGTCAGGTCCGGCTCACCCGGCTGCGGCGGCGGCCTCAGGCCGCTTCGCGTGACGGCCATGATCCCAAAGCAGGCATGCCGCGGAACGGCGCGTAGAATTCGTCGAGCATGCCCAGCACGGTCGCCGCCTTCGGCTCCTGGTTCACCTTGTTGCGGAACTCCGCCGATCCGGGCAGCCCCTTGGTGTACCAGCCGATATGCTTGCGCATCAGATTGACGCCGGTCATCTCACCATAATGATCGAGCATCATCGCGTAATGCTCTGCGATCAGGGCATATTGCTCGTCGATATCGGGGTCCGCCCGCTCGCCCGCGCCCGACAGCGCGTCCATCACCTGCCGCAGCACCCACGGCTTGCCGTAAGCGCCGCGCCCGATCATCACGCCATCCGCGCCCGACTGTTCCAGCGCCGTGCGCGCATCCTCAACCGTGCAGATATCGCCATTGACGATCACCGGGATCGACACCGCATCCTTGACCTTGCGCACGAACGCCCAGTCGGCGCTGCCCTTGTACATCTGGTTGCGGGTGCGGCCATGGACCGTCACCATCTTCGCACCCAGCTCCTCGGCGACGCGCGCCAGCTCGGGCGCGTTCAGGCTGTCATGGCACCACCCCATGCGCATCTTGACCGTCACCGGCACCGACACCGCCGTGACGCACGCCTCGATCAGCTTGGCCGCCAGATCCGGCACCCGCATCAGCGCCGAGCCAGCGTCGCCATTGGTCACCTTGCGCACCGGACAGCCCATGTTGATGTCGATGATCGCCGCACCGCGATCCTCGTTCAGCTTCGCCGCCTCCCCCATTTCATAGGGGGTACAGCCGACCAGCTGCATCGACACCGGCTCCTCGATCGGATCCCACGCCGCCTTCTGCACCGACTGCCGCGTCTCCCGGATCGCCGCCTGGCTCGCGATCATCTCGGTGACATTCAGCCCCGACCCATAGCGCCGCACCAGCCGCCGGAACGGCAGGTCTGTGACGCCAGTCATCGGCGCCAGAATCACCGGCGTCTCGACCGTCACCGGCCCGACCTGGATGGGGTTCAACATCGTCATCTGTGCCCGAAAAATAGGCACGAGCGCCTACAGCGGCAAGGGCGGGGATGCAAGCGCGACCGCCTGTGCCATCCCCTTCTTCTTAAGCCCCTCCCGCTTGCGGGAGGGGTTGGGGAGGGTCTTCTTCTTGTTAAGCATTGACGCTAATTTGCTCGTCCCGGGTTAGACTTGGCATCTTTCTCTGCGCGTTTACGCGCCTCGAACGCTTCAAGATCGAAGGGCGAGGGTCGCCCGACTGCTCTCCGGCGATCAATGATGCCAGCAACGCCCGTGCCTTGGCATCATGCTCCTTGTGCATTCCTATGTGCACCCAAGGAGAATCCCCTATTTAACGACACGCGGTTGTTCATCCCCGGAGCATTGCATTGCGCACGCCGGGGAGCCAGAAAAACCAGATGGCAAAACTTCCCTGCAATGACTGCGGAACTCTGATCTTACCCACTACCGCCGAAAGCACCGGCGGTGTCTGTATGGCGTGTAAGCAAGGGATCCGAAAAGACATCGAAGCATCCCGCGCCTTTTACGAGGCGCAGAAGCGCTACGATCCCTTTCGCGAACTCTGGAAATCACTAGTCGAACGGAGCCGTGACAATGCAGCGCTCAGAGACTGGGCCGTCGCGGAGCAGCTTTATTTCTCCGTCTGCCTACTCGAAGGTGAGATGTATAATGGCGGATTCGATCAGTATTTTTCGAACAGCTCCGGAGACTATTATAATTTTGCCGTTGATGGACTGAGTGCGATTCAAGCGGAGGTCTCACTAGGTCTCGCCAGAGAGGCGGCGGAGGTGCTGTTTGGTCGGCGCGGGCCTCCACCGAGACAGGAAGAGCGCTGGCGCGTAATGTCTTCTAAGACACGCCAGCTCACCGACGTGGTGACGCGACGCCGTCGAGCCGCGCGCCTGGAGATGTTGGACAAGCAGTTCTATGAGGACAGCGACGGCCTCAGCGATCGCCTGAGAGCCTATGCGGAACAAGAGGGACTGATTCTCCCCTTCGAGCGCGACCCCGCCAAACATTGAGTCCGGCTTAGCGGAGAACTTTCCTACAAGCCCCGGCCTCGCTAGGCAGATCGCATGCGCCGTCCTCCATCCCTCTGCCCCCCAATCGCAACCACGTTGCGCACCAGTTGCGTCAATGTCACCTTGCCCCGCAAACCGGTCGTGTGGGTGTCGCGCCATCGTCGCGCGACGGTCGCCTGCGGGTTCGAACCCGTCGCCTCGCTGTCGCGTCCCAGTCGCGTGGCCGTCGCGTCATGACCACCGCCGCCATCATTGTCGCCGCCGGAAAAGGCATTCGCGCGGGCGGAACCGTCCCCAAGCAGTTCGCCCCTCTCTGCGGAAAACCCATGCTCGCGCATAGTGTTACCGCACTATCCGCTCACCCGATGATAACCCAAACCATCATCGTCATCGGCAAAGGCCAGCAGGACCACGTCCGCGCAATACAGCTCGAAAACGTCAGCTTTGTCGAAGGCGGAGCCGAACGCCGCGACTCGGTCCGCGCCGGGCTGGAAGCACTCGAAGGTCAGGGCGTCACCCGCGTCCTGATCCACGACGCCGCCCGCCCGTTCATCCCGGCCGCAGTGGTCGACGCGCTGCTCGCCGCGCTCGACCACGCCCCCGGCGCAGTCCCCGCCCTCCCCGTCGCCGATACGCTGGCCAAGGGCAGCGAAACCCTCGGCGACAACGTCCCCCGCGCCGGCCTCAACCGCATCCAGACGCCGCAAGCCTTCCACTATGACGCCATCCTCGCCGCCCACCGCGCCTGGCCAGCCGACGAAGAAGCCACCGACGACGCCCAGATGCTCCGCCGCGCGGGCCATGACGTCGCCCTCGTTCCCGGAGACCCGATGCTCGAAAAAATCACCCACCCTGCCGATTTCGCCGCTGCGGAGGCGCGCCATGCCGCCAACCTCATCTCGCGCAGCGCAATGGGCTACGACGTCCACCGCCTCGCCGCCGGCGAAGAACTCTGGCTCGGCGGCGTGCTGATCCCGCATGACAAGGGGCTGGCGGGGCACAGCGACGCCGATGTCGCGCTCCACGCCATCACCGACGCGTTGCTCGGCACGATCTGCGCCGGGGACATCGGCATGCACTTCCCGCCCAGCGACCCGCAATGGCGCGGCGCCGCGTCCGACCGCTTCCTCGAGCACGCCGCGTCGCTGGTCCGGGCAGAGGGCGGCATTATCGACTTCATCGACCTCACCCTGATCTGCGAAGAACCCAAGATCGGCCCCCACCGCGCCGCAATCCGCACCCGCATCGCCGAAATCCTCAACCTTCCGCTCGGCAAGGTCAGCCTCAAGGCCACCACCACCGAACGCCTCGGCTTCACCGGCCGCGGCGAGGGGATCGCGGCACAGGCTGTCGCCACCGTTCGGCTACCGGAGGCGACCGAATAAAGCGCGCCGGTTCAGGCTTGGCACTGCGCGCCCCTGCTACAAGTCCCTGATAGGGCCGCCCGCTTGGCCAATGACGGAGTAAGTCGATGCGTATCCGCCACCTCGCCGCCACCGCCCTGCTCTGGACCGGTCTCGCCGCGTCCAGCGTTCAGGCTCAGCCCCGCCCCTGCCTTACCGATGGCGAGGCCGAAGCGCTGTTCCAGGTGCTGCTGCCCGACATGGTGGCGGAGGTGGGCCGCGTCTGCACCGCCCTCCCCGCCTCCGCCTTTCTCCGCCGCCCCAACCCCGCCTTCGCCGCCCGCCTTCAATCCGGCGTCGCGCCTGCCCTGCCAGCGGCGCGCAGCGGCATCGCCAAGCTGCTCGGCCCCGATATGCAGGCAATCGCAGGATCGATGTTCGTCCTGCCCGCGATCAAGGTGATCATGGTCCCGCTCGCCGGACAGATGATCGAGCCCGCCGATTGCCCGAAACTGGACAAGATCGTCGCCAATCTCGCCCCGCTACCCCCCAAGAATTTGGCAGGCGTTTTCGTCGGAATGGCACAGCTCGATGCCGACCGTCGAAAAGGCGGGCCAAAGCTTCCGCTTTGCCCTATGCCCCGCCCCAAATGATGGACACGATTCTCCCCAAAGAGCTGGTCGACGCCGCGCGCCGCGTCGTCGAAACCAACCGCGCCGCGGGCCGCACTGTCGCCGTCGCGGAAAGCTGCACCGGCGGCCTGGTCTGCGCTGCAATCACTGAAATCCCCGGTTCTTCTGAGATCCTGATCGCTGGATTCGTCACCTATTCCAACGGGGCCAAGATCCGCGAGCTTAAGGTCAGCCGCGACGTGCTCGAAACCTTCGGCGCGGTCTCCGTCGCCACCGCGTGGAGCATGGCCCAGGGCGCGCTTGAGCAGAGCGGCGCGGATGTCGCGGTCGCGATCACCGGCGTCGCTGGCCCCGGCGGCGGCAGCGACAAGAAGCCGGTTGGCCATGTGGTCTTCGCCCGCGCCGAAAAGGCCGCTGATCCGGACTTGATCGTCGCTGACACCCGCGAATTCGGCGATATCGGCCGCGGCGGCGTGCGCCTTCAAGCGGCGTTGTGCGCGCTCGAACTGCTGCTGCCTGCCGAACCAGAAGCCGAGTCGCCGTAAAGCACCGCCGCACGCTGCTCGAACGCGCCGATCATCATCCGCAGCGCGCGGTCGAACACCTGTCCGGCAAGCATCTCGAACACCCGGTTCTTGAACGAGAAATCGACCTCGAAATCGACCAGGACGCCGCCCTCGCCATCCGGCCGGAACTTCCAGTCATTGTGCAGGTGCTTGAGCGGCCCTTCGAGATAATCGACCCGGATATGCCCCGGCCGCTGCTTCCCAACCCGGCTGGTGAAGGTTTCCCTCAGCCCCTTGAACCCGACCATCAGGTCCGCGACCATCTCGGTCTCGCTGTTCGAGCGGACCCGGACCGCACTGACCCACGGCAGGAACTCGCCATAGCGGCCGACATCGGCGACCAGATCGAACATCTGTTCCGGCGTGTAGGGCAGCCGCCGGGTCTCGGCATGACGGGGCATCAGACCGCGACCACTGCCTTTGCCAGCTTGGCATCGCGTGCCGCTTTCATCTTTGCGAAGTCATCGCCAGCATGATAGCTCGACCGCGTCAGCGGCGAGGATGCGACCAGCAGGAAGCCCTTGGCGCGCGCGATCGCGGCATACGCGTCGAACGCCGCCGGGGTCACAAAATCCTGCACCTTGGCATGGCGCGGGGTGGGCTGAAGATACTGACCCATCGTCAGAAAATCGATGTCAGCGCTGCGCATGTCGTCCATCACCTGATGGACCTCGAGCCGCTCTTCGCCCAGCCCCAGCATGATGCCCGACTTGGTGAAGATCGACGGGTCGAGCTTCTTGACCTGCTCCAGCAACCGGATCGACGCGTAATAGCGCGCACCCGGGCGGATCGTCGGATACAGGCGCGGGACGGTTTCGAGATTGTGGTTATAGACGTCGGGCCGCGCCGCCACGATCATTTCGACGGCGGCTTCGTGCTTGTTGCGGAAGTCCGGCGTCAGGATCTCGATCGTCGTGGTCGGCGACGCCTTGCGGATCGCCTCGATCACCTTGACGAACTGCTTGGCGCCACCGTCGGGCAAGTCATCGCGATCGACCGATGTGATCACGATATGCTGAAGCCCCATCTGCACCGCCGCATCGGCGACGTTGTTCGGCTCCATCGGATCAACCGCGCGCGGCATCCCGGTCTTGACGTTGCAGAAGGCGCAGGCGCGGGTGCAGGTGTCGCCGAGGATCATCACCGTCGCGTGCTTTTTGCTCCAGCACTCGCCGATATTGGGGCACGCCGCTTCCTCGCACACCGTCGTCAGGCTTTTAGAGCGCATCAGCGCGCGCGTCGCGGCAAAGCCAGCGGACGTCGGCGCCTTCACGCGGATCCAGTCAGGTTTGCGCTGACGTACTGCCGGTTCGGTAGGCCGGGCGACGGGAGTCGGATCGTTCATGTCGCGCAGATAGCGATCCAGAGCCCCGCTTGCCAGCCCCCACGGCCTGCGCCAATGGGAACCGAAATGAGGAGGCCGCATGACTCACTTCACCGATCTCGTCGATGGCTATCATCGCTTCCGTTCCGCAGACTATCGCCGCCAGCGGGAGCGTTGGGCACAGCTGGTCGGCGGACAAAGCCCCAAGGTCATGGTGATCGCCTGCTCCGACAGCCGCGTCGAACCGGCGCAAATTTTCGACACGTTGCCCGGTGAAATTTTCGTCGTCCGCAACGTGGCGAACCTGGTTCCGCCGTTTGAGAATGACGGTGGCCGGCACGGTGTGTCCGCAGCGCTGGAATTTGCCGTGACCAAGCTTGAGGTCGAAGAGCTCGTGGTCCTGGGTCACGGCATGTGCGGCGGCGCGCACGCGGCGCTGACCGAGATGTTTCAGGACTCAGAGCCGGGCGACGGCGGGTTCGTCCATGCCTGGGTCAGCCTGCTCGATGACGCCCGCGAACGGGTGAAGGCAAAGTTCGGCGAAGGGCCAGAGGCATCGCGGGAGATGGAGCTGGAAACCGTCCGCACGTCGATCGCCAACCTGCGCACCTTCCCCTTCATTCCCACCCGCGAAGCCGCGGGCAAGCTGACGATCCATGGCGCCTATTTCGCGATCAGCGACGGCGTGCTGCATTTGATGGACGAGGGCGGCGCGTTCAATCCTGCTTGAGTGCGGCAGGTTCACCGGATCTGGCGGACGACGCGGGCTCTTCCCCGATCAGCGCTTCGCGGCGCATCAGGCGAAAGCTGATGCGCGCGCCGCGCTCGGCCGACGGGTCCAGGACCATCTCGCTATCGTGCGCCGCCAGGATCCGCTTGACGACGGACAGGCCCACCCCGCTTCCACCGGTCGTCGAGATACCGGGTTCGGGCAGGATACCGGATACGAATCCGCGGCCATTGTCCTCGACAGCGATCTCGATCCAGTCACCCGCCCCGCGCGCACGCATCGTGATGACCGGGTCGGCAGCGCCCTGAGTCGCCTCTATGCTGTTCCTCAGCAGGTTCGCGATCACCTGAACCAGTTGAATGCGATCGCCCAGGATGTCGCCGACCCCCTCACCGATATCCAGCGACACGACCGATCCGGCGTCGGGGCGCGCTGCCAGCACCATCCGCAACGCATCCTCGAACAACAGCCGCACAGTGGCGAACTCGGCGTTGATCTCACCGCTCTGCAACAGCCGGCGCATGCGCGAGACGATTTGTGAACAGCGATCGATTTCGACCCGCGCCTGCGACAGCTCGATCAGCCCTTCCGCCCCGCCCAGCCCTTCGAGTGCGCGCTGCACGACGACAATGTAGTTCGACGCCGCCGACAGCGGCTGCGCGATTTCATGGGCAATCATGCTGAGGTCCGAGCTTGCCGGTTGCGCCGACAGTCGCTCGATCAGGTGGGCCTGTTCGGCGGCCAGCGTCTCATGCGCCTGAATCGTCGCCATCATCTCCGCCTGCACATCGAGGCGGTTTCGCGCGACGGCAACATAGCTGCACATCGTGCGGAGGAACTGCAATTCGACGTCCGTGAACGGAACTGCCGCGCGTCGTCCGAAGCCGAGCGTGCCAATCAGCGTCTCGCCATGGATCAATGGGGTGCAGGCATAGCTGTCGAGCCCGACCGCCCGGATGAACGCCGTCATTGGATCGGTGCTGGCGAGCACATTTTCAGCGAGGCACGGCTCGCGGTCACGCGCGACGACGCCACAGACAGCCTGCCCGAACTCAAGACGTCGGCCCAACTCGATCTGCTCGGGCGTCAGTCCGCCGCTGCCCTCAAGCCGCAGCCCCCCGGTCCCGTCGACCAGATAGTGAAAATAGACGTCAATACTCAGCTCTTCGCGCACGCGGTCGAACAGATAGTCGATCATCTGACGCGGGTCGGATGCGGCCAGCATCTTGGCGGCGCATTCGGCGAGCAATTGCAGCAATCGGCTGTTTCTCTGCTCCATGCAGACCTCTCCATACCGCTGTCGCCGACGATAGCTTCGGTTCGACACGCCCCAACATCCGATCGGTGGCGTGCGGTCGATCCGCAATACTCCGTAAATTCGGCCCTGCCGAGAGCCGCTTTGCGCCAATTAGGAGCATCCTTCGTCAAACTCTGCCATAAAGCGCGCCGAAGCGCCCTTTGTCTGCGCCGGGGAGGACTGTGCGCGCAGCCCTGCTCGGGACTATGGATTCCCCGTGCGCAGCGTGGGCGCATGAGTAAGCGGGGATTATCAGGAATGACGGCGCAGCGTTTGCTGATCGAAGGGCGCGTCCAGCGCGTCGGATATCGCGACTGGGCAGTGCGCACCGCACGCCAGCTGGGGGTGACCGGCTGGGTCCGGAACCTTCAGGACGGGCGAGTCGAAATTCTGGCGGACGGCGAGGATGTCGCGCTCGACACCTTTGTTGATCGCTGTCGCGAAGGCCCGAACATGGCCAATGTCGAGCGCGTCGACACCCACCCGGCGGAGCTTGGCAATGTGAAGGGGTTCACCAAGCGGTTTACCGCCTGAAACGTAGCGCTCAGTCCTCGACCAGCTTCATCAGCCGGCGTTCGACCGGGGCGAGCACCGGTCCGAGTTCGTGGCCACGCTTCAGTACCGCTCCAGCCTCGTTGACCAGCGCCCACATGCCCTGCCGATTGCGAAGTGCTGGCCGCTTTTCGACCCGAAACTCCGGTCGCTCGGCGGTTCGCCTGAACGCGGCGAACACCGCCGCATCGTGGCCAAGGTCGATCGCATAGTCTTTCCAGTGACCGGCTGCGACCATACGGCCATAGAGATCGAGGATGCGGGTCAGCTCGCTGCGGTCGAACCCGACCTGTGACGGCGCTCCGCGCGACGGAAATGGGGTGATGTTCGCGCTCACGCCCGGTCGCGCTGCTCCGGCCGATCTTCGGCGGCACGCTCATCGAGCAGCTGATCCAGCCGCTTGCGCATCGTCTCCAGCTCGCAACGCATGATCTCCAGCTTCTGTGTCGCCGGATCGTACAGCTCGCTGCACGGCGTTCCGTAGGGCACGAAGTCTTTCTTCCATGCTCCGGCCTCGACCAGCGTCGGCTTTGCCGGAATGCCGACCATGACCGCACCCTCGGGCACATCCTTGGTCACCACCGCATTGGCACCGACCCGTGCGCGCGGACCAACCGTAATCGGTCCCAGCACCTGCGCGCCCGATCCGATGATCACCCCATCGGACAAGGTGGGGTGCCGCTTGCCCGCGACGCCATTGTCGGGGCTGGTACCGCCGAGCGTGACGCATTGGTAGATCGTGACATTGTCACCGATCTGCGCGGTCTCACCGATCACCACAAAGCCATGGTCGATAAAGAAATTGCGCCCGATCGTCGCGCCGGGGTGAATGTCGATCGCGGTCAGCCAGCGCGACAGATGGTTCACCGCCCGCGCGAGAAAAAACAGACGTGCGCGGAACAGACGGTGCGCAACCCGATGCCAGAACAGCGCCCACACGCCGGGATAAAGCAGGATCTCGGCCCGACTGCGCGGGGCGGGATCGCGTGCGCGAATGGAATCGAGATAGGCTGAAAGACCGCCGAACATTACCAGGCCCCTTTTCGTCTGGACGTGATATTTAGGCGGTCCCCGCTCCCATTTCCAGCGCATGACGTTTATGCCTTGAGACGGCTAAACACTATGTATCTTGTGGGGATTGTTTCCGGCCTCCAAACCATGCGGCCATTGGGACTGTGAAGGGTGCGTGAATGTTTGAAGGGATCGACTTCCAGGCCCTGCTCCCGTTCATCGCCGTCGGCTTTGCCGCGCAGATCGTCGACGGTGCGCTCGGCATGGCGTTCGGGGTTATTTCGAGCACGCTGCTGGTCAGCGTACTCGGCGTCCCACCCGCGACCGCGTCAGCCGGCGTCCACCTCGCCGAATGCTTCACCACCGGCGTGTCCGGCATCAGCCACGCGCTCCACAAGAATGTGAACTGGAAGCTGTTCTTCCGCCTCCTCGTCCCCGGCGTGGTCGGCGGTGTGACCGGCGCCTATCTGCTGAGCACGCTCGATGCCTCGGTGACGCGCCCCTATGTGATGACCTATCTCGCGCTGATCGGCGTTTATTTGCTGTGGCGCGGCATCAGTTTCCCGACGCGCCACCATCGCGAGCCACGGATCGTCGAGCCGCTCGGCCTCGCCGGTGGTTTTCTCGACGCGGCGGGCGGCGGTGGCTGGGGTCCGGTGGTCACCAGCAACCTGCTGATCCAGGGGACACAACCGCGCTACACCATCGGCACCGTCAACTGCGTCGAGTTCTTCCTAACCCTGTCCGTGTCGATCACCTTCATCTTTCACTTGGGTTTCTCGGCATTTACCGAGGCAGTCGTCGGCCTGTTGATCGGCGGTGTGATCGCTGCCCCCTTTGGTGCGATCCTCGCCAAGCGCGTTCCGACCAAGACCCTGCTGATCCTCGTCGGCGTCGTTTTGACCCTGACCAGCAGCTACAGCGTCTATCGCGCCATCATCTGACAATCGATCAATCTTACCCTATTGAGTGATTTGATCGATCAACACGAGCGACTCTTCCAATTTGGATGTGCTGCGCCGCACCCTATATGCGGCATTGCACAAGCTGCACTGCACCATCCAAAGGAGAACAAAAAATGGCGCTCATCGGAAGCGAGCTGAAGCCGTTCACGGCAACCGCATTCAAGGAAGGCAAGTTCGTCGAGGTTACCGACGCGGACGTGCGCGGCAAGTGGGCGGTGTTCTTCTTCTACCCGGCCGACTTCACCTTTGTCTGCCCGACCGAGCTGGAGGATCTGGCCGACATCTACCCGACCCTGCAGAAGATGGGCGTCGAAGTCTATTCGGTGTCGACCGACACGCATTTCAGCCATAAGGCATGGCACGACACCTCGCCGGCGATCGGCAAGATCAACTATTACATGCTCGGCGACCAGAACCACAATCTGTCGAAGAATTTCGACGTGTTGCGTGAAGGCCAGGGCCTTGCGGATCGCGGCACCTTCGTGATCGATCCGGAAGGCGTGATCCAGCTGGTCGAGATCACCAGCGAAGGCGTCGGACGCAACGCAACCGAACTGCTCCGCAAGATCAAGGCGGCACAGTATATCGCGGCGCATCCGGGCGAAGTCTGCCCGGCCAAGTGGGAAGAGGGCGAAACCACCCTCGCCCCGTCGCTCGACCTCGTCGGCAAGATCTAAGCCACGCGGTTTTTCGCACCCGCCCCTCCCCCAGTTTGGCGGGTGCGAACACGGCCCGGGGCAGTCCTCACCGATGCCCCGGGCCGTTCTACTTTCAGTTCAAGGAGTTTCCCGATGCTCGACGCGCATCTCAAGCAGCAGCTCGAAGCCTATCTCGTCCATATCCGCGAATCGGTGGAGCTGGTCGCGAGCCTTGGTGAAGATGCCAAGTCGCGTGAGCTCGAAACCCTGCTTACCGAAATCGCCGATTTGTCCGGCAAGATCACGCTCGTCCGCAAGGATGACGACAAGCGCACCCCCAGCTTCATGATCCGCCGCGCCGGCACCGACATCGGTGTCCGCTTCGCCGGCATCCCGATGGGGCATGAGTTCACCAGCCTCGTGCTCGCCCTGCTCCAGGTCGGCGGCCACCCGTCCAAGGCGGCGCAGGACGTGATCGAAGCGGTCAAGGGCCTCGAAGGCGAACTCCACTTCGAAACCTATTTTTCGCTCAGCTGCCAGAACTGCCCCGACGTGGTTCAGGCGCTCAACCTGATGGCGGTCCTCAACCCCCGGATCAGCCACGTTGCGATCGACGGCGCGCTATTCAAGGAAGAGGTCGATGCACGCCAGGTGCTCGCCGTCCCCACCGTCTATCTGAACGGTGAGCTGTTCGGATCGGGCCGGATGGAGCTCGAGCAGATCGTCGCCAAGCTCGACAGCGGCGCAGAGGCGAAGGCCGCCGAGAAGCTCGCCGCGAAGGAGCCGTTCGACGTCCTGATCGTCGGCGGCGGCCCGGCTGGCGCGGCCTCGGCGATCTACACCGCGCGCAAGGGCCTGCGCGTCGGCATCGCCGCCGAACGCTTCGGCGGCCAGGTGCTCGACACGATGGGCATCGAGAATTTCATTTCGGTCCCCTACGCCGAAGGCCCCAAGCTCGCCGCCCAGCTCGAAGGTCACGTCAAGGAAAATGGCGTCGACATCATAAACCTTCAGCGCGCCGACAAGCTGATCCCGGCTTCACGCGAGGGCGGATTCCATGAGGTCGTACTGGCGAACGGCGCCAGCCTGAAGGCCAAGACGGTCATCCTCTCGACCGGCGCACGCTGGCGCCAGATGGGCGTTCCCGGCGAAGACGAATATCGCAACAAGGGCGTGGCCTATTGCCCGCACTGCGACGGCCCGCTGTTCAAGGGCAAGCGCGTCGCGGTGATCGGCGGCGGTAATTCGGGCGTCGAGGCGGCGATCGACCTTGCCGGCATCGTCGGCCATGTCACGCTGATCGAATATGACAGCCAGTTGCGCGCCGACGCGGTGCTCCAGCGCAAGCTCGGCAGCCTCGCCAACGTCCAGGTCATCACCTCGGCGATGACGACGCGGGTAAACGGCGCGGAGAAGGTGACTGGCCTGACCTACAAGGACCGCAACACCGGCGTCGAGCACGACATCGCGCTCGAAGGCATCTTCGTCCAGATCGGCCTGGTGCCGAACACCGAGTGGCTCAAGGACAGCGTCGCGCTCACCCCGCGCGGTGAGATCGAGATCGACGCGCGCGGTGAAACCAGCCAGCCGGGTATTTTCGCCGCCGGTGACGCCACCACCATTCCGTACAAGCAGATCGTGATCGCGATGGGCGCAGGCTCGACCGCCGCACTTTCGGCCTTTGATTATCTCATCCGGCTCCCAGCCGAAGAGATCGAGGCCGCGGCAGCCTGACCCCGGATGGCGCCGCCCTCGCAGAATGCGGGGGTGGCGTTATCGCGCTGCTCACTTATATCGACGCCATCAATCGCTTGGACCGATCAATGGCGCAGACCTACCTCCCGACGCTCAAGCAGCTTCAATATCTCGTCGCGCTCAAGGATCACGGCCATTTCGGGCGTGCGGCGGAGGCGAGCTTCGTCACGCAGTCGACCCTGTCCGCAGGACTTCGCGAGCTTGAAACGCTGATCGGCGTGGTGCTGGTCGAGCGCACCCGGCGCGTCGTCCGCTTTACCCCATTGGGTGAGCGGATCGTGGACAAGGCGCGGCGCGTGCTGCGCGAGGCGGATGAACTGGCCGACCTTGCCCGCGCCGCCGGACGACCGCTGTCGGGTGAGATGCGGATGAGCGTCATCCCGACTATCGCTCCGTTCCTGCTTCCGCGCATCCTGCCGCGGCTGCGCAAAGGCTATCCCGACCTCAAGCTGTTCCTGCGCGAAGAGCCGAGCGGCGCGGCCTGCGAGAGCCTGCAGACGGGCCGCACCGATTGCGTGCTGCTCGCCCTGCCCTATGCCTGTGGCGATGTCGAAACCGCACCGTTGTTCGACGACCGCCTGTTCGTGGCGTTCCCTGAGGGCGAGTATGAGCCCGACCATGCCAGCATCAGCGCCAGCGAAATCGACGAAACGCGGTTGCTGCTGCTCGAAGACGGGCATTGCCTGAAGGATCATGTACTGGCCGCGTGCAACCGCCCGGAGCTTCGGGCCGAGGCAACGATGCTTGGCACCTCATTGCACACGATGGTGCAGATGGTCGACAATGGCCTCGGCGTGACGATGCTGCCCGAAATGGCGATCGAAGCCGGCATCCTTGACCACACCCACATCACCGCCCGCCCGCTGCGCGCCGACAATCCGACGCGCCGCATCGCACTGGTCTGGCGCAAGGCGAGTCCCCGGGAACGCGATTTCAGGTTGCTGGCAGAGGTGCTGGCTCAGGCGGGAACCGCCGGCTAGCCCGTCCAACGATTCGCCGCCTCCGCGTCGCTCTCCCGCGCGTCGACCCAAGTCGCGCGCTCCCCGCGCTGTTCCCGCTTCCAGAACGGAGCCTCGGTCTTTAGCCGGTCGATCAGAAACGCACACGCCTCCAGCGCCGCACCGCGATGCGCAGCGGCGGTCGCGACCAGCACGATCCGCTCTCCCGGCTCCATCGGCCCCACGCGATGCACGATCACGGCCGACATCAATGCCCAGCGCGTCATCGCTTGTTCGGCTAGGTCGCACAGGACCGCTTCGGTCATGCCGGGATAATGTTCGAGCTCAAGGCAGGTCACACCGCCATCGCCGCGCACCACGCCGATAAAACTCGCGATCCCCCCCGCCCCGCTCTCCTCGATCCCCGCCAGTTCAACGCCGACATCGATCGGTGCAGAATCGACCGAAACGCGAATCATCCGCCCGTCACCGGGGGGAAAATCGCGACTTCGCGCGCTGGCCCTAGATCGCTGTCGAGCGGCACGAACTTCTGATCGACCGCCGCGCGCAGCCGCTTGAAATCAACCAGCGCCAGCGCATGGCCCTCGCTCTGCCCGCGCAGCCAATCGATCAGGTCCGATACTGTGCGCACCGCCTCCGGCGGCTGGACGTCTTCCTCGCCGACCCCGATCGTCTCGCGAACCCAGGCGAAGTACAACAGCCGCATCAGCTGTCCATGTGCTTGAGGCCGACGCGCAGATAGTCCCATCCAGTGATCAACGTCAGCGCCGCGGCCGCCCACAGCATGGCAAGGCTGACGTCATGCACCCACGCCCAGCCCGGCAGCGCACCAGCAAGGATCAGCCCGCCCAGCGAGGTCAGCTGCAACGCAGTCTTCCACTTGGACAGCGCGGAAACCGGCATCGACACCTGAATGCCACCCAGAAACTCACGCAGACCCGATACCGCGATCTCGCGCAGCAGGATCACCAGCGCCGCGATCATGTGCACGTCGGGAATCAGCTCCTTGGCGCACAGGATCAGGATCACCGCCGCGACCATGATCTTGTCGGCAATCGGATCGAGGAACACGCCCAGCTTCGACACCGTCCCCCGCGACCGCGCGAGATAGCCGTCGAAATAATCGGTGAACCCCATCAGGCAGTAGGTCGCGAATCCGAGCGCATAGCCTGCCTGCCACTCCGGCCACCACAGGAAGAAGACCAGCAGGGGAACCGTGACGATTCGCGACAGCGTCAGAATGTTAGGCAGCGTCAGCATGGTCCCGCTCTAGCACCACCCGGCGCGGTGATCATCCCCCGTTACGCGCGATAGCGGTTGCCGCGTCATATGCGCCCCGGCTATGCGTGCGCCAGTTTTGACGGACGAAGGCCCGCAACGCATATGAACAACGCGCTCGGACTGCTCAAGGAGCGCCGGTTTCTCCCCCTGTTCGTCACGCAGTTCCTGGGGGCGTTCAACGACAATCTGTTCAAGACCGCGATGGTGCTGTTCGCCACCTATCAGGTGCTAAACGACCCGGAGACCGAGTTCGTCTTCAACGCGCTTGCCACCGGCGTGGCGCTGCTCCCGTTCGTGCTGCTCTCGGCATTGTCGGGCCAGCTCGCCGATACCTATGACAAGGCACAGATCATCCGCATCGTGAAGACGGCGGAGATCGGCATCATGATCTTTGGCGGATGCGGCATCCTCGTGGCCAAGATGGGCTATCCGATGGTCGGCGTCGGCATGATGCTGGGCGCGGTGCTGATGCTCGGCACCCATTCGACCTTCTTCGGCCCGATCAAATACGCGATCCTGCCTCAGCACCTCAAGGAGGACGAGGTGCTCGGCGGCACCGGCATGGTCGAGGCCGCGACCTATCTGTCGATCCTGCTCGGCACCGTGATCGCGGGCTGGGTGACGATCGAGACCGCCGGCTGGCTGACGCTGATCGTCGCCTTTATCGGCTGGTTTACCGGCCGCATGGTCCCGACCGCCCCGCGCCAGGGCGCGCAGCTCAAGCTCAACTTCAACCCCTTCACCGCATCGTGGCGGCTGATCGGCAACACGATGCACATCCCCCGCCTGTTCTGGGCGATCTGCGCGATCAGCTTCTTCTGGACGATGGGGTCGGTGCTGATCGTCATCTTCACCCCGCTCGCCAAGAACGTGCTGACGTCCGACGAGCGCGTGGCGAGCCTGATGATCGCGACCTTCTCGGTCGGCGTCGCGATCGGGTCGGTGATCATCAACGCGATGCTGAAGGGGCGGATTTCCGCGAAGTTCTCGCCGATCTCGGTGATCGCGATGGCGGTGTTCGTCGTCGCCTTCTCGTTCGAATCGAAACTCTGGGTCCGCGCGCCCGATGGCGGGCTCTACGACATGATGAGCTTCATCGTGATGCCTCAGGCGTGGATCGTGCTGGTGACCCTGATGGCGATCGCGATCGCGGGGGGCATGTTCGTGGTCCCGCTCTACGCCTTCCTCACCACAACGGTGACCAAGGACCAGACTGCGCGGACGGTCGCCGCGAATAACATTGTCAACGCCTTTGGCATGGTGCTGGGCGCGCTGATGGTAATGGGGATTACAGCGCTGGGCGTCACGCCCGCGAATCAGCTGCTATTCGTCGCGGGGATGGCGATCATCTCGGCGTGGATCGCCCAGAAGCTGCACCGCATCTGCGACTAGGCTCGTTTTCAGCTTCGCTGAAACGGCACCGGCCCGCTCCCCCACCCGGCCACCCAACGGCAGCGTATTCTATGGGTGGCCGGGTGGGGGAGCAGGCCGCTGCCGCCTTCAAAAAATGAAGGTGTAAATACACACAAAGAACGCGGTGAAGCTCAAGGCGAAGAGCTTGAGATCACCCGCATCCTCACGGCGGCGGACTTCGGCGCGCACCTGCGGCAGGTTGGCGCGGAAGGGGTGGCTGCGGCTGGCGCCGGTCAGGATGAGTTCGCGTCGCATGGCCGGAAGTTAACGCGCCGTTTACGCTTTCGGCCATCCCTAAAGGATCGTTAACGCCTGTGCCGATGCGGGACGGGTTTCACGGCGACGACACACGCCCGCCGGACAAAGAAAAGGCCGGATGCGCAATGCGCTCCGGCCGTTTCTTGGAAGGGATGGTGGAGCCGAGGGGGATCGAACCCCTGACCTCTGCAATGCCATTGCAGCGCTCTCCCAGCTGAGCTACGGCCCCATCCGTTCCGGGAAGGCGATGGCCTTTAGCAGCCATCGCGCGGTGTGCAACCGCTTTTTCTCAAGTTTCTTCGTTTGCATCCCCGGTATCGACGCCCAGGTCGTCGTCACCGCCCAGATCGACGTCGTCATCGGGCGAACCCTCGGCGTCCTCGTCGATGTCCAGATCTTCGTCACCCAGATCGGTGTCGTCCTTCTTCACCTTCTCGATGTCAGCCTTGACCGCCTCGAACGGCAGCGGCTGCTTGGACTTCAGGATCGGCTCCGGCTCCCACGCATAGCCGCAGCTGATGCAGGTTACCGGTTCATCCTTCGTCAGATCGTAAAAGCGGGTCGCGCATTTCGGGCAGCTCCGCTTCGTGCCCCATTCCGGCTTCACCATGTGGCGTTCCATGCCTTTTTGTTCGAAATTACTGGGATGACGGGAAACTAGTCCCCGTTGAAGTGGCGCGCGCCTTGCCATAGCGCAAGCCCCCTGTCAAAGCCGCCGCCGATGAGCGCACATTCTCCCCTTCCCCTCGCCATTTCCGCCCGCGGGCCGCTGCGCGGTATCGTCACCGTTCCCGGCGACAAATCGATCAGCCACCGTTCGCTCATGTTTGCGGGCCTGGCGGTCGGCGAAAGCCGGATCGAAGGGCTGCTGGAGGGTGAGGACGTGCTCGCCACTGCGGCGGCAATGCGGGCGATGGGCGCACAGATCGAACGCGACGCAGACGGGGTGTGGCATGTCGCGGGCGTCGGCGTCGGCGGGCTGCTTCAGCCGCAGACGGCGCTGGAGATGGGCAATTCGGGCACGTCGACCCGCCTGCTGATGGGCCTTGTTGCCAGCCACCCGATCACCGCCACCTTCACCGGCGACGCGTCGCTGTCGAAACGCCCGATGGGCCGCGTGATCGACCCGCTCTCGGCGATGGGTGCCGAGTTCACCTCAAGCCCCGGTGGGCGTCTGCCGCTCACCAAGCGCGGCCTGTGCCCCGCAGTGCCGATCGATTATACGCTTCCCGTCGCCTCGGCTCAGGTCAAGTCGGCGGTTCTGCTCGCCGGGCTCAACACCCCCGGCATCACCCGCGTGATCGAACCCGTACCGACCCGCGACCATAGCGAGCGGATGCTGCGCGGCTTTGGCGCGGACCTGACCGTCGAGGAGACGCCACAAGGCCGCGTGATCGCGATTCGCGGCGAGGCAGAGCTTCAGCCACAGCAGATCGCGGTGCCCGGCGACCCCTCCTCGGCCGCCTTCTGGATGGTCGCAGCGTCGATCGTGCCCGGCTCCGACATCGTCATCGCCAATGTCGGGATGAACCCGACCCGCACCGGCATCATCACCGCGCTCAAGATGATGGGCGCGGATATCACCGAACTGAACCCGCGCATCGTCGGTGGCGAGCCGGTTGCAGACCTTCAGGTCCGCCACGCGCCGCTGTCCGCGATCGAAGTGCCGCCCGATCTCGCGCCGAGCATGATCGACGAATACCCCGTGCTGTTCGTCGCTGCTGCCTTTGCCAGCGGGCGCACGGTGGCGCGCGGTGCGGAGGAACTGCGGGTCAAGGAATCGGATCGAATCGCGGCGATGGTCGCTGCGCTCGCACCCAATGGTGTGCGACTTGAAGAGTTTGAGGACGGCCTCGCCATTCAGGGCAAGGGCGGCGAGCTGCTCCCCGGCGGCGCACAGATCGCCTCGAATCTCGATCATCGTATCGCGATGAGCATGGCGGTGGCTGGACTCGGCGCGCGCGACGCGGTGACGATCGACGATGCCAGCCCGGTCGCGACCAGCTATCCGGGCTTTTTCCCAACCCTCGATCGACTGACCGACCACCAGCCATGATCATTGCCGTCGACGGACCCGCTGCTTCCGGTAAGGGCACCATCGCCCGCGCACTCGCGCGTCATTTCGCCCTCCCGCATCTCGACACCGGCCTGCTCTATCGCGCTGTCGCGGCGACGGTGCTGCGCGACGAGCTCGACCCGACGCAGGAGGCAGACGCGGTTGCCGCCACCAGTTTCGATGATCTGCTGCTCGCCGACGAATGGCTGCGCACCGATGAGGTCGGCAAGGCCGCGTCGATCGTCTCCGCCCACCCGCTGGTCCGCGCCGCGCTGCTTCAGCGGCAAAAGCGCTTCGCCGCCCAGCCGGCCGGCGCGATCCTCGACGGGCGCGACATCGGCACCGTCATCGCACCGGACGCCGACGCCAAGCTGTTCGTCAAGGCGACCCCGATGATTCGCGCGCGCCGCCGCCACGCTGAATTGCGCAAGGGCGGATCAAGCGTCAGCCTCGACCGCGTCCTCACCGACATCCGCACGCGGGACGAACGCGACAGCAAGCGCACCGAAGCCCCGTTGGTCGCGGCCCCAGACGCGGCGGTGCTGGACACCAGCTTCCTCTCGATCGAAGCGGCGGTGCAGAAGGCGATCCAGCTGGTTGAAGCGCAACTCGCACAAAACGCCGCTACGCACTGATCCTATTCAGCTGGGCGCTGAGCTGCCTGCGCACGCATCGCCGCCAACATCCGGGCCCGGGTCAGCGCCCCCGCAATGTCGCCACGATACTCCGCCCGTTCCGGCGTCAGCTGATAGGCGCGCATCAACAATGGAATTGCTGCCTCCGGCTGCCCCACCCGCGCCTGCGCCATGCCGTAGAAGAAGAACGGCCCGGGATGTTTCGGCGCCAACGTGGTCGCGCGGCGAAAGGCTAGGCCGGCCGCAGGCGACATCGTCCCCTGATCGGCCTCAACGAGCGTCATGCCGAGCCACGTCCACAGCGCGGCATTCTGCGGCTGCTGGCGCACAGCGCCCAGCATCATCCGCGCCGCGCTATCGGGATTGCCTGTGCGGATCAGCGCATCGGCGGGGAAAAAGGCCGTGTCGAGCGACGTGAACTGCCCGAACATCGCCCCGCGCAGCTTACGCATCCGCGCGACGCCCTCATCATCCACCGCTGCAGCCTTGCTCGCCGCCGGTGCCCCAGCCAGTCCCGGCTTGGCCTGAAGCGCATAGCCGGTCGCGCCGAGCATCAGCGCAGCCGCGCCAAAGCTCCACAAGGCGCGCGGTGCCCCGAACAGCGCCAACAGGCCGAACGCGGCGGCACCCACCAGCGCCAGCATCACCCAACCCATCAGCTGCGCCTCCACCGGAAACTACCCCGCGCGACCCATAGCCCCAGCGCCAGCAACAACAGCGGCGCCAGCCACAAGGGCGCGGTCGCCCAGCTTAACGGCGGGTCATAGGTCACATAGCTGCCATAGCGTTCGATCAGCCACGCGCGCACATCTTCGGGCTTCTCGCCCGCCGCGATCTTCTGGCGCACCACGCGGCGCATGTCCGCCGCCATCGACACGTCACTGTCGGCGATCGACTGGCCCTGACAGACCAGGCAGCGCAGCTCGAACATCAGTTCCGCCGCGGCTTCCTCCTGCCGCGCATCGGGCAGCTGGGTATAGCCAAGATCGGCGGGCGCGCCCGCGGCCAACGCAATGGCCAGGATCAGGCTCATCGTGCAGCCTCCAGCGCGGCGAGCAGCTTGGGCACATCATCCTCACGGATATCGCCGATATGCTGCATCGCGATCCGGCCCTGCCCGTCGATCACGAAGGTTTCGGGCACGCCCGATGAACCAAGGCCGATCTGCACCACGCGCTGCCGATCATCGCCGATGCGGGCGTATGGGTCGCCGTGGCGCGACAGGAACGCTGCAACCGCCTCGGGCGTATCGGCGATAGCCACCGCGTCGATCTGTGCGCCAGCGGCCTTGAGCTGCATCAGCTGCGGTGCCTCGGCAATGCACGGCACGCACCAGCTGGCAAAGACGTTGAGCAGGCGCGGCTTGCCGGTGGCAAGGTCGGCGCGGGTCAGCCCCGGCTTGCCCTGCACCATCGCGGGCAGCGTGAACTCCGGCAGCGGCTTGCCGACCAGTGCCGACTTCACCACCGTCTCGCCCGTCCCGCGCAGTCCATAGACCGCCACGGCCACCAGACTGACAAAGCCGATCAGCGGCAGCCACAGCTTCCAGCGGCTCATACCGCGTCCTCCCGCCGCCGCGCATTGCGGCGCGTGCGGAACAGCCGCCCGAACAGCGACAGCGCACCGCCCAGCGCGATCAGCCCGCCCCCGAACCAGATCAACGTCACGAACGGCTTCCACCACATCCGCAGCTGCCAGCGCCCCTGCGCATCCTGCTCGCCCAGCACGGCATAGAGCTGCCCATCCCACCGCGTCGCAATCGCGGCTTCGGCGGTATCGGTTGGCGGCGAGGCATAGAAGCGGCGTTGCGGGCGCAACAGGATCGTCGGGCGCTCGTCCCGACGCGCGGTCACCCGACCCTCGACCGCCGACCAGTTATCGCCGACCGCCGGACCAACACCGTCCAGCACCACGCGCCACGGCCCGACCTGATAAGGCTGGCCATAAACCGCCGCGACCAGCCGCTCCTTGGTAAAGGCACTGTCCGCCGCCATCCCGGCAAGGCTAACCGCCACACCGAAATGCGCGACCACCATGCCCCAGGTGAACAGCGGCGTGCGCAGCAGGTTGCGCTTCCACAGCGGGGCAAAGCTCGCAATGGTCAGCCCCGCCGCGAGGCCCAGCGCGACGATCTCCATCCAACCCGTGCCCGGTGCGAGCACGAAGGTCGCCGCCATCGCCAGCATCGCCACCGCGACCGGCACGGTCAGCTTCGTCAGCAACCCGTTCGCATCGTCACGCCGCCACTTGAGCAGCGGCCCCGCCGCCATTGCGGCAACCAGCACCAGCGCAACCGGTCCCGCCGTCTTGTTGAAGAAGGGCGGCCCCACCGACAATTGCTCGCCCATCGCCTGCGCAACAATCGGATACAGCGTCCCGATCAGCACGATGCCAAGAATGACGGTCAGCAACAGGTTGTTGAGCACCAACCCACCCTCACGGCTCAGCGGATCAAACCCCTGCCCCGCACGGACGGTACCCGCCCGCAGCGCGAACAGCAGCAGTGCCCCGCCGATATAGAGCGCGAGCAGCACCAGAATGAACGACCCGCGCGTCGGATCGACAGCGAAGGCGTGCACGCTGGTCAGGATGCCCGACCGCACAAGGAACGTGCCCAGCATCGACATCGAGAAGGCGACAACCGCCAGCATCAGCGTCCAGGCGCGCAAGCCGTCGCGCGCAGCCAGCACATTGACCGAATGGAGCAGCGCGGTCGCGGCGAGCCACGGCATCAGCGAGGCATTCTCGACCGGATCCCAGAACCACCAGCCGCCCCAGCCCAGCTCATAATAAGCCCAGTAGCTGCCCGCCGTGATCCCGATCGTCAGGAATACCCACGCCGCCAGCACCCATGGCCGCATCGCGCGCGCAAAGGCCGGACCGACCACGCCCGTCACCATCGCACCGACCGCGAAGGAAAACGCGACCGACAAACCGACATAACCAAAATACAGCGTCGGCGGGTGGAAGGCGAGGCCCGGGTCCTGCAACAACGGGTTGAGGCCCAGCCCGTCCAGCGCCGGCGGATCGAGCCGCATGAACGGGTTCGAAGCGATCAGCAGAAAGGCATAGAAGCCCAGCGCAATCGCCGCCTGCGCACCCAGCGTCGCGGTCAACGTCGCGCGATCCAGCTGCCGCTCCAGCAGCGCAATCGCTCCGCCCGACAGCGCCAGCACGGTCACCCACAGCAGCATCGAGCCTTCATGGTTCCCCCATGCGCCCGCGATTTTGTACAGCATCGGCTTGGCCGAATGGCTGTTCTGCGCGACCAACAGCACCGACATGTCCGACTGGACGAACAGCGTGATCAGCAACGCAAAGGACAAGGCCGCAAGCAACCCCTGAACGATCGCGACCGGACGCACTGCGGCGATCAGATCATTGCCCGACGCGCTCGCCTGCAGCCGCAGCCCCAGCGCGGCCGCGACGAGCTGGAGCAATGCCAGCGCCGCTGCAAACCATAAGGCGGCAAGGCCCGCTTCGGCGATCATCGCGTGCTCGCTTCCGGCGGCGGCATCTTGTCGGCAATCTCGGGCGGCATGTAGCGCTCGTCATGCTTGGCGAGCAGGTTGTCCGCGGTGAAGCTGCCATCGGGCATGAACTTGCCTTCCGCGACCACGCCCGACCCTTCCTTGAACAGGTCCGGCGCGACCCCGGTGAAGCGCACCGGGACCGTCCCGGCATTGTCCGCGACGACGAACGTGATGGTGATGCCATCGGACAGCTTCTTGATGCTGCCCGTCTGCACCATCCCGCCCAGCCGCACCGCCTTGCCCGGTTCGGGCGTCTTGGTCGCCAGGTCGCTCGGCGTGTAAAAGAATGCCGCCTGATCGCGCAGTGCCGACAGCGCCAGCCCGCTCGCGCCGCCGATCGCGGCGAGCGCTAGCAGCCCGAGCATCAGCCGCTGGTGCTTTGCCTTCATCTCCGGTCCCTCAAAGCATCGGCTGCGGCTTCCGCGCGGCGCATCGCGCGCCAGCTCGCCAGTGACAGTCCGCCAATCCCCAGCGTCACGACCGCATAAGCGGCGAGAATGAATGGCCAATGGTTCACGACGTTGTCATCCTTGGGCCATACGCCGGATCCGCGCCTCTACCCGCTGCTCGGCAAGGATCGCCCGCATCCGCATCAGCACGATCCCGCCGAACAGCAGCGAGAATCCGCCAAGCGTCAGCAGCAGCGGCCACAGCATCGAATCATGGATGGTCGATTTGGTCAGCGTCAGGCTTTGCCCCTGATGCAGCGTGTTCCACCACACCACCGAATAGCGGATCACCGGCAGCAGCACCGTTCCCGCGATCCCGAACAGCGCCGGGATCCGCCCGTCCCCACCGCGCTCGCGATCCGCACGCTCCAGCGCGATCCATGCGATATAGATGAAGAACAGCAGTAACATCGATGTAAGCCGCCCGTCCCACTGCCACCAGGTGCCCCAGGTCGGCCGCCCCCAGATCGACCCGGTAATCAGGCACAGCGCCGCAAACATCGCCCCCACCGGAGCCGTCGCGCGCGCCGCCACCATCGCCAGCGGATGCCGCCAGACGAGATAGGCAAAGCACGCAATCGCTAGCGCGCTCCATCCCCCCATCCCCAGCCACGCGCTCGGCACATGGATGTAGAGGATGCGGACGCTTTCCTTCTGCAGATAGTCCGGCGGGGTCTGCGTCAGCCCGCCCCATGCCCCGACAAGCGTCAGCAGCAGCCCGCTCCAGAACAGGATGGGCGTCAACGGGCGCGCGATCTTCAGGAAGCGCGTGGGGTTGGCGAGAGCATGGATCACGGCGTTTCGTCGCTCTTAAGCGGATTCGCCGGCAAGTCCAAACAGGATGTGCGTTGATGCGCGCCCGATCAGGCGGCGAGCATCTCGAACTCGTCCTCGCTCAGCGGTATCTGGAATTCGAGGCCGGCTTCGAAGTCGTTCGACCACACGACGCGCGCGGCCCAGTGGCCGACATGCGGCAAGGTCAGCCAGATGATCGAATCGCGCCGGATCGCCGAATAGGTCTCGATCTTTGCGCCATTCGTCGACAGGTCGACGACCTTGCACAGCGCCCGGTCAAGACCACCCCGACCCACCTTGGCATCAAGCGACACCGGCGCGCGCGGCGCGCGGCGGCGACCCAGCACTGCCGGTTCGAACTCTGCGGTGAAACTGCGTTTGCCCGTGGAAACCATGCGGGCAGCCTAGGCCGCGATGGCTAAAGCCGCGTTAACGGCTTCCCGAAACGCAAACGGCCCGCCCCGGAATGCGGGACGGGCCGTTTTATCGGGTTCGATCGGGCTAAACGCCCGACTGGCTCACTTCTTGGAGAGCGAGAGACCACCGAAACGCTTGTTGAAGCGCGCGACCTGGCCGCCGCTGTCGAGCATCTGGCCACGGCCACCGGTCCACGCCGGGTGCGCCAGCGGATCGATTTCCAGCTGCATCAGATCGCCTTCCTTGCCCCACGTCGAACGCGTCTCATAGACGGTGCCGTCGGTCATCTGGACCTTGATCATGTGATAATCGGGATGCGTATCGGCCTTCACGGATCTGTTCCTTGAATTTGAGCGCCGGTTTCCGACCGGCAACAAGAAGGCGCGGCCCCTAACAGAGCCGCGCGCTTCATGCAATGCTACTATGTGTCGAAGCGTCAGACGCTCGGCGGATCGGCGATCATCGCGGTGAATTCGCATTCGGTCGCAAGATCATCGCCCAGATACGCCTTGCCCGCGAACTTGCAGATCCGCGACCGCTTCTGAACGAACTCGACCTCGAGCCGCAGCAACACGCCCGGCTCGACCGGCTTGCGGAATTTCACGCCGTCGATCGACATGAAATAGACCAGCTTGCCGGTGCCGGCGAGGCCGAGGCTCTCGACCGCGAGGACGCCCGCCGCCTGCGCCAGCGCCTCCACCTGCAGGACGCCGGGCATAATCGGCCTTCCGGGGAAATGCCCCTGGAAGAACTCTTCGTTGATCGACACCGCCTTGATCGCGACGATTCGCTCGTCGGGGATCAGCTGCTCGACCCGATCGACCAGCAGCATCGGATAACGGTGCGGAAGCGCCGCCATAACCCGCGTCACGTCGAGCGGGCCGATGGCGGCCTTTCCTTCGGCGGCGTCGCTCACCGGCCGGTGGGTGCCGGCTGCGCCGGTGCGGCCGCAGGCTGCTGCGACTGCTGCGGCGCCGGCGCGACGGTCTGGACACTGGGCAGCTGCTGGTTGAGCGCCGCGAGCACCGGATCGGTGATGTCCGCCGAAGTTGCCGCGAACAGCAGCGTGCTCTTGGACATGGCGACGGTGGCGCCGCGCTGATTGGCAACCTGCTCGATCACCGGGGCAAGACGCTCGGCGACCTGCTGATCGACATATTGCGCGTTGCGGCGCAGCGTCTGCTCACGCTCAGAGATCGCGCGCTGGATCGGCTCCGCGCGACGCTGGAACGCCTGAACGCGCTGCTCGAGTGCGGCATCGGGCTTACCGTTTGCAGCGCGAATCGCGGCCTCGATCGCGGTGCGCTCGGTCTGCAGCGGTGCCGTCTGCTGCTGCGCATACTGCTGCAGCTGGGTCTGCTGAGTCTGCAGCTGGCCGCGCGCGGCAACGCAGGCAACGCAGGTGCTCATCACGCGCTCGACATCGACGACGGCTACCTTCGCATCGGCCAGCGTCTGCGCAACCGCAGCGCCGGTGCCGAACGTGGCACCCGCGACCGCAATCGCGGCGAGAATGGTTTTGGTGTTACGCATCAGAATGCAGTCCCTACGTTGAATGTGAAGAGTTTGGTGTCGTCGCCTTCCTGCGTGAGGAAGGCGTGCGCCAGATCCAGCCGCAGCGGCCCGAACGGCGAGTTCCAATTGACGCCGACCCCGACCGACAAGCGCGGCTTGGGCGAATTGCCAAGGAAACGCTCGACGAACGGATCCGTCTGGATGTTGTAGATGCCATTGACCGAGGTGCCCGAGCAAGCGCCGCCTGCCGTCGTGGCAAAGCCGATGCTACAGGTGGTGAGCTGTCCCGGAGCAACGGCATCGGAAATCGGTACCGCATAGAGCGGCACCGTATTGCCGTTGACGACCGTCGTCTGCGGCGTTTGGATCGGCAACAGCGAGGGCGACCCATCTGCATTCGTCGCCAATGCGGCGCCGGCCCAGGCCGGGTTGCTGGGATCGGTAAGGATCGTCTTCGACCCGTCGGCATTGGTCAAGAAGCGCGCCTGGGTGAACTCCGCCGTCTTGTTCGGCTCGCGCACGCCCCAGTTGGCGCCTGCCATCAGGAAGATCGAGGGACGAATTCCCATTTCGCGCGCACCAGCGCCCAACGGAATCTCAAGCTCCAGCTTGCCGAGATAGTAAGCACGGCCACCGATCGCATCGTCGAAGATCTGGTCCTCGTCGGTGATCAGCGTCTGATTGCCGCCAGCGACGCTCCCGGAATAGCTCACACGCTGAATGCGTGGGCCGACGCCGCGAATATCGAAGCCGCGGAATTGCGGCTCACCCAGGAAGAAGCGGTCGGTAATGCGGACGGGGTCCACCCCAGCGGCGGAGTCTTCCAGGCTGTGGATGTAACCGCCTTCAACGCCAGCAGAGAAGATGAACCCGCTACCCACGTTCCAGTATTTGTCACCGTCGAAGCGCCCACGCAGGTACTTCACGTCCCCGCCCAGGCCAGCAAAGTCAGTGCCAACCACCAGCCGCTGACCGCGCGTCGGGCGCAGTCGGCTGTTCAGGCTGTCATAGATCAGCGACAGACCGACCGCAGACGTCCAGCGGTTGCCCAGCGCCTCGCACAGATAGCGCCCCGCCTTCAACGGATCGCACGCGCCATTCGTAAAGAAGGAGTTGGGGTCGAGCGAAACGGTTTCATAGGTTAGCGAGTAACGGCCCGACAGCGTCCAGAACTCGGTCAGAGGCACGCCGAGCACGACCTGACCGCCGGTCGAAACCTGCTCATAGGTCGTCCGGCGATCGGTGCCGAGATAGTTGAACGAGTTATAGTCGCGGCGGAACAGCGTGCCGCCCAACGCAATGTTCTGGTCGAACAGATAAGGCTCGGTAAAGCCAAGCTCTACCGACTTCGAATAGCTCGAGTAATCGGCCGACAGACGCAGATCCTGGCCCTTGCCGCGGAAATTGCGCTGGCGGATCGATCCCTGGAAGATGAACCGCTCAAGGCTGGAGAAGCCCGCCGACAGCGTCAGCTCGCCGGTCGACTTCTCCTCGACATTCGCGGTCAGGATGACGCGGTCGGGCGCCGACCCTTCCTTCTGCTCGATCTCGAACTTCTCGTTGAAATAGCCGAGCGAGTTGATGCGGTCCTGCGAGCGCTTGACCAGGAACGTGTTGAACGCGTCGCCCTCGGCCAGACGCAGCTCGCGGCGGATCACCTTGTCCTGCGTCTGCGTGTTGCCGTTGATGTCGATCCGCTCGACATAAGTGCGGCGCGCTTCGGCGATGTTGAAGTTGATCGACATCGTCAACTTCTCGCGATCACGCTGGAAGTCGGGGCTGACATTGGCAAAGGCATAGCCGAACGCACCCGCCGTCTCCGACAGCTGGTCGATCGTGTCCTCGACCATCTTGGCGTTGTACCAGTCGCCCTCTTTCATCGACAGGTTCTTGGCGAGCGCCTCATCGTCAAAGTCGCGAATGTTGCTGTCGACCTTGACCGGCCCGAACTTGTAGCGCGGCCCTTCCTCGATCACGTAGGTGATGATGAAGTCGCGCTTGTCCGGGGTCAGCTCGGCGACTGCCGAAACCACGCGGAAATCGGCATAGCCTTCGGTCAGGTAAAACTGGCGCAGCTTCTGCTGGTCATAGGCAAGACGATCCTGATCATAGCTCGTGTTGGAGCTCATGATGCTGGTCAGACGCGCCTGCTTGGTCGCCATCTCGCCGCGCAGCTTGCCATCGGGAAACTGCTCGTTGCCGATGATGTTGATCTGGCGCACCTTGGACTTGGGTCCTTCGCGCACTTCGAACACGACATCGACACGGTTCTGATCGAGGCTGACCATCTTCGGCTCGACCGTCGCGGCAAAGCGACCTTGACGGCGATACAGCTCGACGATCCGCGCAACGTCCGCGCGCACGGCGGTGCGGGTGAACATCTGGCGCGGGGCGAGCTTGATTTCCTTGACGATCTTGTCGTCCTTCAGGCGCTTGTTGCCCTCAAGGATGACGCGGTTGATCACCGGATTCTCACGCACGCGCAACACGATGTCGCCCGACTCGACGCCCTCGATCGTCACGTCGGCGAGCAACTCGCTCGCCAGCACGTCGCGGATCGCCTGATCGAGGCTCTCGGTCGTATAGGTCTGGCCAACGCGCAGCCGCGTGTACGACAGCACCGTCTCGGGCTCGAGCCGCTGCGTACCTTCGACCCGCAGCGTGCGGATCGTGCGCGTCTCGAGCGCCGCCGGCAGCGGAGCCGGCTGTTGCGCGACCGGAGCGGTGGCTGGCGCCTGCTGAGCCTGCGCGGCGGTGGCGAGCGCGAACAATGTCGTGCCGGCCAACAGGACCGCAGAGGCGCGCGCGCCGAATTTTGTAACCTTGATAGCCGTCACCATCCCACCCCAGTCGGATCTAAGAGATTTTGGTCGGAAGCTTGCGCTCGTTCGCACGCCCTGCCCCAACCGGTTCAGCCGATCAACCCGGCCAGGCTTCTCCACACGCCAAAGGCGCCCAGATCGTTGAATGTTACCAGCAGCATCAACGCGAGTATCGCCACCATCCCGCCGCGAAATGCCCATTCCATCACCTCAGGCTCGACGGGTTTCCGGCGGACCGCTTCAACCGCATAGAACAGAAGATGGCCGCCATCCAGCACCGGGACTGGCAGCAGGTTAATGAACCCCAGATTTATCGAGATGAGCGCGGCCATGATGATGAACTGCTCGATCCCGAGCGAAAGCATCTCGCCGGAAACCTTGGCGATTCGCAACGGCCCGCCCAATTCGCTGACCGGCACCCGCCCCATGATCAGCTGGCCCAGGCCATCGATCATCGTCCCGACCAGCGAGACGGTGCGGTTGAAGCCAACGGCGGGGGCCTGCCACCAAGCGATCGGGGTCCGTACCACCTGCTCGCTCGGCGCAATCCCCAGAATTCCGCGGCTTGTCTCGTTGCCGAACCGATCCTTCTCGACCCGGCGGCCGATCACCGCCTCGGTACGCGCCGGCTGTCCGTCGCGCACATAATCGATCTGCACCTTCATCCCCGCGCGCAGCGAGGTGAAGCGCATCATGTCCTCAAATGTTTCGACCTGTCGCCCACCAATCGCGACAAACCGATCGCCCGGCTTCAGTCCGGCAGCCGCAGCAGGTGTGCCCGGCTGGATCTGACCGGCCACCGCCGGCATCTTCGCCTCGCCATAGGCGACCGCGAAAGCGCCGAGAATCGCGATCGCGACCAGAAAATTGGTAATCGGCCCCGCCGCGACCACGATCGCGCGCTGCCACAAGGGCTTGGCCTGAAAGGTCTGGGCGCGCTCCGCGGCCGGCAGCGCGAGCCATTCGGGGCTCGGCTGCCCTGCCGGGTTCATGTCGCCCGCGAACTTGACGTAACCGCCGAGCGGCAGCCACCCGAACTTCCACCGCGTCCCGCGCTTGTCAGTGAACCCCGCCACCTCGCGCCCGAACCCGATCGAGAACGCCTCGGCCTTGATCCCGAAATAGCGGCCGGCAGCGTAATGACCCAGCTCGTGCACGAAGACGAGCGGCCCGATGATCAGGAAGAATGCGATCAGGTAAAGGAAGAAACCCGGGGTTTCAGTCAAGCTACGCAGTCCTTCACACGCTCGCCCGCCAAAATCCGCGCCTCCGCATCGATCGCCAAAACCTGATCGAGCGTTTCCGGCGCGGCCGGGTCGTAGCGATTGAGGGTATCCGCGACGATTGCGGCAATTTCAAGAAAGTCGATCTGGCGCGCGAGGAACGCCGCAACCGCCACCTCATTCGCCGCATTCAGGATCGCCGGCCGCGCCCCGCCCGCCGCCAGCGCCTCACGCGCCAGCTTCAGGCACGGGAAACGGACATAGTCCGGCGCCTCGAAATCCAGCCGCCCGATGGTGGCGAGATCAAGGCGCTGGCACGGCGTCTCCATCCGTCGCGGCCACGCCAGCGCATGCGCGATCGGCACGCGCATGTCGGGCGAACCGAGCTGCGCCAGCACCGACCCATCGACATATTCGACCATCGAATGGATCACCGACTGGCGGTGGACGATCACGTCGAGCTGCTCGGGCGTCACCGGGAACAGGTGATACGCCTCGATCAGCTCCAGACCCTTGTTCATCATCGTCGCCGAATCGACGCTGATCTTCGCCCCCATCGACCAGTTGGGATGCGCCACCGCTTGCTCCGGGGTGATCGCCTGCATCTCAGCCAGCGTCCGCTCGCGGAATGGCCCACCGCTCGCGGTCAGGATGATGCGTGAGATGCGGTCCGCATTCTGCGTCTCAAGGCACTGGAATACCGCATTATGTTCCGAATCGACCGGCAACAGCGTCGCGCCGGTCGCCGCTGCGGCCTGCATCACCACATCGCCAGCGGAAACCAGCGACTCCTTGTTCGCCAGCGCCACCGCCTGCCCGCCCTCAAGCGCGGCCAGCACCGGCTTCAGCCCGGCGGTGCCGACGATTGCCGCCATCGTCCAGTCCGCGCCCATCCGCGCCGCGTCGCACACCGCGTCAGGGCCCGAGGCGACCTCGACCCCGGTCCCCGCCAGCGCGTCGCTCAGCGCCTGATGACAGGACGGATCCGCAACGACAGCCCGTTTCGCCCGCACCCGCTTCGCCGCCGCGGCCAGCCGCTCGACATCGCAATTGGCGGTCAGCGCGACCACTTCGAACGCGGCCGGATCGCGCTCGATCAGGTCGAGCGTGGACGTCCCCACCGATCCGGTCGCGCCAAGGATTGTGATCGTCTTCATTGCATCGCCAACAACATGAGTACGGCCATCGGTGCCACCGGAACCAGCCCGTCGAGCCGATCAAGCACGCCGCCATGGCCGGGCAGGATCGTCCCCGAATCCTTCACCCCCGCGCGCCGCTTCAACCAGCTTTCGTATAAGTCACCCGCCTGCGCGAATACAGCCAGCGCGGGGGTCGCTGCCGCCAGCCCAGCCGGCAGCCCCCAATAGGTCAGCGCCCAGCCAAATAGCCCCGCCGCGCTCATTCCGCCGGCAAGTCCAGCCCAGGTCTTGTTCGGGCTCACACTCGGCATCAGCTTCGGCCCGCCGATCGCGCGCCCGGCAAAATAGGCACCGATATCGCACGCCCACACCAGCGCCATCGCCCAGAATGCGAGCAACAGTCCTTCCGGCCAGTCTCGCAGTGTCAGCAAGGCAAGGACAGGCACCCCGACATAGACTGCCCCCGCTCCCAGTGCGCCGTTTCGCGTGACGATCGCGGTGAAGAAGCCAGCACCGAGAACAAGGCCGAATGCCAGAAAACTCGGACCCGCCGCCCAGGGAGACATGATCGCCAGCGGCACCATCAGCGCATATTGCGCCAGCTTCTTCTGCTGCGGAGTCGCGCCGTGCAGCCCACCCCATTCGTGAACCATCACCAGCGCCGCGACCGTCACCAGCAACCAAAAGGCGAACCCGCCAAACCACAAGGCCGCCGCCGCGATCGCGATCAACGCCACGCCGACCACCGCTCGGGTGCCAAGATCGGCGTTCTTGCGAGGCTGAACTGTGGTCACAGGCCCCCGAACCGACGCTGCCGCCGCCCGAACTGCGCAACCGCATCGGCCAGCGCCGCCCCATCGAAATCGGGCCACAGCGTCTCGACGAACAGCAATTCGGCATAGGCCGCCTGCCACAGCAGGAAGTTCGACAGCCTTTGCTCGCCCGACGTACGGATCAACAGGTCGAGCGGGGGCAGGTCATGCGTGGTCAACGCATCGCTGAACATCGCCTCGTCGATCGCGTGCGGTTCGACGTCGCCCGCCTTCGCGGCGCTCGCCAGCCGCCGCGCCGCCGCGACGATCTCCGCCTGCGCGCCATAGTTGAGCGCGATCACCAGCGTCGCCCCGGTGTTGACCGATGTCCGGGCAATCGCCTCGTCGATCATCGCGACCAGATCGCTCGACAGCGCATGATAGTCGCCGATCACGCGCAACCGCACATTCTCGGCGACCAGATCCTTCAGCTCATTCTTCAGGAAATGGCGCAGCAACCCCATCAGGTCGCGCACTTCCTCCTCCGGACGCCGCCAATTCTCGGACGAAAAGGCGTAGAGCGTCAGCACCTCGATGCCCTGCTCCCGCGCCGCCTTGGACACGCGACGCACCGCTTCGACGCCCTGCTTGTGACCGGCAAGACGCGGCAGCCGCCGGGCCTTCGCCCAGCGACCATTGCCGTCCATAATGATGGCGACATGGCGGGGAACGGCCCCGCCTTCCGGACCAGCCGGAAGAGGCGCGCAGGCCGCGGTCACTTGCCGAGGATTTCCTTTTCCTTCGCGCTCGACGCGGCGTCGATTTCGGCGATGGTCGCATCGGTCATCTTCTGGACGTCGGCCTCATGCCGCTTGCGGTCATCCTCGCCGAATTCGCCCTTCTTCTCGTCGGTCTTGAGGCTGTCCATGCCATCGCGGCGCACGTTGCGCACGGCGATGCGGGCGGCCTCGGCATATTTGCTGGCGAGCTTGGCCAGTTCCTTGCGACGCTCCTCGGTCAGGTCCGGGATCGGCAGGCGCAGATTCTGCCCGTCGACGATCGGGTTGAGGCCCAGGCCTGCGGAACGGATCGCCTTGTCGACCGGGCCGACATTCGACTTGTCCCACACCTGCACCGACAGCATGCGCGGCTCGGGCGCCGACACCGTCGCGACCTGGTTGAGCGGCATGTGCGAGCCATAGACCTCGACCGTCACCGGCTCGAGCAACGTGGTGCTCGCACGCCCGGTGCGCAGCCCGCCCAGGTCATGCTTCAGCGACTCGACGGCGCCGTTCATCCGGCGCTCCAGATCGGCCTTGTCATATGCGGCCATAGCTCAGGTTCCTCTTATTCTGTCTTAACTTAAGCGGTTGCGGGCTGGTTGCGGACGATGGTCGAGGTACCCTCACCTCGCAAGACCGCTTCCAAAGTGCCCTCGTCGCGGATGTTGAACACCACGATCGGAATGTCATTGTCGCGGCACAAAGCCACCGCAGTCGCGTCCATCACCTTGAGATTGTCGACCAGCACGCGATCAAACGTCAGTTCCTCATAGCGAGTCGCGTCGGCGACCTTCTTCGGATCGGCATTGTACACGCCATCGACGCTGGTGCCCTTGAACAGGGCGTCGCAATTCATCTCGGCTGCACGCAGCGCGGCGGTGGTGTCGGTGGTGAAGAACGGCAGGCCGGTGCCGGCGGCAAATATCACCACCCGGCCCTTCTCCATATGCCGCATCGCCTTGCGCCGGATATAGGGTTCGCTGACCGAGGCCATCGGGATCGCCGACTGCACGCGGGTATCGACACCAAGCCGCTCGAGCGTGTTCTGCATCGCCAGCGCGTTCATCACGGTGGCGAGCATGCCCATATAATCGGCACTCGCCCGCTCGAATCCCTGCGCAGCGCCCGCGAGCCCGCGGAAGATATTCCCGCCGCCAACGACCATGCAAATCTCGAACCCCGCCTCGGTCGCCGCCTTCACCTCGCGCGCGACGCGCTCACAGGTGGCGGGATCGATCCCGAACTGCCCCTGCCCCATCAGCACTTCGCCGGAGAGTTTGAGGAGGATGCGTTTGAAGCGTGGCGCGGTCATCTGGCCCTATGGTCTGTCAGCGGTTGGGAGCGGCGCGGACCTTAGGCGCGGGCGCGGGCGAAGCCAAGCGGGGAAACTGGCGATCCGTCTTGATGCCGAGTGGCGCCTGGCGAGGTCAGCGGGAAAATTTCGCGTCCATCTCAGCGCGGTCGTAGTCCAATAGCCAAGGATTGAACTTCTGATAGAGCGTGGAGAGTGCAGGTGCGCTCGGCCCTACTACGTCCATCCCTCTGTCGTCGTAGGCGGTGAGGGCAAGCCGCTTCTGAATATCCGCTATGTGTATCGTGTCGACCCAGCGCACCTTGGGTTGGATGGCCATCTCCCGGCTCACACTGGCCCATAGCAGCGCAGAGATCGATGCCTCATCATTGGTGAATTGCACCGCATACCAATGACGGAATAGGTCGCCGCCAAACTCGGCGATATGGTCCTCATCGTTTTGCGGAATCTTGATTGCCGGTCCGAACGAATGCGGAAAGCCAATGCGCATCAACTGCTGCATCGACGCCGAGTGTCGTCTAGTTGCGCGCTCCTCACCGTAGATGGAAACCACCGCAGTCAGTGTGCTGGACGTCGAAAACAACTCCCCAGCAACCGCTTTTGCCCGCTCAAGCCCCGTCATGAACCGGATCGGCACGCTATCGATGTCGCCGCCTAGCTCGAACCGCAGCCCGAATTGAGAACGATAGAACATAGCATCCGGGAACTCGCGCCATCCGAACGTTGCTTCTATCGTTTGGAACGGGTTCATGCTCATCGGCTAACCATACCGAAAAGTAGTGCCGAAACGACAGCTATCGAATCGAAGAAAACACCGGCAGCTCGCCTCTCGCGCCACCCATCGCACGATGCTATATCCCACGCATGAACGCGGAGCGCGAAATCTTCGACCGTCCCGATGAAGCCGAAGCTGATCGGCTGGCGGATGCTGAGGCCGATGCCGATTTCGCGGCGGGCCGCTTCGTCGATCATGCTGAGGTCGCTGCGTGGCTTGCGACATGGGGCAAGCCGGATGAACAGCCCGCCCCCGAGAAATGGTTCAAATAGTCTGGACCCAGCGCGCGCTGACCCTGCTGCGTTTGATTCGTTCCTATGTCGCCCAGTTCGACCCCGATGCGGCAGAACGGCTTGCGGCGCGCCTGATCGACGCCGGGAATAGCCTGCATGAGTTCCCCGATCGCGGAAGGCCAGCGACCGCGGGGCGGCGTGAACTGGCGACGGTCCCGCCCTATGTCATCCGCTATCGCGTGCAGGGCGACCATGTCGTCATCGGCGACATCAAGCACGGCCGGCAGCGCCCGCGCAGATAACAAAAAGGGCGCGGCCATCGCTGGCCGCGCCCTCCTTGTTCGCTCAGTGTCGTGCGATCAGCCAGCAGCTGCCGCAGCCACTTCAGCTGCGAAGTCGCTCTCTTCCTTCTCGATGCCTTCACCGAGCTGGAAGCGGACATAGTCGACCAGCGTGATCGTCATGCCGGAGTCCTTGCCCGCCTTTGCGATCACGTCGCCGACCGGGGTCTTGCCGTCCATGACGAACGCCTGGGTGAGCAGTGCGTTCTCTTTCTTGAACTTCTCGACCGGGCCGTTGAGGATCTTCGCGGCGACCTCGTCGGACTTGCCGACGATCTTGTCGGCGTTCTTCTCGCGCAGGATCGCGGCTTCGCGCTCGACGACTTCCGGATCGAGGTCCTCGACCGACAGCGCCAGCGGGAAGGCAGCGGCGATGTGCATCGCGATCTGCTTGCCCAGCGGCTCGAGCACGTCCGCGCCCGCGTCCGATTCGAGCGCGACAAGCACGCCGATCTTGCCAAGGCCCGGGGCCGCGGCGTTGTGGACGTACGGGATCACCGCGCCGTTGGTCACTTCGACCTTCTTCGCGCGGCGCAGCACCTGATTCTCGCCGATCGTTGCGATGTTCGCGACCAGCACGTCTTCGATGGTGCCACCAGTGATCGACTGCGCCTTCAGCGCCTCGACATCATCAATACCCTGCTCAAGCGCAACGGCGGTCGCTTCGCGGACAAAGCCCTGGAAGATTTCGTTCTTTGCAACGAAGTCGGTCTGCGAGTTGACCTCGACGGCCACGCCCTTGGTGCCCGCGACGGCGACGCCGACGAGGCCTTCAGCTGCGGTGCGGCTCGACTTCTTGGCGGCGGCGGCAAGGCCCTTCGAACGCAGCCAGTCGCTGGCTGCTTCGATGTCGCCATTGGTTTCGGTCAGCGCCTTCTTGCAGTCCATCATGCCGGCGCCGCTCTTCTCGCGCAGTTCCTTCACGGCTGCTGCAGTGATCTCGGCCATGTTCTTGTTCCTCGTGCTTAAGCGGTTAGCTTCAAATATGGTGCGGGCGGGACAAAGCTGAAACGCCCTGCCCCGCCCCCATTACGGTTCGATGACCAGAGCGCTTACGCGTCGATCTGGCGCTCGCCCTCAGCGGCCGTTTCCGGCTCGGTCGAAGCGGCCGGAGCTTCCGGCTCGGCTGCGACGGCAGGAGCCGGCTCAGCCAGCGCTGCTTCGACCGGCGGCACTTCGGCCGCACCGAAATCGCCGCTGCTCATCTGCGCCTGGTTGTTGCCGCGGGTCGCCGCGATTGCGACGGCTTCGCAGTACAGGCGGATCGCGCGGCTGGCGTCGTCATTCGCCGGGACCGGGAATGCGATCCCGTCGGGCGAGACGTTCGAATCGAGGATCGCGACGACCGGGATGCCGAGCGTGTTGGCTTCCTTGATCGCCAGCTCTTCCTTGTTCGCGTCGATCACGAACATGATGTCGGGAACGCCGCCCATGTCGCGGATGCCGCCGAGCGAAAGCTCCAGCTTGTCCTTCTCACGGGTCAGGTTCAGCACTTCCTTCTTGGTCAGGCCGTGCGTGTCACCCGACAGCTGCTCTTCGAGCGTCTTGAGGCGCTTGATCGAGTTGCTGATGGTCTTCCAGTTGGTGAGCATGCCCCCCAGCCAGCGATGGTTGACGAAATGCTGGTTCGACTTGCGCGCCGCGTCGGCAATCGCTTCCTGCGCCTGACGCTTGGTGCCGACGAACAGCACCTTGCCGCCCGACGAAACGGTCGAGCTGATGAAGTCGAGCGCGCGCGCGAACAGCGGCACGGTCTGCGACAGGTCGATGATGTGAACGCCGTTGCGGTCGCCGAAAATATACGGCTTCATCTTCGGGTTCCAGCGGTGCGTCTGGTGACCGAAGTGTGCGCCCGATTCGAGCAGCTGCTGCATGGAGACGACTGGTGCCGCCATAGGGATAACTCCTTCCGGTTGAGCCTCTGGGAAGCGAGTGACCGAAGGCCGTGACGGCCCGCAGCACCGGGTTATGTTGCTTCCCATGCGGTGTTGAGGGGGCGCGCTTAGTCGAGAATGCGACGGGGCGCAAGAGAACAAAAGCAGATTGCGCCGCTTGACACTCGGAACGTTAATGGAACATAAAGGGTTCACACGGCGGACAGGGAACCTTGGCCGCACTGGAGCGTCGCGAATCTTCAGGATTCCAGTCGCTCAGGAAGAATCCGGGAGGCCAATGATGGTTGCTGTTCTTGCCACGCTGCTGTTCACCACTGCGTTCACCGTGTCGATCTGGGCGATGTTCACCACGATCGCACCGCGCCTCGACTATATGCGCGCACTGCTGCGCGGCGATGTCGTCCCTGCCCTGACGCCGGCCCACGCCGCGCGGGTCCGCGTCAGCCCGCGGGCGGCACCCCGGCGGGCTTCGCCGATCCTGCGGGCGGCGGCATAGTCCGGCGATATGCCCGTATGCTGAACGGAAGCGTCGCGAGATAGCCGAGACAGATCGCCGTCAGCGTCTGCCACGGCGCGCTAACCAGCGCAGCGGCAAGCACTACGACCACGACCAGCGCCTCGAACCGGACATTGCGCCGCAACCGCAGCGACTTCCACGAATAGGTGGCGAGGCTCGACACCATCAGCAGGCCGATAAACGCGACCCACGGGGTGACGATCCACGGCGAGCGGGCCAGTTCCTCACCGCTCCATAGCCAGATGTAGAGCGGAAGCATTGCCAGCCCGGCGCCAGCGGGCGCAGGTATGCCGGTGAAAAAGCCGGCCAGCTTTCGCGGCTGGGCATCGCTGTCGATCTGAGCATTGAACCGAGCCAGCCGCAGCGCGCAGAATACGGCATAGAGCAGCGCAACGATCCACCCCACCTTCGGCGCGTACATCAACGCCCAGAGATAGAGGATCAGCGCGGGTGCGACGCCGAACGAGATCGCGTCGGACAGGCTGTCCAGCTCCGCGCCGAACTTGCTCTCGCCACGCACCATGCGCGCCACCTGGCCATCGATACCGTCGAGTAGCGCCGCGATCAGGATCATGAGAACCGCGCGTTCCCAATTCTCGCTGATCGCATAGCGAACGCCGGTCAGACCCGAGCACAAAGCCAGAGCGGTGATCGCGTTGGGGGCAATCGTGCGTAGCGGGATTCCGCGGCGCAGGGGACGGGGGCGCAAACTCATGGGGCAAACCTCACTGGGCGACACCCTCCGCCGCACGGGCACCCTTCAGGCCAACGATCGTCTCACCAGCGAGGCAACGTTGGCCCAGCGCCACCTGCGGCGCATAATCGTCGGGCAGGAATACATCGAGGCGGCTGCCGAAGCGGATCAGGCCAAAGCGTTGCCCTGCGGCGACGATGTCACCGGGCTTCACGAACGTCACGATGCGCCGCGCGACGAGGCCAGCGATCTGCGTAAAGCCGACGCGGGTGCCGTCGTGCGACTCCATCACGAAATGCTGGCGCTCATTCTCTTCGCTCGCCTTGTCGAGGTCGGCGTTGAGGAACTTGCCCGCGATATACACGACCTGGCGGATCGTGCCGGCCATCGGGGTGCGGTTAATATGGACGTCGAATACGGACATGAAGATCGAAACGCGCACACGCGTCGCTTCGTTCAATCCTTCCGGTCCGGCGATCTCGCGCGGCACCGGCACACGCTCGATCATCGTCACCAATCCGTCAGCGGGAGAGATGATCATCCCCGCCCCCTGCGGCGTCACGCGGATCGGATCGCGGAAGAAGGCCGCGACCCAGATCGTCACGCCGATCAGCGCAAAGCCAAGCTCGTCCCAGATCGCAAAAAGGAACAGGATCGTGATCGCCGCGGAGATCAGCACATATTTGCGTCCCTCCGGATGAACCGAGGGGAAGCGCCACTTAACGGTGTTGGTGACGGCGGGCGGTGTTTCGAGTGAAGGCATGCCCGGGGGTCTAGCTGTGTCATCCGCGCAACACAATCCTGCGTGGCGCGTGGCGATACCGGTGTCTGCCATAGCTTGATCGCGCGCGCGCTTGCTCCTAGACGCACGGCCAAACCCTATCCTCCCGATACGAACAGGAAAGCGAGCATGGCGAAGATCAAGGTCAAGAACCCGGTCGTCGAGATCGACGGCGACGAAATGACGCGGATCATTTGGGAATGGATCCGCGAACGCCTGATCAAGCCCTATCTCGACATCGACCTCAAATATTACGACCTGAGCGTCGAGAAGCGCGACGAGACCAACGACCAGATCACGGTCGATGCGGCGAACGCGATCAAGGAATATGGCGTCGGCGTGAAGTGCGCGACGATCACTCCCGATGAGCAGCGCGTCGAGGAGTTCAACCTCAAGGAAATGTGGAAGTCGCCCAACGGCACGATCCGCAACATCCTGGGCGGCGTCGTATTCCGCGAGCCGATCGTGATCAGCAACGTTCCGCGCCTGATCCCCGGCTGGACCAAGCCGATCGTCGTCGGCCGCCACGCGTTCGGTGATCAGTATCGCGCGACTGACTTCAAGGTGCCCGGCGCCGGCAAGCTGCGCCTCGTGTTCGAAGGCGACGATGGCCAAGTCATCGACCGCGAGGTGTTCAACTTCCCCGGTTCGGGCGTCGCGATGGCGATGTACAACCTCGATGATTCGATCCGCGATTTCGCGCGCGCGTCGTTCAACTACGGCCTCAACCTGAAGTGGCCGGTGTATCTGTCGACCAAGAACACGATCCTCAAGGCATATGACGGCCGCTTCAAGGACCTGTTCCAGGAAGTGTTCGAGACCGAAGGCTTCGACGCGAAGTTCAAGGAAGCGGGCATCGTCTATGAGCACCGCCTGATCGACGACATGGTGGCATCGGCGCTCAAGTGGAGCGGCGAGTTCGTGTGGGCGTGCAAGAACTATGACGGCGACGTCCAGTCGGATCAGGTTGCACAGGGCTTCGGCTCGCTCGGCCTGATGACCTCAGTCCTGCTCTCGCCCGACGGCAAGACGGTCGAGGCGGAAGCGGCGCATGGCACCGTCACGCGCCACTATCGCCAGCACCAGCAGGGCAAGGCGACGTCGACCAACCCGATCGCGTCGATCTTCGCCTGGACCGGTGGCCTCAAGTTCCGCGGCAAGTTCGACGACACGCCGGAAGTCACCAAGTTCGCCGAGACGCTGGAGCGCGTGTGCATCGAGACCGTCGAAAGCGGCAAGATGACCAAGGATCTCGCGCTGCTGATCGGTCCGGACCAGCCCTGGATGACCACCGAGCAGTTCTTCGAGGCGATCCGCCAGAACCTCGAGACCGAAATGGCCAGCTGGGCGTAAGCCTCGCTGCCTTCGGCACAAAAATGGGCCGCGTTCCGATTGGGACGCGGCCTTTTTCTTGTCATGTCACGTTCGGCTGGCCGACTGCCACTGCGAGGCTTAATTTTACCGCATCGCACAAGTCCGATGACAAAGGGTTTCGCCGCCGGTTAGGGTGCGCGCATGGCCCTAGACCTGTCCAACAACAGCTTCAGCGACGCGCTCGTCATTCTCGGCGCCGCGGGCCTGGTCATTCCCGCCTTCGCACGGTTCCGGATCAGCCCGGTGATCGGCTTCATTCTGGTCGGCGCGCTGGTGGGGCCGGCGGGGCTCGGCCAGCTCGTGCCTTACATGCCGTGGCTCTATTACTTCACGATCAGCGACCCCCTTTCGATCGAGCCCTTTGCCGAATTCGGCATCATCCTGCTGCTGTTCACGATCGGGCTCGAGCTATCGTTCAAACGGCTATGGACGATGCGCGGGCTGGTGTTCGGAGTCGGGGCGGCGGAGTTGCTGGGGGCCGCGCTGCTAATCGGTTTGGCCCTCTACACTTTGGGACAGACCTGGGCAGGCGCACTTGGCCTCGGACTTGCGCTCGCCCTCTCCTCCACCGCACTGGTCCTGCCGATCGCCGGGACGACAAGCGCGGTCGGGCGCGCGGCGTTCGCGATGCTGTTGTTCGAGGATCTCGCGCTGGTTCCGATCATCTTCCTGCTCGGCGCACTCGCCCCCGCGGCGGCCGATGCGGGCTGGGCACAGCTCGCCGCGACACTGGGCAAGAGTGCGCTCGTCGTCGCGGCGCTGTTCATCGGCGGACGCTTCATCCTGCCACGGATGTTCGGACAGGCCGCGCGCACCAAGTCGCCCGAACTGTTCCTTGCCGCCAGCCTGCTGGTCGTGATCGTCGCGAGCATGGCGACCACCGCAGTCGGCCTGTCACCGATCGTCGGGGCGCTGCTCGCCGGGCTGTTGATTGCGGAAACCGAATATCACAGCGAGGTCGAGGTCATCACCGCCCCGTTCAAGGGCCTGGCACTCGGCGTGTTCCTGATCACAGTCGGAATGCGGCTCGACCTGCGCATGGTGGCGCAGGATTGGGCGATGCTGCTCGGCGCGATCCTGGGGGTAATGGCGATCAAGGTCGGCGTGACGATCGCCCTGCTCAAGCTGTCGGGCGCACGCACCGGCACGGCGGCGGAAACCGGCGTGTTGATGGCGAGCCCGTCGGAGACGACGCTGATCGTATTGGGCGTCGCGACCACGGCGGGGCTGATCCAGCCGTCCACCGCCACCTTCTGGACGACGGTCACCGCGATCGGCCTGACGATCACGCCGCTGCTGGCCAAGGCCGGACAGTTCGCCTCGCGCCGGATCGAGGCGCGGGACCACCGCGCGGTGATCGTCGATCCGGCCGACATCGTCGTGGGCGGCACCGTCATCATCGGCTTTGGCCGCGTCGGACGGACGGTCGCCGATATGCTGCGCGCGCATGACAAGCCCTATCTCGCGGTGGACGCGGATATCGACGGCGTCGCGGCGGCGCGGCGCGAAGGCTACACCGTCATGTTCGGCGATGTGTCGCGCAGTGAGCTGGTCGATCGCCTGGGCCTCGGCCATGCCAAGGCGCTGATCCTGACGATGGACGATCCGGTGCTGACCGTCCGCCTGACCCGCCGGGTGCGCAATTGGGTACCCGACATCCCGATCATCGCCCGCGCCCGCGACGCTGCGCACGCCGCCGAACTCTACAAGGCCGGCGCCACCGATGCGGTGCCCGAGACGCTCGAAAGCTCGCTGCAATTGTCGGAGGCTGTACTCGTCGATCTTGGCGTTGCGGTCGGGCCGGTGATCGCCTCGATCCACGAAAAGCGCGACGAGATGCGCAAGGCGATCAAGGAAGCCGCCGGGCTGGAGCGCGAGCCACGTATCCGGCGCGTGCGGAAGGAAGAAGCTGAGGCCTGAGCGCTTCTATCCCATTCGCGCCCGAACCACGCGCTTCAGGACGTCGAGCGGCATCGCCCCTTTGCGCAGAACCTCATGGAACTGGCGCGGGTCCCATTTGTCGCCGGCCTTGGCCTTCGCTTCGTCGCGCATCTCGACCCACACAGTATGCCCGATCTTGTAGCTGCACGCCTGGCCCGGCCAGACGGTGTAGCGGTCGATCTCGCCCTGGCTGCGACCACGCGCGATGCCGGTGGTGGCGATGAAGTAATCGGTCGCCTGCTCGCGGCTCCAGCGCTTGGCGTGCATGCCGCTGTCCACCACCAGCCGCGTCGCGCGGAACAGCAGCGACTGGAGATAGCCGACCTGCCCCAGCGGATCGCCGTCATACATGCCCATCTCGTCCGCGAGCTGCTCGGTATAGAGCGCCCAGCCCTCGCTATAGCCGCTGAACCCACCACGCCGACGGATCAGCGGAATATCCTGCGATTCGAGCGCGAGCATGACCTGAAGGTGATGCCCCGGCACCGCCTCATGATAGCTGAGCGTGGCCAGCCCGAATTTCGGGCGGTCAAACGTGTCGCGCAAATTGATGAAGTAGATCCCGGGACGCGAGCCATCGAGCGTCGCCGCCTGATAATAGCCGCCCGGCGCGCCGGCCTGGATCGCGGGCGGTACGCGTCGCACCTCGACCGGCGCTTTTGGCAGTGTCGCGAACTGTTCCGGCAAACGCTTTTCCATCGCCCGGACCTGCCCGCGCAATGTTTCCAGCAACGCCTCCCGACCGGGATCGGTATTCGGGAAGAGCTGATCGGCCCGCTCGTTCAGCGCAACGAGCCGCGCACCAACCGTGCCGTTGCTCATCCCCTGCGCCTTGAGGATCGAGTCGATCCGGCCGCTGATCTCGGCCACCTGCTCCAGACCGATGCGATGGATTTCCTCGCCGGTCAGTCGGGTAGTCGTCGCCGCCTCCGCTGCAGCGGTATAATAGGCCTCGCCATCGGGAAGCCGCCATACGCCAGCGTCATGCGTCGCCTTGCCGCGTAGTTCGCTCACCAGCGCGCGCTGGCGGTCGAGCGCGGGAAAGACCTTGTCGGCGACAATCTTCTCGGCCTGCGTCACGCGCTCAGCCGGCAGCTTTGCACCCTCCAGCTTCGCCTTGAACGACGTGACCAGCCCGGTCTCGCCGGGCGCCTTGTCGCGCAATGCAGCGAACTGCTTCAGCGTAGTGTCGAGGACATAGTCCGGCGCAAACACCCCGCGCGCAGCATCGCCCCGCTGGCGCTCGCTTTCCTGATCAAGCACGGTCGCGAACGCCTCAAGCCGGGCGAGATAGGCGTCGGCATCGACCGCATCGCGCACGCGGTGCTGGGCATCGAGGAAATCAGGCACGTCCTGATAGGCGCCGGTAAGCTGGCTCAGGCGATAGGGTGCAGAACGCCCACCCGCCGATCCATAGGAAAAGGCCTCACGCCCGCTGATGCTGCGCTCTAGCTGGTAGGTCACGACGTCATAGTCGAGCCGCGCATTATCACCCAGCGTCGCCGGATCGATCGCCTTGATCGCCGCGAGCTCGCGCTTCGCCCGCGCCAGATCGCGCGCCTCGTCTGCCGCGCTGCGACCCGAAAGCTGCGACTTGAGCGCGGCGTTCTTGCCGATATCAAGCCCAAGCGCGGTCGCGCCCTCGGGGCTTTGCGTCATCCGATCGTTGAAGATGCGATCGAGCAGCGCCCGCAACACCGCGTCCCCTGCCCCCGGCTTCGCCTGCCCCGCCGCACGCGACGCGGCGGGGACACTAGTGGCAAGCGCTGCTGCGCCGATGGACTGGACGAACGAACGGCGGCGCAGGGTCATGGGTTTCGGCTTCTCCGGGTCAGTTATCGAGTGCGGGCACCCTCGCGACGCAGGCGGCGAGTGCAGCGGTCGCCGCGCCGTCCTGTGCGCGCAACCGTCCTTCGCGCTGCGCCGACTGGGCCGCGACTTCAGCGTCCACCGTCTTGCCGCTCTTGCCCGCCGCGCGCCCCGAATCGGCCGCCGCCATGCCCCAATAAATGAGCTGGTCGAACAGCACCGATTCCTGCGGCGTGCCCTTGCCGATCTTGGCGGCAGCATGGGTCAGTGCGGCGCAGTTCAGCGCCTCCGGGTAGGGGGGCAATTTGCCCTGCGCCGTGGCGGCGGGGGCGGCGATGAGGGCCGCTGCGATAGCGGCGGCCGTCCAAACATGATCACGCAGTTGCTTTCTCCTCGGCAAGCGCTTGCCTGACGGCGTCGAGCGCGGACTGGGCGTTGCCGCCCTCGGGTCCGCCACCCTGCGCCATGTCCGGCCGCCCGCCGCCGCCCTGCCCGCCCAGCGCGGCAACGCCACGCTTGACCAGCTCGACGGCACTGAAGGTGCCGGTCAGGTCGTCGGTGACACCCACCGCGATCGCTGCACGTCCTTCATTTACCGCGACAAAAGCTACCACAGCTGAACCGATGCGGCCTTTCGCCTCATCCACCGCGCCGCGTAGCGCCTTGGGATCGAGCCCGTCGAGGATCTGGCCGACGAAGTTCACGCCGCCAATCTGCTCAGGACCAGCCGGTGCAGAGGCACCGCCGCCGCCCATCGCCAGCGCCTTCTTGGCCTCGGCCAGCTCGCGCTCCAGCTTGCGCCGCTCCTCGACCAGCGCCGCAACGCGCGCTGCAACCTCGTCAGGCGAGGTCTTGAGCGTCGCCGCCACCTCACGCAGCTTCGCATCGCGCTCGCCCAGCCAGACGCGCGCCGCCTCACCGGTCAGCGCCTCGATCCGGCGCACGCCGCTCGACACCGCACTCTCACTGATGATCTTGAAGATTGCGATGTCGCCGGTCGCGTTGACATGCGTGCCGCCGCACAGCTCGACCGAATAGCGCTTCTCGGTCTGCCGACCCATCGACAGCACGCGCACCTCGTCGCCATATTTCTCACCGAACAGCGCCAGCGCACCTGCAGCGACTGCGTCGTCCGGGGTCATCAGCCGCGTGCCGACCGTCTCGTTCGCGCGGATTTCCGCATTCACCTCGGCCTCGATGTCCGCAATCTCCGCCGCGCTCAGTGCCGACGGGTGCGAGAAGTCGAAGCGCAGGCGATCCGGCGCGACCAGCGAACCCTTTTGCGAGACATGCCCGCCGAGCCGGTTGCGCAGGGCCGCGTGCAGCAAATGGGTCGCCGAGTGATTGGCGCGAATCGCGTCGCGACGCGTCACGTCGATCATCAGCTTGACCGTGTCGCCGACCTTGACCTCGCCGCGCACCAGCGTCGCCTGATGCGCGTGCAGCCGACCAAGCGGCTTGGCAGTATCGCTGACGATCGCCTCGGCCACATCATTGCCGATCGTGCCCGCGTCGCCCATCTGGCCGCCGCTCTCGCCATAAAAGGGCGTCTGGTTGGTGAGGATCGTCACCTCATCGCCCGCACCGACACGGTCAACGCGGACGCCGTCCTTGACCAGCGCAACGACCTGGCCCTCGCCCTCACTTGAAGAATAGCCGGTGAATTCGGTGCTTCCATGCTCTTCGGCAATGTCGAACCACACATCGTCGCTGGCCTTGGCGCCCGACCCCTTCCATGCGGCGCGCGCGGCATCCTTCTGCCGCTTCATCGCCGCGTCGAACCCGTCGCGGTCGACCTTCATGCCCTGCGGACGCAGCGCATCCTCGGTCAGGTCATAGGGGAAGCCATAGGTGTCATAGAGCTTGAACGCGGTCTCACCGGGCAGGGTATCGCCCTCGCCCATCGATCCCGTCGCTTCGTCGAGCAGCTTCAACCCGTTCGCCAGCGTCTGGCGGAACCGGGTTTCCTCCTGCAACAACGTCGCCTCAATCAGCGGCTGCGCGCGGACCAGTTCGGGATAGGCGCCGCCCATTTCCGCGACCAAAGCCGGCACCATGCGGTGCATCAACGGGTCCTTCGCGCCCAGGATATGCGCATGGCGCATCGCACGGCGCATGATCCGGCGCAGCACATAGCCGCGCCCTTCATTCGCGGGCAGCACGCCGTCAGCGACAAGGAAGCCGGAGGTGCGGATATGGTCGGCGATCACGCGATGGCTCGCCTGATTATCGCCCGTCGTTGCCGATTGCGTCAGCGCGCCGCTCTCGGCGATCAGCGCCTTGAACGTGTCGGTGTCGTAATTGTCATGCACGCCCTGCAGCACCGCCGCGATCCGCTCCAGCCCCATGCCGGTGTCGATGCTGGGCTTGGGCAGATCGCTCTGGATCTCGTCATTCTCCTGCAGATACTGCATGAAGACGAGGTTCCAGATTTCGACAAAGCGGTCGCCATCCTCTTCCGGGCTGCCCGGAGGACCGCCCCAGATATGGTCGCCATGGTCGTAGAAGATTTCGGAACACGGCCCGCACGGACCATCCGACCCCATCGCCCAGAAATTATCCTTGGTCGCGATGCGGATGATCCGCTCTTCGGGCAGGCCCGCAATCTTCTTCCACAGATCGAACGCCTGATCGTCGGTGTGATAGACGGTCGCGGTCAGCTTGTCCGCGGGCAGGCCCCATTCCTTGGTCAGCAGCGTCCAGGCATGCAGGATCGCCTGCTCCTTGAAATAGTCGCCGAACGAGAAATTCCCGAGCATTTCAAAGAAGGTATGATGCCGCGCGGTATAGCCGACATTGTCGAGGTCGTTATGCTTGCCGCCCGCGCGCACGCACTTCTGGCTCGACGCCGCAGTGGTGTAGGGCCGCGTTTCCAGGCCGGTGAACACATTCTTGAACGGCACCATGCCCGCATTGACGAACATCAGCGTCGGATCGTTATGCGGCACCAGCGGCGCGGACGGAACGCGGGCATGGCCCTGGCCCTCGAAATAGTCGAGGAAGCTGCGGCGGATATCATTAGTCGAGGTCATTTTCGCGACTTAAGCGCGCCGAGGCGTTCGCTCAAGCGAAACGGTTCGATCAGGGTGATTGGGAGGCGGGCACGGAACTCAGGGCCACCTATCATTCGACATTCTCGATGCGCTCAATGACCGTATAGAGAAATTTGCCGTAAAGAGGATTACCGTTCGATCCATCGATCGAATAACTGTGTCCGCTAAGTAATTTTGCCGGCGCTACGGAGGTCTCGAACCCAGCAGGAGCCTTGCCATATTCTAACGGAAATTGGCCTTTGCATTCGGACAGCTCGGGCGGGTTAGTCTCTCGCTTCTCCGCTATCGCCCAGACGACCTGCCCGCTCGTGCGATCACGGACTTCAAATTGAAAGAAGCACTCGCCCCGTTCTTTTAAGTCCGATCCAAAAGTAAGTCGGCCCCCGACAAAGTCGGCCTTCACATGGGTTGCAAGCGTGCAGCCACTCAAGCAGCTTGCGGCTATTATGGAAGCAGCTAGGTCGCGAAAACGGATCACCCAATCGGCTGCTCAATCGACCTCGGCGGCACGCTAAACCATTTCGGCCCCGCCGCCGTCATGTGGAAACAATCCTCCAGCCGCACGCCGAACTTGCCCGGCAGATACAGGCCGGGTTCGTTTGAGAAGCACATGCCCGGCGCCAGCTTGGTCATCTCGCCGCGCACCAGATTGATCGGCTCGTGCCCGTCCATGCCGATGCCATGGCCGGTGCGGTGCGACAGGCCGGGGAGCTTATAGTCAGGGCCATAGCCCAGCGTCGCATACCATCCGCGCACCGCATCATCGACGCGGCCCGCAGGTATGCCGAGCTGCGCGGCGGCGAAGGCGCGCTGCTGGCCGGCGCGGACGTGCTCCCACACCTTGCGCTGTTCCGCATTTGCCGCGCCATGGACGAAGGTGCGGCTGATGTCGCTTTCATAGCCATGGACCCGCGCGCCGCAGTCCATCAGCACGACTTCGCCCTTCACCACCCGCTGCGGCTGGCCCGTGCCATGCGGATAGGCCGATGCCTCGCCCAGCAGGATCAGGTTGAACGCCACCTGCCCGCCCAGCTTCACCGTCGCAGCAGTCATCAGCGCGGCGATGTCGGCGGGGGTCATCCCCGCCTCGATCCGGGGGTAGGTCCAGCGATAGGCGGCCAGCGTCACGTCCGCCGCCTTCTGCATCAGCGCGATTTCGGCGGGCGTCTTGATCATCCGGCACCCGCGCACGACCGGGTTAGCCGACACGATCTTCACGCCAGCGAGCGCACGCCACATGCCGTCGACCGCAAAGAAGCGCGCGGTTTCCTCAATCCCCAGCGGGCGGCCGAGCAGCTTCTTCTCGCGCAGGAACCCCGCGACCACGGCGAACGGATCCTCATGCTCCTGCCACACCCGGATTTCCGCAGGGATGCCGAGCGATTCGCGGACCGACGGTTCCTCGAAGAACGGGGTGACGATGATCGGGTCGCCCTCGACCGGAATCACCGCCGCCGTCAGCCGCTCGCTGCGGCCCCAGCGCACGCCGGTGAAATAGAGCAGGCTCGCCCCCGGTTCGATCAGCACCGCGCCGATGCCGTTCGCCTTCATCAACGCCTGCGCGCGGGCGAGCCGGGCCGCGCGTTCCGCGCGCCCGATCGGCACCGCGTCGCCGGTGATCGGCTGCAGCGCCGCCAAATCGGGCTGCGCTGCCCGCGCCACAGAGGAAAACCCGATTGGCGCGAGCGCGCCCGCCGCGAGCAATCCGCGCCGGGTCAGCCTCATGCCGCCGGCTCCGGCGTCTCCTTCTCACCCGCCGACACGATCGTCGCGAGCACCAGATCGCCGATGACGTTGAGCACGGTGCGGCACATGTCGAGGAAGCGGTCGACGCCCAGCACCAGCCCGATGCCTGCGGGCGGTACTCCGACCATGCCCAGGATCAGCGCGATCACCGGCAGCGATCCCGCCGGGACGCCCGCCGTGCCGATGCCGCCGAGGATGCACACCAGCATTACCGTGATCTGCTGTCCCAGCGTCAGGTCGACGCCGAAGAACTGTGCGAGGAAGATCACCGTCACGCCTTCGAACATCGCAGTGCCGTTCTGGTTGGCAGTAGCCCCGATGGTGAGGACAAAGCGCGAGACCTTGGGCGGCAGCTTGAGCTTATTCTCCGCGACCCGCAGCGCGGTCGGCAGCGTCGCGTTGGACGATGCGGTGGAGAAGGCCATCACCGCCGCCTCCTGCGTCTCGCGGAAGAATGCGATCGGGCTCTTGCGCGCGAGCAGGAGGAGCAGGATCGGGAAGATGATGAACATCTGCGTGCCGAGCGCCGCCAGCACTACGCCAACGAACGCCAGCAGCCGCACCAGCAGTTCCCAGCCGAACAGAGCGGCGAGGTTGAACATGAAACAGAACACCGCGATCGGCGCGAGGCGGATGACGAGGCCAATCAGCCGCATCGACACCTCGAACACGCCCTCGATCCCGCGCTTGAGCGTCTGGACGTGCGGCTTGTCGAGTGTCAGCAGGATGCCGATGCCGAAGAACAGCGCGAAGAACATGATCGCGAGGATGTCATTGGCGGTCATCGCCGCGACGACATTGGTGGGGACGATGTTCAGGATTGCGTCCATGCCGGTGGGGGTGCTGGCGGTGCGGTCGAGAATCGCGCCAGCGCTGTCACCCGATGCGGCGAGCAGAGCCTGCGCTTCGACGCGATCCACACCCGCGCCGGGCTGGAGCAGATTGACCAGCAACAGGCTGACGATCACCGCGATGGTCGAAACGCAGACGGTGAGTACGAGCGTCCGCAGGCCGACTCGCTTGAGCGCGGCGATCTCGCCCATTTCGGCGATGCCGACGACGAGTGCCGAGAAGAGCAGCGGGATCACCAGCATGAACAACAGGCGCAGGAACACCTGGCCAATCGGGCCGGTGACATAGGTTGTCACGGTCTTGACCCATGCCGCGTCGGCGGAGGTGAAATGCACGAACAGGCCAAGGGCCAGGCCGAGCACGAACCCGCCCAGCATCTGCCATTGCAGCGTCGATTCGCGCCGCACCTCCGTAATCGCCTCTGCCCCCGACATGCTCACCCCTTAGATAGTTGCGCGATCAGGCATAGGCATAGGGGCCGCCTTTGGCGAGGGCCGTCTGATAGGCGGGGCGCGCATGGACCTTATCAAGCCACGCAATCGTCGCAGGACGCGATGCGTCGAGCCCGCCACGCGACCGCGCCGCCTCAAGCGGAAAGCTCATCATCACGTCCGCCGCCGTCATCGCGTCGCCCGCGAACCACGGGCGGCTGGCCAGTTCGGCCTCGACGAAATCGAGATGGACGTCGATCATCGGCTGGATCTTCTTCTGCGCTGCCTTGCCGAAGATCGGGACGCGCATCAGCACCAGTTTGACGAGCAGCGGGGGCATCATCGAACCTTCGGCATAATGCATGAAGTGGCGATAGCGGAGTGCCGACTCGCGATGCGCGGGGGCGCCGAGCCGACCATCGGCCTTCTCGACCAGATACTCGATGATCGCGCCGGTCTCCGCGACGGTGCGCGGCGTCCCGCTGTCCGGATCCGCGTCGACAATTACCGGCGACTTGCCCAGCGGATGCACCGCGCGCAGCTCGGGCGGGGCAAGCATGGTCTTGGGATTGCGCGCATAGCGGCGGATTTCATACGGAAGCCCAAGTTCTTCCAGCAGCCACAGCACACGTTGCGAGCGCGAGTTTTCGAGGTGATGGACGGTAATCATCGCTGGTCGCTCCCTAGCCGGTCCCATTCGGGTTCACGCAGTTCTGCGCGGATGCACCGAAAATGGGAAGAGCCGCCAACGCGCCGCCCCCGCAGCGCGCGTCGCCGCCGGCTGGTAAAGCAGCGCGTCCGCGACAGGTTTCCTAGACAACCCGAAACAGGAAAGGCCCGGCGCACGCCACGCCGGGCCTTCCAATGGGAGACTGGTCCCTTGACCGCCACCGACCTGTCGATCCGGTACGGCCCGCAACAGGCATTGCTGCCCGAAACTGGTTAACGGCGGCTTTGTCGCCGCTATTGTGGAATCAGAGGTCGTCGTCCGCGTCCGGCCCCGTCATCATCTCCTCGGCGACCTTTTCGGTCCGGCTGCGGATCGCAGCTTCGAGCCGCGCACAGACATCGCCATTTTCCTTGAGGAAGGTCTTGGCGTTCTCACGCCCCTGACCGATGCGGATGCTGTCATAGCTGAACCAGGCGCCAGCCTTTTCGACCAGCCCCGCTTTGACGCCCAGGTCGAGGATCTCGCCGATTTTGGAGATGCCCTCGCCATACATGATGTCGAACTCGACCTGCTTAAACGGCGGGGCGACCTTGTTCTTCACCACCTTCACGCGCGTCGCGTTGCCGACGATGTCGTCGCGGTCCTTGATCTGGCCGGTGCGGCGAATATCGAGCCGGACCGAGGCGTAGAATTTGAGCGCATTGCCGCCGGTCGTGGTTTCGGGATTGCCGTACATCACACCAATCTTCATGCGCAGCTGGTTGATGAAGATCACCATGCAGCGCGAACGGCTGATCGAACCGGTCAGCTTGCGAAGCGATTGCGACATCAGACGCGCCTGAAGGCCGACATGGCTGTCGCCCATCTCGCCCTCGATCTCCGCGCGCGGCACCAGCGCCGCAACCGAATCGACCACCAGCACATCGATCGCGTTCGAGCGGACCAGCGTGTCGACGATCTCGAGCGCCTGCTCGCCGGTATCCGGCTGAGACACGATCAGTTCGTCGATGTTGACGCCCAGCTTCTTGGCATAGACCGGGTCGAGCGCATGCTCCGCATCGACGAATGCCGCGACCCCGCCACCCTTCTGCGCCTCGGCGATGACATGCAGCGCCAGCGTGGTCTTGCCCGAGCTTTCAGGGCCATAGACCTCGATCACGCGACCGCGCGGCAGTCCGCCAACGCCGAGTGCGATGTCGAGGCCAAGCGAGCCGGTCGAGATCGCCTCGACCTGCATCGTCTCCTTCGAACCGAGCTTCATCGCGCTGCCCTTGCCGAACGCGCGGTCGATCTGTGCCAGCGCTGCATCGAGCGCCTTCTGCTTGTCGGGAGAAATGCCCATCTTTCCTTCGATCACCTTGAGGGAAGCTGCCATGAGAAGTCTCCGTCGCTAAAGGCTTTGCGGCCTGCATTCAACCATTGCCTGAAGCGCGTCGTACAGCATATGTTCCACCGGAACAAGTGCGGAACGATCTTTTTTTGTTCCTGTCGGCGGGGTCACGGTTCAAACGCCTTGCCCTGCCACGGCAATCGCGCGATCCTGATGCGATGACCGCCGCACCCGACTTCATCACCCGCCTGCCCAAGGCCGAACTGCATCTTCATATCGAGGGAAGCCTCGAGCCCGAGCTAATGTTCGCGCTGGCGAAGCGTAATCGGGTGGCGATCCCGTTCGACAGCGTCGAAGCGGTCCGCGCGGCGTACAGCTTCTCCAACCTCCAGGACTTCCTCGATATCTATTATGCCGGCGCCGATGTGCTGCGTGTCGAGCAGGATTTCTACGACCTCGCCGACGCCTATTTCGCACGCGCTGCGGCGGACGGAGTCGCGCACGCCGAAATCTTCTTCGATCCGCAAACGCACACCGATCGCGGCATCCCGTTTCAGGTAGTCGCCGATGGCCTGCTGTCCGCCATGCACGCGGCGGAGACCCGCCACGGGGTCTCCTCGAAGCTGATCCTGTGCTTCCTGCGCCATCTCGATGAGGACGCGGCCTTCGCCACGCTCAAGGCAGCTGATCCCTGGCTCGACCGGATCGCAGGAGTCGGACTCGATTCGTCCGAACTAGGCCACCCGCCCGAGAAGTTCGCGCGCGTGTTCGCTGCGGCGGGCGAGTTGGGCCTCAAGCGCGTCGCCCATGCCGGGGAAGAAGGGCCGCCCGACTATGTGTGGCAGGCGCTCGACCTGCTCAAGATCGACCGGCTGGACCATGGCAATCGCAGCCTTGAGGATCCGGCGCTGGTCCGTCGGCTCGCCGAATCGGGAATGACCCTCACGGTCTGCCCGCTCTCCAACCTCAAGCTGTGCGTGGTCGATAACCTGACGAACCACCCGCTCGACCAAATGCTCGCGCAAGGGCTCCGTGCCACGGTGAATTCCGATGATCCGGCCTATTTCGGCGGCTATGTCGCTGACAATTACCGCGCCGTCGCTGCCGCGCGTGGGCTGGGCAAAGCCGAACTCGCCCAGCTGGCACGCAACAGCTTTACCGGGTCGTTTCTGGATGAAGCGGAGAAGGCCGCCCACCTCGTCCGGCTCGATGCCTATGTGGCGGCCAACTGATGCCGGTTTTCGCCCCGATTTCGCATGAGCAGTTCGTGGCGGACGTGCTTGCACTGGCCGATGCTGTGCGCGCCGATGCCGACTGGCAGCCCGACTATCTGATCGGCATTGGGCGCGGCGGGCTGATCCCGGCGGTGTATCTCAGCCACGCGATCGTCGGCCCGATGCTGTCGGTGGATTACAGCGCCCGCAACGAAAACCTCGCCGCGCCCGCACTCGCGCGGCTGGCACTGCGGACGCGCGAGGGTGCGCGGCTGTTGTTTATCGACGATATCAACGACAGCGGGGCAACGATCGGTCGGCTGCGCGACGGGCTGGCGGCTGCTGGTGCGGAGGCCAGCAACGTCCGCTTCGCTACGCTGCTCGACAATGTGACATCGCACCAGCGGGTCGAGTATGCCGCGCGGACGATCGACCGATCGGTGACGAAGGACTGGTTCGTGTTCCCGTGGGAAGCGGTCGCACCGGATGCAGCGATCGAAGCCGATGCGGCGGAGTTACCCCACCGCATCGCCTGAAGAGTCAAAGCGCGGCGAGCGCCTGTTCGACCGCGTCCATCGTGAACGGCTTGGCCAGAACCGGGCGGTCGCGATACGCCTCGGCCACCATGTCGCCGCTGCCGCCGGTCGCGAGGACGAACGGCAACCCCTTCGCCGCCAGCGCGTCGGCAATCGGCCAGCTCTGCTCGCCACCCGACAGGTTGACGTCGAGGATCGCGGCGTCAACGCCGCCCCCGGCGACGATCTCCAGCGCGCCGGCCACGCTTTCGGCGGTGCCGGCATGGTCCTTGCCCAGCATGTCGAGAAAATCCTCGATCATCATGGCAATCAGGGGTTCGTCCTCGACCACGAGGATGCGTTGCGGTGCGCTCATCGCGCCAGCATGTGCCCGACTATCGCCCAGCGGTCGAGTGCTATTTCGCGGTCATCACCGACCGGGCAAGCTCCGCAAGTTGCTGGACTGAAAAGGGTTTCGGAAGAAATGCGACATTGTCGAGGTCGATCGACTTGCGCAGCTGTTCCTCGGCGTAGCCGGACATGAAGATGATCTTGAGGTCCGGATACTTCTTGCGCGCCTGACGCACCATGGTTGGGCCATCCATCGTCGGCATTACCACATCGCTGATCAGCAGGTCGGGCTTGCCGCTTTTCTCCAGCAATTCCAGCGCCGCTTCACCATTCTCGGCCGTCAGCACGGTATAGCCCTGCCGCGCCAGCGCACGCTCCGCGACGGCGCGCACCATCGCCTCGTCCTCGACCAGCAGGATCGTACCGGTACCCCACAGATCGCCCTGCACCGCCTTGGCGGTCGGCAGCTGCGCGGTCGGCTCGGGCGCCGTGTGGACCGGCAGGTAAATGGTGAACACCGCACCCTTGCCCGGCTCGCTCTCGGCAAAGATGAACCCGCCCGACTGCTTTATGATGCCATAGACGGTCGACAGGCCAAGGCCGGTCCCCTTCCCCACTTCCTTGGTCGTGAAGAACGGCTCCCAGATATGCGCGAGCACGTCCGCCGGAATGCCCGATCCGGTGTCGGACACCCGCAGCGCGGTATAGTCGCCGACCGGCAGGACATCCTCGTCCATCGCCCGCACTTCATGTGCTGCGACGCTCAGCGTCTCGATCGTCAGGGTGCCGCCGCCATTGGGGTTCTTCGCCAGCATCGCGTCGCGTGCATTGACGGCAAGATTGACAACGACCTGTTCCAACTGCCCGGGGTCGGCGCGGACCGGACCAAGGTTGCGGCCGTGATTGACCACCAGCTCGACCGTCTCGCCCAGCAGGCGTTTGAGCAGGTTCGACACTTCGGAAATGATGTCGGGCAGCTGCAACAGCTGCGGCCGCAGCGTCTGCTGGCGCGAAAAGGCGAGCAACTGGCGGGTCAGCGCGGCGGCGCGGTTCGAGTTGAGCAGGATCTGCTGGATATCGTCATAGTCGCTGTCGCCGGGCGCATGGCGCATCAGCATCAGGTCGCAATGGCCGATGATCGCGGTCAGGATGTTGTTGAAGTCGTGCGCGACGCCCCCGGCCAATTGGCCGACCGCCTGCATCTTGGTCGCCTGCGCCACCTGTCGCTTGAGCTGCCCCTCCTCACCCGCATCACGCAGGCTGAGCAGAACGGCTGCGTCGCCCAGGCCACGCGCCGAGGCGATCGACAGCGACACCGCCTCGTCCGGAGCCTGCGCGAAGCGGACGGTGAGGTCCATCGGATGCACCGCACCCGCCGCAAAGCGCCGCACCGCATCGGCCAGCGTGCTCTTGTCCTCACGCACCACCAGGTCGCCCGGGTAGAGCGGCGGCGCATCGCCATTCACGTGCGCGGCGCGGACAAAGGCATCGTTCATGAAGGCGAAGCGGCCATCCGCCCCGACCAGCGCGATGCCGGTGGGGAGCAGCGCGATCAACGACCGGACATGCGCGGTCGATTCCGCGCCCATCTCCTGCGCCGGGGCATATTCCTCATCGAGCAGCGCCACCAGCATCGGCGTCGCATCGCCGTCGAGGAAGGGGATTTCGAGCACGCGGATCGGCGTCCCCGACAGCCCCTCGCGCTCGAACCGCACCGTCCCGCGATTGTCGGTGATCAGGAAGCGGGTGATGTCCCGCCCCTCGATCATCGCCAGCTCGTCACCCACAGCGCGCAGCCGCAGCACGCGATTGGCGGCGCGCACTCGGCCATCGGCGCCGATCAGCGCCATCATGATCCCGGCCTGACCCAGCCGGTCGCCCGATTTCCCGGCGACCAGCGCCTGCGCCTGCTTGGTCAGGTCCACCGCATCGGCACCGGCGAAGCGCCACACCAGCAGCGAATCCCCAACGCGTGCGACATGCGCGGTCAACTTGGCCCCGGCGGCGTCGAACGATCCGCTCGACGCCTGCCCGTCGCGCCACGCCGCGCGCCCGGCGCTACCCAGCTGTGACGCGGCCCAGTCGCCGATCACCACTGCGGGGGGCGCCGGATAGCCGGGGAACAGCGTCCCGAACCGCTCGTTCGCACAGACCAGCCGCCCGGCACGATCGGTGACCGCGATCGCGTCGTTGCTCATCGACGCCAGCATATTGGCCAGCGACCAGTCGATCTCACTCGCTTGCGACGAGGCCTCCGCCGCAACGGCAGGTCGCCGCAGCAACGTCACCGCCAGCGCGATCAGCACCGCCGTCGCGAAGAATCCGGCCGCCACCGGTAGCGAGTCGATCGCCCACAGCACCGCGCCGACCGCGACCGCGCCCGCAGCGATAGCGACGATCAGCGGGCCGGTGATGCCGGGGGAGTCGTCAGTCGGGGCGGGAGTTGCGGGCATGGCCCCCTTTCCCGCCCCGCTGGCATAGCGTCAAGCGCTCACCAGACGCGGACGCGCTTTGCCGGGTCCAGATACAGCTTCTCGCCCGGCTTCGCGCCGAATGCACCATACCAGGGGTCGAGGTTGCGGACGACCCAGGCGCGCTGGATCGACGGGCTGTGCGGATCGGTCAGCAGGCGCTGGCGCAGGTTCGCCTCGCGATAGTTGCGACGCCACACCTGCGCCCAGCCAAGGTAGAAGCGCTGGTCGCCGGTGAACCCGTCAATCACCGGCGCTTCCTTGCCGCCCAGCGCGTGCTTGTACGCGTCATAGGCGATGGTGAGGCCGGCGAGATCGCCGATATTCTCGCCCAGCGTGAACTCGCCCTTCACATGCTCACCGGGCAGCGGCTCATAGGCGTCATACTGCGCGATCAGCGCCTTGCCCGCCGCCTCGAACGCCTTGACGTCTGCAGGCGTCCACCAGTCGGACAGCTCGCCCTTCTCGTTATACTTGGCGCCCTGATCGTCGAAATGATGGCTGATCTCGTGGCCGATCACCGCGCCGATGCCGCCATAGTTGATCGCCGGGTCAGCCTTGGGGTCGAAGAAGGGCGGCTGAAGGATTGCGGCGGGGAACACGACTTCCATCATGCCGAAATTGGCATAGGCGTTCACCGTCTGGGGCAGCATGCCCCATTCCCACCGGCGCACCGGTCCGCCCAGCTTGTCGAGCATATAGGCATAGTCGAAGCGGTTCGAGCGGACGGCGTTGCCGAACAGGTCGTCAGCCTTGACCTCGAGGCCCGCATAGCTGCGCCACTGATCAGGATAGCCGACCTTGACGGTGAAGTTCTTGAGCTTCGCCTTGGCGCGCGCCTTGGTCTGCGGCTGCATCCAGTCGAGCGAGTCGATCCGGCGGCCCATCGCGTCGAGCACGTTGGCGACGAGCTTGTTCATCTCCGCCTTGTACTCCGCGGGGAAATAGCGCGCGGCATATTCCTTGCCCAGTTCCTCGCCCAGCGCACCCTCAGTGAAGCTGACGCCGCGCTTCCAGCGCTCCTCGCGCTGCGGCGTGCCCTGAAGCGTCGTGCCATAGAAAGCAAAGTTGGTGTCGGCGACCGCATCGGGCAGATAATCGGCCATCGCACCCAGGCTGCGGACCAGCATCTGATCCTTGACCACCGCCAGCGGCGCGTCGTCCAGGATCTTGGCGATGCCGGTCACCGCGCCCGGCTGGCCGACCAGCACTTCGGTGATCTTGGGGCTCACCGCCTTCAGGATCGCGGGCATGTCGAGCGTCCTGGACGACAGCTTGGCCGTCTCTGCCAGCGTGAACTTGTTATAAGTCTTGGCCGCGTCGCCCGATTCCTCGCGCGTCCACTGCACCTTGGCGATGCTGGTCTCAAGGTCGAGGATTGCCTTGGCCCGCGCCTCGGCATTCGCCTCGCCCGCCAGCGTCAGCATCTTCGTCAGATAGCCGAGATAGCCGGTGCGGATCGCAGCCATCTTGGGGTTGTCGAGCAGATACATGTCGCGATCAGGCAGCCCCGTGCCGCCCTGATAGATCGAGAAGATATATTGGGTCGGGATCTTGTCGTCCTGGCCAACATAGCCGCCAAACGGTCCGGGAATGCCCATCTTCACGCCTTCGACCACCAAAGCGGCATAGCCCGCCTTGCTGTCGAGCGCCTTGATCTTGCCCAGCCACGGCTGGATCGGCGCCAGCCCGCGTGCCTCGACCGTCGCCGTGTCGAGATAGCTGGTGTACGCGCGCCCGACCATGCTGGCCTGATCGTCCTTCACCTCATCCAGAATGCCGCGCACCCGCTCCTTCGACAGATCATCGAGCGCGGTGAACATGCCATAGTTGGACTTGTCCGCGGGGATCGGCGTGTTCTTTGCCCAGGCCCCGTTCGAGAAGGCGTAGAAATCCTCGCCCGCCGCAACGCTGCGGTCCATCCCCGTTACATCGAAGCCGAAGCTGCCGAGCTGCGGCTTGGCTGCGGGAGCCGGCGCCGGGGCAGCCGACGGCGCTTCTGCGCTGGTCGACGGTGTGCAGCCGCTCGCCAGCGCGGTTCCGGCGAGGAGGACGGGGATCAGGAGAAGACGCATCGGGCACCCTTCGGGACATTAGAAAACGCCCGTGTCTTACGCCGATGATACGCCCGATCAAGTCTCGGAAGAAACTTTATTGCGGAGTGCGACCCGCTTGCGCCATTTGCGCGCAACCCAGGCGCGCCAGAGCAAAATGGACATGCCGTAGCCTGCCACCGCCGACGCCACCGAAATGACCAGCAGCCCGATCAGCAGCGCCGGAGCCGCCTGCGAAAACAGCCAGCTCATCCATTCGCCGACACCCGCATGATGCTCGACCAGCGCCATGAACCCCGACACATCGGCGCTCCGCCCTAGCATCACATTGCCGGTGTACACCGAGCCATAGAGGATGAACGGCGTGGTCGCGGGATTGCTGAGGAACGTCATCGCCGCAGCGATCGGCACATTGGCGCGGAACGGCAGCGCCAGCATCGCCGCGCCCGCGATCTGAAGCCCCGGGATCAGCAGGAAGATACCGACCAGCAGCCCCAGCGCCACGCCACGCGGCACCGACCGACGAGTAAATCGCCACAATTCCGGGGCGAGAACGCGATGGGCAACGGGACGCAGCCAGCGGATCTGCTCGATCGACTCGCGGGTCGGCATGTTGCGATGCCACCAAGCGCTGAGACGACTCGGTTTCATGTCACCCGCGATCGCGGAGGATCCGCCCCTGTTCACGCTTCCAGTCCCGTTCCTTGATCGACTCGCGCTTGTCGTGAGTCTTCTTGCCCTTCGCCAGCGCCAGCTCGACCTTCGCGCGACCGCGACCGTTGAAGTAGATCGACATCGGGATCAGCGTCATGCCCTCCCGCGCGACCGCGCCCTGCAGCTTTTCTACCTGGCGTTCGTGAAGGAGCAATTTACGGGGACGCTTCGGTTCGTGATTAAAGCGGTTTCCGTGCGAAAATTCGGGGATGTTGGCGTTGACCAGCCACGCCTGCCCGTCGCGCACCTCGGCATAGCTCTCCGCGATCGACCCTTCGCCAAATCGCAGCGACTTCACCTCGGTCCCCTGCAGCGCGATCCCCGCCTCGAAAAACTCCTCGAGGAAATACTCGTACCTCGCCTTGCGGTTCTCCGCGACGATCTTCTTCTTGTCGAATTCAAGGGGACGAGGGCGTGCCATGGGACGCGCGATGTAGGCGTGCGGGGGGAGAAAGGGAAGCGATGGCTTCCGAAACCGTCAGCCACACTGCCAAAACATGCGAACCTCAGGCTTTGGGTCGCCTTCTGTGAGGAACAGATAGGCGATCCCGCCGCCGAAATTGGGGCCGTCAGCGTAGGCTGCGCGCCCCTCCCATGCTTCGGGATCAGGCTTCACCCAAGGACATGGGGCGTCGGGCATTGAGAGAAAACTATAACCGCTGTCCAGCTGACCGATGAATCGCCAACCCTTCGGCGCCTCGTCTGGGCTTTGTACCCAGCTCGGCACGCTTCCCAGCTTCGTCCCGTTAGTAACCTTGCGCCAGACATTCTCACCGAGTTCAAGAAATTTCTCGTCTGAATAGAATGCCATGGCCTCGGCGTCGGTCACTGAATCATCGCGAGCGACCCATCCTGCAATCACGACTGCATTATCCAATGGGGGCGTGTCAGCTGGCAGGGGAGTCTGAATTCCAGTCAGGTTTTCAGGCTCCACCACGAGGCAAGCGTTCGCGCCGGAGGTTGCGCTCCAAGTGTCGCACATGCCGGGATCGTGACTGCATTGGAACACGAACAAAATCCGGCCATTACGCCCGAGGTCGAGCCGATCAGGATGATGCGCGAGCTGGGCGAGAAGCGATTGCGACTTTCCACATTCCGCACACAACGGCCAGTCTGCCGTCGCTAGTCCGAACGGTATGCCACCCAATCGCTCAATGCTGGCGCTGCTCTCTTCCGGAAGCCGGATATCCGGGACAAAGTAGCGCATCGTTCAGATAATCCCCGCCGCCGCCATCGCCGCATCGACCGCCGCCTTGCTCGCGTCGCTCGGCGCGACCATCGGCAGGCGCAGTTCGGCGCAAATCTCGGGCCGCAGCTTGTTCACCGCGTACTTCACCGGCCCCGGCGAGGCGTCGGTGAACAGCGCGAGGTGCAGCGCGAACAGCCGGTCGTGGAGCGCCAGCGCCACCGCCGTGTCGCCCTCGGCCCAGGCCGCCTGAAACTGCGCGCACAGCTTGGGCGCGACATTCGCGGCGACCGAAATGCACCCGACCCCACCCATCGCGTTGAAGGCGAGCGCGGTTTCGTCGTTGCCCGACAGCTGGGCAAGGCCATTACGCAGCGCGGCGCGATGCTTGGATACGCGGGTCAGGTCGCCGCTCGCATCCTTGATCGCCACGAACTTGTCCGGAAACGCCTCAACGATGCGGACTACCGTTTCGGGCTGGATGTCGGTCACGGTGCGACCGGGGACATTGTAGAGGATGATCGGCAGGTCGCATTCGCCCGCCACCGCCGCGAAATGCTGGAAGATGCCTTCCTGGCTCGGGCGGTTGTAATAAGGCGGGACCATCAGCACCGCATCTGCACCGGCTTCCTTCGCCGCCTGAACGTTGCCGATCGCGACGCGCGTGTCGTTCGACCCTGCGCCTGCAATCACCGGCACGCGACCGCGCACCTGCTCGGCGCACACGCGCACAACCTCGAAATGCTCGTCCTTGGACAGCGTCGCCGCCTCGCCCGTGGTACCCACCGGGACCAGAGCCGACGATCCTTCGCTGATCTGCCACTCCACGAAATCGCGGAATACGTCCTCCGCAAAGCTGCCGTTACGGAATGGTGTGATCAGGGCGGGGATGGAACCTGCGAACATATGCGTCAAAATGCCCCAATCGTCGGAAATTCGGGGTGGCCAATAGGGGGCGATTGCGTATCATGTCCAGCATGCTTGCTTCTGTATTCAAGAGCGGGCTCTTGCTCGCCGGCGTATCGGGTGTCGCGGTCTCCTCACAGGTCGTGCAGGATGGAGCCCAATGGTATCGCGCGCAGTTCGCTGCGGTCGCGGCGCAGGTGTTGCCTGCCGCCCCGCCCCCGTCGGCGTCCAGCCTGCAGTACACGATCGACCAGTGGAAGCGGCTGCAACAGTCGGATCGCTGGCCGTTCAGCGACTATGCCAATTTCATGCTCGCCCATCCCGGCTGGCCGGGAGAGACGAGCCGCCGCGCTGCCGCCGAAGCCTCGCTGGGGGCAGGCACCGACGCGCCGTCGCTCGCCGTCCTCTTCTTCGAGCGCTTCCCTCCGCTGACCGCCGCAGGGCGCATCCGCTTTGCCGAGGCGCTAGCGATCACAGGCCGCCGCGCTGAAGCGGACGAGCACGCGCGGCGCGCCTGGCGCAGCGGCATTCTCCGCCCGACCGACGAGACTGCGGTGCTGGGTGCCTTTGCCAGCGCCCTCTCCCCCGCCGACCATGACGCGCGGATGGACGCGCTGCTGTGGCAGGACGCGCGCACCGTCGCCGCGCGCCACATCGGCTATACCTCGCCGCAGAAGCGCGCACTGTTCGAAGCACGGCTCGCGCTCCACTCCAACGCCCCCGACGCGCAGGACCGCGCGGCTGCGGTCGAGGCGTTTGGCCTCCGCGACCCCGGCTTCATCGCCGACCGCGCAAGCTGGTATCGCACCAATGGCGCAAGCGGATCGGCGCGCTCGCTGCTCGCCCGCCCCCGCACCCTCGACAGCCGCCCCGGCAATGTCGAGGAATGGTATGAGGTGCTGCTGACCAACGCGCGTGCGGCGGAGTCCGACCGGCAATATGCGCTGGCCTATGCGATTGCGAGCCAGGTCGACGACGCGGTCGCGCCGGGGACCGACGTCTCCGATCTCGGGCTCGGCATCCGCGACGATTATACCAGCCTCGTCTGGCTCGCCGGCACCGTCGCGATGCACAAGCTAGGCCGCCCCGCCGACGCGATCGGCATGTTCGACCGCTATTCGCGCGGGTCGCGCACCCCGACCACCCAGTCGAAGGGCATTTACTGGGCTGGCCGCGCTGCCGAGGCCGCCGGGCAAGCCGGCGCCGCCCGCGCCTATTACGAGCGCGCCGCCGCTTACTCCGACCTGTTCTACGGCCAGCTTGCCGCCGAACGGCTGAGCCGCGACCTCAGGGCGCCGCCGCCCGTCGATTTCCGCAAGGTCAGCCCCGCCGCGCGCACCGCCTTCTACAACCGCGAAGTGGTGCGCGCCGCGCAGATGCTCGGCACCTTGGGCCGCGCCGAGGATCAGGGCTTTTTCCTGCGCCAGATCGCCGCCGATGCGACCAGCGCGGAGGATCATGTGCTGGCGACCGAGCTATCGCGCACGATCGGCCGCCCAGACCTGGGCGTGATGGTCGGGCGTAGCGCGCTGCTCAATGGCCTGACCGACTATACCGTCGCCGGCTATCCTTCCGTCCCGGTCCCGCTGGGGCAGGAAAGCAACTTCACCATCATCCACGCCATCGCCCGGCAGGAAAGCCAGTTCGACAAGGCAGCGATCAGCCATGCCGGCGCGCGCGGGATCATGCAGTTGATGCCCGGCACGGCGCGTGAGGTCGCGGGGCAGCTTGGCCTCAGCTACAACCGCGACGCGCTGACGGTGGACACCGATTACAATATCCGCCTCGGCTCCAGCTATATCCAGCGGATGCTCAACTATTATGGCGGCAGCTACCCGCTCGCCGTCGCTGCCTATAATGCTGGGCCGGGCAATGTGAACAAGTGGATCCGCGCCAATGGCGATCCGCGCCTGCCCGGCGTCGACATGCTCGTCTGGATCGAGAACATCCCGATTTTCGAGACCAAGAACTATGTCCACCGCGTGCTCGAGAATGCGGTGGTGTACGACCTGCTCCACCCCCAGCGCTCGCGTTCGCGCGGCCCGTATCGGACCAGCTGGTATCTGGGGAAGAACCGCCCGGGGTGATCGCGATCCTTCCCTATGCCGAGGCGCAGTTCGCGGAAGTGGATGCGCTGTGGCGCACCGTCTTTCCCGAAGACCCGCCGCACAGCCACGCCGCAGTCGCGATCCCGCAAAAGCTGGCGGTGCAGCGCGACCTGCTGTTGGTGGCGCAAGAGGATGGCCATGTCCTCGGCGCGATCATGGCGGGCTATGACGGCCATCGCGGCTGGCTCTACAAGCTGGCGGTGCATCCCAAGGCGCGCGGCTGCGGCATCGCCCGCGCGCTCATCCGTGCTGCCGAACAGGCGCTGGCGGAGCTGGGCTGCACCAAGGTGAACCTGCAGGTCCGCGACACCAACCACGACGCCGCCGCCTTCTGGGGGCATATGGGCTATGCGGTCGAGCCGCGAATCAGCATGGGCCGCACGCTTTGATCGACCGTCCTAACTACATCACGCCGTCCGGTTATTCGGCGCTGAAGGCCGAATATGACGTGCTGTTCGGCACTGAGCGGCCGGCACTGGTCGAGACGATCGCCTGGGCTGCGGGCAATGGCGACCGGTCGGAAAACGGCGATTATATCTACGGGCGCAAACGGCTGCGTGAGATCGACCGGCGGCTCGGCTGGCTGGCAAAGCGGATGAAGGCGGCCAAGGTCGTCGATCCGGCACGGCAAGAGGATCAGTCGAAAGTCTGGTTCGGGGCCACGGTTACGATCGCCGATGAGGATGACAACCACCGCACGCTGACGCTGACCGGCGATGACGAGGCGGATGCCGGCGCTGGCCGGATCGGCTGGAACTCCCCCCTCGCCCGCGCGCTGCGCGGTGCTGCGGTGGGCGATCTGCGCAAGGTGGTGCTGCCCGCAGGCGAAAAGGATTATGAGGTGATGACGATCGCCTATCCCGGCTGACCGCCGCCCCGCACCCGCTCCACCCCAATCCGGTTGGTCAGCACCCGCCTAGCTTCGGCATCGCTGATGCTCGACAAGGTGGTCTCCGCGATCGCGGCCAGCGCCTCTTCCGTCAGGAACGCCTGATGCCCGGTGACGAGGACGTTGGGGAAAGTCAGCAGCCGCTGGAACACATCGTCATCGACGATCTCGTTGGACAGATCCTCAAAGAACAGGTCCGCCTCCTGCTCATAGACATCGAGCGCGACCGCACCGATCTTGCGTGACTTGAGCCCCGCGATCAGCGCAGCGGTATCGATCAGCGCGCCACGGCTGGTATTGACGATCACCAGCCCGTCGCGTGCGCGATCGATGGCGGTGGCGTCGATCAGATGGCGGGTATCGGGCGTCAGCGGGCAGTGGAGCGTCACCACCTCCGCCTGCGCCAGCAACGCCTCCCGCGCCACATAGCGCACCCCGATCGCCTCCAGCGCCGCATCGACCACCGGATCGCTCGCCAGCACATCGCACCCGAACCCGGCCTTGAGCGTGCGGGCGACCAGCGCGCCGATCTGTCCGGTACCGATCACGCCCACCGTCCGGCCATGCAGATTGCGCCCAATCAGCCCGTCCAGCGCGAAGTTATTCTCCCGCACCCGCGCCCAGGCGCGTGGGATCTGCCGGTCGACCGCCAGCAGCAAGCCGATGGTGAATTCAGCCACTGCATGCGGCGAATAGGCAGGCACCCGCACCACATCGACGCCCAGCCGCGCGGCGGCGGACAGATCGACATTGTTGAACCCGGCACAGCGCAGCGCGACCAGCCTCACTCCCGCCTCGGCCAGCGCCGCCAGCACAGCGGCATCGACGCGATCGTTGACGAATACGCACACTGCGCGCGACCCCTTCGCCAGCGGCGCGGTGGTCAGGTCGAGCCGGGGCTCCAGAAACACCAGATCATGCCCATGCGCGGCATTGGCCTCGCTTAGAAAGCGGCGGTCATAGCCCTTGGTGCCGAAAATCGTGACGCGCATGGATTGCTCCCACAAAGCAGGAGCCTAGCAGGTGGGGGATCAACAGGCGACGACGTTGACCGCCAGCCCGCCCTGCGCCGTTTCCTTGTACTTGGACCGCATGTCCTCGCCGGTCTGGCGCATCGTTTCGATCACCGCGTCCAGGCTTACGATATGGCTGCCATCGCCGTGCATCGCGAGATAGGCGGCGTTGATCGCCTTGATCGCGCCCATCGTGTTGCGTTCGATGCACGGGATCTGCACCAGCCCGCCGATCGGGTCGCAGGTGAGGCCGAGGTTATGCTCCATCCCGATCTCGGCGGCATTCTCGATCTGCGCATTGGTCGCACCCAGCGCCGCCGCCAGCCCCGCTGCCGCCATCGAACAGGCGACGCCGACCTCGCCCTGACACCCCATCTCTGCGGCACTGATCGACGCGCGCTTCTTGTACAGAAACCCGATCGCAGCCGCAGTGAGCAGGAAGGTACGCGATCCCGCCGGGGTCGGGCTGGCGCAGAAGGTTTCGTAATAGCGCAGCACAGCCGGGATCACCCCCGCCGCACCATTGGTGGGCGCGGTGACAACGCGGCCGCCCGCAGCATTCTCCTCATTCACCGCCAGCGCCCACAGGCTGACCCAGTCGAACACCAATGACGGGTCCGATCGCGGCCCGCGTGCCATCAGCCGGGCGTGCAGGTCGCGTGCCCGGCGCTTGACCTTCAGCCCGCCGGGCAATTCGCCTTCGCCCCGCATCCCGCGTTCGATACAGGCCGACATCGCGCCCCGCAGCGAATCGATAAAAGCATCAGTCTCCGCATCGTCGCGCCACGCAGCTTCGTTCGCGCGCACGATGTCGGCGATGCTCTTGCCCTGCGCCTCGCCCACCGCGAGCAACTCCGCGCCCGATGAAAAGGCGAAGGGCAGCTTCACATTCGCCTGAGGCGGTTCGCACCCACCTTCGACCACCGCGCCGCCGCCGATCGAATACCAGAAGGTTTCATAGGGCTCGCCATCGCCATAATGCGCGACAAAGCGCATCCCGTTCGGATGTGCGGGCAGGAACCGGTCGCTGCAAAAGACAAGGTGCTTCCCCTCGATGAACGGTACCGGGACATGCCCGCCCAGCTTCAGCTGTGCCTCCGCGCGGATCGTTGCAACGACGGTCGGCACCGCATCGGGATCGACGCTCTCTGGCTGACAGCCCGCAAGGCCCAGCATCACCGCGACATCGGTCGCATGGCCCCTGCCGGTCAGCGCGAGCGATCCGAACAGCTCGCACGACACCGACACCGGCACGCCCCGGTCCAACGCCGCTTCGGCAAAGGCAAAGGCCGCGCGCATTGGGCCGACCGTATGCGAGGATGACGGCCCGATCCCGATGGTGAACAGGTCGGCGATGCCGATCGTTGCCTGCGCGCGGTCGTGCATTGCCGCGGATTGGGGGTCAGGCATCGCTCTCCGGGTCCATACGTAACTTTTGATACCGCCTAGAGCCGCAACACCGTGCCGTCCATCGCTTCAGTCGATCACACCCGCCTTGCGCGCCGCCGCTTCGACCGCCGGAGCGAGCGCGGGCGGGTCCATCGGTACGCGCGCCTCCAGCGCATCGGCGATTGCGGTCAGCGCGGCGATGCGTGCCGCCTTCTTGTCATTGCCGTCGATCACGATCCACGGCGCCGCTTCGGTGCTGGTCCGCGCGAACATCTCGTGCATCGCGTCCAGATAGTCCGCCCGCCGCGCGCGGTTGCGATAATCGTCGAGGCCGGTCTTCCACCGCTTCCACGGCGTCTCGATCCGCTCGCGCAAACGCTTGTCCTGCGTTTTCTGAGTCACATGAACGAAGATCTTGATCAGCGTCGCGCCGGTCTCTGCCTGCTGCGCCTCGAAGTCGTTGATCTCGGCATAGCCGCGCTTCCATTCGGCTTCGCTCGCAAAGCCCTCGACCCGCTCGACCAGCACCCGCCCATACCAGCTGCGGTCGAACACTGCGATATTGTGCTGCGCCGGCAGCCGCCGCCAGAAGCGCCACAGGAAATGGTGCGACAGCTCCTCCGGCGTCGGCGCGGAGATCGGCCAGACCTCGAAATAGCGCGGGTCCCAGTCAGCGGTCAGCCGCCGGATAATCCCGCCTTTCCCCGCCGCATCCCAGCCCTCAAACACGATGATCGCGCGTCGCTTATGGATGATGTGCGCAGTCTGGATATGACTCAGCCGCTCCTGCAGCGCGGTCAGGCGGTCGTGATAGTCGTCGACCTTGTCCCCGGACTCGTAATCCGAAAGGTCGATCTTCATTCTTCCCTCCCGTTTACGGGAGGGGTCTGGGGAGGGTCTGTCAAAATCGGGTGGAGCATGCCGCGAACATGCCCTCCCCCAGCCCCTCCCGCAAGCGGGAGGGGAGTTTCAGGTCAGCCCTTGTTGTCCATCGCTTGCGGCGCGAGGCGGATGTTCAGCTCCTTGAGCTGCTTCTCGCTCACCGCCGACGGCGCCTGCATCATCAGATCCTCCGCCTTCTGGTTCATCGGGAAGACGATGACCTCGCGGATGTTCGGCTGGTCGGCGAGCAGCATCACGATGCGATCGACGCCCGGGGCCGAGCCACCGTGCGGCGGCGCGCCGAACTTGAACGCGTTGATCATGCCCGCGAAATTGGTGTCCACGTCCTGCTGGCTGTACCCAGCGATCTCGAACGCCTTGTACATGATCTCCGGACGGTGGTTCCGGATCGCACCCGACGACAGCTCGATGCCGTTGCACACGATGTCATACTGCCATGCGAGGATATCGAGCGGATCCTTGGTCTCCAGCGCCTCCAGCTCGCCCTGCGGCATGCTGAACGGGTTGTGGCTGAAATCGACCTTCTTCGCGTCCTCGTCATATTCGAACATCGGGAAATCGACGATCCAGCAGAATTCGAAGCGGCTCTTGTCGATCAGCTCGAGGCTCTCGCCGACGCGGGTGCGCGCAAGGCCGGCGAGCTTGGCGGCCTGCGCCTCCTTGCCCGCGGCAAAGAAGATGCCGTCATCCGGGCCAAGGCCGAGTGCGTCGGCCATCGCCGACATCTTGTCTTCGCCATGGTTCTTGGCGATTGGGCCGCCCCATTCGCCGCCCTTGCGCGTCGCATAACCCAGGCCGGCAAAACCCTCGGACTGCGCCCACGCGTTCATATCGTCGAAGAATTTGCGGCTCTTGTCCGCAGTGCCCGGTGCCGGGATCGCGCGGACCACGTCGCCAGCTTCGACGATCGAGGCAAAGCGCCCGAAACCAGAGCCTTCGAAATGCGTGCTGACATCGGAAATCAGGATCGGGTTGCGCAGGTCGGGCTTGTCGTTGCCGTATTTCAGCATCGATTCGCGGTAGGGGATGCGCTTGAACGGCAGCGGGCTGACCGTGCGGCCCTTGCCCTGCCAATTCGCGAACTCCTCGAACACGCCATGCAGAACCGGTTCGATCGCCGCGAACACGTCGTCCTGCGTGACATAGCTCATCTCGAAATCGAGCTGATAGAACTCGCCCGGGCTACGGTCGGCGCGCGCATCCTCGTCGCGGAAGCACGGCGCGATCTGGAAATAGCGGTCGAAGCCCGCAACCATCAGCAGCTGCTTGAACATCTGCGGCGCCTGCGGAAGCGCGTAGAATTTGCCCGGATGCACGCGGCTCGGCACCAGATAATCGCGCGCGCCCTCGGGGCTGCTCGCGGTCAGGATCGGTGTCTGGAACTCGGTGAAGCCCTGATCAATCATCCGCTTGCGCAGGCTCGCGATGACATGGCTGCGCAGCATGATGTTTGCATGCAGTCCCTCGCGGCGCAGGTCGAGGAAGCGGTAACGAAGCCGCGTTTCCTCAGGATAATCCGCCTCACCGAACACCGGCATCGGCAGTTCCTGCGCGTGGCTCTGAACCGTCACGCCCTTGGCGAACACCTCGATCGCGCCGGTGGCGAGGTTGGCGTTGACCGTCGCCTCGCTGCGCGCCTTGACCACGCCGTCGATCGTCACAACGGATTCGACGCGGAGGCCTTCAAGCACCGCCAATGCAGGCGAGTCGCTGTCGGCAACGATCTGCGTCACGCCATAATGGTCGCGCAGATCGACGAAGAGCACGCCGCCATGGTCGCGCTTGCGATGAATCCAGCCCGACAGCCGGACGGTCTCACCGACCTGATCGGCGGTCAGCTTGCCGCAATTGTGCGTGCGATAGACGTGCATCGGTTGGTCTCTTCTCAAGTGGCAGGCGCGCGGTCGGCGCGTAAAAATATCAGGCCGCGCGCATCCTTCTCACACGCCCCTTTGTCAACCCGCGCGGGCGCGGCTATGGGCCTGCGATGCATATTCACGGCCTGATTCAAGACTCGGCGACGCTCGCCAACCTCTGCACCCGCCTCGCGCAGCAACCGTTCATCACGGTGGATACCGAGTTCATGCGGGAAAACACCTTCTACCCCGAGCTGTGCCTGATCCAGATCGCGGACACGAACGAGGCGGCGGCGATCGATCCGATGGCACCGGGGCTCGACCTGACCCCCTTGCTCGAGCTGCTCGTGAACAATGAGGATGTGCTCAAGGTTTTCCACGCCGGCGGGCAGGATCTTGAGATCGTCTATAACCTGACCGGCAAGACCCCCTACCCTCTGTTCGACACCCAGATCGCGGCGATGGCGCTGGGTCAGGGCGAGCAGATCGGTTATTCCAACCTGGTTGAAACCTATCTCGGCATCACGGTCGACAAGGGCGCACGCTTTACCGACTGGTCGCGCCGTCCGCTCGACAAGCGCCAGATCGATTACGCGATCTGCGACGTGACCTACCTCTCCGAAATCTTCCCCAAGATGCTGGCGAAGCTCAAAAAGACCGGCCGTGGCGACTGGCTGGACGAGGAGATGGAGCGGATCGGCGATCCCGAAAACTATCGCAGCGACCCGGAAAAGGCGTGGCAGCGCATCCGCATCTCCAGCCGCAAGCCCGAAGTGCTGGGTCGCCTCAAGGCGCTGGCGGCATGGCGCGAGCGTGAGGCACAGGGCAAGGACCTGCCGCGCGGGCGCATCGTCAAGGACGAGACGATCGCCGATCTCGCCGGGAATCCCCCGCGCAAACAGGCCGACCTGACCAAGGTGCGCGGCCTTTCCGCAACCTGGGGCGGCAACGATATCGGCGGGCGCCTGATGGCCGCGCTCGAGAATGCCGAGCCGATGTCGGCCGAGGAAATGCCCCCGCGCGATGACCGCAAGCTCCCGCTCGGCAAGGAAGGCGCACTGGTCGCCGACCTGCTCAAGCTGCTGCTCAAAATCCGCTCGCGCGACATCAACGTCGCCTCGCGCCTGCTCGCCCGCTCCGACGATCTCGAGGCGCTTGCCGCGGGTCAGCGCGAAGGGCTGTCGATCCTGCGCGGCTGGCGCTTCGAACAATTCGGCCGCGACGCGCTCGCGCTGGTCGAGGGTCAGCTTGGGTTCACCGTGCGCAATGGTAAGCTCAAGATGACGCGTACCGAGGAGCCGAACCCATGAAAGCCGTTGCCCTGATCGCCCTGCCGCTGAGCCTAGCCGCGTGTAGCTATGAGCGGCCTGCGCCCGGCACCGGCGGCATCCGCGAATGTAATGCCGACCGCGTCCAGCCTCTGGTGGGTCGCGAGGCCAAGCCGCAGGTGATCGAGCGCGCCAAGCAGCGCTCGGGTGCGCGGACCGTGCGGGTGATCAAGCCCGGTATGGCGGTGACGATGGACTATCGGTCCGACCGCCTGAATGTTGAGCTGGACGACGTGGACACGATCAAGGCGCTGCGCTGCGGGTGAACCCAGCCAGCTAACAACCCCGTTTGCCCTGAGCCTGTCGAAGGGCCGCAAGCCACACAGCGGTCGGGAACGGCCCTTCGACAAGCTCAGGGCAAACGGAGGTTCAGGCATTTTGCCCGTCTTTGAAGTCGTCGAATCTCCGACAAGCGGAGAGCCTAAGCCCCCACCTCTACACTCGCCGTCAGCCCCAGCGCCCCGGCAAGCGCGCGGTGGCGCTTCTCGACCGCTTCGCCATAGAGCGCCGCGTCGTCCTCGCGCAGATAGAGCTGGAGCATCTCGCCCTCGACCGCGACGCGCGATCGGCGCAGCGGCCCGGCGACGCCGCCCGACAGCCGCTGTCCCAGCCGCATCGCCAGCCCCCACAGCCGCGCGCGTTCCAGCGCCTCGGGCGGGGCAAGCTGCCCCACCGGCGCAGGTGATTCGAGTCCGCCGCCGAGTGAGGTGAACAGCGCCTGGGCGAGCAAGGCCCGCCCGCGCGCATCGATCCCGACCCAATTGCCGTGCAGCGCGATTTCCATCCCGCGCTCGGCACGAAATTCCGGGTTCGCGCGCCAGCCCACATCGGCGAGCAGGCAGGCAGCATGCCGCAGTCGGGTCAGCGAATCATCCTCGTCGCCGAACAGCGGCGCGATCCAGGCGTCGAGCAAATCGCCATGCTCAGGGAACCGCCCCGACCGCCGCGCCTCGTCGCGTGTCGCCACGATCAGCGGGTCTGCGCGCCGCTCCTCCATGCTCAGTTCGCCGTAAAGCAGCCCTTCGCGCAGGCCGAATGCAGACGCGACCGTCTCGCTGCTGCCCAGATGCTTGATCAACGCGCCAAGCAATGCGGCAGCGTTCTCCAGCGTCGCGACGCGGCCAGAGGAGAGGTTCGGCACCGATCGAATGCGGCTCTTGCCCATTTGCGCGATCGTTCGCTGCAACCGGGTGATGGTCGACGCGGGCATCGCATATTCGTGGATGACCGGCAGCGGATAGCCGGTCAGATGCATGTCAAGCCGCGCCAGCGCGCGCCACGATCCACCGACAAGGAAGAAGGGCAGCCCCTCCCCGCGCCGACTCCACCCGGCCTGCTCCAACAGCTTGGCCACCGTCTTGTCGAGCGTCCCCTTACCCTGCGACCGGATCGCTTCGAGCCGCAGCACGCCGAGCGGGAAGGAGACGCGATCGGTCACGGTACCGGCGACGACGCGGACCAGTTCGAGCGATCCGCCACCCAGATCGCCGACGATCCCGTCGGCATCGGGAATGCCCGACAACACACCATAGCCGGCGGCCAGTGCCTCGGCCTCGCCCGAGAGCAATTCGACCTTCAGGCCGAGCGCACGGGCGATGTCGAGCAAGCGCGCGCCATTGCTGGCATCGCGCACCGCTGCGGTCGCGACGGTGCGGAGCGAATCAACCTCCATCTCGCGCGCCAGGCTGGAGAAGCGCGCCAGCGCGGTCGTCGCCAGCACCAGCGCGTCCTCCGCGATTGCCCCGGTCGCGGCAAGCGAACGGCCAAGGCCCGCCATTACCTTTTCGTTGAACAGGATCGCGGGAAGGCGCGCCGACCCGTCATAGACAACCAGACGGATCGAGTTCGACCCAATGTCGATGATCGCGGTACGCTGTGCCAGTGGCACCGCCTGCGTGCGCGGCTTGCGTTGCGCGAGCGAGGTTACGCTCACGCCCCCCGCTCCGCGCGCCAGCGGCGCAGCGACAGCTTGGGCACCGCCTCACTCGACTCAAGCGCAGCGCCGCGACCGGACAGCGACGGGTTGGTCATGAAATAGCGATGGAGGTTGAACGGCTTGGTGCCGGGATCGTCACGGACATAGCGGCCATCGGGCTGCAGCTCCCAGCTTTGTTCGGAGTCGATCAGGTTTGCGACCATCACCTGGTCAAGCACCTGATCGTGCACCGTGGTGTTGATGATCGGAAGCATGAACTCCACGCGCCGGTCGAAGTTGCGCGGCATCCAGTCGGCTGACGAGATATACAGCTGCGCGCCGTCATTGGGCAGCGCCTTGCCGTTGCCAAATGCCCAGATGCGGCTGTGCTCCAGGAAGCGCCCGACGACCGACTTGACGCGGATATGCTCGGACATGCCCGGCATGCCGGGGCGGAGGCAGCAAATGCCGCGGATGATCAGGTCGATCTGGACCCCCGCATTGCTCGCCTCATACAGCTTTTCGATCATCACCGGATCGACCAGGCTGTTCATCTTTGCCCAGATCGCCGCCGGCTTGCCCGCCAGCGCGTTGGCAATCTCCTGATCCGCCAGTTCGATCAGCCGCTCGCGCAGATGGCGGGGCGACACCGACATCAGCTCCAGCCCCTGCGGCTCGACATAGCCGGTGACGTAGTTGAAGATCTTCGCAGCATCGCGCCCGACCCGGGGATCGGCGGTGAAGAAGCTCAAATCGGTGTAGATGCGCGCAGTGACCGGGTGGTAATTGCCGGTCCCGAAATGGCAGTAGGTGCGGAACTCGTCGCCCTCGCGCCGCACCACCATCGATACCTTGGCGTGGGTCTTCCAGTTGGTGAAGCCGTAGATGACCTGCACGCCCGCGCGTTCGAGCGCGCTGGCCCAGAGCAGATTCTGCTCCTCATCGAACCGCGCCTTGATCTCGACCACTGCGGTCACCGACTTGCCGGCTTCCGCCGCGGCGATCAGCGCCTGAATTACCGCCGACTGCTTGCCCGCGCGATACAGCGTCTGCTTGATCGCGATCACATCGGGGTCGCTGGCGGCTTGCTTAAGGAAGGCGAGCACCACGTCGAACGATTCATAGGGGTGGTGGACGACGATGTCCTTGGCCTTGATCGCCGCAAAACAATCGCCGTCATATTCGCGGATCCGCTCCGGAAAGCGCGCGACAAAGGGCGGGAATTTCAGGTCGGGGCGGTCCTCGTCAACGATCAGCGCCAGGTCGCCATTGCCTAGGAACCCGCCGGTCTCGGTCAGCAACGCCTCGCTGCCGCCCAGTTCCTCCTTCAACACTGCTTCGAGGCCGGGGTCGATCCCCTCCTCCATCTCGAGCCGGATCACGCGGCCACGGCGGCGGCGCTTGATCGCGGTGCGGAAGTAGAGGACGAGATCCTCGGCTTCTTCCTCCAGCTCGATATCGCTGTCGCGCAGCACGCGGAAGGTGGCGGACTTGCGGTTCTCGAACCCGGGAAACAGGATCGGCGCGAACCGCTTCACCAACGTCTCGACCGCGATGTAGCGCGCGGTTTCGCCCGGCACGCGCACGAAACGCGGGGTCGCCGCCGGCAACAGCACCAGCTCGCGCACCGCCTCCTTGTCGCTGTTGCGGACAAGGTCGAAGATGATGCTCAGCCCCTTGTTCGGGATGAACGGGAACGGATGCGACGGGTCGAGCGCCTGCGGGGTCAGGATCGGAAATATCTGAAGGCGGAAATGCTCTTCGAGCCAGGTCGCGGTGTCGCCCGTCACCTCTTCGGCGTCGAGCACCTCGATCCCCCGCCCGATCAGCTCCGCGCGGATGTCCTGCCACACCGCCTGCTGGCTATCGACCAGATCGGCGGCGTCGGACACGATCGCCGCCAGCTGTTGCGCCGGGGTCAGGCCATCGGTGGAATGCGCCTCCACCTCCTGCATCTGCTGCCCCTTGAGCCCGGCGACGCGGACCATGAAGAATTCGTCGAGGTTGGAGCCCGAGATCGACAGGAACCGCAACCGTTCGAGCAGCGGATGCGCGGTGTTGCGCGCCTCTTCCATCACGCGGCGGTTGAACGCCAGCCACGACAGCTCACGGTTGAAATAGCGCGCGTCGGCAGATGTCGCTGCGGACGGGACCTCGCCCCCCTCTGCTCGGGTCAGATCGGCTGTGGTGCGCGGGCGGGTCATCGGGCCTCGTTTCAGGATTGGGCGTCAGGCTCGCGGAGCAGCCCCGCCGCAGTCAATGTGGCGCGCGCCGTCGGAATCGACAAGCGCCGGTTGCCGCGGCGGCTCGCATCTTCCTCCAGCGCTTCGGCGGTGCGCAGGATCGCGAGGTGCGTCCGTTCGATCCGCCGCAGGATCCACGCCACTATATCAGGCTGGGCGACAAGTTCGTGACGGTCGATCAATTGCGCCAGCAGATCATGCGCGAGCGCATCGTCAGGGGCCTCGATCCGCGCGATCACGCTGGCGCCCAGCCGGGAGCGCAGGTCGGGCAGCCGCACCGCCCAGCCCGGCGGCGCGCGATCGGCGACCAGAAACAGCGGCCGGTGTTCTGCCTGCGCCGTATTCCAGGCGTGGAACAGCGCCACTTCGTCCGCGCGATCGGCATCATCGATCATCGTGCCGCCACTGCGCGCGACCATCGTCCGCGCCAGCAGGCTGCGGCCCGACTTGCGCGGGCCGACGATGATCCCGGTCATCACCGGCCAGGTCGCCCAGCGTTCGAGCAGTTGCACCGCCTGGGCATTCGACTCGCCGATCAGGAACCTGTCCTCGCGCGCACCGGCTGGCCGGGCGAGCGGCAGGGAAAGCTGGTTCATTCGCTGATGCTGTTCCCCGTTTCGGGGATTGGCGCGGATGGTTGCGCGGGTGCGGGCGATGCACCGCCACGGCGGATACGCAGCACGCCCGCGCCTTCCTGAACCTGCCAGCCGCGCGCTTCCAGCGCCGCGCGCAGCGAGGACTGGCTGCCGTCATAGGTCACACGCATCAGCGACACGCCGCCAAGCGCCGTGCTGGTCGTGGTCGCCGAGCTGACGCCCGGAACCACGCGCAGCGACGCTTCCGCGCCGGTCAGCGCGCCAACGGTCGGCGTATCGAACTGGATGGTGATCACCGCTCCGGTCGCGACCGCGGGAGTCTCGCCGGTGTCGATCAGGTCTTCCTCGCCCGTCTCTTCGAGCGGGACTTCGGGGCGCGGCGGCTCGGTCACCAGCAAGCGGTCGGGCTTGAGGATGCCGGCACGCAGCGCGTCCTGATACGCCTTGTCGATCCGCGCGATGCCGGCGTCGATCAGCGCGGGGATCGCGTTGCCGTCATTCACGCGCAGCACGAATTGCGCGAGCTGGCGGTTGTCCGGGCCATGGCCCGCCGTGAAAATCCCGGTAACCGGCCCGCCCGGATAGCTGCGGCGCAGCTCGACCGTCGGGACCAGAATATCGGTCGCGCCATATTGATCGAGGATCGCGCGCCACCAGCCACGCCCGCGCCGCGCCACCTGTCCCGCGTTCATCAGCAGCCGGTCGGGACCGGCGCCGTTGGGGCGAACATAATCAATGCTGCTGTTGCCGGTGCGGAACCGCGCCCAGCCCTCGGCAAAGGCGCTGGTGCCCTCGAACACGCGATGCGTGCCGCCCGACACCTGTACCGGCACGAGCAGCATCGGCGGCGAGCGCATCAGCGTGCCACCGACTCCCAAAATCGAAGCGGCGCGGTTGCGGTCGAACAACACGCCGAGCCGCGCGACATAGCGGTTGGGGCCGATCTGCTCATTTTCGACGACGATGCCGGTGACCAGCCCGTCGAGTGCCGAATCGGACAAGGTCGAGGGCGATCCGGTCAGCTGCCGCGCCAGCATCGACCAGCCTTTGCGCTGCGCCAGCCGCCAGCCGCCGAGCCGCGCGGCCTCCGCGCTCTTGCCGCGCACATCGACATCGACGCCGCTGACCTCGAAACTGCCCGAACTGTTGCCGGCATCCGCGCTGGCATCGGTCTTGACCGCGCCCTTGCCGGACTGCGCAACGGCGAATCCGGCCGACGCAAGCAGGGCTGCAATGCCGATTGCGGCGATGGCGGGTGAAGGACGAACTGACATTCCGCGCCCTTTTGGCGAAGAGGGCGTGGAAATCCAAGCGCGATGTGGCTAGGCGCAGCCACATGACCGATCCCGAGTCCTATACCTACGCCCAGGCGGGCGTTTCGATCGACGCCGGCAATGCGCTGGTCCGTGCCATCGCCCCGCTCGCCCGTTCCACCCGCCGTCCGGGTGCCGACGCCGATCTTGGCGGGTTCGGCGGCCTGTTCGACCTCAAGGCGGCGGGGTTCACCGATCCGCTGCTGGTCGCGGCGAATGACGGCGTGGGGACCAAGCTCAAGCTGGCGATCGACCATGAGTCGCATGACGGCGTCGGCATCGATCTGGTCGCGATGTGCGCCAACGATCTGGTGGTTCAAGGCGCCGAGCCGCTGTTCTTCCTCGACTATTTCGCGACCGGCAAGCTCGTGAACGGCGTCGCCGAGCGCGTGATCGCAGGCATCGCCCAGGGCTGCAAACAGGCCGGCTGCGCACTGATCGGCGGCGAAACCGCCGAAATGCCCGGCATGTACGCCGATGGCGACTATGACCTCGCCGGCTTCTGTGTGGGCGCGGTCGAGCGCGACCAGCTGCTCGACGGCAAGAAGATCGCGCCGGGCGACGTCATCCTCGGCCTCGGTTCGACCGGCGTCCATTCCAACGGCTATTCGCTCGTCCGCCGCCTTGCCGCGGACAAGGGGTGGAAGCTGAACCGCCCGGCGCTGTTCGACCCCGAAGTGATCCTGCTCGACGCGCTGATGGCGCCGACCCGCATCTATGTCCGCAGCCTGTTGCCGCAACTGCGCAAGGGCACCATCCACGGCCTCGCCCATATCACCGGCGGCGGCCTGCTCGAAAACATCCCGCGCGTCCTGCCCGAAGGCTGCCACGCGCGCGTCGATGCCGACAGCTGGACGCAGCCCCGGCTGATGGCGTTCCTGCAGGCGCAGGGAAATATCGAACCGCAGGAAATGGCACGCACCTTCAACTGCGGCATCGGCATGGTCGCCGTGGTCGCGGCGGATCAGGCGGATGCGGTCGCGGCGGAGCTCGAAGCGGCCGGCGAAACCGTCCACCGTATCGGCACGATCGAGGCCGGCCAGCGCGGCTGCACCGTTTCGGGCAGCGTCGAGACCTGGAGTGCCCGCGAAGCTTGGGAAGCGACGCATCATGCATAATCTCCCCTCCCGCTTGCGGGAGGGGAATGGGTGAAGCGCAAGCTTGGCATCCTGATCTCCGGTCGCGGCTCAAACATGCAGGCCTTGGTCGAAGGGTCGCGCCTGCCCGATAGCCCGTACAGCGTCGCCCTCGTCGCCTCCGACAAGCCGGAAGCCGCCGGCCTCATCTGGGCCGCAGAGCAAAGCATCCCAACCTTCGCCCAATCGCCCAAGGGCATGGCCAAGGCGGACTATGAAGCCGCGATCGACACAGCCCTCCGCACTGCGGGAGTCGAAGCCATCGCGCTCGCCGGTTACATGCGCCTCCTCTCCGACGATTTCGTCGCGCGTTGGCGGGGACGCATCGTCAACATCCACCCCTCGCTGCTGCCGCTCTACAAAGGCCTCGACACCCACCAGCGCGCGATCGAAGCGGGCGACAGCCATGGCGGCTGCTCGGTCCATATCGTGACCGAGGAGCTTGATGGCGGGGAAGTCCTTGGGCAGGCGCGCGTGCCGATCCTGCCCGGCGACACCCCCGACACGCTGGCTGAGCGGGTGCTGGCCGAGGAACACAAACTCTACCCCCGCATTGTTGCAGAGTGGCTGAGCCGATGACCCCTCAGGCGAGCGAAGCGCTGGACAAACTCCGCGCGATCGCACTCGCCCTGCCCGAGGCGAACGAGAAGATCTCGCACGGCATGCCTGCGGTTTTCATCACCAAAGGCAAGATGTTCGCCTATTTCTGGCACGCGCACCATGGCGACGATGTTACCGCTGCGATCGTCAAGACCAGCGGGCCGGAGGAACAGGCGATGCTGATCGAGATGGAGCCCGACCTCTATTACCGCCCGCCCTATTACGGTCCATCGGGCTGGGTCGGCATGCATCTCGACCGCCCCGACATCGACTGGGACCGGGTCGGCGATCGTGTCGCGATCAGCTGGGAGCTCGTCGCGCCGCGCCGGCTGCTCGAAGCTGGCGGACGCTGACCCAAAACGCGACAAAAGCCCCACGAATCCCGGGATATTTTGCCGAAACGGCGCGTTTGGCGCGGTTAACGTGAGTAACAGGGAAAGTCAGGGCGATGCACGGTCAGGGACGCGAACCACATCACAAGTCCGGCGTTGCCAGCGCGGAAGCGGGCCTCGTCCTGCTCGATGGCCCCGACGGGGTCGCCATTGCCATGACCCCCGACGCCGCCGACGCGACCGCACGCAGCCTGCAGGAGGCGGCCGCCGAAGCGCGTAACCAGCCGCCGATGGCCATTCCCCCGGTCACCTCCTGATCCTGCCCTTGCTTCGCGCCGCCGCGCCGCCCAAACAGGGCCGATGCTGAAAGTTGCCAGCTACAATATGCGCAAGGCGATCGGCACCGATCGTCGCCGGCGCCCCGAGCGCACGCTGGAAGTGCTGCGCGAGATCGATGCCGATGTCATCGCGCTGCAGGAATGCGACCGTCGCTTTGGCCAGCGCCAGGGGGTGATTTCGCCGCACATGCTCGACGAGCACAGCCCGTGGAAGGCAGTGTCGTTCGGTGTCCGCTCGGGATCGATGGGCTGGCACGGCAACGCAATTCTGGTGCGCAAAGAGGCGCAGGTGCTTGATTGCGAGATCATCCACCTGCCTGCGCTGGAACCGCGCGGCGCGGTGATGGCGGATCTGCGCATCGGCGGCGAAATGCTGCGCGTCGTCGGGATGCATCTCGATCTGTCGGGCCTGTGGCGGCGGCGTCAGGCGCATGCGATCCTGACCCATCTGGCGAGCAGCGAGCGCGCGATGCCGACCGTGATGATGGGCGACCTCAACGACTGGAGCGCGCAATCGGGGTGCCTGCGCGACTTCGGCAAGGATTTCGCCTTCGCCCCGACCGGTCGCTCGTTCCACGCGCGCCGCCCGATCGCGCGGCTCGACCGGATCATGGTGTCGGCGGACCTCAGCATCGGCGAGTGCGGGGTCAATGACAGCGCCGCGGCACGCACCGCATCCGATCACCTGCCCGTCTGGGCCGAAGTCCGGCGCGGCTGAGCGTGCAGGACAAGGAACTTCGCCTCGCGCTGGTCTGCTATGGCGGGATCAGCCTTGCGATCTACATGCACGGCATCACCAAGGAGATCTGGCACCTCGCCCGTGCCAGCCGTGCGCATCGCGATTTCGAACCCGCCGCCGGGGCGAGCGAGCGAGTCTATTACGCGCTGCTCGAATCGATCGGGGATGAGGCTGGCCTGAACCTGCGCGTCATGGTCGATATCGTCGCGGGGGCCAGTGCGGGTGGCATCAACGGCGTGTTCCTCGCTCAGGCAGTGACCAGCGGCCAGTCGCTCGACCCGCTCACGGACCTGTGGCTCGAAATCGCAGATGTCGAGGCGCTGCTTAACCCCGAGCATGGCCCGTCCCACCGCTTCGCCAAAATGTGGGCGATGCCGATCGCCTGGATGCTCGCTGGTCGCGATTCTTCGGTCAATGCGACCGTCGAGCCGGCTGCACGGGCCGAGGTGCGCGCCAAGCTCGAACGCTTCGTCCGCTCGCGCTGGTTCGAACCGCCCTTTGGCGGCAAGCAGTTGATGAACATGCTGCTCGACGCGCTGGAGGCGATGCGCGACGCGCCCGCCGGCCCGCGCCTGCTGCCTGAAGGACAGCCGCTCGACCTGTTCGTCACCGTCACCGATTTTCGCGGCCATCCCGAACGGCTGCGTCTGAACTCACCGCCCGAGGTGGTGGAGACCGAGCATCGGTTGGTCTTCTCATTCAGCGATCACGGTCAGGATGGCGACGCGCTCGGCCATGCTGCGGAGCTCGCCTTTGCCGCGCGCGCCACGTCCAGCTTCCCCGGCGCCTTCCCGCCCGCCACCGTCGCCGAAGTCGATGCGGTGCTGGCCGAACGCGGCACCGACTGGCCCGGCCGTGCGTCCTTCCTCGAACACGCGCTGCCGCGTCAGTTTGCTGCAGGCGTCGCCGATACTGCCCCGCTGATCGACGGCTCGGTGCTTGCCAACGCACCGTTCCGTCCCGCAATCGACGCGCTCCGCGAACGCCCGGCCCGGCGTCAGATCGATCGCCGGTTCGTGTTCATCGACCCAACGCCGGGCTATCGCATCGCCAGCCCCGGCCCCGGTCCGCAGGAAAGCCCCGGCTTTTTCCGCACCATCATCGGCGCGCTGTCCGAACTCCCCCGCCAGCAGCCGATTCGCGACAATCTCGAATCGCTCGACCAGCGCTCGGCGCAGATCGAGCGGATGCTGACGATCATCGAACGCATCCGGGCCGAGGTGGAGGGACAGGTCGAATCGCTCTTCGGCTACACGCTGTTTCTCGACTATCCGACGCCCAAGCGCCTCGCCGCGTGGCGCGCCCGCGCGCAACAGGCCGCCGCTTCCCGCGCCGGTTACGGCCACGCCGCCTATGGCCTGCTCAAGGTCGAGGGCGTTGCCGACCGCATCGCGACGCACCTCAACCAGATCGCCGACCTGCATGGTTCGGACCGCTGGCGGCGCATGCGCACCGCGATCGGCGCGGAGATCGTCCGGCGTGGCGCGGATGATTTCAGCACCAGCCACACCGCCTCGGCGAACCCCGCGACGCTCGACCTGCTGCGCGCGCATGATCTGGGCTTCCGCATCCGCCGCCTGCGCCTGCTCGCCCGCCGCGCGACCGAACTGGATCAGGACAATAGCCGCGCGGAGCTGGCGCCGATCCGCACTGCCATCTACGAATCGCTCGCCGGCTATCTCGAATGCCAGCGCTCCGACCCGTTCCTCGGCATGCGTGAGTCGATCCGCGCGACCGATTGCAGCGCCGCCGCGCTGATGGACGAACTCGCCGCGCGGATGGACCTGCGCACGCTCGATGACGAGACCGACGCGCGCCTCTCGGAAGGACTTAGTCAGCTACCCCGCGACCTGCGCCGCCCGATGCTGCTCGCCTATCTCGGCTTCCCGTTCTTCGACATCGCGACGCTGCCGCTGTTGCGGGGTGAGGGGCTCAATGAGTTCGATCCGATCCGCGTCGACCGCATCTCGCCCGACGATGCGACCGCGATCCGCAGCGGCGGTGCGCAGGCAACGCTCAAGGGCATTCAGTTCAACAATTTCGGCGCCTTCTTCAGCCGCGCCTATCGTGAGAACGACTATCTCTGGGGTCGCCTGCACGGTGCGGATCGGCTGGTCGATATCATCCTCTCGACCCTGCCCCCCGGCGCGCGTCTCGCGGCAGGACGCGTCGCGACGATCAAGCGCGAACTGTTCCTCGCCATCCTCGATGAGGAGGAACCCCGGCTCAAGGCCGTCCCCGGCCTGTTTGACCAGCTGCGCGCCGAAATCGGCTGAGGCTGGCCAAGCGGGCGGTCCGGGCCTAAGCTGCCCGCACATGCAATAGGGTGATCGCAGCGGATGCAGTTTCTGAAGGCTTTGTTCTGGTTCCTGATCCTGGGTCTCGCGGCCGCGTTTGCCGTGACCAACTGGCATCCGGTCGAGATCCATCTGTGGAGCGGCCTGATCGCAGATGTGAACCTCCCCTTCCTGCTGTTCGTCGTCTATCTCGGCGGGCTGTTGCCGATGCTGGCGATCTATCACACCGTGCGTTGGCGGATGCGCAGCCGGATCGCGATGCTGGAGCGGACGGTGGACGACCTGCGCCCCGCGCCTGCCGTCGTGCCTGCGCCGGTCGTGGCGAGCGATCCAGGCGATCTCGACACCCCACCCGAAACGCCCTCCGCACCGCCACTGGTCACGCCATGAGCCCGATCTACGTCGCCCTCGACACTCCGGACATCGAACGCGCCAAGGCGATCGCGACCCGCGTTCGCCACCATGTCGGCGGGATCAAGCTCGGCCTTGAGTTCTTCATGGCCAATGGCCGCCACGGCGTGCACGAGATGGCGGATATTGGCCTGCCGATCTTCCTCGACCTGAAATTCCACGACATTCCGAACACGGTTGGCAAGGCGGTACAGGCGCTCCGCCCGCTCGAACCCGCGATCATCACGGTCCACGCCTCGGGCGGCCGCGCGATGCTTGAGGATGCCAAGGCTGCTGCGCCCACGGGCACCAAGGTCGTCGCGGTGACGATGCTCACCAGCCTCGATGCCAATGACCTCACCTCGATCGGCCTGTCGCCCGACCCGCACGAACAGGTCGTCCGCCTCGCCGAACTCGCCAAATCGGCCGGCGTCGACGGCATCGTCTGCTCGGGCGAGGAAGTGAAAGCCGCGCACGCGGCGTGGAAAGACGGCTTCTTCGTCGTCCCCGGCGTCCGCCCGGCCAATGGCAGCAGCGGCGACCAGAAGCGCGTCGTCACCCCCCGCGCCGCACTCGACGCCGGTGCCTCGATCCTCGTCATCGGTCGCCCGATCACGCAGGCGGAAGACCCCGACCTCGCCGCGCGCGAGATCGAGGCGACGCTTTAAGGCGTCCGCTTGTTCGCGCTACTGTATCTGCCGGTGGCGTTTATTGCAGGCTTAGCCCTGTCATTTGTGCCCAACCGCGCACTGCGATTCACCCTTTTGGGAGTTTTGGCGGTTCTCCCGTTCGCGGAGTTGGCGCTCGGCTTGCTAGCGTCTGGCTGTGCTTTTTCCTCCAGTCCTGGCGACGGTTGCGGCCTGGCTTTGGTCATCGCGCCCTTCCTGGTGGTTTTCTATTTGCCAGCGTGGATGGCTCTCGCGTTTCTAGGCCTTGGCGCGGCTTGGCTGGTCCGAAGAATTCGCGGCGACCACTAGCCTTCCTCAACCCTTTCCTTGCAGCCGAAGAATTTGGGCGGCATTCGGCTGATCAATGCCCACCATCCGCCCCGCCACCGCCGCCGACCTCCCCCGCCTCCACCCCGTGGTCGAGCGCGCCTATCGCGGCGATTCCGCGCGACAGGGCTGGACGCATGAGGCCGATCTGCTCAGCAACACCCGCACCGATCTCGCCACGCTCGCCACGCTGGTTGATGGCGACAGCCGCCTGCTCATCGCACTCGACGGCGACACCATCCTCGGCTGCGTCAACATCGCCAGCCGGGGGGATAGCCTCGCCTATCTCGGCCTGCTCTGCGTCGATCCGGCGCTTCAGGCCGGCGGCATCGGCAAGCAGCTGATCGCCGCCGCCGAAGCCACCGCGCGCGAAACCCTCGCCGCCACCCGCATCGAGATGACGGTGATCGACCAGCGCGTCGAGCTGATCGCCTGGTATGAGCGCCACGGCTATACCCGCTCGGGCGAAACGCGCCCCTTCCCCGTTCCGATCGATCCCCCGCTGACCATGGCCGTGCTGACCAAGCCTTTGTTCGACCAACAGCAATTGCCCTGACCCGCCGGGGCGGTTACGGATGTGACGATATTACACAGTCGAGGGAGTTGATGCCGATGCGTGTCCTGTTGCTTGCCGCTACGATTCTAACCACCGCCCCGGCCCTCGCCCAGTCCGAGCGCGCGGCCATCGGCACCGGGGTCAGCGCCAGCGAACGGCAGAACAGCGCCGAACGCCCGCTCCGCTTCGCCACCACTGCACCCAGCAGCGGCGTCCTCGTGATCCCGATGGCAGGCGCCAGCGACCTCAGCCACGTCCCCACCGCCCTCCGCGCCGCCGTCACCAGCGCGGTCGAGACCGCCGCGTTCAAGGCAGCCGCCGACAAGACGCTCTCGCTCTATGGCGTCGGGGGCTATCACCGCATCGTGCTGATCGGCGTCCCGACGGGTCCGCTCGACTCCGCCGCGCTCGCCGATTTCGGCGGTCGCGCCGCACAGGAGACACGCGACAACCGCCAGCCGGTCGCGATCCTCGCCGGCGCGCTGGCCAGCGCCGCCACCGACCCCGCCGCGCATGTCGCGCTCGGTGCCAGCCTCGGCCAATATCGCTTCGACAAGCTCAAGAGCGGCGTCGATGCCCCCGCCGTTCAGCCGCTGACCATCGTCGCCCCGACCGGCGAAGCAACCTTCGCGCGCGACCACGCCGGTGTCGCCGATGGCGCGCGCATGGCCCGCGACCTGATCACCCTGCCCTCCAACGCCAAGACGCCCGACAGCTTCGTCGCCAGCGTCCGCGCCCAGTTCGCCGGCGTCCCCAATGTCCGCATCACCATCCTCGACGAAGCCGAGATGCGCCGCCGCAACATGGGGTCGATCCTGTCGGTCTCGGCCGGATCGCGGCACCCGGCGCGGATGATGATCGTCGAATATCGCGGCGCGGGCGACGCCGCACCGCTGGCGCTGGTGGGCAAGGGCATCACCTTCGACACCGGCGGCATCAGCCTGAAGCCCGGTGCCGGCATGCTGGAGATGAAGGGCGACATGGCGGGTGCCGCGGCAGTGATGGGCGGGGTCTATGCCGCTGCCAAGCGTGGGGCGAAAGCCAATGTCGTCGGCATCGCCGCGCTGGCGGAGAATATGCCCGGCGGCAACGCCTCGCGCCCAGGCGACGTGGTGCGCACGATGAATGGCCAGACGATCGAGATCATCAGCACCGACGCCGAGGGCCGCATGGTCCTCGCCGACGCCAATCAATATGCGATCGAGCGCTTCAAGCCCGCCGCCCTCGTCAACATCGCGACGCTGACCGGCGCAGTCATCACTGCGCTCGGCGACGATTATGCCGGCCTGTTCGCGCGTGACGAGGCGCTGGCCGCGCGCGTCCAGTCCGCAGCCACGGCATCGGGCGAATCGGTATGGCGGCTTCCGCTCCACCCCAGCTACGCCAAGGACATGGAATCGCCGATCGCCGATATCGCCAACGGCACCACCAAGTCCGGCCCCGGTGCGGGGCGCGGCGCGCATTTCATCGGGTTCCTGACGCCCCAGCCGACGCCGTGGGCGCATATCGACATGGCCGGGGTCGATGGCGCCGACGAATCGCTGCCGACCATGCCCAAGGGGGCGCGCGGCTATGGCGTCCGCCTGTTCGACGCGCTGGTCCGCGAATTCGAGAAATAAGAGCAGGATGCTTGGCGCGCGGTGGATGATGCCACCGCGCGCCAACTTCCGCTTGCCAAACCGTCAGCCGGGGCCGATTGCCAGCCGCGATGCCCGTCACAGCCAAGATCTGCGGCCTGTCCACCGCCGCGACGCTCGACGCCGCGGTCGCGGGCGGGGCGAGCCATATCGGTTTCGTGTTCTTCCCCCCCTCCCCGCGCCACGTCACCTTCGACCAGTCCGCCGCACTCGCCGCGCAGGCGCCGGGCTATGTCGAGCGAGTCGGCGTGTTCGTCGATCCGGAGGATGCGCTACTCGACCAGGCGATTCGCTCTGCCCGGCTCGATGCGATCCAGCTCCACCGCGCGACGCCTGAACGCGCCGCAGAGATCGGAACGCGCACGCGCCTGCCGGTGTGGATCGCGGTCGCGGTCAAGACTCGCGCCGATCTCGACGCCGCCCATGCCTTTCGCGGCGCGGCGCAACGCATCCTCTACGACGCCAAGACACCCGAGGACGCCAAGCTCCCCGGCGGTATGGGCCTGCGCTTCGACTGGACGCTGCTTCGCGGCTTCGACCATCCCCTGCCTTGGGCACTGTCAGGCGGGCTCGACGCGGACAATGTGAGTGAGGCAGTCGCAACCAGCGGCGCACGGCTGGTGGATGTCTCCTCCGGCGTCGAAAGCGCACCGGGGGTCAAGGACAAGGCACGGATCGCCGCCTTCCTCAAAACCGTCGCGACGCTCTGACCCAACGCCCCCGCTTGCGGGCCGGGCAAGGGTTGGGCATGTCCGACTCAGCCCCATGAGCCTCACGCCCGCCTTTCTCGACGAGCTGCGCGCCCGCACCACGCTGTCCGCCCTGATCGGCCGCAGCGTGAAAATCACGCGCGCGGGCCGCGAGCACAAGGCGTGCTGCCCCTTCCATAATGAGAAGACGCCGTCGTTCACGATCAACGACGACAAGGGCTTCTATCACTGCTTTGGTTGCGGCGCGCATGGCGATGCGATCCGGTGGATGACCGAGCATGATGGGCTGCCGTTCATCGATGCGGTCAAGGAGCTGGCGCAGGCCGCGGGGCTCGACATGCCCGCCGACGACCCTCGCGCCGCGCAGCGCGCCGAGCGCGCCAAGGGGCTGCACGAGGTCATGGCGGACGCGGCCAAATTCTACTCCGACCAGCTCCACGGCATCGCCGGGGCGGAAGCGCGGGCGTTGCTTGAGCGCCGCCGCGTCACCGCAGAAACCGCGCGCACCTTCGGCATGGGCTACGCGCCTGACTCCCGCACGAAGCTGCGCGAGGCGCTCAAAAGCTATGGCGACGCCATGCTGGTCGAGGCGGGGTTGCTGATCCAGGTTGAGGGCAAGGAACCCTATGACCGCTTCCGCGGCCGCCTGATGATCCCGATCAAGGATGCGCGCGGTCGCATCATCGGCTTTGGCGGGCGGATCATCGGTGAGGGCGAGCCGAAATATCTCAACTCCCCCGAAACACCGCTCTTCGACAAGGGCCGCACCCTCTACAATCTCGATCGCGCCTCCGCCGCATCGCGCAAGGCCGGGCGGGTGATCGCGGTCGAGGGCTATATGGACGTGATCGCGCTCGCACAGGCGGGCTTTGGCGAGGCGGTTGCCCCGCTCGGCACCGCGATGACCGAGACCCAGCTGGAACGGCTATGGCGCATGGCCGACGTGCCCTATCTCTCCTTCGACGGGGACAATGCCGGGCAAAAGGCGGCGATCCGCGCCGCGCATCGCGCCCTGCCCCTGCTCCAGCCGGGCCGCAGCCTCGCCTTCGTCACGCTTCCGCCGGGCCAAGACCCCGACGATCTGGTCCGCGCATCCGGACCGCAGGCGTTCGAGGCGCTGCTCGGCTCTGCCCAGCCGCTCGCCGATCGCCTCTGGACCCACGAACTCGCCGCCGAGCCGGTCGATACGCCCGAGGCGCGCGCCGGCCTCAAGCGCCGCCTGTCCGACCTCGCCGCGACGATCCAGGACGGCAATGTCCGCCATGAATATGTCAACGAGTTCCGCCGCCGCGTCGACGAACACTTCGCGCCGCCCCCGCGCACCTTTACGCCCCGCAACCAGAGCCGCGGGCCGTTCAAACCGGGTCAGCGCTGGCAGCCGCCGGAACCGCCCCCCAGCCCGGCGGCCCATGCGGTGGGCACGGGCGGGATCGACCGGGTTCTGGCCAAGGCGGTGCTCGCCGGCCTGATCCGCCATCCCGCCGAGATCACGCGTCACGTTGAGACGCTGACCAGCCTCGCCCATGCTGATGGCGCGCTCGGTCGGCTGTTCGAGGCCGTGGTCGATGTCGCGCTGGAGGATCGGGCGCTTGATAGCGCGCGGCTGCGTACCATATTGGCGACGTCCGGTTTCGATTCACAAGCAGCGGAGTTGCTGCGCGCCGACCAGCTTCCCTTCACCTTCACCCAGAAGGAATGGGATGCGGGACGGGCCGCGCTCGACCTTGGCGAGGCGATCGCGGTGCTGGCAGCCCGGCCTCAGGTCGAGGCGGCGCTGGCAGAGGCAACTGCGGCGGTGCAGGCGCGTTTCAGTGACGAGGCATTCGAGCGTCAGGTCGCGCTGGTACGGCGAAAGGCGGAGCTGGAAATGCGGCTCGCTAATCTGATGCTTGCGGACGAGACGTAATTAGGTGATTAGGGCGGCGTATAATTGCCGCCATATGATTTCAAAGGCAGTCGATGGCTAAGGCAAATATGGCAGACGATGGGGATTCGACCGAGACGGGCGACGCGCCCCTGATCGATCTCAACGAAGGTTCCATCAAGAAGCTGGTCGCTCGCGCCAAAAAGCGCGGCTACATCACCGTCGACCAGCTCAACGAAATGCTCCCGCAGGATCAGTTCACGACTGACCAGATTGAAGACGTCATGTCCGCGCTCAGCGACATGGGCGTCAACGTCGTCGAAAATGAGGATGTCGGCGAGGACGACCAGCCCGAGGACGACACGCCCGACGAGGTCGATGCCGAGAGCAAGGACGACGAACCCGCCTTTGAAATCGCGAAGAAGAAGGAGGTCGTCGATCGCACCGACGACCCCGTGCGCATGTATCTGCGCGAGATGGGCGCGGTCGAGCTGCTCAGCCGTGAGGGCGAGATTGCGATCGCCAAGCGAATCGAGGCCGGCCGGGACACGATGATCCTGGGCCTGTGCGAATCGCCGATCACCTTCAATGCGATCATCGGCTGGTCCAACGCGCTGAACGAAGGCACGATGCAGCTTCGAGAGATTCTCGATCTCGACGCGATGCTGTCCAAGGGACCGTCGGCCGAGCAGGTCGAGGGTGCCGAGGCCGATGATAATGGCGAGATCAGCGAGAAGACCGCCGGCGCCAGCTTCAAGGAAGAGGAAGAGCCCGAAGAGGCTCCTGCCGATGAAGACGATGAGCTGACCGAACGTCGCGCCCCGCGCATTTCGGACGAGGAAGAAGAGGACAACACCCTCAGCCTCGCCCAGATGGAAGAGACGCTCAAGCCGCAGGCGCTCGAGCGCTTCGCGAACATCACCGCGATCTACAAGAAGTTCAGCAAGGTTCAGCAGAACCGGCTCGACGCGATGGCGGCGGGCGGCGAGCTGTCCGCGAGCGACGAGAAAAAATACCACAAGCTGCGCGAAGAGCTGACCGCAGAGGTCGAAAGCGTCCAGTTCCACAACGCCAAGATCGAATATCTGGTCGATCAGCTGTACAGCTACAACCGGCGCCTGACCGCGCTGGGCGGCCAGATGCTGCGCCTGGCCGAGCGCCACAAGGTCAGCCGCAAGGACTTCCTCGACCGCTATGTCGACCATGAGATGGACGAGCATTGGCTGGAGTCGGTCGCAAAGCTCGACAAGAAGTGGGCCGCGTTCGTCACGAATGAGGCCGCCGCCGTCGATCGCATCCGCGTCGAAGTCTCTGAAATCAGCCAGCAGACCGGCATGGCGCTCGGCGAATTCCGCCGCATCGTCAACATGGTGCAAAAGGGCGAGCGCGAGGCACGCATCGCGAAGAAGGAGATGGTCGAGGCCAATCTCCGCCTCGTGATCTCGATCGCCAAGAAGTACACCAACCGCGGCCTGCAGTTCCTGGATCTGATTCAGGAGGGCAATATCGGCCTGATGAAGGCGGTCGATAAGTTCGAATATCGCCGCGGCTACAAGTTCAGCACCTATGCGACCTGGTGGATCCGTCAGGCGATCACGCGTTCGATCGCCGATCAGGCGCGCACGATCCGCATCCCGGTCCATATGATCGAGACGATCAACAAGCTGGTCCGCACCAGCCGCCAGTTCCTGCACGAGCAGGGCCGCGAGCCGACGCCGGAAGAGATGGCCGAGCGCCTCTCGATGCCGCTCGAAAAGGTCCGCAAGGTGATGAAGATCGCCAAGGAGCCGATCAGCCTCGAAACGCCGATCGGCGACGAGGAAGATTCGCACCTCGGCGACTTCATCGAGGACAAGAACGCGATCATCCCGGTCGATGCCGCGATCCAGGCGAACCTCAAGGAAACGGTCACCCGCGTCCTCGCCAGCCTCACCCCGCGTGAGGAGCGCGTGCTGCGCATGCGCTTCGGTATCGGGATGAACACCGATCACACGCTCGAAGAGGTCGGCCAGCAGTTTAGCGTGACGCGCGAACGCATCCGTCAGATCGAGGCAAAGGCGCTGCGCAAGCTCAAGCACCCAAGCCGCAGCCGCAAGATGCGCAGCTTCCTCGACCAGTAAGGTCATATCGTCAGCCGCATGGGGACAGGTTCGTCCGTCCCCATGCAGCGGCGAGGTGGATCTGTCCCATTCGGATAACCCCTTGCGTCGGTTCCGGATTTGGCCTTCACTCGGGACAGACGGTTAAGCGGCGGCGGCTGACCGACGTTGGCGGACACCGCATCTCGGCGACGACGAATTTGACTTGCTTCACGCAAGCATAACGCGTCGAGCCGAAACAGGGGGCGATGGCGCATGCAAGCATCTGAACTCGATCTGCCGCTTGAACGCGATGTGTTTTCGCGGACGTTGATCCGCGAACTCGCCGGGACGCTGCAGGACGTAGTCGGCCTCGATGACGCATCAGGCTATATCAGCGTCGTCGGCGTCGCGGTCGGTGAACAGATCGACCACCAATATCGCAGCGCGCTCGCCGTCGATCGCCTGACGCGGGCGCAGGTCACCGACGTGCTGATCGACCTCAAACGCCGCATTCAGGGTGATTTCTTCGTGATCGAAGAGACCGAGGATCGGATCGTGCTTGGCAATCGCGCCTGCCCGTTCGGCGAACTGGTGCGCGACCGCCCGTCGCTGTGCATGATGACCTCCAACGTATTCGGCCACATCGCCGCACAGAATCTGGGCTATGCCGCAGTCGATCTGGAACGGACGATCGCCGAGGGGCATCCCGATTGTCGCGTGACCGTCTATCTGCGCGCGAGCGACGACCTTCCGCTGACCGCGCGCGCCTATCACGGACGGTGACCACGCTGCTGTCTCAGGATGCAAAGGCCCTGCTGGACGGGCTGGCGGAAGCGACGCTGGTCGTGTCCCAGGACGGAACCGTGCTCGGTCTGAACCGGGCTGCCCAACAGCGGCTCGGCAGCGATCTTCCGGGTCACTCTTTGTTCGATCGCCTGGCGGGCGACGGGCAGGACGCGTTGCGGTTCATTCAGCGCTGTTTCGGCTCATCTGCACCGCTGGTCGGTGCCCTTATCGTGTCCGACGCACGCGGTAGCGAGCGGCTGAAATGCCGCGGCAATCGCATCGCCCTGTCAGACGGTCCGGCAATCCTGCTGCGCATGCTCGAAACCGACGAGGATCGGTTCGGCGCTCTCTCGCGCAAGGTGCATGAGCTTCATGCCGAGATCACCCAGCGCAAACATGCTGAGGCGGTGCTTCAGGAATCGCTGCGGGAGCGCGAGCTGTTGCTGCGCGAATTGCAGCACCGGGTGAAAAACAACATGCAGATGCTCGCCGGAATGCTGCTGGGCGCCGCGCGTGAGGCGACGAGCAACGAGGCGCAACTCGCGCTGCGCGATGCCGCCAACCGCTTCTCGGCGGTCAGTGTGGTGCAACAGCTGCTCTATGGTTCGGGACGACTTGATACGATCGGATCCGAGGCGCTGGTGAACAGCCTGCTGGCAAGTCTCGCCGGCATGACCCGCGCCCCGCTCGAAACCGCGAAACATGTCGATCCGGTCGATCTCCCGATCGAGCCTGCCACCCCGATCGCGCTCGTGCTCAACGAATTGCTGGTCAATGCCGTCAAGTATGGCGTGCCTGCGCAGGGTAACCAGCAGATCGCCGTCGAATTTCGGCACGATGCGGGGCACATCACGATGATTGTCCACGACAATGGCCCGGGCATTGCCGGCCCCGACGCGCAGCGCCGGGCCTCCGGACTTGGCCTCGTCCGCGCGCTGCTCCGCCAGCTTGGCGGCAGGCTCGATATCGAAAATCAGGGCGGCGCGCGCTGTATGGCGCGGTTTGCGTTGCCGGCCCCACGCGCGGGAGAGTCGCAATGATCGGCCTCGACACTGCCATGATTTGGACCATGACCGTTCCGCCCCCCGGAGACACGCCGGGATCGGAGCCGGGCTTTGGGCCTGAACCCACAGCGGATCGCGCCCGGATTCTGGTCGTCGAAGACAATTACTTCGTCGCCTTGAGCGTCGAGTCGGCGCTGCTGGACGCTGGCTATGACGTCCTCGCGGTCGTCGATAGCGGGGAGGAGGCGCTGCAAAGCGTGGCCGACGCCGCCCCGGATCTGGTCCTGATGGACATCCGACTCGCCGGAGAGCTCGACGGGATCGACACCGCGGTCGCGCTCCACGGCATGAACATCGCCAGCCTGTTCGCCAGCGCGCATTGCGACGACGCGATCCGGGCGCGTGGCGCAGCGGCCGACCCGCGCGGCTGGCTGGTCAAGCCGTTCACCGACGCGCAGATGCTCGCCGCCGTCCGCCTGGCGCTCGAGACGCCACAGAAAGGGCACTGACCCCGCGCGCCGCACGGCGGCGACCATTCCCCTTGCCCTTCCCCATTTCCCCGCTAGCCTCTGCTAACAACAGAAAAGGACCGGGCATGCGGCATATCGCGGTGATCGGATCGGGGCCGGCGGGCTATTATACCGCAGAGGCATGCCAGAAGCAGTTCGGGGAGGATGTCCGGGTCGACATCATCGACCGGCTGCCCGTCCCGTTCGGCCTGATCCGCAGCGGCGTCGCGCCCGACCACCAGTCGATCAAAAGCGTATCGCGGCGGTATGAGGCGGTGGCGCTCACCGACACGGTCCGCTTCGTTGGCAACGTCACGGTCGGCAAGGATGTGACGATCCCCGAATTGATGGGGCTGTACGACGCGGTGGTGCTGGCGACCGGCGCCCCGTTCGATCGCCCGCTGGAGATCCCCGGCGCAGACCTTCCCGGCGTCACCGGATCGGCCGCGTTCGTCGGCTGGTATAACGGGCATCCCGATTTTGCCGCGCTGAACCCGCCGCTCGGCGGCCCCGGCGCAGTCGTGATCGGCAACGGCAATGTCGCGCTCGACGTCGCCCGCATCCTTGCCAAGACGCGTGGTGAGTTCGCCGGATCGGATATCGTCAGCCCCGCGCTCAATGCGCTGGTCGGCTCGGGGATCGAGACGATCACCCTGCTCGGCCGCCGTGGCCCGCACCAGATCGCGATGACGCCCAAGGAACTCGGTGAGATTGCCAAGCTAACGCGCGCCGCCCCGGTGGTCGATCCCGCCGACTTCCCGCCGAATCTGGACGACGCGCTGCTCGAGCCGGGTCATCGCAAGGCGGTGACGCATCTGCGCAACTTCGCCGCGGCACCTGTCGACAAGCCGGTCCATATCATCTTCGACTTCTACGCCATGCCGGTTCGGATCGAGGGCGATGGCCGCGCCGAACGGGTCATCGTCGAACGCACGCGGCTCGATGAACGCGGCGCCGCGATTGGCACGGGCGAAACCTATGCGATCCCCGCCGGTCTCGTCGTCTCGTGCATCGGCTACCGCACCCCGAAGATCGAGGGCGTGCCCTATGACGATCGCGCGGGTCGCTTCGCCAATGACGAAGGCCGCGTCCTGCCCGGCCTCTACGCGGTCGGCTGGGCGCGGCGCGGACCGACCGGCACGATCGGCACCAATCGCCCGGACGGCTTTGCCATAGCGGAGAAGATCGCCGAAGACGCACCGGGCGGCAGCGGCAAGCAAGGTCGCCCGGGGCTCGATGCCCTGCTCGCATCACGCAACGTCGATGTCGTCACCTTCCGCGACTGGCAAAAGATCGACGCGGCCGAGATCGCCGCCGCGCGCAGCGATTCCCCCCGGGAAAAGTTCACCAGCGTCGCCGGAATGCTCGACGCACGCGGCGACTGAAAAAAGCACGCTGGGGCGCTTGCACAGCCGCAATGTGCTGGCTATACGCGCGCCTCCAAGCGACGCGGTCTGCCCACCCGGGGCCTTTGACAAGGACTTCGCCGCTCAGTCGGGGAATAGCTCAGCCTGGTAGAGCACTGCCTTCGGGAGGCAGGGGCCGGAGGTTCGAATCCTCTTTCCCCGACCATTTACCTATCACTTGACTAGGAATAGTTGCGTGGCGGATAGAACCGCTATCGCGACCCCTGCCCGCGGCCATGCAACATTGCCCCGCGACAGAGCGTTTCGCGTTCGAACGGGAGACCTTCCGCTTATGACCGCGCTGACCCTCGCCAATCCGGCCGACCGCTTTTCGGTCCTCACCATCGCCGACCGTCATGCCGGCGCCCCCATTTGGAGCGACCGGCTGGGCTGGCCCCTGCACGGCGACAATCATGTCGCGCTCGACACGCGCGATGCGTCGCGCCGCAACATTTGGGCCAGCCGCATTGACGATGCCGTGTTGCACGCCGACCGCGCAGTGCTGCTCGTCGCCGAAGGCGTCGGATGCACCGCCGCAGCGTGGTGGGCACGGCTCTCGCCCCGGCATTATTCGGAGCGAGTCGCCGGTGCACTGTTGTTCGATCCGGTCGCACCCACCGGCGAAGCAGGTGCCCTGCTCGCCTCGCCCGGCATCGCCCTGCCCTTCCCGTCGATGGTCGTGACCGCACGCAATCGCGTCGCCACTGTGGATGAGATGCAGGACCTGATCGGTGGCTGGGGCAGCCAGTTGATCACCGCCGAACGTTCCCGCACTCCGGGTGCCTGGACCGTGGCGCAGCGGCTGTTGTCGCGCATGACGGCCGCCGTTGTCGCGCGCGACATCGACCGCGGGCTCGCCCTGCGCGGCGAATAGCGCCCTAAAGCCCCTCGCCGCCAACCCAGTGCGCGTTGGACAGCCGCCGCGCGACATCCCAGGTCTGGCGGCGGATATCGGGTACTGCGACGATCTCCCAGAACGCCCCGCGCGTCATCGGGCCGAGCGCGAAGATGCGCGGATTGGCGCGGCCATCTGCGCCGATCACCTCTCCCGCCCCGTTGACGTCGATCCCCAGATGCGCGGCATCGGGCCGGATTGCGCCGGACTCACGTAGGGCAACCAGCAGCGGATCCGTGGTGCGACCCAGATCGCCCAGTGGCCCGGTGCAATTGACCACGCGCCGCACCTGAAGCGTCTGCGCCGTATCCGCACCGCGCGGCCGCCAGTGGAGCGAGACCCCATCAGCGCTGGCATCGAACCCGAGCGTCTTTCCCGCCACCACATGCAGTTGCCCCCGCGCCGCCATCGCGTCGAGACGGTCGGCCACCTGTGGGGCAAGACGATGGCGATGCACGTCCCACCATGGCCGCAAATGGCGCAGGAAACGGCCGCGCTCTGCCAAGCTCGCATTGGCCCACATCGGCTGGGTAAACGGTCGCAACTCGTCCACCGCATTGCGCCAGCCGATCTCCGCCGCCCGCGCGCGGACCTTCCGGACCAATGCCGACGCCACGGTAGCAGGGCGTTCATCGATCCGGTCCCATGTCGCGCCAGCCTCATGCCGCCGAGGCAGCAACCCCCGCCGCGACAATGCGACGATCCGCCCGCCAAAGCCGCGCGCCTCCAGCATCAGCGCGACGTCGATCATGGTAAGGCCCGTGCCGATCACCAGCACGGTGTCGCTCTCGTTCAGCCCGTCGGCGATATCGCCGGCCCACGGATCGCCCTTGTAGAGATCGTCCGGCAGGGCCGCCGGGTCGAGGCCCGGCGGGGCGTGCGGCGGCAGATTGCCGACCGCCAGCACCGCCGCGTCGGCGCCGATCCTACTCCCGTCCGCCATCGCCAGCGAAACGCCGTCCTCCTGCTGGTCGAGACCTGCCACAGCACCGCGCACGATGGTCAGCCGCCCGCCGCTCCTCGCGACCGCCGCATCGAGCAATTCGCGCAGATACGCGCCATAGGTCACCCGCGCGGCAAAGGCGTTGTCCGCATCCGCCACCCCGCGCGCCGCCAGCCAGTCGGCAAAATGCCCCGGCTGGTCGGGAAAGGCGCTCATATTGCCCGCACGGACATTCAGCACATGGCTGGGGTGCGCCGCGCCATAGGCGAGGCCAAGGCCCGGCGTCGCCGCACGCTCGATCAGCGTCGCGCGCGGGCCCTTGTGCCGCAACAGGTTGATCGCCTGCAGCGTGCCCGAAAAGCCCGCGCCGACGATGCCGACGTGCTCGATCCGCATATCCCTAAATCTCGTAGTCGAGCTGCCATTCAGGGGCGGCGAAGGCGGGCGGCTCTTTGGAAAAGGCTGGCTGGCGCGCCTTCATCGTGGCGTAGAGCGACTTCACCGTATCGCTCGCCGTCCGCACAAACAGCACAGGCACGACCGCATGGACGATGCAGGCCAGCCCGCCACCAACCATCCGCACCCCGAAACCGGCGGCGGTGGCGAAATGCTCGCCATAGCTCTCGCCGACATCGCGCGGATGGTCCAGGAACAGGCGGTTGAACATCTTCGTCTCCATGCAGGCCGCTAACCGCGCGGCGTGAAATCCTCGACCAGCTGGTAATGCTCGCCCGGAAAGATCTGGCGCGCGAACGTCACCGGCGCCTTGCCGCGCCAGGTCCAGCGTTCGACCTGAAGGCACGGCGCGCCTTCGGTCAGCTTCAGCCGCCCCGCCGCCTCGGCGCTCGCCCCCACCGCCGCGATCCGGTGCCGCGCATCAGTCCACGGGATGTTTGCGAGCAGCCAGCTGCCCGGCGCGGTCGCGGAAAAATCCGCATCCGCCGCGCCCGGCGCAGCGGCGAGGTCGAGCCAGCGCTCCTCCCAGCCGAACGGGGAAGGCCCGGCATGATGCACCCCGGTCAGTACCAGCCACCCGCTGCCCGACCCGCGCACCGGGAAGCCAGCGGGCGCGCGGCGGTGGAGGTTCACCGTCAGCAATTCCCAGCGATAGGCCTCACCGCGATCAGCGATCAGTGCGGCGATGTCCGGCACACCGACCACCGGGGTGCGGATCGCCGGCCGTGCGACAAAGCTGCCCGCACGCCGCTTGCGCTCGATCAGTCCCTCGCTGGCGAGCCGGCTCAACGCCTTGTTCGCCGTCGCCCGCGCGCAGCGATACGCCTCCATCAGCTCATATTCGGTCGGAACACGCGTTCCCGGCCCCCATTCGCCCGAGCGGATGCGGCCTTCGATCTCGCCGCGAATGCGCGCCTCGATGCTCATGCCAGCAGCTCGCGGAGCGCAGTGCGATAGCGCGCCTCGATCGCCTCGCGATGCCGGTGCCGCCCGCCCGCGACCTGCTTGACGCCGCCGCGCCACACGCAGTCGATCGGGCGGCGGCTGGCGAAAATCCAGCTGTCGATCAGCGCGTCGCCGCTGCGTTCGGCAAAAGCAGGATCGGACCGATCCAGCGAGATGATGTCGGCCGGACGCCCTGCCGCTAGCCCGGTCTCGACGCCCAGCGACTGGCCACCACCGCGAACCGCCACATCGAACAGCCGCGCCCCAGTCGAAGGCTGGACATCGCTCGCCAGTTGGTTGCGTCCGCGCAAGGTCAGCCGCTGGCCATACTCGAGCAACCGCAACTCCTCCGCCGCATCGATCCGCACGTTCGAATCGCTCCCGACCCCGATCGTGCCGCCGCTATCGAGAAACGCGCCCGCCGGAAACAGCCCGTCGCCCAGATTGGCCTCGGTGACCGGGCACAAGCCAGCAACGGCACCGCGCGCGGCGATCTCTGCGACCTCAGCGGCATCGACATGCGTCGCATGCACCAGCGTCCAGCGCGCATCGACCGGCACCGCGTCGAGCAGCCAGCGCACCGGGCGCCGGCCGCTCCACGCGATGCAATCCTCCACTTCCTTCATCTGCTCGGCGATATGGATGTGTACCGGCCCGCCCTTCCCGATCGGCAGCAACGCGCCCAGTTCGTCCGGCGTCACCGCGCGCAGGCTGTGCGGCGCGATGCCGATCACGCCATCCTGCGCCAAATTCGCCGCCGCGCGCTCGACCAGTTCGGCAAAGCCATCGACATCATGGACAAACCGCCCCTGCGCCGCGCCCGGTGCCTGCCCACCAAATCCGCCATGCGCATAGAATACGGGCAACAGCGTTAGGCCAATCCCCGTCGCCTCCGCCGCCGCCGCGATCCGCCCGCTCATCTCGGCGGGATCAGCATAAGGCGACCCGTCCGGCGCATGGTGGAGATAGTGGAACTCGCCGACGCGGGTGAAGCCACTCTCCAGCATCTCGGCATAGGCCAGTGCGGCAATCGCCTCGCATTGCTCCGGCCCAATCTTGGCCACGAAGCGGTACATCAACTCACGCCACGACCAGAAATCGTCGTTCGACGCGCCGCGCACCTCGGTCAGCCCCGCCATCGCGCGCTGAAATGCATGGCTGTGGAGATTGGGCAGGCCCGGCAACGCCGCGAAATGCCGCTCATCGGACCGCTCAGGTTCGACCCCAACCTCCACCCGCTCGATCCGCCCACCCGCCAGCGTCAGCCGGACGCGATCGGTCCAGCCATGATCGAGCAACGCAGTTTCGAACCAGAGCGCCATGCGAATATGTCTAGACATAATGACCGCACTGTCCAACACTAAACGCATGGCGACTCCTGCGGACAAGCTCTGGCGCAACGCCCGTCTGGCGACGATGACCGGTGACGGGCTGGGTGCGATCGACCATGGGGCAGTCGCGGCGATCGGCGACACGATCAGCTATGTCGGCCCCGACGCCGAAGCCCCCGACGCCACCGAGATCGTCGATTGCGAAGGCCGCTGGATTACCCCCGGCCTGATCGACTGCCACACCCACCTCGTCTATGCTGGCAACCGCGCGAAAGAGTTTGAGGCCCGCCTCGACGGCGCAACCTATGAGGAGATCGCCCGCGCCGGCGGCGGCATCCTGTCCACCGTCACCGCCACCCGCGCGGCGAGTGAGGACGATCTGATTGCGAGCGCCCTGCCCCGCCTCGACCAGCTCATCGGCGAAGGCGCCACCACGGTCGAGATCAAGTCCGGCTATGGCCTGACCCTCGACGACGAACTGAAAATGCTCCGCGCCGCCCGCCGGTTAGGCGAGGTGCGCAACGTCCGCGTCCGCACCACCCTGCTCGCCGCGCACGCGGTTCCGCCCGAATATCGCGGCGACCCGGACTCCTATGTCGACCTCGTCTGCGACACCATCATCCCCGCCGCCCTCGGCCTCGCCGATGCCGTGGACGCCTTTTGCGAAGGCATCGGCTTCCCCCCGGAACAAACCGACCGCGTCCTGACAGCCGCTGTCGCCCAAGGCCTCCCGGTCAAGCTGCACGCCGAGCAACTGTCCAACCTCCATGGAGCAGCCCTCGCAGCCCGCCACGGCGCGCTGTCCGCTGATCACCTCGAACATCTCGACGCCTCCGGCATTGCCGCAATGGCCGCCAGCGGCACCGTCGCCACGCTCCTCCCCGGCGCCTTTTATTTCACGCGCGAAGAACGCCGCCCGCCGGTTCAGGCCCTGCGCGACGAGGGCGTCCCGATCGCGATCGCCACCGACTGCAACCCCGGCACTTCGCCGATGGCGTCGATCCTGCTGGCGATGAACATGGGCGCGACGTTCTTCCGCCTGACCGTCGCCGAATGCCTGCGCGGCGTAACGGTCAACGCGGCCCGCGCCCTAGGAATCGAAGGCGGCACGCTGCAACCCGGCCGCCCCGCCGATCTCGCCATCTGGGACATCTCCGACCCCGCCGAGCTGGTCTATCGCATCGCCGCCAACCCCCTCCACGCACGAGTCTACGCAGGCATATGATCGTCCCCGGCAGCACTCCGCTCGGCACCTGGAACGCCATCTATCGCGGCGAGCCCGCGCCGCTTGACCCGTCATGCCATGACAAGGTCGCCGCCAGCGCCGACGCGGTGCAGGCGATCCTGGCGAAGCATGAGCCGGTCTATGGCATCAACACCGGCTTCGGGAAGCTCGCCAGCGTCCGCATCGGCGACGACGACCTCGAAACGCTCCAGCGCAACATCGTGCTCAGCCATGCCGCAGGTGTCGGCGACCCGATGCCCGCCCCGGTCGTGCGCCTGATGATCGCGCTCAAGCTCGCCAGCCTCGCGCAGGGGCATAGCGGCGTGAAGCCCGCGACGATCGCGATGCTTCAGGACATGCTCGATCGCGGCATCACCCCGATCATCCCGTCGCAGGGATCGGTCGGTGCCAGCGGCGACCTCGCCCCGCTCGCGCATCTCGCCGCCGCGATGATCGGCGTAGGGGAGGTGGAGATGGGCCCGCGCCGCATCCCCGCGCGGACGATGCTCGGCGGCCTGACGCTCGGGCCGAAGGAGGGGCTGGCGCTCCTTAACGGCACCCAGTTCAGCACCGCCTACGCGCTTGCCGCGCTGTTCGAGACCGAAAAGCTGTTCCGCGCCGCGCTCGTCACCGGAGCGCTGTCGACCGAGGCGGCGAAGGGCTCCGACACCCCGTTCGACCCGCGCATCCATCAGGTACGCGGCCATCGCGGCCAGATCGAGGTGGCGGCGGCGCTCGCCGGGCTGATGGACGGCTCCGCCATCCGCGCCTCGCACCGCGACGGCGATGAGCGCGTGCAGGACCCCTATTGCCTGCGCTGCCAGCCACAGGTGATGGGCGCCTGCCTCGACCTGATCCGTCAGGCCGCCGCGACGCTGGCGATCGAGGCGAATGGCGTCACCGACAACCCACTAATCTTCACCGATACGGGTGAAGCGCTGTCCGGCGGCAATTTCCACGCCGAACCCGTCGCCTTCGCCGCCGACATGCTCGCCCTCGCCATCTGCGAAATCGGCAGCCTCGCCGAACGCCGCATCGCGATGCTGGTCGACCCCGCCTTGTCGGGCCTCCCCGCGTTCCTCACTCCGCGCCCCGGGCTCAATTCGGGCTTCATGATCCCGCAAGTCACCGCCGCCGCGCTCGTCAGCGAGAACAAGCAGCGCGCGCATCCGGCCAGTGTCGATTCGATCCCGACCAGCGCCAATCAGGAGGATCATGTCTCGATGGCCGGCCATGGCGCGCGCCGCCTGCTCGCCATGACCGCCAACCTCGCGCACATCATCGGCATCGAATATCTCGCGGCGGCGCAGGGCTGCGATTTCCATTCGCCACTCACCTCCAGCGCCCCGCTCGAAGCCGCCCGCACCCTGCTCCGCGATCAGGTGCCGACGCTGGAGGACGATCGCCACTTCGCCCCCGACATGGCCCTCGCCACGGCGCTGGTGACCAGCGGCGCGCTGGGCGACGGACTTCCGGGAGTCGAAGGATGATCGTCACCGCGCGCAACGAAGGCCCGCTGATCGTCAGCGTCCCCCATGCCGGCCTCGAAATCCCCGCCGACATCGCTCCGTCGCTCGTCTCGCTTAGCCGCGCACGCTACGACGCCGATCTGTACATCGACCAGCTCTACGCCTTCGCGTTTCAGCTCGGCGCAACGATCGTCCGCACCACAACCTCCCGCACAGTGATCGACGTCAACCGCGATCCCAGCGGCGCGACGCTCTATCCCGGACAGTTCACCACCGGCCTCTGCCCGACCGAAACCTTCGACGGCGACCCGCTCTACCACCCGGGCAAGGAACCGGACGAGGCAGAAATCGCCCGCCGGCGCAGCGCATATTTCGATCCCTATCACGCCGCCCTGCGCGCCGAGATCGACCGCCTGCGCGCACTCCATCCCGCGATCGTCCTCTATGAGGCGCATTCGATCCGCAGCGTGGTGCCAAAGCTGTTCGACGGGCGACTGCCGGAGTTCAACATCGGCACCAATAGCGGCCAGTCCTGCGCCCCCGAACTCGCCCAATCCATCGCCGCGATCTGCGCCGAGCAACAGCGCAGCCATGTCATCGATGGCCGCTTCAAGGGCGGCTGGACCACACGCCATTACGGCGAACCCGAAAAGGGCGTCCACGCCATCCAGATGGAACTGGCGATGCGTACCTATGTCACCGAAGTGCCCCCCGCCAACTGGCCGCCGCGCTGGGACGACATCCACGCCGCGCAGGCGCACGCCACGCTCCGCCCGATCGTCACCGCCGCCATCGATTTCGCGAAAGCCCAAGCATGACGACCCGCACCGACAACAGCCGCCGCATCAAGGCTCCGACCGGAACCACCCTCTCCGCCAAGAACTGGCAGGCGGAAGCGGCGTTGCGGATGCTGATGAACAATCTCGATCCCGATGTCGCCGAAGCGCCCGAGAGCCTCGTCGTCTATGGCGGGATCGGCCGCGCGGCGCGCAACTGGGAAGCCTATGACAAGATCGTCGAGACGCTCCGCCGGCTCGACGCTGATCAGACCCTGCTGGTCCAGTCGGGCAAGCCGGTCGGCGTGTTCCGCACCCACCCCGACGCGCCGCGCGTCCTGATCGCCAACTCCAACCTCGTACCGCATTGGGCGACGTGGGAGCATTTCCACGAGCTCGATCGCAAGGGGCTGGCGATGTACGGCCAGATGACCGCGGGCAGTTGGATCTATATCGGCACGCAGGGCATCGTTCAGGGCACATACGAGACGTTCGTCGAAGCCGGGCGCCAGCATTATGGTGGTGACCTGTCGGGCCGCTGGATCCTCACCGCCGGGCTCGGCGGCATGGGCGGCGCACAGCCGCTCGCCGCGACGATGGCGGGCGCCTCGTGCCTCGCGATCGAATGCCAGCCGAGCCGCATCGAGATGCGCTTGCGCACCCGCTATCTCGATCGCGCTGCAAACAATATCGACGAAGCGCTTGAAATCATTCGCGTATCGGACACACCCGTCTCGGTCGGACTGCTCGGCAACGCCGCCGAAATCCTGCCCGAATTGCTCAAGCGCGGGATCCGCCCCGACATGGTCACCGACCAGACCAGCGCGCACGATCCGATCAACGGCTACCTCCCGGCCGGCTGGACGCTGGAACAGTGGTTCGCCAAACGCGAAACCGCGCCGCACGAAGTGGAAACAGCCGCCCGCGCCTCAATGGCCACCCATGTCCGCGCGATGCTGGCGTTCGAGGAAATGGGCGTGCCCACCTTCGACTATGGCAACAACATCCGTCAGGTCGCCAAGGACGCGGGCGTCGCCAACGCCTTCGCCTTCCCCGGCTTCGTCCCCGCCTATATCCGCCCGCTCTTCTGCCGCGGCATTGGACCGTTCCGCTGGGCGGCGCTGTCGGGCAATCCGGAGGATATCTGGAAGACCGACGCCAAGGTGAAGGAATTGCTCCCCGGCAACCACCACCTCCACCACTGGCTCGACATGGCGCGCGAGCGGATCGCGTTTCAGGGCCTCCCCGCGCGCATCTGCTGGGTGGGCTTAGGCGACCGCCACCGCCTCGCGCTCGCGTTCAACGAGATGGTGGCATCGGGCGAACTCGAAGCCCCCATCGTCATCGGCCGCGACCATCTCGACAGCGGATCGGTCGCCAGCCCCAACCGCGAAACCGAAGCGATGATGGACGGCTCAGATGCAGTCAGCGACTGGCCCCTGCTCAACGCCCTGCTCAACACCGCCAGCGGCGCGACTTGGGTCTCGCTCCACCATGGCGGCGGTGTCGGCATGGGCTATTCGCAGCACAGCGGCATGGTCATCGTCGCGGACGGCACGCCCGAAGCGGCCAAGCGGCTGGAGCGGGTGCTGTGGAACGACCCGGCGACGGGGGTGATGCGCCATGCGGACGCGGGCTATGAGATCGCGAAGACCTGCTCCGGGGAGATGGGGTTGGACCTGCCGGGAATCCTCTAACCCGACCTCAGGCCGCCCGCCCCCGCCAGTTCGCCACATGCGCCCCGGCGAGCAACAGGCTCCCCGCCACCGTCACGCCGGTCTCGACCGCAACCCACTCCTCGAACGCCAGCCCTGCCGCCAGCAACGCCAGCCCAGCAGCACCGACAAACAACGGCGTCAGCCCGCGATGCCGCCGCCAGCCCTCACCCAGCGCATAGGCGCTGATCGGCAGCGCGAACGCGAGCACCCCAAGATGAAACCCATCCCCCAGATCGAGCCGCCCCGCCAGCGCGGGCAAAGCGGCGATCAGGAGCGGGAGGGCAAGGCAGTGGATCAGGCACAGCGCCGATGCACCCACTGCCAGCCCGTCAAACCACTTCGCCACCATCACCCGCATCGCAAACTCCTTCGTTCGCAGCGCAGATGATACTTAGTTACATGAATTTCAACCGCCTGCGAGCGCCGGAGCCTCAGGAGGCAGCGCGGCGTTGCGCCAGCGCGCGACCGGCACCGTCGTCACCCCACCCTGCGCGCTCCGCCGCCGCTGGATCAGCGTCGCGCCCTGTTGCGTCGTGTCGCCGACCTTCGCGCGCACCCGCACCCAATAGGTGTTGGAGCTGAACGCCGTCCCCGGCGGCTGACTGACCTTCAGATCGGACAGGTCGCGCAACGTGATCTGCCCGTTGCGCTTGCGGATCGCGATGATCCGTTGCGCCGCGAGCGGATCACCGATCAGGAACGCGAGCAGTTCCTCGTCCGCCGCATTCAAGTTGATGGTCGTCTTGCCGGGCAGCGCCGTCACCATCCGCTCCAGCCGCGCAATCGCTGCCGGGTCCGCGCCGGGGATCAGCCGGATCGGGCGGATGTCGCTGACCGGCCCTTGCGTGCGGATATAGGCGATCGCCTCCACCGTCTGCTGCTCGTCCAGCCCCGCGATCCGCGCCAGCTTCTGGAACAGGATCACTGGCACCGCGTCGCCGCTGCGCAGCATGTTGACGTTGAACCGCCCCTCGGCGTCGCTGACCGCCAGGTCGAACGTCCCACCATCGATCGTCGCGCCATTCGCCCCGATCGACGCCCACGCCTCACCCGCATGATCGACCTGCGGCGTCGCCAGCGCATCACGCTGGAGCGCGGCAAGCGCCGACAGCTCGCCCCCGCGCACGATCGCCGCCGCCCGCGCCGCCTCACGACTGCGCAGCGCCCGGTCCAGCGCCAGCTCCTCGCGCCCGATCATCAGCAGCACCAGCCCGCTGGCAATGGCGACGAACATCAGCACATTCACCAGGATCATGCCCTGTTCGTCATCGCGCCGGCTCATTGCGCCTCGTCCTGTGGTTTGACCGGCAACACCACGACGCGGCGCAACGAGCCCTGTGGCCCGCGTTCGCTCGCCAGCTGCATCTCGACCTGCACGGCGCGCGGCCAATCGTCCTTGCGCTCCTCATTCGGTGGCCAGCGATCGACCCAGTTTTGTCCGTCGAGAAAGCGCCAGCGCACCCCGCTCACTCCCGTCAGCAACAGCTGGGGCTGCGGCGCGGCACGGACCAAGGCGCCCCCGGTCGCTGCATAGCGCAACGGCACCGGCGGCCCGCCCATGCCAGCGGCGACGCGCGTAAAGGCGACGTTGCTACCCCCGCCACTGACCGCACCCCGCGTGATCTGATCGAGGTCGCTCTGCAGAACGAACATCGTCCGCTGAATCGCCGCAGTCCGATCGAGCCGCCCTTCGGTCCGTTCCTGCGTCGTCATCACGCTGTTGAGCAGGGTCAAGCCCGCCACCGCGATCAACGCGAACAGGCCCAGCGAGATGATGAGTTCGAGCAGGGTAAACCCCTCCTCGCCAGCTCCATCGTTCACGCCCCCAGGCTCACCGCCACCGGCTCGTAGCCCTGCGCACCCGCGACCAGGATCGCCAGCTCACGCGCCACGCTGCCATCACTGCGGAAGCGCGCATTTCCGGTGACGCAGGTGTAGTTCGTCTCTGCCAGCAACGCCGCCTCGTCGAGCGATCCCTTCGCGCGCAGCGTCTTGACCACCCCGCCCGCATCATAGGCCAGCGCCGCCAACGCCCCCGGCGTGCCGCCATGGCGCGACCGAAACTCCCCCGCAAACCGCCCGAACGCAGCCGGATCGGGGCTGGCGATCCACGCGCCCTCGAGCGTTTCCAGCGCCGCCGGACGATGGTCGAGTGCCTGCACGGTGCCTAGCAACTGCACCCCGGTCCCCTTCAGGTTCCGCGCCGCCGCCAGCACCGTCTCGCTGCTACCCGGCAACAATACAGCATCAGGCGCATCCCCGGCAGCTGGCAAAGGCTGGCCCTCAACGACCGTCAGCACGCGAATGTCGAGACCGACTTCGCCCTGCGCCTTGCCCGCCGCCAGCGCAGCCGCAACACTCCAGGGCGATCCGTCATCGACCACCACCACGCTGCGCACTCCGCGCGACCGCGCATAGCGCAGCACCGCGCTGGTCACCTGCGCAGGCGTAATCCCGAACACGAAGCTGCCCGCCCCGCGCGCTACCGCGTTGTTCGTAAAGGCGATCACCGGGACCCGCCGCGCGACCTCTGCGGTCACCGTGTTCAGCTCTTCAGCGGTCACCGGCCCCAGGATCATGGCGCACTTGGCCTTCAGCGCATTGCGCGCCGCCAGCGCCGCACCTTCGGCCGTTCCGCCGGTATCGTAAGCAGTGATTTCCGGCCCAGAATCAGCGAGCAACACGCCCTGACGCATGCTAAGGCCCAGCGCGGCGCGCGGTCCGCTCAGCGGCAGCAGCAACGCCACCGGCCGCTTGTCACGCTTGACCTTGTCGGCCGCAAAGACAGAGGGACTTGCGAGCAATGCCGACGGCAATACCAGCCCCGATCCCAGAGCAGTCAGCAGCGCGCGGCGGCGAATCGGCAGCATTTTCACGGGCATCCTGGTCGGCTCGGCGGCGTCTTACCGTCTTCGTCGTGCTGGGCATAGCGGCTTATGCCCTCGCGATGGTCGCGACGATGCCCGCAAGCGTGTTCGTCAAGAACCAGCCATGGCGCACCGGCGTCGCCGGAACCGTCTGGAATGGCGAAGTCGGCGTCGCAGGCGGCAGCAAGTTCGAATGGCATTGGGCACCGTTGCGTACGCTCACCAGCCTCGCCTTCGCCGCCGACTGGACCGCGAGCGGCCCGGATACCGATATGGGTGGCCGCGCACTGGCCGGGTTCAGCAGCACCGTGCTCGACAAGGTCAGCGGCAGCGCGCACGCGAACCTGCTCCAGGCGCTCCAGCCCAACCTTCCCTTCACCTGCGACATGGTGATGCAGCTCGAATTCGACCGGATCGCGGTCGGCGGGTCGAGCCAGGGCATTGACGGCCGCCTGACCACCGACGCCGGCACCTGCACCCCCAAGGGCGGCGGCGCACCGGTCCCGGTCCCGCCGCTGCTGCTGGTCTCCGAAAAGATCGGCACCACCACCCAGATCCGCCTCACCCCCCGCGCCCAGCAGCGTCAGATCCTGATGACCGCGACGCTCAGCGAAAATGGCCAGCTAACGATCCGCATGACGCCTGAGGGCGCGCGTGTCCTGCCGTTCGCCGGATTGCCCGCCGGGGCGAGCATCGCCGGAGCGCTTTAAGTCGCGCAGACGATCGCGGCGGCGTCCGCCTGTGCCACGGTGACCGGCACGGCGGTACCGCTGGTCCGCGCCCCTTTCATCGTCGCGAGATCATAGCTCGCCCGGATCACCTTGCCGACGGCGCGGGTCTGCCACACGGCCGGTGCAGTCGCTCCGGCGCGAAATCCTTTTTCACGGCCCTTGAAGACGCCGCCTCCGGTTCGGCCAGCCACCGCCCCGCCGGTAATCGCGCTGATCTGACCGGCGCCAACCAGTGAAGCACTGGCGACCGCGCCCTTGGCGCACGTCACGCGCATCACGAAATGATCAGTTGTACCGACACCCGCGCCAGCATCGCCCGCTTCGGGAGCAAGCAGAAGTTCCCGAACCGCGCCGTCGGTGCGCGTATCGACAATACGAAAGCTCAAGTCGGACACGCTGGCCTTCCCTCGGCCCATCCGCGCCTCCTGCGGCGATACCGCGATCAATGTCGTCGCAATCAAACCGATCAGCATGACGTCTCTCCCCTTTGGTCAGGAACCGTACCGCTACCGATATGAACGGCGGACAACGGCGCTACAACGTCACCAGATCGTTCAGATTGATGATCGGCAGCAGGATCGCCAGCACCATCATCAACACCATGCCGCCCATCAGCAACAGCACCATCGGCTCGACCAGCGCGACCAGTGCGCTGGTCACCGCGTCCAGTTCGCGATCGAGTTCGTCCGCCGCGCGCGACAGCGCTGGCCCCAGCTTCCCCGACGCCTCGCCCGAGGCGACGATCGCGGTCAGCATCAGCGGGAATACCCCTGCCTCGCCCATTGCCGCACGCAGGCTGATGCCTTCACGCACCCGCGCCGCGACGTGCATCGCGCGCGCACGAACCCACAGGTTCGGCGTTACAGCGGCCGCGGCGTGCAACGCATCGACCAACGGCACCGCGCTCTCGACCAGAGTCGCTAGGCTTCCGGCGAAGCGCGCGGCATTATGCTGGCGCGAAAAGCGCTTGAACGGCCAGCGTTCGGTAAATCCGCGATGGACCTTCAACCGATTCGCCGGGACCGCCGCCCAGCGGTTGAACACGAAATACGCCGCCAGTCCCGCGATCAGGAGATACAACCCCCACGCCTGCAGGAACCCCGATACCGCAATCAGGATGCGCGTCAGCAGCGGCAGGTCGGTCCCGCGCGATACGAACACATTGACGATATCCGGGATGACATAGACCAGCAGCAGCACGATGACGCCAAGCGACACCGTCGCCAGCAGCCCGGGATAGAGCAACGCCAGCTGCAATTTCTGCGCATTTGCTTGCCGGTTCTCGACAAAATGCGCGAGGTGACCGAGCACTTCGGTGAGCTTCCCCGACGCCTCCCCCGCCGCGACCGAAGCGCGGTAGAATTCGGGGAAGGTCTTGGGATGGGTCGAAAGCGCGCTGGCAAAGCTTCGCCCGTCGAGGATCGCGCCGCGCACTTCCATGAGGATGCCCGAAACCCGCTGCGTCTCCGACTGGTTCGCCGCAAGCCGCAGCGCCTCCTCGACCGGAATGTCGGACCCAACCAGCGTCGAAATCTGCCGCGTCGCCGTCGCCAGTTCGCGTGCGCTCATCCCGGAGCGGCCCAGCTTGGGCAGCTGGATCGACCCGATCGACCGCCGCTCCCCCGCCGCCTCTACCGCGAGCGGGAGCAGCCCCTGATCGCGCAGCATCGCCCGCGCGGCTGCGGCACTGGACGCTTCGACGGTGCCCTTTTTCTGAACGCCCGTGCGATCAGCGGCGCGATAGGAAAATGCGGGCATCTAGCACCAGCCCCCCGCCACCAGCGTCACGCCTCTTCCCTCACCACGCGCGCAACTTCCTCGACCGTCGTCACCCCGGCACGCACCTTGTCGACGCCGTCATCGAGCAGTGACGGGTTGCTCCGCCGCGCATGCGCCTCGATCTCGGCCTCGGACGCACCTTCATGGATCATCGCCTGAATCTTGTCGTCCACCGCAACGACCTCGTACAGTCCCGCGCGCCCGCGATAGCCGTCGCCGTGACAATCGTCACAGCCTTCCGCACGCCACAGCGTCTCGCCAACACGGATACCGCCACCCAGCAGCAGGACATCGCCCTCGTTCGCCACATCCTGCCGCCGACAGCTTGGGCACAGCCGCCGCACCAGCCGCTGCGCCGCCACCCCGACCAGCATCGGCGCGAGCAGATACCGCTCCACCCCCATGTCGATCAGCCGCGTCACCGATCCGACCGCGCTGTTGGTGTGCAGCGTCGACAGCACGAAATGCCCGGTCATCGCCGATCGCACCGCGACCTCCGCCGTTTCCTGATCGCGAATTTCGCCGACCATGATGACATCGGGATCCTGCCGCAGGATTGCGCGCAGACCGCGGGCAAAGGTCATGCCGGTGCGCGCATTCACCTGCGTTTGCGCGACCCCGGCAAGTTCATATTCGATGGGATCTTCCACCGTCATGATGTTGCGTTTGCGGTCGTTCAGGCGATGGAGCGCCGCATAAAGGCTGGTGGTCTTGCCCGAACCGGTCGGCCCGGTGACCAGCAACATCCCGTGCGGCCGTTCGAGCAGCCGCGCGAACACATCGCGATCGCGCGCGCTCATGCCCAGTGCCTCCATGTCGAGGCTGAGCGAACCCTTCTCCAGCAAGCGCATCACCACCCGCTCGCCATGCTGGGTCGGGATGGTCGAGACACGGGCATCGACGTCATGCCCGCCGATCCGCAATGTCACGCGTCCGTCCTGCGGCACGCGCTTCTCGGCGATGTCGAGCTTCGCCATCACCTTGATCCGGCTGACCAGCAGCGGCGCGAGTTCGCGGCGCGGCTCGAGCTTGTCGCGCAGCACGCCGTCGATGCGGAAACGGACGACGACGCGTTTTTCCTGCGTCTCGACATGCACGTCCGACGCGCCTTCCTTCACCGCTTCGAGCAACAGCGCGTTGATCAGGCGGATGACCGGCGAATCGTCGCGGGAATCGAGCAGGTCGTCCACCGCCGCCGCGCTGTCCGCCAGCGCGGCAAGGTCCATACCGCCAAGATCAAACTCCGCCGCCGCACCCGCGCTACCCGAATAGCTCGCCGCCAGCGCCTGATCGAACTCCGCGACCGAAACTGCCACGAAGCGCGCCCCCGGCGCCACCCGCTGCACTTCCAGAAGCGCGTCCAGCGCCGCATCGGGCCGATGTACGCACTCCACGCCGCCGGCGCCCACGCGCAGTACGACGCCATGGTTGCGCGCATAGCTATAGGGCAGGCTCGGCAAATCCATCGTCACGGCATTCACTGGCCGAACTCCACGCTCGCGCTCACCCGGCCCGGCGCGCCACCTTTGGTCAGCTCGACCCGGCGCGCACGCAACACCGTGGTGCGCTCGACCGCAGCGATCCAGCCGACCACGGCTTCATAGCTCGCCTCGGCAACCTGCCCGGTCGCGCCTACACCACCGGGGGTCAAAGTCACGGTGAGCCCCGCTGCGCTCGCCGCCGCCTGCGCTGCCTCGATCGGTGGACCGTCGCTGAGCTTGGGTTGAGTGCCCGGCGCGACCAACGTCCCCGCCGCGCGCACCCGCGCCGCCAGCGTCTCATGGCTGCGGATATCGGCGATCGCGTCGGCGCGCGCGCCCTGGAGCGGCTTGACGATCCCGAACACCAGGATCAGCACCGCAAGGATCGCACCCAGCGTCCCGACCAGCACCCGCTCGCGCGGGCTAAGGCCACTCCACCACTGCTGGAACCGCAGCACGGCCGCGTCGATGGTCGGTGAACGTTCGATCTTCATACCGTCACCGTCACGCGAATTGCACCATCCGCCCCTGCCCCGATTTGCGCCGGCACCGCCGCGGCGCGGAACGCCGCGCGAATGCGCTCGGCCAAATCCGGAGCGCCCGGCTCGATATCGAGCACCAGCGCATTCCCCTCAAACCGCATCGCCCGCGCGGTCACTGCGCTCGACAGCGGCGCCAGCGCGCGCGATGCCGCGGTCACGGCGGGCACAAAGCGCCCCGGCGGCGGACCCGATACCGGCAGCATCCCTACTACGGAAGCCTCAAGGTCGCCCGACAGATTGGCGCCCGGCGCCGCCTGCGCCACCGCCGACCGCACATCCTCGGCGCGCCGCTCGGCAATCACGCGCAGCATCACCACGTCTGCCGCCGCGATCACGACATGCGCCGCAATGCCCGCAGCCGCGATCCATGCCAGCCGTCGCTTCCAGCTACTCCCGCGTGCACCACGCCGCGCATAAACACCCTGCCGCAGGTCGATCGCCGGGTTTGCCAGCCTATCGGCCAGCCCGCCGCCGCCGCCAGTCCACGGCGTTTGCGGCAGCTCCCCGATCGTCACAGGCCCGCAGTTCCAGATGCGCGGGCTTCCCGCACGCTCCCAAGCCGACCCCACCAGCGCGGCAGGAAGCGCAAACCCGGTCCCGTCGCCACTGCGCACCAACACCCGGCCATCGCGCGCTTCGGCACACCACTCGCCCGGTCCCGGCGCAGGTAACGCGAGCGCATCCGGCACCAGCGCCGCATGACCGAGCCCGCCAAGTTCCACCGCCTCGACCCAGTTCGCCATCTGCGCATGCCGCACCACCGCGACCAGATAGGTCCGCGGCGCGATTTCTGCGCCCAGCGCGATATGGACCGATTCGATCGGGTCGGCGATCCGGTCCTCGATCGCAAAGGGCAGCGCCTCGATCCGCTTCGCCCGGCTCGCCAGCGGCAGCTCGACGCGCAGCAGCGACACCGATTCGCTCGGGACGAGGATGGTTGCAGGGCCATCAGGCTCGGCTATGATCGCCTGCCCGCCCGCCAGCGTCCACACGCCGCCGGACGCGGCTTGCGCGGACTCCGAAAAGGGTTTGCCAGTCATTCTTTGAGAGGTCCCGGCTGTAACATGGCTTTCACGATGAACACGCATGGGGCTGCGATGCGCATAGTTTTGAAACAATTCGATGACACCGTGGCAGTCGATGCCACGAAGGGCAAGCGCCACACGGTGCCAAATGGTGAGGCGGGGCTTACCCTGCTCGAGATGATCGTGGTCCTCGTCATCATCGCGATCGTCGCCGGACTGGTGACGATGAACGTCGTCGGCCGCCCCGATCAGGCACGCGTGACCACGACCAAGACCAACCTCGTCACCCTGTCGAGTGCGCTCACCACCTATCGCCTCGACAATGGCCAATATCCGACCACCGAGCAGGGGCTGAAGGCGCTGGTCGAAAAACCGACCACCCCGCCGCTGCCCACCGCCTGGCCCGATGGCGGCTATGTAAAATCCGCTCCGGTAGATGCCTGGGGCAATCCCTACACCTATGTCTCGACCGGCAGCAGCTTCGAGCTGAAGTCCTTGGGTCGTGACGGCAAGCCCGGCGGCACCGAGCTCGACGCCGACCTCGATTCGCGCGACGCGGCCCAGACGCCCGCCAAGGGCGGATAAGGCCCGTGCGGGGGGCGACCATCCGCAACGGTGAGCGCGGCATGACGCTCATCGAAATGCTGATCGTGCTCGTCATCATCGGCGTCGCGGCGGGCGGAGTCGCGCTCGGCATCGGTTCGGCGACCCGCGCCCCCTCGGTCGAGACCGAAGCCCGCCGCCTCGCGTTGCGGCTTCAGGCGGCCGCCGACGATGCGATGATCGGCGACCGCATCATCGCGTTCACCGTCGAAAAGGACGGCTATGGTTTCGCCGCAGTCGGACGCGACGGATCGATGGCACCGCTGTCCGATGGCCTCGCCTTCCACCGCCTGCCCGGAGGCATCGCGGTCGAACTCGATGTAACCCCGCCGGTCATGATGGGCGTCGATGGCGCGGGCAAACCGCTCAACGCGACGATCAGCAATGGCGAGCAGATCTGGGTCGTCCGCTATGACGGCATGACCGCCACCGCTAGCCGGGCTGAAGCCTCGTGAAGAACGAACAGGGTTTCTCGCTGATCGAGGCGCTGGTCGCGCTCGCGGTACTCGCCATCGCGACCGTTGGCCTGGTCCGCGCGGTCGAGAGCCATGTTGATTCGACCCGCGGCCTCGAACGCCGCGCCGCCGCGATGTGGGTCGCGGAGAACCGCCTCGCCGAACTCCAGCTCGCCGACCCCGCCGCCGCGCAGAAGCAGGTCGAGCTGCTCGGCCAGCAATGGCAGGTCGACGTCGCCCGCACCCGCACCGAAGACCCCGCGATCGACAAGGTCCGCATTCAGGTGATTCCGGAGGGCGAACGTTCGCCGCTTGCATCGCTCGACGGGTTCGTGGAGGGCGCTCGGACATGATCCGCTTCCTCGATCTTTCGCCGCGTCAGGCGCGTACGACACTGGATATCGTTGCAGCCGCCGTGATCGTGTCGGTCGCGGTCGCACTCGCCGGCCTCACCTGGCGGATCGCGGGCCATGCCAGCACCGGCGCGGTCACCATCCCGTCAGGCGCGCGACCGGTCGCGGTCACCGCCGATGTCACCCCCGCCCTCGCCTTCGCACCGTTCGGCAAGGGCGCGGCGACGGATGCGACTCAGGCAACCGCGCTCCCGCTCAAGCTCAAGGGCGTGTTTACCGCCAGCCCTGCCGCGCTTTCGGTTGCCTATATCGAGGTCGGCGGCGAAGCGGCGAAGCCCTTCCGCATCGGTGAAGCGCCCGGCGGTGGCACGATCGAGGGCATTTTGCGCGACCGCGTCATCCTGCGCGTGGCTGGCCGCATCGAATATCTCGCCTTCCCCGACCCCTCGCTGACCGCCGAGCAACAGACGGCGGCAGCGGCACCTCCCGCAGCGCCCGCCGCCCCGGCACAGTCAGCAGCCGCCCCCGCGACCGCAGCGGCCGGCGTCCTTGCCGCAATGACGCCGGCCCCAGGCGGTGGGATGCAGGTCGGCGCCAACGCCCCGCCCGGCCTTCAGACCGGCGATGTCATCACCTCGATCGGTGGCACCCCGCTGACCAGCCCGGCCAGCGCCGCCACCGCCATTGCCGCCGCGCAAGGCCGCGGCTCCGTCCAAGTCCAGATCACCCGCGATGGAAAGCCCGTGACGCTGACCATCCCGACCCGCTAGGTAACCCACCGTGCCGCACATGATCCGCAAGACCGCTCTCATCTTCGCGCTCGCCGCCATGACCGCTCAGCCGGTATTGGCCACGCAGACCGACGGCGCGGACATCGTCGTCAACATGCGCGGGGTCGAGATCGCGGATGTCGCCGACCAGATCTCACGCCTAACCGGTCGCACCCTGATCCTCGACCCGGCGGTCAAAGGCAGCGTCACCGTCACCTCCGCCACCCCGCTGACCTCTGCGGGGGTGTGGGAGCTGTTCCTGTCGGTCCTGCGCGCCAATGGCTTTGCCGCAGTCCGCTCGGGTCGCGCCTGGCGCATCGTACCTGCCGGCAACGCCGTGCGCGATGGCGGCGTGTCGTCGCGCTCGGCATCGGGGCAGGAGCTGGTCACGCGGATGATCCGCCTGTCCAACGTGCCCTCCGCCGAAGCCGCGCGCGTCGTCCGCCCGCTGGTCGCCAGCTTCGGCAGCGTCGAACCGCTCGCCCAGCCCAACGCCGTCGTCGTCACCGATTATGCCGACAATGTCCGCCGGGTGGAGGCGATCCTGCGCTCGCTCGACGGCACCGGCAGCGGCATGACCTTTGCCACCATCACGCTGCGCAACGGCAGCGCGCCGGAAGTCGCACAGGCGCTGCAGACCGTACTCGGCGACGCCGCATCGGGCGGTGCGCGCGTCGCCGCGGATGCGCGCAGCAACACGATCATCGTGCGCGGATCGCCCTCCGCCGTCGCCGATGCGCGCCGCATGATCGCCTCGCTCGACGCCCCTGGCGGCGCGACGCCGATGACCCGCGTGTTCCGCCTGAACTATGCCGACGCCGAGTCGGTCACCGATGTGCTGCGCGGCATTCTCGGGCAGGAATCGACGACTACAAACCCGGTCGCACGCAGCCTGTCGGGATCGCGCAACAATCCGCGCAGCCCGACCGGCGTGCTCGGCGGCCTGATCGCCTCGGGCGGAACCAGCAGCGCCGAAACCGCCGCCGCTGCCGCCAGCGCCGCCGCGACCGCGCAATCGGCTCAGCTCGGCCAGCAGTCCGAAGCAACGCCGCAGGGCTTCTCGACCCCCGAGATCACCGTCCAGCCCTCGCCCGACATCAACGCCGTGGTCGTGCGCGGCACCCCCAGCACGGTTGCGGCGATCGAAGCCATCATCACCGACCTCGACGTCCGCCGTCCGCAGGTGCTGATCGAAGCCGCCATCGCCGAAATCACCGGCGAGGAGGCAGAGGCGCTCGCGGTCCAGCTCGGCACCAGCGGCGCCGCACTCAATCGTGTCGAGGGCGCAGGAACCTCGTTCAGCACCGCCGGACCGTCGCTCGGCGCGATCCTCAGTGCGCTCGGTGTTCCAGCGGGCACGCTGCTTGGGTCGAGCCAGGGGTTCATCGGCAATGTCTCGATCGGCAACGATTTCTCGATCCTGGTGCAGGCGCTTGGCACCTCGACCAAGTCGAACCTGCTCTCGACGCCGCAGATCACGACGCTCGATAACAAGGTCGGCGAGTTCGTGGTGGCGCAGGAAGTGCCGTTCGTCACCGGATCGATCCTGACCGATTCCAGCGACGTGCGCCCGTACACTTCGATCGAGCGCAAGGATGTCGGAATCACGCTCAAGGTGCTCCCGCGCATCAATGCCGGCGACACCATCCGGCTTGAAGTCGTGCAGGAAGCATCGTCGATCGCCGCGACCCAGCTCAGCCAGGCAACCGACCTGATCACCAACCGCCGCGCGATCAACACCACCGTGCTCGCCGACAATGGCCAGACGATCGTGCTCGGCGGCCTTACCTCCGACGACTACGGACAGGTGAAAAGCCAGGTGCCGATCCTCGGCGACATCCCGATCCTCGGCGAATTGTTCAAGGCACGCCGCGAAACCCGGCAAAAGCGCACCCTGTTCATCTTCCTCAAGCCTACCATTCTGCGCAACGGCGAGGATGCAGCGGCGATCGCCAAGGCCAAATATGCCCGGCTGCGGTCGGAGGAACTGGACCTCAATTCGCCCAGCAACCTGCTGCTCAAGCCGCTCCAGCCCCGGCTGACGCTCGAGATCGACGGGATTTACTGATCGTCGGGGGGCGGGGCGGCACCATCGCCGCCTTCACCCTGCATCGCCACCCGCACCCGCTCACGCCCGCGCGTGAAGAAGGCGGCGTCGATCGCCAGGCTCTCCAGCCGCCAGCCATCGACGCTTTCGCCCACCGCCAGCGTCCGCGCGTTGCCATCGGCGATCCGCACCAGCGCCACCGCATCGCGGTTGAGGCGTCCGGCGATTCCGGTCAGCACGGGCGCGTCGGCGGGTGCCGCGTCGCCCTCTGCCGCAGCGAATAGCGGTCGTTCGAATACCCGCGCCGGTGCGGGCAAGGGCGGCGGCACGATCGTCGCGACTGCAGACCGCGCGCCCGGGCGAGGCTCAGCCGCATAGGGATAGAGCCCGATCACCGGCACGATCGCCGAAGCGAACCCCGCCGCAATCAGCACGCGCCGTTCGGTCCGGCTCATTGCCATGCCGCCACCATTTCCCCCTCGACCCGCACTCCGCCATCGGCGAGCGCACTCGCGCGCCAGCTGCGGAAACGGGTCAGCGGGGTCCCGCGCTCCATCCCGTCGAGCATCGCGACGACCGCCTTTTCGGGGCCGGACAGGCGGACCCTCAGCGTAACGATGCCCGACTGTGAAGGGGCAGACGAAAGCACCTCAACCAGCACACCCGCCGACGCCGCGCTGGCCCGGATCCGCCCGGCAAGGCTCCGCGCGGCGGACGCGCGATCCGCTGCGGCGATTGCCAAGCCGGGGGCTACCAGCGGACGAACCGGCGCGCGCGGCGCGGCAAGACTTGCCGTGAGATCCGCGCGGGTCTGGCGCGCGGACCATAGCGCCTCCAGCGCGTCCAAAGCCGGGAATGCCAGCAGGGCAACAGCAACCAGCCCGCCGCCCAGCCCCATCGCTACACTCCCCCGCCTCATGCGCGGGTCCGCAGCGTCACGACCACGCGCGCGTCCTGCGTGCGCCGCTGTCCGCTCTCCCGCATCGCGGCGAGCAACGGATCGCGCCGCAGCGCCCCGCGCAACAGATCGGGGTCGCTTGCCGAAATCTCGATCTGCACATGACCATCTGCGCCGCGCGCCGCCGACACCAGCCGCGCATCGTCGGGCAACGCCCGCGCCAGCCGGTCCAGCGTCGGAGCGAGCGCAGGTTGGCGCACCGAATCGCGTAGCACCGCCGCCGCCTCGCCCCGCGCAAGCTGTGGTGCGGTCCGGCTCCGCAACTGCATTTCCAGCACGCGATTGTCTGCCTCAACCCCGCCGCGCAGCACCTGCGCACCAACGATGGTCAGCAATGGCCCCAGCGCCACGACTCCGGCGAGTGCCAGCGTCAGCCGCATGTCGGGCACCGCCAGCGCCGGTCGCGCCCGCGCCGCGCGCGCGGCGCGTCGGGCAAGCCGATCGGTCAGGCTGTCGCGCGGTTCGCTCATCGCCCCGCCTCTAGCGAACCGACTGCCCCCTGCCAAACGTCATCAAAATGACGCCAGATCGCAACGCGTTCGTCCACAAACCTGCATCACGCCGTAAAGCGCCGCGCCCACAGGCCATCTGCACCCAGTCCAAACGGGACACGGGGTCAGGGGACACAGACATGACCGAACTCACTGCGCACGGCTTCGCGTATAGCGATGGCGACGTCGATACGAACACCAGCAGCAATCCCAGCCTCAACGCGATGATCGAACAGCGCTACTCGCGGCGTCAGGCGCTGCGCTCGGGCGCGGTTGCGGCGTCGGCAGCAGTGTTCGGTGGCGCGGTGCTCGCAGGCTGCGACAGCGCCGCGACCGGTTCTGACCCCTTCCCCACCATCGTCTCGGTCGGATCGTCGGGCGCCAGCAAATCGGGCCGGGTCGTCACCCTCACCGGTAACGCCACCGACAATGGCCCGACCGCATCGGTCTGGATCCAGACCCAGGGGCCTGCAGTAACGCTCAGCAGCCCGAACGCTGCAACGACATCGTTCATTGCGCCGTCGGTCGCGGGTGGCACCACGCTGCGCTTCGACTATCGCGCCGTCGACAGTGCCGGCCAGGTTTCGACCCAGAGTGTCACGGTCGCGATCGAAGCCGCCGAACTGGGCTTCACCTCGATCGCCAAGAACCGCAACGACATCGTCACCGTACCGACGGGCTACTCCGTAACCGTTCTGACGCGCCTCGGCGACCCGATCGCGTCGGGCGTACCGGCCTACAAGAATGACGGCACCGACACCGATTTCGCCAACCGCATCGGCGACCATGGCGACGCGCTCTATTGGTACGGCCTGTCGGCGGCGGGTGCGCGCGATGACAACAGCTCGGTGCGCGGCCTGCTCGTCCAGAACCACGAGAACCTCAACGTCCAGTATCTCCACCCAGCCGGCCCGACCACGCCCGGTGGCGTCCGCCCGGAAGCCGAAGCGCTCAAGGAGATCGAGGCGCACGGCGTATCGGTGACCGAAATCGTCGAAGGCGCCGGGCGCGCCTGGACCTATGTTCAGAACTCGACGTTCAACCGCCGCATCACGCCCAGCACGCCGATGGTGTTTAACGGCCCGGTGCGCGGCGCAACGCTGCTGCGCACCCCCTATTCGACCGACGGCACCGCCGGTCGCGGCACGATCAACAATTGCGCCAACGGCCATACCCTGTGGGGCACCAACATCACCTGCGAGGAAAACTGGGCCGGTTATTTCCGCCGCACCGGCGATGACGCCCAGCGCACGCCACGCGAACTCGTCGCACTGCGCCGCTATGGCGTCACCAGCGGCAGCGGCAGCTATGGCTGGTCGACCGTGACCCCGGCAGATACGAACAACACGCTGTTCCGCCGCTGGGACGCGCGTGCGACTGCGGGCGGCACCGCCACGACCGACTGGCGCAACGAACCCAACCAGTTCGGCTGGGTCGTCGAGATCGACCCCTATGACAAGACCAAGGCACCACGGAAGCGCACCGCGCTCGGCCGCATGGGGCATGAAGGCGCATGGCTCGGCAACGCCACGCCCGGCAAGAAGCTCGCCGTGTATCTCGGCGACGACTCGCGCGGCGAATATTTCTACAAGTTCGTCTCCAATGCGACCTGGACCGCGAGCGACGCGCAGGCGGCTGACCGCCTCGCAGTCGGCGACAAATATCTCGACGCCGGCACGCTTTACGTCGCGCGCTTCAACGCCGATGGATCGGGCCGCTGGCTCCCGCTGGTGTTCGGCCAGGTTCCGAACCGTCCGGCAGTCAACGCCGATCCCGAATATGTCTTCGCTGATCAGGCCGACATCCTGACCAATGCCCGCCTCGCTGCGGACGCGGTCGGTGCGACGCGGATGGATCGTCCGGAATGGACCGCGACCAACCCAGTGACTGGGGAAATCTACCTTACCCTCACCAACAACAATGCGTCGCTCCGCCCGATCACCGGTACGGACGCTGCCAACCCGCGCCACTATAACGACACCAAGGGCGCGTCGAACCAGTATGGCAACCCCAATGGCCATATCCTGCGCCTGCGCGAAACTGGCGACGATCCCGCATCGCTCGCCTTCGCATGGGACATCTACCTGTTCGGCGCGGACTCGGCCGAGGCGAACAGCGACGTCAACATCTCGGGCCTCACCGCGGCGAACGACTTCTCCAGCCCCGACGGCCTGTGGTTCGCGCGTCCGACCAACGCCAGCGGCCTCGTCAAGCCGCTGCTGTGGATCCAGACCGACGACGGTGCCTTTACCGATCGCACCAACAACCAGATGCTCGTCGCAATGCCCGGCGTCACCGGCGACGGCGCGAATGTGACGATCACCAACCGCGGCAGCGGCGGGACGACCGGCACCCAGGCGACCCGGCGCGGCGCGCTGGCGACCGATGCGACGCTCAAGCGGTTCCTGGTCGGCCCGATCGGGTGCGAGATCACCGGCGTCGACTCGACCCCGGACGGCCGCACCCTGTTCGTCGGCATCCAGCATCCGGGAGAGGACGGCACCGCCACCGCCCCGGACAGCGGCTGGCCCGCGACCCAGGCGACCGGTACTGCACCCGCTGGCACGCGCCCGCGCTCGGCGGTCGTGGTCATTACCAAGAATGACGGCGGCGTCGTCGGCCTCTGATCAGTTACCCCAACTAAAAGGGGGCGGTCTCGCGACCGCCCCCTTCTTTGTATCTACGCCGGCTCGTGATCAGGGTCGGCTGCGGATCTGCGCCGTGCCGTCCGGGGTAATCTCGACCACATAAGGCTGAGTAGTGTCGCACACGACCCGCCAGCGGATGCGGTCCGCGCGAGTCTCGACGCGCGTCAGTTCGGTGACCTGCTGGCAGTTCAGCCCGGCGTCCCGGATCGCGCGCAGCATCACGCCATCCTGCAACCGCTTGGGCAGCGCAACGACGCGCTTTTGAAGATCGCTCAATGCCGCCGGGGTCTTTGACGCCGCAGGATCCGGCACGTTCTCGCCAGAGCCACCACCGCACCCGGCCAGCAGCACCGCGCCCGCAACAATTGCCATCATGCTTCGCATCGTTCGCACCTCCATTGCGGTGATAACGCCGATCGTCACGGCTTCGATCCGATCATTTTCAGAAACAGCCGCGTCGCGCGTTCGACCCTTGCCCGGATCGCCTCGGGCGACGGCAGCGGCTCCAGCCCGAGCTTCAGCCCCATGTCCGCCGCGCCCTTCCACAGCCCGCACAGATCCTGCGCGGCCAGATTGGGATCATCGACCTCCACCTCGCCCCGCGCCTGCGCCTCGGCCAACACCTCCGCCAGACGCCCAAAACACACCCCCGGCCCGGCCTCATAGAAGCGGCGCGCCAGCGTCGGGATCTGCGAGATTTCGTTCAGCAGCACCCGGTCGATCGCGACATGGTCCTCGCTGAACATGAAGGTCAGCAGCGACACGCCATAGGCGTTGAGCTGGTCCTCCAGCGACCGCTGGTCGGCGACGCCGGCATCGAACACCTCCGCCATCCGCGTGCTTTCGACACGGATCACCTCTTCGAACAACGTCTCCTTGTCGCCGAAGCGGCTATAGACCGTGACCTTCGACACGCCGGCGGCCTGCGCGATCTCCTCGATCGTCGCGGCGTGGAAGCCGCGCGAAAAGAACGCCTGGCGTGCCGCCTCGATGATCGCCGCATATTTGGCGGGATCACGCGGGCGGCCCGCACGGCGCGGCTCCTCGCCCGCGCAGGCCGTGTGAAAGGGAACGCTCAGCGTTCGTACGCCTTGGGCAATGCGCCTTCCTTCGGATCGAAGTAGCGCTTGCGCAGCTGGTCCTGACGCGTTTCGATCGGCTGTTCGACGCCATCGATAAACAGCTTCACCACCGCAGTCCCGATCTCCAGCGGGTCGCCGTCCCACACCACCACGTCGCCGCGACGCCCGGGGCGCAGCGAACCATAGTCGCCGCCCATACCCATCGCTTCGGCGGGCTTCGAGCTGATCGTCGCGAACGCCTGACCCCAGTCGAGCCCCGAAGCGCCGGGCACCTTGGTCAACGCCACCAGATTGCCGGCATATTGCTTGATCAGCCGCGCCTGACGCGCCTCATCATCGTTGATCATGCCGATACCTACCGTCACGCCGGCCGCCTGCATCCGCCCGATATTCGACTGGGTCGCCGCCAACTGCTCGAACGAGGCCGGGAGGTCCGACAGCGCCGATGCCAGTACCGGCACCTTCGCCGCTGCAATCTGCCGCGCGACGGTCCAGCCCTCATTCACGCCGACCAGCACCAGCTTGAGCGCCGGCACCTCGCGCTTGAGGTCGAGCACCACGAGGATGTCCGACGCACGCTCGACATGCACCAGCAACGGGACTTGCCCCGTCACCACCGGGACCAGAGCCTGCGCATCGGCCCGGGTCAACAGCGCGTCCTTGCCGCGATCGGCAAAACTGGCCGGCGCGCGGGCATAATCGCGTACCTCGAACAGGATGTTCTTGAGCATCGCGATCGCGGCGGGGCGGCTACCCCCCGCACGACGCCCGCCCTCTTCGCCATAGACCATGAACTGGAACGCGCGCGGCTTGCTCACCGCGTCCATGTCCACGCCCAGATCGATGATCGCGCCCTGCCCGGCAAAGATCGAACCCCGCGCTTCCGGGGCAACGACGGCGCGGGTAATCCCCTCGGCGCGGTTGACCGCGACCGCGCTCGTCTTGGGATTGACCGCAGGCGACACGTCGATCGCTGCGTTGAATGGCGAATTGCCCGCCGCGCTATCGTCGGTTTCGCTGACGCCATCGACTTCGACGATGCCCATCCGGGTAAAGCCCGCGAACAGGCCCGGCGTGACCCACCGGCCACCCGCATCCACCACCGGCACCCCGGCAGGAACGGCGACGCCTGCGCCGGCAGCAACGACACGCCCGTCGCGTACGACCACAGTGCCATTCTCGACCGGAGCCGAGCCATCGCCGATGACCAGACGCGCATTGGTGACCGCGACCGTCTGCGCGGCGGCGGGAAAAGCGGCGCCCATCGCCGCGGCTGCAATCAGGAGTTTCTTCACTTCACATCTCCCGATCCGGGCTGGCCCAGCTCGAAGTCGGACACCGGCCGCAATTTGGGGTTGTGCATGTCGAACAGCAATGCGCCGTCGACCCAGACTTTCTCGGGGCGCGTGTACACGCTGAACGGATTGCCGTTCCACAGCACGACATCGGCCATCTTGCCCGCCTTCAGGCTGCCGGTGACCTTGTCGATGCCCAGCGCCTTGGCCGGCGTGATCGCCGCCCATTTCCACGCAATCTCTTCCGAGATCACAAAGCCAGCGCGCTTGGCGGCGGCGCGGACCTTGGCGATTTCCTGATTGAGCCGCTGAATGCCGTTGGCATCGTCTGAGTGGATCATGCCACACGCACCCTCGCGCTCCAGCACGGCGAGGTTTTCGGAGATGGCATCATAGGATTCCATCTTGAACCCCCACCAATCGGCCCAGACCGCGGCGCAGGTGCCATTGGCCTTGAGCAGGTCGGCGATCTTGTACGCCTCGACCGCGTGGTGGAACGTGCCCACCTTGTAGCCGAACTCCTTGGCCATATCGAGGACGATGGCCATTTCATCGGCGCGGTAGCAGTGGTTGTGGACGATGATCTCGCCCGCCAGCACGCCGCGCAGCGTGTCCATCGCCATGTCGCGCGCAGGGGCCTCGCCGCCCTGCTCCTCATAGCGGTCCCAGCGCTTCTTATAGTCTTGCGCCCGCGCCCAGGTCTGGCGATCCACCGCGATATTACCCATCCGGGTCGACGGCATCCGCCCCTTGCCGCCATAGACGCGCTTGGGGTTCTCGCCGCACGCCATCTTGAGGCCATAGGGCGCGCCGGGGAACTTCATCCCCTGCATCGTGCGCGCATAGACATTCTTGAGCGTCACGCCGCGCCCGCCGAACAAATTCGCCGAACCCGGCAGCACCTGCAGCGTCGTCACGCCGCCATTGGCGAGCGCGCGCGAAAAGCCGGGATCCTGCGGCCACACGCTATGCTCGGCCCAAACCTCGGCAGTAACCGGCCCGGTCGCTTCGTTGCCGTCCGAATGTGCCGAGACGCCGGGGCTGGGATAGTCGCCCAGATGGCTGTGCACGTCGATCACGCCGGGCGTCACATATTTGCCTGCCCCGTCGATCACGGTCGCGCCTTCGGGCGCTGCGATGCTCTGGCCGACCTCGACGATCTTGCCGTCGCGGAACAGCACCGCGCCACGCTCGATCTTGCCACCCTCGCCGTCCAGAATCGTGACATTGGTCAACAGCGTCGGCACGCCCGGATAGGCCTTGTAGGTCGACGGATAGGGATTGTGGTCATATCCCTTGTTCTTGCCCGGCCCCTTTTTCGCGGGAGCCTCCGACGACGCGCTCTGGGGCTTGCCGCCTGCAGTCGCGCTACAGGCCGCCAGCGTCGCCGCCGCAGCCGTGCCGATGATGATCCGGATCAACGCCTACTTCTCCCTGTCCGATGCCGCGCGGTCGGTCCGCCGCGCCGTTCTGGCAACGTTAGGGATGAAAAGCGTTGCGCGCAATTTGCCGATTTGCTCCAAGGGTATGAGGCAGTTGCGGGGGGCAAGGGGCAATGACGGCACAGGGCGCAAGCGTCGCCGCGCGCGATGGCGCGGTCGCTGGCAATGCCGCGACGCCCTTTGGCGATCCGGCGGCCGCCGACGCCGCGCATCAAACGCTGAAGGGCGATGCGAGCATCCAGTTCGACTTTCCGTGGTTCGTCCCCGAACAGCGCGAAATGCCGCAATGGCTTAAAGACGTCTTCGGCGCGCTCGGCAGCTTCATCGAATGGGTCGGCGGTGGCTGGACCGTGCTGATGTGGGTCGCGGTCGCGCTGGTCGTGATCGCGCTCGCCTTCGCGATCTTCCCTCCGCTCCGCGCGTGGCTCGCCAACCGCATCGCGGCGCGCGGCGGTGTGGTCGCGACGCCGGGCTGGGCGCCCGAAGCATCCGTCGCCCGCGCGCTGCTGGTCGAGGCCGACCAGCTCGCCGCCGCCGGTCGCTATGACGAAGCCGTCCGCCTCCTCCTCCACCGCAGCGTCGAGGATATCGAACGCTGGCGCGGCAATCCGCTCCGCCCGTCCTGGACCAGCCGCGACATCGCCCGGATCGAGGCGCTGCCCGATGCCGCGCGCACCGTCTTCGGTCGCATCGTCGCCGATGTGGAGCGCAGCCTGTTCGCCGGTCATCCGCTCGGCGAAGCCGACTGGACCCGCGCCCGCGCCGATTATGCCGGCTTCGCACTCGGCCGATGACCCAAAGCAGCGCCAGCCCCTTTCGCACCCGCACGGTGCTGATCCTCGTCGCGGCGGGGTTCATCCTCGCGCTCGGCTTCCTGCTGGTCAGCGCCTATGGCGACCGCTTCGACCGCCAGCGCGGCAACAGCCCGAGCCCGTCGTCGCGCTTCGCCACCGGCTTTTACGGCCTGACCAAGCTGGTCGAGCTGTCCGGCGGCACGGTATCGCTGTCGAGCGATCCGGAAGAACGGCCGGAAAGCGGCGTCCTGATCCTGACCCCCAATATCGGAACCAAGTCCGATGAGATTCGGCAGGCGATCGGCGCGCACGAAGGTCCGGTTCTCGTGATCCTGCCCAAATGGGTGGCCGCCCCGATCCAGGGTCGCCCCAACCGCGAGCAGCGCCTGACGACTGTTTCCCCGGAGCGATTGGTCGCGATGCTCGGGCAGACCGTCAATATCGCCCCGCACACGGAAAAGGCCGGAACTCGGCTGCGCTATAGCTCCGGGCTGCCAGGCTCTCCGTTTCGCATCGACGGCGAAATTCAGGCGATTGAAAGCGACAAGCTGGTCCCGCTGATCGTCGCGCCGGATGGTGCGTCGGTTCTGTCCCAGGTCGGAGCTTCCGGCACCTACATCCTCGCCGATCCCGATCTCCTCAACAATCATGGTCTGGCGCACAGGCAGAATGCCCGTGCCGCGATGGCCCTGCTTGCTGCGCTCGACCCCGACACGCCCGGCACCGTGATCTTCGACACGATGCTCCCTTATGGCAGCGGCGGTCGCAACCTGCTTCAGCTCGCGTTTGAGCCACCCTTTGCCGGCGTCAGTATCGCGCTGCTGATCGCCGCCCTGCTCGCGGGGATCGCGACCTTGGTCCGGTTCGGCCCGGTACGTCGCGAACAACGCGCTGTCCCATTCGGAAAGGCCGCGCTGATCGAAAATATCGTCAGCCTCGCCCGCCGCGCGCGCCGCACCCGCGAAGGGGGCAGCGCCTATGCCGACGCGATCCGCGACTGGGCCGCGCGCAGGCTCGCGCTGCCACGCACGCTCCAGGGTGAGGCGCTCGACGCGCAGCTCGACGCGATCCCGACAACGACCTCGTACACCGCCGCGACCGAACGGGCCCGCGCTGCGACCACCGAAACCGAACTGCTCCACGCCGCGCAGGCGCTCGATGATTGGCGAAAGGAAGTGAAGGCATGACACTCGACGACGTCCGCAAACTCGGTGCGGCGATCGAAGCCCAGGTCGCCAAGGCCGTGGTGGGTCAGGGGCGCGCGACGCGCCTCCTCACCATCGCATTGCTCTCGGGCGGCCATGTCCTGCTCGAAGGCGCGCCGGGCACCGCCAAGACCCTGCTGGCGCAGAGCTTCGCACGCACGCTCGGCCTCGACTTCGGTCGCATCCAGTTCACTCCCGACCTGATGCCCGGCGACATTGTCGGCGCCAGCCTGTTCAACTTCCAGACCTCGTCGTTCGAACTGCGGCGCGGTCCGGTGTTCACCGAATTGCTGCTGGCCGACGAAATCAACCGCACCCCGCCCAAGACCCAGGCCGCCCTGCTCGAAGCGATGCAGGAGCGCGCGGTGACGATCGACGGCTCGACCGAGAAACTGTCCGACCGTTTCACCGTCGTCGCGACTCAGAACCCGATCGAGCAGCAAGGCGTCTATCCGCTACCCGAGGCCCAGCTCGACCGCTTCCTGTTCAAGCTCGCGATCGACTATCCCGATGCCGAGGCCGAACGCGCGATCGTCGCACAGTACGGCACCCGCACCGGCTCGCCCCGGCCGGAGGATAGCGGCGTCGAACAGGTCGCAACCCCCGACGCGCTCAAGGCCGCCAGCGACACCGTGCTGACCGTGCGGCTTGCGGATGAGATCATCGCCTATGTCGTCGATCTGATCCGCGCGACCCGCGATCACGCCGATCTGTCGCACGGCGCATCGCCGCGCGCCGCCTCCGCGCTCGCCGCAGCGGCCCGCGCCGCCGCCGCGCTGGAGGGCCGCGACTATGTCATCCCCGACGACGTCAAGCTGCTCGCCCAGCCGCTGCTGCGCCACCGCGTCGTCCTGTCGCCCGCCGCCGAGATCGACGGCCGCCGCACCGACGATATCGTCGCCCAGCTCATCGACCGGGTCGAGGCACCGCGTTGATCGTCCCGACCCAGCGTGCGGTCGCGCTGACGCTGGTGGCGGCGCCGATGGCGCTGCTGCTCGGCGTCGTGCGTCCGGACGGCTGGCTGCTTGCCGTCGCCTGGGCGCTCGGCGTCGCACTGCTGGTGCTGCTCGACGGGCTCATGGCTCCACGCATCCGGGCAGGCGATCTCAGGGTCGAGGGACCAGGCGCAGTGGATGTCGGCGGAACGGTTGCGCTTGCCGGCGCGACCCCGGGCCTCGCTTATGCGGCAGACATTTCCTCTCCACTAGAACCTCTCCCCGCCCGCAAGCGGGAGGGCGATAAGCTCAACTTCACCGCCACCCGGCGTGGTACCGCGAAGCTCTCACGCATATGGGCACGTGCCTCCGGCCCACTCGGCCTCGCGTATCGCCAGCGTAGCATCACGACCGACGACAGCATCCGCGTCCTCCCCGACCTGCGCCCCGTCCGCGAACAGGGGATGCGGCAATTCCTGCGCAGCCGCCAGTTCGGCACGCGTATCCGCCCCGAAAGCGGCGACGGCACCGAGTTTCAGTCGCTCACCGATTTCCAGCCCGGCATGGAACGCCGCGCGATCGACTGGAAGGCCACCGCCCGCCACCTCTCGCTACTCGCCCGCGAATATCGCACGGAGCGCGACAACAGCGTCGTGTTTGCGGTCGATTGCGGCCGCACAATGAGCGAACCGGTCGCCGGGATGCCGCGCATCGACCGTGCCGTCTCCGCCGCCCTCCTAGCATCCTTCGTCGCGCTCAAGTCCGGCGATACCGTCCGCCTATTCGGGTTCGCCGGACGCCCGACCGCGGATTCGGGCAGCATCACCGGCGCGCGCGGCTTCGCGACGCTCCACCGCACTGCCGCCGAACTCGATTATGGCGCGCAGGAAAGCAACTTCACCCTCTCGCTCGTCTCGCTCGACCAGCGGCTCCAGCGCCGCAGCCTGATCATCCTGTTCAGCGAATTCACCGATCCGACCAGCGCCGAACTGATGCTCACCGCCGCCGCGCGGATGCGCAAGCGGCACCGCCTGCTGTTCGTCCTGTTCCGCGATATCGAGCTGGAAGCTTTTCTGGAGGCGCGCCCGGAAACCGCCGACGACGTCACCCGCGCCAATGTCGCCCACGCGCTGCTGCGCGAGCGGCGGATCGTCATCGAACGGTTGAAACGGCTCGGCATCGACGTGCTCGAAGCCGAACCCGACGACCTCGCCCTTGCGCTCGCCGAGCGCTATGTCCGGGACCGCGAACGCCCATGAGCAGCACCGTCTTTGGCGTCAGCCAGTTCCGCGCCGAACGCGAAGCCGACTGGAAGCGGCTTGAGGCGATGCTCGACCTGATCGAGAAGAAATCGCCCCGCCGGCTGTCCAGCGAGGATCTGTTCGAGCTCCCGCGCCTGTATCGGTCGACGCTCTCTGCGCTGTCGATCGCGCGCGAAACGTCGCTCGACGGGTCGATGATCGCTTATCTGGAAAGCCTGTCGACCCGCGCCTATTTCATCCTGTACGGATGCCGCGACTCCTTCTGGAAACAGATCGGCGGCTTCTTCGCGCAAGGTTGGCCCGCCGCCGTGCGCGGCGTTGTCCCGGAGATGCTGATCATCGCTGCACTGTTCCTGGGCAGCGGGCTCGCGGGCTATTTCCTCGTGCTCGCCGATCCCGGCTGGTTCGGTGCGATCGTCCCCGGCGAGCTTGCCGGCGGTCGCAACATGCAGGCCAGCGTCGAAACCCTGCGCGAATCGATCTACGGCCCGCCCAGACAGGGCGGCCTTGAGATTTTCGCCACTTCGCTGTTCACGCATAACAGCCAGGTGTCGATCTTGGCCTTCGCGCTGGGCTTCGCCTTCGGCATCCCGACATTGTTCCTGATCGCCAGCAACGGCGTGTTGCTCGGCGCCTTCTACGCCGCGTTCATGTCAAAGGGGCTGGGAGTCGGCTTCACCGGCTGGCTGATGATCCACGGATCGACTGAACTCAGCGCGATCATCCTCGCCGGAGCCGCCGGGCTGCATATCGGCCGCGCAGTCGCCTTTCCCGGTGACCGCAGCCGTCTCGCCGCCGCAGGCGAAGCGGGACGCCGTGGGGCGCTGGTCATGATCGGCGTCGTCATCATGCTGCTCGCCGCCGGCCTGCTCGAAGGGTTCGCGCGCCAGCTGATCACCGCCGACGCGGCGCGGTTCGCCATCGCTGCGACCATGTTCGCGATCTGGGTCGTCTATTTCACGCTGGGCGGACGCCGTCGCCATGGCTGAGCGCAAGGATCGGCTGGTCCGCGAACTGGTCACACCCGAGGGTGCGGTGCTGCACCTGCGCCTCGCCAACGCAGGGTCGCGCGCCGCGGCGTTCACGATCGATGCCGCGATCATGCTCGCCGCGCTGATCGGGCTGACGCTCGCCGCAGTCGGGCTGCTGACCAATCAGCAATCGTCCAGTGTCGCGGCGATCCTGTGGCTGCTCGGCTTCTTCCTGCTCCGCAATTTCTACTTCACCCTGTTCGAGAGCGGCGGGCGCGCGGCGACGCTGGGCAAGCGCGCGCTCAAGCTGCGCGTCGTCGCCCGCGACGGCGGGCGGCTCACCGGCGGCGCGGTCCTCGCCCGCAACCTGACGCGTGAGATCGAGGTGTTCCTGCCCCTGATGTTCCTGCTCTCGGCACAGGCCGAGGGGTTCAGCAGCCGCTGGCTGACCTTGTTCGGCTTCGGCTGGACCGCGATCTTCATGCTCTTTCCGCTATTCAACCGCGACCGGCTGCGCGCGGGCGACCTGATCGCGGGCACCTGGGTCGTCGAAAATGAGCGGCCGAAAATCGCGCCCGACCTGCTCGCCGATGCCGAGCCCGAGCGGATCGAGCTTTACGCCTTCACGCCTGAAGAGCTCGAAACCTATGGCCAGATGGAGGTCCAGCGCCTCGCCGACATCCTCCACCGCGACGAGGCGGATACGATCGTCACCGTCGCCGGTGTGATCCGGCGCAAGCTCGGCCGCCCCGACAATGGCACCCATGTCGGCGAGGACCGCGCCTTCCTCGACGCCTATTACGCCGCCGCGCGCCGCCATCTCGAACGCCGCCTGTTGTTCGGAAAGCGAAAGCGAGACAAGTTCGATTCGGAAGGTTAGGAACGCCCCATGACCGAACCAAAATCCGACATTCCCGGCGTCATCGCCCCGCCGCCGCTGATCTTCCTCGGCTATCTGATCGCCGGGATCGCGCTGGAATATCTGGTGGTGCGCACCCAGGGTCTCGACATGCCCGGCTCACTGCGCTGGACGGTCGTCGCGCTGTTCCTGCTCGCTGGGGGTGGCCTGATCGTCGCAGCTCTCGGCCGGTTCAAGGCAGCCGGAACCCCCGCCCCGCCCTGGCAGCCAACCACCGCCTTCGTCGTGCACGGCGTCTACCGCTGGACCCGCAACCCGATGTATCTCGGCATGACGCTGGCCTATCTCGGCCTCACCGTCGCCGCGAATGCGCCCGTCGCATTATGGCTGTTCATCCCGCTGATCATGACGATTCACTATGGCGTGATCGCGCGCGAGGAACGCTATATGGCGGACAAATTCGGCGTCCCCTACGTCAACTACGCCCACAACGTTCCGCGCTGGCTGTAGGGAAAGACGACCTGTGGCCGCTAGTGAGCTTTCGGGCCGCATGGCAAATATGCGGGTGGAGCAACTGAGCGATATTGCGTTCGCGTCCCCGGAAGACGGCATCCGAGAGGATTTTATCGTCGCTGCCCGGGCGGAGTTGGATCGCAGAGGCGTTTCGAGCGATGCCCGTGCCGAAATGGAAGACCACGTCGCGGCCGTCCGTGCCGAGGAGTCGGAAAGGGCCACCCAGCCATTGGGTTGGCCGGGCATCGTGTTGCTTCTTCTGATTGGCCCGCTGCTCTTGATCTCTGTGATCTCTGCGATCAGCCTCTACGCTACCGGTTACAAGGCAAAGGCGAAGGATGCTTTCACGTGCATCCTGCTCAGCTTCGGACTCTATGCCCTTCTCGGCCTCATTCTGCTGTTCACGCTGTAAACGCGCCTCAGCCCTCGCGCTTCCCAAAGAAATGCTCGACGATATGCTCGGCGATCCGCGCCGGGCGCAGCGTCGTTGCGTCCACGCAGCACCAGCGTGATTTGACCTCAGCCAGCACATCATCGCCGCGGCGGATGATCGTTTCGTAGAACGCGCTGACGCCCTGCACCTTCTCCAGCAGCACCGTCGCGACAACCTCGTCATCGAGGAAGGCGGGCTTGCGATAGGTGATCTCGTGCTTGAGCGCGACCCACAGGTGTTTCGCCACCTCTTCCGCCGGTGCCAGCTTCTGCCAATGCGCCAATACCGCCTCCTGCACCCATTTCAGATAGCTGGCGTTATTGACGTGCCCCATGAAGTCGATGTCGGCGGGATCGACGGGGATGGGCACTTCGAACGGGATGGCTGCGCGCGTCATGGGTTCACCTTAACGTAAACCGGTCGCAAATGCGAGGGGGCAATCGCGCGCCCGCGCAAATCCGTAAAGCCCCATTGATCCCGCTTTCGAATTCACGGTATGCCCGGTTCAAACGATAAAGGAGGATGCAATGACTCACCCGATCCCGGCTCAGGCCAAGCAGATGCTGTCGACCGTTACCGAAGATGGCGGCCTCGAACTCACCCTGCGCGACGTGCCGGTGCCCCAGCCCAGCGGCGATGAGGTACTGATCCGGGTCGAGGCGACCCCGATCAACCCGTCCGACCTCGCCGTGATGCTCAGCGTCGCCGACTCCAACGCCTTCGCGCCGCTTGGCTATGGCGCGCGTGCCGAAATCCCCGAAGCGCTGCGCCGCCACGTGGCCGTGCGCGCAGGCAAGCCGCTCCCGATCGGCAATGAAGGCGCCGGCACGGTCGTCGCCGCCGGAGACGATCCCGCCGCCCAGGCGCTGATCGGCAAGACTGTCGCGGCCGCGGGCGGTGGCTTCTACACCCAGTATCGCCTGCTCCGCGCGCGCGACTGCCTCGTCTTCCCCGATGGCATCGCCGCCGAGGAAGCCGCCTCCTCCTTCGTCAACCCGATGACCGCACTCGGCATGGTCGGAACGATGCGGCGTGAAGGCTATAAGGGCCTCGTCCACACCGCCGCCGCATCAAACCTTGGCCAGATGCTGGTCAAGCTGACCCTGTCCGAAGGCGTGCCGCTGGTGAACATCGTACGCAGCCAGACTCAGGCGCTGCTGCTCCGCGATCTCGGCGCGACCCATGTCGTCGACAGCAGCGCGCCCGACTTCATGGCCCAGCTCACCGACGCGATTGCCGAGACCCAGGCGTTCCTCGCCTTCGACGCGATCGGCGGCGGCAAACTCGCCGGCCAGATCCTGACCGCGATGGAGGCCGCAGCCGTCCGCACCAACCCCGCGAACGGCCCCTATGGCTCCTCCACGATGAAGCAGGTCTATATCTATGGCGGCCTCAGCACCGCGCCGACTGAGCTGAATCGCGGTTTCGGTATGATCTGGGGCGTCGGCGGCTGGCTGCTCACCCCCTATTTGATGAAGGCGGGGATGGAGGAGGTGGCGCGGATGCGCGCCAAGGTGACGGCTGAAATCCGCACGACCTTCGCCAGCAGCTACAGCAACCGCATCAGCCTGGAGGACGCGGTCCAACCCGGTTGCATCGCCGCGTACAACCGCCGCGCGACGGGCGAGAAATATCTGATCCTGCCGCAACTTTGATCGCAGTTCGGGAAACCATGCGTTCCCGTTTCGCCATTTGAACAAGTCGGGGGTGTCGCGCATTGTCGTGGCGCCCCCGTAACGCAATCCGGAGACTGAACCCATGCGCCTCGTACTCGCCACCCTGCTCGCCGCCACCGCCATCGCCACGCCCATCGTCGCCCAGCAGATGCCGGGCACGAAGGACAAGGCCGCCATCACCGGCGGCACCTACACCGTCGACGCCAACCACACGCTGGTGAAGTGGGAGGTCAACCATTTCGGCTTCTCGCCGCTCTGGGGCCTGTTCGGCGCAGTCACCGGCACGATGCAGCTCGACCCGAAGAACCCCGCCGCGTCCAAGGTTGACGTGACCATCCCGGTGTCGAAGATGGTGACCGGCGTCCCTGGCTTCACTGCCCACCTGCTGCGCGACGGCAAGGACGGTGGCAAGCCTGACTTCTTCGGGTCGGCGCCTGCTGACGCCAAGTTCGTGTCGACCCATGTGATGATCGACCCCGATGGTGATGAGGCCAAGGTTCACGGTAACCTGACGCTCAACGGCATCACCAAGCCGGTAACGCTCGACGTCGATTTCTACGGCGCGGGCAAGGCGCCGGCGCAGATGGGCGGCAAGGAGAATGTCGGGTTTGAGGCTGAGGCGAAGATCAAGCGCAGCGACTTCGGCCTGGGCTATGCCGTGCCGCTGGTCAGCGACGAAGTCGAACTGACCATCGCCGCCGCGTTCCAGAAGTAAGGGTTCAGGCCGCGCGCCGGATCTTCGCAAAGCCCTCAAAGGTGGCGCGAATATTCGGTGACGCGGCCTCGAGCCGCTCGGCAATCTGTTCCATCAGCGCGTCGGAGTCGCCACCGGGCATGCGGTGCGCCATCGCCCATTCGCCAAACTCACGCGCTTCAATCGCGCGACGGGAAAGCGTCACGACTGCACGGTGGCGCGGGTCGCTACCGATCCGGACAAAGGCGCGCTCGACCGCCTCGGCCGGTCCCTCCAGCACCTGCAGGAACCGCCGCCCGTCGGCGTAAAGCAGTCCGGTAATCCCATCACGTGCATTGTTGCGCCGCGACACCGTCAAGATCTGGGCAACGTCGATCGGGGCGCAGTTGGAGGCGCTGCTGATGTACATGATTTGAAGCATTTTTCGTCCTGTTCGGCCCCCATCTCATCCTATGCCGCTCAAATCTTTATAGAATGATAGCGCAAGGCCGGTGGCCGAGCGGAGGAATCCGTACTGGACATTTGTTGCGCGGCCGGGCTAAGCGCCTCGCATAATGTTGCACGGCGCCAACCTTCCCCTGCTTCGACTTATCCGCCCTTAGGGCGTGGATTCGCGCGGGCATCGCCTGCGCACACGGCCTAAGGGCAGAGCAACCCCTCCCCCGACCGTCCGTTTCGAAGCGAGAAGTCCCATGTTGCGCGACCCCAGCGTCAAATACCGCCCCTTCCCTCAGGTCGATCTGCCTGATCGGCAATGGCCGAGCCGCACGATCACCAAAGCGCCGCGCTGGCTCTCCACCGACCTGCGCGACGGCAATCAGGCGCTGATCGACCCGATGGACGCAGAGAAGAAGACCCGTTTCTTCGACCTGATCTGCCGCGTCGGGATCAAGGAGATCGAGGTCGGCTTCCCCAGCGCCGGCGCAACCGAGTTCGACTTCATCTCCGGCCTCGTCCGCGACGGACGCATCCCCGACGACGTGACGGTTCAAGTTCTGACCCAAGCCCGCCGCGACCTGATCGAAACCAGCTTCGCCAGCCTGCGCGGCGCGAAACAGGCGATCGTGCATGTCTATAACGCGGTCAGCCCGGCCTGGCGGCGCATCGTGTTCGGCATGGACCGCGCGCAGGTGAAGGGCATCGCCATCGACGCCGCCCGCATGCTGCGCGACGGCGCGGCGGCCCAGCCCGACACCGACTGGCGTTTCCAATATTCACCCGAAACCTTCTCGACCGCCGAACTCGATTTCTCGGTCGAGGTTTGCGCCGCCGTCATGGAGGTGCTCCGGCCAACCCCCGATCGCCCGCTGATCCTCAATCTGCCCGCGACGGTCGAGGCGGCGACGGCCAACATCTATGCCGACCAGATCGAATATTTCTGCCGCCACATCCCCAATCGCGACAGCGTGGTGATCTCGCTGCACACCCATAACGATCGCGGCACCGGCGTCGCGGCGGCGGAACTGGGCCTGATGGCGGGCGCCGACCGCGTCGAGGGCTGTCTGCTCGGCAATGGCGAGCGCACCGGCAATTGCGACCTCGTGACCGTCGCGATGAACCTGTACACGCAGGGCGTCGATCCGAAGCTCACCTTCGACGACATCGACGAAGTGGTGAAGACGGTCGAATATTGCACCAACATCCCGGTCCATCCGCGCACGCCCTATGCCGGCGACCTGGTCTTCACCGCCTTTTCGGGCAGCCATCAGGATGCGATCAAAAAGGGCTTCGCCGCGCAGGACGCGCGCAACGACGATTTCTGGGAGGTCCCCTATCTCCCGATCGACCCCGCCGATCTCGGCCGCAGCTACGAGGCGGTAATCCGCGTCAATTCGCAATCGGGCAAGGGTGGCGTTGCCTGGGTGCTGGAACAGGACAAGGGGCTGAAACTCCCCAAGCGGCTCCAGGCCGATTTCAGCCGCCACGTCCAGCGCATGGCCGACGAAACCAGCCGCGAACTCAACGCGCAGGACATCTGGGCAACCTTCCAGAGCGCCTATCGCCTCGAGACGCCGCAGCGCTTCACGCTTGGCGCCTATGACGAAACGCGCGCCTCCAATGGCGAGCGCATCTTCGCCGGAACGATCGAGGTCGATGGCGTGTCCAAATCGGTCAGCGGGCGCGGCAACGGCCTGATCTCCAGCGTCGTCGCCGCGATCCGTGAGGGCTTTGGCGTCGAACTCGACATTGCCGACTATGCCGAACATGCGATCGGCCATGGCTCTAGCGCGCAGGCCGCCGCCTATGTCGAATGCCGCACCTCCGATGGCCAGACCGTGTGGGGCGTCGGAATCGACGAAGACGTCGCCACCGCCAGCGTCCGCGCCGTGCTCAGCGCCGCAAGCGCGCTGGCTTAAGGTTCCGTCGCCCCGGCGCAGGCCGGGGCCGCCAAGTTTGTTAGGGAAGCCCACCACAGGGCGGCCCCGGCCTCCGCCGGGGCGACGAAAGGAATAGAGGAACAGAAATGACCCGCTCCCCCCTCGCCCCCGCCGCCTTCCCGGCGCTTCCCGCAATCCCCGGCGTCACGCTCCGCGTCGCCCGCGCGCACTACAAGCAGTGGGACCGCTGCGACCTGACCTTCGTGACGCTGGACGAGGGCACGGCAGTCGCAGGCGTCACCACGACCAGCAAATGCCCCTCGCCCGAAGTCGAATGGTGCCGCGACGCGCTCCCGCTCGGTGGCGCGCGCGCGCTGGTGGTCAATGCCGGCAACAGCAACGCCTTCACCGGCAACCGGGGTCGCGCTGCGGTCGAGGCAATTGCCGCGCGGGTCGCGGGGCATCTGAATTGCCAGCCCTCGGACGTATTCGTCTCCTCCACCGGTGTGATCGGGGTGCCGCTCCCGATCGACAAGGCCGAGGCTGGCCTCGACGCCGCCTTCACCGCCGAACCGTGCGGCTGGGAGGATGCCGCCAACACCATCGGCACCACCGACACCTTCGCCAAGGGCGCAGCGACCTCCGCCATCGTCGATGGCCGCACGGTCAACCTCGTCGGGATCATCAAGGGCAGCGGCATGATCGCCCCCGACATGGCAACGATGCTCGGCTATGTCTTCACCGACGCCGCAGTTGATCCGGCATTCCTCCAGCGGGCGCTGAGCGACGCCAACCGCAAGAGCTTCTCCTGCATCACCGTCGACAGCGACACCTCGACCAGCGACACCGTCCTCGCCTTCGCCACCGGCGCGGCGGGCAATGCGCCGCTTAGCGATGACGACAGCGATGGCGCCGACGCCTTCCGCGCCGCGCTCGCCGACCTCTGCCTCCAACTCGCCCATCTCGTCGTCCGCGATGGCGAGGGCGCGTCGAAGTTCATCCGCGTTGATGTCGAAGGCGCCGAAAACGACGCCAGCGCGCACCGCATCGCACTCAGCATCGCCAATTCCCCGCTGGTCAAGACCGCCATCGCGGGCGAGGACGCCAATTGGGGCCGCATCGTCATGGCCGTCGGCAAGGCCGGCGAACCCGCCGAGCGCGACAAACTCGCGATCACCTTCGGCGGCGTGCAAGTGGCGTCAGGCGGCCTCGCGGTCGAGGGTTATGACGAAACCCCCGTCGCCGCGCATCTGAAAGGTCAGGACATCGAGATCGGCGTCGATCTGGGGCTTGGCGAAGGCCGCGCCACCGTGTGGACCTGCGACCTGACGCACGGCTACATCTCGATCAACGCGGACTATCGGAGTTAATCGCAACAATCGTCATCCCGGCCTTGTGCCGGGATCCATCGTGTGGCGAGCGCGGAGCAAGAGGCCAGACGACGCGCGCCCGGCGGAGTGGACCCCGGCACGAAGCCGGGGTGACGATGAAGATTAGACCACGCTCTCGATCCACGCCTTCAGCTTGGACTTGGTGTTGATCTCCTGGATCCCCACCTGCTGCGCGATCTTCTGCCCATCCTTGTAGACGAACAGCGTCGGGATGCCGCGAATGCCCAGCTGACCCGGCGTGTCCGGATTTTCCTCGATATTCAGCTTGGTGATGGTGACCTTGTCGGCCAGCTCCTCGGCCAGCTCTTCCAGGCTCGGGCCGATGATCTTGCACGGGCCGCACCATTCGGCCCAGAAATCGACCAGCACGGGCTTGTCGGACTGCAGCACGTCGGTTGCAAAGCTCTCGTCGGTAACGGCCTTCGCCATGTCTCAAATCTCCTGTGTGTTGCTGCCTAACTAGGGTCGGCGGCCGCCCGTCTCAAGCATCGAGTGGCAAGCTTTGTTCGTTCCCTGCGAAGCCCGGCTTGTGCGCAGCGACCAGATCGGCGGGCAGTTCGAACAGCACCGGCCCAGCGGTGTAGAGCAGCCCCGCAACCACCTCGCGCCCCGGAAAGATCACCTCCAGCGCCGCGACATAGGCCGCCATCTGCCGGACATGATAGGGCGGCACATCGCCGAGCGAGCCCGGCGCGCGCCGCCCGGTCTTGAAATCAACCACCAGCACGCGGCTGTCGGTCACCAGCAGCCGGTCGGCGGTGCCGGAGACGACATGCCCGCCGCCCACCACCGCCGCCACGGGCGCTTCAGCCAGCGCCTCCGGCCCGAACAATTCGGCAAAGCGCGGCTCGGCCAGCACCCCCAGCGCCGCACGCGCCAGCACGGCCCGCTCGCCCGCATCATCAACGCCACCCGCACCCGCCAGCCAGCGCTCCGCCACCTCCGCGCGCCGCTCGGCCGCGACCACCGGCAGGCGCTCCAGCAACGCATGAATCAACCGCCCACGCTCCGCCGCCGCGCGCAATGCCGCAGCGGGGGGCGGATCGGCGACCAGATCCTCGCCCAGAGCAGACGGCGCGAGCGGGCGCGGCGGTCGCGCCTCGACCGGAGCCGCACGCCGCGCCCAATCGGGTACGGCACCCGCCGCCTCGCCCGCATCCGCGACGATCGCCTTGCGCGGCACCGCACGGGTCGGTGCCAGCCCGGTAAAGCTCCGCTCGGCCTCGCCCGCTTCCACGCCCAGCGCGTCCAGCCCGGCAGCAGCCGCCGTGTACCAGCTCAACTCGGGCGGCTCACCATTCGCCTTCGGCCCCAGCGACCCCGCAATCACCAGTCGCTCCTCCGCCCGCGTCGCCGCGACGTAGAACAGCCGCCAATGCTCCTCCAGCTCGCGCGCTTCCGCTGCGCTCACCGCCGCATCGACCGGCCCGCCGCGCTCGGCCTTACCGGGGCGAAACACCGGGAGCTTGAACCCTTCGCCGTCCGGCTGCCACTCGACAAAATCCCCGCGATTGCCCGCCACCGGATCGGCGGTGGCATCGGCCAGAATCACCAGCGGCGCCTGTAAACCCTTCGCCCCATGCGTGGTCATCACCCGCACCGCCGCCTGCGGTTGCGCCGCGTCACGCACGATCTCGACATCGCCCCGGTCGAACCAGTCCAGGAAGCGCTGCAGCGTCGGCGTCGCCACCCCCTCGAACCCCAAAGCCGCCGTCAGCAACTCCTCGATCGGATCGAGCGCCTCAGCCCCCAGCCGGTGGAGCAGCTTGCGCCGCCCGTCCATCGGCCCGGTCAGGATCGCCTCCAGAAACCGGTGCGGCGTCATGAAATCTGCGCGGGCGAGCAGCCCGAACAACGGCTCCAGCCGCTCCGGCGTCTGCGTCGCGCGCAGATGGCGCCACAGGCTCCCGCGCTCGCGGATCGCGGCGACCATCAGTTCATCCTGGCTCCACCCGATCAGCGGCGACACCAGCAATGCCGCCAGCGACAGATCATCGTCTGGCTGCAACGCAAACCGCACCGCCGCGAGCAGATCCTGCACCGCCAGCGGCGCGTTCAGCCGCAGCCGGTCGACCCCCGCCACCGGCACCCCCTCGGCATAAAGCCGCGCCACGATCAGCCCCGCCAGCTCGCCGCGCCGCCGCACCAGGATCATCACATCCTCAGGCCGCAGCACCCGCCCCTTGCTCTCCAGCTCCAGCGTGCCGATCCAGTCCCTGATCTGCCGCGCGATCCGGTTGGCGAGTTCGCGCGTCGCGTCGTCGATCCAGCCTTCCTCATCCTCCGGGTCGCCGCCCGTCACCACCGGCGGCCACAGCGTCACCGTCCCCGGCCCCTCGACCCGGCTGGCATGTGGCTCGGGCTCAGCAAAGGCCCCCATGCCGGGCGTCGGTAACGCATCGATCGCCGCATCGACAAACTCGAGCACCGGCGCGGTCGAACGGAAGCTGTGTACCAGCGACAGCGTATCCAGCGCGCCCGCCGCGCGCGTGTCGAAATGCTGCTGCGCCGCGCGGAAATTGACCGGATCGGTCCCCTGAAAGCCGAAGATCGCCTGTTTATAATCCCCGACCGCAAAGATCGTCCGCACCTCCTCGCCATGCGCACCCTCGCCGGCAAAGAACTCATCCGCCAGCGCACGCACGATCCGCCACTGCGCGACATTGGTATCCTGCGCTTCGTCGATCAGGACATGGCTGGTCGCCTGATCCAGCTTGTAGCGGATCCAGTCGCCCATCCCCGGCTGTTCGAGCAGCGCCACCGCCTTGCCGATCAGATCGTCGAAATCGACTGCCCCCGCGCGCCGCTTCGCCGCCGTGTAGGTCGCCGCATACTCACGCCCGGCCTCAAGTCCCTGCGCCAGACAATCAACATAGCCCGCCCGCGCCACCATCCCCTGCACCGCGATGCACGCCTCGCCGAGTGCGACCGCTAGTTCTGCGTAATCCGGGTCAAGTGTGAGCAACTTGCCCTTGAACACCCGGAAATCACCGTCTTTCTTCAATGCGATAAGGCTAAGGTCACGAAGCTGCTCAAATCGCCCGGCAGGATCAGCCGCGAGCCAGCGTTCGGCGATCGCGGCATCCTTGTCACCGGTAGCCGTTTTCCACGCGTGGTTGGCATCTGCAAGACGGCGCACTGCGTCGGTGTCGAAATGTTCGTCATCACACCAGCGCTGTGCTTCAGCCGCGACATCGCCCGACGGCAGCCCGAACGCGCGCCGCAACCATGGCTGGATCCCGCTCGGCATCGCCGCCATCGCCTCGGGCGCGCGGGCACAGGCGCTCAGAAACGCCTCGGCCTTGCCCTCGCCCAGCCGCAAGCTCAGCGCGCCGACCGCGTCGATCACCCATCCGCGCCCCTCGCGCTCGGCGGTCACCAGCATCTCCGCCAGTGCTTCGCGTGCAAGCGCCGATTCCTCGCGCGCCTCCAGCGGCCGGAACCCCGGCGTCAGCCCCGCCTCGACCGGAAACGCCGACAGCAACGTCTGGCAAAAGCTGTGGATCGTCTGGATACGAAGCCCCCCGCCCGGCGCATCCAGCACCTTGGCGAACAGCGTCCGCGCAAGCGCAATCTGCGCATCATCGGCCGGCTCACCGAGCGCTTCCAGATCGGCGAACAGCTCGGTCCGCTTCGCCCGCACCCAGTATGCCAGCCGCCCGCTGACCCGCGCCGCCATCTCCGCCGCGCCCGCCTTGGTAAAGGTCAGGCACAGGATCGCACCCGGATCGACCCCGCGCAGCAACAGGCGGAACACACGCGCCGCCAGAACCTGAGTCTTTCCCGTCCCCGCGCTGGCCGACAGCCACACGCTCGCCTCCGGCTGCGACGCTGCGCCCTGACTCCCGGCGAGCGGCGGAAGGGCGGAGATATTAGCGCCGCTCACGGCCATACCATTCGTCCCGGCGCATCAGCTGGTCATAATCGGAATAGGGCGCATATTCGGGGTGCAGCTTGGCCGTAAACGCCTCGCCCCCCGTCAGATACCGCCCCGCCGTATCAGCGAAATTCTCCGCAGCGGTCGGCACGAACTCCTCGGGTTTCATCCGCCCATATTTCTCAGCCGGATCGACCGGCGTCGCGACATAGCCGAACTCGCCATTCTTGCGCGCCAGCGACCAATATTCAAAACAGCTCGCCCGCCCCGAAATCCCCGCAAACCCGCCGCGCTCGGCAATCAGGCCAAGCAGGCCCAGCTGCAAGCTATAGCCCGCGCGCACCGCCTTGGTGCTCGGCGGCTGGCCGGTCTTGTAGTCGACGATGCCTATCGTCCCGTCGCCCATCGCGTCGATCCGGTCGAACTTGCCGGTCAGCCGCACCCCGGCAATGTCGATCCCGCCTTCCTGCTCCACCGCCAGAATGCGCCGCGCCGGATGCGCCGCCGTCTCCCGCACGATCCAGCGCACCGCCTCAATCAGCCGTGGCTGCCACAGCGCCCGCATCATCGGGTGCGCGGCACGCAGCATCTCCAGCACGCGCGGCTCCAGCGCGTCGGGGTCGCAGCCATCGTGCCGCGCCCATTGCTCCAGCGCGTCATGCACCGCCGTCCCGCGCCACGCCGCGCTCGGATCGGCATCGACCGGATCGAGCGGGCGCAGCCGCAGCATGCGCTTGGCGTAAAAGGCATAGGGGTCGGCCTTCAACCGATCGACATCGGTGACCGGAATCGATCGCGGCCGGATCGCCACCGGCGGGCACGGCTCGGGCCGCGCGACCGGCTTGTGCTCTCCTGGCACGTCGATCGCGCGTGCCCATGCTTCCAGCTCGGTCGCGCGCTCCAGCCCGCCCGACAGCGCCTCAAGCCGCAGCCAGAAGCGCGAAGCAATCGTCGGCGCCCCCGCATCGCGCTTGGCCCGCGTCAACAGCACCTCACGCGCACCCAGCCCCTGCGCCAGATCATGCGCCGCAAGCCCGATCCGCCGCTCCAACCCCGGCAGCCCCAATTCGCTGCGGATACGCGGCGCCAGCCACGGATCGGGCGCGGGCAGCCCCGGCCACACCCCTTCGTTCAACCCGCCCAGCACCAGCAGATCGGCGGCATGCAACCGCGCCTCGATCACGCCCAATATGGCAAGCCGCGGATGCCCGCCCTGTGGCGGCCGCACCGCCACCTCGTCCATCAATGTCCGCAGCAAGGCGGGCAGGCTCGCCGGGGCGATCAGTGCAGGACCATGCACCGCCTCGCGCTCCAGATCGTCAAGCAACGCCGCCGCCGCGCGGCCATCGACGCCAGCCCATAACCGCTCGCCACACAGCCGCTCCGCCCCTTCGCGCAACTGCGCCAACAGCGTCGCAGGCGGCACCATCTCCGCCACAAATGCCGCCTCGACCGGCTCCAGCAGCGCGGCAATCTCAGCCCATGGCTCGATCGCCCTCCCCCGCGTCCGCGCGTCATATCCGTCAGGATAGGCGAGATGCGCCGTCACTCCCGCCAGCCCCGCAGGCGGCCTCGGCCCCCGCAGCGCGAGATCGAGCGACCGCACTTGCTCCAGCCACCCAATCCGCGCCTCGCCCGCGCGCACCAGCGGATGCTTGAGCAGCGCCAGCAACGCCATCGGCGCAAACCCCTGCGCCGCCGCCTCGGCCAGCGCCAGCAACAGCGTCCCCGGCGGCAGGATCGACAGCGCCGACCCGGCGGAATCGTCGATCGCGATCCCCCAGCGCGCGCAATGCGCCGCGACCCGCTTGGCCAGCGCGCGATCCGGCGTCACCAGCGCGGCAGTCCGCCCCGGCTCCTCCAGCGCCTGCCGCAGCGCCAGCGCAATCCCCTGCGCCTCCTCCGCCGGGGTCGCGACTTCGAGCACGCGCACCCCCGCCAGCCGCCGCTCGCCCGCGGGCAAGTCGCTCCACACTGTCGTGCGCTCGGCTGGCATCATCGCGCTCGCAATCGCCTTGCTGCGCGCGGGCGGCGCATCGAGCTCGGTCGCGACGCGCCAGCTCTCGAACTCGCCGCGCTGCACCCCCATCCGGTCGATCAACAGCTTCAGATGGAATTGCGGATGCGTCTCCAGGCTGCGCTTGCGCCGCCCGCTGACCGGGTCAGCCGGGAACGGCCCCAGCATCGCCCATTCCTCATCCGCCATCGCCAGATCGACACCCGGCAGCACCACCTGCCCCTGCGGCAACCCCGCAACGACGCGCAGCAGCCGCGCAATCGCGGGCGCGCTCGTCGTGATCCCCGCCGCGCAAACAAAGCGCTCGGGCGGCTCCGCCCGCCACCGCGCCGCGACCCGATCGAGCAACCGGTTGCGCCGCTCGGCCAGATCAATCCGCCCAAGCTTTTCAAGCTCTTGTGGCCATTTCTCCAAAATGATCTCGAACAGATCAAGCGCACGCTGCCAATGCACCGTCAGGTGATCGAGCAGCACCACGTCGCGCAGCGCGCTCGGCGCGATCTCCTCGACCAGCATCTGATCGAGCGTCCGCCCCAGATCGCCCGCCAGCCGCACCGCCTCCGCCGCATCGACGCTGCGGTCATGCGCCTCGATCAGCCGCGCCAGGATCATCCGCCGCTGCAACGGATCGACCGCCGGCGGGATCGGCGCGTCCTCGTCGGCGGGATCAAGAAACGGCCCCGCCGCCTCGTCGAGCTCGGGATCGCCGATCGCCACCATCCGCGGCAACAACAACCCGCCCCCGCTCGCGCGCACGAACGCATCGGTGATCGTCCGCTTGGCGCGATTGGTCGGCACCAGCACCACGCCCCGCGCCAGCCGCAACGGATCGCCGCCATGCCGCCGGATCAACCCCTGCGCGAGCGCATCGGCAAAGGCGCGATGCGGCGGGATGGTGTAGAGGTTGAGGCGGGTGGTCATTCGCCAATGCGTAGCCGCCCTGCGCCGTCCCCGCCAAGGCGATTATGGGCGGGCGGGCATATTCGATAGCGTCCATGCCGCGCGCACCTGCCCGGTGAACACCGGTTGGTAGTCCCGCAGTTCGATCTGCGCTTCACGGTCGAAACTCGAATAGCTGGCGAGGCGGTCAAAGATGCCAGCCTGCGCGGCACGATACAGGGAACGAACCTCGGGCCACGAACGATCGTGATCGCGAAGAAACCCTGCCAATGACCGGTAGCCGAAAATCCGTCTGGGATGGGCTGCGGGCAGCGTTGCCCGGGCACGAAGCGATCGCCGATAGAACCGCTCGGCTTCCTTCTCGCGATCTTGTCCCTCCAGGTTGAAGGCACGGCTGTCGTAGAGATCCGCCATCGCCGGCGCATCCTCCGGCGTCACGGCAGCGTATGCCGCAATCGCTTTGCGGTGCAGCGGCTCTGCCTCAACGTACCGCGCTTGCAGATCGAGGTTGCTCGCCAGCATCGCTGTCCCCGCAGCAATCGTGAGATGCCCAGCGGGCCAGTTGGCCTCCTGAATTGCCAGTGATTTCCGGCGCAGCGACTCGGCCTCGCGATAATCACCGCGATTTTCCAACAGCGTGGCGAGATTGTCGTAGCTCCACGCCACGATGTAGCCCTCTGCCCCGAACGTCTTGATGCGGATGTCGATGACACGTCGCAACAGCGGCTCAGCTTCGTCGGCGCGGGACAAGTTGATCAGCGCCCGTCCCAACCCTTCGTAGCTCGCGGCGAGTGCGGATGGATTGGATGGCGACAATTGCTCCCGCAGCGCCATTGCCTTGCGATAAAATGGCTCCGCATCGACGTAGCGGGCCTGACTGGCGAGATTGTCTGCGAGGTTGTTGTAGCTCATCGCGATCAACAAATGCCCTGGCGGCCGATGGCGCTCATGCAGCAGCAGCATGCGGCGAAGAAATACCTCTGCCTCGCCATGCCGGCTCAGCCGATCGAGAACGCCGGCCAGTTGATTGTAACCGTCGGCAACCCGCAGATCGGCTTCCGGCAAGGTCTGCTCGAGCAGCGCCAGCGCTGCGCGTCGGGGAGCCTCCGCCTCGACGAACCGGCCTTGCGTACCAAGCGTCAAAGCCAGGAAGTCCAGCGCATGCGCTCGGTCAGGGTAGCTCTTGCCGTCAGGTGGAGCGGTCAGCGTGACGGCCCGCCGCGCAAGCCGTTCGGCCGCCTGATAATCGAACTGGAACGTCTCTGACCCCGCCCACATCAACAGCAGCGCGCAGCGGGATGGCTCGACCGCTTCGCATTGTTTCAGTTCGGCAAGGATCGTCGCCGCTGCCTGACGGTGGTCGTTGCGCTCGGATGCTTCCCGGGCGGCCACCGGCACAGGCCATTGCTGCGCGATCGCAGGCGAAGCGCTCGTGATCGCCAATGCCAGTATCAGGGGTTTGAGCACGGCCACGGCCCCATCATGCGGAAAAGCAGCGCGATTGTCGTCTGTCAGAAACGGATGCCCAGGCTCCCCCTGCCGTCACCCATCCGCCAACACCGCCTCAGTCGCCGCAATCGCCGGCGGACTGCCGACATCGAACCACAGCCCCTGATGCACCACGCCGAACGCCCGCCCGGCCTCCATCGCGCGCTGCCAGAACAGGTTGGTCGAGAACGCCCCCTCCGGCCAGTCGCGGATCACTCGCGGCGACAGGATCTGCACCCCGGTATAGACAAAGGGTGCCAATCGCCCCGGCTTGCGTCGCCCGACGATCTTGCCGAACGGGTCGAGGTGAAAGTCCCCCTGCCCGCCATGGCAATGCGCGCGGGCGAGCGGGACGAGCAGCAGCAGCGCGTCCATCCGGTCATCGTCCCACGCAGCCGCCAGCTGACGGATCGCGTCGATCGGGCCATCAACCCACAGATTGTCGCTGTTGACGCAGACAAAGGGGTCATCGCCCAGCATCTCGCGCGCCTGCACCAGCCCGCCGCCGGTCTCCATCAGCTGCTTGCGCTCGTCGGATACCAGCACGTCGATGTCCTTCACCCGATGGGTGACATGCGCCTCCAGCGCATCGGCGAGGTAGTGGACATTGACCACCGCGCGCGCGACGCCGGCGCTGCGCAACCGGTCGAACACATGGTCGATCAACGGCTTACCCGCGACCTCGACAAGCGGCTTGGGCCGGGTGGCGGTCAGCGGGCGCATGCGTTTGCCCAGCCCCGCCGCCATCACCATCGCGGTGCGCGGCACTGCACCGGCCGGGATCGGCCGGATCGCCAGCGTTTTCTTCGCGCTCACGCCTGCACCACCACCATCGGGTCGCCGCGCAGATGCGCCGGGATGTTCGAGTCGAACCACGCCTTCACCGGGGCCAGCGCCGGATGCTGAAGATCGCGCTCAAGATAGCCCCACACACGCGGACACAGCCCCGGATAACGCGGCTTGCCATCTCGCTGCCACAGCCGGGTGAAGATGCCGATGATCTTCGCGTTCCGCTGCGCGCCGAGCACATGATAGGCATCGACGAACGCCTGATCCGCGCCGGTGATGCGGCGATAGCGGTCGAGCATCGCCGCCTCCAGATCGGGGTGCACATCGCGCCGCGCGTCCTGCAACAGCGAGACGAGGTCGTATGCCGGATGCCCCGCCAGCGCGTCCTGGAAATCGAGCAGGCCCAGCGTCTCGCTGCCCTCGATCAGCATCAGGTTTTCGGCATGATAGTCGCGCAGCACCGTCACCCGCTGCCCCTGCAGCGTCGGGGCCAGCACCGCGTCCCACGCGGCGCGATAGCCCTCGACGTCCGCCTCGACCCCGATCGCCGGGCAATACCAATCGGTCAGCAACGCCGCCTCACGCTGGCACGTGTCAACGTCATAGGGGTCGATGTCCGCCGCCGCATGCCCGCGCAGGCGGATCAGCACGTCGATCGCGGCTTCATACAGCCGCAACTCGCTCTCGGGCGCGGCGTCCGCGGTCTCACGCAGCCGCGCGTCGCCGAAATCCTCGATCAGCACCAGCCCGGTGTCCAGGTCTTCACCATAGATGGTCGGCGCGGCGAACCCGCGGTCGGTCAGCCAGCGCGCGATCGAAATGAACGGACGCGGGTCCTCATGCGGCGGCGGCGCGTCCATCAGGATCGCGCTGCGCCCCGGCGCCTGCACCCGGAAATAGCGGCGGAACGATGCGTCCCCCGCCAGCGGCAGGATCTCCCCATCGCCCCAGCCAATCTCGGCCAGGAAATGCGGAGCCCGTGCGGGCGGGTTCATGTCGGGGGGCGAAATCACGCCGTCGCTTGCAGGGGCCATCGGTCCTTCCATGCCGCCGGTACCCGCGCTGTCAAGCCACGCGACCCATCGGCTTCGATCGTCAGTGTCAGCCACAGGGCATCCGCCCACCAGGCATCGGGCAACCGCTCGGGCCATTCGACCAGCAGCAGCGAATCGCCGCGCGCATCCTCCAGCCCCAGCTCTTCGGCCTCATCCGGATCGTCGATGCGGTAGAGGTCGACATGCAGCACAGGAAACGCGACCTCGGGCGGGTCATAGGGCTGCACGATCGCATAGCTCGGCGACGGCGCTTCAGCCTCCAGCCCCAGCGCCGCGAGCAGCCCGCGCGCAATGCTCGTTTTGCCCGCGCCCAGTTGCCCCGACAGTGCGATGACATCGCCCGGCCGCACTTGCGCCGCGAGCGCGCGCCCGAACGCCTGCGTCGCAGCAGCATCGGCGAGCGTGATCATGCGCGCGGCAGCTCCGCGACCACCATCGTCCCCTGCCCCGGTTCCGACACCAGCTCGATCGTCCCGCGATGCGCCTCGACGAACTGCTTGGCGATCGGCAGGCCGAGTTGCAGCGCGCGCTCGCCATTGCGGCTGATCCCGGCCTGCGCGAAACGGTCGAACGCCTTGGCGGCCACCGCCTCCGCCATGCCGGGGCCGTCATCCGACACGACGATCCGCGCGCGCTTGTCCGATCCGTCGATGTGCAGCAGCACCCGACCGCCCTCACCGGTACCGCTGACCGCGTGGCGCAGCAGGTTCTCGACGATCTGGCGGATACGCCGCGCATCGCCCTGGATGCTGCCAGCGCTCCCCTGAATCTCGACCGCCAGCTCGATCTTTTTGGTCTTGATCGACGGCTGGACATTCTCGACCGCAGCGCCCGCGACCAGTTCGAGATCGACCGCCTCCCGTGCCAGCGCGCCGCCATCGCGGGTCAGGTCGAGCACATCATCGACCAAATCGCCGAGCCGCCCGACCGACTCCAGGATCGCCCCCGAATACTCGACCGCCGTCTCCGGCAACGCCCCGGCATAGCCGTTATAGAGCATCTCGGCGAAGCCCTTGATCGACGTCAGCGGGGTGCGCAGCTCATAACTCATGCTGGCGACGAACGCGGTCTTGATCCGGTCCGCCGCCTCCAGCGCGTCATTGCGCTCACGCAGCGCATTCTCGATCCGCCGCCGGTCGGAAATGTCGAGCATCGTGAATAGCGCATTTCCATCGGGCAGCGGCACCGCCGCCACCTCGAAAATGCGGCCATCGGCAAAGTCGATCGACCCGCCGCGTTGCTGCCGCTCGACTGTCGCCGCACGCACCAGATCGCCGATCAGCGCCGCACGACCCGGCTTGGCGAGCTTGGCCGCTGCTTCCTTGGCCAGCGCATCGACCCGCGGATGCCCGGTGATGAACGCGTCCTCGAACCCCCAGGCCTGTTTGAACCGGTTGTTCCACAGCTGCAGCCGCCCGTCGGCGGAGAACACGCCCAGCCCTTCGAACAGATTGTCGAACGTCGCCGTCCGCACCCGCAGCAACGTGTCGCGCGCGCTCGCCAGCTGTACCTGCTCGGTCAGATCCTCGAAAATCGTCAGCAACCCGCCCTCTGGCAGCGGCTGGGCAACGACCCGCAGATGCGTGCCGCCGGGCAGCGTCCAGTTTTCCTCGCGCGCGCTCTCCGCCGCCAGAAACCATTCGCGCCGCTCATTCTTCCAACCCGGAAAGTCGCGCACCACCGGCAAGCGGTTGGCCTCGCGCATCCGCTCGAGGATGCGGTCGAACTCGGGCCGATCGGCGAGCCATTCGTTCTTCAGCTCGAAAATGCGCCGGAATGGCTGGTTGCAGAACACCAGTGCGCGATCCGGCCCGAACTGTGCCACGCCCGCCGACAGTCGATCGAACATCGCGCGTTGCGCCTCCGCCGCGCGCTTGATCCCGCCGCGGGCCTGCTCCAGTTCCTCGACATCCACGGCAAAGCCCGCGACCCCACCGGTCGGCAGCGGGACGTCATGGATGTGCAGCGTGCGCCGCTTGCCGCCGATCGTCGCGGGCAGCTTCACCATCTGCGGCGCGCCCACCTCACGCGCTTGCGCCGCGCTGGCGAGCGGCCCGCCCGGTGCCGAAGCATCGACCAGTTCGACACCCGAGGCGACGACCTGCTCGGCATCCTTGCCCTCGACCGCCTCGACATAGGCATTGTTGACCATCGCGATGCGCAGTTCGGGATCGCGATACCACATCGGCATCGGCGCGGATTGAATGAGGCCGGTCAACGCATCGAACGCGACGCGATAGCGATCGGCCTCCGCCGCAAAGCGCGCCACTTCCTCGCTCGGCTCGGTCGCGTCGAGGAACCACAACACCGCCCCACCCGGCGCGCGCACCGCATCGGGCGCACGGACGCCGGTTGCGAGCAAGGTCCGGCTCGCTCCGCGCACCGGCACGATCATCCGGAACGGCTTGCCCGCCCGCTGCGCCGCACTCACCTCCTGATCCAGCGCCCGCGCGTCCTCAGGCGCGAGCACCGCGTCATTATCGATCAGGTCGGAAAAATGGGCCGGCACCGCGTCGAACCCGAAGAGGTTGGCGAGCGCGATCGACAATTCGATCCGCCCATCCGCCCGCACGATCATCGCCAACGCCGGCGACCCCGCCGCCAGTGCAAGCAGCCGCGCATTCGCGTCGCTCAGCTGCCCCGCCCGCGACCGCGCGCGCAGACCAACAAACAGCATCGCCCCGCCAGCAGCAAGCAACAGGGCGAGCGCCGCGCCAGCGAGCGTCGCTGCGGTTTGGGAAATCTCGATCACGCGCGCACACCGCTAGTCATCTGCGCTCTCTAAGGCGAAGCGATTGCCAGCGCAAAGTGCTATCGATTGTCCGAAAAACAGATGGGGCCGGTCGCCCGGCCCCATCCTTATGCGATCATCAGAAGCCGGGGAGCGCGACCCGCGCACCGGCGTAGAAGTAACGGCCAATCTCCGAATAGGGATAAGCAATGCGAGCAACATCACCCTTCTCATCGGTGAAGTTGTTGACGCCCATGTAGAAGCTGTAGCGATCGTTGACAGAGAACGACGCCTGGAAATCATGCTCCCACTTTTCGCGGTACCAGAAGTACTGCGGATCGGCGATATCCGGATTCGCCCGAAGCTGATCCTCGCTGTAGCGACGCGTCTTGCTGAAATAGGCAAGACCGTAGTTCAGCGTGACCGGGCCCTTCGTCCAGGTCAGGTCGAAGTTGCCGCTATACTCCGGGGCAAAGTCCGTGAACTTGCTGTTTTCGGCATCCGCACCCGGCGTCGGGACGAACGTCAGCTTGTCCAGATAGTTACCCTGCAAACGCACGTTGAAGCGACCGATATTGCCCGCGTCAAACGCATAGTTCACCGTCACATCGAGGCCGGCCGTTTCAAATGCCGCGACATTCTCCGGGCGCACCAGATAGTCGCTGACATAACCGGTCGTCCCACTGCGCGTAATGTTCTGACAGTAGACGTTATCCAGCGATGGCTGATCGACGCACAGATCAACAAACTCCTGCGCCGTTGCCGTGCGCACCGCGTTTTCCAGACGGATGTCGTACCAGTCGGCGGTGATCGTCAGGCCGCGCAGGAACGACGGCTGAAGAACGAAGCCCGCGGTCCAGGTGCGCGCCGTCTCTTCGCCAAGATCGCGGTTGCCCCCGACGCGACCCGGAAGGCTGACCGTCGCGGTGGGGTCATCGACCGGATTGAACGCCGCGATCTGCGCCGGGGTGAGACCGGCGGCGGCAAGCGCGGCACTGCAGTTCGCCGCACGGAAGGACGTGCCCTCGGCAATGTTGGTCGGATCGCACGGATCATCGATGAACGAGAACGTCCCGTTCGTCGGCGCGAACAGCTCGGTGATGTTCGGCGCGCGGACGGCCTGCGAGTAAGTCCCGCGAATACGCAAGTCGCGAACCGGTGCGTAAATGCCGCTGAACGACCAGGTCGTGGTGCTGCCGACCGTCGAATAGTCGGACAGGCGCAGCGCCGCATTCAGTTCCAGGATATGTGCGAACGGCAGGTCGGCGAGCAGCGGCGCGCGCAGCTCCGCGAACGCTTCCTTGACGTCGAAGCTACCCCGCTCCGGCGAAATCTGCGCGATGTCCGCCAGTTCGCCGCGCTGCAGGAACGGATCCGACTCGAATTCGCTCGTTTCCTTGCGATACTCGCCGCCGATCGCAAACCCGACCGGACCGCCCGGCAGACGGAACAGCGCGCCGAAATCGCCGGTTACCGATCCGGAGACGACATTCTGGGTAACCTTGTAGCGGTTCAGCAAATCGACATTGATGAAGTCGAGCGCCGCCTGGCTCGCCACATTCTCGCCCAGCAGGTTCAGCGGACGGCATGCGCTGCCCGTGCCCGGGGTGAACGTGGTCGCTGGCGAATCGAAGTTGTTCGGATCGATGTTGCCCGCAGTGATCGTCGAACGACAAACAATCTGGCCCGAGACCGGATCACGCACCGCGTCGAGCGCCGCGAAATAGCGATCGGCAAGCCGATAATTGGTGCTCAGGAAGCTGCTCGACGTCTGTCCATAGGTATAGGACAGGTCGTACCGCGCATTGTCGGTGATCCGGCCTTCCGCGCCGATCACGCCACGCCACGTCTCGCGCTCGGTCGACTCGCCACGGACACCAAGATCGAAATTATCGCGCGACAGCAGTGCGCCGTTAGGCGCGCCCGCAGCACCGAAGCGCTCGATCAGATAGGCGTTGTCGGGCGCCAGATAGGTGAAGAAGTCGAAGCTGGGCTGCGCGACCGAGAAGCTTTCGGTGCGCGCATATTTGCCCTGGGCATAGATGCGCAGTGCATCGGACACTTCGAAGCTGGAAATCACGTTCACATTATGAACGCGGTTCTGCGGCTGCAGGTCCCCCTGATACCCGGCGAGCGGCGTGCTGCTCCCACCCTGGGTCAAACCACCGGAGCTGGGCAGCAGACGACCGCGGTCATACACCGCACCCGTGCCCGTAAAGTCGGGAATGCCATCAAGGTCGAGATCGACCGCGCCGTCGCGCGAGCTGTCGGCATAGCGAAGATTGTTCAGCAGGATGCGGTCATAAACCGTCGGCGAATCCGGGAAGTCATCCGGATTGCGGACCAGCCCGAACGTCTGCAGCGGATCGCCGCCCCGGGCGCGAGCGGAGGAGCTCAGGCGATCATCATCCGTGAATTCATAAGACAACGCGATATTGCCGCGGTCCCCGGCGAAGTTCTTGCCAACGGTGACCGATACGAAACGGTTGGCCGCGTCGCCGTCTTCCGAAATGCCCATCTGGCCACGGACGCGCACGCCCTCGAAATCCCGTTTCAGGATAAAGTTGACCACGCCCGACACGCCATCGGCGCCGTACACTGCCGACGCACCGCCGGTCTGGACGTCGACTCGCTCCAGCAAGTCCTTCGGGATCGTGTTGATATCAACCGATGCGGAACCCGGCAGGCCCGCGACATGGCGACGGCCGTCTACCAGCACCAGCGTACGGTCGGTGCCCAGATTGCGCAGGTTGAGAAGGTTGGTGCCGGTCGCACCAAAGCCGCTGGTCGAACCCGACTGGTCAGCGCTGGTGGTCGATCCGATCAGTGCCGGATTCTGGACCAGAAAGTCGGTGAGGTTGGTCCGCCCGGACTGTTCGACCGTCGCGGCGCTGAATGAGGTTACGGGATTGGGCGAGTTGATCTCGGGACGCGCGATACGCGATCCGGTGACGACAACGACCTCGTCATCCGACTGTTGGGTAGAGGTCGCAACATCGTCTGCCTGGGGCGAAGCAGTCTGGGTCGAACCGTCCTGAGCCAGCGCGGGGGCCATGCCCGCCAGCACCAGCGCGGCGACAGACACCGACTTATGATAGCCAGACCTGCTGGCGGATGGGAGGAAACGCATCGGTACAAATCCCTTTTACACACACGATTGGGTCCCCACCCTAAGTTCGCGATGCGTCATTTTATCCATTCTGCGCAACCCTCTGCGTCGATTTTCTCAGAATGTTGCCCCAGCGCCTCAGTTTCTGAGACGCCAAAGCGAGCGGCAAAATAGGCGACGTGACCACCTCACGCGCGTGGTGTTGCAGATTTGCTACAACCGTTCCGTAAAGCTAATGAAAATCGCGACTTGCTTACCCCGCACTTGCCTTCCTTTCGCATCGCAGCAACAAAAGTGCTTCAGCTGTGCAATAGGGGGCACAAAATGACTAAATCACGCTTTCGGAGCGCAACTGCGCTATGGACCCTTTCGATCGGGCTGGCGGTTACCGGCATAGCTCCAGCGTTCGCGCAAGACGCAACTGCTGAAGAACCCGAAGCGCCGACCACCGCTCAGGCGCCGGAGGCCTCGGAAGTCATCGTCACCGGCTCGCGTATCCGCGGCCTGACGCCATTCAACAGTCCCGACCCGATCAGCCAGATCGATCCTGAACTGGTTGCCAAGGAAGGCAAGACCGACATTGCCTCGATGCTGCAGAGCAGCCCGATCGCGGCCGGCTCGACCCAGATCACGTCGGCGATTTCGTCGAACTTCGTTACCAATGGCGGTCCTGGTGCGCAGACGATCGACCTTCGCGGCCTCGGCGCCAACCGCACGCTCGTTCTCCTCAACGGTCGCCGCGCCGGCCCGGCCGGCACGCGCGGCGGCGTGTCCTCGTTCGACCTGAACGTCCTGCCCGCCTCAATCGCTCAGGGCATCGACATCCTCAAGACCGGCGCGTCGTCGGTCTACGGTTCGGACGCAGTCGCCGGCGTGGTCAACATCACGACCAAGACCAACATCGAAGGCCTTGAGATTGCGGGCAACGTGTCTGCCCCGTTCGACGGCGGTGGTGAAAACTACCGCATCAACGCGATCTACGGGAAGAAGTGGGATACGGGTCACTTCCTGATCGGCGCCGACTATTGGCACCAGAACGAACTGACTCGCGGCGATCGCGATTATCTCGCCTGCCCCGAAGCCTACACGTTCCGTCCCGACGGCTCGCGCGCCGACCTGATCGATCCGCGCACCGGCAATTACGCGTGCGAAGACCTGCGCTGGGGCCACATCTGGACCTATAACCTGATCGACAACCTGCAGCTCGACGGACCGGGTGGTCCGAATACCGGGCGCAACACGTCGTTCAACGCTTCGACGGTCCTGCTGCAATACCAGTATCCGGGCGAATCCCTTGGGATCCCGGGCTATGGCGCCCCTGCTTATCCCGGCGATTTCACCGCTCCGGCCGGATGGTTCCCGACCGGCTACGACACCGCATCGCTGGCGGTGCAGAACGCCTATCACCCGTTCGTCGAGCAATCGACGATCATCCCGAAGAGCGACCTCTACACCGTATTCGCCGAAGGGTCGCAGGAGATCACCGACTCGATCGAATGGTTCGGCGAGTTCCTGTTCAACCGTCGCGAAACCTACCAGAACGGATGGCGCCAATTCTGGAGCTTTGGTTACACCGGCGACCTCTACGGCTACAATCCGGGCGGTAACGCGAATAACTATTGGGCAGGCGGCTTCGGCGGCGTGAACCTGATCAGCCCGACCGCGATCACCGATCAGAGCGATTCGAGCCAGAAGGTCGATTATTATCGCGGCGTCAGTGGCCTGCGCGGTTCGTTCGGCGCGTCCGACAACTGGAAGTGGGAAGTCTACGGCCAGTACAGCCGCAGCATCGGTCGCTATCGCTCGCAGCAGGTCCTGCAGGATGCCTATGACATCAGCACCCAGCAGGGCTTTGGTGTGATCGGTTCGTGCGTCGGCATGGTGACCCCAGTTTCGGGTCGCCAGTGCATCGATATCCCGTGGACCAACCCCTTCTTCCTGCGGGGTGAGCTCACCGATGCGCAGAAGGCGTACCTGTTCGACTGGGAAGAGGGTCGCACGCTCTATACCCAGTGGACCGGTGAAGGCGCGATCACTGGCGAACTGTTCAAGGTGCCGGGTGGCATGGTCGGCGTCGCGCTCGGCGCCGCGTTCCGCCGGGACGAGATCAACGACACGCCAGGCGAAATCACCCGCGCCGGCAACGCTTGGGGCGCATCGACCTCGGGGATCACCGCTGGCTCGACCAAGACCTGGGAAGCGTTCGGCGAAGTCAACGTCCCGCTGTTCAAGGACCTGCCGTTCATTCACGAACTGTCGCTTTCGGCCGCAGGGCGCGTGACGAACGTTACCTCGACGCGCACCTCCGACGGGTTCTCCGACAGCGACAACGGGAACTGGACCTACAAGTTCGGCGGCAACTGGGCGCCGACCGAGTGGCTTCGCTTCCGGAGCAGCTATGGCACCTCCTACCGCTCGCCGGCACTGTTCGAGCAGTTCCTGGCAAACGAAACGAGCTTCCAGGCCTCGCGTAACATCGATCCGTGCGCGGGCTACACCAATGGCTTCCTGACCGGCCGGATCAACCAGCGTCAGCGCGACAACTGCGTCGCGCAGGGTATTCCGACCAGCTATAACGGGTCGGGGGTGACGGCGACCGTTTCGTCACAGGGCGGCATCGGCAATCTCGAGGCGGAGACGTCGAAGGCGCTGGTCGTTGGTGGCGTGTTGACGCCCAAGTTCGGGTTCCTGGGCAGCCGCACGCGCATCAACATCGCGGTCGACTATTTCGACATCAAGGTGTCGGGCCAGGTCTCGCAGCTGGGCGCCGCGAGCATCATCTTCGGGTGCTATGACTCGGCCAGCTTCCCGACTGATCCGCTCTGCTCGCTCTTCACGCGCGGCCAGACCGGTGCACCGTTCAACATCAACACCGTGTCCGATCAGTATATCAACATCGCAAGCCAGCAGAGCAGCGGTGTCGACCTGACCGCCAATGTGCGCAGCGACCTCGGCTCGTGGGGCAATATCAGCTTCACCGCCGACATGACCTGGCAGACCCGCGACAACTTCCAGCTGCTCCCGACCTCGCCGTTGCAGACCGACAATGGCGAAGCCGGATCGCCGAAGTGGGTTGGCGACTTCCGCCTGACCTGGAACCTGCCGAGCAGCGGGACCACGCTGTTCTACAGCATGAACGTGATTGGGGGGACGTCGAACGTTGCCGAGTTCTTGGCGGACAATGGCGGCAATCCGTGCGTCAACGGGGATCGCGGAGACGGCGTGCCGGTCCGTGGCACCTATTGCCCCGATCTGACCACCAACGCGACCTTCTACCACAGCGCGTCGATCACGCAGGAAGTGGCGGACAAGTTCGAGATCACGTTGGGTGTCAGCAACCTGTTCAACACGCGCCCGCCGCGCGTGTCGGTCCTGAACGGTGGTCAGATCAGCATGCTCGGCCCGGTCGTCGCCGCGTCGCAGTACAGCTTCGTCGGACGCCGCGCGTTCATCAACGTCTCGGCAAAGTTCTGATCCGAGACATCACGGAAACGGGAACGGGCGTCATGGTGACATGTCGCCCGTTTCCTTTTTTGTGGACCGAAAGGAATTGGGCCGCGCAATGCCGCAAGTCCTCGTAACGCCCGACACGCTTGATGAAGCGAACCGCCAGTTCGATCAGGCGGAGCTATCGCAGCCGATTTTCCTGAACAGCCTGCCCAAAAGCGGCAGCCACCTGCTTCGCAACATCCTCAGAATGTTCGTTCCGGTAGCGCAGCAATATCAGGCCGATTTCATCCAGTGGCCGACGCTGCAGCGCCATCGCGCCGCCTTCGACCCGGCGGCACCCAAGCTCAGTTGGGGTCACCTTTTCTTCGCCGATGCCTCGGTTATCGAAACCGCATCGACGCGCCGCATCCTGCTGTATCGCGACCCCTATGACTGGGTGATCGCTCAAGCCCGCTTCTTTCTGTCCGAACAATTCAGCGGCAATGTCGAATTCCTGAAGTCCGGCGCGCTCGGCGTTGACGAGTTGCTGACCATGATGATCTTCGGAATTCCCGGCAAGCAACCTTCATTGCATGCGATGTACGAGCTGAATGTCGCGGCCTGGTTTGGCTCGCACGTTTACCCGGTAAAGTTCGAGGACCTCGTCGCGCACGCCAAGGCGCCGGAAACCGACGCTGCGGCTTCCTTCTTTTCGGCACTGCTGAACGCATGCGGCATCGCGATGCCTGCTGACTGGCAGATGCGTGTCCGCACCGGGGCCAATCCCGCACAAAGCGGAACGGCACGCGACAATCTGACCGGGATCATCAAGCAGTTGCCCGATACGCTGGGCGATCGTCACCGGGCGCTGGTCGATTTCAACGCGCCGGGCCTTCGCGCCCTGCTCGGTTATGCGTAGGCTGACTGAATGAACCACGCCGACACCGTTTCGTCCCGCCCCGCCCTCGCCCGCGCTCGCACGCTGCTCGCTGCGGAAAAGCCCGAGGCAGCGGCGCGCGAGGTGATGGACCATCTGCGACGCTATCCGCGCGATGCGGATGCGCTGACCATGCTGGGGTCGATTGCCAACAGGCTCGGCGCGCTCGAACAGGCGCAGCAATTCCTGCGCCAGGCGATCGCGTTCGGTGCCACGGGGCCAGACGCACGACGTGAGTTGGCGGCCGTCTACAATCAACAGCAGCGCCCGGTCGAGGCTCTGGCACTGATGGAGGCGCTGGAGCAGGAGCTGTCGGATATTTCCATATCCTCCGCACGGAGCGCGCTACTCGACAAGCTGGGACGTCATGACGAGGCGCTTGCGCTTCAACAGCAGTTGGTGAACCAGGCCGGTGACACCCAGCCCAGCCTGCTGATCCCGCTCGGCCATATTCTTCGCGCGATGGGGCGTGTTGACGAGGCGGTAGCCGCCTACCGGCGCGCGGCCGAAGCCGACTATGAATTTGGCGAAGCGTGGTGGAGTCTCGCCAGCATCAAGCGCAAGGTGCTGACCGATCAGAATCTGGACCTCATCGCGCGTGGCATCGAGATCGCGATCGACCCGCGCAACAGCGCGCCGCTGCACTTCGCGATGGCCAAGGCGCTGCACGACCGGGGTCGCTACGCCGAAGCCTTCGCCCATTATACCAAGGGCAATGATCAGCGCGCCGCGAGCCTGCAATATGACCCGGCCGAGCTGACCGACGAAATTAGCGAGATCAAGCGGACGATCGACGCCGATTTCATTGCACGCATGCCACAGGCGCCAGTGGGCGACGGTTCGGTGCCGATCTTCATCGTCAGCCTGCCGCGGTCGGGTTCCACCCTACTCGAACAGATGTTGGGCAGCCACCCTGAGCTCGAAGCGGTCGGCGAACTGCCTTATGGCCCCGCGATCCTGCGCTCGGCGATCGAACTGGCGACACGGCGTGGCCCGATGACCGTGCCGCAACTGACCCGCAATCTGACCGACGATCAGGCGCGCGTGCTCGGCGAAGACTATCTGCGGCGTGCTGCCGAGCATCGCCGTACCGACAGCCGGTTTTTCATCGACAAGTTGCCGCACAACTGGAGCAACCTGCTCTTCCTGAAGCGCATCCTGCCTCAGGCACGTTTCCTCGACATTCGACGCGATGCGATGGATTGCTGCTTCTCGAACTACACCCAGCTATTCTCGAGCGCGCACGCATCTTCGTTCGACCTGCGGCATATCGGGCGCAGCTATGTCGATTATGTGCGCCTGATGGATCACATCGACGCGACAGCCCCCGGTCTCGTCCACCATATCGACTATGCGGCAATGGTTGATGATCCCGAGCCGCAATTGCGCCCTGCCCTTGCCTATCTCGGGCTCGACTGGACGCCATCGATCCTGGATTTCCACACGCTCGATCGCGTGGTCCGCACACCCAGCAGCGAGCAGGTGCGCCGCCCGCTCAACCGCGACGGTTTCGACATCTGGCGCCCCTATTCTGAATGGCTCGCGCCGCTACGCGAAGAGCTCGGCGCACTCGCCGGCGCCTGACTGCAAAAAGGGGCGCTCCCGATACCGGAAGCGCCCCCCTTTTCTGTTTCAGCCTGACCGCCGCTTAGTAGCGGTAGTGATCCGGCTTGTACGGACCCTGGACCGGAACGCCGATGTAATCGGCCTGCTTCTGGCTCAGCTTGGTCAGCTTGACGCCCAGCTTCTCCAGATGGAGCGCCGCGACCTTCTCGTCGAGATGCTTGGGCAGGACGTACACGTCGTTCTTGTACTTGTCCGCGCCGGTCCACAGTTCGATCTGCGCCAGCACCTGGTTGGTGAACGACGTCGACATCACGAACGACGGATGGCCGGTCGCGTTGCCCAGGTTCACCAGACGGCCCTTGGACAGGATGATGATCTTCTTGCCATCGGGGAACTCGACCTCGTCGACCTGCGGCTTGATCTCGGTCCACTTCATGTTGTTGAGGCCAGCGATCTCGATCTCGCTGTCGAAGTGACCGATGTTCGACACGATCGCCATGTTCTTCATCGCGCGCATGTGATCGACGGTCAGCACGCCTTCGTTGCCGGTCGCGGTGACGAAGATGTCGGCGCGGGTCGCCGCCTCTTCCATCGTCACGACTTCAAAGCCTTCCATCGCCGCCTGCAGTGCGCAGATCGGATCGACTTCGGTGACCAGCACGCGCGCGCCGCCATTGCGGAGCGACTGCGCCGAACCCTTGCCGACATCGCCGAAGCCGGCGACGCAGGCGACCTTGCCGGCGAGCATGACGTCGGTCGCGCGACGGATCGCGTCGACCAGCGATTCCTTGCAACCATAGAGGTTGTCGAACTTCGACTTGGTCACGCTGTCGTTGACGTTGATCGCCGGGAAGGGAAGCTTGCCCTTCTTCGACAGCTCATACAGGCGATGCACGCCGGTGGTGGTCTCCTCCGACACGCCCTTGATCGCGGCGACGGTCTTGGTGAGGTAGCCCGGACGATCGGCCAGGAAGCGCTTGAGCGTCGCGACGAAGATCTCTTCTTCCTCGTTCGACGGGGTGAACAGCTCTTCACCCGCCTCAACGCGCGCGCCCCACAGCGCGAACATGGTGGCGTCACCGCCATCGTCGAGGATCAGGTTGCAGGTCGTGTCCGTGCCCCAGTCGAAGATGCGGATCACGTAATCCCAATATTCCTCAAGCGTCTCGCCCTTGATGGCGAACACCGGGATGCCGGCGGCGGCAATCGCGGCGGCGGCATGGTCCTGGGTCGAATAGATGTTGCAGGTCGCCCAGCGCACGTCGGCGCCCAGCTCGACCAGCGTCTCGATCAGCACGGCGGTCTGGATCGTCATGTGCAGCGAACCGGTGATGCGCGCACCCTTGAGCGGCTTGCTCGCGCCGAATTCCTCGCGCAGCGCCATCAGGCCCGGCATTTCGGTTTCGGCGATGTCGATTTCCTTGCGACCGAAATCGGCGAGGCTGATATCCTGAATGACGTAATCGGTCTTGTCGAGCGCGGTGGCCACGATCTTTCTCCGGCTAATGAACGGTGTCGCCGCAGCATGCCCGCGGCTCTGCGCGCGCCCCTAGCCGATCAGCGCACGATGCGCAAATGAAACATAAAGATATCTTTATATGTCCTTCACGAAGTTATGGCGCATCGCGTACCAATATGGGTGCGCGGATCTCCGTCCGGATGCGGAACCCCATTGCTTCATAGAGCGCGACGGTGCGGAGGTTGCTGGCGTAGCAATGCAGGAATGGCGTCTCGCCACGCGCCAGAATTGCGTGAGCAACATGGCGCGTCAGATGCCCGGCCAGCCCGCGACCGCGCCAGTCGGGGGCAGTGCACACCGCGCTGATCTCGGCATAGCCCGGCATCCGCATCCGCTCACCCGCCATCGCAATCAGTTGTCCATCGACGCGCACGCCGACAAAGCCGCCGAGGCGATGGCTGTGCCGGGCATATGGTCCCGGCTCGGTGCGCATCGCCAGCGCAAACATCTCATCACCATCAGCTTCGCCCAGCGGCGCGATCACCGGCGGCGCGCGGTCGGCGGCGACCAAGGTATCGAGGACCATCTGCACCGCCAGCCCCTCACGCACCACCCGCGTTCCCAGCGGCGCAGGCGCGGGCTGCCGCTCGACCAGCCACAACTCGCCATCCTCCGGCACGAGGTCAGCAAGCGCGGCCAGGCTCTCGGGCGAGTCATCGGCCGCTGCCCCGAACAGGCCGACTGCACGGTCGATCCGCAAAGCGGCGGGACTGCCTTCGGCCAAGTGGGTCCACCCGCTCGTCAGCGCAAACCAGATTGGGCGATCAAGGAGGTGGCTCATGCCCCGCTCCTGCCCTGTCCCACGCCTGCTGTCAGCCTGATAGGTGCGAGCAATGGGATCAGGCCGTCCCAGCGCCGCTCGACAACAGCCGTGGATCGATGCCGGCGCGGGCGAAGCTGCGTTCCCAGCGGCGATCGGCAGTGTTCTCGTACAGCAGCGCCGCGTCGCCCGGAACGTTGAACCATCCGTGCCGCGTCATCTCTTCGTCGAGCTGCCCCTCCGCCCAACCAGCATAGCCAAGCGCGACGATCCAGCGCGACGGGCCGGTACCTTCGGCAATGGCCCGCAGCACGTCGACGGTCCCCGACAGCGCCCAGCGCCCGGCGACATCGATCGTGTCCTGTCCGCCCCAATCGGTCGAATGCAGCACAAAGCCGCGTCGCGGCTCGACCGGACCGCCATAGTGAACTGGCGCATCCGGCGCGGCGCCCGGATCGATCTCGAACTGGCCGAGCAGTTCGTGAAAGCTCAGCCCTTCGATCTCATGGCCGATCCCGACGCCCAGCGCGCCCTGATCGTCATGCGCGCACATCGCAATCACCGCGCGCTCGAACCGCGGATCGCCGATCCCGGGCAAGGCGAGCAGGATCTGCCCGGTCAGAAAGCTGCTATCGTCCATCGCGCGCCAACATAGGCGCACGGCTTGCGCTCCGCCACGCTTGAAAATCCCGACAACCATGCCACTTGGACGGCAAGCCGCAGTTCCGCGGAGTGAGAGGAAAACCAGATGACGATCCAGATCGGCGAACGCATTCCCAGCACCACCTTCGTCAAGGCGACCGAAAGCGGGCCTGAGCAGGTCAGCTCGGACGAATATTTCGCGGGCCGCAAGGTCGCGCTGTTCTCGGTCCCGGGCGCGTTCACCCCGACCTGCTCGGCGCGTCACCTGCCCGGCTATGTCGAGAAGGCCGAAGAGCTGAAGGCGAAGGGCGTCGACGAAATCGCGTGCACTGCTGTCAATGACGCGTTCGTGATGGGCGCCTGGGCGAAGGGCGCCGATGCCGGCGACATCGCCATGCTTTCGGACGGCAATGGTGCCTTTGCCAAGGCGGTCGGCCTCGAGTTCGATGGCAGCAAGTTCGGGATGGGCACGCGCGGCCAGCGTTATTCGATGCTGATCAACGACGGCGTGGTCGAACAGCTTCACGTCGAAGCACCGGGCGAGTTCAAGGTCAGCTCGGCCGAGCATCTGCTTGAGAATCTCTGACGCCATCCGGTCTTGCCCGGATTGACGATCAACCGGGATCGGAAGACTAACCGTTTCAGTCGCGCGCCGGTTTCCCGTTGACGGTGGAACCGGTGTGCGGCGAAGCTGTTGTCACTGTGGAAGGGAGACCCCGAAATGACCACCGAGACCAAGCCCGCCGCCACTCCGGCGACGACCGAAACCGCCAGCGAGGACACGCTGTTCAGCCAGGCCAAGGAAGCACTTTCCGACGCCGGTGAGACGATCGGCGACGTCGTCGACGATCTTGTGGAAGCGGCCAAGAAGAACCCCGTCGCGACCGCCGCGATTGCCGCAGGCGCGGCCGCCGCAGTGGCGGGTGCCGCATTCGGCATCAGCAAGCTGCTCGACAAGGACGACGACGCGAAGTGACGCTTTGCGGCACGTCGATCCCCGCGATCGGCGTGCCGCGAAAGCGACCGCGTCTCCGTCGTCCGCTACCCCATCGAGTCTTGCCAATGTCATCGCGGCAAATTAGCCGTTGAAGATGACACAAGCAGAAACAATCGTCGCCGAACTGGATCGGCTGCACACCGCCTCCGTCACCCGCCTGCGTGAGGCCCTCGATCTCTATCTGACCCAGGGGATCGCCCCGGATCCGCAGCACCGTCACGACGGCAGCTTCGCCTATCCCGAAATCCGCGTCCGCTACCGCAACGAGGTCGATCGCCCGACCCCGGCGCGCAGCTTTGGCCGCCTTGTCGAGCCCGGCGACTATGCAATCAGCGTCACTCGCCCCGCGATGTTCGCCGATTATCTGATCGAGCAGCTGACCCTGCTGATCGAGGATTATGACGTCGAGGTCACCGCGACCACCGGGCGTCAGGAAATCCCCTTCCCCTATGTCATCGACCCTAGCCATGTGCTGAAGATGGATCAGGTGTCGGTGCTCGAACTCGCGCGGCATTTCCCCGCGACTGAGCTCGCGCATATCGGCGACGAGATCGCCGATGGCAGCTGGATCAGCCAGGATGGCACCCGCCCGCTCGCGCTGTTCGACGCGCTGCGCACCGATTTCAGCCTCGCGCGGCTGCGCCACTATACCGGCACGCCGACCGAGCATGTCCAGCAGTACATCCTGTTCACCAACTATCACCGCTATGTCGATGAATTCGTCAGCTGGGCGGCGGAGCAGGTTGGCGAAGGCAGCCGCTTTACCGGCGTGTCCGGGCCGGGCGGCATGATTTTCAAGGCCGGCGACGACCCCGAAATGCTGCTGACCGACAGCGCGTGGCGGCGGCACCAGATGCCGGCATGGCATCTGATGGCTGAGGACGGCAGCGGGATCACGCTGGTGAACATCGGCGTCGGCCCGTCCAATGCGAAGACGATCACCGACCACCTCGCCGTGCTGCGGCCCGAGGCGTGGCTGATGATCGGCCATTGCGGCGGCCTGCGCCCCAGCCAGCGCATCGGCGACTATGTCCTCGCCCACGCCTATCTGCGCGACGATCATGTGCTCGACGACGTGCTGCCGCCCGAAATCCCGATCCCCGCCATCGCCGAAGTGCAGCAGGCGCTGGCCCGCGCCGCCGAGACGGTATCGGGCCAGTCGGGCGACGAACTCAAGCGCCGCCTGCGCACCGGGACGATCGTCACCACCGACGATCGCAACTGGGAACTGCGCTTCTCGCGTTCGGCGCTGCGTTTCTCGCTCAGCCGTGCGGTCGGCGTGGACATGGAGAGCGCGACGCTCGCCGCACAGGGCTATCGCTTCCGCGTCCCCTACGGCACGCTGCTGTGCGTGTCGGACAAGCCGCTGCATGGCGAGCTGAAGCTCCCGGGCCAGGCCAACCGCTTCTACGAGCGCGCGATTGCCGAGCATTTGAAGATCGGGATCGAAGCCTGCGAGCAACTGCGGCGCGAGGGCGCCAAACTCCACAGTCGCAAGCTGCGCGCGTTCAACGAGCCGCCCTTCCGGTAAGTTCGGGGCGAACGCGCGCTTTTCATTGACGCGGGAAACCGATTTGCCTCAGGTTGGTTACAGACACGAAACCACTGGAGTTGCGTGATGGCGAAAGCCCCGACCACATCGAACGACGCCGACACCCCGACCGAAGCCAAGGCCGCTGCCAAGCCGCGCAAGGCGGCAGCGAAGCCTGCGGCCAAGGCGGGGGACGCGAAGGAAGCCGCCCCGGCCAAGGCGCCGGCGAAGGCCAAGGCTCCCGCGAAGCCCAAGGCTCCACCAAAGCCTAAGGTCGCGCCCAAGCCAGCCGCTGAAGCGCCCGTAGCGATCGAAAAACCTGCGACGCCAGCCAAGGCCCCCGCGCGCAAGCCGGCCGCCGCCAAGGCTCCGGCCCCCGCCGACAAGGCACCGCCCCCACGCCGCTCCGCCGCGACGCGCAAGCCGGCTGCGAGCGCCAAGCCACGCGCATCGACGCGCAAGACTGCCACCAGCAGCCGCCCGCGCGCCGCGGTCGAGGCTGCCGCAGCCAAGGTCTCGTCGGCAGCCCAGAGTGCCGCGCAGACCGTGACAGAATCCGCCCCCGTGCAGTTCGTTGCGGAAACGCGCGAGAAAATGGGCGATCGCAACTTCTTCGCGACCGTGATCGGAGGTGTCGCCGCGATCGGCGCAGCGGTCGCGGGGATCTTTTACGCGGTGCAAAAGGGTCAGGGTGGCCCGAACGACGCCGACAAGTCGAAGGACAAGCCGGCTAAGTAAGCCACGCTCCCTCGCCATCGAGAAAGGGCCGCCGCGAGATCCTCGCGGCGGCCCTTTTCGTTACCAGCCGGTCGGCTTGCCCTTGTTCTGCTCGTCGAGCCACGTCTTCAGCGGCGCGAAATATTCGACCATCGCCGCACCCGACATCTCGCGGCTGCCGGTGAACGCCTCGAGCGCGTCGGGCCACGGCTTTGACGCGCCCATCTCCAGCATCGCGTTCAGCTTCGCGCCGACCTCCTTATTGTCATAGAAGGAACAACGGTGGAGCGGCCCCTTCCAGCCGGCCTGGTCGCACGCCGCCTTGTAGAACTGGAACTGCAGCAAACGCGCGAGGAAGTAGCGGGTGTACGGCACGTTCGCCGGGATGTGATATTTCGCACCCGGATCGAACTTGGTCTCATCGCGCTTCACCGGCGGGGTAATCCCCTGATATTGCAGCCGCAACGCGTCCCATGCGCCCTGATAGCCGGTCGCCGGGATGCCGCCCGAAAACACGCCCCAGCGCCATTTGTCGATCAGCAGGCCGAACGGCAGGAACGCGACCTTGTCCATCGCCTGACGCAGCAACAGCCCGGTGTCCTTGTCCGCGCTCGGCACCTTGCTCTGGTCGAGCAGCCCGATCGAGACGAGGTAATCCGGCGTGATCGACAACGCGACGAAATCGCCGATCGCCTCGTGGAAGCCATCATTGGCACCGTTGCGGTACAGCAACGGCTTCTTGTTATAGGCGCGCTGGTAGTAGTTGTGGCCCAGCTCATGGTGGATCGTGGTGAAATCGTCGCCATTCACCTTGATGCACATCTTGATGCGCAGATCATCGACATTGTCGAGATTCCACGCCGACGCATGGCACTGCACCTCGCGGTCGGCGGGCTTCACGAACTGCGAGCGCTTCCAGAACGTCTCCGGCATCGGCTCAAGCCCGAGCGATGAGTAGAAGCCCTCGCCGGTCCTGACCATCTTGATCGCATCATAGTCCTTGGCGACCAGCAATTCGCCGACGTCAAAGCCAAGATCGCCCGACCCCGCCGGCGCGACGACGTCATAGATATTGCCCCATTCCTGCGCCCACATATTGCCGAGCAAATCGGCGCGGATCGGGCCGGTCTTGGACTGAACCGCGTCGCCATATTTCTCGTTAAGCTTCCAGCGGACATAGGTGTGCAGCGACTCATAAAGCGGCTTCACCTCGTTCCACAATTTGTCGGTGAGCTTCGCGAACTCCTCCGGCGGCATGTCGTAATTCGACCGCCACATCGCGCCGACATCCTTGAACCCCAGCTCGCGCGCGCCTTCGTTCAACAGGCCGGCGGAGCGCTGGTAATCCTGACGCTGCGGCGCGCCGACACCATCGTGCCAGCTGGTCCACATTTCCTTCAATTCATCGGGGTTGCGGCTGGTGCCCATCGCCGCCTCGATGTCGCTGCCGTTGAGCGGCTTGCCGTTCAGCGTGCCCTTGCCGGTGCCATAGACGGTCTGCATGTCGGTCTGCAGCTTGGCGAGCGCCGACGCCGCACCGTCCCGGGTCGGCGCGGGCGAGGTGATCGCGCTGCGCAGGATGTCGAGCTGGCGCTTGGTGTCAGGCGACAGGCCCTTCGCCTTGTCATATTTCGCCGCTTCCAGCGCGTACTTCACCGCCAATTCGGTACCCTTGGCACCGCTCTTGGCGACCAGCGCCGACGTGTCGTCGTTGATATAGGTCGCATAGAGCCACTGAATGCGTGCATCGTCGATCGAGAACTCCTCGAACTCCTTGGTCGCACGCGTCACGAATGCGTCGGCTTCAGCCGCCGTCGGGGTCGCCGCCTTCTGGCTCTGCGCAGCGGCCGGGGCCGCCAGCAACACGGCAAGCGCGATCGTCGAAATTCCGGTGCGGATCATCAATCCCTCGATTGGTTGAATGTGGATGGGGGAAGAGTGCGCCTGCCCTCCGATGGGGTCAAGCAGTCAGAAATGTTACGATCGCGTCGCCAAGCTCAGGCCGCGTCACCGCGCTCATGTGATTGCCCGGGATTTCAACGAAACGCGCATCGGGCAGCATTGCGGTGAGGCCGGTGAACGACCCGACTTCGTCATCCTCTGCCCCGGCGACAACCAGCACCGGCACGTCGAGCATTGCCACGGCTTCGGGCGGCGTATCGACAAAGGTGTCGAGGATACCGAGCAGCGCCTTCGGGTCGCCTCCGGTGGTCTTCAGGAACGCCTGCGCCATGAACTCCCGGTCCCCGCGCACGAAGCTGCCAAAACCGGTCAGCACGCTGCGGAAATGGCCGACGCGACGCCCGGTATCGGTCACGCCCTCATCGCCCAGCCCGGACAGGATCACACGGCGGGGCGCGGGAGCAGTCCCGCGCGCCAGCACCCGCACGGTCGTCCGCGCGCCAAGCGAATAGCCGCCCAGATCATAGTCGGTTAACCCCAGATGCGCGATCAGCGCCTCCGCATCCTGCGCCAGTGCGTCGGGCGGATAAGCGGACGGATCGTGCGGCTTCGCACTCTCCCCATGCGCGCGCAGGTCCGGCATGATGACCCGAAAGCCCGCCGCGACCAGCTTTTCGGCGGTGCCATATTTGATCCAGTTGGTCTCCGCGTCGGAGAAGAAGCCGTGGATCAGCACCACCGCTCGCCCCTCGCCCATCTCGCGCCAGGCCAGCCGCTGGCCATCGAACGTCTCAAAAGTCTCGGTCATGCCAACCCTGATGCACCGAATTGGCCACGCGCGAAAGCCGCGCCGGTTGCGTTGCGTGCAATCGCATAAGTCGCAGATCGCAACCTATATCGCTGGCTTTCTATAAGCATGCTTATTATATCGCCGCTTATGACCGACTCACTCGGATTTCTGATCAGCGATGTGTCCCGCCTGCTCCGCAAGCGCTTCGACGAACGCGCGCGGCTCATCGGCGTAACCCGCCAGCAATGGCGCACGCTCAGCGTGCTCAAACGGCATGAGGGCAGCAATCAGGGCATGCTCGCCGAACTGCTCGAGGTCGAACCGATCACGCTCGGCCGCATGATCGACCGGCTGGAGGAGGCTGGCTGGGTCGAGCGCCGTCGCGATCCGGGCGACCGCCGCGTCTGGCGCATCCATCTGACCGACGCCGCCCAGCCGATCCTGCTCCAGCTCAAGACCATCGCCGACGCGCTGTTCGTCGATGCCGCCGTGGGGATCAGCGCCGATGATCAGACCCAGCTCCACGCGCTGCTCGAACAGCTCCGCGCCAATCTCAACCCCGACCAGTCCAACGAGGCCGCCAATGGCTGAAGCCGATCCCCGCATCGAAACCGCGGCCACGCCCGCGCTCGCGGAAAAGCCGCGCCGCAAGCTGCTCCGCCCGCTGCTGATGTTCGGCGTGCCGCTGCTGGTGATCATCGCCGCCGCGATCGGCTGGGCGATGTCGGGCGGGACCGTCTCGACCGACAATGCCTATGTCCAGCAGGACAAGGTGTCGGTCGCCAGCGACGTCGCGGGGCGGATTGTTGAGGTGGCGGTGAAGGAGAACCAGACCGTCAAGGCCGGCGACCTGTTGTTCCGCATCGATCCCGAACCCTATCGCATCGCGCTGGCGCAGGCGGACGCCGCGATCGCCAATGCGCAGGTTCAGGTGACGACGATGCAGGCCAGCTATGTCGGTACCGGCGCCGATATCCAGGCCGCGCGCGACCGCATCGCCTCTGCGCAGGAGGATTATAATCGGCAAAAGGCGCTGATGGACCGCGGCTTCACCACCCGCGCGCGGTTCGAACAGGCCCAGCATTCGGTCGAACAGGCGCGCGCAAGCTATCAGAGCGCGGTTGCCGATGCCGACGAAGCGCGCGCCAAGCTGTCCAGCGGCAGCGCGGTGCCCGGCGTCAATCCGGCCATTGCCGCAGCGCGCGCCCAACGCGCCAAGGCGCTGCTCGACCTCGAACGCACCGCCCGCCGCGCACCGGTCGATGGCGTGGTCAGCCAGGCCGACCGGCTTCAGGTGGGGCAAATGATGATGTCGGGCCTGCCCGCCGTGACGCTCGTCCGATCGAGCGGATCGTGGATCGAGGCGAATTTCAAGGAAACCGACCTTGCCGACATGCGCGTCGGCCAGCCCGCCGAGGTCCGCTTCGACGCCTATCCGGGCCTGAAGCTGAAAGGGCATGTCGCATCGATCGGATCGCAGACAGGCTCCGAAACCTCGGTGCTTCCCGCCCAGAACGCCAACGGCAACTGGGTCAAGGTCACCCAGCGCGTCCCCGTCCGCATCGCGATCGACGAAAAGAGCCAGCGCCAGCTGATCGCCGGCCTCTCCGCCGAAGTGACCGTGGACACGAGCAAGTAAGCTGCGCCCGATGGCCAGCGCCGCCTCCCCCGCCGCCACCCCTGCCGCACCCCCGGCAGGCGAAGCCGCGCTGCCCGTGCGCAACAAGGGGCTGCTGACGTTCGGCGTGATGCTGGCGACGATCATGCAGATCCTCGACACCACCATCGCCAATGTCGCGCTGCCGCATATGCAGACTTCGCTCGGCGCAACGGCGGACACGATCACCTGGGTGTTGACCAGCTACATCGTCGCCTCGGCCATCGCGATCCCGATCACCGGCTGGGTTTCAGACCGGATCGGCTCGCGCAACCTGTTCCTGATCTCCACCATTGGCTTCATCATCGCCTCTGCGCTGTGCGGCGCGGCGCAGAGCCTTGAGCAGATGGTCCTGTTCCGCGTGCTTCAGGGGATTGCGGCGGCGTTCATGAACCCGCTCAGCCAGACCGTGATGCTCGACATCAACCGCCCACAGGATCAGCCAAAAGCGATGGCGGTGTGGGGGATGGGCATCATGATCGGCCCGATCCTCGGCCCCGTGCTCGGCGGCTGGCTGACCGAGAATTTCAACTGGCGCTGGGTGTTTTACGTCAATCTGCCGCTTGGGCTGATCTGCCTCGTCATCCTGTGGTGGCTGTTGCCCAGCCGCCCGGTGCGCAAGCGCGCGTTCGACGTATTCGGCTTCTCGCTGCTTGCGGTGGGGATCGGCGCGCTTCAGCTGATGCTCGATCGGGGACAGCATGCCGACTGGTTCTCATCCCCTGAAATCTGGATCGAGACGCTGATCGCGGGGACCGCGCTGTGGATGTTCATCGTCCATATGGCGACCGGCAAGAACCCGATGTTCGAACGCAGCCTGTGGAAGAACCGCAACCTCGTCACCGCGCTCGCCTTCATGCTCGTGGTCGGCGTGGTGATGATGGCGACGATGGCGCTGCTCCCACCGATGCTCCAGACGCTCTATGGCTATCCGGTGGTCGATACCGGCCTGTTGCTGATGCCGCGCGGCGTCGGCGTACTGATCACGATGGGGCTGTCGGCGCGGCTGGTCGCGCGCGGAGTCGATCCGCGACTGCTGGTCGGCACCGGCTTCGCGCTTGCCGCCTGGTCGCTGTGGGACATGACCAGCTGGACGCTGCAGATGGGGTCGCCCCCCTTCATCGTTTCGGGCTTCGTGCAGGGCCTTGGCATGGGGATGATCTTCATGCCGCTCAACGGCATGGCCTTTGCCACCCTGCCCGCGCACCAGCGAACCGAAGCGGCGAGCCTGACCAACCTCTCGCGCAATATCGGTGCGTCGATCGGCATCTCGCTGGTGACGACGATCCTCGCGCGCGGGACCCAGGTCAGCCATGCCGACCTCGCCCCGCACATCACTGCCGAGCGGCTCCAGACACTCGACCCCGGCCTGCTCGCCAATCTCGGCGGCCAGACCGATACACTGCTGGCGATGGCGAATGCCGAAGTGACGCGACAGGCGGCGATGATCGCCTATCTCAACGACTTCCACGCGATGATGATCGTCACCGCAGCGTCGATCCCGCTGGTGCTGTTCCTCAAGCGTCCAAAGGCCCGGATCGCAAACGATCCGGCGGCAGCAGGCCACTGACGACCGGATGCCCGGCGAGCGTTCTATAGTTGACCGAACCAGATCGATTTCTGCCGAGGTCCCGCTATGCTCAGCCGTCTCAAGCTCGCGACAAAGATCACCCTTCTATCCTGCCTCGCGATGCTTGCGCTCGCCGCCGCGCTGGTGGTCACGACGCAATGGGCGCTCAATCAGGACATGCAGGCGCGGGCGACCGAGCGGCAAGAGACGAACATGGGCGTCGCACAGGACGTGCTGAGCCGCTACGGCAAGACCTTCTCGGTCGATGGCGACCGCATGCTGCTCGACGGGCGCCCGCTCAACGGGTTCAACGATCCGGTCGACAAGGTGAAGAAACTGGTCGGCGGCACCGCGACGATTTTCCTTGGCGACACCCGCATCGCGACCAATGTGGTCAAGGACGATGGCAGCCGCGCGGTCGGCACCAAACTCGCCCCCGGCCCGGTGTTCGATGCGGTGCTGCGCGACGGCAAGCCCTATCGCGGTCAGGCCGAGATTCTCGGCAAGGAATATTTCACCGCCTATGACCCGATCCGCGACGCATCGGGCAAGACGATCGGCATCCTGTATGTCGGCATCCCGGTCGAGGATGTCGCGGGGAGCGCGTCCGGGCTGGTCATGATGCTCGAGGAAATCGGCCTCGCCGCGCTGCTGATCGGCTGCGCGCTGCAATTCTATATCTGCCGACGCCTGTTTGCGCCGATCACCGCGATGATCGCCTCGATGCGCCGTCTCGCCGAGGGCGATACCAACACCGAGATCGTCGGCGCACACCGCCAGGACGAACTTGGCGAGATGGCGCGCGCCCTCGCCGTCCTTCAGGAAGCATCCGCCGCCCGCGCCGCCGCCGAGGCTGAAATCGCGCGCAACAAGGAAGCGCTCGACAAGGTCGTCCGCGCGCTCGGCGACGGGCTGAAGCGCGTGGCGCAGGGCAAGCTGACCCATGGCATCGACGCCGAATTCGACCCGCAATATGCCGCGCTGCGCACCGACTTCAACTCGGCCGTCGTCGCGCTGCAGGGGCTGGTCGGCGCGGTGATCGAATCGACCGTGGCGATCAAGGCCGGCACCGGCGAAATCTCCTTCGCCGCCGACGACCTCGCGCGCCGCTCCGAAAGCAACGCCGCCAGCATCGAAGAAACCACCGCCGCGATTGCTCAAATCAACGGCCGGCTCGAGTTGATGGCCCGCGCCGCGCAAGACGTAGTGTCGCGCGCCGAAGAGGCCGGCAGCGTCGTCGAGGAAGGCCGCACCACTGCGGAACGCGCCGTCGCGACCATGGGCCGCGTCAGCGAAAGCGCGCGCGGGATCGACGATGTCATCGAGGGCCTCGACAAGATCGCCTTCCAGACCCGCGTCCTCGCGATGAACGCCGCCGTCGAAGCCGGCCGCGCTGGCGAAGCCGGCCGTGGTTTTGCCGTCGTCGCAGACCTCGTTTCCGCCCTCGCGATGCGCGCCGAGGAAGAGGCGAAGCGCGCCCGCGAGCAGCTGACGCTGACCCAGGACGAAGTCGCCGTTGCGGTTGATGCGGTGCGCAGCGTCGACGGCGCGCTGGCACGGATCGTCGACACGGTCGGCACCGTCAACGGACTGGTCGCAACGATGGCGACCGACAACAGCTCCCAGTCCGCTGCGATGATCCAGATCGCCGCCGCCGTCGGCACGATGGACCAGTCGACTCAACAGAACGCAGCGATGGTCGAGGAAACCTCCGCTGCGGCGCGCGGCCTGCTCGCTCAGGTCAACGCGCTGGCGGATCAGGCGTCGCAGTTCGACGCCGGGCAGCAGGCGCCCGCCCTGTCCGCGCGTCCCAAGCCCGTCGCGCCACGGGCCCCCGCGCCGGCACCCGCCGCGATTGCGCAGCCCGCTCAGCAGCCGCCCGCACGCCCCAAGCCGGTGCGCGCAAAGGTCGCAGCGAAGCCCAAGGCCGCGCCGCTGGTCCGCCCGACGCTGCCAATCGCGACGAACGGATCCGGTGCCGCTGCCGCAGCGGCGATCGACGACTGGGACGAGTTCTGACGTTCGGCTAGCGCCACTCAGGCGGGCGGCGACGGAGCCGCGTTGGTGCGCGGCCCCGTGAACCCGGCAGCAAGCGCCACCAGCGCACCCAACAGCGCCAGTGCCATATCCTTGAGCGCATCGAACATGTCGCCCTGCTGCCCATTATACTGGTCCGCCGCCTCCGGGCTGAGACCCAGCGTCAGCATCCATTCGAAAATCTCGTAGAACGCACCGATCGCCAGCACCGCGAGCAGCATGAACATCACCGCCATCCGCCGCGTCAGCCCGGCATGGCGCATCCCGACCTCGACCAGCGGCAGCGCAACGCACAGGCCGGATACGAAATGCACCAGCCGGTCGAACATGTTGCGCTGAAACCCGAACGCGGCATCGATGCTGACGCCGAATGCCGCCTGCCCCCAAGCGTCATAGGGCACACTGCTATAGGTCCAGCGTGCCGCGAATAGATGGAGCAGCACGAAGCCGCAGGCCCAGCCGACGCTCGCGTTGCGCATCGGCCAGCGCCGCAACGCCCACCACGCCAGCGGCACGCCGGCCACGACCGGCCCGACCTGTAACCAGGTATTGGGCGGATAGGCCGCCCCCACCGCGCTCAGCGGGACGCCCGCAAGGCATGCGAGCAGCCACCAGCGTTGCGCGGCGGGGAGGCCCATTTGCGGGCGCTCAGCCCTTCTTCAGATGGCGGCGACCGAGCAACTCGGCGATCTGCACCGCGTTCAGCGCCGCGCCCTTGCGCAGATTGTCGCTGACGCACCAGAAAGCGAGGCCGTTCTCGACCGTCGAATCCTCACGCACCCGGCTGACGAAGGTCGCATAATCGCCGACGCACTCGACCGGAGTGATGTAGCCGCCATCCTCGCGCTTATCGATCAGCATGATCCCCGGCGCCTCACGCAGGATGCTCTGCGCGTCCTCTGCCGACAGCTCGCGCTCCAGCTCGACATGCACCGCCTCGGAATGACCGACGAACACTGGTACGCGCACGCAGGTCGCGATCACCTTGACCTTGGGGTCGAGGATCTTCTTGGTCTCGACCACCATCTTCCACTCTTCCTTGGTCGAACCGTCGTCGAGGAAGCTGTCGATATGCGGGATCACGTTGAACGCGATCTGCTTGGTGAACTTCTTCGCTTCCGCGCTGTCGCCGACGAAGATGTTGCGCGACTGCTCGAACAGCTCGTCCATCCCCTCTTTGCCCGCGCCAGACACCGACTGATAGGTCGCGACGACGACGCGCTTGACCGTCGCGGCATCGTGCAGCGGCTTGAGCGCAACCACCATCTGCGCGGTCGAGCAGTTCGGATTGGCGATGATGTTCTTGGCCTTGTAGCCGTCGATCGCCTCCGGGTTCACTTCCGGCACGATCAGCGGCACGTCTGGGTCCATGCGGTACAGCGAGCTGTTGTCGATCACCGTGCAGCCGGCCTTGGCGAAGCGCGGGGCGTGGATCTTCGTCGCCTCGCTCCCGATCGCGAACAGCGCCATGTCCCAGCCGGTCGGATCGAAATGCTCGATATTCTGGATCTTATACTGTTTCCCGGTCTCGCCGAAATCGACCATGTCGCCGGTCGAGCGCGCGCTGGCGAGCACGGCCAGCTCGTCGATCGGAAATTCGCGCTCCGCCAGAATGGCGAGCATCTCGCGCCCGACATTGCCGGTGGCGCCTGCGACTACGACACGGTAACCCATCAATAGACCCTTTCATGCGGTCGAGCCGCCCGGAACACGGGCAGGCACATAGTCATTCTTCGGTGGGAAGTCAGCGGGCCGTGAGCGGCGCGCCGATGGAAATGTTTCGCGGCAGATACCCGGACCCGCGCGACCGGCCTTCAGCGGCGGGTCGCGGTCCGGGTGGTGATAATGGGCCGTTTTCGAAACATGCCGCGCCGTTAGCATCACTGTTGCGCACAGGACAGCGAAATTCTTCTTTAGTTGCGGCAAAGCACGGGTTGCGCGGGTGGACGCCCATGCGTTGCCTCGCCTATGACCCGGCACATAAGAGGAGACCCGATCTTGGCCGACCATTTCGTCCGTCCCGACACCCGCGCCTTTCTCGACATGCTCGCCGCGATGCCGGAAATGCCGTGGCCGCCGCAGCCCGCCGCCTATCGCGCGCAATATCTGGCGATGAAGGATATGGTCGACCTGCCGCAGGGTGAGCTGGCGACGGTCAAGGATCTGACCATCCCCGGCCCCGCCGGTCCGATCCCCGCCCGCCTGTTCGACGTGCGCGAAAGCCGCGAGCCGGGGCCGGTCGTGCTGTTCTTCCACGGCGGCGGCTTCGTCATCGGCAATATCGACAGCCATGCGAGCTTCACCGCGGAAATGAGCCGCATGCTCGACCTGCCCGTGGTCTCGGTCGACTATCGTCTGGCCCCCGAAAGCCCCTGGCCCGCAGCATCCGACGATTGCGAGGCAGCGGCACGCTGGGTCGCGTCCAACCCGGCCGAACTCGGCCGCGCGGTCACCGCGATCGCACTCGCCGGCGACAGCGCGGGCGGCCAGATCGCTGCCGTGGCCGCGATCGACCTGCGCGACGCTCCTGCCGCAGTGCCGGTGATCGGCCAGCTGCTGATCTACCCCGCCGCCGATTTCGGTGGCGACTATGCCTCCGCCGATCATTTCGCGGAGGGCTATCTGCTCACGGCCAAGGGCATGGACTGGTTCAACGAATGCTACGGCCCGGACTTCGATCACCCGCGCGCGTCGCCGATGCGCCATGCGACGCTGGAGGGGCTTCCCCCCGCGCTGGTCATCACCGCCAGCCTCGACCCGATCCGCGATCAGGGCCGCGCCTATGTCGGCGCGCTGGCCGCCGCCGGCGTCCCGGTCATCTTCCGCGAGGCGGTGGGCAATATCCACGGTTTCATCACGCTGCGTCGCGCGATCCCGTCCGCTCAGGGTGACGTTGCTGGCATGCTCGTCGCGTTCCGCACATTGCTGACCGAGGCCGAGGCAAACCGCGTGATGGCGCAGGCTTCGGCGGAATGACCAGCTTCGCCCATCTCCCCTACCGCCCCTGCGCGGGCGTGATGCTGCTCAACGCCGACGGCCTGGTGTTCGTCGGCCAGCGGCTCGATTCGACGCTGGAGGCATGGCAGATGCCACAGGGCGGGATCGACCCGGGCGAAGACCCGCTCGACGCCGCCTATCGCGAATTGTGGGAGGAAACCGGCGTCGTCCGCGAGCATGTCGAACTGCTCGCCGCGCCCGAGATCGAGCTGGAATATGACCTGCCCGATGATCTGGTCGGCAAGGTGTGGAAGGGCAAATGGCGTGGCCAGCGTCAGCGCTGGTTCCTGTTCCGCCTCAACGCCGGTGACGACGTGATCGACATCGCCACCGCCGAACCCGAATTCCGCGCGTGGCGATGGATCGACCCGCGCGAGCTGCCTGAGGTGATCGTGCCGTTCAAGCGGACGCTTTACATCGACATCCTGCGCATCTTTGCCGAGCCGCTGGGCATCGCAGAGCCGGGAGAAGCATAATGCTGCACCGCACTCGATCTTTGGGCGAAAATCGGGTAGTAACCGGTTACATGCGTAGCTCCCTGCTCCTTCTGCTCGCCGCCCCGCTGCTGCTCGCCAACGCCGATGTGACGGCTTCGACTGCACCGGAAACGCCTCCGCCGCCCAACCAGTCGGTCGAACGCTCGTCGGAGGTCAAAGCGATGCTCGACGCCGCGATGAAGGCAGGCGACGAGGGCGCGGTCAACGCGATCGTCAAATATGCCAAGGCCGCCGACAAGGAACGCGCCGCGCAGTTCGAATCCACCGCCAGCGCATGGAAGCGCGAGCGCCGTGAGGCAGCCGAACGCCGCCTGCGCGAGGCCAAGTTCCTCGATCTGGTCAAGGGCCGCGCCGAATTGGGCGGCTATTTCACCACCGGCAATACTGAAACCCTCGGTCTGACCGGCATCCTCGACCTCAAGCGTGAGGCGCTGCGCTGGCGGCACAAGTTCCGCGTGCAGGCCGATTATCAGGAAAGCCTCGGCCAGACGGTGCGCGAACGCTATCTCGCCGCCTATGAACCGAACTGGAAGATCGACGACCGCGCCTATGTCTATGGCGCGGCGCAGTTCGAAAGCGACCGCTTCCTCGGCTTCGACGAACGCTACGCCATCTCGGCCGGGGCCGGCTATTCCGCGGTGAAATCGCCCGCGCTGACGCTCGACCTCGAAATCGGCCCGGCATTCCGTTACACCGACTTCGTGACCGCGCCGACCGAGCGCCAGATCGCCGCGCGTGGCAAACTCGACCTCGACTGGAAGCTGAGCAAGGGCGTGACCTTCAGCCAGGACGCGTCGGCGTTCGTCGAGCAGCAGAACAGCACGATTACCGGCAAAACGGCGCTGCGCGTCAAGCTGTTCGGCCCGTTCTCGACCCAGATGTCCTATGCGGTGAACTATGAAAGCGCGCCGCCCAATGGCCGCAAGTCGACCGACACAACGACCCGCGCGTCGCTGCTGGTGGATTTCTAACCGCAGGAGGAGGCCAGGCCGATGGCGCGCTGTGTCCTGTGTCGCTTGCTTCAGAGCGTCGCACGCGCTGAGTCTGACCAGCTCTACGCGGCCGTCTGGTCAGCCAGCGCCGACTGGGAGGCGCGCTTCACCGACGAGCACGGCTTTTGGCCGGATGAAACCGACGAGAACGCGGAACTGATCCACCGCGCCAGAGCTTTGCAGGGCGCTGATCCCGCGGCAGCGCTGGCGCTGTACCGCATAGCGGCGGATCAGGGCTCGCCAGAGGCGCTTGAGCTTGTCGCGTGGCATCATCAGACCGGAACGGTCGTAGCAGCCGACCCCAATCTGGCTGCGGAGTGGCTTCGTCGCGCGATCGCTGCCGGCGCGTGGCGGGCTACGATCGTCTATGCCCGGCACCTCGATGCACTTGGACACTCTGACCCTGCCGATGAGCTGCTTCAGGACGGAATTGACGCGGGCTTCGCTCCAGCCTTTTTCTGGCTTGGCTATTTGCGTGCACGCAGAGACCCGACAAACGCCACTCGACGCGCAGTCCAGCCGCTGGTCGAACATGCTGCAGCACGCGGTCACCCGCTTGCCGAATGGACCGTCGCGCGATGGATGGCGCGCGGCAATTTGGGCATCGGAAACATTGTCGCTGGTCTGCGGCGGCTGTTCGCACTGTCCGGACAGCTCAGGCGCGGGCCCGAAGCAGGTCAGCCTGCCAAGCCGACCGCAGGCTCCGGGACAATCGCCCCCACCTCTCGGTGAAATTGCGGCATGTAGTAACGCCTGATACTTTTCCAACGCCGGGGGTTCACCCGCCGCGTGTCAGCCGATACACCCGGTGCATGGGGCTGAATACAACCGAAGCCGCCGCCGTCGAAGCGGCCCGCGCCGCGCCGATGCTGGCGCAGGTCGAACAGTGGGTCGCGGTCAATAGCGGCACGCGCAATCTGACCGGGCTGGCCACGATGGCAGGCCTGCTCGCCGACGCCTTTGCCGCGCTGCCCGGCGACCTCACACTGGTCGAACCCGCGCCGGTCGAGATGGTCGATACCAGCGGCACCGTCCAGTCGCTGGCACATGGCCGCCATTTGCACCTGCGCGTACGACCGCAAGCGCCGGTGCAGATGCTGTTCACCGGCCATATGGACACGGTGTTTCCAGCCGATCACCCCTTCCAGAGCGCGACCTGGCTGCCCGACGGCATCCTCAACGCCCCCGGCGCGGCGGACATGAAGGGCGGCCTGTCCCTAATGCTCGCCGCCCTGCGCGCGGTCGAAGCGACCCCGGCGGCGGCGCGCGTCGGCTATGAAGTGGTGATCAACTCCGACGAGGAAACCGGCTCCTTCGCCTCCGCCGCGCTGATCGCACAGGCCGCGCAGGGCAAGGTCGCCGCGCTCACCTACGAACCCGCGCTCCCCGACGGCACGCTGGCGGGCGCACGCGGCGGGACCGGCAACTTCTCGATCGTCGTTCGGGGCAAGAGCGCGCACGCTGGACGCAACCCGCGCGACGGCCGCAACGCGCTGGTCGCCGCCGCCGATCTCGCGCTGCGTCTGTCACAGCTGATGACCGACGACCTGTCGGTGAACCCGGCGCGGATCGAGGGCGGCGGGCCGAACAATGTCGTGCCCGACCTTGCCATCCTGCGCGTCAATTTCCGCCCCGCCTCACCCGACGCCATCCAGCGCGCCGGGGCAGCCGTCCACGCCCTCGCCGACGCCATTGCCGCCGAACACGACGTGTCGGTCCACGTCCATGGCGGGTTCAACCGCCCGCCCAAACCGCTCGACCCGGGTGCCGAGCGGCTGTTCGGTCTGGTCAAGCAGGCCGGCGCCGATCTCGATATCCCGGTCGCGTGGAAGGCGACCGGCGGCGTGTGCGACGGCAACAACATCGCCGCATGCGGCGTCCCCGTCGTTGACACGATGGGCGCGCGCGGCGGCGCCATTCATTCGCAGGAGGAATTTCTGATCCCCGACAGCCTGCCCGAACGTGCCGCCCTATCGGCACTCACCATCCTGCGCATCATCGAAAAGGGCCGCGTATGACCTTCATCATCCGCCCCGCCCGCGCCGACGACCTTCAGCACCTCTATGAGATGGCCAAGCTGACCGGCGGCGGCTTCACCAACCTGCCCCCCGAAAAGCCCGCGCTCAAGACCAAGCTGGAGCGCAGCGCCGAAGCCTTCGCGCGCACCGACGACGCGAAGAAGGACGAGCTGTTCGTCCTCGTCCTCGAAAACACCGCGACGCAGGAAGTGCGCGGCACCTGCCAGATCTTCACCCAGGTCGGCCAGCGCTGGCCCTTCTATTCCTATCGCATGGGCACGGTGACCAAGCATAGCGAGGCGCTCAACCGCACTTTCCGCGCCGAAATCCTCAATCTGGTCAACGATCTGGAGGGAGCGAGCGAGGTCGGCGGGCTGTTCCTACACCCGGGTGAGCGCGCCGGGGGATTGGGCATGCTGCTCGCGCGCAGCCGCTATCTGTTCATCGCGATGCACCGCGCGCGCTTCGCCGACCGCATCCTCGCCGAGTTGCGCGGCGTGATCGACGAAGCCGGCGGATCGCCCTTCTGGGACGGTGTCGCCGGACGCTTCTTCGGGATGAGCTTCCAGCAGGCAGACGAGTTCAACGCGATCCACGGCAACCAGTTCATCGCCGACCTGATGCCCCGCCACCCGGTCTATACCGCGATGCTCACCGAACACGCCCGCAGCGTGATCGGCGTCCCCCACCCCTCCGGCCGCGCGGCGATGCGGATGCTCGAGCATGAAGGCTTCGCGTTCGAGAATTACATCGACATCTTCGACGGCGGCCCGACCATGACCGCACGGACCGACCATGTCATGACGATCCGCGACTGCCGGACTCAGCCAGTGGCGGACATCGCCCCGGGCGGGGACGCGAGCATCATCGCGCGCGGCACGCTCGCCGAGTTCCGCGCCTGTCATGGCCGGATTACGCGCGGCGGCGGCGGCGTAACGCTCGATCCCGCCGCCGCCGCTTTGCTCGACGTCGCGGCGGGACAGGACGTGTGCCATGCCCCGCGTTGAGATCAACTTCGACGGGATCATCGGCCCCAGCCACAATTACGCCGGCCTCAGCCACGGCAACCTCGCCGCCACCCGTAATCAGGGCGCAGTATCGCAACCCCGCGCCGCCGCGCTTCAGGGGATCGCGAAGATGCGCGCCAACCTGTCGCTCGGGCTGACCCAGGGGATTCTGCTGCCCCATGCCCGCCCCGACCATCGCTGGCTGGACACGCTGGCGACGACCTATGCCGAAGCCGCGCCGCACGTTCAGGCACAGGCGCTCTCGGCGTCGGCCATGTGGGCCGCCAACGCCGCCACCGTCTCCCCCGCCGCTGACACCGCCGATGGCCGCTGTCACCTCAGCGTCGCCAACCTCGTGACGATGCCGCATCGCAGCCATGAATGGCCCGAGACGCTCGCCCAGCTCCGCCTCGCCTTCGCGCACGATGCCTTCCGCGTCCACGGCCCAGTCCCCGCCCCGTTCGGCGACGAAGGCGCGGCCAATCACATGCGGCTAGCCCCCGACCATGACGCGCCCGGCGTCGAAGTCTTCGTCTATGGCGTCAGCGGCGGCCCCTTCCCCGCGCGCCAGCATCGCGAAGCCAGCGCGGCGGTCGCCCGCCGCCACTGCCTCGACCCCGAACGCACCCTGTTCGTCCAGCAGTCGGTCGAAGCCATCGCCGCCGGCGCCTTCCACAATGACGTCGTTGCAGTCGCCAACGCCAATGTCCTGTTCGCGCACGAACTGGCGTTCGCCGACAAGGCCGCCTTCTACGCCGACCTTCGCCGCCTGATGCCCCGCGTCGAGATTGTGGAAGTACCCGCAACGGAGGTCAGCCTCGCGGACGCGATCAGCTCCTATCTGTTCAATGCCCAGCTGGTGACGCTGCCGGGCGGCGAGACCGGCCTCATCCTCCCCACCGAAGCCCGCGATACCCCAAGCGTCTGGAGCTGGCTCCAGCGCCATGTCGCTGGCAACGGCCCGATCCGCCATCTGGAGGTGGTCGATGTACGCGAGTCGATGGCCAATGGCGGCGGCCCCGCCTGTCTGCGCCTGCGCGTCGTCGCCGACCCCGCGACTGTCGATCCTCGGTTCCTGGTCGACCCCACCAAACTCGATCGCATCGCCGCAGTGATCGACGCGCACTGGCCAGAACGGATCGCGCAGGATGAGATCAGCGACCCCGCGCTCATCGCCCGCATCGCCACCGCACGGACCGCGCTGCTCGACCTGCTCGGCATCGACCCCGCCGCCCTGTCGGGTTAATTGACAGGTAACCATAGCCGTTAACGCGAAACCGGCCATTTCCGCACTTGGCCTGTCTCTTGCTTAACACTTGCTATGCTGTCACGCGTCAAACGCCTCTTCACCATCAAGACGAGATTCGAGGCGTTTGCCGTGATCTACGGCCTTGGGGTCGGGGCGGTCGATCGCGGCATTCACTATCTGGAGCAATATCCCGGCATCGGCGGCTGGCTGCTGTTCGCACTCTGCCCGATCGCGGTGTTCATGGCGGGCGCGCGGATCATCGATTCGCTCGATGCGGGGATCGAATAGGAAGTTTCGGGGACTCGTCTGCCGGGGGGCGGACTGTGTGGGGAGACGAAGGTGCGGTTGTTTCGGGGCATGTTCACGGCACTCGCGGCTCAGGCATTGCTGATCGTCGCGGTCGGCGGCGGCTTTCTGTTGTGGAACGTCTATTCCAGCAGTGAGCGGCTGCTACGCAATCGCGACGCCGAGCATCTGGAGACCTTTGCCGCGCTCGCCGGTGAAGCGGCGGCGGCAGGCAAGCCGTTCGACCGGATCATCGCCGATCTCGACCGCCGCGACCCGATCATCCTTGGCAACCGCGTCGCGATCGTCGGCGCGGGCGACCGCCTGCTCGGCGGCGCCACGGCCGGGCCAGCGCTGGTCGAACGCCCGGTCGTGGTCGATGGCCGCACCATCGCCCGCGCCCGCATCATCCGCCCTCCCCAGCTGACCGACCGCGACCGCACGCTGATGCGCGATCACTATATCGGCATCGGCGCGATCCTCGCCGGCATTCTCGCAGTCCTGCTCGGTGCCGCCTATTGGCTCGCCGGCCGCTGGTCGCGACCCCAGCGCGAGCTGCTGCGGCTGAGCCATGAAGTCGCCGATGGCGATGGCGACATCCATTTCGACGAGACCGGCCCGCGTGAGATCGTCGGCACGATGCGCAACCTCCGCCGCATCGCCAACCGGTTCGAACGGATCGAGACCGCGCGCCGCACCTGGCTGGTGATGATCGCCGAAGAACTGCGCGAACCGATCGCCTCACTCGGCGGCCATCTGTCGGAGCTTCAGGAAGCGCTGACCGCGGAACCGGAGTTCAAGGCGGCGATCGAGGCCGACCAGAACCGCCTCGCCCGCATGGCGGAAGATCTCCACGCCGTCGCGCTCGCCGATCTCGGCCGCCTGCCGCTGCGCTTCGCCGATGTCGATCCGCGCGCGCTGATCCACAACACGATCTGGAGCCATGGCAAGCGCGCCGAAGCATCAGGCGTGCGGCTCGAAACCAGCAGCCTGCCGCCCTACACCATCCTGGTGAAATGGGACGCCGAGCGGATCGAGCAGCTGTTCGGCGCGCTGATCGAAAACAGCATGCGCTACGTCCCGCGCGGCGGACGCATCGTGCTGGGCCTCGAAAGCCAGAAAGACGCCTGGCGCCTGATCGTCGACGACAATGCACCGGGCATCGATGTCGAACTCGCCCAGCAGCTGTTCGAACCCTTCTACCGCGCCAATGCCAAGGACACGCCCGGCGGATCGGGCCTCAGCCTCGCCACCGCCCGTGCGATCGTCGAGGGGCATCACGGCCGGATCGAAGCCAGCAACTCCCCGATCGGCGGCCTGCGCATCACCGTTGTCCTGCCCGCATCCCCGCCGATGGCGTAAGGCCTTCTCTTAGCCCCTCCCGCCTTCGCGGGAGGGGTTGGGGAGGGTCTTCTTCTTCTTCTTCTTCTTCTTCTTCTTCCTGATCCCCCGGCCGGCCTCGACCCGCACCCCTCACTCAAACTCCAAGATCGCGGCATCCACCGCCAGGCTCTCGCCCGCGGCGAAGTTGATCGCCTTGACCACGCCCGCTTTCTCGGCGCGCAGGATATTCTCCATCTTCATCGCCTCGACCACCGCCAGCGGCTGCCCGGCCTCGACCTTCTCACCCTCGCCCACCTCGATCCGCGTCAGCAGCCCCGGCATCGGCGCGAGCAGGAAACGGCTCATATCTGGCGGGATCTTCTCGATCATATGGCGGGCAAGTTCGGAGACGCGTGGGGGAAGGACCGTCACCTTGTGTGTCGCCCCGCGCGTCGTCAGCGTCCAGCCGGCCCGCGTCCGTGCAACCCGCACCGCGAGCGCAGCATCGCCCGAACGCGCCACCGCCAGCCGATCCCCCGGCGACCATTCGACGTCACCGGCAATCGCGACGCCATCGACCACCGCGCCATCGCCCACCGTCACTGCATGGTCGACACCGCCGATCCGTACGACCCAGTCGCACGACGTTGCCGGATTTGCTCCCAACTGCCCCGAAATCTGCGCTGCGCGCTCCGCCTGCCGCCAATGCACCGCCGCCGCCACCGCAGCGAGCTGTCGGGTCAGGTCCACATCAGCAGGAGCACCGTCAAACCCATCGGGATATTCCTCCGCGATAAACCCGGTGGTCAGCGCGCCTGAGCGAAACCGCGGATGCTGCATCAGCGCGGAGAGGAAATCGACATTATGGCCAAGCCCGTCGATCTCGAACGCATCGAGCGCCGCGACCTGCAAGTCCGCCGCCTCGTCGCGGGTGTTGCCCCAGGTGATCAGCTTGGCGATCATCGGATCATAGAACATGCTGACCTCGCCGCCCTCGGCAACGCCATCGTCGACGCGGACATACCCGTCGCCACCGACAGCGCCATAGGGCGTCTCCTGCGCCGCCGGCGGGGCATACCGCACCAGCCGCCCGGTGCTGGGCAGGAACCCGCGATACGGATCCTCGGCATAAACCCGGTTCTCGATCGCCCAGCCGGTCAGCTTGACCTCATCCTGCGTGAACGCCAGCCGCTCGCCCGCCGCGACCCGGATCATCTGCTCGACCAAATCGAGCCCCGTAATCGCCTCGGTCACCGGATGCTCGACCTGCAGACGGGTGTTCATCTCGAGGAAGTAGAACCCCTCCCCGGTCTTGTCCGCACCCGAAACGATCAGCTCGACCGTCCCGGCGCTGTAATACCCCACCGCCCGCGCCAGCGCGACCGCCTGCTCGCCCATCTTGCGGCGCATCTCGGGCGTGACGAAGGGCGACGGCGCTTCCTCGACCACCTTCTGGTGCCGCCGCTGAATCGAACATTCGCGCTCGCCCAGATAGACGATGTTGCCATGCTGGTCGCCGATCAGCTGTATCTCGATATGGCGCGGCTGTTCGATGAACTTCTCGATGAACACGCGATCGTCGCCGAACGACGCCAGCCCCTCGCGCTTGGTCGCCTCAAAGCCTTCGCGAACGTCCTGCTCGCTCCACGCCAGCCGCATTCCCTTGCCGCCGCCGCCGGCCGATGCCTTCATCATCACGGGATAGCCGATGTCCGACGCGATCTTCACCGCCTCATCGGTATCGGCGATCTCGCCCAGATAGCCGGGGACGACATTGACCCCCGCCGCCTTGGCGAGCTTCTTGGACTCGATCTTGTCGCCCATCGCCGCGATCGCATTAGCCGGCGGCCCGACAAAGGCGATCCCCGCCTCCGCACACGCCTTGGCAAAACTCTCGCGCTCGGACAGGAAGCCATAGCCCGGATGAATCGCGTCCGCGCCAGTAGCCTTGGCCGCCGCCAGGATCAGGTCAGCCTTGAGATAGCTCTCCGCCGCCGGCGCCGGCCCCAGCCGCACCGCCTCATCCGCCATCAACACATGCGGCGCGCGCGCATCCGCGTCGGAATAGACCGCAACCGTCGCGATCCCCATCCGCTTGGCGGTGCGGAACACGCGACACGCGATCTCACCACGATTGGCGACCAGGATTTTCTTGAACATTGCAGCCCCTATTGGCTCGATTGCGGAAAAAGCTGACGCAGCGCCGCAAGCGCAGCCCCATGATAGATTGTCGCGTGGGTCTCGTCGGGACGCGGCGCATAGGTCCAGGCGAGCGCAGCTGGCGCCTTGTCCTTGAGCAGCGCGGCAAAGGGCGCGACGCCCATCCCCTGCTCATTCGCAACGGTCAGCCACAACCGCCCATGCGCCTTCGGCAACAGCGCGGGCGCGGCCTTCACCAGCGCCTCATTGTCCCACCACAGGCTGGGGCTGATCGCGATCCAGTCGTCGAACAGATCGGGCGCGCGCAGCATCGTCTCAACCACGAACAGTCCGGCGAGCGATTCCCCGATCAGCGCATCCTCGCCGCTAGTGCGATAGCTCTTCTCGACCCATGGCTTCAGCTCGGCGGCGATGAAACGGCGAAAGCGTTCGGACTGGCCCGCCGTCGGATAATCGGCCTTCAGCTTGGCATCGGTCGCGATCGGGAAGGCCAGCTCGTTTCGCCGATCGACGCTTTCGATCCCCACCACGATCATGTCGCGCGTCGTACCGACAATCGTGCCGAGTTGGGCAAGGCCTGAGATATGGTGGAAATCCTGCTCGATCCCGCCGTCAAGCACATAGAGCACAGGGTAGAGCTGGCTTCCCTGCGCATAGCCCGGCGGCAACCAGACGTTGATCGTCCGTACACCGCCCATGACGGCGGAGGGCAGCTTGTACGACTGGCCGATGACGATGGGGGTCGGCATGCCCTGCGCCAGCACCGGCAACGGCAGCAGCAGCATCAGAACAGCGAGCAGCAAGCGGCTCAACACGGTCGCCAGCAACATGCGCTCGGCGGCGCGGAACACGCCTCCCGTAATTTCTCGACGATTGGCCATCGGGATCGTCTTGAACACCCTTCACTCCCCTCCCGCCTGCGGGAGGGGCCGGGGGAGGGCCTGTCCGCGCGCGGTGCAATTCGTTATGAGGGACAGGCCCTCCCCTAACCCCTCCCGCAAGCGGGAGGGGGATTTCAGTCAAGTTCTCGCCGGAGCAGCCAAGTTCTGGCCGTTTGGTAAATCAAATGGATGGCGATCGGTACGCTGAGCCACCCCGCCAAGCTGAGATAGGCAGCCCAGATCGGCCAGATTGCTCCATCCCCTTCGCACCAAGGGAAACCTTTGCAGTCACCATCGCTGCTGACGAGCAGTTCGATGCCAAAGGGCAGCCATCCAAAGATGAGCAGCAGGCCCACAAGACATCCCACGACCCGGAGAGCGAGTAGACTCACTCCGCCGCCTCCAGCTCCGCCTTCACCTCAGCTTGCATCGCCCGCATCCCCAGCCGCGCAAACAGCGCCGCGTCCTTGTCGTCACCCGCATTGCCGGTGGTCAGCAGCTTGTCGCCGGTGAAGATCGAATTCGCCCCCGCCATGAAGCAGAGCGCCTGCGTCTCATCGCTCATGCTCTCGCGCCCTGCGGACAGCCGCACCATCGACTCCGGCATCGTGATCCGCGCCACCGCAACCGTGCGGACGAACTCGATCTGGTCGATCTTCGCCAGCGGCGTGTCGTGGAGCATGTCGCCCAGCACCGTGCCCTTGACCGGCACCAGCGCGTTCACGGGCACACTCTCGGGATGCTTGGGCAGCGTCGCCAGTGCATGGATGAAGCCGACGCGGTCGCCGCGCGTCTCGCCCATCCCGACGATCCCGCCGCAACACACGTTGATCCCCGCCTCACGCACGTGGTCGAGCGTCTCCAGCCGGTCCTCGAACGTCCGCGTCGTGATCACCTCGCCATAGCGCTCGGGCGAGGTGTCGATATTGTGGTTGTAATAATCCAGCCCCGCTTCGGCGAGCTGCGCCGCCTGCCCCTCGGTCAGCATGCCCAGCGTCATGCACGTTTCCATGCCCATCTGGCGCACGCCCTTCACCATCTCGACGATGGCGGGCATGTCGCGGTCCTTGGGGTTGCGCCACGCCGCGCCCATGCAGAAGCGCGACGAGCCATTATCCTTGGCCTGCGCCGCCGCCTGCAGCACCGCACGCACGTCCATCAGCTTGGTCGCCTTCAGGCCTGTCTCGGCATGGGTCGACTGATTGCAATACCCGCAATCCTCCGGGCACCCGCCGGTCTTGATGCTGAGCAGCGTCGACAGCTGCACCTCATCTGCCGCGAAATGCGCGCGGTGGACGGTGGCGGCCTGATAGACCAGCTCCATAAACGGCAGGTCGAACAGCGCGGCGATCTCGTCGCGGGTCCAGTCGGTACGGGTGCTCACATCAAAACCTTGATCCAAGAGTAAAGAAAGCCGCCGACCCCGAGGCCCAGGAACATCATCGCCCCCTGATTGGTCAGCCACGCGGAGCGCGGTACCGGCACATGACGCTGGCGGGAACGTAAAATCGACGCGGTACAGCTGAGCGCGCACAGGCCTGAAACCGCCAGAAACACCGTCAGTCCCGCGATAACGGGGCCGGGTATCTTCTGCCCCTGCGGCGACTGCGCAATCGACAGAATGCCGCCAAGCCCCAACAACGCCAGCGACAGCAGATGCTTCGAATAATCGTAAAGCAGCATCTCCTTGTCGAACCCGGGCTCCGGGTCCGGCTTGACGGCGTCGTCGCTCATTCGGCGGCCTCCTCACGCGGCGGCATGTTATGGCCGAGCAGGGTCAGCACCTCTTCGGCAGCGTTCACCAGATTGGTCCCCGGGCCGAAGATCGCCTGAACCCCCGCGTCGCGCAGGACCTGATAATCCTGCGCCGGGATCACCCCGCCCGCAATCACCTTGATGTCGGCACGCCCGGCATCGCGCAGATGCCCGATCAGCTGCGGAATCAGCGTCTTGTGCCCGGCTGCAAGGCTCGACACGCCGACCACATCGACGTCCTCGGCCAGCGCCAGCTCGGCGGCCTCCTGCGGCGTCTGGAACAGCGGGCCGGGGACGACCTTGAACCCCAGATCGCCGAACGCCGACGACACGAGGTTCGCCCCGCGGTCATGCCCGTCCTGCCCCATCTTCGCGACCAGCATGCGCGGCGCGCGGCCCAGCCGCCGCTCGGTCGCGGCGACGCCGTCCTTCAACCGCTCCCAGCTTTGGTCCGCATCATAGGCGCCGCCATACACGCCCTTCACCGGCGTCGGCACCGTCCCGTGCCGCCCGAACACATCCTCCATCGCCAGGCTGATCTCGCCCAGCGTCGCGCGATGCCGTGCCGCCACGACCGCCAGCTCCAGCAGATTGCCGTCGCCGCGCGCACCCTCGCGCAGCGCATCCAGCGCCGCCTGACACGCTACTTCATCGCGCTCCGCCTTCACCCGCGCGATCCGCGCCACCTGCGCCTCGCGCACCGCGTGGTTATCGATGTCGAGCGTCTCGATCGGGTCTTCCTCGGCCTTGCGGTATTTGTTGACCCCGACGATCACCTGCTCCCCGCGGTCGATCCGCGCGGCGGTGGCGGCGGCGGCTTCCTCGATCATCGCCTTGGGCCAGCCGGCGGCGACCGCCTTGGCCATCCCGCCCTCACCCTCGACCCGCTCGATGATCGCCCACGCCTTGTCGACCAGCTCCTGCGTCAGCGCCTCGACATAATAGCTGCCGCCGAGCGGATCGACGACATTGGTCATCCCCGTCTCTTCCTGGATCACCAGCTGGGTATTGCGGGCAATGCGCGCGGAGAAATCGGTCGGCAGCGCGATCGCCTCGTCCAGCGCATTGGTGTGCAGACTCTGCGTCCCGCCCAGCATCGCCGCCATCGCCTCGATCGTCGTGCGGATGACGTTGTTGTACGGGTCCTGCTCGGTCAGCGACACGCCTGAAGTCTGGCAATGCGTCCGCAGCATCTTGCTGCGCTCGTCCTTCGCGCCCAGCTGCGTCATCGCGCGATGCCACAGCACCCGCGCCGCCCGCAATTTAGCGACTTCCATGAAGAAGTTCATACCGATTGCGAAGAAGAAGCTCAGCCGCCCGGCAAATTTGTCGATGTCGAGGCCGCTGGCGACGCCGTATTTCACATAGTCCATGCCGTCGGCGATGGTGAAGGCCAGCTCCTGAACCTGCGTCGCCCCGGCCTCCTGCATATGATAGCCGGAGATCGAAATACTGTTGAATTTCGGCATCTTGGCCGACGTATATGCAAAAATGTCCGAGATAATTCGCATGCTCGGCTCGGGCGGGTAGATGTAGGTGTTGCGGACCATAAACTCCTTCAGAATGTCGTTCTGAATGGTCCCGTCGAGCAGGCTCTGGTCGACCCCCTGCTCCTCGCCCGCGACGATGAAGAAGGCGAGGATCGGGATCACCGCGCCGTTCATCGTCATGCTGACCGACATCTGGTCGAGCGGAATCCCGTCGAACAGGATCTTCATGTCCTCGACACTGTCGATCGCGACGCCCGCCTTGCCAACATCGCCCGTCACGCGCGGATGGTCGCTGTCATAGCCGCGATGCGTCGCCAGATCGAACGCCACCGACAGCCCCTTCTGCCCCGCCGCCAGATTGCGGCGATAGAATGCGTTGGATTCCTCCGCGGTCGAAAACCCCGCATATTGCCGGATCGTCCACGGCCGCCCGGCATACATCGACGCCCGCACCCCGCGCGTGAACGGCGCAAAGCCGGGCATCCCCGGGTCGGCGGTGACATCCTCCGCGGTGTACAGCGGCTTGACGTCAATCCCCTCCGGCGTGCGCCACGTCAGGTCGCGGCCCTTCACTTCCTTGTCGGCCAGCGCCTTCCAGGCGTCGGGGGTCGGCTTCTCACTCATTTACTTACCCTTGAACTCCGGCGCGCGTTTGCCGAGAAACGCCATCACGCCTTCACGGAAGTCCTCGGTCTTACCCGCAATCCGCTGATGCGCCGCCTCGACGCTCAGCGTTTCCGACAGCGTGTTGTTGAGCGCCGCCTTGATCTGCGCACGGATCAGGCCGAGCGCGATGGTCGGCTTGGCGGCGAGCGTCGCGGCGAGCTTCCCCGCCTCCGCCATCAGCGCATCGTCCTCGACCACCCGCGCGACAAGCCCGGCGTCCTTCGCATCCTCGGCGAACATCTTCTCGCCCAGCAGCGCCATCTCCAGCGCCTTCGCCCGCCCCGCCGACTTGGCAACCAGCCAGGTCGCGCCGCAATCGGGCACCAGCCCGATATTGCTGAACGCGAGCAGCAGATAGGCGCTCTTCGCCATCACCACCATGTCGCCGCCCAGCGCGATGCCCACACCAGCACCCGCCGCCGGCCCGTTGATCGCGGTGACGATCGGGATCGGCAGCTTCGACAGCGTCTCGGCCAGCGGGTTGTAGTGAAACTCCAGGCTCTCGGCCGGATCGACCGGCCCGCGATCCATCCGCCCGGCCAGATCCGCGCCCGAACAGAATGCCCGCCCCTCCCCGGTCAGCAGCACCGCCCGCGCGCCCTCATTCACCGCGCGCAACAGCGATGCGCGGATCAGGTCGAGCATGTCGAACGTCACCGCATTCAACCGCTCGGGCCGGTTGAGCCGGATCGTCGCGACGCCATCAGTCAGATCGTACAAAACCGTGTCGTCAGACATCCCTCAACCCCTCATCGTCACCCCGGCCTTGTGCCGGGGTCCACTCATCCGCGAGCGCATCGCTCACCATGGACACCCACGCTTGCCGCCCGGTGGACCCCGGAACAAGTCCGGGGTGACGGTTAGTGACTATCACGCGGGCTCTCCATGATCTCGGTCAGCACCCCGCCCATGTCGCGCGGATGGACGAAAAAGATCAACGTCCCATGCGCCCCGATCCGCGGCTCGCCCAGCACGCGCGCGCCCTTGCCCTCGAACCACGCCTTGGCCGCGTGAATATCCGGCACCTCGTAACACACATGATGCTGCCCGCCCGCCGGGTTCTTCGCCAGAAACCCGTGGATCGGCGAGTCCGCGCCCAGCGGCTCGATCAACTCGATCTGGGTGTTCGGCGTATCGACGAAGCACACCTTCACCCCCTGCGCCGGCAGGTCGAAGGGTTCATGAATCGTCTCCGCCCCCATCACATCGCGATAGAAGGCGATCGAGTCCGCGATCGACGGCGTCGCAACGCCGATATGGTTGAGGCGGCCGAGTTTCATGGTGTCATTCCAAAGATCAACATGACAGCCGCGACTCCTTCTGCACCGGCACGAACTTGCCATCGCGATATTCATAGCGTTCGACGAACGTCGCCGTGCCGCTCGCCTGCACCGCGAACGACTTGCCCTTCACGATATCGGTGATCTTGCCCTCAAGCCGGATCAGCGGTTCGCCGCCAAAGGTCTTGCCGGTCGTCTCATCGACCGCGCCCTCGTTGGAGCTCGACAGCCACACCCGTTCGGACTGGACCGGCCCATCGGGCGTCAACTCGGTGATCGACGCCCCGCCGCACGAATAGCCCTGCGCCGTGTCCCCGCTTTCGACATACACCGCCGGATTCTCGGTAAACGTATCGACCACCCGCCATTCGGGCACCGCACCCCAGCCAGAGCCGCGCACCAGCGTCGGCCATTTGCCCGTCACCGCAAACCCGTCTCCCTCCGGCTTCAGATAAGCGATCGCCAGCGCCCCCGAACAGGCGTGGCAGTCGGACTCGTTCGCGCCGGGGCTCAGCAGCACCGCCGTGTCGCCGATCCACAACAACTGGCCCGGCTTCACGTTGATGACACCGGCATCGTCCTCCTGCACCTGCGCCGCACCATCCTTGCCATAGGCGGTGCGGAACGCGAGCTTGAGCTGCTCCGCCTCAGGCAAGGCGCGCACGCCGGTCGGTGTCGGGGTGGCAGACGGTTTCGGGGCGGTCGTGTTGCCGCTCTCAGGTGCCTGCTGACAGCCCGCCAACAGCGCAATTGCGCCGGCGAGCGCAATGCAGGGGCGATTCAGGCGATCAAATTTCATGTCAGTCCCCTTATCACCGCCAGAAGGAGCACGAGCCATCCGGCCCACATCGCGATCAAGCCTACGTTGACTACGACCTTCAACACCGCGAACCGGCGGGGTGTACGCTTCCGGTTGGTCACGATCTGAAACGGCCATGGATCGCCGCGCAATTCTCCGCGCCGTAGCTGAGCGACGTGCCGCGACGTCGCGTAAAGCATCAGCGCGGTGAAAAAGCCGAAAAGGACTAGCCGATCCATTCCTCACAGCGGAATATTGTCATGCTTCTTCCACGGATTTTCGAGGCTCTTGTTCCTCAGTTTCCGTAGCCCCAGCGCGATCCGCCGCCGGGTGGAATGCGGCATGATCACCTCGTCCACAAACCCCTTGCTCGCCGCGACGAACGGGTTGGCGAAGCGCGCTTCATACTCCGCAGTCTTCTCGGCGATCTCCTCCGGAGTGCGCCCGCGAAAGATGATCTCGACCGCGCCCTTCGCGCCCATCACCGCGATCTCGGCGGTCGGCCAGGCATAGTTCAAATCCCCGCGCAGATGCTTCGACGCCATCACGTCATACGCACCACCATAGGCCTTGCGCGTGATCACCGTGATCTTCGGCACCGTCGCCTCGGCATAGGCAAACAACAGCTTCGCGCCATGCTTGATGATGCCGCTATGCTCCTGCCCGACGCCCGGCAGGAAGCCCGGCACGTCGACAAAGGTCACGATCGGAATCTCGAACGCATCGCAGAAGCGCACGAACCGCGCCGCTTTCTTGCTCGAATTGATGTCGAGCACGCCCGCCAGCACCATCGGCTGGTTCGCAACGATGCCGACGGTGCGCCCCTCGATCCGGCCAAAGCCGATCAGGATGTTGCCGGCATGCGTCGGCTGCACCTCGAAGAAATCGCCCTCGTCGACCGTCTTCCGGATCAGCTCGTGCATGTCATAGGGCTGATTGGCGCTCGGCGGGATCAGCGTGTCGAGGCTGTGCTCGAGGCGATCCCATGGGTCGCTGCTCGGCCGCTCGGGCACACTCTCGCGATTGCTCGCGGGAAGGAAGTCCACGAAGTCGCGCGCCGCCAGCAGCGCCTCGATGTCATTCTCGAATGCCACATCGGCAACGCCCGACTTCGTGGTATGCGTCACAGCTCCGCCCAGTTCCTCCTGCGTGACGATCTCGTTGGTAACGGTCTTCACTACATCCGGGCCGGTGACGAACATGTACGATGAATCCTTCACCATGAAGATGAAGTCGGTCATCGCGGGAGAATAGACCGCGCCACCAGCGCACGGCCCCATGATCAGCGAAATCTGCGGCACCACACCTGACGCCAGCACGTTGCGCTGGAACACCTCGGCATAGCCGGCGAGGGACGCAACGCCCTCCTGAATGCGCGCGCCGCCGCTGTCGTTCAGGCCGATCACGGGCGCGCCGACCTTCATCGCCATGTCCATGATCTTGCAGATCTTCTGCGCGTGCCGCTCCGACAGCGATCCGCCGAACACGGTGAAATCCTGGCTGAACACGAACACGAGCCGCCCGTTGATCGTGCCCGATCCGGTGACCACGCCGTCGCCCGGCACGATCTGATCCGGCATCCCGAAATCGACGCAGTTATGCTCGACATACATATCAAGCTCTTCGAACGATCCCTCGTCGAGCAGAACCTCAAGCCGCTCGCGCGCGGTCAGCTTGCCCTTGGCGTGCTGCGCGTCGATCCGCTTCTGGCCCCCGCCCAGCCGGGCTGCGGCGCGGCGGCGTTCGAGTTCCTCGATCGTCGAAGACATGGCGTACTCCCTTGGCCACCCCTGCACAGGACACGGGCGCACACGCAAATGCAATGTTGCAAAGTTGCATTGTCCATATCTGCGGATATTGTGAAGCCATGGAACAGCGCCGCCGCCTCTTCGCCGGAAACCGCGTCCGCGATCTGCGCAAGCGGCTCGCTTTGCCCCAGGCCGCGCTGGCCACCCGGCTCGGCGTTTCGGTCAGCTATCTCTCGCAGATCGAGAATGAGGAGCGCCCGCTCACCCCGCCAGTGCTGATCGCGCTCAGCCGCGAATTTCCCGATTTATGGGGTGAGGTCGGCAGCGACGACAGCACCGCCGAACTGGTCCGCGCGATCGAGGCGGCCACCGACACCAGCATCCCCGTCGCAACGCTGGACGAGGCCGCAGTCCAGCGCGGGGTCGAAAAACACCCCGCCCTCACCCGCCGCATGGTCGCACTCCACGATGCCTGGCGCCGCAGTCAGGCGCAGCTGCACGTGCTCGATGACAAGGTCGAAAGCGGCGCCGGTCGCGGCGGCGCCTTGCCGTGGGAGGCGGTGCGCGACTGGTATCAGGCCGAGGGGAATTACATCGACCCGCTCGACCGTGCGGCCGAAGCGCTGGCCGACAGCTTCGACCACCCCCGGGCGATCGAGGACCGGCTGCGCGGCTGGCATGGCATCACGATCGAGGAGGCACGCGACGATGATCTGCGCCTCTCACGCTTCGACCCCGAACATCGGCGGCTGATCATCAGCGGCGTGCTTCCGCCCGAGAGCCGTGCCTTCCTGCTCGCCCAACGCCTCGCCGCACTCGAATTCGCGAATGAGATGCGCGCGGTTGCCGATGCCAGCGGCCTCGCCTCACCCGAAGCGCGCGAACTGCTCGGACTCGGCCTCGCCAACTACGCCGCCGGGGCGCTGCTGATGCCCTATGCGCAATTCCGCGAATCGGCACGCGCGCTGCGCCACGATATCGACCGGCTGCGCCAGCGCTTCGGCACCAGCTTCGAACAGGCCTGCCACCGCCTCTCGACGCTTCAGCGCCCCGGTGCGCAGGGCATCCCCTTCTTCTTCTGCCGCGTCGACATGGCCGGGAACATCACCAAGCGCCATTCCGCCACGCGGCTGGAGTTCGCCCGCTTCGGCGGCGCCTGCCCGCTGTGGGTGGTGCATGAGGCCGTGGCGATCCCCGACCGCATCCTGACCCAACTGGCCGAGACGCCAGACGGCGCGCGCTACGTGATCATGGCCAAGGGGCTGGTAAAGCCCTCCGCCAGCTACGATCGCCCTCCGCGCCGCTACGCCGTCGCGCTAGGCTGCGAAGAATCGCACGCCGGTGAGTTCGTCTATGCCGACGGCCTGCGCCCGGGCGGCCTTGCAACGCCGATCGGCTCCAGCTGCCGCATCTGCCCGCGCAGCGATTGCGACCAGCGGGCGTTTCCCCCGGCGGCGAGCGAGATTCGCATCGACCCCGATATCCGCGCGCCGGTGCCCTACAGCTTTTGACTCAGTCGTGATCAGCCGGAGGCAGCGGACCATAAGCAGGATCAGGCTCGCGACGCCGGCACCGCTTGCAGGTGCGGTATCCCTCGCGCGTACGACTATGTGTCCAGCGATGGCCGCGAATCAGGCATGAAATAAACGTCAGCTTCCCCATGGCCGCCGAATAACATGAAAATCGCGCACAAAGCCAGAAAGTTAGCGGCTTGTTGCGGCAACGAAACCACCCGAAACGATCCAGACGGCCTGGTAGAGCGTGTCAGCAGGGGCCCAGATGCAACAAAGCCCCGCCGGGCTATTGCCTGGCGGGGCTTTGAATGGCGCACCCGGAACGATTCGAACGTCCGACCCTCAGATTCGTAGTCTGATGCTCTATCCAGCTGAGCTACGGGTGCGCAGTGGAGGGGCGCTGATAGAAGCGGTTTTCGGGAAACGCAAGCCCGTTGCGCAGAGTTTCTTCGCGGCATACACCCGCCGCGATGCGACACCCTATTCTCCTCGCGCTCCCGCTGGCGCTGTGTGCATGCAGCACCACCGGCGACGGCTACCCTTCGCTGCTCCCGCGGCCGATCGAATCGCGCGATGAGGGAGAGGTGGTGCGCCCCGATCCGGTCGCCACGCCCGATGCGACGCTCGATTCGCGCATCACGCAACAGGTCGCCGCCGCCGAAAAGATCGCGACTCGTTTCCGCTCGCTCGCGATGGAAACCGAATCGAAGGTCGCCGTGGCGCGCGGCGTAGCGCCCGGCAGCGACAGCTGGATCGCGGCACAGGTCGCGCTCGCCGACCTCAACCGCGCACGCGGCGAGCTGGTCGAAATCGTCACCAGCCTGGAAGAGACCGCCGCCGAGCGGCTTCGCGCCGGCACCGCCCCCTATCCCGCGCTCGATTCGGCGCTAGTCAGCCTGTCCCGCACCGCTGCCGAGCAGGCCGAAAAGGTCCGCGCGCTCGAGGATGCGCTCGCCGGCTAGGGCAGATCTTTGTTCAGGCTGCGCAGCACCGGCAGGATCGTCGCATAATCGTCGGTCCATGGCGTAAAGCCCGGCCGCCCTTCCACCGGCCGCCACCCCTGCGCCCGCGCGGTCAACTGCTTCAGCTTCTCGGGCGACCGCGATAGCGCGATCCAGTCCGACGTCGCCGCCTCGTTCAGCTCCTCGATCAGCGGCGGGTAATAGGTCAGCTGCGCCGCCGACCAGCCACCTAGCGCCGCCGCCCGCTCGACCACTGGCTCCAGTGACAGGAAGCGGTTGGAGATGTGGACCAGCAGCAACCCGTCCTTCGCCAGCACGCGGTCATAAGCCGCAAACGCCTCCAGCGTCATCAGATGCATCGGCACCGCATCGGACGAAAAGGCGTCGAGCACCAACAGGTCGAGGCTCTGCGCCGGCTCCTCGACCAGCCGCACCCGCGCATCGCCCAGCACCACCTTTGCATCGGGCAAACACTGCTCAAGGAAGCGGAACGCTCCGCGCGCGAGGCTCACCACCGCCGGGTCGATCTCGTAGAAGCGCCACGATTGGCCGGGCTTCGCATAACAAGCGAGCGTACCGGTGCCGAGGCCCACCACGCCGACCCGCGCATTGGGGCCGTACAGCGGCGGCAAGGCCTGCATCGCCTGCCCCACGCCGGATCCTGGGACATAATAGGTGGTCGGCAGCTTCAGCCGCTCGGGCGTCCCCTCCAGCTGCACTCCATGCAGCGTCGTTCCATGCGCCAGCCGCTTCTGATCGGCGAGATCGGTGATCGTATAGACCCCGAAATAGCTGCGCGTGCGCAAATCGCCCTGCCAGCTCATCGCGATCGACCGGAACCCGCCGAACAGGAACAGCGATCCCGCCAGCACGATCATGAACGGCACCCGCATCCCCACGGTGAACAGCCCGATCGCGGCGAGCGTCAGGTAGATGATTCCCGCCTGCTTCTGGCCAAGGATGTCCGACCCCTGCGACACCCCGAACCACACGATCAGCGCCACGACCAGCGCGATCACGAGGGTACGCACCCGCCGCCCCTGCCCGGGCTCACCCCATAACCGCCGGAAGAACGGCAGCAGCCACTCCTGCGGCACCAGCAACCCGGCGGCGAGGATCAGGATCGGATATTCATAGGTCCAGTCGAACACCAACGGCGCAACCAGCGCCGCGAACACACCGCCCAGCGCCCCGCCCACCGACATGGCGAGGTAGAATCCGGTCAGCCGATCCGGCTCAGGACGCAGATCGTACATATGCGTGTGCAGCGCCACCGCGACCATGAACAGCAGGGCGAGCGCCATCAGCGCGTTCAGCTCGGGATTGGCATTATGCCCCGCGATCATCAGCCCGCCGAACAACAGGATCGTGATCGGCGCAAAGCGGGTCAGCGTCACCGCCACCCCCCGCCGCGCCGCGAACGCGATGGTAAAGCTCAGCAGATACAGGCCGAGCGGCAGCACCCACAGCATCGGCACCGCGACGATATCGGTGGTCAGAAAGCTCGACGTAGCGAGCATCAGGCCGGAGGGGACGAACGCGAGCGCGATCCAGTGCGCCACGCGTCGCCTCGACGGCGCCGCGCTGGTCGCATGAACGTGCGGCTCGTCCGCCGCCTTGCGCGGCAGCAGCAGCGCGCACGCCGCGACCGCGATGAACACCAGGGCATAGCCGCCGGTCCACAGCCAGCTTTGCGCGTGCAGCGCCATCCCCGGCTCGACCAGCAGCGGATAGGCGATCAACCCGCCGAAACTGCCGACATTGGACGCGGCATAGAGCGCATAAGGGTCACGCCCGCCCGACGCCGAGGCAAACCAGCGCTGCAACAACGGTGCCTGCGCCGAAATCGCAAAGAACAACGGCCCGATCGACGCCGCGAGCAGCCACGGCACCCATACCGCCGGCTCGGCGTCCGCCGGCATCTGCATCGCCATCAGCCCGATCGGCAGCCACAGCGCCGCGACGGCGAGCACGCCCAGATGGATCATCGCCTGCTGCCGCACCGGCACCCGGCCCAGCCAGTGCGCATAGGCGTAGCCGCCCAGCAACAGCGCCTGATAGATCAGCATCGCACTGTTCCAAACGGCAGGCGCACCGCCGAGGCGCGGCAGCGCCATCCGTGCGATCATCGGCTGGACCAGGAACAGCAGGAAGCTGCCGAGCAGGATGGTGATAACGAACAGCGGGCCGCTCGCGCCCTTCAGCCATCCGGGCGCGCCCGGCTGTGGTTCGGCGACTGCTTCGGCGCTCATCGCCTCCCCTTCTCTCTTACGCGGTACTGACGGGGCGAGTGATGCGGTAGGTCACGATGTGGCGCAAGGGGTCATCCGCCGCAAAGGCGTGATGATCGAAATCGCCCCCCGCGACATAGGCCATGCCCAGCCGCTCCATCATCGCCCGGCTCGCGGCGTTACGCGCCGCGGTAATCGCGACGATGTGCGGCGCGTCGAGATTGGCCCAGGTCCAGTCGAGCACCGCGCGCATCGCCTCCAGCGCATAACCGCGCCGCCAATAGTCTCGCCCGAGCATCCACCCCGCCTCGACCTGCCCGGCGATCGGGTTGGGCGGATCGCCGCGCTTGAGCCCGCAAAAGCCCAGCACCGCGCCATCCTCCTTGCGAACGACGCTGAGGAACCCCAGCCCATCGGCGCGATAGCCGTCATGCCGCACCAGCGTCGCTGCGCTCGCCGCATCGTCCTTGACCGGCCCCAGATCGGCCATCACCATCGGGTCGGCCCACATCGCGTAGAGCGCCGGATGGTCCGCCGCGACCGGCGGGCGCAGGACCAGCCGTTCGGTCTCGATCATCCGCCCATCAACCGCGCGGCATGAAGCGCGTGGTAGGACAGCACCCCGCTGCATCCGGCGCGCTTGAACGCCATCAACGTCTCCAGCACCAGCGCATTGCGATCTCCGGCGCCTGCAGCAGCCGCTGCCTCGATCATCGCATATTCACCGCTTACCTGATAGGCGAACACCGGCACCTCGAACCGCTCCTTCACGCGACGCACGATGTCGAGATAGGGCAGCCCCGGCTTCACCATCACGCTGTCCGCGCCCTCGTCGAGGTCCAGCGCCACTTCGCGCAGCGCTTCTTCGGCATTGGCCGGGTCCATCTGATAGGTCTTCTTGTCGCCCTTGAGCAGCCCGCGCGATCCGACCGCGTCGCGGAACGGGCCATAGAATGCCGAGGCATATTTGGCGGCATAGGCCATGATCTGGACGTTGACGAAGCCCTCATCCTCCAGCGCCTCGCGGATCAGGCCGACCCGCCCGTCCATCATGTCGCTCGGCGCGATCACATCCGCCCCGGCGCGCGCCTGATTGAGCGCCTGCCCGACCAGCACCTCGGCGGTCTCGTCATTGAGCACATATCCTGCCGCATCGACCAGCCCGTCATGGCCATGCGCGGTATAGGGGTCGAGCGCGACATCGGTCAGCACGCCGATGTCCGGCACCGCATCCTTGATCGCCCGGATCGCGCGGCACATCAGATTATCGGGATTAAGCGCTTCCCCGCCATCCTCACTGCGCAGCGCCGGCGGCGTATTGGGGAACAGCGCCAGACATGGAATCCCCGCCGCCGCCGCCTCGCGCGCCTTGGCGACGATCCCATCGACCGACCAGCGCGACACGCCGGGCAGGCTGGCGATCGGCTCTTCAACGCCGTCCCCCTCGGTCACGAACAGCGGCCAGATCAGGTCAGCCGGCGTCAGCAGCGTCTCGGCATGAAGCCGCCGGCTCCATGCCGAACTACGGGTGCGACGAAGGCGAAGCGCGGGATAGTGGGACATGCCCAGCTTTTGGGCCAAGTCCCGCGCGGTCGCAAGGCAATCAATCCGCCCCGCGCACCGCGCTCAACCGCGCCGCTTCGGTGCAATTCCAGGCATGATCCGCCCGCCCGCAGGGTTCAGGGCGCCCCACGCAGGGTGAAGCTGGTGCCAATAAACACCGATGCCTTGCACTCACCTTTGATCGTATAGCCCGCCTGGGTGGTGCCATCACCGGTACAGCCGAGACGCAGTCCCCCGCTCGCCTTGCCTTCCTTGTCGGCCAGCAGATACAATGGCGCATCGAAGCCGATCTGGTTCAGATCCGTGGCATAGCTGACCTTCATTTCCATCCCCATCTCGGGAAGGAACAGGACGGGCTGAATCTTCCCGGCAATGCGCCCACCGACCACCCATCCCTCGCTCTCATACGGGCGCGCAATCTGCTGTGCCGCGCAAAGCGCGCCGTTCGCGGTCGAGGGTGGACACAGCACTGCGTCCTTGGTGCCCTTCGGCTGGTCGACGATGCGGCGATAGGTCAGCGATCCCCCGAAGCCCAAATCGCCTTCGACACCCCCCGCGTACAGCTTCACCGAATAGCGCGCGCGGTCTAACTCGCGAAAGTTGGCCTGGATGAGATCGCCATTGTTGTCGAACGGCGATCCGGTCAGCAGCGTGTCCCCGGTCAACCCGGGGTCTTTAAGCGGCAGATATTTGAGCTGGTACGGAACGATCCGTCCCTCGACGCCCAGGAACCGTTCGGTCGTGGGCTTCTTGCCCCAGAGATGGTCGGAAACCATCGCCCAATAGCCGTTGGCGCGCGGCGTATCCTTCGCCATCCAGCTGTTCAGATTGGCGTCGCGACAGTTCGGCAGGTCGCCGTCCGGGCTTTCCGTCAGCCCGTCGCTGCTCGCATCCCGCGCCTTTGCCGCCGCTTCGCAGTCCTGCCTCGCCTTGGTCAGCATCGCGGCGACTTTGGTATTCAGATCGGCGACTTTTGTCTCGCCACCCCAGCGCCACTCAACGCCCAACAGTCCACCGACGCGCTTGAACGCCTCGACCTCGGTCAGGTCGGCAAAGGCTGCGGTGGTGCCGCCGCTCTTGTCCACCGGGACCAACAGCCCTCCACGAAACTGCCAGCGCGTGAAACTATAGGACTCCGGCCCATCGCCCCACGGCACGCGCTTGTTCAGCGAATAGCTGCCGACGACCTCAGCGACGTCATTCGCCGAACCGATCGACAAATTCGCATTGAGGCCGGCTGCCGAATATTTGCCGTCGGCTGCTATCGCATAGTCGCGCAACTTCTGCAGCTTCAGGCATTTCTGGGCATAAATGTTTGGACGGCGGACGATCCCCGCCGCGGTCCGTTGCGCCGCATCGCATTCGCCCGAGGCGGCTTGCGGGGCAGGGACAGGTCCGGCCTGCGCTGGCATCGGCTGAACCGGTGCAGTGGCATGAACGGGACTGGCGACCGGCGCAGCGATTGCGCGATCAACGGGTGGCACACCCGCCGCCACCGGACCGGGTGCACCCCCGCCGCGCGCCAACGCAATCGCCTTTCGGCGCTCCGCCTCCGCCTCGGCCACCGCAATCTCGTACTTGCGCTGCGCCTCGGCCTTAGCGACCGCAATCTCGTAATTGCGCTGCGCCTCCGCCTCCGCCGCGGCAATAGGCGAAGCGATCTGCGCTTGCGCCGTCCCGGCCATCCCCGACAAAGTCAGAGCAATAGAAGCAAACGAAGTCCCGAAAGCATGTGATTGCCGCATGATTTGCCCCCCGCCAAATCTCTACATGCCGAGTATCTCACACATCAGAAATTTGTCTAGGATTTTAGATCGCGCGCAAGTTGATCGGGGTGCAAGTTCGCCCTGCACCCCGCCAAATCGATTCTAAACCTGGGGAACCGTTACGCCGGGCCGTGCCCCGCCATCACGGCGCCAGCTAGCCCAGCCGCCCCAGCGCAGCCCCCAACCGCGCCGCTTCGGCCGACTTCTCGGCATGGTCCGTCCGCGCCTTCTCCACCGCTTCCGGCTTCGCCTTTTCGGCAAAGGCGGGATTGGACAGGCGGTTGTTCAGGCTGTCGCGCTCCTTCTCCGCCGCCGCGATCGCCTTGGTCAGGCGCGCGCGTTCGGCGTCGAGGTCGATCACGCCTTCGAGCGGAAGGACATAGGTCGCCTCATCGACCACGATCTGCAGCGCACCGCCCGCCGGGGCTTCCCCCTCGGCACGGTCGACGCGGGCCAGACGGCTCAGCGCCGCATTCTGACGCCCGAGCCGCTCCAGCGTGTCGGCATGCGCGTCGCGGACGTGCAGCGCCAGCCGCGCGCCCGGCGGCACGTTCAGTTCGGTCCGCGCCGCGCGCAACTCGCTCACCAGCCGGATCAGCCAGTCAATCTCCTGCGCCGCCTCTGGATCAAGCGCGCGGGCATCCGCCATCGGCCACTTCGCGGTGATGATCGGATAATCGGGCCGGTCGCCCATTTTCGACCACAGCTCTTCGGTGATGAACGGCATGAACGGGTGGAGCATGACGAGGATCTGGTCGAGCACCCAACCCGCGACCTGACGCGTTTCCTCAGCACCTTCCGCGCCTTCGGTCTGCAGCACCGGCTTGATCAGCTCCAGATACCAGTCGCAGAAGCGGCTCCAGGTAAACTGATAGATCGTGTTGGCCGCACCGTCGAAACGATGGTCGGCAAAGGCGATGTCCATCGCCTGCACCGTGGAAATTGTCTCCGCGACAATCCACTTGTTCACGGCAAGCGTGGCGCGAGGAGCGTCGACATGTTCGCTTGCGCGAATCCCGTTCGACTGCGCAAATCGCGCCGCGTTCCACAGCTTGGTCGCGAAATTGCGATACCCCTCGACCCGCTTTTCATCCATCTTCACGTCGCGGCCCTGGCTCTCCATTGCCGCCATGAAGAAGCGCAACGCGTCGGCACCGTACTGGTCGATCAGGCCGAGTGGATCGACGACATTGCCCTTGGACTTGGACATCTTCGCGCCATCGGCGGCGCGAACAAGTCCGTGCAGATACAAGGTCTTGAACGGCACTTCTTTCATGAAGTGCAAACCCTGCATCATCATCCGCGCATCCCAGAAGAACAGGATGTCGAAGCCCGAAATCAGCACGTCGTTGGGATAGCGCCCGCCGAGCGTAGGGTCGCTGTCGTCGGGCCAGCCCAGCGTGGCGAACGGCCAGAGCGCGGAGGAGAACCAGGTGTCGAGGACGTCCTCATCCTGCTTGAGCGCAACGCCCTCACCTGCCTGCGCCTGCGCTTCGGCTTCGTTTTCAGCCACATAGATGCTGCCATCTTCAGCAAACCATGCCGGAATCCGATGCCCCCACCACAGCTGGCGGCTCACGCACCACGGCTGGATATTCTCCATCCAGTTGAAATAGGTCTTTTCCCAGCTCTTCGGCACGACCTTGGTCGCACCCGATCGCACCGCCTCGATCGCGGGCTTCGCCAGAGTGGCGGCGTCGACATACCATTGGTCGGTCAGCCACGGTTCGATCACCACGCCCGAGCGGTCGCCGAACGGCGTCTGGATCTTGCGCGGCTCGGCGTCGTGTTCGGTGCCGTCCTTGTCGGTCCACGGGACGAGGAAGCCCTCCTCCTTCAGCCGCGCCACCACCTTCTCACGCGCGTCGAAGCGGTCGAGACCGATCAGCTCCGCCGGGATCAGCCCGTCCGAGGTCTGGCAAATCATCGCCTTGGCATCGAGCATGTTGAGCATGTCGCGCGCCTCGATCCCGGCGCGGCGGCCGACCTCGAAGTCGTTGAAATCATGCCCCGGCGTGATCTTGACCGCGCCCGAACCCAGCTCGGGATCGGCATGTTCGTCGGCGACGATCGGGATCAGGCGACCGGTGATCGGCAGCCGTACCTGCTTGCCGACCAAAGCGGCGTAGCGCTCGTCGGTCGGATGCACCGCGACCGCCATATCGGCCAGCATCGTCTCCGGCCGCGTCGTCGCGACATGGATGAAGCCGCTGCCATCGGCCAGCGGATAGCGCAGGTGCCAGAACTTGCCGTTCACCTCGCGGGTCTCGACCTCAAGGTCGCTGATCGCAGTGCCAAGGCCCGGGTCCCAGTTCACCAGCCGCTTGTCACGGTAGAGCAGCCCCTGCTTGTGCAGCTCCACAAACACCTTGAGCACGGCCTTCGAAAAGCCCTCGTCCATCGTGAAGCGTTCGTCGGACCAGTCCATCGAACAGCCAAGACGACGCAGCTGGCCGGTGATCGCGCCGCCGCTCTCCGCCTTCCACTCCCACACCTTCGCGATGAACTCCTCGCGGGTGAAGTCGGTGCGCTTCTGCTGGCGCGCGTTGAGCTGCCGCTCGACCACCATCTGCGTCGCGATGCCGGCATGGTCCATGCCAACCACCCAGCGCGCGTCCATGCCCTTTAGCCGCGCATGGCGGACCAGAATGTCCTGCAGCGTATTATCGAGCGCATGGCCGATGTGCAGCGAACCCGTCACGTTCGGCGGCGGGTTGACGATGGTCCAGGGCTGCGCGCCCGGACGCTCAGGCCGGAACAGCCCGTTGCTTTCCCAATGCGCGTACCAGCGCTGCTCGATCTCGGCGGGGTCGAAGGTCTTTGGAAGTTCGCTCATGCCCCGCCCTCTAACGGGCGACACACGTTAGGCAAGTCAGTCCCGCCCGGCAGCGATCCGCGAAATCTCGCGCTGAACCATTTCCTCGACCATGCGCGGCAGATTGGCGTCGAGCCAGTCGCGCAGCATCGGGCGGATCATCTCGCGCACCATGCCTTCCAGCGAGGTTTCGCCGACCGGCAGCGCGGCCGGAGCAGCCTCAGGCTTCACCACCATGCGCGAAAGCGCCTCGAGCGGGCCACGGGTTGCCTCGGCAGTAGTTTGCGACAGGATCGAATCGGCAGGGGCCGGCTGCGGCACGGCTTCTGGAGCTACGTCGCGCAGGTCGACCCGCGGGGTTTCACGCTGGATCGGCTGCGGCGCGCGACGCGGCTCGGGCCGGATCGCCTCGCTGGGCGCAGGTTCGTTCAGCTCAAGAATCTCGTCGTCATCGGAGGAAGCCGCAGCGGGCGCAGCCGCACGCGCCGGACGACGCGGACGATTTGCGGCCGCAGCATCGCCCTCTTCGGCGATGATGCGTTTGATAGAGGAGAGAATATCCTCCATCGACGGCTCGTTGCTCACGTCCCCCATAGTCGTTCCTTAACCAGGAATCGCAGACGCCGCCACCTGTGAGATTTACAGTGGTTCTGTCAACAGTTCAGCGTGGCTGCGGATCGACCGGGCCGACGACATTGGGGGTCTGCGCCGGCGTGTTGACCGTTCGCGTCGCTTCGGCTTCGGGGGCCGGATTGTCGCGCCAGTCGGACAGGCTGCCCCGCACGCGATCGTAATTCGCGACCGGATCATAGAGCGGACCACCGTCAAGCCCCAGATCCGACGCCTCCGCACGCCCCATCGCCGCCAGCACCGCAAAGCCCGCGACATAGGCGTCGCGCTCGGCCGTCACGAGCTGAACCTGGCTGTTGAGCAGTTCCTGCTCGGCGTTGAGGATGTCGAGGATGGTGCGCGTGCCGACGCTGTTCTCGGCCCGGACGCCCTCGAGGCTCAGCTGGTTGGCCTGCACCGCGACGCGGCTGCTCTCGATCACGCGCAGCGCCGACTGATAGACCGCATAGGCCGAACGCGCCTGCGCGATCACGCCGCGCTCGGTCGCGGTGACCTGCTCGATCGATGCCGATTCGCGCGCCTGCGCCTGGCGGACCTGTGCCGCAGGGCGACCGCCCTGGAACAGCGGCACGCTCAGGCTGACGCCCGCCGAGGTCGCAAATCCGTCATTCTGAAGACCGGCATTGCGGCCGGGCCCGGGGACCGATCCGAAGCGGTTGTAATAATCGCCCCCCACGCCGACGCTCACCGTCGGCAGGCGAGCAGCGCGCGCGACGCGAACGTCAAAGCCGCTCGCTTCACGCGCCTTGCGCGCGCCTTCGAGCGCGGGATTGTCGGCCAGCGCGACCTCGACCGCCTGATCCGGATTGGCGGGCAGGCCCGGCAGCGCCGGCGGCTGAGCAAGCGCGCCCGGCGCGCTGCCGACGATGCGGATATAGTTTTCGCGGCTCGAAATCAGCCGGGCTTCGGCACCCTGCAACTGGCTCTGGGCGAGCGCGAGCCGCGCTTCGGACTGGGCGACGTCGGTGCGGGTCAGGTCACCGACCTCGAACCGGTCGCGCGTCGCCTGAAGATTGACGTCGAGCGCGCGGACATTCTGCTGGTTGAGCCGCACCGTCGCCTCGTCGCGGATCACGTCCATGTAGACGGCGACAACATCGGTGAAGAGCGCAGATTCGACGCTGCGCAGCCCGGCGCGGCCCGCTTCGACGCGGGTTTCGGCAGCGCGCACCGAATTGCGGACCGAGCCGCCCGAGAAGACCGGGACGCTCAGGTCAAGGCCGAGCGATCCTTGACGCGGGACCGATGTCACGTTCGAATCGGTGTTCGACAGGCTTTCGTTATACGCGCCCGTGGACGACACGCCGGGCAGACCGCGCGAGCGCGCGATCGGCACATTCTCATCGGTCGCGCGCAAATTGGCGCGCTCGGCGGTCAGGTCCGGGTTGGTGCGATACGCCTTGACCATCGCCTCGCGCAGCGTCTCGTTCGGCTGCGCGGCAGGCGCCTGCGCCGCCGGTGGCGTGGTTTGCGCCAGCGCGGGAAGCGTCAGGCCAGCAGCACTCACGCCGGCAAGGATCAGGCTCAGTCGCATCACGTTCGCTTTCCTCAGAACTGGAAGCCGCGCGGCTTTGCGAAGCCGGGCAAGGGGGCAATTTCACTATCGACGATGCTGGCGAGGCCGACGCCTGAGCCGGTGCGGACGCCCGACGCAATGCGGGTGACGCCGCGGTCGATCAGGCCGGTCACGACGCGGCCGCCATCGCGCAGCTGGGCCGCGAGCACGTCCGGGATTTCCTCGACCGCGCCATCGATCAGCATCAGGTCATACGGCGAACCCTCGGGAGCACCTGCGCTGAGCGGACCCTCGACCAGTGTCACGCGATCGCCAAGCGCAGTGCGGGCGAGCGCGGCGAGGTCCGCATCCTGCTCGACCATCGTCACGCTGACACCAAGCTGCGCCGCGATCGCAGCCGCGTACCCGCCAGCCGCGCCGATCACGAGAATCTTCTCCCCCGCCGCGATCCGCGCTTCGGTCAGCAGCAGGCCGGTGGCGAGTGGCGGATTCTGCATCCGGCCATTGCCGAGCGGCAGCGAGCGGTCACGATAGGCGAATGTCCGCTGCGATTCGGGCAGGAAATCCTCGCGCGCAACCTCTGCCATCGCGGCGACGACACGGGAATCGCTCACGCCGCTCGTGCGCAGCTGGCTCGCCACCATCGCAGCGCGGGCGGCCTGATGGCCCAGGGGTTCGGTGGTCGTCGTCATCATCGCTCCAGCCTGTTCGCACAACTGTTATAGTCATGCAATACACTTGTTTGCTCGCGCGCTTGTATCGCGTGCCGCGCTCCGCGCCAAGCAAGGTCCGCCGCAAAATTCGCAACAGCGGTTGACATGGCCGCGTCCCCCGCGCAAATCGCGCCCTCCCTGTCGAGGCCCGATGGCGGAGTGGTTACGCAGAGGACTGCAAATCCTTGCACGCCGGTTCGATTCCGGCTCGGGCCTCCATCACGGCCAGACGCGCGCCGTGAAGCGGCCCACAGATCGCCACGCTCGCGCCACGGCGGACGGTTCACGTCTTCGACTGGACCGGCACTCCCGGACTGGCCGGTCTCCGCAGCGTTCGCATGACAGGCACGTACATCACACCGGCACGGGCGTGCCTTCAACGATGCGCGGATCAACCGCGAAATCGCGCGCAATTTCGCGGGCGGTCATTTTCGCCGACATCATGACCGACGGGGTTCCGCCGCCGGGCTGGGTCCCCTGGCCCACAAGATACAGGTTCGTGATGTCCTCGCTGCGATTGTGCGGCCTAAAGAAGGCAGTTTGCGTCAGGCGCGGTTCGACACCGAACCCGTTGCCGGCATAGGCGCCGAGAACCTGCTCAAAATAGTTGGGCGTTACATAGCTGCGATAGACCAGCCGTTCTGCCAGGTTCGGAATGTAACCGCGCGCTTCCAGAAAGTGCATGACCTTGTCGGCAAAACCCTCGCCGACCGAATCCCAGTCGATGTCGCCCAGCGTGTTGGGCACGGGGATCAGCGTGTAGGCGGCGTGGTGGCCGGCCGGTGCGAGGCTAGGATCGGTAAGCGTTGGAATATGCAGATACTGCGAGAAATCTTCAGCGAGGATCTTGCGCTCGAAAATGTCGGTCAACAGTTCCTCATAGCGGGGCCCGAGAATGATATTATGGTGGCGCAAATCGGGGTCGCCATCGCGAATGGCGTAACCGAAATAGATCACCATCAGCGACATGCTTTGCTTGCGGAACCTGACCACCGCATCGCGATTGATTCGCCGATATGCTTTGTCGATCAACTTCAGATAGGTCGTGGCATAATCCGCATTGGAGATCACCAGATCAGCCGCCAGCCGTTCGCCAGACGCCAGCGTCACGCCGGTCGCAACGCGCTTGCGTCCCTGTTTTTCAATATCGATCCGGGCGACTTCGGCACCAAGCCGGACCGTCCCGCCCAGTTCCTCGAACTTGCGGACCAGTGCGTTCACCAAGGCCCCGGTCCCGCCCATCGCGAAATGCACCCCCCAAGTCTTTTCCACGAAGTGGATCATCGCATAGATCGCCGGAACCTTGAGCGGATTGCCGCCGATCAGCAGCGGTTCGAAGCTGAACACCTGCCGCATCTTGTCGCTTTTGAAATATTTGCTCACGAGCGAAAACAGCGGCTGCACCGCGCCGAGCTTCAACAGATCGGGCACGACGCCCAGCATCGACCCGAGGCTGCCGAAATAGGTGTAGCCTAACTCGAGAAAGCCACGTTTGAAAATCGCCCGCGCGGCCTCGTGAAAGCGCTCATAGCCTTCGAGATCCTCGGGCGCGAGGCGCGCAATCTGTGCGCGGACGTTCACCGGATCGGCGTCATAGTCAAAGAAGCTGCCGTCGTCGAAATAGATGCGGTAGAATGGCAAGACGGGCACGATATCCAGATATCGGCTGGTGTTGGGGCCACCACTGATACCGGATGTGACTCGCTGACGCTCGTCCAGCACATCTTCGGGGAAGTCGGGCGCGTTCAGCATCGCCCTGTTCCGCTCGAGCGAAAATAGCTCTTCGATGAAGTGCGGCACCGTCAGCACCGTCGGCCCCATGTCAAAGGTGAAGCCTTCCGCGCGGCGAACATAGGCACGCCCGCCGACATCATCGAGTTGCTCGACGATCTGTGTGTCAAATCCAAGGCTTTGCAGCCGGATCGCGCAGGCAATCCCGCCGATACCCGAGCCGATGACGATCGCAGTACGTGAAGTCATGAAAATAGCGTCTTTTCTGCAGGGAGCGGCGCGGATGCACTACCGGGTGCAAGACGCGCAGCCGAGATGGACCTTGTGCCATCTGGCTATTTCACGGCACTAAAACGACCCCGCACCCTCATTATCGGTCAGCGCGCGCCACGCCGCGTTTCAGGCGAGCTCCTTGAGCAGTACGCCGGTATCGGCGAGCGCCGCCGGGTCGGGCGAGAGCCGCTCCACCACGAGCTTGCGGCCCTGCACAAAGTCCTTGGTCGCGTTGACGCAATCGAGCGCGATCACCCGGCCCTCTTTCAGATACACGACCGAAAAGCTGCGATTGGCCGGATCGCCACGCAGGATCGCGGCGTCGTGCCCGGTCGACAGCCCGACGGTCTGGAGCTTCAAATCATATTGGTTCGACCAGAACCATGGCACCGCATCATAGGCCAATTCCTGCCCCATGATCGTCTTGGCCACCAGTGTCGCCTGATCATTGGCGTTCTGCACCGATTCGAGCCGGATCGGCATGTCGTCGGCGAAACGGTTGGCATGCAGCGCGCAGTCGCCAATCGCGAAGATGTCGGGCAGCGAAGTGCGGCACTGATGGTCCACCGCAACGCCATTGCCGCCCTCTGCCCCCGCCGCCATCAGCGGTTCGACTGCGGGGACGATGCCGATGCCGACGATCACCATCTGCGCCGGGATCACCGCGCCGTCCTTCATGCGGACCCCGCTGACCCGGCCCTCGCCCTCGATACATTCGACCGCCGCACCCAGCCGCACAGCGACACCATGCGCGCGATGCTCTGCCTCGTAGAAGCGCGACAGCGGTTCCCCCGCGACCCGCGCCAGCACCCGGTCGAGCGCTTCGAGCAGCACGACCTTCTTGCCGAACTTGGAGAGCACCGCCGCCGCCTCCAGCCCGATATAGCCGCCGCCGATCACCACCGCCTGTTCGACGCCGTCCAGCTCGGCGAGCATCCGGTCGGCATCGGCGCGGGTGCGGACGGTATGCACGCCGATCAGATCATTGCCCGCGCACCCGATGCGGCGGGGGCTGCCCCCGGTCGCCCAGATCAGCTGACCATAGCCGATCGTCGCGCCATCGGCAGTAGTCAGGCTGTGCGCGACCGGATCGACCCCAACCACGCGCCGGTTCAGCAGCATCTCGACGTTACGTTCGGCCCAGAAGGCGGCGGGGCGGATCAGGATGCGCTCGAACACCTTCTCGCCGGAGAAATACTCCTTCGACAGCGGCGGGCGTTCATAGGGCAGCTCGGGTTCGTCGCCGATCATCGCGATCGTCCCCTCGAACTTGGCCTGGCGCAGCGCGATCGCCGCCTGTGCCCCGCCATGCCCCGCGCCCACGATCACGATATCGAAGTGCATCTTCCGCTCCCGTATTTTGCAGTGCGGCTAGCAGCGGCAGCGGCGATGGCCAACACAAAGCAGTTGAGGGGCCGCGAAGCCGGACTTGCGCGCTGCCACAGCGCCGGGCCATTGAGCGACCTTCGAACAGCCACGCAGCCGGGATCCCGATGGAGCGCAGAAACGACATTGACGGGCTGCGCGCCGTGGCTGTGCTGGGCGTGGTGCTGCACCATGCCGGGCTCGCCGCGCTGCCCGGCGGGTTCGTCGGGGTCGATGTCTTCTTCGTGATCAGCGGCTTCCTGATCTCCCGGATCATCACCGATGGCGTGGCGGACGGCAGCTTCACGCTCGCGCATTTCTATGAGCGCCGCGCACGCCGCATCCTGCCCGCGCTGGTCCCGGTCGTCGCGCTGTCGCTGATCGCCGGCTATTGGCTGCTGCTCCCCGACGATTACGAAAATCTCGGCCAGAGCGCGGTCGCGACCTTGTTCTTCGCCAACAATGTGCTGCTGACGCTGACCAGCGGCTATTGGGATCTCGCCGCGACCTTCAAACCGCTGCTCCACACCTGGAGCCTCGGGGTAGAGGAGCAATTCTACATCGCCTACCCACTGCTCGCGCTGCTGGTCCTGCGGCGGCGGCCAGCGCTGTTCGCACCGATGCTGGCGGGCGGGATCGTGATTAGCTTCCTGCTCAGCGTCACATTGTCCGCGCGCTATCCGGATGCGTCCTTCTACCTCATCCACACGCGTGCATGGGAATTGCTCCTAGGCGCACTGACGGCATGGTGCACGCCCCGCACGCCCCAGCCCGAGCGGGTGGCACGCATGCTCGCGCTAACCGGGTTAGCGATGATCGTCGGCGCGATGCTGTTGATCGACGAAACCGCGCCCTATCCCGGCTGGCGCGCGCTGCTGCCCTGCGTCGGGACCGCACTGATCCTTCGCCACGGCTCCGCTGGCGGGCTGGCACAGCGCGCGCTCGGCTGGGGACCGCTCGTGCTGGTCGGGCTTGCCAGCTACAGCATCTATCTGTGGCATCAGCCGCTGTTCGCATTCGCGCGGGCGGCGAGCGTGACCCCGCCGAGCCCCGCGCTGATGGCGGCCCTGACCCTCGCCACACTGATCATCGGCTACGCAAGCTGGCGCTGGATCGAACAGCCGTTTCGCAATTCGGGAAGATGGCCGCTGCGCCCCTTCCTCACGCTCGGCATCACCGCGACCGCGCTGACCGGTGCCGCCGGCCTCGCTTTGTCGATCACGTCAGGACTACCGCATCGCGCGCATGGCATGGGCCTCGATGCGGGCGACTACGCCGCATACAATAACTCGGCCTTCCGCTTTCAGAAGGACCGGTTCGACGATCCGGCGCGACCCAATCTGCTCGTCGTCGGCAACAGCATGGCGCGCGACATGGTCAACATGCTGGTCGAGAGCAACCGCTTCGACGAATATGAAATCGCCTATCGCACCGACGCCCATCTCTGCACGCTGCACCGGACGACCGGCGCCGCCCTCCAGTTGATCGCGGATGCGGAGGTGGTCCTGTTCGTCGCATCGACCTCCGCGCCAGTCCGCTGCAAGACTTCCGCCGCCGATCGCGACGCGGTCCTCGCGGGCAAGGCCTGGCTGCTGATCGGCCCCAAGCATTTCGGCTACAACCTCAATGCCTCGCTGCGCGTGCCCGCATCGCAGCGGCCCAGCGTCCGCGCCGCGCTGCTGCCCGAAACCGTCGCGGCAAACGCCGGCTATGCCGCGCTGGTCCCGCCGGACCATTATGTCGACCTGCTCGGGATCATGCAGCGGCGGCATGGCGGCCTTCCGATATTCGACGCGCAGGGGCGTATCCTGTCCGCCGACCGCATACACCTGACCCAGGCGGGCGCGCAGTTCTTCGCGCAGGAGATCCTGGACGATCCTGTCTGGCAGCCGATCCTTGCGCGTTAAGCCATGGCCATCAGGCTGGCATTGCCGCCAGCCGCGGTGGTGTTGATCGAGGTCGAAACCTCCTCCACCAGCCAGTCGAGCCGCGGCGTCCCCGCCTGTGCCAGCAGAATCGGCCCGGGCAGTCCGGCGATCTCGCCCAGCGCCGCCAGCCGCGTCGAAGCGTCGCCTTCGATCAGCGCACCGCTATAGGGCCCAGCCGCGCGCCAGTCCGCCACCCAGTCGATCCGCTGCAGGACACGCTCCGGCGCTCCGCTCAGCTCCGCGCGCAACGCCGCATTGCCGATCACCGCGCGGTTGCCCGTCGCCAGTACCGCGCACAGCTGAGCGATCAGACCCTCACGCGTCTGCGCCAGCAGCAGCACCCGCCCGCGCGGGTGGATGGTGTACAGGTTGGTCTCCCCCACCGGCCCCGGCAACTCGACCTGCGCGCCAAGCAGCGACGCCTCACCCGCATCGCGCGCCGCTGCTCCGTCCTCGCCCAGCCATAGCGCAAAGTCGCGCAACGCCGGATCGGACGCGGAAGACGCCAGGTCCGCCGGCACCGTCGCCGCCTTGACCAGCCGGCCCAGATACAGCGGCCCGCCTGCCTTCGGCCCGGTGCCCGAAAGCCCGCGCCCGCCGAACGGCTGCACCCCGACCACCGCACCGATGATGTTGCGGTTGATGTAGAGATTACCCGCCTCGACCCGCTGGGTGACATGCTCGACCGTCTCATCCAGCCGCGTGTGCAGGCCAAAGGTCAGGCCATAGCCGGTGGCGTTGATCGCATCGATCACCCGGTCGAGATCGCGGCGCTGGTAGCGCATGACGTGCAGCACCGGGCCGAACACCTCGCGCTGTACGTCGGCGATCGCGTCGATCTCGATGATCGTCGGGGGGACGAACGTCCCCTGCCCCGTCTCACCCGCGAGTTCGATCTGCTCGACCCGGCGGCCCAGCCGGCGCATCTTCTCGATATGGCTGTTGATGTTGATCTGCGCCTCGGCACTGATCACCGGACCGATATCGGTCGAGAGTCGGTCGGTGCGGCCAATCGACAGCTCGTGCAATGCCCCGCGCAGCATCGTCAGGATGCGGTCCGCCACATCCTCCTGCAGGCACAGCACGCGCAGCGCTGAACACCGCTGCCCCGCGCTGTCGAACGCCGAGGCGATGACATCCGCGACCACCTGTTCGGCCAGCGCCGAGCTGTCGACGATCATCGCATTCTGCCCGCCGGTTTCGGCAATGAACGGGATGGGAGTGTCGTCGCTGGCAAGGCGCGTGGCAAGCTGCCGCTGGATGATCCGCGCGACCTCGGTCGACCCGGTGAACATCACCCCCTGCGTTCCCGCTGCGCCGACCAGCGCCGCGCCGATCTGGCCATCGCCGGGAACCAGCTGAACGACATCGGCCGGAATCCCCGCCGCGTGGAGCAGTGCGATGCCCTGCGCGGCAATCAGCGGGGTTTCCTCGGCAGGTTTCGCGAGGACCGGGTTGCCCGTCACCAGCGCCGCCGCAACCTGCCCGATGAAGATCGCGAGCGGGAAATTCCACGGGCTGATGCACGTCACCGGCCCCAGCGGCATGTGCGCGGCACCCAGCGTCGCGCGCGCCTGCTGCGCATAATAGCGCAGGAAATCCAAGGCCTCGCGCACCTCGGCAATTGCGTTGGGCGCGGACTTGCCCGCCTCACGCATGATCAGCCCCATCAACAGCTGCATCCGCGAGTCCATCAGGTCGGCCGCACGGTCGAGGCAGGCGGCGCGCTCGGCCACCGGTACGGCAGCCCAATCCGCTGCGACAGCCTGAGCGGTTTCCACCGCCTGCGCCGCAGCCGCTTCGCTCATCTCGACCACCGTCCCGACGATGTCGAGCGCATCGGCGGGGTTGGCGACGGGGCGTGACTTGCCCTCACCGCTGGCAGGCTGTGCCAACCAGCCAATCTCCGCGCTCTCCCGCAGCGCAGCGCCAAGCGCGGCCAGCGCGGTCTCGTCCGACAGGTCGATGCCCGCCGAATTGACGCGCGCGCCATACAGTTCGCGGGGCAGCGCGATGATCGGGTGCTTGCTTCCCGGCGCATCCATCGCGGTCACCATTTCGACCGGATCGGTCACCAGCTCGGCGATCGACACTTCCGGATTGGCGATGCGGTTGACGAAGCTCGAATTCGCGCCGTTCTCGAGCAGGCGCCGAACGAGATAAGCGAGCAACGTCTCGTGCGTCCCAACCGGCGCATAGATGCGGCACGGGCGGTCCAGCTTGTCGCTTCCGACCACCTCGTCATACAGCGGCTCGCCCATGCCGTGCAGGCACTGGAACTCATAATCCCCGATCGCGAAGTCCGGCCCGGCAAGCTGGTAGATCGTCGCCAGCGACTGCGCATTATGCGTCGCGAATTGCGGGAAGACATGCGCCTTCGCCGCGAGCAGCTTCTTCGCGCAGGCGATGTACGCGACATCCGTATGCACCTTGCGCGTATAGACCGGGAAGTCGGCCAGCCCATCGACCTGAGCCCGCTTGATCTCCGCGTCCCAGTACGCGCCCTTGACCAGCCGCACCATGATCCGCCGCCCCGCGCGCTGCGCGAGATCGATGATCCAGTCGATCACGAACGGGCAGCGCTTGCCATAGGCCTGCACCACGAACCCCAACCCGTCCCAGCCGGCCAGATCGGGATCGAGCGCCAGGCTTTCGAGCAGGTCGAGCGACAGTTCGAGCCGGTCGGCCTCCTCGGCATCGATATTGAACCCGATGTCATGCGACCTGGCCAGCACCGCCAGCGCCTTCACCCGCGGCAGCAACTCCGCCATCACCCGCCCGGCCTGCGCACGGGCATAGCGCGGGTGCAGCGCCGACAGCTTGATCGAGATCCCCGGCCCGCCGACGACACCGCGTCCCGCCGACGCCGCACCGATCGCGTTCACCGCAGTTTCGTAATCGCGAAAATAGCGATCGGCATCGGCCATCGTCGTCGCCGCTTCGCCCAGCATGTCATAGCTGTACTGGAAGCCGCGCGCCTCCAGCGGCCGCGCGCGCTTCAGCGCCTCGGCGATCGTCTCGCCGGTCACGAACTGCTCGCCCATCATCCGCATCGCCATATCGACGCCGCGCCGGATCACCGGCTCACCCGCGCGCGCGATCAGGCGCGTCAGCGCGGCGGCGAGTCCGGCATCATTGACGCTGCCGGTCAGCTTGCCGGTAACCACCAGCCCCCAGGTTGCGGCATTGACGAACAGTGACCGCCCGTCGCCGATATGGCTCTTCCAATCGCCGTCCGAAATCTTGTCGCGGATCAGCGCGTCGCGGGTCGCCGCATCAGGGATGCGCAGCAGTGCTTCGGCCAGGCACATCAGCGCCACGCCCTCCTGACTCGACAACGCATATTCCTGCACCAGCCCCTCGACCCCGGTGCCCTTATGCTTGGCGCGCAGCGCGGCGATCAGGCCAGTCACGGTCGCCTTCGCCGCTTCCCGCACGTCGCCCGGCAGCGTCGCTGCTTCGATCAGCGGGGCGAGGCATTCAGGCTCCGGCCGGCGATAGGCGGCGGTGATCGCCGCGCGCAGCGGGGTGGCAGGGCGGACGGGCGGAGCGAAGTCTGCGAAGGGCTGGGTCATCCCACTATCCTATCAAAGAGCGGCAAGGCAGATGGACTTTTGAGACGCGCTATGCTTGGCATTTCGCCTTCATTTTGACGGATTGGCAGACGAAATGCGCGCCCACACCCTCGAACATAGCGATCTCGACCCGTTCGACCGCAAGATCGTCGAAATCCTCCGCGTCGATGGCCGCATCTCGATCACCGACCTCGCCGCCCGCGTCGGCCTGTCGAAGACCCCGTGTCAGGTACGCGTCAAACGCCTGCTCGCCAGCGGCGTCATCCGCGGCTTCCGCGCCATCGTCGACCCCGCGCGCCTCGGCCTCGACCATATCGCCTTCACCGAGGTCAAGCTGTCCGACACGCGCGAGGATGCGCTGGAAGCGTTCCGACAGGCCGTCCTCAAAATCCCGGAGGTCGAGGAATGCCACATGATCGCCAGCAGCTTCGACTATCTGCTCAAGGTCCGCACCGCCGACATCCGCCGCTACCGCGAAGTGCTGGGCGAGCGCATCTCCAGCCTTCCCCATGTCGCGAGCACATCGACCTTTGTTGCGATGGAGACGATCCGGGACGCCGGGGGATAGCCCCGGTCAGGCGGCGATCGGGCCGGCGCCCGCACGCGCCGCGCCGTGCGCCGCCATCGCGCGCAGATCAAGTACCGGACACGCGGCCCCGCCGGTAACGATGGTGTTCCTTAGCAGGTCGAGTTCTTCGCCCGGCGGCTTGGCGCTCAGCGACTGCACCGGCAGCCGCTCGACCGAATCGAGCCGATCGACCAGGATCGCCGCCATGGCCCCGTGCTGCATGGTCAGGATCACGAACCTGCCCTCGCCCGCTCCGGTCAGGCCGAGTCGGTCGCGGATGTCGAGCAGCGGAACCGCCCCGCCACGGTGCGCGATCAGGCCAAGATTGCCGTCGCCCGCATCCGCCGTACGCACGAGCCGGTCGGGGGTGCGGATGATCTCCTCGACCTGTTCGAGCGGCGCCGCAAACACCCGATCCGACAGCACGAACTTCAGATAGGGTTTGCGCGCTCCGCCCTCGCCGATCGCCCCGGTGGTGTCGTGCGTCGTTTCAAGCTTGCCGACCTCGATGAGTCCGGGGTCTGCCTGCAGCGCCGCCGCGTCGAGGATCAGACTCTCGCCATCGCCCTTGTACAGCCCCCGAAAGAGCTTGCGGTTCATCCCCGTCATCGCCCCCATCGCGCCGATCGCCGCATCGTCGAGCCGGACCATGTCCTCCACCGCGTCGATGCGCAGCGCGACCGCTGCGCCGGTGTCGAGCCTGAGTATGATCGATCCCGCGCGGGCATCGCGCGGATAGGCGCCAACGCCCAACAGGCCGAGCGTGTCGAGCAGTGGCACCCGCGTTCCGACATGCCGCACGAACCCGTACCACAGCGACGCAGCGAGCGGGCCCGGCTCGACCGCGCTGTCGGGCACCGTCGCGACCACGGCGCGGGCGTCGATCCCCAGCTTCATTCCGCCCGCGCGGAACAGGATCGCGGGGTGGCCGCGCGTCACCGCCGCCCGTGCTTCACCGCGATCGGCGGCCACGGGGATCGATTGGCGCTGCGCCAGTGCGGCAGGGTCGAGGATCACGCCCTGCCGATCGCCATACGTGAAGCCGGCGACGATGACCTCCGGTTCGCCGTCGTCCGTACTCGACCTGCCGAACGGCGTGATCTGCGAAGCCTCGATCGGCCACACGCCATGGACCCGCTCGACCGTGATCCCGGCAATTCCACTGCCCATCCGGACAATAAGCACCTGCCCGGCCGCTCGCGCTTCCGCCAAGCCAAGCGTCTGTGCGGCGTCGAGCACCGGGACGATCGCGCCGCGCAACTGCATCGCGCCGATCACATCCGCCCGCGGCGATGGGAAGGGCAGCAGCGCCAGCGGTCGCGGCGTGACCTCGCGCACGAAATCGAGCGGAATGGCATGCAGCAGACCGCCGATTTCGACGATGCCATAGGCCCCTGCGGCCACCGCTGCGGGGCGTGACCGCGCGCGACCGCTGCCGCTCTGGCGCCCGGTCACGGGCCGGCCCCATCGCGCCGCCACCGTCAGGCCGCGCGGCTGGTCGCGTTGGACAATTCGCGGATCAGGTCGACCACCCGCTGCGACGCGGCGCTTTGCGAGGTCGTCAGGCTTGCGATCCCGTCGATCGACTCCCCGGTCTGGATCACCGATTCGACGATCTGGGTGAAGGCGTCATTCGCGTTGCGCGACGATTCCGACCCGGCGGCGATGCGCTGCTGGCTTTCGTCGATCAGGCGACTGATGTCGCGCGCCGCGATCGCACTCCGCTCGGCGAGCTTGCGCACCTCCCCAGCGACGATCGAGAAGCCGATCCCGTTTTCACCGGCACGCGCCGCCTCAATCTCGGCATTGAACGCCAGCAGATTGGTCTGGCCGGCCAGTTCACCGATCGTTGCGACGATCTCCGAAATGCCGGACGCCGACTTCTGGATCAGCTGGATCGCCTCGAGCGCATTGCTCAGCGATCCGCTGCCGACCTGAGCACCACCGCGCGTCCGTTCGGCGAGGCGGGTCGCGGTCTGGGTCGCATCGGCGATCGATCGGATCGATGATGCAAGCGTCTCGACTTCGGCGCTCATCGCCGACGAACACCCCGCGATCCGCTGCTCCAGCTCGACCTGCTCGGTGATGTCGGATGCGTATTTGATCACGCGGACCGGGCGTCCGCGCGTGTCGAACACCGGATTGTAGGTCGCGAGGATCCAGATATCGCGATCATATTTGCCGACCCGGTGGAACCGCCCGGCCTGAACCTCCCCGCGATTGAGGCTGAGCCAGAAATCGCGATAATCGACACTGCGGATATGATCGGCCGAACAGAGCGTCGAATGATGCTGGCCGATGATCTCGCGCCCGGAGTATCCGGTGACGCGCAGGAAGTTTTCGTTCGCGCGCAGGATGTTGCCGTCCAGATCGAACTCCACCACAGCCTGCGACCGATCCATCGCATCGACCTTGGCCTGAAACTCCATTGCCGCGAGCTTCTGCTGGGTGACGTCGAGCGCGAACTTCACGACCTTGATGGGCTTGCCGTCGAGCCCAAAAATCGGGTTATAGGTCGCCTGAATCCAGATATCGGTACCGTCCTTGGTGAGGCGTTTGTACTGGCCCGCGTCATATTCGCCGCGCCCAAGCTTCGCCCAGAACGTGCCATAGGCGTCCGACTGTGAGGTTTCCGGATCACAGAAGATGCGGTGGTGGCGATCCTTGATCTCGTCCAGCGTATAGCCGGTGAGCTTCAGGAAATTATCGTTGGCATTGAGGATCGTGCCGTCCATCGCGAACTCGATCACGCCCTGGGCGCGATCGATCGCGCGGGCGCGCCCTTCGAACTCGGCGTCGCGGCGCTTCTGCTCGGTGATGTCCTCGGCGAACTTGACCACCTTGCGCGGCCTGCCATCGAGGTCGAGGATCGGGTTGTAGGTCGCCCGGATCCATACCTCGCGCTCACCGCGGCCCAGCCGCTTGAACGTGTCGGTGACATAGTCACCCGCCCGCAATTTGCTCCACAGTTCCGAATATTCCGGCGAGGCGACATAGGCCGGCTCACAGAACATTTTGTGCGACTGGCCGACGATGTCCTCGCGCGTGTATCCCATGACGCGCAGGAAATTGTCGTTGGCATCGAGCACTTTGCCCGACATATCGAATTCGATGACCGCCGACGCGCGGTCGATCGCGGCCGACCGGCCCGAGAATTCCAGCGTATCGAGCCGCTGGCTGGTCACATCCATCGCGACCTTGATGATGCGTTCCGGCTCGCCATCCAGCCCGAGGATCGGGTTGTAGCTGGCCTGGATCCACACATCCGCGCCGCCTTTGCGCAGCCGACGATATTCGCCCTGATCAAACTCGCCGCGGCCCAGCTTCTTCCAGAACTGGCGATAGGCGGGGCTGGTGGCGAACTCCTTGTCACAGAACATGCTGTGATTCTGCCCGACCACCTCGTCGCGCGTGTAGCCCATCAGGGCCAGGAAGTTATCGTTGGCGGAGATGACCTTGCCCATCAGGTCGAACTCGATCAGCGCGAATGCGCGATCGATCGCATGGACCTTGCCGCGATCGTTGAGTTTCTCGCGCTCGTTCGCAGTGACGTCGAGCGCATAGCTGAGCACCGAGATCGGCGCGCCATCGTCGCCAAGCGTGGGTACGAACACCTCACGCAGCCAGACCGAACTTCCGTCGTCGCGGCAATGGCGACGCAACACCTCGCGATGCTGTCCCTGCACGATCGACGGCCAGAATGCCGGGTCGCGGTCATCGGCGTTCCAGAATGCATCGAACGGCTTGCCGACCAGCGCGTCGCGCGACCGGGCGACCAGCGCGAAGAAACGATCATTGCCGTCACGAAGCTGCCCGTCTGGCGAATACTGGCTGATCGCCAGTGCGTGATTTAGCGCCGCGAAGCGATGCTGGAGCAGGGATTCGGCGGGGTGCTCGGGCAGGATCGATCCGGTGACGCTGAACCCGATCGCCGGTTCGGGAAGGGCGGACAGTAATCCGGCGATACGCAGCGGTGCGCCGTCCGCGCTGGTCAAGGTGGAAGTGACAAAGGCTGCGTCGCGCGCGCCGCTTGCGACCGCCTCCCACGCCGCCGCGCCGGCGGCCCCGAACAGTTGATCGAAGCTGTCGCGATGCTCCCCCGCCATCAGGCCAACGCCAGCATCCTGCGCGTCGCAAAGCACCCCCGACGCATCGAAGGTCAAGACCATCTGCAGTTCGGTCGAGGTTCCGAAGTCGCCAGTCTCGGGAAACTGAAACGGCATATTCAAGGCGCTTTCCCCTCTCGTTTCATCCCCTTGTAGGCAGCGAGCAGCCCGGGAGGTCGCCGGGCGGAGGGAAAATATGGAGCCCACCGTCGCTCAAAAAGCCCGGCTTTCGGTTCTGCTAGTCGGCGACGATCCGGGGAATGCTGGCGATCGGTTCGACGGTGATGTTCCGGAACCACGTCTCGGCGCCTTCCGACTGAAGCTGGATCCGGCCATGCGTCAGCGGTCGGCGCGAATTGTCCGGCGCTATGGTCGCCATATCCCGTACCTGCGCCACCGGCACCCCGTTCACGACATGCACTGCGCGGTCGCCAACCACGTACAGGTCAAGCGTGTTCCACTGTCCGATTGGCAGTTCCACATCCCGCGCCGTCTCGACGTTCCAGGTCGGGGTGCCGTTGACGATGTCGACCTCTTGCCCTCCGACCTGGAAGCGCAGGTGCGGCGCGATCAGGCTTGCATCATGGGCGACCGTAGTGCGACCACGCACATCCTTGCCGACGGCGACCAGCATGCCCGTCGAGCCGCGCATGATCTCGAACTCCATCGAGGGCGACCAGGTGCCGAACACCGTGCCCGGTTCTCCATGCGTATGGTAGAGCAGCCCGTTGTTCTGCGGCAGTGATTCACGGGGTGCGTAGGTCTTTTCGCCCCATTTGAACTCCAGGCGCAGATGATAGTCGCGCAGGTCTTCGCGATGGACCAGGCTGCCCCAGGTTTCGCCCTTGATCCAGATTGCCGGCGCGCCGTCGATCATGCGCACTGCGAAATCGCCGCTCCTGTCGCGGCTGGTGCCAATCGGCGACAGGCCGGGATCGTCGCGATAGGTGACCGCCGGATCGGGGTAGCCAAGCCAGCTGTCCCAGTCGCTGAGATCGCGGCCGTTGAACAGGCTCCGCGCCGGGCCGGTCGGGGTTGGCACATCGACAAGTCGCAATTGCTGCGGCGTGGCGGCGCGGCCGGCGCTCAACGCACGGGCCCGATCCAGCGACGGCGCGTCAGGTGCGCTTGCGGGCGCTGGGGTCTGGACGTACGCACCGCAGAGCAGGGCAAGGGTCACGATAGTCGTTTTCGGTCCCACGATTACTTTCCCCTCATTCGCCAGGCATCATCCGGATGTTCGCATCGACGCTGCGTCGTTCACGTCCGCACAAGACGCGTCCATTTCTCTGGGCCAGCGCTGTTTTCGATCATGGCCTCGACAAAGGCCATGGTGCGAAGGCCATCGCTGACGCCCGGGAACCAGTTCGCAGCTCCGCGCATCGCAGCCGCGGTGGCATCGCCACGGACCGCCCGCCCGAAACTGCGATAAAGGTTGGCGAACGCCTCGACATAGCCCTCCGGATGCCCCGCCGGCGTCCGCAGCATTGCGATGGTCGACGGGGCAAGGCCGGCTCCGCCCGCGCGGACGATTTCGGCCGGGCGGTCGAGCCAGCGCAGGGTGAGCGTGTTGGGCTCCATCTGCGACCAGTCCAGCCCGCCCTTTTCGCCATGGATGCGCAGGCGTAGCCCGTTTTCGTCGCCCGCCGCGATCTGGCTCGCCTTCAACACGCCGCGCGCGCCGCCTTCCAGCCGCAGCAGCGCCGCGACGTCATCGTCGAGGCGGCGACCGGGGACATGCGTGGTCAGATCGGCGCTGAGTTGCTCGACGGCGAGACCCGAGACGTGCTCGGCCAAATGGAAGGCGTGGGTGCCGATGTCGCCCAGGCAACCGCCAAGGCCTGCGCGCGCCGGATCGGTGCGCCACTCCGCCTGCTTGTTGCCGTCGCGGTCCAGCGGCGCGCTCAGCCAGCCTTGCGAATATTCGACCTGCACCAGCCGGATCGCGCCGAAATCGCCCCGCGCCACCCGCACCCGTGCCTCCTCGACCAGCGGATAGCCGCTATAGGTGAAGGTCAGGCCATAGAGCCTGCCGCTGCGCTCCACCGCCGCCGCGATCGCGCGCGATTCGGCGAGGTCCAGCGCCATCGGCTTGTCGGAGATCACGTGGAAACCGGCGTCGAGCGCGGCGATCGCTGCCGGGGCGTGGAGATGGTTGGGCGTGACGATCGACACCACCTCCATCCGCTCGCCCTCCGGCAGCGCGTTTTCACCCGCGAGCATGGCTTCAAGCGTGGGATAGGTGCGTGCCGGATCGAGGCCCAACGCCGCGCCGCTGCGCTGCCCGCGCTCGGCATCGCTGCTCAACGCGCCGCACACCACCGCATAGTCGCCGTCGAGCGCCGCCGCCATGCGATGCACCCCGCCGATGAACGCGCCTTCGCCGCCGCCGACCATGCCGTAGCGTATCCGTTGGTGCGCGCGCATCTCCATTGCCCCTCTCCTAATCTGTAAATCCGCTGGGTCCCGACAGGCAGGCTTGCGCTGCGCGCCGGCATCCGCTTAGATGCTGTCAACGATGTCAGCCTGAAGGTTGGCACAATCGGAGGGGTTAGTGAAAGCTCTCATCGCACTGCCCTTCGCGGCAGCACTTCTCGGCGTGGTAGCGCTAACGGCGCCAGCGCCCGGCGTCGGGGCAAGCCCCATGCAGAATCAGGGCGCCCAAGCCTTCGCCGCGTGTCGCGCCTGCCATACGCTTACCCCAGGCGGGAAAAGCGTGATGGGGCCCAATCTCAACAAGCTGTTCGGTCGGAAGGCCGGATCGGCGCCGGGGTTCAACTATAGCCCCGCGCTCAAGGCGTCCGGCATCGTGTGGGACGCGAAGACGCTCGACCAGTATCTCGCCGCGCCCACCACGAGAGTGCCCGGCACGCGCATGGTGATGAAGGTGGGGGATCCGGCGCGCCGCGCCGCGCTGATCGCGTATCTCAAGGCCGAAACGAAATAGATCCAGTCTGCGGAGGGGTGTCATGAAGGGTCCGGCGGTTTTCCTCGCACAGTTCATGGGCGATGCTGCGCCGTTCGACACGCTGCCCTCCGCCGCGCGGTGGATGGCGGAGGCCGGCTATGTCGGGGTGCAGATACCGACCTGGGACAGCCGCTGCATCGATCTGGCGCTGGCCGCCGAGAGCCAGGATTATTGCGACGAACTGGCGGGCACGTGTCGCGAGGCGGGGGTCGAGATCACCGAGCTTTCGACGCATCTCCAGGGCCAGCTGGTTGCGGTGCACCCGGCCTATGACGTGGCGTTCGATGCGTTTGCGCCCGATGCGCTGAAGGGTAGGCCGTCCGCGCGTCAGGCGTGGGCGGTCGAGCAGCTTCACCTCGCCGCCAAGGCAAGCCGGCGGCTGGGCCTGAACGCGCACGCGACCTTTTCCGGTGCGCTCGCCTGGCCCTATCTCTATCCGTGGCCGCAGCGGCCGGCTGGGCTGGTCGAGGAAGCCTTTGGCGAGCTGGCGAAGCGGTGGCGGCCGATCCTCGATGCATTCGACGAACAGGGCGTCGATGTCGCCTACGAAATCCATCCCGGCGAAGACTTGCACGACGGTGTGACCTTCGAGCGATTCCTGGCCGGCGTGGACAACCATCCGCGCGCGAACATTCTCTACGATCCCAGCCATTATGTGCTGCAGGCGCTCGATTATCTGAGCTTCATCGACATCTATCACGAGCGGATCCGGATGTTCCACGTCAAGGACGCCGAGCTCAATCCGAACGGGCGCTCGGGCGTTTATGGTGGGTTCCAGGACTGGGTGGATCGCCCCGGCCGCTTCCGTTCGCTGGGCGACGGGCAGGTCGATTTTGGCGGAATCTTCTCGAAGCTCACCCAGTACGGATATGCCGGCTGGGCAGTGCTCGAATGGGAATGCTGCCTCAAACATCCGGAGGACGGCGCGCGCGAAGGCGCACCGTTCATCGCTGCGCACATGATCCGCAAGGCCGACAAGGCATTCGACGATTTCGCCGGGGGCAGCGATCCGGGCCTCAACCGCGCGATGCTCGGGCTGACATAACTACAAAAAGGGGGGAGCGGCGATGGCCGAGACATTCAACAAGGGGCGGCTGTTCTGGCTGGGCATCCTCGCGCTGTTCACCGCAGCCGCGGGGCTGGCCATTCGCGGGGCGATCGCGAGCGGGCTCAAGAGCGAGTGGATCGATCCGATCGCGCCGTTGCAGGCGGGCGAATTGCTCGCCGCCGCGCTGGGCGCCGCGTTCCTCAGCTTCGCGATCACGCTATTCGTGGCCAGCGCGTTTCTCGACCAGATCGGCATGAAGCGGTGTCTGGTCGCGGCGGGTCTTTGCTTCTTCGCTGGCCCGCTGCTGATCGTCAGTGCAGGCCATCTCGCGACCGGCATGAGCGTGTACACGATCGTCTGGGTCGGGATGCTGCTGAGCGGGATCGGCTGGGGCCTGACCGAAGCGGCGATCAACCCGCTGACGACGCAGCTGTATCCCGATGACGCCACCCACCGGCTCAACGTGCTCCACGCCTGGTTTCCGGGCGGCATCATCATCGGCGGCCTCGCTGGCTTCTTCCTCTCGGCAACCCTGCCGTGGCAGGGGATCATGGCGCTGGTGATGATCCCGGCGGCCGCGACGATCGTGGTTGCGGCGACCACCCAGTTCCCGCCACCGCTGCGCAGCGAAACCGGCGTGAGCTTTGGCCAGATGATCGGCGAGGTGTTTCGCCGCCCGAGCTTCTTCATCTGGTTCGGCGCGATGTTCCTGACCGCCGCGTCCGAACTGGCGCCCGGACAGTGGATCGATGTGGCCCTGTCCAACCGCGTCGGCATGCGCGGCATCCTGCTGCTGGTGTACGTCAATGCGCTGATGTTCGTGTTCCGCCACTTCGCAGGGCGGCTGGCGAACACGATCTCGAACCCCGGCCTGCTATGGGTGTCGAGCCTGCTCGCAGGGATCGGACTGTTCATGCTGTCGCAGGCGCAGTCGCCGGTCACCGCGATCCTCGCCGCGACGGTGTGGGGGCTGGGCGTGTGCGTGATGTGGCCGACGATGCTCGCCTCGGTCGCCGAACGCTATCCGCGCGGCGGGGCGTGGGCGATGGGGCTGGTCGGATCGGCGGGCGCGCTCGCCAGTTTCTTCGTGCTGCCGCGGCTCGGGGCGATGTTCGATCAGGCGAAGATCGAGTTCGCCGGCGGGCCGGAGGCGTTCGCCGCGCTGACCGGTGCGGCCAAGCTGGCGGTGGAGGATGCGGCGGCGTCGGTGTCGTTCCAGAAACTGGCGATCATGCCGGTGATCCTGCTGGTGGTGTTCGGATTCATCTGGATGCGCGAGCGGGGCAAGTCGCGCGCGGCGCTGGCGGGTGAGGCGGCGTGAAGATCACGCGGCGCTCCGTTCTGGCGACCGGCGCTGCTGCTGCGGGAGCGGTGGCGATGGCGCCCGTCGTGGCCAGATCGAACGCGCCGCGCTTTTCGCTCGGCTTCGCGCCGCATGAAGGCTCATTCAAGAGCCGGGGCAGCCGGCTGGAGCAGATCGCCTATGCCGCCGATCAGGGCTTTACCGCGTGGGAGGATAATGAGGCCGCGGGTCGGCCGGTCGAAGAACAGGTCGCGATGGCCCGGGCGCTGCAGCAGCGCGGCATGACGATGGGTGTGTTCGTCGCCTCGATGCCCAAATGGGCGCAGTCGCGACCGGTGCTCGGCGCCAATGACGATGGCGACCGCACCGCGTTTCTCGCCGATATCCGCGCGTCGATCGCCGTCGCCAAGCGCCTCAACGCAAAGTGGATGACAGTGGTCCCGGGCTTTCTCGACCCCAGGGTGCCGCTCGACATCCAGACCGGCCGGGTGATCGACACGATGCGGCGCGCCGCCGACATCGTCGCGCCGCACGGGCTGGTGATGGTGATGGAGCCGCTCAACACGATCGTCGATCATCCGGGCGTGTTTTTGCAGACGGTGCCGCAGGCCTATGCCGTCGCGCGGGGCGTAGACAGCCCGGCGGTGAAGCTGCTCGCCGACCTGTATCACGAGCAGATCCAGGCCGGGCATCTGATCCGCACGATGGACAGTTGCTGGAGTGAGATCGCCTATCTCCAGTTCGGCGACAATCCGGGCCGCAAGGAGCCGGGCACCGGCGAGATCAACTATCGCAATGTCGTACGGTGGCTGCGCGCAAAGCAGTTCGCCGGCGTGATCGGCATGGAACACGGCAATTCGATCGAGGGTCGCGCGGGCGAGGAGCGCCTGCTCGCCGCCTATCGCGCGATCGACGCGGCATGAAGGGGAAGCGCGTGAAACTCACTCTGCCCATTGCGGCGCTGGCACTGGCAGCGGCGAGCGGTTCGGCCCCGGCGCAAGAGAAGCCCGGCTTCCGCGATACTCCCGTGATTCCCAGCACCAGCTGGAAGGTGCATGATGCGGATCGTCCGCATCCCACTATCGTGACGCCTGCCGCGCAGCCGGGCGGCGCGCCGTCGGATGCGGTCGTCTTGTTCAGCGGCAGCGACCTCAACGCTTGGCAGCCGCAGCACACGCCGTGGACGCTGGCCGATGGTGCGGTCACGTCGCGCCCGCGCGCGGGCGGCGGGGGCGAGAATGCGCTGGTCAGCAAGCAGAGCTTCGGCGACGTCCAGCTTCACCTTGAATTCCGCTCGCCCAACCCGCCCGAGAAAAGCTCGCAGGACCGCGGCAATAGCGGCATCTGGTTCATGCAGCGCTACGAGATCCAGATCCTCGATGGCTATAACAACCCGACCTATGCCGATGGCACGGTCGGCGCGATTTACGGGGCGAAGCCGCCGCTGGTGAACCCGTCGCGCCCCCCCGGCGAATGGCAGAGCTACGACATCGTCTTTGAACGCCCGCGCTTTGCCGCCGACGGCAAGCTGCTGCGCCCGGCCTATATCACTGCGTTTCTCAACGGCGTGCTGGTGCAGAACCGTCAGCCCTGGCTCGGCACCACCGTATGGCGGCAGGTGGCGAAGTATCAGGCGCATGGCGATGCCGCGCCGATCCAGCTTCAGGATCACAATTCGCCGGTGTCGTTCCGCAACATCTGGGTGCGCCCGCTCCCCGAAGCGGCCGCGAGCCACGACCATCAGGGTGAGGTAAAATGAGACTGGATCGACGCGATGCGCTGGCCGGGATGGCGGCGATGTTCGGGACTACCCTGTTCGCGCCGATCGCACGTGCTGCGGCGGCGCAGGTGACGCCGATCAGCGATGGCCCGCCGAGCGCGCCGGTGTTCAGCGCGGACCAGCGCGCGCTGATGAGCGCGCTCAGCGAACGCATCATGCCGACCACCGACACGCCCGGCGCGATTGCCGCCGGCGTGCCGGAGTTCATCGAGAAGATGCTCGCCGATTGGGCGATGCCCGAAGAGCGCAAGCCGATCCTCGCCGGGCTCGACGCGATCGAGGCGCGCAGTCAGGCGGACTTCCAACTGCCAGCGGTCAAGACCACGCCTGAACAGCAGGACGCGCTGCTCACGCTGGCGATGGAGGACAAGATTCCCGGCGGCCTGAGCTTCTTCGACAAGTTCCGGCAACTGGTCATCACCGGCTATTTCACGTCCGAAATCGGCATCACGCAGGAGCGCGACTATCTCCCGGTCCCGGGAAGATATGACGGCGCGCACCGTTATTCCCCCGGCACGAAGGTGTTTTCCTCATGATGATCGATCGACGCCAATGGCTGGCGGGCGGCGCCGCGCTCGCGACCGCCGTCGCGGCCGCCCCGTTGATGGCGCGGGTCAGCCCGGCGCGACCGATCGGGCTTCAGCTCTACACGGTGCGCGAACTGTTCGCCCCCGACCCGATCGGCACGCTCGAGAAGGTCGCGGCGATCGGCTATCGCGAGGTCGAATATGGCGGCGGCGGCTATGACAAGATGGACCATACCGCGCTGCGCAAGGCGATGGACCGGCTCAGCCTGAAATGCCCGTCGATCCATGTCGGCTATGAGGCGCTGGCGGCCGATCTGGGTGCGGTGGTCAGAATGGCGAACACGCTGGGGGCCGACACGATCGTCCTGCCCTGGCTGACCCCGGCGATGCGCGACCCGCAGGTGTTTCAGCGCGCGATCGGCGATTTCAACCGCTGGGCGGGACAACTCAAACAGGCCGGGCTCGGCTTTGCCTATCACAACCACGATTTCGAGTTCACCGTGAAGGCGCCAGACGGCCGCAGCCTGTTCGATATGCTGGTCGCGGACGGCAATCCCGCGTTGGTCAAGATCGAGCTCGACCTGTTCTGGGCCGTCGCTGCAGGCGAAGATCCCAAGGCACTCATCAGGCGCCTGCCCGGTCGCATCTATGCCTATCACGTCAAGGATCGCACCGCTGACGGCCGGATGGTCAGCGTCGGTGCCGGCACGGTCGATTTCGCCGACATCTTCGCACTCAACAGCCAGGCCGGCGTCCAGCATCTCTATGTCGAGAATGATCAGGCGCCCGCGCCCTATCTGCCCGACATCAAGGCCAGTTTCGACCATTTGCGCCGGATCGGCGCGTAACCGGATTTAGGGGGGATCGGCATGGCCGACATGTTCGACGCGATCGTCATCGGCTCTGGGGTGAGCGGCGGATGGGCGGCGAAGGAATTGACCGAAAAGGGCCTGCGCGTCCTCATGCTCGACCGCGGCGTGATGGTCGAGCATGGCGAGAATTACGACTATGACGGCAAGGCGCCGTTCGAGATCCCCGCGCGCGACATGATGCCCAAGCATCTGATCGACAGCGATTATTTCATCGCGAAGAACGGCTATATCGCGCCATCCAGCCAGAAATTTTACAATAACGACCGGCTGAACCCCTATGCCTATGGCGAGGGCGACAAATTCTACTGGATCCGCCCCGGCGCGGTTGGCGGCAAATCGCTGATCTGGGGGCGGTGGAGCTTCCGCTGGAGCCCGGAGGATTTCGAGGCGAACAAGAAGGAGAATGTCGGGATCGACTGGCCGATCCGCTACGACGATCTCGCGCCCTGGTATGATTATGTGGAGGCCGTTGTCGGCGTATCGGGGTCGCGCGAAAACCTGCCCCAGCTCCCCGACAGCCTGTTCCAGCCGCCGATGCAGATGAACGTCGCGGAGAAATGGCTGAAGGAAAAGCTCGAAGCGAGTTCGCCGGGACGCAAGTTGATCCCGTCGCGCCTGTCCAACATGACCGAGGACAAGCCCGATCAGGGGCGCAGTAAATGCCAGTATCGTAACCAGTGCGGCCGCGGCTGCTCGTTCGGCGCCTATTTCTCGACCCAGGCGGTGACGCTGCCCGCCGCGCGCGCCACCGGGCGGTTGACGCTGCGCCCGGATTCGGTGGTCACCAGCCTCGAATATGATGCGCCGCGCCGGCGGGTGACCAGCGTGCGCGTGGTCGATGCGAAGACCAAACAGGTCGAGGTGATCCCGGCGCGAATGGTGTTCCTGTGCGCCTCGGCGATGGCATCGACCCAGATCCTGATGAACTCGCGCGCGCCGGGCAGCGGCAAGAGCCATTTCGACAGCAGCGGCACGCTCGGCCGCTATGTCATGGACCATATTTTCCGCGTCGGTGCTGCGGGTGACATTCCGGGGTTCAGCGAGTTTATCGAATATGGTCGGCGGCCCGGCGGCGTTTACATCCCGCGCTTCCGCAATGTCGGCGTCGAAGAGGGCATCGGCTTCCGGCGCGGCTATGGCTTTCAGGGCAGCGCGCGGCGCGAGCCCGCCCCGCCCAAGGGCTTCGGCGCGTCGATGAAGCAGGGGATGCGCGACTATGGCCCGTGGAAATTCGCCATGGGCGCGTTCGGCGAATGCCTGCCCTATGAGGATAACCGCGTCAGCCTGCATGCCGACAAGCTCGACCGGTTCGGCGTCCCGCTGATGCGCTTCGATGTCCGCTTCCGCGACAATGAAATCCGCATGATGGATGACGCGCGGATCGAAGGTGAGAAGATGCTCAAGGCCGCCGGCCTGCGCAACGTGCACAGCTGGCGCGGCGAGCATGTACCCGGCGATGCGATCCACGAAATGGGCGGCGCGCGCATGGGCCATGACCCGCGCCACGCGGTGCTCAACAAATGGAGCCAGGCGCATGACGCGGCCAACCTGTTCGTCACCGATGGCGCGCAGATGGCGTCGGTGTCGTGCGTGAACCCGTCGCTGACCTTCATGGCGCTGACGGCGCGCGCGGCCGATCATGCGGTCAAGCAGCTGAAGGCCGGGGTGATCTGAAGGGTGAACCAGATCAACGCGCTACGCGTGCGTGTATCGTGCGGACCTGTGGAGGCGCTTTTGAGCATCTAGGCGGTCAACCGTTCTCACGACGATCCCAATATGCGCCGGTACAGCCTGATATACGCATCGGCCATCTGCTCGACGGAGAAGCGCGTCTGTACGCGTTCGCGCACCGTGGCGCGGTCGAGTTCGCCTATGCGGGCGATCGCTGCAACCGCCTCGTCCACCGTATCAACGAGGAATCCGGTTACGCCGTCCTCGATCAGTTCAGGCATCGATCCGCGACGCACCGCTATGACAGGCGTGCCGCACGCCATCGCCTCGATCACCGAAAGCCCGAAGGGTTCGTCAAAGTTGATCAGGTGAAGCAGCGCGCGCGCATTGCCTAGCGCCGCCACACGCTGCTCGCCGCCGACCGCGCCGTGATAGTGAATCGCGGCCCCGTCGACCTGCGGCATCACCCGATCGCGATGATAGCCCTCGTCCTGGATGATGCCGTACATGTGCAGCGGGATGCCGCTCACGCGCGCTGCGGCAATCGCCTCGGCCGCGCCCTTGTCGGGGTGAATCCGGCCGAAAAAGAGCAGGTCGTCGCCACCCACCAGGTTCAGCGGGAACGCGTCCATCGGGATGCCGTGATGAATCGTAGCAGCATAGCGCAGGTCCGGGTGCCGGTCTGCATCACTAATCGCGACATAGTGCACATGGTCCTGATAGGGGGCGTACATCGGCAGAATGCGATCGGACGAAAAACCGTGGATTGTGGTCACGATCGGTGTCGGCGTCAGGTTCGCAAAGGCGTGCGCCGGGAAATCCGCCTGGTTGTGGATGATATCGAACGCGTCGGCGCGCTCAAACAGATGCGCCAGGTGCCGGAGCTCCCACACTTTGGCGTCGATCGACGGGTCCTCGTTATACGCCGCCGGAACGACTCCATCGAGCTTGGCGGTGGTGATGCTGTCGCGCGTCGCGAACAGGGTCACGTCGACCCCGCGCGCCACCAGTGCTTCGGTCAACAGACTGGTGACCAGCTCCCACGGACCATAGTGGCGCGGTGGCGTGCGCCAGGCGATCGGGGCCAGCATTGCGATGCGCATCAACCGTCGTCCTGCATTTGGAAGATCGCGCCTTCGTGGGGTTGGAGCGTGCCGTCCATCTCATGCGATCCGAGCGTCGACAGCAGGCATCGCCCCGGGTCGCGGTTACCGGAGCGGGGAATAGCGACGGGCCCGTCGCCGAGGTTGAGCGCGACCAGCAGGCGTCGGCGCCCGTCTATCCGGTCATAAGCCAGCAGGTCGCCCGTCGTTTCATGCAGCGCGATGTCGCCGGTCGCGAGCGCGGCATGGGCCCTGCGCAGCGCGAGCAGGTTGCGATAGAGGGAGAGCATCGACCCGGGCTGGTCGCGCTGCGTCGAAACGTTGCGCGTCGGCCAGTCGGAGTTGAGCGGCAGCCAGGGTTCGCTGGTGCTGAAACCCGCATAGGGGCTGTCATCCCATGGGAACGGCGTACGCGATCGATCCCGCCCGATATCGAGCTGCGGCTGGCGCACATGCTGCGGATCGCGGATCCGGTCCGGGGGAATGTCGACCCGGCCGATGCCAAGCTCGTCGCCCTGATACAGCGTCGGCGTGCCGCGTAGGGTAAGCAACAGCATCGCCGCGACGCGCGCCTGCGCCTCGCCGATGCGCCCCGCAATGCGCGGTGCGTCATGGCTTCCGATCACCCAATTGGGCCAGCCATGCGGGGGCAGCGACGATTCATAGTCCGCGATAAGCGCGCGCAGCTGACCGGCATTCCAGTCATTCTCGATCAGTTGGAAGTTGAAGGGCAACTGCACCTGCGGCCGCTCAGCCGTGCCGTACCAGCGCGCATGCCGCGCATTGGGCAGGAAGATCTCGCCGATCAGCAGCCGGTCGCCATAGCCATCGGCGATCTCGCGCATCTCCGCCGAGATGGCGTGCGCCTCGGGCTGATCGGTCGAATGGAGCTGAAGCACGCGGTCGCGCTCGGTACGGTCGGGCGTCCAGTCGGGGTTTGGGGGATTGTCGGGCAGGTCTGCGGCTTTGATGATGTGCCACAGCACGTCGATGCGGAACCCGTCGACGCCGCGGTCCAGCCAAAAGCGCATCACATCGAACATCGCCCGTTTGAGTGCGGGGTTACGCCAGTTGAGGTCCGGCTGCTCCTTGAGGAAAGCGTGCAGATAATATTGGCCGGTCGCTGCGTCCCACTCCCATGCCGATCCGCCGAAGTCGCTGATCCAGTTGTTCGGTGGCGACCCATCGGGCTTCGCATCGCGCCAGATATACCAGTCGCGCTTCGGGTTATCGCGCGATGCGCGGCTTTCGACGAACCATGGATGCTGATCGGAACTATGGTTCGGCACGAAGTCGAGGATAAGGCGCAGCCCCCGGACATGAACCGCCGCCAGCAGGCGGTCGAAAGCAGCCAGGTCTCCGAACATCGGCTCGATCGCGCAATAATCCGCGACGTCGTAGCCGAAGTCCTTCATCGGCGAGGGGAAGATCGGCGAGAGCCAGATCGCGTCGATGCCAAGCGCGACAAGATAGTCGAGCCGTCGTTCGATCCCCGCGAGATCGCCGATGCCATCTCCGTCGCTGTCCTGAAACGAGCGCGAATAGATCTGGTAAATGACGGCGCTCTGCCACCATGGTCGCTTTGCCATCGCCCCCCCCAACGTCCTTGTGCACACTTGCTATAGCGACCGACGCGCCGCCAAGTTCCTCGGCCCGGCTCCTGGATGCCGGGCTGGCCGAAACCCTGCGCCCGAAGAGATGGTGCAGCGCAGCAACTTGCAGCCGAGGTGTTCGTTCATCCCAGGTCACCGCCGTTCGCCGTGGCTTGGAGAACGCCATTATGCGACGCCTCAATGATACGCTGACCCGCCTGGCTGCCTTGCGCGGACGTTTGGACGCACACGCGCCGGCCAGCGTCGATCGACTGAGGGATTTGACCGGCTTCGGCTCCACCTATCCCGAACGGTTCGCAGGCGGCGCGATCATCGCCGGCCTCCCTTATGGTACCGCGAACAGCGTTCCAGAAGCGTTCGATCGCATGCGCGCACACGGCGGCCCAGCCCCCGACAGGCTCACCGACCTGGTGACGTCCGCATCCACGCACGATGGCCCCTGGCCGCGCATTTCGGTCTGGCACGGGGACAACGACAAGACGGTCAGCGCAGCCAATGCCGCGTTGATCGTTGCGCAGTGGCGCACGCTGCACGGCGCGGTCGAAGCGCCAGGGCGCATCGTGTCGGGCCACACGCGGCGGGTCTGGCACAACGCCGATGGCCGCGAAGTCATCGAGGCTTTTGAAATTGTCGGGCTAGGGCATGGAACACCGCTCAGCACTGCCGGGCCGGACGCATGCGGTGTTCCCGGGCCGTACATGCTGGAAGCGGGTACATCGTCCACCCGCCACATTGCCGACTTCTGGGGCCTGCTGGATCTGACTGCGGCAACGCGATCGGCGGACGCACCGCCCGTGTCGGACGCGCACCGCGTAGAGAGCGCACAACCGGTGGCGGCGCGTAGCCACCAATCGGCCCCGGATCGCACCGAGGCCTTTGCGGCGGGTAGCATTGGGGCGACCATCGAGAACGCGCTGCGCGCCGCTGGTCTGATGCGCTAGCGGCGGCTTGAGGCAGGTCGCGATCCCGGCGTATTCCGTAGGTCGGACGGATTAGTCCGGCCCCGAGCGCGACCCATCGTTCGCGACTCACGCCCTTCGTGCGAAAGCGAACGGGCAATGAAGATCGATGACTTGAATGGTAGCGGAGGAGGGACTTGAACCCCCGACCCCAGGATTATGATTCCCGTGCTCTAACCAACTGAGCTACTCCGCCCTACCAAGGCGGCCCGCCGCCGGTCCAGCGCGGGCGAGGGGCGCACATAGGCAGCGATTTCGACGCGGTCAAGCGAACATGTGCCGGGAAATTGGCTCCCACGGGCCGCCACGGTAATAGTAGGCGGCAAGGCCCGCGATCTCGACGTCTCGCGCGCGAAAATCCTTGCTCAGCGCGCCCAGCAATAGCCTGGCCATCGACGGCGCGACCTTGTTCTGGATCGTCACATGCGGCCGCCAGCCGCCCGCGTCCTGCGGGGTCAGCAGGCCGGCAAAGGCTTCGCTCAGATCGCGGCGGATCGCGGTCAGTCCGGGCGATTCGATCTTCACCGCGACGCCCCGTCCCAGCGACATGAACCCCACCGCCCGCGCAGCCGGCGCGCGCACGCCGCGGGTGGCGGCGTTGAGGCGGTGCTTGAGCTCGTCCAGCGCCGATGGCGGCAAGTGATGGAACAGCGTCAGATGCGCCGGCAGGACGTTACGCTCGGGCGGGAAATGCTCCCGCCGCAACGCATCGAATCCGGCCTGATCCTGCCGCCCGAACAGCGCGGAGACGATGATCGGGGCGGGAGTCGCCTTCAGGCCACCCTCACTCAAATCTCGACCTGGCTCCCCAGCTCGACCACGCGGTTGGTGGGCAGGCGGAAGAACTCCATCGCGCTTTCGGCGTTGCGCAGCATCCACGCGAACAGCTTCTCGCGCCAGATCCGCATCCCCGGCGATTCCGACGGCAGCAACGTCTGGCGCGACAGGAAGAAGCTGGTGTCCATCATATTAAACGCGCCGCCACAGGTGCTGCACGCTTGCAGCGCGGCTGGCACATCCGCCTCCTGCATGAACCCGTACAGGATCTTCATGCGGTGGAATCCCTGCCCCAGATCGTCCAGCGTGACGCGGTCCTTGTCATCGACATAAGGCTGGTCGGCGATCTTCACCGTCAGCAGCACCACCCGCTCGTGCAGCACCTTGTTGTGCTTGAGGTTGTGGAGCAGCGCGTGGGGCACGCCCTCGGGCGTCGAGGTCATGAACACCGCAGTACCCTTGACCCGCGTCGCCGAGCTGGCGGCGGACTGGATGAACACCTTGATCGGCATCGCCGCCTCACGCATCCGCTCGACCATCAGGCGACGGCCCTTCGCCCATGTGGTGAGCAGCGTGAAGATCACCACGCCAACCAGCAGCGGGAACCAGCCGCCATCGGGCACCTTGGTCATGTTCGCCGTGAAATAGGCGAGATCGACGACGAAGAAGAGCGCGAGCAGCGGCACCGCATAGCGCTTCTTCCACTTCCACAAGCCGAACAGCACGACCGCGATCAGGAAGTTATCGATCAGCATCGCCCCGGTCACCGCGATGCCATAAGCCGCAGTAAGGTTGGACGAGGTCTGGAAGGTCAGCACGAGCAGGATGATCGCGATCATCAGCGCCCAGTTGATCAGCGGGATGTAGATCTGCCCCGCGGTGTCCGCGCTGGTATGGCTGATGCGCAGGCGCGGGATGAAGCCGAGCTGGATACCCTGCTGCGTCACCGAGAAGGCGCCGGTAATCACCGCCTGCGACGCGATGATCGCGGCCATCGTCGCGATGCCGACCAGCGGCAGGCGCAGATATTCCGGCGCGAGCATGTAGAACGGGCTCTGCAACGCGCTGGCGTCGCGCATCAGCAGCGCGCCCTGCCCCATATAGTTGAGCATCAGCGCCGGCAGCACAAACCACAGCCATGACACGCGGATCGGACGCCGCCCGAAATGGCCCATATCGGCATACAGCGCCTCCGCGCCGGTCACGGCGAGAACCACCGATCCAAGCGCGAGGAACGCGGCAAAGCCGTCGATGACGAAGAAATGCACCGCATAGCTGGGCAGCAGCGCCCACAGCACTTCGGGCGTCTTGATCACGCTGAGCGTGCCGAGCGTCGCGATGACCGCGAAATAGCCGAGCATGATTGGGCCGAACATCGCCCCGACCCGCGCCGTGCCCGTCCGCTGGATCGAAAACAGCGCAACCAGGATCGCCACTGCGATCGGCAGGATCCAGCCCGAGAAGCTGGGCGCGGCGACCGCGATCCCCTCAACCGCCGACAGCACCGACACCGCCGGGGTGATCATCGAGTCGCCATAGAATAGCGCGGTCGCGAACACGCCAAGCAGGACAATCCCGGCGGTCCATTTCTTCTGCCCGCTCGACCGGTTGATCAGCGCGAGCAGCGCAAGGCTCCCGCCCTCCCCCTTGTTGTCGGCGCGCATGATGACGCTGACATATTTCAGGCTGACCACCGCCATCATCGACCAGAACATCAGGCTGATGACGCCCATGATATGTTCCTGGTCCAGCGCAAGGGGGTGATGCCCCGCAAAGGTTTCCTTGAACGCATAGAGCGGGCTGGTGCCGATGTCGCCGAACACGATGCCGATCGCACCGACCGCAAGCTTCCACAGCGCGGCCTCGCGGCCATGCGTCTGATGCTGGTCGATGGGGGTCGAGTCGGCCGCCGGTGCGGGGCTTCCGTTGGGCTCGCTCACAGGAGAAACTTGCGTGCCGTGGCGAGGGAGCGAGAGGTCATGCGACCGTTGCCTGTCCGTTGAAACAGCGCGGGCGGTTAGCACGTGCAGCATGACGCGGCAACCGGGTGGCGGGTTGGCGCTCCATCATGGCGTCTCGATCAACTCGGTTGCCCCAGATCACTGGCCCGCCATCATGACGGACGGCCGGCCTCGTCAGCCGCGCGCCGGCTTTCCATCACAGCGTCATATTCGGCGCGCTCCTTGCGCCTGCGCCGACGATAGACGGCCGCTTGCGTGTATCTGCGGCTGAATAGAAAGCCGACTACGCCAGCCACGATGACGGCGATCAGAATGAAATCAGGCATTTGGTGCTCCCATGGAACTGGGAGCAAGAGCACTCACAGCAGGTCGGTGACGGCTCCAGTCGACCTCTAACTCAAGAGAATTAAATAAGATACCGAGATCCTCGGCGCGCCCTGTTCCGCTATCCTTCACCAACGAACAAAGCATCCGCCTCGCTCCGCGTCGGCACGGAGCGAAGAACAAAGCTGGAGCTGATCTTCACCACGCCGGGAAGGCGTCCCATTTTTTCGCGGTGCAGGCGCTCATAATCGTCGAGGTCGCGGCAAAGTACCTTCAGCCGATAATCATAGCCGCCAGAGACGAGCGCACATTCGACGATGCCCTCGATCTGGCCGACCGCGGCCTCGAACCGGGCGAGGTCCTCGTCCACTTCGGTCCCGAGCGTAATGTCGACAAAGGCGGTCACGCTATACCCCAGCCGCCGTAGCCCCAGCCGTGCGGCATAGCCCTGGATATGCCCCGACGCCTCCAGCGCCTGAATGCGCCGGGTACACGCTGACGGCGACAGCCCAACCTCTCCCGCAATCTGATTCACCGGCGCACGCGCGTTCTGCGCGAGCAGTTTCAGGATTGCTCCGTCGATTCGATCCATCTTGCACGAAATCCCCGCCAATGCGCCAATCACGGCATAAACGTGCATCAGCGACTTGAACAGCGCATCACTTTGCAGGGATTTGCGGTCGTATCCTGCGCTACGATCCGGTCAAATCAAACGAGTCCGGAGAGTGAGCATGCGCGTCGGTGTCCCCAAGGAAATCAAGAACCACGAATATCGCGTGGGCCTGACCCCGCCGCTGGTCGCCGAGCTGGCGGCTGCCGGGCATGAGATCGTCGTGCAGACCAATGCCGGCATGGGTATCGACTTCAGCGACGCCGACTATATCGCCGCCGGCGCGCGGATCGTTGCGACCCCGGCGGAAGTGTTCGCACAGAGCGACATGATCGTGAAGGTCAAGGAGCCGCAGCCGAGCGAGATCGCCCTGCTCGAGCCGCGCCACGCGCTGTTCACCTACCTCCACCTCGCCGCCGACAAACCGCAGGCTGAGGGGCTGATGAAGTCGGGCGCGACCTGCATCGCCTATGAAACGGTGACGGCGAACGACCGCAGCCTGCCGCTGCTTAAGCCGATGAGCGAAGTCGCAGGCCGCATGTCGGTGCAGGTCGGCGCGCACTATCTGGAAAAGGAACAGGGCGGCCGCGGCGTCCTGCTCGGCGGCGTTCCCGGCGTCGCACCGGCGCGGGTCGCGATCCTCGGCGGCGGCGTCTCCGGCATCAACGCGGCGCAGATGGCGACGGGGCTGCGCGCCGACGTCACCATCTATGACATCAACAACACCCGCCTCGCCGAACTGGACATGCATTTCGGCAGCACGATCAAGACCGCCTATGCCAGCAAGGCGGCGATCGCCGCGGCGGTGGCCAATGCACATCTGGTGATCGGCGCGGTGCTGGTTCCCGGCGCAGCGGCACCGAAGCTGGTGACGCGCGAAATGCTCAAGACGATGAAGCGCGGCAGCGTGCTGGTCGACATCGCGATCGATCAGGGCGGCTGTTTCGAGACCAGCCATGCCACCACGCATGAGAACCCGGTCTATGAGGTCGACGGCGTGATCCACTACTGCGTCGCCAACATGCCCGGCGCGGTCGCGCGCACCAGCACCTTCGCGCTCAACAACGCCACGCTGCCGTTCGTGATGAAGCTCGCCAATCTCGGCGCGGAGAAGGCAATGGCCGCCGACCCGCATCTGGCCAACGGCCTCAACGTCTATCAGGGCAAGATCGCGTTCAAGGCGGTGGCCGACGATCTCGGCCTGCCATTCCAGGCATGGAGCGCCTGACACCTTTAACAATCCTCCCCCGCCAGGGGGAGGTGGCGCCGAAGGCGACGGAGGGGGAGGACGGCTTCGTCCTCCCCTTCATCGTGCACCCCTTCCGGCCCCTCCGTCAGCTGCGCCGCCCCCCCCCTGGCGGGGGAGGATTGAATTGACTCAAACCTCCGCCGTCACCCAGGTCTCGGCTGCGTTGGGCGACACGAAGATGTTCTGATACTCGACCAAGGTCCGACGCAGCTGCATCTTGAGCAGGCTGGATTCGACGATCAGCGCGATCCGGTCGCCGGTGCGGTAAAGGCGCAGATTGCCCGCACGCATCCGGTCCGCCGCCTCCTGCGTGCGGATTGGCGCGTTGCGCAAATCGGCGAGGACGCGGACACGGCCATGGCAGGCCCGCATATCGGCGATGATGGGTTCAAGGATGGCGAGGTAGCGATCGACCTCTTCGCCGAGGCGCAGGCCCGTACAGCTGATCCGGATCACCCCCAGGCGATCGTCGCGAACGATCTCATATTGCCCCGGTATCGACGCCACGACGCGCCCCTGCACGCCCGTAGCCGGCACTGTTACCGTTACCATACGCCCTCTCCCCCACAGGATGTATTGGGTCGGCATGATGGCTGTGCCCGGTAAACAAAGAGTAAGCGGCGGCGCGGGCGCTGGATCGATGGATTTTCTTGCCTTTGGGGGCATCCCCGTCTATGGCGCGCCCGTCCTGCGAGCGGTGCTTGTGGAGGGAAGCGCAGAGCATTGATGCTCAGGCGCTGTTTTCGCTTTTCCAGAAAGAGCGTCTGCCCCCTTCCCTGCGGCCGTCTGCGGGATGCCGCGACCGGCATTCGGCCGCCGCGGCGTTTCGGCCTAAAAGACCGCTGGATCCAACCAGCCGGCCGGAAAAACGATAGTTAGGACTGACTCCTTTATGGCCTCAACGGCAAACCCCACGCGCGACGATTTCGCCGCGCTTCTCGATCTTACGCTCGGCGGCGCAGAAAGCTTTGAAGGCCGCGTCGTCATCGGCACCGTCACCGGCATCGAAAATGACCTCGCCGTCATCGACGTTGGCCTCAAGAGCGAAGGCCGCGTGCCGCTGCGCGAATTCGCAGCGCCGGGCCAGAAGGCTGACCTGAAGGTTGGCGACGAAGTCCAGGTCTATGTCGACCGTGTCGAGAATGCGAACGGCGAAGCAATGCTCAGCCGCGACCGCGCCCGCCGCGAAGCCGCATGGGACACGCTGGAGCTCGAATTCTCGCAGGGCAACCGCGTCGAGGGCGTCATCTTCGGCCGCGTCAAGGGCGGCTTCACCGTCGACCTGTCGGGCGCCGTGGCGTTCCTGCCCGGTTCGCAGGTCGATATCCGTCCGGTTCGCGACGTGCAGCCGCTGATGGACCTGCCGCAGCCGTTCCAGATCCTGAAGATGGACCGCAAGCGCGGCAACATCGTGGTCTCGCGCCGCGCCGTCCTCGAAGAGAACCGTGCAGAGCAGCGTTCGGGCCTGATCCTGAGCCTGGCCGAAGGTCAGGTGATCGACGGCGTCGTCAAGAACATCACCGACTACGGTGCGTTCGTTGACCTCGGTGGCATCGACGGCCTGCTGCACGTCACCGACCTCAGCTACAAGCGCGTCAACCACCCGTCGGAAGTCCTGAACATCGGCGACACCGTCAAGGTTCAGATCATCCGCATCAACCGCGACACCCAGCGCATCTCGCTCGGCATGAAGCAGCTTGAGAGCGATCCGTGGGATGGTGCCGGTTCGAAGTATCCGGTCGGCGCGAAGCTGACCGGCCGCGTCACCAACATCACCGAATATGGCGCCTTCGTCGAGCTGGAAGCCGGCATCGAGGGTCTCGTCCACGTGTCGGAGATGAGCTGGACCAAGAAGAACGTCCATCCGGGCAAGATCGTGTCGACCTCGCAGGAAGTCGATGTGATGGTGCTCGAGGTCGATCAGGAAAAGCGCCGCATCTCGCTCGGCCTCAAGCAGGCTCAGCAGAACCCATGGGAAGCCTTCGCGGCTGCTCATCCAGTCGGCACCGAAGTCGAGGGCGAAGTCAAGAACGCCACCGAATTCGGCCTGTTCATCGGCCTGGACAACGACGTCGACGGCATGGTCCACATGTCCGACATCGCTTGGGGCATCTCGGGCGAGGACGCGCTGGCGCTTCACCGCAAGGGCGAGATGGTCAAGGCCGTCGTCCTGGCGATCGAAGCCGACAAGGAGCGCATCAGCCTCGGCATGAAGCAGCTTGAGCGTGGCGGCGTCGCCGCTGTCGGCGCGACTGCCGGCGGTGCGGGTTCGCGCGTCAACAAGAACGAGATCGTCACGGTCACCGTTCTGGAAGTCCGCGACGCGGGCCTCGAAGTCCAGGTGGGCGACGATGGCGTGACCGGCTTCATCAAGCGCACCGACCTTGGCCGCGATCGCGACGAGCAGCGTCCGGAGCGGTTCCAGGTTGGCCAGAAGTTCGACGCGATGGTCACTGGCCTCGACCGTTCGAAGAAGCCGACCTTCTCGGTCAAGGCGATGCAGATCGCCGAAGAGAAGCAGGCGGTTGCGCAGTATGGCTCGTCCGATTCGGGCGCGTCGCTGGGCGACATTCTCGGCGAAGCGCTCAAGGCGCGCGAAGAGAAGAAGTAATTGGACAGCGGGCGGGCGCGTTCAGCGCCCGCCCGTTTCCAATCATTTCAACGGCTTCGGCCGTTTATTTCAAAAATTGGCCGCGTTGAGCAAGATTCCGTTGCCGCGACCCGCTAACCCCGCGTAAAACCCCGGTTAATGGGGCCGCCTGGCGATACGCCGCTGCTCGAGCATGGGGACGCACATGATCCGGTCTGAACTCGTACAGATGCTGGCAACGGACAATCCCGACCTGTCCGCGCGGGAGATTGAGCGGATCGTCGATATCTTCTTTGACGAGATTACATCGCGCCTGGTCGAGGATGGCCGCGTCGAGTTGCGCGGCTTCGGCGCCTTCTCCACCCGCGCGCGTGAGGCCCGCACCGGCCGCAACCCGCGCACTGGCGAGTCCGTCGATGTCGACGCCAAGCGCGTCCCCTATTTCAAACCCGGCAAGGAAATGCGCCAGCGCCTCAACGTTTAAGGACGGCGCCGCGCACCTAATTGCTTGGCACACCGGCACGCGGCGGATAGAGCCGACCGCGCTTGCGGGCGTGGCGGAATGGTAGACGCACCGGACTTAAAATCCGTTGGGCCGCAAGGCCCGTGGGGGTTCAAGTCCCCCCGCCCGTACCAATCGATCGCATGCGGATCGCGATTTGATCGAAATAGGTATCGCTGTGATCTTCTCGCCCACAGGCTTTGCGGGATACCGCGTTGACCCAGCAATCCGCCGCCTTGAACGGTCGTCAATCCGCCGAGCGGGCCCCCGCGGTTCAGCGCAACGCGCCGATCTCCAACGCTCGTCTGGACCAGACGGCGGCCTTGCTGGGCAGCTTTGGCAGCAAGGGCCGGGGCGAAAGTGCCGAGACGCTGGGCAGCCGGATGCGCAGCACGGTGGACGGATGGCGCGGCGACCAGAACTTCAAGTTCGCCCAGGGTGGCCTCGGCTCGCACGTCAACCTGGTCGCGATCAAGGAACAGTATCTCCAGAATACCGAGGACACGCTGGACAAATCCCCTGTGTACGAGGAGATCCTGTACGACGTTCTGGACCGGGCCAAAGACCTGTTCGCCACCGCGCACGATGTGCCTTCGCTCGACAAGGCCAAGCAGCAACTCGAAGGCGAAGTGCGGGCGTGGGAATGCCGGAAGCGGAAACAGGAGTTTCTGATCGACCTCAGGTCAGCGTTGATCGCCGTCAACATTCCCGATCAGGACAAGCATAACGTTTACAACACGGTCGATCAGAAGATCGCGCCGGTCACGGATCTGACGGCGTTCGAACAACTGGCCGGCGCACTGGTGCCTCAGGTGACTCAGCACGTGCAGCAGTTGCTTCAGAAACAGAGCGCGAACTAGCGCCGGTATCTGAAGCGTCGCGTCGCGAGCCCTGCGCGCTTTATCCTCGCACGCTTTGCGCGGGACCCCAGCCGGTCGCTCGCGCGGTCGAGATCGCGTCGGGTCGTCTCCCGCGCCTCGTGCAGCCGCTCGCAACCGATTGAGTTCACATCAGCGCGCGCGCAACTTCATCATCCCCCTGTCGCAATCATACGCGCAGCACTTATAGCCAGTCGCGCCAATCAAGGCGCGCAAGAGGGAATGGTTGATGGCGGTTGCACTCGATTACGCGGCGGAGCCCGCACGGCCCGGACGCTGGTACACCCAGCTCTACGTCCAGGTGCTGATCGCGATCGCTGCGGGCGTCGCCATCGGATATCTCTGGCCGGGCGTGGGCGAAGCGCTCAAGCCGCTGGGTGACGCGTTCATCAAGCTGGTGAAGATGATCATCGCCCCGGTGATCTTCCTGACGCTCGTCACCGGCATTGCCGGGATGACCGAACTGCGCTCGGTCGGCCGCGTCGCGGGCAAGGCGTTTGCCTATTTCCTGTTCTTCTCGACCCTCGCCCTGATCGTCGGCCTGATCGTCGCCAATACTGTTCAGCCGGGCGCAGGAATGAATGTCGATCCCGCCACGCTCAATACCGGCGCGGTCGAAGGTTATGTCACCAAGGCGCAGGACAGCGGCATCGTCGAATTCCTGATGGCGATCATCCCGACGACATTGGTGTCGGCGCTGACCGGCGACCAGCTGCTGCCGGTCCTGCTCGTCGCGATCCTGTTCGGCATCGCTCTGTCGATGGTCGGTGAGCCCGCCGCACCGGTGCGCGACATGCTCGAGCGGATCGGGCTGGTGGTGTTCAAGCTGGTCGGCATCCTGATGCGCGCGGCCCCGGTCGGCGCGTTCGGCGCGATGGCCTTCACCATCGGCAAATACGGGATCGAATCGCTCGCCAATCTGGCGGGGCTGGTCGCGACCTTCTACCTCACCTCGCTGATCTTCGTGGTCGTCATCCTCGGCATCGTCGCGCGGCTCGCGGGCTTCTCGATCTTCAAGCTGATCCGCTACCTCAAGGCCGAATTGCTGCTGGTACTCGGCACGTCCTCGTCCGAGAGCGCGCTGCCCAGCCTGATGGACAAGATGGAGCGCGCGGGTTGCGAAAAGTCCGTGGTCGGGCTGGTCGTGCCGACCGGCTATTCGTTCAACCTCGACGGCACCAATATCTACATGACGCTGGCGGCGCTGTTCATCGCGCAGGCGTGCAATGTCGACCTCACCCTCGGCGACCAGATCGCGCTGCTGCTGATCGCGATGATCTCGTCCAAGGGCGCGGCGGGGGTTACCGGCGCGGGGTTCATCACGCTCGCCGCGACGCTGTCGATCGTGCCGTCGGTTCCGGTCGCGGGCATGGCGCTGATCCTCGGCATCGACCGCTTCATGAGCGAGTGTCGCAGCCTCACCAATTTCATCGGCAACGCGGTCGCGACGGTTGTCGTCGCGCGCTGGGACAATGCGCTGGACAAGGACGCGCTCGACCGTGCGCTCTCTGGCCCCGCTCCCGCCGGTCCCGCGCGGCCGGCCACCGAAACTGACGCAGATTGAGATGAAGGGGGCGGATCGCCGCCCCCTTCACAAAGGACGCTGAATCAATCGTCGATATTCTTCCGGAACGTCTCGGGCAGGAACAGCAGCCCGACCACCAGCGTCAGCCCCGCAACGACGATCGGATACCACAGGCCGTAATAGATGTCCCCGGTCGCCGCGACCATCGCGAACGCCGTGGTCGGCAGGAAACCGCCGAACCAGCCATTGCCGATATGATAGGGCAGCGACATCGACGTGTAGCGGATCTTGGTCGGGAACAGCTCGACCAGCATCGCCGCGATCGGGCCATAGACCATCGTCACCAGCAGCACGAGCCAGGTGAGGATCGCCACCACCAACGGCTTGTTGATCTGCGCGGGATCGGCCTTGGACGGATAACCGGCCGTCGTCAGCGCCGCCTTCAGTTCGCCCTGAAACGCCGTGATCGCGGCCTTGCGGTCGGCGCCGGTGACCTGTGCCGGATCGGGCGCGGTGAAGGTCGCCTCACCCACCTTGACCTGCGCGATGGCCCCGACCGGTGCCTCGACCGAGCTGTAGCTGATCGCATTCTTGGCAAGGAACGCCTTGGCGATGTCACAGCTCTTGCTGTCGAACTTGTTGCCGCCGACCGGATCGAACTGCAGCGAGCAATCCGCGTCGTGGGTCACCACCGTGACCGGCGCGGTCGCGGCGGCGCGGGCGAGCGCCGGGTTCGCCGCCGACGACAGCGCCTGAAATGCCGGAAAATAGGTCAGCACCGCGAGCGCGCAGCCGGCCATGATGATCGGCTTGCGCCCGATCTTGTCCGACAGCCAGCCGAAGAAGATGAAGAACGGCGTGCCGATGGCAAGCGCGATGGCGATCAGGATGTTGGTGGTCGCACCATCGACCATCAGCATCTTTTCAAGGAAGAACATCGCGTAGAACTGGCCGGTGTACCAGACCACCGCCTGCCCCGCGACCGCGCCGAGCAGCGCGATGAGCACCAGTTTGAGGTTGCCCCATTTGGCGAACGCCTCGGTCAGCGGCGCCTTGGACGTCTTGCCCTCAGCCTTCATCTTGGCGAACACCGGGCTCTCTTCAAGCTGCATCCGGATCCACAGCGACACGCCGAGCAGGATGATCGAAACGAGGAACGGCACGCGCCAGCCCCAGTCGCGGAACGCCTCTTCGCCGACCAGCGTCCGGGTGCCGATCACGACGAGCAACGCCGCGAACAGGCCGAGCGTCGCGGTCGTCTGAATGAAGCTGGTGTACAGGCCGCGCTTGTTGTTCGGCGCATGCTCGGCAACATAGGTCGCCGCACCGCCATATTCGCCGCCCAGCGCAAGGCCCTGGATCAACCGCATCAGGATCAGCAGCACCGGGGCCGCAACGCCGATCGTCGCATAGGACGGCAGCAGGCCGACGACGAATGTCGCAAAGCCCATCAGGCCCATGGTGACGAGGAACGTGTTCTTGCGCCCGACCAGATCGCCGATCCGCCCGAACACCAGTGCTCCGAACGGCCGCACCGCAAAGCCCGCCGCGAACGCTGCGAGCGCGAAGATGAAGCCCGTCGTCTCGTTCACGCCCGAGAAGAACTGTGCCGAGATGATCGTTGCCAACAGCCCGTAGAGGTAGAAATCATACCATTCGAACACCGTGCCCAGCGACGAAGCGGTGATGACCAGCTTTTCGCTTTGCGTTGCCTTGTGATGCTTGGGCACATCGCCCGCTTCGGTGGCCATCGGCCGCACTCCCCTAGATCTTTTCCCCCGCGCGTGCTGCCGCGGACAGCCTGTCATGCCCCCGACTTGGGCGCGCAGCTATCCCGACAAAGGTCGCAGTTCTACGACGAGAGTCGCACTGACCTGAGGCGTCGGATGCGCTAACGCGTGGCTAGGTGCCCCGCGCGAACAGGAGAGTGAGATGGCCCAGACGATCTTCCCGGTACCCGAGCAATGGGCGGCGAACGCACTGGTCGATGCGGACGGCTATGACGCGATGTACCGCCGCTCGGTCGAGGATCCCGAGGGCTTCTGGCGCGAAGCGGCGCAGCGGATCGACTGGATCACGCCGTTCACGCGGGTCAAGGAAACCAGCTTCAATGAGGCTGATTTCGGTATCGCCTGGTTCGCCGACGGCACACTCAACATCAGCGCCAATGCGCTCGACCGCCATCTTGCCGAGCGCGGCGACGCAACCGCGATCCTGTGGGAACCCGACAGCCCGCACGAAGCGCATCGCGTCATCACCTATCGCGAACTCCACGCCGATGTCTGCCGCTTCGCCAATCTGCTGAAAGCACAGGGCGTAAAGCGCGGCGAGCGGGTGACGCTCTACCTGCCGATGGTGCCAGAGGCCGCAGTGGCAATGCTCGCCTGTGCGCGCATCGGCGCGATCCATTCGATCGTATTCGCCGGCTTCTCCCCCGACGCACTCGCCGGACGCATCCAGGATTGCGACAGCCGCATCGTCCTGACCGCGGATGAAGGACTGCGCGGCGGCAAGCGCATCCCGCTCAAGGCCAATGTCGATGCCGCCCTCGCCCGCTGTCCCGGGGTCGAGCGCGTCATCATGCTCCGCCGCACCGGCGCCGACGTACCGATGGTCGCGGGCCGCGACATCGACTGGGCGAATGCCGCCAGCCAGAGCGCCGACTGCGCGCCCGAAGCAATGGGCGCGGAGGACCCCCTGTTCATCCTCTACACCTCCGGCTCGACCGGCAAGCCCAAGGGCGTGCTGCACACCACCGGCGGCTATGCCGTGTGGACCGCGATGACGCATGAATATGTCTTCGATTACCGCCCCGGCCAGATCTACTGGTGCGCCGCCGATATCGGCTGGGTCACCGGCCACAGCTATGTCGTGTACGGCCCGCTGATGAACGGCGCGACCACGGTGATGTTCGAGGGCGTCCCCAACTTCCCCGATCACAGCCGCTTCTGGCAGGTGGTCGACAAGTTCAAGGTCGAAATCTTCTACGCCGCCCCCACCGCGCTGCGCGCGCTGATGCGCGAAGGCGATGATTGGGTCACGCGCACCAGCCGCAGCAGCCTGCGCCTGCTCGGCAGCGTCGGTGAGCCGATCAATCCCGAGGCGTGGGAATGGTATCACCGCGTCGTCGGCGAAGGGCGCTGCCCGATCGTCGACACCTGGTGGCAGACCGAAACCGGCGGCGCGATGATCACCCCCCTGCCCGGCGCAACCGCGCTCAAGCCGGGTTCGGCGACCAAGCCGTTCTTCGGCGTCCAGCCCGCCCTGCTCGACAATGACGGCAAGCTGATCGAGGGCGCGGGCGACGGGTGCCTCGTCATCACCGACAGCTGGCCCGGCCAGATGCGCACCGTCTGGGGCGATCATGATCGCTTCTTCCAGACCTATTTCAGCACCTTCCCGGGCCGCTATTTCACCGGCGACGGCTGCCGCCGCGATGAAGACGGCTATTACTGGATCACCGGCCGCATCGACGACGTCATCAACGTCTCCGGCCACCGCATGGGCACCGCCGAGATCGAGAGCGCACTCGTCGCCCACCACAAAGTCGCCGAAGCCGCTGTCGTCGGCATGCCGCACGACATCAAGGGCCAGGGGATCTACGCCTTCGTCACCACCAATGCCGAGGTCGAGCCCGACGCCGCGCTGCGCGCCGAGCTGATCAAGTGGGTGCGCCAGGAAATCGGCCCGATCGCCACCCCCGACGTCATCCAGTTCGCCCCGGCCCTACCCAAGACCCGATCGGGCAAGATCATGCGCCGCATCCTGCGCAAGATCGGCGAGAATGACGTCAGCAACCTCGGTGACACATCAACGCTCGCCGATCCGTCCGTGGTCGATCACTTGCTCGCCAACCGGCCGCAGCTTGCGGGGGCCTAAAGCGGCAGCCCCACATAATTCTCGGCAATCGCAGTCTGCATCGCGGTCGAGCTGGCGACATACTCCAGCTCGGCCTCCTGCATGCGGTGCTCGAACGCGCCATCCTCAGGGAAGCGGTGCATTAGCTTGGTCAAATACCAGCTGAACCGCTCCGCCTTCCAGATCCGCGCCAGCGCGCGCGCCTGATAGCCGTCCAGCCCCGCCGCATCCCCCTGTTTCACCGCGCCGACCAGCGCGTCGCGGAGATAGGCGACATCCGACGCCGCCAAATTCAACCCCTTCGCCCCCGTCGGCGGCACGATATGCGCGCTGTCCCCGGCGAGGAACAGCCGCCCATGCCGCATCGTCTCGAACACATAGGACCGCAGCGGCGCGATCGACATTTCCAGCGCCGGCCCACGCGTCACCTTATGCTCGCTGATCGGATCGAACCGCGCAGCGAGTTCGTCCCACAAGCGATCCTCGGTCCAGTCCTCGACCTTATCGGTCAGCGGCACCTGAATATAATAGCGGCTGCGCGTCTTCGACCGCATCGAGGCCAGCGCAAAGCCCGCCTGCCCATTGGCATAGATCAGCTCGTCATGGCACGGCGGTACATCGGCAAGGATACCAAGCCAGCCGAACGGATAGACCCGTTCGAACTCGCGCACCGCACTCGCCGGGATCGCCTTGCGCGACGGGCCGTGAAAGCCGTCGCAGCCCGCGATGTACGCGCAGTCGATCCGCCGCGTCTCGCCATCCTTCACATAAGTGACGAACGGCGCATCGCCCTCGATCTCGTGCAGCGCGACATCGCCCGCGTCATAGATCACCTCCAGGCCGCGCTCGGGCGCCGCATCCATCAGGTCGCGGGTCAGCTCGGTCTGGCCATAGACGGTGACATGCTTGCCGGTCAGCGCGGTGATGTCGATGCGGATCAGCCGGTCGTCCGTCGCCAACGCAAAGCCGGACTCGACCAGCCCCTCCCGCTTCATCCGCGCATCTAGGTCGAGCCGCGTCATCAGATCGGTGGTGACCGTCTCCAGCACCCCCGCCCGAATCCGGCCGAGCACATAGTCGGGCGACGCGCGCTCGACGACGACGCAATCCACCCCCGCCTGGCGCAGCAGATGGCCGAGCAGCAGGCCGGACGGCCCTGCCCCAATGATCGCAACCTGGGTCTTCATGTCATTCCCCCACGGCCGCTCGCACGCGGCCAGTTGACGTTCAGCGCGCGGCGTTGAGCTGCTGCTCCAACTGGTGCAGCACGCGGTAGCAGGGCAGCACCTGCGCAACGCTGGAATTAGGCTCGCGCTCTTCGCGGATCGCCGCGACGAATTCGCGGTCCTGCAGCTCGATACCGTTGTTCGACACCGCGACACCCGACAGGTCGACCGGCTCTTCGCGCCCGGTCACCAGATCGTCGTAGCGCGCGATCCAGGTGCCGTTGTCGCAGATGTAGCGAAAGAAGGTGCCGAGCGGCCCGTCATTGTTGAACGACAGGCTGAGCGTGCAGATCGCGCCGCTTTCCGCCTTCAGCTGGATCGACATGTCCATCGCGATGCCAAGCTCGGGATGGATCGGACCCTGAATCGCATTGGCGGCGACGATCGGCCCGGCCTGATAGGCGAACAGGTCGACCGTATGCGCGGCATGGTGCCACAGCAGATGATCGGTCCAGCTGCGCGCCTCACCCTTCGCGTTCATGTTCTGGCGGCGGAAGAAATAGGTCTGCACATCCATCTGCTGGACGTTCAGCTCGCCCGCTGCGATCTTGCGGTGGATGTACTGGTGGCTAGGGTTGAAGCGGCGGGTATGGCCAACCATTGCGGTCAGCCCGGTCTCCTGCGCCTTGGCCAGCACCGCCTCGCCATCCGCGAGGCTGTCGCACAGCGGGATTTCGACCTGCACATGCTTGCCCGCATCCATGCACTGGATCGCCTGCGCGGCATGCATCTGGGTCGGCGTGCACAGGATCACCGCGTCGAGCCCGGGCTGCTCCAGCGCCTCGGCAAGTTCGGTGGTGGCATGCGCGATGCCGTATTTGGCCGCGACCGCCTGGGTCGGTTCGAGCCGGCGGCCGACGACCGAGATCACCTCGACCCCGTCGATCTTCTGAAGCCCGTCGAGATGCTTTTCGCCGAAAGCCCCGGCGCCTGCGAGTGCGATTTTCATGTTCAAAGCTCCAAGTTGCTCCCAGATCGGGAGCCTCAACGTCAACCGTCACCCCCGCGAAAGCGGGGGCCCATCTCCCGGACCATCCTCAAGCGCACCGGCGAGATTTGCCTTGGACACAGGAGATGGGCCCCCGCTTTCGCGGGGGTGACGACATGCCCAACCTACTCCGCCGCCTCGGCAAACCCACTGCCCGCCATATCCAGCCCCTCGCCATTGTCAGGACGCAGGACGAGATGGCCGATCGCGGTATTCGAACACGGGATGTGGTAATGCCGATGCAGCGCGGCGGTGCGCTTGCCCATCGCGCCGCGCATGATCAGCCACATGACCATCTCGATCCCCTCGGACCCGGTTTCGCGCAGATATTCGATGTGCGGGATGCGGCGCAGATGGTCGCTCTCGCCGATCAGCCCGTCGAGGAACATGTTGTCCCACTCACGATTGATCAGGCCCGCGCGCGGCCCTTGCAACTGGTGGCTCATGCCGCCGGTGCCCCACACCTGAACGTTCAGGTCCTCGGGGAAACTTGCCACCGCGCGCGCAATCGCCTCGCCCAGCGCCCAGCAGCGATTACCCGAGGGCGGCGGATAGGTGACGACATTGACCGCCAGCGGGATCACCTTGCACGGCCAGGCGTCGGGCGTGCCGAACATCATCGACAGCGGAACGGTCAGGCCGTGATCGACCTGCATCTCGTTGATGATCGTCATGTCGAATTCGTCGAGGACCAGGCTCTGCGCGATATGCCAGGCCAGGTCGGGATGCCCCTCGACATCCGGCACCGGGCGCGGCCCCCAGCCCTCGTCGGCCGAGGTGTAGCGCTCGCCACAGCCAATCGCGAAGGTCGGGATGATCTTCATGTCGAACGCCGACGCATGGTCGTTATAGACCAGGATAACGACGTCGGGCTTCTCGGCCTTCTCCCATTCGCGGGTCCAGTCGTAGCCGGCGAAGATCGGGCCGAAATAATCGTCGCGATCCTTGCCCTGATCGACGGCAACGCCGAGCAGCGGGACATGGCTCGATGCAACACCTGCGGTAATGCGGGCCATTCTTATCGTCCTTCTTTGATCGAGCGGACGCCGATGGGCGAACGCCCGCCGCGCATCATCATCTCGCGATATTCGGGAAAGCTCATGTCGGTCATCGTGCTGACCGCCTCGGCAAAGGGGATGCCGTCGGTCGAGAACAGCTTGGCCAGGAAATAGACGTTACCGCCCAGATCGAGGCACTTGTTGTAATCGCGATCGAGCAGCGCCTGTTTCGCCTCTTCGCTGATCGGCCATTCGTCGAGATAGGCGCGCTCGTCCGCCTTGAACCGCGCACGGTTCTCCGCGGTCATCAGGCTCATCGCGAACTGGTTCATGTGGTACCCGGCGCGCGCGCGCTTGGCGGTGAACACGCGCGTGCCGGGAATATCCTCGAACTCGGCGAGATAGGCGTGGATGTCGGTGTGGTCGGTCACAGGCCGCGCTCCTTCAGAATTGCATCAAGGCGCGGGAAGACGCGTCGGGCATTGCCCGCAAAGATCGCGGCGCGCTCGGCGTCCGAAATCTCCAGTGCGTCGACATAGCGCTTGGTGTCGTCGAAATACTGGCCGGTGGTCGGGTCGATCCCGCGCACCGCGCCGACCATCTCCGACCCGAACAGGATGTTCTTGTTGTCGATCACGTCGGCGAGCAGGTCGATGCCCGGCTGGTGATAAACACAGGTGTCGAAGAAGATGTTGTTCATCAGATGCGTGTCGAGCACCGGCTTCTTGAGCATGTCGGCAAGGCCACGATAGCGCCCCCAATGGTAAGGCACCGCGCCGCCGCCATGCGGGATGATGAAGCGCAGGGTCGGGAAATCCGCGAACAGATCGCCCTCCAGCAACTGCATGAACGCGATGGTATCGGCGGCGATGTAGTAGCCGCCGGTCGCGTGCATCGCCGGGTTACAGCTGCCCGAGACGTGGATCATCGCCGGCACGTCCAGCTCGACCATCTTCTCGTAGAACGGATACCAATAGCGGTCGGTCAGCGGCGGATGCGTGAAGTGCCCGCCGCCCGGATCGGGGTTGAGGTTGCACCCGATAAAGCCGAGTTCGGTCACGCAGCGCTCCAGCTCAGCGATGCTCGCGCGCATGTCCGCCTTGGGCGACTGGGGCAGCATGCACACGCCGACGAACGTCTCCGGGAACAGCCCGACGACGCGCGCGATCAGGTCGTTGCAGCGCCGCGCCCATTCGATCGCAACGCCCTCGTCCCCGACATGCGGCGCCATCGCCGATGCGCGGGGGGAAAAGATCGTCAGGTCCGCACCGCGCTCCTTGATCAGGCGCAGTTGGTTCGCCTCGATCGTCTCGCGGATCTCGGCGTCGCTGATCTGCGGATAGGGCGGGCACGGCGTCCCGGTTTTGAATGCCGCCTTCTGATCCTCGCGCCAGGCGTCATGCGCCTTGGGCAGGACCGTGTAATGGCCGTGGCAGTCGATAATCACGCGGCTTGGTCCTCTTCCCTTGTTTCGATCGCGGCGAGTTTCGCCGTCAGACCGTCGGGTGGCGTCATGCCGAGCGCACCCATCTCCCGCTGACGCTGGATCGTGCCGCGCGTCAGCGCCGGATCAACGCCCAGATCGGTGAGCGTCTTCGCGACCTCTTCCATCTCGGCGGCGCGGCGGGTGCCATGGACGAGCATCCGGTCGAGATTATAGTCGGCGCGCGTGGTCCAGGACTGTTCCTTCCAGCTCGCGTCGAGCGAGGCGAGCACCGCCTCGCGCACCCCGGCGCGCTCTGCGGCTAGCACGCATTCGGCGGTCAGCGCCTCCAGCCCCTTGACCATCACCGACCGGATCATCTTGATCGCCGAAGCATCGCCGACATTGGCTCCCGACACTGCGACTTTGGTAAAGCCATAGGTACGCAGCGCGTCGGCGGCGGCTTCGGCATGCGGCCCCGCGACCAGCAGCGGCACGCCCAGCCGCGCAGGCAGCACCGGCGCCATCACCGCAACATCGACATAGCGCCCACCCGACGCCTCGATGACCTGTGCCGCCTCCCGCTTGGTGCCGGGCGCAACGCTGTTCATGTCGAGCCACAAAGTGCCGGGTTTCAGCAGCGGCGCACAGCGCTGTGCGGCCGCGAGCGCTTGGTCCGCCGTGACGAGGCACAGCACCAGATCGGCCTGCGCCAGCGCGCCGGCGGGGGTTGCGGACCAGCGGGTTCCGGCGGATTCGAATTCGGTGATCTTGGCAGAGCGCGTATCGGGGCTGTCAGTCGCGATGTCGAACGCGGCGACGCCGGGTTGGGCGAAGGCCTGTCCGGCTTCGCCAAATCCCAGGAGAGATGTCTGCTCGATCATGCGGCCCATGAAGCGTTGTTGCGCGACATGTTCTAATCGGATTGCGATCGGCGCTATCCGTTTTCCTGAATTCTTGTCTCTTGTGATGCGCGGTGGAGCAGATCGATCATGCGCGACTGGGCGCGGGTGGGGCGCCAGCCCGCACGGGTGCTGATGCCGATCGTGCGGACCGCGCCGGGAAGTTGCGGGCCGATGCTTTCGAGCATCCCCGCCCCCACCTCCAGCGCGACCTGATCGGGGGACAGCAGGGTGAGCAGGTCGCTCTGCACCAGCAGGCCGCGGATCACCATCACCGACCCGCACTCGATCGGCACCGGCGGGAGCACGCGGCCCGCGAACAGCGCCTCCCAATGCGTGCGCAGCGGCGTGCCGATAGGGCCGACGACCCAGGATTGCGCGGCGAGCGTGTCGAGATCGACCGGCCCCTGCGCCAGCGGATGTCCGCGCCGCCCGAAGATCGCGAGGCGATCAGTGAACAACGGCACCTGCTCGACCCCCGGCGGACAATCGTCGCGTAGCGCGCCGACCATGATGTCGATAATGCCGTCGAGCAGCGGATCGACCAGCTCGCGCCACGATCCCTCCACCACATCGACCACCGTCCGCGGCTCTTCACGCAGGAACTGGGCGAGGCTGTGTGGCAGTAGCAGCGCACGGCTGAGCGGCATCGCGCCGATCGCGATGCGCCCGCCCTCCCCTTCGTCACCGCGCGCTTCGGCGATCCCGGCAGCGATCTCACCGGCAGCAAGGCGGACGCCGCGCGCCAGCGTGCGGCCCGCCGGAGTCAACGCCATCCCCCGCCCCCGCCGCTCGGCCAGCGGCGTGGCGCACACCTGTTCGAGCTCGCGCACCGAACGGTGCACCGCAGGCTGCGACATGCCGCTCGCCGCCGCCGCGCCGGCAAAGCCCTGCGCTTCGGCGAAGTGCAGAAATGCGTCGAGCTGAGTCGCGGTCATCAGCAGCTCAGGCCGCGCAAACCCGCGCGTCCCGCCCCGCGCCGACCGGCGGGTCGCAGCGGCGAGCTGGTCGAACGCGCGGCCCACCCGCTCGGCCAGCGCGGTCCCGGCAGGGCTGGGCGTCACCCCATCGGAATGGCGGTCGAACAGCGTGACGCCGAGCTGCTTCTCGAGCTTTGCCAGCCCCTGCGTCAGCGCTGGCTGCGACAACCCCGCCGCTTCCGCCGCACGGTTTAGGCTACCCTGCGCAATCACCTGCCCAAGCGCGCGCAAATGGCGGAGGTTGAGATCGAACGGCCGCATCACCGCGCCGATATATCCGAAAATCTTATTACATAAACGGAATTCATATTATGGTGTGTTGGAGATAGCCCGCCATGGAAAGCGAACACGTCGCGGCCCGAACTGCGCGTTTGTTCAAAATGTAGAACATGTCGCGCAACAAGGCTGCATCGGCCCAAAGGCGGGTTCGACATTCCGCACCGGAGAAGACAATGAGTGCACGCGTCGTCCAGAATATCGAGCGCACCCCGATGGACATTGTCGATGGCCTTGCGCAGGCCGGCGTCGCGACGGTGCATGAAGCGCAGGGGCGGATCGGGCTGCTCGCGCATTATATGCGCCCGATCTATTCCGGCGCGCGGATTGCCGGGAACGCGGTCACCATTTCATCGCCGCCGGGTGACAACTGGCTGGTGCATGTCGCGATCGAGCAGCTGAAGGAGGGCGACATCCTCGTCCTCGCGCCGACGTCGCCGTGCGTCGATGGCTATTTCGGCGATCTGCTGGCGACCAGCGCGATGGCGCGCGGGTGCCGGGGGCTAGTGATCGATGCGGGCGTGCGCGACGTGCGCGACCTGACGCAGATGGGCTTTCCGGTCTGGTCGAAGGCGGTGTTTGCGCAGGGGACGGTCAAGAACACGCTGGGGTCGGTCAATGTGCCGATCGTGTGCGCGGGTGCCGCGATCGAACCGGGCGACGTGATCGTCGCCGATGATGACGGCGTGTGCGTGGTCAAGCGTGGCGATGCGGCGGCGGTGCTGGAGGCTGCGCGCAAGCGTGAAGCTGCCGAGGAGGCTAAGCGAGTGCGGCTGGCGGCTGGGGAACTGGGGCTGGATATTTATGACATGCGGCCCCGGCTCAAGGAGATGGGGTTGAAGTATGAGTGATGGCGTCCGCTGCATGTGGATGCGGGGGGGGACGTCGAAGGGGGGCTATTTCCTCGCCGATGACCTGCCCATCGATACCGCCGCGCGCGATGCCTTCCTGCTGCGGGTGATGGGGTCGCCCGATCCGCGGCAGATTGACGGGATGGGTGGGGCCGATCCGCTGACGAGCAAGGTCGCGGTGGTGCGCAAGTCCGACCGCGACGGGGTGGATGTCGATTATCTGTTTCTGCAGGTGTTCGTCGATCAGGCAATCGTCACCGATGCGCAGAATTGCGGGAACATCCTGGCCGGGATCGGGCCGTTCGCGATCGAGCGCGGGCTGATCGCGGCGCAGGATGGTGACACACGGGTCGCGATCTTCATGGAGAATACCGGACAGGTTGCGGTGGCGACGGTGCAGACGCCGGGTGGCCAGGTAACCTACACCGGCGACGCCAGCATCAGCGGCGTGCCGGGGACTGCGGCCCCCATCCCGCTCGCCTTTCGCGACACCGCCGGATCGTCGTGCGGCGCGTTGCTCCCCAGCGGCAATGGTGTCGACGAGATCGACGGCGTGGCCGTGACGATGATCGACAATGGCATGCCGTGCGTGGTGATTGCTGCGGCCGATGTCGGCATCACCGGTTACGAGGATCGCGACACGCTCGACGCCGATGCGGCGATGAAGGCCAAGGTCGAGGCGATCCGGTTGAAGGCCGGGCCGCTGATGAATTTGGGCGACGTGACCGATAAGTCGGTGCCCAAGATGATGCTGGTCGCCGCGCCCCGCGATGGCGGCGCGATTGCGGTGCGGTCGCTGATCCCGCACCGGGTTCATGCCTCGATCGGGGTGCTGGGCGCGGTCAGCGTGGCGACGGCGTGTCTGATCGAGGGATCGCCTGCGGCTGCATTGGCGGTGGTGCCGGAAGGGCAGACACTGACGCTGGGGGTCGAACATCCGACCGGGGTCACCGAGTGCGTAGTCACGCTGGATGAAGCGGGCGCGCCGATCGAGGCCGGGATGCTGCGGACCGCGCGGAAGTTGATGGATGGGACTGTGTTCGGGTGATGGAGCGGCGGTGCCATATCACGACCCGTCATGCTGAACTTGTTTCAGCATCCACCCCGCCGCCAGCGGCTCAGTCGCCTGTGGAGCGGTGGATCCTGAAACAAGTTCAGGATGACGGAATTAGGGGAGAATGTTGGTGACCACCGATTCCGACGGGCGAATTCGCAGCTGGACGCTGACGCCCTCTAAGCCGCGCTTTACCCCGCCGCCGGGCGCGGTCGACGCGCATTGCCATGTGTTCGGGCCGCAGGCGCAATTCCCGTTCAGTGCCAAGGCCAAGTATCTGCCGCAGGATGCAGGGCCGGACACGCTGTTCGCGCTGCGTGAGCGGCTGGGCTTTGCCCGCAACGTGATCGTGCAGGCGAGCTGTCACGGGACCGACAATGCCGCGACGCTGAACGGCATTGCGGTGTCGAACGGGACGTGTCGCGGGGTCGCGGTGGTCGATCCGGAGATTTCGGACGAAGAGCTGGATGCGCTGCATGTGGGCGGCATTCGCGGGGTGCGGTTCAACTTTTTGAAGCGGCTGGTCGATGATGCCCCCAAGGACAAGTTTCTTGATGTGGCGCAGCGGATTGCGCGGCTGAACTGGCATGTCGTAGTCTATTTCGAGGCGGACATCCTCGAGGAGATGAAGCCGTTCCTCGCCGCGATTCCCGTGCCGATCGTGATCGACCATATGGGCCGGCCCGATGTTTCTCAGGGGCCCGATGGCGCGGACATGACCGCGTTTCGCGCGCTGCTCGATAGCCGCGACGACATCTGGACCAAGGTCACCTGCCCCGACCGGCTCGATCCCGCCGGGCCACCCTATGCCGATTTCGTGCGCGCAGTGCGCCCGCTGGTCGAGGCCTATCCCGATCGGGTGCTGTGGGGCACCGACTGGCCGCATCCGAACATGGAAAGCGTGCTGCCCGATGACGGCGCACTGGTTGATGTGATCCCGGCGATCGCGCCGACCGCAGAGTTGCAGCACAAGCTGCTCGTCGCCAATCCGATGCGGCTTTACTGGCCCGAGGAAGCCTGACCATCGCGGCGGGGGGCGCCGAGGCGGCGAAGGGGCGGCTGATCCTGCTGGGCGGGATCATCGCGCTGGGATCGCTGGCGATCCAGATCATTGTCCCTGCCTTGCCGCAATTGGCCGAGGGGATCGGCGCGACGCCGGCGGGCGGGCAGCTGGTCATCTCGCTGTATCTGATCGGACTGGCGCTGGGGCAGCTGGGCTGGGCGCCGGTTGCCGACCATCATGGGCGCAGGCCGGTGCTGATCGGCGGGCTAGTCGTGTTTTTGATTGGGACGCTGTGCTGCGCGCTGGCGGGTGATCTGGCGACGATGCTGGTCGGTCGCGCGGTGCAGGCGATCGGGGCGTCATCCTCGCTGGTCGCAGGGCGCGCGATGGCGACCGACACCGCGCCGGTGGGCAAGGCCGCCGCGCCGCTCGCGATCCTGACCAGCGTGACCTTGATCTCCCCTGCCCTCGCCCCGGCATTGGGCGGCGCGGTGACGAGTATTGGCGGGTGGCGGGCGCTGTTCTGGATCCTCGCCGGTTTGACGCTGATCGGTGGAGCGCTGGCGCTGCGGATGCTGCCCGAGACGCGCGCGGGCGACCGTGCGCCGGTTCACGCGCGGCGGATCGCGACGACCTATTGGCAGGTGCTGCGCCAGCGCGGGTATCTGCCGCTGGCGCTGTCCAATGCGCTGATCAGCGGGGGGTTCTTCACCTTTCTGGCGGCGTCACCATTCGTGCTGGACGCTGCGGGGGCGACGCCGGCGCAGGCGGGACTGTTCTACTCGGCGGTGGCGTGCGCGATCATTGGCGGGACGTTATGTGTGCCGCTGGTGCTGCGCCGCTGGCCGCGCGGGTTGAAGCCCGCGGGATCGGTCGCGCTGGGCAGCGGTGCGGTCGTGATCCTGATCGTCGCGGCGACGGGCGCGCATCTGGCGGGGCTGTTCGTGGCGATGAGCCTGATTGCGTTTGGCGCGGGGTTAACCGGCCCTGCCCTGCTGGCTGAGGCGATCGAGCAGCAGCGCGAGCGGGCGAGCGCGGCGACCGGGCTGTTCGGGACGATGCAGATGGGTGGCGCGGCGTTGATCTCCACACTCGCGGTGCGGCTGGCGCCGGACCCCGCCGTCGAACTAGCGCTGATCGGGGTGCTGGTGCTCTTGGCGCTGGGATTAAGGGCGTGGGGGAGTGGGCGGGAGGCGCGCTAATCCTCCCCCGCCAGGGGGAGGTGGCAGCGCGTAGCGCTGACGGAGGGGGCGGAAAGGTACCGGCACGAAGGGAGAGGACACAGCCGTCCTCCCCCTCCGTCGCCTACGGCGCCACCTCCCCCTTGCGGGGGAGGATCGAACGCTGTCAGCCCCAGACGTCCTTCGCCACGTCGATCACCAGGCGCATCTTTGCCGCCTGCTGCTCGACCTCGATGTCGTTGCCGTGGACGGTCGAGGAGAAGCCGCATTGTGGCGACAGTGCGAGCTGGTCGAGCGGGGCGAACTGGGCGGCCTCTTCGATGCGGCGCTTGATGTCGTCCTTCGACTCGAGCTCGCCGAGCTTGGTGGTGACGAGGCCGAGCACGACGGTCTTGCCCTTGGGGACGAAGCGCAGCGGGGCGAAATCGCCCGAGCGGGGATCGTCATATTCGAGGAAGTAACCGTCGATCTTCAGTTCGTTGAACAGCACTTCGGCGACGGGTTCGTAACCGCCTTCGGCTGCCCAGCTCGAGCGGAAGTTGCCGCGGCAGAGGTGGACGCAGACGACCATGTCGTCGGGCTTGTCGCGGATCGAGTCGTTGATGATGCGGGCATAGAGGCGCGGCAGTTCGTCCGGGTCCATGCCGCGCTTGCGGGCGTTCTCGCGCTGCGTGTCGTCGCACAGATAGGCGAGGTTGGTGTCGTCGAGCTGGAGGTAGCGGCAGCCGGCGTCGGCGAGGCTGGCGATCTCGGCGCGGTAGGCGGCGGCGAGGTCGGTGTAGAAGTCCTCGAGGTCGGGATAGGCGGAGGCGTCGATCGCATCGCGGCCGCCGCGGAAGTGCAGCATCGTTGGCGACGGGATCGTCACCTTGGGCGTGCGCGACGTGCAGCTGGCGAGAAATTCGTAGTCGGCGCGCTGGATGTCGCGGGCATGTTCGATCTTGCCCGTGATCTTCATCACCGGCGGGGCGTAGGACAGTTCCTTGCCGCCATGCTGGTGGAAATGCACTGCGGTGCCGCCGGCTTCTTCCACGCCGTCGAGCTGGAGCAGGAAATCGGTGTGGAAATAGGTGCGGCGGAACTCGCCATCGGTGATGCCTTCGAGGCCCAGATCCTCCTGGAACTTCACGACGCCGCGAATCGCTTCGTCTTCAACGGCACGCAGGGCGGCGGCGTCGATGCTGCCATCCTTGAACGCGGCGCGGGCGTCGATCAGCGCCTTCGGGCGGAGGAAGCTGCCGACATGATCGGCGCGGAACGGGGGTGTGGGCATCCTGATTCTCCTTGCGATATTTGTAAGTGTTACATACAAAATGCTGCAACGATCGATAGTGCAGAGAGAGGACCGAGGCAATGACCTGGATCACCAACCGCTGGTATGTCGCCGCATGGGATTCGGAGGTGGACCGCACGCCGATCGCGCGCACCATCTGTGGCGAACCGGTGATGCTGTACCGCAAGCTGGACCGCAGCGTGGTGGCGATGCGCGATGCGTGTCCGCACCGGCTCTTGCCGCTGTCGATGGGGTTCAAGGAGGGCGATTCGATCCGCTGCCGTTACCACGGACTGCTGATCGAACCCGATGGCTGTGCCAGCGAAATGCCGATCAAGTCCGAAGCGGTGCCCAAGGCGGTGTGCGCGACGCTGTATCCGGTGGTGGAGAAGCACCGCTTCGTGTGGGTGTGGATCGGCGAGGCGGCGAAGGCCGATCCGGCGACGATCCCCAACTTCTGGCCGTGCAGTACGCCCGGATGGACGTTCGATGGCGGCTACAACCATATCAGCTGTGACTATCGGCTGGTGATCGACAACCTCATGGACCTGTCCCACGAGACCTGGGTGCATCAGGGGTCGATCGGGCAGCATGAGATTACCGAGGCGCCGATCGAGACGGTGGTGAAGGGCGAGGAAGTGTTCGTCCGCCGCTGGATGCCGGGGATCGAGCCGCCGCCGTTCTGGCGCGATGCGCTGCGCTCGGCCGGGCCGGTCGATCGCTGGCAGGTGTGCCACTTCCTGCCGCCCTCTTCGGTGCTGATCGATGTCGGCGTGTCGCCGGCCGATGCGGGCGATACGATCGAGAGCCACGATTCGGGGGTGCGCGGCTTCGTCGTCGATGCCATGACCCCGGAGACCGAAACGACGACTCACTATTTCTGGGGCATGGCGCGCAACTTTGACATCGACGATGCCGGCTTCACCGCACGGTTCAAGGCGCAGCAGGGCCAGGTGTTCGACGAGGATGTCGAAGTGCTGGAGGCGCAGCAGCGCAGCATCGTCGCGAACCCCGACATGAAGCTGCGCGGCTATTCGATCGATCAGGGCAGCGTGCGCGCGCGGACGATCATCCGCAAACTGATGGAGGCGGAGACCGCGTGACGATCGGGCGCGGCGATCTTGACCGCAACCTGGGCCTGCGCCTGCGTCGGGCGCATGGCGCGGTGCAGCGGCATTTCGTCGAGCATTTTGCCGATCTGGGGCTGACGCAGAAACAGGTGTCGGTGCTGTGGCTGACCGGGGATCACCCCGATCTGGCGCAGGCCGACCTGGCGATCGCGCTCGACATGGATCGCGCGACGACGATGGCGCTGGTCCATGGACTGGAGAAGCGCGGGCTGGTGTCGCGCAGCCCGTCACGCACCGATGGCCGGCGGATCGCGTTCCGCCTGACCGAGGCGGGCGAGGCGCTGCTGGCCGAGGCCAAGGTCGCAATCGTCGAGCATGAGGCGTGGGTGAAGGGACGATTCAGCGCGGCCGAACTCGCGACGCTTGAGGAAATGCTCGCACGCATCTATCGCTGACTTGTTTGCCGATATAACAATGGCCGCACACCGGCCGATGGAGGGGAAATGGCTACCGATCCGCGTGCAGTGATCGACCGCGCACCGATGTCCCGGTTCCAATGGGGCGTGGTCGCGACGATGGTCGGGCTCAACGCGCTCGACGGGTTCGACGTGCTGTCGATCAGCTTCGCATCCCCCGGCATCGCCGCCGACTGGGGCATCGACCGCGCGCAGCTTGGCATCGTCCTGTCGATGGAGCTGGTTGGCATGGCGATCGGGTCGCTGTTCCTGGGCGGCATTGCCGACCGGATCGGGCGGCGCGCGACGATCCTGTCGTGCCTTGGCATCATGACCGTCGGCATGCTCGGCGCGGCGAGCGCGGGCGGCGTCTATTCGCTGATGTTCTGGCGCGTCCTCACCGGCCTTGGCATCGGCGGCATGCTCGCAGCGACCAATGCGGCAGTGGCGGAAGCGGCCAATGCCAAGCACCGATCGCTCGCGGTGGTGCTGATGGCGGCGGGCTATCCGGTCGGCACGATCATCGGCGGGTCGATCTCGGCAGTGCTGCTGTCGATGTATGACTGGCGCGCGGTGTTCGTGTTTGGCGCAGTGTGTTCGCTGCTGTTCGTGCCGCTCGTCCTGTGGAGCGCGCCGGAGTCGGTCGCGTTCCTGATGCACCGGCGCCCGCCGAACGCGCTGGCGCGGATCAACGCCAACCTTGCGCGGATGGGCCATCCGCCGATCGACGCGCTGCCCGAGCCCGATGTCGTGACGTCGCGCAAGGCGCCGCTGGTCAATCTGTTCTCGCCCGGATTGATCCGGCCGACGATCCTGCTGACGCTTGCCTATCTGGCGCACATCATGACGTTTTACTTCATCCTGAAGTGGATCCCGAAGATCGTCGTCGACATGGGCTTCCCGCCGCCTGAGGCTGCCGGCGTGCTGGTGTGGGCAAGCATCGGCGGCGCGACCGGATCGCTGATCCTGGGGCTGCTGACCGGCAAGATCAGGCTGCTTGCGCTCACTGTGGTCGCGATGCTGCTGTCGACCGCGCTCGTCATCCTGTTCGGGCAAGGACAGAGCGATCTGGCCGGGCTGTCGATGGTTGCCGCAGCGGCTGGCTTTGCCACCAATGCCGGCGTGGTCGGCCTGTATGCGCTGATCGCCCAGTCCTTCCCGACCGGCGTGCGTGCGACCGCGACCGGATTTGTCATCGGCGTCGGGCGCGGTGGATCGGCGCTGGCCCCTGCCCTTGCCGGGTTCCTGTTTGCAGCGGGCTACGGCCTGCCGACGGTGGCGATCCTGATGGGGCTTGGTTCGATCGTCGCGGCGGGCGCGCTGCTGGCGATGCGCGGGTGGAAGCCGCCGGTGGAGGGCACAGCCGGTTGACAGCCGCCCCGCGCCCCGGCGAGGCTCGCGGCATGGCCGACGAACCCGACCGCATCCTTTCCGCCGCCGAAGTCGCCGCCTGGCTGCGCGAACGCATCCGCACAGGGCGCGCGGTGCAGGGGCAAAGGCTGGTCGAAGCGGACATCATCCGCGAGACCGGCGCGACCCGCAGCCGCGTGCGCGAGGCGCTGCAGCGGCTCGAGAGCGAAGGTCTGATCGTCATCGAGGAGTTTCGCGGCGCGTCGGTGCGCCGCTTTGGCCGCGACGAAATCCGCCAGATCTATCGCGCGCGGATGGTGCTCGAGGGACTGGCGGCGCATGACTTCGCTTTGGCCGACGATCCCGCACGCAAGGCGCAGCTGGTCGAGTTGCAGGAACGGCTGAACGCGGTCGAGAATACCGGCGACCATCCGGCCTTCGTCCGCGCAAACGATGCGTGGCACGCGCTGATCCTCGACGGCGCGGATAACGACTATGTTCGCGGCTTTGTCGAGCGGCTGCGGCTGCCGCTCTATCGCCTGCTCTTCTCCGCCTTTTTCAAGCCGCACCGGATCGACGACGCCAATTGCGACCACCGCCAGATCACCGACGCGATCGTCCGCGGCGATGCATCTGAGGCCGAGCGGCTGATGCGCAAGCATGTCGAGGATGCGCTGGCGGCGGTGATCGAGATGGAGGATGTGCTGCCGCAATAGGTGCGCAGCCGCTCGTAGAATTGCCAACCGTTTCGTCGTCCCGGGCTTGACCCGGGACCGGGCTTTTTCGTCCGTTGGTGACGAAGGAGAAGAGGAAGCCCCGGCCCGGCTCAAGGCCGGGCTGACGATAGTGGAAAGAAGAAGAAGAAGACCCTCCCCAACCCCTCCCGCAATCGGGACGGGCTTGAGAATGGATGGGTGTGGGCTGGCGCTCGCCGCTTTGCTGACGAGATTGTTGACAATATTTGTATTGATCCATAACCATTGCGCCACAAGGGGGCGCTGACCCCCGACATTCTGTCCCGGGGAGGATCTTTCATGCGCTTTCGTCCGACCGTCGCGCTCGCCACCACTGCGTCGATCGCAGCTCTGCTGGCTGCTTCGCCCGCCACTGCACAAACCGCTCCTGCCGCGCAGGAGGAAGAGGTCGGTGTCGGCGAGATCGTCATTACTGCGCAGCGTCGCGAAGAGCGGTTGCAGGATGCGCCGCTGTCCGTGACCGCGCTGTCGGCGGAGTCGCTGACCGATCGCGGCATCGACAATCTGGGCGACATTTCCAACTTCGCGCCGAACCTCGAGCTGCACCCGACCAACCGTCCGGCGGGCGGCGGTTCGGCGTTTGCGGGCTATATCCGTGGCGTCGGCACCGGCGACTTCCAGTTCCCGACCGATCCGGGCATCGGCCTGTATGTCGACGATGTGTATATCGCGCGATCGATGGGCGGCCTGCTGAGCCTTGAGGATATCGAGCGGGTCGAGGTGCTGAAGGGGCCGCAGGGCACGCTCTATGGTCGCAATACGATTGGCGGCGCGATCAACGTCATCACCACCGATCCGCGCCTGTCGGGTGGGGCGACCGGCATCGTCAAGGCGCGCGCGGGCAGCTACAAGCGCGCCGACGTTTCGGCGCTGATCAACACGCCGCTGATCGAGGATGTGCTGGGGCTCAAACTCTCTGCCTCCTACCTCACCAGCGAAGGCTATGGCACGCGCATCCTCGACGGGCAGAATTATGCCAGCGAGAACCGCTTCATTGTACGCGGCGCGATCAAGGCGCAGCTGGGCGAGGCGGTGACGCTGAAGGTTGCGGGCGACTATACGCGGCAGCGGCAGAACCCGCCGTCGGGCTATCTGATCGACTTCGTTCCGGCTGGGCCGACGGTCGCGAAGATCGCGCGGTTCAACCAGTTTGCCGCGCCCTACTGGAACCCGCGCCTCGGCCTGCCGACCGGGTCTGTCTATGACGCGCGCTGGGAAGCGCCCGATCCGTATAATGTCTATTCGCTGCAGGCACAGCAGGATGATGCCGATATCGGCGGGCTCTCCGCCGTTTTCACCTTCGACCTGAGCGACGACATCTACCTCAAGTCGGTCAGCGCATGGCGGTCGATCGATGCGACGATCGAGGTGGATGGCGACCAGACCCCCTACCCGCTCCAGCAGTCGCGCACGACGATGAACCAGGACCAGCTGAGCCAGGAGCTGCAGCTGGGCGGCACCGCGATGGACGGCAAGCTCAACTTCCTGATCGGCGCCTATGCGTTCCGCGAGGAAGGCGATTCCACCGTCTTCACCCGCTCGTTCGAGGGCATCTACGAGGCGCTGATCGCGGCGGGCCAGCCGACCACGGCGGCGGATGTCGGCAACACCTTCACCACCTTTTACATGAAGGCGACCAGCTACGCGCTGTTCACGCAGGAGACGCTGAAGCTGACCGACCAGTTCGGTGTGACGCTGGGCGCGCGGTACAACAAGGATCGCAAGGAATATGCGACCTCGGTCGTGCGGCCACAGAACGGCACCACCGTCGTTCCGCTGTCGAGCGCGGTCGCGGAGTGGGAAAGCTTCACCCCGCGCGTGGCGCTGGAGTATAAGCCGAACACCGACATGCTGCTCTATGCCAGCTGGTCCAAGGGGTTCAAATCGGGCGGTTTTGGCGCGTCGACGGTCGCATCGACCCCGACCCCGCGCTACGATCCCGAGAAGCTCACCAGCTATGAGCTGGGCGCGAAGACGAGCTGGTTCAACAACCGGCTGACGTTCAACGTTGCGGGCTTTTATTCCGAATATCGCGACATCCAGCTGACGGTGCAATCGGTCGATCCGGTGACCAACGCCAATATCCGCACGACGCGCAACGCGGGCGGTTCGGACATCAAGGGGTTCGAGCTGGAGATCGCGGCGCGGCCGACGCGCGGGCTCGATCTCAATCTGGGCGTTGGCTATGTCGATGCGCGGTTCGACACGCTGGCGGCGTCGGCGATTTCGAGCGGGTTCAAGCTGGGCGACCGCGTGCCGCAGATCCCCGACTGGTCGATCAATGCCGGCATCTCCTATGGCTTTGAGACCGGTGCGGGCGAGCTGACGCTGCGCGGCGATCTGAGCCATAAGGGGTCGCAGTTCCTGACGCCTGCCGATGCGACGTCGTTCCAGGATGCCTATACACTGCTGGGCGCGCGGGTGGCGTTCAAGCCGAGCTTCCTGCCCGGCATCGAGCTGTCGGTCGAGGGTACCAACCTGACCGAGACCGACCACGCCTATTACAAGGGCACGCTGCCGCCTACCGGCGAATATGTCGCGATCCCGGCGGCGCCGCGCGAGATTTACGCGACGGTGCGGTTTAGTTTCTGATCTTGGACGGCCTCTCCGCATGGAGAGGCCAACCTTGCGGGGCTCCCCCGAACCTTTTGCCCCTCCCCCGAAAGGCGGAGGGGTTTTTGTTGTCGGGTTACGCGCCCGCCACGTTTAGCGGCACATAGACAGGGCCGACCTCGGGCATGCCGCTCATCCGCACGTCGCCTGCGAGTGCGATGCTGCGGGTACGGGCGAGGAGTTCGCGTAGCGCGATGCGGAATTCCATCCGCGCCATCGCCATGCCGGCGCAGCGATGCGGGCCGCGACCGAAGGCGAGGTGGTCGCGGACGTTGGCGCGGTCGAGGCGGAACTCGTCCGGGGCCTCGAACACCGCCTCGTCGCGGTTGGCAGAGGCATAGGCGAGCGCGATCGGCTCACCCGGTTCGATGCGGCGGCCACCCAGCTCGACGCCGTTGCGCGTGGTGCGCGCGAAGCCGCGATAGGGGGTGTAGAGGCGCAGGAACTCCTCGACTGCCGCGTCGATCTGGTCAGGTGCCGCGCGCAGCTGTTCGGCGAGGTCGGGGTGGCGCGCGAGGTGGACTGCGACGCTGCCGAGGAAGACCGGCGGCGCGACGAGGCCGACGACGAGGATCTGGCGGACGCAGCCGACGAGCATCTCATGCGGCAGCGGATTGTCATAGGCGTCGGTGGCGGCGAGCAGGCTGCTGACCGGATCGAACTCGGGATCGAGCGGCGCGGCGCGGCGGGTGGCGATGAGGTCGCGGGCGAGGTCGTAGAGGATCTCGCTGGCCTTCGAGACCGCGGCGACGTCGAACGCCTCCCACGCCTTCACGAAATCCTTTGCGGTGCGCCACAACAGGTCCGTCTGGTCGGGGTTGAGCTGGAACCAGTCGGCGAAGAGCAGCGCCGGGAGCGGGCTGCCGAACCCCTCGACGAAATCGCCGCCGCCCGCCGCGATGTAGGAATCGAGCAGCATTGCGACATGGCGCTCGATCACCGGCTCGATCGCGGCGAGGCGCGAGGCACCGAGTGCGCGGTCGATCGCGCGGCGATAGGGCGTGTGCTCGGGTGGGTCGAGGTGCAGCGGTGGGCGGCGGCCGGTGGCGGATGCGCCGGGGACGACGTTACGGACGGTGGTGGTGAACTCGGCGGGATCATCGAGGATCGCCTTGATGTCCGCATGCCGCGTCGCGATCCAGAAGCCGCCGAACGCGTCGCTGTGCGCGACCGGGCATTTGGCGCGCAGATCGGCGAACACCTGATGCGGCGTGTCGAAATCCTCATGCGCGTGCGGGTCATATTCCTGGCCGGTCCAGCGCGACTCCATCACCCTCTTCCCTTACGATTGTTGACAATCTCGTTGACACAAAAATGCTTTATCGCATAGCCTTTTTGCAGAGGAGAGAGGCTTGGAACCGACCACATACCGCAAGGTGATGGCGCGCGTTGTCGCACCGCTGACCTTCCTCATCATCCTGAGTTCGCTCGACCGCGTGAACGTCAGCTTCGCGGCGATCGAGATGAACCCGGACCTTGGGCTGGACCCCAAGGCCTATGGATTTGGGGTCGGGATCTTCTTCGTCGGTTACCTGCTGTTCCAGCTGCCCAGTGCAGCGGTGTTGCGCCGGATCGGGCCGCGCTGGTGGATTGCGGGGAGCGTTATCGGGTGGGGCACGGTCGCCACCGCGATGGCGGCGATCCAGACGCCGATGCACTTCTACGTCCTGCGCTTCCTGCTCGGCCTGTTCGAGAGCGGCTTTGCGCCGGGCGTGGTGTGGTATGTCAGCCAGTGGTTGCCCCAGCAGTACCGCGCACGGGCAATTGCGGGCACGATGCTGGCGATCCCGATTTCGGTGATCTTTGGCGGGCCATTGTGCGGGGCGCTGATGGCGATGGACACCGGCAGCATCGCCTCGTGGCGGGTGATGTTCCTGGTCGAGGGGCTGGCGACGGTGATTGCGGGGATCGTCGCGATCTTCTGGTTCGTGAACCGTCCCGCCGAAGCGCGCTGGCTGTCCGATGCCGAGCGCCAGCAGATCGAGGATACGATCGCGGACGAGGTGAACGATGCGCGTGCGCCGAGCGCAAAGCTGTCCGATGCGCTGAAGGACCCGATATTGTGGGTGTCGGCGGGCGTGTGGTTCGTGCTGATCACCGGCGCGAACGCGATCATCTTTTGGCTGCCGATTGCGATCAAGACGTTGGGGCGCAACGACCCGCTGGAGGTCGGCATCCTCGCCGCCCTGCCCTGGGTCGCGATTGGCGCGGGGATGGTGTGGAATGCGTGGCATTCGGACCGCAGCGGCGAACGCTACCGCCACCTCGCCTGGCCGATGCTGGGCGCGGCGGCGGCGTTCGGGGTGGCGGCGATGTTCACGCATAATGGGCCGCTGGCGCTCGCGGCGCTGGTGGTTGGCGGGTTTGGGCTGGGCGGCGCGCAGTCGGTGTTCTGGACGATCCCGACCAAGTTCGTCGGCGCGCGCAATCCCGGCGCCATTGCCACGATCAACCTGTGCGGCAATGCCAGCAGCACGGTGATGCCGGTCGTCATTGGCTGGATCGTTGCCACCACGGGCAAGATCACGGTGCCGGTGTTCGTGCTGGCCGGACTGATGCTGCTCGGCGCGCTGCTGATCCTGCCGCTCAGTCGCCTCGGCAATGCGCGGGAGGGCAAGGCGTGATCCGCGGTCTCGTTCTTGGCGCTGCTACGATTGCCTTTGCTGCGGCGGTTGCGTTTGCGCAGGGCGGCGAGAAGGATCCGTGGTGGGACCCGGATGAGGGGCGCGTGTTCCCCGCTAGCCTCGATTATCGCAACGCCAATGGCACGCTGCGGCTGTTGCTCGACAATGGGCCGATGGAGACGAAGGACCACCCCTTCTTCACCGCGATCGGGCCGAACGGGCGGGCGTGCGTCACCTGTCACCAGCCCGCCGATGCGATGAGCCTGTCGGCGGCGTCGGCGGCGCGGCAATGGCAGCGCAACGGCGCGAAGGACCCACTGTTCGCGGCATCGGACGGGTCGAACTGCCCGAGCCTGCCGCAGGGCGAGCGCGCGTCGCACTCGTTGCTGATCGACCATGGCCTGATCCGCATTGCACGGCCGTGGCCGCCCAAGAATGTGAAGCCGGACTTCACGATCGAAGTCGTCCGCGATCCGTCGACCTGCAACCTCGACGCCAGATACGGCCTCAAGGGCGCGGGGATGGTGTCGGTGTTCCGGCGGCCGCGCCCGGTGGCAAACTTCAAATATATCGAGGCGATGGGCTTCGCCTATGATCCCAAGGCGGGGATGCCGCTGCCGGTCGATCCGGAGACGGGCAAGCCGGTCAGCGGAAACCTGATGGCCGATGGCCGCGTACCGACGCTGGAGGCCCAGATGCGCGACGCGGCGGGGGCGCATCTCGGCTTTCTCAAGAACCTCGACAAGGGCGACATCGCCCGCATCCTCGACTTCGAACGGCGCATCTATGCTGCGCAGCAAATCGATGTCGCCGGCGGCCCGCTCGACGGCGACGGATCGATGGGCGGCACGAAGACGCTGCAGGTGTCGCAGGCCGGAAGGCTCGGCAGCGATGGCGGCATTCCGGTGTGGAGCGAGTTCGAGGCGTGGGAAAAGATGCCCGCGGCAGTGAAGGCGAAGCTGTCGCCCGAAGTCGTCGCATTCCGCGAGTCGGTCGCGCGCGGCGCACGGGTGTTTCGCGACAAGACCTTTCTCATCACCGACACGGCGGGCATCAACTCGCCGATCGGCTTTGGCAATCCGGTGCGCAACAGCTGCGTCTTCTGTCACAACATGTCTTATATGGGCATGGATGTCGCGCCGGGTCAGGTCGATCTGGGGACGACCAACCAGCCGTTCGCGGACCCGGCGCCGCATCTGCCGCTGTTCCGCGTGACCTGCACCGGCAAGCCGCACCCGCATTATGGGCGGACGATCCTGACCAGCGATCCGGGCTTTGCGCTGACCACGGGCAAGTGCGCCGATGTCGGGCGGATCACGCTGCAGTCGCTGCGCGGCATGTCGGCGCGCGCGCCCTTCTTCTCCAACGGCAGCGCGAAGGATATCCGCACCGTGATCGACTATTATGAGCGGCGCTATAGTATCGGCTATACCGAGCAGGAGAAGCGCGACCTCGAGAATTTGATGCGGGCGCTATGAAGGTCGCGTTGCTGCTTGGCGCGGTGCTGCTGACCGGGGCGCAGGATGCGCAACAGGCGGTGCGGTTCATCGCCTGCCCGGTCTATCGCGACACCGACAATGGGCGAAAATCGGGGTGCTGGCTGGCGAGCGATCCGGCGACCGGCATCCGCTATGACGTCACCGCCGCGCCGACCAAGCCCGACTGGAACCATGCGATTCTGGTCGAGGGGTTCGTCGCAAAGAATGGCGGCGATCCGTGCGGCGGGACGGTGATCGAGCCCGCGACGGTGTCGGTGCTGGACGAGCCCTGCACCCGCCATCTGATCCGCGCCGAGGGCTATCAGGGGCGGCGCTTCGCCCTCCCCGCGCGCAACGTCCGCCCGCTCTACGAGGCGCGCAAAAAGCCCGCCCAGCCGTTCGCCGAGGGCCGATTCACGATCCCGTTCGGCTTTTCGAGCAGCTTCATCACCTATCAGCTGAGCGACTATTATCTCGACGCGACGATCAACTATGCGCTGGATGTGCAGCCGGCGCGGATCGAGATTGCCGGGGTCGCGCAGACGGTGCCGGAGACGGTGTCGGGGCGGCGGATCGTCGAGGACAAGGCACTGGCCCGGACCCGCGCGGAAGTAGTGCGGCGTGCGCTGATCCTGCGCGGGATTGCGCCGGAGCGGATCAAGATCGTGCAGGCACTGCCGGGGCCATATGTGGCGGAGGCGTTCGACGGGCTGAGCTGGCCGCAGCCGCGCCGGGTAGATGTGCGGATTGTGCCTGAGTAGCCAACCGTCACCCCGGCCTTGTGCTGGGGTCCACCGGAAGGCAGGCGCGTGGCAAGAGACTTGAGCACTGGACTTGAGGTGGAGTGGACGCCGGCACAAGGCCGGGGTGACGAGCCTTTGGATTGTCGGCCCACGACTCCATACTACTCGTTCAGGGTTCCTCACCGAACACGGACGGTTCTAGGTGCATGGTCGAGCCGGCCATCCGATCCTTGGCGCAAGTCGAGTGCACATAGATGTTCTGGAATGGGTCGTCCCGCCCACGCATACCATCCGCCCACGGCCACAGGCTCTCAACACTAACCAGCAAAGCGCCACTATCAGCGCGGTCAATTCCTTGGCCACAGAACCAGCATTGAAAATCCAGCATCAAATGGATGATGCCGCCTGTCGTGAAGCGGCGCAACTGCTGCCTCAGCAGGCAAGTAAACTTACGACCCCACCAACGTCTTGCGACCCATATACTTCACCAGCGCCGGATCGACCACGCAACGATAGGAAGACGCGGCGTTGGTCGGCCCCTTCCCGTCCCACCGTGCCGCCTGAGGATAGGGACAGAGCGTCCGCGTAAACGCCTCCTTGCCCTCCTCCACCTTGGTTGCCGTCAGCCGCGTCGGTGCCTGCCCTTTTTCGACCCAGTGGATCAGCGACCACAACACATCGCGCGACGGATCGCCGGGCCAGCTCTGCTGTCCCGACGCCCCGAACTGGTCGGCGCCGGGGCCTCTCGCGCAGTGATAGACGCCGGGGGCCATGAACAGGCGGACGCTGTCGGCAAGCTTTGCCGTGCCGCCATTGGCGCGAGCGAGTGCCGTGTAATAGTCGATCGTCGGGCCGGCGTTGGTCGAGGGGTCGGCCCAGCCCTGATAAAGTATCGCCTTACCGCCGGCCTTGATGAAGGGCGCGATTGCGACCCTGTCGGCGCGCAGTTCGGGCATTTTGCGGTTGGCGGCGAGCAGGTCGCGGCTGCGCTGGAAGCTGTCTTCGTTCCAATTGGCGTCGTCATACACGCCGTCGGCCCACATCGCGCGCAGCAGCGGCGAGGGCGGGCCGGGGCGTGTGCGCACGCCAGCGAACAGCCCGCCGTCCATCGCCCTGCCCGCCTCGTCGCGCATCGGCGCGCGGATCAGGTCGAGCATCTTGAGCTTGGGTGCGGTCAGGCAGCCCTCGGTCTGGCCGGGCTTGCACAGCAACGTCGCGGTCGTGAACTTGCAGGCGAGCGGGTTGGAAATGATACCGTCAGCCACCCCGTCCTGCGCGTCGCACGCTGCGGTCGCCTTGCTCTCGTACAGCGCCCAGTCGGCATCGCTGAGCGCGCCTGCGGGTGTCCATTTCTGCTGCAGCGCGAACCACAGCATCCGCACCGATTGCAGCGGCATGTAGGGGCCCGGCGCGCCGGCGATCACGCCGTCATAGTCGCCGGGATAATTCTGCATCTGCTTGAGCGCCTGACGCCCGCCGCCCGAACAGCCGGTGAAATAGCTCTTGTCGACCGCGCGGCCGTAGAATTTGGCGGCGAGTACCTTGGCCGCGACGGCGGTCAGGTGGACCGCGCGATGCTCGTAATCGACGCGCGCCTTGGGATCAGCCATCCAGCGCGCCTGGGTCGCCTTGTGCCCGCTGTCGGTCGTGACCGTGGCGAAGCCTTCGCCGATCCGGCGGCTCATATCAGTATAGTTGTACACCCCCGCATCGCCGCCGACGCCCGCGCCGAGCAGGCGGCCGTTCCACCTCGCGGGGAGCCAGAGTTCGAAGCCGATATTGCCCTCGATCACCCCCTCGACCCGGCACAGCGGAACGCTGACCGGGCCGCCGCGGTAGAAGCTGGTCGTTTGCGGCGTCCAGCTTGGCGCGGGAGTGATCGGCGTCGCCGCGGTGACGGTCACCCCGCCCGGATGCGCGCCCGTGAGGGACGCGCACCCGGCCAGGGCTGCGGCGAGCAGGGCCGGCATCAGAACTTCACGTTCGCCGTGATTGCGAACATGCGCGGGATCGGGTTCGACGCCTGCGGGTCGAAGCCGTTGGTGGTGTCGACAAAGGGCGGATCCTCGTCGAACAGGTTGCGCACGTCGAGCGACAGGTTGATCCGGTCGGTAAAGTCGTACCCGATCAGCAGGTCGAACGTGTCGTAGTTGCTGACATCGCGCACCACGGTCGAGGTGGTGTTTGTGTAGCCGTTGAGGTGGTTCCAGGTCAGACGCGACTTGAACCCGCCAACCTTGGCGCCGATGTCCGCTTGCGTGCGGAATTGCTGGGTGAAGCCGATCGTGTCGAGCACGTCGACCAGCCCCGCGCCCGGCACCGCTTCGAACAGATAGTCGAGGACATAGGTGCCCTGGAACCCGGCATCGAGGTCAACCCCGCCCCAGTTCCAGCGATAGGCAGCAGTGAAATCGAGCCCGCGGAACAGCGAGGTGCCCAGATTCTGGCGACGGCCGTCGGCGATGAAGGTCACCAGCGACTGGTTGATCGCAGCGTTGATCGGCAGGCCCGAATTGACCAGCGCGGAAACCTGCGCCGGGGTCGGGTTGAACTGCACGAACTGGCTGTAGATCGGGTTGGTGAGCAGGCCGGGCGTGCCGCGCAGTGCCTGAATCTGGTCGGTATAGTCGATCCGGAAATAGTTCACCGACGCGGTGAAGCCCGGAAGCGCGACCGGCGCGACATCGACGCCGAACGACCAGGTGGTCGCCTGTTCGGGCTTCAGGCCCGGATTACCACCGGCGATGCCGATGCCGATCTGGTTGCCGCTGGGGCCGGGCAGCGTGTCGAAATACAGGCCGGCGCCGCCGCCGATGGTCGACACTTCGCTGAAGGTCGGCGCGCGGAACGAGGTGCCATAGGTGCCCTTGAGCACCAGCCCGGTCCAGGGCGAGTAGGTCACCCCGATCTTGGGGTTGGTGGTGCTGCCGAAGTCGCTGTAATTCTCATGCCGCAGCGCGAGGCTGAGGTTGAGGCGCTCGAGGCCCGGCGCAGCATTGTCAGCCCCGACGATGGGGACGAACAGTTCGGCGAAGACCGCGTCGACATTGCGGCTGCCGTCACTGGCGGTGCGGACCTGCGTTGCTGCCTGTCCGGTGAGCAGCGAGGTATAGGTATATTCGACGCGATGCTCGGCGCCCATCGCGATGCGGACATTGCCGCCGGGGATGGCGAACAGCGATCCGTCCATCTGCGCGTTGATGACCTCGAGCTTGGTCTTGCCCTCAATCACGAAGTAGTTGTCGGTGATCCGCGCCAGCGTCGCCGGGTTGTTCGCCCCGCCGAACACGTTGAGCGCGGTCGCCGGGTTGGTGTCGGCGAGCGCGGCGGCGAGCGCGCCGGCATTGATGCCCGAACGGCGGCGGTCGGCGACCTCCTCCGAACGGCCCTGGGCGTAATAGACGGTGCCCTGGAAGTCGCCGAACAGGTCAGCCTCGATCCCGGCTGATGCGTTCCAGGTGCTCGCCCAATAGGGGTTGGGCAGCGCGCCGGTCGCGCCGAGGAAGGTCGTCTGCACCGTCACGGACGTCGCGCCGGGGACCGGGGAGACGAAGAAGGGATTGGTGCTGGGCACCGTGGCGTTGGCGGTCGGGTTGAACAGCAAGGTGCCGCTGCGCCGCGAATAGAAGCCGTCGGCGAAGATGCGGATGCCGTCGGTGATCTCCTGGCTCACCGCCGCGACGCCGCTCCAGCGTTCCTGATCGGGGATGACCTGCGCGATGTCGCGGAATTCGCAGAGGTTGCGGGTGCCGGCGACGAGGCTGCCGACATTGGCGCTGGTCACGCCGCCGGTCGGGATGGCGTAGTTGACGCCGCTCGCGACGATCGTGCCGGGCGCGCAGTTGGTGCCGCGCAGGTCACGGCCACCGCGGCTGCGGTTGTCGGAGGTGTAGAAGTCGAGTTCCGACCCGAACAGATTGTTGTTCTTGGCGTACTCACCGGCAGCCATGATCCAGCCGGTATCCCATTTGTGGCCGAGCAGCACCGCAGCCTGCGCCTCATAATAGTCCGCGTCAGTGATGCCGTAGCGGCCGCGCACCTCGATCCCGGAGAAATCCTTGCGCAGGATGAGGTTGACCACGCCGGCGACCGCGTCCGAGCCATAGACGGCGGAGGTGCCGTCGGCGACGACCTCGATCCGCCCCAGTGCGATCGAGGGGATGGCAGAGGGATCGGTGAACTGACCCTGCGTCCCCTGCGGCGGAAGGCGCTTGCCGTCGTAGAGCAGCAGCGTTGCGTTGGTGGACAGGCCGCGCAGGTTGATGCCGGCGCCGCGCGTGGCGTTCGCCGCGCCGTTCTGGGCGTTGCCGCCCGCGCGGTTTGCGCCCAGCGACACGACCTGCGGTACCCGGCGCAGGATGTCGTTGGTCGAGGTGACCGGCTCTTCCATGATCTGGTCGGCGTCGATCGCGATGACAGCGGAGCCGACCGGGTCGATGCCGCGGATGCGGCTGCCGGTGACGACGATGTCCTGCTCGGCGGCCTGCGCGGCGGTGGCCGGAGCCTCCTCCTGCGCGAGTGCCGGGCTGGCGAGCGCGAGCGCGAGTGCGCCCAATGCACTGCGACCCAACAGGGTCGACGGGCGACAAATGGTGTTGGTCATTTCATTCCCCTCCTTATGTTCAGCCCGCCTGTCTCTGCGGGTCGAAGAAATGCGTTTGTCAGGTAGTTTCCGCACGCGCCGCCCGGGCGGGCCGGTCGGCAAAGCGCGGGGCAAGCGAAAGCAACACGATGGCGGCGATCAGGATTCCGGCGCCGATCAGCTCCGCCGGGCGCGGATGCGGCAGGCCCCAGACCCAGGCGAGGATCAACGCTCCGCCGACCCCGGCAACCAGGCTCGCCGCGCGCTCGAGCGGGACGCAATATGCGTTCTCGCGCGGGTCGAGCAGGATGATGATCGCGAAGACCGAGACGATGGTGAGCGTGAAGCCGATCCCGAACAGCGGCAGGATCACCGGATCGGTCCAGACCGAGATAAAGCCCCAGCCCAGCGCGCCCGACTGGCTGCCAATGCCCGAGGCGGAGATCGCCGCGAGGATCGCCACTGACAGCGGCAGCGCGAACACCTTTTCCTCGACGAAATACTGGCGGACGCTGGCGGGATCGCCGCTCTTCGACACCTTTGTCATCACGATCAGGCGGACGAAGTAGCCGATCGTGTAGAGCACCACGGTCAGGATCGCGAGTGGCGGGAGATACAGCCCGCCACGGTCCTTCAGCGTGATCACCATCGCGACCAGCACCATCACCAGCGCCATCCAGCTCCACCAGCGCACGCGGCGGCCAAAGATCAGGTCGACGATCGGCGCGATCAGCAGGATGTCGCCGCGCATCAGCAGCTGAATGAACGGGATGCTGACCCCTTCAAAGGTGAAGGACAAAGGCACAGTGAACAGCACCAATGCGGTGCCGAGCCCGGAGTACATGGTGTATTTGGTCGGCACCGGGATGCGGCGGCCGAGGAACATCACGCCATGCGCGTCCTTGTGCCAGCCCGACCACCAGATGAAGATGTAGGTCAGCACCAGGCTGATGATCAGCGAGGCGGGCAGCGTCTCCAGGCCCGTCAGCGGGCGGCCCAGGCCGGGATGCACCGTGCTCGTCACCAGCTTGGTGATGATAACGTTGGGCAGATAGGCGATGAGATAGAGGAAGACATAGCCTTCCAGCGGAAAGCCGGATGCGGTTGCGGGTTTGCCGTCGCTCATGCGGCGGCTTCCAGAACGACCATCTCACTCTCCACATGATAGCGGGCGTTGAGCCCTGCTTCGGCGGTCACGGCCGCCATGTAATCGACGATTTCGGCATGGCGCTCGCTGCCCGGCGCGACGAAGCGCGGGACCGCGTCGCGGTCGATATACAGCGGCAGGAAGCCCGAGCGGACGATGCGCCCGTTCGCGATCTCGAACCGCGCGACCAGCGACATGCGTGATGCCGTCGGGAAATTGTAGAGGCTGTCGAAATCCGGCTCCCACTCCCCGGCGAGCACGCGGATTTCGTTGAAACTCTTCGACGCGGCATGGACCGGGTCCATGCGCAGGTCGGTGGCGAAGTTGCACAGCGAGTAGAACACCGGCGCGCCGTCGATGAGCTCACACCCCTTAAGGATGTGCGGATGCCCGCCGAGGATCGCGTCGGCCCCTGCGGCGACCGCTGCGCGCGCGACGTCGCGCTGATAGTCGGCGATGCTCGCGCGGACGAAATGGATGCCCCAGTGGAGCGAGACGAAAACGAGATCGGCATCCGCCTTGGCCGCGCGAATATCCGCCTCCAGCGCCGCAAGATCCTCGCGGTGCGGAAAGGTGTGGATGCGCGCGGGCGTGCCCGGCTGATCATGTTCGATCTGTTCGTAGAGCGTGTGGGCGCGCATCGGCGCGCAGCCGGGACGGTGCTCCTCCGCCCAATAGCTGTGCGGCAGGATCGTGCAGTACGCGAGGATCGCGACGCGGGTGCCGTCGCCGAGCGTGATCTTCACCGGCTTGCGCGCCTCGGCGATGTTGGCCCCTGCCCCGACGACCTTCAGGCCGGCGCGCTCGAGATTGGCCTTGGTCTCGAAGAAGGCGTCATTGCCCCAGTCGAGGACGTGGTTGCCGGCCATCGAGATGACGTCGAACCCGGCACGCGCGAGCGCATCGGCGCCGTCGGGGCGGGCGAGCACGGCGTGGCGCGCCTGGGGCAGGCGGACGCCCTTTTCCGCGAAGCTCGTCTCAAGCTGCGCGAAGGCGATGTCGGCGGCGTGCAGCACGTCGCGGGTCGCGACATAGCTTTCGTCATAATGATCGCGATCAGGGGCGAGGTCGCCCGCCGCGAGGAAGACATGCGTCACGCCGCCGCTTCCACGCCAACCGCCTCAAACGCGACCGGCACGCTGAGCGCGCCGATTTCGGGGAAGCGGGTCGGCTTCGGATCTCCGGTCAGCGTGAAGCCGGGTGCGGCAGCGAGCAGTTCCTCGACCGCGACGTTGAGCTCCAGCGTTGCCAGCGCGGCGCCGACGCATGAATGCGTGCCGCGCCCGAACGCCAGCGAATCCTTCATGTTTGGGCGATCGATGCGGAACTGGTCGGCGTCTTCGAACACCTCTTCATCGCGGTTGGCCGAGGCATAGACGAGCGCGATCGGCTCGCCCGCGGGGATGGTGCGCCCGCGGATCGTGACATCGGTGAGCGCGGTGCGCGCAAAGCCCCGATAGGGGGTGTAGAGACGCAGAAACTCCTCGACCGCCGCAGGAACCAGCGCGGGGTCGGCACGCAGCTTGGCCTGCAACGCCGGATCGCGACCCAGATGCACGGCGATCGACCCGATCATCACGCTGGGCGCGATGATGCCGACGACCAGCACCTGACGGATCGTGCCAACGATCATTTCTTCGGGCAGCGGCTCGCCATCGACGCGGGTGGCGAGCAGCGCGCTCGTCACATCCTCATCGACCGGCAGCGGGTTTGCCTTGCGGTCCGCGACGATGGCGCGCGCCATGTCGTAGAGGAGCAGGCTCGATTCCTTGGTCGAGTCCATGTCGGCGGACTGGACGGCGATATTGTAGCGCTGGCCAACGCGCGTGAGTTCGGCGACCGCATCGGGGGTCAGGTTCATCCAGTGGGCGAACACCGCGATCGGCATGTGCGCGGAATAGTCGGCGACGACATCGCCCCCGCCCTTCGCCACCATATCGTCAAGCAAATCCCGACAAATTCGCCGCACGACCGGCTCCAGCCGCGCGACCTTGCGCTCGGTCAGCAGGGGCGCGATCGCGCGGCGATAGGGGGTGTGTTCAGGTGGATCGAGGTGCAGCGGCGGACGCCGGCCGGTAAACGCGACCTTCGGCACGACATTCTGTTGCGAGGTGATGAAGGTCTGCCAATCGGTCGCCGCGGCGGCGACGTCGTTGTGTTTCATCAAGGCCCAAAAGCCACCCCATGCGTCGCTATGCGCAACGGGGCACCGGGCGCGAAGCTCGGCATACTCTCCGTTAGCGCTGTCGAACGTCTCCGGCTTAAGCGGATCGAAGTCATGCGTCATAACATTATTGTTATTCCACAGTGAAAGCGCTTGCAACAGCTTTTGCACTTTTTCTGTCCGCCGGTGTAGGAATGGCACCATGGCAGCGCGAAACCCCCGACTGGACGATGTGGCGGCAATGGCGGGCGTGTCCGCCGCAACCGTCTCCCGCTATCTCAACAGCCCCGAAGTCGTCGCCGCCGCGACCGGTGCGCGCATCCGCGAGGCGATCGAAAAAACCGGCTACGTCCAGAACCTTGCCGCCACCGCGCTGGCAGGCAGTCGCAGCCGGCTGATCGCGGCGATGGTCCCCGACATCGCCCAATCGATCTTCAACGACACGGTCGAAGCGATGATCGACGAGCTGGCGAGCGACGGGAACAGCGTGATGCTGGCGCTGACCGGCGCAGACAATCGCCGCCTGACGCGTGAGATCAACATGGCGCTCGGGCGGCGGGTCGACGCGATCATCCTGACCGGGATCGTGTCGGATGCCGAGTTGCGCGAACGGCTGCGTTCGGCGGGAACAACGGTGATCGAGACCTGGGGCCTGCCCGACGATCCGATCGACGTGGCGGTCGGCTTTTCGCACCGTGCGGCGGGCGAGGAAATGGCGCGGTTCCTGCGTCAGCGCGGCTATCGGCGCCCGCATCTGGTCGTGCCACGCTCGCCCCGCTCGGAGCGGCGGGCCGACGGATTCGCGACGCGCTGGGTGCATGATGGCGGACCGGAGCCGACGCGGCTGGAGGTCAATGTTCCCAGCCACTTTGGTCAGGGACGGCTCGCCTATCGCGGCTTGAGCGACCTGGCCGAGCAGCCCGATGTGGTGGTGTGCGGATCGGACTGGATCGCACAGGGCCTGATCGTCGAGGCGCAGGCGGCGGGGATCCGGGTGCCGGACCAGCTCGCCGTTACCGGCTTTGGCAATTTGCGGCTGGCCGGCGATATGCGGCCGACGATCACGTCGATGGACGTCGATGGCGCCCGGATCGCGCGGGAAGTGATGCGGGTGCTGCGCGCGCGTGCGGCAGGGAAAGAGATCGAGACACGGATCGATGTCGGCTTTCGGGTGATTGCGCGAGAGAGTGCATGAAAGGGCTTGCATCGCCGCATCGGTGAGTTAGTTTTCCCGCATAACAACCTTGGGAGAGTGACGATGCGGATCGGGATGATGGCGCTTGGACTGGCGCTGATGGCTGGCACCGCGCTTGCGCAGACGGCCCCGCAGCCAGACCCCGAAGCCGCGCGGCGGATGGCGGAAATGCGCGCCGCCGATGCCAAGCGCGCGGATTCGCCCGGCACGGGCCCCTATGCCGCGATCAAGGAAGCTGACCCCAGCTTGCCCGAGCACACCGTCTATCGCCCCGCCGACTTGTCGAAGCTGGGCGGCAAGAAGCTCGGTGTGGTGATCTGGGGCAATGGCGGGTGCGCCGCCGATGGGGCGAGCGCGCGGCATCACCTCGCGCAGATTGCCTCCTATGGCTATCTGGTGGTCGCGCCGGGTAAGATTTACAGCGGCCCCGGCGCCCTGCCCCGCCCGGCCGATGCCGCAGCGCGCGGTCCTGATCCAGCCACCGGACGCCTGCCCCAGCCGCCGACGACGTCGGCGGACGTACTCAAGGGGCTTGATTGGGCGCTGGCCGAGAATGCTCGCGATGGTAGCCGCTACAAGGGGCTGATCGATCCCGCGCAGGTCGCCGTCGCCGGGCATAGCTGTGGCGGGTTACAGGCGATCGCGGCGGGTGCGGACAAGCGGATCAAGACCGTGCTGATGCATAACAGCGGCGTGTTCAACGACGGGAAGCAGGCGATCACCGGGATGACGGTGGACAAGGCGATGCTCAAGGCGCTGCACACCCCGACCCTTTATGTGCTGGGCGGCAAGGGCGATGTTGCCTGGCCCAACGGCACCGACGACTATTCCCGGATTACGCATATCCCGGTTGCGCTGGTCGATGGCGATGTCGGCCATGGCGGGACGTTCCGCGAGAATAATGGCGGCGATGTCGGGCGCTTCTCGGTCGCGTGGCTCAACTGGCAACTGCGCGGCGATTCCGAGGCGGGGAAGCTGTTCACGGGTGCCGATTGCGGGCTGTGCAAAGACCCGAAGTGGAAGATCGAGCGTAAGGGGATTTGAGAGGGCAGCTGATCCTCCCCCGCAAGGGGGAGGTGGCGCCGAAGGCGTCGGAGGGGGAGGACGGCGATGCGCTGGCGATGGCGCGTATCCGGTGAGGGCTCCCCTTCCTCCCCCTGGCGGTGGAGGATCATTTAGTTCAGCGACACTGCTCCCCGCGCCAGCACGGGCGGAGCATCGGGGCGGGCTGGTGGGGGACGAAGGCGGCGGGGGTCTGCGGCCATTTGCCGGTGGCGATGCGCGTGTCGAGATAGCGGATCGTCGCGAGCACGGTCGCGGTGTCGAAGGTGCAATGGCCCGCGGCGTTGACGTACAGGCTCTTCACATCGCCACGCGCCGCTTGTGCATAGCCGCGCTGCATCGCCGGGGCGGTCAGGCCATCACCGATCGTCTGCACCGCGACCAGCGGGACCAGCGGGCGGGCGTTGGGCGTGTAGTTGGCGCGCATATAGGCGACCGCCTTGGGGTCCGCGGCGATGCGCTGGCCCGCGTTGAGCGTGGCGAGGTCGGCGTCTAGCTTCAGCCCCGCTTCACGATACAGCGCCGCGACCATCGCGCGGCGACCGGAGCGGGCAAGCTGGGTGCGATAGTCGATGCCGGTGTTCCAGCTGAACGTTCCGCCCGCGCGTGCCTCCTGATCGGTGCGGGGGAGATAGACGCCCATCACGAAGGATTTGGCGATCTCCGCGGCTTGCGCGGCGTGGTCAGTGGGCGCTGGCTGGGGCTTGTCGCGGCTGGTCCAGTCGGGGATGCCCGCCAGCACACCGGCGAGTGCGATGCGCGCGCGGCCTTGCGGGGTCTTTGCCGCCTCTGCCAGCGCATCGGCGACGCGCTTGCCGTTGACGCGGTCGTCGTCGATGCCGGTGACGCGGATGCCCGCATCGGGAGCGATCAGGGCGCGGAAGGCATAGGCGCCGTCGAGCGCCATGTTCATCATGCCGAGCGATCCGCCGATCGACGCGCACATCGGCGCGGCGCCGTCGATGCCGCTGCCCCTTGCCTCGGCCAGCGCGGTGCTGACGAGGCCGCCCATCGAGCTGCCCCAGGCGATGACGCGCTTGGGCTTGCCGTGCTTGGCGGCGAAGGCGGCGAGCGTGGCGCGCTGGGCAGGGACCGCCTGTTCGAGCGCCCAGCCGCCGCTGCCATAGTCCGACCCGGCGATGGCATAGCCGGCGTCGAGCAGCGCCTGCCGGTGCTGTTTGGGGGCTGGATCGGGGTTGCCGGCGCTGGGAGAATAGCCGCGGCTGTAGAGCAACAGGGTGCCGTTCCAGTTGGCCGGGACTTCCGCTGACCATCTAGCGCCGCCGGGCAGGGTCTGTTCCTGTCGCGCCGACCCCGGCAGCGTCATCGCCAGCATCGTTACCGCCGCAATCGCGCCCGTCCGCATCGCTCTCTCCCGTTTTTGCTTGCGTTTCCGATAAAGCCGATGAAAGCGTTTGCATAGAATGTTTTGTGATAAAGCTATTTCGGCGAGGATCGCGACGCATTTCGCGGAACTGACGCTCGATGCGCTGCCCGAAGCAACGCGGCATGCGACGCGGCGCGCGCTGCTCGATGCGGTCGGCGTGACGCTGGGTGCAACGGGATTGGGCGAGGATGCTGTGCCCTATCGCCGCCATGCCGAAGCGGTACCCGGCCCGTCGCGGCTGATCGGGTTTTTCGGCTCAAGCACCCCGGCGCTGGCGGCGCTCGCCAATGGCGCACTCGCGCATCAGCTCGATTTCGGGGACACGTTCGATGCCGGGCCGGCGCATCCCAATGCGGCGCTGGTCCCTGCCCTGCTGGCGCTGGCGGATGCGCGGCCGGAGCTGGCGTTCGGGGAGTTTCTGGTCGCGATGGCGGCGGGGAGCGATCTTGCCTGCCGCCTGTCGATCGCGGCACCGCGTCCGTATGAGGAAGGCGGCTGGTACCCACCGCCGCTCGTCAATCTAATCGCCACTGCGGCGGCGTGCGCGCGGTTCATCGGCTTGGATGGCGATGGCATCCGGCATGCGATGGGACTGGCGCTGTTGCAGGGCAGCTTTCCGAGCGAGATCAAATACGACGCAGCATCGCCGATCCGGGGCGTGCGCGAGGGGCTGGCGGCGCGCGCGGCGGTCGAAGCAGCGTTGCTGGCGGAGACCGGTGCGACAGCGTTTGCCGAGCCGCTGGAGGGGCGTGCGGGGTTCTTCGCGATCTATGGCGGGGGCGCAGCCCGCGACGCGCTGCTCGACTGTCTGGGCGAGACATTCCTCGGCGATCAGGTCAGCTTCAAGCCCTGGCCGGCGTGCCGGGGGACGCATCCCTATATCGAAGCGGCGCTAGTGCTGCGCGACCGGGTGGATCCCGCGCGGGTGGTGCGGATCGAGGCGGAGACCGGACCGATCCAGGAGATGCTGATCCGCCCGCAGCCGGTGAAAGCCGAGCCGACCCGCGCGATCGAGGCGAAATTCTCGATCCCCTATACCGTCGCCGCAGCGCTGATCGACGGCGCGGTGACGCTCGACAGCTTTTCCGCATCGCGCATCGCCGATCCAGCGACGCGGACGCTGGCGCACAAGGTGGTCGAGTGGCGCAATCCCGACTGGGGGCGGAGCGAAGCGGCGAGTGGATCGCTGACGGTCACGCTCGATGACGGCACCACCCTCACCCATCGCGTGATGCAGGCCGCCGGACACCCCGACCGGCCGATGGACGATGAGTCGCTGATCGCCAAATTCATCGATTGCGCTGGCCATGCGGCGCAGCCGATTGCCCCCGGTTCAGCACGAACGCTGGCCCTTCAAATCCTTGCGTTTCCAGCGGAAAAGCCAGCACACACCCTGATCGATCAAGCGGCTTGCACGGCAAAAGTGTAGGTTATATAGCATAACAATATAGAGGAGAGGATCATGGCTACGATCGCACCGCCGGCCCCCGGCGTCAGCTTTACCCGTCTGAACCCTGTGACCGGAACGGTCGCGACTGAGGCGAAAGCGTTCAGTGTCGCGGATGCCGATGCGGCAGTCGAAGCAGCCGCTGCGGCCTTCCCCGCATGGTCGGCGCTTGGCCCAAATGCGCGGCGTGCAGCGCTGAGCAAGGCCGCCGATGCGCTTGCCGCGAAAGCCGATCAGTTCGTCGACGCGATGATGGGTGAGATCGGCGCGACCGAGGGCTGGGCGCGGTTCAACCTGATGCTGGCGGTCGGCATGGTGCGTGAGGCTGCGGCGCTGACCACGCAGATCAGCGGTGAGGTGATCCCGTCCGACAAGCCCGGCTGCATCGCCATGGCGCTGCGCGAGCCGGTCGGCGTGATGCTGGGCATCGCACCGTGGAATGCGCCGATCATCCTGGGCGTGCGCGCGGTCGCGGTGCCGCTGGCGTGCGGCAATACCGTGGTGCTCAAGGCGAGCGAGCAATGCCCGCGCACCCACAGCCTGATCGCCGAAGCGTTTGACGAAGCGCTGCCCAAGGGTGCGGTCAGCATCGTCACCAACGCCCCGGCCGATGCGCCCGAGATCGTCGGCGCGCTGATCGACAACCCGCATGTCCGCCGCATCAACTTCACCGGATCGACCGCAGTCGGCCGGATCATCGCCAAGCGCGCGGCGGAGCATTTGAAGCCGGTGCTGCTGGAACTCGGCGGTAAGGCGCCGCTGATCGTGCTCGAAGACGCCGATCTGGACGAGGCGGTGAAGGCCGCGGCGTTCGGCGCGTTCATGAACCAGGGCCAGATCTGCATGTCGACCGAGCGGATCATCGTCGTCGACGCGGTTGCCGATGCGTTCGTCGAGAAGTTCGCGGCGAAGGTCGGGACGATGGCCGTCGGCGACCCGCGCGAGGGCAAGACCCCGCTCGGCGCGGTGGTCGATCAGAAGACCGTCGATCACTGCAAGTCGCTGATCGCAGACGCGGTTTCGCATGGCGCGGTGCAGGTGAATGGCGGCGACGCCAATGGCGTGCTGATGCCCGCGCATGTCATCGACAAGGTGACGCCCGACATGAAGCTGTTCCGCGACGAGAGCTTTGGCCCGGTCGTCGGCGTGATCCGCGCGCGCGATGAGGCACATGCGATCGAACTGGCCAATGACACCGAATATGGCCTGTCGGCTTCGGTGTTCACCCGCGACACCGCGCGTGGCCTCAAGGTCGCGAAGCAGATCAAATCCGGCATCTGCCACGTCAACGGCCCGACCGTGCATGACGAGGCGCAGATGCCGTTCGGCGGGGTCAAGGCGTCGGGCTATGGCCGGTTTGGCGGCAAGGCCGGGATCGACAGCTTCACCGAGCTGCGCTGGATCACGATCGAGACCCAGCCGGGCCATTATCCGATTTGATCCGATGGGCGCGTTCTTCCCTTCCGTTGTGCTTGCCGCGGTTGCGGGCGTCGGACTGGCCGCTGGCCAGTCCGCCCCTGCCCCCACCCTCACCTACGCCTTTTCGGCGCGCGTCGAGGTGGCGGCCCCGGTCGAGCAGGGCGAGATCGATGGCGCGCGCAAGCGGTTCATCCCGATCACCGGCGGCACCATCACCGGCCCACGCCTGACCGGGTCGGTGCTGGCGGGTGGCGGCGACTGGCAGGCGATCCATGCCGGCGGGGTGACGAAGGTCGAGGCGCGCTACTTCCTCAAGGCCGCCGATGGCGCGGTGATCGGCATCCACAATGTCGGTGTCCGCGTCGCCAGCCCCGAAGTGACCGACAAGATCGCACGCGGCGAGAAGGTCGATCCCGGCAGCTATTATTTCCGCTCTGCCGCCAGCTTCGACCCGCCCCCCGGCGCGCACCAATGGTTGCGTACCAAGGTGCTGGTTGGACGCGGCATCCGAATGCCCGATCACGTCGTGATCGATTTCTACATCGTCGAATAGGCGCAAGCAGCGCCCAACAGGGACATGACTATGACGGAACTGAGTGCCAACGGCGTCGTCGCCTATGATGTCGAGAACGGCATTGCCTGGGTGCGGTTCAACCGTGCCGACAAGCGCAACGCGATGAGCCCGACGCTCAACCGCGACATGATGGAGGTTCTGGACCTCCTCGAGCATGACGAGAATGTTGGCGTGCTTGTCCTGTCGGGCGAAGGCCCGGCGTGGACCGCGGGCATGGACCTTAAGGAGTATTTCCGCGAGACCGAGGCCGATGGCCTCAAGGGCACGCGCAAGGCGCAGCGTGAAAGCTATGGCTGGTGGCGCCGCCTGCGCTGGTACCAGAAGCCGACGATCGCGATGGTCAATGGCTGGTGCTTTGGCGGCGGCTATGGCCCGTTGTTCGCGTGCGATCTCGCCTTTGCCGCGGAAGAGGCGAAGTTCGGCCTGTCGGAGATCAACTGGGGCATCCTGCCCGGCGGCGGCGCGACCAAGGTGGCGACCGAACTGCTCCCGTTCCGCAAGGCGATGTACCATGCGATGATGGGCGAGAATATCGATGGCAAGACCGCCGCCGACTGGGGCCTGGTCAACGAAGCGCTGCCGCTCGACGCGCTCAAGGACCGCGTGACCGAGGTGGCCAAGGTGCTGCTGGGCAAGAACCCGGTCGCGCTCAAGGCGACCAAGGACGCGGTGCGCCGCGTCGGGGTGATGACCTATGACGAGGCCGAGGATTATCTGATCCGCGCGCAGGAAGCGGCGAACTCGTACGACAATGAAGGCCGCAAGGAAGGCATTCGCCAGTTCATTGACGAGAAGAGCTACAAGCCGGGCCTGGGGGCGTACGACAAGGACCGCGTGAAGGCTTGAGGCTGTTAAGCCCCTCCCCTTCAGGGGAGGGGTTGGGGGTGGGGCAGTGAAGTCTCACCGAGACTGTCGCCAAGATTGACTGCCCCACCCCAACCCCTCCCCTGAAGGGGAGGGGCTTGAAAGAGTGAACAATGCCCGACCTTTCCCGCCTGCTCTCTCCGCGTTCGGTCGTGATCGTGGGTGCTTCCCCGACGCCCGGTGCGCTGGGCAACTCCGTGCTGCGCAACCTTGAGCGGCATGGCTATGCGGGTGACATCCACCTGATCAATCCCAAGCGCGATAACATCGACGGACGGCCGTGCCTCAAGTCGATCAACGAATTGCCGCACGGCGTCGATGCCGCAGTGCTGGCGATCCCGGGACCGGCGGTACTGGGCGCCGTGCAGGCGCTGGTGGCGCGCGGGGTCGGCGCGGCGATCATCTTCTCGGCGGGCTTTGCCGAGGGGGGCGAGGAAGGGCTGGCAGCGCAGGCGGAGGTCGCGCGGATCGCCGCCGAACATGGCATGGTGGTCGAGGGTCCGAATTGCCTTGGCATGGTCAACTATGCTGCCGGCGTGCCGCTGACCTTTGTCGAGACGCCGGTGCTGGACCTGACCGGCAAACCGGCAGTCGGCATCGTCAGCCAGTCGGGCGCGATGGCGGTGGTGCTGGGCACGACGTTGATGGCCAAGGGGCTGGGGATCACCGTGTCGGTGTCGACCGGCAACGAAGCCGCATCGGGCGTCGAAGATTATGTCGAGCATCTGCTGAACGACCCGGCCACTCCGGCGATCGCGATGATCGTCGAGCAGTTTCGCAAGCCTGCGCGGTTCCTCACGCTGGCGGAGAAGGCGCGCGCGGCGGGCAAGCATATCGTCCTGCTTCACCCGGGCACGTCGAGCGCGGCGCGGGAGAGTGCGGCGACGCATACCGGCGCGATGGCGGGCGACTGGCAGTTGATGAAGGCCAAGGTCGAGCGCGCCGGCGTGGTGCTGGTCGACAGCCTCGAAGCGCTGGGCGATGTCGTCGAGCTCGCCGTGCGCGCCAAGCCGGTCCGGCGCGGCGGAACCGCGGTGTTGACCGAGAGCGGCGCGTTCAAGGCGCTGACGCTGGATCTCGCGGAAAGTATCGGCCTCGACCTGCCCGCGATGGATGGTGCGACGGCGGAGGCGATGCGCGCGTCGATCCCCGATTTCATCCCGGTGTCGAACCCGATGGACCTGACCGCGCAGGCGCTGGTCGATCCCGACCTGTATCGCCGCACGCTGATCCCGTTGCTGGAGGACGACAACTTCGCGGCGCTGGTGTTCGGCATCATCCAGACCGACCCGGCGACCTGTGCGCGCAAATTCCCCGCGATCATCGATGCGGTGACGGCCCTCAACCCGCACAAGCCGGTGATCTTCGCCGGGATCGATGACGGGGCAGAGGTGCCGGCGGAATATATCGACGGGCTGCGCGCGATCGGCGTGCCGTACTTCCCCTCACCCGACCGCGCGTTCCGCGCGCTGCGGCATCTGGGCAAGCGCGCCGAACGCGATTTTGCGACGGCGGATGCCGCGCCGGTGGCGCTCGACCTGCCATCGGGCGTCATCCCCGAATATCGGGCGAAGCAGCTGCTCGGCCCGGTCGGTATCCCCTTCCCCGCTGGCGGCTTTGCAGCGAACGCGGAGGAAGCCAAGGCGATTGCTGCACGTGTCGGCTATCCGGTCGCGATCAAGGCGCAGTCGGCGGACTTGAGCCACAAGAGCGACGCGGGCGGGGTGATCCTCAACATCGCCGACGATGCCGCGCTGGAGGCGGCGTGGGAGCGGCTGTACGGCAATGTTGCGGCCTATGATTCAGCCATCGCGCTCGACGGCGCCCAGGTCGAGGCGATGGGCAAGCGCGGGGTTGAGCTGATCATCGGCGCGCGCAACGACCCGGAATGGGGGCCTGTGATCCTCGCCGGGTTCGGCGGGGTGACCGCTGAGTTGCTCCACGACGTTCGCCTGCTCCCGCACGACCTGCCGCATGACGCGATCGTCGCGGATCTGCGCGCGCTAAAGCAAGGCGCGCTCCTCGACGGCTATCGTGGATCGCCGGCGCTGGACGTCGACGCGGTGGCGCGGCTGATCGCGGGCCTTGGTCGCGTGCTGGCGGGGACGCCGTCGATCCGTGAGATCGATCTCAACCCGGTGGTGGTCTATCCCAAGGGTGAGGGTGTCGTCGCGCTGGATGCGTTGATCCTGGCCGATTAAGCTCCCCTCCCCCTTGTGGGAGAGGGAAATTGCAGAACTAACCCGCCGCCGGATCGCGGCGTTCGATGCGGCCGAGCAGGTCGAGCAGCGTCGCACGCTCGGCCTCGCTCAATCCGGCGAGCATCTCGCGCTCATGCGCCTCGATCCGTGCGAGGCAATCGGTCAGCATCGCGCGCCCCGCATCGGTGACGGTCAGCGAAAAGGCGCGGCGGTCGGACGGGTCGATGACCCGCGCGATCAGCTTCATATCGACCAGCTCGTTGATCAGCGACACCATATTGGCGCGCTTGATCCCGAGCACACGGCCGACCGCGCCCTGGTTGATCCCGGGGCTGCCCGACACGACCGCAAGGATGCCGACCAGCACCTGGCGCATGCCAGTCCCGTCCATCGCCGCAGCGAAATCCGCCGCAAAGGCGCCAAAGGCGCGACGCAAATGATAGCCGACCAGCGGCCCGAGCGCGCCGACCTGTTCCTGTTCCCCTGCCATGCCCAAGCGTGAGCACGATTTCAGCCACTTCGTCAATGCGGGCATCCATCCAGAGCGATAACGTTGACGATACGGATTGTTTGTGTTCATATCTATTCGAGTCGATAACGACCGATACATGGTGGGAGGATGCAATGGCTGGATTCGGACGACAGTTGCGCTGTGCCGGGAGTGTTTTGGCGATCATGCTCGCCACGCAGGCGCCCGCATTCGCGCAGGACAGCGGCGAGGCTTCGCCGGCCGGGCCGGAAACGCAGCAGGCCGATGCCGAGGCATCATCCGAAATCATCGTCACTGGCAGCCGCCTGCGTGGCGCAGCACCGGTCGGCTCGACCGTCATCGCGCTGGGCCGCGAGGATATCACCGCGGCTGGAGCGATCAGCACCGATCGCCTGATTCAGCAGATCCCGCAGGTCCTCGACCTTGGCGTCAGCGAAAATTCGCGCGCGCAGGGCGGCGGCAGCGGCAACATCACCTATGGCAACACGATCAACCTGCGCGGCATCGGCCCCTATGCGACGCTGATTCTGGTCGACGGGCACCGCGCGGTGAACAACAGCCGCGCATTCGAACCTTCGGTCATTCCGACGCTCGGGCTTGAGCGTGTCGAGGTCGTCGCGGATGGCGCGTCGGCGATCTACGGCTCCGACGCAATTGCCGGCGTCGTCAACCTGATCCCGCGCCGCACGCTCAACGGCATCGAGGCGACCGCACGCGGCGGCTGGGGCGCCGATTTCGACGAATATCAGGTCGGCGTTGCGGTCGGTAAGGTATGGGACCGGGGTCAGGTGATGCTGGCCTATGAACATTCGCGCCGTTCCAACCTCAGTGGCGATGACCGCTCCTTCTTCCGCTCCGATCAGCGCGCGTTTGGCGGCAATGACTATCGCGTCACGCGCTGCGCACCCGGCACGTTGCGTGCGGGCGGTGTCGCCTATGCGATGCCGGGGCAGCTGACCCCGGCCAATGTCGGCAGCCTGGTTGCAGGCACGGTCAACAGCTGTGACGATCTGGTCGGGCAGGATCTGTTCCCGAAGCAGACCTATAACTCGGTCAACGGCACTGCGACGTTCGAAGTCACCGACTGGTTCACGGTGTTCGCCGACGGGTTTTACAGCAAGCGCGAATATGAGCGGCTTCCGGCCTATTTCAGCTCGACGCTGACGGTGCCACAGACCAATGCCTGGTTCGTCCGCCCGACCGGCTTTGCCGGCACGAGCTACACGATCGACTATAATTTCCGCAACGACCTGCCCCGCGACGTCTCGCGTGGTTTTGCCGAGAACTGGCAGGTCACGCCGGGCGTCCGCTTCAAGCTGCCCGGCGACTGGGAGCTGGAGGGTCTGTTCACCTATGGCCGCGGCAATGACCAGTCGGATCAGGTGCGTGGGCTCAACGCGACCGCGCTGAACGCGGCGCTGGCGAGCAGCAACCCTGCGACCGCGTTCGACCCCTATGGCCTTGGCCGCACGTCTGCGGCCACTCTGTTAGCGATCAGCAACTTCCTCACGCTGTCGCCGACGCTGAACGACTTCAACGGCTATGAAGCGCGGATCAACGGGTCGATCGTCGATCTGCCGGGCGGCAGCGTGAAGCTCGCTGCGGGCTATGAAGGTCAGGAGATCGAGACGCGGTTGGGTTCGGCACGCGGCGCGGCGGGTACGGCGGTCACCTTCCGCCAGTTCTCGCGCCGGGTCGATTCCGCCTATGCCGAGTTGCTGGTGCCGATCTTCGGATCGGGCAACGCCACCGCCGGGTTCGAGCGGCTCGAGATCAATGCGGCGGTGCGTTACGACAAATATTCCGATGTCGGCGACACCACCAATCCCAAGTTCGGGGTCAACTGGTCTCCGGTGCGCGGGCTGGTGCTGCGCGGCAGCTATGGCACATCGTTCCGCGCGCCGCTGATCTCGCAGATTTACGGCAACAGCAACAATCTGTTCGGCCAGAGCTATCAGAACCCGGCCGGCGGCGCGCCGCTGACCGGCTTTGCCTATTCGGGGCCGAACACCAACCTTGCGCCCGAAGAGGCGACCACCTGGTCGGTCGGCGGCGACTGGGACGTCACGCCCAATTTGCGGGTCAGCGCGACCTATTGGGACGTGAAGTACATCAATCAGGTCGACAGCTACCTTGCCGACCTCGCCATCCTGTCGCGCGAGTCCGAATTTTCCGGGACGGGCATCATCCTGCGCGGCACGGCGGCGCGTGATCGCGTACTGCAATTGCTGTCACAGGGTGTGACGCTGGCGCGCGGCACATTCCCAGGCGGCGATCCCAACAATGTCACGCTGTTCGTCGATGGCCGGAACAACAATCTGGGTCAGTCGACCACGCGCGGCATGGACTTCGTGGTGAACTGGCGCGTCCCGACCGAGAACGCGGGCACGTTCAATTTCAACGCGGCGGGCGCCTATCTCTTCCACTATGAGACCGCCGTGTCGCCCGCAGGCACGCCGCGCAGCCGCCTCAACACGATCTACAACCCGCTCAAGTTCAAGGCGCGCGGCAGCGTGGTGTGGGATTATGAGCCGATGCGGGTACAGCTGACCGCGACCCATGTCGGTGGCTATACCAACACCGCGATCAACCCCAATCAGAAGGTCAAGAGCTACACCCCGATCGATCTGGCGGTCAGCTGGAACCTGGGTGAAATGGGCGCGAAGTCGCTGTTCGGCGGGGTCGAGCTCGGGCTTGAGGTGCGCAATTTGTTCGACCTCCAGCCGCCCTATGTGAACGTGGCGCCGGGTCTGAATGGCGGTGGCGGCTATGATCCGTCGGCGGCCAACCCGATCGGGCGCGTGCTCGCCGCGTCGCTGCGCTTCCGGATGTAGGCGGGTGCCGGGGGCGGTTTGCGCTGCCCCCGGACGCCTGTGTTCAGCGATGGAAGACGGCGTACATCCGGTCGAGCGCGGCGTCGAAAATCGGGCGTTCTTCGGCGCTGAGCTGTGCCAGCACCTCGGCCTCGACCCCCTTCATGATGTTGAAGAGGTCATCGAGCGTCTTCTTGCCCTCGGGCTGGATGGTCAGCGCGTGGCGGCGGCGATCGACGGTCGAACGCTCGCGCTTCGCCCAGCCGCGCTTTTCCAGCTCGTCGACGATCTGGACCGTGATCGATTTGTCGAGGCCGACGGTGCTCGACAATTCCTGTTGCGACAGCCCCGGATTGGCCTCGATCAGCGCGAGCGAGGAGAACAGGCCGGCGCGGATGCCGTAATGCGCGCTCGCTGCGGCGAAATCGGCCGACAGCTGGTTCTGGACGCGGCGCATGCGAAAGCCGACATAATCGCCCAACCGGCCGAGCTTCAGCCCGTTTTCGGCTGCGTGTTCGTCCGGCGTTTTCGAGCGCAGTTGCGTCACGTGTGTCCCCTTGTCGCCATTTGCCATTCGTGCAATTGACAGATGGTTGAAAATATCTACGGTTTTGATCCTACCATTCAGTTAGACCGCCCCAGCGAGAGGCTGTCAATCAGGAGAGGCAAGGCGTGTCCGACCCGATCACCGACGCAGCAGCGCCGCTGCACGACGAAGAGCCGCCCCCTGCCCCGGTCACGGGAATTGCCGGCAAGACGGCATTCTATATCGGTTCGGCCGGGCTGATGTTGGCGACGGCGGCGGATTCGATTGCGGTGCTGGGCCGCCACACCGGGTTCGCGCTGATCGGGTCGATCGAGATCGTGCAGGCGGCAATCGTGTTTATCGCCGCATCGTCGATGGTCGCGGTGACGCTGTCGCGCGGCCATGCTGCGGTGCATATTCTGACCGACCGCCTCTCCCCTGCCCGCCGCGCGATGCTGGCGCGGATCGCCAATCTGCTCGGCGCGCTCGCCGTGCTGCTGCTCGCCGCAGGATCGCTGATCCTGCTCGGCGACCTGTGGAACGGGCATGAGCGGTCGGAGCTGCTGCACATTCCGCTGCGCTGGTTCCGGCTGCTGATGATCGCAGCTCTGGTGTTCGTCGCGATCCTGTTCGTTCGCCATGCCTTTACCCGTGAAACGCCGGAGGCTGGTCATGGCGCCTGAACTGATCGGCCTGATCGGCATCCTCGCGCTGCTCGGCCTGCTCACCGTTGGCGTGCCGATCGGCGTCAGCCTCGCGCTGACCGGCGTGGTCGGCCTGATGGTGATGCTCTCGCCCGAAGCCGCGCTCGTGAAGGCGGGCGTGGTGGTGTTCGAGGTCGCGAACAAATATGAATTGGGCGTCCTGCCGCTGTTCCTGTTGATGGCGCATCTGTGCTTTGCCGCCGGGGCGAGCCGGGATTTTTTCGATGTCGCCGCGCGGTTCGTCGGGCATCGGCGCGGAGGGCTTGGCCTCGCATCGATCGCCGGCTGTGCCGGGTTCGGCGCGATCAGCGGGTCGAGCCTCGCAACCGTCGCGACCGTAGGCTCTGCGGCGCTGCCGGAGATGCGGCGTGCGGGCTATAATCCGGGCTTTGCAGCAGGCGCGCTCGCCGCGGGCGGCACGCTCGGCGCACTGATCCCGCCTTCGGGCGCGCTGATCGTGTTCGGAATCATCGCCGAAGTCTCGATCGGTCGCCTGTTCACCGCCGCGATCATCCCGGGGTTCAGCCAGGCGCTGTTCTACATGATCGCCATCGCGATCCTGTGCTGGTTCAAGCCCGAGCTGGGTCCTCCCTCGGCGCGCGTCGGCTGGCGCGACCGGATGCGCGGGCTGCTCGGCATCATCGACATCCTCATCCTGGTCGTGTTCGTGATCGGCGGGCTGATGATCGGGTGGTTCACCCCGACCGAGGCCGCATCGGTCGGCGTCATCGTTGCCTTCATCCTGATGGGCATTCGTGGCGCGTTCAACCGCGAGGCGATCGCCGACAGCTTCGCCAAGACGCTGTCGACCACCGGCATGATCTACCTGATCATCTTCGGCGCGATCCTGTTTGCGACCTTCATCAGCGTGACCGGCATCGCCGACCTGATGTCGACCACCGTGCGCGAGATGGATGCGAGCCCGATCGTGGTCGTGATCGTCATCGCGCTGATGCTGCTGGTGTTGGGGTCGTTCCTCGATGGCCTGGCGCTGATGCTGCTGACCACGCCGATCTTCCTGCCGATCGTGCTGGAGCTTGGCTACAGCCCGATCTGGTTCGGCATCTTCCTCGTCCGTACGATGGAGATCGGCTTCGTCCACCCGCCGCTCGGCCTTAACGTCTATGTCATCCAGGCGATCGGCAAGGACATTCCGCTCGGGCAGATATTCCGCGGGATCGTGCCGTTCCTGATCGCCGATTTCTTCCACCTTGCCATGATCATCGCCTTTCCGGTGGTGACGCTGTGGCTGCCCAGCGTGATGGGGGCCTGACCGATGCGTTTGCCACTGATCCTCGCCGCGCTCGTGCTCGCCGGATGCAGCGTCGCGCCGCAGCCGACCGCGCAGCATGTGCTGACCTATGCCAGCCCCTACACCCCCACCCACCCGTTCGGTCTGGCCGATCAGGAGTGGATGAAATGGGTCGAGGCGAAGAGCGGCGGGCGCATCGCGTTCAAGCCATTCTGGTCCGGCGCGCTGATCTCGTCGGATATGAGTATGGAGGAGGTGCGCCACGGTGTTGCCGATATCGGCCTGATCACCCCGATTTACTCGAAGGGCGGCGCGCATCTGCTGCGCGGGCAGGCGGCCTATTATGGCGGGATCAGGACGATCACCGATCAGGTGGCGGTATATGACTGCCTGGCCGACCGCTTCCCGCATTTCGAGAATGAGCTGCACGGCTTGCATGTGCTTGCGGTGCAGGGCGGGAATTTCCCCGGCGTGCTGACGCGCGACCGGCCGATCCGCAGCCTCGCCGACTTCAAGGGCCTGCGCCTGCGCGCGCAGAGCGATGCGGTCGACATCCTCAAGCAACTGGGCGCGGACCCGGTCAACATGCCGATGGGCGAGGTTTATTCGGCGCTGGCCAAGGGCGTGATCGACGGCGTCGTCGCCCCCGCCGACACGATCCGCAGCCTGCACTTTGCCGAGGTGGCGAAGCATTTTACCACCATCCGCTTCAGCCGCGGTGCCTATCCCGCGCGGGCGATGTCGGAAAAGACCTGGCGCACGCTCCCGCCCGACCTGCAGGCGATCCTGACCGAGGGGCGCAAGGTGTGGGAGGAAGCGCTGAACCGCCAGCTGCTCAAGGCCGAGCAGGCGGGGATCGATTACGGGAAGAAGGAAGGGATCACCTTCTCCAGCATCCCCGCGCCGGAACAGCGCGCGTTCGACGCGCTCTACAACAAGGATGCGCGCATTCAGGCCGAGCGGCTGGGCAAGATCGGGATCGATGCGGTGCCGATCTATGAGGAAGCACAGCGGTTGATCGCGGGCGGCGATATTCAGTGTAGCGCGAAGGTGGCGGGACGATGAGCAACCTCCCCCTCGAAGGCGTCAAGGTCGCCGATTTCTCCTGGGTCGGTGCGGGGCCGCGCGCGACCAAGGATCTGGCGGATATGGGCGCCACGGTAATCAAGATCGAATCGCGCAAGCGGCTGGATCTGGGCCGCCTGTCCCCTCCGTTCGCGACCCCCGGCCGCGATCCCGATGCCTCGACCTTTTTCGCCATCACCAACACCAGCAAGCTCGGCGTGACGATCAACCTCAACGACCCGCGCGGTATCGAGGTCGCAAAGAAGCTGGTCGCCTGGGCCGACATCGTGGTCGAGAATTTCAGCCATGGGTATATGGATCGGATCGGCCTGAGCTTCGACACGCTGAGGGCGATCAACCCCGCCATCATCCAGATCAGCGTCAGCGTCGCGGGGCGCAAGGGGCCGCTCGGCACGATGCGCGGCTATGGCAATTCGGCGGGTGCGCTGTCGGGCATGGCGGCGCTGTCAGGCTGGCCCGACCGTGATCCACATATGGCGCCGTTCGCTTATGGCGATGTCGTCGCGCCGATGTTCGCAACGGTCGCGACGCTCGCCGCGCTCGAACATCGCCGCCAGACCGGCGAAGGCCAGTTGATCGACATCAGCCAGACCGAGCCGCTGATCCACGTGATGGCCGACCGCTTCGCCGCCGAACAGACCGGCAGCGGCGGGAAGCCCGGCAACCGCTCGCCCCACCGCGCGCCGCAGGGTGCCTATCCGGCGCGGGGCGTGGACCAGTGGGTCGCGATCGCGGTGCGCAGCGACGCCGAATGGGCCGTACTGGCGCAGGCCGCTGGCATCGCCGATCCGCGCTTCGCCACGCTGGCCGGACGCAAGGCGCATGAGGATGACCTCGACGCTGCCCTCTCGGCATGGACGCGCGGGCAGGACAAGCGCGTCCTTGCCGACCGGCTCGCCGCGATCGGTATCCCCGCCGAGCCGGTCAATGACGGCCGCGACGTGTTCACCGACCGCGAACTGATCGAACGCGGCCATTACCACCCGGTCACGCACAGCAAGCTCGGCGACACCGAAATTCCCGGCCCGCCGCTGCGCTTTTCCGACAGCGCGATCCGCGTCGGCGCGCCGCCCAATCTGGGCGAGCACAACCATGCGGTGTTCGTGGACCTGCTCGGCATGAGCGAGGCCGAGGTCCGCGACCTCACCGACGCGGGAGCACTCGCATGATGCTCGCGCACCTCACCATCGTTGACCTGACCGAGGGGCTTGGCGAACTCGCCGGGCGGATGCTCGCCGAACTCGGCGCGCGCGTCGTGCGGACCGAGCAGGGCGACGCGGCATGGGACCATGGCAAGCAGACCGGCGACGTCGACGCGCTGCTCGCCACCGCCGATATCCTGTTCCGCAATCCCGGTCGCGACCATGATACGCTAGCCGCCGCCAACCCCAAGCTGATCGACGTGGTCGTCGCCCCCTTCCGTCCCGGCGGCCCCAATGATGGACGCCCCGAAACCGACCTGACGCTGATGGCGCGTTCCGGCCTGATGACGATCATCGGCGACCCGGACCGCGCGCCGCTGACGCTGCCCGGCGAACAGGCCTATGCGCTCGCCGGCATTCAGGCGGTGATCGGCGCGCTCACCGCGCTTCATGCCCGCGCGGCGAGCGGTCGCGGGCAGCTGGTCGAAGTGTCCGCCTATCAGTCCGCCGTCCTCGCCAATTATCGCGAGCCGCTGACCTGGCAATGGACCGGGCGCGTCGGCAACCGCACCGGCAATCTGCTGATCCGCGGCAAGTCCGGCGTGCGGCAGATCTGGCCCTGTGCCGACGGCTTCGTCACCTGGGCACTGGTCGACAACCAGCCGATGATGCGCGGCATGGTCAAGGCCATGGGCGACGCCGCCGGGCCGCTCGCCGCAGTCGATTGGGACGCGATCCTGGTCGCCGACATGCCGCGCGAGACGCTGATCGCATGGGAGGCGGTGGTCGAAGCCTTTTTCCTCAAACACACCCGTGCGGAGCTTGGTGCAATGTCGCAGGCGAACGGGCTCGGCCTATCGTGGATCGACACGCCCGCCGACGCGCTGGCGAGCGAGCATCTCGCCGCGCGCGGGCTGTGGCGCGATGTCGACGGCGTGAAGCTGCCCGGCAGGCTGTGGGTGTCGTCGCTGGAGGACGGGCAATGACCGCAAGCCAAGGTGCTCTGGCCGGCCTCAAGGTCGTCGACTTCAGCAAGTTCCTCCCCGGCCCCTATTGCACCTGGCTGCTCGCCGATCTGGGCGCCGAGGTCATCCGCATCGAAAACCCGCGCGAGCTCGCCAAGCAGCGCAAGGTGTTCGGTTGGGACAGACTGTCGGACGAGGAAAATGCCCGGCTGCGCGCGCACGACATCCTCGCGCGCGGCAAGAAGAGCGTACTGATCGATCCCGGCAGCGACGATGGCCGCGAGGCGATCCTGAAGCTGATCGATCAGGCGGACATCCTGGTCGAGGATTACCGTCCCGGCGTGATGGAGAGCATGGGCTATGGCTGGCCGGAGATGGCGGCGCGCAACCCGCGGCTGATCTATTGCTCGGTCACTCTGTGCGGCCAGACTGGCCCGTATGCGCGCAAGCCCGGCCATGATCCGGTCGCGCTCGCCATCGCTGGCGCGCTGTCGCGGATCGGCGAAGACCCCGAGCGACCGGCCTTTCCCGGCGTTCCCGTCGCGGACCTGCTGAGCGGATCGAACGCTGTCATCGGCATCCTCGCCGCCGTCATCGCGCGCGCGACCACTGGCAAGGGGCAGCAAGTCGACATCGCCATGTCCGACGCGTCGCTCGCACTGATCGGCAACATCCTCTCGCGCAACCCCGACCTCGCCCAGACACCGCCCAAAGGGATGCACCGCGCGGACAGTGGCATCTGGCGCTGCGCCGATGGCGAGTGGCTGGTGACGACCGACATGGAGCCGCGCTACTGGCGCATCTTCGTCGAGACGATCGGCCTGCCCGACCTTGCCGACAAGCAGATGGATCGGGCGAACTGGCCCGCGATGAAGGACCGCATCGCGCAGGTGATGGCGACAAAACCGCGCGATGCATGGCTCACCATCCTCGACGCGGCGGGCACGCAGTTTGCGCCGATCCTTACCGTCGCGCAGGCGATGGAGAACGAACACAACCACGCGCGCGGCATGATAATCGATCTGCCCGCACCCGGCGGCGGGACGGTGCGCCACACCGGCTGTCCGATCCGCCTTTCCGACACCCCCGCCAGCCCCGCCGCCGTCGCCCGTCCTGCGGGTGCCGATACGGCGGAGGTGCTGGCGACCCTAGGCTACACCGCGGCGCAGGCCGCTGCACTTGAAGGACGACTCCCGTGACCGAAGCCACCCGCGAACGCCCGCTTGAAGGGCTGCGCGTCATCGACCTGACCCGCGCGCTTGCCGGACCCTACGCGACCCTGCTGCTCGCCGGGCTGGGCGCGGAGGTGATCAAGGTCGAGGACCCCAAGGGAGGCGATCTGGCGCGCGACAACAGCCCCTATGTCGGCCGCGACGGCATCACCGTCGAGCGCAAGCATGAGGACGATGTCTCAATCAGCCATCTGACCCGCGCGCGCGGCAAGCTTGGCGTGTCATTGAACCTCAAATCGCCCGAGGCGAAGGAGGTGTTCCTCGACCTCGTCCGCACCGCCGATATCGTGGTCGAGAATTTCACCGCCGGCACCGCCGAGCGGCTGGGCGTCGGATATGAGGCCGCGAAGGCCGCCAATCCGCGCATCATCTATTGCTCGCTGTCCGGCTTTGGCGCGACCGCGCCGGAAGGGGGCAAGGCGATGGACATCATCATTCAGGCGCTGTCGGGCGCGATGTATGCCAGCGGTGGGCCGGGCGAGCCGCCGGTGCGCATCGGCATTCCGATCGCGGACATGCTCGCGCCGGTATTCTCGGTGATCGGCATCCTTTCGGCGCTCGAGCAGCGCCACCGCACCGGCATAGGCCAGCATATCGACGTGTCGATGCTCGGCGCACTGACCAGCTTCGTCGCGATCGAGAACTGGTCGGCAATGGCCGCGGCGGGGATGCAGGCGCGCACCGGCCTGACCGTCCAGCGGCTGTCGCCGTTCGGGGTGTTCGAGTGCGCCGATGGCTATGTCGCGGTGGTCGCGGTGCATGAGAAGCTGGCGCAGGGCCTGTTCCGCGCGATGGGGCGGCCCGAGTTGTCGGACGACCCGCGCTTCGCCAATCGCGACAGCCGCGTTGCCAATGCGGTGGTGCTGGAGGAGACGATCAACGGCTGGTCGCGCCAGCACAGCGTCGAGCATGTCGTCGCGGTGCTGGAGGCGGAGGGCGTGCCCGTCGCGCCCGTTCGCCACCCGGAAGACGCACTGGACGACCCGCGCGTGGTTGCGCGGCACGAGGCAGTGCCGGTCGCGCACCCCAGCTATAGCTCGCAGGTCAATCTGCGCACCGCCGGCATCCCGATCGTCTTTTCCGATGCGGACACCGGCTTTGATGATGTGACCCCGATCCTGGTCGGCGAGCATAACGACCGCGTGCTCGCCACCACGCTGGGCTATGATGCAGAACGCATCGCCGCGTTGCGCGAACGGGGCGTGATCTGATGCAGGACGCAGCTGCACAGCTGATCGCGGCGTGCGACGATCCCGGCGCGGTGGCGGAGCGGCTGCGTTCCGAGGGGCAGGCGGTGATCCGGGTGCTCGGGCAGGACGCACCCTATGCGCTGCTCCGCGCCGCCGGTCGCGCGCCCGTGCGCATGGTCCCCCGCCCCGGCGCGACGCCCGATGCCGATACGCTGGCGGGCGACGGCACGCTGTCGCAGCGTGGCCGGTCGCTCTTGCAGCAGATCGTCGGCGATGCGAGCGGCACCCCGCTGATGTTCACCCATGCCGATAGCGAATTGCCGCAGCTGTTCGCGACAGTCCGGGACCTGATCCGCGCGGGCGATATTGCCGAGCGGCCGATCCATATGCTCGATTTCGGGCACCAGCCGCGCGAGTCCAGCCGCTCCTATAATGCGGCGCGAATTGCCCAGCTCGTCGATTGGCTCGGCGGTGTTGATGCCGATCACCTCGCCGCATGTGCCGCCGAAGAGCGTGCGCGTCCGGCGGCGATGACGCGCCTATCGGGCGTGATGCGGATCGCCGCGATCGGTGCGGCGCACGCCCTTCCGGCTGCGGAATGGCTGGAGCTGGTCGGGCGTGTTCCGGGCGAACCCACCGGCGAGCCGGTGTTCGTCCTTGGCTCTCCCCACTTCTCCACGGCGCGGGCGCGCGATCTCGACGCCCGTGGCCTGGATGCCAAAGCCGACGATCAGGACTGGGGCGACCCGCTGGTCGCTGGCTGGGCCGATAGCCCCTTGACGCTAGACGGCCTGTCCGACCCCGCCCGGCTGGTCCCCCGCAAGCTGATGCCGGCAACCGAGCGTGCCAGCGCGGCGATCGCGCGGATGAAAGCACTGGGGATCGCCCGCGCGGTGATCGTCGAATCCGTCGGCGACGAAGCGGCGGCATGGGATGCGGGCTATTTCGCGCGCACACTCGAAGCCGCCGGATTGGCAGTCGAGCGGATCGGTGCGCCACCGCCCCCTGCCCCCACCGCTGGCGCACCGCGTGCCGCGCCGCGTCCGCAGGATGGCCGCCGCAGCCGCAAGTCGCTGGCCTCGATCGCCAGCTTCGGCGCGTATCAGCGCGACTGGTTCAAGGGCGTGCGCGACGCCGTTGCGGCGGGCGCACCACTCGCCATCGTCAACGCCAACTCGCCGCAGGAAATCCTGCGTGCAATGGACGTACCGTTCGTCGTCAACCAATGGTGGGCATCGATCGTTGCCGCGAAGCAGCAATCGCCGCGCTATTTCCAGCTACTGCGCGACCATGGCTACCCCAGCGATGCCGAGGCCTATAGCGCGCAGGGGATCGCTGCGATGTTCGACGTGGACGCGGAACAGGCACCATGGGGCGGCCTCCCCCGCCCGGCCTTCGTTCAGGCGCCGCTCGGCACCGATGCAACACCGCGCATTTTCGACCATTGGGCGCGCGAAACGGGTGCGGAGCCGTTCCTGTTCGAGCGCAGCATCGAAAGCCGCATCGACTTCCCGGTCGACTGGTGGGACCGCCTGCACGACGATTGGGACAGCGCGATCGAGCCCGAACGGCTCGACCTGATGACCGCCGAACTGCGCGCGGTGATCGCGCGGATCGAGGCGAGTACCGACCGCCGCTTCGACCCCGACCGCTTCGCCCGGATCATGGATCTGGTGAACGAGCAGGAGGATTATTACCGCAAGACCCGCGACCTGATCGCCGGCGCGCACCCCGCCCCGGTGTCGATCAGCGACACCATGCCCGCAACGATGGTGCCGCAATGGCATCGCGGGACCGCATGGGCGCGCGACGCGGCGCGGGATTTCTATCACGAGGTCAAGGCGCGGCACGAAGCGGGCGAAGCCGCCTGCGCGAACGAGAAACTGCGCCTGATGTGGGTCGGGCGCGGCATGTGGAGCGACATGGGCTTCACCCAGCGCTGGGAGCAGAGCCATGGCGCGGTGCTCGTCTGGTCGATGTACCTCGCGCTCGCCGCCGATGGCTATATCCGCCGCACCGCGCCCGGGCAGGACCCGCTGCGCGCGCTCGCCGCACGCTTCGTGACGATGGGCGACGAGCTGCGCATGCCGACCTGGGCCGGGGCATGGCATGTCCGCGAGGCGGAGAGCCACGCCGTCGACGGCGCGGTGGCGCTGAGCGATGCCGACCCGTTCGTGCTACGCGCGCTGCGCCGTGCGGGGGTGCCGGTACTGAGCCTCGACCTCGACAATTATAACCGCGAGGCGAGCGACGGTGACGCGGTGGATCGCCAGATCGCCGCATTCCTCGAAGGGCCGGTCAGCGCCTATGCCGCACGGCGCGGCTGAGGCTTGCCAGCAGGCATCGGGCGGGTCAGTGAGCGGCGGCAATCTGTATCGGAGTGTCCCATGAAGCGCCGCCTTGCATCCTCCACCGTCAACCCGGTCGGCCTCGGCTGCATGTCGCTCAGCCACGCCTATGGCACCCCGCCCGCGCGCGAAGATGCGATCCGGTTGCTCAATCAGGCGCTCGACCTCGGCTATGACCATCTCGACACCGCCGCACTGTACGGGTTCGGCGCGAACGAGAGCCTGATCGGTGAGGCGGTCGCGCATCGCCGCGATGACTATTTCCTCGCGTCGAAATGCGGGATGACTGGCGTCGACGGGAAGCGCGTGATCGACGGACGCCCGGAAACGCTGCGCACGACGATCGAGCAGTCGCTGACCCGACTGCGCACCGACCATGTGGACCTCTACTATCTCCACCGCTGGGACAAATCCGTGCCGATCGAGGAGTCGGTCGGCGAACTCGCGCGGCTGGTCGAGGCGGGCAAGATCGGCGCGATTGGCCTGAGCGAAGTGTCCGCCGCGACGCTGCGCCGCGCGCATGCGGTGCATCCGATCGCGGCGGTGCAGAATGAATATTCGCTGTGGTCACGCAACGTCGAACTGGGCGTGCTGGAGGCGTGCGCGGAGCTGGGCACGACTCTGGTCGCCTTTTCCCCGGTCGCGCGCGGTTTCCTCGCCGGCGCGCTGGCCTCGCCGGACGCGCTGGGCGAGCGTGACATCCGCCGCATGATGCCGCGCTTCACGCCCGAGAATTTCGCACGCAATCTCGACCTGCTCGCACAGCTGCGACGCATCGCGTCCGGACGTGGCATCACCCCGGCGCAGCTCTGCCTGCAATGGGTGTTTGCGCAGGGCGAGCACATCGTCGCCATCCCCGGCACCACCGCACCCGCGCACCTTGCTGAGAATTTCGCGACCCCGGTCGAACCGCTGCCCGGCGAGGTGCTGGCTGAACTCGACCGCATCTTCGCGCCCGACGCGATCGCCGGGCCGCGCTACCCGGCAGCGACGCAGGCGGAGATCGATACCGAGGAGTTTTAGGGCTCGGCCAGCACCGCGCGCGTATCTTCAAACGCCAGATCGACCAGCGCGCGCATCGCCGCCTCGGCCGCGTCCGCATCCCCCGCGATGATCGCGTCACTCACCCGCGCGTGATCGGGCACCGGGTCGCGCGGAAGTGCCTTGGTCCGCTGCTTGAACCGGGTGGTCCAGTTGACCGCCGCGCCGATGCTGGCGCTCAGCGTGATCAGGGCATCGTTATGCGTCGCCTGTAGCAGCGCATCGTGAAACGCGCGGTCGGCATCGCGCCCCGCCTCGGTCGCCAGCGTGTGCCGCCGCATGCCGCCCAGCGCACCCTTAAGCGCGGCGATGTCGTCCTTGTCGCGCCGTATCGCGGCCAGCCGCGCCGCAGCCGGCTCGACGATCGCGCGCAGTTCGAACAGGTCGCGGATAAATCCCGGATCCGGCTCCCCCGAAAACGCCCAGGCGACGATGTCCGGATCGAGCAGATTCCACCGGCTGCGCGGCTGGACCCGCGTGCCCGCCTTGGTCCGGCTTTCGACCAGCCCCTTGGCGGTAAGCACCTGAATCGCCTCGCGATAGGCGCTGCGCGACACGTCGAGCGCCTCGGCATTGGCGACCTCCCCGGTCAGCCGCTCGCCCGGCGCAATCGCGCCGCTGACGATCGCGCGGCCAAGATAATGCGCGACCGCGCCGCGCAGCCGGCGGCCGGTGCTGCGCTCGCGTTTGGGTTCGCCGGGTTCGGACGGATCGTCCAGCTTCAATCCTTGTCGCCTCTCTGTTGGGAGCGGTCTGATTAGGCCCCAACATTCGCCCCCGCAATGCGCAGGATGAACTTCCCTTTCGGATTATGTCCGACTAATTATCGACAAAAGGGAGAGGTTACATGGTTCGTTTGCTTCAACACCGCGCGCCAGATGGCGCGCGCCGGGTGATCGCCGCGACCGACGGCGCGGCGCGTTTCGTGCGCGGTTTCAGCGATGTTCGGAGCCTTGCGGAGGCGGCGATTGGGCGCGGGATTGGCCTTGCGGCGGCGCTAGAGGAAGCTGGCTTTGACGACGCTGTGGATCTGGACGCCGCGGCTACGGCAGGCGAATTGCTCGCGCCCATCGACCATATCGACCCAGCCCATGTCGTGGTGACCGGCACCGGCCTCACCCATCTCGGCTCGGCAGAGGGGCGCGACAAGATGCACCGCGCCGCCGCTGCGGGCGAGAAGCTGACCGATTCCATGCGCATGTTCCTCGAGGGGCTGGAGGGCGGCAAGCCCGCGCCGGGCGCGGTCGGGCAACAGCCCGAATGGTTCTACAAGGGCGATGGCGCGCATCTGGTCGGCATCAGCGCGCCGCTGACGATGCCCGCCTTCGCGCAGGATGGCGGCGAGGAGCCGGAACTGGCCGGCATCTACCTGATCGGCCCCGACGGCACCCCGCACCGCATCGGCTTCTGCCTCGCCAACGAATTCAGCGACCATGTGACCGAGCGGCACAATTACCTGTGGCTCGCCCATTCGAAGCTGCGTCCGGCAGCGCTCGGGCCGGAATTGCTGGTCGGCGATCTGCCGCAGGACGTGCGCGGGTCCAGCCGGATTATACGCGATGGCGCGGTGCTGTGGGAAAAGCCGTTCCTGACGGGCGAGGCCAACATGTCGCACAGCATCGCCAATCTGGAGCATCACCATTTCAAATATGCCGGATTCCGTCGCCCCGGCGATGTGCACGTCCACTTCTTCGGCACCGCGACCTTGTCGTTCAGTGACGGCATCGCGACCCAGCCCGGCGATGTGTTCGAGATCGAGGCCGCGCCGTTTACGCTCCCGCTGCGCAACCCGCTGGCGCGTGCGGAGCCTGAGGCCGTGACGGTGCGCGCGCTGTGACGATCCGGATCGCCCTGATCGGCCTCGGCAAGATCGCGCACGACCAGCACCTCCCCGCCATCGCCGCCGACCCGAACTTCACACTGGTCGCGACCGCGAGCGCCGACGGCGCGGTGCTGGGCGGCGTCCCCGGCTTCGATAGCATCGAGGCATTGCTCGCGAGCGGGATCGCGGTCGATGCGGTCGCGGTGTGCACCCCGCCACAGGTGCGCCACCGCGTCGCCGCCACCGCGCTGCGCCACGGGCTGCACGTGCTACTCGAAAAGCCCCCGGCCGCCAGTCTGACCGAAGCAGCGGCACTGGAAGCACTGGCGGAGGAGGCGAAGGTGACGGTGTTCGCCGCCTGGCATTCGCGTTGCGCCGCCGGTGTGACGGAGGCGCGCGCATGGCTGGCGGGGCGCACCATCCTGCGCGGCACGATCACCTGGCGCGAGGATGTCCGCGTGTGGCATCCCGGCCAGCAATGGATCTGGCAACCCGGCGGGCTCGGCGTGTTCGATCCGGGGATCAACGCGCTGTCGATCGTGACCGAGATCTTGCCCGGCTCGCTGCTGCTGCGCGACGCGGAGCTGGAGGTACCGAGCAACCGCCACGCCCCCATCGCCGCGCGCCTGACGCTCGAGACAGGCTGTGGCGCGCCGATCGACGCCGATTTCGACTTCCGCCAGACCGGCCCGCAAAGCTGGGATATCGAGATCGAGACCGCTGACGGCGCGCTACGGCTGGCACGTGGCGGGGCCGAGCTCACCCTGCCCGATGGCACGCGCAGCGGTGAGGATCGCGAATATCCCGCGCTCTACGCGCAGTTCACTCGGCTGATCGCTGCGGGCGCGAGCGACCTCGACACCACCCCCTTCCGCCTCGTCGCCGATGCGTTTCTGCGCGGGCGGCACTGCGTGGTCGAACCGTTCGAGGAGTGAGCCGGCAACGCCCCCTCCCTGCAATGGAGGGGGTGGGGGCAGGCGACGAGAGCAGACTGTCAGCTAACGACTCCATTGCAGACATTCGTAGGGGCGTGCAGAGTCAGTCTATGAGCGTCCACACCCGTCAGGATTTGGAGCGGCTGAGCCGGTTCACCCGCCAGAGGTTCAGTCACGCGCTCATGTCGGACATTAAATGGCGTAAGTTATTCGCGGCAGTGAATGACTCTGATTGGCAACCAAGCTTAGTGGTGATCAAGTTCGTTGACGCTAACGAACCCGAGCGACGGCACATGAGATGGCCCGGGGCGAATAGCTTTTGGAGTCCACCACAATGGGTCGATACGCCCGAGTTTGGACCCATCGAGCTTCGATCTATCGAGTGGTTGGTAATCCCCGCTACCGTAGTGACATGCAACTTAGCCGGGTTGGCGGAACAGGGAACGCCTCAGGATTTCACGACAATAAGGGCAGCGTTGGGGCGAGTTGGACAGTTCCCACTGGAAGACACGCCGGACGGCCTGAAAATCACGGGCTACCAATAACGGCGGCCCATCCGCCTACCACCCAATTCTCGCCCTACACGCGCCCGCCCGAAAGCAGACCCAAGAGAACTGCCAGAAAATATGACCGCCATTCCACCTCGCCAGATCCGCGCAGTCTTCAATTCGCGAACGATACGGGTCTACCAGGCTTACCGTGATGATATTGCTGACGCCGCACTGGCGAACGGAACTTTCGTGTCCCCGCCATTCAGCATGACACGGATGACGTGGATCAAACCATCATTCCTCTGGATGATGTACCGTGCCGGGTGGGGCTTCAAGGATGCGGGACAAACGCGCATCCTTGCCATCGATATCACTCGGGACGGGTTCGAGTGGGCATTGGCGCACGGCTGTTCAAGCCACCGCGACCCAAGCATGACCGACGACGAGTGGATACGGTTCAAGAAACGGCATCCCGTTCGGGTTCAATGGGACCCCGAACGCGACCTGTTACTTCGCCCCCTTCCGCACCGCTCGCTGCAAATGGGGCTCGAAAGCGAAGCGCTCGAACGATATGTCCGCGACTGGATCGTCAGCATTGAAGACATTACGGCTCTTGCCCACGAAATGCATGGCTTGATCGATACGGGGAGTTTCGAACAGGCTGAGCGACTCCTTCCGATGGAAGAAGAGTATCTTGTCACGAAGCCAGAGCTTCTGGCGCTCATGGTGAACCCACATTAGTTGCAGGTCCGCCGACCAGCCAAGAAGCGAGTTAAAGCCCTTTCCTACAAGCCCCGACCCGCCATATCTGCAATGTCCGATGCCGAACGCGGACGCCCTTTTCGATTTTCATTGCGCAGCCTGCATCCCGCCCAAAGCTGACAGAATAGCGTGCGTTGCCCGTAGCTTCGTCAGTTTCAGCTGCACCCGCCCCGCTTTTTCAGGAGCGACGGATGACAGACTATTCCACGATCTCCAGCATCGTCACCGACTTGGCCAGCAGACGCACCGTCACCGAGCTACCCGCGACCCGGCCTGCAATCGGCTGAGGCTTCACTGCATCGGGGGCGTCGAAGCTGTTCACCGCATTGACCTTCGCGGCCGTCAGCACGGTCCCGGCGGCAGACTTCGCCCTTACGCCCAGGATCTCCAGCCGGACCTCCGCCACACGCGCCGGATCGAGATTGACCAGCGACAGCCACAATTTCCCATCCACCGCGCGCACCGCCACCGCATCGACGCGTGGCAATGTCACCGCGCCCTCGCGATACTCGCCCGCGCCGAAGCTCACCGGCACCAGCGTCGCGTCCTGGAACGGCCGGTACATTTTGTGGATATGATAGGTGGGGGTCAGCACCATCTTTGGCCCGTCGGTCAGGATCAGTGCCTGAAGGACGTTGACCATCTGCGCGATGTTCGCGCCCTGCACGCGATCGGCATGGCGGGCGAAGATGTTGAAGTTGAGCGCGGCGATGATCGCGTCGCGCAGCGAATTCTGCTGCTGCAGGAACCCCTCGGGCGTGCCGGGCAGCTTGGCCAGCCACACGCCCCATTCATCGACGATCAGCGGCACCTTCTTGTCGGGATCGTACTTGTCCATGATCGCCGAATGGCTACGAATGCGCTCGTCGATCAGCAGCGTGGACTGGATCAGCTCGGCATATTCCTTCTCGGCGAAATTGACCGAATCATAGACCGGCGGCCATTTCACCAGCGTGTAGCTGTGCAGCGAAAGCCCCTCGATGCTCCAGCTCCAGTCGCGGCCCTGCCACGCCTTCATCACCCCTTCGGTATAGGCGGTATCGCCATCGCTGGGGCCGACCGCGACGCGCAGCATCTGGTCGGGATTCGGCAGCGGTGCCGACGGGTTGGCGGGGTTCGGGAAGCTCTGTTGCGCGGGGTTATAGTTGCGCGCGAAACGGGCGTAGCGCTTCAGCTCATCGGCATAATGTTCAGGCCGCATGTTGCCGCCACAGCCCCAGCTTTCGTTGCCGATGCCCAGAAAGCGGATCTTCCACGGTTCGGTCCGCCCGTTCGCCGCGCGCTCCTGCCCCGCCGTGTTGCGCGTGTCGGCGGTCATGTACGCGACCCAGTCGGCAGCCTCCTTGTAGCTGCCCGATCCGACATTGATCGACACGAACGCTTCGGCCCCGATCTGCTCGATAAAGTCGAAGAACTCGTGCGTTCCGAACGCGTTATTCTCGATCGCTCCGCCCCAGTTGGAATTGACCGTCACCCGCCGCTTGGCCGGATCGCCGATGCCGTCGCGCCAGTGATATTCGTCGGCGAAGCAGCCGCCGGGCCAGCGGACATTGGGGACGCTGATCTGCTTCAGCGCCGCGACCACATCACTGCGGATGCCGCGGACATTGGGGATCTTGGAGTCCGCCCCGACCCACACCCCGCCATAGATGCCGGTGCCGAGATGCTCGGCGAACTGGCCGAAGATATGGCGGTTGATCTTCGGCCCCGCCTTGTCCGCCTGAACCGTCACCGTGACCGGAGCCTCGGCCTGCTGCGCGAGGGCCGGGACTGCCGTGGCGAGGAGCGATCCTGCCAGCATGAAGTGCTTCATCATCCTCTCCCTCCGCTGCGTTCGGTCAGTGGTTGTCGCGCGGCAGGCCGCGGGTCTGGGCAATACGCTGATAGGCTTCGCTGCCCTCCAGGATCGCCCCGCCCTCCATCTGGCCAACCAGATTGCGCTGGATTTCCTGCCACGGGGTCTGCGACGCCGGGTAGGGAAAGCCACCCGCCGCCTCGAGCGCGCGGCGGCGCTCGGCCAGCTCGGCATCGGGGACCAGCATGTTGGCGGTCCCCGCGCGCAGGTCGACCCGCACCCGGTCGCCATCGCGCAGCAGCGCGAGGCCGCCCAGCGCCGCCGCCTCGGGCGAGGCATTGAGGATCGATGGGCTGCCGCTCGTCCCCGATTGCCGCCCATCACCCAGGCACGGCAGCGCGCGGATGCCGTTGGTGATCAGATAGTCGGGCGGCCGCATGTTCACGACCTCGGCCGCGCCGGGGTAGCCGATCGGCCCCGCCCCGCGCATGATCAGCAGCGTTTCCGGCGTGATGCCAAGGGCAGGATCATCGATCCGCTGGTGATAATCCTCCGGCCCGTCGAACACGACCACCGGTCCCTCGAACGCCTCCAGATCGTCAGGATTGGACAGGTAACGCGCGCGGAAATCGTCGGAGATCACGCTGGTCTTCATGATCGCCGAATCGAACAGGTTTCCGCGCAGCACGAGGAACCCGGCATCGCGCAGGATCGGATCCTCGAACGGACGGATCACCCGCTCGTCCTCGATCGTGGCGTCGCGGCAATTCTCACCGATCGTCCGGCCATTGGCGGTCGGAGCATCCTCATGGATCAGCCCGTGGCGCATCAGCTGCGCAACCACCGCAGGCACCCCGCCGGCGCGGTAATAATCCTCGCCAAGATACTCGCCCGCGGGCTGGAGGTTGACCAGCAACGGCACGTCGCGCCCGATCGTCTGCCAGTCGTCGATCGGCAGCTCGACCCCGATATGGCGCGCAATGGCGGCGAGGTGGATCGGGGCATTGGTCGATCCGCCGATCGCGGTGTTGACCCGGATCGCATTGTGGAACGCTTGCCGCGTCAGCAGGTCGGAGGGCTTCATATCCTCCCGCACCATCTCGACGATGCGCAGGCCGGTGCGATAGGCCACTTCCTGCCGGTCGCGATACGGCGCGGGGATCGCCGCCGATCCGGGCAGCGACATGCCCAGCGCCTCGGCGAGCGAGTTCATCGTCGTCGCGGTGCCCATGGTGTTGCAATAGCCGGTCGAGGGCGCGGAGGAGGCGACGAGGCGGATGAATTCGTCCGCATCGATCTCGCCAGCCGCCATCATCTCGCGCGCCTTCCACACGATCGTGCCCGACCCGGTGCGCTCGCCCTTGTGCCAGCCATTGAGCATCGGCCCGACCGACAGCGCAATGGCGGGGATGTTGACTGTCGCCGCCGCCATCAGGCACGCCGGCGTCGTCTTGTCGCAGCCGATCGTCAGAACCACCCCGTCGAGCGGGTAGCCGTACAGCAGCTCGACCAGCGCGAGATAGGCCAAGTTGCGGTCGAGCCCCGCAGTCGGGCGCTTGCCGGTTTCCTGGATCGGATGGACCGGAAACTCGATCGCAATCCCGCCCGCCTCGCGGATCCCCTCCCGCACCCGCTCGGCCAGCACGAGATGGTGGCGGTTGCACGGGCTGAGGTCCGATCCGGTCTGCGCGATGCCGATGATCGGCTTGCCCGAACGCAGCTCGTCAAGGCTGAGGCCGAAATTGAGGTAGCGCTCCAGATAGAGCGCGGTCATGTCGATATTGTCGGGGTTATCGAACCAGGCGCGCGAGCGCAGCGGTGTGTCGGTGGTCATCGGGAAACTCAGCGGGTGGACAGGCGGTAGATCATGACGTGGCGATAGGGCTTGCCCGGATCGACGCGGGCCGAGGCGAAGGCGGGCTTGTTCGGCGCATCGGGAAATTTCTGCGGCTCCAGCGCAAGCCCATCGCCCATGCGATAGATACGCCCGCTGCGCCCCGCCGCCGTGCCATCGAGGAAATTGCCGCTGTAGAATTGCAGCCCCGGCTCGGTGCTCAGCACTTCCAGCACCCGGCCCGACACCGGATCCTCGAGCCGCGCGGCGAGCTGCGGCGTCGCGGTCTGGCCCTTGTCGAGTGCCCAGTTATGGTCATAGCCGCGCCCCGCGACGATCTGCGGATCGCGCCCGTCGCGCAGCCCTTCGGCGATCAGCCGGGGCTGGCGGAAATCGAACACGCCGCCCGCGACCGGCTTCAATTCGCCGGTCGGGATCAGCGCCGCATCGACAGGGGTGTAGGCGCGCGCCGGGATGGTCAGCAGCTGACGCGACGTGCCCTCGGGCGCGCCGTCGCCGGCCATGTTGAACAGCGCGTGGTTGGTCATGTTGACGATGGTCGGCTTGTCGGTCGCCGCATCGAACTGGATCGTCAGGTCGCCCGCATCGTCGAGCGTGTAGGTGATCGTGACTTCAAGCTTGCCCGGATAGCCCTGGTCGCCATCGGGGCTGGTCAGCGCCATGACGACGCGCGCGGTGGGGCCGCTCGACACCGACAAAATCCGCCAGTTGCGCTTGTCGAAGCCCTGGACGCCGCCGTGCAGCGAATTGGCCTTGTCATTCTGGGTCAGCTGATAGGCGCGACCATCGAGCGAGAAGCGTCCGCCGTCGATGCGGTTGGCGAAGCGGCCGACCGTGACGCCGAAATAGGCGGGCTTTGCCTCATATTCGGCGACGCTGTCATAGCCGAGCGTGACTTCCGCGGGTTTGCCAGCGCGGTCGGGCGCGACCAGCGATTGCAGTGTCGCGCCATAGGTGAGAATCCGCGCCGAAACGCCGCGATCATTCTTCAGCGTCACCGCCTCGACCAGCGTGCCGTCGGCCAGCTTCCCCGCTTCGCTGCGCACCGCGTCCGCAGCGAGCGCAGGGGTTGCCGACGCGCACAGTAACGCCGCGATCATCATCGCCTTCATCATCCCACTCCCCGTTCGCCGTCGCAGGATTGACGGTCGCAGCGCTTGCTTATACTCCGACAAAATAACGGGCAAGCAAATTGCCGGGCGTGGAGGGGATGATGGCAGTTTCACCAGTCGGCGCGACGATTCCGCTTGGCGATGGGGCCGCGACGCGCAGCTACCGCCCGGCACTCACCCTGCTCGCCAGCCTGTTTTTCATGTGGGGGTTCATCACCGTCATCAACGGCACGCTGCTGCCGCATCTGCGCAGCGTGTTCGACCTCAACTACACCGAAACGACGCTGATCGAGAGCGTGTGGTTCATCGCCTATTTCATCGCGTCGATCCCCTCGGCGCGGCTGATCGAGCGGATCGGTTACCAAAAGTCGCTGGTCACCGGGCTGCTGATCATGGCCGCCGGGTCGCTCGGCATGATGCTGGCGGCGAGCATCCCGTCCTATGGCGTGACGCTGACCATGTTGTTCGTGATCGCCAGCGGGATCACGCTGCTGCAGGTCGCGGCCAACCCCTATGTCGCGGTGATCGGGCCGGCCGAAACGTCATCCGCGCGACTCAATCTGGTGCAGGCGTTCAACTCGCTCGGCACCGTGCTCGCGCCGTTGTTCGGCGCCTATCTGATCCTTGGCCGATCGGTCGGCGGCACCGCCGAACAGGGCCGCGTGCTGACACAGGCGGAGCGGCTGGCGGACGCGCAGTCGGTGATCCTGCCCTATGGGCTGGTCGCACTGGTGCTGGTCATTCTTGCCCTGATCATCGGGCGCTTCCCGCTCCCCGCAATGGGCAAGGCGACGGCGCGGATCAGCGATGGCGTGGCGAAGACCGGATCGGCCTGGAGCCGCTTCGTGACGCACCCGATGTGGGCGCACCGCAACCTTGTCTGGGGCGTGCCTGCGATCTTCATTTATCTGATCGCGGAGATCGGCGTCGCCAATCTGTTCGTCAATTTCGTCGCGCAGCCCGAGATCGCCAACCTGACGACCGAGCAGGCGGGGCGGTATCTCACCCTGATGTGGCTGGGCATGATGGTCGGGCGGTTCGCGGGCGCCATTGCGATGCGCTGGATCAAGGCGGAGACGCTGCTGGCGTGCTTCAGCGTCGGGGCGTTCATCGTCATGCTGGTGACGGTGTTCGCCGATGGTCCGGTGGCGATGTGGTCACTGATTCTGGTCGGGCTGTTCCACTCGATCATGTTCCCGACGATCTTCACGCTCGGGATCAAGGGGCTCGGCCGCTACACCGAGGAAGCCTCCGGGCTGCTGATCATGGCGATCGCCGGCGGTGCGCTGGTCGCGGCGCAGGGCTGGCTGGCCGACAGCTTCGGGTTGCAGATGTCGTTCCTGCTGACCGCCGTTTGTGAACTCTATGTGCTCTGGTACGCGCTATGGGGATCGAAGCCGCTGGCCGAGGGCGACGCCGCATGATGCGCGCCGCAATCCTCGCCGCCGCACTGGCGTTGACCCAGACGACGCCGGTACCGGGATCGAACCCGATCATCCGCGACAAGTTCACCGCCGACCCCGCGCCTTTGGTCGTCGGCGACCGTCTGTACCTCTATGTCGGGCATGATCAGGCGCGCGGCGACGAGATGTTCAACATGCGCGAATGGCTGGTCTATTCGACCACCGATATGCGCAACTGGACTGATCATGGTCCGATCATGAACGTCGCGGACTTCAAATGGGCGAAGAAGGACGCCTGGGCGGCTCAGGCGATTCAGAAGAACGGCAAATTCTGGTTCTATGCTGCGGTCGAGCATGACGACAGCAATCCGGGCAAGGCGATTGCGGTCGCGGTGTCTGACAAAGCGACCGGGCCATTCGTCGATGCCAAGGGGTCGGCGCTGATCACCAACAGCATGACGCCGAAGGGCACGCATAGCTGGGAGGATATCGACCCCACGGTGTTCACCGACGATGACGGGACGACGTGGATCGCCTGGGGCAATCGTCAGGCGTACATCGCCAAGCTCAAGCCCAACATGATCGAGATCGACGGCGCGATCACCGAGATTACGCCGCCGCATTTCGAGGAAGGTCCGTGGCTGCACAAGCGCGGCAACCTCTATTACCTCACCTACGCCTCGCTGGACCGCAAGACGCATACCGACGAGCGTGTCTCCTACTCCACCGCTCCGTCGATCACGGGGCCGTGGACGTATCGCGGTGAACTGACGGGCTCTGGCAAGAACAGCTTCACGATCCATCCCGGCATCGCGCAGTTCAAGGGCAGCTGGTACCTGTTCCTGCACAATGCAGCGCTCACCATCGGCGAACAGCAAGGCGCGCTCGGCCGCCGCGCGGTGACGGTCGAGCATCTGCACTACGACGCCAACGGCCTGATGCTGCCCGTCACCCAGACCGATGCGGGCGTGACTGCCCCGCCGACCCAGTAGGAGAACCGCCATGCTGTTCCGCGCGTCCGCACTTGCCGTTGCCACGCTCCTTGCCGCCGCGCTGCCCGCACAGGCGCAGAGCGACCGCATGACCCCGATCGCGATCCCCGCCCAGCCAGGCGCAATCCCGCTCGACACCGGCGCACTCCCCGGCGGCACCAATCCCGAAAGCTGGCACAGCCAATATGGCAGCGTGTTCGCGCGCAATGTGACACAGGCGACGCTGACGCCCTTCCTGCCCGACCCGGCCAAGGCGACCGGCTCCGCCGTGATCGTCGCGCCCGGCGGCGGCTTCCGCACGCTGTCGATGGAGAATGAAGGCTGGGCCGTGGCGCGGGCGCTGGCCGATCGTGGCGTCGCCGCGTTTGTGCTCAAATACCGGCTCAACCAGACCCCCGCCGACATGGCCGGGTTCGAGGCATCAATGCGCCAGATGTTCTCCGGCGCCGCACGCCCCGCCCGCCCCTCCCCCGACGCGCAGCTGGCTGGGCTAACGCCACAGATCGCCGACGCGCGCGCCGCCTTCGCGCTGGTGCGCAAGCGTGCCGGGGAGTGGAAGGTCGATCCCGACCGGATCGGCATGGTCGGCTTTTCCGCCGGCGCGATGCTGACGATGGCCACGACCGTCGCGGGCGTGGATGCGAAGCCCGCCTTCATCGGCAACATCTACGGCCCGCTCTCGACGATGACGATACCCGCCGACGCGCCGCCTTTGTTCGTCGCGCTGGCGGCGGACGATCCGCTGTTCGGCAACATCGACTATGGCCTGATCAACGCGTGGCGCACCGCCAAACGGCCGGTGGAGTTCCACCTCTACGAACAGGGCGGCCATGGCTTCGGCATGTATCCGAAGGAGACGACCAGCACCGGCTGGTTCGACGCCTTCGCCCGCTGGATGGCAATGCACGGCTATCTCAAGCGCAGCGGTAGCTAGGCCTTTTGCCCCCCTCCCTGAAAGGGAGGGGTTGGGGGTGGGTGCGCGCGTCTGCGCGCTGCAAAGACTGGACGCCAAGTTTCAAAGCGGAGGTCGAGGCATCGAGCCTCGCCCGCCGCTAAACCCACCCCTAGCCCCTCCCTTTCAGGGAGGGGAATTGAGTGTCTGTATAGCTTACAGCCTCCGCAGCGCCTGCGACGGCCGCACCGAGAGCACCGGCAACGATCCGAGCAACCCGATGCCGAGCGTCAGCAGCGCGCCGAGGCCCAGCGTCGCCGCGACGATGGTCCAGTCTGGTGCCCAGCCAAACTCGAACACGCCGGTGATGACGTACCACGCCGCCAGTCCACCCAGCCCGAGCGCCAACAGCGCGAGGGTCAGCGCAAGCAGTGCATATTCCAGCGCCTGCGCCGCAAGGATTTGCCGCCGTGTCGCACCCAGCGTCTTGAGGATCACGCTGTCATAGCTGCGCGCCTGTCGCGACGCGGCGATGGCACCGACCAGCACCGCGATGCCGGCCAGGATCGTCACCGACGCCGACAACAAAATCGCGGTCGCCATCTGGTCGAGGATCGTGCGCACCTGTCCCACCACTTCGCTCACCGCGATGATCGAGGCTGATGGGAAGGCGCCGAGCAACGCGCGCGACACCTTGCCCTCGTTCTTCGGCTCCATATCGATCGTCGCGGTCAGGCTGTGCGGCGCGGCCGCGAGCGTGTTGGGCGAGAAGACGAGGATATAGTTGAACCCCATCGTGTCCCAATTGACCTGCCGCAGCGACGCGATCCGCGCCTCGATCTCGCGCCCGAGGATGCTGACGGTCATCATGTCGCCGACGCCGAGGTTGAGTAAAGTCGCCGCCTCGCGGTCGAGCGACACCAAAGGCGGTCCGGCATAGTCCTTGGCCCACCATTGCCCGGCGACCAGTTCGCTGCCCTGCGGCAACACGTCGGAATAGGTCACGCCGCGCTCGCCGCGCAGGAACCATGCGCCTTCGGGCAGGGTCTTGAGGTCGGCGACGCGGGTCTTGCCGTAAGCGGTGATCGTGCCGCGCAGCACGGGGACGATGTTGAGCTTGGCCTCAGGCGCCTCGCGCTTCACCAGCGTGGAAAAGGCGTCGCGAGATTCGGACGGGATATCGAGCACGAACTGGCTCGGCGCACGCTGGGGAACCGCGCGCTCGATCTCGGCATCGAGACTGGTCTGGATCGCGGCGAGGGTCACGAACAGCGTCAGCGCGAGCCCGAGCGCGATCACCAGCGCGACGGTCTGTGCGCCGGGCCGGTGCAAGTTTGCGAGCGCCAGCCGCAGCAACGGGCGGCGCGGACGCGGGAGCTTTGCCGACACGCGACGGATCAGCACGCCGATGCCGAGCAGGATCAGCAGGACCAGCGCCACCGCGCCCAGCACCGCGGCGGCAAAGATCGGCTCGCGCGCCGTGACCAGTGCCAGCGTCACCACCAGCGCGCCGGCCAGCGCGACCAGCAACGTACTGCGGCGATCAATGCGCGTCCCCTCCTCCACGCCGCTACGCAGCTGCGCGGCGGCGGGATGGGTGCGCGCGCGCGCCAGCGGCGGCATCGCGAAGGCAAAGGCGATCAGCACGCCATAGGCCGCGCTGGTCGCCAGCGGCAGCGGATGGATGCCGAAACCCGGCGCGACGGGCAGCAAGTCGCCCGCCAGCGCAACGAATGCGATCGGCAGCACCGCGCCGACCACCAGCCCGGCCAGCACTGCGATCAGCGCGGCCGCGCCGATCTGAAGCAGATAGATGCGGCTGATGTCCGCCGAGGTCGCGCCAAGGATCTTGAACGTCGCGATCCCCCCGCGCTTCTGCCCGAGATAGGAGGCGACGCCGTTGCTCACCCCGATCCCGGCGATCACCAATGCGGCAAGGCCGATCAACGCGAGAAACTGGCCCATCCGCTCGAAGAAGCGCACCGCGCCGGGGGCCGCGCGGTCGCGGTCCTTGTATTCGAAGCCTGCGGTCGGGAACCGCTCCTTGAGCTGATCGACCGCCTCGCTCGGCACGACACCGGGGTTCAGGCGGATGCGGTATTTGGTTTCATACAGCGCACCCGGCTGGAGCAGCCCGGTGCGCTTCAATCCGTCGAGCGACACGATCGCCACCGGGCCGAGCGTGAACCCCTCCCCCACCCGATCGGGCTCGTCGGCGATGAGGCCGGCAACGCGAAACTCCGCATCGCCATAACGTACGCGGTCGCCGGTCTTGAGCAACAGCCGTTCGGATAGCGAGCGCCCGATCAGCACCGAGTCCGGCGCAAGCGGCGCGTAGCGACCCTGCTCCAGCGTCAGGCTGCCATAGAGCGGATAGCGGGTATCGATGCCCTTGAGTTCGGTCAGCACCGCATCGGGCGCGCCGGTAGTCGGCGTCGCGCGCCGCGCCATTGCGCGGGTGCGGATCGTGTCGCTGACGGTCCCCAGACCGGTGAACGCCGCGCGCTCCTGCGCCGATGCCTGGCGCTGGGTCATCGCGACCTCGACATCGCCGCCGAGCAGCACTTGGCCCCGCGCGGAAATTTCGCCGGTGATCGACGCGGTCAGGCTGCCGATCGTCGCCAGCGTCGCGACGCCAAGGAACAGACAGACGAGCAACAACCGCAGCCCGCGAAACCCGGCATGCAGGTCACGCCGCGCGATGCTCCACGCCGCGCGCCAGCCAAGCGCCCTCACGCGGCGCTGTCCGCGACGATCACGCCATCGCGCATCGTCAGCACGCGGTCACAGCGGCTGGCGAGCGCGGGGTCATGGGTGATGATCAGCAGGGTCGCCCCCGCCGCGCGCTGGCGTTCGAACAACAGGTCGATGATCACGCCGCTGGTCGTGCCGTCGAGATTGCCGGTGGGTTCGTCGGCAAAGATGATCTCGGGGCGCCCGGCCACCGCGCGGGCGATGGCGACGCGCTGCTGCTCGCCGCCCGACAACTGCACCGGGTAATGGGTCAGGCGATGGCCGAGGCCGACCGCCTCCAGCTCCGCCCCGGCACGCGCAAAGGCGTCGTCCGCACCGGCCAGCTCCAGCGGCACCGCGACATTCTCCAGCGCGGTCATCGTCGGGAGCAGGTGAAACGCCTGCAACACGATGCCAACCCGCCCGCGCCGCGCACGGGCAAGGCCGTCCTCGTCCAGCGTGTCATAGGCAATGCCAGCAACGCTTACGGTGCCACCGCTCGCCTGCTCCAGCCCCGACAGGATCGCCATTAGCGACGACTTGCCCGACCCCGACGGGCCGAGGATCGCGACGCTGGCACCGCGCGCGATATCGAGGTCGATTCCCTTCAGGATCGTGGTCGGCGCTTCGCGCGTTCCAAGCGTCAGGGTGACATTGCGCGCGCGGATTGCGATATCCGCCACCGGTTCGATCGACATGTGTGGAGAAGACGTCCTTGACCAATAAGCTAGCCTCATATGCGGGCGCGGTGCTGCTCCTCCAAGGGCTGAGCGCCTGTTCGGGCGAAAATGATGCGGCGAACCAGTCGCTGGCCACCCCGCCGACCCCGGCTGCGGTCGCGAGGGCCGGCGCGGAGAAAGCCGACACGCGCCTCGTCGTGGCCTTCGGGGACAGCCTCTATGCGGGCTATGGGGTGTTGCCGCAGGAGAGTTTTCCGGCGCAGCTCGAAAAGGCGCTTGCCGCCCGCGGGATCGCCGCGAGCGTGCGCAACGCCGGGGTTTCGGGCGACACCAGCTCGGCGGGACTGCGTCGGCTGGGCTTCACGCTCGACGGGCTTGATCGCAAGCCGGACCTTGTGATGGTGAACCTCGGCGGCAACGACATGCTGCGCGGGATCGACCCGGCCGAGACGCGCGCGAACCTGACCGCGATCTGCGAAGAGCTGAAAAAGCGCGGCATCCCGATCATGCTGACCGGCATGATCGCCGCGCCGAACATGGGCCGCGATTATGCCGATGCGTTCAACGCGATCTATGGCGATCTGGCGAAGCGCTATGATGCGGTGCTGTATCCGTTCTTCCTCGATCAGGTGGTGACCGATCAGACGCTGATGCTGCCGGACCGCATCCACCCCAATCCGCAGGGCCTGACCAAGATTGTCGGACGGGTCACCCCGCTGGTGGCAGAGGCGCTGAAGCAGGACTGACCTTCCAAACTGCGTTTTGGGTTGCCATGCGCGAGACCCCCGCTTATCACGACAGCAATCGATTGCATAAAGCGGTCGTTGGGCGGGGAGAGGAATGCTGAACATGCGTGTGCATGCCGATCTGCCGCCGTCTGTCCTCGGCTCCAACGGGATGTCTTGCCATGAAGATTGAGCTTCGCGCGGCCTGTGCCGCCACCCTGTTCTGCGTCGCCCTGCCCGCTTCGGCCCAGGCGCTCAAAGTGGGCGCGGCGAAGGTGGACATCACCCCCAGCGCGGCCGAAATGCCCAAGAACATGCTCGGCGTGCTAGACCCGCTCAACGTCCGCGCGATCGTCGTCGATGACGGCAAGACGCGGGCGGCGATGGTGACGGTCGATGCCGGGGCGATCATGACCGAGACGTGGCAGAACGTGGCCACACGGGTCGAGCGCGAGCTCAAGATCCCGACCAGCCAGCTGCTGCTGACCGCCAGCCACACGCATAGCGCGCCGTGGATGCGGGGCACGGCGTATGAGGCGCAGATTTTCGACGCGATCCGCAAGGCTGCGGCGGCGACCAAGCCGGCGCGCATGGCCTATGGCACCGGCGTTTCGTATGTGAACATCAACCGCAACCTCATCGACCCCACCAACCGCCGCTGGTGGGAGGGGCCGAATTATGAGGGCGTGTCAGACAAGACCGTCGCAGTCGTCCGGTTCGAAACGCTGGAGGGCGCGCCGATCGCGGTCTATTTCAACTATGGCGTCCACGCCGTGCTGACCGGTAATCTCGATCTGGTCAGCGCCGACCTGCCGGGCGCGGCGTCCAACTATATCGAACAGTCGCTCGGCGGTGACGCGGTCGCGGTCTATTCCAACGGCGCGGCGGGCGACCAGAACCCGATCTATTTCAACCAGACCTATGATCTGCGCGCGATCCGCACCGCCGATTATGCCGCGCGGGGCGAGGATATCAGCAACGCGATGCCACCCGGCGGCACCGGCATGGACCGCAAGAACCCGCGCGTCGCGATGCTGATGGAACAGCAGAAGCAGATGGTGAAATCGATGGGCCAGATGCTGGGCGAGGAAGTGCTGCATGTCAGCCGCGCCAGCCTCGAGCGGCCCGTCGCGGAGGCACGGATTCAGGGCGCGCAGACCAGCGTCACTTGTCCCGGCCGCAAGCGGCTAGACAAGGGCCGCGCGGGCTATGCCGGGACCTATGAGGATGCCGCCCCGGTCAGCATCCGCCTAAGCCTGCTCAAGATCGGCGACACGGTGATCGGCGGGGTCGATGCCGAGGTGTTCACGACCATCGCCCAGCGCTTCAAGCGCGAATCGCCGTTCAAGCACAGCATGATGACGACGATCACCAATGGCATGGCACCGTCGGGCTATATCCCGAACGACGCGGCGTTCGCCTACAACACGTTCGAGGTGGTGTCGTCGCGGCTGAAGCCCGGATGCGCCGAGAGCGCGATCGTCAACGGGCTGCTCGACCTGATCGACACGGTCGAGGCGAAGTAAGCGGTCGGGCCGCGTCGCTCAGTGCGACGCGGCCTGCGCCAGCGCGATCGCGCCGAGCGGCCCGGCATCGGTGCCGAGGCCCGCGGGCCGGATGATCTCACCGACCGCTTCGCTGGTGACGAAGGGCAGATAGCTCTCAAGCTGCGCGACGACAATCTCGCGCACCCAGGGCAGGATGAATGCGCGCGAGAGCGCCACGCTGCCGCCGAACAAAATCCGACGCGCAGAGGTCGTGAGCAGGATCGCGCAGCACAGCTCGGCGATATCGGCGGCAACGTGGCGCCAGATCGGGTCGGCGTCGGATGCTGTGGCTGGATCCACGCCGAAGCGCGCGGCAAGTGCAGGTCCCGACACCAGCCCCTCGATACAGTCGCCATGAAATGGACAGTTACCGGCGAAGGTGTCACCCGCGACGCGGCGCAACCGGATATGGCCGATCTCGGGATGCATTGCGCCATGCACGGGCTGTCCGCCGATGAGCAGTCCGCCGCCCAGCCCCGTGCCGATCGTCAGATAACACAGGCTGTCGCAGCCAATCGCCGCGCCCCAGCGATACTCCGCCAGCGCCGCGCCGTTGACGTCGGTGTCGATCGCGACGGGACAACCAAGCCCCTCGCCCAGCATCGCTGCGACCGGCGCGCCGGTCCAGCCGGGCTTGGGCGTTGCGAGGATCTGGCCGAATTTCGGATCGCGCGGGTCAAGCTGAATCGGGCCGAAGCTGGCGATGCCGAGGCCGGCTAGCGCGCCCGCTCCCGCCCATTGGTCAAGGATCGCGCGTAGCTCGCTTAACGTCGCGATCGGCTCCCCGGTCGGGATGCTGCGCCGCTCGACGATCGCGTCGCCTTCCGCCAGCACGGCAATCGCCTTGGTCCCGCCTAGCTCAATCCCCGCATAGCGGTTCATCACTCCGTCTCCAGCCCTGCCTCATCGACCTGCAACCGCAAGCGCAGCATCGGCGCAAAGGTCGCGCCGAAGCGGCGGGCGTTCGCGTCGCTGCCGTCGCTCCCCCAGGCGTCGATGAAGCTGGTCACCTGAAGGTCGGGCAATACCAGCCAGCTATAGGCCTGTTTCGGCGCGGCGTCAGGGTTGGCGAACACGAGGCCCGTGCCGTTGAGCGGACGCCAGCCGCCGTCGAGGCGATCGGACACCATGCCGTAGAGGCCAGTGGGACCGGTCGGGCCATCTGGGTTGAAGACGTGCCGCTGGGTCGACCAGAAGAGATAATAGAGGCCCTGATGGAAGAGCACATGCGGCCGCTCGAGCTCGTTGTTCAGCGTATCGGCGCTGATCAGCGGCGGGCGGATGTTCCACTGCGCCAGCGTGTCGTCGCGCGCAGTCGCCCAACCGACTGCGCCGTTGAACGCCGATGCCGAACCGGCGAGCGAGGTCGCGAAGAACACATGGTGCCGCCCATCGCGCGGATCGTGGAAATAGGCCGGATCGCGGAACGCCTTGATCGTGCCGACGGCGCCGCTTCCCGCATCGCTCGCCATGTAATGCGCGGGATCGCGAACCACGAACTCGTCCAGCCCGCGCCAGTCGGTCAGGCGATAGGCGCCATCCACCCGGGCCAGCGTTGCGTCGGCGCGGAACAGACGTTGTTCGAAGGTCGGCGTCGCCTCGCCACGCCGCCCGGTCGCGGTAAAGAACAGCGTCAGCGTGCGGCGATCGGCTGCGAGGAGCGCGGACCCGGACCATTCGCGGCTGCCCGGCGAAAATCCGTCGGGCATCGCCGGGCCGAGCGGTTGCCAGCCCGTCGCATCGCGCAGCATCAGGTGAATCCGGGCATGGCCGTGGCGCTCATCGGGATCAGGAAACCGCGGCGCACCCAGCGCCATCCATAATGTCTGTCCACCGGGCAGCGCCGAGGGCCCGCCATCGGCGTCCTGCACCGGCCAGGCGTCCCAGATGTCGAGGTCGGGCGCGATCCGCACCACATCCGCGTCGCCGATCAGCGGCGCGCGGTCGTGCCGGGTGGCGGCGAGCGCATGAAGATGATCCGCTGTCCATGACACCGCCGCACCGGCGTGCGCGGCAATCGCGATCGGCGATTGTTCGACCGCGCTCATCGCATCGTTCGCCCGCAATGATCTGGAGCATCACCGGCAGAGCCAATCAGGCCGATCATCTCAATTTGCCGGTTCAATTCCATCCTCCCTTGTCCTGCGACATCCCTATCGCGGAGCGTCCGTATCCACAATCGATTGCACCAGATCCTTGCCGCGTTTTGCGTGATTTCGCAATCGATTGTGAATCATGCTTGCAACGCGCTCGCCGAACCGCTTGTATCCGCGCTACCGGGATCAGCGACAATTGCCCGGACAAGGAGGATGGATGCACGCGAAGCAGGGGCCGATCGGACGGCGCGGATTTCTGGCCGGGGCCGCAGGGCTGGCGACGCTGAGTGCAGGCGCGACCATGGCCGGTGCTACGCAATTCCCCAAGCTCCCGCCGATGCCACGCGCGTGGATCGATGCCGAACAAATCCCGCTCTGGCCGAACGGCACGCCCGCTGGCGGCTATACCGCGCGTGACGTGCCCGCCGACTGGCCCGACATCATGGTCCGCAACATCGAGAAGCCGATGCTGCGCGTGTTTCGCCCGGAAAAATCGAATGGCCGCGCGTTGCTGTCGATCGCCGGCGGTGCCTACACCTTCGTCTCGATCCTCAACGAAGGCGTTGATGTCGCCCGCGCGATGACCGCGCGCGGATACACGGTGTTCGTCCTCACCTACCGCCTGCCCGACGAAGGCTGGGCCAACCGCGAAGACGTGGCATTGCAGGATGCCCAGCGCGCGATTCGCGTGATCCGCGCCAATGCCAGCCGCTTCGGCTATGATCCGGCCAAGGTCGCGGCGGTCGGCTTCTCGGCGGGCGGACATCTTGGCGCGACGCTCGCGACCGGCTTTGCCGAGCAGGCCTATGCACCGCGCGATGCCACCGATGCGCTCGATGCCCGGCCCGCAGCGATAGCGCTGATCTACCCCGTCATCAGCGTCACCGCGCCGGTGACGCATGGTGAGTCCGCGATGCGGTTGCTCGGCAACGCACCCACCGCCGAGTTGATCGCGAAGCGCTCCCCGGCGCTGCATGTCACCGCACAAACGCCGCCCGTGTTTCTCGTCCACGCACTCGACGACAAGGCGGTGCCGGCCGAGAACAGCATGATCATGCTGCGGGCGCTTCAGGCCGCGAACCGCCCGGTCGAGCTGCATCTGTTCGAGGCGGGCAATCATGGCTTCGGCGTTGGGCGTCCCGAGACCCCGGCGGGGCAATGGCCCGCTTTGTTCGCCGCCTGGCTCGACCGGCATATGGCCTAAACGCGGTAGTCGTCGGCGTCGCGCTGGGCGAGCAGTGCGGCGAACGGCGCACGCGACTTGTTCCAGCCGCACAGTAACGTCAGCAAGGTCGCAAACACCGCGCCGAGCAGGATCGCATAGCGGCTGTCCGCCAGCCATTCGCCCAGCGCGCCCATCGCCAGCGGCGCCAGCACCGCGCTGACGCAGGTGAAGAACAGCAGCAGCCCGGCGATCGACCCGTGCCGCCCCTTGTCATAACAGCTGATGCCGGTCGAATTGATCGTCGGATACAGCACCGACATGAACAGGCCGGTGGCAGGCAGCGCGAAGATCGCGACCTCCCGCCCGCCGATCACCGCGACCCAGAACAAAGCCGCCATCGCCGCGCTGCACACGAAGATCACGCTCGCCCAGTCAAACCGCGACAACAGCCACACGCCCAGGAACCGCCCCGCCGCGCGCAGCACGAAGAAGATCGACACGACATAGGCCGCCAGCCACAGCCACGACCCCGAATAGTCGGCAAGATAGGTCGGTGCCCAGACATAGATCGCCGCCTCTGCCCCGACATAGAGCATCAGCGCGGTGCCGAAGAAGCGCGCGGGTGGATCGCCAGCCATGCGGATCGCTTCGCTCGCGCGCACCGGCTCGGTCCGCGTGACGATCGGGCGGGGAAAGCGCGCAACCGCCGAACCCAGCACGAGCAGCGCGCACAGCATCGCGGCAATGATGTACACCCATTTCCAGCTCGAACCGTTGAGCAGCATATAGGCAACGACGCCCGGCCCAATGATCGCGCCGACGCCGAAAAACCCCTCGATCAGGTTCATCGTGCGCGCATGCTCGCCGGTCGAGCGCGACAGGTCGCCGATCAGCGCCAACGCGCCCGACTTGAAGATGCCGATGCCGATGCCGGAGATGAACAACAGGCTGGTGAAGAACAGAAAGCTATGCCCTGCGGCGAACAACGCCGAGCTGACCCCGAACAGGACCAGGCCGATCAGGATCGTCGCCTTGCGCCCGATCCGGTCGGCCAGGAAGCCGAGCGCGATCGCGGAGATGCCGATCCCCGCCATCGTGGCGTATTGGAAGGATCCGCCGGCGGTCAGGCCGAGCTGAAACTCGCGGATGACTTCGGGAATGACCGTGCCGACCGAGTCGGTGGTCATCGCGAACATCGCGAACATCAGGAACACCAGTGCCTTGAGCAGCGTCGCCGCGCCGTCCCGTCCCGCCTGATCGTTCATCCCGCTCTCCAATCCATCAGTTTACCGGCTGCAAGAACGGAAAGGGCGGGAGGCGCATGGCCCCCCGCCCTTCCCGCAGTTCCGCTTGCGGTCAGGGCGTGACCCGGAAGCGAAGGCCGATCGTGCGCGGGGTCGGCCCCGATCCCGACAACGGGCCGGTGGTGCCGACAAAGGTCGGTCCACGCTCGTCGGTCAGGTTGTTGCCGATCAGCGCCAGCTCGTAATCGCCGTACCGGACGCCCAGCGTCAGAGCCATCACGTTATAGGATGGCGCCAGGATACCATTGCCCTGCAAGCGGTCGCCGCTGTGGCTGAGCGACAAATTGCCGAACATGTTCACCCCATCCGCGATCTCGCCATTGTAGCCCATGTCGACGCGGAAGTTGTTCGACAGCGTGTTGGTCAGGCGCGCGCCGGGCCGCAACAGCGGCTGAGCCGCCGCGACGATCGGATTGACGCGGGTATATTTGCTGTCGTTGAAATTGCCGACAAAGCCGAGGTCGAAGCCCTTGAGCGGCGTCTTCCAGCGCAGCTCCAGGTCAACGCCCTTGGTCTTCGCATCGCCGAAATTGGCAAAGCCATTGACGTCCTGGATCGACCCGGTGACCGAGGTTTGCAGGTTGGTGTATTCGAGCTGATAGAGGTTGAGGCCGATATTCACCGACCGGTCGGCGCTGCGCCATTTCAGGCCGAATTCGTAGTTGGTCGAGGATTCCGGCTCAAGCACAACCCCCGTCGGCACGCCCGCCCCGTCCACCGACTGAACCTGCACCCGCGACTGGACGATGCCCGGACGGAAACCGGTCGATGCCGAGATGAACATCGTCAGATCGTCGGTCGGCAGATAGGACAGATTGGCCCGCCAGGTGGTCACATCCTTCGTGGTCGGAAGCGTTTCGGTCGCGTCTGCGAACGCGCGGTCGTCATGATATTGACGCAGCCCGACCAACGGCACCAGCTTGCCATCGAACAGTTCGTAGCTGACCTCGCCGAAGACGGCGTAATTCTCGGTCAGCGTATCGTTGTCGGCGTTGATGACCACGACCGGCAGCGTCAGTGTATTTTCCTGCGGCCCGGACCCGTTCTGGTAGGACGCACCGACGACCCATTTGAACGGCCCGCTGCCGTTCGAATTCACCCGCAATTCCTGCGAAAACATGCTCGGCAGGAACTGGCTGGAGAAGGAGCCGGAGGGCGAGAGCGGGATGTTGATCCCGAACACGCCGTCGAGCTGGCTGGTCGCGCTGGTGATCGTGAAGGCGTCGAAATCGACCGTCGCGGTCAGGCTGTACAGCGTGAAATCGCCGTTCGAGAAGCCCTCCTGCCCCGCCGTATTCTGGAAATAGGGCGGGTTGACCGATGCAGTGAAGCCGGTGAAGCCCTGACGCGGGCGGAACTTCCAATATTGCGCGCGGATGTTGACGTTGTCCGCCGGGCGGAACAGCGCGACGACGCGGATGTCGTCATTCTTCGCGACATTGACGCCGGTTTCGTCGGGCGTCCCGTCGAACGGGCCATAATAGGCATCGGCCCAGCCGGCATCGCGCGAGAAGCCGCCGCTAACGCGCACCGCCAGCATGTCCTTGATGATCGGTACCGACAATGCGCCGGCCACGCCATAGTTCAGGCCGTCGGCGCCGCGCGTCTGCGACGCTTCCGCCTCGAACGCATAGTCGAAATCCTTGAGGTTCGGATCGCGCGTGCGGAAGATGAACACGCCGCCCGACGACCCCTGGCCGTACAACGTACCCTGCGGCCCGCGCAGCACTTCGACCCGATCGATGTCGAGGAAGCGCACCGGCGGGGCGATGCCGAAATTGGTGACGATGAACGGTGCGTCATCGAGATAATAGCCGATCGGCGAGTCGCCATTCTGCGTCACGCTGCCGCGCAGATTGTAGAAGCGCGATCCGTTGGACTGGCGGAACCCCTCGAACGCGCCCGGCACGCTCGATACCAGGTCGCCGATGGTGCTGATGTTGCGCTCCTTCAGCTCCTCGCCGTCGAATGCCTGAATGGCGAGCGCCACTTCCTGAAGTGCCTGCGCCCCGCCCTTCTGCGCGGTGACGACGACTTCTTCGGTGCTGGACGCGGCGGGCCGCTCAGCCTCCTGCCCGGCCGCCTCGCTCTGCGCAAAGGCTGGTGCCGATCCCAGAACGCTTGCGACCGCGATGGACGCAACTGTCGTGCAAAAACGCTTCATCTTCCTCTCCCCGGTTATTTTTTCAATCGATTGCATAAATCTGCGTACGGATATCGTCAAGGCAATGCGGCGGGTTCATATCGGGACCAGAGCCCTAAATATTGGACGGATTATGCAATCGTTTGCTGCGCAAACCATCCGGTCACCGCCACACCCCTTCCGGCTATTTTGCCGGACGGGAAAAGGCGCGGCGCAGCGCCTCGATCTTCGCGCGCGTGAACTGCTTTGCCTGGGGCGAGTCCGCCGATAACTGGTCAAAGCCGTGATAGGCGCCCGGAATTACCTGCAACTCCGTCGGCACCCCGGCCTCGTTCAGCCGCCGGGCATAATCGATATCCTCGCTGACGAAGAGATCGACGCCACCGACCTGAATGAATGCGGGCGGCAGCCCCGCGAGGTTCGGCGTGCGCGCAGGCACGGCGCGCGCGGGCACCTTGTCCGTCCCCGGCTGCTGGCCAAGAAACGCCTTCCAGCCATATTGGTTTTCGGACCCGCTCCACCCGACCGTGGCGATATGCGCAGGCAGCTTCACCGCGCCGCCGGTGCGGTCGTCGAGCATCGGATAGACCAACGCCTGGAACGCGATCGGGATTTCCTTGCGGTCACGCGCGGTGATCGCGAGCAACGCAGCATGGCCTCCACCCGCGCTCTCCCCGGTCACCGCGATGCGGCTGCGGTCGAGGCCCAGTTCGGCGGCGCTCTGGTACATCCAGCGCAGCCCGGCGTAATTATCCTCGATCGACCCTTCGAACGTGGTTTCGGGGGCCAGGCGATATTCGACGCTGACGATGACCGCGTCCAGCTCGCGCGCCATGTCCTGCAGGCGCCGCACATCGGTCGCGGCGGTGCCGATAATATAGCCGCCGCCATGGGTGTGGAGGATGCCGGGACGGCTGGTCCCCGCCTTGGCGTTGATCACGAACAGCTTGACCTGCGGCGCGCCAGTCGGGCCGGGGATCATCTTCTCTTCGACCGGAATGTCGGCATGGCGCGGGGGCACCGGCGGCCCGCCGCCGCGCTTGCGCGACGCGAGCACCATCGCTTCGTCGATCGTCCCCATCATCTTGGAAAAGCCGAGCGCCATGCGCGCGCCGGCACGCAGTTCCGGCGCGATCGGCGCCAGCTTCGCTTCATCCTCGGCGGTGAGCTGGACCGGCGGCGGCGCCTGCTGCGCGAACGCGGCGGGGGCACAGGCGATGGTGAGCAACGCGGCTCCGCAATAGGCCGAAATCCTTGCGCGCATCACACTCTCCCAACCGGCTATCGTTCGCTTCGGACTCAGGTCCGTTATGGCGACATCCTATTAGCAATCGATTGCAAGTCAACTCCACCAAAGTCGTAGATGGCCAACGTGCAGCGCCGCTAGCTGGACTCGCGAACGATCAGTTCGGGGTTGAGGATGGTCGATCCGGTCGCGTCGCCGGCGATCCGCTTCATCAGGCTGTCGACAAGATGCGCGGCCCCTGCCGCCAGATTCTGACGCACCGTCGAGAGCGGTGGCGCACTGGTCCGGGCGAGATACAGATCGTCATAGCCGACAACCCGCACATCCCCCGGCACCGACAGGCCGCGCGTCGCCAGCACCTGAATCGCGGTCAGCGCGATCAGGTCGGACGCGGCGAAGATACCGTCGGGCAGAATGTCGGACTGGTCGAGAAACGCGTCGATATCCGACCCGCTCACTTCCGAATCGAAATGGGTCGTCGCATCGACCAGCCTGATCCCATCCTGTGCAGCGATTGCGGCCTTGGCCCCTTCGAGGCGCAGCGACGGCTCGATCGCCTGAGTGTTGCCGAGGAACGCGATCTTGCGGCATCCGCGATCGATCAGATGCTGGGTGGCAAGCCGCCCACCTAGGAAATTGTCGGTACCGACCGAACAATGGATCTGCCCCTGAACGAACCCGCCCCATGCGACCAGCGGCAGATAATCGGCCGCGATCCGGTCGAGCACCTGTGACTGGTCCGACTGACCGACGATGATGAAGCCATCGACGCGGTCGGCATCGATCAGGCGCGACAGCCAATTGTCCTGATTGGGAATGACGCGCGACAGCATCAGGTCGAACCCGCGCTCGCTTAGTTCGTCGGCGAGATAGCCGATCAGCGTCATGAAGAACGGGTCGGACAGATGCTGGCCGCGATCATGGCCGAGCGGCACGACCACGCCGATCGCGCCGCGCTGCTTGGTGCGCAGATTGCGGGCGAGCGCACTGGGGCGGAAGTCGTGTTTCTCGGCGAGCTTGCGGATGCGTTCGGAGGTCTTGGAATTGACCATCGTCTTGCCCGCCAGAGCGCGTGACACGGTCGCCGCCGATACGCCCGCAAGTTCGGCAAGGTCGTAGATGGTCTTGATCTTGCGCGTCAAATTCGGCCTCCCCCTAACGCATCCACGGGGATAGGGTCGCGAGGCCCCCTTTGCAACAAGCCCGTCCCCGGTTGCAAACTAGTCGCGCAGGAACCGCGCAATATCGATCGCCTCCGCCATCGCGGCATTGCCCGGATCGTTCGGGTGGACATGATCGCCGGGATTGAAGGGCGGGTTGAGCCGCGTGGGGCGGGCCGGATCGCGCAGCGCCGCGTCGAAATCGACCACAGCATCGAACCTGCCGCTGGTGCGGATCCAGCGATTAACCGCCTGGCGCAGTGCCTCGGTCTTCTCGCTGTACAGCCACGTCCCCTCGGTCGGCGCGATCGTCGCACCCATCACCTTGATCCCGTGCAGATGCGCGCGATCAATGAACTGCACATAGGCGGCGATCAGATCCTCCGCCGTCACTGCCTCGCTCGCCGGGATGCCCGGGATCGCGGCGAAATTGATGTCGTTGATCCCTTCGAGCAGGATCACCCAGCGCACGCCGGGCCGCGCCAGCACATCGCGGTCAAACCGCGCGAGTGCGGATAACCCCGCGCCGTCGCGCCGCACGCGATTGCCCGAAATGCCCATGTTCACGACCGACAGATGCCGGGTGCCCGCATACCTCTGCAGGCGATCGGCGAGCAGGTCGGGCCAGGCGCGCCCCGTATCCGGGGTTGTCCCATAGCCATCGGTGATCGAATCGCCGAACGCGACGATCGTCCCGGCCCTGGCCTCCGCCTGCACGGAAACTCCGCTCAGCCAGAAATAGGATCGGTTGGTCTCGGCCCCGGTCAAGTCCGCGTCGCCGGTGCGGTCGCCCTTCGCGATATAGGTGGTGCGCAGGCCCAGCGGGTGGAGCGTGTTGACCGCCGTGTCGTCGGGCAAATGGATCGACACCGCCAGCAACTCGAATGCCGCGACGTCGAGCGCGACCGGATCGCTGATCGCAACCGCGCCGGGCTGGATCGTGACTGACCCCTGCCCTGAAAAGCTGAGCGCGCGTGCTGTGCCGGCGAAGATCGCGGAGTCGCCCGCGCTCTTTGCGATCCCCGCGCGCCCGATCCGCACCGGCTCACCGCCCGATGCGTTGGAAAACTGGATCCGCAGCATGCTGCCCCCAATCGTCGGGCGCACGATCATCCGGACCGTCTGGTCGCTCAACCGCTCGGGCGTCGGGAGGATCGGCGACGGGCCAGAAGGCGGCGGCGGCGCGGGGCGCGTCTCGCCCGCAGGACGCGGCGGCATGCGGGGCGGCGGCATCGGCGCGAGCTGTTGCGCGGTGCCCCAGGCGCTGATCCAGCGATCCTTTGCCTGTGCAGGCGATCCGAGCGCGAGCGCCACCACGCCAAACAGCAATGCGGCATTCCTGATCCGCGATCCGATCATCATTGCGCCCCTCCACCTATGTCATTCGACGTTCGCAACGGCAGCATGAAGCACTGCAATCGATTGCTTTCGTCTAGTCCGCGCACCTAGGCTGCTTGTGACGGCACCGCAAGCGCGCAGTGGACTTCACACATATCACCCGAACGGCGAACGCTGCGGCGGGCGGTTCGCCTTCATTCGCCCATCTCCACCCGCGCCCGACCGAAACCGACTTTGGCGAGGCTCGCTATTTTCGCGAGGCCGCAGGTCTTGTAAGCGAAGCCATGGGTTCGAACAGACTGTGGCTCCTGCTGCTATGCGCACTGCTGACCGCGACGCCCGCCGTCGCGCAAACCGTTCAGACGCGCGGTGCCGCGCTGGCGCAGGATGCGCAGGAATATGCCCGCATTTATAGCGTGCCCCTGCCAGAGGCGATCCGCCGCCTGAGCGCCCAGCATGACAGCGTCCCAGCGATCGACGCCATCGCGGAACGCTACCGCGATCGGCTCGCCGGCATCTCTATCCAGCATCGCCCCGACTATCGCTTCATCGTCTATCTGACCGGCAATGCCCCGGTCTCGCAGCGCTGGGTCGAAGCCGGGGGGATGCGGGTCCCCGTCCAGTTTCGCACGGGGGCAAAGGCCAGCCGCGAGCGCGTGGTGTGGGCGTTGACCAACCATCAGGCGGCGATCCGGGCGGCAGTGCAAAGCAATCCGTCGATGGGCGTCGATCCGCGCACCGGCGAACTGGTCGTGATCGCGGGCAGCACCGCGGTGGCCAAGGCGGGCGGCGCTGCGGCACTCGATGCGCGGCTGACCGAGCTGACCGGCGTGCCGGTTCAGGTCCGCGCGCTCGATCAGGTCGACCGCAATCTCGGGCCGCAGGGCGGTGGACGGCTCGACGGGACCGACCCGGCGAGCGGCAAGCGCTATCGCTGCACCAGCGGCTTTCTCGTCACCGACGGCGCGCGCACCGGCATCACCACGGCGGCGCATTGCCTCGACGATCTGAGCTATTTCGACCCCCAGCGCCGCGCCACCCCGCTCAGCTTTGTCGGGCAATGGGGCTGGGGCTATCACGACGTCCAGATTCACGCCGGTCCGGCCCCTGCCCGCCCGCTCTTCTTTGCCGATACCGCGCGCACGATCCAGCGCCCGGTCGAAGGCCAGCGCAGCAAGTCGAGCACGCGCGCCGGAGACTTTGTGTGCCATCGCGGCGAATCGACCGGCTATAGCTGCGCCGAAGTGACCCTGCTCGACTTCGCCCCGGCGGGCGAATTGTGCGGCGGCTTCTGTCTGCCGACCTGGGTCGCGGTAGCAGGTCCGACCTGCAAACAAGGGGACAGCGGCGGACCGGTGTTCAGCGGCACGACCGCACTGGGCATCGTCAAGGGCGCGACCTTCCGCCCGGATGGCTCGTGCGCCTTCTATTTCTACATGTCGCTCGACTATCTGCCCACGCCCTGGTCCCTATTGGTCAACATACCGCGATAACGCCTTGCCGATCGCCGGTATGAGCGCTTAACCGGCCTGCCGCACCCGTCCTGCCAATCGCTGCGCCTGCCGGTCGAGCAGCGCCAGCGCGCCTGCGTTATCGACCGGCTCACCGAACAGATAACCCTGGCCTTCGGCGCAACCGACTTCGCGGAGGATTTCCAGCGTCGCCTCGCTCTCGATGCCCTCGGCGACGACCGACAGTTCCAGGTTCGATGCCAGCTGGATCATCGACACCGCCATCCGCCGGACCTCCGGGTCATGTTCCATGTCGGTGATGAACGATCGATCGATCTTCACATTGTCGAACGGCAGGATGCGCAGATGCTGAATCGAGGAATAGCCGGTGCCGAAATCGTCGAGTGCCAGCAACACGCCTTGGTTCTTCAGACTTTCGACCACCGACTTGGCGTGTTCAGGCTCGGAGATCAGCGCATTCTCCGTAATCTCCAGCTTCAGGCGGCGCGGCGGCAATCCGGCGCGTGTCAGCACGCTCAGGATCTTCTCGCTCAGCCAGCGATCCTTGAGCTGGGTTGGCGACACGTTGATCGACAGGATCAGGTCGTCGCCCCATGCCCGCGCATCTTCGCACGCCTGCTCAAGCAACATGAGCATAAGGTCTCCGACCAGACCGCATTCTTCCGCGATCGGGATGAATTCGCATGGGCCAACATCGCGACCATCGGCGCGGTGCCAGCGGGCCAGCATCTCGAACCCGGTCACCCGTTGCGTCCGCAGGTCGACGATCGGCTGATAATAGGGGCGAAACGCACAGGATAGGAGGTCGCGCCGGAACTCCTGCTCCAGCGCCGAGCGTCGCACGATCTCTGCATCCATCGCCGGTTCGAACATCTGATATTGCGAGCGGCCATGGGCTTTGGCCTGATAGAGCGCGATATCTGCGCGCCGCATCAGCGTCTCGCTGTCGATCGCGTCGGACGGGAAAAGCGATATCCCGACGCTGCCGCCGATATGATGGACCAATCCATCGATCCGGAACGGGGTGGCAAGCGCGTCGACGATCCGCCCGGCCAGAGTTTGCGGCTCCGTCGAGTGCGCGCCCGCGATCTCCAGCGTGATCGCGAACTCGTCGCCCCCCAGGCGATATGCGGTGCCTGAGCCGCCCACGATCCGGGTCAGGCATTCGGCCACCGCGACGAGCAGGCGATCACCCGTCAGGTGGCCGTGGACGTCGTTGACGTCCTTGAACAGGTCCAGATCGATAGCGATGAGTGCCATTGAGCGGTCTGAGCCGAGGAAGCGCAGGCCAGCCAGATGTTCGCTGAGCGCGCGGCGATTGGGCAGGCCAGTCAGCGCGTCCGCATAGGCAAGCTGTTGCGCCTCACGTTCGGCTTGCCGGGCGCGGGACTGCTCAACCAGCATTTCCGACCGGGAATTGAGGACCTCGATGAAGCCTTGATGATAGCGGTTCAGCATCCGACCGATCAGCGCGGAGACAAACGCGAAATTTGCACCGACCCCGACCAAGTACCAGTCGCCGGAGACCAGCAGCCGGACCGTCACCGGAAGCGCGCCCAGGAGCAGGACCAGCCGTGCGGCGGCGGGCAGCGTCTGCAGGCAGTAGCAGCAGCCAATCGCTCCGACGAAGATGTAGAGCGCAATCGCAAAGGTTTGGGACGGGTTCGCGAAATCAAGCAGGATGAGGCCCCAACCGCCAAAGGCAGCGCTGAGCACAGCGGCAAACATGGTTGTCACGCGCAGATAGCGCCGGATGCGCGCAATCTTCGGATAACCCGGCGTGCGGCGGAGCCAGACCAGTGCGCGCGCGATCGCCATACAGGACAGCAGGATGGGGGCGCCGACGCTGAGCGCCAGCGGAACCTGTTCGAAGATCGCAAAGCCAAGAAACGCCGCATTGACGATCATCAGCGCATACATGAACGGAACCTGGCCACGCAGCGCGCTGTACTGCACGAGCACGAGCGACCGCGAACTGCGCGGGCCTTGGAGCCGTCTCCTTAGTCGACGAAATCTCATCCCAAGCCCACCTGCCCCGGTTTCAGCATGGCCCAGTCAATCTCGACTTCGCTCCTCTGTACGATGGCAAAGGGGCCAGATGGTACGTTATAGAAGGGAACCGCGCGGTTAGGACGCGATGCAGACCATCATCGCCTTGACGACGCAAACGCGCTCAGGCGGCCGAACCGCGGATCAGGTCGATCAGCCAGCGCAGCCCAGGATCGTTGCTGCGCGTCACATGATATTGTGCCATCTCCACCAAGGGCGGGATCGGCAGCGGCGGTGCGACGGCGACCAGCGGGAAGTTGCGCGCCAGCTGTGCCGCGAGCCGCCCCTGGATCAGCGCGAGCCAGTCGGTGTCCTGAAGCAGCCACGGGAGCATGCCGAAATTGGGCGCGATCATCGCAATGCGGCGCTGGATCCCCATGCGGTCGAGATAGGCGTCACCGAAACTCGGCAGCCGCTCGTCCCCGATCGCGACATGGACATGGGCATGGTCAAGCATCGCCGCCAGCGTCGGCGTGCCAGTCAGCGCCGGATGGCCCACACGACCGACGAGGCAATAGGCGTCCTCAAACAATCGCTCCGACGGCAATTCCGGCGTCACATATTCCTGCAGCGTGATCAGCAGGTCGATCCCGCCGCTTTCGAGCAGTTCGATCCGCCGCGGACTGGGCAGCAGCAGCTCGATCCGCACGCCCGGCGCGGTGTCCGCAAGTCGCGTCACGATCGGGAACAGGATCGATGTCGCGATATAGTCCGACGTCATGATCCGGAACGTCCGGTTCGTCGTCGCGGGATCGAAATGCCGCGAGGTCGCGATCACGCCCTCCATCGTCTGCAACGCCAGTCGCACCTGCGGCAACAGCGTTTCGGCGAAGGGCGTTGGATACATGCGCTTGTTGCGCGCGATCAGCAGGTCGTCGCCGAAATAGGTACGCAGCCGGGCCAGCGCATTGCTCATCGCCGGCTGGCTGAGGTTCAGCCGCTCCGCCGCGCGCGAGACGCTGCGGTCGCTCATCAGCGCTTCGAACGCGACGATCAGGTTGAGGTCCAGTCCCTTGAAGCGCATCGCCCATCCATTCGCTAAATGAATGTTTATGGATCAAAACAATCACTTTTTCAATGACGACCCGCGCGCCTAGATCGGACCCAACACATGCTGGAGCAGGATGAATGAGCAAGGTAAGCGAAATCCGCTATGTCGGATATGCGGTCACGGCGCTGGAAGAAGAACGCGCCTTCTACGCCGATGTCTGGGGGCTGGAATCGGTCCCGTCGGACGACGGCATGGTCTATTTCAAGGCGCAGGGGCATGACGAGCATCATGTCGTCCGGCTGCGCGCGGCGGACACCAAGCGGATCGACGTGATCGCGCTGGCAGCGGACAGCCGTGGCGATGTCGATGCACTGCACACCAAGGTGCAAGACGCCGGGTGCCAGATCATCCACGCCCCGCGCGACCTGACCGCGCCGGGCGGCGGCTATGGCTTCCGCTTCTTCTCCCCCGATGGCCTGCCGTTCGAAATTTCGAGCGACGTCGCGCGCGGACCGAGCCGCGAGATGGTGCGCTGGGACGGCGTGCCGCAGAAGATCAGCCATATCGTGCTCCACTCGCCCGATCATCAGGCGATGGTGAAGTTCTTCGTCGATGTGCTGGGCTTCCGCGTCAGCGACTGGCTGGGCGATTTCATGTGCTTCCTGCGCTGCAACAGCGCGCATCACCGCATCGCGCTCCTGCCCGGACCCGCCTGTCTCAACCATGTCGCCTATGACATGCTGACCGTGGACGACATGATGCGCGGCATCAGCCGGCTGCGCAAAAAGGGCACCGATATCCGCTGGGGCCCGGGGCGGCACACGGCGGGCAACAACACCTTCAGCTACTTCACCACGCCGAGCGGCTTTGCGGTCGAGTACACGTCGGAGCTGGAAGAGGTCGATTTCGAGAACCACGTCGATCAGGTCCATGTTCCCGGACCGCAGGTCATGGACCAGTGGGGCGTCGGCGTCGGCGGCCCGCAGACCATGCCGCATCCCGAGGCCGATGCCGGCCTGTTCCAGGCAGCGGAGGCTTAAGTCATGGCATTGTTTGAATATTTCCCGAACTATATCTGGAACCTGTCGGTCGCGATCGCGCTGGAAAGCGGCGGGCGCATCGGCGAGATCGTCGACATGTGCCAGCCGATCAAGGATGCCGCTGCGTCCGGTTCGGACGCCGGCACGCCGCAGTTCATGGCCAAATGGGTCGAGATGGGCGACAAGCTGATCGGCCTGGCGGATGAGGATGAGGCCGCAGGTCGCGGTTTCTCCGCCTCCGACAAGCTCGAGCGCGCGTCGCTCTACCTGCTGGTTGCCGAGCGGATGCAGGGCCATGGCCATCCGGGACGCGAGGAAACCTATGCCCGCGCACTCGACACTTTCGCGCGCTCGACCCGGCTGGGGTCGATCAACCGCGAGCGCGTCGAAATCCCGCTCAGCACCGGCACCATGCCCGCGCTCTACACCCGCGCCGAAGGGCCGGGTCCGCATCCGGTGGTCGTCTATTGCAACGGCCTCGATAGCTGCAAGGAGCTGCTCTACTGGTCGCACCTGCCCGAGGCATTGGCCAAGCGCGGCATCTCGACCCTGTGCGTCGACCAGCCGGGCACCGGCGAGGCGCTCCGCCTGCAGAACCTGCCCGTCGATCCGCATAGCGAAAACTGGGCGAGCAAGGCGATCGACTGGCTGGAAACCCAACCCGACGTCGATCCCAAGCGCATCGGCATGACCGGCATCTCGCTCGGCGGCCATTTCGCCCCGCGCGCGGTCGCCTATGAACCGCGCTTCGCCAGCGGCGCATGCTGGGGTGCCAACCACAATTGGGCCGAGGTGCAGCAGAAGCGCCTGAAGCGTGAGGGCGAGAATCCGGTTCCGCATTACTGGGCGCACGTCATCTGGGCGTTCGGTGCGAAGGACATGGACGACTTCCTCGCCAAGGCGGAGGACATGAACCTCAACGGCCATATGGGCGGCGTGAAGGTCCCCTTCCTCGTCACCCATGGCGCCAAGGACCGGCAGATCAGCGTCGATTATGCGCAGGACTGCTATGACCAGCTGATCAACTCGCCCCGCCGCGAACTCAAGCTGTTCACCGAGCGTGAGGGCGGTGTCGAGCATGTCGGTGCCGACAATATGAGCTTCGGCCGCGACTATATCGCCGACTGGTTCGCCGACACGCTTGGCGGAAAGCTGTCCTGATGCGTCTCGCAACGCTGCGGCGCGGCGGGCGCGACGGGACGTTGGTCGCGGTCAGCCGCGACGGCGCACGCGTTGCGCCGGTCGCGGCTTATGCGACGCTGCAGGCCGCGCTCGACGATTGGGATGCGGCACAACCCGCGCTGCACGCAGCGGCGCAGGCGGCGGAGAGCGGCGAAGGCGTCCAGCCGGACGACTTCGCCGCGCCGCTGCCGCGCGCCTGGCAATGGCTCGACGGATCGGCCTTCGCCAATCACGGCGCGCTGATGCAGCTCGCCTTTGGCCATGCGCCGATCGAGACCGACCTGCCGCTGATGTATCAGGGAATGAGCCACGAATTCATCGCCCCGACCGCCGATGTGCCGCTGCCCAGCGAGGCCGATGGGATCGATTTCGAGGGCGAGTTCGGCGTGATCACCGGCGATGTGCCGATGGGCTGCTCTGCCGACGAGGCGCTGGCCTATGTCCGGCTGGTGGTGCTGATCAACGACTGGTCGCTGCGCGCGATTGCGATCCCCGAAATGAAGACCGGCTTTGGCTGGGTGCAGGCCAAGCCCGCATGCAGCGTCGCACCGTTCGCAGTCACGCCCGACGCGCTGGGCGACGCCTGGCGCGACGGCCGCGTCCACCTGCCGCTGACGGTCGAGGTCGATGGCACCTGGTTCGGCAGCCCGAATGGCGCAGCAATGGGCTACGGCTTTCACGAGCTGATCGCCCACGCCGCACGCACCCGCTCGCTGCCCGCTGGCACGATCATCGGATCGGGCACCGTGTCCAATGCTGAGCATGAGACGGTCGGATCGACCTGTATGTCCGAACGCCGCGCGATCGAGATGATCGCCCATGGCGCGCCGCAAACCCCGTTCTTGTCGTTCGGCAGCCGTGTGGCGATGCGGGCGGGCGGCGATGTGTCGCCCTTTGGTGCGACCGATCAGCTTGTAGTGAAGGGGTAGGGAGCATCCTTCGGTCTCCCCTCCCTGAAAGGGAGGGGCAAGGGGTGGGTTTAGCAGCAAGCGGGGCTCGATGCCTCGCTTGCTGCTGTTTTGCCGAGCCGCCTGTTTGAGTTTTTTCGGCGCGCAGACGCGCGCACCCACCCCCGACCCCTCCCTTTCAGGGAGGGGCGAGTCGCCGCCTAACTCCCGTCGGAAATCACCGTCCCACCATCGACCACGATGGTCTGGCCGGTAGTGAACCCGCCCGCATCGCTGGCGAGGTAGAGCGCGGTCGCGGCAACCTCGTCCGGCGACCCGGCGCGGCGGAGCGGGGTCATCCCCAGCCGCCGCGCGGCGCGCTCCGGGCTCGACAGGATCGCGCCCGCCCAGTCGGTTTCGATCAGCCCCGGCGCAATCGCATTGGCGCGCACCCCGGACGGTCCCCATTCGACCGCCAGGTTGCGCGCAAGCTGCGCCAGCGCCGCCTTGGTCATCCCATAGTGCCCCAGCATCGCATTGCCGCGCAGCCCGGCAATGCTCGACAGCAGGACGATACTCCCCTGCCCCCGCGCCGCCATCGCCGGCGCGATCTGCCCGGTCAGCCGCAGCGGGTGGAGCAGGTTGATCGCGTAAAGCCGCTCACGCTCCGCCTCGTCCATCGCGTGCATCGGCGATGCCTGTCCGGCGATGCCGGCGTTGCAGACGAGGATATCGATGCCGCCGGTCTGCGCCTCGGCCTCCTCCGCCAGCTTCGCCAACGCGGCCGCGTCGCCGACATCGGTCGGGATCGAGATACCGCCCAGCTCTTCGGCGAGCGCATTGCACGCCGCCGCATCGACATCAGCCAGCACCAGCCGCGCCCCTGCGCCCGCGAACATCCGCGCAATCGCCAGCCCGATCCCGCGCACCGGCCCGGTAATCAGCGCGGTTCGCCCATCGAGGCGGAAGGCGGACAAAGCGTCAGAGGTCGGCAAGCACCGTCTCCACCAGCTGCGTCAGGCTGCCGTCATGTCGAAAGCCAAGCGCATCGGCGCGCGCGGTAGCCAGGTCGGGATAGCTCCCGAATGTGGCGCGCGTTGCCGGAATTTCCTCGAACCGGATGCCGGAGACATCGCCATGGCGCGCCAGTTCGGCAACAAGATCAGCGATCGTCACACGCAGCGCGGGAAGCGTCACCGCCTCCTGCGCCGTCCGCTCGCTCAGCGCCGCCGCAACCAGATTGGCCGCGCAGCATCGCACCGACATCAACCAGCTGGTCGCGTCAGCAGCCACTGGCACGCAAAGCGGCGTTCCGGCCAGAGCGGTGTGGAAGACATCGCTTAGGAACGCCGACCCAAATCCACCCGCTGCCGCCGGTCGCGCGACGATGCCGGGCAGGCGCAAAGCGATACCGGAAGCCACCCCCCGTCGTACCGCATCGGTAAAGGCCAGCTCGACCATGCGCTTGTGCGTGCCATAGACGCTGGCCGGCATCGGCACGGTCGCATCGTCCACCAAAGCAGGAAGCGCGCCGCCAAACACCGCGATCGACCCCGCGATCACCAGCCGGCGGCCGCGCATCGCCTGGATCAGCGCCAGCGGGACATCGAGGTTGATCGCCCGCGACGCAGCGGAATCGCGCTCGGCCGCACCGCCCGGAAGCGCCGCGAGGTGCAGCACAGCATCGATGCGCGGCGCCGTCAGCGCGGTGATGACCGCCGGGTCGGTGAGGTCACCGGCAAGCGTTTCATACCCACCGAACCCAGCCACCTCCCGATCGGCGAGCAACAGCTCGACCTCCGGGTGCTGTTCGGCAAGCTGGCGCACGACCGCCCGGCCGACGAACCCCGCCGCGCCGGTGATCGCCAGCAACATTACCGCTTGAGCTCAGGCGCGAACTCGCCGTCGATCAGGATGAAGGCGATCCGGCAATTGGCGTCCGAGCGGTTCGACCAGCCATGGTTGGTGCCACGCTGGATCACGATGTCGCCCGCGCGCACGGTGACCTCGCCCTCGTCCATGATCAGGACCAACTCACCCTCCAGCACGATGCCGTAATCGATCGTCTCGGTGCGATGCATCAGCGCGTGGCGGCTGCCCTCGCCAGAATGCGCCGACGCGTCGCCAGCGCCGACCTCGGCGAAATGCGCCTGCGCCTCTTCGGGCGACATGGTGCGGATCTCATCATTCTCGGGCGGTATGTCGAGCACGCGGATGCGGGTGCCACCCTTGGGCGGGGCGAGCTTGATGCCGTCCTCATGCGGCTCGCCCGATGCGGCGTCGAGCAGCACCGGGGTCGACTGCGTGTTCCAGACCTCGTGGAACATCGGCCCCGACGGTCCGCCGATCTGCTGCACGCGCGGTGCGGCGCCATCCTCCTGGATGATCGCGCGACCGCTCGCGTCATGGCCGGTGACAACGCGGCGAACGGGCTTGGTCATAGTCATGCTCCTTGAGTGACAGGGCTACGGCGCAGCAGCGCGACACCCGCGCCAATCGCTGCCGCAGCGGCATAGAAGAGGAAGACGCCCGACAGGCCGCCGAGTACGCCCGACAGCGCAACCGCGACGATCGGCGCGACGAACTGCGCGAGGAAGAAGGAGCCGGTCCACACGCCCGTCCCGCGCCCGCGCGTCTCGGGCGGCAGGCGACGCAGCACCCAGGCGAGCATCGTCGGGAGCATCAGGCCATTGCCGATCGAGATCACCACGGCGCACGCCGCAGTCAGTGCGAAGCTATCGGACAGCGCGATGCCGACATAGCCGAGCGCAACCAGCGGCAGCCCGATCGACAACAATGTCTCGCCCGACCAGCCCTTGAGCCGCCCGAACAGCATCGACCCCGCCATCACGCCGAGGTTCGCCGCCGCACCGGCAAGGCCAATCGTAGCGGGCGAGGTAACCCCCGTCGCCTCGATCACCGGACCCAGCTGGACGATCAGCGTGTAGAACAGCATCCCGATGCCAAAGGTGATCGCGACCAGCATCGCGATGCCCTGCGCCTTGCCCGCCGCTGCGGGTGCAGTCGCGACAGTCTTGGCCGGTTCGAACAGAATCATCGCGGCGGCAAGCGCCACGGGAAGCGCAAGCAGATACAGCCAGAACGGCCCGCGCGACCCCAATGCCTCGCCCAGCGCGCCGCCCGCCGCGATCAGCACGATCGCGCTGACGCTCGCCGTGGCGATCTGGATCGACACCCAGCGCTCGCGCCGCTCGCCGGTGAAGTAATCGCCGACCAGTGCCGTCGCGACCGTCATGATGATCGCCTCGGTCACCCCCAGCGCCACGCGCGCAGCGAGGATCATGCGCAGATCTTCAAGCATCAGCGGCAACAGGCCGAAGCCCGCATAGCCGACCAGCGCAGCGATCAGCAGCCGCTTGCGCCCAACCTTGTCCGACAGCCAGCCGGCGAGCGGAGAAAACAGCGCCACGCACAAAGCGGGAATCGTCAGCGCCATCGGCACCAACACCGCCGCGCCCGGCACATCGGCAAATTCGCGCAGCAACAGCGGCAACACCGGCACCAGCGCGATGATCGCCATGGTTGGCATCACGGCGGTGAGCATCAGGATCACGCCATGGCGGGTCGTCGCTTGCTGGGTCATGGCTCGTTCCTCAGATCGGTTGCGCGACGACTTCGAACATCTCGTGCGTCGCCTTGGCGTTATCGACCGGCGGCCCCTTGCCGATCTGGCCCATGCAGATCGCAAGGCTGGAGCGGACGATATAGGCGCAGCGGTCGAAGCGGCGGTTGCGATAGGCGGTCAGCGCAGTCTCGACATCATCGTGCCGCACCAGCTCTTCGGCCAGCACCAGGCTGTCCTCGATCGCCATGCCCGCGCCCTGCCCCAGATGCGGCGTGGTCGCATGGACCGCGTCGCCGAGCAGCGCGATGCGCCCGCGATGCCAGTCACCCTCGACCATCATCCCTTCGAGCGGGCGATAGACGACGCCATGGTCATCGGTGACCAGCTCGGACAGCTCGCGGATATAGGGCGCGCAATTCGCCATCTTCGACCGCATCAACGCCGCCAGCCCCTCACGCGGGTAGCGCGGATTGTCCGGCTCGGGCGTGGTCACATAGATGTACATCAGGTCTTCAGAGATCGGCACCAGCCCGACCCCGGTCGGCCCGTTATACGCCTGCAGCGCGTCGAGATCGGCCGGGCGCGGCAGATTGTAGCGCCACACCGCCTGCCCCGTGAATTGCGGCCCGCCTACGTCCGGGAACAGCATGGCGCGGGTCTGCGAATAGACGCCGTCCGCACCGATCACGAGATCGAAGCGCGCGCTCTCGCCATTGGACAGCGTCACATCGACGCCGTCGCCATCATCGTTCAGTTCGGTCGCAGTCACGCCCAGCAGCACCTTCGCGCCGCTGGCGATCGTGCTGTCACCCAGAATCTTGTGCAGCGCCGGGCGGCCGATCCCCATATTCGCGGGATAGCCGTCGACCAGTCGCGGGGTCGGTACGCGCGCAACCTTGACGCCGGTGGGCGTGAAAATCTCGACCGCGTCGAACCCGACGCCGGATGCGACATATTCGTCGATCAGCCCCAGCTGCGACATCGCGCGGATCACGTTCGATTGCTGGATGATGCCGACGCCATAGACCGACCAGTCGGGATCGCGCTCGATCACCGTGACGTCAAAGCCCTTGGCGCGCAGTGCGATCGCGGCGGTCAGGCCGCCAATGCCGCCGCCGATGACGAGAATATTGCCGGATTTCATGTTCAGTCTCTCAGAAACGGTCGAGGTCGTTGGCGAGGGTGATCGGCCCGGCGAAGCGGGCGCGGACCTGGGCGATATAGCCTTGGGTGCGGACGGGATCGGGAGTGCCGCCCGCGAAGTGCGTGATGACCACTGCCTTCACCCCGGCGCGCGCGGCGAGATCGCCGACGGCTTCGGGCGTCAGGTGATGGGTCGACAGATGCTGCTCCAGCTTTTGCTTGGCCGGGGCCGGCATGTTCGGCGAATTGCGCGCAACCGTCGCCATCGTCGCGGTCATGTCGATCATCTCGCTGACCAGCAGGTCCGCGCCTTTCGCCAGCTTTTCCACCGCCGCGCTCGGCCCGGTATCGCCGGTGTAAACGATCGACCGGCCGGGCATATCGAAGCGCAGCGACAGCGACTTGTAATTGCGGTCCTCGACGCTGCCGGGCGCGAAGTCGTAATGGCTGTTCTGCGCCGCAGTCACGGTCATCCCATCGACCGCAATCTTGTCGCCATCGTTCAGCTCGATCACGGCGACGGTATCGGCAGGCGGCGCCCAGGGCTGGCCCGGAATGCCATAACCGACGCGTGCCGCAGGCTGCATCGACGCGACCATCCCGGCGACGAGCTCGCGCGTACCCGGCGGGCCATAGACGGTGACCGTCTCGGCCACATTCGTCTGGTTGCGCAGCCCCAGCACCGCCGACAGGCCGCCGGTATGATCGGTGTGAAGGTGGCTTAGGAACACCGCGCGCAAGCGGGGCAGCTGATAGCCCGCCTTGATTAGCTGCTGGACCGCGCCGTCCCCGGCATCGACCAGATAGACACGCCCGTCGTGCACCAATGCGTTGGCGGGCTGGGACCGGTCGCGGCTCCCGACCGGTCCGCCCATCGTGCCGAGTGTGATGAACGCGTCGCCCTGGGGCGGCGCTTGCTGTGCGATCGCGGGCGATGCCGCGAGTGCCGCCGCAACCGCCAGCCCCAGAAGCGACACGCGCATCAGAAGTCGAACCCGACGCGGACGCCATAGGTGCGCGGCGGACGCAGCGTGCCGACCGGGAAGTCGAGGATCGGACGCGTGCCTGCACGGGCCAGCACGACCTCATCGGTCAAATTGTTGACGAAGCCGGTGACGCTCCACCCCTGCTGGCTGCGCAGCGTGACGAACGCATCGGCCATCACGAACCCGTCCTGCTTTTCCTCAGGGCGGTAGTTCGAGTTCATAAACCGGCTGCTCTCGATGTTCGCCCGCGCACCCGCGATGAAGTCGAGGTCGCCGGTCAGCTCGAACGTCCGCTCATAACCGACATTGATCGCCCACTCAGGCGAGTTGACCGTCGGCTTGCCCGAACAGTCGATGTCGTAGAAGCGCGCGTTGTTGACGCCCGGATTGGCCGCGCGGCTGCCCAGCGTGCGACAGCCGGTCGTGACAGGCGCCCCGGTCGGCGAGAAGTTCGCCGTGACCAGGCTGTCATACTTGCCCTTCAGATACTGGACGTTGAGGTTGAACAGGTCATTGCGGCTGGGCGCGAACCGCGCCTCGAACTCGGCGCCATAGATGTGCGACTTGCCCGCATTGACGGTGATCGATCCCTGCGCGAACACCCCGTTGCCGGTCGGTACGCCGCCGACAAAGGTGATCTGCTGGTCCTTATAGTCCCAATAAAACGCCTCGAAATTCAGCTGCAGCTTGTTGTCGAAGAAGCGGTTCTTCGCGCCCACGGTGTAGGCAGTCAGCGATTCCGGCTCGAACGTGTTGTTCGGCGGCTGCGCGACGAAGAAGCCGCCCGATTTGAAGCCGGTCGCGACATTGGCATAGACCAGGGACGCCGGCCCTGCGTCGAACTCGACGCCCGCCTTCCAGGTGAACTTCTCGAAGCTCAGGCTGCCGGTGAACGGCGCGCTCAGCGGCGGCTGGACCGGGCCGGGCAGACCGCCCGCAGCGGTCGAGGTCAACTGCTTCTTGTCCTCCCGCGTGTAACGGCCACCCGCGACGAGACGCAGGCTGTCGCTGAGGTCGAAGGTTAGCTGGCCGAACGCAGCGACGCTCTCGGTGTTGAGCCGCGGGGTGAAGCGCGTGGTCGAGATGTTGCCCTGACGGAAGAAGTTCAGCGTTTCCTGATTCTCGCCGAAATAGAAGCCGCCGAGGACGTAGCGCAGCCGCCCGTCATCGTTCGATGCCAGCCGCACCTCGACCGAGGTCTGCTCAGCCAGATCGGTGATGTCGCCCGCAAAGCCGGGCAGATAGGTGCGGAAATTGACGTCCGAACGCCGCCAGGCGGGAACCACGGTCAGCGTGCCGAAGCCGAGATCGCCGACCACCGTCGCGCTGACACCGTAGAATTTGTTGTCGAGGAAGCCGTCGGTGCCAGCGAGCGCAACGCAGCCGCTGGTCACGAAGCCGCCCGCGCCACCGCAGAAGGGCGGCGCGAAGATCGTGGAGGCAAGCTGACGGACCGCTGCCTGCGCGCGCGGATCGGAGACGCTGACGCGGTCCTCCAGCGCTGGCACGGTGTAGCGCGCCTCGGGCAGCAGCACCGCGCCCGAACCCTTGCCATGCTGGTTGTAGTAATCGGCGACCAGCGTCATCGACCAGCGATCCGACGGCTCGATCAGCAGCGACGCGCGCACCGCCTCACCCTTGTCGTCGTCATAGCCGTCGGAGATATAGCCATCGCGATCGACGATCTGCCCGGCGACGCGCAGCGCCACCTTGTCACCGATCGGCACGTTCAGCGCGAGGAAACCCTTCTTGCTGTCGTAATTGCCATATTCGAACAGCGCCTCGCCACCGAACTTGCCGAGAATCGGCTTTTTCGGGAGCACGTTGATCGCGCCGCCAGTCGCGTTGCGGCCATACAGCGTACCCTGCGGCCCCTTGACCACCTCGACCCGCTCCAGGTCGTAGAAGACGCCGGCCGGCGCGGTCGGGCGGCCGACATAGACACCGTTGAAGTTGAACGCGACGGCGTTCTCCGAGAACGAGTTCTGCGAGTTGGTACCGACGCCGCGCAGGAAGAAGCTGGTCGTGCCGCCGGTCGGCTGGACCACCAGCGAGGGGACGAGCTTGCCGAGATTGGCGGTTTCGGTGATGCCCGACTGGGCAAGGTCGTCACCGGTCACGGCGGTCACGGCAACGGCAGCGCGCTGCAACGACTCCGATCGGCGCTGCGCGGTGATGACGATATCCTGAAGCCCTTCGGCTTCCTCGGTCGCGGTCGGCGCGGCGGGTGCGTCCTGCGCCAGCGCGGCGGAAGCATGGGCGACGAGGATCACGGTCCCCGCAAGAAGCAATTTTTTCATCAGACAACCCTCCCATGGGCGCCGCTTCAACGAGCGCGCCTCTGCATTGAGGATGGTCAAACCGAATGGATTATCATAATGAATTGTTTCTATGCATCCGCACAAATGAAATTGATGCATTGAGTGCGCGTCGCGTCCGACCGCGCGGACGGCATCACCGGCGCCGAACTTGTGATCGACCGGGGACAGTGTCAACCGCGCGGATAACGCCCAACTCGATCCAGCGGCGCAGCATCGCTGCTGCCGTCGCGGCCGCGTCCGCCGGGCCGAATTCCTCGGCCAAGGTCGCGCATAGCTCGCCAAAGGTGCCACCCCGGACCAACGCGTCCAGCGCCCTGCCATCGGCCTGCGTGATCAGCACGAAGACGGGCTGCTCCCCCTCACGCCAGGTCAGCACCCAGCCCGGTTCGTCGAGCCGTTCGACGACCGGCGCGCGCGCCGCGCCGTCGAGCGACTGCCACAGTTTGGCGAGGTCATACGCAACCGGCCGCAACGCCGTCCCCGCAATGGGCCCGAGCCTGAGCGCTTCCCATTGGTCGGCGCCCAGATGCGATGTCGCGGCAGCGAGTTCCGCCCCTGTCAGGGGTACATCATTCGCAACCGTCCATGCGCAGTGCATTGCCCATTCCAGCCACGCGATTTCCGCCACATCGGCATCATGGGCGAACAATTCGGCGCAGGTTTGCGCAAACCCCGCGCCCGCCCGGTCGATCGTCCAGGCCGACGGCGGATGAGCGATCAGGTGGTGCGCCGCCGCCCGTTCAAATGCATCCGCACCAACCAGCCGCGCGGTCCGCGGATAGCTTTCGCCCAGTACGTCGATCAGCCGGGCGCGATAGGCGTTGCGATAGACCGCCATCCCCGCCGCGCGCGCGGCATCCCAGCCGGGCGGCAGCGGCGCGTCGTCATCGTGCAGACAGGCAAGAAAGGCGTCCTGAAGCCGGGCGAGCGCGCTCATGCTGCGGCCTCGATCGGCGTGGCGGCGGCGATCCTGCGCGCCTGATCGAGTTCGGCCAACAGTTCGGACAGGGGCGGGATCGCATCGTCGCGCTCGATCATCACCGCCACCGGCCCGAGCATCGGCATCGCCCGGCCAAACAGCGTCCAAACGGCCTCGCAAACCGGGCGATCATGGGTGTCGATCACGATCTCGCCCGGCGTGTGCCCGGCCAGATGCACCTGCCGGACCCGGTCGACGGGAATCCCGGCCAGATAGTCGAGCGGGTCGAAGCCGTGGTTGCATGCGCTGACATGGATGTTGTTGATGTCGAGCAGCAGGAAACACCCGGTCCGATGGCTCATCTCGGCGAGGAATTGCCATTCGGCATATTCGTCCTGCGGAAAGGACAGATAGCTAGACGGATTTTCGAACAGCATCGCGCGGCCCAGCCCCTCTTGCGCGCGATCGATCTTGTCGCAGACCAGGTCGAGCGCCGCGCGGGTCAGCGGCATCGGCAGCAGATCGTGGCTGTTGTGCGCGCTGGTGCGGGTCCAGCACAGATGATCGGACACCCATAGCGGCTCGATCCGGTCGGCCAGCATCCGCAGCCGGGCGAGATGGTCGCGGTCGAGGCCATGCGCCGATCCGATCGACATCGACACGCCGTGCAGGATGACGGGCAGCTTCGCGCGCACCTGCTCCAGAATACGCAGCGGACGCCCGCCATCGACCATGAAGTTTTCCGAGATCACCTCGACAAAATCGACCGCGACATCGCCCTCCAGAAAGTCGCGATAATGGTCGCGGCGCAGGCCGAGGCCGAAGCCGCCAAAGGGGCTTAGTGAAGTCATCGCATCATTCCTCGACGGCTGAAGAAATCGGTCCGGCGGGCCAGGGTAAGGGGGCGGCCCGCCGGACCGGGCGGGATCAGCCGAGATCGCCGATCGTCCCGCCCTTCGATAGGCATTCACCCGCCTTCATCGCCTTGAAGCCATGGCCCTTGCACGCATTCTGGCCCTTGCACTGATGCTCGGCGGTCGCGCAGTCGGACTGGCCCTTGCAGCTGTGCAGGCCGTAGCAATGGACGGTGTCCTTCGCCCCGATCGCGCGGCCCTTGCTGCCAGCAGGCGTGTCGGCGGCAAAGGCCGAGAACGAGCCCAGCGCGATGGCGGCTGCGGTGGCGGCGATGGATGCGGCGGTGCGCGTTGCGGTCTTCATGTCGCTAGTCCCTTGAATTGAACGTCGTGCGGAAGCGCACATCGACCAGTTCGCCGCAGGCAATGCTGCGGTTACAGCCGCAACATTTTTCATCCGGCTGTAACCGCCGCCCCGACCCCGGCGAATGAGGGGCTGTGCCGATCCGCAGCGTCGGCATCCTCAAACCCCGGAGACGATGACCATGAATGCTTCCACCCTCGCCCGCATCGCCGGGCTCGCCGCGACCGCCGGAATGGCCGCCGCGCTCACTGCGCCCCCTGCCGCTGCGCAGAAACCGCCGATGGAGAAATGCTACGGCATCGCGAAGGCGGGCCAGAATGACTGTGCGGCTGGCCCAGGCACCAGCTGCGCCGGCACGTCGACCCGCGACTATCAGGGCAACGCCTGGAAACTGGTCGCGAAGGGCAGCTGCGAGAAGACCAAGACGCCCAAAGGCGCTGGTTCGCTGACCCCGGTCAAGCGCTGACCCTTCGCTGAGAGACAGGACATCGACATGCAGCGCATCGCATCTTTATACGATCGGGTGGTGACGCTGCTTGCCTCGCGGACGGCAGAGAGCGTTGCGCTGCTAATGGTGCGGGTCGCGCTCGCCGGAATGTTCTGGCGCGCGGGCCGCAGCAAATTGGTCGAGGGGAGCTGGTTCGAGATCAGCGACGCCACCCGCTATTTATTCGAATATGAATATGCTGCGGTGCCGCTACCGCCCGACATCGCCGCGCCGCTGGCGACTGCGGGGGAGCATCTGTTCCCTGCGCTACTGCTGATCGGACTGGCCACGCGCCTGTCGGCGACCGCGTTGTTCGGAATGACGCTCGTCATCCAGTTTTTCGTCTATCCCGAAGCCTGGTGGACGACGCATATCCTGTGGGTCGCGCTGGCCATGATACTGATCGTCCGCGGCGGCGGCGCGCTGTCGCTCGATGCAGTCATCGGCGGTCGGCGGCCGAAGCGGGGCTGAGCATGCGGGCACGGGAGGGCGGCGATGATTGCTGATGAAGCCACCTTCGCGCGGCTGATGATCGCGTCGCAGGCGGGCGACCGGCGCGCCTACACGGTGCTGCTCACCGAAGCGCAGCTCTGGCTGGAGCGCTATTTTCGCCGACGCGTCGCGCCAGCCCAGCTCGATGATCTGGTACAGGACGTGCTGCTGGCGCTGCACGCCAAACGGGCGACCTGGGACGCTACGCGGGCGTTCCTCCCCTGGCTTGCCGCCATCGCCCGCTATCGCTGGATCGACCATCTGCGCCGCGTGTACCGCGTCAGCGAGGGCGCGCTGGAGGATCAGGACTCGGCTGAGGACAGCGAAGAAGAGGCAGTCCTGGCGCGGATGAGCCTGGAGCGGCTGTTCGTCCACCTGCCCCAGCGCCAGTGCGAGGCGATCGACCTCGTCAAGATCAAGGGGCTGTCCGTCACCGAGGCAGCCGAGCGAAGCGGTCAGAGCGAAAGCCTGATCAAAGTCAACATTCATCGCGGATTGAGAAAGCTCTCCGCGCTCGTAGAAAAGGCCGACTGACCATGGACCGCCCGACGTCCCCCCTGATTGCCCAGCTTGCCGAGGCGCTGGAACCCGTTCGTCCCATCCGGATGGCCCATGGCCTGGCGCTGATCGCGCTGGCGACCGCCGTGACGATCGCGGTCGTTGCGCTGGTGCAGGGCCTATGGTCCGGACCGGCGCAGGGGCAAGCGGCGGCGATCTTCTTCATCGCCAACGGCCTGATCGGACTGGTCGGGCTCGCCTCTGCACGCGCGGTGGTGCGGATGGCTGTGCCTCGGGTCGGCGCTCGGCGGGACGGCGCACGCTGGCTGCTCGCCGCGCTCGCGCTCCTGCCGGTGACCGCGCTGTTGTTCATGGCGATTGAGGGCAATCTGGCGGGGCATGAACACGCCGCCGACGGGCTTCACTGCTTCCTCTTCGGCACCGCGAGCGGACTGCTGGTCGCCGTTGCGCTGCTAATCTGGCTACGCCGCGGCGCACCAGTCGCGCCGAATGTCGCCGGACTTTATACCGGCATCGCCGCCGGCGCGCTCGGCAGCTTCGCCTGGGGCCTGTCCTGCCCGGTGGACACGATCGCTCATCTCGGCATCTGGCACGTCGCGCCAGTCGCGGTGTCGGCAACCATGGGACGGTTCATCGTCCCCCGCTGTATCCGCTGGTAAACGATCGCAGCAGCATCGGCGGTGAAACTTTGGATTGCTTTAGTCGTGGTCGACTGAGGAGCTGGGAGGCGGCGCGTCAATCAGGTCCGTAACGTTCAGTCGGGTGCGATCCTTTACGGTCTTTGAAACCGGATAGGTGGTGTAGTCGATCTCCATCGTCAGGAATGGCGCCATCGTTGCGTGGTAATGGCGGACATTGCGCGCAAAGATGCGCATCGCATAGTCGTTCGACCCGGACACGGCATCGCATGCGACGATGTTCGGGGTCGTCGCGACGATCGCCTCGAACTGACGGGCCGCCTCGGCCGTGCAATTGCGGAGGCTCGCCATCACGATGAACTGGCTGAGATTGCCTAGCCGTTCGATATCGATGTCCGCATGATAGCCGCGGATGTAGCCCGCACGCTCCAACCGCTCGATCCGCATCGCGCAGGGGGTCGGCGACAGGCCGGTGATCTCGGCGAGCCTGACCTTGCTGATTCGACCGTCGTGCGCCAGCGCCGCGAGGATCTGAAGGTCGAGCGGGTCGAGCGGCGCGCAGGTCATCTCCCGCATCGATGGCGCAGCACCATCCCCGCGCGCGCGCCGGTATGCCGGCCCTGATCCAGCGTCAGCACGCCGTTGACGATCACATCGGCGATGCCGGTCGCGGGCCGCATCGGCGCGGCCCAGCTCGCATGATCCTCGACTGCCGCCGCGTCGAAGATGACCACATCGGCGCGCAGCCCTTCGCGGAGCAGTCCCCGGTCGCTGAGCCCCATGCGCTGCGCAGGCCATGACGTCATCTTGCGAACCGCATCCTCCAGCGACAGCACGCCCCGCTCGCGCACATAGTGGGCGAGCACGCGGGCGAAGGTGCCGTAGGAGCGCGGATGCGGCAGGCCCATGCCGTCGAGTTCGCCCAGCACCGCCGCCGCCGCGCCGTCGCTGCCGATGCTGATCCAGGGCTGGCGGATCGCGGATTCGATATCGCCCTCGTCCATCACGAAATAGAGGGCGAAGGCGCGGTTGGGCAGCGCGGCGAGCAGGATATCCCATGCGGCATCGGCGGGGTCCTTGTTCAGCGCCGCGCCAATCTCGACGAAATTCTTGCCGTGGAAGCGCAGCATGTCCGGCTGGTGCGCATTGGCAAGGACGATGTTCTGCCAGCCACCCGCCGCCTCGATCAGACTTGACCAGCCGGGGACCGATCCTGCGGCTGCCTCGCGCTTCAACTGAGCGCGCAGGGAAGGATCGCGCAGCTTGGCCAGGCCCGCCTCAAACCCTTGCGCGAACACATGCCCCGGCACCGTCCCCTCTAGTCCGGTTCCAGCAGCGGTATAGGGATAGAGGTCCGCAGCGACGTCCACCCCGCGGTCGCGCGCGGCGGCGATGCGGGCGATCGCCTGCGGCATCAGCGTGCCCCAGCCGGGGGCATAGGCGGCCTTCAAGTGGAAAATCTCAACCTTGGCGCCGCTGTCCTCGCCGATCCGGATCGCCTCATCGACGCTGTCCAGCAGGCGCGCGCTCTCGTCGCGCATATGGGTCGCGTAGAAGCCGCCGCATTTTGCAGCGACCTTGGCGAGTGCAACCAGATCCTCGGTCGCGTGGAAGCGGTCGGGCGGATACATCAGCGCGGTGCTGATCCCGAACGCGCCCGCCTGCATCGCGCGATCGACCAGCCCGCGCATCTGCTCAAGCTGGGCCGGGGTTGGTGCGCCCGCGCCGTCGCCCATCACCGCAACCCGCGCCTGGGTCGCGCTGTAATAGGTGCCGAAATTGACCGCGATCCCGCGCGTTGCCAGGTCGTCGAAGTAGCGCGGGATCGCGTCCGCCGGGACCGGCGTGCCCCCTTCCCCCCCGATGAGCGTCGTCACGCCCATCCGCAGCTTGTTCTCAGCCGCGCCGTGCGCGAGCAACACGCTGCCCGACTGATCCATCATGTCGATGAAGCCGGGGGCAACGTAGCGACCGGTCGCGTCGATCTCCTTCGCACCGCGCGCGGTGATGAGCCCGATCTTCGCGATCCGGCCATCCTTGATGCCGATATCCGCGCGGACCCACGGGTTACCCGCCCCGTCGAGCACGCGGCCGCCCCGGATGACGATATCATAGGCCGGAGCCGGTCCCGCACCGAGCAGGAGCAGGGCCGCGCCACTCGCTGCGATCCGCCGCCACTTCATGCCGGCCAGCCCCACAGCGCGGGCGGACACGACGCCAGGCCATTGACGTAGCTGACCGATGGCTCGCGGTCGCTCTTCAGGAAAATCGGACCGTCCAGATCGACGATGTCGCAAAGCTGACCCAGCACAAAGGCAGGAGCCATGGCGAGGCTCGAGCCGACCATGTTGCCGACCATCACGTCGAGACCGTGCAGCCGCGCCGCGTCCGCCATCGCCAGCGCGTCGGTCAGGCCGCCGCATTTGTCGAGCTTGATGTTGACGACGCTGAACCGCCCGACCAGCCGAGGGATGTCGCCGACCGTCAGCACGCTTTCATCCGCTGCGACCGGGATCGGGCATTTGATGCCGTCCAAATCGGCCTCGCGTCCGCGCCGCACCGGCTGTTCCAGCAGCGACACGCGCTGCTCGACCAGCATGCTGATGAGCGGCACCAGATCGTGGCGCGCAAACCCCTGATTGCCATCGACGCCGAGCCAGGCATCAGGCCGCGCGGCGCGGATCGCGCGCACCCGCGCGCTGTCGAGCGGCACGTCGCCGGTCAGCTTGATCTTGATGTGCCGGACATCGGCATAGGATGCCGCGCGGGCAGCCATGGCGTCGGGCTCGTCGGCGCTCAACGTGAAGGTGGTGGCGAGCGGCCGGGGCGTTGGGACGCCAGCAAGCTGCCATACGGGTTGCCCGCTACGCTTCGCCTCCAGATCCCACAGCGCCGCGTCGACTGCATTGCGCGCGCCGCCCGGCGGCATCGCCGCGCGCAGCCTGTCGCGGCTCACCCCGCGCTCGATCAGGTCGCGCTGGGCCTGGATCTGCGCGATCATCCGTTCCGGGGTTTCGTCGAGATAATAGACGCCCGACGCTTCACCACGACCGACATGCTCGCCATCGGTGAGGGTGACCACGACGACGTCCTGTCCGTCGAAGACATAGCCCGCGATGCGGAACGGCTCGACAAAGGGAAAACTCTCGACCGCGATATGCAGTGTGCAGCGCCGCTCAGTCATGGGGGCGCCCCAGGATCGACGCGACCGCGCGGTCCATCGATGTGCGCATCGGGTCAAAGGCCGGAACCCCCATCTCCTCGCTGGCGCGCGCGAGTGCATCGGCACAGGCAGCATCGTCCAGTTGCGCGGTGTTTAGGCTGACAGCCCCCAGCCGCGCCGCCGGATTGGTCACCCGCGCGGCGGCAAGGCAAGTCTCGGCGACCTCGGTCAGCGAACGCAGCGGGAATCCGGTCATCGAGTGGAAATGCGTGCGGCCCGGCTCGTGGCACAGCACCAGCACATCGGGCTGTGAGCCATGGATGATCCCCAGCGTCACCCCGGCGAAAGCGGGGTGATGGATCGCCCCCTGCCCTTCGATCACGTCCCAATGATTCTCGTCGGCGTCGGGCGAGAGCGCCTCAGCTGCGCCGGCGATGAAATCGGAAACCACCGCGTCCATCGGGATGCCCGCACCTGCAATGATGATCCCGGTCTGGCCAGTCGCGCGGAAATCCACGTCCGCACCGGCGTCACGCAGCGCCCGCGTCAGCGCCAGCGCGGTGTATTTCTTGCCGAGCGCGCAATCGGTGCCGACGGTGAGGACGCGCCTGCCCGTGCGCTTGCGGCCGGTTGCGGTCGTGATGCCGGCGGGCGGCACGCGGACGTCGATCAATCGCGCGCCTGCCGCCTTCGCAGCATCCGCCAGGCCGGGAACGTCCGCGAGCCGCGTGTGCATCCCGCTGACGATGTCGAGCCCGCCGCGCGCCGCCGCGATCAGGGCAGCATGCCACGCCGCCGGGATCTGCCCGCCGACCGGCGCGACCGCGACGACCAGTGAACCCGCGCCTTGTCGGACCGCCGTCGCGACATCGAGGTCGGGCAGGCCCAGGTCCGCCGCCTGGTCGCTCAGCCGAAACTGGCCGAGACATGCGTCGCGCGCCCAGTCGCGGATGCCAAAGCCGGTCTTGGCATGGAGCGGCTTGGCGACGTCGCCGACGAATAGGACATAGGGTTTGCGCAGTTCGATCATGTCATCCCTCGACTAGAAGTTGCGCCAATTCAGCTAGTGCAAAGCGCCCCGCAATTGCGTCTGAATTGACCCGCCGAAACAGCAGCTTTCACTATCGGTCACGACGCTCAACCCAGTAGCCCCGTCAGCGGAACGGCGTGCGGCGCACGCACCGACCGCGCGACCGGCAACAGCGTGCAGTCGATCCCAATCGCGTCCAGCGGCGCGAGCAACGCACGGCAATGATCTTCGTCGGACGCGTACAGCAACATCACGAAATCGACCGACCCGAACACCGCATCGCACTCGGCAATCTGCGGGATGGCCGCGACCATTTCCTCGAACCGACGCGCGGCGTCCGGCGTCCATTCGCGGATGCTGACGGATACGGTAAAGCGGCTCAGCCCCGTGATCCGTTCGACCGAAATGTCGGCGTGATAACCCTTGATGAACCCCGCCGCCTCAAGCTTGGCGACCCGCGCGCCGCACGGCGTGGGTGACAGGCCGACCACCTTCGACAGGTCCGCCTTGGTCATCCGCCCATCGCGTTCGAGCGCCGCCAAGATCTTGACGTCGAGCCGGTCAATCGGGCGGCTCATCGACAGGGATCAGGCGCCGATGGTCGCCGCATAGACGCGCATCCAGTTCTCGCCCATCACCTTGTCGATCTCGTCCTTGCGCCAGCCACGCGCGACCATCTCCGCGCGAACCGCAGGGAGTTTGGAGATATCCTCGAACCCCTGTGCATATTGGATCGGATCCTGAACGTACGTCATTTCTGGCGGGAAGGCGAAGGACTCGTCGGGAACGATTTTCGAGGTCGAGCCCACGGTAAAGTCGCCGCCGATGCCGATATGATCGACCCCCACCAGCGTCTTCAAATAGTCCAGCTCGTCGACATAGCGCCTCACATTGGCGCGGACCTTGGGCTGGGTGCGTTTGCCCGCATCCGCGCTGCTCCAGCTCATGAACGGGTCGATCGCGCTGACGCCGAAGAGGCCTCCGGATTTCGCAATCCCCTCGATCACCCGGTTCGACGTGTTGCGCGGGTTGGGATTGAGCGCGGCGAGGTTCGAGTGGGTGCACACTACGGGACGCTCGGCCATCGCGATGACGTCGAGGCTCGACTGCTCGCCCATATGCCCGCCGACATCGACCAGGATGCCGAGCTTCTGCATCTCGGCAACCATCACACGCCCTGCCTTGGTCAGGCCGATATGCGGGTCCAGGCAGCCTCCGGCGAACTGGTTGGTGAGGTTGTAAATCAGGCCAACGACGCGCAGCCCGGCTTCGTAAAACAGGCGCATCGTCGTCTTGGGCGGCTTGGACCACCAGTCGCTCTCGCCCTTCATCGCGAAGAGATCGGCCTCCTGCCAGCCGATCGTGAGCGAGATCTTGCCCTCCGCCTTCAACCGGCGGATGTCGCCGGCGGTCTTGGCGATGCCAACCTCCTTGGAGTGCTGGTCGACAAACTCGTGCAGCGCCGCCATCTGCAGCAGGGTCGGGAGCATGGAGATGCTCCAGCTATCCACCCCGCCTTTGCGCAGCAGCGAAAGATAATTGGCGGTCGGTGCAGATGGGCTGCATCCATCCACGACGATCGGCGTGGTCGCGGGCGCAGCGGCGAGCTGCGTCGCTGAGCCGGCCGTCGCAGCCCCGGTCGCCGCAGCAAACAGGCCTCCGCCAGCGAGTTTCATCATGCCGCGGCGGTTCATGTCAGTCGTCACGATTCAGTCTCCACCAGCCAGATCTATTTCGACGGTTGCGCGAACGGCACCGGCGGCTCCTGCGCCTTGAGGTGCCGCAGGAAAAAACCGCCAAGCCGCCGCGCGACATAGGGGTGATAGCCGACATCGTGCGCGGCATTGGGCACCAGCACCAGATCGAACTCCTTGCCCGCCTTGATCAGCGCGTCCGACAAAGCGACCGTCTGGTTGAGCGGCACATTCTGGTCGATATCGCCGGTGACCAGCATCAGCTTGCCCTGAAGCCGGTTGGCGAGGTGCAGATTGTCGACCCGCGTATAGGTGTCGCCCGCCTCGCCCGGCACGCCGAAGAACCGCTCGAGCGAGATTGACGAGATCATCGTGCGGTAATTATGCGGCCCGGCGATCGACACCGCCGCCTTGTAGAAGTCCGGGAACAGGAACACCGCCCGCGCCGAGGCATAGCCGCCGAACGAAATGCCGGTGATCCCGACCCGGTCGAGGTCCATATAGGGCCGACTGCGCGCAGCAGCGCGGATGCCTGCAACATGATCGGACAGCGCGATCGAATCCTCATCCGCCATCGGCGACATATGGAAATCACGCGACCGGCGCGGCGTACCCCGTCCGTCTTGGACGATGATGACGAAGCCGAGTTCCGCGAGCGCCTGCATATAGGCGGCGCGACCGGCCAGCGCGTCAGTAAAGCCCTGTGGCGCGAACGACACCTGCGGGCCGGCATAAATCTGCTCGATCACCGGATAGCGCTTTGCAGGATCGAATTTGGTCGGCTTGAGCAGCACGCCATAAATGTCGTGCTTGCCGTCAGCGCTCCTGGCGACGAGCCGCTCGGGCGGCGTCCAGCCGGTCGCGCGCAACGCGCTCGCATCGGCTTCGACCAGCTTGGCAACCAAACGCCCGTCAGCGGCGCGGATCACCGTCACCGGGGGCGTCGCGATCGTCGAATGCGTATCGACGACGTAGCGCCCGCTCGGCGAGAAGCGCGCCGCAGGCGTGTCCCAATGCCCGTTCAGGCCACGCGCGGGATAGTTGGTGAAGCTGTGATCGGCATCCTCGGGCGTCAGCAATTGCGGCGCACCGCCGTCGAGCGCAACGCGGTAGAGGTGGCGATAATAGGGATTGCGCCCCGCCTCGCGCCCGCCAGCGGTGAAATAGACCAGCCCGGCCGCCTCATCGACGCGGACGATGTCGAACACCGACCAGTCGCCGGTCGTCACCGCATTCTTGAGCGCGCCGGTCTTGGCGTCGTAGCGGTAGAGGTGCCCCCACCCGCTACGCTGCGACCACCACAGGATCTCGCCCCGCTTCGCCAGCAGGCGGACGTTGGGGACGTGATAGTCGAACGGGTTGAGGTTGAGGAACTGCGCGTCACGCTCCTCCACCACCGTCCGGCTCTTGCCGGTGTCGAGGTCGATCGCGACCAGCCCGAGCGCGCGGGAATCGCGGGTCGACGTGGCGAGGTAGAGCGCATTGTCGGCCATATCCCAGCCCGGCTCGCCGACCAGCGCCCAATGAGGGGCATAGTCGTTGAACCCCAATGCCCCGCCATCGACCGGAACGGTGCCGCCGTCCATGAGGTCGATCAGTACCAGCGCGAAGCGCTTCTCTGGCGCGTCGGCGGGCGTCGGCATCGGCATCTGGTGCGCGATCGGGCGCGGCGCGTCCGGCGGGAGAAATTCGGTAACATAAGGCGCGGTCTTGACCCCGCGATTGTCGGTGCGGATCGCGAGGACATACCGCCCGTCGGGCGACCAGGTCGCGCCGGGATAGACCGGCACGGCCTCGCCCCGCCGTTCCTCGACATAGGTCGTCTTGAACGCGGTGTAGCGATAGGGGAACTCGGCGCTGCCATCGCGGGTCAGCGCACGTTCCGCGCCGGTCGCGGTCTCGCGCAGCCACAGATTGTGGTCGCGCTCGAACAGGACTTGCCGTCCGTCCGGCGATGAGACCGACGCCGGGTCGGGCGCGGCGGCGGCTTCGGTGCGGCAATTGGTCGCTGCGCGGTTGCACGCGAAGGTCTGCTTACCGACCGTGAACGATACCGTCTTGAGGTCGGACGAATAGCGGATCGACCCGAACGGCAGTTGCCCCGGCACGACCGTGCGCCCCAATTCGCGCGACAGCATCGCGGCCACGCGCGCGTGATCGAACGCCGGCTCGGCCTTGCCGGTCGCGGCGTTGACGGTGACGAAGCGGACGCCGCCCTCAATCTCATGCCGATACCAGAAATAGTCGCTGGCCCCGTTCCAGTTGGGCACCGGCGCGGCATTGCGCACCAGCTTGCGGACATTGGCGGGATAGAAGGTGGATGCGCGCTCGACATCCGCCACGGTTACCGGGGCGTCGCTCTGCGCTGCCGCTGGCGGGGCCAAGGCGAGGCCGCCCGCGATCGACATCGCCACCAGAATACGCCCGACAACGAACAGCATCGATACAGTCCCCAGCCTGTCACAAGGAACGGCGACCCGCGTCATGCGCGAGCCGCCGCCGATAGGAGCTTCCTTAGTAGCGCACGGTGAAGGTTAGGCCAGCCGTGCGCGGGCGATTGATGAAGGCGGACGACAACGGGCCATCCAGCACCCCGTTGACCAGCCGCGCCGAGCTGGTCGGGATCGTCGTCGCCTGCAGCTCCAGATCGTTGAGCACATTGGTGACATAGGCGGTCATCGACCACCATTTCCGCTCAAGCCCGACGCGCAGGTTGAGCATTTCCATGCTCCCCAGCTTGCCCGTAGCGAAGTTCTGCGGGAAGGTTTCACGCTCGCCGATATATTGGAACGCGACCTGCCCGGTGAGTTCCAGATCGTCGCTGCCCAGCGGATAGTTGAAGTCCGCGCCGGTCGAGAACGAGACCTTGGGCACGTTCGGCGGACGGTTGCCCTTGGCGAGATCCTGATAGTCCGCAGGCGCACCGGCGACCGCGAACACCGACATGCCCTCGCTATAGCCGGCCTCGGTCAGGTTCCCGCTGAAGAACAGCGAGAGGTTGCTGCTCGCCTTGTAGCTGCCCTCGACCTCGATCCCGTAGATCCGCAGCTGCGGCCCGTTCGCGGTGAGCGCGCCGGGGTTGCTGATCCCGATCTGTGGATTGTCGAAGTCGGAGTAGAACGCCGCGACATTGAGCGTCAGCGCACCGTTCATCAGGCGCGACTTCACGCCGATTTCGCCGGTGACGACATCGTCCCGGTCATAGGTCAGCGCGTCATTGAACGCCTGCGACCCGACCGGGCCGAAGCCGAGCGCGGAGAAGGGGCTGTTCAATCCGCCATTGCGGACGCCGCGAGCGAGCGTGCCATAGACCATGACGTCGTCATTGACGTCATATTCGATCGCAACGCGCGGCAGGAAGGTGTTGAGCTTGAAGTCGAAGCTGGTGCCGGGTCCGCCCGGCGCGTTCAGCGCATCGACGTCGTTTGGCACCGGGAAGTAGATCGGGGCGAAGATGTCCGCCGGATTGGTGAAGATCGGCGAGAAGATACCGATGACGAAGGATTCGACGAGGGTCGAGGTGACCTTCTCGTTGACGTAACGCGCCCCGGCAAACAGCCGCAGCCGGTCGGTCGCCGCATAGCTCAGCTCGACAAAGCCCGAGAACTGGCGCGTGTCGGTCTGGGTCGTGCTGCGTTCGATCTCGGTCGATCCGGTGTCGGTGATGTTGGCATAGCCATCACCCGAAACCAGCGCGGTCGAGGTCGATTTGGTGTCCTGGAAATACGCGCCCGCGACGATGTTGAGCGGCGAGTCGAAGTCGGTGACGAAGCGGAATTCCTGCGAAACCGCGCGCTCCTTGCTCTGAATCTGGGCGATCGCCGTCAGGTCGGACGACAGCAGGTTGCTCGCCGTGTCGAACGGCGGAAAGGCGTTGAAGAAACCCTGGAACCCATAGGTATAGGCCGAGCTGAACGTCTCCGCCTGACGCCGGCGCTGGTACAGGCCGGTGATCGATTCAACCGTGATCGGGCCGGAATTATACGAGAGCTTGCCGCTATAGAGCTCGAAATCGTCCTGATTAAGCCCGTCGATCAGGCTGAGCGACGGCGCGATCAGATCTTCGCTGCCGACGCTGTCGCCGATCGTGGTCGGCTCGATGAAGCTCAATTCGCCGATATCGTCACGACCAACATGCGCGGCGAGGCGGATGGTCAGATTGTCCGTCGGCTTCGCCAGAATGATCGCACGACCGCCATAGGATTCGAAGTCGTTCATGTCCTTCTGGTTGAGGCCCAGATTGTCGATGTAGCCGTCGTCCTTGCGGTAGAAACCGACGAACCGAACGCCGAGCCTGTCGGGGACGAGGATCAGGCTGGTCGCATTCTCCACGCGATAGTTGAAGCCACCATGATCGGTGACGCTCGCGCCGCCGCTCCACGTGCCGGTGAAGGTCTTGCCATCAAGATCGGGATCGGCCGCGAAATAGCGGATCACGCCGCCCATCGCGCCTTCACCGAAATAGGTCGGCTGCGGCCCGCGCAGGATTTCAACGCGATCGAAATCGAAGAAGTTGAAGTCGCGCTGCGATGCCGAGGAGGATGCGACCGAGATATCATCGACCAGGATCGAAACCAGCGGCTGCAGCGCATTGCCCGACACTTGGGTGCTGTTGGTCACGCCGCGGATGTTGATCTCATTGGTGTTCGGACCGCGGTCGAGCATCTCGACACCCGCAACGCGGTTCGCCAGATCCTCGAAATCAACGATGCCGGATTTCTGCAGATCATCGCCGCCCAGCGCCGTGACGCTGCCGCCGATGTCCTGAACCGACTCCTGGCGGAAGCGCGCCGTGACGACGACTTCCTCAACATCACTCGCCGCAACCGGAGCGTCCTGTGCGGCAGCCGCCGAACTGAAGCCGAGCGTCGATACGCCCGCGACCAAGGTCGCAATTACCCCCCTTAGTGCCACACTATCCTCCTCTTTATTTGAGCCGGAACACGCCGCTGCGACGCAACGGAAACCATGACGCTTGAGCTGCATCGTCCCGCCCGCGCGAACGGCGTCCGCGCGGCTGAAACGCTATGGCCTGACGGTCCCCGCCGCCTCTTAAGCCCTCTCAACCCCCACGTGAGTCGTTGTACAATACATCAATGTATTGTCAATAAACCGTCATCGAAATTTCACGGAGTTTCGGCGGAGTTTCTTGCGACCAGCAGCCGCGAAACCGGCCGCGCGACGACCAGCATGACGAGGCATGCACCGCCCGCGAATGCGGCGTTCAGCGCAAAGAACCTGGCATGCGGCATCGTCTCCCATAGGGTGGCGACGTGACCGACGAGCAAATTGCCGAGGAACACCGACAGGAATACTGTCCCCATCATCGTCGAGTTGATCTGCGCCGGAGCTGCACGCGAGAACAATGCCAACAGGGTTGGCCAATAGAAGGTGAAGCCGAGCGCGTTGAGTCCGTAGAGCAGCACCGGCCAAATCGCCCCGACACTCTCGCCCCGGTCGGCCCAGCCGGCGGGCACGATCATCATCAGATTCGCACCCGCGATGATGAAATAGCCGATGGTGAGTTTCGACATCTCACCTGCCTCACGCCCGCGCCGCGCCTGCCAACGCCAAAGCGCGATCAACACCGGCACCGCGACGATGCAGAACAGCCCGTCGAGTGAATTGAACGATGCGGTCGGCACGGTCCATCCGAACAGGCTCCGCTCCACCGATGCGTCGATGAACAACAGGCCTGCATTCATCTCCTGGAAATAGGCCGCACAAGCCGGAATGCTGATCACACCGAGAAAGATCAGCGCGGCAACACGCCGCCAATCGTCTTGGTTAAGCGGCTGACGCGCCGCCCCATCCCGCGGCCGCCGCCGATCAGCGGGAAGATGCTTCCAGCCGCTGAGATAGGTCGCCAGCGCGATCAGCATCAGCACGCCCGCCGCACCGAACCCGACATGCCAGCCATAGAGCTGCGCCAATACGCCGCACAGCAGCGGACCGAGCAACGCGCCGACATTGATTGCGGCCGAGAAAATCGCGAATGCGCGGGTCCGCTGCCCGGCTTCATCGGCGCCATAGAGAAAGCCGACCTGGACCGAGATATTGCCCTTGAGGCAGCCGGTCCCCGCGATCAGGAACGCGATGGCGAACAGGAAGCTGCCCTCGAACGCCATCAGGAAATGGCCGACCGCCATCAGCACAGCGCCGAGCAGGACCGTGCGGCGCTGCCCCAGCCAGCGATCCGCCAGTAACCCGCCGAAGATCGGGGTGAAATAGACCAGGCCCGTATAGAGGCTGAACACCTGACTGGCGAACGCCTGATTGGACAGCGGCCCGGTCAGCCCCTCCAGTCCAGCGCGCAGCCCGGCAAAGCCTGCGACACCCTCCGCGACTCCCGGCGTCAGGATATGCTGAAGCATGTAGAGCAGCAGCAGCGCCGACATGCCGTAAAAGGAAAACCGCTCCCACGCCTCGGCAAACGCCAGATAGGCGAGGCCCTTGGGATGCCCCCAGAGCGTGTCACGCGACCGAACAGGCGCTGCCCCCGCCACGCGCTAGATATCCGTCCAGACCGGTGCGTCCGCATCGGCGAAGCGGTCGGTCGCACGGATCAGCTGGTCGAGAATCCCCGGCTCGGAATAGGCGTGCCCTGCCCCGTCGATCAGGTGAAACTCCGCCTCCGGCCAGACGCTGTGCAGCGCATAGGCATAGGTCGCCGGGCATGGCAGGTCGTAGCGGCCATGAACGATCACGCCGGGGATGCCGCGCAGACGGCCCGCGTCGCGCAGCAATTGGCCGTCCTCCAGCCATGCACCATGGGTGAAATAGTGATTTTCGATCCGGGCAAAGGCCAGCGCATAGCGTTCGTCCCGCCACAGCGCGTCGAGCGCCGCATTGGGCAAGAGTGTCGAGGTCTCGCACTCCCAACGCGTCCACGCCTGCGCCGCCTCGATCTGCGCCGCTGCATCGTCGCCGGTCAGGCGGCGGCGATACGCGGCGACCAGATCGCCGCGCTCCGCCTCCGGGATCGGCGCCTGAAGCCGTGCATATTTTTCAGGAAACACTTCCGACACGCCGAAGCGGTAGAACCAGTCGATCTCGGCGCGCGACACGGTGAAGATCCCGCGCAGGACCAGCGCGCTGACGCGCTCCGGATGGGTCTGCGCATAGGCCAGCCCAAGCGTCGATCCCCATGATCCGCCGAACACCAGCCACTGTTCCGCCCCGACCAGTTCGCGCAACCGCTCCATATCGGCGACAAGATGCCAGGTGGTGTTGTCCTCAAGGCCCGCATGCGGCGTCGATCGCCCACAGCCGCGCTGGTCGAACAGCAGGACATCATAGCGTGCTGGGTCGAACAGGCGGCGGTGCGACGCAGCAAAGCCACCGCCCGGCCCGCCATGCAGGAAGATCGCAGGCTTGGCGCCGGGCGTCCCGACCCGCTCATAATAGAGCTGATGCCCGTCCCCCACATCGAGCATCCCGCTCGCATAGGGTTCGATCTCCGGATACAGGCCGCGCAGTTCCGACTGGTGCATTCCGCCATCCCACCATGACAATACAGATGTGTATTGTTTCAGCGGTTAGATGGTCGGTGTCAAGGCGGCGTGATCCGCTCCGCTCAATCGCGGCCGGTAAACACCTTCACATAGCGATGAATGAGGTCCTGCCGCTGTTCGAGCGATTCCTTGAGGCCGGTCGCGTAATAGCCGACCTGGTGGAAATAGACGATGCGGGCGCGGATCATCGCGTCGTCTTCGCTGTACCCGCCCTCGGCAAACACGGCCTGGATGGCATCGATCCGGACCGCATCGACCTCCTGCACGACCGCCTCAACCTCTGCCGACAGATTGGCCCAGGCGCGTACTGCGCGGTCATAGGCCGGGCTGAACCCCTGTTCGGAAATATAGAGATGCGCCAGCCGCGACAGTCGTTCCTCGACCGTGCCGGATGCGGCAAGCACGTCCAGCATCGGCTGGGTATTGCTCGCTCGCCAGTCCTTGAGCAGCGCGTCGAGCAGCTCGGTATGATCCTTGAACCGCCAGTAAAACCCGCCGCGCGTCACACCTACCGTCTTGGCGAGCCGGTCGATCTTTACGCCGACAATGCCGTCCTCAATCAAGGTGCGGCGCGCGATATCGATCCATTCCTGAGTCGAGGGCGTATGGTCCGGCGGCGGAGTACGGCGCCATGTTCGGCCCGTCTTGCCAGCACCCTTCCCCGTCTTGGTCGCTGTCGCTTTATTCTCAGCCATAGTGCCTCATTGCCGGATAACCACGCGCGGGGTCAATCGCCGCTACTGGTGCGCGATGCCGCTGTCGGGAGAGGCTGGACATGTCAATACATAGATGTATTTCTTGACGGAAATCGACACGGGCAGCCTGCCGCGCCGTGAGATCGGGGAGAACAGGGTGGCACGCAGAACCGACAGCCTCGCATTGATCGCCGCCGTCGTGATCGGCAACGGCATCGCACATATCGGCACTTCGACCATGCCGCTTCAGGTCGGCGCGCTGATGGACCTCGGTCTTAACGGCCGTGAGGCCGGGTTGTTCGGCTTTTTCCAGATCGGCGCGCTGGCGCTGTCGATGATCGCGCTCGCCCCGTTCATCCACCGCGCACGCTCGGTCACCGTTGCGATGATCGGGGCGACGCTGGCGCTGGGCGCGCACGTGCTGATGTATTTCATGCCGGGGTCGTTCGCACTGCTGCTGGTCTTCGCGGCGCTGGCCGGCACCGGATATGGGCTGGTCTTCGCCGCCACGATCACCGGTGGATCCACCGCAGCGAACCCCGACCGGGTCTATGCGATCGGCAATGGCGGCGCGGTCGCCTATGTCGTCGCGCTGATGTTCGTGATGCCGCTGGCGAGCATCCATCTCGGGCGGATGGGCGCCTTCCTCGCGGTCGCGCTCGCGATCCTGATCACCATGCCGATGATGCTCGCGTTTCGCGCGCGGACGGAGTTGCCGGCGATCCATGCGGGCGGGCTGCTGCGCCAGCCCGCGATCCTGGCGCTGATGCTGATGTGGGCGGGCTATTCGCTCGGCACCGGGGCGCTGTGGAGCTTTGCCGAGCGGATCGCCAAGGGGCTGGAGATCGCGCCCACCACCACGGCGACGATCCTGTCGCTGAGCGCGCTGTGCGGCATTGCCGGGACGGTCGTCGCCGCATGGCTCGGCGGACGCGCGCCGCGGGTCGCGTCGATGGTCTTCGGGCTGATTGGCACAGGTGTCTCGTGCCTGTTGATGGGGTTCGCGACCGGGGCGGTCATGTTCGCGATCGGCGTGCTGACCTATTGGATCTTCTACATGTACCAATATTCGGTGTTCCTGGGGGTCGCCGCGGCAATCGACCCGTCGGGTCGCGCCGGGACGATGGGCGGCGGCTGGGAGCGCTTCGCCTTTGCCATCGGCGCACCGATCGGCGGCCTGGTTGCCGATTTTGGGTCGTATTCGATGCTAGGGATTCTCGGCTTTCTGTCCTGTGTCCTCACAATCCCGCTGTGCATGCCACTGGTCGCCCGCCGGCTCGCCACTACGCAGCCCGCTCCAGCCTGAAAATCGCCATTCGGCCATTGCACAAATACACTTGTGTATTTATGCATCGTGTTTCGCAGGAAGCAGGGGGGAGCGGCGCAAGTGACACGATACTCGGCGTGGTCACTCCTGCGCGCGGGCCTTACCGGGCAACGCAACTGGACGCCCGCGTGGCGCGATGCCGAGCCGCGCAAACGCTATCAGGCGGTGATCATCGGCGGCGGCGGACATGGCCTCGCGACTGCCTATTATCTCGCCGCGCACCACGGCATTCGCGATGTCGCGGTGCTGGAGCGCGGATGGATCGGCGGCGGCAATACTGGCCGCAACACCACCGTGATCCGGTCGAACTATTTCTTCCCGGAAAGCGCGCGCTTCTACGACTTCTCGCTGACCCTGTACGAAGGGCTGTCGCGCGCGCTCAACTACAACATCATGTTCTCGCAGCGCGGCATGTGGAGCTTTGCGCATGACCGGCATGGCGTCGAGATGCTGCGCCGCTCGGTCAATGCGATGCGGCTCAACGGGGTCGATGCCGAGTTTCATGCGGGCGACGAAGTCCAGCGCCGCATCCCCGGCCTGAACCCCGCCCCGCGCTTTCCGATCGTCGCCGGTCTGTTCCAGCCGCGCGGCGGCACCGCGCGCCACGACGCCGTCGCCTGGGGCTATGCCCGCGCCGCCGACGCGCTGGGGGTCGACATCATCCAGAATTGCGAAGTGACCGGCTTCGATCTGCGCGATGGCCGGGTCGTCGGGCTTCAGACCAGCCGCGGCGACATCGCGACCGATTGCGTCGGCATGGCGGTGGCGGGGCATAGCAGCGTGATGGCGAAGCGTGCCGGGTTCCGCCTGCCGATCGTATCCTACGCGCTCCAGGCATTCGTGTCGGAGCCGTTGAAGCCGGTGCTCGACACGGTGGTGCTTGCCCCGTCCACCGGCACCTATCTCAGCCAGTCTGACAAGGGCGAGTTGGTGATCGGCAGCGCACTCGACCTGTTCCCGTCCTATGCTCAGCGCGGCAGCCTGCCCGTGCTGGAGGATACCGCAGCGGGCCTGATCGACCTGTTCCCGCAGTTCTCGCGCGTCCGGTTGCTCCGCCAATGGGCGGGCATCGTCGATGTCACGCCGGACTCCACCCCGATCCTGGGCGAGAGCCCGATTAAGGGCCTGTACCTTAACTGCGGCTGGGGCACCGGCGGGTTCAAGGCGATCCCCGGCGGCGGATACTGCCTCGCGCATCACATGGCGACCGGCGCGGCGCATCCGCTCGCCGCTTCCTTCGCGCTCGATCGCTTTCGGACCGGGGCGCTGATCGACGAATCCGGCGCCTCCGGCATCGCCCATTGAGGACTCCATGCTGCTGATCGACTGTCCCTGGTGCGGCCCGCGCGCGGAACTGGAATTTCGCTGTGGCGGCGAAAGCCCGATCGTGCGCCCGCCAGATCCGCAGGCGACCGACGACGCGGAATGGGCCGACTATCTGTTCCACCGCGACAATGCGCAGGGGGCGAGCTTTGAGCGCTGGCACCATCGCTTCGGCTGCGGCCTGTGGTTCAACGTCGCGCGCGACACGGTGACGCATCGCATCACCGCCGTGTACGGGATCACCGACCCCCGCCCCGCGCCGGAGGGGCAGCGATGAGCGGCTATCGCCTGTCGGATGGCGGAGCGATCGACCGCGCTCGCCCGGTGACCTTCCAGTGGGAAGGCCGAACATACCGCGGCTATGCGGGCGACACGCTCGCCTCTGCCTTGCTGGCGTCGGGCGAGCGGATGATCGGGCGCAGCTTCAAATATCACCGCCCGCGCGGGCTGATCGCCGCCGGGCTCGACGAACCCAATTTTATCGTTCAGCTCGAAACCGGCGCGCATGCCAGCCCGAACCTGAAGGCGCCCTATATCGAGCTCTACGACGGGCTCCACGCCGCGCCGGTCAACGCCTGGCCCAGCCTGCGCTTCGACCTGATGGCGGTGAATGGCGCGTTCAAGCGCTTCATCCCGGCAGCCTTCTATTACAAGACCTTCATGTGGCCGAGCTGGCAGTTGTTCGAACCGCTGATCCGCAAGGCTGCCGGTCTTGGTGCCTCGCCGCACCTCCCCGATCCCGACAGCTACGCGCAGGCCACCGCGCATACCGACGTGCTGGTCGTCGGCGGAGGTCTTGCCGGTCTTGCCGCCGCGCAGCATGCGGCGGCCTCCGGCCAGTCGGTCATGCTGGTCACCGGCGGCGCGCATTGGGGCGGAAGGCTGGCCGGCACGCGCGAGACTATCGAGGGCCGGCCCGCGCAAGAGTGGATCAAGGAAACACTCCGCTCCCTCGCCGCACTGCCCAATGTCACGCTGATGAACCGGACACTGGCCACCGGGCACTATGATCATGGGCTGGTTTCGCTGTGCGAGCGACTGACCGATCATCTCCCGATCGCCGAACGCACCGGCCCGCGCCAACGGCTGTGGCGGGTCCGCGCCGACAAACTGATCTTTGCAACCGGCGCGATCGAGCGGCCTTTGGTGTTCCGGGGCAATGACCGCCCCGGCGTCATGCTCGCCGGCGCAGCGCGCGCCTATCTCCATCGCCACGCGGTGGTCGCCGGGCGCGAGATCGTCGTCGCAACCACTAACGACAGCGGCTGGTATGCCGCATTCGATCTGTCCGAGGCCGGAGCGAAGGTCGCCGCCATCCTCGATACTCGCCCCGATCCCGCCAGCAGGCTGATCGCGCGCGCCGAAGCGCTCGGCATCGCCGTCCACCTGCGCACCGCACCGGCAGAGGCGATCGGGCGCAAGGCTGTCCGCGCGATGCGGGTCGGGCGGGTCTTTCCGGGCGGGCGTATCGTCGGCGGGACCGTAACCTTGCCGTGCGACCTCCTGCTCATGTCCGGCGGCTGGAGCCCCGCAGTGCACCTCCATTCGCAAGGTGGTGGGCGATTGACGCTCGACCCCGGCCTGCACAGCTTCGTTCCCGAGCACGCGAGCCTCCAGCGCAGCATCGGCGGAGCGGCCGGCGAGTTTCAGACCGAAGCGACGCTTCGGGCCGCACGCGACGGAACAGCGCAGCGCACGCCCGAAGCCCCTCACCCGCCTTTGTGGTCGATCTCGGAAGGCGCCGCCCCCGACGATGCCGCCTGGGTCGATTTCCAGAATGACGTGACCGCAGGGGACATCGCGCTCGCCGCACGCGAGAATTTCCGGTCGGTCGAGCATCTCAAACGCTACACCACGCTCGGCATGGCGTCCGATCAGGGCAAGACCTCTAACGTCAACGGTATCGGCATCCTCGGCGCTGTGCTCGGCAAGCCGATGGAGGCGATCGGCACCACCAAATTCCGCCCGCCCTATGATCCGGTCCCGTTCGGCGTGTTCGCCGGCCACCGCGTCGGCGATGGGCTGCGTCCGCGCCGTTACCTGGCGATGGATCGCTGGCACGCGGCACAGGGCGCGACGTTCGAGGAGTATGGCGGCTGGATGCGCCCCGCCGCCTATCCGCGCCCCGGCGAGAGCGAAGCTGATGCGGTCCACCGCGAGGTGACGCAGGTGCGCAATGGCGTTGGCGTCTTCGAAGCGTCGCCATTGGGCAAGATCGAGGTCAAAGGCCCCGACGCCGCCGAATTTCTCGATCGCATGTATGTGAACCGGATCGGCACGCTGAAGCCCGGGCGCTGCCGCTACGCGATCCTGCTGACCGAGAACGGCGTGGTGTTCGACGATGGCGTGGTCACCCGCATCGCCGAGGATCATTTCCTCGTCGGCACCACCAGCGGTCATGCCGCCGCCGTTACCGAGCTATTCCGCGAATGGCTGCAGTGCGAGTGGACGAGTTTGCGGGTACTGGTCGAGGATGTCACGGCATGCTGGGCGGTCGCCAACGTCGTCGGCCCGCGGTCGCGGGCAGTGCTGGAGCGACTGGCAGGCGGCATGGATGTATCGCGCGACGGCTTCCCCCACATGACCGCGAAACAGGGTGCCGTTGCGGGGACTGCGGCCCGCATTGCGCGGGTCAGCTTCACCGGCGAATTGTCGTTCGAGGTCGCCGTGCCATGGGGCCACGCGGAGGCGCTGTGGGACGCGCTGCTGACCGCCGGCGCCGTCGAAGGGATCGCCCCGTTCGGGGTCGAGGCGCTGATGACGATGCGGGTCGAGAAGGGCTATCTCCACATCGGCGCGGACACCGACGGCACGACGCTGCCTCAGGATATCGGCTTTGGCGAAATCATGCGGAAAAAGCCGATGGATTTCGTCGGTCGCCGCTCAGCGCTTCGCCCCGACGGGCTGCGCGAGGACCGCCGCAGCTTTGTTGGCCTCACCGCAACCGACGGCAATCCGGACCCTCTCCCCATCGGCGCGCATGTGCTTCCCGCCGGGACCATCCAGCCGCGGCCCGGCGAGGGCTGGGTGACGTCGAGCATCTGGTCGCCGACGCTCCGCCAACCGCTGGCCTTGGCGATGGTCGCGCGGGGACAGGCACGGATCGGGGAAGATGTACGCATCTGGGACCTCGGCAAATGGCGGGAAGCGCGCATCGTCCCGGTATGCAGCTATGATCCCGCAGGAGCCCGGATTGATGCCTGACACCACCACCCTGCCCGCATGGTGCCGACTCGACCGTGACCTGAGCGTGATCAAGCTTCAGATTCGCGATGCACCCGATGCGGGCGACCGACTGGCGGCACTGCTCGGTGTCGCGCCGCCGTCGCCACAGCGCTTTACCACGGCCGATCGCCATTTGCTCGCGGCCATTGCCCCGGGCGAGTGGCTGCTGACCGGGACCGTGGACGATGGCCCGGCGATGGCTGCCCGGATTAACGCCGCGATGCACGGCGAAACCGCCCTGATCCTTGACGTGACCGATGGGGTGATCGCGCTGCAGTTGGAGGGAGCTCCGGCAACCGCCTGCCTTGCAGCCTATACTGCGCTCGATCTGCGCGAGACCACGATGCCGTGCGGCTGCGCCGTTCGCACGCGGTTCGGCGATATCGGCGTGTTCGTCGCGCGGACGGGCGACGCGCCGCACTATCGGCTGATCGCCGACCAGAGCTATGCGCCCTATCTGATCGAGCTGATCGCGCGCAGCGACCGGCCCCCGCTATGACCCATCCCCCCGGCACGCGCTGCGTCCTGCGTTTCCGCTGTCCCGACCAGCCGGGCATCCTCGCCACCGTCACGTCGCTGCTCGCGCGCAATGGCTGGGATATTCGCGAAGCGGCGATCTATGGCGATCCCGACAGCGGCATCTTTTTCGTGCGGACCGAGCTGGCGAGCGATCGGGCCGCGATTGCCAACCTGCCGCGCCACCTCGCCCCGGCGATCGTCACGCTCGGCCTGGATTGGGAAGTCCACGACATCGCCGAACCGATGCCGGTGCTAATCGCGGTATCGAAATTCAACCACTGCCTCATCGACCTGATCCACAAGGTCGCAATCGGCGCGCTCCCAATCCGCATCGTCGGAGTGGTATCCAACCATGACCAAGAGCGCGCCCTGGTCGAATGGCACGGCATTCCCTATCACCATTTGCCCGTCGATCGCGCCGACAAGGCTGCGCAAGAGCGGCGCTTCCTCGACATTATCAGCGAAAGCGGGGCAGCATTGACCGTGCTCGCCCGGTACATGCAGATCCTCTCCGACGAGTTTGCGGCCAGCCTCGACGGGCGCTGCATCAACATTCACCACAGCTTTCTGCCGAGCTTCAAGGGTGCGAAACCCTATCACCAAGCCAAAGCGCGCGGTGTGAAGCTCATCGGCGCAACTGCGCACTATGTGACCGCAGACTTGGACGAAGGCCCGATTATCGAACAGGATGTCCGCCGCGTCAGCCATGCGACAACGGCGGAGGAGATGGTTGCCATCGGCCGCGAGGTCGAGGCATCGGTGCTTTCCCGCGCCGTTCGCTGGCACGCCGAACATCGCATCCTCGGCAACGGCAACCAGACCGTCGTCCTCTGATAGCTAACTATATCGCGAATTGTTTGGCTGGGGCGGAAGGATTCGAACCTTCGGTACACGGCATCAAAAGCCGTTGCCTTACCGCTTGGCTACGCCCCAGCATGGTCGGAAGCGACGCCCTTAAAGCGCCGCGCCCCGCATGAAAAGAGGGTTTAACTCCCTTTGCGGCTTCGCCGGACCGGTGCCGCAATCCGTTAACCGAACCGATGCACCCAGCCATGCGGGTCGGGCGCCTCGCCGCGCTGGATCGCGGTCAGTCGCGCCTTAAGCGCTTCGGTGACCTGACCCGGCCCGCCGCTGCCGATGGTGAAGCCGCCGTCACGGCTCTTCACCTGACCGACCGGGGTCACCACCGCCGCAGTGCCGCAGGCGAAGGTTTCGACCAGGCGACCGCTGTTCGCATCGGCTTCCCACTGGTCGATCGCATAGGGCTCTTCGCGCACCGTGATGCCCTGCTCACGGGCGAGCGCGATGATCGATTCGCGCGTGATGCCGGGCAGGATCGTGCCGGTGAGCGGCGGGGTGACGATGCTGCCATCGTCGAACACGAAGAACAGGTTCATGCCGCCCAGTTCCTCGACCCAGCGGCGCTCGGCCGCGTCGAGGAACACGACCTGATCGCAACCTTCCTTGATCGCCTCGGCCTGCGCGACCAGACTTGCGGCATAGTTGCCGCCGCACTTGGCCGCACCGGTTCCGCCGGGCGCCGCGCGGGTGTAGTGGTCGGACACCCAGATCGTGACCGCCTTTGCCCCGCTCTTGAAATAGGCCCCGGCGGGCGAGGCGATGACGAGGTAGAGATATTCGCTGGCCGGCTTCACGCCCAGGAACACCTCACTCGCGAACATGAACGGGCGCAGATACAGCGATCCGCCCTCGAGCTCCGGGATCCAGTCCGCGTCCGCCTTCACCAGCGCTTCGATCGATCCGATGAACAGATCGTCGGGCAGCTCGGGCATCGCCATCCGCTGCGCCGACTCGCGGAAGCGACGGGCATTTTGCTCCGGACGGAACAGCGCCGTCCCGCCATCGCCGAGACGGTAGGCCTTGAGCCCCTCGAAAATCTCCTGCGCATAATGCAGCACCGCGGTCGCCGGATCGAGCATCAGCGGGCCGCGCGCGGTGATCTTGGCGTCGTGCCAGCCCTTCGCATCCGACCAGCGGATCATCGCCATATGATCGGTGAACAGCTTGCCGAAACCGGGGTCGGCAAGCAGGCGGGTGCGCTCGTTCGCATCGATGGGAGCCGGGTTGGCTTCAACGTGAAACGTCAGGCTGCTCACATCACTCTCCTGAATCGGCGGTTGCGCACGCCTAAGGCGGATGGCAAAACAGGTCAACATGGCTGTCCCAACTGCATCCCCGTTATTCCTGCGCGAAGCCGAGATCCGGCGTGGCGTCGAGATGCTCTATTTCGGCTACAGCCACCTCACGCGCTCAATCGATGAGGGGTTGGCGGCGCAGGGCTTGGGCCGCGCGCATCACCGCTCGCTCTACTTCGTCGCGCGCCAGCCCGACATTACGGTAGGGGAACTGATCTCGCTGCTCGCGATCACCAAACAATCGCTCGGGCGGGTGCTGACCGACCTGACCGAACGCGGGCTGATCGAAACACGGCCGGGGCGCGAGGATCGGCGCCAGCGGCTGCTGCGGCTGACTCCGGAAGGGACAAGGCTGGAGGCGGAGCTGTTCGACGCACTCCGCGAAAAAATGACCGCCGCTTACTCCTCGGCGGGACAGGCAGCGGTCGGGGGGTTCTGGGCCGTACTCGAAGGGCTGATCCCGGCCGACGAACGCAAGCGGGTTTCGGATCTCGGCGGGAAATAAGCCCCTCTCCCAAAGGAGAGGGGCTAAGCAGCTCACGCCACCTTGAACCCTTCACGGTTCATCGCCCGGGTCAGCAACGCATTCTTCTCGTCCGACAGGCTCGCGCGCAACTGCGGGAACAACTGCTCTTCCTCGTCCTTCATATGCTCTTCCAGCTCGCCGCGCAGCGTGCGGATCGTCGCGAGAAAGCTCGCGCTGCCAGCCGGCATGTTGTCGAGCTCGTAGAGGTGCTGCTTCACATAGCCGTGCTCGCTGTTCAGCTCGTCCGCCTCGGCGATCTTCCCGGCTTCACGCAGCGCCGGGTAGATGACATTCTCTTCCTCGATCGCATGCTTGGCCAGCGCGTGCTTGAGCTGGGTCAGCATCAGCTTGCGCCGCGCGACTGCGCTGTCGTCGGTCGCCTCGATCGCGTCGAGCAGCTTGAGTACCGCCTTATGCTCGGCGATCAGGCCGTCCATCCAATCGCCCGCCATCGCCGTCGGCGACTGCACCGCGACCTTGCGGCCGAGCATCGCGAGGACACCCAGCGCAGCGCCTGCCGCCGTCGCGCCGGCGATCATGCCAAAGCTGCCCTTACCGCCTTCATCCTTGAACCGGCCCTTGCTGTCGCGAGTCTGGTTATCTGCGCGCGTCTCGTTCTGAGTCTTGGTCGCCATCGTCGCCTCCATGAATTGAACTATGGCGCGACAACGTTTTCAGGGGGTTGGACGTTCCGGTCAGCCGCGCGCGGCGGCGGCCATCTCAGCATTGCGACGCTGCGAGGCTTCGAGCGTCGCGGTCAGCAGCTTCACCAGCGCGGAATCGGCGTCGAGTATGTCCAGCCCTGTGCGCGTCGACCCACCCGGGCTCGCAACCTTGTCGGCGAGCACAGCGGGCGTGTCGGCGGCCTGCGCAGCGAGCAGCGCCCCGCCCTCGACCGTCGCCAGCGCAAGCCGGAGCGCCTGATCGGAAGGAATCCCGATCGCCGCCCCCGCAGCCGCCAGCGCATCGATAAAACGATAGACGAAGGCCGGCCCGCTGCCCGCCAGCGCCGTCACCGCATCGAACCGCGCGGCATCGACCCATTCGGTGAGGCCCAGCGGCGCCATCAATGCGCCAGCCCGGTCCCGCGCCTCGGCGTCGGCGCTGTCACTATGCAGCGCGACCACGCCTTTCCCGATCTCCACCGGCAGTTTGGGCATTGCCCGAATAATCGAGCCAGCCTTGAACCGCGCCGCCAGCGCCGCCTCCTCGACCCCCGCAAGGATCGACACCAGCATCGGCACGCCTGCAATCCGCGCCGCAACCTGATCGGCAATGGCATCGATCTGCTGCGGCTTTACCCCCAGCATCACCGCATCGGGCAGCGCCCCTTCCGGCAACGCCCTGCCCTGCCGCACGCCTTCGGGCAGCGCACGGTCACTGCGGTTGAGGACAAACACATCCTCCCCCCGCACCGCCCCCGCCGCGATCCACCGCCGCAACATCGCCCCGGCCATATTGCCGCAGCCGATCAGCCACAGGGTGTTGGGGGTCGTCATCGCCATTGCTCCATTGCCCGCGCCGGCCCTCAAAGAAGCGGAACGACGCGTCAAGCCTTATCGGATGACTTCGCGGTTGACCCGCACTGACCGGTCGGTAAGTTTCACCTGCGTAATCATTTTGGGGAAAATAATGGCGTATTGGCAGGGTTTGGTGACGGGCGCGGCAGTGACGATCGCGGCGGTGACATTGGTCGCGGCGACCAAGCCGCAGAAGTTCGGAACGATCGACGTCGAGCGGATCAATGTCCGCGAACCCGACGGCACGTTGCGACTGGTGATCGCCAGCAAGGGCCGCTTCCCCGGCGCCTTCTACAAGGGCGAGGAGATCGCCCGTCCCGACCGCGCCTTTGCCGCCGGCATGTTGTTCATGAATGACGAGGGGACCGAGAATGGCGGCCTGATCTGGGCCGGCAAGAGGGACGGCGACAAGGTCAATGCCGGGGCTAGCCTGACCTTCGATCGCTACGAGAACGACCAGACCATGCAGTTGGTCCAGACCGACAATGGCAGCCGCGACACCGCCGCGCTGATCATCTCCGATCGCGGCGCCGAGAGCATGTTCACCAAGGCCAAGGGTAAGGCCGCGATCCGCCCCGATGCCTCGAAGGGCGCGGCCCGCCTGTTCGTCGGCAAATCACGCGACAAGGCATCGGTGGTGATGCTGCAGGACGCCACCGGCAAGCCCCGCCTGATGCTCAAGGTTGCGCCGGATGGCGGCGCGGCGATCGACTTCCTCGACGACAAGGGCAAGGTGGTGAAGACGATCGGGCCAGAGGGGTAACGGAAGCGGGCGCGTCAGACGGGGCGCGCCCGCCCATCAGTTCAACCTTATCGACTAGTCGAAAACACCCGAATATTCCCAATCGCCCTTAAACCAAAGGCGCGCGGATCGACTAAACAACAGCCCCAATGCAATAAGACTTGCAATCGTTTGACCCAGAAAAATCAAGCCGATTGGCGACATACCAGTCTGGAAATGAGCGAGAATTGAAAACGGAACTCCCAGCACGAACAACGTAATCGCAATCCACTTGCCGACAACACTGCGACCGCGCGAGATCCAAAGATAGAGTGCTGAAAGGAGGATTAGCGTGAAAAGCTGCGTCGCAAGAACGAGACCGACTCGTCCTTGCGAAACTGCAAGCAACTCGGGCCATCGTAACCAGCTGTTGAAAATACCGAGCGCCAGGGATCCCAACATCAATCGCTCGAACCAGACGATCTCCCTTGGACGCCCCAACTCGATCTACTCCTTACGCCTCGCCCTGCGTCTCGATTAGCGCCGCCGCAATCGCTTCCTTGGGCGACTTGCCGCCCCACAGGACGAACTGGAACACCGGATAAAAGCGCTCACATTCATCGATCGCGCTTTCGACCAGCAATTCGGTGTGTTGCAGCGTAATCGATGCGCCGTCGTCGCCCGGTATCATCGCGGCGTGGCGGTAGAGCAGGATGCCGCTCGACGACCACAATTCGAAATGGCCAACCCACAGCTGTTCGTTGACGAGGCCGATCGTCTCATAGATCGCGCCGCGGCGCTCGTCCGGGATGCGGACATCCGGGAACGCCAGAAACTGGAGCACGCCGTCGTCCTCGCGCCAGATCGCGCGCAGCTCATACTCGGTCCAGCTGCCCTTTACCTTGGCAACGACCTCGTCCTCTTCGCGCGTATGACTCCAGCCATGCGCCGCGAAGTAGCTTTCCAGCATGTCGATCGGCGCGGCGTCATCGTCGCGCTCATATTCGCTCTCATCGAGCATTCCGGTCGTCCTCCGCCCGGCCCTTGCCTGGCGCAGTTGGTGCCAATCCTCGCCGCGCCGCACAAGCAGCTTAGCGTAAACATGGTGGAAATAGATGTGGAAAAGGCGGGGCTCAGACGCCCGGCGCGGCCTTTTTCGGCTTTGCGGGCTTCGCAGCTGCGGGAGCATCGCCCAGCTTCGCCTCGAGCGCCTCGATCCGGGCACGCAGTGCGTCATTCTCGTCGCGTGCGGCAACCGCCATCGCCTTCACCGCATCGAACTCGTCGCGCGCAACGAAATCCATGCCACCGACAAACGTCTTGAACCGCTCACGCGCGGCGGACTCGCCCTCACGCGCCATGCCGGCCATCGTGCCGGCCGCGCCGTTCACGAACTTTACGAAATCGTCGAAAATGCGGTTGTCGCTCTGCATGTCTTGTTCCTTCGCGGCCTCACCGCATCCGTTTCAGCATCGCTGAAGCCAATTCAGATACTCATTTGGGGCGCGGACTGCGCCGGGACAAGAGTTTCCGCGTTCGGATTGAGCTGGTCGATCTGGAAACACAGCCACCCGGCAAAGCACAGCCAGCCAAGATAGGGCAGCATCAGGATCGCCGCGCCGACACGGATACGCCCGAACAGGATCGTCGTCGCGAGCGCCAGCACCAGGATCACGCCGATCAGCACGAACGCCCAGAATGGCTGGTGCATGCCAAAGAACAGCGGCGACCAGGCAAGGTTCGCGCCCATCTGCACCGCAAACAGCACCAAAGCCGGGCCACGCAACTTCGAACCGCGCGCGTTGATGATCATCGCCAGCGCAAGGCCCATCAGGACGTAGATCGTGGTCCAGGCGACCGGAAACGCCCAGTCGGGGGGCGTCTGCGGCGGCTTTTCGAGCATCTGGTACCACAGGTTCTCAGCCCCAGTCGGAGCGATGCGCGCCGAGGTGAAGCCGAGCAGCAGGATGAACGGGACCGTCACCACCGCCCAGCGCAGAAACGCCAGCCGCAGCTGTCCCTTGGACGCAATCTCCATTCCCCGCTCCCCAGTCTGTATGACCCGGCCTATTCGGCCGGTTGCGGCGATGCCATCGCCGCATCAAGCTCCCGGCTCACGGCTTGGGGCGAACCAGTCCACTTGGCAAGTCTGCTATACAGGATCGGGATCAGGAACAAGGTGATGAGCGTCGCCAGCATCACGCCGAACACGATCACCACGCCGATCGCCGACCGCGCGCCCGCGCCCGCGCCACTCGCGATCATCAACGGCACCGCTCCCGCGGCGGTCGCGATCGACGTCATCAGGATCGCGCGCAGGCGGCGGGCCGAGGCGATGCGGATCGCCTCGGCAATGCTCTTACCCTCGTCGCGCAGCTGGTTGGCGAATTCGACGATCAGGATGCCGTTCTTCGCCGCCAATCCGACCAGCATGACGATGCCGATCTGACTGTACAGGTTGAGCGACTTCCCGAAGAAGAATAGCCCGAGCATGCCCCCGGCGACCGCGAGCGGAACGGTCATGATAATCACGCCGGGATGCACGAAGCTCTCGAACTGCGCTGCGAGCAGCAGATAGATGATCAGGATCGTCAGCCCGAACACCAGCAGGATCGACCCGCCGGTTTCGACAAACGCCTGGCTCTCACCGCGATAGCCGACCGCCAACACTTCGGGCGACTGCGCCGCCTGTTCCTGAAGGAAGGTCAGCGCCTCGCCGAGCGAATAGCCTGGCCCGACACCGCCCGACAATGTGATCGCGCGCAGCTTGTCATAGCGGCCAAGATCGCGCGGCCCGGACACTTCACGCGTGGTGACGAGGTTCGACAGCGGGATTAGCGAGCCGTCGCGCGCGCGGACATGGATCTGCGCCAGGTTGGCGAGCGTCGAGCGGTTCTCGGCATCCGCCTGAACGATTACGCGATATTCCTCGCCGCGATCGAGATAGGTCGAGACGCGGCGCGAGCCGAGCAAGGTCTGCAGCGCCTGGCTGACGTCGTTGACCGACACGCCGAGATCACCGGCGCGGGTCGTATCGACCTCGATCCGCATCTGCGGCTTGGTTTCCTTGTAATCGGAATCGAGGTTGATGATGCCGGGATTGTTGGCGGCGGCGGCAAGGATGCGGTCGCGCGCGGCGGCCAGCCCCTCATAGGTGTTGCCCGCGATCACGAAGTTGACCGGCTGCCCGCGCCCGCGCCCCAGCGCCGAGCGGACCTGCGCATTGCCGCGCACCGCTGGCTCATCGGCGAGGATGCGGTTGATCTGCTGCGCGATATCCTGCGTCGACTTCTCGCGCTCTTCCCATGGCTTGAGGAAGACGATGAAGGTGCCGCTGTTGAAATCGTCGCTCGCCCCGAACCCGCCCGGCGTGCGGGTGATGATCGTGCGGACGGTGCCTTCCTCGATCAGCGGCAGCATCTTCTTCTGCACGCCCAGCATATAGCTGTCCATCTGGTCGAAACCAGTGCCCTCGGGCGCGCTGATCTGTACCTGCGCAATGCCCTGATCCTCAGCGGGCACGAGTTCGGACTGGAGCGTCACGAACCCCGCCCCCGCCGCAAACAGAAACGCGAGCACGCCGATCAGCGGCACCAGCGGCTTGTTGATCGCGCGATCGAGCCAGCGGCTGTAGAAATTCTCGAGCTTGCGGAACTGGTCATCGACCCAACCGGTAAAGCGCCCGCGCTTTTCCTTCCGCAGCATCTTCGAACACAGCATCGGCGTCAGGCTGAGCGCGAGGAACCCGGAAAAGGCGACTGCGCCGATCATCGCCACCGCCAGCTCGCGGAACAACAATCCGGTCTGGCCGGACAGGAAACAGATCGGCACGAACACCGCGCACACGACCAGCGTGGTCGAAATCACCGCGAACCCGACCTGCCGCGTGCCCTGGAACGCGGCGACCAGCGGGGTCTCCCCCTCCTCGATCCGGTGATAGACATTTTCGAGCACCACGATCGCGTCATCGACCACCAGACCGATCGCGAGCACCAGCGCAAGCAGCGTCAACAGGTTGATCGAAAAGCCGAACATCCATAGCACCGCGCACGCCCCGAGCAGACAGATCGGAACCGTCACCGCCGGGATCAGCGTCGCGCGCCATGATCCGAGGAACAGGAAGATGACCAGAACCACCAGAATGGCGGCCTCAGCCAGCGTCTTCCATACCTCGTCGATCGCACGCCCGATGAACAGCGAATCGTCCGATCCGACGGTGATCGTCATGCCTTCGGGCAGGTCGGGCTTCAGCGCTTCGGCAGCGTCCTTGGCGGCCTGTGCGACCTCCAGCGTGTTCGCGCCCGACTGGCGCACGATGCCCAGGCCCACCGCCGACTGGCCGTTCATGCGGAACGTGCTGTACGGGTTCTCGGCATCGACCTCGACCCGCGCGACATCGCTCAGGCGAACGAGATAGCCGTCCTCCCCGCGCCCGACGACCAGCCCGGCAAAGCTTTCCGGGCTGCCGAACGGGCGATCGACACGCAGCGTGCGGTTCTGCTGCTGCGCCTCAAGCCGCCCGGCGGGCAATTCGACATTCTGCGTGCGCAGCGCGGTTTCGACATTGGCCGGGGTCAGGCCGAACGCGGCGAGCTTGGTCGCATCGAGCCAGATGCGCATCGATGGCCGCGCCTCGCCGCCGACAAACACGCGCGCCACGCCGTCGATCGTGCTGAAGCGGTCGGCAAGGTTGCGATCGACATAATCCGACAGCTCGAGCCGGGACCAGCCGGGGCGCGAAATGACGAGGAACAGGATCGGCGAACTGTCCGCATCGACCTTGCGCACCTCAGGCGCAATCGCCTCTTCGGGCAGGTCCTCGGCGACGCTGCCGATGCGGTCGCGCACGTCGTTCGCGGCCGAATCGATGTCACGGCCCGGACGGAACTCGATCGACACGTCCGACACGCCGTCGCGCGAGCGCGAGGTGATCGTTTCGATTCCCTCGATCCCCGACAGCGCCTCTTCGATCGGCTGGGTGATCCGCGCCTCGATCACGCTGGCGGCGGCCCCGGTATAGGCGGTCTCGACCGACACGACCGGCGGATCGGTATCGGGATATTCACGGACCGACAGGCCCAGATAGCCGACCACGCCGACGATCGTCAGCAGCATCGCCAGCACTGCGGCAAAGACGGGCCGCCGGACCGAAAGGTCGGAAATCTGCATCAGTTACCCTTGGCCTGACCCGCCGCCTTGGGCGCTGCATTGCCCGCGCCCGCGGTGCGGACCTGCTGCCCCTCGGCGATCTTGACCACGCCTTCGGTGACGACGCGCTGGCCGGGTTTCAGTCCCTGAACAACCTCGACCAGCCCATTCTGGCGCAGGCCGGTGCGGATCGGCACGCGCTTTGCCTTGCCGTTCTCGATGATGAAGACGAAGCTCTGCTCGCCCTCACCCACCACTGCCAGTTCGGGGACCGCAGCGGCGGTGCGCGCCTGCGCCTCGATCGCGACGGTCAGCAGCATGCCGGGCTTGAGCTTGCGGTCGCCATTGGCGAGCACCGCGCGCACCGTAGCAGCGCGCGTCTGCGGGTTCAGCACCGGGTCGATCGTAGCGATCGTGCCGCGAAACGGCTGGTCGGGATAGGCCGCGGCAGTCGCGACGATGGCTTGCCCCGGGCGGATTTGCCCGAGCAGCGTTTCCGGCACGGTGAAGTCGAGCTTGATCCGGCTGACATCGCTGACCGTCGCAATCTCGGTCCCCGCGCTCACCACCGCACCGGCGGAGATATTGCGCAACGACACCCAGCCGCCGAACGGCGCACGCACCACCCGGTCGCCGATCGCGGCGCGCGCTTCTGCGGCCTGCGCGTTTGCCTGCCCCGCCAACGCGGTCTGCGCATCGACCGCGCTACGCGTTGCAAAGCCACGGTTCTTGAGTTCTTCGAGCCGGTTGAGCTGCTGCTGCGCCTCGCGCGACCGCGCCTGGGCCTGAGCCAATTGCGCATTTTGCTGCCCGGCCTCGAGCACCGCGATCACCTGACCCCGGCTGACGAACGCGCCATCATCGAAATTGAGGCGAACGATGCGCTGCGTCACCGGTGCGGTCAGCGTGACCTGTTCATTGGCGCGCGCGGTGCCGACGGCATCGATCCGCTCGACAAAACGCGCTGATTGAACAGCACCCAGCGTGACCAGAGGCGCCTCGCGACCCTTTTTCTGCGCGGCGTCGCCGCCGCCGCACGATGCCAGGACCACAGCCGAAGCCGCCAAAACAAGAATCATTCGCATGGAAAAGCGCGCTACACCAACCGGGGGGAACATCAACTATGCCAACCAACTTGTCGCAAAAGTGTGTCAAGATTTGTTGCGCCTGCGAAGAAACGCTGCGTTTCCAATCGTCGACGTAATCAACCAGCCGGTTTAAGCTCAGGCCGCTTTGCGTCGGGTCGGTGTTATCGGCGCGCGCCAACCATCGTCGCCCGAGGCACGGAGATTCTGATGCTGCTTCCACTCTGGTTCATGTTGCTTGCAAGCCCTGCGCAGGCGCAATCATGCCCGACCCAGTTTCTTCCACCAGCGATCGACTCCACCGCGCTCCCAGCGCTCAGTCCGTTTGTTTTCGCGCTCGAGTTCGCCGCAACGCCATCGCGGGAATATCCAGGAGACGCTTGGGTCATTCGCGTGTCGCGGCAGAACGTCCGAAGCGACGCTCGCCTTGCGATCGTGCACCTGCGGCGTCAAATCACCTGCAATCGATACGATATCATCGCAACATGGGACCAAGCACTGCCGGCTTCCGACTATCTCCGTCTCGCTCAGGAGATCGCGCCCTATTCCGATGGACCGCGTGATGTTGCCGTGCAGCGTGACCCCACGCAGGGCATGACGCTCGACGGTACTGAGCTCGTGCTGCGCGCCCAGGGGCCGGGATGGAAGGTCGAGCGCACTCTTAACATCGGCGATCGCGTGGGTCCGGATGTCGGAATGCCGTTCCACCGGCTCGCACAGCGCCTTGTTCCCCCGGAAGCGATGCCCGATGCTGAATGGCGTCGCCGAGGGCGCTAGTCCGCCGCAAAGCCGAACGGCGAGACCCCCGCCTCGCGCTCGCTGACCAGCATCGCGCGGCCCGTCGGCGGCGCGCTGCGCTGCGGGCATTCGCGCGTGCAGGCGCGGCAGCCCAGCCCCACCGGCACCGCCTCTCCCCCAAAGTCGAGGCCCCGCGCAGCCGCCAGCCCCGTCGCCGCCTCCGCCGCCAGACCCAGCGTCACGACGAAACGCGCACGCACCGCCCCCGCCCAGCCGCCGGGCGGAGCGACGCAGCGCGAGCTGGTGAACCAGCGTGATCCGTCCTCGAGTTCGACCAGTTGGACGATCCGCTCATCCGGCCGCGCGAACGCCGCATAGGCGTCGAGCAGCGGGCACGGAACGGCGGATTCGACCAAAGGCGATCCGCTCGCCCCGGCAAAGCGCTTCGACACCTGTCCGGCGCGATCAACGCGCAGCATGAAGAAGGGCAAGCCGCGCGCGCCAACGCGCTGAAGCGTGGTCAGCCGGTGCGCCACTTGCTCCGCGCTCGCACCGAAACGGCGGCGCAGCAGTTCCAAGTCATATCCGGTCGCCTCACACGCGCGCAGGAAGCGGGCATACGGCATCATTACCGCCGCGGCGAAATAGCCGGCGAGGTGGCGGCGATAGAGCCGCTCGGCGACGCGGTCGGCGAACCCGGCACCGCGCACCAGCGCCTCGATTTCGGCGCGCGCCTCGCTCGCCAGCTGGCGCGCCAGCGCGAACACCCGGCTCGGCGGATCGAGCGCCTCGGACAATTGCAGCTGGCGCGCATGCAGGTCGAGCCGGACGCGCAATCCGGCGAGCACCTCGATCGGGAGGACGCGGATCGAAAGCTGGTGCTTGACCCGCAGCCGCTCGGCCATCGCCCCGAATGGGTCGCTCGATGCGATGCGCAGTTCATCGGCCAGCGCTTCGGCGGCGGCGTCGAGATCGGCGAAATGGTTGCGCCACCGCTCGACCTCACGCCGCACCGCCGCGCCGGGATCCTCCGCATCTCCAGACGCCACCGTCCCGCCCGCCCCGATCCGGTCATAGGCCCGCGCAAAAGCCTCCGCCCCGCCCGGCGCACCGGCGAGCCATTCGGTCAGTTCGCTGCGGTCAATCTCGATATCGGCGAACAGCGGATCGGCCAGCCGCCGCCGCATCGCCTCCTCACCCCCGCCTGGATCGCCGGCGGCCAGCGTGCGCGGGTCGAAGTCGAACACCTGAGCAAGGCTGAGCATCAACGTTGCCGACAAGGGCCGCTGGTTGCGCTCCACGAGGTTGAGATAGCTGGCCGAGACGCCCAGCATCTCCGCCATCGCCGCCTGCGTCAGCCCCTGCCCGCGCCGCAGCCGCCGCACCGCATGCCCCGCGAACAATTTGCGCTCAGCCATGTCCTACAGCCCCTGTTCCTGCTATGTTCTGCTCAATCAGAGTGTGTCAATTATTTACATACCATCCACCGGCTTGTCATGCGCGATCTACACCGTGACCCCGCTGACACCTGATCAAAATTGTCAGGATCGCCATTCGCGAGTCATACAGAATGCACGACAGTTTACAGGAGCAAGCTCATGAAGACCCCCGAACCCGCGACTGCCCGCCCGGTCTTCTCGACCGCCGACTTCGCCCTGCTCAAGGAAGCGGTCGCCGATTACACGCGCAAGATCGCCGACGACCCCCGCTCGGTTCAGTTCGCCAACCTCTATCACCGCCTCGGCCGTCTCGGCTGACGCGGGCCCGCCTTCCTGGGGAGGAACGATGCCCGCCGGCTTGCCCCGGCGGGCATTTGCGTCCGCGATTTGCCCCTGCTAATCCCTCGATTCGAAAACAGGGTATGGAGCAGGATCGCCGGATATGAGCCTCGACGCCGAGACCTTTGACGCATTGATCGACACGGTACGTCGCTTCGTCGCCGAACGGCTGCGCCCGCTCGAGGCAGAGGTCGAGGAAGCCGACGCTATCCCGCCGCACATCGTCGAGGAGATGAAGGCGCTCGGCCTGTTCGGCTTGTCAATCGCCGAGGAATATGGCGGGCTGGGCCTGACGATGGTCGAGGAATGCCGCGTCGCACTCGAACTCGGGCGCACCACCCCGGCCTTCCGCTCGACCTTCGGCACCAATGTCGGCATCGGCAGCCAGGGCCTCGTCATGGCCGGCACCCCCGAACAAAAGGCCGAATGGCTGCCGAAGATCGCCACCGGCGAGATCGTCACCAGCTTCGCGCTGACCGAACCCGATGTCGGCAGCGACAGCGGCGCGGTGAAGGCCCGCGCGGTTCGGGATGGCGACGTCTATCGGCTCACCGGAACCAAGCGCTACATCACCAATGCCGACAAGGCGTCGCTGTTCACGGTCATGGCCCGCACCGGCGACGAACCCGGCGCACGCGGCGTCTCCGCCTTCCTCGTCCCGCGCGACCTGCCCGGCGTGTCGATCGGCGAGCCCGAGAAGAAGATGGGGCAAAAGGGCGCGAAAGTCGCCGACGTGATCTTCGACGACGTCCCCGTCCCCGCCGCCAACCGGCTGGGCGAAGAGGGCGAAGGCTTCAAGATTGCAATGCGCGTGCTCGACCGTGGCCGCTTGCATATCAGCGCGGTCAGCGTCGGCGTCGCCGAGCGCCTGATCGCCGACTGCGTCGCCTATGCGACCGAGCGCAAGCAATTCGGCAAACCCATCGCCGAGCACCAGCTGATCCAGGCGATGATCGCCGACAGCAAGACCGAATGCCTCGCCGCCCGCGCGCTGGTCCTCGAAACTGCCCGGGCCAAGGACGATGGCAAGGACGTGGTGCTGGAGTCCGCCGCGGCGAAGCTGTTCGCCACCGAAATGGTCGGCCGCGTCGCCGACCGCGCGGTGCAGATCTTCGGCGGCGCGGGCTATATCGCCGATTACGGGATCGAACGGCTCTACCGCGACGTCCGCCTGTTCCGCATCTACGAAGGTACCAGCCAGATCCAGCAACTGATCATCGCGCGTGAGACGTTGAAGCGCGGCGGCTGACGAAAGGGAGAGACATGGACACCAGCAAATTTTTCGACCTGACCGGCAAGGTCGCCCTCGTCACCGGCGGCAGCCGCGGCATCGGCAAGATGATCGCCGAAGGCTTCATCGCCCAGGGCGCGAAGGTCTATATCTCCTCGCGCAAAGCTCCGGCGTGCGAAGAGACCGCCGCTGAACTCGGCCCGAACTGCATTCCGCTCCCGATGGACGTCTCGACCGTCGAAGGCTGCAAGGCGCTCGCCGCGGCGCTGGCCGAACGCGAGCCGCATCTCGATATCCTCGTCAACAATGCCGGCGCGGCATGGGGCGTCGAATTCGCTGAGTTTCCCGAGGCGGGCTGGGACAAGGTCATGGACCTCAACGTCAAATCGCCCTTCTTCCTGACGCAGGCGCTGCACGACCTGCTCAAGGCCTGCGCCAGCCATAACGCGCCGTCCAAGGTCATCAACATCACCTCGATCGACGGCCTGCGGCTCAATCCGTGGGAAACCTACAGCTATCATGCGTCCAAGGCGGCGCTAATCTATCTGACCAAGCGCATGGCCGCGCGCCTGATCCGCGACGGGATCATCGTCACCAGCCTCGCCCCCGGTGCCTTCGCCAGCGAGATGAACCGCGCCGCCCGCGACCATGGCGACGAAGTAGCCAAGCGCATCCCGATGCGCCGCGTCGGCACGCCCGAAGACATGGCCGGCGCGGCGATCTTCCTCGCCAGCCGGGCGAGCGATTATGTCGTCGGCGACACGCTGGTGGTCGACGGCGGGCTGGTCAATGCATCGCTTGGGGTGAGCATCGACGCTTAGTCCGCGGCCTCGTTCTGGCCAGCGATCTTGATCTCCCGGCCCAGCAGGGTCCTGACATAGATGCGCTGGACCAGCACGAACACCACGACGGTCAGCGGGGCGGCGAGGAGGACGCCGAGGAAGCCGAACAACAGCCCCGCAGCGACCACGGCAAACAGCAGGATCGCCGGGGGCACATCGACCGCCTGCTTCTGGATCATCGGCTGCAGGAAATTGCCCTGAATCTGCTGGATGACCAGAAACAGCACGACGGTCCACAGCGCGGTCATCGGCGATACGGTAAAGGCGAGCAGCACCGCCGGCACCCCCGCGATGATCGGCCCGATCATCGGGATCACGTCGAGCAGCCCGGCGATCAGGCCAAGGCCACCAGCCGCCGGCACGCCGAGCAGCGCAAGCCCGGCCCAGGTAAACGCCGCGACCACGAGAGACGACACCGCCTGCCCGACCATCCAGCCGCGCAAGCCGCGCGACGCATCGTCGAGCGCCGCGGCCATCGTCGGCTCGGCACGGCGCGGCATCAGCAGCAGCAAGCCGCGCCGATACACCGCCGGATCGCTCGCGAGGAAGATCGCCGCGACGAACACCAGCACGAAATTGGCGATGCCGTTCGTGGCGGTGAGGACATAGCCCCCAGCCTGGCTGGCGAGGCGCGACACGTCGCTGCTCCCCTGCTCGACCATGTTGCGCACCGACTCGCTCAGGCCGGCGCGCTCAAGGAAGGCGCGGACCTGTTCGATCGCCGGCGGGATGCTGTCCTGAATCGTGTCGAACTCCCCCGCGAGCTGCGACCCGAACAGCGTAAACGCGCCGCCGAAGACCGCGAGGATCAGGACCACCGAAATCCCGAGCGCGGGGCCGCGTCCCATCCCGGTAAAGCGGCTGACCGACTGGGTGATCACCCCGAAAATCGCGGCCAGCACCAGCGCCGCGAAGATCAGCATGAGAAAGCCCGACAGTTCGAGCAGCATCCATGCGAAGCCGACGATCACCAAAATCGTGACGGTGACCGTCGCGACCCGGCCGATTGTCGGGAAATCGCTCGCGGTCGTGTCCGTTGGGGTAGTCATGTGGTGATGTGCTCCAGGCAGTTCGCGCGAGGGGTGGACCGAGGCCATGTGGCCGCAGTCGTAACGCGCAACGCATTGCATCGCCAGCGGGTCCGTATCGCCTGCGTCACCAATCGCTGAATGCCTACATCCACCCACAGCGCCGTTGACGCGGCGGGCGCGGACGGCTTTCAAGTGCCAATGACCTCTTCCTCATTCGCGCCGTCCCGCCGCAGCTTCGTCGCTGGCACCCTTGCCCTTGTCGGCGCCCCTGCTGTCGCCCTGACCCGCGAACCCGATCGCCTGATCGCCGGCACCTATGCCAGCCGCGGTGGTCCGGGCGTGGTCCCGATGGCCGCCACGGGTGAAGGCTGGACGGCGGGGACCCCGTTCGCTGCGATCCGCAACGCCTCATTCGGCGTGGCGTCGCGCGACGGTCGCATGCGCTATCTGCTCGAGGAGCAACAGGAAGGCGCGCTCGGAATCTACGGCCGCGCACTGAACCGGCTCGGCACGTTCTCCACGCTGGGAGCCGATCCATGCCATGCCGCGCTTAGCACCGATGGGGGAACCCTCGCCGTGGCGAACTATTCGAGTGGCAACGTCACGCTGTGGCGGCTGGACCGGAAAACCGGGCTGCCTATCGGAGAGGCGCAGAGCGTTGCGCATCGCGGCAGCGGACCAAACCAGCGCCGACAGACCGGACCGCATGCCCATTGGGTTGGGTTCAGCCGGGACGGGCGGATGCTCCACGCTGTCGATCTCGGCGCGGACGCTGTGTTCGCCCATCGGGTCGATCCTGCGTCAGGACGGATCACGGGCAGCACAATCGCCTATCGCGCCACGCCCGGATCGGGGCCGCGCCACCTCGCCTGGCACCCGCAGCTGCCAGTCGCGTATTTGCTGGCGGAGCTGACAAACACGGTCACGGTGCTGGGCGCAAATCCCGATGGCAGCTTTACCGGAGGAGAGACGCTCTCCACCCTCCCCGCCGGTTTCGAAGGCCAGTCTTCGGGCGCGCATATCGCAGTCAACCGCGCGGGTACGCGGCTGTATCTGTCCAATCGCGGCCATGACAGCATCGCCGTCTATGCCATCGACCGCACCGGCGGCCTTAGGCTGTTGCAGCATGCCAGCTGCGGCGGGCACTGGCCGCGGCTGTTCCTGCTGCGAGAGGATCGCAGCGAGATGCTCGTTGCCAACGAACGGTCGGGCAATGTCGCGGTGCTGCGCGTGCAGGCCGACGGGCGCCTCGCCGAGCCGACACGCGGCCCGGCGATCCCCGGCGTCGTATTCCTCTCCGAATAGGCGGGCCTTAGCGCGCGATCCCACCCGCCGCGAGGACCGCCAGCGTCACCAGATCGCCCGCGCTGCTCGTCATCGGGGCGACCTGAACCGGCTTTTCCATGCCGACCAGCATCGGCCCGATCATCGCATCCCCGCCCAGCTCGCGCAGCAGCTTGGCGGAAATATGCGCCGATTGCAGACCCGGCATGATCAGGATGTTGGCGGGACCGGACAGGCGCGCGAACGGGTAGTTGGCGAGCTGGCGCGGGTTGAGCGCGACGTCTGGCGCCATTTCGCCTTCATATTCAAAGCCCACGCCGCGCGCGTCGAGCACCTTCACCGCATCGCGGATATTCTCGAGATACGCGCCCTTGGGATTGCCGAAGGTCGAATAGCTCAGGAACGCGACGCGCGGCTCATGGCCCATGCGGCGGGCGACCTGTGCGGTCTGTTCGGCAATGTCCGCCAGTTCCTCGGCATTCGGCCGCTCGTTGACTGTCGTGTCCGCGATGAACACGGTGTGGCTCTGGCCGACCATGATGTGGACGCCGAACGCAGTGCGCCCCTCTGCCACATCGATCACACGGCGCACTTCGCGCATCGTCTGGGCATAGGTGCGGGTGACGCCGGTGATCATCACATCACCCTCGCCCAGCTGGAGCAGCAGCGAACCAAAGATGTTGCGATCCTGGTTCACCATCCGCTCGCAATCACGGCGCAGATAGCCGCGCCGCTGCAGGCGGCTGTAGAGGAAATCGACCATCGCCGGCACCAGCGGCGAATTGCGGCTGTTGTGCAGCTCGAAGCTATCGGGATCGCTGACGCCGAGCGCGCGCAGGCGTTCGGGAACATCGTCGCGGCCGACCAGCACCGGCGTGCCATAGCCACCCTCGCGGAACGCGATCGCGGCGCGAAGCACGACTTCCTCTTCGCCCTCGGCAAAGATCACCCGCTTGGGGTGGGCGCGCGCGCCTTCGTACGCGAGGGTGAGCACCGACGTCGTCGGATTGAGGCGACCGCGCAATGTGTGGCGATACGCCGCCATGTCGAGGATCGGCTTGGTCGCGACGCCGGAATCCATCGCCGCCTTGGCGACCGCCATCGACACGACTTCCATCAGGCGCGGGTCGAACGGCGCGGGGATGATGTATTCGGGGCCAAAGCTGTGCGCCTTGCCATAGGCGAGCGCGACTTCCTCCGGTACCTGCTCACGCGCCAGCTCCGCAATGGCGCGGGCGGCGGCGATCTTCATTTCTTCGTTCACTGCAGTCGCACGCACGTCGAGCGCGCCGCGGAAGATGAAGGGGAAACCAAGGACGTTGTTGACCTGATTGGGATAGTCCGACCGCCCGGTCGCGATGATCGCATCGGGGCGCGCGGCCTTGGCCAGCTCCGGCCGGATCTCGGGCTCGGGGTTGGCCATCGCGAAGATGATCGGCGCAGGGGCCATGTCCACGACCATCTCGGGCTTGAGCGCGCCGGCGGCGGACAGGCCCAGGAACACGTCGGCCCCGACCAGTGCCTCGGTCAGCGTGCGGCGATCGGTCGTCGCGGCATGGGCCGACTGCCACTGGTTCACGCCTTCGCGATCGGTGGTGATGACGCCGGTACGGTCGCACATCAGCACATTTTCATGCCGCACGCCCATCGCCTTCATCAACTCGGTGCAGGCGATTGCGGCAGCGCCCGCGCCGTTCACCACCACCTTGATCTCGCTGAGCACGCGACCGGTGAGCAGGCACGCGTTGATCAGGCCGGCGGCGGTAATGATCGCGGTGCCATGCTGATCGTCATGGAACACCGGGATATTCATGCGCTCGCGCAGCGTCTGCTCGATGATGAAGCATTCGGGCGCCTTGATGTCCTCAAGGTTGATGCCGCCAAAGCTCGGCTCCATCAGCTCGACCGCGTCGATGAAGCGGTCGACATCCTCGGTCTTCAGCTCGATATCGATCGAATCGACGTCGGCGAAGCGCTTGAACAGCACCGCCTTGCCCTCCATCACGGGCTTGGACGCCAACGCCCCCAGATTGCCCATGCCCAAAATGGCCGTGCCGTTGGAGATGACCGCGACGAGGTTGCCCTTGGCGGTATAGTCATAGGCCGTCGCGGGATCGTCGGCGATTGCCTGGACAGGGACAGCGACGCCGGGGGAATAGGCAAGCGCCAGGTCGCGCTGCGTGGTCAGCGGTTTGGACGCGATGATCTCGATCTTGCCGGGCCGGCCTTCCGAGTGGAATAGCAGCGCCTCGCGCTCGGAAAACTGGATATTGGCTTCTTCGGACATTCGGGGCTCCGCAGCGATATGCTGGCTCTTTAGGGCCGGTCGGCGTGAAAGGGAACCGGGTGGCGCACTGCATAGATTTCGCTGCGTCCATTCGACCACAGCTTATCAAGCGGCGGGCCTGCATAATCAGTCGGCAAGCGGGCGTTGACCAGCCACAGATAGTCAACGCGGTCGACCGGCGCGACCGTCAATGTCTCGCGCAATGTCCGGCGACTACGCTGTTCCATCGGCACCTCCATGTCGATGCACCGTTCAGGGAACACGAATTCAGAGGGGTCCTTGTAGTAAAGCGGATCGGGGCGGTAGCGGACCTGCAGCATGTTCACGCCGTCCATCTCCCAATGCGAATTGACCCAGGATTGTCGCGTCACCGTAGCCAGATTGGAAATGTGTTCGAGTCGGTGCCTTTTCCAATCCGACAGTTTGCACCCGACTGCGACGAAGCTGAGGATGCGGGAACCGGGCCGAACCTGATCGAGCGCGGACAGCTCGCTGGCGTAGCTTCGCTCGTAGCCGACGAAGCTCGCCGTGGTGACGATCAAGCGAACGACGAGTACGATCGCCCCAGCCACTGCGATGAACCGGCGGCGCTTACTCGCGACCCCGCTCCAGTCCTGTAACGCCAGTGCGAGCATCAGCGCGATCGGGACAAGCCGGGTGTCGATGTGATGCGCGGAATTGAGCACGGACGGGGCAAGCACGACCAGGCTCGCAACCGCCAGGAACGGGACCAGCGTGCCGTTTCGGTATCGGGCACCCCATCGTCTTCCCATGACAAGGACAGCGAGGACAGCTGCCATGGATCCCATGTCCAGAATGATGTTCTGGTCGCGCAACGCCATCACCACTGCATCGATTTTGAGACTGACCAGCCAGCGGGTTTCGCCGCCGCTGGGCGGTGCCACGAACATCCAGGCAAGCACTCCAGCCAGGACACCGCACAACGGCCACAGCACAATTGCGACATCTCTAGCCGTCGCCAGCGTCCACTTGGCCCGCCGCCACACCGCACGGCGCCCCGCTTCCTGGCCGGCAATGACGATCGTTGCCATCGCACCACCGACCGCGTGGCTCACCATTAGCAACGGAAGCAGAATCAGGAACAGTGCTGCCCGCAAACCCAGCCGATGCTCAAGGCGGAACCACAGCGCTACCGCCAATAACGCGAACCCGATGGTCAGCGAATAGTTGAGAAAGCCGTAGAGGAACGGCCAGTTGATCACGAAAAGCAGCGCCCAGGGCAGACCCGTAGCCCCCCGGGGATTAAGCGTCCGGGCAATGGCGATGACACCGAGAGCGGTGATTATGGGGGTCGCCGCACAAACCAGCCACGTTGCGCCCATGAGTCCCAGCACCGGGGCAAGCGCTACGATCAGTGCATCGCTCCCGAGGTTGAGGACGGGAACCCAGTTAAAGCTAAAAAACTGATGCAACGCGCTGTCGCTTGGCGCGAGCGCCACCGCCATGCGGCCCATATGGCCCGGCACATCGATGATCGGTGGGATGCGAACGAACAACCAAGGTAGCAGAAACAAGATGCAGATGATGGCCACCGCCGGCCATCGGAGCAGGACCGATGGTCGATGTTCAGGCATGCCGGATACGGGCGGAACGGAGTGTGGAAATGGCATCGGCATCCGTCGTCCACTAGCTCAGACCGCATGGCACGTCACACCGTTACAGCCATTGCAATCAGCGAATTTTGAGATAGCGGTCACGCATGACCGCCCCCCCCACCCCGATGATGGCGCAATATCTGGCGCTCAAGGCAGAATCGCAGGATTGCCTGCTTTTCTATCGCATGGGCGACTTCTTCGAGCTGTTCTTCGACGATGCCAAGATTGCGAGCAATGTCCTCGACATCGCGCTCACCTCGCGCGGTGAGCATGGCGGCGACAAGATTCCGATGTGCGGCGTGCCGGCGCATTCGGCAGAGGGCTATCTCGCGCGACTAATCAAGGCCGGGCATCGCGTCGCGATCGCCGACCAGATCGAAACGCCCGAGGAAGCCAAGAAGCGCGGCGGATCCAAGGCTTTGGTCGCCCGCGCAATCGTCCGCGTCGTCACCGCCGGAACGCTGACCGAAGAGGCGCTGCTCGACAGCCGCAGCGCCAATTGGTGTGCAGCGATCGGTGAGGCTGGCGGCGAGGTCGCGATCGCGGCGGCCGACATTTCGACCGGGCGGTTCGAGATCCTGGAATGCAGCGCGGAGGCCGCAAGCGCGGTGCTCGCCCAGCTCAATCCCGCCGAGATCGTGGTGGCGGAGGGCAGCGACGCCGATCTGCTCGCGACGACGTTACGCCCACGCGGCGAGTTCGACAGCAGCCGGGGCGAAGCGCGGATCAAGGCGCTGTTCGGGGTCGCGACGCTCGACGGGTTCGGCCAGTTCGGACGCGCGGCACTGGCCGCAGCGGGTGGGCTGATCGCCTATCTCGACCATACCGCCAAGGGCGCCCTGCCCTTCCTGCGCCCGCCCCGGATCACCCGGTCGGGCGCGTGCATGGCGATCGACGCCGCGACGCGCGAGAGCCTGGAGCTGACGCAGAGCCAGTCGGGGACGCGCAAGGGCAGCTTGCTCGACGCGGTCGATCGCACCGTGACCGGCGCAGGCGCGCGGTTGCTCGGGCAGGATCTGGCCGCGCCGCTGATGGACGTTGCGGCGATCGAGGCGCGGCTCGATCTGGTGGAGCGCTTCCACGACGACCCTGGCCTACGCGAGGGTGTGCGCGCCACGCTGCGCAGCCTGCCCGATATTGGTCGCGCGTTGGGTCGCCTTGCGGCCGGGCGTGGGAGTCCACGTGACCTTGGCCAGTTGCGCGACGGACTGGATGGCGCTTGGCGGCTCGGCGAGAAACTGGGGCGGTTGACCGAGCCACCCGCACTGCTCGCTGATCTCGCGCCGCAGCTGCGCGGCCATGGCGCGTTGATCGACCTGTTCCAGCGCGCGCTGGTCCCTGCGCCACCGATCGATGCGGCGCATGGCGGCTATATCGCCGAGGGCTATGACGCCGCGCTCGACGATTTGCGCGATGCCGGCGCGGGCGGGCGGCGCGCACTCGCAGCGCTGGAGGCGCAGTATCGTGAGCGCACCGGCATTACCGCGCTCAAGATCAAGCATAATGGCGTGCTCGGTTATCATATCGAGGTCGCGGCGAAGCATGCCGATGCGCTGATGGCGCCCGAGAGCGGCTTCACGCATCGCCAGACGCTGGCGGGAGTGGTCCGCTTCAACGCGCCCGAGCTGCACGAGATTGCGATCAAGGTGACGCAGGCCGGCGCGCATGCGCTGGCGGCGGAGGCGGCGCATCTCGAGGATCTGACCGCAGCCGCTCTGGCAACCCGCGAAGCGATTGCCGCGACCGCCGATGCGCTCGCCCGACTCGACGTCGCGGCGGGGCTGGCGGAGCGCGCCGCAGAGGGCGGCTGGAGCCGGCCCGCACTGGTCGATCATGCCTGTTTCGAGATCGAGGGCGGGCGGCACCCGGTGGTGGAAACGGCGCTGGCGCGGAGCGGCGAGCGTTTCGTCGCCAATGACTGTGTGTTGTCGGACGCGAACCGGCTGTGGCTGGTCACCGGCCCGAACATGGGCGGCAAGTCTACCTTCCTGCGCCAGAATGCGCTGATCGCGGTGCTGGCGCAGGCGGGGGCCTATGTCCCGGCGGTGCGGGCGAAACTGGGGCTGGTTGATCGGTTGTTCAGCCGTGTCGGCGCTTCGGACAATCTTGCGCGCGGGCGATCGACCTTCATGGTCGAGATGGTCGAGACGGCGGCGATTCTGGCGCAGGCGACGCCGCGCAGCTTCGTCATCCTCGATGAGGTCGGGCGCGGCACTTCGACCTATGATGGTCTCGCCATTGCCTGGGCGGTGGTCGAGGCGATCCATGAGGATAATCGCTGCCGCTGTCTGTTCGCGACCCATTACCATGAGCTGACGCGGCTGGCGGAGCGGTGCGAGGCGCTGTCGTTGCACCATGTCCGGGCGCGCGAGTGGAAGGGCGATCTGGTGCTGTTGCACGAGGTAGCCGAGGGGCCAGCGGATCGCAGCTACGGCCTTGCGGTCGCGCGGCTGGCGGGGCTGCCGCCGATGACGATTAGTCGCGCCAAGTCGGTGCTGGCCAAGCTGGAAGCAGGGCGCGAGAAGACCGGTGGGATCGCGGCGGGGCTCGACGACCTGCCCCTGTTTGCGGCGATGGTGGCGGAGGACGAGGCCCCGGTCGATCCGTTGCGTGCCGAGCTCGAGGCGCTGGACGTCGACGCTCTGAGCCCGCGCGATGCGCTGGACGCGCTCTACCGGCTCAAGGCTTTGGGTGACGCATGATGCGTAACAACGGGTTCTTCGGACTGCTGTGGGTGATTTACGCCAGCTCGCGCGCAGGGTTTGGATCGCGGCAGGCGGCGCGGGTGATGCTGGTGATCGGGTTGATCCTGGCAACCCCGGCGCTGCTGGTCGGCTTGCTCATCTGGTTGCTCGTCATCCTCACTTAATAGGGCGGATCGCGCCGGGCGCGCTGCGCCTTCGCCGCCTCGACCCACCACAGCAAATCATCCGCAAAGCGCGGGAAGGCGCGGGTTAGCGATGCCCCGCCCTCTCCGTGGGGCTGGTCATCGGCGTCGATCGCCTGGCCGATCTGCCCAACCGTCAACGTGGACGAGGTGACGACCATGCCCATCTCACTTAGAATCGGGTGCCACATCGAATTGCTGCGCGCCCCGGCCAGCCGACCCGCCGAATAGCTGGCAATCGCCGCAGGTCGCCAGAACCATTCCTCCAGGAAATGGTCGGTCAGGTTCTTGAGGCCCGGTTGCAGCCCCCAGTTATACTCGCCGGTGACGAACAGGAATCCGTCGGCCGCCTTGATCTTGGTGGCGAGCGTTTCCATCGCATCGGGTGCCTCGCCCTTGGGATATTCCTTGTACATCCGGTCGAGCATCGGAAGGTCGACCGCCATCGCGTCGATCAGTTCGGCCTCGCACCCTCGAGCGGTCAATTGCGCGGTTAGCCAGCGGGCGAGACGGATGCCCATGCGGTCGCGGCGGTAGGAGCCGTAGAAGACGAGGATGCGGTCGGACATGATCGGTGGGCCTTTCGCTCGACAGGGCGGCGCTGTCATGGATAGTGGGCGGCGGGGGAAAATCCATGAGCGAATTCGAGTTCATCTTCGCGCTGTTCGGGCTGCTGCTCGGGCTGTCGATCGTCGAGGTGCTGGGCGGTCTTGCCCGGGCAATCGAGGTGCGGCTGCGGCCCGGGGCGACGGTGCTGATCGGGTGGCTGACGCCGTTGCTGGGCATTTTCGTGCTGCTTGACCTGCTGTCCTTCTGGGGAGCGGCGTGGGTCAGTCGCGACGTCGTCGGGGTTTCAGGCCATTCGATGATGGCGGTGACGGTGTTTGCCGGGGCCTATTATCTGGCAGCGCATCTGGTGTTCCCTCGGGAGCCGGGGGAGCTTGCCGATCTGGATGCGCATTATTTTCGGGTGCGGCGGATCGTGCTGGGGGTGATGCTGGGGCTGCTCATCTGCCAGATCGCCTTTTATGCCAGTGTGCCGGAGCTGGCGGTCAATCTGCAGCGGCCGTTGGCGGCGGGGTTGGCGGTGGTGCTGCTGGTGCTGATGATCGCGGCGATGGTGGTGCGGGGCCGGGCTGCGAGCATCGCGGTGATGGTCGCGCTCGTGGCGCGCTACCTGGTCGTTTACCTGCTTTGAAATGAAAGAGGCCACCGGGGCCATCTCTGGCACCCGGTGACCTCCGACATGGTCAGCGGCCGGAGAGCTCCAGCCCGGGAGACCATGCGGATCACATAGCCGCTGCGGCGTCGTTGATTGGAGGAGAAGTCCTCCCGAACGCCATTCGGATGGAGCGCCTCGCGGCGGCCATCCGATGCAGTTGCTTAGCGCCGCGTCTCCCGAACGAACTGAACCGACCTCACTGCTGAACCATGAGACATCGGATCACCTCCTTTCGCTTGTTGATACGGCGTACCCTCAGTTGGGTACGATCCGAATGTGGCGACTTCGGGAAGCGAGAACAAGTCTTGTTTTACCACGCGAATTGAGCGACCTTCGTACTTCTGGCGCGAAAGACTCAGCGCCGGCAATCCTCCGCAATCCGCTGCACTTCCGCCCAGCTCGGCACGACCAGCGGGGCGAGCGGCGGCATCTCCACCACGAAGCGGCCGCGGCTATAGCCCATGGCGTCGAGGATCGGATCGTTCGCGGCGAGCGTCACCGCCATATAGGGCTGCGCCCCCGGCGTCGGCTGCGCGCTGAGGCCCCGCAAGCTGGTCGAGGTGCGAATCGTCATCGGCCCCGGCGTCGCGCCACGGCGGGCAATCTGTATCTGACGCGTCGCGCGGTCGCAGCGCAGCGAGAGTTCGGGCTGGTCCGCGCGCAGTCCGAACAGCGCGATCGTCCCCTGCCCTTCCTGCCGATGGACCCAGTTACCCGGCGTTGCCGGCCAGTCGCGCCAGTCGCTGCTGGCTGGCGGCGGCGCGGGTGCCGGAGCGGGTGCCGGCGCCGGGACCGGACGCGGCGGCGGCGCCGGAGCGGGTGCCGGCGGAACGACGTTGGAGCAGCTGGCGAGGGCGACCGACGCCGCGAGAAGGGGAATGAAGCGCATGCCCCGCCTTATGGGCGAAGGGGCGGACAGGCTCAACCGGCTCACTTTTTCCCCCCACCCCATTTGCGCTGCACCTTGCCGTACCGCGTCTTGCGCGTGCCCGGCTTGCCCTCGTTGCTGCGGCCCATCACCGGCGCCTTGTGCTCGCCAGCGGGGAGGCCCAGTTCTTCGGCTTCGAGGCTGCGGATCTCGTCGCGCAGACGGCCAGCCTCCTCGAACTCCAGGTTCGCGGCGGCGTTGCGCATCTTCTTTTCGAGCTCTTCGATGTACGCGCGGAGGTTGTGGCCGACCATGTGGGCGGGGCCGTCCTCGATCTCGACGGTCACCTGATCCTTCGACGCGACATGGGCGATGATGTCGCCGATATTGCGCTTGATCGTGGTCGGGGTGATGCCGTGTTCGCGGTTATACGCTTCCTGCTTTTCGCGGCGGCGGCCGGTTTCGTTGAGCGCGCGCTCCATGCTGCCAGTGATGCGGTCGGCGTAGAGGATGACGCGGCCATCGACGTTGCGCGCGGCGCGGCCGATCGTCTGGATCAGCGAGGTTTCCGAACGCAGGAACCCTTCCTTGTCCGCGTCGAGGATCGCGACCAGCCCGCATTCGGGGATGTCGAGCCCCTCGCGCAGCAGGTTGATGCCGATCAGCACGTCATAGACGCCGAGCCGCAGGTCGCGGATCAGCTCTATCCGCTCCAGCGTTTCGACGTCGCTGTGCATGTAGCGGACCTTGAGCCCAGCTTCGTGCATATACTCCGTCAGATCCTCGGCCATGCGCTTGGTCAGCGTGGTGACGAGGGTGCGATAGCCCAGCTCCGCGGTCTTGCGGCATTCGACGATCAGGTCCTGAACCTGTTCCTCAACCGGCTTGATCTCGACCGGTGGGTCGATCAGTCCGGTGGGACGAATCACCTGTTCACTGAACACGCCGCCAGTCTGATCCATTTCCCAGCCGCCGGGCGTCGCCGAAACGCTGACGGTCTGGGGGCGCATCGCATCCCACTCGTTGAAGCGCAGCGGGCGGTTGTCGATGCAGCTGGGCAAGCGGAAGCCATATTCGGCGAGCGTGATCTTGCGACGGTGATCGCCGCGCGCCATTGCGCCGATCTGTGGCACCGTCTGGTGGCTTTCATCGACGAACAGCAAAGCGTTTTCGGGGAGATATTCGAACAAGGTGGGCGGCGGCTCGCCGGGCAGGCGGCCGGTGAGGAAGCGGCTGTAATTCTCGATCCCCGCACAGCTGCCGGTCGCGGCGATCATCTCAAGGTCGAAATTGGTGCGCTGCTCCAGCCGCTGGGCTTCGAGCAGCTTGCCTTCGATATGCAGCTCCTTGAGCCGCTCGGCGAGTTCGTGCTTGATCGCTTCCATCGCCTGCTTGAGCGTCGGGCCGGGGGTGACGTGGTGCGAATTGGCATAGACACGGATGCTGTCGAGGCTTGCGACCTTTGAGCCGGTCAGCGGATCGAATTCGGTAATCTCCTCGATATCGTCGCCGAAGAAGCTGATCCGCCAGGCGGTGTCGTCATAGTGCGACGGGAAGATTTCGAGGCTGTCCCCGCGCACCCGGAAATTGCCGCGGGCAAAGGCGGCGTCGTTGCGCTTGTACTGCAGCGCGACGAGCTTGCGGATGATCTCCCGCTGGTCGGCGACCTGGCCCTTTTTGAGGTCGAAGATCATCGCCGAATAGGTCTCGACCGAGCCGATGCCGTAGATGCAAGAGACCGAGGCGACGATGATGACGTCGTCGCGTTCGAGCAGCGAACGGGTGGCCGAGTGGCGCATTCGGTCGATCGCCTCGTTCACCGAGCTTTCCTTCTCGATGTACGTGTCCGAGCGGGGGACGTACGCCTCGGGCTGGTAATAGTCGTAATAGCTGACGAAATATTCGACCGCATTGTCGGGGAAGAAGCTCTTGAACTCGCCATAAAGCTGCGCGGCGAGGATCTTGTTGGGGGCGAGGATCAGCGCCGGGCGCTGAAGATTGTTGATGACGCTCGCCATCGTGAAGGTCTTGCCCGAGCCGGTGACGCCGAGCAGCACCTGATCGCGCTCGCCGCCCAGCGCCGCCTCGGTCAGTTCCTTGATCGCGGTCGGCTGGTCGCCCGCCGGGGAATATTCGCTGACCAGCTTGAACGCCCGCCCGCCCTCGCTCTTTTGCGGGCGTTGCGGGCGGTGGGGAACGAAACCGGGGCCGGTTTCGGGTTCGGCAAGACTGGTACGGATCTGGATCGCCATGGGGGGAATATGGGGCCTTCAGATGGGGGTGCAAATGGGGGTGGCTGTCAGGCTGACAGACGATGCTGACAAAAACACGCAGGTTGCGGGCGGTTCCCCAGAGAGCGACGGGGGAAACGCGACTGGAACGCGACAGCATCGCGATCGATGCACGCCAGTGACCCGACGGCGACCGGACGATGATGCGACTGCGACAGGTCCGGAACGCGACACCTGCGCGTCAGCAAAGCGACGCCCACGCGCCGGGTTGGCGACGCCGTGATCTGGATTGTTGTCAGAGCCCAAGGAGTGCAGGATTCTCATTCGCAGTCGCCTCCACGCCCGCGATAGCATGATCACTGGAACAAATAAAGAACATTGTGCTTCATCATGTCTGTTGCCCTTTGCGCAGGACAGCGCCAGCATTGGCCGAAACCGAGAGGAGCCCACCCATGCGCACCATCGCCCTTATCCCCATCGCCGCCCTCGCCCTTGCGGCCTGTGGCGGTGGCGACGTGTCCGTCACCAACGCCTCGCCCGAGGAGGTCGCTGCCAAGGTCGATGCGGCGGGCGGGGCGCGGTTCAATCCGGGGGAGTGGGAGACGACGGTCGAGACGCTGTCGATCGACATTCCCGGGCTTGAAGGGCCGATGAAGGACGAGATGACCAAGCTGATGCTGCAGAAGAAGCAGGTCGGAAAGAACTGCGTGACGCCCGAACAGGCCAAGTCGCCCCCGGCCGAGGTGCTGGCGCAGAGCAAGGGGCGCTGCACCTATGAGACGTTCACGATGGCCGGTGGCAAGATCGACGGGACAATGGTGTGCGATGCTGAGGGCGGCAAGATGACGATGAAGATCAGCGGGACGTTCAGCGACGACGCCTTTGCGATCGACAACGCCATGGAAACGACGATGCCGGGCGGCGCGCAGACGATGAAGATCAAGGCGAAGACCAGCGGGAAACGGCTGGGGGATTGTCCGGGGACGAAGGCATAGGGGGGCTCCGTCGCCCCGGGCTTGACCCGGGCCTGCGCTTTTGCGTGACACAGAAGGAAGAAGAAGCCCTGTCCCGGGTCAAGCCCGGGACGACAAAGGGTTTTGGGCGCGCGCTTACATCACCCGGCGGTACGCGACACGCCACATCGCCAGTGCGATTGCCGCCGCGACCATCGCCAGCAATGCACTGGTGCCGAGCGCGCTGATCCAGCGGAACAGCGCGGTGCGCAGGTCGCTGGCGGGGGCGGCGAGGAAGCCGAAGCCATAGGTCTGGGCGCCGACGAACAGCACCAGCGAGATCAGCGCGCCGAGCGTGGCGGCGTGCCACGCGCGGCGGTAGCCGGCGAGGTGGAGGACGAGCCACAACGGCCCCCCTGCCCCGGCGATGCCGAGCGCGGAGAAGATCGTGCCGAGCATCCACGCGGCGGCAAGCGAGGTGACGTCGCGCTGTCCCGCCGCGAACACGAGCAGCAGCACGACGAGTCCGCCGAGCGCACCACCCAGCGCGAGGGCAAAGCCCGCACGATCGAGCGTCGTATCATAATGCGGCGCGGGCGCGCGCATTGCATGGTCATTCACCAGAAACCCCTCCCCGGTGCGCGGGGCTTACCATTGCGCGGCAGCGCGGCTCAAGCGTTGAGAATACGGTAGTAACCAAATCCGGGACAGCTTGATGCGGCGCAGGCTTTGCCGCAGGCTTGGCCCCAAGGATTTCAAGGGGATTCGCATGTATCACTCGTTCCACCGTGTCGCGGCCGTCGGACTGATCCTGGCCGCCACGCCGCTGGCCGCGCAGGACGCGCCGAGCGCGCCGCCCACGCCTCCCGTCGCCGCGAAAAAGCCCTATCAGGTGAAGGCTCCGTTCGGCGCGACGCGCGAAGACGAATATTACTGGCTGCGCGACGATACGCGCAAGAACCCGGAGATGCTCGCCTATCTCACCGCCGAGAATGCCTATGCCGATGCGGTAATGGCGCCGACCAAGCCGATGCAGGAGGCGTTGTTCAAGGAAATTACCGGCCGCATCAAGCAGGACGACAGCACCGTCCCCTATCTCGACAATGGCTATTATTACTACACGCGGTTCGAGACCGGCGGCGACTATCCGATCGTGGCGCGGCGCAAGGGCAGCATGGACGCGCCGGAGGAGATCATCCTCAACCAGCCCGACATGGCCAAGGGCGCGAATTTCTTCCAGATCGGCAGCCGTCAGGTGAGCCCCGACAACCGCCTGCTCGCCTATGCCGAGGATAAGGTCGGGCGGCGGCAGTTCGTGCTGAAGGTCAAGGACCTGACCACCGGCAAGATCCTGGAGGACTCGATCCCCAATGTGCAGGCGGGGTTCGCCTGGGCCGGGGATAACAAGACGATCTTCTACATCGAGAAGGATCCGGTCACGCTGCTGGGCAAGCGGGTGAAGGCGCATGTGCTGGGCACCCCGGCAAGCGCCGACCGGCTGGTCTATGAGGAGAAGGACGACACCTACTCGCTCGGCATCGGGACGACGAGTTCGGAGAAGTTCATCTGTATCTATGCGGGCAAGACGGTCAGCGACGAGCAACGGTGCGCGCCGGTCGCCAACCCGGCGACTTTCACCGTGATCGCGCCGCGCGAGCGCGACTTTCTCTATGGCGCGGACCATGTCGGCAATCGCTGGGTGATCCGCACCAACTGGAACGCGCCGAACTATCGCCTGATGACGGTTGCGGACAGCGCGACCGGCGCGGGCAAGACGGCATGGAAGGATATCGTGCCGCACAGCGCGCAGGTGTTCATCGAGGGGGTGCAGCCGTTCGACAACTATCTCGCGATCGAGGAGCGGTCGGGGGGCAACAAGCGCCTTCGTCTGCTGGGCAATGATGGCAAGTCGAGCTTCGTCGAGGCGAACGAGCCGGCGTACAGCATGGGGCTGAGCACCAATGCCGAGACCGCGACCGACTGGGTCCGTTATACCTACAACTCGCTGACCACGCCCGCGACGGTGATCGAGGCGAATATGAAGACCGGCGAGCGCAAGACGCTGAAGGTCACGCCGGTGCCGGGCTATGACGCGAGCAAGTACGTCACCGAGCGCGTGTGGGCGACCGCGCGTGACGGGACCAAGGTTCCGGTGAGCCTGGTCTATGCCAAGGGGTTCAAGAAGGACGGCAGCGCGCCGCTGTTCCAGTACGCCTATGGCAGCTATGGCTATTCGACCGATCCGGGCTTTTCGCCGATGCTGCCGAGCCTGCTCGACCGGGGCATGGTCTATGCGATCGCGCATATCCGTGGCGGGCAGGAAATGGGGCGCGCCTGGTATGATCAGGGGCGAATGTTCAACAAGAAGAACAGCTTCACCGACTTCATCGACGTGACCCGGTATCTGGTGGATCAGGGCTATGCCAAGAAGGGCCGCGTCGCGGCGATGGGCGGCAGCGCGGGTGGCTTGCTGATGGGCGGCATCACCAACATGGCGCCGCAGGATTATGGCGCGATCGTCAGTCTGGTGCCGTTCGTCGATGTGGTGACGACGATGCTCGACCCGACCATCCCGCTGACCACCGGCGAATATGACGAATGGGGCAACCCGGAGAACAAGGCGAGCTATGACTATATGCTCAGCTACTCGCCCTATGATCAGCTCAAGCGTGGGGCGTATCCGGCGATCTTTGTCGGCACCGGGCTGTGGGACAGCCAGGTGCAATATTATGAGCCGGCCAAGTACGTCGCGCGGCTGCGCACGCTGAAGACCGACACCAACCCGCTGCTGTTCCGGACCAATATGGAGGCCGGGCATGGCGGCAAATCGGGGCGGTTCGAGCGGTTCAAGGAACAGGCGGAATATCTGGCGTTCGCGCTGGACCAGTTGAAGGTGAAGTGATCGGGCGGTAGCGGGGAGCGTATGGACACGCTGCCCGCTACCGACATCGAAGCCGCCGCCGCGCTGGAGCGGCTGGCCGCTGAGATCGCGCGCCACAATGCGCTGTATCACACCGAGGATTCGCCGGAGATCAGCGACGCGGCCTATGACGCGCTGATGCGGCGCAATGCCGCGATCGAGGCGGCGTTCCCGCATCTGGTGCGCGCGGATTCGCCGTCGAAGCTGGTCGGAGCCGCGCCCGCCGGGCATCTGGCCAAGGTGCCGCATGCCCGCGCGATGATGAGCCTCGACAACGCGTTCAGCGATGCGGACGTGATCGAGTTCGTGCTGCGCGTACGGCGGTTCCTGTCGCTGGGCGAAGCGGATCGCGTCGCGCTGACCGCCGAGCCGAAGATTGACGGGCTGTCCTGCTCGCTGCGTTACGAAGGGCGTCGGCTGGTGCTGGCGGCGACGCGCGGCGATGGGCAGGTGGGTGAGAATGTCACCGCCAATGCGCTGACGATCGCCGATATTCCGACCGAGCTGCCCGCCGATGCCCCCGATGTGTTCGAGGTGCGGGGCGAGGTGTACATGGCCAAGGACGATTTCCTGGCACTCAACGCGCGGCTGCTCGCCGAGGCGGAGGACAGCGGCAAGGAGGCGCGGCAGTTCGCCAATCCGCGCAACGCCGCCGCCGGGTCGCTGCGGCAAAAGGATGCAAGCGTCACCGCCGCGCGGCCGCTGCGCTTCCTGGCGCATGGCTGGGGCGAGACCAGCGCGCTGCCGGGTGAGACGCAGTTCGCGGTGATGAAGGCGATCGAGGCGTGGGGCTTCCCGGTCCACCCGCTGTTCGTCGATTGCGTGCAGGTCGAACCGGCGCTGGCGCAGTATCGCAAGATCGAGACGCTGCGCGCCGATCTGCCGTTCGACATCGATGGCGTGGTGTACAAGGTAGACCGGCTCGACTGGCAGGAGCGGCTGGGCAGCGTCGGGCGTGCGCCGCGCTGGGCGATTGCGCATAAATTCCCGGCCGAGCGCGCCGAGACGACGCTGAACGCCATCGACATTCAGGTCGGGCGGACCGGCAAGCTGACCCCCGTCGCGCGGCTGGAGCCGGTGACGGTGGGCGGCGTGGTCGTGACCAACGCCACGCTGCACAATGCCGACGAGATCGAACGGCTGGGGGTGCGTCCGGGCGACCGGGTGGTGCTGCAGCGCGCGGGCGATGTGATCCCGCAGATCGTCGAGAATCTGACGCGCGAGGTTGAGCGCCCGGCGTTCGTGTTTCCGACCCACTGCCCGATCTGTCAGTCGGAGGCGACGCGTGAGGAGGGTGAGGTCGATGTGCGCTGCACCGGCGGGCTGATCTGCCCGGCGCAGCGGCTCGAGCGGCTCAAGCATTTCGTCAGCCGCGGCGCGCTCGATATCGAGGGGCTGGGTGAGAAGACGATCGTCGAGTTTCTCGACCTTGGCTGGATCGCCGAGCCCGCCGACATCTTTCGCCTGAGCCAGCATCGCGATGCGCTGCTGGGGCGTGAGGGGTGGAAGGAGAAGTCGGTCGACAACCTCCTCGCCGCGATCGAGGCGAAGCGCGCGCCCGACGCAGCGCGGCTGCTGTTCGGCCTTGGCATCCGGCACATCGGCAGCATTACGGCGCGCGACCTGATGAAGCGGCTGGAGACCCTCCCTGCCCTCGCCGCCTTGGCGGACGAGGTCATCGCGCTGCGGGCGTCAATCACGCCGGCGCTGGGCGAACCGGATGCAAAGTTCAACACGCGCCGCGACAAGGCGATTGCCGAGCATATCGGGATCGAGAATGTCGGCGCGGCGGTGGGCCATGCGCTGGCCGACTTCTTCCACGAGCCGCACAACCGGGCAGTGTGGGACGACCTGCTCACCGAAGTTGCCCCGCCCCCCTTCGTCGTCGCGGCGCGCGACTCGGAAGTATCAGGAAAGACGATCGTGTTCACCGGATCACTCGAGACGCTGAGTCGCGACGAGGCGAAGGCGCAGGCGGAGTCGCTTGGCGCGCGGGTGTCGGGATCGGTGTCGGCCAAGACCGACCTGATCGTGGCCGGACCCGGTGCCGGATCGAAGCTCAAAAAGGCCGCAGACCTAGGGATTCGCGTGATCGACGAGGCTGCCTGGAACGCGATTGTGACAGCCGCAAGGTGATGCTTTTTTGCAACGCACAAATCACTTGAACGAACTGTAACATTTCCGCAAAGAAGCATCCCCATGGGGCAGCGTAAGACGGTGAACGACACCGCTCGCGTAGGCTTTGAACAGCCCATCCTAAGGGGACCACAATGCGAAACCATCTGCTGATCGGCGCGGCTGTTGCTGCGCTCGCTTTTCCTGCCGCCGCACGCGCGCAGTCGACCGGCTCGGTCGATTTTGACGATCAGGAAATCGTCATCACCGGCACCAGCGTCTCTTCGGGCGTCGCCGGCATCATCGTTCCCGACACGTCGAAGGCAAAGGCCGAGCTGAGCGCAGAAGCGATCCAGCAGTCGGTTCCGGGCCAGTCGATCAACGAAGTGATCAACCGCCTGCCGGGCGTCAGCTTCCAGAACAACGACGCCTTCGGTTCGGCCGGCGGCACGATGACCATCCGCGGCTTCTCGTCGGATCGCATCAGCCAGACCGTCGATGGTATCCCGCTGAACGATTCGGGCAACTATGCCCTGTACTTCAGCCAGCAGCTCGACATGGAGCTTATCGAGCGCGTCAGCGTCAACCTCGGCACCACCGACGTCGACAGCCCGACCGCAGCAGCGACCGGTTCGACCGTCAACTACCGCACCCGCGTGCCGAGCGAAGAGTTCGGCGTGAAGCTGGTCGGTTCGGCTGGCGAATATGGCTTCTTCCGCGTGTTCGGCATGGTCGATTCGGGCAACCTGACCTCGTCGGGCCTGCGCGCGTTCATCTCGGCCAGCAACCTGACCAGCACGACCACCTTCTACCGCGAAGGCAAGATCGACCGTCAGCAGTACAATGCGCGTCTGTATCAGCCGCTCGGCGACAATGGCGACTTCATCTCGCTCGCCGGCACCTATGACGTGAACCGCAAGAACTTCTTCGGTTCGGTCGCGCTGCGCGAGGACGCAAACCGCGTCACTCCCAACCGCTTCCCGCAGACCAAGGAAGAGCGCTTCTATTCGATCGCGCCCTGCCTCGTCGCGGTTGGCCGTCCGGGTCTGGCCGACTCGGCCAATAGCTGCGGTTCGGAATTCGATCGCCGCATCAACCCGTCGAACACCGGCAACATTCGCGGTGCATCGCGCTTTACCCTCGCCGATAACATCGTGCTGAGCGTGGATCCGTCGTTCCAGGTCGTGAAGGCGAACGGCGGCGGCACCGCAACTGCGCGCGAAGGTACGTTCAACGCGGGTGGCACCCCCATCGTCGGTTATATCGGCGGCTCGCCCTATTTTGGTCGCGACCTCAATGGCGACGGCGACCTGCTCGACCAGGTCCGCGTGCTCGCCCCCAGCCAGACCCAGACCCACCGTATCGGTGTAATCAGCTCGCTGCGTTGGGAGCTGGACGAGAACAACACGGTCCGTCTCGCTTATTCGTATGACCGCGCACGTCACCGCCAGACCGGCGAAACCAACATGCTGCAGGCCAATGGCGCCACGGCCGACCCGTTCCCGATCAACGATCCGCTGGTCGATCGCAATGGCCGCGCATTGCAGAAGCGTGACCGGCTGTCGTTCGCGATCCTGCACCAGATCGCTAGTGAATATCGTGGCGAATTCGGCGACCTGACCGTCAATGTTGGTGTGCGCATGCCGTTCATGCGTCGCAATCTGACCAACTATTGCGCGACGTCTTCGGCATCGGGCTTCGTTGAGTGCTTCAACGGCGATTCGGCGGCACAGGCGGCCTGGCTGGCGGCGAACCCGACCCAGACGGTCGCGGGCGTGACCTTTGCGACCCAGGCTCCTCAGCAGCGCATCTTCAACTACAAGAAGGCACTGCCGAACATCGGCCTGGTCTATGACCTGACGTCGAACATTTCGGCGTTCGGTAACTTCTCGCAGGGCCTGCAGGCGCCGGGTACGGACAATCTGTACAACAGCTTCTACTTCCCGACGAATGCCGAGCAGGCAAATCCGCGCCCGGAAAAGACCGACAATTTCGACCTCGGTCTGCGTTACCGTTCGTCGACGGTTCATGCCCAGGTCGTCGGTTGGTACACCAACTACACCGATCGTCTGGCTTCGGCCTATGATCCCGAGCTGGATCGTACCGTCTATCGTAACCTCGGCACGGTGAAGAAGTACGGCATTGATGCCAACATCAGCTGGCAGCCGATTTCCGCACTCAGCGTCTATGCCTTCGGCTCGCTGATGGAATCGGAAATTCAGGACAATGTCCTGCTCGCGACGCGCACGAACGGGTCCCAGATCTTTGCGATGACCGCCGGCAAGCGCGAGGCGGGTGCGCCGACTTACACTCTCGGTGCTGGCTTTAATGCCGATGTCGGGCCGGTGGCATTCGGTGCAAACGTGAAGCGGACCGGCTCGCGCTACATCTTTGACGACAACACGCCGGTCACCGTGGGCACGGTTTCGCCGCTGGGCGTCGATACGCGCACTCAGATCTACCCGGCGAAGACCCCGGCATACACGCTGGTTGATCTGCATGCGCGCGTGAAGCTCAACTGGGCGGGCCTCGGCGACGAGACCTACTTCCAGTTCAACCTGATGAACGCATTCGACCAAGTGTATGTCGGTGGCTTCAACGGCAACCTGTCGAGCACGGGTTTCGACACCCGCACGACCGGATCGACGCCTCAGTTCATCACCTCGTCGAGCGCTCCGTTCGTCCAGATCGGCTATCCGCGGACCTTCATGGGCTCGCTGGTCGTCGGCTTCTGATCGAAGCGACAATCTGACAGGAAACACCGCCGTCCCGGGCAACCGGGGCGGCGGTTTTCTTTTGGAAGGAGTGGGGTAAGCTGGCCCCCGGATTTGGGGGAAGCTGGGGATGTCACCGTTCGAGCTGGTGTTCGCGGTCTATGGGCTGTTGCTGGGGCTGGCGATTGCCGAGGTGCTGGGGGGATTTGCCCGGGTGCTGAAGCTCAAGCGCGGTGGCAAGGCGGTGCGGGTCGGGTGGTTGACGCCGTTGTTGGGCATCGTCGTGATCCTCGACCTGACCTCGTTCTGGCTGCTGGCCTGGGAGGCGCAGAGCCAGATTGTGGCGAATTACCTGACGCTGGTCAGTGTGCTGGCGATCGTCGGGATCTATTATCTTGCCGCGTCGCTGATCTTTCCGGATGAGCCCGCCGACTGGCCGGATTTCGACCTGTGGTACGACCGGCAGAACCGGATGGTACTGGGCGGGTTGCTGGCGGCGAATGTCGGCAGCTGGATCGGGTCGATCGCGCTGGAGTTCGTCGCGCCGTCGCCGGAGGAGACATTCTCCGGGACTGGCGATGTGGTGGAAGTGCTGGCCGCGCTCGGCGTGCTGATCCTGCTGCTGGTGTTGCTGCGGGTTAGCGGGCGGCGGGCCAATGCCCTGATGCTGGCGGCGGTCAGCCTGTTGTTGCTGACCGCGGGGATTGCCGAGGTGTTTTAGCCGATCACTTCAAGGACGGCGGCGCGGGCAATTGCGGCGGCGCGGAGGTCGTCGGGCGTGCGGTGCGCAAGGAATGTAAACGGTGCGCGGGCTGGCCGGAGATGATTGGTAACAGTCTGATACTTATTCGAAAAATTAGAATTCACTAGGCGTCCTGTCTGGGTGTCACATTTGCCTCACGCTCGGCGCGGGCGGTTTCGGTGCGTTCCTGGCGATCCGCCATGGCGAGCCATGCGGCTTCAGCGCGCAGATTGCGGTCGCGGACATTGTCGAGCGTCGCGGTATCCGCGTCGGCGCGGCACTTCGCGGCGTTGTCACGATAGGTAAGCGGATGAGCTGCCATCGGGAATCTCCGTTGCTGCCAAAAACAAAATGGAAAGCGCCGGGCGGCGCGCACCAGATGGCGCGTGCCGCCCGGCAGCCGATTAGTCTGCCGACTGCAGGTTCACGGCGGCCATCTTGCCGCGCTTGTCCTGCTCCAGCTCGTAGCTGACGCGCTGGTCCTGGTTCAGCGTCGCCATGCCGGCGCGCTCAACGGCCGAGATGTGAACGAACGCGTCGCCGCCGCCATTGTCGGGAGCGATGAAGCCATAGCCCTTGTCGGCGTTGAAAAACTTGACGGTTCCGGTGATGCTCATTGGGTATTCCTTCTTTAATCGGCACGCCCCGTGTGGACGGACCTTGGCTGCGGAGGCAGGGAAAGAAGGAAGAAGGGGCCGCAAAGCACCGAAGACCGTCGATTTGCGACTGTAGCAGCACCTATATGCGCCCAATGCGCTGAAATTGCAAGGGCCGGTCCTGGCGGGGAGTATTTGCCCTCCCCCGCCCCGGCGCTGGGCCAGTCGTGGCGGAGGCTGACAGCTGTCCGACGATGCTGACAAAAATGGGGGGTATTTCGGGCTGACAGGACTGGATTGCGCCCGCGACGCGACTGCTTTGTGACGCTCACGCGACACCTATGCGACGATGACGCGACAGAGTTGTCAGGCGGTTCGGGAGGTGTGTCAGGCGGGAGCATATGGATGGTCCTGTCGGGTGCGATAGGACCATCCAGATATGCCGGACGGGGGTCTGTAGGAAAGCCCCTCCCCGTCCGTGCGGCTCAGTTTACGGACGTGACCGGGGCGAGCGCGGCGCGGTCTGCGGCGGTCATCGGGGCGTCCATGTCGGGGCGGAAGTGCGGGTCGGCGCGGTCGTCGGCACCGGGATGCGTGTCGCCTTCAAGATCCGGCGCGGGGTGGCCCTCAGCGAGGACGTTGGTGCGGCGCTTGAAGAACAACGCAGCGGCAGTCGCGGCGCCAGCTGCGATCGCGCCGGCGAGCGGGAAGGCGTTGCGGCGCAGCGTGGCGAGCGCGGCGGTGGTCGCCCCGCCCTTCGCGCCAGCCGCGGCCTTCTTGGCCGGAGCCTTGCGCGCGGGGGTCTTGCGGGGGGCGGCGCGCTTGGTGGTGGCGCGCGTGGCGGGCTTGGTCTTGGGGGACGCGGTACGGGTGGCCATGGTCGATCTCGCTGAAAAACAATCCGAATGGCGAGAACAACAAGAAGCGCGGCAGGTTCCGCTCAGCCCGGATTCCGCAGCAGCCGCGCGAGCAATTCGGGATGGGGTTCGAGCGGGAGCCAGGGCGCGAAATCGTCCGGCTGAAGCACGATCAGCCGCTGACGCACCAGCACGCCGTCCGCCCCGAACAGCGCCATGGCGGGGAGACGGCGATCGAGCGCATCCCCGGCGAGCAGGAACAGCGCGGTCTGTCGCGTCGGCGCAAAGCCGCTCGCGAGCCCGTGCGCCCGCCCGCCAAATTCGGTAAAGCCGCGGTCGAGATTGGCGTTGCGGACGAACAGCAGGTCCAGCGCCTGCGGCCGCAGCCACGGCGCCAAGGCGAGAATCAGCGCGAGCCGCTCATCCGCGCTCAGCCGGTTGATCGTGACCGCTGCACCATAAGCGCAGCGACCGGGCAGCTCGGGCGGCTCTGGCAGCGTCAGCACGCCAGGCGCGGAGTCCCCCTGCCCCATGTGATTCTCGATCCGCTGATGGATCAGGGTTTCGAGCCAGTGCAGTTCGCGATCCAGCGTGGTGGCGAGCGCGGCGGGCGGTGGGGCGTCAGTCATTGGTGAGCGGCCAGCGGCTGTGGCGGGCGCGGTCGCCGAGGTCGAGCAGCGCTTCGTTGGGATCGTTGCGGCGGGTGGTGGCGAGGCCGTCGGGACGCGGCGCGGTTTCCTCCCACGCGGTCTGCGTCACCGCCTTGGCTTTGGCTTCCCGATAGGTCGCGTCGCGCACGCGCTTCATGCGGCGCCAGAGCAAGGGCATGGCGATGAACGGGAAGGCAATGCCGCCAAAGATGATCAGCAGCGCGACGATGTCGGTCATCATGGTCCCCCGTTCCCGTTGGCCGGGATCAGAGCGCAGCTGGCGGGGGGATGCAAGGACGGATCAGCGCGGGCGGTGGTCGGTGCCGGCGCCGGGGGTGATGAAGATGGCGGTGGCGGTGGTGCCGGGGGGCACGTCCGCCGTGTGCCAGACGCCGGGCGGGTTGATCGCATAGTCGCCGGGGGTGAGGGTTTCGCGGGTGGTGCTGCCATCGGGCAGTTCCTGCACCAGCGTCATTTCCCCCGCAGTGCAGATGACCAGTTCCGCGCCGTGCGGATGCACTTCCCACGCGGTCCAGCTTTCGGTGAAGCTGTATTGCATGACCAGCCGCCCCTCGATCCCGTCGGCGACGTGGCCCTTCTAGGTTGCCGACTGGATTGGGTGTAGCGCGGCATTGAGGTCGAGACGAGTAGACCCGGTGGGCAGGTAAGGCTTTTACCTACTTCTCCTTGTTCCTTCGGCCAGCCGAGTTACCGGTCACTCCACGACCCCTCAGTTTTTGCTTTGCATTTTTGCCATGAGTAGCACTACTCACTATCGCGTCGGATATTTCATCCATCGGCGACGAGAATTTGGCCCCATTTACATGAATTTCATCGACGTTTGCTTTAAAAAATTGAGCACCATTGAAATCACAGTTTTCCGCATTTGCGCTCACCAATATGGCCAAATTGAGCTCCGCGTTTTTCATCACAGAGTTGCTCAGATCGGCATTATATAAATCAGCAGAATCGAAACAATTATCACTGAAGTCGAAAAACGAAAGACATGATTGAATCAAACGATTGGTAGGACCACTGCGCTGGCCCTGAATTCGTCTGATCGCTTCCGCTATGGCAGTCGATCCGACGACATTAAGCTTGGTGACCTTTTCAGTTGTACGCGCGCACGCATTGACGCACACAAAAAGCGCCTCTTCTGCATTCCGCTCGTACTCACACATCTCCCGATAAGTGGGAAGGTTGGCGCGATGCATGGGCAAGCGGGAATTTAGCGCCACGCTTAGCAACTCAGAAATACAATTCTGCCACTGGCCTGCTGACGTATCACGGGACAAAATTTCCCGACGTATAAAGGGGAACACATAATTATCGATCGGAGATTTACCAGTTACATCGATCCAGCGCAGCAAGCATGCCGTAACATCCCAGCCCGCGTCGCGATCAACTCCGTTTTCTGCCAAGCGCTTAGTTACTTGATCTATCAACCGAACGATACGGGTCGCTATGAGATACTCTGCAAAGCTCTTATGCGTAAATTCGAATGTCTTTTCTCCGTCTTCACGCGTGCCCTGTTCTCTGAAATAAAATGCAAGTAATATCTTAGAAACCCCGGATGTTGCACCTGCTTTCAGGGAATCCAAAAGGCCTGACATACCATTAGCACGACAATGTTTTTCTACTTCCATCATTGTTGTCGTTCTTCCAGCGCCATGCCAGACGCAAATGGCAACCTCCTCCAGTAAGCGCATAAAATCACTAAATTGCAGATCCCTCAAAGCTGGATGCGCGCTGTCACTCCATGCTCGTTCATAGACCGCCTGCAGAAGGTATCTATAAACCGAGTTAATATCTGTATTCTTATCAACAACCAGGCCCTGCTTGATAGCAAGTGCTACCAAATAATTTAATAGAGGATGAACCGTAATCTCATCAAGCTCACCCACGCGGAGCTGATCCGGCATTTTCTCGTACGAGACGCCAATCAGTTTTCCATAATTTAACCACCACTCGTCGCGCTGATCTAAATCTCGAATTGACTTGTCTGCGTCGTCCGAAATGCGGTCGGCATGTCGATTGGTGAAAGAATAGGGAGCGACGTTGAGAGAAAAGCCTTGAGACCGCACCACGGAGTCGGTCGACTGAATTGCGACATCCCTTCCCGTGACAACCGCGATAACATTGCGCCTGCTACTGTTCTTCGTCTGAAGAAAGCGCATGAGTTCGGCCATGAATGAATGCGCGGTCTCTTGCGACAGCCGCCCCTGCAATTGCAGCTCATCAAGCCCGTCGAAGATCAATACACACTTTGACTTGGTGAATTCGTCAAGGGAGAAGGAAGAAAAATGCCCTGCCGCAGTCAGATATTCTTCAATCGAATCCTCCACACTTGACTTAATGTTTATCAAATGAAGAGGAATGAAAATCACTCTCACTCCGCTAGATGCGAGATATCCAGCCAAAAATTTTGCATATGAAGATTTACCGGAGCCAGGACCCCCCTTAATAAGACAGACCGGGCTCTTAGACTTATCTTGAAGAATCCAGTCGGTAACTTTATCGTGAAGCCATCCGACAAGATGCTCTGGTTTCTTAAGAAAATCGGCATCAGGACGGTTTGGCTTTCGCTCCTTTTTTACATCCTCCCAAGTGCATCTCAAGGGAAGCATGATCTGTCTTAGACTGAAAGTCTCGTCGAAGACCGACTCTTCTATCAATCCGGACAGGTAGGCTCTATAGGAATACTGATCTTTTTCAAATTTAGATGCATCATCAAAAGGAGTTTTAAAAGCTCCCAAAGAGCCCTGATAATGAGAAGGCCGCTCCCGCCACTCATCTGCTAAAGCTACAGCAAAACGCCCACTCAAACGAGAAGAAATATTACTTGCATCGCTCGATGATATGTTAATTGATTCTAGCCATTTCGCGACAGCAGGCTGAAGGCGTTCAAAAAATTCGGCGTCTTGAGGGTTGGATAAGAAATTATTAGGTATTTCTAAGTCTATTACGCTCCCGATTGCGCCATCAGCGACAAAACGCGTCATCCTTTCGATATCGATCGACAATGACTGCTGGTGTTCTTTAAGCATTGCCGCGAGCGCTCGACCGACTGACCTCGAGATTAGTTCTCAAGCTTTAGCGTGTGCAGCATCACCACTTGAAACCGCGGCCAACATTTTAGTTGCCCCGTCCGCAATTACGCTCGGCGTAACGCTAAGCCAGCCGAACACAAATTTTGACAGACCACCAGCGAATTGCGGCGCATCGACCGTTAGAGTGGTAGTAGCGTTCGGCATTACGGCCCCCCCCCAAATCTATTAAGGGAGCATCGTGCAGTAACGAGCTGTTTGTCTAGCCCCCTTCTGCAAGGTTGGACGCATCGGCAAAACAATGTTTCGCTAGCAACGGCGCAAGATACTTGCCAGTATAACTCCGCGGTTCCTTCGCCACCTTTTCCGGCGTGCCTTCGGCGACGATCTCGCCGCCCTTGACGCCGCCTTCGGGTCCCAGGTCTAGGATCCAGTCGGCGGTCTTGATGACGTCGAGGTTATGTTCGATCACCACCACGGTGTTGCCCTGTTCGACCAGCGCATGGAGGACTTCGAGCAGCTTGCGGACGTCCTCGAAATGCAGGCCGGTGGTGGGTTCATCCAAGATGTACAGCGTCTGGCCGGTGGCGCGGCGGCTGAGTTCCTTGGCGAGTTTGACGCGCTGGGCTTCGCCGCCGGAGAGGGTCGTGGCCTGTTGGCCGACCTTGACGTAGCCGAGGCCGACTTCGGCGAGCATTGCCATCTTGTCGCGGATCGGGGGGACGGCCTTGAAGAATTCGACCGCGTCCTCGACCGTCATGTCGAGCACGTCGGCGATGCTGCGGCCCTTGAACTTCACTTCCAGCGTTTCGCGGTTGTAGCGCTGGCCGTGGCACACGTCGCAGGTGACGTAGACGTCGGGGAGGAAGTGCATTTCGATCTTGAGCAGGCCGTCGCCGGTGCATGCCTCACACCGCCCGCCCTTGACGTTGAAGCTGAACCGGCCGGGCTTGTAGCCGCGCGCCTGTGCCTCGGGCAGCCCCGCGAACCAGTCGCGGATGTTGGTGAAGGCGCCGGTATATGTCGCGGGGTTGGAGCGCGGGGTGCGGCCGATCGGCGACTGATCGATGTCGATCACCTTGTCGAGATGGTCGAGGCCGGTGATCTTGTCATGCTTGCCAGCGAGGACGCGGGCGCCGTTGAGCGCGCGGGCGGCGGCGGCGTAGAGCGTGTCGATGGTGAAGCTCGACTTGCCCGAGCCGGACACGCCGGTGATGCAGGTGAAGGTGCCGAGCGGGATCGACGCGGTGACGCCGGTCAGGTTGTTGGCGGTGGCGTTGTGGACGGTCAGCTTCTTGCCATTGCCCTTGCGCCGCTTTTTGGGGAGCGGGACTTCGCGGCGGCCGGCGAGATAGTCGGCGGTGATGGAGTTTTCAGACGCGAGCACTTCGTCGAACGTGCCCTGAGCCACGACCTCGCCGCCATGGACGCCGGCGCCAGGGCCCATGTCGATGACGTAATCGGCGCTGCGGATCGCGTCCTCGTCATGTTCGACCACGAGCACGGTGTTGCCGAGATCGCGCAGGCGGCGCAGCGTGACGAGGAGCATGTCGTTGTCGCGCTGATGCAGGCCGATGCTGGGTTCGTCGAGGACGTAGAGGACGCCGGAGAGGCCGCTGCCGATTTGCGAGGCGAGGCGGATGCGCTGGCTCTCCCCGCCCGACAGCGTGCCGCTGGTGCGATCGAGGTTGAGGTAGTCGAGGCCGACATTGTTGAGGAAGCCGAGGCGTTCGTCGATTTCCTTGAGGATCGCGCGGGCGATTTCCTGTTGCTGGCCGGTGAGCGCGTCGGGGAGCGTCTTGAAGAACGGGACCGCGTCGGCGACCGACAGGCGAGCGACGCTGGAGATGTCGCGCATGGCGATCTTGACCGCCAGCGCCTCGGGCTTGAGGCGGGCGCCGTGGCAGGTTTCGCAGGCGTGGGCGGCCTGGTACTTGGAGAGTTCCTCACGCATCCAGGCGCTTTCGGTCTGGAGCATGCGGCGGTTGAGGTTGCCGATGACGCCCTCGAACGGCTTCTTCACGTCATAGCTTTTGCGGCCATCGATGAAGGTGAGCGTGACCGGCTTGCCGCCGGTGCCGTGGAGGATGATCAGCTGGACTTCGCCGGGCAGATCCTTCCACGGGGTGTCGAGGGAGAAGCCGAATTCGCGGGCGAGGCTGCCGAGGACCTGCATGTAATAGGGCGACGGCGGGTTGGACTTGGCCCAGGGGACGACGGCGCCCTTCTTGATGCTGAGGTCGCGGTTGGGGACGACGAGGTCTTCGTCGAAGATCAGCTTTTCGCCGAGGCCGTCGCAGGCCGGGCATGCGCCCTGCGGGGCGTTGAAGGAGAACAGGCGCGGTTCGATCTCGGCGATGGTGAAGCCGCTGACCGGACAGGCGAAGCGTTCGGAGAAGACGATGCGGTTGTCGGGGATGCCGGTGTTTTTCATGCCGGACTTGCGCGCTGGCTCGGCGGGCGTGTCGCCTTCTGCCGCGAATGTCTGGCGCGCCTCTCTGACAGCCCCTCCTGCCTGCGGAGTGATTGCCTCGACCGTCGTGTCCACCAGATCGACGAAGGCGAGGCCGTCGGCGAGTTTCAGCGCGGTTTCGAAGCTCTCGGCCAGGCGCGTGGCGATGTCGCCGCCGACGACGAGGCGATCGACGACGACTTCGATGTCGTGCTTGTATTTCTTGTCGAGCGCGGGGGCTTCTTCGATCAGATAGGTTTCGCCGTCGATGCGGACGCGCTGGAAGCCGGCGCGCTGCCATTCGGCGAGTTCCTTGCGATACTCGCCCTTGCGCCCGCGCACGACGGGGGCGAGGAGCAGGAGGCGGGTGCCTTCGGGGAGCGCGAGGACGCGGTCGACCATCTGGCTGACGGTCTGCGCCGCGATCGGCAGGCCCGTCGCGGGGCTGTAGGGGATGCCGACGCGCGCCCATAGCAGGCGCATGTAATCGTAGATCTCGGTCACCGTCGCGACGGTCGAGCGCGGGTTGCGGCTGGTCGTCTTCTGCTCGATGCTGATCGCGGGGGACAGGCCGTCGATATGCTCGACATCGGGCTTCTGCATCATCTCAAGGAACTGGCGCGCATAGGCGCTCAGGGACTCGACATAGCGCCGTTGCCCCTCGGCATAGATGGTGTCGAAGGCGAGACTCGACTTGCCCGAGCCCGACAGGCCGGTGATGACCGTGAGCGTGTCGCGCGGAATGTCGATGTCCACGCCCTTGAGGTTATGCTCGCGCGCGCCGCGGACCGAGATATGCGTAAGTGCCATGCGGTGAGTTCTAGCTTTGTTCTTGAGGGGAAGCTAGGGGTGAGATAGGGGCGCGGGCGGCCGGTTGCGAGGGGTCAGAAGGCGCGGCTTACGCCGAGCGTCGTTGCCACGCGGCGATAATCGTAGATTTCGATGGTCGAGAAGTTCCGTTCATAGGACAGGCGAACCACCGGCGCGAAGCCGCGAACCCTCAACGCGCGCAACGTCGCGCCAGCCGTCAAGCCGAGCAGCAGGTCGCGCCGACGCCGGGGATAAAGAAACATCCGGGCATCGGCCTCCAGCCTCCTGACGCTTGCGACGGCGAATGCGCTGGTTCGGCCAAACTCACGCCAGCCAAGGGCAGTTCCCCCCGCCGAAATGCTGGCATAGGCCGGGTCAGCGGCAGTCTGGCGCGTCACACGCCCCGTCAGCCCGCCGCCCGCGCGGGTGCTGAAAGCCCGTTCCACCCCGACCTCACCATTGAACAGCCATCCGTCCTGCAGGTCGTTGAGCCGATAATCGCTGCGCGCGACGCTGGCCCCAGCGGTGATCTGAGTCCGCTTACCCAGCGGATGCTGCCAGTCGAAGGTCACGGTCGCGGTCGTGGCGAGCAACGATTGCCCGTACCAGCGCGCCGTGCTCCCGGCAGAAAGCTGGAATCTCTCCCGGCCCGGTGACCATTCAAGGCCGATCAGTCCCGATGCCGAGAGGTCGTTGAACTGATCCTGTTTGTAAAACTCCGCCTGACCCGACACGCGCGGCACGATCGCCAGATCGGGCGCGATGCCGCGACGCAGAAAGACCTGGCCCGCGACCCGCGCACCGATCCCCGATTGATTGCGCGCATCGCCCGACAGTTCGAGCGGCGCGATGATGGTGTCGAGGGTTTGCGAGTCGGTCGCGCGGTTGATGTTGCTATCCGGGACGAGAGCGAACTCGACACTCGCGCCGAGCGGCTTACGCGACCGTAACGCGTTGGCGAACTGGTCGACGGCCTGGCTGACGCCCGGCGGCAACGGGCCGGACTGGACCTGACGCAGTTCACGCCGCGCTGCGGGCTCGTCACCGATCAGCGCGAGCACGCGGGCAAGCTCGATCCGGACACGCTGCGCATCGGGCTTTTCGTCGAGCAAGGCGCGAAATTGGACCGCCGCGTCGCGATGGCGGCCCAGTTCAGAGAGCATCATCCCCAGCCGGAATCGCGCTTCCGACCGAACCTCGACATCCGGGTCCTGTGTGAGCGCGCGATACAGCGTTTCGGCAGCGGCAACATCGCCCTGGACCCGCGCCGAATGCGCGGCATCGAACATTTCCGTCGCGTTCAGCCGCGCGGATTCCTGCGCCAGACACGCCAGCGGCGTCAGCATCAGCGCGGCGCCCGCCGCCATCGAACGGAGCATCGTCGTCAGTTCTGCTTGCCGATCGCGATTCCGGTGAGTTCAGTCCAGCGGGTCGCCTCCGGATTCTGATACCGCATCCAGAACACGCCACCGACCTCTTCCGCGCGCGGGCCATAGAAGAGGCCGTTGAAGTCGGAGATCACGATGCCGCCGCCAACCGATCCGCGCAGGTCGGATCCGAACCGACTGAGCGCGAAGTCGAAGTTGCCGAACGATTTAGTGGCGCCAGTCGCGACATCGGTACCGACCGGGGACAGCCGCATCGTACCGCGGTTAGATCCGAAATCGAGCTCGAACCGCGCGGTTCCCGTCAGATTATACAGGTTGGTCCCACCGGGCGCATAGGCAAACGCATATTCGATCCCGTTGCCGTATAGCACCCCATTATAGCTGGCAGTTCCCACGATCGGAATCTGGTTCTGGGGCGTCGCATAGCCAAAAGGCACATAGCTGTTGCGCACCGTCGACAGGCCGTCGCCACCAACCGGCGACCGCGCCTCAATGCTTGCGAAGCTGAGATAGCTCAGCGCGAGTTCGGTATTCGTCCCAACCGGACGGTACAGCTTGATATCCGCGACCGTCCCATCAGCAAGGGTCTTGCGATACAGCGTAAAGCGCGCGTCATTCTGCGTCGCGAGTTGATCGCCCGCCCCAACGGTGAAGCTGTCATATGTCGCAGAGGAGCTGCCGCCGACCTCGATCCGCTGCACACGGACCGTATAGTTCGCGGCGGCGGCATTATAATCGACCCAGGCCGTCGAACCCGCGCCACCGGTGTAGCGTAGCTGTTCATTGACGCGCGGGATGCCTCCCGCTCCGAGTTCATAGGATGTGAAGGCCGAGCGGCTGACAAAGGCGGTGTCGCTGTCGATTTCGGACAGTTTTTTGCCGGATACCACCGACGAGTCACGTCGACCGAGCAACGCGCCAGCAGCCACGTCACCATCGGCAGCGCGTGCCCAGAATGCGGCGCCGACCTCTTGCGCCGCCGGTCCATAGAATCGCCCGTCGAAGCTGCCCGTCATTTGTCGAAAGGACAAAATGGTGAACTCACCCGAAAACAGATTGCTCGACGACGAGAGTTGACCCCGACCGCTCCAGGCGCCGCCATAACCGCTGGAACCGGTGCTGGGGCGACTGAGATCGAACCGCCCGGTCGTGTCGATCCGCCCCGAGGCAAAGTCGACGATAAGCGACCCGGTACCGCGCATCGCATTGGGCTCGCCCTCCGAACGACTGCTCAACACGCCGAGCAGGTCGACGGCAAAGCCGGCATTGCCCGTGCGGGCGAGCGCAGTATCGGGAGTCTCGACGCCATAGGTGAACGCATCGACCGATCCGTCCACGGCGCTGGCGCCGCTGATGGCGCGTTCCCAGAACCCGCCGCCCACATATTGATAGGTGAGCGAGCCGGAGGTTCCGGGACGAGTCATGGTCAGCGTGTCGGTTACCGCGCCGCTCGTGCGACGATACACGGTCGCGGTCGGCGTGTTCTGGACCACATGCGATTGCGCGAAGGTCTGTGACCGCGCGCCATTGGCGACAGTATAGCTGCGACTGGCGGCATCGTAGCTGACCGTGAGGCTGCTCGCCGATGCCGTCCCCGCGCCCGTGCCGCTGGTGTCATATCGCGCGGCAGCTTGGCTCGCGTTGCTCGTAAATGTCTCGCTGACCTGAAGGTCAGCGAGCGAGCTGTTGGTCGGCGACGGCGACGGCGACGGGGTAGGCGTCGGCGATCCGCCGGGAGAAGGCCCGGGCGCGGGGGAAATCGGGCCAACACCGCCGCCCCCGGCCCCGCCACCGCTGCACGCCGAAGCCAACAGGACAAGCGCCGACATGGCGGGCACGCGCAAAATCCGTTTCATGATACCCCCGAAAGCCCCAGACAGAGATCGAACCGGCACCGAATCGCCGCATTGATTGGCTGAAGCATGCCAATGGACACAGTGACTTGCCAAGCGCGAAACATGCCCGTGATGGCGGTATCTGGCGCTAGCCCCCGGGTCACGATGCGGCATCGTCAGTAACCGCCCAACCCCCAAAATCCATCCACCCGCCGTTCATACCGACTCGCCGAATATCCGGGCATGAACTTCAGGAGCGGGACGATGCGGCAGGTGAGTGGGCGTGGAGTGCGTGGCGTGAGCCTGGCGGCGGTCGCGCTGGTGCTGGCGGGTGGCTTTGTCGGGTCGGCGAGCGCGGCGAGTGCGCCTGCGCCCGTGGGCTATGCCGCCCCCTCCCCTGTCGCGCAGGCCGGGTGGCAGGCGGACTCCGGGGACTATTACTGGATCGACGCTGCCGATGGCCTGTTGGAGGCGATCGGCGATGCGCCGCCGGACTTCACCTTTGTCTATCGCGGCGATGATGCATGGGGCTGGGAGTTGCAGACCGGGCATCTGGTGCTGGCGGAGACCGATCGCGACGGCGCGATGCGCTATTATTATTTCGAACCGGACGCGGATACGCCGTTCCTGGTGCAGGAGGCGCGGCGGTCGTTCGCCTATCAGCAGCAGCGGCTGGCGGTGGTGTATGATAGCGGCGGGGCGGCGCTGTCCCCGCGCGAGAGCGACATGTGGGACGATCGCGCCGAGGAGCTGTACGATCGCGCGGTCGCGCTGCGCGAGGCGGCGGATGGGACCGAGCAATGGGATGCGGTCGATGCCGGATGGTGGGCCGGGCAGGTCGCGACGGTGATCGAATGGCGGCTGCGCTGGGAAACCGGGCGGGTGCGGCATCCGGGGTGGCAGCGGTGGCGCGGCACGTCCGATGCGGTGCGCTGGCGATTGGGGCTGGAGCGCGAGCGCCAGCGGCGGCGGCTGGACGGCGACCGCTTCCGGCGCTGGCAGCGCGACGGGTTTCGCGGACCGCCGCCGCGCTTTGACGGGCCGGGGCGACCGGGTCGGCCGGGGCTGGGCGTGCGTCCGCCGTGGCGCGATGGCGATGGTCGGCCGGGGGCTGGACGGCCCGGCGGCGGACGGCCTGAGGCTGGACGGCCGGGCGGACCGCGTCCGGGTGATGGTCGCCCTGGCACCGGAAGGCCCGGGACTGGGCGTCCTGACGGCTGGCAGCCGGGCGTTGGACGTCCGGGTGGCGGGCGGCCCGAGGGTGGCCCGCCGGGAACTGGGCGCCCGGGGACGGGTCGGCCCGATGGTGGACAGCCGGGTGCCGGGCGTCCGGGTGGTGGTCGGCCTGAGGGCGGACAGCCGGGTGCCGGGCGTCCGGGCGGTGGTCGACCTGAGGGCGGGCAGCCGGGAGCTGGACGGCCGGGCGGCGGTCGGCCTGAGGGTGCGCAGCCCGGTGTTCCCGGTCGCCCCGGCGCGGGCCAGCCCGATGGCGGACAGCCCGGATCGGGGCGCCCTGGCGGCGGACGGCCCGGTGATGGGCGGCCCGGTGGCGGACAGCCGGGTGCTGGCGGGGGACGCCCGCCGGTGACGACGCCTGCGCCGGTACCGACGACGCCCCCTCCCCCGCCGGTCGCGGTGCAGCCTGCACCTGCGACTCCGCCGGTTGCGACTCCGCCGCGCCCGCCGCGCCCCGGGGTAGGACGGCCCGGCGGCGAGCGGCCAGCCGAATGGCGGCGCCGGATGCCCGAGGGCACCGCCCCGCGCGAGAGCGGGCCGCAGGCTCCGATACGGGTCGCGCCACAGCCGCGGAGCACGCCGGTCGCTCCGCCTCCGCCGCAATGGCGTCCGCAGCCGCAGGGCCAGCCGCGTGTGCAGCCTGCACCGGTGCGTGTTGCACCGCCGCCGCCGCCGGTGCGGGTGGCTCCGCCGCCGCCTCCGCCTCCCCCTCCGCCGCCTCCCCCGCCCCCGGCGCGGAGCAGCGAACCGGGGCAGTCGCTGAGGGAAAACACGCTCGAGCGGCCGCAGTGAGCGCGGTCAGGCCGGCGTGAAGGGCAGGATGGCGCGATAGACCTCGCGTGGCGGCGCACCGGCGACGGATGCGCCGCGCGCGAGGAGGAAGGCGTGTTTGACGATCTCCGCCTGCTGCTCGATCCCGTAGCGCTCAAGCGTCCAGCCGGGCTTGATCGCGTAATCGTAGCGGCAAAACGGGTGGCGGCGCAGGGGCAGGAAGAGGCCGCGCTGATGCTGCCACACATGCGTCATCTCATGGATGAAATGCGCCTGAAGGCCGAGCGAGGCGGTGGCGAAATCGTCGCGATAGGCGGTGCCCTTGGGGTGGAAATGGATGCAGCCCAGCGGGGCCATCGTCACGTTGCGCGGCTGGAAGAAGATCCATTTGCGGTTGGCGACGCCGGCGGCGGCATAGTCGATCGCGTCGCCGAACACGCTGCGCGACAGGGCGATCTCTGCGGGGGTGAGCGGGCGGCGGGCAGTCATTGTCGCAAGAGGTGGATGCGCAGGCGGGTTATGTCTAGAGCACGGTCATGCTGATCCTGTTCAACAAGCCGTGGGGCGTCCTGTCGCAATTCACCGATGAAGGGAGCGGGCATCCGACGCTGGCCGGGTTCATCGACGTGCCGGGCGTGTATCCCGCCGGGCGGCTGGACCGGGACAGCGAGGGGCTGTTGCTGCTGACCGATGACGGGCGGTTGCAGGCGCGGATCGCGGACCCCAAGCACAAGGTCGCCAAGACCTATTGGGTGCAGGTCGAGGGCGAGCCGGACGAGGCAGCGCTGGCGGCGCTGCGCACAGGGGTGCGGCTGAAGGACGGGCTGACGCGGCCGGCGCTGGCCGAGCGGATCGATCCGCCGGCGATCTGGCCGCGCGACCCGCCGGTGAGGTTCCGCAAGAGCGTGCCGGATTGCTGGATCGCGGTGACGATCACCGAAGGGCGCAACCGGCAGGTGCGGCGGATGACGGCGGCGGTCGGGCATCCGACGTTGCGGCTGGTGCGCTGGCGGGTGGGCGACTGGACGCTGGACGACGTCGCGCCGGGGACGTGGCGGAGCGTTTAGCGGTTGCAAATGCGAATGCCTCGCATTGACGGGCGCGGCGAAGCGGGTTAGGCGCGCGGCGTAACGTTGTTTGCCGAGGAAAGCCGCACACCGTGTCCCGCTCGACGATCAAGGCCTGGTTCCTGATCCACAAATGGTCGAGCATCGTGTGCACCGGATTCCTGCTGATGCTGTGCGTCACCGGGCTGCCACTGATTTTCCATGACGAGGTCGAGGCGCTGACCGAGCATGACGCGGCGGCGGCGATGCAGGGTATGCCGTCGGCGCAGGGCGGCGTTCCGCTCGACACGCTGATCGCCAAGGCGGTGGCCGAGGGTGGCGGCGGGGTGCCGCTGTTCGTCGGGTTCAGCGCAGACAATCCGATCCTGACTGTGACCACGGGTCCGACGCCTGACGCGCCGGGATCGCAGATGCGGCTGTTCTCCTATGACCGCACCACCGGCGCGAGCGCGGGCGAGATCAAGGAGGAAGGCGTGATGCACTTCCTGCTCCAGTTGCACACCGACATGTTCCTGGGGCTTCCGGGGATGTTGTTCCTCGGCGTGATGGGCGGGCTGTTCGTGCTCGCGATCATTTCCGGCGTGGTGCTCTACGTCCCGTTCATGCGCCGCCTGCGCTTTGGCACGCTGCGCAAGACGCGGAGCAAGCGGGTGCGGCGGCTCGATACGCATAACCTGCTCGGCGTAGTGACGCTGGGCTGGGCGCTGGTGGTCGGGTTGACCGGCGTGATCAACGCCTTTGCCGATCCGCTGACCGACAGCTGGCGCGAGGGTGAGCTCAAGGCCATGGTCGCAGCACATGGCGGCGACCGGCCGCTGGCCCCCGCCGCCTATGGATCGGTCGACAAGGCGATGGCGGCGGCGCAGGCGGCGCTGCCCGGCGTGTCGCCGCAGTTCATCGGCTTTCCCGGTGGCGCATGGAGCAGCGGGCGGCATTATGCGATCTTCTTTCAGGGCGACACGCCGCTGACCAGCCATGTGCTGACCCCCGCGCTGGTGGATGCCGAAACCGGCGCACTGACCGACACCGCGGCAATGCCCGCGGTCAATCAGGCGCTGATGCTGTCCAAGCCGCTGCACTTTGGCGATTATGGCGGGATCGCGCTCAAGATCCTGTGGGCGATCCTGACGCTGGCGACGATCTGGGTGCTGTGGAGCGGCCTGCAGCTGTGGCTGGGCAAGGGCGCGCGCGGGACCGAGCGGGCGGTGGACGAGATCGTCCATGCCGGGGCGGCGTCGTGAACGCGTCGCGCCGCATCGGGCCGCAGCGCGCGGGCAACGTGCTCGCCATGCCCGCATTGCTGCTGGTTGCGAGCCTGACCGGCCTGATCCTCGGCCTCACCGGTGACGGGTGGCGCGATGTTGCCGCGTCGCTGTTGCTCGCCCTGCCCGTCCTGATTTTCCTGCGCAGCTGGCTGCGCCGTTCCTGAACTCAACTAGACAATTGGATAGACAAATGAAGCGCCTGATCCTTGCCACCGTTTCGCTCGCGGCGATCGCCACCCCTGCCCTGGCGCAGGATGACGAGGTCGTCATTCAGGCACAGCGTGAGAATGCCAGCGCGGTGACCGGCGAAGGCGATCTGGGCGCGCTGGGCACCAAGAAGGCGGAGGACGTGCCGTTTGTCGTCCGCTCCTACAATGAGGCGCTGATCCTCAACCAGCAGCCGCTGACGCTGGGCGCGCTGCTGGAAAATGATCCGACGATCCGCACCACCTATGGCTTTGGCAATGCGTCGGAGCAGTTCGTGATCCGCGGCTTTCAGCTGTTCGGCGACGATGTTGGCCTGAACGGCCTGTACGGCATCGCGCCGCGCCAGCTGATCGCGCCCGAGCTGTTCGAGAGCGTGCAGGTGCTGAACGGTGCCTCGGCATTCCTCAACGGCGCGGCACCGGGTGGGTCGGGCGTCGGCGGGAGCGTCAATCTGCAGCTCAAGCGCGCCGGGCGTGACCTGACGCGCGCGACCGCCAGCTATACCGGCGACCAGCATTTCGGCGGCAGCTTTGACGTTGCGCGCCGCTTTGGCGACGGGGCGTTCGGGGTGCGCGTGAATGGCGCGTTTCGCAGCGGCGAAGTTTCGGTCGATGGCGAGTTCCGCCGCACCACCGTGCTGGGTGCAGCGTTCGACTGGCGCGGCGAGCGGGTGCGCGCGTCGCTGGACCTGGGCTATCAGCGGGTCGAGGTCGACGGGCTGCGGCCGAAGGTGACGGTCGGCACGGCGGTGGTCCCGCGCGTGCCGGAAGCCGACACCAACTACGCCCAGCCCTGGACCTATACCGACATGCGCGATGTGTTCGGCGTTGCGCGGATCGAATATGATCTGGCCGATGATGCGTTCTTCTATGTCTCCGCCGGCGCGCGCGACGGCATGGAAGATGGCATTTATGGCGGCATCACGATCCTGGACGCGGCGACGGGCGCAGCGAACGGCAACGCGCTGTACGTCCCGCGCACCGACAATAACGAAGCGATCGAGACCGGCATTCGCATCACGATCGGCGGGCCGGTCACGCATGAGTTGAATTTCGGCGGCAGCATGGCGTGGCAGGTCAACCGCAACGCGTTCGACTTCCTCTACGGCCCGGGCTTTGCCGGCTTTGCGACCAACCTCTACAATCCGACGCTGGCGGCGATTCCGGCGTCGGCATTTGTCGGCGGCGATCTGGACAATCCATTTCCGATCAGCCGCACCCGTTTGTGGAGCATGTTCCTGTCGGACACGGTCGGGCTGTTCGAAGACCGCCTGCTGGTAACCGCCGGCGCGCGGCTCCAGTCGATCCGGGTCAAGAGCTACAACGCCTATAATGGCGGATTGCTCGACACGGTATATGAGGAGCGCGCAGTGACCCCGGTTATCGGCGTGGTGGCGAAGCCCGCCGAGGGCGTATCGCTGTTCGTCAACCGGATCGAGGCGTTGCAGCAGGGACCGACCGCGCCAATCGACCCGGCACTGCTCAACCCCGGCGAAGTGTTCGCGCCGATCAAATCGGTCCAATATGAAGTCGGCGGCAAGGTGCGCGTGGGCGGAATCGATGCCAGCCTGTCGCTGTTCCAGATCGAGCTGCCGAGCGCCTATGCGGTGCCGAGCGGGACGGCGGGGCGGCAGGTCTATGGCCTGTTCGGCAAGCAGCGCAATCGCGGGATCGAGCTGAGCTTTGCCGGGCAGGTGGTTGACGGACTGCGGCTGATCGGCGGCGGCAGCGTGGTGGACGCCAAGCTGCGCGAGACACTGGGCGGCGCGAATGAGGGTAACCGCGCGCAGGGCGTTCCGGAATACACCGCCAACCTCGGCGCCGAATGGGATATGGGCTTTGTCCCCGGCCTGACGCTGACCGGGCGCGTGGTGCATACCGGGCCGCAGGCGGTGAATATCGCCAACACGCTGGAGCTGGACGACTGGACCCGCGTCGATCTGGGTGCGCGCTATGTGTTTGCGGCGGGCGACAAGCCGCTGACGTTGCGGGTGGGCGTCGATAACGTCGCCAATGCGCGCTATTGGGCGTCGGCGTTCGATGCATTCGGACAAGCGCTGTTGCAGGGCGCGCCGCGGACGGTGCGGGCGTCGTTGTCGGTGGATTTCTGACCTTCTAGTCCTCCCCCGCAAGGGGGAGGTGTCAGCGCAGCTGACGGAGGGGGCGGAAGCGACTGGCCGAGGCTCAAAGGCACAGCCGTCCTCCCCCTCCGTCGCCTTCGGCGCCACCTCCCCCTGGCGGGGGAGGATTATGCGTTACTTCTCCTGCCCGGGCGCCCGCAGTTCCGCCTCAACCTCGATCGTCTTGCCGTTGGCGAAGGCCAGGCGCAGCGGGATTTTGCCGCCGGCGCGGACTTCCGGCGAGATGTCGTAGAGCATGACGTGCTTGCCACCCGGTTCGAACTTGACCGTCGATCCGGCGGGAATCGCGACATCCTTGAGCGGCGACATCGTCATCATGCCGCCTTCATGCTTCATTTCGTGCAGCTCGGTCCGCACCGCTGCCGGAGACGACACGCCGAGCAGGCTGGTGGCGTCTGCCCCGCCCTTTACGGTGAAATAGGCCGCGCCAGGACGGCTCGACACTGCGGGCAGGCGGACCCAGGCGTCATCCACGCCAAGCTGTGCCTGTTCGCATCCGGCGAGCGTCACCGCCGCCATCACCGCCACCACCAAAGACCGCATCTTCGAAACTCCTCCTCCCGATTCGGGAACCTTCGGCAAATTCCTAGGTGCGCCATGACCTTGCGACAAGGCGCGGCACGCCTATATCCCGCTTTGTGAAGGCCGCGTTGCCGCTTTAGGGGCGCGGTAACGCACTGGATTAACTAGATTTAGCAGACGGGGGCCTTAGAGGACTCATGGGTAAAGTTATCGGAATCGATCTCGGCACGACCAACAGCTGCGTGGCAGTGATGGAGGGCGGCAAGCCCAAAGTGATCGAGAATGCTGAAGGCGCACGCACCACGCCGTCGATCGTTGCGTTCGGCAAGGATGGCGAGCGACTGATCGGCCAGCCGGCCAAGCGCCAGGCGGTCACCAATGGCGACAACACGATTTTTGCGGTCAAGCGCCTGATCGGCCGCCGCTATGACGATCCCATCACCAAGAAGGACACCGAGCTGGTCCCCTACACGATCGTGAAGGGTTCGAACGGCGACGCATGGGTCAAGGCAGGCGGCGAAGACTATTCGCCGAGCCAGATCAGCGCGTTCATCCTTCAGAAGATGAAGGAGACCGCCGAGTCCTATCTGGGCGAGACCGTGACGCAGGCCGTCATCACCGTCCCGGCGTACTTCAACGACGCACAGCGCCAGGCGACCAAGGACGCGGGCAAGATTGCCGGCCTCGAAGTGCTGCGCATCATCAACGAGCCGACGGCGGCGGCGCTCGCCTATGGCCTCGACAAGGACAACAACAAGACCATCGCGGTCTATGACCTTGGCGGCGGCACGTTCGACATCTCGATCCTCGAGATCGGCGATGGCGTGTTCGAAGTGAAGGCGACCAATGGCGACACCTTCCTGGGCGGCGAGGATTTCGATTCCAAGCTGGTCAAGTATTTCGCCGAAGAGTTCCAGAAGGCCGAGGGCATCGACCTGACCAAGGACAAGCTGGCACTCCAGCGTCTGAAGGAAGCGGCCGAGAAGGCGAAGATCGAGCTGTCGTCGGCGCAGACCACGGAGGTGAACCTGCCCTTCATCACCGCCGACCAGAACGGTCCCAAGCACCTCGTCAAGACGCTGTCGCGCGCGGAGCTGGAGCGGCTGGTCGACGACCTGATCACGCGTACGCTCGAGCCGTGCCGCAAGGCGATGTCGGATGCGGGCGTGAAGGCTGCGCAGATCGACGAAGTGGTGCTGGTCGGCGGCATGACCCGCATGCCCAAGGTCCGCCAGATCGTGAAGGAGTTCTTCGGCAAGGAGCCGCACACCGGCGTCAACCCCGATGAGGTGGTGGCGATTGGTGCGGCGATCCAGGCCGGCGTGCTGCAGGGCGACGTCAAGGACGTGCTGCTGCTCGACGTGACCCCGCTGTCGCTGGGCATCGAGACGCTGGGTGGCGTGTTCACCCGCATGATCGACCGCAACACGACGATCCCGACCAAGAAGTCGCAGGTTTACTCGACTGCCGATGACAATCAGCAGGCGGTGACGATCCGCGTGTTCCAGGGCGAGCGCGAAATGGCGGCGGACAACAAGATGCTGGGTCAGTTCGACCTGGTCGGCATCCCCCCTGCCCCGCGCGGCGTGCCGCAGATCGAAGTGATCTTCGACATCGACGCCAACGGTCTGGTCAACGTGTCGGCCAAGGACAAGGGCACCGGCAAGGAGCAGCAGATCCGCATCCAGGCCAGCGGTGGCCTGTCGGACAGCGACATCGACCAGATGGTGCGCGACGCCGAGAAGTTCGCCGAGGAAGACAAGGCGCGTCGCGCGTCTGCCGAGGCGAAGAACAACGCGGAATCGCTGATCCACACCACCGAACGCCAGCTCGCCGAGAATGGCGACAAGGTCGATGAGGCGCTGAAGGGCGAGATCCAGTCGGCGATCGACGCGGCCAAGGCAGCGGTCGAGAGCAACGACGCCGAAGCGATGAATGAGAAGAGTCAGGCCCTCGCGCAGGTCGCGATGAAGCTGGGTCAGGCGATCTACGAGAAGCAGCAGCAGTCGGAGGCTTCGCCTCAGGCAGATGCGGCTGCGGAGAAGCCGGCGGACGACGTGGTCGACGCCGAATTCTCTGAGGTGGACGACAACAAGGCGTAATTTATGCTCCCCCCCGCCCCTTTCACTCCCAAGGAAAGGCGGCGGGGGTTCGGGCGGGGGCCGAGTGAATGACCACCCAGACTGACTATTACGAACTGCTCGGCATTTCGCGCGATGCGGACGATGCGACGATCAAGTCGGCGTTCCGCAAGCTCGCGATCCAGTGCCACCCCGACAAGCATGGCGGGTGCAAGGAGCAGGAAGCCAAGTTCAAGGCGATCAACGAAGCCTATGACTGCCTGAAGGACCCGCAGAAGCGCGCGGCCTATGACCGGTTCGGTCATGCCGGGCCGCAGGGCGGTGGCGGCGGGCAGGGTTTCGACGGCTTTGCCGATATCTTCGAATCCATGTTCGGCGAGTTCATGGGCGGACGCGGCGGTGGCGGACAGCGCCAGGCGCGCGGCGCCGACCTGCGCTACGACATGGAAATCAGCCTGGAAGACGCCTTCAACGGCAAGGCGACCGACATCACCATCGACGTGTCCGGCCCGTGCGAGCCGTGCGGCGGCACCGGTGCGTCGCCCGGCACGATGGCCAAGCGCTGCACCACCTGTGCAGGTCACGGCAAGGTGCGCGCGCAGCAGGGCTTTTTCGTGGTCGAGCGGACCTGTCCATCGTGCCACGGCGCGGGGCAGACGATCGCCGATCCGTGCCGCAATTGCCGGGGCGAGGGCCGCGTCGACAAGACGGTGAAGCTGGCGGTCAACATCCCGCCGGGCGTCGACGAAGGCACGCGCATCCGCATGGCGGGTCAGGGCGAAGCGGGCGCGCGCGGTGCCCCTCCGGGCGACCTATACATCTTTCTGCACGTCAAACCGCACGCGCTGTTCGAGCGTGAGGGCACGACCTTGTTCGCGCGCGCACCGATCAGCTTCACCACGGCAGCGCTGGGCGGCGAGATCGAGATTCCCGGCCCGGACGGCGAAGTGCACAAGATCCACCTCCACCCCGGCACCCAGAGCGGACGCGAAGTGCGCCAGCGCGGTGCGGGCATGCCGGTGCTTCAAGGGCGCGGCCGCGGCGATCTGGTCGTGCGGATCGAGGTCGAGATCCCGACCAAGCTGTCGGGTGAGCAGCGCGCGCTGCTGGAGCAGTTCCGCGCGCTGGAGACCGGCGAGGAATGCCCGATTTCGACCGGGTTCTTCGACAAGCTGAAGAAGGCGGTGGGGGGCTGATCGGGTGGCAGGCCAGCACTTGACCGAAGTGATCATGCTGGCCGGGAAGGCAATCCGGGGAACACTGGATTTTCGGGGACGGTCGACGCGCTTGGAGGTAATGGCCTTCTGGCTTGCACTGATGTTTGTCGGCGTTCCGCTAACCTTGGTGTTAGCGTCACTCGGCGATGGGTCTAGGCTTGCCGCCACAATTCTGGGCTATGCTCTAGGTCTTCCTTTTGCGGCTCTGTTCGTGCGCAGGCTTCACGATTTGGATCGGAGCGGATGGGGGTCTTTGGCGGTCGTTCCGGTGCTGTTGGTCAATGGTTACCAGTCCGTGCGTGCCAGTTTGGATGCCGCACCGTCCACCCTCCCATGGTGGGGGTCGCTCACGATGTTGGCGCTGATGGCAATCGTCTTTATGTTCGTGATTGCCCCCGGCACCGAAGGTCCCAACCGCTTCGGTCCCGACCCGCGCAGTTCAATAGACCCCAAACAGCTTCGCGCTCGCGACCAGCAGGACGAGGCCGAGGGCGCGCAGGATCCACTTCTGAGGTAGCTTGATGCCGAGCGTGGTGCCGATCAGGCCGCCCGCGAGGACCGCGACTGCGTAGAGCGGGAGTTCGGGGGGCAGGCTGCCGACCGAGGCGAGATTGCCAGCGAGGCCCGCAGCGGAATTGGCGAGGATGAAGACCGCCACGACGCCCGAGGCGGGCTTGGGTGCGGACCAGGCGAGGAACAGCAGCAGCGGCGAGAGGAAGATGCCGCCGCCGGTGCCGGTCAGCCCGGCGAGCAGGCCGAGGCCGATCCCGGCGAGGACGGCGAGCCACAGCGGCGGATCGTGCCATTCGCGCTCGGCCTTCAATTCGCGCGGCCACAGCATCCGCGCAGCGGAGAAGAGCAGGACCGCGCCCATTGCCGGGCGGTATATCTCCGGGGGCACGTGGATCATCCCGCCGACGAACGCGGCCGGAATGGCGCCGACGAGGAACGGCCACAGCGTGCGCCAGCGAAACAGTCCCGCGCGGGCGTAGCGGATCGATCCCAAGGTCGCGACGATCAGGTTGAGAACCAGTGCGGTCGGCCGCATCGTCGCTACCGGTACGCTGAACAGCGCCATCAGCGCGATATAGGACGACGCGCCGCCATGTCCGACGGTGGAGTAGAGCAGGGCGCCGAGGAACATGCAGGCGGCGAGCGCGAGGTGGAGGGAGTCGAACGGCATTGGGCTTAGGGGTAGCGTCCGGCTGGTCTGCGTCCAGTCCGTTTGTTGTCACCGCGGACTTGTTCCGGGGTCCACCCGGCGGCGGGGCGCGAAGCAAGAGGCGATAGCGTCGGACGTGAGGCGGAGTAGATCCCGGCACAGGGCCGGGGTGACGATGATGTTGGGGGAGGTAGTGCTGAGGGTTGGGAGAGGGGTTGTCCTCTCAGGCCATTAGCTGGTGGGAACGCGCCCCTCTCCCCGGCCCTCTCCCCGGGAGCGGAGAGAGGGAGAAGACGAGCGGAACCCCGCGCGTGCCATTACCCCAAACCCAAAAGAGGGCCGGCGTTTCCGCCAGCCCCCCGGTGTCGCCGTCCGCTCGCTTGCCCATCCGGGAGACGGGCGCGCCGCGGTGGCGGCAGGCGGTGTTCCACTAACCGGCAAGGGACGTGGAACCCCGCGTTCCAACGGTCGCTAGGCGTCCGCTGGCCGGTCACCGGGACGGGGGCGGTTCCGAAGAGCCGCGTTCCCGCCTCGATGTCCTTGCGATCCCTTCCTGCCTTGCGGCGCTCCGGCATCGCGGTCCGGTCATCGATCGACACGATCCCCGAAGGGTCGTTTCATTCGATCACCTCGCGTCGGTCCTGTTGCCCGAAGGCGTTCAGTTCCGTCGCGGCTGTGGCTGCATCCTCCCGGCCGTGCCCGAAGGCGCCGCCGCTCCGCTGCAACCCGCTCCACCCGGTCCGAAGACGGGCTTTGCGTCCATGGCTTCCGGTCCGGCCCGTTGCCCGAAGACACCAGCCCCTGCCCTTCCGCCTGTCACCCCCGGCACGAGGCCAAGGATGCCATTGGACGCCTGTCCGTTCCGTTCGCGCAAAGCCGATGCGAACATCGCCTTCACGGTTTCCCGGGGTGGCGTCCCCGTCCCGTTCCATGCGGTTTCCCGAAGGCACCTGCATGGTTCAGGCCGTGACAAACATCTGATTTCGCTTTGGTTTCCCGCCGCGTCCGCATCTGCCTGCCCCATGATGCTGTCACGATTTGCGAGTCGGACGAAGTGCCGATCGTCCGTTACGACCTGTGGATAGCGTGAATCACGGGAAGAGAATTAGCGGGCCGGGGACCAGTCGGGGGCGGCGAGCTCGAACCCGGCAAAGTCGAAGCCGGGCACCACGATGCAGCTGACCAGCGCCCAGCCGCGATGCGCGTCCGCCGCCTGCCAGCGAGTCGCTGGAACGCGTGCTTGCGGCTGGTAGCCAGCAAAGACATCGCCGCCAAGTACGATCGTCTCAGGATTGGCGTCCGCCGCGTCGGCGATCATCAGGTCGAGCGGCGACCCGGCGTGCCACAGCCACAGCTCATCGGCATCGACGCGGTGCCAGTGCGACCTTTGCCCCTGTTCAAGCAGGAACAGGATCGCCGTGCCGGGCGAGCGGCCGCCGTCCCCAAGTGATTGAGAACGCCATGTTTCCCGGTACCAGCCGCCCTCGGGATGGGGGGCGAGAGCGAGGCGTTCGATAAGGGTGCGGGCTTCCTGCATGGAGGATGAACTGCACGAAATGTTACGTTCATGAAACCCCGCCCAAAGCCGCAGCGTTCTTTCCCCGAGTTCAGGAAGATGGAGTAGAGATTATGCGTAACCTGATGCTGGCGCTTGGCGCCGCTTCGCTGGCCGTCCCCGCGACCGCCATGCTGCCCAACACCTCGAGCGAGGCGCAGGCGCAGAGCAAGAAGAACCGCCAGGCCTATCGCGAGTGGAAGGGCCGTGATGGCCGCCGCTATTGCCGCAAGCCGGATGGTACGACCGGTCTGGTCGTCGGCGGTGTTGCTGGCGCGCTGGTCGGTCGCACGATCGACACGCGCGGTGATCGCACGGTCGGGACGCTGGCCGGTGCCGCAGTCGGCGCACTGGCGGGCCGCGAGATCGAGCGGAGCGGTAGCCGCAAGCGCTGCCGCTAATCCAGACCTTCTTTGCGTAAATGATTCGGGGCGCGGGATATTTCCGCGCCCCGTTTCGTTGGCCAATCAGACGCGGGGGGTATCCGACAGGGAGATGCCCAATGACTAATCTGATCCGTACCGGCATGATCGCATTGAGTGGGAGCGCGATGGCGCTGACCGGTGCCTGCAGCCAATATGGCGGCGACCGACCGGGCTATGCCAGCCGCGGCGACTGGGACGCCGCACGCTATTATCGCGATGGCAGCTATGAAGAGCGCCGCCTGAGCCGTGGCGACAATGTCTATGTCGGGCGCGACGGGCGCTATTACTGCAAACGCAGCGATGGCAGCGCGGGCTTGATCGTCGGCGGCATTGCCGGCGGCGTGCTCGGCAACATCATCGCGCCGGGCGGATCGAAGACGCTGGGCACGATTATCGGCGCCGCCGGTGGTGCAGCGATCGGGTCTTCGGTCGATCGCGGCGAAGTGCGCTGCCGCTAAAGCGGGTTCAGCTTCGCTGAACGCGGTTTCGCAACGTTAACCGGAAGGGTGTAGTGCGTGGAGCAATGCTTCGCGTGCTCACCCTTTCGTCGTTGTTCCCCGACACGTCGCGGCCCAATTTCGGCGTGTTTGTCGAGCGGCAGACGCTTGGGTTAGCGGCGCATCCAGACGTCGAATTGAAGCTGGTCGCGCCGGTCGGGCTCCCGCCCTGGCCGCTGTCTCGTTTGGGGCGCTATGCAGCGCTGTCCGCCCTTCCCCGGCACGAAGACTGGAAAGGCGTCGAAACCTGGCGTCCGCGCTTTGCCAATCTGCCGGGGACCGGGGGGCGGTTTCATGCGGCGATGCTGGCAGCCCGACTGAAGCCGCTGTTGCGCGCGATCCGGCGTGATTTCCCGTTCGACGTGATCGATGCGAGCTTCTTCTTTCCCGATGGCGTCGCGGCGGTCGAGCTAGGCCGCGTGTTTGGCGTGCCGGTGTCGATCAAGGCGCGCGGCGCGGATATCCACCATTGGGGCCGCGCGCGGGGGACTTCCGCACAGATATTGGAGGCGGGGAAGCGTGCCGATGGGCTGCTCGCGGTCGCCGGGTCGATGCGGGACGACATGGTCGCACTGGGGATGGATGGCGCGAAGATCTGCGTTCATCGCACGGGCGTCGATCTCGACCGGTTCGCGCCGCGCGACCGGGCGGCGGCGAAGGCTGCGTTGGGGGTCAGCGGCCCGCTGGTCGCGAGCGTCGGCGCGCTGATCCCGCGCAAGGGGCATGACATCGTAATCGACGCGGTCGCGGCGGTGCCCGGTGTGCGGCTGATGATCGCTGGCGAGGGGCCGGAGCGCCCAAAGCTTGTGGGGCAGATTGCGCGGCTGGGGGTTGGCGACCGAGTGACACTGATGGGCAGCGTGGCGCATGGCGAGCTGCCCCGATTGCTCGCGGCTGCGGATGTGATGGCGCTGGCGTCATCGTCCGAGGGGCTGGCAAACGCCTGGGTCGAGGCGCTGGCGAGCGGGACGCCGGTGGTAATCCCCGATGCCGGCGGCGCGCGCGAGCTGGTGACGGCGCCGGAGCATGGTCGGATCGTTGCGCGGAATGCGCAGGCGTTTGCCGAGGCGATCAGCGCATTGATCGCTGCCCCTCCCCCGGTCGATGCGGTGCGCGCCGGGGCCGCAGGGTTCACCTGGGAGGCGAACACTGCGGCGCTGTACGCGCATCTGATGGGGTTGGTGCGCGCTTAGCGCTTCTTCTCCCACGCCGCCGCCTGTACCTCGGCCAACTTCACCAAATCACCGAGCGCCAGGTTCATGTCGATCAGGTGCAGCCCCCAATCGTCGAGCCGCTGCGGGCCGACCATCAGGTCGCCGGGAATGTCGTCGGTGCGCGCATCGGCGGGGTCGGGCTTCAGCGTCATCTCGAAATAGCTCGCCCCGTCCTTCGCGACACAGGCGCCCGCGATCATGCCGGGCAGTTTGACGAAGTTGGTGGTGACGGGCGCGCCGCCCTTGCTCCACGCAAAGGCGGGGGCCGATCCGATCAGCGAGCCGGTGGGGAGATAGGCGTCGAGCGTTGCGGAGCCGCCATCGAGCGCGGCAGGGTTGGTGCAGGCGACCTGCATCCCCGCAGCGGCGCGAGCAAAGCGGCTCTTGGCGGGCGGCGGGACGGTGGCGCGGAAGCTGACATAGGTCACGACGCAGCCGGTTTCGGTGGCGCTGGCACAGGTCGGGATCGACTTGAGCGTGCCGGTGCGCTGGCCCGCAGTGAGCTCGAGATTGAAACCGATCGGCATCGCCGAGATGATCGGCTTCATCGCTGCGGGTTTGCCGTCGAACTCACGCTCGAGCAGCTGCGATAGCATCCGCGCGCCCTGGCTATGGCCGATCAGGACGACGCCGCGCCCCTGATTGTCGTGCTTCATGTAATCGTCGAACGCCGCCTTGACGTCGCGATAGCCGAGCACGGGGTCGGCGCCGGACGTCTGGCCGGTCATCACCGCGCGCAATGCCTTCATCGTTACCTGGCGGTACATCGGCGCGAAGACGCGGCACACGCTGCGGAAGCGCGCCGCCTGAATCATCGCGACGCGGCGCTCGGCGGCGTCGATGCTGAGGTCGCTATTCGGCGTCTCATCGGTCGAAACGGTGGGATAGACGTAGAAGCAATCGAATTTCGGGTTTGCTGCTGCGGTAAACTTCTCGACCGTGCGCGATCCGTCGGGCGCGACCACCGTAGCATCGAGATTGACGGTGCAGGCATCCTCCCGACCCGGGCGGCAGAGCCAGTTGGCGGTATCGCGATAGTCGGCAGGCGCGGGTGCCGCGACCTGAGCGGCGGTGATCGCAATTGCGGCGGTCAGCATGGTCTTCTCTCCCCGTTATTTTGCGATCCATATGCACGAGTCGGAGCACGATTGGAAGATCGGGTATGGCGATCACTTGCGCGGGCGACCGCAATGCCAGCAACTGTCGCTTGCGCGGCCGCCCCGAGCGGGCAAGGTTGGTCGCATGGCATTCGCCCCTGCCCTTGCCCTGTTGCTGGTGACGCAGAGCGTTCCAACGGACGCCGCACGCGCGCTAGAGGATGCCGGCCGCTATCGTGAAGCTGAGCCGATCCTGCGGCGTGCGGTTGGCGACGCGGGGCGCAGGCCGAGCGATGCGCTGGCCGATGCGGCGGAGCGACTGGCGGACAATCTGGCGAAGCAGGCCGAGCCACTCTATCGGCGGGCGTTCGAGATTCGGCTCGCGCGGCATGGCGCGGCGCATCCGGCAGTCGCGCGCAGCCTGAGCCAGTTGGCGGGCCTTGCGGCGGATGCCGGGCGGCTGGACGAGGCGGAGGCGCTGTCGGCGCGGGCGCTCGCGATCCTCACCGCTGCCGGGCCGGATGCGCGGCTCGACCTCACCCGTGCGCAAGGCAACCGCGCTGGCATCTTGGCGGCGATAGGGCGCGGCGAAGACGCCTATGCGCTGTATCGCGAGGCGGCGGCGACGTTGCAGCGGCTGGGGCCAGGGGCGGAGGCGGAGTTTGCGGTCGCGCTCAATAATCTGGGGTCGCATCTGGTTCGGATGGCGGGTGCGACCAGCGTGCAGGCGGGGTTTCGGCGGAGCTTTACGCTGCGCCAGGCGGTGCTGTCCCCACCCCCGCCGATCGGTGCCCCGGCGACAGGCGGGAGCGAGCGGGTCGACGCAATGCTGCGCCGCCGGTTGCTGTTCGACGCCGCGATGGCGTTGCGCATGGCGCTGGGCGTGCGTGTGAAGCTGTTCGGCGAGATGCATCCCGATACTGCCAACAGCCTGAACGGGCTGGCGGCGGCGGAGCGGGCACTGGGGCGGCGCGACGCGGCGGAGGGGCTGTACCGCCGCGCATTCAGCATCAAGCTGGCGATGCTGCCGGCCGGCGACCGCGATCGGGTGATTGGGGCGTGGAGCCTGGCCAGTGTGATCGTGGAGGATGGTGCGCGTGCCGGCGAAGCGCGGGCACTTTACCGGACGGCAGCGGCAGAGGCGCTGGCGGCGCAGGGGCGGCATGCGGACTATGACCGCGCAGCGAGCGCCGAGTTACGGAGTTTCGCCCCGATCTTCACCGGGCAGGTGCGGACCGCCTGGACGCTTGCGAACGCGCGTTAATCGAGCGGATAGAGCGCCGCAGCTACGCCACGGAGTTCGGCGCGCAGCACGCCCCACAGACGCGCTGCGGCCCGGCTGTCCATCGGCTCGATGCCGAAGGGCAACGCCGCTTCCAGCGCGGCCGGGGGCCGGCGCAGCGTCGTCCCGGTGCCGAGGATCAGGAATTCCGGCAGCGGGTCCATCGCCAGCAGCGGCGCGAAATCGGCCACGGTCAGCTCCGCGAGCGGCGGCGGCGACCAGCCATCGGCGCGCGTGGGGGTGAGGATCAGGCCGTCATACACCCCGTCATCGACGCGGAAACCGCGACCGCTGAACCCCGAGACGACCGGACCCTCGATCCGGGTCCGGTCGACCCGCATCAGGGCATGTCCTTGAAGTCGGCAGGGCCTGTGCGCTCTGCACCCTTCGGTCCGGTCGCTTCCTTGGGCAGGAAGCTGTCGGGCTTGAGCCGCAGCCACAGCAGGATCGCCGCCGAGACATAGACCGACGAGAAGGTGCCGATGACGATGCCGAGCAGCATCGCTGCGGTGAAGCCGAAGATCACGTCGGGTCCAAGCACCAGCAGGATGGTCAGCACGATGCCGATCGAGAGCGAGGTCACGACGGTGCGCGACAGCGTTTCGTTGATCGACAGGTCGAGCAGCTCGCCCATCTCCATCTTGCGGTATTTGCGCATATTCTCGCGAATACGGTCATACACGACGATGGTGTCGTTCAATGAGTAGCCGATGATCGTCAGGATCGCGGCGACGATGTTGAGGTCGAACTCAAGCTGGGTCAGCGCGAAGAAGCCGAGCGTCAGCGCAACGTCGTGGAACAGCGCGAACAGCGCGCCGACGCCGAACTGCCATTCGAAGCGGAACCAGACATAGAGCGCGATAGCAATCATCGCGAGCGTCAGGCTGATCGCGCCGTTGCGGAACAGCTCTTCCGAAACCTTGCCCGACACGCTCTGTGCGCCTTCGACCTGTGCGCCGGGATAGCCTTGCTGGATCGTGGCGCGGATTGCCGACGCCGCCTTGTTCGCCGCTTCCTCACCACCCTCGGGCAGCGGGGTGCGGACCGAATATTCGTTCGTCGATCCGCTGCGCTGAATCGTCGCCTCGCCATAGCCGAGACCTTCGACCCGCTGGCGCAGCGTTTCGATCTCGATCGGCTGGCTGAAGGTCACGCGGGTCTGTTGCCCGCCGACGAAATCGATGCCGAGGTTGAAGCCCTTGACGAAGCACAGCACGATCGAACCGATGATGAGCAGCATCGACAACGCCATCGCCACGTTCCGCCATTTCAGGAACGGGATGTTGGTGTTGTCAGGGACGAGCTTGAGAGGGCGCATATCTGGGCGGCCTTAAATATTGATCGTCTTGGGACGGTTGCGCTTCAGATAATCGGCAACGAGCAGACGCGTGAAGGTGACGCCGGTGAACACCGAGGTGATGATGCCGATGGCGAGCACGACCGCGAAGCCGCGGATCGGGCCGGTGCCGAACAGGAACATGATCGCCGCCGAAATGACGTTGGTGATGTTCGCGTCGAAGATCGCGCGGCTCGCTTCCTTGTAGCCGAACTCGACCGAAGCAATCGCGGCGCGGCCACGGATGCGCTGTTCTTCACGGATGCGTTCGTTGATCAGCACGTTGGCGTCGACCGCCGCACCGATAGTCAGCACGAAGCCGGCGATGCCGGGCAACGTCAGCGTGGCACCAAAGAACGCCATCACGCCGAGCACCATGACCGCGTTCACCAGCAGCGCGGCGGCGGTGTAGACGCCGAAACGCAGATAGGTGAACAGCATGAACGCGATCAGCGCGAGCGTGCCGACGATGCCGGCAAGGATGCCCTTTTCGATCGATTCCTGCCCGAGCTCGGCCGAGACGGTGCGCTCCTCGACCACCTTGAGCGCAACGGGCAGCTTGCCCGAACGCAGCGCGATGGCGAGTTCGTTGGCGCTTTCGACGGTGAACCCGCCCGAAATCTGGCCGCGACCGCCGAGGATCGGTTCGTTGATGTTCGGCGCGGAGATGACCTGACCATCGACAATGATCGCGAACGGCTTGCCGGTGTTGGTCTGGGTCGCCTGGGCAAAGCGGCGGCCGCCCTGCGTGTCGAAGGTGAAGCCCACCACGACGCGCTGGTCCTGGTCGAATTCCTGCTTGGCGTCGATCAGCTGATCGCCGCTGACGATGATCTGACGCTTGAGCGCGATCTTTGCGACCTCGCCCTCTTTGGTCGGATAGGCGATATAGGGCGCGCCACCGGGAGCGCCCGGATAGGCCATGATCTCGCTGCCGATCGGCGGACGGCCCGCAGCGATCTCCGCCGGGTTGGCGGTGGTGTCGACCAGCTTGAACTCAAGCCGTGCGGTGGTGCCGATCGTGCGCTTGAGCGCCTCGGGATCCTTGACCCCGGGCACTTCGACGAGGATGCGATTGCGCCCCTGAAGGATGATCGTCGGTTCGAGCGTGCCGAGCGCGTTGATGCGGCGATCGACCACTTCGCGTGCGTCGCCCATTGCCTGCGTCACCGCCTGATCGAGCCCAGCGCTGGTCTGGCTGACGATGAAGCGGGTGCCGTCGCGCACCTCGATCGTCCATTCGCGCTGGCCGGACATGCCGACACCGCTGCCGGTCAGCTGGAGCAGGCGTTCGCGCGCGGCATCAACCTGTGCGACGTTGCGCACCATGAAGCTGATGCGATTGTCCCGGGTGGAGATGTCGCCGATGTCGATCCGCGGATCCTGACGGCGGAACTCGGTTTCGATCTCGTCGCGCTTGGCCGCGAGGCGCGTGCGCGCGAGATCATCGACATCTGCCTCAAGCAGGATCGAGCTGCCGCCGGCGAGGTCGAGGCCGAGGTTGATCGATGGCTGCGGGATCCACGACGGCCAGCGCTCACGCGCGCTTTCCGGCACGAAGCTGGGGATCGCCAGCAGCATGCAGACGGCGATGCTGAGCCAGACTGCCCAGACCTTCCACTTGGGAAAATCGAGCATCTCAGTCGTTCGCGGGCTTGCCGCCGAGCGGCTGGACCTCGACGATGGTCGCCTTGACCACCTTGACCTTCACGGTCGGAGCGATCTCGACATTGGCGTAGACGTCGTCGACCGACACCACCTTGCCTACCAGACCGCCCGCCGTGACGACGGTGTCGTTCTTCTTCATCGAGCCGATCGATGCCTGAAGCGTCTTCATCCGCTTTTGCTGCGGGCGAATCATCAGGAAGTAGAAGGCGACGAAGATCAGGACGAGCGGCGCGATCGAAAGGAACGAGGCGGCTCCGCCGCCCTGGCCTGCCGCGCTGCCTGCGGCCTGTGCAAATGCTGGGGTGATGATCATGGGTTTCCCGGGCCTGGAGTGTGGGCCTATTGGTGGGGAGCCAAGCCCCCCGGTTCAAGCGGCGCGGGCTACCACTTGTGTTGCGACCATGCAACTGTGGCGGATCATCGTGCGAAGTCGGCCACGCCAGCCGGCAAGGTGACAGAACCCCTTGCATCCCCGGCAACACGCGCCTAGAGGGCCTGCCTTCGGTCGGGGCGTAGCGCAGCCTGGTAGCGCATCACACTGGGGGTGTGGGGGTCGCAGGTTCGAATCCTGTCGCCCCGACCAAGATTTCCTGCACAAGGCGATTGCCGCCGGTGCGGCCTTCCGCAGATCAGATACACTCCCCAGTCTGCTTGTTGTTACGGCTGTAACGCAAGGGATGCATCCGCCGCGCGGCTTGCTATAGATCGCGTTGTGGAGCCTGTGCGCGACGTCCCTTCTGCTGACGATCCATCCCGCGGCGTGCCAGCGGGCGCGGCACCGCTGTCGATTCCGACGCGCCTGCGGCTGAGCGTGATCCTGATCCTGCTGTTCGTGCTGAGCGGATGGGTCGCGCGACAACTCGCTATTCCGCCGGCCAACGTGACCATGCTGTGGCTCCCCTCTGGCGTCGCGGTCGGCGCGGTTTTGCTCTACGGGCGCTGGCTGTTGCCGGCGGTGTTCATTGCCTCGCTGACGCTCAATACGATCCTGGGCATGTCGATGGGATCGGGGATGCTGCGCGCAGCCGGACTGGCGGTGTGGACCGCGATTGGCGCGATGCTGCAGGCCCTGATCGCCGATATCCTGCTGCGCCGCCGGTTCGGTGATCATCTCGAACTGACACGACTGCGCGATGTCACGGTGGCGATTGGCCTCGGCATCCTGGTCCCCGCGCTGGTGTCGGCGTCGATCGGCCATCTTGCGCTGATGGCGCTGCGCGACTTTTCCGTTGAACGGGTGCCGGGCAGCATGGTGACCTGGGCGCTGGGCGACATATTGGGCATCCTGACCGTCGCGCCCTTTGCGATGATCGGCGTGCGGCGGCGGTTTCGGGCGCTGTGGCGCGGCGCGACGATCCGGGGGCTGTTCGGCTATATCGCGCTCGGCTGTGGCCTGGGCCTGGCGCTGACCATGTTCGCCTGGATCAACGCGCGCGAGCGGGTTAGCGAGAGCAGCAAGGCGAGCTTCACCGTGCTGGCCGCAGAGAACGAGCAGGCGTTGCACGAACGGTTGAACCGCGCGGCGCAAAGCCTCGATGCCGCCTCGGCGCTGTTCACGGCGGGCGAGCGCGTGACCTGGGACGAATGGGTCACCTATGCCAAGGTGATCGATATCGAGCGCAGCTACCCCGGTATTCGCGACATCGGGTTCATTCGACGCGTTCCGCGCGCCGAAGTCGCGGCATTTCAGGACGAAACGCGGCGCAACGGCCTGCCGATTGACCGCATCCAGCGAGCACCGGCGACCGGCGACCATTATGTCGTCAAATATATCTACCCGCTGGAAAAAAACCGCGCCGTTCTGGGCATGGACATCACGTTTGACCCCAAACGGCGCGAGGCCGCCGATCAGGCGCGCGACACCGGTGCGGCGGTGGTGACGCGACCGCTCGACTTTGTTCAGTATCGCGGCCCCGGCTATGGCTTTACGGTCATGCGGCCGGTCTATTCGGCGGCGGAACCGCCCCGCACGGTGGCGGAGCGGCGCCGGACGCTGATCGGGTGGGTCTACCACCCCTTTCCCGCCGAGCGCTTCTTTAGCGACCTGAGCCCCGCCCAGGGCAGCGATTTCGAGCTGTTGATCAGGGCGCGCGACGGGACTAACCGCTGGGTAACGGTCTTCGACACGCTGTCCAGCAAACCCAAGACAGCGCACCGGCCCGCTTTTTCAGAAACGCGGCAGTTCAATGTTGCCGGCCGCGTATGGTCGCTCGAGTGGCGTAGCACCGCTGCTTTCGAGAACCGGACCCGCAGTGTCGAGCCGCTGCTCGTCCTGCTGACGGGGCTGACCATCAATCTGGCCCTGGCCGCCGTACTGGTAGTGGTGGCGCGCCGCGAGGCGGTGGTAACGCGGGAGGTTGAGCGCTCCACCGCAGAATTATCGGAGGCGAACCGCCTGTTGCTGATGACCGAGGCGACGACGCATGTCGGCCATTGGCGCTACGACATCGCGGCGGGCGCCCTGCTGTGGTCGGACGAGGTGTATCGCATTTACGGGCGCGATCCGAACCGCCGGATTACGCGCGACGAGGCACTCGACTATCTCCATGCTGACGACCGGGGCCGGACCTGGCAGGCAATGCTGGCATCGGTACGCGACCAGACCCCGTTCAATCTGCGCGTACGCATTACCCGCGACGATGACGGCGAGACGCGGTATCTGTCCTATATCGGTCGCGCCGAGCCCGGCCCGGACGGCAAGCCCGGCGCGCTGTTCGGCGTGATGCAGGATGTCACCAACGAAACACGAGTGCGCGAACAGTTGCTCAAGGCGCGCGATTCGGCGCAGCGCGAGGCGCAGGCGCGTGGCGCGTTCCTTGCCAATCTCAGCCATGAAATTCGCACCCCGATGAACGGCGTGATCGGCTTTGCCGAACTGCTGCTCGAATCCAAACTGGCGACCGAACAGCGTAACTACGCGCAGATCATCATCGAATCGGGCAGCAACATGATGGCGCTGCTCAACGATGTGCTCGACCTGTCGAAGATCGAGGCCGGACATCTGGAGCTGTCCGACGAACCGGTCGCGATCGAGGAACTCGCCAATTCGGCCATCCGCATGCTGATGCCCAGCGTGCGCCGCCGCGACGTGTGGCTGGAGGTGCAGATCGACCCGACGCTCCCGCCGGTGGTGCGCGGGGACAAGCTGCGGCTGCGGCAGGTGCTGCTCAACCTGCTCGGCAATGCGGTCAAGTTTACCGAGCAAGGCTTTGTGCGGCTTGAGGTCAGTCGTGTCGGGGCGTTGATGCGGTTTGCCGTGGTCGATTCGGGTCCGGGAATCCCGCCCGAGCGGATTGCCGACATCTTCAAATCCTTTGTCCAGCTCGAACCCGTGGCGCGCACAACCGGATCGGGCGCCGGACTGGGCCTGACCATTTCCAGTTCGCTCGTCCGGCTGATGGGCGGCAATCTGAAAGTGCAAAGTCGGGTCAACGAAGGCAGCAGCTTTCATTTCACCCTGCCCTGCACCCCGGCGTCGCTCGAAGATGACGCAGCACCGGCCAGCGATGTTCCTAACAATAGTCCTGCGCACAAAACGCCCCCAGCAGCGATCCGCGTCTTGCTGGCGGAGGACAACGAGATCAATCAGGCGCTGATCCGCGCCACCGCCGCCCGGCTGGGGCTTACGCTCGACGTGGCCAGTAACGGCTCCGAAGCTGTCATCCGCGCCCAGGGCGCGGCGGAGGCAGGAGTGCCTTACGACCTGATCCTGATGGATATCCAGATGCCCGTCCTCGACGGCATCGGCGCCACCCAGCGACTGCGCAGCATGGGGTTCAGCGCCGAGACGCTGCCGATCGTCGCGCTGTCGGCGAACGTCTATCAAAACGATATCGACGCGTGTTTCGCCGCAGGCATGCAGGCGCATCTGGCCAAGCCGGTGCGGCGCGAGGCGCTGGAGAGTGCGATCGCCACTTGGGCGCGGCACCATCCCGGCACCATTCGCGCCCTGCCGGTGCCGAGTGCGGCGCCCCCCGCCGAACCACTGCCCGCTTCGCTGGTCACGCGCTATGCCGAACGCCGCGCTGCGCTGGCTGAGCGGCTCCGCGCGTTCGGTCCAGTCGCGGCCGATGACGTGCAGGCAATTGCTGCACTGCTGTCCGAAATCCATAAGCTGGCCGGGACTGCAGGACATTTCGGCGACGGCCAACTCGGTGACAAGGCCCGCGAAATCGAACGCGCGATGATCGACGCAGCACCGGCCGAGCGCATCATCCTTGCGCAAGCGTTGCTTGCTATGATCGAAACAAGTTCCCAGAACGTCTCAAGTTGAGTAGTAACGTCGCGCGATCATATGGACTTGCGGAGCTTGCCCGTTATCAGGCCGGTTTCGGTTCCAAATAGCGGATGAAAATGTCCAGAACCATTCATGTCGTCGATGACGATGATCTTGCCCGTGATGTGATCTCGAGCCTGGTGGCGACCTTGCCCGGCGTTTCGGTGAGCGCGTGGGAATCGGCGGAGGCATTTCTGACCGCTGCACAGGACGGCGCGGCGCCGGGGGTGGTGCTGCTCGACCTCAACATGCCCGGGCTGTCCGGGAATGAGGCTCTGCGTTCGCTGGACCATATGCGGTTTCCGGCGATCATCGTGTCTGGGCAGGGCCAGATCACCTCTGCCGTCGAATCGCTCAAGCGCGGGGCGATCGATTTTATCGAGAAGCCGTTTACGCTCGAGAAGTTGCTGGGGCCGTTGAAAATCGCATTCGACCTGCTCGACCGCAATCTCGCCGAGGAAGACCGGTCGGATCGCGACCGCGAACGCCTGGAGACCCTCAGCGAGCGCGAGATCGAGATTCTTTCGCTGCTGGTCGACGGGCTGACCAACCGCGAAGTCGCCGAAAAACTGGGGCTGAGCGTCCGCACGGTCGAATCGCACCGCGCGCGGATCATGCTCAAACTCGACGTGTCGAGCTTTGCCGAGGCGATCCGGCTGGCGGTGCTCGCGGGGATCGAGACGCCGGGCTGATCCGGCTCGACCATGGCGGTTTCGCATCATTTCACCCGATTTGCCGCGATCGACTGGTCCGGCGCTAAAGGCACGCGCCATCCCGGCATCGCCGTTGCGCTGTGCGAGGCGGGTGACGCGGCGCCACGACTGGTCCCCCCGCCCTCCCGCGTCTGGTCGCGACAGGACGTGCTCGACTGGGTGTTGAAGCAGGCGAACGACCCGCTGCTGATCGGGTTCGACTTCAGCTTCTCTGCGCCGTTCGTGGCGCGTGGTGCGCATCTTCCCGGAGAAACGCAGAGTGACGATGCCCGCGCGCTGTGGGCGCATATCGACGCTGCTGCAGCCGGCGACGCAGACCTGGGCGCGGCGGGGTTCATCGATGCGCGGCGCGGGACCCATTTCTATCTGGGTGCCGCCGATGGGGTGAAGGCCGATTTCCTGCACTGGCGGGCCTGTGAGGTCGCGCACGACGGCAGCACCAAACCGTCGACCGTGTTTGACGCGATCGGCGCGGCACAGGTGGCGAAGGCGAGCTTTGCGGGGATGCGCCTGCTCCACCGGCTCAATGGCGCCGTGCCGGTCTGGCCGTTCGATCCCCTGCCCGTACGCGGCGCATGCGTGGTCGAGATCTACACCGCGATCGCTGCCCGAGCCGCAGGGGCGCGGAAGGGGCGATCCAAGCTGCGCGATGCGGCCTCGCTTGACACCGCGCTGGACGCGCTGGGGTCGGCCCAGCACGACCCGCTCGAGCGCTATACCGACCATGCGACCGATGCGCTCCTGACCGCGGCGTGGCTGCGACGCGCCGTCGATGTCGCAGGGCTGTGGCAGCCCGCAGCGATGTCTCCTGAAATTGCGCGATCAGAGGGCTGGACGTTCGGCATCGCTTGACGCAAAGGGACGCAATCCAGACGCGGGCCGCGCATGACGCAAGGCCCGCCGCGCCGGTTTAGCTCAGCTGGTAGAGCAGCGGTTTTGTAAACCGAAGGTCGCGGGTTCGATTCCTGCAACCGGCACCATTGCATCGGGCACATTGATCTCGCCAGGGCCGTCCGGCACAACGGGTGCGCGCGTTTGATCTACGCGTGACAACAAAAAAGCCGCCCGAAGGCGGCTGTTGTGTGTGATGGTTGCGGGGGTTGGATTTGAACCAACGACCTTCAGGTTATGAGCCTGACGAGCTACCGGGCTGCTCCACC
>NZ_JAIQXT010000010.1 GCF_020177055.1 Sphingomonas sp. R647
AGCATCTGCTTGGGCCGTTCGGGACGCGACATCGGCCATAGCCGGGTTCCCGCACCGCCCGACAGGATCACCGGGACAATCGCTTCACACGCAAACATAGACCGACGCCCCTCTCACCAGTGTTAAAAATACCGACAAAACGCAGGATAGCACTAGGGCGCCAGCGCGCACTAGCAGGGCCGTGAATTAGAATCGTATTAGCCCCCCCCCGCTTCCTCGGTGTAACCACCCGGCTCCGACCGAACTCAACGGAGAGAATTCACTACAAACATTACTCTCCAGCCGCAACATGCGTTCGCAAGTTAGTTCCACCAAGCGCAAGCAAGTAGATCAAACAAAGCAGAACATTGGACAAGCAAAACAAATAGGAAATCACCATAACGGATGGACCAATTAAAAACAGTGACGCCCCAAACATGACACTAACCGCGACATTTGCCGACGTATACACAAACACCGGCCTCCGATAGTTGAGAAAATTCACAATAACCTGATTAAACAAATGAACAAATCCGCCTAACGCCAGAATTGTTACATACCCAGCGCCTGCCAAGGCGGCGAATGATAGTAGAACGACAGCCAAACAGAAAATGGCGATATGGACAGTCCGAATCCGAGATATCTCAGATTCCGCCAGATCAAAAATCCACTTCTGCAAAATACGCAGCAAAGAAGTTAGAACGGTCTGACAGGCACTAAGCACAAAGAAAACGGCACCATACCTTGAGTACTCGTCAACGGAGAGCAAAGGGAACAAAATAATCTTATCCAGCCCATTCCTCACCCAAAAAAGCGCATGGGTAACACTGAATGACGCCCCGTCTCCAATCAAGCGCCAACGCGATTCGATCGCTACGTCTGAATGCCAACCGGAAACCAAAAGTTGTACCAGCACCGGCATCAACAATACTCCGGATATCAAAATCCCAACGTAACGAAGATCAACTGAACCCCAAAGCCCAGACAAAATATTCGACACGAGAATAATGAACCCGCTAATGCTCAGAACGACAAAAATGGGAGCTCCGCGCGTTATACGGTATCTGGAGTACACCACGTCAGCGACGATCATAGCACCAGCTGCAGCTGCAACGAGAGCGTGGGTGCTAAAGGCGAACATGAAAAGGGTCACGGCGCACACACAAAACACTGCCAAAGGCGTAAGGCGCCGCACCGAAAAATCCGCATTCCTATGCAGCTCTCTTGCATGTAGGAACGGCAACCCAAACGCCGCAGCATTATAAAACAACGTAAAACTCGAGTTCAAATAGACAAACTCGGAAAATAACGAACGGTCGCCAAAGTATAAAATCGCGCCCGCGACAAAGAACCCCCCCTTAAGTAGAAACTCAAGAAACAGCAGCCTCGCGCCCGCGCCGATCCTCGACGCCGCGCCGAAAGAAAATGAACCCAATAGCCACATAAAGTAATAGCCCATGCGTGACAAAAGTCGTAATTAGTGCACTATTGGTCAACTGCCAAATATACAGCGCCGAAACTGCCTTCGTAGCAGGATGCGCGAATCTGGACTGAAGTGCTATCGTCCCGAAACCAATGATCAGATAAAGCGCGCTTCCGATCAATCCGAAATTTACAAAACCATCTGACAGCACGCCATTGTTCAAACTGGTGCCAAAGCCCCACAACTGATAGCCCATCTCCCACGTAGGACCCGGCCCATCGTAGACGCCTGTTATTCCATTCAAAACAGAATGCTTGAGAAAAAGAGGTTTTCCGGCGAAATAATTGAAATAGGCCTCATTCAACCAGGCCGGGATGAGGAGAAGTCGCCTCGTTAAAAAAGTATGCGCCGCGAGCCCCGGGGATCCTGGACTCTGGGGAGCAATTGTCAGCACGAACAAGAAAGCCGCAAAACCGAGCGCCATTGCAAATGATGCCCGCGTACTGCGCGGCCAACATATGCAATATGTGAGCGCCAAAAAGAACAATATCGACTTCTGGGCAGACGTTGAATATAGCAAAAGAATCGCGACTGTAAGCGCCGCTACCCTAAACATGTTCCTCTGCTGAAGATATATCCCGAGCGCGAGAAGTGAAAAAAGCTTAGATACAGTCGAAAACAACAAATTTTCTAAAAAATTGCGGCCGCCTGTAACTTCCCATCGGGCGTCGTACACGCCCTCGAAAAGAAACAAGGACAAGCTAAACTTGAAACCGTTCGACGCAAAAAAATACCCCGCACAGAACAATGTTAGCCAAAAAAACCAATCGACGAACGGTCGACCCGCTAAAACTGGCTGACGCTTCCCCTCTTGTACCACCACGCAGAATAGAAAAAATGCCGCGGTTGACAGTAGCGCAATCTCAATATGCATCTGAAAGTGAACAAAATAAGAAACGTTTGCCCAAACGTTAAATAACCAAGCCACTATCTTTACAACATAGTTACCGCCGCGGATAAATATTCCAACAATGCTTAAAGCCAAAAGACCTACAGCGACAGCATAACGATCACCATAACTTGAGGGGCGCATTCCTGGGTAAAATACGGTCTCATCAATATAGCCGGCGTAGCCAGAGATTACAAAAGCGATGAGCGCGACTACAACAGCAAAGCTGCCAATCGCGGGCAGACTGCGATTAGCAAGCATACTGGTTCAACCGAGAAAAGTCATCAACGTTTCGAGATCCAAAACGTACCGCTGGATTGCCGCCATAGATACCGCAATCCTCCAAGCGACCATGTACAACCGCACCAGCTTGGACAATGACACCATCGCCGATAATTGATCCCGGGAGGATTATCACGTGACTACCCACCCAGACATAATTTCCAATTTTCACCGGCTTCAGCTCGTAGCTGTCGTCGTAGGGCAATCGCACTGCTGATTTATAATTGTGGTTCTGAGTGAATATTTTAATATCTTTTCCGAAATGGCAATCATTCCCGATCTCAACCTCTCCCTTCCCGTCTACCCACACACCGTTAACATGGCAATTGGAGCCGAACAGGGTAACTTTATTAAACTTACATACTCCGTTAATCGTAACCCCCTCTAATTTCACGCCCGGATTGATCGCCAATGTTACGGCTCTGCCAACCGCCTTCGTTATCGCTTTTAAGCCGATAGACATTTTCGAAACCCCGCAATACGTCCAAGAAATCTGATCCAAGAGCATCGACGACAATGATTGTCTTTGTATCGGCGTACTCCACCAGCACTGTAGAGTAACAGCCTATCAAGACTGAACACTGCGCGACCTGTTCCTCAAGCGGAACTTGGCTTTCTTTCATTCTTGGATGGAACCTGTACTCGATCGAAATACCGAGAGCTTTGAGCTGGCGATATGCGCCATACAAAGCATCATGAACCGTTTCCTGGCCGATAACGAGAACCCTGAGGTGCCGAAATTTTCGACAAAACTCCATGGGACCGATAATCGGAATTTGGTCGATCCAACGGCGTTCAATTTTCCCGGCGTCGAAAGGTATGGGCGTTCGTGAGATATAGGACCGCCACGTCTCATCAAGTGGGACGAAAACGTCTGGGAAGTATATATGCTTCGATCCACTATAGCCTATATGACATGGCGACACCGCGCCATGCTGAAGCTCGCACACAGTCATTCCTATGGAACGGGCAGCGGCGATTACTGGATAATGCGAATATGATACTGTTAGTATCAATTCAGACGCACCACTCGCATGCAAAATTATCTTCATCGCTCTAAAATAGATCGCGTCCCCGACATAGGCCGCCACCTCTTTGAGCGTTAGTAGGTCTGAATAAAAAACCGCAAAAGGCGGAGTGAGTAACACGCCGATGGCATGGCAAATCCCACGCAGTATCTCAAGATTTAGTGTCGCTGCTGACCGAGAGTAGTAGCCGAATATCAGGCTCCCCTTTGGGGGTCGTAGCACGACATCAGGCCCATTGATTAAGTAAACCGAATGGCGCTTCGATCGACACACGTTTACAAGCCGGAATAGACTAAGTACGTCTCTTAATTGCGCGCGCTTACGTTTGATAGCCGCAAAGCCCGCTAGCCGCACTCGGCGTTCGAAATTTATGCGCCTAAATCCGTAGTAGGGATAATATCCGAAAATGCTGATCTCCCTCCGAAGATCGCTGCTTTCGTCTTTCAAGAAATCCTGGATCTTAGCGAGAATTGACATGCGTCAACTACCCCGACGTTGCGAGATAAATAATCTCACCTTGCGCCGTAGGACTATATTACCGGAGCGCACAAACCAGTGCGCGATTTGATACAAACTGCGCGCTAGACTAAGGTTCTCATAGCGCCGATAAACGCTCCATTGGTAAGGAATGTTGCGGAGTTTGTTGCTAGATACACTCCCTGGGTGAATCCGATAGGAGCAAGTCACGGTAGGAACCAGTATAGCCTGACCGACGCGCCGCAGGACTTCGAGAAAAAATAGATAGTCTTGGCGTTTTCTGGCGTTCACAAATCGGATGTCGGCGCCCACTTTCTCCACGTCATAAATGAAGCTTGAAGTCCTGATATAGCAATGAGCGAGCAATGAACGATAGGTCACAAGCTCCGGCAAATCGTTCTCACAGTCATAAACCACTCCGGACTCGTCCATTATGTCGTAGTAGCTGTACGCAGCCGCAGCCCCACTTGACTGCAAAGCTGCTATTTGCTGAGCTATCTTATCCGGATACCACAAATCATCAGAGTCCAAAAACGCAATGTATCGGCCGCGGGCGAGTTCGAGACCTCTACTCCTCGACCTTCCCGCTCCCTGATTTGCGTCACTAGTACTCAACTTAACGCGGCAATCATCGATTGATTTTATTATCGCGACCGTCGCGTCCGACGAGCAATCATCAATACATAAGACTTCGACATTCTTGTACGTCTGAGAAAGAACTGATGTAATCGTCGAGAGAATATAATCTTGTACATTATAGGTCGGTACAATTACCGAAACGAGGCTATCGGTATCCCGGTCAGTCATTAGACAACTCTTGCAAATATCTGATTAGCGAAGACGGCATAATCTGATCGAAGCAAATTTCTGCCAACTGAAAGTCGATCATGTGATCTATATCAATTGCCATGTCCTGCGGGACGTTGAGCGCCTTGATACGTGCGCCAGTCATCGACCCAGCTAAGACTACTTCCGAACGCACGATATCTAACTGCCCGGTATGCCAAAGCGCTGTTGGAAGCTCACCGCGCGGACGATTGTAAGCTTCGGCTAATCCTGGAACTTGGATAATCGGCTCGAGAAATCCATCATCGCGTTCACGCCACATTTTGTACGGCGGCAGGGGGGCAGGCGTTACCGAACGAACGGAATCTATCCGTCCATCCCGCATTAGCTGCAAGCCGCTTTCAATCCACGCTGGATCACGAAATGGAGTTGTTGGCCTAAGTTGCACAACAAATTCCGGGATGGACTTCTCGTTTTCGGCCAGCCAGTTTAGAAAATGGTTGAAGACGTCGTAGTCCGTTGACCCATCCGCAGCAAGGGACGCCGGTCTCGTGAACGGGACTTCTGCGCCGGCTGAAAGTGCAGCACTCGCGATATCAACATCATCTGTAGAGCAAATCACTCGGTCTAGCGACGCGACCTTTCCCGCGGCGACAGACCAACACACGAGTGGGTGTCCTCCAAGTTTCCTCACATTTTTGCCAGGCAGGCCCTTTGAACCTCCGCGTCCGAGCACTAGCCCGTACGCAGTATTTGGCTTGATCCGCACAGACTGCCTCATACAGGCGTCCCGAACCAACGCTCGAGCTTATCGAGAGCGTACCAGAAACCGGCCCCGTCATCCTTATGGCCTTGCCAAATCTCGGGGATAAACGACGCGTGAGGAGCATCCCTCGACAGCACTTCCGCGATCGCTGCGAAATCCATATCACCGTCCCCGATCTGCAACCCTTCTCCATCGATACCACGCGCATCGACAATGTGCAGATGCGCGGTGAAGCGGGCAACAATATCGCAAAACTCTGACATGGACCATCCGAAGTGGTTGCAGGCCAATTGGGAATGCGAAAGGTCGAAACAAATTCGCATCTCGTTCATCTTACAAAAATCCTCGATTTCCCAAGGATCGACAAAGAGATTGTGGTGACTCTGTCCACCAAAATGCCACGGGAATGGGGGCATCGTTTGGGGGATCAATTCGACGCCACTAGCGTCGATTGCCCCAAGGGAATCCTCAAGCCGGCGATACAGCTCTTGCCGATCCCCCTTAGGACGAAAACCATCACTGCTAAAGCCACCCATATTCACAATGATAAGCGGCTTCGCCGTGCGGGGGTGCCACTCATTGAGCCGACGGGTCAAATCACAGACTCGCTGCAATTCCAAAATGGAGCGATCGCGGTAAGCCCTATCCTCGGCCACCAAATCGAGAACGTGATCCCCGGCGAATAGCTCGGGCGCATGCACTAAAAACTCGACATCCACTACATCACTAAACCACGTTGACAGGTCTTCTTCCATGTCCTTGTAAGAAAGATGATACTCCAGAAGATCAAGGTTAGTTGCGCTCTTCATCCGCTGATAATCGTGCCAGCGTACAGGCAAACCCCAGGGTCTTGAAAAATCAAAATTTCGTGGCCCACGCCGTGCCTCCTCGAGGTCCGAGGGAAAGAAAGGAGTTCCACCTTGGATGTGACGGCGTACCGGAAGACCTATCAGGTCGGGCAAGCGATTCGGTTGCAAGCCCTGCCCCGGACTTCTTATCACGACGTCTGCATCTTTCACTATAGACCCCTCTGCCAAATCATGGGCCGCAAAGATGCTTTTCGCCAAAATCTCTCGATTCATCATTTCGCCTTGGGTGATCATGCGCTCTGACTTCACACCTAGGGCCGTTTCGGTGGAACGAATTGCCTCAACCATGGCGCGAAATTCTTCGGGAAGAAGGGATACTTTATGATCATTCCCCTCCATCGTGCGGTCGACCGTAAAATGCTTTTCAACAATCTTTGCCCCCAGCGCGACTGCGGCAACAGGAATAAACCATCCGCGCTCATGACCAGAGTACCCCACGACAGCTCCACCGAATTCCTTTAGGCGGCCCAAATATGCCAAGTTAACGTCTTTATATGGAGTGGGATAAGTCGAGTTCACGTGAAGTAGAGCAAAAGGCGTTCCCGACTTCTGGAGCAAATCGACTGATGACTTTATCTCCAGTTCAGTCGACATGCCGGTCGAGCAGATAAGCGGACGCCCAAGCCCGGCCATTTGTTGTAGCAGTGTATGATTTGTAAAATCAGCGGAGGCTACCTTGTATCCCTGCATGCCATACTGGTCGAGCGCCAAAAGTGAAGGGTAATCCCAAGGTGTACAAAGAGGTTCAACTCCCCTCGCCCTGCAGTAATCGAAAAGCATAAAGAGGTCGCGCGGATCTAAATTGAACCTAGACAATAGGTCCAGCGTGTATTGAGATCCCAAGTCCTGTGATGCATCAGAAGCGCCAGTTTTCGCACTGTAAAGAGCAGACATATCCCTCATTTGGAATTTTACGCAGTCCGCGCCCGCTTCTACCGCCAACTCAATTAAGCGCTTCGCTAGAGATACGTCCCCATTATGATTGTTACCAATTTCAGCAATCACAAATACCGGATCAGTATCTGAGATCCTCCGCTCGCCAATAACGAATCCGGGACTTCCCGCGCGCGCGATTGCGATGAGGTGCCCCGCTTCGTCAGTAAGGGGAATAAGGCGCACATGAGAAGAAAGCGCAGCTTCAACATCTTTAGGCGGCGCCCCAAAGGGAAGCGCAAAAAAATCACGATTTGCGATCGCAATCGCAGATTCATTCAGATCTATGCCGCTCCCGAGAGCGAGCCACCGCCGGATGTCACCGTCAGTAATCAACCCTTGCGCGACTCCCTTCGAGGACACCGCGATAACGCACCCAGATTTATTCGAAGAAATTTTATCTAGAACTGCTTTCACAGTATCTTCTGAGAAGACGATGTAGGGAGCGACATGCCTGTCTATAATCATCGTTATCACTTTTCTATTTATAGAGTGGTGTTTTCCCTAAGTGCGGCCAGACCTAGAACATAAGATTACTATCTAACAGCAATAGGTCACCATCACTTACTGCTCGTAAATTCGGATTTACAAACGAGATGCGATAAACCTCCGTCGAGACTTTTAGCCCTCAGAATGTTCATTTTGCGATGCAACATATCGCGAAACCGACCACGGTTGCAAGCTGTTTGCAGGCGCCGAGCTGAGTTTAACCCACTTTGACTTCTATTAATCGGAGTCGGAGACACGTCGTGCGAGCCGCGACCACTAAGCGTGATAGAGACAGCCCGCCATGGAGGACGTTGCCCGTGAAGCGCCTGTTCCGGTGAATCTAGCGCGGAGCGGGCACTTGCGCGGCCCGATCGCCAGCCAGGGGTTTCCGGCTTAAGATGGTGAAGATGAACTGAAGGACCAGGCCACGTCGCAACGCAAGTAGTGACGTACACTAAAAAACATGCGCCGCGTCGGCGCTTAGGATATGCCGGGCATCAGGCCCGCGGACACGGCCGCCTCGTCCACGATAGTCGGCCCTACCGCTTTGCCTACCTCCTCCCAAACCAGTCTCGCAGGCCCATCAATGGAACGTGCAGACGTTAGCGGAAGGCCATGCAGCATCTACTGAAGAATCTCGAGCACGCCACAGACCTGGGTGTTCTAGCCAACTAAGGCGAGACCTCGGCGTTGGAAACCTATTCTGCCGAGGCCGTGGAATGGCCGTGCGGAACCTGCGGCCGCATGATCCGCTCGCGATGTATGGTTGTGGCGATTAGCAGAAAGCGGCAGACCGGATCGAGCAAATAGGCATCCGTGTGAGCGTCAATTAGTACCGTCGGCACCGGATCGGGTTGCGGGGTTCTGGCCAAGCAAAACGTATCTTGTTGCGCGGGACCTCGTTGGATTAGGCAACTCGCCGCCTCGCGCCCGCCTGCCTTGATCGGATCGGGCCCCTCAATCGGGACATGGAAGGGGCTACCGGTGCCGGCCTCAAACTCCTTGGCTACTTATGTAGCGTCAGTGAAGTCGCTCCCCTCAGTGACCAAACCACGCCCGGCCGGTGGGAGTGATAATCGCGCTTATGTCTGACCACCATATGCTTCGCCCTGCGTAGACCTATGCATCAAGCTGATTTCAATTATTATTTATTATTTATCATTTACTCTCCCTTGAGTTAGATCCCCCAGCAATTCAGCCACGTCCCTTTCAACGACCGCTCTTTAGAGCCCGTCACATTATTATTGGGGCGCATAATATGAAGCCATTAAAAAGGCATCATTAGACCGAGTCAACTGGTCGACATATCGCTTTACTACATATAATTTAACGTGAACTGTGGTGATCTATGCGCCTCTCACGGTGGGCTGTGGTCTAAATATACATTTCAGCCATCAAGCGAAGGCGCTTAGCTGAGAGGGCTTTCCTACGCCGATCAATTTAAGCTCTGCTGCCGCGGCCTCTGCCTCAGGGTAAATGTTGCGAAGGTCGACCAGCAGCGGCGTGCTCAGCAACTTCTTCATCCGCCCAAGGTCCAGTGCCCGGAATTCGTCCCACTCGGTGACGATTACCAGCGCGTCGGCACCCTCCGCCGCAGCATAGGGGCTGGCCGAGAATTCGACGTCCTTGAGCAGCGGTCGGGCCTGTTCGACGCCTTCGGGGTCATAAGCGCGGACGATCGCGCCGGCATCCTGCAGCGTCTGGATCACTGCCAGGCTGGGGGCGTCGCGCATGTCGTCGGTGTTCGGCTTGAAGGTGAGGCCGAGGATCGCGACGGTCTTGCCGCGCACCTCGCCGCCCATCGCCTTGATCACCTTGCGCCCCATTGCGCGCTTGCGGCTGTCATTGACCTGCACCGTCGCCTCGACGATCCGCAACGGGGTTTCATTGTCGTCGGCGGTCTTGAGCAGCGCCAGCGTGTCCTTGGGGAAGCACGATCCTCCATAGCCGGGGCCGGCGTTGAGGAACTTGCGCCCGATGCGGTTGTCCATGCCGATGCCGCGCGACACTTCCTGCACGTCCGCGCCGACCTGTTCGCACAGGTCCGCAATCTCGTTGATGAAGGTGATCTTCACCGCAAGGAACGCGTTGGCGGCGTATTTGATCAGCTCGGCAGTGCGGCGCCCGGTGAACAGCAACGGTGCCGACTGGTTGAGCGAGAGCGGGCGGTAGATGTCGCGCATCACCTGGCTCGCGCCCTCATCCTCGCTGCCGATAACGACGCGGTCGGGGCGCTTGAAGTCGGCGATCGCCGCGCCTTCGCGCAGGAATTCAGGGTTGGACACGACAGTGATGCCCTTGTCGGGGGCGATTCTCGCGACGATGCGCTCGACCTCGTCGCCGGTGCCGACGGGAACGGTCGACTTGGTGACGATCACCGCCGGCCCGTCGAGTGCGGCGACGATCTCCTCGGCCGCGGCAAAGACATAGGAAAGGTCGGCATGACCGTCACCGCGCCGGCTGGGCGTGCCGACCGCGATGAACACCGCGTCCGCGCCTTTGACCCCTTCGGCGAGGTCAGTGGTGAAGGACAGGCGCCCCGCTTTGACGTTCGACGCGACCAGCTCGGCGAGGCCGGGCTCATAGATCGGCATGACATTCTGGTGCAGCAGCTCGATCTTGCGTGCGTCCTTGTCGACGCACACCACGTCGTGCCCGAAATCGGAGAAGCACGCCCCGGAAACCAGGCCGACATAGCCAGTGCCGATCATCGCAATACGCATTCAATTTTCTCCAGCGGAGTCAGCGCGAGGCTACAATTGTCTAGACATTTTGAACAAGCACGATCGAGCCGCCGGACAAAACCGCCTGATGAGTAGAGCGGTCAGCCGGGTTGCAGGTCCTAGATATTCAGCCGGTCGACAAACGCCCGGACCTTTTGCCCGATATCCTCACGCTCCAGAGCCAAGGCAACGTTCGCCTGAATAAAGCCAGCCTTGTCCCCGCAATCATAGCGCGCTCCGTCAAAGGTATAGCCATGAAAGGGCTGATTTCCAATCAACTGCGCCATCGCATCGGTCAGCTGGATCTCGCCACCCGCGCCCTTTGTCGGGTTATCGAGAATGCGCATCACCTCAGGCTGCAAAATATAGCGCCCGGGAATCATCAGGTTGGATGGCGCCGTTCCAAGCTTCGGCTTTTCGACCAGCTCACGGACCTCAGTCAGGCGCCCGTCGCGCGACCCTGGTGTGATGATCCCATACTTGTCGGTCTCGCTGTCGGGCACTTCGAGGGCGCCAATAACATTGCCCCCTACCCGCTCATAGGCAACCATCATCTGTGACAGGAAACCAGGCTTTCCGACCATCAGTTCGTCGGCGAGCAAGACCGCAAAAGGCTCGTCGCCGACGATTTCGCGGGCGCACCATACCGCGTGCCCAAGCCCCAGCGGTTCCTGCTGCCGGACATAAACAGGAGAGCCCGGCTTCTGGCGCGTTCCTTGGATCAGTTCGAGGCTCTTGCCGCGGGCCGTCATGGTCGCCTCGAGCTCATAGGCGATGTCGAAATGGTCCTCGAGCGCCGCCTTGCCTCGGCCGGTCACGAAGATAATCTGCTCGATCCCCGCCTCCAGCGCTTCTTCAACCGCGTATTGAATCAGCGGCTTGTCGACGATCGTCAACATTTCCTTGGGCATTGCTTTTGTCGCCGGCAGAAATCGGGTCCCCAAGCCCGCAACCGGAAACACAGCCTTGCGAACAGGCTTGATCGACATGAATTTTGCTCCCCCGCAAAAATCGAGCACCCCCAATTAGGCTCGACGCCATGCATATCGATCTATAGCCAAGTCATATGCTGCAAAGCAAAAAAAATGTTCCGGAGTGTCCTGTTTCATGTCGCCCGATCATGCCGATGCGCCTTTACTAGACCGGAAAAGGAAATCCGTTGCGAGAATCGCGCTCGAGATGTGCCTGTATGGGCTTTGTGCCGCACTGTTCGGAGTGACGCTGTTCCTGGCGGTGTCGAACCACCCCCTTGCCCATGTCATCGAGTCAGGCCCCGCGCGGCATGCATTGGCCTTTGCGATCCTCCCGATCACCACGTCATTGCTATGGCCGCGGCTGCCCTTTCTTCCCCACCTCATCTTCTACGCCGTGTTCGGTGCGGCGATCGAGATTGCGCAGTGGCAGATGCATGCCGGGCGCTCGGGTGAACTGGAAGACTGGCTGGTCGATATTGCCGTTGCCGTCTTTGTCCTCGCCACAGTCGCTCAAGTCCGCGAGTATCTGGCGCAACGACGTCGCGGCGCGCCGGAGCAGCACTCCTGAGGCGCTGGCCACACAATGCTACAAGTCAGCCTGGCCTGTCCGGTTCCAGACCAGCGCGGTCCGGACATCCGTTGAGGACGGCGCGTAGATCGCACCCCTGGAGATCTCTGGGATGTGAGTGCGGGACGGACCGGGCTGTCCCCCCAGGGAGCCCGGTCCGGCGGCCAGAAGCCGTTGGTCGCAGGGCTTTCCTAGGCGTCAAATGGTAAACAATGGTTAAACCAGAACGGCAAAATGCATGTTCCACGGTTCATTTTGAGTAACAAAGTTGGTTTTTTGCCCGAGCACGCTCGTATCACGCGAAACCTCACGGTCTAGATCGTCGCTTTTCTGAACCGAAGGCCCAAAACATGTTCGGGAACCCGATGCTTCCTGGGTCCGAAATGAAACTATTCAGACTTTTTCCGGGAATCGCGGAGACCTCTGCAATCCCAGCAAATACAGTCACGCACATCGTGCGTTTTGGCGCTCGACCTTTCGCGTGATCGACGGCATGCTGCACCCGCGACTCACGCAGGGGGCAGTTCGATGACCGATTCCATCCAAGCGACCCGATCTTGCCCGGTAGACCTGCAAAGGGGCCTGCTTCCGGACGGCTGCAAGAGTGTGGATGTCATAGACGTCATTCTAGCACCCGATCAGAGTCCCGCATCCACTGGGATCCTGCAGCTCGACGTCACCTATCTCGGGAGCGAGGGCAGTCATGCCTTTGTGGCCTGTTGGGATGGCTCCTGGATCGAGACCAGTCCGCCGGGGCTCTCGGTTCTACTTGGTCATCACGGATCAGGTGACGAACATGCGGCTCCGACCAAGCAGACACTTTGCATCGATATGGGTGCTGCGTTGCGAGAGCGGCCTGCATTCTGGGCGATGGCCATTGCCAACAATGCGATGAGCCCAGCGACACAAGTAACGGCTGAACCCGTCTCCGCCTGAGGCGAGATCTCGACTGGGATCCAAGTCAAACGCTCGGCATGTGCCTTGCGCGATGTGGTTTAGTGCCAGTCCTGCGCTATCGGGAAAGAGATAGGCGCCGACGGGCTGATTCAGGGGGAATCATAAGCGCCCGCCGACGGCCAATGATGCAGCAGATCCTACAAACGCGTCAACGGACTTGTTGATCAGCCTCGACAGCTAGTTTTCATCGTCGTCTCAAAACACTCCAAGGCGAGGGAAACTTGCGCTCAAGCCTCCAGGATCGAGCTTTAAAATATAGCAGTCGTGAGCTCCTTTATTCTCCTACTAATCATTGAGAATATGCGTTTCTCATGCAACAATGCTGCATTCGGATTCGCAACGGAGGCAACCATGGCTCATCTTGTAAAGAGGATCATGCGATCGCTCAAATGCGTTTCACGTGGACATCACTGGGAGCGGAGTCGAAGCAAGCCAGGATATTTAACCTGCGCACGCTGTCGAAAACGTGTTTCTGACCGGACAGTTCAGAAATAACGAATTCATTTTATTGATGTTTTGTTCAGTTGCTGCCATTCCGCTTATACCGTCCGCACATCGTAAGTCCTGACTTTGGCCGAGGCGACGGTCTCCAAGGACCGTAAATCATCGTCGGCGATAGCGGCGTTCGAGTTTTTCCACACCCCCTCCCCTATCACCTGAGGTCGCCAGAGTGCTCCAACACAACTCCGGCTCCCCCATGACAGTCGATCGCGGCAACCCCGCGTCAATGCTCGCCCGCGCTCTTTACGGGCCCGGCGCTACCGGTCTGTCGAGCAATCCAAGGGCAACGACCTGGTCGTTCCAGAAAATTGAGCGTCCGAAGGTCGGGAGAAGCGCATCGCGCGTATCGCGCCAGCGTCGGATCAGAGACTCCGAATCGTTGGGGTGACCAAAATCTGCATGAACCTTGGCCTTGTCGAGCGGCCCCAGCTTTGCCCAGTGCATTGAAAATGGCGTTCCCTGTTGCTCAAGGGCCTGGCGTACCGCAATCGCACCCTTCTCGAGCGTCTGCGCAAGCAACGCCAGATCCTTGAGCATCTCCTCGGCATCGGGCAGCTCGGGCGGGATCTGGGCTGCGGCAAGTTTGCAGATCAGCGGGGACAAACCGTCGATCTCGATCACCGCATTATGGTCGAACCGTGTAAAGGCCATCGTGCCAGCAGGTTTGGCAACGAAGCGTAGTGAAAACACGAAAGACGGCTCGAGCAATTCGACCGCCCTGCAGATCGCGGGGATCGCTGCAGCGACATGGTCAAGCGGGATCGCGTAGGACGCATTGTAAAGTGCCCCCGGAATGTTTCCGGTGATCTCGTCCTGGTGCAGCCCGCTCCAATAGTGGCCGTCGCGCTGCGGATCTTCAGGATCGAATATGCCGGTATTGGGCTCAAATCCGCCGAGGCTGCGGTAGAAGGCAAATGCCGACTCAGAGTTGTTGAGCAGGTAGCGCAGCGTACGGCTTACCGACGTTGGCGGATCCGTTGGATCGGGCAGCAATGCTGCGGTTTCGAGCTGCTTTGAGATATGAGACTTGACCAGCCATTCCCCGAGCTGCCCGATTGCGTCAGAGGGATGGAGCACATCTGCCTTTTTCGGCGGCAGCAGGGATGCACTCGCACGCGGCACATACATCATGTGCGTCGCATCGTCGCTGAAGGGCGCATGGGGGTTCAGCGTGATCTCGTAGAATTCAGGCTGGACTGCGCAGTGCAATCGCGCCGCGATCTTGTCGAACGCGCCCTGCGCGAGATCGGCGAGCCAGTTGGCGTCGAGCTTGTCATGGCGGCGGAGCAGCGCGAAGGTCGTGTTGGGGACGAGCTCCATCGCGACGCCGTTGACGACCCCCATCGCTCCCAAATGAATGAGCGCGTCCTCAAACTGATCATCGTCGCGCACCAGACGCAGGGTCGCCCCAGGAACGGTCAACCGCGCCAGCCCCTGTTTGCCAAGCACCGGGCATGAGCTCCGTTCGATCCAGACATGCTCGTCGTCGCTGACAATCAGGTGCATCCCCAGCACCATGTCCTGGATGCCGCCATAACCCAGGCGCGACCCATGGCTCGCCGTGCCCGCTGCACCGGCAACGGTCGCGCCAAGATGGGTACCGCTTGTGCGAATGGTCATGTTGTGTGTCTCGGCCCAGGTAACGAGCTCGCGTAGTCGTGTTCCACCGCTGGTGAGCGCAATCCGGTCGGCGGCGATCGTGCAGCCAGCGTCCTGCTCCGCTGGCGCCAGTGCAGCGGTGCCGGCGAGGCCTTCGCAGGCGAGTTGCGAGACCGGCGCACCGATCAGCGGGCTGAAACTCCAGCCCCGCCCATTGAGGCCGGCAGCAAAGCCGGTCGGCCGCTGCGCCTGCATCGATCTGAGCTTTCGCAGATGCTCCATTACCGGCCTCGCCGTCGCCGCGAACCGCTCAAGTCCGGATTGCGCGCCCACATCGGCCGCATGAACCCGACCGATGCTTTCCACCATCATCGAAGGCACCGGATTACCCGGCACGCTCTGGCCGAGCGTCAGATGGTAGTTCGACCAGGCTGCATAGCTGTCATAGCTAATTGAAGGCATTGAACGGCTCCGATCTGTGAAGATGGCAGGTCAGCGATTTTCAAGAAGCAACTGGTCCAGCTCGATCCAGGGCAAGCTCGGTGCCTTTGCCTTGTGCGAGCCCCAGCGGATGAGGCAGTCCATGAATTTGGCATTGAACACCTCGCCGGGGCGAGGGCCACAGGGGACCGGGTTGACCGCCGCGTTGTTGAACCCATCGGCGGTCATCACGAAAATCTGTCCCCGGGGATAAGAGAGACGCAGCGCAGCGATCGACATGAGCTCGCTTTGATTGACGATCGTCGAATAGCCGCGCATCCCCACGCGAAGCACATGGGGCTTTGCATCCACGGCGTAGCGGTCCGTCTCCCTGCCCCGCTTCTCCTCCTTCGCGTCGCGAAAGACGATCGTCGGGCCGTTGCGGATGACATAAAGTTCAGGAGGGGCGCCAAGCGACTTGCTCGCTATATCCTGACGGCGCGCGACAGCTGCGTCGAACACCGAACTGCGCACACCCCCATCAAAATAGGTTCGCTGGTCGATCTGGACCGGCGAGAGCCGGACCGGGATCGAACTGGAGGCGAGTGCGACCCCCGCAACGCATTCGGCAAGCGCTGCGACCTTGGCGCGATCGGGCGGCGCTGTGCCTGAATAGACTTGCCGCACCATCGCTGACACGGCAACAACCTTCATGTCGCCGGATCGGGCCTCGACCATGCCGATGAACAATTCGGGGCTGCCCGGCTTCATCATCCGTTCGAACGGCAGTTCGCCCGTTGCCGGGAGCAGATAGTCCATCAGCTTGCGGCGCAACGGGGCAAGGTCGTATTCCGAGCCCTTGCGTACCGCGCCAAACAATGAATTGGTGAGCGCCAGATCTTCCTGACGCGTGATCCCATATTCGCGCACCATGCGGTCATAGTCGCCGGCAGCAACGAACAGGCTCTGCAACGACCCGGTGCTGATCCCGGTCACCACCGCCCAGTCGCGAATCCCTTTGTCGCGCAGGAATCCCGCGCCAAACGCGCCCCAGCTTCCGCCGCCCGAGAGCATCAGGGTCTTGGGGCCAGTCCCGATGGCCTTGGCGCTATGCCTTGCCGCTGCCGCGCGCAGCGCACCGATGATCGCGTCATCTTTGCCGTCGCCATCGTCCAGGCTGGCACCGACAGGCCCCGCCAGAGCGTCGATCGTGCCCTCGTCGAAACCGGCATCGCGTTGAAGCTGTTTAAACAGGGGCGACGGCTGGAACGTCTGCATATGGTATTCGAGCCGCGGACCGCAGGTAAAGTGCATCGGCTTCGCGTCGAGAAGCTGTGAAAAACACCCGCCAAGTGCCATCGCCATTGGCAAGATCATCAATGCGCGCATGATCCGACTCCTGAAATTCAGTCTGCGTCACCTTCGTTGCTCACCCAATGCGCGACCCCGCGTCCAAAAAGCGTGAAAAGCCGCTGTCGGATCATTGCGATTTTGGGTAGATGTTCACCCCGGGGGACATGATGGATCGCTATCGGCTCATTCTGGTGGGGCCGTTCGGCCTGTTCACGCCGGATGGTCGACGGATCGAGATCACGAGTGCCAAGGGAATGGCGCTCATCGCACTGGTCGTCATGGCGCCAGGCGGGGTCCGCGCGCGCCGCAAGCTTGAAGCGCTGCTGTGGGGCAATCGCGGCCAGAAGCAGGCGCAGGATAGTCTGCGTCGCGAGCTGTCGAACCTGCGCAAGCTGCTCGCCGAGTATGGCGCCGAGCAACTCCTCGTGACCGAAACCAAGCGCGTCTCGGTGGCGATCGAGCGGATCGATGTTGACATCTTCGCTCTTGGCCTGGGTCATCCAGATGCGCGCGGACGGATCGCCGCCGAGCTGCTCGAAGGGCTCGACCTGCCCGATTGCGATGCGTTCGAAGACTGGCTGCGCGAAGAGCGCGAGCGCGTTCACGCAATGATCGAGCTCGACCGGCCCGTCCCGCCGGTGCCCGACGTAGCGGCAACAGAAGTCTTCGGCGGAGAGGTCCCGGGTGTCGAGGAAGCGCTTGCCGCGTCATCCCCGCGGCTGCCGCCCAAGCCGTCAGTTGCCGTTCTTCCTTTCCTGTCCACCGCGACTGCTCAGCAGGACTGGCTCGGCGCGGGTATCGCCGACGAGATCAGCGTGTCCCTGAGCTCCTTTCCGCAGCTCTTCATCGTGTCCAGCAACGGCGCGCGGATGCTGGTTGAACAGGGGGTCGAGCACGCAGCGATCGGGCAACGGCTGGGGGTGCGGTACCTGCTTGAAGGCACCGTGGTGCGCGATGGCAACCAGTTACGCGTATCGGTGGCGCTGGTCGTCGCGGCCAGTGGCGAACAGGTCTGGGCGGGATCCTTCATCGGCGATGCCGATGGCAGTTTCACGCTCCAGAACCAGATCGCTGCGCGGATCGCCCCCCAGATCTGGACCAAGGTCGATCATGCCGAGCGCCAGCGCGGCCTGCGACTGATCGGGTCGGTGTCAGGCGATTATGAGCGCTATTGGCGCGCCAATGCCCTCTCGCGCAGCTGGGACCGCGAGTCGATTGCCGAGGCAATCGCACTGGCGATGGAGCTGGTCGAGCACGATCCGACCTGTCCCTGGGCGACCTCGCTTGCCGCTTATTGCAACAGCATCGCCTGGATGCTCAATCACAGCCCCGATCGTGAAGCGGTGCGGCGACGGGCAATCACCCATTATCAGGCGGCGATGCGGTACGGCGCCGACAATGTCGAGGCACTGGGCTATTGCGCGGGCACGCTGGTCAATATCCGCGGCGACATGGAACTTGCCGACCGCATCATTGCCAGCGCGTTGCATATCCTGCCCTCGCATCAACCTGCGCTGTTCTGGGGCGGTTGGGTTGATGTGGTTCGCGGAGAGCCGGTCCGCGCAGCCGAACGGTTCGAACTGGCACTGCGGATCAACCCGATCAGCGGTGTCCAGGGCCAGACTTTGGCCGGCATCGGCTATACCGCCCTGCAGCAAGGTGACGCGCATACTGCGTTTCGCCTGCTTGCAGAGGCCGATCGCGCGACCCCGGGCTTTCCTCCGACCCAGCTTGGCCTGTGTGTCGCCGCCCAACTTGTGGGTCAGACCGAACTCGCGCGCGCCTATGCCGGGCCGCTGATCGAGGGCGGCGGTCTGAACCTGATCGGCATGCTGTGCCGCGATGCCGATCGCATCCTGTTCACGCAGGCGCTGACCACAGCGGCCGGCTAAACGGGGTTTCACGGCGCAGCGCGCAGCGCGCTCCATTTTTCACGCTCGGCCGACGCTGGCTTCACGGGTCGCGCGCATCGCCGCGCCTATTCCAGGTCGGTCAGACCATGGAAAGGACCTGTCATGCCCGAAGCCTGTGAAGTTCAAAAGGAAGCGCTGCACACCCTCGTCCAGGAGCTGGGGGATACGCTCTCGACCTCGATCAAGGCGATCAGCGATCGCTACGAGCCTGAATTCGAGCGTATCCGCGAGGATGCCCCCGATGGTGACCTCGGCGCGGTCATCGACGTCGCGATCGACGTCAAATGGGAGACCGTCACGATCGCGCTGGACCTGCCTGAGGTGACGATGAAATTGCAGGAATGGTCGCTCGACCTTCCGCAGGTGACGATGAAGGACAAGCGGATCGTGTTCCACACCCCGTCGGTGCGCATGGTCGCCAGAGTGATCGGCCGCTATCCCACATTCCATGGGTTGCGGATCAAGTGGAAGGACATCATCGCCCATGTGCCTGAGACCTTCATGCAGAAGCATGAGATCGTCATGGGCATCCCCGAAGTGCGGATGGACCGCGTCTCGTTCAAGCTCGACGTCCCCGAGTTTGCGATGCGCACGCAAGAGCTCAAGTTCGACGTCCCGCAGATCACGGTGAAGAGCGTCCGTGCCGAGGCGCGCGAGCTCAAGGAGGATGCGGAGGAGAAGGCGGACGAGATGCGCGCCGAAATCGCCGCGAAGAAGGAAGAGCTGTTCGGCGGCGGTCGTGAGCGGATCGCCGGCGCGGCGAACACCTATTTCACCTGCATGCGCACCCAGATCCAGATGAAGCGCGACGAGATCAGCGCGGCGTTCGAGCCAGGGATCGCGATGGCACGTATGGCGCTGAGCAAGCTCGAAGACGTCAAGGCCAATGCCGAAGCCGAGGCGATGCGCGAGCGGCTGGCCAATCTTCTCGCCACGCGCGATTCCGCAACGGTCCAGTTCGATGCGGCGATCCGCGAGATCATCGAACAGGAAAAAAACGTCGTCGAGGCGCTGATGCGCGGACTGCGCGGCGTCGCCTGACCAAAGCCGGGCGCCGCCCTGGGCTGCGCCCGGCCCCTCTCGCACGAGGAAATCTGCAATGCGCTTCACGGTAACCGCGCACGGACTGTTCCTGCGCAAGGAGCCCCGGCAAGAGGCCGGCAACGAACGGGCGGTCCTGCCTGAAGGATGCACAGTCGAGGTGCATGCCCGCGAGGGCAAATGGTGCCGTGTCACCGGCACACTCGATGGCGTCTCATTCGAAGGCTGGGTGTCCGGAAAGTACCTGGCTAAGTCCGAAGACGTCATCTTTGCGACGGCGTCGCAGCTGGCGCCGGTCCATTGGCGCGCGAACAATCCCGGTTCAACCCGCGCGGGCCCGGCTTCGGCCAGCCCGATCGGCGAGTCCGGCATGCCACGAAACGCGCCGGTATCGCGCGCCGGGCTCGACAAGGTCATCGACTGGCTCGATGTCGAGAATAGTCGGCGCTACCGCCCGGGCGGAGGGCGGACCTATTGCAACATCTACGCCTATGACGTCGCTTATGCATCCAGCGTCTTTCTGCCTCGTGTGTGGTGGACCGACAAGGCGATCGCGGCGCTGGAAGCCGGACAACAGGTCGCGGCGCAATATGACGTGACGATCCGCGAGATGAACGCAAATGCGATCCACAACTGGCTCCTCGACTATGGCGTACGCTTTGGCTGGAAGCGCACCCTGTCGCTGACCGAGCTCCAGGAATGCGCCAATCGCGGCGGGATTGCGACGATCTGCGCGCGGCGCAAAGACCTCGCCCGGTCAGGCCATATCGTCATTGTTGCTCCTGAAACCGCTCAGAAGAAAGCGCGTCGCGATGCCAATGGGCGCGTGACGATGCCGGTGCAGTCGCAGGCCGGCTCGGTCAACTTCGAACGAAGCGTCCCGGCGTCAGCGTGGTGGGCGGACGCTCGGTTCAGCAGTTTCGTCCTGTTCATCCACGACTGATCGAAGGAGCAACCATGATGGCTAGTCTGGCAGATAATTTCGCCAAGGCGCTCGACGCGCGCGCTTCGGAACTCGCGTCGGCCAAGGATACCGGCACCGTGCAGGAAATCGTCGCCGATGCACAGCGAGAGGCGGTGGTGCAGAGTATCGTACCCAACACCTTTGTCTATCAGGCGACGGTGGTGGTTCTTGGGTCCAGTGTGCTCGCGGTGGTCGCGGCGCAACTATGGATCACCCTGGTCATCGGTCCGGCGGCAATCCCGGACGGCATGATCGCGATCGGATCGGTCGCGATCGGTGCCCTTGCAGGCCTGCTGGCTCCAACCCCAGCGCGATAACCCGGCCCGAGCGGTGGGCCAGTCAATAAGCGGCCATATGCAGCATCATTGTCCCCCGTTCGGGGGCCATCTTTCCGTGAGCTCCCATTTCAGCATCGGAAATTCGGCATCTTGGGACCAGCGCCCCGGCATGGGCACCTCGAGCCATCGAGCGGCCTTGTAGGATGGGCTGGTCTCTCAGCGAATACCCGGCGGTACCGCAATCGCTGGCAGTAGCCAGCTTGTCCACGGCCGACACATTTAAAGCGGCCAATGGGGAATTTCTATGTGCAGCCTCTTACGGGGCAACGGAATCAATGAACTAGCGGGCCAAACATCAAATGATCAACCAATGACTGGATTTGCGATGCCACGCCTTGGGCAAAACCATGTTATCTGAAACAGATGCGACTATTAGACAGGATCCGCTGCATTGTGCGCGGTCATCATTGGACCCATAGCAGGTCGATGCCCGGATACATGACGTGTAAACGGTGCCGAAGCCGTCGACCACAGAGCGACTCGTCAAACCAGCCGCGCTTCTGACCGGACGATACCCATGGCGCAACCATGGCTTGCCCGAGATCCGGCGGGCCAGTCGCAGTTTGTGCCAACGCACTGGACTCTCTCCGAACACCTGCCAACCGCTCCTGCAAGAACGTCAGACCTCCTGACTGTGATCCAACGTCCTTGAGGCGCCCCCTCCCCACGTCGACCTGTCTCTACGTGGCTGGATCCCGAGCCTCATCTTGTCTGCGAAGGCGACCACATCGCATCAACGGTGCGAGCCAAGCCGGTCCGGTCCCGTCTCTGCGCGCGCCGCGGCAGTCCCATCCTCAAGCTGCCACAGTCGGGGGTCCTCAAGCGGCAAGGTAAACCCGACCGCCGCGCCACCCCCCGGCCTGTTCTGCGCGAACAGGCTTCCGCCATGTGCTTCGATGATCGTGCGCGCTATGGTCAACCCGAGACCGAGCCCGCCTTCTTTTGACGTGGCGAATGGCTCAGCGAGGTTTTCGATCATTTCCTCCGGAAATCCCGGACCATGATCGATGACCATGATCCGCACCGAGCGCGCGCCGTGCTTGGTCACCTCGATCACCGGCGGGGTGTCAGAGGAACCAACCTGTGCCTCGCATGCGTTGCGCACCAGATTGAGCAGAACCTGCTGGATCTGGACACAGTCTACCCGGATATGGAACTCGACAGCCGGCTCTTTCCGCCCGATCTCAAAAGGACAGATGCGCGCTGCCATGATGATCGCGAGGGCTTCGGTTATCAGTTCATCAGTACGCACAAGCGTATGTTCGCTCTCACCGGTCATGACCAGCTTGCGCATGCGCTGAATGATCTGGCCAGCAAGCCCGATCTGCTGGCTGGCGGTCTTGAGCCGGTCAATCGCCTTGGTATCATCGCGAGTACCCGTCCCATCGAGCGCCATCTGCGCGGAAGCGAGGTTGTTGCGCGCAGCAGTCAGCGGCTGATTGAGTTCATGCGAAATGGTGGCAGCAAGCGCATTCATCGCGCCTGTGCGGGCGAGCCGCGTCAGATCCTCCTGTAGCGCTTCCTGGCGCTTCTGGTCGGTGATGTCCTGAGTTGTGCCGTGAAAGCCGATGATGTTGCCGTTGGTGTCCATGGTCGGCACGGCCGAGGCGAGATGGACCCGGGTCCGCCCGCTCGGGAGGCGGACCTGCATTTCCCATGTTGCAGGCTCGCCAAGCCGGGTGACGCGATCAACAGCTTCATTCAACCGCTCAACCGAGTCGGGGCGCAGCATCTCCGTGAACTCGGTCTCCATTGGACCAAGAGCCGGTTCGCGCTCGTACATGGCATATAGCTGGGGTGACCAGATGAGCTGATCGGGATTGAACTTGCGGGCCCAGTCTCCGATGCGCGCCACGCGCTGGGCTTCCTCCATGCGGGTCTTGGCCAGCGCCAGCTCTCGCGCATTGCGCTCGCGCAAGCGCAGCCCCCGCAAGAACAGGGCAGCCAGCGCCAGGACTGCAAACGAGGTGAGGCCGGCGCCCAGAATGAGGATGGTAGCGCGAACGCGTGGCACTTTGAGGGCTGCGTCTTGCAGCGTGCTGTAGCTCACGAACAGATCATAGCCGGGGACGCGGCGATAGCTGATGAGCCGAGGGCGGGGATCGATCGCGCCTCGGGACACGAAGCTGCCCTCGTCGCTGCGCTGCTGGCGCCGAAAAAGCTCACCATGCCGCACGTCCTGATCGGACGTGACCTTGCCGTTCGACATTCGGGCGCGGATGAACCCGTCTGATCCGACCACCCACGCATTTTCGTTCGGCTTTGCGGCGCCGGTGCCAAAGACTGCGGTCAACTGGCTGGGCTCGAGCCCGATTTCGACTGTGCCGACGGATCGGCCCGCAGAATCCCGCAGATGCCGCGAAAGCCAGATTGTCGGTCGCCCCAACAGCGGGGAATCAACCGTGCGACTGACAGCAAGCTCCACACCATCTCGCACGCGTCGGCCAAGAGCGGCCGAGCGCTGCTTTTGACCACTACCGGCAAGTTCTTGCTCGATGGTCGATGCAACAAGCGCGCCGCGCGCATCAATGACCCGCAGACCCAGAAAGGTCGGGTCGCTGGCGATCGGATCGGCAGCAAGAGAAACTGGAAGATTTTTCTCTGAGTCAAACGCGCCTTTCGCCTTCAGCGAGCCTACATGCAGCGAGGCCAGCCGGGCGGTATTGAGTGTGCGATTGACATATTGCTGGAGGATCTGGGTCCGATCACGGTTTCGATCCGTGGCCCCCGCCATCGCATCGTCGCTCTCGGCGCTGACCTGTCCAATAACAAACGACCATATCATCGCCAGCACAAACGCGGTGCCCAAGCCGACGAAGATTCGCGTTCGATCGCTCATCCATTCGCTCAGCTTCACGATCATCCCCTGATCCGGCGGCGCTACGCCTGGCTCAACTATCGCCTCTTCTGAAATTCAGGCACATATCAACGTTCAACGATCCGAAAATCATATGCAAGCTTTGTCGCAAGGCTCGCGACCTCCGGATCAGCCCGGTGGCACCAGCGGGAGCGACGAGGACTATACTCTCCATACGCAGCTGAACATTATATCGATGGGTGCAGCGGCACGATCGCTTCGGCCCATGTCACGAATGGGTCTTTCCGCGGCACCTTCTGCGCGACCGAACGCTCAGTCACAGCACCCAAGCCGATATCCTCGCCCCGGCTGGACCTCGATGAATCCGGGGCATCCAAGCGTATGCAGCTTCGACACAAGTCCCAGGGCGCGTTCGTCGATGACCGTCGCCGAGGCTTTAGTGCCCCATTGCCCGAGATAGTCGGCGATCACCCCGCTGGAAAAGAACCTCGCCGGAAAAGAGGCCAGCAGGCACAGCAGTTTGAACTCAGGCGCAGTCACGGGGAGCGCCGTCGCGCCAAACCGTGCTTCCCAATTGTTCGCATCAAGCGTCAATCGCCCAATGGAAAATCCTGCCGGACAAAGCACCGCAGCTTGCGGCGTACCCGGGCGACGCAGAAGTCCCTGTATCCTTGCCGCGACGTCGTACGCACATACGGGCCTCTTGAGGACATCGTCCCAGCGACGCCGGCACGCAATCATTGCGTCATCCGGATTTGCTGGCGAGGCAAGGGCGAGAATGCGAATTCGACGCGCCTGTTCCCTGTACTTGTCGACCATCCGCGCAAGCTCGGCTTGCGACCAGCCCGGAACATCCAGATCCAGCACGAGAAGGTCGGGCGGGCGCGAGGCGACACGTTCGAGCATCTCGACACCATTGCTTGTCTGGTCGCACGTACCCGCAAAAGCCCTGACCAGACACGCCAGCTGGTCGAGGAGCTTCGGATCGCTGTCAGCGATCAGAATGTCATAACGCCGCGAATACATGGAGTTGGTCTAGCCCATATCCCGGTCGGACTGCATGGACGCGCAAGGCCGAGACGAATGCCATGCGCAGTTCGCAAGCGTACGTCGAGGGCTACATTGGCGGAACCGTGCCAGGACGTCGCTTGTCGGTCTGCAAACACGCGCGACGGCGGTTGCCATGGCGGCAAGCCGCAAAAGCGGCTCGCCTGGCAGTCAGATCCGACCAAATATCCACCCACTTTTCCGATGCCGATCAGAAACGCTCAAGGCCCGGTCACGAGGGAGCCGCGTTCGGATTATCCGGCGTGGAGGGATCGGGCACGGACCCGGCGAGAGGCAGGGGGGCCGGTGGTTGATGCTTGCGCTCGTTCCAGAGAAAATGCTGCGCAAAGCGCACATCGGGCAGCGCAAGCCGGTCGAGCGCCTTGCGAAACGTTCCGTAGCCGAACCAGTCGCTGGATTTTGCCCCAGGGAGTTCACGCAGGATCTCGCTGGACAGGGACGAAAGGTTGAGCGGGGCGGATGCCGCACCATAGCGGCGACGCACCAGCGCTGCGAACATCTGCGCATCCGCAGAGGCTGTTTCCTGCGCTATGGCCATCCCGGCCAGCAATGGCTCAGGCAACTCACGCCCCCGCGCACCCAGCAAGGTGCCGATGCGGTCAAACCCCAGGGCCGCGTCAGCGACGGCTGCATAGGCTGACGAGAGACGGCCCGGCGCAACGATGACTGTCCTGCAATCCTCGGCGCGCAATCGATACAGCAGGGGCGTGAAGTCAGAATCGCCCGAGACGAAGACAAACTCTCCGACAGGGTTTCGATGGCCGAGCATGTCCAGAGCGTCGATGACGATGCGTATATCGGCGGCATTTTTCGCGCCGCGGGTGAGCGTGGGACAGTCCACAACTTCGAACCCTGCCTTCACGAAATCGCCGCGAAACCTGTAGAACCAGATCCGGTCATTCTGCTCGCCCGGCGCGCTCACCCACCCGGAGGGGTTCATGTAGCAGCGCGCGACCCGCCATCGCCGGCTTCCATCGGGCGCGTCCATCGCGCCCAGACCCGTCAGCCACGTTGCCGGGTCAGACGCAAAGCGGATCGCGAGCCCACCATCGATCGCCCACAAGGCAGAAAACACATTGTCAAAATCCACGAAGATCGCGCTTCCATCGTGCATTCGACACATCTCCTGGAACGTCTCGCCCTTGGCCCTCGTGGACCGTATCGTGCAGGATACTCAAGTCGAGAACCGAAAAATTGTCGGCCACGATCCGAAACGCCGTCCTCGGCTGATCTGTGGCACCCACGCAATCTGAGTGCAAACCGCCTCGTGCCGAGGCGCACGGGCTGAACACGATCCGCGTTCAGAATCGACCGACGACGTTACCGCATTCAGCCAGCCGATCGCAGCAGCATGTTCCAGAAGCGGTGGACCCGGCGCGCGTCGGTTCGAAACCAGGATCATCCCCAGCCCTCTCAGCCGGCGCGGCCCGCCGCCATGGCGGCAAAATACCTGTCGATCGCCTGAAGTGCGCTCTCGGAAAGCGAAATGATATGACGCCGCTTGTCGTTCCCGTCGGGTCGCCGAAGCAGCAGGTCCGCGTCTGTCATCGACGCGATCCAGCGCAGCGCCGTGGTCGGAGGCGTTGCAGCGGCGATGCACAGGCTCGACACCGAAACTTCGCGATATTCGAGGTGCGCGCAATAGAGGTCGAGAAGAATATCCCATGCCGGGTCGGCAAAAAGTCGGGAATCGAAAAATTTGTCCCGTAGCCTGCGCGCCCGGATCCGTGCGCGCACCTCGTCGGCGCGCTCCTTGCGTTCCGGGCCGCTTGCTTCGCGCGAGTCGATAAAGAACGCTGTTTCACCGGCCAGGGTCTCGACCCGCCGCGCGATCCGCTTGACGTCTCGGCGAAGACCCTCAAGTTCTGCAGCGCGGGTAGCGCCACTGTCATGCAGACAACGCGAAGTCAGACTGGCGAGGGCTGTCTCGATTGCGATTCGGCGGTCGTCGTGGGACGGTTCGCAGAGAAGCTGAGCCCCCCATGGCCACAGATAGCCTGCCACAAGGTCGATCTGATCCAGCGACGCGCTGACGATGATTGGCGACCCTGTGACCTTCGCGTAGACGGTCATCTGCGCCAACAGCCTAGTGAGAAGTTCGGGCGGCGTGGCAACGGCCTCCACGACAAGCATGTCGGCAAATTCATGTTCAAGCGCAAGATCAGCCGACTGCGTGCCATCAAGGATACGGCACCGCATTCCAGCCTCTTCGATCGCCGCGAGGGCGGGTCCCGTGGCATCACCGGGGGGGGCAAAGAGCAATGCTGTTCGCGCATTGAACGCGGTTGAGTCGACTCGCAACGGCCGCATTTCCAGTTCATCCCCCCACGATCAGACCAGCCCTTCCTAGTGCGGCGGAAGCCGATTTGCGCAGGAGTAGGTCCAATACGGATCTATTATCATGCAGGTGCGCGATGTTGACGAATGCCACCTGCGTCACCGGCAGGACATTGTTTTCCAACGTGCGCCACGCGACGCGTGGCCGATTTCGGCTTATCGGGCGTTAACGTTCTTTCTATCGTGCGAGCATGGGCGGCGATTCATCCGGCGGCAATGACGGCCTCCTTCCGGTCGTTTCAGAGGTAGAACTGGACTGCATCCGCATTGCGGGAACAGGCGCCAGCTCGAAGATCATCGCGCGCAAGCTCGGACTGTCTCACAACACGGTCAACATGTATGCGTCGCGCGTCCGGCGCATCCTCGGCGCGGCCGACCGATATCAAGCGGCTGAAATGCTCCGGCGCCACGACGCCGGCGAGCACCTTAACAAGTTTAAGCTTAAGCCAGGGCCCGTTGAGCCGGATCGCAAACGCGGCAATCCCCAGGAGGCCATCCCCGTCGAAACGGAGGTGGCGATCGGGAGCATCCTTCGGGAAGAGCGCGCGGTTTTCGACCGTTCGATGCCCGTGGACCATGCCGATCAGACGACGAACATCGGTGGATGGGGACGAGACAATGAGCTGACGCACATGCAGCGGGTCTGGTGGATGGTGAAGGCCACCCTTGGAGTGATCTTTGCGACATTCCTCGTCTTCGCCTCCGTGCAGTCGCTGAACACGACGCTCACGAAGCTCGGCTTCATCAACTGATCGCTTAACCACTGGCACACATGCTCTGCCGACACCGTCGGCGGACTGGGGGAACTATGCTCAACTTCAAGGATAGCGACATCAAACTGGCGTGCGAGGCAGCGACCGAGGTCGCCGAGACCTTTCTGCCCGCCGAGCATGCTCAAGGCTTTGCCGCACTTGATGGCGCCCGTGCGCTGGCCCGGCTGCTCGAGCTCAGCGAGAACCCGGTTTTCCACGGCCGCCTCGCCACAACCGGGCGCGCGCTGGCGGAGGGAACGCAGCACTCGGTAAATGCGAAATTCGCGTTTGAACTTGCACATGCGAGCTTCATGAAGGCTGTCGATCGCACCCCGTTGCCGGAGCATGGCTGGGGTTGCCCTGGACCGACCTGCCCCTGGGATCTTGGAAAACCAAGCGGCCTTTCGCCTGACCTTCATGGCGCGCCCGTCGTCCCCAGCGAAACGGTCTGATCCCAGGCCATTGACGAGGCAACGCGACGATGTCCTTCTACGGCAATGATATTCTTCATCGCCTTCGTCGCGTTGCTTCTTTTCTCGACCGGCTTTGCGGTCTGGAAAGGTGGTCCGCCCGAGCGGATCGCGGCAGGTCTCTACTGGGGCGCATGGCTGGTCACGCTCGTTGCAAATCCGCAAGCGATAGATCGATGGCGCAACGTGGAAATCGGCTATCTGCTGATCGACACGGGCCTGCTCCTGGCGCTGGCGGTCCTTGCGCTGAGGGCGAACAGGATCTGGCCCATGGCCGCAGCGTCGCTGCAACTGATCATCGTGGCAGGGCATGCAGCCAAGGCCCTCGATCCGGCCCTTTTGGGCTCAGCCTATGCGATCATGTCGGTGTTCTGGCCGTTTCTCCAGTTGCTGCTCCTCGTCACCGGGACCTGGGCCTATTGGCGACGGACCCGGATCCAAGGGGCCGTGAGCTCCTGGTCGCGCTCCTCGCTCCACTGACGCACAAGGCTGACCCGATCGCTGATGCGCTTCTTGCGCGGTTTGGGACCGTCTCGCGGGTGCTTTCGACCGACGGGGAGACCCTGTCCTCTCTCGGACTTGACCCGCAGGTCACCAGGCAAATCACCCTGTCGCGCGCGCTGCTCCGGCACGTTCTGCGAACGCCCCTGCTCGAACGCCCCCTGCTCGGCAATCTTCAGGCGGTCATCGATTATCTCGCCAACGAAATCGGGCATTGCCCGGTCGAGACGCTGCGTGTCCTTTATCTCGACAGCGGCAACCGGCTGATCGACGAGCTGGTTCAGACCGGCGAGGTTGACCACGTCCCGCTGAGTGTTCGCGCGATCCTGCACCGCGGACTGATCGTCGGCGCGGCGGGGATCATTCTGGCGCACAATCATCCCTCGGGCGACAACGCACCGAGCCGAGCCGATCGCGAAATCACGCGCACCCTTGCGCGGGTCGGGTCAGGGCTTGGCATTTCGCTCATCGACCATCTGATCATCGCTGGTTCGCAGGTTCGCAGCCTCAAGGCCGAAGCCATCTTCTGATCCCTGCTCAGCGCGCAGCTAGTTCAGTTGCCTGCCCTGCCCGTCTTTCCCCGGTGCGCGCAGCGCATCGACGCGCCGCGCGATCTCGATGAAGCGATCTACCCCGGCCTGGTCGCCTGCCAACACGAGGCTAGCGATCCGGTCCGCGATCCAGCGTTCCGCGTCCGCGCCTTGCGCACGTTCGATCGCTATCGCCTCGGCCCAACGTTCTTCATCCGGCGTCATCCCCAAAAGCATACAGCATGCCAGCGCATCGTCGAGGTCGCGTTGCGGCTCAATGGTCAGCCGAACGCAATGCCGCGTTCGAAGCGTCACCCGCGCAATGCCGCGCACCGACGCAAGGATGGGCCCGGCACGGGCTGGCGATCCTTCCGGATCTTGACCGGAGTACCCGACTTATTGGGCATCAATCAACGAATGCTCGATCCGCATCGTATCGAGCAATCGCTCGACCTCCGCGATCTCGCGGCTTGTTCCAGAAGGCTTCACCGACCAGTTGCAATGGGCATGGGTCGCGACGTCATGGACGGAGATCGGACCCACTACCGTTCGCCAGCGGCGCTGATTGCCACCTGCCTTTTTTACCAGCGATTTGACGAGAAGGTCCTGAAGAGTAGCGGGATTCATGGCGGGTCTCTGCCGCGTCACCAGCGTCAGGGCAAGCGGCCGGTGCCATGCACATCGCGGCAAAGAAAGATCATCGGCAGGATCCAGGGGCGACAATGATTGCGGCGAAGCCGTGCCCAATCATCTACGGTGCGCTTGATCCTGGCCCTCAGACCTGGTGCGTGACCGCTTGGGCCATGCAGGTGGCCGGCCGCCGTTGCTCGGCTTGATCTCATGCATGTCCAATACCGCTAGGTCCGGCGCAGCCTGGCAAATCCGCGATCGCTCTCCATGAAATGAGACAGCATCGGAACGATGAGCTTTGCCGGGCCGATCGATGCCTGCCCGGTCGCGTTGGCATGCGCCTCGGCATAAGCGCTGAGGTCGCGATAGACCTGCGCAGGGATCTCGATCGTAACCTTGACCGGCCTGTCATCGGCAATGGGTCCGAGCTTCAGCATCATGCGGGTCCTCCGTTAGGTTCGAGAATGAGATCGCGTGTGACGATGACACGCAGCCTGGTGCCCGGCCGGATTGTCAGGGTCGGCTGCACAGCCATCTGGCGCCGGACCAGTTCCTGCCCGGTGCGCGCGATCGACTCTGAAGATCCCTCGCGAAGGGCTCTAACCAGCGCATCATCGTCGTCATTGCCGACCTGCGCGCCGACGCTGAGCAGACTGGACACCAATGCGGCGCGAAACACGCCACCCCAGTGATGATCGACCCGATCCTCCAATCCGGCATATCCCGACGCATCAGCGCCGGGCAGGCGGTCGAGCTTGATGGAGCGGCCATCGGGAAGGATCAGCCGGTCCCAGGCGAGCAGGACGCGGTTCTGGCCCATGGAGATCTCGGCATCATATTCGCCGACAAGGCGGCTGCCTTGTGGAATGAGAAGATGACGGCCGGTGACACTGTCATAGACGGGCTCGGTCACCTGGGCGGTGATCAGTCCCGGGAGATCAGAGCGAATGCCGGTGATCAGGGCGGCCGGGATGATACTGCCTGCCTGGACGGCAAATTCCGAACTTGGCTGGATAACCCGATGATTGCTCTCGGCCACGACCTCGGCGCCTGCGGCAAGAAAGCTGCGCCGTGCAGACCGATCAATTTCCTGAGACGCGCGCGACGCGCCCGCTGGCGGCAATGACGGCTCCAGCCGCGATGCAACCGGCTGTGTCACCGCATCTGGCGAGGATGAAACGGCGCTGCCGGCAGCAAAGAGCCTGCTCGTGCGTGCCGTGTCGCGCTCCTCGCGGGCGCGTTCGCGCGACGTCCGCGCAGCATCCGGCACGCTTTTCGTGGATGGTGGACTCGTATCTCCGATCGGCGGCGCACTGACCTCCACGCCACGCTGCTGGGCAGAGAGGATCGGTCTGCCAAGATCTCCCGGCAGCGGCGGTCCGAGCTTTGGCACCTGCGCATAGTCGATTGGTGCGCCCGCCAGCCCTGGCCTTACAGCCTGATCCTCATCCGCGTAGAGTTCATCGGGCCGCTCGGGCAGGATCGGCTGAAGCGCATAGATCAGCGCCCCGGCGATACCGCTCGCCAATCCAGCGCCGGCGATGGCAAGCGCCTTGCGCGAAAGGCGCATGACCTGCGGCGGATCGGCACGTAGCCGAAGATCGACCGGTTCCAGGGTCGCGGCGGCCTGATCCTCGCTCATTTGCGCGGCTCCCCGGAAAGCGGCGTCTCGCGCAGCACGCGCACGCGTCTTGCGGATTTGCCTGCCCCGAGCCGGAGTTCGGCACCGGAAAACAGCCGATCGACGACGAGATATTTGCCGCGAACCCGGTAATTCACGAGTTCGCCCTCGCCCTCGCCTTTGGCGCCGGTCACAAACAGGGGCGGCAACTCACTCTGCGCGATACCCGGCGGGAGTTCGATGAACACCTGCCGTCCATCATCGAAGGTGCGAACCGGTCGCCACGGCACGCGATCCCCATCGACCCGATACGCAAAGTTCAGCGCGTCGAGATCGATCCCCGGAACGCCTCGCTCAACCGCACTCACTGCGCGGTTGTGCGCGGTGAGCAACATCAGCGCGTCCTGCGGGTAGGCCCAGGAAACCGAAGCCATATAGGCGTCCGGCGTTGATCTGAGTTCGAGATGATAGGTCCGCCGATCGGTATTGATGACGAGGTTGGTGACCAGTCCGGACCGGGTCGGTTTGACCAGGATATGTACGCGTTGGGTAGGGCCCGAGCCGCTCAGCGTATCCCCGATGATCCAGCGCGTGGTGTCGCCGGCCGCGATCGGTCCCGGGCCGACCAGCTGCTCGCCCTCCTGCAGGACGATATCGGTCACCTGGCCGGGCGATGCGTAGAGCTGATACAGCGCGCCCTCGGCCCAGGGGTATCGCTGCATCGCGTTGAAAAAGCCCTCGCTTGCCGGCTGCTGCCGTGCAGCGGCATTGGCGGCATCGATCCGCGCCTTGGGATCGATCCGCTCAGGTACCGGACGCGGCTTGAGCTGCGCTGGAAGCGGGAGCGGTTCGGGGATGCGGATGATCTCCACCGCCCGCGCGTCCTGCGGATCAGCCACCGCCGCGCTGGCACCGTCATGGGGGTCGGATTGCCCGTGCGCATTTGCAGCAGCGCAAACCGGTATCGTGACCAGCCCGACCAGCAAGACGGCCCTGCGCGCCGCGCGATTGCGAGTTGTCATTGGGATAGTTCCTTCGACCAGTTGAGAGCGGTGACGAACACGCCGAGCGGGTTTCTGCGCAGCGCATCAGGGGTGCGGGGGGTCTGGATCACCACCGTCACGATTGCCGACCAGCGCTCGGTCGCGGCCAGACTGCCATCCTGATAGCGGCGCTCGGTCCATGCGATCCGGAAGCTCCTATCGGAAGCGCGAATGACGCTTGAGACATCGACCGCGACCTGCACCTGTCCGACCAGAGCAAACGGGTCATTGACGCGCGCATGATTGTTGAGGGCGATCGCACCCTTTGCGGTCACGAAATCATAGCTGCGCAGCCAGTTTTGCCGGAGCACGACCGGGTCGGCAGGAACGCTGCGAACATTCTCGATGAACCGGGCGAGGTGAAATGCAACCTGGGGATCGGTCGGCCGGTAGCCGGCATCGGCCGGCGCGACCGCCTGCGCGTCACCCAGCTTGTCGACCTGGACGACCCATGGAGTGATCGTGCCGCGCGCAGATTGCCAAATCAGTCCGCCTGCAAGGAGCGTCGACAGGCCGATCGATCCAAAGCAGGCGAGCCGCCAGCTATGCGCCTGAACACGGGCGGAGCCGATGCGTTCATCCCATAGCTGGCTGGCGCGCTGAAAGGGGGTCACCGGCTCCGGCGCGGTCCCGTATCGCACGGTCGATCGTCTGAACATGCCAATCACTCCTTGTCTGTCACGCTGATCGAGGTGCCGGCCCCCTGGCTGTCGCCGCCGCGCAGCGTATGCGCTGCGACACTCATCGCCTGGCCGATCGTCTGTTTGCGCCGCAGTGCGCGCGCCCAGGCCGGCGGGTCCGCCGGTCGCGAGGCCCCGTCGGAACCCGCTGCGTCGGTTGTCTCCGATGCGGCTGACTGCGCTGGCGCCGCTGGTCTCCGATCGCTCGCCTCGACCGGCGCAGATGGCGCAGACGACGCAGACGACGCAGACGACGGAGACGACGCAGACGGCGCAGACGGCGCATCGTCCCCTTGGATCGCGGGAATGCCAGATGGTTCGATTGCCGCGCCGTCTTCGCCCCTGGTGCGAGCCGAGACATTGTCCTTCGCGCCTGCGCCCGTCCGCACACGCGAGGCCCCGCCCCCGCTCGATCCGTCTGATCTGCTCGACGGGGCCGGTGCCGGGCGCGTCCCGGTGCGACCCGCACTGGAGAGGCTTTCACTCCCTGAGCTTGCCTGCCCACCGGGACGATAGCCGCTCGCCGCACTCGCGACGGTCCGGCCAGCGCCAGCCAGCGCGCCGCCCGCGACGCCAATCGCGCCAGCGCCCGCTGCCGCACCGGCAACGACCAGGCTACCGGCCGCGAGCGAGGTTCCAGCAGCGGCACCTGCTCCAAGCTGCGGACCGCCGGAAACGATGCCGCTTGCGATGCCCGGACCAAAAATGCCGAGGCCCAGCAGGCAGAGCGCGCCGAGCACGATCGCCATCGCATCTTCGATCGTGGGCTGCGCGTCCCCGATCGCGTCGGTAAACTCGGAAAAGAGCGTCGAGCCGATGCCGACGATCACCGCAAGGACCAGCACCTTCACGCCGGACGAGATGACATGACCCAGCACTCGCTCGGCCATGAAGGCAGTCTTGCCGAACAGCCCGAACGGGATCAGCACGAACCCGCACAGCACGCTGAGCTTGAATTCGATCAGCGTGACGAACAGCTGCACCGCCAGCACGAAGAAGGCGAGCAGCACGATGACCCATGCAAACAGCAGGACGGCGATCTGAATGAAGTTCTCAAAGAAGCTGATATAGCCCATCAGCCCCGAGATCGATTCAAGGATCGGACGCCCGGCATCCAGACCGACCTGAGCAACCCGGCCCGGCTGAAGGAGCTCGGCAGCGGTAAAGCTGGTCCCCGACGCCTTGAGACCGAGGCCCGCGAAGCTCTCGAAGACGATCCGCGCGAGCGTGTTCCAGTTGCCGATGATATAGGCGAAGATGCCGACGAACAGGGTCTTCTTGACCAGCCGTGCGATGATGTCGTCGCCCTGACCGAAGGTCCAGAACAGCGCTGCCAGCGTCACGTCGATGACGATCAGTGTCGTTGCGAGGAACGCGACCTCACCCTGGAGCAGACCAAAGCCTGAATCGATGTAGGAGGTGAAGACCTGCAGGAACCGGTCGATGACGCCTGTCCCGCCCATCACCGGTCTTCCTGCTCGAGCGCAGCGTCCGGCAGGTCCGCCGCCTGTGTCGATTTGCCCGCCGCGCGGTCTTCATCCTCCGTAGCTGGATCCAGTCCGAGGAAGCGTCGGCGGTTCTCGGCCCAGGCTGCTAGGCAGCCCGGGTCCGAGCCCGCCGCCTGCCCGGCCAGCTGGCAGCGCTCAAGCTGTGCTTCGAGCGGGTTTTTGGGCAGGTCGGTCGAGAGGATAGCGGCCGGCGCCCCCGGCCTGGGCGGCTCGCGCAAGGCGAGCGCCGCCATGGCAAGCGCAATGCCAAGGCAGGCACAGGCGCCGATGCGGGCGGGAAGCTTGAGGCTCATGACGCCCGGCCTCAGTGCTTGAACATGTCGACCCGGGTCGACCGGTAACCGGTGCCTGGGGCGAGGAAGCGACGCAGTTGTTCGCGGGCCTGATCTCTCGCGGCGGCACGCTGCGCTGCCTCGAGCGCCTGTGCGCGTCCCTGCGCGGCCACCAAAGCGGTCAGGTCGGCAATCTGACGCGCCTGGAGCGCGAGCAACTGATTGCCCGCCTGCGTCACCTGGAGCGCGCCGGATGCCGACTGGCTGGCCGTGACCAGCCGATCCATGACCACCCGCGACCCCTCAAGGTTGCCGACCACGCCAGCCTGGACCTTGAGCGCGTCCTCGAGTGCGCCGACACTATCCTCCCAGCGTGCGCGGGCATTGGCGACAAGCGCCGTGTCGCTCCCGGACATGGCCGCGCCGCGATACCGGCTGGTGAACGCCTCATCGATCGCCTGGACCGAATAGGCGATGCGCTGGGCATTGCCGAGCAGCTGCTGGGTCTGGCGAACCTGCCCCTGGAGTTCAGACAGCGCGGAGGTCGGAAGCGTCGCGAGGTTCCGCGCATCGTTGATCAGCGCCTGGGCCTCGTTCTGGAGCGACCGGATCTGGTTGTTGATCTGCTCGAGCGTGCGCGCTGCCGTCAGTACATTCTGGGAATAGTTGGTGGGATCATAGACGATCCCGCCGAACTGCGCGGCGACCGGGGTGGCAAGGCCGGTAAGCAGCAGCGCGGACGATGCGAAAAGCATGAGACGGCGCAAGGAAGTACGCATGGCAATCACTCCTGATCGGTGATGGGAAGAAGGTCAGCGGCCCAGTCGAGACCGCGCGCGCGCAGCCACGCATCGGCAAAGCCCGTGCGGCCATGCGCCGCGACAAGTTTAGCGATGCGGCGCTGATCGGTGCGCGAGGACGCAGCGGCAAAAGCGAGTGCGACCGCGCCGAGCCCGAGATCGAACAACCGGTTGCCGCGGCGGGACTGGCAGTAATAGTCGCGCTTGGGCGTTGCGCGCGCGAGGATCTCGATCTGGCGATCGTTGAGCCCGAAGCGCCGGTAGAGGGTTGCAATCTGCGGCTCGAACGCGCGCGCGTTGGGCAGGAAGATCCGGGTCGGGCAGCTCTCGACGATCGCCGGAGCGATGGCCGAACTTTCAATGTCGGCGAGGCTCTGGGTCGCGAAGACGACGCTCGCATTCTTCTTGCGCAGGGTCTTGAGCCACGCGCGCAGCTGGGCGGCGAAAGCCGGACTGTCGAGCACCAGCCAGCCTTCATCGATGATGATCAGCGTTGGCGCGCCATCGAGGCGGGCCTCGATCCGGTGGAAGAGATAGGCAAGCACTGCCGGAGCGGCGGGGCTTCCAACCAGGCCTTCGGTCTCGAAGGCCTGGATGGGTTCGCTGCCCAAGCGCTCGCCCTCCGCGTCGAGCAGCTGGCCATAAGGGCCCCCGACGCAATAGGGACCGAGCGCCTGTTTGAGCTGCTGCGACTGGAGCAGGACCGCAAGTCCAGTCAGCGTGCGCTCGGTCGGCGGTGCCGAGGCCAGCGAACCCAGCGCAGACCACAGATGCTCCTTGACCGACGGGTCAACGGGAACGCCCTCGCCGGCCAGGATTGCAGCGACCCAGTCAGCCGCCCAGCTGCGCTCGGCAAGACTATCGATCCGGGCAAGCGGTTGCAGCCGCACGCCTTGAGCGCTCTCGTCCGAGCCTGCATGGCCAAGATCCTGCCAATCCCCGCCCATGGCGATCGCCGCGGCGCGGATCGATCCCCCGAAATCGAAGGCGAAGACCTGCGCCTTGTCGTACCGCCTGAACTGCAGCGCCATCAGCGCGAGCAGCACCGACTTTCCAGCTCCAGTGGGGCCGACGATCAGCGTGTGGCCGACATCGCCGACATGAAGCGCGAACCGGAACGGGGTCGAACCTTCGGTCCGCGCGAAGAACAAGGGCGGCGCATCGAAATGCGCATCGCGCGCCGGACCTGCCCACACCGCCGAGAGCGGCACCATATGGGCAAGGTTGAGCGTCGAGATCGGCGGCTGGCGCACATTGGCATAGACATGCCCCGGCAGGCTTCCGAGCCATGCCTCGATTGCGTTCACGCCTTCGGCGATGACCGTGAAGTCGCGGCCCTGGATGACCTTCTCGACCAGCCGCAGCTTTTCGGCCGCAAGTGCGGGATCAGCGTCCCACACGCTCACCGTCGCGGTCACATAGGCCTGCCCGACATGATCGCTGCCAAGCTCCTGCAATGCAAGATCGGCATCGGCCGCCTTGTTTGCTGCATCGCTGTCCAGAAGCGCCGAGGCCTCGTTGGTCATGACCTCCTTGAGGATCGCGGCGATCGACTTGCGCTTGGCGAACCATTGCCGCCGGATGCGCGCGAGCAGCCGCGTCGCATCGGTCTTGTCGAGCATGATCGCGCGGGTGACCCAGCGATAGGGAAAGGCAAGCCGGTTGAGATCGTCGAGCAGCCCGGGAAAGGTCGCGCTTGGAAAGCCGATGATCGAGAGCGTCCGCAGATGCGCGTCGCCAAGCCGCGGCTCGAGACCCCCGACCAGCGGCTGATCGGCGAGCAGCGCATCGAGATAGATCGGTGTCTCCGGGACCGCGACGCGCTGGCGCCGCGTCGAGACGGTGGTGTGGAGATAGGTCAGCGTCTCGCGATCATCGAGCCAGCGCGCCTCGGGCAGAAAGCCCTCGAGCAGCTGCAGCACGCGTGCCGAACGGTCGATGAAATTCTCAAGGATTTCGTGGGGATCAACGCCAGTCTTCGAACGCCCTTCGAACAGCCAGCCTGCGGTGCGCGCGGCATCCTCGGCGGGCGGCAGCCACACCAGGGTCAGAAAATAGTCACTCTCGAAATGCGCGCCTTCCTCTGCAAATTGCGCGGCGCGCTCGTGATCGACCAACGCGGAAACCGGATCGGGAAACCGGGCAGCGGGATAGTCCTGCGCCGGCACGCGCTGCGCCTCGACAAAGAGCGCCCAGCCCGATCCCAGCCGACGCAGCGCCCCATTCAGGCGGGCAGTTGTCGCAACCAGCTCGGCCGGTGTTGCTGAATCAAGGTCAGGCCCACGGATCGCGGCGGTCCGCTGGAACGACCCGTCCTTGTTGAGCACGATGCCCGGCGCGACGAGCGCGGCCCAGGGAAGGAAGTCGGCAAGCATCGCGCCACGGGGCCGATATTCACGCAGGAACATCATCGCGCCCTCACGCCCGCAGATAGGCGGGATAGCGTAGGTGACGCCGCCCCACTTCGAGGAATTGCGCGTCGCGCCGTGCCGCCCACACCGCCACCGCATGGCCAAGCCCCCAGAGGACGAGGCCAACCAGCCACAGGCGAAGCCCCAGGCCGACGGCTCCGGCGAGCGTGCCGTTCACGATCGCGACCGCGCGCGGCGCGCCTCCCAGAAGAATGGGTTCGGTAAGTGCGCGGTGAACCGGTGCGAAATAGCCCGGGAGGGCGTTGGCGGGATCGAGGATGTCCATTAGATCAGCGCCCCGCCGCCAAAGCTGAAGAAGCTGAGGAAAAAGGAACTCGCGGCAAACGCGATCGAGAGCCCGAACACGATCTGGATCAGGCGGCGGAAGCCTCCGGAGGTTTCGCCAAAGGCCAGCGTCAGGCCCGTGACGATGATGATGATCACCGCGATGATCTTGGCGACCGGGCCCTCGATGCTCTCGAGGATCGATTGAAGCGGGCTCTCCCACGGCATCGAGGAGCCGGAGGCATGGGCTGGGCCCGCGCTGAGTGCGATCAGCATGCAGCAGGCGCTTGCCGTCAGGCGCGCGCCAAATTTGGGGAGCGAAGCGATCATGCGGTTTCTCCATCGGTGAGGAAGCTGAGGCGATAGTCGCTGGCGGCATCGAGGCCCTCGACGCGGGCGAGTTGGGACAGGCGACGACCGGTGCCGTCGCGGATCAGCACGGCGATCATCCCGATCGTCTCGGCGATCAGCGCGCGCGGGACGGTGGCGACTGCTTCCTGGATCAGCTGTTCAAGACGGCGCAGCGCACCGAGCGCAGTGCCTGCGTGGATCGTCCCGAACCCGCCGGGATGCCCCGTACCCCATGCCTTGAGCAGATCGAGCGCCTCGGCGCCGCGTACCTCACCGATCGGGATGCGGTCGGGACGGAGCCGCAATGCCGAGCGGACCAGGTCGGCGAGACTCGCCACGCCTTCCCTGGTGCGCATTGCGACGAGATTGGGAGCCGCGCACTGGAGCTCGCGGGTGTCCTCGATCAGCACGATCCGGTCGCTGCCCCCCGCGATCTCGGCGAGCAGCGCGTTGGTCAACGTCGTCTTGCCGCTCCCGGTACCGCCGGCAACAAGGATGTTCGTGCGGTCATGGACCGCGGCACGCAGCGCCGCGCAGTGCAGGGCAGAGAGGATCCCGGTGCGCACATAGTCGTCGAGCGTGAACACGGCGATCGCGGGCTTGCGGATGGCAAAGCTCGGCGCGGTCACGATCGGCGGCAACAGGCCTTCGAAGCGCTCGCCGCTTTCGGGGAGTTCAGCCGAGACGCGGGGCGCGCGGGCATGAACTTCAGCTCCGACATGATGCGCAACCAGCCGGACAATGCGTTCGCCATCGGCCGCAGCGATCGCCATGCCGGTATCACAGAGCCCCTTGGCAAGACGATCGACCCAGAGCCGCCCGTCCGGATTGAGCATGATCTCGACGATCTCGGGGTCATCGAGCCAGGCCGCGATCGCGGGCCCGAGCGCAGTGCGCAGCATGCGCGCGCCACGCCTTGAAGCCTCGAAACGAACAGATGCGGTGGTCACGATCGGTTGCCCTGTACGGTGCCGGTGCGGGAGCGCTCCGGCGACAGGGATGACTAAGGAGGCGCGAAAACCGGTCTTTTCAACAGCTACTTCGCAGCGTCGTAGCCTGGCGTAGAAGAAGCAGCAGGCGGCGGAAGCGCCCGGCGCGCGCGGCGATCCCCGCGCCCCAAATTCCTGGTCCAATTCCCGAATCGGGCGACCCGCGCATCAGACCTCAATCATCGGTTTCGATGTCCTCGGACACCTCGTCCCGCAGGCGCGGCCCGAACTCCATCCGACGATTGAGGGTCTCGATGAAGCGCACCCAGCGCTCCTTCCCCATCATCTGGGCAGTTGCGAGCGCGTCATCGGGGAGCGGTGGATTGTTGACCATCCACAAGCGCACGAACAGCGAGAGCGTCTCGTTGCCCAGCTCGACATGCCAGGCGAGCGCGTCAGCCTGCCGCGTCAGCCGGTCGAGCCGTCGAGCGAGCGCCGCCTCGAGATGCTCGGCATTGTCGCCCGAGAGGAAGGTCGCAAGCGCGGTCTCCACGACGAGCGCCTGGGTAACCCGCTTGCGCGCGGCATAGTCTGCAAGCGCAGCCGAGAGATCCGGCGGCAGGCGGAAGGTGTGCTTGATCCGCAGTCCACTCATCGTTCAATCTCCTCATTCGAATTGCGGGTAGTCTGGTGGGCGGGGCGCCCCGCGCGCTTGCCCCCGCGCTTGCCCCCGCGCCGGGCCGATGCCGGCCGGACGGGCGAGCCTTCAACAATCGTGAACTCGTCGAGCTTGCGCGGGGGGATGGGCGCGACCTCGTGCGCACAGGACTGTTCAGGCTCGCGGCGGGTGCGTTCATTGGCGCGATCGGCAGGCGCGCAGGGCTGCGAGATCGTCTCGACCACCGGGGTTGGATCGACCACCGGGACTGGCTCGACCACCGCATCGGGCGGCGCCTGCGTGGTCCAGTCATCGCGCTGCGGCGCGCGCTGCTCAACCTGACGCGGCGGCGGATCGATGATCCGCTCGACAAAGCGCGGATCGGCAAAATAGCGCACCTTGCGGGCGCGGATCGGGCGCACCCCGGCGACCATGACGATCTCTTCGTCCGGCGGCAGCGTCATGACCTCGCCGGGCGTCAGCAACGCGCGCGCGGTCTCGGTGCGCGACACCATCAGATGGCCAAGCCAGGGCGAGAGACGATGGCCGGCATAGTTCTTCATCGCGCGCATCTCGGTCGCGGTGCCGAGCGCATCGGAAATCCGCTTGGCGGTGCGCTCGTCATTGGTCGCGAAGCTGACGCGCACATGACAATTGTCGAGGATCGCGTTGTTCGGCCCATAGGCCTTCTCGATCTGGTTGAGCGACTGGGCGATGAGGAAGGCCTTGAGGCCATAGCCCGCCATGAAGGCCAGCGCGGATTCAAAGAAATCGAGCCGCCCGAGCGCCGGGAATTCGTCCAGCATCAGCAGCAGCCTGTGACGGCCCGCAGCCGGGTTCAGATCCTCGGTCAGGCGCCGGGCGATCTGGTTGAGCAGCAGCCGGATCAACGGCTTGGTCCGGCTGATGTCGGACGGCGGAACGACAAGGTAGAGCGTGGCCGGGCGCCGGGCATCGACGAGGTCGGCGATCCGCCAGTCGGACCTGCTGGTGACCTTCGCCACCACGGGATCGCGATAGAGGCCAAGGAACGACATCGCGGTCGAGAGCACGCTCGAGCGCTCATTCTCGGACTTGTTGAGCAGTTCGCGCGCCGCCGAGGCGATCACCGGGTGGACGCCGGCCTCCCCCAGGTGCCGGGTGGTCATCATCGCGTTGAGCGTCGCATCGATCTTGCGGCGCGGATCAGACAGGAATGCCGCGACCCCGGCGAGTGTCTTGTCGGTCTCGGCATAAAGGACATGGAGGATGGCACCGACCAGCAGCGCGTGGCTGGTCTTCTCCCAATGGTTGCGGCGTTCGAGCGAGCCGTCGGGGTCGACCAGCACATCGGCGACATTCTGGACGTCCCGCACTTCCCACTCGCCTTTGCGGACCTCGAGCAGGGGATTGTAGGCGTCTGAAGATGGATTGGTCGGATCGAGCAGCAGCACGCGCCCGACCATCGCGCGAAAGCCCGCGGTCAGCGTCCAGTTCTCGCCCTTGATGTCATGGACGATCGCCGAGCCATGCCAGGTGAGCAGCGAGGGGATGACGAGGCCAACCCCCTTGCCCGATCGGGTCGGCGCGAAGCACAGGATATGTTCGGGGCCGTCATGCCGCAGATAGCGCCGGCCCAGCCTGCCGAGCACGACGCCATCCTCGCCGGTGAGCCCGGCCTTCGCGACCTCGCGTGACGTAGCCCAGCGCGCCGACCCATAGGTTTCGGCAATCTTGCGCTCGCGCGCGCGCCAGACCGACAGTCCAACCGCCACGATGATCGCCGCGATGCCGCCGGACGCTGCGATGAACGCACCGGTCCTGAAGATCTCGGGGGCATAGGCGTCATAGCTGAACCACCACCAGAAAAAGGCGGGCGGCGGATAGACGCGATAGCCCTGCACGATGAACCAGGGTGGGCCAAGTTCGGGTTGATGGCCGAGCGCGTGTGCGGTCCATTGCGTCGCGCTCCAGACCGCGCCGGACACGATCAGCAGGACCAGGATCACATGGCCCCAGAGGATCTTCGAGGATTGCATATGCTGTTCTCCTAAAGGCCAAGGCCAAGACCGAGGCTGCGGCTGCGGCTGCGGCTGCGGTCGAGCGCCCAGTCGACTCCCCCACGCGCGTTGATCGTGCCGGCGACGTCCTGGCCGAGTTGCCGGTCGAGCGCGGGGCGCCAGGGGACGAGCTGAAAACCGAGCCCATCGTCGATCATCGCAAAGCGCCCCGAGGCGAGGCTGACCCGCTCGCGATAGGTGCCGGCGACCGGCGTGCCCGGCGCCGCGTCGCGCGGCACAAGGCCGGTGCGCGCGGCGATACGGGTGGCGCATTCGCGCAGGTCGCGGGTACGCAAGGTTTCAACCAGGCGCGGAGCGAGGATCACCTGCCCGCCGCGCCGCTGCGCGAGGCCCTGCGCGATCAGATGGTCCTCGCGCGCCGCCATCGCCGCGCGCAGACAAGCGCCGAACCCGCGATGCGCCGCGCCATCGCGGTTCGCGAGCAGCTGGCGATCGAGCCAGGTTGCCCCGCCCGCTGTGACCTGCCGGTCGAGCGGAAGGTCACAGCGGACCGCGAGCACGGCGCGCGGCGCCTTGCCGCCCCCCTCCCAGGAGCGCAGCTCGACGATCGCGCCGGGTTGCGCGTCGCCGGTCAGTTCCAGATCGGCAAACCGCAGATGATGAACGCGCCCGTCGGTTCCATCGACGATCGCATAGGCGCTGCCGGTCAGCTCGTCGTGCAGGCCGCGATCGACGAGGCGCCCGACGATGGGCTCCCTGGCTGCAGCCGGATGGATTGTAAGCCGTTCGGCCGACACATCCTCGCCGGCGCCGCGCATCGCGCGGTGGATGGTCGCGATGATGTCGCCGCGATCGCCAAGGTCGCGAAGCCGCGTCTCGAGGCGGGCGTCGAGCACCCATTGCGCCGGTCCCGCAGCAGCCGCCAGCCCGAGCCGCTCGAGCGTCTGCGCCCGACCGGTTAACAGCGCGTCGCGCGGCTCCCGCGATACGTCCTTCATCGGCCGCATGTCGACCAGTCCGTACTCGTCGGCGCGGGCGAGCAGACTGCGATCAAGGCTGGTCCAGCGTTCGGCCATCGTCTCGCGGGCAAGCGCCTGTTCGATTTCGCGCGCGCTGCGCGGCCCGAGCTCGAGCGTCACCCGCGCCTCGGCGCGGTCGCGCATGCCATGCGAGATATAGCTGCGGTCGATCACCAGATTGGCGCCGTCCTCGGCCTTGCCGCGGACCAGGATATGGATGTGCGGATTATCGGTATTCCAATGATCGAGCGCGACCCAGTCGAGCCTGGTCTCAAGATCGCGCGCGACATTGTCCATGAGTTCGCGGGTAAAGCTGCGCAGGTCCGCGAGCTCGCCTGCATCTTCAGGCGAGACGATGAAGCGGAAATGATGCCGGTCATCGGTGCAGCGCATGGCGAACGCTGCGCCATCGGCATGGTCCGAGCGCGCGTCGAACATCGCGGCATCCCTGCCGTCGCGGGTTACCCCGTCGCGTTCGAGATAGGCGATATGGCGGGCGAGCGGGGCTGCGCGAAATCGTGTGCCTGAATGGCGCACGATCCGCGCCTTGATCACCACCCGGCGCATGCTTGCCGACCTGCGCGATACGAGCGCGGCCCTGCGTCCACGTCCAAGCGGGCCGGTGCCACCGCCACGACGCGGGCCGCGACGCGCAAACCCCGCACGTGCAGCCGCGCGCCGCACCTGCGCTGCAAGGCTCTGCGAGCGCAGGCTCCCCGAACCCCGGTTGCGCCCCTTTCCGGGCCGAACCCGAAAGTCGTCACGATCGCCGGTCATCGGCGTGCTCCCGGCGGCGCTGCCAGCGCTTCGTGCATTGATATCAAAAGGAAAATCAGCGAGCGCGACGGCAGGGCCAAACCTGCGACGGCGCAATTTCCCAAGTCTTCACAACCATTTGCACCCCGACAGACGGCGGTGCCTTTATCTCGCCATCGCTCCTGATCCTTCGAGCCAGCCCTCCTGACCAGATCCGCACCCAGCCGGACCATCGCGCAGCCGACGACAGGCAGAAGGTGCAAAACGCTCATTGCGGAATGCGCGGACGCGCGATGAACAGCGTGTCACGCGGGGGCAGTGACGGCTGGTCCCCCTCCCCCGGCCCGGCTTTTGATGAAGCGTCCAAAGCCGATGAATCCGGGTCTGAAGACGACCGAGGCGTACGGACGAACAGGTCCGACTGCCGCCACGCATCGGGATTGGGAGCCGAGCGCATGACCGGCCGTGCGGGGGCCGCAAGCACAGCGCCTGTGAGCTTTGCGACATAGGCGATGGTCTCGGCGGGGAGGCCTTGCCGGCGGCGAAGATAGGCCTCGTAGCGCCCCGGTCCGGCGTTATAGGCGGCGAGAAATCCCGGGTCGCCATAACGGTCGAGCAGCTCGCGCAGATAGGCCGAACCGGCCAGGATATTGTCGCAAGGATCGAACGGATCGTGCCCGAGCCCCAGTCGCTTGCGCAGCATTTCCCAGGTTCCGGGCATCAGCTGCATCAGCCCCATCGCCCCCTTGGGCGAGATCGCGAACACCTTGCCGTTGCTTTCAACAGCGATGACCGCGCGGATCAGGTCTTGCGGGATCGCGAAGCGCTCCGCGGCGCTGGCGACCGGTTCATCGAATACCGCATACCCTGCGCAGGACGGCGCGGCGGGCCGCCCCTGCGCCGCGCAGGCAAGGCCCGGCGCGAGCAGGGCGAGCGCAAGCGCTACACCCCGCCACAGGCCGCAAGCGCCGTTCACTCGGCTTGTCCGGTGTCGCGGCGGCGCTGATGCCGTTGCCAGAACAGCTGGTGCGGGCCCCCATCGATCGCCGGGCGAAACAGGTTGGCGCGGATCGCCCGCGGCAATTGCGGATCGTCGATCAGCAGCGCGAGATAGGGTCCGGAACGCTCGCCAGAGTGCGTCCAGCCCGCTCCGATTTCGCGTCCATCGGCACCTTCGCCGGCATGGATGCGATAGGCGGGTGCGTTGGGCGCGGCGCTCGAAATGGCGGGCACGATGGTCAGCGCGGCATCGATTCCGAGCATGGTCAGGCGACCCGAATAGCTGTCGCCCTGCGGCATGAATTCACCGATCTTGATCATGATTTGCTCCTTTGGTGGTTGATCGGGGACGCGTTTTGGCGCGCGCGCGTGGCGCGCCGACCAGCCACAGCGGCGTCAGCACGGCGTGGATCGAGCGGCGTGAAATCGGCCCGAAATAGCGTCCATCGAAGCTCGCCGGTGCGTCACGATTGAGCAGCAGGACCGCGTCCGGCCCGAGTGTCCGGCAGCCCTGCCAGGCAGGCAGTGCGCGCCCGTCCACGTCGCGCGATTGCGCAACCGCGACCCGCGATCCGTCGATCAGGATGTTCTTGCCGATGCGGCAGACGCGCTGCCCGGTGACTGCCGCGACGCGCTTGAGCATCGGCGTGCGCAGCGGCAGGTAGCCACGCCCGGCCATCAACTGCGCGAGCGGTTCAGGCGGCATGGCCGCGACCAGATCGCCAACCGTCAGCCCATCGACCGGACGCGCGGCATAGAGGCCGATCGGCACGCTCGCGCTTGCATTCCAGATCAGCTGCGGCGCCGGGCGGACGATGGCTGGAAGGATCAATGCGCCGAGCGCGAGATAGCCCGTCATCAGGATGCCAAAGCGCGTCATGCGCCCACCTCCTGCCGCAGCAGCCAGGCGCGATGGCGCGCGCGCGAATAGGCACGCGGCGGGTAGCCGACGCTCAGGCGATTATGGACGTGACGCCAGTAATCAGGCGCGGCGAACGCCGGATCGATGCCAAGATCCTCGATCGCGTCGATCGCGGCGAACGCACGCGCGACGCGTGCCCAGCTCGACAGATCGAGCAGCAGATCACCGCCTGGATGCACCCCGACCAGCGTCGAACACCGCTCGCCCGGCCAGACCGCGCGAACGATGGCGAGCCGCGAGAGCGCGGTGCCATAGTCGTTCGAGGCCCAGCGCACGTAGGCGAACACGCTGCCGGGCGCGAAGGCGAGCCGCCGCCGCCGGCGATCAAGGATCGCATCGCACACCGGATGGCCAAAGCGGATCCAGCGTTCGTTCTGGTCCTCGACCCAGAACAGGTCGACCGTGGTTGTCCCCGCAGGGGAACAAGCCGGTCCGTGACCGGGGATAGCGCAATCGCGAGCGTTGCCCGCTGAATCCACGCGCATCACCGGCGCACCGGGCCGGGGCGATCAAGTTTGCTCGGATCGATCGGCTTTGCGGGATGGACGGTGCCGCCGCTCGTGTCCGAGGTCGAGCGGCGCACGCCCTGGTCGGCCCAGTTTAGCAGGTCCGAAACAGCATAGACGATGCGTCCGCCAAGCTTGCGGTAAAGCGGCCCGGTGCCATAGCAGCGGTGCTTTTCGAGGGTACGCGCCGAGAGCCCGAGCAGCAACGCAGCATCGGGCGTGCGCAGAAGGCGTTGCGACGGCAGCGGCGGGGTTGTCATTCAGCATCTCCGGGCGGGGGCCCGGCTAGAGCGGCGGACCTGTTCCAATCACAGGAAGCAGATGGCGGCGCGGCGCCGCCCGAGGGGAGCGGCCAGGCCCGCCCGGCCGATTATGTCGCCCCTGTCGGTCAGCCGTGCAGCAGGGCGCGATAGCCACCATCCATCAGCTGTCGCGCCTCGCCGATCAGGCGCTGGACGCGGCGGCGCTCGCTGGTGGTCTTCCAGACCTGTGCCCCGATGTCACCGAGCCAGGGATAGACAAGGCCGGTTCCGATCGCGCGCGTAGTCGCGCCGGCAAGCGAGAGGTCGAGCACGCCAAGCAGCAGCGTCAGCCGTCGCCGCTGAAGTGCGCTCGGACGCATCACGGCAGCTGGCGGCGCGGCACTGAGCCCCGCGAGCAACCGCCGCGCTGCATCGGCGCAGGCAGTGCGCAGCGCATCGGCGCACGGCGCCAGCAGGATGACGAGTGGCGCGCCAGGGTCAGAGCTCACGACCTGCAGGCGATGACGCACACCTGTATGGTCGAGCACCAGGTCATGGACATCGCCGCGCCGCCACATCGCAGTTGGAACGACGTCCGGCAGTGCCGCAGCGCCCGGAAACGCGACGGGCGCGGCCTGCAGAGTGACGAGCTGCGCCGCAACGCCGGGCGCCCAGCATGCCGGTGCATCGCGCACCGGAAGGTCGGGATCGAACGGATAGGCAAGCCCCAAGCGCGCGCAAAGCGCCGCGCGCGCGCCCGTCGCGCCTGCCGTCCGCAACGCGCGCCAGTGCGCGCGATAGGCCGGATTTCGCCGCAGGAATTCCTGCGCGAAATCGGCCCGGTCATGCCGCGCGAACGTGCCAGCGTGCTGCGGCAAATCAGGCGGAAAAAGGGCGACGGCAAGCCTCCCGGGCGACGACAGTGCGCCCGAGGCTCGTTGAATTCACGGTGCGCTCGAAGACCCGGATTGGGGAGAGGCCTATCCCCGCGCGGGGACAACGCAGGACGCGAGCGGGCGCTGGCGCAGCACGAAAAGGGCGCCCCGCCGGAACCGGCGGGGCGCCCTTGCGTCGATCAGTCGTTGCCCGAGCGGCGGGGACGCGACCAGATCAGGCTGAAGGTCTCGGCGCCCTCATCGTCGAACAGGTTTGCGAAGATGGGCTGGGTGAAGCTTGGATCGTCGAGCTTGACCGAGAGATAGTCGCGCTGCTCGGCGGAGGTCTTGGCCCAGGCTGCACCGATCTCCGCGCGACCGACATAGACGCGATGGGTGGGTGCGTTTTCGTTGGGGCGATTGTCTTCCGGAACGATCCGGACGCCCTTGGCCTGAACGCTCAGGGTCACGATCGAACCCTGATATTCCTCGCCGACCTTCTTGAAGCTGCCGATATTTGCCATTGTACCAGTCCTTTGTGCTCGGGCCGCCCCATGCGGCCGCGATGGCGTCACAAGGCCGGGTGCGATGCCGCCGCAGCGTCAGCCCGCAGCGCAGCGAAGGACTGCGCAGCCCGGGCTTTCTTGGCTCGCGAGGAATGGGCGCATCCGGGGTCCCCGCGCGCTTGCGCGCGGGGTGGAAAGGCCAGGGGAAGAAAGTCGGGGCGCAGCAGTTGCGGCAAGGCAATCGAGGCGCAGCCGACATCCGGCCAGACAGCCATGAACGCGGCCACCGGGCGGCCCGACCAGACGGACGGAACCGACTGCAACGCGGCGTTACAGATCAGAGGCGGGACAAGGGTTTGGCAGCTATCTGCGTCAGGCGACTAAGCCGGATCCCCGAAAATCCTCCCCCGCCAACCTGCCCCCTCGTGCCGCATGCGGCGCGCGCAGCACCAAAGCGAATGCCATTTCGCAGGGCAGTGCGAACCCGCTGGGCGCGTCAGATTGCCAAGCCCGCCCCTGCCCCTGCACGTACACGCGCGGCGAAGGGACGCCTGACATCAGCAAGGCTGTTGCGTACCTGCTTGGGGACACCATCACAGCAAGGCGCTCGGTCAGACCGGCGTGGCGCCACATGCCAGCCAGCGAACGCGAGGGCGTGTGACACCGCGCAGCGACAGAGCTCACCGCAGCACAGCCCCGCGCCTCAGCGACGCAGGCGAAGGCGATCCGGCAGCGCAACAGGGCGCGGCGAAATGCCGCCGCGCCCCTGAGGCTCAGCGCGCGAAGGGATCATATTCGCGAACGATCAGCGCGGGGTCGCCATCGAATTCGTGCGCCTCGGCGACGCCGAAAGTGCCACCTTCGATCCGGAAGACGATGACGATCGTCATCAAGGTTCGCGCGAGGCTCAAGGCGTTTTTCTGTGCGAGGGTGAGCGGCATGTCGAAGCTCCTGTCGCGGAGCGGAGACCGCCCCCGCTCGACAGGCGCCCGACGGGGCCGGCGCATGGCCGCAATCACCGCGCAGGCGCAGCCAAGTGGCCGCACGCGAAGCGTAAGCGGACCCTTTACGGGTTGATGGCGTCAGGCCGTGCGCCGGACCAGGCAAGTGCCTCCAAGAGCGGGTCGGTCCCCGCGCTGGCCTGGATCTTCTCCCGCTCCACTCAACCAAAAGCGATACGCCCGTTATGCCCGACCCAGGCATTCGACCGACGTACCTGCGCATGCGCTCCTCGGCGCATCAGGGCCGGTTCTCCTCATCCACCGGCGCTCCGCGCGCAATCAGCCGGTCGGCGATCTCGCGATAGGGCCGGTGGCAGCTGGTCCAGGGATGGCGCGGCTCGATCGTCGCCGCGCGCCAGAACGCGACCAGCAAGCGGCTGTCGCGGACGAACGGGCGCAGTACGTGGAGCGCGAGGCGAACCTCCGGGGTCCCGACCTGGGTATCAGAGGAGCGCGCTGCCGCCTCGCGCAGGATCCGCAACGCGAGGTTGACCAGCGCATGACGATGCGCCCGGCGGCGCGCGCGCTGCTTGCCAAACGGGATCGGCAGCAGCTCGATCATCGGCTCGGCGCAATGGTGAGGGCAGCGGAGCACCGATCGCGCGGCACGCCAGTCGGTGTTGCCGCCGTTCCGGCGCACCTCTTCGATCAGTGCGTCGAGCTCCCACAGCTCGGAGGCGTTGCAGCTACGACAGGTGACGCGGACCTGCGCCTCGATCCGGTGCAGGTCATGAAGGGTCCTGGGATCGCCAACCACATTCGTGGCGCTTAGGCGAAGGTCGGCAGTGCCAGCTGTAACCCGGGAGCCGCAAGTGCGGCGCACGCATGCTGGGCAGCACCGACAGCCTGGCGATAATGAACCGTGCGCAAGCGCTCGGCTTCATCGAATCCGACCGGCGACCAGTCCTCGGTCGGGTAACAGGCGTCAAAGATCGCGCGCGCAGCCGCGCGCAGCTGGAGATCATGCTCCATGCTCAGGCTCCATCGATGTAAACGACCGCGAATCACGGCGCAATCAAATTAGAACATTTAGCGAACCGCGAGCAATGGGTTCGGGGCACTCCACTGCAGCGGTTTGGGAATTCCTGGCCTTCAGAACAGGAGAAACGCAATGAATGTTCCAAAGCGATTCACCTGCGTTTTGCGCGGCGTGTGGGCACAGCAGGGCCGAGAAATGATCTTAGCGAAATCGCCGCAATTGAATACTATGTAGGAGACCGGGGGTGAAAGAAGCACCTCCTCCGTCATCAAAAGGCCAAAGTATCGACGAGGCGGCGGGTCTCACCCCGTGACCGCGCTTGCGCTTACAACAATAAACCGATTCTAAGATTTTATAACAGAATGGCTTTCAGCCCTAGACACGCTAGCAATACGAGATAATCCGGTAGCGTAGTGGGGATATTGACGCCGATTCTTAGGCAATTGTCGACATGTTAGGTGGGAGGGGTAGTTATGGGGCAGTCGCGACCGCGAGATCCTAGCGTAGACAGCTTCAGAGGGCTGATGATCCTACTTGTTATGGTCGGGCACCTTTCCGTTGTACCAATGGACGCGGATGCATTCAAATGGCTGCTAAGCGGGTTCAGGATGCCAGTATTCATGGCACTGTCAGGCTATTTGCTCAACATCGAATCTTTACGAAGCAGGTTATTTGGCAGTAACGTAAAGTTTTACGCGCTTCGCATGGTGATCCCGTGGCTATTTGCGACAGCATTTTTCACCGCAGCTCTAAAGCGATCCAACGCCCTTCATAGTTTGGAAAATGTCGTATTATACCCGCTCTACCATCTCTGGTTTGTACCAAGTTTGATAATTTGCTTGCTGATATCGTTTTTTGTGAAGGTGCGGGCTACCTCCCTGCTTTTCAGTTCGGTCGCCATGTTTTTACTGTCCGTCTCGATGTTCGGCCTTTACGACCTTCATCCGTTCAAAAACGCGGACTTCGAACAGCTCAGTCATATGATCGGCGATCAGCGGTTCTACACGATGCCAATGTTCTTTTTTATGGGAGCGGCGTTGGCGTCGATGAAATCTCAGGTTTCAACGTTTTTGCTCAAGGTCGCGTCGCTAGGAGCTTCAATCGGCGCATGTCTCTGGATGTCGGCGTTCTTCACTCGCGATGCAGCATCAGGGATCGCAGGTTATATCCTACTAAATTCTGGACTCATATTTGTGCTATTCAGGGGCCTGTCCCTAGCCCGGGTATCGATCCCCATATTGGAAGCAATAGGACGTCAGTCTTTGTTCTTTTACCTTTGGCATCCGGCCATTTTCTTTGCATCGAAGGAAACGCTTTATAAAGTCTCCCCTGCGTCACTCGCGATGCTCGCTACGATGATCGCAACCGTCTACGCCCTATTTCTTGCGCTGCGATGGCTGCCACCAACTGGGTGGATCGCTACAATCGTCGGGATCGCGCCGGACAACCGCGTCCCGCTCGCAAAGACGTCAGAAGAGCGCCTGCGGTTCGTCTCAACCTGAAATGATGGGGCCCGACGCGTTGCGGATACGCCATCACCGCTGCAATAAGATCAAGACGATTGTTGCCTCAGACATCGTCGTGATCGGCGCCGCAAAGTACAATTTCGGCATCCAGACCCAGCTGAAAAGCTGGTTCGACCAAACCCTCGTCGCCGGCAAACCCTTTCGCTGCGGCGAGAACGGCGTCGAAGGTCCGCCCGGTGCCAAGCGCGTCGTAGTAGCACTAGCGCGGGGCGGCCATTTTACCAATGGCCCGGCAGCCGCAATAGAGCGTACCGAAACGCACCTGCGTGCAACGCTAGGCTTTATCGGTGTAACTCAGCACCAGTTTATCATTGCATAAGGGGGGCCTTTGGCACTGAACAGCGGGGAGTCGCCTGAACCCGGCGAGGACACTCCAGCGGCCTGCCTCGTAAATGCAGGTCGGCGCTAGCCAAGGCGCTCATTTCTGCGTTCCTCTTCAAGGTGGCCTCCCCTGGCCCCGTGGCCATGTAGAGGGAACCGGTACGCGGCATGGATTAGTCAAGAATCTGCGAAGCTGGCGACGTCAGAGTATGGAAGAGGCCTGCTTCGAAGGTCGGCGCTTAAATGCGCCGATGTCTGCTGGTATTTGGCCAGAACTTCCAACTAGTGCGACCCAACGCCATCGAGCGAGGCTGCTTACGACAAGGCGGGCCTCCAGGGTTCGACATCCTGTCCTCCGAAGATTTGAGCGCGAGGCAGGTCGAAGATGAAATAGGGGTTGAGCACCGGTGGCGCCCCCACGGCGTCTAGCCGAGCCTGCTGGTCGTCGCTGAACGCAATGTCGAGCGCGGCAATGTTCTCCTTCAGTTGGTCAGGGCGGCTGGCGCCGACCAGCACGGAGGCGACACCGCTGCGCCGAGCGACCCATGCCAAGGCGACCTGCGCCATTGGCCGCCCGATCTCGGCGGACACCGAGCGCAGTTCATCCACCACCGCGAAGTTCCTTTCGGTAAACAGCATCCCGCCAAAGAGATTGTCACCATTCAACCGCCCGTCACTGCCGCTGCGGGTTGCTGCGCTGGCACGGTTTGGCAGGCTGCCGGCGGGGCCGGCATCGGCGATCTTGTCGCGGCCATATTTTCCGGTGAGCATGCCGGCAGCCAACGGGCTCCAGGCCACCAGCCCGAGGCCAAGCGACTTCCCGGCGGGAATGATGTCGAGTTCGACGCCGCGGTCGATCAGAGAATAGGAATATTGCAGGCCGATCGGCTCGGGCAGACCATGCGCGCGTGCCAGCGTTGCAATCTGCGCAGCATACCATGAAGGCGCGTTCGAAAATCCATAATAGAGGATGTCGCCGCGCCGCACCGCGTCGGTCAGCGCGCGCAGCACCTCCTCCGGCGGCGTGGTGCGGTCCCAGACATGGGTCCAGTACATATCGATGAAATCGGTGCCGAGCCGGCGGAGCGATCCTTCGATCCCGTCGCGGATATTGCGCGCCGAATTGCCGCCGGCGAGCGGTGTGCCCGCGCTTCGCGGGAAGCCCGATTTCGTGGCAACGACCATCCGGTCGCGATTTCGCCGCTCGGCCATGAAGCGGCCCAGCATCTCCTCGCTCTTCCCGCCCGAATAGACATCTGCTGTGTCGGCGAAATTGCCGCCTGCCTCGACATAGGCATTGAAGATCGACTGTGACGTGGCTTCGTCAGCACCCCAGCGTCCGGCGCCGAAGGTCATCGTGCCGAGCGCGAGCGGGCTTACCGCGAGGCCTGAGCGGCCAAGGGTGCGATATGTGGCGAGGGTCATTATGATGGCTCCTTGGAAGGTCAGATCGCCAAGATAGGCCTTGCAGGCGTCAGGATTAGCCGTCACCGGCGGCAAGGGCTTGTGAAGGAAATGCATCAATGAAGCGCGGGGATCTCGATGATCTTGCAGCGTTCGCAGCTGTGGCGCGGGCGCGCAGCTTCACGCGCGCCGCAGCAGAACTCGGCCTTTCGCCCTCTGCCCTCAGCCATGCGATGCGCAGTCTCGAACAGCGCCTGGGCGTGCGTCTGCTCGCGCGCACCACCCGCAGTGTCGCCCCGACCGCAGCGGGCGAGCGCCTCCTGCAATCGCTCGACCCGGCGCTAGCCGAAGTCGCGCGCGGCTTGTCCGCGCTGGGCGACTGGCGCGGCGTTCCCTCCGGCGCGATCCGACTGACCACGTTCAGCTCAGCCGCGCGCACGGTACTGGCGCCCACCTTGCCGCGCTTTCTGCGCGATCATCCCGAAATCTCGGTCGAGGTCATCGTCGATGACCGGCTGGTCGATCTGGTGGCTGGCGGTTTCGATGCCGGAATCCGCTTTGGCGAGACGGTGGACCTCGACATGGTCGCGGTTCCGGTCGGCCCCCCGCTGCGCACTTTGGTCGTCGGCACGCCCGGCTATTTCGACACCCGTCCGGTGCCGATCGTGCCGGGCGATCTCGAAGCGCATAATTGCATCAACTACCGGCTGCTCGGCGGGGGCGGCCTGTTGCCCTGGGAATTCGAGTTCGATGGTCGGGAAGTCAGGTTTCGTCCAAACGGACAACTCATCGTGAACGATGAGGTGCTGGCTGCGGCGGCGGTCCGCGCCGGAGCGGGCCTCGGCTACATGCTGGCCGATGACGTCGCCGAGGAGATCGCCGATGGTCGGCTGATCCAGGTGCTGGACGCGTGGTGCCCGCCTTTTCCGGGCTGCCACCTCTATTATCCGAGCCGACAGGTCACGCCCGCGCTGCGCGTGTTGATTGACGCCCTGCGCTGGAAAGCGCCGACTGACATGTGATCATTTCCGAACGCCAAGCCGACGATCATGGGCTCACTGACCGCACGACCGCTCGCGGTAGTGTCCATTGGTACGCTCAATGACCGAGCCTGCCGCGCATGGCAGCCAAGCAGACTTGGCTCGGATCGATCGTCCCCTCGCGCTCCCGGTGCCGACGTTGAAGCGCCCAGGAGGGTGCAGATGGTCTGGAGGTGAAACAGTCGGGAACCCTGTAGCGCTTCTGGACGCTCTGCTGAACGGAGGGTCTGATGACGACCTACAATATCAATGTTCGAACCGATTCTCATATCGGCGACACGACCCGCATCGAGGCAGATGACCTGACGCAACTTCGCGTTAAAATGGCAAGGTTTGTTGGCGAGCTGCTCAGAGAATACGCAGAATTGATTTGGGCAGATCAAGACTGGCAGGTGGACGTCACAAACGATCGCGGCCTGATCCTGTATGTTATCAGCGTTTCAGCCATGGAATCTGCGGCGACGTCCGGCAAACGCCTCTAATTCGCTTTGCACGGCCGGTTGCGTGACATGCCGTAAGCATAGAGGACGACGACTTCTGACGATGCTGGATCGCGGAACCGTCCGCAAACCCCGCAAAGTCCGCCATTGTCGCCTTCTGGCGCCCCGCCAGCAGCGGTCGCGTCGGACACGACCGCCGATTGGTACGGTCACGGCTCGCGCATCAGGATCACGCAATCAGCTTGCGGCCCAGCGCTCGTGAGAGCGGACGGCGGATAACCTTTCGGCGGGTAATTGCTACATAACCGACTAGCGGCTTTCACCAGCGGCCTCACAGTCGCCCGCTTCGCATTGGCTCAACGTCTATGTTTCAAGCCGGTCGCGACGCATTCGAATAGTCACTACCAGGCCGCTTTCTTGCCAATCATAACTCAGCCCGCCGCCGAGCTGGCCCGACACGCTGCGGGCGATCAGCTTGCTCCCGAACCCTTCCAACGCCTTGGCATCTGCAATTAACGGTCCACCCGTCTCTGTCCAGGTGACCACGATGTCATCGCCGTCCATCTTGCTCGAAACATCCAGAAAGCCGGTTTCGGCGGATAGTGAACCATATTTTACCGAGTTCGTGGCCAGCTCGTGAAGGACCATTGCCAGCGCTGTCGCCGCCTTCTCCCCTACGCCCATTCTGGCGACGGCTACGCGGATGCGACCGGAAAAGGCCGCTGTTTCGTCATAGGGGGCGAGCAAGATCGACAGCAGGTCGCCAAGCAGCGCGGCCTTGCCCTGTTCGTTTGGCAGCGGCCTTACATAGTCATGTGCACGGCCCAGAGCACTCAGGCGCTGCGTCAGCTTTTGGGCCATTTCCTCGACAGATTTGGCTGAGCGGGCGGTAATCTGGGTCAGGCCGGCAGCGATGGTCAGGAGGTTTTTGACCCGGTGACTCATTTCTCCGGCGAGTAGCTCGCTGCCCTCCTCGGCTTGCTTGCGACCGGTAACATCGAGGAAAATTCCGTGCATTACCTGGCCAAGAATGCCGTCGTCGGCGCCCCTTCCACGCGCCGCAATCCAGCGCACGTCGTCTTCTATGCAGATGCGAAAGTCGATCTCGTAAGACCCCACGAGCGATCGCGTCGCGTTGAACGCGGCGCGGACCCTGTCGCGATCGACGGGATGGATGCGAACCGACAATTCCTCGAACGTAACTTCGTCCGCCTGGGGCACGCCCCAGAGCTCGAAGGCACGTTCATCCATTGAAAACCGGTCCGAATCGACGTGCCACGCCCACACGGCAACGCACGCGGCCTCGACGGCCACCTTCAGTCGCTCTTCCGGCTGAATTATCAATTCCGAATTATTGGCCACCAACCGCCTGCCTCCAGTCGAGAAATCCCGTGCGCCCTTGAGCGAGATAGTACAAGCAAAAGGAATAATCAGAGCATCTGCAAACCCACTTACGGTTTGCGGGCGTCAAGATAACCAGTTCCTCACGGAGCATTTCGCAATTGCGGGATCCACCATATGTGATGAACCGCAATGTTAAATTGTAATCAATTTGAACGGTATGGGGCTAAAACTGACTAAATACTTTTGCGCCCGCCCGTCTTTTGGCGCAGCGCGCAACCCCAGACAACCAGTCTCTGCCTGACGCGCCTCGTTCTCTTGGCGGACGTTGAACGGCCGGTCATGGTCAGCGTCTGCGGGCCCTCGCCTTATTCCGCTCATGTCCGCAAGGCCACTCGACGCGTGGCCGGCGCAACAGCCAGGCGCCAAAGAGCCGCGCGACCGATGTTCCAGCCGGTCTGAGGCCCGCATTTTTCCATGCCCAAGACGGCACAAGAATTGGCTGACCGACGCGGAACGAAACAGCCTTGAAATTGTGCGCGTGCGAAGAGATACTCAGCTGATGCGCTGCACCGCAACACCCGCCGGCAAGCTCCGCACGACCCGACATACAAGATGATGTCGATGTCGCGCGTGACCCTTGTCACCCGACTTCCCGTGCCGGCGAGCACGGCATTCTCCCTTCTGACCGACCCGGTCCATATCCGATCCTGGTGGGCAGGACCCGGCGGTCGAGTTGCCAACGTCCAGATCGATGCACGCGACGCTGGCCTGTTCTGGATTGCGGCGGTTCCGGAAGGTGGGCCGGGCCGCAGTGATTATGGCTGCTTCACCTGCGTTATTCCGGGCGAGCTCATTGAAGCCGATTGGACCCATGACGCGACCCGCACGTCTCGCCTGGTCATCCAGCTGGTGCCGCTCGGGGTTCAGACCGAGGTTTCACTCCACCATCGCGACCTGCCCGACCCGGCCACGCGGGAGATGCAGGAAGCGCATTGGCGCCAAGCCTTCGCCGCGCTTGGCGCTTATGCCGAGACCTGCGCTGCGGACGACATCGACCCGGACCAATGAAGCGCGCACTCAGCGCACATCTGATCCGCGCCTATTCAAATGAAGAAGAAGAGACGCCCCGCGCGCGGACTTAGTAGGTGCACCCGCATTCGCGATCGTCACTGCCGCAGTCGGCCCCGGCAATGCGCGATGCCTCCCAGCAGCATAGCGCCTAGTCGCGTCACAGGCGCATAGCGCATCAACCCAGACCTCGGAACGTCAGCTCGGGGCTTGCGAGCGCAAGCGCTCCAACTGCTCGAGACCGAGTGCTTCCACGATGTCCCGAAGCTGGCGCACCGATGCAGCGAGGGCCTCGAGATCCTCGGCACTGATCTCGTAGCTGGGTGAATAACGCGCCTCGACATAGGCGCGCTTGAGCATCTCGAAACGACGCCGTTCAATACGGGTCGCGCGCGGCCAGACGTCCACAAGACGCGGCTCCTTGTCCTCGGAGAGCGAGCGCAGAAACTTGATGTTGTGTGATCGCGGAAAGTAAAGCGTCCTGACTAACAGAAAGCAAGCGTACGCGGTTTCGGTGGCCTGATGCAGCAGAAAGGCTGAATGTCTGCGTCGTCGGTCAGGATCATCTTCGCGCTCTCTGTGCCGGTCTGCATCCTCAATCCACATGTCTATATCCGCAAAGCGGTCGTCGAAGTACCTCTCCGCCATTGCCAGCGCATCCGCAGGGGTGAGCGGCTTAGGCGCCGCAAGCGGATGCTGCGGCAGCTCATACAGCACCACGCCGTCGCGAACGATGTCGGCCCAGAAATACTCACCGCGCTGGAGCGCCCGGTTTACCTCGTCGAGCGTGTGGACGATGATGTTGACCGGACGCTGCACCGCCGGATCGTGCAGGATCTTGTCCTCGGCGATATACCAGTAGCCAGCGATGTCGGTCAGGTCCTCGTGGCTGACGATCACAAGCAGGTCGAAGTCGGACTGGTAGCCGTTCTCAGGCTCGTCGACCCAGTCGTTGCGCGCATAGCTTCCAAACAGGATGATCTTGAGGATCCTGCCGTTCTTCTTCCAGGGCTGGGTGCTGGTCGCGATCGCCTGCGCGAACTCGGCCATCAGCGTGTCGCGCACGCGCGCCAGTTCAGCCTGCTGGACTTGGGGAAGATGATCGAGATCGACACGCATGATCGGTTCCTAGCGGTGGCTTGTCCTATGCTCAATGTTGGTGCGGCTCGGCATGAAACGAGACGAGATGCGCCATCGCACATGCAAGGCGCCGCTCGACCTCCTCGATCCCGATGCCAAGGTCAGCGGCAATCGCCGCAAAGTCGAGTTGCTCAAAGCGTGCGCGCTCGAACACGGCGCGATCGGGCGCGGGCATGGCGTCAAGGGCAAGACGCAGTCTGCGAAGGTCGCTTGTCATCGATCATTCTCCATCGCGTCGGCCAGGGCCGGGGGGAGAGACGGTTCGGGTTCGCGCCAGGAGGCGGGGCGCACCCGCAGGGCCGCAACGCCAGTGGAGGACGCGGGGCGCAGCCCCGCGTTGCGCCGCGCCGGCGCGGGCCCAAAGACCGGCTCGCCCGGCCCTTGCCGGTAGCGAGGCAGCGATCATCGGCGCCTGTGATCAAGGATCGCGATGCCAGCGCTGCGCGCCTTGTCGAACAGATTGTCCTGGATGCCGCCACCGGGGAATATGATGATCCCGCGCGGCATGAGACCGATCACCTGATCGTTGCGCTTGAACGGCGCCGAGCCGCGGCTGTGCCGCGCAAAGTCGGGCGCAACCGGCACCTGAGGCACCTTGCGCTCGCGCGCCCAGAGCGCAGCGATATGCTCGGCACCCGTGCGCGATCCGCCGTGCAGCAGCACCATCTGCGGATGGCGGCCATGGACCTGGTCGAGCACGAGCCAGACCTTGCGATGGTCGGCATAGTCCGCACCGCCGCTCAGATAGATGCGCGCGCCCTGCGGCACGAGCAGGGTCGCATCGGCATGGCGCCGGTCGTTTATGAATTCGCGGCTTTCAATCACCGATGCGGTCATCGCGCGCCGGTTGAGCATCGAGCCGGATCTGGGCAGCCAGGGCTTGCGCAGATAGTGGCGGAACTGCTCGGCAAACGCCTCGCGGAACGCTTCCATTGCGTCGCGGCGCTCGATCATCGTGCGGCCCTGCGCGATCAGCGTCTCGAGTTCGACAGACTTGACCTCCGAGCCGTCCTGTTCGCGCTGCGAACGTTGTTGCGCAAGTTCGTTGGCATCGAGCTGATGGTCGGCGCGCTCGGCAGCGCGGTGGAAGACATTGGCGACCCCCCAAAGCAGGTCTTCAAGCTCGGGTTCGAGCCTCGTGTCGGCAAGGCATGCCGCCATCGCATCAAAGGTGTCGGCTGCTGCCGCCTCGACCAGTCGGCCCTCGGGGAGCGGCCGTGGATCGAGTTCGTCCTCGAAGGGTCTTTGGCCATAGAGTTCGAGTTCCTGCAGCAGGTGGCTGAACTGGGTATCGCCCTCTCCTGTCGCGTGATCATCGTCCATTTCGCTATCTCCTGTCGGCTGCAGCCGCGACGCTCGCGGCCTTCCTGGCGACAACAGGCGGCGGCGCGCGCGCCCGCGCACGCCCGAGCGCAGCGGACGGCGCAGCCGGCGGGCGCCGGAGCGGGAGCGAAGGACCCGGGAGCGCGGCTAATTTGCTTCGCGATGCAAAGCGCGTCCCCGTGGGGGCGCAGCGGCGGAAAATAGCCGGGCGGACGGGTTGCGCTGGCGCACGCGCTGCCGACCCGTCGCCCTCTTGGGAAGGCGCGTGACGCGGCCTTGCGCAACCGGGATGCGGGTGAGGCTCGCTGCGAAAGGTCAGGGGCGATCCTCGGCGAACATCTGCGCCAGGATGCGGGATCGCAGGCGCGCGAGGCCGATGGCGCGAAGATCGGCATTGAGGTCGCCACGTTCACTGTCGAGCGGCAGGACGTCGATCCCGCTCCGCGCGGCACGCTCACTCAGCACGTTGAACGCCCGGCGCCCTGCCTGGTCGGGTTCCCGAGCTACATAGAGCCGTACGAGTTCGGGCGGGAACGCGAGCGCCCCGAGATGCGCTGCAGAGAGCGCCGCGATCACCGGCAGCCTCGGGACAGCAGCACGCAGCGAGAGGATCGATTCAACGCCCTCGCCTGCTGCCATGACCGCTGCAGCTGCTCCGAACCGGACGCCATTGCCGAGCAGTTCACCCATCGCACGGCGCGGACACGCGACCGCTGCCTTGTCGGTGCCGTCGGACCGAAGCCAGGTGCGATGCGCGCCTGAGACCTGTCCCGCGACATCGGTGACTGCCGCGATCATCGCGGGCATCGCACGCGGCGCATCGCGGTCATCGTACGATCGCCGATACCAGCAATGCGGATGAAAGCGCAGGGCATCAAGGTCGGCGACACAGGGGACACCACGCGCGCGCAGATAGGTTTCGACCGGTGTTCCGACGATCGGTCGGGTCATCGCCAGCAGCCGTCGCGCCGCCCCGGGGGAGCCGGATCGCGCCGCCCCACGCGCGCTGTGGGCGCTGGCCGGCGCTTCTTGAGGAAGGCTGAGAAAATGCCGGGCTTCGGCAAGTGCCTCGGCGAATGTACCCGAGGCGGTCGACGCCCGAATGATGTCGAGCAGGTCGCCATGTTCGCCCGATTGGGCATCGGTCCATTTACCCGCCCGACCACCCCCGTCCGGGACATCGCGCAGGCGGACATAGAGGCTGCGGCCTGGCGCGTTGCGCACATCTCCAACCAGCCAGTAGTTGCCCTCGCGCCGGCCATTCGAAAGATAGCGGCGGCACAGGCGCTCGGCCTGGCCGGCGAGCTTGCGCGCGATCGCGCTCGCTGAATGCGTCATGACGATCTCCCGCTGAGGCAGAATTGGCCGACGCCCGCGTCTTCGGGTTCAACGGCGCGGGCGCCTTATACGATGGGTTCGCTTGGATCGGCAGGCGGCCGGTAAAGCTCGAACGGGTTGCCCTCGGCGAGGTGACCAAATGGGGTCAGGCGATAGACGCCCTGATCAAGGGCAACGGCGCACACCACAAAGCGGGGATCGCCAGTGATCGCGTCGGCGCATTCGACCAGCGCAAGATTGCCGTCGGCTGCTGCGCGCAGCAGCGTGTCGAAATTGGCGCAATAGGCGTCGGGGATGGCCATGATGCTCTCCTGAGGCTGAATGGGGGGATGAGCGGGACACGCAGGTGTCCCGCTCCTCGAGTTCATTCGGCAGCGATTGCGAGCGAAATTCCACCCGAGTCCGCGCCCTCGCCCGACACAGTGAGGAACGCCGGAAGCGCTGCGCCTTCGCTGACCTCAAGCAGTTCGGCCTGGGCGGGCAGTTCGGGCGTACGCAACGGCTCGGGCAGCCAGCCGGCATCCGCCATGAGCCGCTCGGCCTCACGTGCCATGTCAGGCTTTTTCAGGTGATCGATCAGCGCTGCGGTCTCGGCTCCCCTGCCCTCGGTCACCGCCTCGAGGATCCGTGCCTTGGTCACCTTGCCGAAGAAATTCTCGGCGGTGGGCGTCCAGCCGGCGGCGACCAGATCGAGACAGACGCCCCGGGCAAGGACATTGGCGTGCGCAAGCCGGCGCTCGACCATATGCGCCGAGATGCGGCCATTGTCGTATTTGGGCGCAACCTCGAACAGCGCATTGACCGAATAGGCCGCGCAATGTGCAAACAGCTCCGCCTGAGCGCCCGCGTCGAGCAGGAGCAGCGCGTCCCACAGCTCCTTATCCGACCGGGGCAGCTGTTCCTTCCACATGGCATGACGCGCCTCGATCGCGCGCGCGGCGAGACTGTGCTGCATGCCCGATGGCTGCACCGCGAACCCGACCTTGTTCAGGGACAGCGTCAGGCAGCTCTCGGTGCGCCCATGATAGAAGCAGGCAAGCACGAAATTGTGCAGCACTGCGGCAAAGGCGATGGCCGGGTTGCCGGCGAGCGCGTCCTGCAAGGCAAGGGTGCGCTCTGCGGTCAGCTCGCAGACCAGTCGGTCGGGCAGAGGCTTGAGCCCCTCCTCATCCTCCTCGGTCGCCTCGCCTTCAGCGCTCGCCCTGGCCCCGGCGCCATCCGCCTCGGCGCTGCCTGCGTCAGCGCTGCAATCCTGCCCGGCCGCGACAGGCTCACGCTCGCGATCGTCCGCGCCCTCCATGTCAGGGTCCGGCGCGACAAGCGGCTCGTCCTCTGTGCGGACCCAGCCCGCCTCGACTTCCAGCGCACCGGTGCGATTGATCGTGACGAACACCCCGGCGATCGCCATCTCGGCCGGATCATAGCTCCAGCTGCCTCCAGCCAGCTGCGCGATGCGCTCGTCAAGCGCGGTGATCTGCGCATCGACCGTATCGGGGATTTCGTCGGCATTGGCCCATTCATCCTCAAGCGCCTGCGCCTGCGCATGAAGGCTTTCGACCTCAGTGAGGTCTTCCTGCGTCGGTGGCGTGTGCAAGGGCTCAATCCTGCGCAGTCCGTGCGCAAACCCATAGGGAAGGTCGATCACCGCCTCGACCCATTTCCAGCCCTGGCTGCCGATACGCTCGGCCTCGGCGCCGAGCTTTTCGAGCACCAGGCGATCGAGCAGGGCTGCGTCCTGGAGCCAGCCGCCACGATCCTCCTCGAACAGGTCGCGCAGGACGCAGCCGCCGCCTGCGACATAGGCATCGATGCCGACGAACAGCGCCCGCGGATCGCGCGCCGGAACTGTCGACTCGTTGAGGCGCGCGCGAATGAAATGCGCAGACTGATTATGGTGGGACTGTACCAGCTCCCAGACCTGCTCCTGTCGCGCATGGTCATCACAGACGGTAAACGCCATCAGCTGCTCGAGGCTCATGCCATCAGCGGCATAAACCTCATGCAGGGCCGGCGAGACACTGGCGAGCTTCAGTCGCTGGCGCACCACGGCGGGGGTGACATGAAAGCGCGCCGCGACATCCTCAATCCCGTCGCCCTGCTCGACCAGCATTTTCATGCCGCGGAATTCGTCAAGCGGATGCAGCGCTTCGCGATGGGTGTTCTCGGCATAGCTGTCCTCCTCGGCCGAGATCGCTGCGTCGGCTGGCTTGACGATGCAGGGGACGAGCGCGTCGGAGGCGAGGCGCTTGCGCCGGACCAGCATCTCGAGCGCACCGAAGCGGCGTCCCCCGGCCGGCACCTGAAACCTCCCGGTTTCGTTGCCCTGTTCATCGAGGACAGGCCGGACGCTGAGGCTCTGAAGCAGGCCGCGGCGCTCGATGTCCGCCGCCAGCTGCTCGATCGAAACCCCGTTCTTGACGCGGCGGACGTTCGATTGGGACAGCACGAGCTGGTTGAACGGGATGCCCTTTGCGGGCGCGAGGACGAGTTTGGGTTGGGCTTTCGCCATGTCACTTCTCCATGAGACGAAGCGGACAGGAAACTCTCTCCCGACCTTCACTTCGCCACAGGATCGGCGCAGCCCTCTTCCTCTTGGGGGAGCAGGACCGCGCCGGAGGTAACAACGGGAATGGGTTCAGCGGGCCGCAGCCAGGAGCCTTGCGCCCTTGCCTTCGAGATCGAGCCGCGCATCCTGGTGCGGCTTGTCGCGCGCCAGCGCGGTGATCCCCTGGACGAAGTCGAAGATCGAAGCGGGCGGATGCCCCTCCTCGTCGAGTACCGTTGCAATGATCCGCCCGGTTTCGGCCTTGGAGAAACCGCGCTTGCGCAGAAAGTCCTGCCGATCCTCATCGGTTCGCGCGACGATCCGCGCCCGCGCCGCCATGATGCCCGACATGAATGGCTGGGCGGACGAGGTCGCGAAATTCTCGAGCGCGGGCGCCGCCTCGTGCGCGAAGCGGTTGGCGGCGAACTTCGAGTGGCGGATGCTGATCTCCTCAAAGCCCTCCGCACCCCAGATATTGCGGTTCATGCACACCGCGCGCAGGTAGAAGCTCGCCATTCCGAGCGACTTTGCGCCGACCTCGCTGTTCCAGCAGTAAAAGCCACGAAAGAACAGGTCGGGGTCGCCATTGGGCAGCCTGCCCGCCTCGATCGGGTGCGCATCATCGACGAGGAACAGGAACACGTCGCGATCGCTCGCATAGAGGGTGGTCGTGTCCTTCGTGACGTCGACATGCGGATTGTGGGTCATGGTCGACCAGTCGAGCAGACCGGGCACCTTCCAGCGCGTGTCGCCGGTGCCGTTCCCTGCGATCTTCATCACGGCTGCGACAAGCTCATGGTCCCAGATCCGTCCATAATCGGGGCCGGTGACCGCGCGAAGCTCAGTGCGGCCGTCCTCGGTCTCGAGCGTCTTGATCAGTTCGGCGCGGTGCGAGAGCAGCCCGTGCTGAAGATTGATGCCGGCGAGCGGTGCCGGTAAGTCGCGCAGATATCCCGAGGGTGCGCCGACCAAGCTGCATAGCTGGCCGAATGACCAGTGGGTCGGCGCAACCGGCACATCGCGATCCGGTACGATCAGCGCCAGCCGCTCGGGATCATCGCGACTGGCCTCGACCCGCACCGCGCGGGACTCGAGTGTACGCGTGGTCGCCCTGCGCGCCCGCGCCATGGTTGCGGCGTGCAGTTCGCCCAGCGAGAGATAGCGTTCATCGTCAGGCCGCGAGAACCACTCGGACGAGACTCGCCCGATGCGGGACCCGCGCGAGATATCGACCTTATAGGGCGCCGAAGCCCGAAGCGGCGCGGATGGGTGATTGAGGACAGTTGCCATGGAGCGTCTCCGCGACGGGCGCCGAGAGCCTCTCTCTCAGCCCTGACCCGTCACGGCCGAACCGGCCGCCCTCTTTCTCTCCTGATCTGCGACGCCACGTCTCGAAAACGAAGCACATCTCGCGCCCGGAAGGCGGCGCCAGCGGGAATGCTCCTGTTTCGTTCATTTCGGAGGGAACCTTGCCTGCCCTTCGACAATTCAGGCGCCTGAAGGAGAGAGCCATGAGCGATGACAAGACGCTTCGCGCGCCTCAGGATGCCTCGCGTATCGCAATGGGCGAGGACTATGAGGTACGCTACTGGACCGGCAAATTCGGGGTCAGCCGTGAAACACTTCAGGAGGCGGTCGATGCAGTCGGAAACAGCGCCGACGCGGTAGCGACCTATCTGGAACACTGAGATTCAAGACGCCCGTCATTTGTTGGCGGCGGGTCACCGGTCCGGACTAGAAGCGGGCAGGCGTTCAATGCTGGCGCGACCAAGGGTCGTAGCGACGCGGGGCCGTCCGGAACCCGCACGCAGTAGGCGGAAGGTCGACACAGCCTCGCGGACGCCCGCGGTCTATTCATGGATGGACCGTATTGAGCGCCTTCATTCCACCCATCGCCGACTGAAACCGCATTTTCTGTCAGGGACTTGCGATGGGCGCTTTGTGCATTGGCTGTTTACGTGAACACGCAAGTCCCCCACATGTCGATCATGTTTGGCACTGATCTCGAAACAGCATGATGGGATCAAGTCACGCGATGACCATGCCCGGCACGCATGATCACAATCTGGTGATTCTCTCGGTCGCGGTCGCGATCTTTGCTTCCTACACCGCGCTCACGCTTGCCCGCCGAATCCGTGCGTCTCAAGGACGGGCACGGCTGGCCTGGCTCGCCGCGGCCGCGATCGCGCTGGGCGGTGGGATCTGGTCGATGCACTTCGTCGCGATGCTCTCCTTCAGCATGCCGGGCATGCCGATGAAGTATGAGCTGACGCTAACTCTCGTGTCGCTGGCACTCGCGGTCGGATTTACGGGGGCTGGTCTTGCCAGTTTCAACTGGCAGCACGCTTCGCGGGCGCGGATCGTCATCGCAGGCCTGCTGATCGCGACAGGTGTGGTCGCGATGCACTATCTTGGCATGGCCGCCATGCGAATGCCGGCGTCTCTGAGCTATGACTGGCGCTGGGTGGCGGTATCGGTGATCATTGCGGTCGTGGCCGCGACGAGCGCTATCTGGCTGGTTTCGCGTGATCGACAGACGCCCTGGCAGCTGCTTGCTGCGGTGATCATGGGGGCTGCAATCGCCGGCATGCACTATGCCGGAATGGCCGCAGCCATATTCACGATGAACAGCCCGGTCGATACCGTGCCAGGTGCGGCGAGTTTCAGCCAGACCAGCCTCGCGATCGCCGTCACGGTCATCACCGTTCTGATCCTGCTTTTGTCGCTGGGGGCTGCGCAGCTCGACCGAATGTTCGTTCGCGCGGAGCGGCGCGAGGCGCGCAGCATGCTGCGTCTGAAGGTCGCCGATATCTTGCGCGGCTCCAAAACCGAAGATGCGCTGACCGAAGTCGCCGAACTCTTGTGCACGCATTTCGGAGTCTCCCGCGCGGGGCTCGGCGATCTTGACCCGGTTGCTGACGAATTTGACTATCGGATCTGCTGGACCGACGGCAGCGTGCCACCCCTGAACGGTCGATTTCCTGCCGCAGCCTTCGGAGTGAAGATCGTCGCCGCGCTCAGCGCTGGCGAGACGGTGGTCATCGATGATCTCTTCGCAACGGCCATGAGCGATGAGGCCCGCACGCTCGAAACCGCGCGCAACGTCGATACAAGATCAATCCTGGTCGTCCCCTTCGTTCGCGACGGTCAACTGCGAACGATCGTCTATCTCAATGGTCGCGAGCCGCGGGCATGGCGGGCGGACGAAATCGCCTTCATGGAAGAGATGGCCGAGCGAATCCGGCTTGTGATCGAGCGAATCGCGGTGGAGGATCAGCTTCGCCAGCTTAATTCGGAACTGGAAGCGCGGGTCGAGGCGCGGACGCTGGAACTGCAGCACGCCGAAGGGGCAAGGCGTGAAGTAGACGCTCTGTACCGAGCCTATTTCGAAAATACGCCGGACTCTTTGTTTGTCATCGCGGTCACGGCCGAAGGCAGCTTTCTCGTCGAGCAGATCAACCCTTCGCATGCGCGCGACGTGGGCTTCGCGCTCGATCGCGTTCAGGGACGACCTGTCGAGACAATCCTGCCGCCGGGTGCCGTTGATCAGGTGCTCGAAAGCTATCGTCGCGTCGTCGAAACGGGAGAGATCGATCATCGCCGCGACTTTTTTGAGTTGAATGGCGGACCCCAGCATTGGGACACAACTTTGGTGCCGCTGAAGGGGCCCGACGGCCGCGTTACAAAGATCATGGGCGCGAGCAGGAACGTGACGGCGCAGGTCAATGCCGAAGAAGCGCTACGGCAGTCGCAGAAGCTCGAGGCGATGGGGCAATTGACCGGCGGGGTCGCGCACGATTTCAACAATCTTCTCACCCCGATCCTGGGGGCGCTGGATCGGCTGCATCACAAGGGCCTTGGCGACGAGCGTGATCGACGACTCATCGCTGGTGCACTTCAGTCCGCCGACCGCGCGAAAACGCTGGTCCATCGCCTGCTTTCCTTTGCCCGTCGGCAACCGCTCCGCCCCGAACCGGTCAATCTGTCCGATCTGACCAGCGACATGCTCGACCTGGTGAAAACCACGGTTGGCCCGCGGGTGAAAGTCGATCTTGAAGCACCATCGGATGTGCCGTCCGCGCATGCAGATGCGAACCAGATCGAAATGGCGCTGCTCAATCTGAGCGTCAACGCGCGCGATGCGATGCCAGAGGGCGGGACGCTGCGGATCTCGGTTGGACGGGCTACGGACCGGCCCGATCGTCCTGCCATGCTCCCGAACGACGAATTTGTGTTCCTGTGCGTGCGCGACACTGGTGTCGGCATGGACGAGCAAACCCGCCAGCGCGCGATTGAACCCTTTTTCTCGACCAAAGGGATCGGGAAAGGAACCGGGCTTGGTCTGTCGATGGCACACGGGCTTGCCGCTCAGCTTGGTGGAGCGCTGTCGATCGACAGCCAGCCTGGAACAGGCACCGAGATTTGCCTCTGGCTGCCCCAGAGTGAGGCGGCTGCGAAAGCACCGCAGGCGGAACCCCGCGTCACGAGCATCCTGGCCGGCGGCCGCGTTCTGCTGGTCGACGACGAGGATGAAGTCAGGGAATCGACCGCTCAAATGCTGGAGGATCTCAATTTTGAATTGACCATCGCTTCGTCTGCGGTTGAGGCATGGGAGATGATCCGGACCGGCTTCTTGCCCGAGATCCTGATTACCGATCACCTGATGCCGCAAATGAGCGGCTGCCAGCTCGCGCTCGCCACGCGAAGGGTCAGTCCATCGACGCGGATATTGGTCATCTCGGGATATACCGAAGGAGATGGAATTGACCCTTCCCTCCCGCTGCTTGCCAAACCATTTGCAAAGGCCGATCTTGCTCTCGCCCTGGAACGGCTGAGTGCCGACACTCGGGCAACGCTTGATGAACGGACTTCGCCGGAGGGGTTCGGGGAACGCAATCATGCTTCGGGACAGAACAGGCTGGCAGACGAGATTGATTGACGGTGTTGCGCCGCCGGGGGGCGCTGCTCGACTGCCGCAGCAATATCATGCAAGCGCCTCGCCATTCGTCGACCAACGCTTTGTGGGCCCGCTCGGTCAGGCTATTCGCATGGGCAACTCGATCGATCAGGCGATCGGCGGCCGGTCCGAACCGGTTGAGGCGCCAGTGTCTCACTGCCAGGCTCACTGAGCACAGCCATGCCAATGGGGACCCGGCATCGTGTCACAGGATTTCTCAAGGACTCGCGACGCGGTCTGATCCTCGAGGTCGATGGCGGCGGGGTCTACGCGCTCGACGCGGAGCCTGGCGCGCGCCAGTTCCTTGGTCGCAAGGTAACGGTCGAAGGCGTCCGCTCGGGCTTTGACCGGCTCGACGTCGACTGGATCGGCGCCGCGTAGCGGCCCCCCCCCCCCCGCCGTTCGGCGCGCATCGAGAGGCACCCTTGCAGGCGACCGGCCGCCCCGGCGGCGTGCGCCCGCGCAAGTGGGTCAGCCGCCGTCGGGTCCTCCGGGCGATCGCAAGCGTGCGACGCGGGCCAAAAAGAAGCTGCGCACCCTGCCGGCTTCTTCGAAGCCGCAGAGCGCGCTCAACTGGCCTCCCGCGTTCCGCCAGCACATCTTGTCGCGCAGTCGTTACCTGCACTTTGTCTGAGGCGCGCCAGCAGTCGAGACGGGGCCGTCCCAGTCGCTCGCGCAGTCAAGTTGTTCGATCTTCAAGGCATGGAGCTCCTGCTTCCCTTGGCTACCTGCACCGAGTGAGAGGGACGCCTGCCGCTGACCATGCTGTAAAGCAGATCGGTCGTGACGTTCCTTAGACAACCATAGGCCCGGACAGTCCATGGTTGCCCGCATGACGTGTCCTCGGCTCAGTACGCCGAACGAAGCCCGAGCAATCACCCATCGTTACGCGTCGTCACCAAACACGACCGGGATCAGTCCACGATCGCATCTCATGCGCACAATGGAACTAGCGTGCCGCCAGGCTGCGGAATGTGATCGACCAGCGTGTCACTTCGAGCGGCGCGATGCTGTGCTCCCAGCTGTGCCGCACCTCGCCGGAAAGATGATAGATCGAGCGTGGCGCAAGCGGCACTGCAATGCGCTCGAAGGTCTTTCCGTTTCGTCGCCTGAACCGCATCGTTGCCGCGTGGCCGAGCGAGATGCCGACGACATCCTCGAATACCGGCCGATCCTTGTGCCAGCCGATCCCGGCACCTGGATCATAGCGCAGGAGCAACGCCTGGACGAGCGTGTCTGGCCCCAACCCTGCGAACAGCTCCGCCCGCGCCCGGATCGGCTGCAGCCAGTCTGGGATCGCCTTGGTTTCGCGCAAGCTCCCTTTGTCGAAGTCGTAAGCCCATCCGAAGGACTGGGTCAGACGCTTGCCGAGCCAGCCCTGGAACCGAAAGGGCGAGAGATCCACACCATCGATTCCCGCAATCAGATCTGCTTCCTCCGCCGCACTGATCACAGCATCGTCGGAGCGAAAACCCGCGATCGCCGGACCGCCGAACAAGTCGGCCTGCAGCGTCATCGCAGCTGACTGTCCTTGCTGCCGCGCCGATTTATCCCAGCGAATGCGGCTCGCCGGGCGTCGCGCTCACCCTGACAACTCACGCACGTCCGCACGCCAACCAGCACCAGGCGGCGCCGTTGCGGTATTTCGTCCCCGCACATCTCGCAGTCCTCGAGGCTTTCACCGGTCGGCATGCGCGAGCGCGCCTCAAGGATCGCATCGGTAATGCTGTCGTCGATCTGATCCTGAACTGCGCCGTCCGGCGCCCAGCCATTCGCCATCGCAAAATCTCTTTGCAGTTGAGGAACATAGATAGGAATTGCGGGCCTTATGTCCACCGTTGCTGTTCGTCGGCGCTGCGAGCGTGTGATTTCGTTGCGGCCACAGAATGAAGCGCCAAATACCCGCAGCGGCAGACGGTCATAGGCGTGAGAGGTTCGCACCGGACTGCACCAAGTCTCGCAATTCAGCCGAAAACTTATGGATCTTTGTCCATCGCGTGGGCGAAGCGCGATGATAAGGTAAGGCCCGCGTCAGGTCAGACGCGCAAGATTCCCCGCCTACAGGCGGCACCGGCTGCCCGTGAACAGATTCCCCTAGCTGGAATCGCGGAGCATCGCGGGTATCAGACCGACGATATCGCGGGCGAGAAAGCCGAGCGGCCCTGTTCGGGCGGCGAGCGTTCGCCCCGCCTCGCCATGCGCCCAGACGCCCCATGCCGCAGCTTCATGTGGTGCCACGTGACGTGCAAGCAGTCCGCCGATGATGCCAGCGAGCACATCGCCCGAGCCGGCAGTGGCGAGGCCAGGGCTGCCATTGTCATAGCGCAGGCTTGGTTGCCCCGGCGTCGAGATCCATGTGCAAGAGGATTTGAGCACCACTGTGGCGCTAAACCGTGCCGCCGCCGCTTCGGCAAGTTCGCAGCAGATATCGTCCGGCGAGCAATCCATGAGGGCTGCCATCTCGCCAGGATGGGGTGTCAGTATTTTGGGACCGGAATAAGCTCGAAGCTCGTCGTCAACCTGCGGCAGCGCATGCAGCATCGCGGCATCCAGCAGCAGGGGAATGCCGGCTCGCGATTGAGTGATCTTGGCGAGAATGCCAGGACCATCCGACGTCGCACTCGTGCCTGGTCCGAGCACCGCTGCGTCGTTCAGCTTCATGAGACGCATGATCTCCAACGCGCTGCTCGCCGCCAGCTCGCCATCGGCGTTGCAGTCCAGCGCAAAAACCGCCGCCTCGGGAAAGGCCAGCCCGAGCCCTGTCGCGACCGTTGCAACGGTCGCCAGCTGAACCTTTCCAGCGCCGGCGCGCAACGCCGCTTCGCCTGTCAGAAGCAGAGCCCCCGGAACGGTTGACGAGCCGCCGGCCACAAGCAGGCGACCCCGGTCATTTTTGTCTGTGCCTTCGCCTGGAAACGGCAGCGGGTGACGCGCGACCCACTCAGCGTTGAGCTGTATCATCCGCGCGCTCCGACCATGGCATCGGGCGCCCGGGTAACCTCAGCGCTGCACCCTTCTTCGACCGGAGCCGTGACATTGTATCGGACCAGTGCCAGCCCGCCGTCCTTTCCAAGAGCCGAGTCATAACGATATTCAGTGACCGAGCAGTTCGCGACGTCGCCTTCCCGGTCGATCGCAAGGATTTCTGCCTCGCTCAGATTTTCAAGGATGTAGCGCAGGCAGAGCACCACGACCTGGTGTGCAATGATCATGACGCGACGCCCGCCATAATGGAGCGAGACTGTGTCGAGCAGCGCGCGGAGGCGGAAGATCACGTCACACCAACTCTCGCCACCAGGTGGGCGATGATAGAATTTGCCAAGCAGTCGCCGGAATTCAGCTTGCTGAGGCTCCTCGGCATGGACGCCCGCAACGGTCAGCCCATCGAGGATGCCAAATTCCTTTTCGCGCAGGCGCTCGTCCGCACAGATCGCTTCATTGGCGGCAGCCCCGCCCGCGCCGCGAAACAGGCGTGCGGTCTCCAATGCGCGCAGATAGGGACTGGAGAGAATGACATCCGGGCAGTCATCCGCGCCACTGCGGGCAAACCATCGGCCAAGCGCTCGCGCCTGATCTTCACCTAAGGAAGAAAGCGGGACATCGACATCGCGAATGTTCAACGCGATGCGATGAAGTCCGTCGGTCATGGCAGCATCGAGGGCGACATTGCCCGCGCTCTGCCCATGGCGGACCAGCCACAACCGTTCAGGCCATCGGCTTGCGCTCATCGCTCAGTGATCCGGCATGTCTTTTGGATAGTCATCGGGCGTGACCGAGCCGACCATCGGTCGATCCTCGACATCTTCAGGTGGTTGCACGCCCTCGCTCTGCGGCACGCTATCCGGCGTATGCTGTGGGTTTTGCGCATCGCTTGCAGCGGCGTGTTCCGTCGGCTTTTTCGGGCTCGACTGCGCCCCGCTGTCCGCTGTGCCAGTGTTGGCATAACCAGCGCGAGAGGCGGCGTCGATTTTGGAATCGTCCATCATCGCTCTCCGGTCCGTGTGGATAGAACCAAACGCGCGAGCGCTCTGAACGATGCAAGAGGTCGATGATGCCCCGCCTGGTTCTCGAACGGGAACTATATTCCGCAGCGGCTCCGGCTCGAGGGTCATTGTTCCCGAACGGGAATATGTTGATGTTTTGGTCGGCGGCGTCGATACGTGTTCCCGAACGGGAACGGAATATGGTCAAGTCTAACCCTCACTTTGACGATCTCGCCAAGCAAATGACACTGAGCGACCCTCTCGCGGCGGCGCGCGAGGCACTCGACCCGCTCTACAATGCCAGCCTGGGGGACGATGCGCTTCTTGCCTATCGACGCCAGCAGGAAGCGCTGAAGCTCGACCCCAAGCTGATCGATCGCGCACTTGGCGTGAATGAGGACACGCTCAAGAAGATCAAGCTGCTGGCCGATCAGAACAAAGCCTATCGCTCGCCGGTGCACGAAGCGATTGAGGCCCTGAAGCAGCCTCTTTTCCCCGCCAGCGGATCGCTGCCGGCAGCACCCGTGGCTGCGGCACTGCCAGCCCTCAATCCCCTGACCGTTGTCCAAAGCGTTGCCGATATCGGCAAGCACGTCCGCGAAGCGCGCCGCAAGATGGGCATGACGCAGCAGCGATTCGCCGACCTTGCCGGAGTCGGCCGTCGCTTTCTGCTCGAACTCGAGCGGGGCAAGACGACGCTCGAAATCGGACGGGTGCTCGCGGTCTGCCGGGCAGCCGGCATAAAGCTCAGGATCGAGCCATGACGCAGCATCGCGTGCTCGATGTGTGGCTCGACGGATTTCCAGAGCCCGCCGGGCAGCTTGACACATTGCTGTCAGGCAGCGTCGAGTTCCGTTACGCGCCTGCCTTTCTGGGGACGGACCTTACCCTGTCGCTTTCGATGCCGCGTTCCGAAGTGCCGGTCGCCGATCCGCTCACCCGTGCCTTCTTCGATAACCTGCTCCCGGAAAACAACCAGATGCAGCGCATGATCGAACGTGAAGGAATCGACCGCGGTGATTTGGTGTCCATCCTCGGCTTGGTCGGCGCGGATTGCGCGGGTGCAATCTCCTGTCTGCCGGCTGGCTCGCCGCCGATAAAGGTGCCGGGCGAGCTTGCGAGCGACTATACGCCGCTCGATCCTGCGGAGCTTGGCCTCATCGTGCAGCGCCTCGCCGACCGCGAACCGCTCCCCGCTGCCGTCATCGACCCGTCGCCGGTTGCTGGCATCCAGCGCAAGCTCGCGCTTACCATTCTACCCGATGGCCGCTATGCCCTGCCGGCCCGGGAGCGCAAGGTTCCAACCACCCATATCCTTAAGGTACCGCGCCGCACAGAAGGGGGGGAAGCGCTGCAGGAAGCCGCGGCCTGCAGCCTTGCGAGCGGATGCGGATTTGCGGCGTCGAACACGCAGCATGTCGTGATCGATGGCGTCAACGCAGTGCTTATCGAGCGCTTCGATCGCCTCGTCGTCGATAATGTCGTCTATCGCCTTCACCAGGAGGATTTCGCGCAGGCACTGGGGCTGCCCGCTTCGCTCAAATACGAACGAAACGGCGCTGAGGGACGCCGTTTCGACACAGCGGGCATCTATGGGATATTGATGCAACTCGCGCGGCCCGCCCAGGCGATCGAGACCTTCCTGCTTGCGACCATCTTCAACCTCGCGATCGGCAACACCGATAATCACGCCAAGAACCATGCGATCCTCTATTCGCCTGACGGAGCGGCGCGGCTGGCCCCGCTCTACGACATGCTCCCGATCCGTCTGAGCGAGCGCTATACTCACCAGCTCGCTTTCCACCTCGCCGGTGCTAAATTCTTCGATGCGATGACCGCAGCCGACCTCAAGGCCTTTCTCGGGGGCTTTGGCCTCGCTGGCGCGCGCGCGCGGCGCTTCATCGCTGGGCCAGTGCGCGAGATGCTCGAGCAACTCGAGCTGCGATCCGCAGGGCTTCGTGCCGCCGGGCTGCGGTTCTTCGACGATCTCATTGGCCGTGAACTTGGTCATCTCAATGGCCTGCTGGAGCTCGGCCTCGACCTGCGCGAGCGGGACTTTTTGGTGTCGGACAGGGCGCTACGGGGGGATGGGCGGGCGTCAGCTGAGGACTACTGATCGGCCTACCTGAAAACACGCACTGACGGAGCTGTTCACGGCACCGACTCGCAACACTTGCTGTTGGCATGGCCAGCGCATCCAAGCGCGGTTCCTCCAGAACAGCGGCGTCAAATGGAGATATCGCACGGTGCGTTGCACGGCGCGCTGGACGGACGCGCAATGTGAGCGGCTGTGACGGGCAAATGCCAGACAATCGTCATGATGCAGGTTACCATGATCGGTATTTCAGGAACCAGCAGCGGGACGCTCTGTTGGCTTGGCGTAGCATCCATGCTGCGGCCAGCTGGAGAATGCTGATGTCAGCCCATCATTGAGGCGCATGGCGGGCGGCTCTGGGCCGAGGCCGCTCCCGATGGCGGGACCGTTTTCCACTTTACCGTGAGCGCCGCAGATGGAGGAAATACCGTTGCGTGATGCCATGGGCCTACGCTTTGGCGCAGCGCGGTCTTTCATGACCCGCAACGATGGCCCGCGCGGCCTGCGCATCGGCTTTGCCAGTCTCAACGCGCATGAAGCGCGCATCGCCATTGCGGCATTGCGCGAAGCGGCGGGGTAAAGCGCACTGGTCCCTCGAACGCGATCAACTTGGATGTTTTCCGATCCACCGCATCGGCAGACATTTTGGGGAAACGGGAGGAAACCAGATGAAACACGCATTGTTTGCGCTCGCCCTGCTCGCCGCTCCAGCTGCGCTGGCGCAGGACACCCCGCCGCCCCCCGCACCGGCTGCCGAGGCAGAAGCAGAAGCATGGCCGGAGGCGTGGTTCGAGATCTTCAAGCTGGCACCGGGCAAGCAGGAAGCGTTCATCCGCCGCATCGCCCAGGCTGACGAAGTCGCGGCAGCGGGCGGACAACCGCCGATCCAGCTGTTTTTCCATGAAAATGGCGCGGACTTCGACGTCATCATCTTCAAGGCCGTGACGGGTCGCAAGCCGACTGCGGAACAGCAGGCGGCGATGGCGAAAAAGAGCAAGGAACTAGGGATGGAGAGCGGACCGGCCTATTTCGTCGGCATCCGCGAACTGATCGCCGAACATACCGATTCCAAGACCTATGGCCCGCTGTCCGCCGCCAAATGGCTTGGGCGACTGGACAAATGGCGGGCGGAACATCCGCCGCGTTCAAAGGCAGGTAAGTGATGCTCGGCCGCCGCGCACTCTTTGCGCTTGGTGCCGGAACCGCGGCGGCGGCGATCAACCGCACCGCCTTCGCCCGAAGCGACGACCAGCTCGACACTGCCTGGATCAATGCGCGCGTCTGGACCGGCGCGGGACCCGACACGCGGACCGATGCGATCGGGGTAAAGGGTGACCGCATCGCCGCGATCGGCGCCGATGCGGTGCGCGCGCGAACCGGCAAGCGTACCCGCATGATCGACCTTCAGGGGGCGTTTGTGACACCGGGCTTCATCGACCCGCATGTCCATTTCGTCATGGCCTCGACCATGTTGACCCAGGCGTCATTGCGCGATGCCGCGAACCAGAAGGCGTTCGTCGAGAAGATCGCCGACGCGGCAAAAGCCCTGCCCAAGGGCCAGTGGCTTGAGGGCGGCAATTGGGACCAGGACCGCTGGGGTGGCGAGATGCCGCACCGCAACTGGATCGATGCGGTCACCCCGGACACGCCGGTCGCGGTGATCCGCTACGACCTCCACATGCTGTTCCTCAACTCGCTGGCGCTCAGGCTCGCGGGGATCGATCGCAACACCGTGTCGCCGCCGGGCGGGGTGATCGAAAAGGATGCCGATGGCGAACCCACCGGAATCATCAAGGATTCGGCCAAGGAACTGGTGCTGCGCGCGATCGGCGAGCGCACCCCCGCACAGATCGACGCGACGGTCGCAAAGGGGATCGAGGTCGCGCTGAGCAAGGGGGTGACTCAGGTTCACCCGACCGAGCTGGAGACGATCAGCTTTGACTCCACCCGCCGCTTGCGCGCCAGGGGTGAGACGGGGCTGCGCTTCCGCCACTATCTCCCGCTCAAGGATTGGGAGGATCAGGCCAGGCTGATCGCGCGTGAGGGGCGCGGCGACGACTGGGTCCAGTGGGGCGGGTGCAAGGTTGTATTCGACGGGTCACTGGGGTCGCGCACCGCGAAATTCTATGAACCCTATCTCGACGACCCAACCACGCGCGGGATCATCGTCACCGACCCCGCCGACCTGCGTCGCTGGATTGAGGGTGCGGACAAGGCCGGGCTTCAGGTTACCGCGCATGCGATCGGAGACGAAGCGAACGATATCGTCCTCGACACGCTTGCCGCGGTTGCCAAGGCCAATGGCCCGCGCGACCGGCGCTTCCGCGTCGAGCATGTCCAGCATATGAAGCCGCACGCAATCCCCCGTTTCAAGGCACAGGACGTGATCGCGTCGGTCCAGCCCTATCATGCGATCGACGATGGCCGCTGGGCGGTACGCCGGATCGGCGAGAAGCGGCTGGAGACGAGCTTTGCGTTCGGATCGCTCGTGCGATCGGGCGCGCATGTCTGCATGGGGTCGGACTGGCCGGTCGCGCCGATCGACCCGTTTGCCGGGCTGGACGCAGCGGTCAATCGCGAGACGCTGGATGGCAAGCATCCTGAAGGCTGGCATCCCGAACAGCGCGTGACGCTCGCCCAGGCGCTGCGGTGCCATACGCGCGAGGGTGCTTATGCCGGGTTCAACGACGCGAAAATGGGACTGATCGCCCCTGGGCATCTCGCAGACTTCGCCGTGATGGATCAGGACCTGTTCGCGATTGAGTCGCATCTGCTCACGCGTACATCGGTGCTACGCACCATTGTCGGCGGTGTTCAGCGTTTCGGCTGAACGACTTGCCCGCCGCCTGAAGGGGCGCGCATTGCCGATGCGCGCCCCTTCCCGCCTGTTTATCGCACCACGAAGCTGGTCGTGGTGATCCGGCTGACCATCTGGACCGCGCCGGAGGACAGGGTGAAATCGCCCGTTTCCTTCAGCTCCGCCTTGACGATGTACCGGCCTTTTTCGCGCAGCGGGAGCTCGACCTGCCCCGACGCGTCGGTTTCCAGCGCCAGCATCCACCGTTCGGGCGAGACGAGCGTCACCGCCTGTTGCGCGACCGGCTTGCCATTGAAGATGACGGTGAAGCGGTTGCCATTGGACGAAACCGGAACGATTTCAAACGGCAGCCGCGCGGCCGTGTCGCTGCGCCCGCTGCGGGCGTAATAGACACCGCCAGCCGTCTTGCCGTCCTCCTGCCAGGGCGCAAAGATGTTATCGTCCCACACCCGCACGTCGCCCGGCGCGACATCCATCTCGATATAGCCCGGCCCGCGCGTCTGCTTCCCGGTCGATGCCGGCACCAGCTTGGGCGACTTGAGCGAAGGGAAGGCAGGATCGCCGGCGGCCGGGATCGGCTTTTCAGGCTCGCCCAACCAGATCTGAAGCTTGCCGTTGGCGCCGCGTTCGGCCCAAAGTTCATGCGCCTGGGCGCTGGTCGCGGCGGCCAGCGCCAGTGCGGCGATCCACATCTTCTTCATTCGATCTTCCCCTTGCGATGAGGCTCCCCGGCGGGGAGCAGGTTGAGGGCGAGAAACAACAGTCCCGCGCCCAGCATGACCGATCCGACCCACAGGATCGGGCCGAATACCCATCCCTGCGCGAGGATCGCGGGTGGGAAGGACAGCGCCAGCGCCGCCCATGCTCCCAGTCGCATAAGGCTGACTGTCGCGACGGCGGGCGCGCGGCCCAGCCGGCGGCGGTGATGCTCGGGCGTCGAAAGCCCGAACAACGCAAAGGCGAGCGCGGAAAGGGCGAGTGTCAGCGCGCTCATTGCGCCGGCTCCAGCGTCATTGCCGGAACCAACGATCTCCGCATTTTCGGCCTTGCAGGCCGGTATCGCCCCACGCGCCGCGCGACGGCGAGAAAGCCGAGGCCAAACACCAGCAACGCCCCGTCGATCCCGGCCAGCATCCCATCACCGCGCCCCAGCGCGGCGACGAGACCCGCATCGGTCCCGACCAGATTGAAGAGCGGCAAGGCCAACAGCAACGCGCCGGTCAGCGTGAACAGCACGACCCAACCAACCCGCGCCCGACTTGTCAGCGCCAGCAGCGATGCCGCGCCCCATGCAATGAACAGGCAGTGGATTTCCCACTCCGCGCGTCCCCCCATCCCGAGGGGCAACAGCCGATTGGCCCAGAACAGCGCCGCAATGCCGAGCGGCAGCCCGCCGATCGCCGCGACATTCAGCCGCTCGACCAGCCGGAACCCCAAATGCGGCCGGTTGGGATCGGGCAGCTTTTCGCGGCGTTTGACGGTCCACATGACCATCCCACTTGCGACCATCACGCATCCCGCCACACCGCTCAGGAAATAGACAAAGCGCAGCCAGTCATTCGCAAAGCGCCCGGCATGCACCCCGATCATCGCCCCGGCAGTAGTGGACGCCGCGTCCTGCGCCGGCGCGGTCCAAACCGGCTTCCCAGTCACGCCGTCATAGGTCATGCGCGGGGTGCGCGAAGACAGCATCGTCGCGCCCGACCGCAGCACGCGGACCTGAGCGCCGGCATCGCCGGGCTCGTTCACCTCGATATAGCCCGCCGCACCGCCGAGCCGTGGTTCGGCGTCACGCAGCACTGCGGTGAGATCGACCAAAGGAGCAGCGCGTCCGGTGCGTTCCGCCTGCACCCCCTCGGGATAGAGGCTGTCGAAATAGGCCTCGCCCTTGTCGGAATAGGCCGCGACGCTCGCCCAGGGCAGCAACGTCACCATCAGCGTGACGAGGCCGGTATAAGTGATCATCAAATGGAACGGCAGGCCAAGAACCGCGGTCGCATTATGCCCGTCCAGCCAGGAGCGCTGCCCCTTGCCCCGGCGCAGGGTGAAGAAGTCGCGAAAGATCTTCTTGTGCGTCACGACGCCGGACAGGATCGCGACCAGCATGAACAGCGCGGCGATCCCGACCAGCCACCGCGCCCAGATGACCGGCATGTAATAAAGGTCGAAATGGAAGCGGTAGAAAAACTCCCCGCCGCGCGTCGCACGCACATCGACGGGGTTGCCATTCGCGTCGATCGTCGCCTGTTCACCGCGGCGGCGACGGGGCCGTTCGCCCTCCTTGAGCTGTGGCACCCAGGACACGACCGCGCCATGGCTCGACGCGCCCGGCAGCGTGATGAACCAGCTCTTGGCGTCCGTTGCCCGTTGCGCCAGATAGCGCTGTGCCCCGGCGACGACCCGTTCGGGCTGGGTCACCGGGGGAAGCTCGGGCCGCATCCAGCGGTTCAGCCCCTCGCGATAAAAGGCGATGGTGCCGGTCACGAACACCGCGAACAGCAGCCAGCCAAGCAGCAGTCCCGACCAGGTGTGCAGAAACGCCTGCGACTGGCGAAAGCCCTGTTCCCCCGAGACGCTCATGGCCGCCCCCCGAGGAACGACAGCCACAACAACAGGCCCGCCGCACCGCCAAAGATCGCCGTGATCGCGAACGCGCGGGCCCCACTACGCGCCGCAAACGCCCACATTGCGATCACGGCACAGATGGCAAATGCCACCAGCATGCCCGTGGTGGTGGCGGCGGCTCGCGTCATCGGCAGCGTCCGCGACAGGGCCATCGCCCATAATGTCGCGACTCCGTAACCGATCGGCAACGCCACTGCGATGCGTAGCATCAGGTCGCCCAGCCGCCGCCGCCGACCGGCACGCCCTATCGCCACCCCGCTCATGGATAGGCGATCCGGAGCGTCGCGAACACGCTGCGCGAGCTGCCGAAATAGTTGCCGCGCCCGGTCGAGGAGATGCGGGCATAATAGGTGCGGTCGAACAGATTGTTGACGTTGACGCTCAGCGAGACCTGATCGGTCAGCTTGTAGCCGGCGCGCAGGTCAACCACCGCATAATCACCCTGTCGGACGATCGAGGACCGCGTGCGCAGGCTGCCATCGGCATTGAACACCGCCGCATTGCCGCCCCAGGTCGCGCTGAACCAGGTGACGCCGCCGCCAAGGCTCGCGCCCTTCAGCAGCCCGTCCGGCGCGACATAGTTGGTGAACAGCTTGACCGAATGTTCAGGGATCACCGGGACGAGCGAAATACCTTCGAGCAGTGCATTGCTGTCCTCGAGATATCGGCTCTTGGTGTAGCTATAGCCGCCATTGACGCGCCAGCCGGGCAGAACTTCGCCCGCCGCCTCGACCTCGATGCCGCGCGCGCGCACCTTGCCGATCTGGAACACGACATCAGGCAGGTCGGCATCGTTGAACAGGCGATTGGACTGGGTGATCTGATACCCGGCAAGCGACAGCAACAGCCGGTCGTCGGCGAGCGACAGCTTGGTCCCTACCTCATATTGCGCGCCGACCAGCGGCTCGATCTGCCCGCCATCGCTGCGTGGCTTGGCCGAGCTTTGCGGGGAGAAGCTGTCGGCATAGCTGGCATAGAGGTTGAGCTGGTCGGTGACGTCCCAGACGATGCCGGCATAGGGGGTGAACTTGCCCTCGATCCCATAGCCGGTCTCTGTCCCGAGGGTCGGCAGCACCGTCTGCAGATCGGTATCCCACCAGGTCAGGCGTCCGCCGCCGACCAGCGTCACGCCAGCGATCGGGCTGAGCCGCATCTGGCCATAGAGCCCATATTGCTCGACGCGCGTGAGCGTGCCGCCGCGCACCTGACTGACCGGGCCATTGACGCCGGCATAGGCCGGCAAGTTGGTGTAGGGATCGAGCGGCGGTTCGGCTGGCGAGACCGGGTTGTACACGTCGATCCGCGCATAGTTGGACAGGCGGGTATAATAGCTCGCGTAATCGCTCGCCTGATAATCCGCTCCCAGGATCAGCGTCTGATCGCGCCCGAACATCTTGAAGGTGCCGATGCCGTTGACGTCGAACGCCGTCGTTTTCTGAAAACTGTCGCCGCGATAGGCGATGTGGCTGGTGACGCCGCTCGCCTGCGTAATCGGCTGGTTGCCGATATAGCTGTACACGTCGATGCGATCGACATTGGCGATCAGCCCGGTCGCGCGCAGCGTCCAGCGATCGCTGATCTCGTGCGCGATTTCGCCGAACCACGACCAGCTTTCGGAGCGGAATCGATTCCAGTCCGCGCCGAGATAGGTGGAGCGATCGATGTCGAGCAGACGCCCGTCGCTGCCATCGGTACCGCCGATGATCCCGGGCAGGCCCGACTGGATCGCCGGCTTGAACCGGTCGTAATTCCCGCCCAAGGTGATCGTGGTGCGGTCATCGATGCGGACCGATGCGGTGCCATAGGCGGCGACGCGGTTGCGATGGGCGACGTCGAAAAACTGGTCCTGGTCCTGCACCATCGCGCCGACCCGAACGCCGATCGCATCGCTGAGCGGCGCGGACAGATCGATCTCGCCCCGGAAATTGTCGTAGCTGCCATAGCCGGCCAGCGCCTCGACCTTGAAGCGGTCGAGCGGGCGCTTGCGCACGAGGTTGATGCTGCCCGCCGGATTGCCCGAACCGCTGAACAGGCCGGCTGGCCCGCGCAGGATTTCGATCCGGTCATAGAAGAACAGGTCGGGGACCACCCCGGGGAAGCCAAAGGCGCGGGTCGCCACGCCATCGATCAGATAATTGTTGATGGCAAAGCCGCGCGACAGGAAGGACGGGTCCTCGCTGCCAACGCCATTGACGGTGATGCCGGGGGCGGCGGTCGCGACATCCTCCAGCGTGAACAGGCCCTGCGCCTCGATCTGCTCGCGGTCGACGACGGTGACGGTGTTGGGCACGTCCTTAAGCGGCGTGACCGTCTTGCCGACGCCGGTGCCATAGCTCTTGCCGAGGATCACCACCTCGTCACGCTCGGCGTCGTCAGCGGGTGCGGCGTCGCGGGCCAAAGCCCCCGGCGCCCACAATCCCGCCGCCGCAACGCTCACCAGCCACTTTCCCATCGTACGCATACCCGTTCACCCCTTGTTTGAGTCGGGGGTCGGATAGCCAAGATGTTTTTGCGAGTCACTAGCATTAGCGATTTAATGCGCAGGAGTGTGAGCTCTTCGCACATAGCGGGGCTCACATGGCTTCGCGGGCGCGGCGCGATGCCGCCCGGCTGCTCCGCGTGACGATCAGATAGGCAACGGTCGCCAGGATGGTCGCGTCGATCATCGGCACCGTCGTCACCGTCAGCGCGAACCGTTCGGCCAGCAGCGCCACTGTGATCGAACCGAGCCACACCAGCGTTGCGGGCCAGCGGATCGCGGGAAGCCCCCGGATCGAGGCGGCCGGATCGGCCTCACGAAACGCGGTGAAGGCATCGATGACATAGATCGCGGCAATCGGCGGAATGATGATCGCAAGGAAGATCAGGAACGGCACGAAGCTGTCGATGATCCCCCACAGCGCAAAACCACCGCCGATCGCTCCACCGGCGCAGATGAAGATCCACGGGCGCACACGTGGAAAGGTCGCCCCCATCGACAGGCTCGCAGAATAGAGATTGGCGGCGTTGATCGTCCAGATCGACAGGATCAGGATCAGCAGGACCGGAAGGCCAAAGTCGGCCATCACCACCAGCTTCATGATATCGGTCTCCCCCGTCGCCAGCGCCGGGAGCACCGATGCGATCATCAGCAGCGGGGTTGCCACCGGGAACGACAGCACCATCCCCACCGCTGCCCCGCGCGCCGTGCGGATGTAGCGCGCAAGGTCGGGCATCGCCGCGACGGTCAGCATGTTGCCGCCGACCAGTGCCGACAGCGCGATCCCGAAGGTCATCGGGATCGGCGGCGTTGCCGAGCGGTCGAGCTCGACACCCGACTGGCGCAAGATGATCCATGCGACCGCGCCGAGGATGATCGCCAGCAGCGGCACCGCCACCAGCGCCAGCCGGTCGAGCGCGCGGAAGCCGAAGATCGTCGAGACCGTCATGAGCACGCTGCCCGCAATCACGAATGTCCCGAAGCTGCCGGGGATCGCGTAGCCCTGCGACACCAGCGCCATGATCGCACCGGCGAAAAAGGACACATTCACGCCGAACCAGCAATAATGCACGATCGCGACAACGATATTGACCAGTGCCGCGCCCTGTTTCCCGAACGAGCGCTGGATCAGCAGATAGGTGGTGAGCCGTGTGCGCACGCTGACCCAGGCGGTGAAGCACGCGCCTGCGCACAGGATGGCCCCGGCGATCAGTGCGACCAGCACCGCCTGCCAGAAGCCGAGCGCCAGGCCGATCTGCGCCCCGTTGAGGAAACCCGGCAACGCGATCGAAAAGCTCGCGACGATCAGCGCGACGCGCCAACCCGCGACGGTCAGACGCTCCGGAAGCGGTGCATCGGCATATTCTCCGCCCGGAACGTCTGTGCTCATCCCCTGTCCCATCCATTGAGTGTTTCGATCGGGCAATAGGCGTCGGCAAAGCCGAATGCGGCCGGCCCGACCAGGGCCAGCGCGCGCGCCTCACGCAGCATCGCCGGCGCGGCCGCGCCGACGACCTTGACGCGCTGTCCATATTTCAGGCGCTCGGTCGTGATCGAATCCGCCGTCTCGCGGTCCATCACGGTGATCAGGTCGGGCACCATCGCCACGACATCGCCGTCACGACGGGCGACCAGATTTTCGTTCTGAAACACCAGCTCCATTCGCCCCGTGCCCGCAAAGCCCTCGATCACCACGCGACCGATCGAAAACCCGCCCTGTGTTTCGCGCTCCAGATCGACGATCTTTCCGTCGAACAGCTCGCCGGCAAAGGGATAGAGCGATGTTGCGCGCAGGGCCGCATAGAGCGCCGCGAACGGATCGTCGCCCTGCGCGCGCGCCTCACGGACTGCAGCGCCGATCGCGATCGCCGCCGATACGCTGCCGCCGATCGCATGATCCTTCGCCTCGCGCCCGGTCAGCGGATATTCGACCATGTGCGCAATGCCGCCGAGCGCGACCGACAGCCCGCGCGCGACGCGCTCATGCGTCAGATTGTCGGGCGTTTCGATCACGGTGAGCGACCCGCACGCGGCGGTCAGCACCGACGGGCAGGCCGAAAGCCCGCGAATGTTGAAGATCGCCATCTGCGATTCCGGGAACGCCCGGCCCATCCCGTCGGCATCGACCACCGGCACGCCCAGCCGCGCCGCGCTGACCAGCGGCGCCAGTCCGTTGCCTCCGCCAATCTCGATCGGCAGCACGGCATCGACCCGCCGTCCCATTTCGCGCTCCAATCGCCGCAGCCCGGCCAGCGCCTCCTGCCCGCTCGGCAGCTTTTCGACCGAGACGGTCGGCGCGCCGATCCATCCGCACGGGACGACGAGTGCATCGTCGGCGAGGCTGTCGAGCGACACCAGATCGAACGCATCGATCCGGCCAAGCTCGGCCTGCCCCAGCAGCAGGCTGTAATAAGGGTCGCCCCCGCCGCCTGATCCCAGGAATGCGGCGCCCTGGGCGAGGTCGGCCAGCGCCGTGCGATCAATCCGCATGCTGAACCTGTCGCGGCGCAGTTTCATCGATCGGCAGGCCGGCAAGATCGCCGACTGCCCGCACGCGCAACTGCGCGGCACGGCCCGGGAGATAACTCAGGAACACTTCATCCACTTCCACAATCTGGACACTCTGCGCGATGCCGCCCGCCGCAACCACTTGCGCGGTGACGTCTGCGCGCATGCGTTCGATCGCCTCGGCGCGCGGCTCGCGGTCATAGGCGATAATCTGCTCGATCTGCGCACCGACCTGCGCGATTGCGGCGCCGACCGCGTTGGCGACCGCCGCATGCTGCGGTCGCAGCACCCGCGCCGCGCCCTTCAGGCTATCGGCGATCAGGAAATTGCCGCCGCCGACCGCAAGGATCGTGGCATCCCCGCGCGTCGTCTTCATCCGGTCGACCGCTTCCTCCAGCATCGCCTGAAACCGCGCCCATGTCGCGGTGAGCATGGCGGCGCTGAATTCGGGCAGCGCGGCACGGTCGCCAAATTCCGCCCGACCGGTCGCGACTGCAACGTCGCTGGTGGTCAGCGTCGCTCCGCCGAACACCATTGCCTCGCGTGCAATGCGATAGCCGACCGAATCCGGCCCGACCTTGAGCGCGTCGGCCGGAACCTGCGCAGCGGCGTACAGCGCCGGATCGAGATGGACCCGCGTCCCCCCGCCCAGCCCGATCGCGAGAATGTCCGGCATCCGGAAATTGGTCCGCACCCCGCCGATATCGACTGCGATCGAGGACTCGCGGGGGAAGCCATTGGCCAGCACGCCGATATCGGTCGTGGTCCCCCCGACATCCATGACGATCGCGTCCTGAACCCCGGTCAGGAACGCGGCGCCGCGCATCGAGTTGGTCGGCCCCGATCCGATGGTCAGCACCGGGAACGCCGCGGCCTGCGCCGCCGAAATCAGCGTTCCGTCATTCTGGGAAATATAAAGGGGCGCGGCAATGCCAAGCTCCGCCAGCGCACGCTCGAACGAGGCCATGACGCTCGTCGCCAGCGCGGCAAGCGCGGCGTTCAAGATCGCCGCATTCTCGCGCTCGATAAACCCGATCCGGCCGATCGCGCTCGACACGGTGACGCGCGCATCGGGGTGCTCGTGCGCGAGGATTTCGGCGGCGCGCGCCTCCATCGCGGCATTGACCGGGGCGAAGGCGCAGGTGATCGCGACCGCGCGCACCCCGCGCGCCTTCAGCTCCAGCGCCGCTGCACGCACCTTGTCCGCATCGAACGGCGCGATCTCACGCCCGTCCACCTCATAGCCGCCGGGCAACAGGAAGACATGATCGCCGATCCTCCGCGACAGATCATCGGGCCATCCGGTCAATGGCGGCAACGCCTCACCCGACGGGCTGGCCAGCCGCAGCACGCCCACCGCATCCAGCTTGTTGCGTTCGATCAGGGCGTTGGCGAAATGGGTCGTGCCGATCATCACCGCGCCGACGGCATCGGGGGCAACGCCGGCTTCTTCGAGCACCGCGCGGATCGCGGCTGCAACGCCACCACTGACGTCCGCGCTGGTCGGTCGCTTGGTCCACGCCCGAATGGCCGACCCGTCCATCAACACGGCGTCGGTGTTCGTACCGCCGACATCGACACCAATTCGCACGCATCAAACTCCCGCCCTGAACCTGAGCCAAAGGGTGCGGCGGCAAGTCATTGCCCGCAACGCGAAAAACGGGTGCAGCGGGCGTGGAACGGGTAAGCGGCCCTGGATTGCGGGTAATCATGGAACCGCCGCTTGAGTGCAACGCGCGTGTAACATAGCGTGTCGGCCAGAGAGCGGGGGTTGACGGACACGATGGAGGTCGCGGCAGGGTGAAGCTGATGGATGAGCCGATCCACACCAAGCTCGCCCCGCCAATGTGGATGGGGAACCAGATCCGGCGCGACATGTTGCTCGCCCGTCTCGATACCGCGCTCGACCGACGGCTGACGCTGATCCAGGCGCCCGCCGGCTATGGCAAGACCAGCCTGTTGGCACAGTGGCGCGCGCGGTTCGATCCGGCGCTGGTCCGGGTCGCCTGGCTGACGCTGGAACGCGATGACGCCGACCTCAAGCATCTTGCCCGCTACATCACCCTTGCGCTGGACGAGACCGCGAGCGGCGAGAGCGAGCGCAACGCCGCCTCGCTCCCCGCGCGCGCGGCGGTGTCGGCGGTCGTCAACCGGCTGGCGCGCGAGACCCGGCCCGTCGTTCTGATCCTCGACGATTACCACCATGCCGAGGGGCCGGAGGTGGACGCATTCGTCCGCGCACTGATTCAGCTGGCCCCGGAAAACTGCCACTTCGTCATCGCATCGCGGGACTACCCATGGCTCGGCCAGTCGGCCCTCGCAGCCGAAGAGCAGCTGGTCGAGCTGACCGCGAGCGACCTGCGCTTTTCGACGCACGAGGCCGAGGCACTGCTGACGCGGGCGCATGGCGAGGGCCTGGCCGATACGGAGGTCCGTAGCATCGTCGCGCGGACCGAGGGCTGGCCGATCGCCCTGCAGCTCGCGTCGCTTTCGCTCAAGCGCGGGGCGGCGCATCACGCATTGGTCGAGCGGTTTCGCGGACCCAGTTCCGAGCTTGCCCGATATCTGTCCGAACAGGTGCTGATGACGATGCCGGAGGAGACGCGCGAGATCGTCGTGCGCACCGCCCTGCTCGATCGCCTGACCGGCGACGCCGTCAACCTGCTGTGCGACCGCAGCGACGGGTGGCTGGTGCTCGAACGGCTCGAGGAACAAGGCATGTTCCTGACCCCGCTGACGCCCGAGCGGCAAGCCTATCGCTACCACCAGCTGTTCGCCGAGCATCTGCGTGAACGGCTTGAGCGCGGGGACAGCGCCCGGTTCCGCGCGCTTCATCGGCGCGTTGCAACCTGGTTTGCCGAGCGCGGCGAGACGGCAGAAGCTGTCGGCCATGCGATTCAGGGCGATGACGATGCGCTGCTGGCGACGATCGTCGAGGATGCTGGCGGATGGCGCCTGATCCCGCAGGGGCAGCAGGCGATGGTCGAACGCGCGCTGGCCAAGCTGCCCGAAGCGACGGTATCGGCCCGCCCGCGCCTTGCGCTTGCCCGCGTCTATCTGGAGATCAAGCGCGGCGAGATGAGTCATGCCCGCGCAGATTACGACCGTTGCGCCGCCAGTTTCGACCGTGCCGACCTGTCCGCCGACCAGCGGATCGAAGTGCGCGTCGTCGGCGACGTGCTGGCCGATTACGAAAATGAGCCGGTGGGCCTCGACGACCTGCTCTCGCGCGAGGCATTGCTGCGGACGCTACCGTCCAACGACCATCTCATTCTGGCGAACGTCTGCGAGACCTTGGGCGCCAAATATTTCGAGGGCGGCTGGCTGGAGCGCGCGCTGGAGCCGACGGTGGCGGCGCGCGACCATTATCAGGCGATGGGGTCGCTCTACAGCGACCTGTTCACCCGCTTTCTCGAATCGCGCATCCGCCATGCGCAGGGACGGATGAAGGATGCCACCGCGATCCTGGCCACAGCACGGGCGGAGATCGAAAGCAATTTCGGGCCACGATCGGATCTTGCGGCCAATTGCGCGGCGTTCGAGGCGGGCCTGCTCTACGAACAGGACCAGACGGCCGCCGCGCTGGCGCTGCTCGACTGGGCAGTGCCGCATATGGAGCAGTCCGACGGCTGGGCCGATGTTTATGTCGCCGGCTATCTCAGCGCCGCACGGGCACACGCGGCCGAGGGGCGGATTGACGATGCACGCACGATGACCGCGCGCGCCCGGCGGCTGGCCGAGCGGCGCGGGCTGCGCCAGCTCGATCTGCTCGCCGCGCTGTGTGAGGTCGATCTGCTGATCGATCAGGACCTCGACGCCGCGCGCGCGGCTGCCGATGCAGTGGGCCTCGACGCGTTGGGTCAGGCCGATGCGGAGGACTCGTCGGTGCACCGTCCGGTCGTGACCGCGGCGCGGCTGTGCCTTGCCAAGTTCGCGCTGATCGACGGCGATCATGACGCCGCGCTCGACATCCTGCGCGGGCTGCGCCGCTGGGCGGCCCAGCATGGCGCCGGGCGGCTGTTGATCGACGTCAACATCCTGATAAGCCATGGCCTGCGCGTCTTGGGGGAAAGCGCGGCGGCGCAGGTCTGTTTCGACGACGCCGTCGGGACCGCGATGTTTCAGGGCTTCATCCGCCCGTTCATCGATCTGCGCCGGTTCGGCGAGGAAGGGGTCGATGCGACGCTGAACGGTGCAGCACAGCTCGACCGTTTCCGCGCGCAGTTCCTCAAGGGCATCGCCCGCACGCTGGCGGCCCGCCCGGTCAGCACCGCGACGCCAGGGGTCTTGAGCGATGCCGAGGCGGCGATCGTCGCACATTTGAGCTTTGGCTATTCGAACAAGGAAATCGCGCGGCTGATCGGGATGTCGCCGGACACGGTCAAATATCGGCTCAAGTCGGTGTTCAAAAAGATCGGCGTGCAAAAGCGGCGCGATGCCGTGCGCGTGCTGCACGAGCGCGGGTTGATCGCCGGGGATGCACCGGCAATCGCGGAGTGACCCGGGCGGCGCATCGCCCCTTCCCCCACCCGCCTTACCCGCTTACCCATCTTCCCCGCCACTTACCCTGAAAACCGCATGGTTCCCGGCGTGACATGGGTTTGAATGCAATCGGGAGGATTGGCGCCGCCACCGGACAGAAACGGGGCCGCCGACCAATACACATGCTCGGGGAAGGGTTCAGACAATGAGGAAGCACCACGAAGTTCAGACCAAGGCCGGCACCCGCGCAATGCGCCGGATCGCCCTGCTTACGGCCTGTTGCGCGATTGCCCTGCCCGGCCTCGCCGCGGCGCAGGACGCTGGCGAGACCGAGGATGACGTGACGGTCATCGGCACGCGCGCGCAGAGCGGCACCAAGACCGACACGGAACTCACCGAAGTCCCGCAATCGATCAGCATCATCTCCGCCCAGGAGTTCAATGATCGTGCAGCGGTGAACCTGCAGGACATCATCCGCTATAGTGCAGGCGCCAGCAGCGAGCTGAACGGCGTCGACACGCGCGGCGATTTCCTGGCGGTGCGCGGCACCGGGGCCGAGCAGTATCTCGACGGTCTGAACCGCATGCCCGGCTTCATCTATGGCGGACGGATCGAGATCTTCACGGTCGAGAGCGCGGAGCTCGTGCGCGGCCCGGCGTCGACGCTGTATGGCGGCGGCGGTGCGGGCGGCATCCTCAATTCGATCAGCAAAAAGCCGCAGACGACGTTCGGCGGCGAGATCGGGGTGATGGGCGGCACCGACGACTATAAGCAGCTTCAGCTCGACGTCACCGGCCCGCTGGCCGATGGCGTGTCCGCGCGCCTCGTTGGCCTGGTCCGCGACGCCGACCTGCAACAAAAGGGGCAGAAGAACGACCGCATCGTCGTGATGCCGTCGGTCACGCTGCGGCCCGGCGCCGACACCGAAGTGACCTTTATCGGCCTGTATCAGCGCGACAAGCTGGGCAGCCAGACCTATCTGCCGACCAGCAAGACCATCGACGGCAGCGGCGCGACCAAAATCTCCGACGACTTCTATCTCGGCGAGCCGGACTTCAACCACACTTTTGCCGACCATTATGCGCTGACGATGCTGATCTCGCACCGCTTCAGCGACGCGCTCGCGCTCAACAGCCGCACCCGCGCATTCGAGCAGGATACGGACTATCAGGAGGTGTTCGGCTATACCGGGTTCGGCGGCGCCTATGCCGATGCCGGGCGGACGGTCGCCAACCGCGCCTGGTATCTGAACCGCGCCAAATATTCGGGCCTCAGCAGCGATAACAATGTCGTGCTGAGCTTCAGCACCGGCCCGCTCGAGCATCAGATCCTCGCCGGCTTCGACTATACCGAGTTCCGCGAGGACAAGGAGGAAGGCTTCGGCGCGGCGCCCGGCCTCAACCTCTACAACCCGGTGTATGGCGTGCCCTTTGCCACCGGTGTGGGCTGGATGACCGATACCAAGAATACCCAGCTCGGCTTTTACGCGCAGGAACAGATCCGCGCATGGGACCGCGTCTCCCTAGTATTCGGCGCGCGCCACGACAAGGTGAAGTCGAACGTCAACGGGTTCCAGAACCCCGACAACGAGGCGTGGACGTTCCGCGCCGGGATCATCGGCGATATCGTGAAGGGCGTGTCGCCTTACTTCAACTATTCGGAATCCTTCCTGCCGGTGTTCGGGTCGAACTTCTTCGGCGTCGCCTATGTCCCGCGCACCGGGCGGCAGTATGAAGCAGGCATCAAGTTTCAGCCCAATTCGCGCATGCTGCTGAGCATTGCTGCGTATGACATCGAGGAAAACAACGTCCTGATCGCTGACCCGGATGAGCTTCAGAACTTCATCCAGGGCGGATCGACGCGGTCGCGCGGGATCGAGGCGGAAGCGAAGATCAAGCTGCCCGGCGCGTTCGACCTGACCGCATCGTACAGCTACATCCGTGCAGAGTATCTGGTGGTCGATGGCCGACAGCGCGGTGACCGGCGCGAGAATCTGCCCGAGCATCAGGCATCGGCGTGGGCGACCAAGAGCTTCGATCTGGGCGGCGATCTGCGCGCGAAGATCGGCGGCGGCGTGCGTTACCAGAGCGACAAGGTCAGCTTCGATCAGCTCTACACGATCGATCCGGTGACGCTGTTCGATGCGATGGCCGAACTCAGCTACGGCAAATGGTCGCTGTCGGTAAACGCCGCGAACCTGAGCAACGAGCGGGTCTACACCAATTGCAGCTATGACAGCTCGCCGACGGTGCAGGAGGGGTATTGCTATCTCGGCAAGGACCGCACCGTGCTGGCGTCGCTGCGCCGCAAGTTCTGACAACCAACAATCCGGGCCGGGGCCATGATGCGGTTCCCGGCCCCTTTCTGCTTACCGGAAGGACGATGATGCCAACCGCCGCCACCCTGACCGCCCGGCTGACCCTTGGCCTGTTGCTCGCATCCGGCGCGACCGGAGCGGCGTTTGCGGGGCAAGACCGCGCCCCGGCGGACACGATCATCACCAATGCGCGCGTCTACACGGTCGACACGGCACGGCCCTGGGCGGAGGCGGTGGCGATCCGCGATGGCAAGATCGTCGCGGTCGGGACCAGGGCGACGGTCGAACGGCTGAAGGGAAGCACCACTCGCGTGGTCGACCTGGGCGGGCGGCTGATCATGCCGGCATTCGGCGACGCGCACGCCCACCCCTTGTTCGGGGCATTGTCGTTCACGCGCTGCTCGCTGCACAATGGCAAGTCGATCGAGGATTATCAGGCGATCATCCGCAAGTGCATCGCCGACAATCCCGGTACCGGCACCATCTACGGCGCGGGCTGGGAGGATTCGCTGTTCCCGCCCAATGGCGTTCCCCACAAGAAATATCTGGATGCCGTCTCGACCGATCGCCCGCTGATTTTCGATTCCGTGGGCGGACACACCAACTGGGTCAATTCAAAGGCGCTGGAACTGGCGGGCATCACCAAAGATACCCCCGATCCGGTCAACGGCAGCATCGACCGCGATCCCGCGACGGGCGAGCCGATCGGTGGATTGCAGGAATCCGCTCAGCGCCTGATGCAGGCCCTGATCCCGCCGGTGACCGACAAGAACATCCAGGACTCGGTCAAATACACCGCCAAACTCTTCAACAGCCTCGGCATCGTCAGCTGGAACGACGCCGGGGTGGCCTGGGAAGAGGACGGCAGCAGCGCGATGATCGACGCGTACAAGGCGGTTCGCGACGCGGGCGAGCTGACCAGCTACGTTACCGTGTCGCTGACCTGGAAGAACGACAAGGGAATGGAGCAGCTGCCCGGCCTGCTCAAGGCCGCGGCGCGGGGCAACGCGCTGGGCGTGCCGACGCATACGGTCAAATTCTATGTCGACGGCGTGATCCCGCAAAAAACCGCGTACATGATCTCCCCCTATGAACACAGCCATGAACATGGCAGCGCACAAGTGTCACCCGAGACGCTGAAACAAGCGGTGAGCGCAGTCGATTCACGCGGCATGCACGCGTTCCTCCACGCGATCGGCGACAATGGCGTGCGCATCTCGCTCGACGCAATCGAGGCGGCCCGCACCGCGAACGGCAAGAAGCCGACCCATCACATGGTGACGCATCTGAACGTGGTCGATCCGGCGGACCAGCCGCGCTTCGGCAAGCTCGATACCTTTGCGCAGTTCCAGCCGACCTGGTCGTCCTGGTACCCCTATATGGAGCTGACCGAACAGGCGATCGGCAAGGAGCGGATGAAGCACATCTACCCCGCCGGGAGCATCGTGCGCATGGGCGGCAAACTGGCTTATGGTGCCGATTGGCCAGTGGCCACGGCCAACCCGCTGGAGGGGCTGGAGGTCGCGATGACCCGCCGCACCGCCGGCGACCCCGCTGCCCGCCCACTGATCGCCGAAGAGGGGGTCACGCTCGAGCAGGCGATCGAAAGCCACACGCTCAACGTCGCCTATGTCAACGGCTTCGACAAGGTGACCGGGTCGATCACGCCGGGCAAGAATGCCGACCTGATCGTCCTTGACCGCGACCTGTTCAAGATCCCCACGCATGAGATCGGCAAGACCAAGGTGCTGGTAACGCTGTTCAAGGGGAAAGCAGTCTATGGGGCGCTGGAGGCGGCAGGAAAGTAAGTCGCCCAGCCCCATCGGCAATCCCTCTAAATACATAGGGCCACCCCGGCACGACGCCGGGGTGGCCCTTATCATTTGGCGTAGCGATCGCCTAAGGCCAGGTTAGCGCGAAGCGCAGTGTGTCGGTGACAGCACGCGCGGGGACGGTCATATGACCTTCGTCCTTGTAGACGATCGACTGGACGCGCAGGCCTTGCGCGGAGAGCGGCTCCATCCGCCTGGCGAATGTCTCCGCGTCCCAACGCTCAAGGATCGCCTCCTCGCGCTCGCCCGAGACGACGAGCAGCCGTGCGACCTGCCCGCCCTTCCCTGCCTGCAGCCGTGCGACAAATTCGCGCTCCTCACGCAGCGTCAGCGCTTCGTGCCAGAACAGCGACGGGCTGGCGGCGATGATCGCGTGAAAGGCTTGCGGCCGAGTAAACAGCGTGTGCGCGGCGAACAGGCCGCCGAGCGAGTGGCCGAACAGCGACTGACGCGCGGGGTTGGTCTTGTAGCGCTTGCCGATCTCGGTCCGCAGCTCGCCGGTCAGGAAGTCAAGAAACCGGTCCCAGCCGCCATTCTTCTCCTTGGCGTATTTGGCGTAGGCCAGCGAGGTGGTCGGCGCCCCGGTGAAATCGTCGATCCGGCGCACGTCATAGGCCTGATCGGTCGGATAGCCGACACCGACCACGATCATCTCCTGCCCCTTGGTCCACCCGATCATCCGGCGGGTTTCGGCGAAGCTGGCGAACAGCGCGTTGCCGTCGACTACATAGAGGACGGGAAAGCCGCCCTCGGGCGCCTCCCCCTCGGGATAGGACACGAAGATGCGATAGGTCGCGCCATGCTGGGCGCGCATGTCCCACGTTGCGGTGAACGGCATGGTATAGCCCGCTGCTGCCGGCGCCGTCTGCGCGTGTGCAGCAGCGGGCGTCAGCATGCCTGCAGCCGCGCACAGACCCATCATCGCAACCCGTCTGATCATCGCTTCATCCTCCAGCCCGATATGTCGATTGCGACAGGCTAGGGTGAACGCGCATGGATCGGCAAACCCCGGTTCCGGGTAAGGCGACAACCTTCCGGGTAATCAGCCCGGAAAGGCGATCGACGGCCAGCGATCACCCCAAGGCGCGGCGACCTCAAGCTCCCGGCCCAGCGCCAGCAGCAGATCATCGCCCCCAAGGTCGGCGGAGACCATCACGCCTACCGGGAGGCCATCGTCGTTGTGGCCAAGAGGGAGCGAAATACTGGGGGCACCGGTCATGTTGTGGAGCGGCGTATAGTTGACGAAGCCGAACAGCGCGTCGAACAGCGCGTCGGTTGGCCGGGTCGGCGCAAGCTCGCCGAGCGGGGTGGCGACCGTCGCGGTCACCGGCGACAGGACGACGTCGTAGCTGGCGTGGAAAGCCGCCAGCGCGCGGCTGGCGCGGTCGATCTGCGCCAGCGCCTCGGCAAGCCGCTCGGGCGTGACCGTACCGCGACGCTCGGCGAGGCCAAGCGTCCAGGGCTCCAGGACCTCGGTCGCGCGGGCGCCATAATGATCGACGATCTCGCCGCCCAGATAATCCCACAAGGTCGTGAATCCCGCGCGCAATGCGGCGCGGTCGATCGGCTGCTGCGCCGGTTCGACTTGGTGACCGAGCGTCTCGCACAGCGCCGCTGCGCGATGTACCGCGTCGGCAACATCGGGCGAAGGCCCTGCGCCGTCGAGACCGGTGAGATCGAGCGCAATGCGAAGGCCCGGGCGCGAGGCGTCGTCCACCGCCTTGTCCGCCGGACGCAACAGGCGGGCAGCCCAGATCGTATCGCGCATCGAGCGTCCATACAGGCCGTCTGAACACAGAATGTCATCCACCAGATTGTGCGCACGCGCGCGGACGTTCCAGCCACGGCTGGGCTTGAAGCCGACGATCCCGCAATTGGCAGCGGGGATCCGGATTGACCCGCCTGCGTCGCTGGCGGTGGCAAAAGGCACGAGCCCTGCCGCCACCGCTGCCGCCGCGCCGCTGCTCGATCCGCCCGAACTGCGGCTCAGATCCCACGGGTTTGCGGTCGGGCCGTACAGCGAACCTTCGCAACTGGCGTTGAGGCCGAATTCGGGCATGGTCGACATGCCGACCGGAATCAGCCCTGCCGCATCGAGCGCGCGGACGAGCGGGAAGGCGCGGGTCGCGACCTCCCCCTGTTTCGCGCGCGACCCGGCCTCGCATGGAAAACCGGGATATTCGAGCGAGGCTTTGAGCAGATAGGGAACGCCCGCCATCGGCACGGTCGGGTCGATCCGCGCGGCAGCGGCGCGGCCATGGTCAAACGCGCGCGCGGCGATCGCATTGATCGGGCCGTTCACCGCCTCGATGCGGGTGATCGCTGCCTCGACCGGCGCGTCGAGCGCGATTTGCCCCGTTCGCACCAGTTCGGCCTGGCCATGCCCGTCCAGCCGGGCGATCTCGTTTGCTGTTTCAATCCGCATTGTCATCTCTCTGTTCCAGCGTGGCGTGGCCCGTGCGTCCAGCCTGTCACCCGTTTTTGCGCAGCCCTTACCCGCTGGCGCGGGTCAGGCGGCGCGCGCCTGCGCCACTGGAGCCGCGACCAGTCCGAACAGGTCGCGCGCGTCGGTCGGCGCGGTGATGAGGTCGAGCACTTCGAAGATGCCGGTTTCGCGCGCGAGATCACGAAACAGGCGGAGCGCGGCGAAATCCTCGATCGCAAAGCCGACCGAGTCGAACAGGGTGATCTCATCCTGGCGCGTCCGCCCCGGGGCCTGGCCCGCGATCACGCGCCAGATTTCGGTGACCGGGAAATCGGCGGGCATCTGCTGAATCTCCCCCTCGATCCGCGTCTGTTCGGGCAGTTCAACAAAGACGCTGGCGCGCTCGAGGATGTCGCGGTGCAATTCGGTCTTGCCGGGGCAATCGCCGCCGACCGCGTTCAGATGGACGCCCGCACCGACCATGTTGGGCGAGACGATCGTCGCATGCGCCTTGTCCGCAGTCACGGTAGTGATGATGTCCGCGCCCATCACCGCGCTGCTCGCATCGTCGCAAGCTTCGACGCGTATGCCCCGCCCGGCCATGTTGCGCATGAACTTGGCGGTCGCAGCAGGATAGACGTCGTGGACGCGGAGCCGGTCGATGCCGAGCAGGGCATGGAACGCCATCGCCTGAAATTCCGACTGCGCGCCAAGGCCGACGATCGCCATGGTCCGCGCGTCCTCGCGCGCCAGATGCCGGGCTGCGAGCGCGGACATGGCGGCGGTGCGCAGCGCGGTAAGGATCGTCATTTCGGACAGGAACAACGGATAGCCCGTCGCGACATCTGCCATCAGGCCGATCGCCACGACCGTCTGCAATCCTTTTTCAAAATTGCGCGGATGACCGTTCACATATTTGAAGGCGTAAAGCGCGTCGTCCTGCGTCGGCATCAGCTCGATCACGCCGCCCGGGCTGTGGCTGGCAAGACGCGGGGTGCGCTCGAATTCCTCCCATCGCGTGAAGTCGGACTCGAGATATCCCGCCATGCGGGTCAGGACGGTTTCGATCCCGACCTGTTCCACGATGCGCGCCACCTGACGGACCCCAACGAACTCGACCATGCCTGCCTCCCTGTTTGTCCTGGACAAGCTAAAGCGGGGCCGTGCGGACGCGACAGACGCATGCTGCGCAACCTCACCCATGTTTCTGGGCAAGTTACCCGGCGCAGTCGGGCAATTTGTACAGCGGTCGTGCTAGGTCGCAGCGATGTACGAACTCGACGACCTCGACCGCCGACTGATTGCCGCGTTGCGCGAGGACGCGCGGATGCCGATCACCCGCCTCGCCGCAGTCCTGAAGGTTTCGCGCACCACGGCGCAGGCGCGGCTCGACCGGCTGCTGGACAGCGGCGCGGTGCTGGGCTTCACAATCCGTGCGCGGCACGACCGCAACAGCATCCGCGCGATCATGATGATCGAGATCGAGGGGCGATCGACCAGTCAGATTATCCGGCGGCTGCGCGGATTTCCCGAGTTGATCGCGCTGCACACCACCAATGGCGGGTGGGACATGGTCGCGGAGATCGAGGCTGCGGGGATCGGCGACTTCGATCGCATCCTGCGAGAGGTGCGGCAAATCGAGGGCGTGCTGAACAGCGAGACCAGCCTGTTGCTGAGCAGCCTTTAGGTCTTCGCGCGGCGCTGTGCCCAGGGGAGCAGCAGTACCATCATTGCTGCGATCAGCCCGCCAAGCCCCATGGTCAGCGATACGACGAGCAGGCTGCTCCCGCCCGCGAACAGCGCGCCGGCCACCACCGGGCCGAGTGCAGATCCTCCGCGCCCGACCCCGATAACGAAGCCGGTGCCGCTCGCGCGCAACGCCGCCGGGTAGGTCTGCGCCAAGATCGGGTAGAGGCCGACGACGCCGGCATTGATGAAGAAGGCGGCGATCGCGGCAGTCAGCGACAGGCGCATGAGGTCCGCGCCCGCCAGCCCGAACGCGCCGATCGCGACGAAGCCGACGAGCATCGAACCGGCGACCAGCGGGCGCAGTTCGAACCGCTGGCTGGCAAGGCCGATGACAACCGCGCCGGTCAGGTTGCCGACATTGGCCCAGACCAGCACCCCGCCCGCCTGCGCCGCGTCGAAACCGAGATCCACGACGATCTTCGGGATCCATTTCTGGATGTAGTAGAAAAACAGGATCTGCGCGAAGTAGGCGACCGTCAGCAGGATCGTGACCCCGGCATAGCTGCGCGAGAACAGCGATCCGATCGACGGTTTGACGCGCTGTGCGGGCGGCGGCGGCAGGGCCTCGACCCGTGCGTGGCCAAGGCGGCCCAGCGTCCGGTTAACGGCCTCCAGCGCACCGGCCGGTCGCCGCGCGACCAGCGATTCGATCGACTCCGGCAGCGTGAAGATGGCGAGCGGGATGGCGACGGTGCTCGCCACCGCGCCCAGCATGAACACCGATCGCCAGTCACCGGTCGAGGCGAGCAGCGCGGAGGCGACCAGCCCGCCGAGGATCGCACCGGTCGAATACCCGGCGATGTTGAGCGCGACGTTGAGTCCGCGCCGTTTGTCGTTGGAGAATTCTGCGACCATCGCGCTGGTCGACGACAGCATCCCGCCAATACCGATGCCGGTGACGAAACGGATGACCGACAACATCATCACGTCGCGCGCGAATGCGGCGGCCAGCATGCCCGCGGCCATCACGATCAGACAGCCCAGGATGGTCGGCCGCCGCCCGATCCGATCGGCGACATTGCCAATCACGACCGATCCCGCCGCCATCCCGAGCAACTCCATCGACAACACCACGCCCAATGTCGCCCGATCGATCCCCCATTCCGCCGCGATGCCGGGCGCGGCAAAGCTGATCGCCAGCACATCGAACCCGTCGAGCGCGTTGAGCGCGATGCACAGGGCGACCACGGCGACCTGGCGCCAGTGCATTGGCGCGGCGGCGATCGCCGCGCGAGGATCGAGGGTCATGTCGCTCTCCTGAAAGACGCGTTCGCGCGTGCCGTTATGCGTTCATTCCTCCCCTGCCCCGCAGGGGAAGTGCCATCGCCAAGCGATGACGCAGGGGCGGCCGCGCGGGCAGCGGTACGGCCGGCAAGGAACACCGTCGTTTGCGCGGTGGCCCCTTCACCGCCCTGGGCGGTCCCCCTCCCCGTGCCGGGGAGGAATTGATCTACTTCAGCCGCTTCAGCCGATCCGCGACCACCGCAGCCATCTCGGCGCGCCGATCCAGGCAGCGCGAAACCGGGCCTACCACCACCACCGACAGCAACCGCTCCTCGCCGGGCAGCGGCATCGCGATGCCCGCCAAGTCCGGGGTATATTCGGTGTTGCTCTGGTGCCAGCCCATCGCCTGCGCCTCGGCCAGTCGCGCCTCGACCGCTTCCGGGCTGGCTGGAGTCGTCGGCGCATAGGCGACGAAGTCGATCTTGCGGTACAGCTTCTCCCGCTCCGCGCGCGGCATTTGCGACAACAGCGCGCGGCCTGCCGAGGTGGCGTGGATCGGCACCCGATCGCCGACCCGCGCGAAATAGCGCACGGGCTGGCGCGATTCCGCCACATCGACAAAGGTCGCGAAGATGCCCGCCGGGGCCGAGATCGCTGCCGTCTCGCCGGTCGCCTCCATCAGATCGCGGGCCAGCGAGTGGAATTGCTCGGGCAAAGGCTCGGCATCGGTCACCGCCTGCGCCAGCGTCAGCCAGCGCGGGCTGGGATAATAGCCGCCGCGGGTCCGCGGTTCGTAGAGATAGCCCATGCCGGCAAGCGTGCCGATCAGCTTGAACGTGCTCGAGCGCGGCCAGCCAAGATCGTCCGCCATCTCCGCCGGGGTGGCCGGCTTCAGACGGCGTGCGAAATACTCCAGAATCTCGAGCGCGTTGGCGGCTTGGCGGACGGTGGTCATAGCCTGATGTCTCGCCCCCGCCGCCCACTGTCAACGCGCCGTGAAGCCGCCATCAACCGGCAATGCGACGCCGGTGACGAAGCTCGCCTCGTCCGACGCCAGCCACAGCGCTGCGTCGGCGATCTCGCCCGCCTGCACCAGCCGTCCCATCGGCACATTGGCGATCAGCTTCGCCTCGTTCGCCGCGGCCTCGGCGGGATCGCCGCTACGCCCGGTAAAACCGGTCTTCATCGGCGTGTCGGCAAGGCCGGGGCACACCACATTGACGCGGATGCCGTCGGCGGCAAGCGCGAGCGCGAGGCTCTTGGTCAGCCCCACCACGCCCCATTTCGCGGCGGAATAGATCGGACTCATCATCGACCCGACCAGCCCCGAGACCGACGCAGTGAAGATGATCGAGCCGCCGCCGCGCGCTCGCATATATTGCGCGACCTGCCCTGCACCGAGCGCGGCCGCAGTGACGTTGAGATCGATCGCGCGGCGATAGGCATCGAGGTCGAGAGTCTCGACCGATGCCGGGCCGGGCATGCCGGCATGCGCCCACAGGATGTCGGCACCACCCAGCCATTGCGCGGCGGCGTGGATGCTGCCCTTTGCCTGTTCGGGATCGAGCAGGTCGGCGGGAATGCCGGTCACCTTGTCCGCGCCGAATTCGGCGACGACGCCCTCAAGCGCCTCCGCACTAATGTCGATCGCGGCGACCCGTGCGCCCTCGCGCACAAAGCGCTCGACGCCTGCGCGGCCCATGCCGGATGCTGCGGCGGTGACGATGGCGAGCTTGCCGTTCAGGCGCATGTACTGGGTCCTCAGCTTGCGAAAGGATCGGGGAATTTCCCGGTGGTGGAGATGATCGTGGTCTTGGTTTCGAGAAACGGGTCGAGCCCCTCGATGCCGTTCTCGCGGCCCCACCCGCTTTGCTTCACCCCGCCATAGGGGGTGGACCAGCGGATGTAGCGATAGGTGTTGACCCAGACCATGCCGGCCTCAATCCGCGCTGCCACGCGATGCGCGCGCCCGGTGTCTGACGACCACAGGCCGGCGGCCAGGCCATAGGGGGTGGAGTTGGCGATTCTCACTGCCTCATCCTCGCCATCAAACGGGATGATTGCGGCGACGGGGCCGAAGATTTCCTCCTGCGCGATCCGCATGTCGGCGCGCACATCGGCAAAGACGGTCGGCTCGACGAAATAGCCACCCGCCAGCCCGTCGCGATCGATGCGGTTGCCGCCGGTGACCAGTTGCGCGCCTTCGGCCCGTCCGATGCCGACATAGGATAAAGTCTTGTCGAGCTGCTGCGCATGCGCCTGCGGACCCATATGCGTGGCGGGGTCGAGCGGCATGCCGACCCGCACCCGCCCGGCGCGCTCGCGAAACGCCTCGACGACCTGAGTATAGACCGGGCGCTCGACCAGCACGCGGCTGCCGAGCGCGCAGCTTTGCCCGCATAATGCCCAGGCTGAGCCGGTCGCGGCGTTAAGCGCGTTCTCCAAATCCGCGTCGGCGAAGATGATGTGCGGCGCCTTGCCGCCAAGCTCGAAGGTGCAGCGGGTGAGCGTATCGGCGCCCGCCTTGAGGATCGTCTTGGCGGTCGATCCCTCGCCGGTGAAGCTGATCTTGGCGACATCGGGATGCGCGACCAGGTGCGCGCCCGCGACGGTGCCATCGCCAGGAACGACATTGACCACGCCAGGCGGGAACCCTGCCGCCTCGAACAGCTTTGCCAACGCGAGCGAGGACGCGGGGGTGGATTCCGCAGGCTTCAGCACGACGGTGCAGCCCGCTGCCAGCGCAGGCCCCAGCTTCCATGCTGCCGCCATCATCGGCACGTTCCAGGGCGTGATCGCGCCCACCACTCCGACCGGATGCCGGGTGGTGAAGGCATGCACGCTGTCGTCCATCGGAATGGTCCGCCCGCCAAGCTTGTCGGCGAGCGAGGCGAACCAGTGATAATAGTGCGCGTGCAGCCCGATATCGCCGCGCGATTCGCGCACCGCACGGCCATTGTCGCGCGTCTCGATCTGCGCCAGCGCGTCGACCTGCGTTGCGTAGAGATCGGCGAACTTGCGCAACAGCGCCGCGCGCTCCCACGGCGGCATCCGGCGCCATGGCCCGGTGAACGCAGCCTTCGCCGCAGCCACCGCGCGATCGATGTCCGCCGCGCCGCCCCAGGCGACATCGCCCCACGGCTCGCCGGTCGCCGGATCAATGCTCGGCCGCACCCCGCCGTCGATCGGCGCAACCCACTCACCGCCGATGAACAGCCTGTCGAAGCGAAACCCGTCGAACATCCCGACTCCATAATTTCTATTTGTGGACTTATTTGTCCCTGTATAGAAATTGAAGTCAAGAGAGGGAGACGGGTAAATGCTGCCACTGCTCGAGGGTATCCGGGTGATCGAAGTGGGCGCGGTGGTGCTCGGGCCCTATGCGGGCCAGATTCTTGCGGACCTGGGCGCCGAGGTGATCAAGGTCGAACCGCTGGAGGGTGATATCGCGCGCCATGCCCATCCCACGGGGCCGAGTGGCGGGGCGCTGTTCGTCAACAACAATCGCAACAAGAAGATGCTCGCGCTCGACCTCAAATCGGCAGACGGGCGCGCTGCGCTGGCCAGACTGATCGAGACCGCCGACGTGGTCTTCCACAATATGCGGGTAGATGCGGCGGAGCGGTTGGAACTGAGCTTCGAAGCGGTCGCCGCGATCAACCCGCGCATCATCCATTGCGCGGCGATCGGCTTTGGCCAGCGCGGCCGCTATCGCAATCGCCCCGCGTTCGATGACATTATCCAGGCGGCGAGCGGCATTGCAGGGCTGGGCACCGTGACGGGGGGCGACCCGCGCTTCGTGCCGACCATATTGGCAGACAAGGTGGCCGCACTGCACGCGGTCTATGGCATCCTCGCCGCGCTCGTTGCGCGGGGAAACGGGCGCGAGGGACCGATCCAGGTCGAGGTGCCGATGTTCGAGGCACTGGCAGCCTTTCTGCTCAACGAACATCTCGCTGCGGCGACCTTCGAAGCGGACGGCACGGTCGGCTACCCGCGCATCCTGTCCCCCAATCGCCGCCCGTTCCGCACCGCCGACGGATGGATCGCGGTGCTCCCCTATACGGACCGCCAATGGCGCGCCTTCCTGACCGAGGTCGGGCGAGACGACGTGATTGCACAAGACTGGTTCGCCGACTCGGCGCAGCGCCCTGCGCATGTCGACACACTGTATGCACTAGTCGCCGAGACGCTGCCCGCGCGGACCACCGATGCATGGATCGCGGCGCTGGAGGCGCGCGACGTGCCCTGTTCACGGATCGCAGAACTGGACGACCTGCTGACCGATCCGCATCTGGCCGAAATCGGCTTTTTCGACGTGCCAGAACACTATCCCGAAGGGATTGCCCGCGCCCTGCCCCAGCCCGTGGTGTACAATGGGGTTGCGCCGTCCCTCGACAAGCCACCGCGCGCGCTCGGCGCAGATAGCCGTCAGGTGCTGCAAGAGTGTGGGCTCGACGAGGAGCAGATCGAGCGCCTCATCCGCAGGGGCGTGGTACGGGAAGGATAGCCCGGGGCGACACTTCAATCGAGGCCGGCTGCGCAGGCTGGAACCCTAGACCTTCGCGTTCATGCTTCTTGTCTCAGCCGCATCGAGATAGTCAGCCCACCATTCCATCATCTTGCGGCGGTGGCTGAGATAGCGCGCAGAATTGTAGGCCGCACGGACACCCCTCGGGGTATGCGCCAGCTGATTCTCAATCCAGTCGGGCTCGAACAGCCCGCTCTCGTTGAGCACAGTGCTGGCCAACCCTCTAAAGCCGTGCACAGTGGCTTTGCCGCGCAGACCGATCCGATACATGATGTCGAGCATTCGGTTTTCGCTGATCGTGCCCGTCTTCGATGTCGGCACCGGAAACAGGAAGCGCCCGAACTTCATGTTGCCCGCCGCGAGGTAGACGTTGGCTCGACGAATCTCGTCGAGCATCTTCACCGCCTGGCGAGGGAGGGGCACGAGGTGCTCTGAACGCATCTTCATGCGCTCGGGCGGGATGCGCCACATCGGTTCCTCAGTATCAAGGCCCTCGAATTCCGACCATTCGGCGAACCGGGTTTCCTGCGATCGCACCATCGTGAGGATCGTCCAGCGGAGCGCGAGATGACTCATGCGGTCGCCACCATCAACGTTCAGCTGCACGAAGAAGTCCGGCAAGTCCTTGCTCGCCACCTTGGCGCGATGCTGCTTGGGCTTCGGCTTCGCCATAGCTGGCGCCAGATCGCGACACGGGTCGCTTTGGCACCGTCCATCCGGGATCGCGTACCGAAACACTTCGCTGCAGTGATTCTTGACGCGATGCGCCATCTCGATCGAACCGCGCTTCTCGATAGCTCTGAGGGCCTCCAGCATCTGGCGCGGCGTAATGGTCTCGATGGGTTGGCGTCCGATGATCGGGAATATGTCGGCTTTCATCCGGCGCATGAGCACGCCGGCGTAGCGCGGTGACCAGCTGAGAAGCCGCGTTTCGTACCACTCCATTGCCACAGCCTCGAAACTGTCGGGCGGCGGTTCATCGGGAGACAGCGCACGACGCTGTTTCGGGGGCTTGGGGCGCGCATTCGGCTCGAGGCCAAGAAGGAGCTGAGCCTTGATCGCGGCACGCCAATCGCGGGCCTGGCGCAAGCTGACGGTGGGGTATGACCCGCCCGAGAAGAATTTCTGCTTGCCGTTGACGGTGCAACCGAGGCTCCAGAATTTGCCTCCGTTGGGTTTGACGAAAATGAACAGCCCGCCACCATCAGAGCGCTTATAGGGCTTGGGGCCAGGCTTGAGGGCTTTGAGTGCGATATCTGTCAGCATCTCGGGTACTCCAGCGCATCCTGCACCTTGGTACCGTTCTTGGTACTTCGCTTGGTACAGCGTGATCGATACCAAGAAACTGGCTAAAAGTTGCATGGGCTGCAAGTCCAGCCCCTGGGACCCAGAGAGACGCTAAGCTCTTGTTTTTATTAGATATCAGAGGGGCGCTTGGGACGCTTTGAGGGGCCTTGGAACACCCTGCGAAAACGGTAATGGTCGGGGAGACAGGATTCGAACCTGCGACATCCTGCTCCCAAAGCAGGCGCGCTACCAGACTGCGCCACTCCCCGACGCGAGGGGGTCGCCTATACAGGTCTGAGCATAAAGGCAATGCGCTGGTGGGCCCGGCAGGACTTGAACCCGCAACCTAGCCGTTATGAGCGGCCAGCTCTAACCAATTGAGCTACAGGCCCCGCCAGCGCGACCCGCCGATTAAGGGCGATCCGCCGCTCCGGCAAGCGCTGCGAGTATCTGGTCGTGCGACGCGGGCGCGATGCCGAGCCGGTCGAGCAGCGCGAACGCCCGCTCCCACCAGCGGCGAAACCCGGCCAGCTCGCCCGCGTCGCGGACATAGGGCGTAAAGCCCGGCGCTGCGGACGGCGAATGATAGGAGAACATCAGCAGCCGCACGTCCGAATCGGCCGCCACCCGAATCGCGTCGAGCGCCAGGTCGATCGGCATGTCTTCAGGCGTCAGCGCGACGCGCGACGACAGTTTCAGCCGCGAGGCGATGCCCCGCCCACGCGGCACTCGGCCCAGCGCCTCATGCAACGCGATCCCGCCGCGCCGCAGTGCCCCGGTGTAAACGGTGGTCAGCGGGATCTCGATCAGATTGCCCTCTCCCGTCGCAAAGGCATGGTTGGGGATCGCGCGATAGTCCGGACCGCCCTCTGCGGCATAGCTATAGCCCGAGCGCATCGAGGTATCGACACGATAGTCCGCCGCCGCGAGCAGGCCGAGCGTGTCGGGCCCAAGGCCATAGCGCCCGGTCCGCATCATCACCGGCCGCCGCCCGAATGCGTCGGCAATCCCGTCGGTCAGCGCCGCGATTTTCGCCACCTGCAGATCGCGCGGAAGGTTGCCGAGGAAGCTGTTGCGCGGGCTCACCACTTCGTCATGCGGCGGGTTGACCCATGGGTGCAGCTGCGATCCAATCGCCGATCCGCCATCGGCCATCAGCGCCTTGAGAATGTCTACCGACCGCGCACAGCGCACGATCGGATCGTCGATCATATAGGTCGCCGGGACGCCATGATCGGCGAACAGCGCATGGATGCCGGGCAAGGCGTCCATCGCCCGCGTCCCCCGATTCTCGCGCGCCAGCGGCTGCGACCAGTCGAATTCTTCCTCGGTATCGACGAACACCGCAAAGCGCGTGCCGAAGCTGTCCGGCCACTGCACGGCGGCATCGGCTGGCGGTGCAGACGGCCGATAGCCGCCCGGTTCGGGCTGGGGTTGCGCTGCGCTATTCACAGGCGCTGGTTTAGCGCGCCTGTTCCAAAGACTTGGTTACCATCGCGGGTAGGTCGACCGTCACCGCTTCGGGCGTGATGGCCAGCGACCCGCCCAACTCGCGCGCGATGTTGCGGACTAGCCGCAGCGCAAAGCCGGTGCCGAGCAGCGCCGTATCCTCATGCTCGTCATCCAGGTCGAACAGCGTATCGCCGGTGTAGGCGGCGAGCGCTTCGGGCCGGTCAAACGCGATCGCGACCCGGCCGGCGTCCTCGCTCACCTGCACCCCGACCCGCTCGCCGTCACGCGCGGCGGACAACAGCGTCGCCAGGAGACGCGCCATCATCCGCTCGATCGCGCGCGCATCGCCGCGCACCACCGGATCATCGATCGGCAGCGAAATCCACGCACCCCGCATCTCGGCCAGCGCGGCCAGATCGTCGGCGATCCGCGAGAGCAACGGACGCAACGTCACTTCGCTCGATGCGAGCTTCAGCGCCGAAGCGTCGATCCGCGCCGCAATGTCCAAATCGTCGATCGCGGCGAGCAGCGCGCGCGCGTGCATGCGGATCGTCCCGGCACGCTCGCGATAGACCGGCGGCGCGTCACCCAGCATCTCGCGCTCAATCATCTCGGCAAAGCCCGCTATCGCATTGGTCGGCGTGCGCAGCTCATGCATCAGCTGCCGCAGCGAATCCGCAGCCGGGTTCGGCGGCGGCGGCGTGGTCACCACCGCGCTCTCTTCACGCCGTGGCCGACGCGCGGTGCCACGATAGCCCGAGAAGCGTCCGGTCGCGCGGTCGAACGCGGGCGCACCCGAAATCCGCCATTCCCCGGCAGCATCCGATTCGCCGACCACCATCAGCCGCGCGTCGCTGAACACCGCACGCTGGCGCAGCGCTCCGGCCGCCACGCCATCGGCGCGCGATGCTCCGCTCGATGCATTGAGTTCGAGCGACAGGCCGATCAGCGGCGCACGCGACACGCCCTCGACCCAGCGGATTACGCCCTGCTCGTCGGTTTCGAAGCGGAAGCCATCGACGCGCACCGGCATCGGCGTATGCGCAGCGCGCTCCTGCTGCAGCGTGTAGAAGGCGTCGATCCGCGCGACGACCTCGGCAATCTCGAACGGGCCAGCGGGCTCGGCGACCGCATCGTCCGGTCCGGCCGCATCGGCTTCCGAATTACCCAGAATGAAGGAATCATCCATGTCCGACGCCTGCCCGTCGTCCGACTCCGCGGCAAGGGGCAATGCGACGGACCGTTCGGCATCGGTCCCGCTTTGGGCCGTGGCGAGGCTGTCCTGGTCCTGACCTGCCCCAAGCGCCCGCGCGACCACCGGAATGCCGAGCGCCGCCGTTGCCAGCGACACGAAGGGCGAGATGTTGGCGGGCACCGCGCTGGGCTCGGCTTCCTGCTCAGGTTCAAGCTCGGTCTCAAGCTCAGGCTCAACGGCGACCGGCGCAGGCTCAACTTCCACCGCCGGCAGCACGACCGGATCGAGCACCGGACGCAGTCGCATGCGGATCCGCGATTCGACCTTCGCCACCGCATCCAGCACCGAATCCGCTTCCCCGATCGCAATCGGCTCGGCCTCCTCATCCTCCCGGATCACCCGAAGCGCGACGAGCGCGGGCGTATCGGCATGGGCGAGCTCGACCGGCTCAACCAACTCAGGGTCAGCCATGACAGGCACTTCGTCGACCGCTTCGACCGGCATCGGCTCGACTTGCTCCAGCGCAGGAGCCTCCTCGATCACAACCGGAGCCGCGTCGGAAACCGGCGCCTCCAGCACCTCCGCCTCGGCAGCGACCGGCTGAACATCCTCCGCGACCGCACCCGCTACAACGAAATCGACCGGCCCGAACGCCTCCAGCGCCCGCTCGATCCCCGGCGGAAGGTCACGGCGTCCGCGCAGCACCGATCGCGCCGCCGACGACATGCGCGGCAGCAGTTCGATCCACTCGCCCGACGCCAGCCGCGCCGAACGCAGCAGCGGGGCCGCCACCGAAATCTCGTCGAGCACGCACAATGCGACCAACGGCGCGGGTGGATTGGCATGCTCCAGCGCGCGGGCGCTCGCCGCGCGGACGCCGATCGGCACCTCGTCGCGAATCCGCCGAAGCAGGTTGAACGCGCGCGCATCCGCCGCTACCCGACGCCGGCCGATCAGGTCGACGATCTGACGCCACGCCGATGCCTTGCCGAATGATGTCGAAACATCGCCGGCCAGCACGGTTTCCAGGGTGTCGTCGTAACGCAAAAAACGGTCTGCCCAGTCGGGCCGGAAAATCGGCCGGTAAGGATTCCTTAACCCGCCCGAAGCCCCCGTGGAAACAGGAGAATTCGTCCCGAAAGCGTGCCGTCGCATAGTGGGACAATTGCGCTTGCCAGTAATTATATTATGTCTAACTCGCACAATGCGACCGAATCATGTGGCGCAGGGGAATCATCAATGGCTTTCGACGATATCGACCGGCAAATCATGGCGCATCTGCAGGATGATGGGCGCATGACCAATGTCGAGCTGGCCGATCGCGTCGGTTTAACCGCCCCGCCATGCCTGCGCCGCGTCCGCGCGCTGGAAGAAAAAGGTGCGATCCGCGGCTATCATGCCGATCTCGACCCCAATTGGCTGGGCTATTCGATCACCGTCTTCGCGATGGTCAGCCTCAAGAGCCAGGCCGAATCCGATCTCGAAGCGTTCGAGGCGCATGTCGCCGCGATCCCCGAGATTCGCGAATGCTATATGCTCAACGGCGATATCGACTTCATCCTCAAGATCGTCGCGCGCGACCTGGCGGGGTTCCAGCAGTTCCTCACGACCCGGCTGACCACTGCGCCCAACGTCGCGCATGTCCGCACGTCGCTGACCATCCGCACGTCGAAGTCGCACCCCGGCGTCCCGGTCGACTGAACAAAAAAGGGGCGGCACCACGGCCGCCCCTGTTCCCCAGCGTTGTTGGGCGGCACCGGCCCGCTCCCCCACCCGGCCACCCAACGACAGTGTATTCTCTGGGTGGCCGGGTGGGGGAGCGGGCCG
>NZ_JAIQXT010000011.1 GCF_020177055.1 Sphingomonas sp. R647
GGCACCGGCCCGCTCCCCCACCCGGCCACCCAACGCGAGTGTATTCTATGGGTGGCCGGGTGGGGGAGCGGGCCGGTGCCGCCTAACTGAGAACGACTCTAGCCCCCAAACCCTTGCACTCTCCCCCTGTCGCGCCGATGTAGCGGGCTAATACGCTGAACATCAATCAACCGGGGAAACACGTGGCCGATCCTTACGCAACCTTGGGAGTCTCGCGCGGGGCCAGCGAGGATGAGGTCAAGAAGGCGTATCGCAAGCTCGCGAAAGAGCTGCATCCCGACCGCAACCGCGACAACCCCAAGGCCGCAGAGAAGTTCGGCACGGTGACGCAGGCCTATGACCTGCTGATGGACAAGGACAAGCGCGCGCGCTTCGACCGCGGTGAGATCGACGGCGACGGCAATCCGACCTCGCCGTTCGGCGCGGGCTTTGGCGGCGCGCGCAGCGGTCCGCAGGGCGGCTTCCGTCCGGGCGGCGCGCAGTTCGATTTCGGCGGCGGCGGCGATGCCGGGTTCGAGGATATTCTTGAGGGGCTGTTCGGCGGCCGTGCCGGCGGCGGACAGCCCGGCGGCGGCTTCTCCAGCGGCTTCGGTCGCCGCCCCCCGCCAGCCAAGGGCGCCAATGTCGCCTATCGCCTGCGCGTCCCGTTCGAGGATGCCGCCGCGCTCAAGCAACAGCGGATCCAGCTGCGCGACGGATCGACCATCGACCTCAAACTGCCCAAGGGCGTCGAAACCGGCACGCAGATGCGCCTCGCCGGCAAGGGTGATGTGGGGCCGGGCGGCAATGGCGACGCGATCGTGACGATCGAAGTCGAGCCGCACCGCTTCTTCACCCGCGACGGCGACCATATCCGCCTCGACTTGCCCGTAACGCTCAAGGAAGCGGTCGCGGGCGCAGTGGTACGCGTGCCGACGCCCGAGGGCGCGGTGAACCTCAAGGTTCCGGCGGGGTCGAGCTCGGGCAAGACGCTGCGGCTCAAGGATCGCGGTTTCCACGGCAAGGCCGCGCGGGGCGACCTGCTCGTGACGCTGATGATCGAAATCCCCGGCGCCGACCCAAAGCTCGCCGAGTTCGTCGCCGACTGGACCGATCAGGGGAACCCCCGCGCCCGGCTGGGCGTCTGACGGAGCGGCATGACCGATCCAATCTCCCCCGAATCGCCCGAGGCGCGTCGCCACGGTTTCCACCAGCGGCTGTCGGACCTCGGCGTCACCGATCGGATGATCGTGGTGACGAAGCGGGTGGCGGTGGGTGCCTTCAACGAAGGCTTCACCCATGCCGGCAACCTCGCCTATCTCAGCCTTGTCACCCTTTTCCCCTTCTTCATCGTCGCGGCGGCGATCGCGCGGCTGTTCGGTCGCACCGGCGACGGGCTTCAGGCGGTCAGCGCATTCCTGCAGACGGTGCCGCCAGAGGTCGCCAATCTGCTGCGCCCGGCGATTATCGAGGTGCTGGAGGGGCGGTCAGGCTCGCTGCTGTGGCTCGGCGCGCTGGTCGGGCTGTGGACGACATCGGGGTTCATCGAAACGATCCGCTCGATCCTGCGTCAGGCTTACGGCATCCCCTCGGTCACGCCCTTCTGGCGGCTCAAGCTGGCGGCGATCGGCATGGTGATCGCATCGGTCGTGCTGGCGATGATGGCGTTCAGCTTTCAGGTCATCCTGCTCGGCGTGGAGCAATTCATCTGGCGCTTCCTGCCGTTCGCGTCGGGCACCGCGCAGATCCTGTCGATTTCGCGGATCGCGCCCGCGATCGCGCTGTTCGCTGCGATGTACATCCTGTTCTACACGCTGACCCCGTCGCGCTACCGCAAATCGGGCTGCCCGAAATGGCCCGGCCCCGCCTTCGTCACTGCGTGGTGGATGGGTTGCACGACTGCGCTCCCCTTCGTGATCGGCACCTTTGGCGGCTATGGCCTGACCTATGGCAGCCTCGCTGGCGTGATGGTCGCGCTCATCTTCTTCTTTCTAATCGGATTCGGCGTCGTTATCGGCGCCGAGCTCAACGCCGCGCTGGCAGAAACGCCCGATAACGGGTTAGAGAAGCCGCAAGAGGGACCGGAGGGTAAGACGTGACCGGATTGATGCAGGGTAAACGCGGGCTCATCATGGGGCTCGCCAATGATCGTTCGCTCGCCTGGGGCATCGCCAAGAAGCTGCGCGAACAGGGCGCGGAGCTGGCGTTCAGCTATCAGGGCGAAGCGCTGGAGCGCCGCGTGCGCCCGCTCGCGCAGGAATTGGGCAGCGATTTCCTGATCGAGTGCGATGTCAGCGATATGGCCGAGCTCGACAAGACCTTCGACACGCTGGCCGAGCGCTGGCCGACGATCGACTTCGTCGTCCACGCGATCGGCTTTTCGGACAAGAACGAGCTGCGCGGCGGCTATGTCGACACCAGCCTCGACAATTTCCTGATGACGATGAACATCAGCGTCTATTCGTTCGTCGCCGTGGCCAAGCGTGCGAGCGCGATGATGCCGAACGGCGGATCGCTGCTGACGCTCAGCTATTACGGCGCGGAAAAGGTCATCCCGCACTACAACGTCATGGGCGTGGCCAAGGCGGCGCTGGAGACCAGCGTCCAGTATCTCGCGGTCGATCTCGGCCGCGACAATATCCGCGTCAACGCGATCAGCGCCGGGCCGATCAAGACGCTCGCCGCATCGGGCATCGGCGACTTCCGCCTGATCCTCAAGTGGAACGAGCTGAACGCGCCATTGAAGCGCAACGTGACGATCGAGGATGTCGGCGGCGCCGGCCTCTACCTCCTCTCCGACCTCGCCTCGGGCGTGACCGGCGAAACGCACCATGTCGACGCCGGCTACCATGTCATCGGCATGAAGGCGGAAGACGCCCCGGATATCGCGCTGGTGTAGATATCCCTCTCCCCATGGGGGAGAGGGAAGGGGCCCGCGCCGAAGGCGTGGGAAGGGTGAGGGTCAGTGGGAAGAACACGCTTCTCCAGTGACGACGGCAGCGTAGAGCACGCACGCGAGCTGCGCCGCGAAAGAACCCCCGCCGAAGCGTCGCTGTGGGCCGTGCTTCGAAATCGCGGACTCGAAGGCTGCAAGTTCCGGTTCCAGCAGCGGCTCGGTCCGTATTTCGGCGACTTCGTATGCCAGAGCGCGCGACTGGTCGTGGAAGTCGATGGTGACACGCACTACACCGAAGCGGGAACGGCGGGTGATGCCCGCCGCGACGCCTATTTGGCCCAAGAAGGATATCGGGTTGTGCGGTTCACCAACCACGAAGTGATGACCAACCTCGACGGGGTCGCAGATGCGATCCGATCGGCACTGACCCTCACCCTCCCACCGCCTGCGGCGGCGGGCCCCTCCCTCTCCCCCGAGGGGGAGAGGGGGCTATGACCATCGCCATCCGCCCCGCCACCGGCGGTGACGTCGCCGCGATCGATGCCCTGCTCCGGCGCAGTTTTCCTGCGGCCGATGAGGCGAACCTCGTTCGCCAGTTGTGCATCGATGGCGACATGGTGCTGACCCTCGTCGCGGATGACGAGGAGAGCGGCGCGCTCGCGGGCATGGTCGCGTTCAGCCGTATGGCAGTGGCCGTCAACGACGTCGCCCTCGCCGCGGTCGCGCTTGCCCCGGTCGCGGTCGAGGCGGCGTATCGCCAGCAGGGCGTGGCCGAAGCGCTGATCGCCGCCGGGCATCAGCATCTTGGCGATGCGGGCTATCTGCTCAGCTTCGTGCTCGGCGATCCAGCCTATTATGGCCGCTTCGGCTATGCCGCCGATCTCGCGCGCGGGTTCGACTCGCCCTATGCCGGGGACTATCTGATGGCGCTGGCACTGCAGGACGGAAAGCTGCCGTGCGGCGTGCGGGGTGTTGCCAGCCATGCAGCGGCGTTCGCGGCGCTTAGTGAAGCAGGATGAGCGGCTTTCATCTGATCCTCGGTATCGGGGGCGCGACCGTTCTCGGACTGCTTTTCCTGTTCGTTGAGCAGAGGCGAATGAGCTGGGCCAGCGCGAGTATTGAAGCCTTTCGGCTTTGGGCTTTCATGGCGATTTCGGTGCTGACAGTTTGGACTGCGGTTCGTACCGAAGCACCGGAGTTCCAGATCGGAATAGCATTGGTCAGTCCGGTGTTTGCAGCGTTGCTCGTCAATAATATCTATCTCGCGCTCCGCCAGCGGTTCGCGCAGGAGAACGCGCCATGAGCTTCAACACCTTCGGCCGCGTCCTCCGCTTCACCACCTTTGGCGAAAGCCACGGCCCCGCAATCGGTGCCGTGGTCGATGGCTGCCCGCCGCGCCTCGACCTCAGCGAAGCCGATATCCAGCCGTTCCTCGACAAACGCCGCCCCGGCCAGTCGCGCTTCACCACGCAGCGGCAGGAGCCCGACGCGGTCCGTATCCTCTCAGGCGTGTTCGAGGGGCGGACCACCGGCACGCCGATCGGTCTGTTGATCGACAATGTCGACCAGCGCTCAAAGGATTATTCGGAAGTCGCCAGCGCCTATCGCCCCGGCCATGCCGACTATGCCTATGACGCCAAATACGGCTTTCGCGACTATCGCGGCGGCGGGCGCTCCTCGGCGCGCGAGACGGCGATGCGTGTCGCGGCGGGCGCGGTCGCGCGCAAGGTGATCCCGGAAGTCACCATCACCGCCTGGGTCGAGGCGATCGGCGGTGACGCGATCGACTATACGAAGTTCGATGCTGCCGAGATCGGCAACAACCCCTTCTTCTGTCCCGATCCCGATACGGCGGCGCGCTGGGAACAGCTGGTGGACGATGCGCGCAAGGCTGGCTCGTCGCTCGGCGCGGTGATCGCGTGCGAGGCGACCGGCGTTCCGGCAGGCTGGGGCGCGCCGCTCTATGCCAAGCTCGACAGCGAGCTGGCGAGCGCCATGATGAGCATCAATGCTGTCAAGGGCGTCGAGATCGGCGACGGCTTTGCGGCGGCGGCGCTGTCGGGTGAGGCCAATGCCGACGCGATGCGGCCCGGCGCGAACGGCCCCGAATTCCTTGCCAACCATGCCGGCGGCATCGCGGGGGGCATCTCGACCGGTCAGCCAGTGCGCGTGCGCGTCGCATTCAAGCCGACCAGCTCGATCCTCACCCCGGTCGAAACCATCAACCGCGACGGCGCGGCGACCGAAATCCGCACCAAGGGCCGCCACGACCCGTGTGTCGGCATTCGCGGCGTACCGGTGGTCGAGGCGATGATGGCGCTCGTCCTCGCCGACCAGAAGCTGCTCCACCGCGCCCAGTGCGGCTGATCAGCCTGCCGCTTCGACAGCGCAGTTGACGGGCGAGCCGGGCCCCTTCGCCGATGGGGCGAGGAACCGGCATGCGACTTCTGCCCAATAGCGCGCGTTCAACCCGCGCTATGTAACCAGGAGTATCCCATGCGCCACAAGACGCTCTTCAGCCTCATCGCCCTGTGCGGGTCGTCCGCCGCCATCGCCGCAATCGGCACGCCGCAGATCGAACCGCCGCTCCAGAATGACATGACCAACCAGGTCGCGCCCGACGACACCACCGCGCCCGACACGCTGTCGAACGCAACCGATGTCGAGCCGAGCGCGCAGCCGACCGATCCGACGCAGGATGGGAGCGACGCCGCGCCCGAGCCTAATTCGACCTTTTACTGACGGATTTCGTCCCCGGACGCGGTCCACCGCGTCCGGGTTAACTTCAGTCCGCGAACGGATCTCGGACCAGGATCGTGTCCTCACGCTCCGGGCTGGTCGAAACCAGCGCGACCGGGCACCCGATCAACTCTTCGATCCGCCGGATATACTTGATCGCCTGCGCCGGCAGCTGCGCCCAGCTGCGCGCACCCGCGGTCGATTCGCTCCAGCCCTCGATCTCCTCATAGACCGCGACCGCGCGGGCCTGATCCTGCGGGCTGGGTGGCAGATAATCGTAGTGCTTGTCGCCGACGGTATAGCCGGTGCAGATTTTCAGCGTCTCCATCCCGTCGAGAATGTCGAGCTTGGTCAGCGCGATGCCGGTAACGCCGCTCAGCGCGACCGACTGGCGCACCAGCACCGCGTCGAACCAGCCACAGCGGCGCTTGCGACCGGTGACCACACCGAACTCGCGCCCGCGCGTGCCGAGCAGCTCGCCGATCTCGTTGTCCTGCTCGCTCGGGAACGGGCCGGAGCCGACGCGGGTCGTGTACGCTTTTACGATTCCCAGCACGAAGCCGACCGACCCCGGGCCAAGGCCAGAGCCCGACGCCGCCGCGCCGCTCACCGTGTTGGACGAGGTGACGAACGGATAGGTGCCATGGTCGATGTCGAGCAGCGCGCCCTGCGCGCCCTCGAACAGGATGCGCTTGCCCGCTTCCTTCGCGCCCTTCAGCGTCAGCCATACCGGGGCGGCATAGGGCAGCACCGACGGCGCGATCTCGCGCAGCTCTTCGATCAGGCGCGCGCGGTCGATCGGCGGCTGCCCGAACCCGGCGCGCAGCGCGTCGTGATGCGCGCAGAGGCGATCGAGCTGCGGCCCGAGATCGTCGAGATGGGCGAGGTCGCACACCCGGATCGCGCGACGGCCGACCTTGTCCTCATACGCCGGGCCGATGCCGCGCCGCGTGGTGCCGATCTTGCCCGCACCGCTCGCATCCTCGCGCAGCGCGTCGAGGTCGCGATGGAAGGGGAGGATCAGCGGCGCGGTCTCGGCGACCTGCAGCGTTTCGGGCGCGATCTCTACGCCCTGCGCGCGCAGCTTCTCGATCTCGTCACGGAAATGCCAGGGGTCGAACACCACGCCATTGCCGATCAGCGACAGTGTCCCACGTACCAGTCCGGAAGGGAGCAGCGACAGCTTGTACACCTTGTCGCCGACGACCAGCGTGTGGCCGGCATTGTGCCCGCCCTGAAAGCGGACCACCAGATCGGCGCGGCTGGCGAGCCAGTCGACGATCTTGCCCTTGCCCTCATCGCCCCATTGGGCGCCGATCACCGCGACGTTCGCCAACTATCCGATCCTTTCAGGTTATGCGCGGTCCCCCTAGGCCCCAAGCGCGCGCACGTCCAGCATCGCGCGGTCAGCTGTCGAGCGCGGCGCGGACCTTTGCGGCGAGCTGGGCCACGCCGAACGGCTTGGCGATCAGCGCGGCGGCGATCCCGGCGTCGGTGGTGATCGCATTTTCATCGGGGGTATAGCCGCTGGTGTAGAGCACCTTGAGCCCCGGCTGGCGCTCGCGCGCGCGGCGGGCCAGTTCGTCACCGGTCATCTCCGGCATCACGACATCGGTGAACAACAGCGAAATCGGCTGCTGCCCCCGCGCCATGATGCGCAGCGCCTCGATCCCGTCGGGCGCCTGCAGCACGGTATAGCCCAGTTCACGCAGCGCCTCGACCGAATGGTTGCGCACCCGCTCCTCATCCTCGACGACCAGCACCACCTCATCGGGCGAGCCGGCACTCAGGCGCGAATCGCTCGTCGCCGACGGACCAGCATCGGCCGCCTTGTCATGGCGCGGCAGCAGCAGCGTGACGCGCGTCCCGCGGCCCGGCGCGGTGTCGAGCGCGACATGGCCACCCGACTGACGGGCAAAGCCGAACACCTGGCTCAGGCCAAGGCCGGTGCCCTTGCCCACGCCCTTGGTGGTGAAGAACGGGTCGAACGCACGCGCCGCGACCTCGTCCGACATGCCGGAGCCCGTGTCCGCGACGGTCAGCGCGACATAATCGCCGGCCTCCAGCCCCAGCTCGCCCGCTTGGCCTGCGTCGAGCGTGCGGTTGGCGGTCTCGATCGTCAGCCGCCCGCCATCGGCCATCGCGTCGCGCGCATTGACCGACAGGTTGAGGATGACATTCTCGAGCAGATTGGGGTCTGCCAGCGCGGGAGCCAGCTGCCCCTGCAGCCGAGTCTCGACCGTCACCTTCTCGCCCAGCGTTCGCATCAGCAGGTCGATCATGCCGGAAACGAGCGCGTTGATGTCGAGCGGCACCGGCGCCAGCGGCTGTTGCCGCGCAAAGCCGAGCAGCCGCTGGGTCAGCGCCGCAGCGCGGGTCGCGCCGTCCTTTGCCGCGACGATATAGCGGTCGAGGTCGGTCGTCCCCTGCGCGATCCGGCGTTCGAGCATGTCGAGCGAGCCGATGATCACCGCCAGCATGTTATTGAAATCATGCGCGATGCCGCCGGTCAGCTGGCCGACCGCCTCCATCTTGTGCGCCTGACGCAGCCGCTCTTCCGCCGCCATCAGCTGGCCCGAGCGCTCTGCCACCGCGCGTTCGAGCTCCGCGCGCGACCGCGTCAGCACTTCGCGCGCATCAACAATGTCCTGAATGTCGGTGCAGGTGCCGAACCAGCGGGTGATCGCCCCGCTTTCGTCGCGCACCGGCTGCGCGCGCCCCAGCACCCAGCGATACACCCCGCTGTGATGCCGCAACCGATATTCGATGTGATAGGGGTCGCCGGTCGTCAGGCATTGCGACCACATCTCCCACGCCCGCGCCTGATCGTCGGGATGGAAAATCGCGCTCCACGCTTCGCCGTCGGTCGATCCATACGGAACGCCGGTGAATTCATACCAGCGGTCGTTGAAATAATCGTGATAGCCGTCGGGCAGGGTCGACCACACCATCGGGTCGATCGAATTGGCGATGGCGCGGAACTTGGTCTCGCTTTCGCGCAGCGCGATCACGGCAGCGGCGCGTTCGACCGCGTCCCATGCGGATTGCGCGACGGCCTCGATCAGCGCGACTTCCTCGGGCCGCCACTGGCGCGGTTCCGCCTGATTGGCATAGAGGCTGGCGACCCACACCCCGCCGCGCATCAACGGAACGCCGATCGCGGCGGGAGAATAGCGCGACAGGTCGCTGCCGACGAACCGCGGATCATTGGCGGCATCATGCGTGACCAGTGTCAGGCCCTGCCGATACATCGCATTGGCCGCGCCCATGTCGAGCCGCTGCGTTCCCTCGAGCGAGGGGAGTTTGCCGGTGGTGGCACAGGGGCCGAACTGGACCGCCCCTTCGCTGGCCACGCGGTAGAAGCCGACTCGGTCGAGGCCGAGCCGCTCGGCAATCGCGCCCGCGCTCAGGCGCATGATCGCGTCGGGCGAATCGAGCGCGCGCTGCCGACCCGCCAGATCGAACAGGAACGCCTGATCCTGCGTCGCCGCCTCCAGGTCAGCGGCGGCCCTGCGCGCGGCGTCCTCCGCCTCGCGGCGCTCGGTGATCTCGAAAATGACTCCGGGGAAGCGCACCGCGCGACCCTCGTCATTATAGGTGCAGCGGCCCTGCGCGGTGACCCAGCGCACCCGGCCATCCGCGTCGACCAGCCGGTATTCGCTGGAAAACCGGTCGCCGCTGCGGATTACCTGACCGACTTCGGCCAGCAAGCGCTCGACATCGTCTGGGTGAACCTGATTGATGAACGCTTCGCTGGGCCCGCCCTGTTCGGCCAGCGCCGGATCGACCCCATAGAGACCGGCCAGACGCGCATCGGTGCGCAGCTGGTCGGTGGTCAGGTCCCAGTCCCACACGCCGACGATGTTGGTTGCCTGCAGGGCGAGCTGGAGCCGTTCCTCGCTCGCACGCAGTTGCGTCTCGGCGACGACGCGTTCGGTGACGTCGTTGACCTCGACGAAGATCGCGGTGGTTGCTCCGACCCCGTCCTTGATCGGCTGATAGACGAAGTCGAGCATGCGCGTTTCGGCGACACCGCCGCGGATCAGTTCGACGGGCTGGCCAGTTGCGCGGAACGCGGCGCCCGTCGTGAACACATTGTCGAGCAGCGCGATAAAACCCTGTTCAACGACCTCGGGCAGAGCCTCTGCCACGGTCTTCCCGATTAGGCCGCTGCGTCCGGTCAGCGCGTGATAGGCCGGATTGGCCAGCGCGAAGACATGATCCGGCCCCTCCAGCAATGCGACCGCGCCGGGCGCTTGCTGGAACAGCTCGTGCAGCCGCTCGATCTCCGCGCGGCGCTCACGCTGGGCAAACACCGTGGCGGTCGTCTCATTGCCCTGATTGAGGATCCCGCACACCTGGCCGAATTCGTCGCGGATCGGGGTGAAGCTGTAATTCCAATAGGTTTCGCGCGGAACGCCGTCGCGCTCCATGTCGAGCCGCTGGTCATAGGTCGCAAAGCCCTGGCCCGTCGCGATCACCTGCGCGAATTGCGGCCCGACCACGTCCCAGATTTCCGGCCAGACATCCTGCCCACGTTGCCCCAGCGCGCCGGGATGCCGCTCCGCCGGAATCGGTGCCCACGCGTCATTGTAGAACAGCCGCAGCTCCGGACCCCAATAGATCGCGGTCGGCATTTCCGAGCCGAGGCAGATGCCAAGCGCGAAGCGGAGCGTCTGCGGCCAGGTCTCTGGCGGGCCGAGCGGGTTCGCGGACCAGTCATGCTCGCGTATCCGGCGGCCCATATCGCCGCCTTGCTCCAGGAATCGAAGCTCGGAATACATGTGTTCAGCGTTGCGGGTTGCGTCCGCGCCTGTCAATGCGGGTTGGGCAAGGACTCGCCGAAAACCAGACGGTTAGAGAGGCGGGCCAGGAGCAGGAGAAGCAGCGTGAAACTCGCCAGTCTGAAACAGGGTCGCGATGGTCGCCTCGTCGTCGTGTCGAGCGATCTCGCCTGGTATGCCGATGCGGGCCATATCGTCGGGACGTTGCAGGCCGCGCTCGACGATTGGGACCAATATGAGGGCGCGTTGCGCAACCTCGCCACCGATCTCGACCATGAAGTGATCCCGCGTGAGCGCTTCCATGAACGCGATGCCGCCGCGCCGTTGCCGCGTGCCTATCAATGGGCCGATGGCTCGGCCTATGTGAACCATGTCGCGCTGGTGCGGCAGGCGCGCGGGGCGGAGATGCCGGAGACCTTCTGGCACGATCCGCTGATGTATCAGGGCGGCAGTGACGGGTTCCTCGGGCCGCGCGACCCGATCCCGCTGGCCGATGAAAGCTGGGGCTGCGACCTCGAGGCTGAAGTGGTGGTCGTCACCGGCGACGTGCCGCTGGGCGCGAGCCGGGAGGAAGCGCTGGCGGCGGTGCGGCTGGTCGGCCTCACCAACGACGTCAGCTTGCGCAACCTGATCCCCGGCGAACTCGCCAAGGGCTTCGGCTTCTTCCAGTCCAAGCCGGCCAGTGCCTTCTCGCCGGTGTTCGTCACCCCCGATGCGCTGGGCGACTGGTGGCAGGACGGCAAGCTGCACCGCAAGCTGATGGTTGACCTCAACGGCCAGCCCTTCGGTCGCGCCGAGGCAGGCGAGGACATGACCTTCGATTTCGGCACGCTGATCGCGCATGCGGCCAAGACGCGCGCGCTCGGCGCCGGCACGATCATCGGATCGGGCACGGTGTCCAACCGCGACGCCGATGGCGGCCCGGGCAAGCCGATCGCGCAGGGTGGCGTCGGCTATTCCTGCCTCGCCGAAGTCCGCACGGTCGAAACGATCCTGACCGGCAAGGCCGAAACCCCGTTCCTGAAGGCCGGCGACACCGTCCGCATCTGGGCCGAGGACGACAAGCACCATCCGATCTTCGGTGTGATCGAACAGACCGTCGGGGGATAGGGCTGCGATGTGCAACGAGCAGGCACGACGGGTGGCGTTGGGTCTGTTGCGGTACGACATCAACGACCTGCGCATCCCGGTTCATTTCCCCGAAGGCCTGCCCAATCTGGAGCCGACCGACAGCATCCGCATCACCGACCGGAACGCCATCCTGCGCGCGGCGCCGGTCGGTGGGGCAGAGCTGGTAGTCCGGCGGTGGAGCTGGCCGGGAACGCACGGCAAGCCGGTGTATAATCTGCGCTCGGACGGGCGGCGCTTCGACCGGGGGCGCTGCCTGATCGTGGCGGATGCGTTTTTCGAATTCAGCGATCCCGCGCCGGATGCCGATGGCCGGCGACCACGGCGCAAGCGCAAATGGCGCTTCGAAAAGCGCGGCGAGCCATGGTTCGCCATCGCGGGAATCTGGCGCGAACATCCGCAGGTCGGTGAGGCCTATACGATGCTTACTATCCCGCCGGGTGCCGATGTCGCCCCCTATCATGACCGGCAGGTAGCGGTGATCGAGCGGCGCGATTTCGCCCAGTGGCTCGACCCCGAAGCCCGGCCCGAACATCTGCTGCAGCCGCCCCCGCCGGTCAGCTTCGATGTCAGCGAAGTGATCGCTCCGGTTGGGCCGTGAACCCATGAATGGCCGCGTTCAGCGCGATGGCTGGACGGTTTGAATTGGGTGGGAAGCGGACGTTGCAGATAGCCGTATGCTAGCGCAAAAGTAGGAAATGAAATCTCTTCGCATCGCCCTGTTTGCTGGTGCCTTCATCTTGAGTGGCTGCGCTCCGCAAGAGTTTGCATCCGGTTCATGTCCTAACACCCTGTCGGGATGGAGAACCCCGGGCGAGATTGGTCACCAAGTTCCTGCTTACTTCGTGACGATTGAGAGCAACGGAGAGATATTGACGAGCCTATGGAACGGCTATCGAATGTCTGCGGTTGAGAAAACCAGCCGACAAGCCCTGCGTCAACTAATACAGCGCATCCCCGTAATGCTACCTGAGCCAATTGTTATATTGAAGCCTGCTCCCAAGGCGTCTTGCGGCGATGTTGAGGCGATAAGAGCCGAGATCGATGCAAAGCTGGATTGTAAAACGGGCAGGTGCGGTGAAGGCTCGGGTTGGTATGAATTGTCCGGCATGCCACTCATTGCTTAAACGATGACCTGGTGTGAGCGTCGCCACTTTGGGTCGCTAGCAGCCCGTCCGCTTGATCAAGCTACGACCTAGTGAAAATCCCGTGACTTGACCGGGATCGCCTCACCGCCGCGCCAATGGCTGCTGTCATACGGACCAGGCCAGCGCGGTCCGGCGTCGCGCGGGTCGGGGCCGCCGCCATGGGTGGCGCCGTCGCCGGGCATGGTCATGCGCGGCAGGTCGATCTCGCCGATGTCGCGCAGCATCGGCGACAGGTCGGTGATCGTGTCGGCGACGAGATGGATGACGATCCCCTCGCGCTGCACCCGGCCGCGAATGCCCAGCATCGTCGCGGTCATCACGGTGCGGCGATAGTGCTCGAAGCGGTCGGACCACAACACCGCATTGGCGATGCCGCTTTCATCCTCCAGCGTGACGAACACCACGCCCTTGGCGCTGCCCGGCCGCTGGCGCACCAGCACCAGCCCCGCCACCTCGACCCGCGCGCCGTCCTTCATGCCGGTCAGGTCGCCGCACGGCCGGATGCCGCGCGCCGCCAGCTTGCCGCGCAGGAAGGACAGGGGGTGGGCGCGCAGCGACAATTGCGTCGCGCGATAATCCTCCACCACCTCGCGCCCAGCGGTCAGCGGCACCAGCGCGACCGGCGCCTCGATACTCTCGGCCCGCGTCCGCCCCTCGCGCAGATCGGCGGCGGCGAACAGGTCGAGCGGCTTGTTCGCCAACCCCTTGATCGCCCACAGCGCCTGCCGCCGGTTGAGCCCCAGCGCCACAAACGCATCGGCGCGCGCCAGCCGTTCGAGTGCAGCCGGCTTCACCCCCGATCGCCGCCACAGCTCCTCGATCCCCGTAAACGGCCCCGCGCGCCGCGCCGCCAGGATTGCCTCGGCATCCCCCTGCGCCAGCCCGTGCACCACGCGCATTCCCAGCCGCAACGGCATCAACCCCGCCCAGCCCGCATCATCGCCCCAATAGGCGGCGTGGCGCGGGCGGCGGTTGGGCTGGTCCGTGATCATCGCGGTGTCCCAGCCGCTGGCGTTGATGCACACCGCATGCACCTCCACCCCATGCGCGCGCGCATCGCGAACGATCTGCGCGGGGGCATAAAATCCCATCGGCTGGGAGTTGAGCAACGCCGCGCAGAAGATGTCCGGGTGGTGGCACTTCATCCAGCATGACGCGACCGCGATCTTGGCAAAGCTCGCCGCATGGCTTTCGGGAAAGCCATAATTGCTGAAGCCCTTGATCTGTTCGACCAGCCGTTCGGCAAAGCTGCTGGCAATGCCGTTGGCCAGCATCCCCTCGATCAGCTTCGTTTCGAACGGGCCGATCCCCCCGGTCGACTTGAACGTCGCCATCGCGCGGCGCAGCCGGTCCGCCTCGCTCGGGCTGAAGCCGGCGCCGACGATCGCCACCTGCATCGCCTGTTCCTGAAACAGCGGCACGCCCAGCGTCTTTTTCAGCACCGTTTCCAGCGCAGGCGAGGGATAGTCGACCAGCGCCGGATTCTGCCGCCGCTTCAAATAGGGGTGGACCATATTCCCCTGAATCGGCCCCGGCCGCACGATCGCGACCTGAATCGCGATGTCGTAGAAATCGACCGGCTTCATCCGCGGCAGCATCGACATCTGCGCGCGGCTTTCGATCTGGAACACGCCCAGCGTATCGGCCTGACGGATCATGCGGAACGTCGCCGGATCATCGTCCTGCATCACCGGTGACGCCATCGTCAGGCTCACGCCCTTGTGCGCGGCGAGCAGGTCGAACGACCGCCGCATGCACCCCAGCATGCCAAGGCCCAGAATATCGACCTTCATGAAGCCGAGATATTCGAGGTCCACCTTCTCCCATTCGATCACCTGCCGATCGATCATTGCGGCGGGCTCGACCGGGACCAGATCGTGCAGCCGATCACGCGTCAGCACGAAGCCGCCGGGATGCTGCGACAAATGCCGCGGCGTCCCGATCAGCTCGCGCGCAAGGGACAGGGTCAGCGCGAGGCGATGGTCGCCCGGATCCAGCCCCAGCGCCGCAACATGCTCCTCCGGCACCCCGTCGCTCGACCAGCCCCATACCTGGCTCGACAGCGCCCCGGTCAGATCCTCGGGCAGCCCCAGCGCCTTGCCCACCTCACGCACCGCGCCGCGCGTGCGAAACCGGCTGACCACCGCGGTCAGCGCGGCATGGTCGCGGCCATAGCTGTCATAGATCCACTGGATCACTTCCTCGCGCCGCTCATGCTCGAAATCGACATCGATATCGGGCGGTTCGCGCCGCTCGGTGCTGATGAACCGCTCGAACAGCAATTGATGCTTCACCGGATCGATCGAGGTGATGCCGAGCGCAAAGCAGATCACCGAATTGGCCGCGCTCCCGCGCCCCTGGCACAATATCTGCTGGCTGATCGCGAACTGGACGATCGAATTGACGGTGAGGAAATAGGGGGCATAGCCCATCTGCTCGACCAGCCCCAGCTCATGCTCGAGCAGGTCGAGATGCGCCTGTGACGGCTTGCCCCCAAAGCGCTGGCGCAAGCCGTTGGTGGCGAGGATGCGCAGCGCCTGTTGCGGCGTCTGTCCCGCCAGCACCTCTTCCTGCGGATATTGGTGGCGCAATTCGCGGAGGGAAAAGCTGCAGCGCTCGGCAATCGTCGCGCTCGCATGGACCGCATCGGGCCAGCGCGCAAACCGCCGCGCCATCGCCTCGGGCGATTTGAGGTGGCGGTCGACACTCCGCTCGCGCTTCAGCCCCAGCGCATCGATCGTGCAGCCTTCGCGGATCGCAGTCACCACATCCTGCAGCATCCGCCGGTCGGGATGATGGTACAGCACGTCCCCGGTTGCGAGCGGGACCAGCCCAAAGCGCCGCGCATCCTCATGCACCGCATTCAGCCGCACCGCCTCGTTCGGGCGGCGCATCGCGGTCATGCAGACATGGCCGGACGCACCGAACAGATCGGCCATCCACGCCAGATCGCCCTCTACATCGCGCGGCACCAGCGCGCCGACCAGCCCGTCGCAATAGCCGGCGACATCCTCCCAATGCAGGATGCACTGCCCCTTTTCCCCGTGCTGCGCATCGACCCGCGATTTGCCCAGCGTCAGCAGGCGGGTGAGGCGGCTCCACCCCGCGCGATCCTGAGGCCACACCAGCACCGACGCACCATCGGCGAGGTCGAGGCGACAGCCATAGACCGGGCGGATCGCCACCCCCTGCTTGCCCAGTTCGTCGCACGCGAACAGCGCCTGCACCACGCCGCCCAGCGAATTGCGGTCGGTGATGCCCAGCGCCGCATGCCCCATCAGCGCGGCGGCAGAAAACAGCTCCAGCGGGGAAGACGCGCCGCGCAGGAACGAGAAATGGCTCGTGACCTGCAGCTCGGTGTAGCTCACCCGAACAGCCCGTGGAGATACCAGGACAAATCGCCAGTCACCCCGCGCTCGCCATCGCCGCGGCGGAACAGCCAGTAACGGTGGCCGCCCTCATCCTCGACCCGGAAATAGTCGCGCACGGCATGCGTCTCGGCGGCGCGGCGCCACCATTCGCCGGCGATCCGCTCGGGTCCGTCGGCGCGCACCACGCGGATCGTGCGCCCGCGCCAGGTGAAGCGGCGCGGCGGCTGGTCGGGCAGTTCGGCGAGGACATGGTCGAGCCGCTCGGGCCGCGCGAGCAGCCGCGCCGGGCGCGGCCAGTCGGGGCGCCAGGGATCGGGCGGCGCGGCGCGGAGCAGTTGGCGGACATCGCCCGGCCGGACCTTTGGCCCGCTGCGCTCGGGCGGGTCGAGCACGCCGTCGCGCCCGACGCTGCGTTCGGGCACGTCGCTTTCGACCGGGCGGCTGCGCCATAGCCGGCGCGGGCCGATGCGCGTGGCGAGCGTGTCGGCGAGCGGGGCGAGGTCGGGTTTCGCTTCCTCGTCCAGCCGCTCGTCGAACGGCTGGGCCGCCAGCGGCTCGGCGCGGCGAACGTGCAGCGTGATGGCGTCGATGCCATAGCCCGGCTCCACATCCTCGATCCGACGCGCGATCAGGCGGATCAGATGCAGGCAATCTCGGCTGGCACGCGCAAGGCCGATGCGGATGCGTTGCGGCACGCCATCGACCCGCTCGGCAACCAGCTCGACCGCGCGCGCGCCCAGCCCGGCCGCTTCGAGCGCGGCGCAGAGTTCGGGGACCAGCGCGCCAATCCAGTGCGCAATCCCCTCGGCGGTCGCGACCGGCTCGACAAAGCGGCGCTGCACCGCGATTGCCTCACGCGGAATGACGGGATCGAGCGGCTCGGGCAGAGTGCCCAGCGCCTGTTCGAGCCGGGTGACCAGCCCCCCGCCAAAGCGCCGGGCGAGCGGCGCGCGCGGCATCGCGGCGAGCGGCCCGATCTGCTCGACGCCCAGCCGGCGCAGCAGCTCGACCGCTGCCGGATCGACGCGCAACGCCGGGATCGGCAGCGGGGCGAGCGCGGCGGTATGCTGGCCGGGGGGACAGATCAGCACGGCATCGCGCGCGGCGAAATGCGCCAGCGCCCACGCCGCGCCCGGCGTGTCGGTAATGGCGATCCGTGCGGTATAGCCGCGCCGCGCCAGCAGCCGCACGATGCGCCGCGCCATCCGCGCCTCGCCACCATGCAAATGCGCGACTCCGGTCAGGTCGATCAGCAACGTATCGGCGTCCTCGACCGCGACGCTCGGCGCCCAGCGCCGCGCCGCCATCAACGCAAGGCGATGGAGTGCGGCAAGATCGCCTGCCGGATCGGCAGGGCGGATATCGAGCCCGGAGCCATAGGCCCGCGCTTCCGTCACCGCCATGCCCGGCCGGACACCCAGCGCGCGCGCGGCCGGGCAGGCGGCGGCGACCAGCACGCGATTGCCGGTGCGGATCGAGGTGAGGAGGGGTGCCAATTCCTCCCCCAGCTTGCTGGGGGAGGGGGACCGCGCCCGCAGGGCGGGGTGGAGGGGCCGCGGCGCAGCGGCGGGGGACGGCTGCCTCACATTCCGCGCCTGCGGCGCGGCCCCTCCACCATCGCTGCGCGATGGTCCCCCTCCCCCAGCAAGCTGGGGGAGGAACTGGATCGGCGGCTCCCCCGCCGGAACCTGGCTACGCACCTCATCCGACTGCATCGGCCGAAACGGATTTCCCGCCGCTTCCTCGCGGCGCCCCAGCTCGCGCGGCGACGGCCGCTGATGCGCGGGCAATTCCGCAATCTGGCGCGCGCGTTCCTCCCGCGCCCAGCGCGCGCCGGGACGCCAGCCGCCGCCGCGCGGGACCGAGCATGCCTGTTCCTGTTCCGCCGCCGCAGCGGTGCGCAGCGCGTCCAGCTGCGCGCCGGGCGTGGCCTCAGGCGGCGACGACTGTGCGGTCCGCTCCGCCTGCCGCAGCCGTTCGATTGGCCAGTCGGGCAGGTAGAGCGCAGCGACCCGTTTCATCGCACGCCTCCACTTGGATGTTGAAAGGATCGCCCCCCTTTTGCCGGGCAAGGCTCAGTTCCCAGCGCGCCCGCCCGACCCCCTCGACCGGCAGGGGAGACGAGGGGGCACAACCCACCCGCCAGCGTGTCACCGCCGCCGATGGTGCGGCCAGCGGATCGCCGCCCTGACGCGGGTGGCGCTTCATCAACAGCGCGATGGTGCGCCCGCCCTCCGCCGCCAGCTGCAGCCGCCGGGTCGCGGGCATCGCCACGCGCCGCGCTTCGCCGACCACGGCACCCAGACCGCGATGGCGCAGCCCTTCCTCCATGATCGCGAGCAATTCGTCATCGTCCGACGCTTCGGCATACAGGACGCGCTTGGGGGCGAGGCCGACCTGATACAGGCCCGGCGCGAACAGGTCGCGCCGCCGCACCACCCACAGCACCGGTCCCCAGGCGCGCGCGGCGATCCCCGCTACGAACAGCGTCGCGGCGGCATCGTCGGTCAGATCGGCGCTCGCCCCCGCCACCTCGTGCAGCGCATCGAGCCGCAGCCCGCCATCGGCCAGTCGCGCGTCGAGCCGCTGCATGCCAAAGGGCAGCACCGGGCGACGGCGAAAGCCGGTGCCTTCGATCGCGCCGAGCGTTTCGCGCAGCTGGTTGATGATCGCGGGATCGGCCATGGTGCGGCCTTCAAACTCCGACTCGGGGAAAACTGTTCCTATTTTGTTCTAACCGTTCGTCGAGTCAAGCTTGCCAAGCGATGATCGGGCCGTATCATCGGCCTATCACACCATTTCCCAGGGGAAGTTCATGAAGCCCGTTTCCGGCGCGATCCTGCTCGCCACCGCCTCGCTCCTGTCGATTCTGCCCGCTGCGGCCCAGACGCCGGCCGCTGCCCCTGCCACCGCAACCGTGGATCCCGCGCCGATGATCGACACCTGGCCCGGCCCGTTCGACGGCGTTCCGCAGTGGGACAAGGTGACCCCGGCGATGTTCCCCGCCGCCTTTGAACAGGGCATGGCCGAGGCGCGCGCGATGTTCGCCAAGGTGCGCGACAATCCCGAGGCGCCGACCTTCGCCAACACGATCGAGGCACCAGCCAAGATGACCGGCGCATTGTCGCGCGTCTTCCCGGTGTGGGGCGTGTACACCAGCAACCTCGCCAGCCCCGAGGTGCAGAAGATCGCGCGCGAATGGAGCCCGAAGCTGTCGGCCTTTTCGACCGAACTCAGCCTCGATCCCAAGATGTTCGCACGGGTGAAGACGCTCTACGACAAGCGCCAGACGCTCGGCCTCAATGCCCAGCAGATGCGCCTGCTCGAGCGCAGCTATCGCGATTATGTGACCTCGGGCGCGCTGCTGAACGAGGCGCAGAAGACGGAGATCAAGCGGATCAACGGCGAACTGTCGGTCGCCTTCACCGAATTCAGCCGGCGCGTGCTGGCGGACGAAGAAACCGCGATCCTCATCGATAACGAGGCGGACCTGGCTGGCCTGCCCGACAGCTTCAAGGCGAGCTTGGCCGAAGAAGCCAAGGCGCGCGGAGCGGCGGGCAAATGGGCGATCAAGAACACGCGCTCATCGATGCAGCCCTTCCTGATGTACGCCACCAACCGCGCGCTGCGCGAGAAGGTGTACAACGCCTATATCAATCGCGGCGACAATGGCGGCGCGACCGATACCAACGCGATCATCGCCAACATCCTGAAGCTGCGTCAGGAGCGCGCCAAGGTGCTCGGCTTCAAGACCCATGCGCATTACCGCATGGACGACACCATGGCCGAAACGCCGGAGAACGCGACCAAGCTGATGATGTCGGTCTGGCCCGCCGCGGTCGGCCGGGTCCGCCAAGAGGTCGCCGACATGCAGGCGCTGGCCGATGCCGAAGCGGCGGCGGGCAAGGGGCCGAAGATCAAGATCGAGGGCTGGGACTATCGTTTCTACGCCGAGAAGGTCCGCAAGGCGAAGTACGACCTCGATGAGAGCGAGGTGAAGCCGTATCTTGAACTCAACAACATGGTCAACGCCATGTTCTACGCCGCCGGGCGGCTCTACGACCTTGAATTCAAGGAAAATACCGGCACGATCCCGGTGTTCCAGGCCGATGTGCGGACGTTCGAGGTCAAGCGTTTGGGCAAGACGGTCGGCGTCTTCTACCTCGACAATTTCGCGCGTGCCGGCAAGCGTTCGGGGGCGTGGGCGACCAGCTATCGCAGCCGGTCGGGGCTGCGCGGCGACACCATCGTGCTGGCGTCGAACAACAACAACTTCACCAAGGGCGGTGGCGGTGAGCCGACGCTGATCAGCATCGACGACGCCTCGACGCTATTCCACGAATTCGGCCATGCGCTGCACAGCCTGCTCGGCAATGTCTATTATCCGGGCCTCGCCGGCACGCCGCGCGACTTCGTTGAATATCCGAGCCAGGTGAACGAAAACTGGTTGCTGACCCCCGACGTGCTCAACCGCTTCGCCAAGCACTACAAGACCGGCGAGGTGATTCCGGCGGCGCTGGTCGAGAAGATCGAGAAGGCGTCGACCTTCAACCAGGGCTTCGACACGGTCGAATATCTCTCATCCGCCATTGTGGACATGCAACTCCACAATCGCGAAACGCCGGTAACCGATCCCGACGCGTTCGAACGCGACACGCTCGCTTCTTTGGGCATGCCGAAGGAAATCGTGATGCGGCACCGCCTACCGCAGTTCAATCACCTGTTCTCGTCCGACGCCTATTCGGCGGGCTATTACAGCTACCTGTGGTCGGAGACGATGGACGCTGACACCTGGGCCGCGTTCGAAGGCGCGGGGAATGTCTGGGACAAGGCAACGGCGGACAAGTTCCGCACGATCCTGTTGGAAACAGGCAATGAAACCGACCGCAAGGAAGCCTATAAGGCATTCCGCGGTCGCGATCCGGACGTCAATGCGCTGTTCAAGCGCCGTGGCTTCCCGACCGGAAACTGAGTTCAGAACGCCGCCGGGTCACTCCGGCGGCGTTATTTCCCAGTCGATCGGCTTGAACGACCCGTTATTCGACTGCAGCGCCGAGCATGCGGTCAGCCCGATCACGAGATCCTCTTCCGCGCGAAAAACGATCCGGTCGCCCGCCTTGCTCAGCGGCGGATCGACGCGCAATTCGCCCGTCGCGCCATCGACCGGCACATTCATGAAGCAATTGAACGCGGTCGGGATCATGTCCTCCGCGACGCCATAAGGCGCCAGCGCGGCGGCCAGGTTGCCGAAGCAGCCGCGATGCGGATCGGTGTCGCCATAGATGATGCGGAACGTGTCCTTCGAACACGGCGTCAGCAGGAAATCATGCCGCCCGACATCGTCCTCAACGATCTCGAGCAGCACGTTGCTGCGATTCGAATAGAGCTTGTCGCCGGTCGTCAGATAGATGCGGCTGGCATAGTCCAGCGTCCGGCCCGACGAGATCACCTCGCCGACATCGTCCTTGCGAAAGGCCAGCAGGTCCGCGACCTGTTCGCCGGTCGGGTCGGTGACGGTCAGCAACGCGCCCTTCGGCAGTTCGAAGGCGACGCCGGAGCGCGGTTCGATTCTATGCGGCATCCTGCGCGCCTTCCCGTCCGCGGAAGGGGCAGCGCCATTCGGGGTCGACCATCCGGCCGCTGTATTGGCGCGCCTCGGACACGGTGCCGTGCTGCGCGAGCATCGGATTGGCTTCGCCCGCCAGCGCAACGTCGCGTGCGACGATCGAATCGCGCAATTTCTCGTAGCGCCCCTGCGCGCGCAGCTGTTCGAACTGGTCGTGCAGATTGAACACCAGCGCGGGGCGTTCGAAGCGGCGTGCCGGGCGGCTCGCCTGCGGGTGCAGGCCGACCACGAAAAACGCCTCGCCGCCGAAGCTGAGCGAGAAATGCGGGTCATCGGGATCATGGCTGACGCGCGGATCTGCCTCCTGCCCGAGCCATTCGTCCTTATCGGTCAGCGATTGCAGCCGCGCCCACAAATTGGTCTCGAATGCCGATTCGTCGAGTTCGCGATCCTGCTCGAACAGCACCACGAGCGATTGAAACAGCTCGGGTTCGGCGCGATAGCTGGCGGCGAGGTCGTGCAGATTGGGCAGGATGCGCAGATCGTCCCAGGCCGACCCGATATCCTTGCTGACCACGAACCGCATCCGGTCGCGGCTAAGCGCGGACTTCGCGCCCACACAGGGGAATTCGGTCGATTTGACGAACGCGCGAAAGCGCTCCGCCAGCGGATGCGCAGAATCATTGCAAGGTTTCAGCATCGCCGCTCAACGCGCCAGCCGCCAAGTGGTTCACATGAAAAGGGCCGGCCCCCGGATGGAGGCCAGCCCAATTCAATCACGCATGTTGAGGCCTTAGCGGCGGCAATAGCCGGGACGATCCGACCGGTCGATCTCGCGTCCGGCAAGGGCGCCGACCACGCCGCCCAGGACGGTGCCGAGGGTCTTGTCGCCGCGACCTGCGATCGCATTACCGGCAAGGCCACCGGCGATCGCGCCGACGATCGTGCCGCCGTCGCCGTCACGGCACTTCTCGGCCGCGCGCGAGCGATAGTTATAACGGCGGTCGCCCCGACGATATTCGCGATAGCCATCGCGCTGATAGCCGCGGCCGTCGCGATAGCCGTCACGCTGATAGCCGCGATCATCGCGATGCTCGTAGCGGCTCTGTGCTGCTGCTTCAGTCGCGGGGACAAGCGCGGTGCCGGTCATCGCCAGCGCGGCGCCGATCAGGGAAAGCTTCTTGAACATGCTGTGTCTCCTTGTTCGTGCAATTCGTTGAACAAGGGATTCGCACAATTGGGTTGAGCGATGCCTGAATGCGCTCGTTATCCGCCGTTCAGGGTTGTTGCGACATCGTCACGGGAGGGGGTGCCGGTGCGGCCGTAGCGCCCAAGGGGGGAGTGCCCTGTCCCGGTACGCAACACGGGAAATCGGGCAGGGCGTTCGGATCGCACCGGCATGTCGGGCAGGTCCGCGAAATACGCCGCGGAACAGCTTGGCTGTCATTTAGATGAACGGCGTTGAGCGCTGGCTGAACGACGCTGTTATCTGAGGTTCAGCTTTGCGGCACGATTGCGGCCGTTATGAAGGGGCGGCGATGCGCATCCTTCTGTCGATCCTGCTGGTGCTGCTGTTCGTTCCCGACTGGTCGGGCGAGCCCCGGCTGCCGCTGCTACCCGACGCTGCGGCGTTCCGGGTGGAGCAGGTCGTGCTGGATCGACGCGATCCCGCGCGCACGAAGCTGGGCGGACTGACCTATCTGGGCGGGGTCGAACTGCACGGGCCGGGGCCAGCGTTCGGGGGCTTTTCGGCGATGATGGTGGAGGGTGAGCGGTTCACCCTGCTCAGCGACGGCGGAAACATCGTGTCGTTCGTGATGGGCGGAGACTGGACCCCGCGCGCGGTGCGTTTCGCCGCGCTGCCCGCCGGCCCGGGCCGCGGATGGCACAAGCGCGAGCGCGACAGCGAATCGCTGACGCGCGATCCTGCGACCGGTCAGCTCTGGGTGGGATTTGAGCGGGCGAATGAAATCTGGCGCTATGCCCCCGGTTTTGCTGCGGCGCAGGCGCATTCCGCACCTCCGGCGATGGTGAAATGGTCGAGCAATGGCGGTGCCGAGGCCATGGTCCGCTTGCGGGATGGCCGATTCGTCGTGCTGGCCGAGGATCGCCGGGGCAGCGTGAAGGGCACTGTGCGGGGGCTGGCGTTCAACAGCGATCCTGTGAAGGCACCGCGCCACGGCTTTACCTTCAGCTATCGCCCTTCGCGCGGTTTCAAGCCAACCGATATGGCTGAGCTCCCCGATGGGCGAATCGCGATCCTCAACCGCCGATTTGCCGTTTCGAGTGCCTTTACGGCGGCGCTGACATTGGTCCCGCGCGCCGCGATCCGGCCCGGCGCGGTCGTCACGGGGCGTGAGATCGCGCGATTCGAATCGCCGGTGCGACACGACAATTTCGAGGCGCTGGCAGTGGTGCGGGAGGGCAGGGACACGATTCTGTGGATTGCGTCGGATGATAACCAATGGCCGGCGCAACGCTCGCTGCTGCTCAAGTTCCGGCTGGATATCTAGCGCGAAAGGGTGCGGCTAAAGTCGTTTTGGGTTAGCCGGCACCGGCCCGGTCCCCCACCCGGCCGCCCACAAGGTATCTTCGATGGGTGGCCTGGTGGGGGAGCGGGTCGGTGCCGATTCAGCGAAGCTGAAAACCAACCTACACGATTCGCAAAAACGCCGAACGGCCCGCATCCCGGATGGGGGCGGGCCGATCAGTGACGGCGAACCCCGAAGGGATCAGGCCGCGGCAACCGCCTTCTTGACGATCTCGCGCTTCAGGCGACGCGCGCGCAGCGACAGCTTGTCGTCGCCGGTCTTGAGCAGCCAGTTGTCGAGGCCGCCATTATGCTCAACCGAGCGCAGGCCGTGCGTCGACACGCGCAGACGAATCGAGCGCTCAAGCGCTTCGGACATCAGCGTCACATTCTGCAGGTTGGGCAGAAAGGTACGCTTGGTCTTGTTATTGGCGTGGGAAACATTGTGTCCCACCTGCCGGCCCTTGCCGGTCAGTTCGCAGATGCGCGACATGGTTCGATCCTAGGTTTCTGGCCTGTCCGGCAATGCCGGGAAAGAGCGGCCCGATAACGGGGCAGGGCGATTTCGTCAACCGTGCATCGCCTTGTATCGTATCGTGCACGCAACCCCTATGGTCAACGATGCGTTATTTCGCAAACGATTCGAACAGGGAGATCGGACTCGATGCGTGGACTTCTAGCAATTCTCGGCCTGGCGGCCGTGGTGGTCGTGGTGCTGATGTCACTCGGCATGCTTAGCATCAACATGCAGCCGGGTTCGTTCCCGACGGTCAAGTTCGAAGGCGGCAAGGCGCCGAGCCTCGCGGCCGATGTCGGCGATGTCGGCATGGGCACAACCAACAAGACGATCCAGGTGCCGACCATCACCATGGAGAACAAGACGATCCAGGTGCCGACCGTTGAGGTCGAGAAGGCTCAGCCGACCCCGGCGGCCAAGTAATCCCCGAATCTAACAGGGCGGCGGCGCGCAGTGGCGGGCCGTCGCTGCTTCGGGCATAGCGACCGCATGTTCCCGCTGCCCGAACCCATGCGCGCTGCGCTCGACGCTGCCCGGGCCGCCGCCGAGACGAGCGAAGTGCCGGTCGGGGCGGTGGTGATGCAGGGCGAGCGGGTGGTCGCGGTCGCGGCCAATGCGCCGCGCACGTTGCACGATCCGACCGCCCATGCCGAGATTCTGGCGATTCGCGCCGCCGCACAGGCGCTGGGCCGCGATCGGCTAGAGGATTGCGATCTGTGGGTGACGCTGGAGCCGTGCGCGATGTGCGCCGGCGCCATTGCCCATGCCCGAATCGCCCGCCTCTATTATGGCGCCAGCGACCCCAAGGGCGGCGCGGTCGAGCATGGCCCGCGCTTCTTTACTCAACCCACCTGCCATCACCGCCCGGAAGTCTATCCGGGGATCGGTGAGGGCGAGGCGGCGGCTTTGCTGCGCGAGTTCTTCGCCGCGCGGCGGTAATCTCCCTCTCCCCGCAAGCGGAGAGAGGGTAAGCTGCTCTCAAGTTCAGCGCATGTCGCTTTCCCGAATCGGGACGATCTTGATTTCGACGCGGCGGTTCTGCGCGCGACCTTCGACCGAGTCGTTCGATGCGATCGGCTGGGTTTCGCCATAGCCGAGCGTTTCGAGGCGGGCGGCCTCGACGCCGCGCGACACCAGATAGTCGGCGACTGCGCCCGCGCGGCGTTCGGACAGGCCCTGGTTATAGCTGTCCGACCCGGTCGAATCGGTGTGGCCGTACACATCGACGTACGTCTGGTTGTAGCGGTCGAGCACGTCGGCGACCTTGTCGAGCGTCGGACGGAACTGCGACTGCACGGTTGCGCTGTCGGTCGCAAAGGTGATGCCCGATGGCATCGACAGGATCAGGTCGTCGCCGCGGCGGATCACCTCGACATCGGTGCCAGCAGTGCGTTCGCGAATCTCGCGCTCCTGGCGGTCCATATAGTTGCCGATCGCCGCGCCCGCGACCGCGCCGATGCCCGCGCCGACAATCTTCTCGGTCCGGTCACGGCGGCCACCGACGATGTCGCCGAGCAGATAGCCGCCCAGCGCGCCGCCGATCGCGCCGATTCCGGCCTTCGAAATCCGCTGCTGGCCGGTGACCGGATCGGTCACGCAGGCGCCGGTCAGCGCCAGTGCGGCGACGGCGGGGATCACGGCCCAGTTGGTGGGAATACGCATTTAAACCTCCTTGAACTTTCGCGCGACAAACGGCCCGGGAAGGCCCTTGTTCCGCTTGCGCACCGATGTGTTTTGAATCGCCGGTTGTGAAACGGGGCTGAATGCGACTATGGGGGATGCAGGCCAATGGACCCACTTCCCCCCATACCCTGGATCGATGTCGCGATCATTCTCGCACTGGTCGCGCTCAACGGCGTGTTCGCCATGTCCGAGCTTGCGATCGTGTCGGCGCGCAAGGCGCGGCTCGAAGCGATGCTGCGCAGCGGCCGTCGCGGAGTGCAGACCGCGCTCGACCTGGCGTCCGACCCTGGCAAGTTCCTGTCGACCGTCCAGATCGGCATCACCCTGATCGGCATCATCAACGGCGCCTATTCGGGTGCGAGCCTGGGCATGCCGATGGCTGCACGGATCGAGGCGCTGGGGGTTGAGACCCAGCTGGCCGAGACGATCGGCTTCGCCATCGTCATCGCCTTCACCACCTATGCTTCGCTCATCATGGGCGAGTTGGTGCCCAAGCAGTTCGCGCTGCGCTCGCCCGAGCCGATCGCGGCGCTGGTGGCGACGCCGATGCTGTGGCTGGCGTGGATCACCGCGCCGATCGTTTGGGTGCTCGACAAGAGCAGCGCGCTGGTCTTCCGCGTGCTCGGGCTCAACCGCGAATCCGAGAATCGCGTCACCGCCGAAGAGCTGCACATGATCTTCGCCGAAGCGACGCATTCGGGCGTGATCGAAGAGCATGAGCGCTCGATTATCTCGGGTGTCGTCCGCCTCGCCGACCGGCCGGTGCGGGAAGTGATGACGCCGCGTACCGATGTCGACTGGATCGACGTCAATCTCGACGAAACCGCGATTCGCGCGGCGCTTGCGGCAACCCCGCACACGCGCCTGCCGGTTGCAGACGGCTCGGTCGATGCGGTGATCGGCGTGGTGCAGGCGCGCGACGTAGTGACCGCGCTGATCGAGGGGCGCCCGCTCGACCTGCGCGCGCTGGCGCAACCGGCGCCGGTGCTACCCGATCAGGTCGATGCGATGGACGCGCTCGGCGCGCTCCGCCGTGCGGCGGTGCCGATGGGCTTCGTCCATGACGAATATGGGCATTTCGAGGGGATCGTGACCCCCGCCAATCTGCTTGCGGCGATTGCGGGCGATTTCCTGTCCGATGTCGATGCGGGCGACAATCCGTCGATTACCGTGCGCGACGACGGGTCGCTGCTGGTATCGGGCCAGCTTGCCGCCGACGCGCTCGCCGACCGGATCAAGATCGAACTGCCCGAGGATCGCGACTATGCGACGGTCGCCGGGCTCGCGCTGGCGGTGCTCAAGCGGCTGCCCAATGAGGGTGAGAGCTTTATCGAGCAGGGCTGGCGGTTCGAGATCGTCGATATGGACGGGCACAAGATCGACAAGCTGCTGGTAAGCGAAGTCGCGGACTAATTCTCGGCTTCGCGTTCTTCAGCCGCGCGTTCTGCCTCCTCGCGCGCCTGCTTCCGCTGACGACGCAGGCGATTGCCCCACCAGAGGATCGTGATTGCACCCGCGGCAAGGATCGCGATCAGGATCATGTGCGAGACCGTCACCCAGGCGAAGGTCTCGGCAATCCCCGCCGGCGGAACATACGGTTTTTCGTCCATCGGTCAGGCCTCCCCGCGTCATTGCCTAGACGAAATGCGCGAAGCGGCTGATCGGGCCCGTCACTCCTTCGACGCGCTGCGTACTTCCTGCACCGCCGCGAGCTGGGCGAGCTTGAGGAATTCGTTGCGCCAATAGCCCTGCGGATTGCCCGCGAGCCCCCGGATCGCAGCGTAGCTGTAGCCGCCGAGATATTTGTCGCCGCGCAATTTCTGACCCAGCGCCGCGACCGCCACGGCGAACGCCATGTCGCCGCGCGGCGCCGACGCGGTGCGCAGCAACGATGCCGGAACCGGCCGCTCGATCAGCCGCGACGCCTCCTCGCCCGGCAGCTTGTAGCGCAATTTGACGAAGGCCAATTCGCGGCCCGACGCGGTCGGCGCGGTCGGACGGTTGCCGTCGTAGCGGCGGTCGGGAAGCCAGCCCTTGCCGCCCGCCTGGACCACTTCGTAGATCGCGGTCACCTGATGCCCCGCACCGATGTCGCCGGCATCGACCGCGTCATTGTCGAAATCCTCCTCGGCCAGTGCGCGGTTCTCGTATCCGATCAGGCGGTACTGGCTGACCTGTGCCGGGTTGAACTCGACCTGCACCTTCACATCCTTGGCGATGGTGAAGAGTGAGGCGGACAGCTCGTCGTCGAGCACCTTCTGCGCCTCCATCGCCGAATCGATATAGGCGTAGTTGCCATTGCCGAGGTCGGCGATGCGCTCCATCAGCGCTTCGTTGTAATTGCCCTCGCCAAAGCCGAGCGTGGTCAGGGTGACGCCGGTGTCGCGATACTTCTTCACCATCGCCTCCAGCGCCTTGTTGTCGCTGACCCCGACGTTGAAGTCGCCATCGGTGGCGACGAAGATGCGGTTGATCCCGCCCTTGATGAAATTCGCGCTGGCGATGTCATAGGCGAGCTGGATCCCCGCCGCCCCGGCGGTCGACCCACCGGCTTCGAGGCAGTCGAGCGCCGCGCGGATGTGCTTCGGACTGGAGGTCGGGTCGAGCACCACGCCCGCAGCACCGGCATAGACGACGATCGAGACGCGGTCCTTGGGCGTGAGCTTGTCGGCGAGCATCGTCAGCGCGCGCTTGACCAAGGGCAGCTTGTCGTCGCTGCTCATCGACCCCGACACATCGACCAGGAAGACGAGGTTGGCGGCGGGACGCCCCTGCGCGGTCACGTCATAGCCGCGCAGCCCGATGCGGACGAGGCGAGTGTCGGGGTTCCACGGGGTTTGCGCGACATCGGTGGTGACACTGAACGGCTGCTGCCGCGATGCGGGCATGGGGTAATCGTAGCGGAAATAGTTGATCATCTCCTCGGTCCGCACTGCTTCGGCCGGGGGCGTCTGCCCTTTTTGCAGGAAGCGGCGGACGTTGGAGTAGGCGCCGGTGTCGACATCGACCGAGAAGGTGGAGACCGGCGCGGTCGCGACCGACTGGATCGCGGCGACCTCCTTGCCCTCATAGCGTTCGCGATTGTCGGCGGCACCATAGGGGGCCGTGGCGGCATAGCCCGGCGCGATCTTCATCCGTGCGGAGTCTGCCGCAGATCCGGGTACGACCGACTGAAGTGCTGGCGCGGACACCATCGGTGGCGGCGGCGGGGCTGGCGGCGCGGCGAAGTAGCGGCGCTGGGGCATTGCAGACCCTGGACGATATCCGCCGCTGCCGATCTTGCACCGCACCGGCGAGTCATTGTCGGCGCGGGGTGGGGCCGGTGGGCGGACTTGCGCAGCGAGCGGGGGCGGGGCGGCTGCACCCAGCAGCAGCGAGAGCGAAACGAGCGCGGCAGTGCGGTGCATATGCGGTCCCCTTGGTCGCGATGGAGCGCCAAGGCGTGCGCCCGTCCGGATGAGCCGCAGATGAACAGGTGATAATGTTACATCGGTTGACCGAAAGTGTCAGAATTCGACGTCAGCCCCGCTCCCGCGCTACTTCGCGCCAGCCGATGTCGCGGCGGGCGAAGCCGGTGGGGAAGTCGATCGCATCGACCGCGCGATAGGCGGCGGCCTGCGCCTCGGTGACGGTTGCGCCGGTGGCGGTGACGGTCAGCACACGCCCACCAGCTGCCACGAGCGTGCCGTCGTCCAGCCGGGTGCCCGCCTGAAACACCTTCGCGCCGGTCGCTTCGGCTGCAGCGATGCCGCCGATTGCGCCGCCGGCCTTGGGGGTGCCGGGATAGCCGCTCGCAGCCATCACCACCGTGAGCGCGGTGCCGGCGCTGAAGCGCGGCGCCGCACGGTCAGCGAGTGTCCCCGCCTCGGTCGCCCACATCAGATCGAGCAGGTCATCCTCCAGCCGCATCATCAGCACCTGGCATTCGGGGTCGCCGAAGCGAGCGTTGTATTCGATCAGCCTGGGGCCGGTGCGGGTGAGCATCAGTCCGGCATAGAGCACGCCCGAATAGGGGGTCCCGGCCTTGGCCATCCCGGCAATCGTCGGTTTGATGATCGTTTCGATCGCCTCGGCTTCGAGCGCGGGCGTCAGCACCGGGGCGGGGCTATACGCGCCCATGCCGCCTGTATTCGGCCCAACGTCGCCATCGCCGACGCGCTTGTGGTCCTGCGCCGAGCCGAAGGTAACGAAGTTCGTGCCGTCGGTGATGACGAAGAAGCTCGCTTCCTCGCCGTCCAGAAACTCCTCGATCACCGCTTCGCCACCGGGCTTTTCAAAGATCGCGGCGATCGCGGCCTGCGCCTCGTCTTCGCTCATGGCGACGGTCACGCCCTTGCCTGCGGCGAGGCCGTCAGCCTTGATCACGACCGGTCGCCCGAAGTCGCGCGCCAGCACCGCGCGGGCGGTGTCCAGGTCGCGCACGCGGACATAGCCTGCGGTCGGGATATTCTCGCGCGCGCACAGGTCCTTGGTGAAGCCTTTCGACCCCTCCAGCTGGGCAGCCGCCTGGCTCGGGCCGAACACCGGCAGGCCAGCGACACGCAGGGCGTCGCTGAGGCCATCGACCAACGGCGCTTCGGGGCCGACCACGACGAAGCCGATCGCGTGGGCGCGGCAGAAGTCGATCACCGCCGCGTGATCGGTCAGCTTTACGTCGTGACAGACCGCATGATCGGCGATTCCGGGGTTGCCGGGGATCGCATGCAGGCTATCGAGCCGGGGCGATTGCGCGAGCTTCCAGGCGAGCGCATGTTCGCGGCCACCCGACCCAAGCAACAGGACGTTCATGTCAGATCCCTTCGACGATATCGATGGCGGTTCAATTTCCGGGCGGCTCCTAGCCGAGGGGCGGGAGGGGGACAATGATGCGCCGCTGTCGGTCGGCGAATTGTCGCAGAAGCTGAAGCGGATGGTCGAGGGCGAGTTCGGCCATGTCCGGCTGCGCGGCGAGATTTCGGGATATAAGCGCGCGGCGTCGGGCCATGTCTATCTCGCGCTGAAGGACGCCGATGCGGTGATCGACGGCGTGATGTGGCGCGGCGCGGCGGACCGGCTGCCGTTTCGCCCGCAGGACGGGATCGAGGTCGTCGCGACGGGCAAGCTCACCACCTATCCGGGGCGGTCGAAATATCAGATCGTGATCGACCGGATGGAGCTGGCCGGCGAAGGCGCGCTGATGGCGCTATTCGAGAAGCTGAAGGCGCAGCTGGCTGGCGAGGGGCTGTTCGACGTGTCGCGCAAGCAGCCACTGCCGTTCGCCCCGCGCGTGATCGGCGTTGTCACATCGCCCACCGGCGCAGTGATCCGCGATATCCTCCACCGCCTCGCCGACCGCTTCCCGACGCGCGTGCTGGTCTGGCCGGTGAAGGTGCAAGGCGATGGTGCGGCGGCGGAGGTTGCGGCGGCGGTGCGCGGATTCGATGCGATGCCGCTCGACGGGCCAGTGCCGCGCCCGGATCTGGTCATCGTCGCGCGCGGCGGCGGGTCGATCGAAGATCTATGGGCATTTAACGAGGAGCCGGTGGTGCGCGCGGTCGCGGCGTGCCGCATCCCGGTGATCTCGGCGGTCGGGCATGAGACCGATACTACCTTGTGCGATTTCGCGGCGGACGTGCGTGCGCCGACCCCCACCGCTGCGGCGGAAATGGCCGTGCCGGTGCGCGCCGATCTGGCCAACGCGATCGCCACGCTGGCGCTGCGGACCGAGCGCTGCGTGCGGCGGTACCATTCACGCGGCGGCGAGCAGTTGCAGGCGCTGGTCCGTGTGCTGCCACGCCGCGACGCGTTGCTCGGGCCGCAACGGCAGCGGGCGGACGATATCGGCGCGCGGCTCGATCGCGGGCTGGAGCGGCGGGTGACGGTGGCGCGCGGGGTACTCGACCGCGCCGCCGGGGCACTGCGTCCTGCCGTTCTGGAGCGCAAGCTGGAAGGGCTGCGGCACCGGCTTGAGGGCGCGGGCAAGCTGCTGGACGCGGTTAATCCCGACAACCTGCTGCAGCGCGGTTATGTTCGCGTCGGCGCCAAGGCGACCGGCAAGGTGATCGCCAGCGCGGCGGACGCACGCGCCGCCGGTGCGCTGACGCTGCATTTCCGCGATGGTCCCGTGGACGCGCGGGTTGAGCGCAGCGGCGGCAAGCCCTATGCTGAAGACAAGCCCGAACAGCCCGGCCTGTTCTGACCCGACCCCGAAGCGAAGAGTGAGCGTTGCCATGCTGATGTCGTCCAATTCCGCCCGTCCGGCGCGGCTTCATTATATGGCGAACGGCTTTCGCGTCCTGTCTTCGGGTGATCATGTCGTGTGCGCGGTGAGCGGGGAGAAGATCGCGCTCGACGCGCTGCGCTATTGGAGCGTCGCGGATCAGGAGGCTTATGCCTCGGCCGAGATCGCGACGAAGGCGATGACCACGACGTGAGGACCATCGGGGGGACGATCATCGCCGGCACGACGCTTGTACTCTTGGGTACATGCAGCATCGCGCCTGATCCGATCGCGCGCGCGGTTGCCGCGCCGCAATCGGCGCAGGCACGCAATGCCTTTCGCTTCGATGGGCCGATGATTCAGGGCGGTACCGTGCTCGGCACGGCGCCTGCGCTGACCAGCCGGGTGACGCTGGACGGACGCGACGTGCCGGTCGCTCCCGATGGCCGGTTCCTGATCGCGTTCGATCGCGACGCGGCTGCGCGCGCAGAACTGGTCGCCACCCGCGTCGATGGCAGCAGCCTGCGTCAGACGCTGACGATCCAGCCGCGCGCCTGGCGGATCGAACGGTTGAACACGCTTCCGCGCTTTGCCCAGCCAAGTGCCGAGTTCCAGCGCCGCCGCCCTGCCGAACTGGCGCAGATCAACGCGGCGCGGGCCAAGTCGAACTCCGTTCAGGGCTGGCGGCAGGAGTTCATGTGGCCGGTGACCGGGCGCATCTCGGGCCTGTTCGGGTCGCAGCGCATCTACAAGGGCGAACCCGGCTCCTATCATTCCGGGATCGACGTCGCGCGCCCCTCCGGTACGCCGATCATCGCCCCTGCAGATGGCGTCGTGATCCTCGCCGCGCAGCAAGACTTCACGCTTGAGGGGAAACTGCTGATGCTCGACCATGGCATGACGCTCAACAGCGCCTTTCTGCATCTGTCGCGGATCGATGTGAAGGTCGGGGACGTGGTGCGCCGTGGGCAGACGATCGGCGCGATCGGCACCACCGGCCGCTCGACCGGGCCACATCTCCATTGGGGCATGAAATGGGGCAATGCGCGGATCGATCCACTGCTGATCGCGGGGTCGATGCCGGTCACGGCAGACTAAAGGGCGCGCGACCTACACCCACTATGTGACGTTTTTGTCACGGCGTGGTGACTTTGCGACAATCCGCGTGCCGGGTCGCTTGTGCGGCGGATCGTTGCAGGCGTATCGCTACCCAATCTGCGCGGCTTTTGTCGCGCGAGAAATCTGGGGCTTCCGCCGCGACGCCCCAAAAAAAACGGGGAGCTTCATATGGTTTCAAATTTTCGTAGGCGCCTGCTTACCTCGACTCTGCTGATCGGCGGCATTGTCGCAAGTCCGGCCTTCGCCCAGACTGAAGAGGCTCCGGCCGAGGGTGAGGCAATCGTCATCACCGGTTCGCGCATCGTGCGCCCGAACCTTGAGGCAAACAGCCCGGTCACCAGCGTAACCGGCCTTGAGACCACTCAGAACGCCGACGTCACGCTCGACACGTTCCTGAACACGCTGCCGCAGGTCAATCCGGCCGGCACGACCACGTCGAACAACCCCGGCAACGGCGGTCAGTCGAACATCGATCTTCGCGGCCTGGGTGCCAACCGCAACCTGGTGCTGGTCGATGGTCGCCGCCCGATGGTGTCGGCATCGAACCAGACGGTCGATCTTAACACGATTCCGCAGGGCCTGATCGAGCGCATCGACGTTCTGACCGGCGGTGCTGGCGCGGCCTATGGTGCCGACGCGATCGCCGGTGTCGTCAACATCATCCTGAAGGACGATTTCGAGGGCGTCGATCTGCGCGCCAACTATTCGAACTCGATTCCTCAGACCGACGCGCGCGAGTATCAGATCAGCGGCACGATCGGCGGCAATTTCGCCGACAATCGCGGCAACTTCGCGCTGTCGGTTGAATATGCCGAGCGTCAGGGCCTGATCAAGGCGCAGCGCCCGTTCGCTGCGCAGGCGACCTCGACCACGGGTTCGTTCCCGACCGGTTCGCTGTTGAACAGCACAGGTAACCCGTACAGCCAGGCCGTCGTCGATTCGATCTTCACGGCCTATGGCGTCCCGACCGCGCAGCTGCCGCGCGCCAACCAGCTGGCGTTCAACTCGGACGGCACGCTGTTCGGTGTCGGCACGTTCAACTCGCCCGTCGACGTTGTGAACTTCCGCTACAGCCTGACCTCGCCGGCGAACCCGAACCTGAACTATTTTCCTGACTTCTACTCGTACAACTTCGACATCGTGAACATCCTCGTGCTGCCGCTCGAGCGCTATTCGGCGTTCACCCGCGGCAATTACAAGGTCAACGATGCGTTCGAGTTCTTCGTCCAGGGCGCGTACACGAACTATAAGTCGGCGACGGCGCTGGCGCCGACTCCGGTCAGCACTGGCATCGTCAACACCGCCAGCACTGCGTCGGGGCTGAATGCCCGCTCGCCGTTGGTGAATCTCGTGCAGGACAGCGGGACGAATATCGGCCAGGCAGCCCGGATCACCGGTTTCGTCGTGCCGGTGAGCAACCCGTTCCTTCAGGCGTCGCCGGATCTGGTTGCGCTGGTCAACTCGCGGACGGGCAACGATCCGAACCTGGCAGGCTCGGGCGCGGCCGAAGGCGTTCGCATCGGTTATCGCTTCCTCGGCACCGGCCTGCGCGAGCAGCAGCTCGAGAACGAGGTCATCCAGGGCATGGCTGGTCTGCGCGGCGAGTTCGCGCCCAACTGGCGTTACGAGGCCTATTATTCGTGGGGCAAGACGGTCATCGACCAGAGCGCCACGGGTAACGTCAACGTCCAGCGTGTGCAGCAGCTGCTCGAAGCACCGGATGGCGGTGTCAGCCTCTGCGCCGGCGGGTTCAACCCGTTCGGTATCCAGCCTTTCTCGCAGGCGTGCGTCGATTTCGTCGATGAAGTCGGTGTGACCAAGACGACCTTCACCCAGAAGGTTGCTCAGGCGTACATCACCGGCCAGCTCGCCGAGCTGCCTGCCGGCCCGCTGTCGGTCGTGTTCGGCGCCGAAAAGCGCGATTTCCGCTACGAGTTCGATCCCGGCGCGCTGTTCGGCCCGATCGCCGGGTTCAACACCAGCACGCCTGACCTTGGCACCAACAGCTTCCTCGACTTCTTCGGCGAAGCGTCGATTCCGATCCTCAAGGACACCGCCTGGGCCGAAAATCTGGAGCTGACCCTGTCGGCACGTCATTCGAAGAGCGACTTCAATGACATCCAGAACGGCATCGACGGTGCGCCGTCGAACGACTGGTCCTATGGTGGCACGCTGACCTGGTCGCCGGTGCGCGAGCTTCGCTTCCGTGCAAGCTACCAGCACTCGGTGCGCGCGCCGAACTTTGGTGAACTGTTCTCGGGCGGCGGCAGCTTCCCGCAGATCTTCGATCCGTGCTCGAACAACTCGAACTTCCGTGCGACGGGTGGCACGGCGGCTGCGACCATCTGTCAGTCGACCGGCGTGTCGGCTGCGACGCTGGGTTCGTTCGTCGCGACCCCGGGCGCGCAGGCATTCATCACGGTGACGGGTAACCCGAACCTGAAGCCTGAAAAGTCGGATGCGTTCACCGCTGGGTTTGTGTTCAACGCGCTCGGCTTCACCGGCTCGATCGATTATTACAACATCAAGGTCAACGACACGATCTTCTCGCCGGACGTCAACGAGATCATCGCGTCGTGCTATGGCTATAACGACATCAACCCGAACCTGACCACGACCAGCCCGTATTGCGCGGCCGTTTCCCGGTCGAACAACAACATCTCGGCAATCTACCTCCCGGCTTCGCTGGGTGGTGACTCGAACGGGTATTTCCAGGCAGTCAACCAAGGGTCGGTCAAGACCTCGGGCATCGACTTCCAGCTTGGCTACAACCTGCCGACCGAGTTTGTCGGGCCGGAATCGTCGATCAACTTCAACCTGCTCGTCAACTATCTGTTCGACTTCAAGGTTACCGGCCTTGGCGGTCTGCAGACCGACTATGCGGGTACCGCTTCCTACTTCGGCGCTGGCCTCGGCACCAGCTTCCCCGAGTGGAAGGGGACGATGAATGTCGGCTTCAACCTGAACAAGGGCCTCTCGCTGCAGAGCCGCGTGCGGTACATCGATGCGATGGAAAACCGTGCGTCGCGTCAGTTCATTGGCGAGACGTTCACCGGCCCGGGTTCGGTCTGGTACTTCGACTTCGCGGTGCAGGGCCAGGTCGAGAACATGACCCTGCGTCTGGGCCTCAACAACGCCTTCGACCGCAAGCCGCCGACCTACGCACCCAACGTGCAGTCGGGTACCGATCCGTCGACCTACGACGTGATCGGGCGTCGCGCCTATGTTTCGGCACGGCTCAAGTTCTGATCCGACCGAACCGACACCTTTTGAAGGGCGAGGCGATTGCCTCGCCCTTCTTTTTTGGGGCAGAGTGCGCGCAATCGGTTTGACACACAGCACGCGCGCAGCCGCCGGCGTGATCGCGATGCGCGGGTTCGGATAACAGCATGAACATCCAGCAAACTCTGCAACAGGCAGCGGCTCTTTTCGGTCGCGGCGACCCAAAAGGAGCACGGCAACTGGGCGAACAGGTGCTCAAGGTCGCGCCCAACAACGCAGCGGCGTTGCAAATCGTCGGCATTGCCAATTGTCAGCTTGGCGAACCCAAAATGGGCGTGCCGCTGCTGCGCAGGGCGATCAAGGCGGGGGGCGACAATCCCGGCTCACGGTTCAATCTGGCACGCGCGCTGTTCGATGCGGGCGAGCTGGCTGAGGCCGAAGCGCTGGCCGGGGCGCCCGGTCAATCCGACGCGATGCGCCGCCTTCACGCCGACATTCTCAAAGCGCTGGGGCGTCTGTGGGAAGCCGCAATGGCGTATCAGCAGATCGTCGACGCCAACCCGCAAGATGCGGACAGCTGGAACAATCTTGGCAATGTCCGGCACGAGCTCGGCGAGCTCGAGACTGCGCTGGCCGCCTTGAACCAAGCACGGATTCTGCGACCGGACTCCGCGATCATTCACACCAATATCGGCCGCGTCCTCGCGTCCATGTCCCGCTATGAGGAAAGCTCAGCGCTGTTCCAGGAGGCGGTGCGACTCGATCCGCGCAATCCCGCCGTCCTGCTGGAGTTCGGCCACGCGCTGACCCGGCTCGACCGGTCGCGCGAGGCGCTGGTCGCCTATGCCGACGCGGCTCGGATGGACGCGACCAATCCCGAAATCTTTGTTGCCATGGGACTGGCGTTCATGGATCTGGAGGATCGTGCGCGCGCCGAGCAATCCTATCGCTTCGCGCTGAACGCCAAGCCCGATTTCGGTGCAGCATCGCTGAATCTGGGCATCCTGCTCGAACAGGGCAATCGCATTTCGGAGCTTGAGGCGCTGCTGCGCCAGGCGGAGTCCCGCGGCGCGCAGAGCGCCGATCTCGATTATCTCAAGGCGATGGTGCTTCGGCGCAAGGGCGATCTCGAGGCGGCGCTGCCGCTCGCCCGCGACGCACGCTCGGCCTCCATCAATCCGGCGGTGCGATCCCATTTCGTCGGGCAGGTCGCCGATCAGCTGGGCGAGACGGGCCTCGCGTTCGCCGCGTTCGAAGAGATGCACTGGGCGATGGCGCAGTCCCCGCTCGGGCAGGGTGTCGATCGTCGCGCCTATCAGGTCGAGGTCGAACAGCTTGCGGCGCAAACCACGCCGGAATGGTTCGAGCGCTGGCCCGCCATCACCCTGCCGCGTGAACCGGCATCGCCCGCGTTCATGGTCGGCTTCCCGCGCTCCGGCACGACGCTGCTCGACACGATCCTGCTCGGGCACAAATCGGTGCATGTTCTGGAAGAAGTGCCGATCCTGTCGCAGGTCGCCGATGAACTGGGGGCGTTCCACCGCATCGGGGAGATTGGGGAAGACGACGTCGCGCGGCTACGCGGACGCTATTTCGAAGAACTGGCGCGCGTCGCACCGGATGCGGGCGGCAAGCTGATCGTCGACAAGAACCCGCTGTCGATGCTGCGCGCGCCGCTGATCCATCGGCTGTTCCCGGATGCGAAGATCATCTTTGCGATGCGGCATCCGTGCGACGTGGTGCTGAGCTGCTTCATGCAGAACTTCAAGCTGACCCAGGCGATGGCGAGTTTCCTCGATCTGACGAGTGGGAGCCTGCTGTACGACCGGGTGATGGCCTATTGGCGCCAGTGCAGGGGGATATTCCCGCTCGATGTGCACGAAGTCCGCTACGAAGCGATGATCGCGGATGTCGAGGGCGTGGTCCGCCCGGTTTTCGACTTTCTGGGACTGGACTGGGATCCGGCGGTGCTGGACCATCAGCGCACGGCGCAGGCGCGCGGGTTCATTCGCACGCCGAGCTATGGGCAGGTGACCGAACCGATTTACACGCGCGCAACGGGTCGATGGGAGCGCTACAGGCCACAACTAGCGCAGATTCTGCCGATCCTGGAGCCGTGGGTGGCCGAATTCGGTTATGGCAGCACCGCGGTGCTGGAGCCGGACGCTGCCGGTTGAACTTGCTGGTGGACTGACTAACCTGACTGTAATTTCAGACGTTGATGGAGCCGGCCGATGATCTTCGCGACAATTGCCTTGTTCACCGTCGGCCTGTCTGACGATCCGTCCAAGCCGGACGCTCAGCAGCGCGTCTGCAAGATGCACAAGCAGACCGGCACGCGCTTTTCAAAAACGACATGTCGAACCCGCGCGGAGTGGGACGCCATCGCCGAAGCGGCGCGCCGCACGGCCGAGGAGTCCTTCAATAAGCCGGTCATCAGCATAGAGAAGGGCAGCTGATCGCCATTGCGGGCGATCAGGGTAGCGGTGAGGCGCCTCTGTTGATCCAGTCCGGGTCTGGCTGGTCGATGTCATAATATTCAAAAATCAGGTGGACGCGATCGGTGGCGCCGGCGTTCGTCACCGAATGCACCCCCATATTGTCAACCTCTGCCGCCTCGCCGACCGGGAGGTGATGTCCGGTGTCGCCGGTGAAGAAGGTGACGCCGTCGTTGGTTTCAAGCGGGACGTGGATCTTGTGCGGCCATCTCGCGGCGGGATTGGCATCGCGATGCGGGCGGATCACGCCACCCGGGCGCATTCGGGCGAGCATGACGCGCGGGAAGGCGCCGCGCGCATAGCCATAAGGCGCGGTCGCGGCGGTCAGCACGGGATCGATCAGCGGACGCCATTCCGACCATAACGGCCGGTCATGGCTGCGACGCCAGTCGTCCATCCCGTCGACAAAGCGAAACACGATGTGGCGGGTCGAATCGAGCGCTTCGAACCGGTTCGGCTTTCCCGCATTTTCTGCGTCCCACATCACCTCTGATATGGATGCGACGGCAGTGCGCAGCGCGGACACATCGACTGGCCCCAGGCGGCGGATGGATTGGGTCTTGCGGGGGTTGGGATACATCGCGGCGCCCCTAAAACTCGTAACCGAACAATTCGATGTCGCGGGCATACAGCCGCGCGACGCCGTCGATCAGCGTCTGGTCGTAATAGCTGCGATACTCCCGGTGCTGCGAACTGTTCGCGCGACCCAGCGGTACCGACGGGATGCCGATGCGCGCGCAGATCGCGTCGTAGCTGCCCTGCATATCCTCAACCCGTCCAAGCTGATCGGCGAGCAGCGTTCCGTCCGGCGCCGTCACAAAGCTGTGCTGCGGGCGGAACACGACATGATGATGGGGCGGGGCGGTGAACAGGAAGTGGCGCATGACGCCTTGGGGATCGTGCTGGAACGTCCCCTGTTGGCTGGTTGCGAACGCGCAATAGGAGACGAAGCGCTCGAACGGATTGCGTACGAATGCGAATTTGAAATAGTCGGTGAACCGCTCCTCGCCAAGCGCGGGGCGCAGTTCGGCCAGGCTGATATGGCCATGGCCCAGCCGGGCAAGCTCGGGCGCGACCATGCGTTTCTCAACGAACAGGCGCACCTGTTCCTCGTCATTCTCGGCCAGATGCTCGCGCAGCGCCTGACGGATCGAGTGCGTTCCGGTCTTGGGAATCGCCGTGAACACGAAGCGGTGGCGGTGCGATAGGATCATTGGATCAGGAGGCCAGCGCCACTGTCGCGACTGGCGCGGGGTTGGGCGCCGCGACGTCAAAGATGAGTTCGGTCAGCGCGCGAATCAGGGGCACCTGATTGCGCAACGGCAGGCCGCCGCCGCCGCTGGCCATCAAATCCTGACGCAGACCCGCGATCAGGCGGCGATAGTCCGGAAGACCCGCGGGGTCCGATTCATATTCGCACCATGCCGATGTCCAGGCGGCGGCGAAGCGTTCGAGCCGGTTGAGCGCGCCGTCGAGCCGCGGATCGGGTACCGCATATTCGGCGAGGAAGGCGATGTGACAGCGAACTTCCCATGGCGACATGATCTTGTTCATGTCGACCTTTTCGAACCGCAGGGGGCGTGACGTTCGCGGTGCAGGCGACGGCGCGCCATTCTGCGCCTCATCGATCAGGTCCCACATCTCTTCGCCATCCACGGTGTCGAGGACGAGATGCACCCGCTTCTCGCTGCCGCCATTATGCACATTGTGCATGCGGAAGGAGTCGAACAGCCAGCAACTGCCCGCTTCCATATGAACGCTCTCGTCGCCACAGGTGAACAGCACGCGCGGGTTGGTGATCACCGGGATGTGGATGCGCATATGCGTGCGCCAGTGATAGTTCACGTCGACATGGGGCGGTACGCTGGCCCCGGCACCAAGACCCATCAACCTGCTGCGGCCCCACACTGCCCCGATCTCGCCCATTACCTCCATGATATAGGCGCAAGCGCGCAGATGATCGGTCGCGGCCATCTGACCCGTGAAGCCATTGGTCATCTGGCCACCCGGTGTGACCAGCAGGACGGCGTCGTTGCCAGGGTAATTGCCGGGATGGGGAAGCCAGGCGGCGGCCGACAGCGCGCGCACTTCCGCGGCGAGCCGATCCGGGTCGAAGGACTTGTGGAGCTTCAGGAAGGGCTGCTTGAGGCGCATGGCGCGTTTTCCGTCATCGGGCGTGTCGAATCAAGGGAGTGCGCGCAGCCAGCCGGTTACGGATAACCGCGGACCACCCGCCCATGGCGTGACTTGGCTGACACTATGCGGCTGCGGCACGGCGAACAGGCTGAGCGTGTTGAACACCGGGACATAGCCTTCCGCGATCCCACCGCTGCCGCCATGGAACAGGAGGAGCCCGCCCCACTCGGCACGCCATTTGGGGCTCAGGCCGAAGACATAGGCCGCCCGGCGATTCTTGCCTGCGACGCCATCGTCATGCCCGGTCAGGAAATCGCCCTTGTCATAGATCGTCGCCTGCGCATCCGCGAAATTGATGTCTGCAGCGCCGGTAATCCGTGCCAGTGTGTCGAGCAGCGGCGCGCTCGACATGAAGCGCGCGAACGCCGTCAGGGGATCGTCGAGCGCGGCGCGTGCGGCGACATCGTCAGGCACCCGGATCGATTGATAGCGATATTGGAAGCCATCGCGCGCCGCCGCGTTCATCACCTCCTCCAACCGCGCGCGCTGCGCATCGGTGAGCGTCGCGAGGACGGCGGGGACGGACTCATAGACCTTCTCGCCCGCGTTCATCACCTGTCGCCAGTCGCTGCGGGCGGTCAGATGCGCGGCGAGTGCAGTCGCATCCGCCTCATCGAGAAACGGTGCAATCTGCACCCGCCCGGTGCGCGCGAAGCGCTCGGCCAGCGCTGCGACATCGATCGATGGCGCGAGGGTGAAGCCGGGGTCGCTCATGCCGGGGTCAGCACCAGGCCGCCATCGCCCTCGCTCACCTTGACGGTAGCACCGTCCTTGACCTCGCCGCGCAGAATCGCGTCGGCGAGCGGGTCTTGGAGGTAGCGCTGCACCGCGCGCTTGAGCGGTCGTGCGCCATAGATCGGGTCATAGCCCACCCGACCTAGCCAGTCGCGGGCCTCCGGCGTCAGGTCGAGCGTGATCTTGCGATCCTTGAGCAGCTTGCCGAGGCGGGCGACCTGAATGTCGACGATCGGCGCCATCTCGCTGCGGCCGAGTCGGTGGAACAGCACGATCTCGTCGAGCCGGTTGAGGAATTCGGGGCGGAAATGGCCGCGGACCATTTCCATCACCTGCGGCTCGACGGCGGACACGTCCTGCCCGTCCTCAAGCTGGGTGAGGAACTGGCTGCCGAGGTTCGAGGTCAGCACGATGATCGTATTGGTGAAGTCGACCGTGCGGCCCTGTCCGTCGGTGAGGCGACCATCGTCGAGCACCTGGAGCAGGATGTTGAAGACGTCGCCATGCGCCTTTTCGACCTCGTCGAACAGGATGACCTGATAGGGGCGGCGGCGGACGGCTTCGGTCAGCACGCCGCCTTCCTCATAACCGACATAGCCGGGAGGTGCGCCGATCAGCCGGGCGACGCTGTGCTTCTCCATGAACTCGCTCATGTCGATGCGCACCATCGCGCTTGAATCGTCGAACAGGAATTCGGCGAGCGCCTTGGTCAGCTCGGTCTTGCCGACGCCGGTTGGGCCGAGGAACAGGAAGCTGCCGAGCGGGCGGTTCGGATCCTGAAGCCCCGCGCGGCTGCGGCGCACGGCGGTGGAGACGGCCTTGACCGCCGCCGCCTGTCCGATCACGCGCTTGCCGAGCTGTTCTTCCATCGCGAGCAGCTTCTCGCGCTCGCCCTCCAGCATCCGGTCGACGGGGATGCCGGTCCAGCGGCTGACGACGCCGGCGATGTCGTCGGCGGTCACTTCCTCGCGCAGCATGGCGACGCCGGTGGTGGCCTGCGCCGCCTCCAGCTGCTTGGTCAGCGCGGGGATCGTGCCGTAGTTGAGCTCGGCCATCTTGGCGAGATCACCGGCGCGTTGGGCCTGTTCGAGTTCGAGCCGGGCGGCGTCGAGCGCTTCCTTGATCTTCGCCTCGCCCGCGATCTTGTCCTTTTCCGCCTGCCAGCGGCCGGTCAGTTCGGCGGATTGCTGTTCGAGATTGGCGAGTTCGTGGCGAAGGTTGCCCAGACGATCGTGCGATGCGGCGTCGGTCTCCTTCGCCAGCGCCATCTCCTCAATCTTGAGCTGGACGATGCGGCGGTCGAGGTTTTCGATCTCCTCGGGCTTGCTCTCCACCTCCATGCGGATGCGGCTCGCCGCCTCGTCCATCAGGTCGATCGCCTTGTCGGGCAGGAAGCGGTCGGAGATGTAGCGGTTGGACAGTGTCGCCGCCGCGACGATCGCCGCGTCGGTGATCCGAACCCCATGATGCAGCTCGTATTTTTCCTTGAGGCCGCGCAGGATCGAGATCGTGTCCTCGACCGTCGGCTCGCCAATGAAAACGGGCTGGAAGCGCCGCTGGAGCGCCGGGTCTTTTTCGACATATTTGCGATATTCATCGAGCGTGGTCGCGCCGATGCAATGCAGTTCGCCGCGCGCGAGGGCGGGCTTGAGCAGATTGCCCGCATCCATCGCGCCTTCGGATTTGCCCGCGCCGATCAGCGTGTGCATCTCGTCGATGAACAACACGATGTCGCCCTCGGCACCCTTGACCTCGTCGAGCACGCCCTTGAGCCGTTCCTCGAACTCGCCGCGATATTTCGCACCCGCGATCAGGCTGCCCATGTCGAGCGCCATCAGCTTGCGGTTCTTGAGCGTGTCGGGGACGTCGCCATTGGCGATGCGCAGCGCGAGGCCCTCGGCGATCGCGGTCTTGCCGACGCCGGGGTCTCCGATCAGCACGGGATTGTTCTTGGTGCGGCGGGCGAGGATCTGGATCGTGCGGCGGATTTCCTCGTCGCGGCCGATTACGGGGTCGAGCTTTCCGTCCTTCGCTGCCTGAGTCAGGTCGCGGGCGAATTTCTTGAGCGCGTCGTAGCGGTCTTCGGCCCCGGCGGTGTCGGCAGTGCGGCCACCGCGCAGCTGGACGATCGCGGCGTTGAGCGCTTCGGCCTTCACGCCAGCGGCGGCGAGCGCGCGACCGGCATTGGTGGTGGAGGCGAGGGTCAGCGCGAGCAGCATGCGTTCGACCGTGACGAAGCTGTCGCCCGCCTTGCCGGCAATCTGTTCGGCCTGATCAAGCACGCGCACTGCGTCATTGTCGAGCCCGGGCGCCTGTTGCGCGCCGCTGCCGGTGACGGCGGGCACGCGGGCGAGTGCGGCGTCGGTTTCGGCGACCGCGCGCCTGGCATCTCCGCCCGCCGTTTGGATCAGCCCGGCGGCCATGCCCTGCTCATCCTCGAGCAGCGCCTTAAGCAAATGCTCGGGGCTGATCCGCTGATGGTTCATGCGGATGGCGACGGTCTGGGCGGACTGGAGGAAGCCCTTGGCGCGGTCGGTGAACTTTTCGAGATTCATGATCGTCCCTGTTCTCTGTCGTCCGGGAGATGGTGTTGCATTTTGGCAACACAAGCCCTGCCGCAATACTATTTCGCGCACGAGCGATGCTGCCGCGCAGATCGGTCAGCGGCAAGTTGGGAAAACAACGCAGGGTTGCGTGGCGTCGGCAGGCCGGTATGTTGTTGCGGTCGATACCTTCCACTGTGGGAACGCTCCGCATCATGAAATCCGCCTTTGTCAGCCTGACCGCACTCGCGGTCGTGCTCAGTGCCCCCGCTTATGCCCAGCAGGCCCCTTCCCCCGCAGTCGCCGCCGTGCCTGTCGCCGATCTCGTGAAGCGCGTGGACATTCCCTATGAGCAGTTCGTGCTCGCCAACGGCCTGCGCGTCATTATTCACACCGATCGCAAGGCGCCGATCGTTAGCGTCGCCGTGTGGTACGATGTCGGGTCGAAGCATGAGCCAAAGGGCAAGACCGGCTTTGCGCATCTGTTCGAGCATCTGATGTTCAACGGGTCGGAAAACTCGCCGGGCGAGTTTTTCGAGCCGCTGAAGGAAGTCGGCGCGACCGATTACAACGGCACGACCAATGCCGACCGCACCAATTATTTCCAGACCGTGCCGCGCGCGGCGCTGGACCGCGCGCTGTTCCTGGAAAGCGACCGCATGGGCTATCTGCTCGGCGCGGTGACGCAGGGCAAGCTGGATGAGCAGCGCGGCGTGGTGCAGAATGAGAAGCGTCAGGGCGATACCCAGCCCTACGGCCTGCTGCGCTACAAGATCAGCGAAGGGCTGTTCCCGGTCGGGCATCCCTATCATCACTCGACCATTGGTTCGATGGCCGACCTTGATGCTGCCAGCCTGGACGATGTGAAGAACTGGTTCCGCCAATATTATGGCCCGAACAATGCCGTGCTCGTGCTGGCCGGCGATATCGACGCCAAGACCGCCAAGCCGCTGGTCGAGAAGTATTTCGGCGCGATCAAGGCCGGTCCCAAGACGGCCGAGCCGATGGTGACCGTCCCGACGCTGGCCGAGGCCAAGGCAGAGGTGATGAAGGACCGCGTAGCGGTGACCCGCATCTATCGCATGTGGGCGGTGCCGGGCATGCGCGACGCGGAGTCGACGGTGCTCGACGCGTCGATCGGCGTGCTCGGCGGTCTCGCCAGCTCGCGGCTCGATAATATCCTGGTCAAGCAGGAGAAGCTGGCGGTTGGCGTCGGCGCGTTCAACCAGACGCTGGCGCAGGCCGGCATGGTGCTGATTTCCGCCGATGTCCGTCCGGGCGTCGATGCGGCGAAGGTCGGTGAGCGGCTGGACGCGATCATCGCCGATTACCTCAAGACCGGCCCGACCGCCGAAGAGCTAGAGCGGTACAAGACCCGCACGGCGTCGTCGCGCATTCGTGGCCTTGAGTCGGTCGGCGGCTTTGGCGGCAAGGCGGTGACGCTGGCGTCGGGCGCGCTCTACATGAACGATCCGGGCTATTATAAGAAGCAGCTCGCGACGCTGGCGGCGGTGACGCCGCGGCAGGCGCGCGACGTGACCGCCAAGTGGCTGTCGCGCCCGGTCTATTCGCTGACGATCGAGCCCGGTGCGCGCGCGGCCTATGCCGAAGCGGCAGGGGCGCCGAAGGAAAAGGCCAAGGTCGCCGACGAGGTGGTCAAGGGCACCCGCGGCGCGCTGCCCGGTGTTGCCGAGGTAAAGGACATCGACTTCCCGGCGGTGACGCGGACCAATCTGTCGAATGGCATCGAGCTGGTCTATGCGCAGCGTGACGCGGTGCCCGTGACGCAGGCGATCATCACCTTCGACGCGGGCGTCACGTCCGACGTGGCGAGCGCGCTTGGCACCGAGGGCATGACCCTGTCGCTGATGGAAGAGGGGACCAAGACCCGCAGTTCGATCCAGATCGCCGAGGCGCAGGAGCGGCTGGGCGCGGGAATCGGTGTGGGCAGCAGCGCGGATCGCGCAACCATTTCGCTGTTTACACCGAGCCCGAACCTGGCTGGTTCGCTCGACCTGATGGCGGACATCGCGCGTAACCCGAGCTTCCCGCAGGCAGAGGTCGAGCGCGTGCGCAATCAGACGCTCGCCCAGATCGCGCAGATCCGCGCGAACCCGGCGGGCCTCGCGCAGATGGCGATGCCGGCGCTGATCTATGGCAAGGATTCGCCCTATGCGAAGACCGCCGCGCTGGGCGGCGATGCGGCGGCGGTGAAGACGCTGACGCGCGACGACCTGATCAACTATTACAAGGCGTGGATCCGTCCGGATAAGGCGAAGATCTTTGTCGTGTCGGACCGTCCGTTGACCGAGGTGAAGGCGGCATTCGAGGCGAAGTTCGGCGACTGGAAGGGTGAAGGCGCCGCCGGGACGAAGGACTTCGCCGCCAAGCCGCAACAGGCCGCGCCGAAGATCCTGCTGATCGACCGGCCCGATTCACCCCAGTCGCTGATCCTTGCCGGTCAGATGACTCCGGTCGATCCGTTCGCCGATCCGATTGCACTCGGCACCGCGACCGAGGTGCTGGGCGGCGATTTCCTGTCGCGCATCAACATGAATTTGCGGGAGGACAAGGCGTGGTCGTACGGCGCGCGCGGCGGCCTCAGCCGGTTGGAGCATGCGGTGCCGTTCATCGTCTCTGCGCCGGTGCAGGCCGACAAGACCGGTCCGGCGATTGCCGAAATCCAGAAGGAGCTGAAGGGCTATCTCAGCGACAAGGGCATCACCAAGCTGGAGTTCGACCGCTCGGTAGTTAGCGCGATTCGCCGTCAGGCGGGGCAGTATGAGACCGCCGGTGCGGTGCTCGGCGCGATGCAGTCGAACGACTTCCTGCGCCGTCCGGACGACTATCAGGAGCAGATCGCGAAAAAATATCGCGCGCTGACGATCCCGCAGGTTGACGCTGCGGCACGCGCGGCTCTCGACCCGAGCAAGCTGGTTTGGGTCGTGGTCGGCGATGCATCGAAGGTTCGGGCACAGCTTGACAGCCTCGGCCTGCCTGTCGAGGTGGTGAAGCCCGAAGCAGTCGGCCCCGGCGCCGGCGGCAACTGAGGCGCAACGGATTATAGGAGAGACGAGCATGGCGAATGTCGATGGAAGCTGGGATACCGTAACCCACTCGCCGATGGGCGACCAGAAGGCGACTCTGACCGTCACCAGTGATGGCGACAGCTTTACCGGCAGCTATGCCGGCGCGATGGGGACGACCGACATCAAGGACGGCAAGGTCGATGGCGACAAGCTGATGTGGGCGCTCGACATCACCGTGCCGATGCCGATGACGCTGACCTGTGAAGCTACGGTCGATGGCGACACGATGACGGGCACCGTCACTGCGGGCGCGTTCGGCAGCTTCCCGATGGAGGGCACGCGCGCCTGATCTGGGCGATGTCGTGAGATGAAATGGCCCGCTGCCCGTGAGGGTGGCGGGCTTTTTCGTGGATGTCGGGGAACGATCGAAGGTTGGCGCGTTCTTTCTGAAACAAGGGAGATTTCAGATGCTACGTGCCGCCTTTATCTTTGCGATCATCGCGCTCGTTCTTGGCTTGCTGGGCTTTGGCGGGATCGCGGGGTTTGCCTGGGATATCGCCAAGATCCTGTTCTTCATCGCGCTGGCGGTGGCTGCGCTGTTCCTGATTCTGGGCGTGACGATCTACAAGAAGGTGACTTGAGTTAGTTTGTTTTAAGCTTCGCTGAAACGGCACCGGCCCGCTCCCCCACCCGGCCACCCATAAAATACACTGTCGTTGGGTCGCCGGGCGGGGGAGCGGGCCGGTGCTGTACTACTGAAACGACCGTCTAGCGGGTCACGCGGGTGACGTGACCCATCTTGCGGCCGGGGCGCGCCTCGTGCTTGCCGTAGAGGTGGAGGTGCGCGCCGGGTTCGGCGAGCAGGTCGTGCCAGGCATCGACGTCGTCGCTGATCAGGTTGCGCATCTCGACCGCCGCGCCGGTCAGCGTGACCGGGCCGAGCGGGAGGCCCAGTACCGCGCGGACGTGATTTTCGAACTGCGAGGTTTCGGCGCCTTCGATCGTCCAATGGCCGCTATTGTGGACGCGCGGAGCCATTTCGTTGAACACCGGGCCGTCGGGCGTGGCGAAGAATTCGCACGTCAGCAGGCCGACATGGTCGAGCCGGTCGGCAAGCTGGGTCGCGAGCGCGATGGCGGCGGGGGCCTGGTCGAGGATCGCGGCAGGGGCGGGCGCGGTCGAGCGGTCGAGGATGCCGCCGACATGTTCGTTGTGCGGGGTCGGATAGGCGATGCTGACGCCATCGACGCCGCGGACCAGCAGCACCGAGAATTCATGGGTGAAGGCGACCAGCCCTTCGAGCACGCATTCGCGCTCGCCAATCGCTGCCCATGCGGCATCGGCTTCGGTGGGGGACGCTAGGCGGATCTGGCCCTTGCCGTCATAGCCTTCGGTCGCGGTCTTCAAGATCGCGGGGGTGCCGATCGCGGCGAGTGCGGCGTCGAGATCGGCGCGTGATGCGACGGGATGCCAGGGCGCGGGACGGCCGCCGCATTCCTCCGCGAGGCGCTTCTCGTTCCAGCGATGCGCCGCCGTTTCGAGCGAGGCGCGGCCGGGGCGGACGGGGGCGTGGGCGGAGATCGTCGCGACCGCACGCGCGTCGATATTCTCGAACTCATAGGTGACGACCGCGCAGTCGCGCGCGAAGGCGGCGAGTGCGGCTTCGTCGTCATAGGCGGCGCAGGTAAAGGCGGCGGCGACGTCGCACGCCGGGCCGCTTTCGGGCGCATAGATGTGGCAGCGATAGCCGAGCTGCGCGGCGGCAACCGCAATCATCCGGCCAAGCTGGCCGCTGCCAAGGATGCCGAGGGTGCTGCCGGGCGGGACTGCAGTCATTCGGGGTCCGTTGCGACGCTCTCGGTCTGGCGTGCGCGCCATGCCTTGAGCCGCTCGGCGAGGTCCGCGTCGCTGGTGGCGAGGATCGCGGCGGCGAGCAGGCCGGCATTGATCGCGCCCGCCTTGCCAATTGCCAGCGTGCCGACGGGGATACCGCCGGGCATCTGAACGATCGAGAGCAGGCTATCCATGCCCTTCAGCGCCTTGGATTCGACCGGCACGCCGAGCACGGGGAGGTGGGTCATCGACGCCGCCATGCCGGGCAGATGCGCGGCGCCGCCCGCGCCGGCGATCACGACCTTGAGGCCGCGACCCGCTGCGCCGGTGGCGTAATCATAGAGGCGCTGCGGGGTGCGGTGCGCGGAGACGACCTTGGTCTCATGCGGCACGCCGAGCGCGTCGAGCGTCTCGGCCGCGTGGCGCATCGTCTCCCAGTCGGAAGTGCTGCCCATGATGATGCCGACCAGTGGTGCGTCCGCCATTCGCCTGCCCTGAAAGCTGCGGGAAAGCGTCCCCCTAAAGGCGTCGCGCTTTGGACGCAATGCGCGGGAAGCGATGTGTGTGCGATGCGCTATATCGGGGGGCATGACCGACGCGATGCTCTGTGACGATGAAGCCTGGGACGCCTTCCAGCGGCGCGACCGTGCCTATGACGGGCGGGTGATTGCAGGCGTGCTGACCACCGGCATTTACTGCAAGCCGAGCTGCCCGGCGCGGCACCCGTTGCGCGCGAATGTCCGCTTCTTTCCCGATGCGGCGAGCGCGCGGGCGACGGGCTTGCGCGCCTGTCTGCGCTGCAAGCCCGACGAGGTCGGGCGCGAGCGGGTGGCGGTGGCGAAGGCGGTGGCGCTGATCGAGGGTGCCGAGGAGGCGATCGGGCTGGAGGCGCTGGCGGAGCAGGTCGGCTATGCCCCGCATCATTTCCAGCGGCTGTTCAAGCGCGCGACCGGGGTGACCCCGGCTGCCTATGCCCGTGGTGTTCGCGCCCGCCGGGCTGCGGCGGCGCTGGATACGGAGGACAGCGTGACCGATGCGATTTACGAGGCGGGCTATTCCGCGCCCAGCCGCTTTTACGAAACCGCCGCCGACCGGCTGGGGATGACGCCGAGTGCGTGGCGCAATGGCGGGGCGGGGGTGACGATCCGCTGGACGGTCGCGCCGACGAGCCTCGGGCCGCTGCTGATTGCGGCGACCGACAAGGGGTTGTGCCGGGTGGCGTTTGACGAGGATTCGCTTGGGTTGGCGGCGCGCTTCCCGCGCGCGGAGATCGTCGCTGGCGGCGCAGCTTTGGCCGATCTGGCGGCGCGGGTAGTGGGCGAGGTGGAACAGCCGGGGCGGCACACCGACCTGCCGCTCGATGTGCGCGGCACGGCGTTTCAGGAAGCGGTGTGGCAGGCGCTGCGCGCGATCCCGCCGGGGGAGACGCTGAGCTACACGCAGCTTGCCATCGCGGCGGGGCGGCCCGGCGCAGTGCGTGCGGCGGGGACGGCATGCGGGGCGAACAGCGTCGCAGTCGTGATCCCATGCCATCGCGCCCAGCGCAGCGACGGCAGCATGGGCGGCTATGCCTACGGCATCGAACGCAAACGGGTGTTGCGGGCGCGTGAGGGAGTGGAAGAATGAGCTATATCGTCACCGGGTTGAGCCCGGATCCGTTTCTGCCGCTCTTCGGACAGTCCGATGCGGTGCTTGCCGAGCGCGGCGTGGTTCGCGTCCGCGCCGATGCCAAGCCGGGTTATCCGTGCCGCATCACGCTGGAGGATGCCGAGCCGGGTGAGACGCTGCTGCTGCTCAATCATGAGGATCACGCGGTCGCGACGCCCTATCGCAACGCCTATGCGATCTATGTCCGGGAGTCGGCACTGGCAGCGACGCGGTTCGAGGATGCGCTGCCACCGGTCTTCGCCAACCGTCCGATCGCGCTGCGCGGCTATGACGGCGACGGGATGCTGCGGGGCGCGACATTGGCGCTGGCCGGAGATGCGGAAGCGCGGATCGGGGAACTCTTTGCGCGGCCCGACATCGCGTACATCCATGCGCACAATGCCGCGCATGGCTGCTTCTCCGCGCGGATTGATCGGGGCTAGGGGGAGACTCGTTTTCAGCTTCGCTGAAGCGGCACCGGCCCGCTCCCCCACCCGGCCACCCAACGACAGTGTATTCTATGGGTGGCCGGGTGGGGGAGCGGGCCG
>NZ_JAIQXT010000012.1 GCF_020177055.1 Sphingomonas sp. R647
TGTGATGGTTGCGGGGGTTGGATTTGAACCAACGACCTTCAGGTTATGAGCCTGACGAGCTACCGGGCTGCTCCACCCCGCGCCATCATGGGGCGGAATACGCCCCAAAAAGCAAAACGCGCCGCGCCGGGAGCGCGACGCGCGTTTTGCGTATCTGACATTGTGAATGGGTTTTTCCAAGTTCCACGGCCACCGGCTGCAATGCCTGGCGACGACCTACTCTTCCAGTGCTTGAGCAATAGTACCATCGGCGCAGTCAGGTTTCACGGCCGAGTTCGGGATGGGATCGGGTGGGTCACTGACGCTATGGTCACCAAGCAATGAAGCAGGTGGCAGTGGATTGGGTTTCAAATCGATGCGTGCACCTGAATATTCAGGGAAATTAAGGCTTGAGGCAACAACCACAATGACCACGCACTGGACTTGCCAGAGCTGTCATTGATGGTGGGACTCATCAAGCGCGAATAGGACAATTAGTACTGGTTAGCTCCACACGTTACCGCGCTTCCACATCCAGTCTATCAAGGTGGTGGTCTACCACCGTCCTAAGAAATCTTATCTTGAGGGAGGCTTCCCGCTTAGATGCTTTCAGCGGTTATCCCGTCCATACATAGCTACCCTGCTGCGCTCCTGGCGGAACGACAGGTACACCAGAGGTATGTTCAACCCGGTCCTCTCGTACTAGGGTCAACTCCTCTCAAATTTCGACGCCCACGGCAGATAGGGACCAAACTGTCTCGCGACGTTCTGAACCCAGCTCACGTACCACTTTAATTGGCGAACAGCCAAACCCTTGGGACCTGCTCCAGCCCCAGGATGTGATGAGCCGACATCGAGGTGCCAAACGATTCCGTCGATATGAGCTCTTGGGAATCATCAGCCTGTTATCCCCGGCGTACCTTTTATCCGTTGAGCGATGGCCCTTCCACGAGGGACCACCGGATCACTATGACCGACTTTCGTCTCTGCTCGACTCGTCAGTCTCGCAGTCAGGCTGGCTTATGCCATTGCACTCTAACGGTCGGTTTCCAACCGACCTGAGCCAACCTTCGCACGCCTCCGTTACTCTTTAGGAGGCGACCGCCCCAGTCAAACTACCCGCCACAGAGGGTCCCTGTTCCGGATAACGGAACGAGGTTAGACATCAGAAATCAACAGGGTGGTATTTCACCGTAGGCTCCACATCAGCTGGCGCCGATGCTTCAAAGCCTCCCACCTATGCTACACAATTAATTCCTAATGCCACTCTGAAGCTGCAGTAAAGGTGCACGGGGTCTTTCCGTCTAACCGCGGGTACTCCGCATCTTCACGGAGAATTCAATTTCGCTGAGCATGTCCTGGAGACAGTGGGGAAGTCGTTACGCCATTCGTGCAGGTCGGAACTTACCCGACAAGGAATTTCGCTACCTTAGGACCGTTATAGTTACGGCCGCCGTTTACCTGGGCTTCGTTTCGGAGCTTGCACCCCTCCACTTAACCTTCAGGCACCGGGCAGGCGTCAGGCCCTATACGTCGTCTTGAAGCCGACTTAGCAGAGCCCTGTGTTTTTGCTAAACAGTCGCTACCCCCTGGCCTGTGCCCCCAACAAGAGCTTGCGCTTATGTTGGGCCTCCTTCTTCCGAAGGTACGGAGGCAATTTGCCGAGTTCCTTCAGGACACTTCTCTCAAGCGCCTTGGTATACTCTACCTGACCACCTGTGTCGGTTTCGGGTACGGTCTATACGGTGGAGCTATTTCCTGGGACTTCGTCGAAGCACGTTCAATCCGATAAGAACGTACAACACAAGAAATCCGTCACTACCACCAGGCCCACGAATATTAACGTGGTTCCCATCGACTACCCCCTTCGGGCTCGTCTTAGGGGCCGGCTCACCCTGCTCAGATTAGCTTTAAGCAGGAACCCTTGGTCTTTCGGCGAGAGGGCATCTCACCCTCTTTATCGCTACTCATGTCTGCATTCGCACTTCCGATACCTCCACGACCCATTACCAGATCGCTTCACAGGCTTACGGAACGCTCCGCTACCGCGTGTAGTAAACTACACACCCTAAGCTTCGGTGCATCACTTTAGCCCCGTTACATTTTCGCCGCAGGAACCCTTGTTTAGACCAGTGAGCTGTTACGCTTTCTTTAAAGGATGGCTGCTTCTAAGCCAACCTCCTGGCTGTTTTGGGATTCCCACATGCTTTCCCACTTAGTGATGACTTGGGGACCTTAGCTGTAGGTCAGGGCTGTTTCCCTTTTGACGACGGACCTTAGCACCCGCCGTCTGTCTCCTGGATAGTACTCCTAGGTATTCGGAGTTTGGTTAGTATTGGTACAGCTCGCGCCGCCCGCAACCATCCAGTGCTCTACCCCCTAGGGTATTCGTCCAAGGCTCTACCTCAATAGATTTCGCGGAGAACCAGCTATTTCCCGGCTTGATTGGCCTTTCACCCCTAAACACAACTCATCCGATAATTTTTCAACATTAAACGGTTCGGTCCTCCAGTGAGTGTTACCCCACCTTCAACCTGGTCATGCCTAGATCGCCGGGTTTCGGGTCTAATGCATCAAACTCAGTCGCCCTATTCAGACTCGCTTTCGCTGCGCCTACACCTAACGGCTTAAGCTTGCTTGATACACTAAGTCACAGACCCATTATGCAAGAGGTACGCTGTCACCCCATAAAGAGGCTCCAACTGCTTGTAGGCGTTCGGTTTCAGGTACTGTTTCACTCCCCTCATCGGGGTGCTTTTCACCTTTCCCTCACGGTACTAGTTCACTATCGGTCATGTACGAGTATTTAGGCTTGGAGGGTGGTCCCCCCATGTTCAGACAGGGTTTCACGTGCCCCGCCCTACTCGAGTCCTTCTTCATCACTTTCGCATACGGGACTGTCACCCGCTATGGTCAGCCTTTCCAGACTGTTCTGCTAGTTGAAAAGAAGGCACTGGCCTGGTCCGCGTTCGCTCGCCACTACTAACGGAATCTCGGTTGATGTCTTTTCCTCCAGGTACTGAGATGTTTCAGTTCCCCGGGTTCGCTTCACGAAGCCTATTTTATTCAGCTAAGTGATACCTGTTTCTCGATTACTCTCACTGTGGCGAACCACATTAAGAATAATCGGGATAGGTGGGTTTCCCCATTCGGAAATCGTCGGGTCAAAGTTTGCTCACAACTCACCGACGCTTATCGCAGCGTGCCACGTCCTTCATCGCCTGTACATGCCAAGGCATCCACCAAACGCCCTTACCTCACGCTTGAGAGTCCACACCACCAACGACAACTCTGGGCTGGCTTGCGCCAGCTCGAAACTCGGCAGAGCAGAGCTACGTGGCTTTCTTGGTGTGGTTGTTAATCTCAGCCTTAATTGATCGGTGTTCGAACTTCCGACGGCGTCCGCCGGAAATCAAACACCTCACGGCATCGATTTGAAAAACCCATTCACAATGTCAAAAACGCAAGCAATCGCCGAGGCGATCGCACTACCGCTGCTTGCGCAGCGGATCTGATGATCCTCATCACTGGATATATGCTTGCACTCCGGCAAACATGCCGACGCGCTGGTTAGAAGTGGTGGAGCCTATCGGGATCGAACCGATGACCTGATGCTTGCAAAGCAACCGCTCTCCCAGCTGAGCTAAGGCCCCCTGCCAACTTCCTAGACGATGGTGGGTCTGAGTGGATTCGAACCACTGGCCTCACCCTTATCAGGGGTGTGCTCTAACCAACTGAGCTACAGACCCATCGCCACACCTGCGCCAACCCCCATTCTCAACAGAGAACGGCGCGGCCGCGAGGGGCGTGAGCCAGCTCAGGCATACAGCAACTTCGAAAGCGCGATCGAACCGCTGCTTGAGCAGCTACGATCGCTCCGAAGAGCTGATCCAGTGATGAAGGGACATGAGGACGGCGGCTATGTTCTTTGGAATGGGAGGAAGCTCTTCTCCAGCCGTAGCCGAAGCGCTTTCCGCCGCTATCCTTAGAAAGGAGGTGATCCAGCCGCAGGTTCCCCTACGGCTACCTTGTTACGACTTCACCCCAGTCGCTAAGCCCACCGTGGTCGCCTGCCTCTCTTGCGAGTTAGCGCAACGCCTTCGGGTGAACCCAACTCCCATGGTGTGACGGGCGGTGTGTACAAGGCCTGGGAACGTATTCACCGCGGCATGCTGATCCGCGATTACTAGCGATTCCGCCTTCATGCACTCGAGTTGCAGAGTGCAATCCGAACTGAGACGACTTTTGGAGATTAGCTCACCCTCGCGGGATTGCTGCCCACTGTAGTCGCCATTGTAGCACGTGTGTAGCCCAGCGCGTAAGGGCCATGAGGACTTGACGTCATCCCCACCTTCCTCCGGCTTATCACCGGCGGTTCCTTTAAAGTACCCAACTTAATGATGGTAACTAAAGGCGAGGGTTGCGCTCGTTGCGGGACTTAACCCAACATCTCACGACACGAGCTGACGACAGCCATGCAGCACCTGTGTTCCAGTCCCCGAAGGGAAGAAATCCATCTCTGGAAATCGTCCGGACATGTCAAACGCTGGTAAGGTTCTGCGCGTTGCTTCGAATTAAACCACATGCTCCACCGCTTGTGCAGGCCCCCGTCAATTCCTTTGAGTTTTAATCTTGCGACCGTACTCCCCAGGCGGATAACTTAATGCGTTAGCTGCGCCACCCAAGCACCAAGTGCCCGGACAGCTAGTTATCATCGTTTACGGCGTGGACTACCAGGGTATCTAATCCTGTTTGCTCCCCACGCTTTCGCACCTCAGCGTCAATACCAGTCCAGTGAGCCGCCTTCGCCACTGGTGTTCTTCCGAATATCTACGAATTTCACCTCTACACTCGGAATTCCACTCACCTCTCCTGGATTCAAGCGATGCAGTCTTAAAGGCAATTCCAGAGTTGAGCTCTGGGCTTTCACCTCTAACTTACAAAGCCGCCTACGTGCGCTTTACGCCCAGTAATTCCGAATAACGCTAGCTCCCCTCGTATTACCGCGGCTGCTGGCACGAAGTTAGCCGGAGCTTATTCTCCCGGTACTGTCATTATCATCCCGGGTAAAAGAGCTTTACAACCCTAAGGCCTTCATCACTCACGCGGCATTGCTGGATCAGGCTTTCGCCCATTGTCCAATATTCCCCACTGCTGCCTCCCGTAGGAGTCTGGGCCGTGTCTCAGTCCCAGTGTGGCTGATCATCCTCTCAGACCAGCTAAGGATCGTCGCCTTGGTGAGCTTTTACCTCACCAACTAGCTAATCCTACGCGGGCTCATCCTTGGGCGATAAATCTTTGGTCTCTCGACATCATCCGGTATTAGCAGTCATTTCTAACTGTTATTCCGAACCCAAGGGCAGATTCCCACGCGTTACGCACCCGTGCGCCACTAAGGCCGAAGCCTTCGTTCGACTTGCATGTGTTAGGCATGCCGCCAGCGTTCATTCTGAGCCAGGATCAAACTCTCAAGTTTGATGTACCATACTGCCGAGCCGGAATGTGCCCAACAGTACAGCTCATTTCTAGGAGCCGTTCCTGCACAAATTCTATTACGTATGGAACGTATTAGGACATGTTTGAACCCGCCCACGAAACCGAAGTCCCGCGAAACGAAGTCCATGGAACGGCTTGGCTTTTACCGAGCACCTTGCACCTAGAAGCTGCAAGACCCGGGGCCGCCGCCCACATGTCCCTTCATCAAAATCACAATGTCAAATAGCGACAAAGACCGACGCACCGTCTAATCCCTTTTTCTCGGGACGACCTGTGCGTCTGGTTTTTGGTGACCGTCGAAGCGTTCCGGTAAGGAGCACCGCGTCGGTGGAGTGGCTTCTATGCCCGGCTTCAGATTCGGTCAACAGGGTTTTTGCATTTTTGTTGCGCCACACCCCAAACCCGCA
>NZ_JAIQXT010000002.1 GCF_020177055.1 Sphingomonas sp. R647
GGCCCGCTCCCCCACCCGGCCACCCATAGAATACACTGTCGTTGGGTGGCCGGGTGGGGGAGCGGGCCGGTGCCGCAGAACGCGTCAGCGTTCTCCAGCCAACCTAATGCCGGTGCTCGCGCTTCAGCTGGTACCGCCCGTCACTCAATTCATCGAACAGCCCGCTGATCGCCGGATGCTCGACCGGCTCGTCGCTGTCGTCGGGCACCAGGTTCTGCTGGCTGACATAGGCGACATAGCTCGATTCGGAATTTTCGGCGAGCAGGTGGTAAAAGGGCTGGTCCTTGCGCGGCCGGACATCCTCCGGGATCGCGTCATACCATTCATCGGTATTGGCGAAGACCGGGTCGATGTCGAAAATCACCCCGCGGAAATCGAACAGACGGTGCCGGACCACTTCGCCCAGATTGAAGCGCGCATGCGCGACAGGAGGGATGGGGACGCCGGCAGTCGCCAGATCGAGCGGGTCGGAGGCGCGAGTCATGACTATAATCTAGTGCGCTTTCGCGTCCGCACAAGAAGAGTGCGGCAAGGTGCTTGCAACCCCGCGAACCTTGGTCTAGAGGCCCGCGCTCGACCGGACGGAGCGGCATGCATATGCCCTGCGGACCCCTCGCGGAGAGGTGGCAGAGTGGTCGATCGCGCCGCACTCGAAATGCGGTTTACGGGGAACCGTAACGTGGGTTCGAATCCCACCCTCTCCGCCATTTACGTATTTAGCTTCCGGATATTCCTCGAGAATATATGATGGACTAATTCCGGTCCCACTTCCGGTCTCATTTTTCGTTTGTGCAATCGGCTCTGGGCGGGGGAGATGTCTGGCATAGTTGACGTCGTGAGCCCGACCCGGTCTTTCGGCCTTTGGGCAGGCAATCGTCGAAACTGTCTCCCGAGAACACGTCGCGTGACTTTGCCGAGCCCCCCTTGAGTGGGTGTCAAGCACGTGCCGCGCAAAGCTTGCGCATAGTAATATCCTGCCATGCTGAGCGATCGGTGCGCGTTTCAACGGCGTTCTTGACGCCTGGCTGACTGATGCTGCGCGGCACTTGGCGCCCCAGTTCAGTGGTTCCCGGGCCCGGTTTAAGCGCCGGACAGCGAGCCGTCTGCTTGCTCCATCGCGCTCAACAACGGGACGACAGAAACCTACAGCCGAATCAAGAAAGATGGGCGCATCCAGATTGGCTTGACGAATTTGTAACGTAGCCGTCCGATGATGTATCGAGACGATGCGCCCGGGGGTGCGGAGGGACTTTGACTTTGCATCTCGTCTTAGCTCGGAATCGCTGACGCATGTGGCTGAAGGCGCTGTTCCAGACGCATCTGGACCTGTCGGTAAAATTGTCGGCGACGTACCGCGCGCATGTCTATGAACGGCCGGGCTGCTGGATGCCGCCAGATGCATGTGCGGCGCTGGCCGACGCGCTGCGCGACGTGGCAGAGCGGTCCTTGCCGGCGGGGGCGCTGGATTATGGGGTGTTTCGAATCGATTCCGGCGCGTTCGAACGCTCGGTGATCATGCTGATTTGCGAAAGCGCCTCCGGTCGACCGGTGGCGTTCAACGCGCTAGCACTGCTCGATGTGGATCAGCGCGGTCGACGCGACATCGTTACTCATCTTGGGCTCGTGCTGATCGACCCTGAGGCGCGCGGCAGGGGATTTTCCTGGGCGCTCTATGGCATGACGACGCTGTTGCTGTTCGCGCGCAACCAGCTCCGGCCGTTCTGGATTTCCAGCGTTACCCAGGTTCCAGCCGTCGTCGGTCTTGTCTGCGAAGGGTTCAGCGATGTCTTTCCCTCGCCCGCCGGTAACGCGGCGCGGCGGTTCGACCACCTCTCGCTCGCCCGAGAGATCATGCGCCGCCACCGCGCAGCGTTTGGGGTCAGCGACGACGCGCCGTTCGACGAGGAGCGCTTCGTCATCAAGGACGCGTATCGCGGTGGATCCGACCATCTGAAAAAGCGCTTTGACGAAGCGCCGCCGCACCGCGATCCTGCCTATAACGCATTCTGCGCGGACCAGCTCGACTATGCCCGCGGCGACGATCTGCTGCAGATCGGCCAGATGAATCTGGCGGCCGCCCGCCGTTACCTGTTGGAGGACGTGCCGCGCCATTCGCTGCCCGGCCTGGCCGGCGCGCTGCTGTTCCTGCTTGTCCAGCGCGCCGTGCTCCCTGCACTTTATTGGTTGAGCCCGGGCCGCGCTTGGGGACGACTGCGACCATGGCGGGAGCGCCGCGATGTTTGATTACGGCACAATGACCACCCGCAACATCGGCTTCGTCAGCGAGGCTGAACAGACGCGGTTGCGCGACACGCCGGTTTTCGTCTGCGGTGTAGGCGGCATGGGCGGTGCATGTCTGATGGCGCTGGTCCGCGCTGGCTTTACCCGGCTGGTGATCGCCGATCTGGATGCGTTCGAGGTGTCGAACCTGAATCGCCAGCTGTTCGCCACGCTGGACAGCGTCGGACGCCACAAGGCCGAGGCGAGCCGCGATCAATGCTTGCGCATCAATCCGCAGGCCGAAATCGAGGTGCTCGGCGCGGATTGGCCCGATCATCTCGACCGCATCCTGGCCACCGCGAAAATTGTGGTCAACGGCACCGACGATCTGGTCGCGAGCCTCAGGCTGTACCGCGGTGCGCGCGCCAGTGGCGCTACCGTGATCGACGCTTATGCGTCGCCGCTGCCGTCGGTGTTCGTCACCCGCCCGGGTGACCCGATGCCCGAGGAACGGCTGCGCTATCCGACTCGGGGCAAGCCGATCGAGGCAGTGAGCGATGGCGATCGCGCCGAGGCGTTTTTGCGGGAGGCCGAGCACGTCATGCTCAACAGTGCGTCGCGGCACCATATCGACCTTGCGCTGGCGGGCGAGGTCGCGGCGGGGCGGCGCAGCCGGATGTCGTTCGCGCCGATGGTGATCAGCACGGGGATGCTAATGGCATATGAGGCGGTGCAGCTGGCCACGGGCCGGTCGAGCAGAACCGATTGCCGCGGCTGGTTCCTCAACGTCTATCGCAATCGCGTGGAACGCCCGCTGCCATGGCCGTTTGCCATGCTGATGCGACCGCTGGTGCGTCGGGCATTGAAGCGGATGATTGCCGGGTGACCATGCCCGTCGTCATCGACAGCCTGGTCAACGCGATGGGGCTGGCCGGCGTGCTGGCGCTGATCCTGGCGCTACGTCGTCGCGATGCGCCCGGTGGGATGCGTTGGCGCTGGACGCTTGCCTTGGGTCTGGTCGCGGTGATGTATGGCAGCCGCGGGCTGGAGTGGCTGGGTGCCGGTACCGGCTTTGCCGCTCTGACGATGGCTGCGGCGGCGGTCATTCCGCTGGCGGTCCTGCTGGTCGTCGAAGGCCTGATCCGGAGGCACGCGCCGCTGATCGTCAAGCTGCTGGTGCTGACGGGCATGGTCGCGGTGCTGATCGTGATCGCCAGCGCTACGCCATGGGCGGGCAAGGCCCTCGGCGTCCATATCGGCATCGGCATGGCGCTGGCGGTGGGGACGGCGCTTGCGGGGATGCGCGGGATCGATCGGGCTGAGCTGCGCACAGTGGCCGCGCTGGCGGTTTGCCAGGTCGCGCTCATTCCTGCGGCGCTTTCCGATTTTCGCGAGTTCTGGCCCGATCTGCCCGCGCGGCTTTCGCCGCTGGCGGTGATGTTCTTCGGCTGGGTCGGGCTCACCATCGGATCGTGGAGCATCGCCCAGCGCATGGCTTGGCTTGGTTTCCTGGTGGTCGTGGCGGCGCTGTCAGGTGTGGGGCTGGCCCATATCTCCGTGCAGGCAAGCTGGCTGCAGATCGCCATCGTCGTGCTGTCGACGCTGATGCTGGTGACGATTTGTGCCGAGGCGATCACGCGCCCTGATGCGGGGCTCAAGCTGCGGCGTGCGCTCGTCGCGGCGCCGCCGGGCGATCGCGATGCGCTGGTGCAGGCGCTGACTGCGAGCCCGATCTTCGGCAATGGGGTCATGCTGTCGCAGGCCGATCTTGCCGATTTCGATCCCGACGCGGTGCGCGCGCTGTTCGACCGCTATCCGATGCTCGGCCGACGCGATGCGCCATGGGGTCTGGCGCGCGATGCCATCCTTGCCGAAGCGATTGGCGCGCTGCTCGATACGCACACCGCCACGCACCTGCTGATGGTCGAGCCCGCGCCGCTCGCCCTGCTCGCGGTCAATTTGCCTGCGCTGTCGGCCAGCGACGCGATCGAGACCGACCTGGCTCTGGTTCAGCGGCTATTGCGCGCCGCGCACCGAAAGGAGCATCCTTGATCACCCTGCGCACCGGCGATCGCGCCGCCGCCTTTGCGGTTCCGGGCAATGTCTATCCCCCGGGCAGCCCCTATGTCTCTCCGATGTGGGGCGATTTCGATCGCATCCTCGATCCGGCGCGCAACCCGTTAGTGACCGAAGGGCATGGCCGATTCGAGCTGTTTACCGCGCTCCGCAACGGCACGCCGGTGGGGCGTATCGTCGCAAGCATCCATGACGCATCAAATACGCGCCACGACGCCAGCCACGCGCAGTTCGGCTTTTTCGATTGCGGCGATGATGCGGAGGTGGCGGGGACGCTGCTCGCAGCGGCTGAGGACTGGGCCCGGGCGCGTGGCGCGAGCGAGATTGCGGGGAATTTCAACCTGACCGCGATGCAGATGACGGGGGTTGTCACCGCCGGCTTCGACGCTGCCCCCTATACCGACATGATGTGGACCCCGCCTCACATCGCGCGGTTGCTCGAGGCGCAGGGCTATCGCCCGGTCTTCGACATGACGACATTCGATTATGATCTCGATCGTCTCGATCCGGCGCTGCTGTTGGGACCCAAGCAGCAGGCGATTCTGGAGGATCCCGACTATCGCTGGCTGGGCGTGACGCGCCGAACCTTCGCCGCGCGGATGGAGGATGCGCGGCTGGTGCTCAATGCCGGGTTCGATCGCAATCCGATGTTTGTCCCGCTGACCCCGGCCGAGTTCGAGTTTCAGGCGGGCGAGATGATGTGGATCATGGACTGGCGCTTGCCGGTGATCGTCCATCATCACGGCAAACCGGTCGGTGCTTTGCTGTGCGTGCCCGACATGAACCCGTTCATTCGCGACACCGGGGCACGGATCGGCATCACCACGCCATTTCATTTCCTGCGGCACCGGCTGAAGCGCCGCCGCGCGGTGATCCTGCTATATTCGGTCGATCCGGAGCATCAGAATCGTGGGTTGAACGGCGCGATGCTGTATCGCCTCGCAACTGCCCTGAAGCAGGCCGGATACACGAGCGTCGGCGGAACCTGGATCGCCGACGTCAACGGCGCGAGCTTGCGGCAAGCCGAGAAGATCGGGGCGCGCCCGCTGCATGAGCTCGCCATTTTCGGGAAACGCATCGATGCTTGATCGCGCCGCGCTCGAACGCATTGTCGACCGGGCCCGGCTGGCGCCGAGTGTCCATAATATCCAGCCGACGCGCTGGTCGCTCGACGATATGGGCCGGATCCTGCTGCTCGACAGTCCGTCGATCCACCTGCCGGTCGCCGACCCGGATGGCCGCGATGTGCTCATCTCGCACGGCGCGGCACTGGAAGGCACGGTGATCGCGCTCGCCGAAGCCGGATGGGCGAGCGAGGTCGAGCCCGCCGACGGCGCGCTCGCCGCGATCCGGGTGGCGCGCGACACGCCGGCAGACGCAAAGCCCGAGGTGGAAAGCAGGGCGAGCTGGCGTGGCAGCTTCATCCGGTCACCGGAGAGCGCCGCGCTCGACCGGCTGGAGAAGGACTGCCCCGATCTGGTGCTGGTCCGCGACCCAGCGGCGATCGGGCGGATCGCACATGATGGCGACGAGGCATCGATGCATTTCCTGCGCGACGTCGGGCATCGACGTGAACTGCTCGACTGGATGCGCCTGACGCGCGCTCATCCCCACTGGGCCAGCGACGGACTGAATGCCGAAGCGATGGCGCTGAGCCCGGTCGAGGCCAGGGCCGCCGGGATGGTCCTGGGTCCACTCTTCGGTGTGCTGGATCGTGTCGGGCTGGCGCGCATCCTGACTTCGGAACGGAGCAAGACCGCCAGTGCGTCGGCGATCGCACTGTTCTTTCGACCCAGGGGCGAGACACCCATGATCACCGGCCGGGCATTTTATCGCGCATGGCTGGCGATGGAGCGGCAGGGGCTTGCCGCCTGCCCGGTGTCGGTGCTGGCCGACTGGAGCGAGACGAACGCGCATCTGTCGGCGCAGTATTCGCCATCAGACGATCGCGCGCTGCTGTCGGTGTTCCGCATTGGCAAACGTCCATCGGGCATAGGGTCGGCGCGCAGCCGTAAGCCCATTGGGCAACTGATCACTGCCGGCCAAGTCGGCTAGGCGCCAATTTGGTCGTTCGAAGCGCCGTCCTGATTCTCTGAAAGCGGTCAGTCGGCGGTCGGGTCCCTTGCTTGCGATATGAACAGGGACGGCGTTGGTGGGTCAGAACGGGCCGCGATCGCGGGGGGCATCGTTCGAGACGCTCGCATCATCGGCTGGCGGCAAGTGGGGGGCGCAAGCCAGCCGCCGTTCGATCCACCGCGACAGCAGCAGATGCGGCACCGCCACCGATGCCAGCAATTGAAAGGCCTGCGCAACCACGATCGGGTCTAAATGCGCCGGCGCCATAGTGCGCAGTCCCAACCAGCCGAGGATGGCGAGGCTCGACAGCAATGCGCCGGTGCCGACCCATCGCGCCAGCGTCATGTCGTGCAACCGCGCGCGCGCCTGCGCCAAGTGTCGGGGCGAATGGAGGAAGGCGAAGAACAGCGCGAAGCCCATGACGGGCGGCAGGACCACCAGCAGAACGAGACACAGGGTCATCGCGGTTGCCCAGGACAGGCTGCCCTCGCGCCACGCAAGGGCGATGCCGATTGCGGTGACGAGCAACGCGACCGGCGCAGCCGCCGTGATCACCTGCGCGATCACTGCAGCGCGCGGATCGCTCATCGCGACGAACAGCGCCGCAACCTCGGCAGGATGGCCGATCGTCGCCGCCGCAATCACCGCCGCGCCCGCAGCAACGCGCAGCAGCGGCTCCTGAAGCATCGGCCAATCCTCGCCGAAATGCACCGCAGCCGCCGCAAGGAACAGGATCAGCGCGACGAGCGGCATGCTCATCCACAGAAAGACCATCAGCAGGGCGATCGCGACATAACCGCCAACCGCAAGCACCATCCCAAGCCGGTCCAGCGCGACCGAACGCCGCAACAAGGCGATGTCATAGGCGCCGTGCGGAAGCCCGCCGCCGATGAACACGATCGTCGCAACCCCCATCGCCGCCGGTTGATCCAGCGGTACGCCGAGCAGGGTCACCCCGATCAGCAGCGCCGCGGCGAGCCAATAGGCCGGATACACGACGTCGCCGCGCCCGGTAGGGGCACGGCGACGCGCTGTCATGCGTGGGTAAGCCAGTGCTGCCATGGGATCAGGCAGCATAGCCCTTATGCCCACCGGCCTCGGCTTCGGCCTCAGACTTGCGGACCGCGATCAGGAAGATCAGGATCCCCAGACCAGCCTTGGCGACGATATCCGCGATCGTGTAGCCGATCTGGATCGTCGTGGTGACGGTGCCGCCCGTCAGGCCGGCATAGGGTGCCATGTACACGATCGGGTAGAAGCCCCATGAGGCGAAGGTCAGCAGGCGTGCCTTGCGCACCAGGTTCTGGGCGCTGGCCGGCTGTTGCGCGATCGACTTGCCGAGCCCGCTGAACAGCTCCCACACGATGTACAGGAACGGGATCGCCGACAGGGTGCCCCACAGGACGCGCGTCGGAATGTCGTTCGAGATCTCGCCCGGATAACCCAAAATGATCATCAGCGCGGCAGCCGTGCCCAGCCGGAGCGACTTGGACATGGTTTCCTCGCGCGACAGGCGCATGACCAGTACCAGCTCGATCAGCAGCAACGGCACGGTCAGCAGCCAGTCGACGTAGCGATAGGCATCGTTGAACGCGAAGGGGGTTGCGGTGACCACACCGTCGCCGAACGTGTAGGCGGCGATCCAGCTCTCGAAGATGCGCCAATAGTGATAGGCGGCGATGGCGGTAACCAGTCCTGAGATGGTCAGCGCAGTGCGGTACGCCGGTGCGACTTGCGACCGGCTCAACCACAGAAACGCGGTTGCCGCAGCCATCGTCGCAAAGGTGAACGAAAAGGCGTTGTAGATCAGGGAATATTGAAAGGGTGTCACGATATCCATCGAACTCTCCATCGCATTGATCCCCGGCACGGGTGCGCCGGGCAGGGATGATGCGGGATGCCACTCAACCACGCTGAGACGCCCTGTATCTCCCGATCCTTCGTCGCAGCGGCACCAGAAACGGCGATGATGCCCAGCCGCGGGCCGGGTTGCTGAACCGGGTGCGGCGACGCCACTGCGGCGATGGAGCAGCACTAGAATGGGGCAGGTTTCCCGGCGATACGGGCTTTGTGCCGTACTGGCGGCAGAGGCTTACAGGCCGGCTTCCACGGCGAGCCGGATAAGGTCGGCGGTCGAATGGAGGCCGAGCCGGTTCATCAGGATGGCGCGGTGCATCTTGACGGTCTTTTCCGCCAGATTGAGCTCCGCCGCGATCTGTTTGTTCAGCAAACCGCTTGCAACGAATTTCAGGATTTGCCCCTGGCGCGGGGATAATGCCTTGACCATTTCGGCAGCGCGAATCCGCCGCATGCTCGACGGTGACGCGGCATCGGCATCGATCTCGACTTGCGATCCCAGGAAATACAGCAGCGCGTCCTGTTCGTCGTAGATTGGCGCGACGAGAACGGCATTGCGGAACGGCTGTCCGTTGCGCTTGTAATTGAGGATTTCGACAAGCACCGGACGATGTTCGCGAACGCCCCGGCGGATCTCTTCGGTCAGCCAAGGTTCGGTCCCCGGCCCGGACAGGAAACGGCAGTTCCGCCCGACGACCTCGTCAGCGGGATAGCCCGTCAAGTCGCAAAAGGCGGTGTTACACGCGACGATGGGATTATCCGGAAGCCGCGGATCGCTGATGACCGATGGTATCGGACTGTCGGTCACAAGCCGGACGTGACGATTCTCGGCGAGAAGAATGCTTGTCCCTTGGGCCATGTCAGCAGCGTCTTGCTATCATCGCTGGCATCATAGCGGCAGCGCGATGCGATTACACCCGAATTAGCGCCGGCAGGTGAATACTGGGTGGTTCAATTTGGGGGGGGGGCTGATCAACGAACCAGGTCAAAGCACACAGACTCCGATGACCGTTGTCTTGGCGGCAGTTCGATAGCTCGAAGGACTCCGCGAAATGACGGCTCGCCGCCCAGAGTTTGTCACCCGAAACCTGCCAGCCCGCTCCCGGCCCAGTTCCCGCCAAACAGGCGGGGCTCTGGTGTGGTCGTCTAAGCTGTTAGCCGGATCGGAACCACCTTCGACGCTTTGCATGCACCGCAATAGCTGCTCCGAGCATCCATGCGTTTGCGCCGCTTCTCGAACAGGTCGCCGCACCGATAAAAAGCCATCAAGTCAATGAAAAACATTGAAAATATGGAACGTCATTGGCCACGAAAAATGTCATAAAACAGGGCGTTCGAGTCCCACCCTTCGCCACTTACTCCTTGAAGATCAGAACCACCGCCGCCCGGCGGGCACGCGCGCGCGCCATGGAAAAGGCCGCGCCATCCCCCCGGATAGCGCGGCCCCCTTTTGCCCCACGTGACGAATTGGTGTCAGGCGACGGCGCTGACCGCGCCAGCCGCTTCTTCGGGCTCGCGCAGCACATAGCCGCGGCCCCAGACGGTCTCGATATAATTCTCGCCTTCGCACGCCATGCTGAGCTTCTTGCGCAGCTTGCAGATGAAGACGTCGATGATCTTGAGTTCGGGCTCGTCCATCCCGCCATAAAGATGGTTGAGGAACATTTCCTTGGTGAGCGTCGTGCCCTTGCGGAGCGAGAGCAGCTCCAGCATCGCATATTCCTTGCCGGTCAGGTGCACGCGGGCGCCATCGACCTCGACGGTCTTGGCATCCAGGTTCACGGCGAGCTTGCCGGTGCGGATGACCGACTGGCTATGCCCCTTGCTGCGGCGCACCACGGCATGGATGCGGGCGATCAGCTCTTCGCGATGGAAAGGCTTGGTCACATAATCGTCGGCGCCGAAGCCGAACGAGCGGACCTTGCTGTCCATTTCGTTGATGCCGGACAGGATCAGGACCGGGGTCTGCACCCGTGCAACCCGCACCTTCTTCAGCACGTCATAGCCGTGCATGTCGGGGAGGTTCAGGTCGAGCAGGATGATGTCGTAATCATACAGCTTCGCCAGATCGAGGCCTTCTTCGCCAAGATCCGTAGTGTAGACGTTGAACCCCTCGGTCGCGAGCATCAGCTCGATGGCCTTGGCAGTCGTCGGCTCGTCTTCGATCAGCAGCACGCGCATCGGCTGATTTCCCCTGTGCCGGTTGCAGGCCCCCTGTGGCGCACAACGCGACTGATTCATTAACCTAAGCTGGAATGAAGGCAAAAGGTTAATTTTTCTCTAACCGGCCTGACTCCACGAGTCGCGGCGTGTAACAGGGCGCGGGACAACGGACGGGTCGGAACCGATTCGAGCCGAATCCTGTCAAGATCATCATCGCGCGATATAGCCAAAGGTTATAGCCTTGGCTGTTATTTTGCATTTGCTAACAGCGAATATGCGTGATTAATTTCGTGGCTTCCGGCGAAGCCGACACAAAAATGCGCGCCGGATCAAAAGGGGGTTGGGGTATGAAGTTCAAGACCGCATTGTTCGTGACGGCGTGCAGCCTCACGGTTCCGGCATTCGCGCAGGATGCGCCGGTTTCGGCGCCTGCGCAGGAAGAGGCGTCCAGCGACCGTGAAATCCTGGTCACCGGGTCGCGGATCAAGCAAGACCCGACCCGGAGCGCGCTGCCGCTGCAGATCATTTCGAACGAGGATCTGACGCGTGAGGGCATCAACAGCCCCGAGCAGCTGATCAGCTTCCTCAGCACCAACGGTAACGGCGCCGACAACCTCGCCGCGAACGGCGACGTGACCAGTGGCGCGCAGCGCGGCACCAACGGCCTGTCCGCCGCCAATCTGCGCGGCCAGGGGTCGGCCTCGACGCTGGTGCTGCTCAATGGCCGCCGCGTCGCTGCGCACGGCCTGACCGGGTCGGCGGTCGACGTGAATCAGATCCCGTTCGCCGCGATCGAGCGGGTCGAGATCCTGAAGGACGGTGCGTCGGCCATCTACGGCACCGACGCCATCGGCGGCGTGATCAACTTCATCACCAAGACGAATTTCCAGGGCGTGACCCTCAACGGCTTCACCGACATCACCGAAGAGGGCGACGCCCCGGTCTATCGCGTGTCGGGAACCGTCGGCTATGGCGACCTGAAGGAGCAGGGCTTCAACGTGATGGCCGCCGTCAGCAAGAGCTGGAACGGCGTGCTTTATGGTCGCGACCGCGACTTCGTGAACGGTAACCAGCCCAATCGCGGCCTGTCGATCGATACGCGCGGTACACCGATCGCGACTGCCTTTCCGATCAACCCGACTGCGGCCGGCGTCGGCATCACCCAGGGCGGCACGCTGCTCGGCAGCGCGGCAAGCACGGCAGCAGGTGGTGGCTTCTATCTGCCGGGCCTGACCTTCCCGGGTGGCACCCAGCGCGCCGATGGCGGCATCAATATCCTCGACCTGCCGGGCGGGGCGGGATGCGACTCGTTCGATGGCGGCATGGCGTATGACGAAGTGCTGTGGGCAGTGCCGGGCGCGCGCTATGCCTGCGCCTACGACACCGGCCGCGCCGCCGTGCTGCAGCAGCCAATCGATACGCTGACCTATTATGGCCGCGCGACGGTTGCGCTCGGTGCGCATCGCATCTCCGCCGAAGTGACGGGATCGCAGGCGAACTCGGCCAAGCGGTTCTCGGAGAACCAGTATACGTCGAACAACACGTCGCTGCCGATCGCGTTTCCTCTCAATTCGCTGACGGCGGCAACGTATAACGACGTATATGATCGCATCGCGGCGGTGTTCCCTGCGATCGGTGCGCCGGGAGACCGCACGGTCGATGCCGTGGGTAACTATGGCCGGCCGATCACCTTCCGCTATCGCTGCATCGATTGCGGTCGCCGTGACTACACCACCGAGACCACGACGTTCCGCGCGGCGGTCGGCGCCGAAGGCCCGATCGGTGCCGGTTTCGACTATCGCGTTGGCGCATCCTATGCCCGCAGCGAATCCGCGTCGGTGCTGGGCGGTGGCTATCATTATACGGGCGTGTTCACGACGACCTCCGCCACTGCCGCAGGCAGCACGTCGGGCGTCCCCGGTGCAGTCGTCGGCGGAGCGGACTCGCGCGCGCCGACCGCTCCCGGGGCGAGCGCACCGGGCATTGTCGGCCTGTTCAACAGCGGCATCCTCAACCCGTTCTCGCTGACCCAGACGCCTGCGGCGATGGCGGCGCTGGAGGCGGTTTCGGCACGCGGCGTCGCGCTCTATTCGGGCAAATATGAGGTGAAGCAGGCCGATCTGTCGATCTCCGGCCCCCTGTTCGCGATCTGGGGTGGCGATGTGCAGATGGCGGCAGGCGTCGATTACCGCCGTGAGGAATATGGCTTCAACGGGTCGTCGGCGGCTTCGCTTGGTTCTGCGGCGATCTTCAACGCGGCGTTCGATAATGCCAATGCGCTCACGCCCAAGACCCGTGACGTGAAGGCGGCCTATGCCGAAATCCTGATCCCGCTCCACGAGATGGTTGAGGTGCGGGGTGCGGTGCGCGTCGATGATTACACCGGCTTTGGCACGACCACCAATCCGAAGATTTCGGCGAAGTTCCAGCCGTTCGACTGGCTGATGTTCCGCGGATCGTTCAACACCGGCTTCCGCGTGCCGAGCTTCAACCAGATCTTCAACGGCGTGACGATTTCGCCCAACCCGGGCAACTCGCGTTTCGACCCGACGACGTGCACGGCGGGCCGGGTGGACTCGACGATCCCGGGCTGCGCGGCGATCACGCCCGAAACGGTGACGGGCGGCAACTTGAACCTCGGCCCGGAAACCTCGGAGCAGTATAGCGGCGGTGTCGTGTTCCGTCCGATGGCGCGGTTCAGCGCGTCGGTGGATTTCTGGAGCATTGCGGTCGACAACACGATCGGATCGCTGACGATCGATCAACTGCTGTTCAACCAGTCGCTGTTCCCCGATCGCGTGATCCGCGCCGGCGGCGCGGGGACGCCGATCACCACGCTTGACCTGCGCGCCGACAATATCGGGTCGCGGCGCACGCAGGGCCTCGAGGTTTCGCTGCGTGGCGGCACCGACCTGTTCGGCGGCGTGTTGACGGCCGGCCTCGACGGCACGCGCCTGCTCAAGAAGCGCGAGCGGTTCCTGCCCACCTCGCCTTATGGTCCCAGCCTGATCGGGCGCTTCACCTATGCCGGAGACCTCGGCCTCAAGTGGAAGCACAATGCCTATATCACCTGGACCAACGAGGACCTGACCTTCAGCCTCTCGCAGATTTATCGCGACGGCTACACCAACAACGCGCTGCCCGCTTCGGCGACGCGGCCCGAGTATAACGCGACGGTCGACAGCTACACGCTGTACAATTTTGCCGCGACCGTGCGCGTGCAGAAGGGGTTCACGATGACGATGGGTGTCCGCAACATCTTCGACACCGACCCGCCCTTCGCGATCACCTATGACTCGAATACCGGTGCGGGCAGCTCGTGGGAGCCGCGCGTCGCGGATCCGCGCGGCCGCTCGTTCACCTTCTCGACCCAGGTGAATTTCTAAAACCGGGTATCACTGACCCAAGCAAGGGGCCGGTCCGCAGCGATGCGGGCCGGCCCTTTGTGCTTGGGGCGGCTAAAACCGCGTGCAGAGGTTGCGGAAGCGCTGGGACAGGAAGTCGATCACCAGCTCGACCCGCGCGGGGCGCAGCGTGCTGGGCGGGGTGAGCAGGTGGAGCGCGATGTTCATCGGCGACCAGTCGGCGAGAATCTCGACCAACCGGCCGTCGGCGAGTTCGCGGTCGATGATGAAGTCGGGCAGGCGGGCGATGCCGAGCCCGGCGAGCAGGGCAGGCATCATCGCGTCGCCATTGTCGGTGATCAGCGGCCCGGCAGGCCGCACTGCCGCCTCCTCGCCATCGGCCTTGCGAAACTGCCAGGCGCCGATGGCATTGGCGTAGAGGAAGCAGGCATGGTGCGCGAGATCGGCGGGATGGCGCGGCGTGCCGTGCTGCGCGAGATAGGCGGGGGCGGCGACGACGCGCGCCTGCACCGGGGCGAGGCGGCGGGCGCGCAGCGAGCTGTCGGGTAGGTCGGCGATGCGCAGCGCGATGTCATAGCCGTCGGCGACGATATCGACGCGGGCATCCGACAGGCGCAGGTCGATCTGGATGCCGGGATGCTCGGTAAGCAGGTCGGCGATGGCATCGGCGACGAAGCGGATGCCGAAGGTGATCGGCGCGGCGATGCGGACCATGCCCGATGGCGCCTTTGCGGAGTCGATTGCGGCTTCTTCCGCCGCCTGTGCTTCGGCGAGGATGCGCCCGGCGCGTTCGGCGAGCGCGGTGCCGCTGTCGGTCAGCGTCAGGCGGCGCGAGGTGCGGTGGAACAGCGCGGTGCCGAGTTGGGCCTCGAGCCGGGCGATCGCCTTGGACACGGTGGCCTTGCTCACCCCGATCGCGGCGGCCGCGCCGCTGAACGAGCGATGTTCGACCACGCAGGCGAAGATGGCCCAGGCTTCGAAATCGGGAAGGCGCATCGTCGGAACTCCCAAGTGACCCACTCTGTATAAACCCGAAACGATCTGTTTCAAACGTTTCCATTTACGCGTCGGACGCCGTGCCTATCTTGGACCTCAAGCAAGGAGGTTCCCATGATCGAGAAACGCACGTTCGAAAGTCTGGGCCATGCCGATCACGGGTGGCTCAATGCCCGTCACCATTTCAGCTTCGCGAATTACTATGATCCCGCCCGCATGGGATGGGGCGCGATCCGCGTGTGGAATGACGATGAAATCGGCCCGAACAGCGGCTTTCCGCCGCACCCGCACAAGGACATGGAGATCATCACCTATGTCCGCACCGGCGCGATCACGCATCAGGACTCGATGGGCAATACCGGCAAGACCGGGGCCGGCGACGTTCAGGTGATGAGCGCGGGCACCGGGGTGCGGCATGCGGAGTATAATCTGGAATCCGAGACGACGACGCTGTTCCAGATCTGGATCATGCCCCGTGCAGGCGGCGGTGCGCCGAGCTGGGGCGCCAAGCCGTTCCCCAAGGGCGAGCGTTCGGGCAAGTTCGTGACGCTGGCGAGCGGCTTTGCCGAGGACAGCGACGCGCTGCCGATCCGTGCCGATGCCCGTGTGCTCGGCGCGACGATCAAGGCGGGCGAGAGCGTGACCCACAGCGTGGGCGAGGGGCGGCATGCCTATCTCGTCCCCGCAGTCGGCAAGATCACCATTGATGGCGAGCCGTTCGACGCCCGCGACGGCGCCGCGCTGAGCGGCGGCCAGACGGTGACGATCACCGCGATCGAGGACGCCGAAATCGTCCTGGTCGATTCCGACTGAACAGACCCCCCGGAGCGGTCCGCAACCTCCCCCTCCCAAGGCGGGCCGCTCCACCCCTTTTCATTTCCGATCAAGGAGACACGCCGTGACCAAGGTTCTGGTGCTCTATTACTCGTCCTATGGCCATATCGAGGCGATGGCCGAAGCGGTTGCCGAAGGCGCACGCTCGGCTGGCGCGACTGTCGATATCCGCCGCGTGCCGGAGACTGCGCCCGAGGCGGTGGTCAAGGCCGCCGGCTTCAAGGCCGACAGCGCCCACCCGCTGATCGACGGCCCCGACGCGCTGAAGGATTATGACGCGATCATCGTCGGGTCGCCGACCCGCTTTGGCCGGATGGCGAGCCAGATGGCGGCGTTCTGGGATACTGCGGGCGGCGTCTGGTATCAGGGCGCGCTGCACGGCAAGGTCGGCGGTGCCTTCACCTCGTCGGCGACCCAGCATGGCGGCAACGAGACCACGCTGTTCAGCATCATCACCAATCTGCTGCACTTCGGCCTGACCATCGTCGGTCTGGACTATGGCCATTCCGATCAAGGCAAGATTGACGAAGTGCTGGGCGGCGCACCCTATGGCGCGACCACCGTTGCGGGCGGCGATGGCAGCCGCATGCCGAGCGCAATCGACTTGGCGGGCGCACGCTATCAGGGCAAGCGCATTGCCGAGGTCGCGACCAAGCTGATCGCATAAGGTGACGCGCGCCGTGCAACCCGCTTTGTTCGTGTCGCACGGTTCGCCGATGATCATGTTCGAACCCAGCCCGGCGCGGGAGTTCCTCGCCGGGCTGGCGTCGCATGTGGACCGTCCCGATGCGATCTTGATGATCTCTGCCCATCACGACATGGCGGAGGCGGTGGTGACGTCGGGCAGCGACCTGCCAACGATCCATGATTTCGGCGGCTTTCCGCAGAAATTGTTCGACCTGCGCTATCCGGCCAAGGGCGATCCGGCGCTGGCGCAGGAGGTCGCGCGGCTGGTCGCGGACGCCGGGCATCCGGTGTTCCTCGATCCCGCACGTGGCCTCGATCACGGCGCGTGGGTGCCGCTGATGCTGGGCTGGCCCGATGCCGATATTCCGGTGGTGCAGCTGTCGATCAGCAGCGCGCATCCGCCCGAGTGGCATCACCGTATCGGCCAGGCGATCGCGCCGCTGCGCGACCGCAACGTGCTGATCATCGGATCAGGCAGCCTCACGCATAACCTCCGCGCGATCTTTGTCGAAGGGCGCAACCATGACGCTCCGGTGCCCGATTGGGTTTCCGGGTTTGCCGACTGGATGAACGAGCGGTTCGACGCCGGGGACACCGACGCGGTGCTCCATGCGGTCGAGCGCGGCCCGCATGGCCGTACGAACCATCCGACGATGGATCATATCCTGCCGCTGTTCACCGCGATGGCGGCAGGGGGCGGGCCGGCACAGCGGCTGCACCACAGCTATACCTATGGCGTGCTGGCGATGGACGCCTATCGCTTCGGCTAGAGGGCTGGCGTCCGGGGCCTTGCGGTGGCAAGGCGCGGGCATGATCCAGGATCACGTACTCTTTATCGACGGCGAAGCGCTGATCATCGACAAGCCCGCCGGGCTTCCGGTCGATCCGCCGCGCGACGGGTCGATCAGCCTTGAGAACCACCTCGGCAATCTGACCTTCGGGTTTCAGCGCTGGCCGACGCCGGTGCACCGGCTCGACCGCGATACCAGCGGCTGCCTGTTGCTCGCGCGCAATCCCAAGGCGCATGCGCGGTTCCAGCAGGCGTTCGAGGCGGGGCAGGTGACCAAGCGCTATCTCGCGGTGATCGATGGCATTCCCGATGCGCCGTCGGGGATGATCGATCTGCCGCTGATCAAGATTTCGAGCGCCGAGCGCGGCTGGCGAATGACCGGCAGCCCGAACGGCAAGGCCGCGCGGACGCGCTGGCGCATGCTGGCGCAGAAGGATGGGCGGGCGTTCATCGCGTTCTACCCCGAAACCGGGCGCACGCATCAGATCCGCGTCCATGCCGCCGAGGGGCTGGGCTTCCCGATCACCGGGGACCCGGTTTACGGCGTCGCCAACGGGCGCAAGATGATGCTTCACGCCGCGCAGCTCACCGTGCCGCGTCCGGGCAAGCCCGACATCCATGCCGAGGCGCCGACCCCGGATTCGTTCCGCGCGTTCGGCTTTGCGGGCGGGCAGCCCCAGGACGATCTGGGCGACGATGCCGGCTGAACTGCCCGAGGCGGCGATCGTCGAGGAGAAGTTCCTCGCCGCGTCGGGGCCGGGCGGGCAGAATGTCAACAAGGTCGCGACCGCGGTTCAGTTGCGCATCAACGTATTCGCACTCGGCCTGCCGCCCTATGCCTATGCCAAGTTCAAGGAGCTGGCGGGGAGCCGGATGACGTCGGGGGGCGAGCTTGTCGTTACCGCGCGCAAGTTCCGCACGCAGGATGCCAACCGTGAGGATGCGCGCGCGCGGGTGGTCGAGCTGATCGACAGGGCGCTGGAGCGGCAGGCGCGGCGGATCAAGACCAAGCCGGGCAAGGCGGCCAAGGCGCGGCGCGTGGACGAGAAAAAGGGGCGGTCGGCGATCAAGGCGGGGCGGGGCAGGGTCCAGCTCGATTGATCCCGTCGCGCAACGATCTCCCGGCGCGGTGCGTTGGCAAGGGATGATCCGACTGACCCTGATACTGCCGCTCGTCCTCGTCGCTGCCTGTTCGCAGGAACCGGCGCTGGACGATATGACCCAGAATAATGCGCAGGAAATGGAGCCGTTGAGCCTGCCCGATCCCGTCGAGTCGAGCCCGACCGCGACCGCCGCCACCGACGTTATTCCCGCGCCGTTTCGGGGGGAGTGGAGCGCAAAGGCCGCCGATTGCGGCAAGGGGGGCGACGTCACCCGGTTGACGATCGCACCCGGAGCACTGCGCTTCTACGAAAGCAGTGCCAGCGTGACCGGGGTTACGGGCACCGGGCAGGAAATCCGGGTTGCGGCGCGCTATACCGGTGAGGGTGAGACGTGGGAGGCGACGCGGACCTTCACGCTGTCCGCCGAGGGCAACAGCCTGATGTCGGACGGGATGACCCGCGTGCGGTGTCCTTAGGCCCTTGCATCATCGCGTTGCCCGCGCCACCTGCGCAGCCATGTACAGCTTCGACATCGCCGCCGGGTCCAAGGCCGAACTTTATCGCGATCTCCACGCCGCGCTCGATGCGCTGACGGCGGGGGAGCCTGACGCGATCGCCAATATGGCGAACGCCGCGTCGCTGATCGGCCAGTATCTTCCCGACCTCAACTGGGCGGGATTTTACCGCAATGTCGGCGGCGAGCTGGTGCTCGGGCCGTTTCAGGGCAAGGCGGCGTGTATCCGCATTCCGTTCGGCCGGGGCGTGTGCGGCGCGGCGGCGGCGACGCGTGAGACGCAGCTGGTGGAGGACGTCCACGCCTTTCCGGGGCACATTGCGTGCGACGCGGCGAGCAATGCCGAACTGGTCGTGCCGATCGTGCATGACGGCGAATTGATCGGCGTGCTCGACCTCGACAGCCCGGTCACCGGCCGCTTCGATGCCGAGGATGCGGCGGGGTGTGAGGCGCTGATGGCACTGCTGGCCCCCCGGGTCGCCGCTTAGATTTTTCAGCTTCGCTGAAGCGGCACCGGCCCGCTCCCCCCCCCCCGGCCACCCATAAAATACGATGCCGTTGGGTGGCCGGGTGGGGGAGCGGGCCGGTGCCGCGACCGCTGAAAGCGACCTGAGCGCTGCCCCGCATTGGGACTTTTTTAACCATCGTGCGCGGTGGGAACGGCGCGTCGTCAGTGTTAAAACGCTGTAAAGAGGCGCGGTCCTTCTTCCCTGCTTGAATGGCCGTGCCTCGCCAGAAAGCGAGTTGTGCCCATGCGTGTCCTTACCCTGACCACCTTGTCGATCGCCGCGATTGCGGTTGCGACCCCTGCAGAGGCGCAGCGGGTGTGGCGCGACGGGCAATGGGTCCAGCGCGATCGTGAGCCGGTGCGCTATCCGGCGCGTTCGGTGCCCCCGACGCGGATCGATCCGCCGCGCACCACCCCGCATGGCGGACGCTGGGGGCCGATGGTCGGTGGACGCTGGCACGCCGGGATGCGCGCACCGGGTGGGTGGAGCGCCTATCGCCGCCCCGTGCGCGGCTGGACGCTGCCGAGCTATTGGGTCGGCGGCGGGTTCTGGATCGATGACTGGTCGAACTGGGGGCTGAGCCGCCCGGCGCACGGCTATGGCTGGCTGCGTTACTATGACGATGCCGTGCTGGCCGACCGCGATGGTCGGGTGTGGGATTCGGTGAGCGGGCTCGATTGGAGCGGCGGTGGCGGCGGTGGTTCGGCCACGGCCTATGCCGGTGGCGGCTATGCCTCGGCGGCTGCGGCTGGCGGTGGCGGGGGCGGCGGTTATGGCGCGGGCTATGCGGCTCCGGACTATGAGGATGAAGGTTACGAGGACGAGCGCCCCGCGCGGCGATCGATCCCTGCACAGCGATACCCGGGGGGGTATGCCCCGCCGTCCTGCGCCAGCCCATGCGGCGCGCAGGGCGGCGGCTACGCCCGCGGCTATCATGGCAGCGGCTATTACATGGCCGGGCCGACGGTGACGACGATCGTCATCCAGTCGGGCGCGACCACGACGACCACCGTCACCGAAGAGGTGATCGAGGAGGTCGAGGAAGTCCGCACCTATCGCGCGCCGGTAAAGACCGTGCGGCGCTATCCGAGCAAGACGGTGCGGCGGTCGACCAAGGATTGCTGCCGGTAAACTGCGTCGCCCCGGCGCAGGCGGGGGCCGTCAAGTGGTGAGGGAATCCCGCGAAACTCGGCGGCCCCGGCCTGCGCCGGGGCGACGATTGGGGCCTCAATTCCGCGGCGGGCGCGTTCCGAACGTGACGATGCTCTCGCTGCCGTCCGCCGCGACTGCCGACACGCCGATGAAGTGATCGTCGACCACCACGTCCTTCAGCACCGTCTCGGTCCGCCCGGCGACGCCGCGCACGTCGGTCCAGTTCTGCGTGTCGTTGCGGCGCCAATAGACCTTGTAGCCGCGCGCGCCGGGGACGGTGTTCCAGCGCACCTTGGTATCCGCGCTCACCGCGCCGTCGAGCACCACGCCTGACGGTGCCGAGGGCGCGTTGGCGAGGCGGCGGATCGTGGCGATGTTGAGTGCGGTCACCTTCGCCAGATAGGGGAAGTCCATCTTGTCGACCGTGTCGCCGTAAACGCGGCCCTTCTCGGTGCGCAGATCCTGATGCTGCTGGTCGTAATTCTCCGCAGCGACCGAGAAACGGACGGCGGGGTAGCCGACGCGCAGGAACGGCTCGTGATCGCCGCCACGCCCGAAGCGGTCGGGGCGACGGACGACGAAGACATCGAGTGCGTCCTTGTCGTGCTCGCGCATCCCGTCCGCGACCTTGTCGATCGCCTTGGCGAGCGCGCGGCTGGGGCCGTCATCCTCGCCGCCATCGCCGCGCCGGCCGATCTGGCCGGGCAGGTCTTCGGACGCGCGGATGCCTTCGGAAAAGACGCGGACGCGATCGGCAACGCGGACGCCATTCTGGCCGACGGTGTTGCCGACGATGTCGTTGTTGAGGACCGCGATGACTTCCCAGCCGCGTTCCTTCGCGGTCTCGGCGAGCAAGGTGCCGCCCCACAATCCCTGTTCCTCACCCGACAGCAGCGCATAGACGATCGTCGCCTTGAGCTTGTGCTTCGACAGGATGCGTGCCGCCTCGATCACCAGAGCGGTGCCGGAGGCGTCGTCATTCGCGCCGGGGGCGTCGCTGGTGAAGTCCATGACGTCGCTGACGCGCGAATCGATATGGCCCTGGACGATGACGACGCGCTTGGGGTCTTCGCCCTGCTGGAAGCCAAGCACGTTGACGACCTCGACCCCGTTCGGCGCGCGCGGGCCGGTGAAGGTGCGGCCGATCCGTGCGACGGTAATGCAGTTGCCGCACGCCGCGCCGATCCGGTCGAGCTCCTCCGCGCCCCATTTCCGCGCCGCGCCGATGCCGCGCACCGGATCGTCGGGGGAGGACAGGGTGTGGCGCGTGCCGAAGCTGACCAGCTTTTCGACATCGGCCTTGAGCCGTTCGGGGCTCGGCGCGTCGACGGGCTTTTGCTGGGCGGCGGCGGGGGCTGCGATCAGCAGCGTGGACAGGATGATGGTGCGCATAAGTCCTCAGCTTAGCCGGTCGATCGCCTCGCGGTCGAGGCTTCCCGGGATGATCATCAGCGGGACCGGCAGGATCGCCATGTCGCCGCTGGTAAAGTGGGTGACGATCGGGCCGGGCTTGCCGCCGACCGCAGCGCCGAGCACGAGCGCGGCGATCTCTGGATTCGCCTCGATCATCTCGCGGATAATCTTTGGCCCGTCGCCCTCGATCACGGTGATGGTGGGTTTGAGCCCCGATTCCTGGATCAGCGTTCCCGCCGCGCCGGCGACCAGTGCTTCGGCGCGCTGCCGCCCCTCTTCCTCGATCGTCGCCATCACGCCGCCCCACTGGACGAAGTCGGGCTTGGGAATCAGCGCGAGAATCTCGACTCCACCGCCGGTCTTGACCGCACGGCGCGCGGCGAAGCGGAGCGCGATCTGCGCCTCGGGGCTTTCATCGATCACGACCAGATAGGTACGCATGAAACCAGTTCCCCTCTCCGTTGGTGACAGGTGGTGACGCGTCGCGCACCTGAGCGCAAGGGGCGGGGTTGACCCAAGCCGTTCATCGCGCAAGGAGGGCGCGAGAACCCACCCCATATCACGACAGGATCCTCCCCACCCATGTCGATCGAAATCAAGATGCCCGCTTTGTCTCCGACGATGGAGGAGGGCACGCTCGCCAAATGGCTGGTGAAAGAAGGCGATACGGTCAAAGCCGGCGACCTGATGGCAGAGATCGAGACCGACAAGGCGACGATGGAGTTCGAGGCGGTCGATGAGGGCGTGATCGCCAAGATCGTCATTGCCGAGGGCACGGACGGGGTGAAGGTCGGCACCGTCATCGCCGTGCTGGCGGGCGAGGGCGAGGATGCCGCGTCGGTGTCCGCGCCGAAGGCTGAGGCTCCCAAGGCCGAAGCTCCCAAGGCCGAGGCTGCTCCGGCGCCCGCCGCCGCGCCCGCGCCCGCTCCGGCGGCTGCGCCAAAGGCTGACGGCGACCGGGTCAAGGCGAGCCCGCTGGCGCGCCGCATCGCTGCGGAAAAGGGCGTGGACCTGTCTGGCGTCGCTGGCTCCGGCCCGAACGGCCGCATCGTCAAGGCCGACGTCGCTGACGCGAAGGCCGGTGCGGCCCCTGCGCCCAAGGCTGCCGAAGCACCCGCCGCCGCCGGCGCGCCCGCTGCATCGGCTCCGGCCGCAGCCCCGGCATCGGTCTGGTATGACGAGAGCATCCCACACGAGGTCGAGAAGCTCAGCAACATCCGCAAGACGATCGCGCGCCGCCTGACCGAGGCGAAGCAGACGATCCCGCACATCTATCTGACCGTCGACATCCAGCTCGACGCGTTGCTCAAACTGCGCGGCCAGCTCAACAAGAGCCTGGAAGGGCGCGGCGTGAAGCTGTCGGTCAACGACATGCTGATCAAGGCGCTCGCGGTTGCGCTGGTGCAGGTGCCCAAGTGCAACGTGACCTACGCCGGCGACAAGCTGGTGAAGTATAGCCGCGCCGACATCTCGGTCGCCGTGTCCACCCCGACCGGCCTGATCACCCCGATCATCCGCGACGCGGCGAATATCGGCCTCGCGTCGATCTCGACCCAGATGAAGGAGCTTGGCCAGCGCGCCAAGGAAGGCAAGCTCCAGCCGCACGAATATCAGGGCGGCACCGCCAGCATTTCGAACATGGGCATGTTCGGGATCAAGCAGTTCGACGCGGTGATCAACCCGCCCCAGGCGATGATCCTGGCGGTCGGCGCGGGCGAGAAGCGTCCGTATATCGTCGACGACGCGCTCGGCGTCGCGACGGTGATGTCGGCGACCGGCAGCTTCGATCACCGCGCGGTGGACGGGGCCGATGGCGCCGAGCTGATGAAGGTGCTCAAGGCGCTGATCGAATCGCCCATGGGCCTGCTGGCCTGAGCGCCCCCGCCATGCGTGTCCTGATCGAAGCATTGCATATCGCCGCAGGAATCGCGGTCGCGTTGCTGATCGGGGCACTGGCGAGCTGGGCCTATCCGCTCGCGCAGGGCGATGTGTGGCTGGTCACGGGCACCGCGATTCTGTGCATCATCGTCATGGGCATCGGGCCAATGCGCCGCGCGCTTTGGCTGCAACGCAATCCGCCGGGCGGGGAGGGCGGCGACGATGCCTGACCGGGAGCCCCCCGCCATCGAACCCGCGATCCGCGTCAGCACCATGCCCGCCGATGCCAATGCCTATGGCGATATTTTCGGTGGCTGGCTGGTGGGACAGATGGACCTTGCTGCAGGCCTCGTCGCCGCGCGCCGCGCCAAGGGCCGCGCGGTCACGGTCGCGATGGACTCGATGCAGTTTCACGCGCCGGTTGCGGTCGGTGACGAAGTGTCGGTCTATGCGCAGATCGTGAAGATCGGGCGGTCGTCGATGCTGATCGAGGTCGAAGCCTGGCGCCGCTGCCGTCATGGCGAAGAGCGCGAATTGGTGACGCAGGCGAACTTCACCTTTGTTGCGGTCGGCGAGGACCGCAAACCACGGCCGGTGGACGGATAGTCCGACCGACCCCATCTCACTTTCCCAACCCTTCCTTCCCCAGGGGCAAAACCATGGCTGAATCCTATGACCTGATCGTGCTCGGCTCCGGACCCGGCGGCTATGTCGCCGCGATCCGCGCGAGCCAGCTCGGTCTCAAGACCGCGATCGTCGAGCGCGAGCTGCTCGGCGGCATCTGCCTCAACTGGGGGTGTATTCCGACCAAGGCGCTGCTGCGCTCGGCCGAGATTTTCCACTTCATGCAGCACGCCAAGGACTATGGTCTGGCTGCCGAGAAGATCAGCGCCGACCTCGACGCGGTGGTCAAGCGCTCGCGCGGCGTCGCCAAGCAGCTCAATCAGGGCATCACGCACCTGATGAAGAAGAACAAGATCGCGGTGCACATGGGCACTGGCAAGCTGACCGGTAAGGGTAAGCTCAGCGTCACCGGCGCGGATGGCAAGGTGACCGAGCTGGCCGCGAAGAACATCATCCTCGCGACCGGCGCGCGGGCCCGCGACCTGCCGAACCTGCCCGCCGATGGCGAGCGCGTGTGGACCTATCGTCATGCGATGACGCCCAAGGAAATGCCGGGCAAGCTGCTGGTGATCGGATCGGGCGCGATCGGGATCGAGTTTGCGAGCTTCTACAACGACATGGGCAGCGACGTGACGGTGGTCGAGATGCTCGACCGCATCGTGCCGGTCGAGGACAAGGACATCTCCGCGCATCTGGAAAAGGCGCTCAAGAAACAGGGCATGAATATCATGACCAGCGCCAAGATCGAGTCGATCAGCGCCGACAAGAACGGCGTGAAGGCGACGATCACCGGCAAGGACGGCAAGGCGGTTGCGGGTGAATACAGCCATGTCATCGTCGCGATCGGCATCGTGCCGAACACGGCGGACATCGGCCTCAAGGAACTCGGCGTCGAGGTCGACGATCGCGGGTTCCTCAAGACCGATCCGGCGTGCAAGACCAATGTCGAGGGCCTCTACGCGATCGGCGACATCACCGCGCCGCCTTGGCTGGCGCACAAAGCCAGCCATGAGGGCGTGATCGCGGCCGAGGCGATTGCGGGCAAGCACCCGCACGCAATGGACCCGCGCAACATTCCCGGCTGCACCTATTGCCACCCGCAGATCGCCAGCGTCGGTCTGACCGAGGCGAAGGCGAAGGAAGCGGGTTACGAGGTCAAGGTCGGCAACTTCCCCTTCATCGGCAACGGTAAGGCGATCGCGCTGGGCGAGCCCGATGGGTTCGTGAAGACCGTGTTCGACGCCAAGACCGGCGAACTGCTCGGCGCGCACATGATCGGCGCGGAAGTGACCGAAATGATCCAGGGCTACACCATCGGCAAGACGCTCGAGACGACCGAGGCCGAGCTGATGGAAACCGTCTTCCCGCACCCGACGATCAGCGAGTCGATGCATGAGAGCGTGCTGGCCGCTTATGGCCGGGTGATCCATATCTGATTGACCTTGATCGTGTTCGCGGCGAGCGTGCTGCGGACACGACAGGGGATATTCGTATGAAGTTCAGCATGATCGGCGTGGCGATTGCGCTCGCCGCCGCCACGCCCGCAGCCGCCGAAACGGTGGTGGTCACCGCCGACCGGATGATCGACGTGGTCAGCGGCACGGTGGTCGAGCATCCCGCGATCTTCATCACCGATGGCCGCATCACCAACATCGCCGACGCGCGCATTGTCCGCTGGAGCAGCGATGTCCGGCACATCAACCTGAGCGGGAAGACGATCCTGCCCGGGCTGATCGACATGCATGTCCATCTCGACAGCAACCCGATTTACGGCGGCTATACCGGCCTGCAGTTCACCGACAGCTTCTGGGCGATTCAGGGGACGGCGAATGCGCGGGCGATGCTGCGCGCGGGCTTTACGACGATCCGCAATGTCGGGTCCGAAAATTATGCCGATGTCGGGTACAAGCAGGCGATTGCCGAAGGGCTGATTGCCGGGCCGCGGATCGTGCCGGGCGCGCATTCGCTGGGCGCGACGGGCGGGCATTGCGACAGCACCTATCTGCCGCCCTCGTTCAAGTCGAAGGGCGTGGCGGTCGGCGACGGGGCGCAGGAGCTGCGTCGGATCGTGCGCGAGCAGCGCAAATATGGTGCCGAGGTGATCAAGATCTGCGCCACGGGCGGGGTCTTTTCGCGCAATACCGAGCCGGGGCAGCAGCAGCTGTCGGAGGATGAGATGCGCGCCATCGCGGATGAGGCACATCAATGGGGACTGAAGGTTGCAGCGCACGCGCATGGCGCGGCGGGGATCAAGGCGGCGATCCGCGCGGGCATCGACACGATCGAGCATGCCAGCCTGGTCGATGACGAAGGGATCAGGCTGGCGGTCGCGCGCAAGCAGCCGGTGTGGTTTTCGATGGATATCTACAACACCGAATATACCCAGTCCGAGGGCAAGAAGAACGGCGTGCTCGAGGATAACCTCCGCAAGGACCGCGAGATCGCGCAGATCCAGCGTGACAATTTCCGCAAGGCGCATGCGGCCGGCGTGAAGATGGTGTTCGGCAGCGACGCTGGCGTGATGCCGCACGGTACGGCTGCGGGTCAGTTCAAATATATGGTCCAGTACGGCATGACCCCGATTGAGGCGATCCGCGCCGCGACGGTGAACGCCGCCGAGGCGTTGGGGCGTACCAAGGATGTCGGTGCGATCGAGGTAGGCCGCTATGGCGACCTGATCGCGGTCGAGGGCGATCCGTTGAAGGACGTGACCGTGCTGACCAAGGTCACCGATGTGATCAAGGGCGGCGCGCGCGTCGCCGACTGACGCGAGACACGAAAAGGGGCGCGTTCCTTGCGGAGCGCGCCCTTTCTTGGCTCGACGCTGAGGATCGGGCCTAGCTCGATCCGATGACCGATGCGACGGTGACCGGCTGGCCCGAGAGGGGCTGAACCGGCTCGGCACGCAGCGGTGCGGCGGTGATCGCGCTCATATGCTTGAGACGGCCGTCGATATGGCCGCCATTTTCGATCGTGATATTCTCATATTCGACATCGCCCGTGATGCGCGCGGTGCGCTCGACGGTGAGCAGCTTGGCGCGGACCGTGCCCTCGATCGCGCCGGCGAGGCGCGCGGTTTCTGCCGTCACGCTGCCGAAGATCTGGCTGTCGGCGCCCTGAGCGAGCGTGCCGCAATCGACATCGCCCTCGACCCGACCCTCGATATGCAGCTCGCTGGTCGCGCGGATGCTGCCGGTAATCACGATGTCCGGCCCGATGACCGAGAACATGCCGCGCTTCGATGCGCCGCCGCTCGGCGCGGGCGGTGCAGGTGGCATGGCGGGACGATCGTCACGCGAACGGTTGTTGTTGAACATCTTCACTCCCCACTTCCCCGGAAACTGAGTCGCTGTTCAATATCATAGCGAAATCCGGGCCGCAGCACGGCTGGTCGCGGATTTCGTCCCGTTGGGGGATTATCATTTGCATTGGGCGCGACCAGCGGTCCCGCCGCGATCCAGGTTGCCACGATCATGCACAGCGCGCCCATGGCGACCATCGGGGCGCCCAGCCCGAGATAGCCGGTGATCGCCGCGAACGACGCGATCTGAACCAGCGCGGCGAGCGCGAACGCCGGGCGGGTGCCGCGGGCGATGGCGAAGGCGAGGATCAGCATGTCGGCGAGCAGGAAATAGCGCTCGTGCATGCGCGGGAGCAAACCGGCGGTAAGCAAGGCGGCGAGTGCGGCCATGCCGACGAGCCCGGCATTGTCGAACCGCACCACCTGCATCTTCGCGACGAACCAGGCAGTAGCGCCGAGCGCGGCCGCCAGGGCCAGACCGAACAGGCGCGGTGCGAACTCGGGGGCGATCATCCCCGCGAGCGACCAGATGTTCGGCGCATTGCGGGCGATGTCGTTGCTGAACGTGCCGGCCTGCCGGAAATAGACGGTGGCGAGGTCGGCGGGAGGCCAGCCAGCGAGCAGGGCAGGGGCCATCAGCGCGAGCAGCGCGGCGGGGGCGGCGAGCCACTGGACCAAAGGCACGCGGCGCTGGATCGCGAGGGCGAGGAAGAACGGCGCGACGAGAACCGCCTGCGCCTTGAACGCAACCGCCACGCCGCACCAGACGAACATCGCGACATGCCGCCGCTCGACGGCCATTGCGACCGCCATCAGGCAGGCGGCGACATAGATCGCGTCGCACTGGCCCATCAGCAGCGCGTTAAACGCGACCGAGGGCAGGGCGACGACCAATGCGGCCCAATGCGCGCGCTGTACAACGCCGAGTGCGCCGAGCAGCCGGTGCATGGCGAGCGCGAGCGCGACAGTGCCAGCGACCGAGAGCAGTTTGATCACGCTCATCGGATCGAGCCACGCGGTGAGCGGGCTGAACAGTGCGAGCAGGTAGAGGTAGCTCGGCATGTAGTTGGAGAAGGGCCGCGCGAAGGCGTCAGCGACTCCGGCGTCGCGGATCGTTTCAAGCCAGGGGATCAGATAGGCGGTCATGTCCGGGGTGAACAGCGGCCACAGCGCCCATGCCTGTACCGCCGCGACTAGGGCGACGAGCCAGGGGGCAGGGGCGGCAAATCCCGGATGGTTGGGAGCGGGCGGCATCGTCATTGCGGATAGGCCGTGGCGCTGAAGATCGGGTTAAGCGTTTGCCGCTGCGGGTGGTGGACAAGTGGCTGGGCGCGAGGCAGAAAACCGCCGTTAATGCGCGTCCGTCTGTCCTCCGCCGCTCGATTCCGTATCGCCGCCCTCGTCCTGGCGGTGGTCGCGCTTGGGCTCATCGCGCTGGGTGCGCGGTGCATGTTGCCGACGATGGTGAGCTGTTCGGCCTCCACGATCTTTGGCGGGCCGGCGCTGGATGTCCCCTACAAGAGCACGCGGCGCGAGGTGGTCGCGCTGATGCTCGAGATGGGTGAGGTGAAGCCCGGCGACAAGGTGATCGACCTGGGTACCGGTGACGGGCGCATCCTGATCGCCGCGGCGAAGGAGCGCGGTGCAAAGGGGCTGGGCGTCGACCTCGATCCGGTGCTGATCCGCAAGGCACGTGCGGCGGCGCGCAAGGCGGGTGTGGCGGACAAGGTGCGATTCGAAGCGGCGGACCTGTTCGAGACCGATTTGAGTTCCGCCGATGTCGTCACCATGTACCTGCTGCCGGAGGTTAATCTGCGCCTGCGCCCGCAGCTGTTCGCGCAACTGAAACCCGGGACCCGCGTGGTCAGCCATGCGTTTGATATGGGCGACTGGAAGCCGGAGGCGAAGCGCCGCGCCGGGGGTGCTACCGTCTATATGTGGCGCATCCCCGCGCGACCGGGTACTCCCACCCAAACACCCCGTTGACCGGTCGGGGGTGCGCGTATATAGGCCGCGCGCTCGCAGGGATTCCGTCCCGCGAGCTTTAATGAGCTGAACGTTGTTGGAGACGCCAGGGCCCGGAGGCCGCTTTAGGGCCGCCAGGGTCCTTTCGTATTTTCCGGAATCATGGCTCCAGCAAAGTAACCATTGGAAGGTGAAGGGCTTCATGCCGACGATTAACCAGCTGGTCCGCAAGGGCCGCGAACCGCAGAAGGCCAAGAGCAAGGTCCCTGCGATGGAACAGAACCCGCAGAAGCGCGGTGTCTGCACCCGCGTGTACACGACGACCCCGAAGAAGCCGAACTCGGCATTGCGCAAGGTGGCCAAGGTTCGCCTGACCAACCAGCGCGAAGTGATTTCGTACATCCCGGGTGAAGGCCACAACCTTCAGGAGCACTCGGTGGTCCTGATCCGCGGCGGTCGCGTTCGCGATCTTCCCGGCGTGCGCTATCACGTCCTGCGCGGCGTTCTCGATACCCAGGGTGTCAAGGATCGCAAGCAGAGCCGTTCGAAGTACGGCGCGAAGCGTCCGAAGTAAGCCAAAGTAAGCCCCGGACAGGTTCCGGAACCGGCTGAAGTTTTAGAAGGAAATTCAAGATGGCTCGTCGTCGTCGTCCCGAAAAGCGGGAAATCCTGCCCGATCCCGTGTACGGAGATCAGGTTCTGTCGAAGTTCATGAATAGCGTGATGCTGGACGGCAAGAAGGCCGTCGCCGAAGGCATCGTCTATTCGGCGCTTCAGGTTGTCGAGCAGCGTGCGAAGAAGGACCCGATCGGCGTCTTTCACGAAGCGCTCAACAACATCAAGCCGGGCATCGAAGTCCGCAGCCGCCGCGTCGGTGGTGCGACCTATCAGGTCCCGGTCGAGGTGCGCCCCGAGCGCGCCCAGGCACTGGCGATCCGCTGGCTGATCACGTCTGCGCGCAACCGCAGCGAGAACACGATGTCGGCACGCCTGTCGGGTGAGCTGCTGGACGCTTCGAACAATCGCGGCAACGCGGTGAAGAAGCGCGAAGACACGCACCGTATGGCGGAAGCGAACCGCGCGTTCAGCCACTACCGCTGGTAATGACGGCGTTGCCGGTCTTTTTCCGGTAACATTCTTACCTATATCCCGGGGAGTCGCTTCTGGCGGCTCCCCATATCCTTAAGGAACCACGATCATGGCCCGCAGCCATCCGCTCGATCGCTATCGCAATATCGGCATCATGGCGCACATCGACGCCGGTAAGACGACGACGACTGAGCGTATCCTCTATTACACCGGCAAGTCCTACAAGATCGGCGAAGTGCATGAAGGCACCGCGACGATGGACTGGATGGAGCAGGAGCAGGAGCGCGGGATCACGATCACGTCGGCGGCCACCACCTGCAAGTGGAAGGCCGAGGACGGCAATGGCCCCGAGCATCTGATCAACATCATCGACACCCCGGGCCACGTCGACTTCACGATTGAAGTCGAGCGTTCGCTGCGCGTGCTCGACGGCGCGGTCGCGTGCTTCGACGGCGTTGCCGGCGTTGAGCCGCAGTCGGAAACCGTGTGGCGTCAGGCTGACAAGTACGGCGTGCCGCGCATGTGCTTCGTCAACAAGCTCGACCGCACCGGCGCCGACTTCTATTTCTGCGTCGATTCGATCATCGAGCGTCTCGGCGCGCGTCCTGCGGTGCTGTATCTGCCGATCGGCATCGAGGGCGGGTTCAAGGGCCTGGTCGACCTGGTCAACAACCGCGCGATCATCTGGCTCGAAGAGTCGCTGGGCGCGAAGTTCGAATATCAGGACATTCCTGCGGACATGGCCGAAAAGGCCGCCAAGTATCGCAGCGAGCTGATCGAAATGGCCGTCGAGCAGGACGATGCGCTGATGGAAGCGTATCTGGAAGGCAATGAGCCGTCGGTCGCCGACCTCAAGAAGCTGATCCGCAAGGGTACGCTGGCGATGTCGTTCGTTCCGATCGTTTGCGGTTCGGCGTTCAAGAACAAGGGCGTTCAGCCGCTGCTCGACGCCGTGGTCGACTATCTGCCTTCGCCGCTCGACATTCCGGACGTTCAGGGCGTGAAGCTCGACGGCGAGACCCCGGATTCGCGTCCGCCGGCCGACGATGCACCGCTCTCGCTGCTCGCGTTCAAGATCATGAACGACCCGTTCGTCGGCTCGCTCACCTTCGCCCGCATCTATTCGGGTACGCTGACCAAAGGCAGCTATCTGAACTCGGTGAAGGACAAGAAGGAAAAGATCGGGCGTATGCTCCTTATGCACGCGAACTCGCGTGAGGACATTGATGAGGCGCGTGCAGGCGACATCGTTGCGATCGCGGGCCTCAAGGAGACCACGACCGGCGACACGCTGTGCGATACCGCGCATCCGATCATTCTCGAGCGGATGGAATTCCCCGAGCCGGTGATCGAGCTGTCGGTGGAGCCGAAGACCAAGGCCGACCAGGAAAAGATGGGCCTCGCGCTCAACCGCCTGGCTGCCGAGGATCCTTCGTTCCGCGTTTCGACCGACCATGAGTCGGGCCAGACCATCATCAAGGGCATGGGCGAGCTCCATCTCGAGATCCTGGTCGATCGCATGAAGCGCGAGTTCAAGGTCGAGGCGAATGTCGGCGCGCCGCAGGTGGCGTATCGCGAATACCTCAAGAAGCCGGTCGATATCGACTACACCCACAAGAAGCAGTCGGGCGGCACCGGCCAGTTTGGCCGCGTCAAGGTCAAGCTGACTCCGGGTGAGCGCGGTTCGGGCTTCGTCTTCAAGGACGAGATCAAGGGCGGTAACATTCCGAAGGAATATATCCCGGCGATCGAAAAGGGCTTCCGTGAGACGGCACTGACCGGTTCGCTGGTCGGCTTCCCGATCATCGACTTCGAAGTGCTGCTGTATGACGGCGCGTACCATGACGTCGACTCGTCGGCGCTGGCGTTCGAAATCTGTGCCCGCGCTGCGATGCGCGAAGCGGCGCAGAAGTCGGGCATCACGCTGCTCGAGCCGGTGATGAAGGTTGAGGTCGTGACCCCCGAGGACTATCTTGGTGACGTCATCGGCGACATCAACAGCCGTCGTGGTCAGATCCAGGGCACCGACAGCCGTGGTAACGCGCAGACCGTCGACGCGATGGTCCCGCTGGCCAACATGTTCGGTTACGTGAACCAGCTCCGCTCGTTCACGCAGGGACGCGCGCAGTACAGCATGCAGTTCTCGCATTATGACGAAGTGCCGCCGAACGTGGCCGAGGAAGTGAAGGCGAAGCTGGCGTAATCTGTTTGGGGGATGCGCCGTTGGCGCATCCGCGGTGCCGGCCCGCTCCGGCACCGCAGCCCAAGCCGACTAAGGCTGGCGTTATCTAGAAACAGCCGTTATGGGGCCGCGTTCGCGTGGCGCCGTGAAGGCCGCGAATCAGAATCCAGAAGGTAGGAAACTAATGGCGAAGGCAAAGTTTGAGCGGAACAAGCCGCATCTCAACATCGGCACCATCGGTCACGTCGATCACGGCAAGACCTCGCTGACGGCGGCGATCACGAAGATCCTGGCAGAGAACGTCGCGGGCAACGCAGCGGTTGACTTCGCCAACATCGATAAGGCTCCGGAAGAGCGCGAGCGCGGCATCACCATCTCGACCGCACACGTCGAGTACGAGACCGAGTCGCGTCACTACGCGCACGTCGATTGCCCCGGCCACGCCGACTATGTGAAGAACATGATCACCGGCGCGGCGCAGATGGACGGCGCGATCCTGGTCGTGTCGGCCACCGACGGCCCGATGCCGCAGACCAAGGAGCACATCCTGCTCGCCAAGCAGGTCGGCGTTCCCACCATGGTCGTCTTCCTGAACAAGGTTGATCTGGTCGACGACGAGGAAATCCTCGAGCTGGTCGAAATGGAAATCCGCGAAGAACTGTCGCGTCGTGAATTCGACGGCGACAATATTCCGATTATCCGCGGTTCGGCGACCTGCGCCCTGTCGGGTTCGAACGACACGCTGGGCAAGGACGCGATCCTCGCGCTCATGGCCGCTGTCGACGAGTCGATCCCGCAGCCGGAGCGTCCGCTGGACAAGCCGTTCATGATGCCGATCGAAGACGTGTTCTCGATCTCGGGTCGCGGCACCGTGGTCACCGGCCGCGTCGAGACCGGCGTTGTGAAGGTTGGCGAGGAAGTTGAGATCGTCGGCATCCAGCCGACCGTCCGCAAGACCACCGTGACCGGCGTCGAAATGTTCCGCAAGCTGCTCGACCAGGGCCAGGCAGGCGATAACATCGGCGCGCTGATCCGCGGCGTTGCACGTGACGAAGTCGAGCGCGGCCAGGTTCTGGCCAAGCCGGGTTCGATCACCCCGCACACCGACTTCCAGTCGTCGGTGTACGTCCTGTCGAAGGACGAGGGTGGCCGTCACACGCCGTTCTTCGCGAACTATCGTCCGCAGTTCTACTTCCGCACCACCGACGTCACCGGCACGATCGAGCTGCCTGAGGGCACCGAGATGGTCATGCCGGGCGACGAAGTCGCGCTGGGCGTGAAGCTGATCGCGCCGATCGCAATGGACATCGGCCAGCGCTTCACGATCCGCGAAGGCGGCCGCACCGTCGGTGCAGGCGTCGTCGCTTCGATCGACAAGTAATCGACGCCCGCAAGGGCTGAGAATGAAGAGCCCGGCTTCCCCCAAGGGAGGCCGGGCTTTTTGTTTTGAGTGCTCTGGGCCAAAGATCCGAGCATTGCCGCCGGAGCGCTACTCGGACATCGTGCAACGGATGAAACTGCAATCAGCCTTGCTGGCGGCGATGGGGCTCGCGGTGCTTGGAGGCTGCAAGCAGCGTGAGGCGACCTACGCAGCCGACTGTGCAACGCCTCCCGCCCATTGGGGACGGGAGAAGGACGGCATAGGCCACCTGCGTGTTGCGCAACCGATCTATCTTATGACGGACGGGTCGGTGGTGTGGAATAAGGCGCTGATCTCAGATGGGGTCCTGTCTCGCTACATGGATCAGATGTCTGGCATGAATCCGGAGCCACATGCTGTCCTGGTAGCATCGCCCGCTGCGAGCTGTGACCGAGTGGCAAGAATTCGCGAAATCATGGATGCCTCTGAACTCTGCAAGGGACCGCATTCGCTTTGCAGTGAAGGATGGAGCGTTACGCAGTGGCCCGTTGCCGGCGGTCCATAGTCTCGCCGCGAAATTTCTGCCCCGCACCCCCTTGCCATTCCCCGGCTTCCGCTGTAGTGGCCCGCCTTCGTTTTAGCGTATGAACCAGCAAGAGGCGTGTTTCACGCGCCCCGCTCTTTCGCATCGGTAGGGACTATGGACAACAATATCCGCATCCGCCTGAAGGCGTTCGACCACCGCGTGCTCGATCAGGCCGCAAGCGACATCGCCGACACCGCGCGCCGCACTGGCGCGATGATCCGTGGCCCGATCCCGCTCCCGACCCACATCGACAAGTTCACGGTCAACCGTGGCCCGCACATCGACAAGAAGTCGCGTGAGCAGTTCGAGACGCGCACCTACAAGCGCCTGCTCGACATCGTTCAGCCCACCGCCCAGACCGTTGACGCGCTGATGAAGCTCGACCTCGCCGCTGGCGTTGACGTGGAGATCAAGCTGGCCTAAAGGCCGCGCTCTCCCAACGAGATTCGCGATTCCATTGGAGTCGCGCAGGGCTGGCCGGATCGATCCCGATCCGATGATCCGACCCGGAGCGAAAGCTCAAACGACATAGGGATACCGCCGGGTCAGGCTCCGCAAGGAAAATGGCTCGGGCCTGCGTCCCCCGTCTTTTTCACCTTCGGGTGGGAATTCAGCCCGGACGGGGGCTCGTACTGCATATTTGGGCTGAAGCACGCACCCTTCGGAATGGTCCGCGGGGTGCCTCTGTATTGAGGAGCAACAGATCATGCGCACTGGCGTGATCGCGAAGAAGCTGGGGATGACCCGCCTGTTCAAGGACGATGGCCGCCACGTGCCGGTTACCGTCCTGAGCCTCGAAGGGCTGCAGGTTGTCTCGGTTCGCGAAAAAGATCGTGACGGCTACACCGCCGTCCAGCTTGGCGCAGGAAGCGCCAAGGCAAAGAATGTCGCAAAGCCGCAGCGCGGCCAGTTCGGCAAGGCCGAAGTGGAGCCCAAGGCGGTCCTCGCGGAATTCCGCGTTGACGAAGATGGTCTGCTTGACGTGGGCGCCGAGATTTCGGCCGACCATTATGTCGCAGGCCAGTATGTCGATATCCAGGGCAAGACCCAGGGTAAGGGCTTCCAGGGCGGCATGAAGCGCTGGGGCTTCGGTGGTATGCGCGCGACGCACGGCGTCTCGATCAGCCACCGTGCACTCGGTTCGACCGGTCAGCGCCAGGATCCGGGCAAGGTCTTCAAGAACAAGAAGATGGCCGGCCACATGGGCGACAAGTTCCGCACGCAGCAGAATCTCGAAATCGTCGGCACCGACGTCGAGCGCGGCCTGATCTTCGTCAAGGGCTCGGTCCCTGGCTCGAAGGGCGGCTGGCTCTACGTCAAGGATGCGGTCAAGGTCGCGCGTCACGCCGACGCGCCGTTCCCCGCCGGCATCAAGAGTGCTGCCAACACCAACGACACCGCTGCAGCGGACACCCCGGCCGATACGGCTGAGGCACCTGCGGCGACCGACGGCCAGGAGGGCTGAACGTGAAGGTCAAGGTTCAAACCCTCGACGCCAAGGCGTCGGGCGATATCGAGCTGAAGGACGAAGTCTTCGGTCTCGAGCCGCGCGCCGACATCCTGCACCGCGTCGTCACCTGGCAGCTGTGGAATCGCCGTGGCACCGCACGTCCGACGCGTGAGCGTTCGGAAGTGTCGCGCACCGGCAAGAAGTTCGGTCGTCAGAAGGGCGGCGGTACCGCTCGTCACGGCGATCGCGCAGCCCCGATCTTCATCGGCGGTGGTAAGGCTCACGGCGCCCGTCTCCGTGACTTTAACAGCTCGCTGAACAAGAAGATTCGCGCGCTGGGCCTGAAGATGGCGCTGTCGAGCCACGCCAAGGCGGGTTCGCTGATCGTCCTCGACGGGTTCGAGGCGAGCAAGACGGCGGCACTCAAGGACCAGCTCGCTGGCCTCAACGTCGGCAAGAAGACGCTGGTGATCGACGGTGAAGCTGGCGACGGCTTCCTCGCAGCACGCAACCTGGTGGGCGTCAACGTCCTCCCGGCAGTCGGCGCCAACGTCTATGACATCCTGAAGCACGACACGCTGGTCCTGACCCGCGCTGCCGTCGAAAAGCTGGAGGCGCGCTTCAATGGCTAAGAAGCAGGAGCAGATCGACATCCGTCATTATGACGTGATTGTCGCGCCGCACATCACCGAGAAGTCGACCCTGGTCTCCGAGCACAACGCGGTGGTCTTCAAGGTCGCCGGTGAAGCGACCAAGCCGCAGATCAAGGCTGCGGTCGAGGCAATCTTCGGCGTTGGTGTCACCGCGGTGAACACGATCGTCCAGAAGGGCAAGACGAAGCGCTGGAAGGGCAAGCCCTACACGCGCAGCGACATCAAGAAGGCGATCGTCACGCTGAAGGACGGCGATTCGATCGACGTCACGCAGGGGGTCAACTGACATGGCTCTGAAGAATTATAACCCGACCTCGCCGGCGCGGCGTGGCCTGATCCTGGTGGACCGTTCGGGTCTGCACAAGGGCGGCCCCGTCAAGGCGCTGACCGAAGGCAAGCGCAAGACCGGTGGCCGCAACAACAAGGGCCATGTGACCTCGCGCGGCATCGCGGGTGGCCACAAGCAGCGTTACCGCATCATCGACTTCAAGCGTCGGCTGTGGGACGTCGAAGGCACCGTGGAGCGGATCGAGTATGATCCCAACCGCACCGCCTTCATCGCGCTGATCAACTATGGTGACACGCCGGAAGGCAAGGCCAATGTCGCGTACATCATTGCTCCCCAGCGCCTCGGCGTTGGCGACAAGGTGATCGCCGGCAAGAAGACCGACGTGAAGCCGGGCAACGCCATGGAGCTGGGCCAGATGCCGGTAGGCACCATCGTCCACAATGTGGAGATGAAGCCAGGCAAGGGTGGTCAGATCGCACGTTCGGCAGGCACTTATGTGCAGGTCGTCGGTCGTGATCGCGGCATGGTGATCGTTCGCCTGAACTCGGGCGAGCAGCGCTACATCCGTGCGGACTGCATGGGCACCGTTGGCGCCGTGTCGAACCCCGACAATGGCAACACCAACCTCGCCAAGGCTGGCCGCAACCGCTGGAAGGGCATCCGCCCGCTGACCCGCGGTGTCGCCAAGAACCCGGTCGACCATCCGCACGGCGGTGGTGAAGGCCGGACCTCGGGCGGCCGTCATCCGGTCACCCCGTGGGGCAAGCCGACCAAGGGTGCGCGCACCCGTCACAACAAGGCGACGGATAAGTTCATTATCCGCAGCCGCCACGCGAAGAAGAAGGGCTAACCTATGGCTCGCTCCGTTTGGAAGGGTCCGTTCGTGGACCTCCACCTCCTGAAGAAGGCGGAAGTCGCTCAGGAGAGCTCGGGCCGTAGCGGTCCGATCAAGACCTGGTCGCGTCGTTCGACCATCCTGCCGCAGTTCGTCGGCCTGACCTTCAGCGTCTACAACGGCCGCAAGTTCGTGCCGGTGTCGGTCAATGAAGACATGGTCGGCATGAAGCTGGGCGAGTTCGCCCCGACCCGGTTCTTCCCGGGCCACGCGGCCGACAAGAAGGGTAAGCGCTAACATGTCGAAGCCCAAGGCTCCCCGTCGCGTTGGCGACACTGAGGCGCTGTCGGTTGGCACGCAGATCCGTGGTTCGGCGCAGAAGCTGAACCTGGTTGCTGGCCTGATCCGCGGCAAGCGTGCCGGTGACGCACTCAACATCCTCTCCTTCAGCACGAAGGCGATGGCGGTTGACGCGCGCAAGGTGCTGGCTTCGGCCATCGCCAATGCCGAGAACAACCACAACCTCGACGTCGATGCACTCGTCGTCGCCGAGGCGTCGGTCGGCAAGTCGATCACCATGAAGCGGTTCCACACCCGTGGTCGCGGCAAATCGACGCGCATCCTGAAGCCGTTCAGCCGTCTGCGCATCGTGGTGCGCGAAGTGCAGGAAGAAGCATAATGGGTCACAAGAGCAACCCGATCGGTCTGCGCCTGCAGATCAACCGCACCTGGGACAGCCGCTGGTTCGCAGAAGGCGCCGACTATGGCCGCCTTCTTCTTGAAGACCTCAAGATGCGCCAGTTCATCATGAAGACGCTGCCGCAGGCGGCGATCTCCAAGGTGGTGATCGAGCGTCCGGCCAAGCTGTGCCGCGTCAGCATCTTTGCTGCACGTCCCGGCGTGATCATCGGCAAGAAGGGCACGGACATCGAAAAGCTTCGCAAGAAGCTTGCTTCGATGACCAGCTCGGACGTGTCGCTGAACATCGTCGAGATCCGCAAGCCGGAAGTCGATGCCAAGCTCGTTGCGCAGGGCATTGCGGATCAGCTGGAGCGCCGCATCGCGTTCCGTCGCGCCATGAAGCGCGCCGTTCAGTCGGCGATGCGTCTGGGCGCGGAAGGCATCCGGATCAACTGTGGTGGCCGTCTGGGCGGCGCGGAAATCGCGCGTTCGGAATGGTATCGTGAAGGCCGCGTTCCGCTGCACACGCTGCGCGCGAACGTCGATCACGCCACCGCCGAAGCGCACACCGCCTATGGCGTGTGCGGCGTCAAGGTCTGGATCTTCAAGGGCGAGATCCTGGGCCATGATCCGATGGCGACCGATCGCCTGAACATGGAATCGCAGACGTCGGGCGTTCGCCCTGCGCGCGATGACCGTCGCTAAGGGTTAGAGACAATGTTGCAACCGAAGCGCACCAAGTTCCGCAAGGCCTTCAAGGGCCGGATCAAGGGTGAGACCAAGGGCGGCGCGACGCTGAACTTCGGGTCGTACGGCCTGAAGGCGATGGAGCCGGAGCGGATCACCGCACGCCAGATCGAGGCGGCTCGCCGTGCGATCACGCGCCACATCAAGCGTCAGGGCCGTTTGTGGATCCGCATTTTCCCGGATCTGCCGGTGTCGAGCAAGCCTGCCGAAGTCCGCATGGGCTCGGGCAAGGGTGCCCCTGAGTATTGGGCAGCGCGCGTTGCGCCTGGCCGCATCCTGTTCGAGCTGGACGGCGTTCCCGGCCCGCTCGCTGCAGAAGCGTTCGAGCGTGCGGCGATGAAGCTGCCGATCAAGACCAAGGTCGTGGCCCGCCTCGGCGACACGTCGCACCTGGAGGGTTAAGAGATGACCAAGGCAACCGATCTGCGCGCCAAGAGCGACGATCAGCTGGGCGACGAGCTGGGCAACCTGAAGCGCGAGGCATTCAACCTGCGTTTCCAGGCGGCGACCAGCCAGCTCGAAAAGCCGAGCCGCGTGAAGGAAGTCCGCAAGGACATCGCCCGCATCAAGACGCTGCAGAACGAGCGTTCGCGCTCGGCTGCGAAGTAAGAGGACAACGAACATGCCGAAGCGCGTGCTGACCGGGCAGATCGTGTCCGACAAGGGCGACAAGACGGTGGTCGTGAACGTGGAGCGCAAGGTCAAGCACCCGCTCTACGGCAAGATCATCCGGCGCTCGAAGAAGTATCACGCCCATGACGAGGCGAACGAGTATAAGGCGGGCGAGACCGTGCGGATCGAAGAGACCGCGCCGATCAGCAAGCTGAAGACCTGGAAGGTGATCGAGCGGGTTAACACCCACGCGACCCCCGAGCGGGCCGACATCGCTTAAGACCTCGCAAGGGTCTCAAGAGTTCAACTGGAACCCCCGGAACATGTTCCGGTAGGCCAAGAGAGAAGGAACCGGATCAATGATCCAGATGCAGTCCAATCTCGACGTCGCTGACAACAGCGGCGCGAAGCGGGTGCAGTGCATCAAGGTGCTGGGCGGGTCGAAGCGTCGCTTCGCCGGCGTCGGCGACGTCATCGTCGTCAGCATCAAGGAAGCACAGCCCCGCGGCAAGGTGAAGAAGGGTGACGTGCACCGTGCCGTCATCGTCCGCACCGCCAAGGACGTCCGCCGCGCCGATGGCTCGGTGATCCGCTTCGACGGCAATGCTGCCGTCCTGGTCAACAAGAACGAGGAGCCGATCGGCACTCGTATTTTTGGCCCGGTGGTCCGCGAGCTTCGCTCGAAGGGCTTCATGAAGATCATTTCGCTCGCCCCTGAGGTGCTGTGATGGCTGCTGCCAAGATCAAGAAGGGCGACCAGGTCATCGTCCTGTCCGGCAAGGACAAGGGCAAGACCGGTGAAGTCGTCAAGTCGATGCCGAAGGCCGACAAGGTCGTCGTGTCGGGCGTGAACATCGCCGTGCGTCACACCAAGCCGAGCCAGGGCGACCCGCAGGGTGGCCTGAAGCGCGCCGAGGCTCCGCTGCACGTGTCGAATGTCGCGCATGTGACGAAGGACGGCAAGGCGACCCGCGTCCGCTTCGAGGAGCGTGACGGCAAGAAGGTCCGCGTTGCGGTCAAGACCGGGGATGTCATCTGATGGCTGATACCTACACCCCCCGCATGAAGTCGAAGTACGATGCGGAAATCGCCAAGGCGATGACCGAGAAGTTCGGCTATAAGAATGCGATGGAAGTGCCGAAGATCTCGAAGATCGTGCTCAACATGGGCGTCGGCGAAGCGACCCAGGACAAGAAGAAGGTCGAGCAGGCAGCTTCCGAGATGGAGCTGATTGCTGGCCAGAAGCCTGTCGTGACCAAGGCCAAGAAGTCGATCGCGCAGTTCAAGCTGCGTGAAGGCATGGCGATCGGTTGCAAGGTGACGCTGCGTCGTGAGCGTATGTACGAGTTCCTCGACCGCTTCATCACCATCGCGCTGCCGCGCGTGCGCGATTTCCGTGGCCTGAACGACAAGTCGTTCGACGGCCGTGGCAACTACGCCTGCGGCATCAAGGAACAGATCGTGTTCCCCGAGATCAACTATGACCGCATCGACAAGGTGCGCGGCATGGACGTGATCGTGACCACCACCGCCAAGACCGACGAGGAAGCTCGCGAGCTTCTCCGTCTCTTCGGTTTCCCGTTCCCCATCGAGGCGGACGGTGAAGCGAAGCAGGCCGCGTAAGGGAAAGAGAACTTAAGTCATGGCGAAACTGAGTTCCGTGCTCAAGAACGAGCGTCGCAAGCAGCTGGTGAAGAAGTACGCCGGCCGCTACGCGAAGCTTAAGGCGATTGCGAACGACAAGTCGCTCGATGAGACCGAGCGTCTGATCGCGCGCTTGAAGATGGCCGAGATTCCCCGCAACGGGAACCCGACCCGCATTCGCAACCGGTGCGAGCTGACCGGCCGTCCGCGCGGTTACTACCGCAAGTTCCGTCTCGCACGTGTCATGCTGCGCGATCTGGCCAACAAGGGCCTGATCCCGGGTGTCACGAAGTCGAGCTGGTAAGGATCACGAAGATGGCATTGACCGATCCTCTGGGTGATATGCTCACCCGCATCCGCAACGGCCAGCGCGCCCGTAAGGACTCTGTCCTTACTCCGGCAAGCAAGCTGCGTGCGCGTGTCCTCGACGTGCTTCAGCGCGAGGGTTATATCCGTGGCTACAGCGAAGAGCAGATGGGCCCCGCGGCCGGCATCCGCATCGAGCTGAAGTATTTCGAGGGCCAGCCCGCGATCAAGTCGATCGCGCGCGTCTCGAAGCCGGGTCGCCGCGTCTATTCGGGCTCCAAGGAGCTTCCGAAGGTTCGCAACGGCCTGGGCATCACCATCGTTTCGACGCCTCGTGGCGTTCTGTCGGACGCTGAGGCGCGCGACCAGAATGTCGGCGGCGAAGTGCTCGCGGAGGTGTTCTGATGAGCCGCACCGGTAAAAAGCCGATCCCCGTTCCCGCCGGCGTCACCGCCAGCGTCGAAGGCGGCGTCGTGAGCGTCAAGGGCCCCAAGGGTACCCTGACCATGCCTGCGTCGGACGACATCTCGTACGAGATGGGCGAGGGCACCATCACGGTGAAGCCTGCGAACGACACCAAGCGCGCCAAGGCGTTCTGGGGCATGCAGCGCACGCTGGTCCAGAACCTGGTGACCGGTGTGACCGAGGGCTTCTCGAAGAAGCTCCTGATCACCGGCGTCGGCTATCGCGCCAACGCGCAGGGCCGCAAGCTGAAGCTTCAGCTTGGCTATTCGCATGACGTCGATCTCGACGTGCCGGAAGGTGTGGAGGTGAAGACCCCCGACCAGACGACCGTCGAAATCTCGGGCAACGACAAGCAGGCCGTCGGCCAGTTTGCCGCGGAAATTCGTCGCTGGCGTAAGCCTGAGCCCTACAAGGGCAAGGGCATCAAGTACGAGGGCGAGTTCATCTTCCGCAAGGAAGGGAAGAAGAAGTAATGAGCAAGGGTCTCTCTCTCTTCGAGAAGCGGCGTCGCCGCAACCGCACCGCGCTCCGCGCGCGTTCGGGCGGTCGTCCGCGGCTGTCGGTGCATCGCTCGGGCAAGCACATCTATGTGCAGGTGATCGACGACGCCCAGGGCAAGACCCTGGCCGCCGCCTCGACGCTGGACAAGGACGTGCGCGGCACGAATGGCGGCAACGTCGATGCGGCGAAGGCTGTTGGCGCACGCATCGCGGAAGCCGCCAAGCAGGCCGGCGTGACGCAGGTCGTGTTCGACCGTGGCGGGTTCCTGTTCCACGGACGCGTCAAGGCGCTGGCGGATGCCGCGCGTGAAGGCGGATTGGAGTTCTAAGATGGCTGACGAACAGAACCAGACGCCCGTCGAGGGCGCAGCACCCGACGCCGTTGCAGCCGATGCTCCCCGTCGTGGCCGTGGTGGCCGTGGTGGCGACAATCGTGGCGGCGGCGGTGGCCGTGGTCGCGACGGCAATCGTGGTCGCGACAATCGCGGTCGTGGTGGCCCCGGTGCCGACGATGGCGGTGAAGAGCTGATCGAAAAGCTCGTCCACATCAACCGCGTCAGCAAGACGGTTAAGGGCGGTAAGCGCTTCGGCTTTGCGGCGCTGGTCGTCGTGGGCGACGGCAAGGGCCGTGTCGGCTTCGGCCATGGCAAGGCGCGCGAAGTGCCGGAAGCCATTTCGAAGGCGACCGCAGCTGCCAAGAAGAAGATGGTCCGCGTGCCGCTGCGCGAGGGCCGGACGCTTCACCATGACGGCAAGGGTCATTTCGGCGCTGGCAAGGTGACCCTCCGTTCGGCGCCCGCCGGTACCGGCATCATCGCCGGTGGCCCGATGCGCGCCGTGTTCGAGAGCCTGGGCGTTGCCGATGTGGTGACCAAGTCGGTCGGCACTTCGAACCCCTACAACATGATCCGCGCGACCTTCGAGGCACTGGGTGACCAGTATTCGCCGAAGGCAGTGGCCCAGCGTCGCGGCAAGAAGATTGCCGATCTGCTCGGCCGCGGCGGTTCGCAGACCGCCGAGGCTGATGCCGCGGCGATCGTGGAGTAAGCGATATGGCGAAGATCAAGGTAAAGCAGATCGGATCTCCGATCCGCCGGACCAAGGATCAGCGCGCGACGCTGATCGGCCTGGGCCTGAACAAGATGCACAAGGTCAGCGAGCTCGAGGATAGCCCCGAGGTCCGCGGTATGATCCGCAAGCTGCCCCACATGGTCGAGATCGTCGAGGGCTGAGCCCCCGACATCTTTTCCAGGTGACAGAATGAGGGGAGGGGGCTATCGGCCCCCTTTCCGATTTTCCCGGCACGCCGGGAATTTTATCAGCGCGACAAAAGCGAAAGCGAGTGCACGACATGAAGCTGAACGATCTCACTGACAATGAAGGCGCCCGCAAGGGCCGGATGCGCGTCGGACGCGGCATCGGTTCGGGCAAGGGCAAGACCGCAGGCCGCGGCCAGAAGGGTGCCAAGGCACGTTCGGGCGTCGCGATCAACGGCTTCGAGGGCGGTCAGATGCCGCTCCACATGCGCATCCCGAAGCGCGGCTTCAACAACCCGCGCGGCAAGGACTATGCCGAGGTCAATCTGGGCATGATCCAGAAGCTGGTCGACGCCGGCACGCTGACCGCGACCGAGATCGATCATGCGGCCCTGCAGGCTGTTGGCCTCGCGCGCGGTGGCAAGCATGGCGTCCGTCTGCTCGGCAAGGGTGAGTTTTCGGCGAAGCTGAGCTTCACCGTCGCTGGCGCGTCGAAGGGCGCGATCGAGGCGGTCGAGAAGGCTGGCGGCACCGTCACCATCCCGACGATCGTTCCTGCGGCCGACAAGCATGCTGCAAAGCATCGCTCGGTGCAGAAGGTCATCGCCGCCAAGAAGGCCGGAAAGGCCTGACTTAGCTGTGGACGGGGCGATGTAAGCGCATTGCCCTGCTCCGACAGTAACCTATATGGGCGGCGGGGGAGCGGCGAACGCTTCTCCGCCGCTTTGGTTTCCGGGATAATCGTTCAATGGCATCCGCAGCCGATTCAATGGCATCCGGCCTCAACCTGTCCAAGTTCGGACAGGCCACCGAACTCAAGAAGCGCCTGTGGTTCACGCTTGGCGCGTTGATCATCTTCCGGATGCTCAGCTTTGTGCCCCTGCCCGGCGTCGATCCGACGCAGCTGGGTCTGTTGGCCGACCGCACTCAGGGCGGCGTGCTCGACTTCTTCAACACCTTTTCGGGCGGCGCGCTGGAGCGCATGTCGGTGATCGCGCTGGGCGTGATGCCGTACATCACCGCATCGATCGTCGTGCAGCTCGCGACCTCGCTGTCGCCGACGCTCGCCGCGATCAAGAAGGACGGCGAGAGCGGGCGCAAGCGGCTCAACCAATATACGCGCTACGGCACCGTCGCGCTGACCGCGATCCAGGGCTATTTCATCGCCGTCGGCCTTGAGACGCTGGGCGCGACGCAGGGCCTCGCCCCGGTGGTCGAGCCGGGCATGCTGTTCCGTGTGGCCGCAGTCATCTCGCTGATCGGCGGCACGATGTTCCTGATGTGGCTGGGTGAGCAGATCACCAGCCGTGGCGTCGGCAACGGTATCAGCCTGATCATCATGGCCGGCATTGTCGCGCATCTGCCCACGACGCTGGTGCAGCTGTTCGAGGGTGGCCGTTCGGGTTCGATGAACCCGGTGACGCTGGTCGCGATCCTTGCTGCGGTGGCGGGCCTGGTCCTGTTCATCTGCTTCATGGAGCGTGCGCAGCGCCGCATCCTGATCCAGTATCCGAAGCGCCAGACGCAGCGCGGCGTGCAGAGCGAGCGCAGCCATCTGCCGCTCAAGATCAACACTGCGGGCGTGATCCCGCCGATCTTCGCCAGCTCGCTGCTTCTGATGCCGCTGACCGTCAGCCAGTTTGCTGGTCAGGCGCAGAGTGGCGAGAGCTGGGGCGGCGACCTCATCATCACGCTGAACCAGTATCTGCAGCATGGCAGCCTGGTGTACATGCTGCTGTACGGCGCGGGCATCATCTTCTTCTCGTTCTTCTACACCGCGGTTGTGTTCAACCCCGAGGAGACGGCCGAGAATCTGAAGAAGTATGGCGGCTTCATCCCCGGCATTCGCCCGGGCAAGAACACCGAGGCCTATTTCGATTATGTGCTGACGCGCATCACCGTGATCGGCGCGGCGTACCTGACCTTCATCTGCCTTGTGCCGGAATATCTTGTGTCGGCGCTGGCAATCCCCTTCTATCTGGGCGGGACCAGCTTGCTCATCGTCGTCAACGTGACGATGGACACGGTCACGCAGATCCAGTCGCACTTGCTGGCGCACCAGTATGGCGACCTGATCAAGAAGGCGAAGCTGAAGGGTGGCCGTCTGCGCTAACAGGCGCAGCGGCGTGGAAGGGGAAGCCAGTTGAATATCATCCTGTTGGGGCCTCCGGGCGCGGGCAAGGGGACCCAGGCGTCGCGGCTCGAGAGCGAGCGCGGTATGGTCCAGCTGTCGACCGGCGACATGCTGCGCGCCGCAGTCAAGGCGGGTAGCCCGGTCGGGCTGCAGGCCAAGGCGGTGATGGAGGCGGGTGAGCTCGTCTCAGACGCGATCGTCAGCGGCATCATCGGCGAGAGCCTGGATGCACTGGGCGACAAGGGCGCGATTTTCGACGGCTATCCCCGGACCGCCGCACAGGCGGAATCGCTCGACAGCCTGCTCGCCGAGCGCGGACGTAGCCTCGATCACGTGATCGAGCTGGTCGTGGACGAGGACGCACTGGTCGCGCGCATCACGGGCCGGTTCAGCTGCGCCAACTGCGGCGCGAACTATCATGACAGCTTCAACCAGCCCAAGGTTGAGGGCGTCTGCGACGTGTGCGGCGGAACCGAGTTCAAGCGTCGTCCCGATGACAATGAAGAAACGGTCCGTACCCGCATGGCCGAGTATCGCGCCAAGACTGCGCCGATCCTGCCGATCTACGAGGCGCGCGGGCTGGTCCAGCGGGTCGATGGTATGGCCGATATCGGCGAGGTGACTGCGGCGATCGCGGCAATCCTCGACGGGCGCGGCTGATTAGGGTAACGTAAGGTCTCAACCTGCGGCCTGATTGACCGCTTACGGCGAAGCGCGACTCGCGTTCGCCAGTGCGCGAGCCGCTTTATTTTTATCGCCCCGGATGCGTGAACGCCAGTCGGGCGTTGACGCAGCACGGGCTGAACTCATTGGAAAACATGCATGTCGTCATACAGGGAACCGTCATTTCAGGATCGTACTGCCGCGGCGGCCCGGGCAAAGCAGAAGGCACTCGAACTGCTGCGCTCGAAGCCTGCGGTCGATCCCGCTGTGCTGGAAGAGCGGCGCAAGGCCGCTGAAGCGCGGGACAAGGCGCTGGCCGAAGAACGCGCTGCCAAGTCTGAGGCTGCTGCTGCTGCCAAGGCTGAGAAGGCTGCGCTGAAGCAGGCTGAGGCGGAGCGGAAGGCGGAGGAGCAGGCTGCGCTCGACGCGGCTGCAGCGCTCAAGGAGGTGCGTCTGACGCCTCCGAGTGCGGCGGAGATGAAGGCGGCGCGGGATGCGCGCTATGCCGCTCGCAAAGCCCGCAAGTAACAGCGGCGGATCAGCAAAAAGGCCACTGTCCGATCGGACAGTGGCCTTTTTTGTTGCCGTTCAGCGCCGGGCGCGGCGCTTGAACTGATCGAGGCTGACGACGTTGGTCGGGCGCTCGATCGCGATGCCGGAGTAGAGCGTCGCCATCGGTTCGTCGGTGACGGTGTGGACGAGGTCCGAGCCGAAGCCGTTGAACGCGGTGCGCATGGCCGAGCCATAGGCGCCGAGCATCCCCACCTCGATATAATCGCCGGCGATGATGTCCGCGGGCAGCTCGAACGGGCCGGCCATGTGATCGAGATCGTCACAGGTCGGGCCGTAGAAGCTGTATTCGGTCATCTCCGTCGCTTCATCGGCGTCGTCGCGCAGGACGCGCACCGGGAAGCGCCAGCCGACATGCGCGGCATCGAACAGCGCGCCATAGGCTCCGTCGTTGATGTACAGCTCATCCCCGCGGCGCTTTTCGACGCGGACGATCAGCGAGCTATACTCCGCGCACAATGCCCGACCCGGCTCACACCACAATTCGGCGCTGTACGAGATCGGAAGATTCTCGAACGCGTTGTGGATCACGCCGAAATAGGTTTCGAGCGGGGGCGGTTCCATACCCGGATAGCTGGACGGGAAGCCGCCGCCGACATCGACGATGTCGACCGTGACCGACGAGGCGACGATCGCCGCGCGGACGCGTTCCATTGCCTCGGTGTAGGCCGCCGGGGTCATCGCCTGGCTACCGACATGGAAGCAGATGCCAAGGGCGTCAGCGGCCTGACGGGTCGCGACGAGCAGGTCGGCGACATCCTCGGGCTCCGCACCGAACTTTGCCGCGAGGCTCAGCTTCGAATGATCGGACGACACGCGGATGCGCACGCACAGGTTCAGGTCGGCCGCACCACGGGTGGCACGAACGATCTTCTCCAGCTCATCCATCGTATCGAGGCTGAACGTGCGGACGCCGTGGACGAAATAGGCTTCCTCAATCGCTTCCTCGGCCTTGACCGGGTGCATGAAGCACAGGGTCGCGAGGGGCAGGGCGCGGCGCGCCATGCGCACTTCGCCGATCGACGCGACGTCATAATGCGTCACACCGCTGTCCCAGAGGATCTGGAGCAATTCAGGAGAGGGGTTCGCCTTGACCGCGTAGAGCACCGTTCCCGGAAACTTCTCAACAAAGAAGCGGGCGGCGCGCTTTGCAGCGTGCGGACGAACGAGCGTTACCGGCTCGACGGGACGAAGGGCTTTCGCTAGCCCCAGCGCGCTATGATGCTTGTGCAACTCAAGGGACCTCCAATTGCCTTGCGGCAGACGATAAAAACACTGCCTTGCGGTGGAAGTCCCATGGGGCAGCGGAGGGGTCATTTAGGGTGGGGGGTCCCCCCTGTAAAGTAGTTTCGGGACTATCGTATTGATGCGGGGTGTGATGTGACGATTTTGCGACAGCCGACCAGGGCCGGGGTGCGGGACGCGGCGGCCAAGGTGGCGGCGATCCTGCCGCCAACCCCGTTGTTTGTGGCCGAAATTCGCGGCGTGCCGGTGATGTTCAAGGCCGAATCGCTCCAGCCGATCGGGGCATTCAAGATTCGCGGCGCATGGCACCGGCTGACGGCGCTGGACCCGGATGTCCGCGCCAAGGGCGTGGTCGGATTCTCGTCGGGCAACCATGCCCAGGGCGTTGCCTGGGCGGCGAAGCGACTCGGGGTGCCGGCGGTGATCGTGATGCCGAGCGACGCCCCGGCGCTGAAGCGGGAGGCGACACTGGCGCTGGGCGCCGAAGTGGTCAGCTATGACCGGATGACCGAAAATCGCGACAAGATCGCCGCGCACCTCGCCCATGCCCGTGGTGCCACGCTGGTCCCCCCGTTCGACGACCCGTGGGTGATCGAGGGGCAGGGGAGTCTGGGGATCGAGGTGCTCACGCAAGCGGCCGAGATGAAGCTGCCCGATCCGGCCTATGTCGCGGTACCGTGCGGCGGCGGTGGCCTTGCTGCCGGGGTCGCACTGGCGCTGCCCGATGCGCAGGTCGTCGTGGTCGAGCCCGAGGGCTGGGACGATATGTGCCGCAGCCTGGAGGCGGGGTGGATCGAGCCGGTTGGCGACAGCCCGCCCCCGACGGCATGCGATTCGCTCCAGACGCTGCGTGTTTCCCCGCTGACCTTCGACGTGCTGTCGCGGCGCGGGGCCACCGGGGTGCGGGTGAGTGAGGCCGAGGTGCGGGCAGCGCAGCGCTGGGCGGCGCGGCGGTTGCGGCTCGTGATCGAGCCGGGTGGTTCGGTCGCCCTCGCCGCACTGCTGGCCGGCAAGGTCGAGGCGCGGCCCGACCTGCTCGTGGTGCTGAGCGGCGGCAACGCCGATCCGGCGGCCTATGCCCGGGTGCTGAGCGGGGCCGACTGACAGCGTCGCGGGGGTGTCCGTACGAAGCTGACGAAAAATGGTGTTTTTCGGCTGTCGGGACGGGTTTGCGACTGGCTGACACCTGCGATGCGACCGTGAAGCGACAGGCGGGCGACAGGCGCGCGACGGCGACGCGACACCTGCGCGACGGATGTCAGGCGCGGGGGTTTTTGGAGGGGATGGCGGCGGGCTGGGGTTCACCGATCAGTTTAGATCAGGGAATTTCCAACATTGGAAGGGCGCGCGTGCCTACACTGAGCGCTCCAGGCAGTCCCGGCCGATCCCGAAAGCCAGCGTTCGTTTAGTCGGTCTGCTCCGTGTTCGTGCAACGCTTTCATGCGCGCGCATTGCTGGGCAAGTCGGTCACGTGCGACGGATCGGACTGTCGCGTATTTATCGCTGCCCATTGTCGGCTTACCCGGTGGATGGTAGGCGCACCGCCATTGTCGGGATGGAGATTTTTGAGTTTGGATAGCGCGCTCGTTCCGTTTTTCGTTATCCTGCTGATGGTCGCCGCAAACGCACTGTTCGTGGCAGCTGAGTTTGCCACGGTCGGCTCGCGCAAGTCGCGCGTTCAGGAGATTGCCGAGGCGGGCAATCGCAACGCTGTGGGTTTGCTTGCGATCATTCGCGATCCCAAAAAGCTCGATAATTATGTGGCGGCTTGCCAGATCGGCATCACGCTGAGCAGCCTGATCGCCGGTGCCTATGGCCAGGCTCAATTGACACCGCTGCTGGCACCGGTGCTGGGGCCGATCGGCGGCGCGGCTGCAGCGATCGTGGTGGTGCTGCTCGCGGTGACGGTCGTTCAGGTCGTGCTGGGTGAACTGCTGCCCAAGACGGTCGCGCTTCGCTACCCCGAGCAACTGGCGATGGCGACGCTGCTGCCGATGCGGGTCAGCCTGGCGTTATTCCGACCGCTGATCGCGCTGTTCAACGGAACTGCCTTTGCCTTGATGCGCCTGTTCCGGTTGAATGCCGACCACAGCCATACGCATGTTCATTCGCCCGAAGAGCTTGAAGGGCTGTACCGCGACAGCGCCGCCGGTGGACTGATCGATGCCGAAGAGCGCGATATGCTGTCTGGCGCGCTGAGCGTCAGCGAGCGTACCGTTCGTGAGGTCATGACCCCCCGCACCCGTATGGTGACCGTTTCCGCCGCCGAGACCGTCGGCACCGCGCTCGCGCGAATCGCCGAGGCGTCTTATTCCCGTTTCCCGGTCGCTGGGACTAGCGGCGAGGACATTGTTGGCATCGTCCACGTCCGCGCTCTGTTCGCGGCGTTTGAACGCGATCCGCAGACGACCGTCGGTTCGGTTGCACCAGCGCCGCTGATCGTTGCCGAAATGATGAGCGTGCCACGCCTGTGGCAGACGCTGCGCGAGAACGGGCGACGAACGGCGATGGTGATCAACGAATATGGCAGCATTGCCGGAATGGTCACGCTCGAGGATGCCCTTGAGGAAGTGTTCGGCGAACTGCAGGACGAATTCGACCAGGAAGAGGATCTGGTCATCAAGCGAGGCGATGGCCGCAGCGTGCGGGGCGACGTCAGCCTTGCGACGCTTGCCGATCGCTATGAGATCGACCTACCCATCGACCGCGCCGACACGATCGGTGGGCTGGTCTGGCACGAACTTGGGCGCCTGCCGGTCGTGGGTGACGAGACCAAGGTGACCGATACCCCCTATCTTTTGCAGGTCGAGGCGATGGCCGGCTATGCCGTTCAACGTGTCCTGGTCCGGTTTGAAAAGCGCGAGGAGCAGGAGGTATGACCGACGTCCTGCTACCCATTCTGATCATCGTAATTCTGATCGTGATCAACGGTGTGTTTGTTGCGGCCGAGTTCGCGCTGGTCGGCGCGCGGCGTAGTCGGCTTCAGACCCTCGCCAATGGTGGCAGCGCCGCAGCCCGCTGGCTGGTCCGCATCTTTGACCGTGAGGGCGGCAAGGATTCATACATCGCGATCGCGCAGCTCGGCATCACGCTGGCGAGTATCGGACTTGGTATGTACGGCGAGCCTGCCGTGGCTGCCTGGCTCTATCCCGGGCTGGAAAGGGCCGGGCTGACGTACGACCAGGCGCATATCGTTGGGTTTATCATCGCGCTGGGCGCCATCACTTACCTGCACGTCGTGTTTGGTGAGATGATTCCCAAGGCAATGGCGTTGCAGGTGCCCGAACAGGTCAGCCTGTCGGTCAATCCGGTGATGCGGATGTTCGGTTTCCTGTTCAAGCCGATGGTCTATCTGCTCAACCAGACGGCTTTTGGGCTGATGCGCATTCTGGGCATTCCCGATCCGGGGAAAAGCTCGCTGCTTTACAGCAGCAAGGAGCTTGAGATCGCGACCGAGGAAGTGGCGGCCAGCGGCCAGCTCGACGAGGCGCAACGCATCCTGATCGACAATATCTTCGATATGGAGGACCGCACCGCCGAGGAGTTGATGACGTCTCGGTCGCGGATGCGGGCGATCGCGCTGGATACCCCGTTAAGTGACGTTGCTGCCTTAATCGCTTCGTCGCCGGCCTCACGCTATCCGATTTTTTCGCACTCGCTCGACGACATTGGCGGCGTCCTTCATGTAAAGGACTTCATTCGCGCACGCATCGCGGGTCGCATGGAAACCCTGTCAGCGGTGACGCGCCCCCTGCCGCGCGTCGCTGCAACGACCTCTGCAACCGAACTGCTGGCGTTGTTCAAGAAACAGCGCACCCATGCCGCGCTCGTCGTCGATGAGCATGGCGGAACGCTCGGCTTCGTTACTCTGGACGACCTTGTCGAGGACCTGATCGACGAAGAGGAAACGCCGGAATCGGAGTGGATCCGCAAGACGCCCGAAGGCGGCCTGGTAATGGACGGGGAGGTAACGCTGGCCGAACTGTCAGAGGATCATGGGATCCTGTTCGACCATCGGGATATTGTCACCATCGCCGGCCTCGCGCTGTCGGTGCGGGGCGTGCTTCCGGAGCAGGGTGAGCATATCGCCCTGCAAGGATATCGACTGACCATTGAGGAAACTACCGGACTCAAGATCACGCGGGTGCGTCTGGACCCGATGTAAGGCCGGGGCAGGCGCCAGGAGCGCGTACATCACGCCTCAGACTGTACGCGTTTCCCCGCATATCTCCGCTTAAGCCGGTGGTATCCCGGAAGCGGACAAGCCGCTAGCGGGCCAAAAGCTGCCGCGGTCATATACGCACAGTGTGCCCGGTTGTGACGTCCACTCGCCCCCGATTGGCCCGCCCTCCGGCGCTCGGCCGTCCGCCCCGCAACCGGTTGCGGCCGCGAAGAATCGTTGAGTCATTCCACCAGTCGCTGCCGGCGCCGCCTATAAGGACGCAGGGTCAGCCTCTTGTGAGCGCGCGCCCCGGCTGGTGCCGTTGGGCGGCCGGTCCTGTCGGCCGTTCAACACAAAGGGGCTTTGGTGAACTATTTCTCGAACCTGAAAATGGCGCGCAAGATCGTGCTGTCCTTTGCACTCGCGATCTTCATGGTCTGTGCATCGGGGGTGGTGGTCGCCACGTCGTTGGGCGCGATGCGCAGCAGCACGCTGGAGAATGTGAACAGCCTGCGCGTCAAGGAGCTGGTGTCGGAGATGCTCGCGAGCGTGGTGCAGCAGGAAAATGCGCTGCGCGGCTATGCGATGCTGGGCCGCGGCGAGCTGCTCGACGAGTATAAGGCCAATCAGGATGTGTTCGCCAAGGCGGCGAAGGAATTTGACGAGCGGGTCAAGCTGACCGACCAGCGCGAGCGCTTTGCCAAGCTGACGACGGAGGTGAAGGACCTCAATGATCGCCGCTTTGCCGAGCTGATCACGCTGGCCGCCAATCCCGAGACGCGGGCGCGGGCGCAGGAGATTTCGGGGCAGAAGCAGCTGCCGGTGGTGCGCGCGGTCGTGGCAGAGATGCTGACGCGGCAGGATGAGCTGATCGCCGAACGCCGCGCCGAGCAGGCGAGCATGTCGACGATCGCCAATGTGGCGGTGTGGGGCGGCGCGGCGCTGACGGCGCTGGTTGCGCTGCTGATGGGCTGGCTGCTGGTGCGCACGATTGCGGCGCCGTTGCGCGACCTGACCGATGCGACCACGACGCTGGCGCAGGGGGGCGAGGCGAAGGTCCCGTTCCGTGAGCGCGCTGATGAGCTGGGCGACATTGCCGGCGCGGTCGAGCAGTTCCGGATGGCCGCAGTGAACCGGGCCGAAGTGGATGCGCGCGCTGCCGCCGATCAGCAGATTGTCACGACGTCACTGCGCGACGGGCTGTCGGCGCTGACCACCGGGGACCTGACGGCATCGATCGATGCGGACTTCCCGGGTGCTTATGTCGAGCTGAAGACCAATTTCAACGCGGCGCTGGCGTCGCTGCGCGGGCTGATCGGTTCGGTTGCGGAGAGCACGCGGGCGATCCGGACTGGATCCGGCGAGATTACGCAGGCTTCGGAGGATCTGGCACGGCGCACCGAGGCGAATGCGGCGAGCCTTGAGGAAACATCGGCGGCGGTGACGCAGATGGATACGCGGCTGAAGGCGACGGCGGCTGCGGCTGGACGCACGGTCGAGCGCGCCGATGGTGCGATTGCGACGGTGACCAGCGGGCGCAGCGTTGCCGATGAGGCGGTGCAGGCGATGACGCGGGTGTCGGACTCGGCCAAGGGCATCGACAGCGTGATCGAGGGGCTCGACAAGATTGCGTTCCAGACGCGCGTGCTGGCGATGAACGCTGCGGTCGAGGCGGGGCGCGCCGGTGAGGCGGGCCGTGGCTTTGCGGTGGTGGCCGACCTTGTCTCCGCGCTCGCGATGCGGGCCGAGGAAGAGGCCGGGCGTGCGCGCGATCAGCTGACCGCGACGCAGACCGACATCGGCGCTGCGGTGGAGATGGTGCAGAAGGTGGATGCCGCGCTGCTCGATATTTCGGGCGATGTGAGCGAGGTGCATACGCTGCTGGGCGATATCGCCGCGGACAATCAGGCGCAGTCGACCGCGATCACCCAGATTTCGGCGGCGATCGGAGCGATGGATCATTCGACCCAGCAAAATGCTGCAATGGTCGAGGAGACTGCGGCTGCGGCGCGCAACCTGACCGGTGAGGTGGCCGCGCTGACTGAGCAGGCGGACAAGTTCGAGATCGGCGAGGCGAAGTCGCGCCGGGCGGGATATACGTCGAGAGGCCGTGGGGCGCTGATGGCGGCGTAAGCGGCGCTAACGTGCAGATGGGGGAGCTCCGGTGTCGCCGGGGCTCCCCCTGTTGCGTTATGCGCGCATCCGGCCATCCGGGGCGACCGTAACGGTACGCCCGGTGCGCGCCGAGGCGTAGATCGCCTCGATCAGCCGGATGTCGCGCAGGCCCATTTCTCCGGGAGTGAGGATCGGGCTGTTGTCGCGGATCGCGTTGGTGAAGTGGTTGAGCTGGCCGGCGAATTGGGTGTTCGGGTCGCCGGGGGTGAAGTCGCGGGCGTTCTGCCCTTCGATCCGCATCTTTTGCCCGCCATAGCCGGTGGCGGGGTCGAGAATCAGCGTGCCGTCGGTGCCGCGGACCTGGGAAAGATTGGCTCCGGCGGAGTCATAGGAGGTCGCGAGCTGCGCGACGGCGCCGGAGGGGAAGCGCAGCTGCGCGGCGACGTGCGCGAAGATTTCGGTGAAGCGCGGGTCGCCTTTGGGCTGGAAGGTCGTCGCGCTGATGCTCTCGGGCATTTCGCCGCTGAGGTAGAGGGCGGATTGCAGGCCGTAGAGGCCGTAATCCTCGAGCGGGCCGCCGCCGGCGAGCGCGCGGTTGAAGCGCCAGTTCTGCGCCGGGGTGGTCGGGCCGGCGCGATAGGATTGTTCGGTGCGGATCAGGCGGATGGTGCCGACCGCCTTGTCGCGCATCAGACGCATCGCCTCGACATTATATGGCTCGAAATGGCAGCGATAGGCGATCATCAGCTTGCGGTTGGCGCGGCGGCTGGCGGCGATCATCGCTTCGCACTCGGCGCTGGATAGCGCCATCGGCTTTTCGCACAGGACGTGCTTGCCGGCGGCGAAGGCGCGCAGGGTGAAGTCGGCGTGAAAGGCGGTGGGGAGGATGACGTACACCGCCTGGGTGCGGTCGTCGGCAGCGATCTTGTCGAAGTCTGCGTAGGAATAGCGCGCGTCGGTGGGCACGCCGTATGCGTCGCCGACTTGGCGCAGCTTGTCCGGGTTGCCCGATACGAGCGCGCTGATGTGCATGCGCTCGGCCTGATCGATGCGCGGCATGATCTGGTTGAGGGCGTAGCCGCCTAAACCGATGATCGCGATTCCGAGGCTGTCGTCGCGCTTGCGGCGCGGCGGGGTGGCGGGAAGGCGGGCGCCGCCGGGGAGGGGGAGGCCCTTGAGCTGGGCCGGGGTAGACTGGAGCGAGGCGGCGCTGGCGGTGGTGGTCGTCAGCGTCGCGGCGAGGGCTCCGGTTGCTTCGATGAAGCTGCGTCGTGACAGGGGGGTATGGGGCATCGCCTTGCTCTCCGAATGGTCGTTCGGAGAGGTGATAGCGTTACCATCGCTGGGTCGGCAATCGGGGAATGAGCCTCTGGCGGCCCCGGCCTGCGCCGGGGCGACGGCGTTGGTCAGCCGACGAAGGCGCGTTCGATGACGTAGTGGCCGGGCTTGCTGTTCGAACCTTCCTCGAAGCCCATGCCGTCGAGCATCGCGGAGAGATCCTTGATCATCTCCATGCTGCCGCACAGCATGATGCGGTCGGTTTCGGGGTCGAGACGCTTTTCGCCTGCCATGTTGGGGCCGGTGAACAGTGCGCCGTTTTCGATCAGCGTGCCGATGCGATCGCTGGTCGGGAACGGTTCGCGGGTCACCGTGGGCAGATAGCTGAACTGGACCAGCGCCTGATCCTGAACCAGCGGGTCGCCGGCGAGCTGCGCCTCCAGCTCTTCGCGGAAGGCGAGGTCGCTGACGCGGCGGACCGAGTGGACCAGCTGAATCTGGTCGAACATCTCATACACGTCGGGATCGCGCGCGAGGCTGAGGAACGGGGCGAGGCCGGTGCCGGTCGAGAGGAAGAACAGCCGCTTGCCCGGGAGCAGCGCGTCGGTAACGAGCGTGCCGGTCGGCTTGCGGCCGAGGAACAGCTGGTCGCCCGGCTGGATCAACTGAAGCTTCGACGTCAGCGGGCCGTCGGGCACCTTGATCGAGAGGAATTCGAGCTCCTCCGCCCATGCGGGACTTGCGATCGAATAGGCGCGCAGCAGCGGGCGGCCTTCGCCCGGCAGGCCGAGCATGACGAACTCGCCCGAGCGAAAGCGGAAGCTTTGCGGGCGCGTGATCGTGAAGCTGAACAGATGTTCGTTCCAGTGGCGCACGCTGGTGACGGTTTCCACGGTCAGCGCGGCGGACGGGGCGAGCGGGATGGCGTTACGGTCAGACATTTGCGGGCTCCGCTAAATGGCGGGACGATGGCGCGCAACCCATTGCGAGCTTATGCGGCCAAAGCTTTATCTATCAGCGCCATTAGCGGCCTCTCTATTGCGAGGCAATCGCAATAAATCGGGGCATCTCGACGGGGCGGGGAGGGCATGCAAGGAAGCGGCATGCGACCCGAACTCTCCACCGCCGCGAACACGACCCTCTCGCTGCTGACCATCGCCGCCATCGTGCTGGTGTGGGGCGGCGTGACGATGATCCGCAAGGGCGACCGGAACGGGGGCGGGCGGACCAAGGGCGTGCTGATGATCGTGTGCGCGGCGGTGCTGGTGGGGAATGTGCTGATCTGGACGGTTTAGCGCGGAAATTGCCCCTCGATTTCAGCGCGCTGGCGGCTATCCTGGGCATGAACGGGGGCAGGCATGAAGCGATGGATAGTCGGGGCGATCGTTGGTGCGGGGCTGTATGGCGCATCGCCCGCAGCGGCGGATCAGGAAAAGGCACACGCGCGGCTGGGCAAGGCCATGGAGGCGTCGCAGCGCGGTGATTGCCCGGCGGCGCTCAGGCTCCTGAAACCGCAGTTCAAACCCAAGGCGGTATCGCAGCTGGACCCGGAAGTTGCGACGCTGGCATATCAGCTCGCCGCTTATTGTGCGGTGCGGGCGGGAAACCTCGTCGATGCCCGCGCATTCGCCGTGGCAGGAACAGCATTCGAATCCGCATCCGACGAACTATGGCAGCTGCGGCTGAGCCTCGATGTGGACGTAAAGGCGCTCGAGGACGCGGTCGCGACGGTGGTTGCGATGAGCGAGGGGCGCGGGCGGGCACTCAACACCTATGAGCTACGCTGGCTTTATCGGCTTGATACGCAATTGCGCGAGGCGAAGGCGGACGCTGCGCGCGAACGCTTCCTGCGGGTGATGACGGCGAGCGGTTTCGATCCCGAAGAGCCGATGGCGTCAAAGGACGGGTTTCGTGAGCGATTGATGCGGATCCTGCATGCGCGCGGGGACAATGCGGGCGTGGCGGCGCTGGTCGCCGAGATCGAGACGACGTCGGTGCTGATTCGGCTCTCTGTCCAGCCGGAGTTTGCCGCGCTGCTGCCTGCCGGGTTCGACCCGCGCGCGGCGGCGGAGGGCGAACTCAAACGGGTGCGCGCGTCGATCCTGCGCTATCCGAGGCATCTCGCGCCGATCCTGTCAGCGGCGCGACTGCTCCGCGGCCTTGGCCGACCGGGCGAGGCATTGGCGGTCCTGGAGAGCGCGCGCGGCGATGGGAAGCAGCTTGCCGATTTTCTGGACGCTGCCGAACGGAGTTCGTGGTGGTGGGACGCGCTGGGCGGCACGCACGCCACGCTCGGCGATGTGGAGGCCAGCCTTGCGGCGTATCGCGAAGGGGGCAGGGCAGCGGAAGATGGCGGGCCCAATGTCAGTCAGATCATCAACATGGCCGGAGTGCAGAACCGGTTCGGTCGCTTTGCCGACGCGTTAAAGACATTGCCAGCCGATGGGGCGAATTTGCCGATCAGCCCGTTCGGGGCGATGCAGATCCGACTGGTGCGGGTCTGTGCCAACGTGGCGCTGGGCAATGCTGCTGCGGTTGCAGCCGATCGTGCGTTGATCGAGGCGAACAGCAAGGATGATCCGGAATCGCTTCGCGATCTTTATCTGTGTGTCGGCGATATCGATGCCGCGGCGAAGGCGGTGATCGCGGAACTCGACGATCCGGATCAGCGCGTCGAAACCTTGCTGGATTTCAGCGACTATGATGCCTCGCCGGAGTCGGCGCCGGTGCCCCGGACCCGGGCAACCTTCCTCGCGCTGAAGCAACGCGCCGACGTGCAGGCCGCACTCAAGCAGGCGGGGGGAACGCGCCGCTTCGCGCTTCAGTCGAGCCGACTTTAGTTACGGCCCGCGCGCCCTCAACCCTGCTGGGTGATGCGCAACGCCCAGCGGTCGTAGCCGAGGTCCTCGACCCGGGTGAGGAGCGTCTGAAGCAGCGCGGGGTCGGGGCGGGGATCGCGGGCTAGCAGCCAGAGGTAGCGGCCCGAAGGCTCGCCGACGATCGACCAGTCGTACTCGTCGCCATGGTCGAGCACCCAATAGTCGCCGGTGTAGAGCGGGCCGAAGAACGAAACCTTGAGCTTTGCCCCGGTGTCCTCGTCCGCGACGATCGCGGTGCCTTCGCTGACGTCGCGTTCGGTTTCACCGGCGCGGATGCCGCTGTTGACGATGCTGACCTTGCCGCCCGGTTCGAGGCCATAGTCGGCGGTGACCGAATCCATGCCCTTCTGAAAGCGATTCTCGTGCCGGGCGAGTTCGTACCAGGTGCCGGTGTAGCGGGTGAGGTCGACCGGTTTGGCCGGTTGCGGCACGGTCGGGTTGATCACCGGCGGGCGGGTCGCGCGGGAGTAGAGGAACAGGCCGCCAATGGTGGCAGCGGCGACGCCGGCGGCGATCTTGATCGCGGTGGATTGCTTCATGGGGCGATCATGCTTCGGTCGCGTTCAAAAGGATAGAGGTGCCGGTCAGTCAGCGCTCGGTGAGGAGGCGCAGACCGACTGCGCTGATTTCATCCCGCCACGCCAGACGGGTGAGCCATGTCGCGGGAATAGCCCCGGCTCCGTAGATTGCGCCAGCAAGCTGTCCGGTGATCGCCGCGACGGTATCGGCGTCATCACCAAGATTCGCGGCGAGCAGCACCGCCTCGTCGAAGCCATCGGAGTTGCCGACACACCATAAAGCAGCCTCAAGGCTGTGAACGACATAGCCGCTGGAGCTGATCTGTGATCGCGCCTTTTCCTGCCACGCGCCGCCGAAAATCTCCGCCACTGCACGGGGGGCATCGACTTGGTGCGGGGCGAGTAGCTCGGCCTTCGGTTCGCCACGGATCGCCCTGACGAGGAGCGCGGCGAAGCCTTCGCATGCGGCGAGGCATTCATCGGCGCCGTGGGTCAGGCGGCTCTGATCTCGGGCAACCTGAGCTACCAACGTGGCGTCACGATCCCAGCCCCATAGGGCGACAGGCGAAAGGCGCATAAGCGATCCGTTGCCCGCGCTGCGTGAATTGGTCGGCCCGGAAAAGGGCTCGCCCGTTTCTTCAGCAACCTCAAGTGCGGTCCGCGTGGTGATGCCGATGTCGAAACAGGTTCCGGTGCAGCTATGTGCGCCCCAGCGGTACCAGTTCACGAAGCGGTTCATGCACGCTTGCGGATAGAACACGTCGTGCCCGGCGAGCGTCTCCGCCAGCGCAAGCGCCATCGCGGTGTCGTCGGTCCATTGGCCGGGTTCCAGCGAAAACGGGCCGCCGCCAACCATGTCGGTCAGGGGCGGCCCGGAATCGCGTACGGAGAACTCAAGTGTCGTGCCCAGCGCGTCGCCAACAGCAAGTCCAAGCAATGCGCCCAGACCATTGTCGATCGTCGCTGAGTCCGGCCCGTTCACCGAATCGGCGAATTGGGGTCGAGGCGCATGTCGAGATAATTGTCCACGCTGCGCATCAGCGGGTCCATTTCATGTTCGAAGAAATGGTTGGCGTGCGGAATCGTGTCGTGGTGGATGGTGATGTGCTTTTGCGTGCGCAGCTTGTCGACCAGCTTCTGCACCGCGCCGGGCGTCACCACTTCGTCGCCGTCACCCTGAATGATGATGCCCGAGCTGGGGCACGGGGCGAGGAAGGTGAAGTCGTACATGTTCGCGGGCGGCGCGACCGAGATGAAGCCGCGGATTTCCGGGCGGCGCATCAGCAGCTGCATGCCGATCCACGCGCCAAAGCTGACGCCCGCGATCCAGGTGGTCGATGCTTCGGGATGGAAGCTCTGCACCCAGTCGAGCGCGGACGCGGCGTCGCTCAGCTCGCCGATGCCGTTGTCGAACGTGCCCTGGCTCTTGCCGACGCCGCGGAAGTTGAAGCGCAACGTCGCGAAGCCGCGCCGCTGGAAGGTCTTGTACAGCTCCTGCACGATGCGGTTGTTCATAGTGCCGCCCGCATTGGGGTGCGGATGCAGGATCATCGCGACCGGTGCGCGGGGGCGGGGGGCGGGGGCGAAACGCCCTTCGAGGCGGCCTTCGGGACCGGGAATGATGACTTCGGGCAAAGTGGACCTGCTCTGTGATGGGCGCGCGGTAGCGCGGAAACGGGTGCAGGCTATATAGTCCTCACGCCCCGACAAGCAATTGGAACGATTCCCCTGACCCAGCGCATCTATCTCGACCATGCCGCGACCACGCCGATGCTGCCACAGGCGCGCGAGGCGATGATCGAAGGAATGCTGCGTTGGGCCAATCCGTCCTCGCCCCATGCCGAGGGGCGGGCGGCGCGGGCGGCGCTGGAGGATGCGCGGGCGCGGATCAAGGAAGCGCTGGGGTGGCAGGGGCAGGTGATCTTTACCAGCGGGGCGAGCGAGGCGCTGGGCATCGCGATGCGGCTGGCCAAGGGCGGGCGGCGCTGGCGGTCGAGCGTCGAGCATGACGCGGTGCTGCGCGCGGCGCCGGATGCGGGCGTGCTGCCGGTCAATGGCGAATGGGATGTCGACTATAATGCGCTTGCCGATGCGCTGGCGGTGGGCGACCGGCCGGTGATCGCGATCCAGTGGGTCAATCCCGAGACGGGCAAGGTCCAGCCGGTCGAACATTATGCGCCGATGATCGCCGAGGGCGGCGGGGTTATGGTGACCGATGCGTCGCAGATGTTCGCGCTCAACCGCTTTCCGCGCGAGGGCGATCTGATCGTGCTGTCGGCGCATAAGCTGGGCGGGCCGATCGGTGTGGGGGCGCTGCTGGTCGGCGATCTTGCGTTGCTGGATGCGCCGGGTGGGCAGGAGTTCGGCTATCGTGGCGGGACCGAGAATCTGCCCGGCGTGCTGGGCTTTGCCGCTGCGGTCGAGGCGTGGCAGGCGCGGCGCGTGGGGCTGCCCGACATGGACAGGCACGAAGCGCGGGTCGACATGTTCCGCACGCTCAAATCCTATGGCGGGCAGCAGCTGATGGGATATGGCGAAACGGTGAGCAATATCAGCGCGATCGCCATGCCGGGCCTGAGCGCTGCGGCGCAGCTTGTCCGTTTCGACCTCAAGGGCTTTGCGGTGTCGGCTGGGAGCGCGTGCGCGTCGGGGACGCTGAAGCAGAGCCGGGTGCTGCAGGCGTTCGGCGTCGATGCCGAGGTCGCATCGCGGACGATTCGGGTGAGCACCGGGTGGAGCACCACGGCGGAGGATATCCGCGCGTTTATCGACCATTGGATCGACATTGCCGCCGATGCCGGGAGCCGCGCGGCATGATCTATCTCGACTATCAGGCGACGACGCCGCTGGCGCCCGAGGCGCGCGACGCGATGCTGCCGTGGCTGGGCGATGACTTTGCCAACCCGCATTCGGCGCATGCGGCCGGGCGCAAGGCCAAGGCGGCGGTCGAGGTGGCGCGCGAACAGGTCGCTGGGCTGATGCCCGCTGGTGGGACGGTGAGCTTTACCAGTGGCGCGACTGAGGCGCTGAACTGGGCGATCAAGGGCACGACGGGCGGTATCGTGACGATCGCCACCGAACATGCGGCGGTGCTGGATACGGTGGCGGCGGAGGCGCGGCGCGGGCGCGCGGTGACAGTGTTGCCGGTCGGGCCGGAGGGGCTGGTCGACCTCAATGCCGCGCGCGACGCGATCGGGCCGGGGACAGGGCTGGTCGCGGCGATGCTGGTCAATAACGAGATCGGGGTGATCCAGCCGGTCGAGGCGCTGGCGGAGCTGGCCAAGGCGGCGGGCGCGCTGATGCTGACCGATGCGGTGCAGGGGTTCGGACGCGTGGCGATCCCCGATGGCGTCGATCTGGTCGCGGTGTCGGCGCACAAGATTCACGGACCGAAGGGCGTCGGCGCTTTGTGGGTGCGCGATGGCGTGGCGCTGGAGCCGTTGATGCACGGTGGCGGGCAGGAGCCAGGCGGGCGGTCGGGGACGCTGTCGCCGGCGTTGTGCGCCGGGTTCGGCGCGGCGGCGGCGCTGGCCAAACAGCGGTTCGGGGCGGATCGGGCGCATGCGGCGCAGCTGTTCCGTGCGGGGTTTCAGGCGCTGGGCGGTGCGGGCTGGACGCTGAATGGATCGAAGGAGGATCGCTATCCGGGCAATCTCAACCTGCGCTATCCGGGGCTGGACGTCGCGCGGCTGATGTCCGAGCTTCGCGATATCGCTTTTTCGGCGGGGTCGGCCTGTGCCAGCGGATCGGGGCGGCCGAGCCATGTGTTGCAGGCGCTGGGCCTGAGCGATGCCGAGGCGCGGTCGAGCATCCGGCTGGGCTTTGGCCGCTATACCACTGAGGAGGACTTGTTGGACGCCATCCAGCGCATTGATGCTGCCGCCCGCGCGCAGAGGATCGCGGCATGATCCGGGTGCGATTCCTGACGCCCGATGGGGCTCTCGCCGTCGAGGCCGAGGCGGCTGCGGGCGACCGGTTGCTTGAGATCGGCCAGGCGCGGGGCATGCCGCTGGAGGGGACGTGCGAGGGGCAGATGGCCTGCTCCACCTGTCACGTCATCGTCGCGGCGGAGGACTTCGCCCGGTTGCCGCGCCCGAGCGAGGAGGAAGAGGATATGCTCGACCTCGCCGTCGGGGCGACGCGGACCAGCCGGTTGTCGTGTCAGATCGTGCTGACGCCGGAGCTGGATGGGCTGACGGTCAGCCTGCCTTCAGAACATCGCGATATGCAGGGACGATGACCATGACGAATCGCCGCACCGTAATCATGGGCGCCGCTGCGCTCGCCACCGTTCCCGCCTTTGCGCAGAAGCTGGGGCCGTTCGACCGCATCCGTGCCGAAACCGGCGGGCGGCTGGGCCTCGCCGTCTATGACACCGGCACCGGGCGGCGCTTTTCCGACGGGGCCGAGGCGCGCTTTGCGATGTGCTCGACGTTCAAGGTGCCGCTGGTCGCAGCCGTCCTGGCGCGGGTGGACCGGGGCGAGTTGAACCTGGCGAGCGAAATCCGGTTCGGTGAGGCCGATCTGCTCGACTATGCGCCGGTGGTGAAGGCGAACTTGGCCAAGGGCGCGATGTCGATCGAGGCGCTGTGCGAGGCGGCGGTGGTGATGAGCGACAACAGCGCGGCGAACCTGTTGTTCGGGCAGATTTCGGGGCCGCGCGGGCTGACCAGGTTCATCCGCGATGCGGGCGACCAGCTGACCCGATCGGATCGCGACGAGCCGTCGCTCAACAATGTCCGCAATGGCGAAGTGCGCGATACGACCACGCCCGACGCGATGCTGTGGCTGATGAACCGGTTGCTGCTGGGCGATGTGCTGTCGCCGGCGTCGCGTGCGAAGCTGACCGGGTGGATGGAGGCGTCGCCCACCGGCAAGGCGCGGCTGCGCGCGGGTCTGCCCAAGGACTGGCGCGTTGGGGACAAGACCGGGACGAGCGGCGAGGGCTATTTCAACACCATCGCGATCGCGACGCCGCCGGGACGCAAGCCGATCCTGATCGCCTGCTACCTCGACGCGCCGGGGCTGGAAACGGCCAAGGCGAATGCCGCGCATGCGAAGGTCGGGGAGCTGGTCGGGGCCTTGTTCGGGTAAGGCGCTGGCGCGTCGGTCATCGCCGGTCGCCGATCGCGCCATGGACGAGGATCAGCAGCACGATCGGCAGGTTCTTGAGCAATGGCCCGAGCGGATCGGCCCAGAGCGCGGGCAGGCCTAGCGTGAGGACGAGTGTGTAGCCGGTGACGACCGCGAGCTGGACTGCGGTCGCGGTGCGCGCGGTGCGGTCGCGCAGGACGAGCGCGGCGATGGCGAGGTCGAGCAGGGCGGTCCCGATCTGCAGCGGAAGTGCGGCACCCTCGGGCGCGCCGATCGCGGCGAGCCATTCAAGCGTCTGCGTGCGCCCGGCGAACAGGCCGAGTAGCGCCGAGGCGAGCCACATCAGTGCCAGCCCCCAGCGGATCGCGGGGGCGAGGAAGAACAGGCGCGCGTGCCAGCGATCCTGCACCCCGGCGGCGCGGTCGCGCATCGCCTGCGCCACGCTGCGCGGGCGAAAGCCGACCGCCTGCGCGAACGCGGCGCCGTCGGCGGCGTTGCCTGCGACAAGCTGGGCTACGCTGTTGGTCGAGACCGGGCCGGACCCGGCAAGGTCGCCGATCCGGCCGAGCGCGCGCATCACCGGCATCGGCACGCGGACGAAACGGCTGGGGCCGAGGCCGAGCCAGGTGCGGTAGCGGGTCATCAACTCGCGCAGGGTGAGCGTTTCCGGGCCAGCGGGTTCGAAACTCTGGCCGACGAACCACAGATCCTCACACGCAAGGCGCACCGACCGGGCGAGATCGTCGGCATGTATCGGCGAGAAGGTAAAGTCGCCGTCGCCCGCGAGTGGCTGGGCAAAGGGGAGGGCAGCAAGGCCGCGCAGCAGCGAGGTGCCGCCATAGCTGCTCTCCGCGATCACCAGCGAGGGGCGGAAGATGGTCCAGCGCAGGCCCGAGTCGCGCAATGCCGCTTCGCCCGCCAGCTTGGTCGCGGCGTAATCGGTGGCGACATCGGGCCGCGCGCTCACGGCGGAGATCAGGACGAGGCGGCGGACTTCGGCGCGCTTGCACGCGGCATGGAGCGCGCGCGGCATGTCGACATGGACCGCCTGCATCTCCGGCCCGCGCAGCACCCCGGCGGCGTTGACCACGCAGTCGATCCCGGAAAGATGCTCGCGCCAGCCTTCAGCGTCGGTCGCACGGGCGAGGTCGATTCCGACCCACTCCGCGCCCGGCTCGGCGTCTCGTAGCCGCGCGACATCGCGGGCGACGGCGCGGACTTTATGCCCGCTCGCCAGCAACTCGGACAGGATATGCCGGCCGATGAACCCCCCGGCGCCCAGCAACAAAATACGCATCGCGCAGCGGCTTAGCAGCGACATGCGGCGGAGTCATTGCAATCGCGCGGGGTTGCGCCTATCTGCGCCGCGGGAGTCGGGCGGACGATGCCGTCGCCAACCCGGTCAGATCCGGAAGGAAGCAGCCGTAACGATTTTCGTGTCGGGTCGTCCCGGCTCCCACCTTCACTCCAGCGTTAGAGCCACGCGAGCGCCATGCTGGCCGCTTGTGCGCGCACCCGGGCGTTACTCTTCTACCGTCTTAGGCTGGCTCGGGTGAACCATGTGGCCGCTCTGCGGCGCGTCGATGGGCGGGGGTACGGCGCCTCGACCGAAGCGGGCACAATCCTGCAGTAGCAAGCAGGCGACATAGACGAGCAGCGCGATGGCGGTGATCCAAAAGGCTACGAAGGGGCTGATCACCGCGCCACAGGCCAGCGCTAACGCGGCGACTGCCAGCCCCGAAAGAACCGCAAACCCCCATCCTAACGCAGTGCGGTGGCCCGCGATAAACCAGCGTAGCGGGGGCAACACGAACAGGGCGATCATCAAAAGGAGCGCCACGCCGTCCGGTGGCACCTGATCCCCAGGAGCCGGGCCGCCATAGCCCAAGCGGGAAAAGGCGCTGATCAGCAAGATCAGCTCGGCGGCATCGAACAACCAGAATAGGCGATCGGTTCGCGCAGCATGCGTCCGGGCAAATTGCAGCGCACAATAGACTGCCAGCAGTACGCCCCAAGGCGGAGTGTCGCTGCCCCACCATGACCATGGCCAGCCGGGCGGAGATTGCCAGATCGCGAAGATGAAGGCGCCGAGAAAGGCGGGATACAGCAGCTGGAAGATGAGTTGCTGTGCCAGCCCCGGCGTCGCGCTGTCTTTCATGGCGGCCCCCCCCGAATCCATGTCGCGGTGTGGAGCGTACCTGAATCGCGGGGAGGGTGCCAGATCGTCACGCCAGCGTGGATTCGTGGCCGAGCGGTCGGAAGCCGCCGTAACGATTTTCGTCCCCGGTCGCTCTGGAGCGGACCTTCCCTACATGACGCGCGCCGCATGACCCGCTAGGGTCTTCCGCAATGTCCGATTCATTCCTTGGCCTCGACGAACCGCCTCAGCCGCGCGACAGCGTGTATCGCGTGCTTGCGCGCAAATACCGGCCGCAGACCTTTGCCCAGCTGATCGGGCAGGATGCGATGGTGCAGACGCTGGGGAACGCGATTCGGCGCGACCGGCTGGCGCATGCGTTTCTGCTGACCGGCGTGCGCGGGGTCGGCAAGACGTCGACCGCGCGGCTGATCGCCAAGGCGCTCAATTGCATCGGTCCGGACGGGCAGGGCGGGCCGACGATCGACCCGTGCGGGGTGTGCGAGCCGTGCCGCGCGATTGCCGAGGGGCGGCATATCGATGTGATCGAGATGGACGCCGCCAGCCATACCGGTGTCGACGATGTGCGCGAGATCATCGATGCGTCGCGCTATTCGGCGGTGAGTGCGCGGTACAAGATTTACATTATCGACGAAGTCCACATGCTGTCGAAAAACGCGTTCAACGCGTTGCTCAAGACGCTGGAAGAGCCGCCGGGGCATGTGAAGTTCCTGTTCGCAACGACTGAGGTGCAGAAGGTGCCGGTCACGGTGCTGTCGCGCTGTCAGCGCTTCGACCTGCGGCGGATTCCGGCGGACAAGCTCGCCGCGCATTTCGGTGAGGTGGTCGAGAAGGAAGGCGCGCAGGCCGAGCCCGAGGCGTTGGCGATGATCGCGCGCGCGGCGGAAGGGTCGGCGCGCGATGGGCTGTCGATCCTCGACCAGGCGATTGCCCATGCCGGGATGGAGGGCGGGGCGGTCACTGCCGATGCAGTGCGCGACATGCTCGGCCTGTCCGACCGCAACGCGATCCGCGACCTGTTCGGGTTGGTGATCGCGGGCGATGCGGCGCGCGCGCTGGCGGCGTTGCGTGGGCAATATGATCTGGGCGTCGATCCGCAGGCGGTGCTGAAGTCGCTGCTGGAGATGGTGCATCGCGTGACGCTCGCCAAGCTGGGCAACGAGGTCATTCCCGGGCAAGCGGCCGAGGAGAGCGCGTCGCTGGGCGAATGGGCGGGGAAGCTCGGCTTTCCTGCGCTTCACCGGCTGTGGCAGTTGCTGCTGAAGGGGCATGACGAGGTGATCCGCGCCGCGCTGCCGATCGAGGCGTGCGAAATGGCGTTGTTGCGGGTGATCCACGCCTCGACCCTGCCCGATCCGGGTGAGCTGGCGCGCAAGATCGCCGAGGGTGCGCCGATGGGCGGGCCGGCACCGGCCGCAGCCCCGAGCGCACCGGCCGAGGCGCCCGCGCCGCGCAACATGGCCGAACTGGTCGAGCGGCTGGCGGACGCGCATGAGGTGCATCTGGCGGCGCGCGTGCGGAACCTTGTCCGCCTGATCCGGTTGGAGGAGCCGGTGGTCGAGGTCAGCAGTCACGGCATCCCGGCAGATCTGGTCCATGATTTCGAAAACGCGTTGCGACGCGTGCTCGGCAAGCGCTGGTCGCTGCGCGTCGTCGATGCGCCGGGCCAGCAGACGTTGAACGAGGAGCGTGCAGCGCTCGAGGCGGCGGAGCGCGATGCCGTGCTCGCCTCGCCCGTGGTTGCCGCGGCGCTCGAAGCCTTTCCAGATGCCGAGCTGATCGGCTGGACCCGCGAAAACAGGAGGTTTGGGTGAAGAGTATCGAAGACATCATGGCGATGGCGCAGAACGTCCAGAACGAGCTGACCAAGGCGCAGGCGAACCTCGACGGGATCGAGGTCGAGGGCGCGTCGGGCGGCGGGCTGGTGAAGGTCAAGGCGAGCGCCAAGGGCCGGATCATCGGCGTCGATATCGACGAATCGCTGCTCGCGCCGTCGGAAAAGCAGATGCTGGAAGACTTGGTCGCAGCTGCGCTCAACGATGCGCGGGCGAAAGCGGATGCGGCGGCGTCGGCGGAAATGTCGAAGCTGTCGAGCGGTATTCCGCTGCCTCCCGGCTTCAAGCTGCCGTTCTAAGGGCGTTTGCGGCGGCACCGGCCCGCTCCCCCACCCGGCCACCCAACTTTAGTATCCTATGGGTGGCCGGGTGGGGGAGCGGGCTGGTGCAAAACTAACGAAAGCGCCTGAACATTTCACAACGGGAACAATGGCTTTTGCCCCGGCGTTGGGCGGCCAATGTTCCTGTTGGGAGATGAGAGATGGCTGAAGAACGGATTGTCGAGCGCACCGATGGCGTGACTGCCGAGCGCGTGACCGAGCGCAATGGCGGCGGCACCACCACGGTGATCGAGCGGCGCGGCGGTGGCGGCGGGTTGATCCTGGGGATCATCGCGCTGGTGATCGTGGTTGTCGGCGCCTTCTACTTCCTGAGCAACAATTCCGAGACCCGCAAGGACGCGGCCATCACCGAAGCGGCTCAGGCCGTGGGCGAAACCGCCGAGAAGGCTGGTGACGCGATCGACAAGGCGGTTCCTGCCGAAAAGAAATAAGACCCGCTCGCCCTCCTAATGTGTAGGAGGGGCGTAGGGAGGGCATGTCGGGTCGACTGACGTTTGCCACTTCGGCGATCCGTCATGTCCTCTCCCTAGCGCACGCAGGCGTCCAGGCCCTCGCGCTGGACCACGCCGATGCGCGCCGCGATCGAATTGCCATAGCGGCGGGTGAAGCCCTTGGGCGCGGTGGCCGCCCGTTTCTTGGGTAGCGGCAGCACGGCGGCGATGCGCGCTGCCTCGGCGCGGGTCAGGTTGCCCGCGCCCTTCTTGAAGTACCGACGCGCACCCGCTTCGGCGCCATAGGTGCCGATGCCGGTTTCGGCGACGTTCAGGTAAACTTCCATGATGCGGCGCTTGCCCCAGATATTCTCGATCAGGACAGTGAACCACGCCTCCAGGCCTTTGCGGAAATAGCCGCCGCCCTGCCACAGGAAGACGTTCTTCGCCGTCTGCTGGCTGATCGTCGATCCGCCGCGCAGCACCTTCCCGCCCTGTGCGTTGCGCAGCATCGCGGCGGCCATCGAGTCATAGTCGAAGCCCGAATGGGTGCAGAAACTGCTGTCCTCAGCGGCGATCGCGGCGCGGGCCATGTCAGCGTCGATGCGCGACAGCGGCACCCATTTCTTGGTCACGCCATGGCCGGTGAAAATGTCGCCCATCATCGTCAGGGTGAAGGGCGGGGGGACGAAGCGGTAGAGCGTGACCATCGCCACCGACACCAGCACGAATGCGAGCGCGCCCTTGAACAGCCAGCCGAGGATGCGGCGGCCGATCGGCTTGCGGGGCTTTTTGGGCTTCACGGGCTGGATGCCGATTCCGTCGAGATGGCCAAGGTCGGGGAGCGGACGCGCGCCGAGCGGCTGGCCCGGGCGCGGAGCACCCGGGCGCGCGCCGCCCATTGCGTCATTGGTGTCGTCCATCCGCCCTCGACCGCGACTTACATCGCGGGGAGGAGGCGGCGGTCGCCGGCCAGGCGCATCATCGCCTTTTGCAGCTTTTCGAACGCGCGCACCTCGATCTGGCGGACGCGTTCGCGGCTGACGCCATAGACCTGCGACAGTTCTTCGAGCGTCTTGGGGTCGTCGGTCAGGCGGCGTTCGGTGAGGATGTGCTTCTCACGCTCGTTCAGCTCGTCCATCGCATCCACCAGCATCGAGTGGCGGACATCGGCTTCCTGCGCTTCGGCAACGACCTCATCCTGCAGGGCGCTGTCGTCCTGCAGCCAGTCCTGCCACTGGCTCTCGCCATCTTCGCGCATCGGCACGTTGAGCGACGTGTCGCCGCCCATCGCCATGCGACGGTTCATCGACGTGACCTCTTCCTCGGTCACGCCCAGATCGGTGGCGATCTTGGCCAGATCCTCGGGCTTGAGGTCGCCGTCCTCGAACGCGTCGAGCTTGGCCTTCATCCGGCGCAGGTTGAAGAACAGCTTCTTCTGCGCAGCGGTGGTGCCCATCTTTACGAGGCTCCACGAGCGCAGGATGAATTCCTGGATCGAGGCGCGGATCCACCACATCGCATAGGTGGCGAGGCGGAAGCCGCGATCGGGCTCGAACTTCTTCACGCCCTGCATCAGGCCGATATTGCCTTCGGAAATCAGTTCGCTGACCGGCAGGCCATAGCCGCGATAGCCCATCGCGATCTTCGCCACGAGGCGCAGATGCGAGGTGACCAGCTGCGCGGCCGCTTCGGGGTCGCCATGCTCCTGAAAGCGCTTCGCGAGCATATATTCCTGCTCGGGCGCGAGGATCGGGAACTTCTTGATCTCCGCCAGATAGCGGTTGAGGCTTGCCTCACCGCCGAGGGCTGGGATCGTCGCCGGGACATTGCTTCCGCGGGCCATGGTCACTTACTCCCTTTAATTGGGCTTCCCCCCTTTATAGGCGAGGACGCCGGTCGACCCTCCATTTGGACGAGTCAGAAAATACTATACGATGAGGTTAGCCATCAGTTCCTGCATGTCCGCCGGCATTTCGCTATCGAACGCCAAAGCGTGACTATGGATAGGATGGATGAACCCCAACCGGGCGGCGTGCAAGGCCTGGCGGTGGAAACCCAAGGTTTCCAGCACCTCCCGGTGTTCTTTTTTCGTTCTACCATAAACCGGGTCGCCGAGCAACGGGTGACCGAGCGACGCCATATGCACGCGCACCTGATGCGTGCGGCCGGTTTCGAGGCGGCATTCGACCAAAGCTGCCTCGTGCAGCGGCTTTACCAGCGTCCAGTGGGTGACAGCGCGCTTGCCACCCGGCTGGATGGCGATCTTCTTGCGGTTTTGCGGCGAGCGCGCAAGCGGCGCATCGACGCTTCCGCCTGACGTTTTCGGTCGGCCAGAGACGATCGCCTGATAGCGGCGGTCGATCGAATGATCCTTGAACTGGCGGGCGAGGCCGACATGTGCGCGGTCGGTCTTCGCCGCGACCATCAAGCCCGACGTGTCCTTGTCGATGCGGTGGACGATGCCCGGCCGCGCGACGCCGCCGATGCCCGACAGGCTGCCCTGGCAATGGTGGAGCAGCGCGTTGACCAGCGTGCCGTCGAAATTGCCCGCAGCGGGGTGGACGACCAGCCCGGCCTGCTTGTCGATGACGATCAGATGTTCATCCTCGAACACCACGGTGAGCGCGATGTCCTGCGCCTCGTTATGCGCAGGCTCGGGTTCGGGGACGTTGAGCGTGAACAGCGCGCCGCCGGGCGCCTTTTTCTTCGGATCGCGGATCAGACCATCGGGGCCGGTGACGTTGCCGGTGGAGATCAGCGCCTTGATCCGCTCGCGCGACAACGTGGGCAGCGCATCCGCCAAAGCCCGGTCGAGCCGCCAGCCATCTGCTGCATCCGCGATCCGCGCTTCGAGTGTGGAAACCCCCCGGTTCATTGCTGTAGGGAAATGGGAATGGGATTGCGGATTTCAAGCTGTGTTATCGCGCTAATCCAGCGTGCTGCGGCCGACGCCGCGCCGCTGGAGGCGTGCGGGCTGTTGTTCGGGGCGGATGGGGTCGAGCGGGCGAGCGTGGAGGCGAATGTCGCGGACGATCCGGCGCGGCGGTTCGAGATTGATCCGGGGGCGCTGATTGCGGCGCTGCGGGCCGAGCGTGGGGGCGGGGACAAGGTCATCGGCTATTGGCACTCGCACCCGTCCGGGGATGCGACCCCGTCCGCGACCGATGCGGCGATGGCGGCGGCGGACGGGAAGCTGTGGGTGATCGTCGGGGGGGACGCGGTAACCGCGTGGCGCGCGGGGGCGCGCGGGCTGCATGGGCGGTTCGAGCGGATGGAGGTCGAAACGGTGCTGCCTTGACCGCATTGGAACCTTTACGGACGCGGTCTATGCAGTTGACGAGGCTCGGGTTGCAGCATGTCGATTACGGCAAACAATATGACATTCGTATCGAAGAGGCGCCCGACTGACCGTTCACGTCGCTCCCAGGGTTGCTTCGCCACGCTTGCCGCAAGCGGGTGTGAGGCGGGCCTCGGAACGTTCCGGTTCCGACCTTGTTACCCCTTCATCGCAAATGGGAATGAACATGCTCTGGACTATCGCCGTTATCTTGCTGGTTCTCTGGCTGCTGGGTTTCTCGCTCAATGTTGCCGGCGGCCTGATCCATCTCATCCTCATTGTCGCGCTGATCGTCGTGGTCGTTCAGTTCCTCAAGGGGCGTCGCGGGGTTTGATGAGCGGGTTCCAAAAGGTGGAGCGCGCTCAAGCCGCTTGAGGAAGCCCGGCCCCGGCTCAAGGCCGGGGCGACGGGGATGATCAATGCTGCGCGCCCTTCACCATCGCGGTGAGTTGCTCGAGCGTCGCGTCGAAGCGGCCTTCGGCCTCGGCGTTGCGCAGCGGCTTTACGCGCTCGACCAGCACTTCCTTTGGCGTCGGGGTCTGTCCGAACAGCGCCATCACTTCGTCAGCGAAATCGTCGAGCGGCTGATAGGCGGCACGCTCGCGCTGGCCGGGGGTGAGGTCCGTCTGGACGGCGGGCGGGGCGAGTTCGATCACTTCCACCGATCCTGCCAGCGCATCCCGGAGCGAGAGGGTGTAGCTGTGGATCGCCGCCTTGGTCGCGCTGTAGGTTGCGGCGATGACCAAAGGCACGAAGGCGAGACCGGAGGTGACGTTGACGATTGCCGCGTCGTCCTGCGCCTTCAGATGATCGACCAGCGCGTTGGTCAGGCGGATCGGGCCGAGCAGATTGGTGGTGATTGTCGCCTCGGCATCGGTCAGGTCGCGGCGGGTGGACAGGTCCTCGTAGCGCATGACCCCGGCATTGTTGATGACGACATTGAGCGCCGGGTGGGCGGCGATCAGGTCGGCGGCGAAGGTTTCGATGGCTTCGACGCTGTCGATGTCGAGCGTCATGGCGTGCATGTTCTCGCGACCGGCGATCGCGGCGTCGAGCGCGTCGCGGCGGCGGCCGGCGACGATCACGGTGTTGCCGGCATCGTGCAGGCGATGGGCGAGCGCCTCGCCGATGCCCGACCCGCCGCCGGTGATGAGGATGGTGTTGTCGGACTGTTTCATCTGCGTCTCCATGGGATGTGGTGACGGGGATTTAGGGGCACGCTATCGTATCGAAAGAAGGCACCCGAAAGAATTATACTTACCGAAAAGAGAGTGTGGGCGATGGGCAATGGCGAGTGGCATGCGAGCGATCCGCGGGTCGATGCGCTGGTCTACGATCTGATCGGCGCGGTCGCCGACAAATGGTCGATGATTCTGCTGGAGACGCTGGATGAGCGCGGCGAGATGCGGTTCACGCACCTGTCGAAGGCGATTCCGGGGATCAGCCAGAAGATGCTGACGCAGACGCTGCGGCGGATGGAGCGCGACGGGTTCGTCACGCGGACGGTGCATGCCGTTGTGCCGCCGCGCGTGGACTATCGGCTGACCCCGCTGGGCGAGAGTTTGGGTGAGGCGTTTTGCGGGGTGTGGCATTGGGCCGAGGCGAACCTCGACGCGGTGGCCAAGGCGCGCGAGGGGTTTGACGGGCGCTAGGGGTATCCCAGCCTCGGTTTGCCCTGAGCCTGTCGAAGGGCGGAATACCACCGCTTTCGGGGCAGGTGCTTCGACAAGCTCAGCACAAACGGATGTGGGTGGCTCAATCCCCCTTCGGCCCAAGATAGTCCGTGCCATATACCGCCTTGCGGATATCCGTGTGCAGCGTCCCGTCGAACGGGAAGGTCTGGACGAAGAATACCACCGCCATGTTGTTGGCCGGATCGACCCAGAACAAGGTGCTGGCCGCGCCGTCCCAGAAGAATTCGCCGACCGCGCCGCGATTGCGGTCCGGCGTCGAGGGGCGGGCGGTGCGGACGGCGAAGTTGACGCCGAAGCCGCCGTCGATCTTGCCCATCAGCCACTCGCGTTCCTTGATCGCGGGGTCGAGGTGATCGGTCGCCATCAGGCGGATCGTTGCGGGCTTGAGCAGGCGCGCGCCGTCCAGCTCGCCGCCGTTCAGCAGCATTCGGGCAAAGCGCATATAATCGTCGATCGGCGCGACGATGCCGGCGCCGCCCATGGTCAGCGGCACGCCGGGGAAGTTGCGCTCGCGCATCGCCGCCTCAGGCTGGCGGGTCATGCCGGTCGGCCCCTTCACATAGGTCGCGGCGAAGCGGGGGAGGCGGTCCATCGGCTGGTGCCAGCCGGCCTCGCGCATCTTCAGCGGATCGAAGATGTGCTTCTGGACATAGTCGGTGAACTTCATGCCCGACAGGCGCTCGACCAGCAGCGCCTGGACATCGACCGATACGCTGTAATGCCATTCGGTGCCGGGTTCGGAGAGCAGGGGCACCTTGGCCAGCCGCCGACCGAACTCCGCCAGCGTGTTCTGCGGGTTGAGCGGATCGGCGGCGGCGAACGCCTTGTGCGCCGCAGTCGGGCCGTCGCCATAGGCAAAGCCGGCGGTGTGGCGCAGCACGTCGCGGATGGTGATCGGACGGCTCGCGGCGCGCCACAGCGGCTTGCCATCGGGGCCGGTGCCGTCCTGCACCTGCATATTCGCGAAATCGGGGAGGTAGCGCGCGAGCGGATCGTCGAGGCGGAACTTGCCCTGTTCCCACAGCTGCATCAGCGCGACGCCGGTCACCGGCTTGGTCATCGAATAGATTTGCACCAGCGTGTCGCGGGCGAAGGGGCGGGCGGCCTCACGATCGGCGACGCCACGCGCGGCGAAATGCACCTCGCGCCCGTCCTTCCACACCAGCACCGACCCGCCGACCGCGCGACCATCGGCGATCATCTTCGCCAGCATCGCGTCGATCCGCTTGGTGTCGAGCTTCACGGCGTCGGCGGGGGCCGCGCGGGTCTGGGCGAGCGCGGGGGCCAAGGGCGCCGTAAGCGCCAGAGCCGTCAACGTTGTCAGTGCAAAGCGGTACATACAATCCCCTCCATGAATTTTGCAGCACGCTAGCCGGGCGCGCCGCGCGACGAAAGGGGCGTCGCGTGGCGCACATGCCGAAATACGGCGAACCTCAGCCGCGCCGACGCCAGAGCCATGCGCCGATTGCCGCGACGACGGCGAGCGCCCAGGGCAGGTCGAACGATAGCGTCTGGCCGAACATGGGGGCGATGACTTCCGCGAGCGGCGGCACCACCAGCGCGACCAGGCCTGCGGCAGCGAGGCAGAGCGTGGCGGTCGCACGGTGATACTCGTCGGCCGCGCGCCAACTGCTCCACAGATAGGTCAGGATCAACGCCGCAACACCCAGCATCAGCGCCGAGCGTATCGGCAACGGCATCCCGTCGCCCGGCGCGCCGCGAATGCCGTCGGCCACCCCGATCGCGAACGGGATCGCGATCAGCAGCGCGACCACCCCGATTGTCAGCCACCGATTGCGCCGCCGACTGCGATCCGCGCGCGCCGCATGCTGTTGCTCACCCCAGCGTTCAGTCATCGTCATTCCCGTCATTGAAGATTTCCCCGATTGGCTGTCCGAACAGGCGCGCGAGCCGGAATGCGAGCGAGAGCGAGGGATCGTGCTTGCCGGTCTCGATCGCATTGATCGCCTGACGCGACACGTCGATCCGGCCGGCAAGCTCGGCTTGGCTCCAGTCGCGTTCGGCGCGCAGCACTTTCAACCTGTTCCGCACGCCGCCCGCTTTGCTGTTCAAAAACACACGACCCGGTGTCAGGTCTTCCTGACATATTGCGGCGAAGAATCGGCTTGTCAATAAAACCTGACATTTTGTCGTGAGAACGTTGCATATCGTGGTTTGCCGCGCTTGCAGCGGCGGCGCGGCTGGGCCAAAGGGGAGGGATGAACATTTCGCCGACCGACTTTGCCAGCTTGCTCTGCTCGCGCCTGTGCCACGACCTGTTGAGCCCCGTGGGCGCGCTCAACAATGGGCTGGAGCTGCTCGCCGACGAGCATGATCCCGAGATGCGCGCGCGCTGCCTGGAATTGCTCGCGGAGAGCGCGAAGGCGAGTGCGAACAAGCTGAAATTCTTCCGGCTGGCGTTCGGTGCGGCGGGCGGGTTCGGCGACACCGTCGACACGCGTGAGGCGCAGGCGGCGATCGACGGCCTGTTCGGTGACAATCACCGCGTGTCGATCGGCTGGATGGTCGAGGATCCCGTGCTGCCCAAACAGGTGATCAAGGTGCTGCTCAACCTTGCGCTGATCGGCGGCGATGCGCTGGTGCGCGGTGGGCAGCTGGATATCGGCGCCGAGGCGCGCGACGATATGGTCGAGATCGTGGTGCGCGCGCAGGGGCCGCGTATCGTGCTGGATGGCGAGCTGCGCGGTGCGCTGAGCGGCGATACCGGCGATTCGCCGGTGACCCCGCGCGCGGCGGCGGCGTATCTGGTGCATCAGCTGGTGACGCAGGGTGGCGGCGAGCTGCAGGTTTCGCCGCCCGACGCCGATGTGCTGCTGTTCGGGGCAGCGTTCAACCTCAGCTGATGGACGGCCCGGTCCGCGTCGCGGCGCTTTACCAGTTCACCCGGTTCGACGATCCGGCGGCGCTACGCGGCCCGCTGCTGGACCTGTGCGTCGCGCAGGGGGTGAAGGGCACGCTGCTGCTCGCGCGGGAGGGGGTCAACGGTACGATTGCCGGGAGCGATGCGGCGATCGACGCGGTGCTGGCGCATGTCCGCGCGCTGCCCGGATGCGCCGCGATCGACGTCAAATTCTCGCACGCCGAAGCGATGCCGTTCCACCGGATGAAGGTGCGCCTCAAGCGTGAGATCGTGACGATGGGCCAGCCGGACATCGATCCGCTTGCCGGGGTGGGGCACTATGTCGCGCCGACCGAGTGGAACGACCTGATCGCCGATCCGGACACGGTGCTGATCGACACGCGCAACGATTATGAGGTCGCGATCGGCACGTTTCGTGGCGCGATCGACCCGCAGACGCGCAGCTTCAGCGAGTTTCCCGACTGGTTCCGCGCCAAGCGCGCGGAGATCGAGGCGGAGGGACGCACGCCCAAGATCGCGATGTTCTGCACCGGCGGCATCCGCTGCGAGAAATCGACCGCATTCGCGAAGGCGGAGGGGGTAGAGCAGGTGTATCACCTCAAGGGCGGCATCCTCGCCTATCTGGAAGCGGTGCCGCAGGACCGCAGCCTGTGGGACGGCGAGTGCTTCGTCTTCGACGAGCGGGTGGCGGTGAAGCATGGCCTTGAGGTCGGCGAGCATGTCCTGTGCCGTGCGTGCCGGATGCCGGTAAACCCGGAGGGACAGGCGTCGGCGGACTATGTCGAGGGCGTTAGCTGCCCGGCTTGCGTCGGGACGCGCACCGAGGAACAGCGCGCCAGCTATGCCGAACGGCATCGCCAGTCGTTGCTGGCGCAGGCACGTGGCGAGGCGCATGTCGGCGCGGTGTTTCGCGAGCATGAGCCTGACTGACCCGATCCTCTACAGCTTCCGCCGCTGCCCCTATGCGATCCGGGCGCGGCTGGCGCTGGCGGTGAGCGGGACGGCGGTCGAGCATCGCGAGGTGAAGCTGCGCGACAAGCCGGTGGAGATGCTGGCAGCCTCGCCCAAGGGGACCGTGCCGGTGCTGGTGCTGCCTGATGGGAGGGTGATCGACGAGAGCCTCGACATCATGCGCTGGGCGCTGGGGCGGAACGACCCGGAGGACTGGCTGGCGGGCGATGACGCGGCGCTGATCGCGGCGAATGACGGCGCGTTCAAGGGGCATCTCGACCGGTACAAATATCCTGAGCGCTACGCGGCGGATGGCGTGGATCACCGCGCGGCGGGGTTGGCGATGCTGGGCGCGCTGGAGGTGCGGCTGGGCGAGCAGGCGTATCTCGGGGGAGACCGGTTCGGCCTGGCTGATGCGGCGATCCTGCCGTTCGTGCGGCAATTTGCTGCGGTAGATCGGGAGTGGTTCGCGGCGCAGGATCTGGCGCGAGTGCAGGGGTGGCTGGCGGCGTTTGTCGGATCGCCGCTGTTTGAGGGGGTGATGGTGGCTCGGGAGGTTTGGCAGCCGACCGCGTGACACCCGACCTTGTGTCGCACGTTCTCCGGAAGACTGGTTTCGGGGCTAGTCATTACGCCTCGACCAATCAAAATTCTCGTCTGGGCGTGGCGGCCGAGGCGGAAGGCTGGGGCCGCGCGATGCACGATAGGTAAGCTGAGCCCCCTTCGCTTCGGCCACCCGCTTGAACACCCGACCGCGCTCGTCATGGACGATGGCCAGCTTGCCCGGCGCGGTCCAGACGACGTTCATGAAAATCGAGCCGTCCATCCCGGCGTTGACCTTGCCATGGTCGCTGTCCGCCACGAACACCTCGACGGCATCGGATTGGGGTTCGCTTGCGCGGCCTACCCGAACGATGGTGGCAAAGCCGGTGGTGGCGCCGCAACTGCGAACTTCGGTTGCCGCATAGCGGTCGCTGCCGATGTCGCGGGCGACTTGCAAAACGTCGGTGCCGCAAGCGGGTTCGATGCCGCATGCCGATAACAGGAGAAGCGAAGCGGGCAGCACGGGGCGCATTAGCTGAAGCTAGCCTCCGTCGGTGGACGTGCAAAGCGCCCATGTCACCTGCGGCACGACGCTCGACCTAGGACGACGCCGATTGATACAATCGTTACGATATCAGAATGAGTACCGCCGTTATTGCTGGCGGTAACCGTTTTCCTTAGCCGGCGCGTCAAAGGAGCTGCCGCAATGTTGACCGCTGAACTCGCCCGTCCCGCACTTCCCATGGACCTCGGTGACATCGCTGTCGTACCGGGTGCGTCGTGCGGTGCGCTGCTGGCGGCGGCGCGGCTCGAGCGGGGTCTGGAACTGAGTGACATCGCGCGCGTCACGCGCTTTTCGGAAGCGTTTATCGCTGTGATCGAGGCGGAGGACTATGCGGAATTTGCCGCGCCGATTTACCTGATGGGTGCGGTGCGAGCGTACGCGCGGATCGTGGACCTTGATGCGGAGGTGCTGGTCGACTTGCTGCGCGGCGAAATTGCCGCGCGCGCGATTACCTGGCGGCGGAGTGGCTGGCTGGCCTGACGCGCGGGTGCCGCTACCCCGCGTGCGCGTGTTGCGCCACGCCGGGGCTCTGACGCCAGGGGCGCGGGCGGCGCAGGACGTGATCCAGCGCGGTGCAGCCCTTACCGCAGCGGTGCCGCTCCACCCGCGAGAACAGGGTCGCGGTGCGCCCGGCGACCAGCTCCAGCGCCTCGACATAGGTCGCGCTGGTGAGGAAGCGGTCCGACGCGCGCACGCCGTTGCCGCGCCGTTCGAACAGATGGGCATAAGCGGGGTCCGAGACGATCCGGTACACGGTCGACCGCGAAATCCCGAGCATCCGCGCGAGTTCGGCGAGCGGCACGAACGCGCGCTCCTCGGCATGCGGAATCGTGTCGGCACGGGCGAAGGGCGTGGTTCCCGATGGCTGGCTGTTGAGGTGCGCGACGCTGGCGGAGCAGACGAGGTGGATCAGGAACAGCTCGGTAAAGCGCAGGTCGAAATGCTTCGACGTACTCGCCATGACGAGGAACTGGTCGAGCGCCGCCAGCACGCAGCTATTGTCGCAGGTTCCAGAACCCAGCGACCCGCGATCGGTCGCGCCCAACGCTTCCATCGTCGCGGCGGCGCGGCGCAGCCGGCGGCTGAGGTCGAGGCACCAGTCAGCGAGCGTGGCCGGCATCGGTGAGGGGAGCGAGACTCCGCCGGTCTCGGCGATCGCGATCCAGCCGATATCCACCATCTTCTGAACGTTCCGCCGCACGGTTTCAAAGGGCAGCTCGAGTGAGGAGGCGATGGCGTTGATCGATGGGCCACGCGCAATTACGGGGCCGCGCATTTCGCGATCGATCAAGTCACGGGTGACCGAAATCAGGATCGGAATGCACACCATCCGCGCCCGCGCCAGTTGCGGTGGCAGGCGCGCGCCAAGATCGAGGGTTGCCGCAAAGACTTGCTCGGCAACCACGCGTGTGACGAGTCTGCAATTGAGACGCATTACGTCAAGTCGCGTCGACATCCGATCCCCCAACCCGTCAATAGGTTATGGGTGTTATAACCCGGCACCTACCGACCTCAATTTGGGTAAACCGATTCAGCAGCGGGGGGTACTCCGTGCAAATACGGGAGTATTTGCACGTTGACGCACAGCCCGTCATTTGGTTGCAAACGTTACTTTAGCGGTCCGAGATGCGAATCTGCGGCTTCCACCGACCCCGCTCTAACCACCTGTTAACCGTGTCGATGCCATGACCGCACGGTGGTGTGGGGGCGGCCGTGGACGATCTGTTACAAGAATTCATTGCCGAGACGCGGGAAACGCTCGAAGCGCTGTCGGGCGAGATCGTCGCCTGGGAGGCGTCGCCGCAGGACCGCGAGCGCCTCGACGCGATTTTTCGCTTTGTTCACACCGTCAAGGGCAGCTGCGGATTCCTTGATCTGCCGCGGCTCGCGCGCCTCAGCCATGCGGCCGAAGATGTGCTGGCCGATGTGCGCGCGGGCGATCGCGTGCCGGATCGCGCATTGGTCAACGCCGTGCTGGGCGTAGTCGACCGGATCGGCGAGATTGTCGAGGCGATCGACGCTGGCGCGGCGCTGGACGATACGGGTGAGGATCTGCTGATCGCCGCGCTGGCGGGCGGGGCTGCCGAGATGGCGCAACCGAGCGCCCCTGTGGTGCAGCGCGCACACAGCCGCAGCGTGCGGCTGAACGTCGACCTGCTCGACCGGATGATGAGCGGCATGTCCGACATGGTGCTCGCGCGCAACGAGCTGTCGCGTCGGCTGCGCAGTGCCGAGGTCGATCCGCAGGTCGAAGCGGCGCTGGAGCGGATGTCCGCGACCGTCGCCGACCTGCGCGACACGGTGACGCGGACGCGGATGCAGAAGATCGACGCTTTGTTCTCCGCCTTGCCGCGCATGGTGCGCGATACCGCGGCGGGGCTGGGCAAATCGGTGCTGCTCAATGTCGAGGGCGCCGAGGTCGAGCTCGACCGCGAGATGATCGAGGTGCTGCGCGACCCGCTGGTCCACATCATCCGCAATTCGATCGACCATGGCATCGAACATCCCGCCGAGCGCCGCGCCGCGGGCAAGCGCGAACATGGCCGCCTGACCGTGTCGGCGCGCCAGTCGGGCAATCAGATCGTCGTCGAAGTGTCCGACGACGGGCGCGGGATCGATGTCGACCGGGTGATCCGCAAGCTGGCCGATACTGGCCGCGATGAGCGTGAGCTGCGTGCGCTGGGCGACCGTGCCAAGCTGGCGCTGATCTTTGAGGCGGGTCTGTCGACCAAGGACGAAGTGACCGAGATTTCGGGGCGCGGCGTTGGAATGGACGTGGTCCGCGCTGCGATCGAGCAGATCGGTGGACGCGTCGAGCTGCATAATGATCCCGGCCGGGGCCTGCGCATCCTGATCCATGTGCCGCTGACCCTGTCGATTATCCCGACGATCGTGGTGGGGGCGGGGGGCCAGTCCTTTGCGATCCCGCGTCAGGCGATCGAGGAAATCGTCAGCGAGCGCAGCGATGCGATCCGCGTCGACCGCATCGGCAGCGCCTGGGTGGTAACGCTGCGCGACCGGCGGCTGCCGATGATCGTGCTGGCCGACCAACTGGGGCTGAAGCCGGTGGCGAGCAGCGGCTATCCGATGGTTGCGATCGTGAGCATGGGTGAGGGCAGCTATGCGCTGCGTGTCGATGATGTGCTCGACAATGAGGAATTGGTGATCAAGCCCGCGGCGCCCGCGATCATGGCGACGGGCATCTATGCCGGGCAGACCTTGCCCGACAGCGGCTGTCCGATGCTGTTGCTCGATTGCGCAGGGCTGGCGCGCGACGCCGGGCTGCAGTTCGAGCGGGCGCGTGAACTCGAGATCGAAGAGGAAAGCGTTTCGCTGGACGATGGTGCGCTGGCGCTGGTGTTCACCGATCTGGACGGCGCGCGCCGTGCGGTGCCACTGGAGGTCGTCGACCGGATCGAAAAGGTCGGCGCGGGCGCGATCCATCGCAGCGCGGGCCGCCTGCGCCTGACCATCGATGACCGCATCCTGCCGGTCGCTGCGGTCGAGGGGGCGGATCCCAAGCGCACCGGATCGATCCTGCGGCTGCGCGATGGAATGACCGAGATCGCCTATGCCATCGCCGAACCGGCCGACATCGTCGCGATGCCGACCGAGATCGCGCCGGCGAGCCTGCCCGGCCCGATCGCGGGCGTGGCGCTGATCGATGGCGAGCCGGTCGAGATGCTCGATCCGATGTGGCTGTTCGGCGAACATGGTGAGGCGGATTCGGACAGCGACGCGGCGCCGCTGTGCCTGTTGGGCGGTGGCGACACCGGCTGGCTCGGCACGTTCATCCAACCGCTGCTGGAGGGCGCGGGCTATCGCGTCGTCAGCGCGCTGGCGCCGGGCGAGGCGGCGCAGGTCGTACTGACGCTCGATGCCGAGCCGGAGGGCGGCGAGGCCGCGCCGGTGGTGCGGCTGCGCAGCCGCAAGCGCGGCGGCAGCGACGGAACCATCTATCGCTATGATCGCGAGGCGCTGCTTGGCGCGATCGCCGAAGTTGCCCGGGGAGGCACGCGATGACCGAACAGCTGTTCCTGATCGCGCATATCGCCGGGCAATCGGTCGCGATCGACGCCAATCAGGTCGAATCGGTGGTCGATATCGGCAACATCGTCGCGGTGCCGCGTGCGCAGGGTCATGTCCGCGGGCTCGCCGCGCTGCGCAGCCGGGTGGTGACGGTGATCGATACCCGCGCCGCGCTGGGGCTGGAGCCGGGCGAGGGCGCTGGTGGTCGCGCGGTGATCACCCCGGTCGATGGCCATCATTATGCGATGCTGGTCGATGCGCTCGACGATGTCGCGCCGTTCGAGCCGCAGCCGCTGGCAGCGGGCGTGCCGCTGTCGGGGATGTGGCAGCAGGCCGGGCGCGGGCTGATCGAGCGCGACGGCGAACCGATCCTGACGATCGACCTGGCGGCGCTGGTCCCCGGCCTTGTTGCGCCGACCACGTGATCGGCAATTAACGTCCTACTTACGTATTTATTCCATAGTCGTCGTCAGTTCCGCAGAACCGGGAAGTGTCTCGTATGAAAACCTGCCTCGTCGTCGATGACTCCAAGGTGATCCGAAAGGTCGCGCGGCACATCCTCGAGACGTTGAATTTCGAAGTGCGCGAGGCCGGTGATGGGCGCGAGGCGCTGGAGGCATGCCTTGAGGCATCGCCGGACGTGGTGCTGCTCGACTGGAACATGCCGGTGATGAGCGGGATGGATTTCCTGCGCGCGCTCAAGGACAGCGGCATCGCCAACAAGCCGAAAGTGGTGTTCTGCACCACCGAAAACGGCATGGCTTATATCCGCGCCGCGATCGAGGCGGGTGCCGACGAATATGTGATGAAGCCGTTCGACCGCGAAACGCTGGAGAGCAAGCTTCAGATCGTCGGCGTCGCTTAAGGAAATTTTCGAATGTCTGGCAGTCCCCTCGCGGCCGGCATCCCGCCGGATCCGCGCGACGATGTCGTTCGCATCCTGATCGTCGATGATTCGGCTGTCGCCCGCGCGGTGCTGAGCCGGATGATTGAGGGGATGCGCGGCTTTGCCGTGGTCGGGGCGGTCAGCAATGTGCCGGGCGCGCTCGCCTTTCTCGCGTCGCACCGCGCCGATGTGATCCTGCTCGACCTTGAGATGCCCGGAGTTCACGGCCTGACCGGTCTGCCCGACCTGCTGGTCGCGGGGCAGGGGGCGAAGATTCTGGTGGTGTCCTCTGCCGCCGAACGCGGGGCCGCCGCCGCGGTGCAGGCGCTGGCGCTGGGTGCCGCCGACACGCTGGTCAAGCCGGGCGTGGGCAGCTTTGCCGGCAAGTTCGCCGAGACGCTGGAGGAGCGGCTGACGCGCCTGACCGATCGCGCGGGCGAACTGGTCGGGCCGAGCCGTGTGCCGATCGGCGTGCCGCAGGAATTCGATATCGTCGCGGTCGGCGCATCGACCGGTGGCATCCATGCGCTAAGCCAGATGCTGCGCGCGATCCCGCCGAGCTTCGAGGTCCCGATTCTGGTGACCCAGCATCTGCCCGCCTCCTTCATGAGCTATTTCGCCGCGCAACTGGCGGTGCTCGCCGGTCGCCCGTGCGAGGTGGCCGAGGATCATATGCGGGTGCGCCCGGGCCGGATGCTGGTCGCGCCCGGCCATGCCCATCTCCGCTGCGTCCGCAGCAGCGAGGGGGTCGGGATCCGGCTGACCGATGAGCGTTCGGTCAGCGGGTGCATGCCTTCGGTCGATCCGATGCTCGAATCGGTGGCCGAAGTTTATGGCAAGCGCGGCCTTGGCGTGATGCTGTCGGGCATGGGGCGCGACGGATCGATCGGCGCGCGCGACCTGATCGACGCGGGCGGCGCGATTCTGGCGCAGGATCGTGCCAGCTCGGTCGTGTGGGGCATGCCCGGCGCGGTCGCCGCGAGCGCCAGCGCGGTGCTGCCCCCCGACGAGATCGGACGCATGGTCGCCAGCCAGCGGCGGCCGCGTTGATGTCGGCAACCCAACCCTTTGCCTCATCCGGCGCAATCAATGTCGTCGGCGCATTGTTGGAACAGCGCACCGGGCAGCAGATCGCCGCCAACCGCGCGTGGCGGATCGAAACCGCGCTGAAGACGGTGCTGCGCGCGCATGGCCTGGACAGTGTCGATCAGCTGATCGCGCGGCTGACCGGTACCCCCACCGGGCCGCTCGCCGATGCGGTGGTCGATGCGCTGCTCAACAACGAAACCTCCTTCTTTCGTGACACCGGTGTTCTGGAGCTGGTGGTCGAAGCCGCAGCGGCGATCGCGGCCGAGCAGCCGGGGCGCCGGCTGCGCATCTGGTCGGCGGGCTGTTCGACTGGGCAGGAACCCTACTCGCTCGCAATGCTGTTCGAGGAAGCCTATGTCGCGCGCGGCTTGCCGTTCCCTGAAATCGTCGCGACCGACGTGTCAGCAGCGACGGTCGATCGCGCGCGCGCGGGACGCTTTTCGCAGTTCGAGATCCAGCGCGGGTTGCCGATCCGGCGCATGATGACCTGGTTCGAACAGGATGGCACCGAATGGGTCGTCCGCCCCGAACTCGCCCGCCGGATCCAGTTCCGCCGCCATAATCTGGCGCAGGACGCCGCGCCGCCGGGCAAGTTCGACCTGGTGCTGTGCCGCAACGTCCTGTTCTACTTTCCGCAGGCGATGCGCGCCCGCGCCTATCAGACGTTGCGCAGCGCGGTCCGCGATGGCGGCGCGCTGTTGCTGGGGGCGGGGGAGACGGTGATCGGCCAGACCGATGCGTTTGTGCCGTGCGCGCGGATTCGCGGCCTGTATCGCGCCGATACCGCACGTTGCGTCCCGCCGGCGGCTGCGTTCGGCTGACACCGGGTTTCAACCGGCTTGCGTTTCGGCGCGTGTCGCCGCATCCCTCAGCGCATGCAGGACCGGGCCGAGCTCAACATCATCGAGGCGCCTTCGCCCAATTTCAACGAACGGCTGCTGCCGGTCAGCATGATCGTGCTGCACTATACCGGCATGCGCAGTTCCGAAGAGGCGATCGAGCGGTTGCGCGATCCGGCGTTCGGGGTCTCCAGCCATTATGTGGTGGCCGAGGACGGACAGGTCGTCCGGATGGTCGATGAGGGCAAGCGCGCCTGGCACGCGGGCGGGTCGCACTGGCGCGGCGTGACCGATGTCAATTCGGCATCGGTGGGGATCGAGATCGTCAATCCCGGCCATGAATATGGCTATCGCCCGTTTCCCGACGAACAGATCGACGCGGTGATCCGGCTGGTTGCCGATATCAAGGACCGCTACGCGATCACGCGCGGCAATGTCGTCGGCCATTCCGACATTGCCCCGGCGCGCAAGCAGGATCCGGGCGAGTTGTTCCCATGGGGCAAGCTGGCACGGCTGCGGCTGGCGCTGCCGCGCCCGACCAAGAATTTGATGGACCCCGGCTGGACCGATGGCGGCTTTCTGCTCGCGCTGGAGCGGTTCGGCTATGACGTGCGCGATCCGCTGGCGGCGACGGTGGCGTTTCAGCGGCGCTTCCGGCCCGAGCTGATCGACGGAACGATCGACGCAGAATGCCGAATGCTGCTGCTCGCATTGCTGCTGCCCAAGCCCCAGGGCGAAGACTGATGTTCCTCAATGTGCCCGAAGGGGCGCCGATCCTGACCGCCGCAGCGATGCGCGCGGCGGAGGAGCGCGCGATCGCCGCCGGATCGAGCGTTGCGGCGCTGATGGAGCGTGCTGGGACGGGCGTTGCGGAATGGGTCCACCGGCTGGCGGCGGGCAGCGAGGTGCTGATCCTGTGCGGGCCGGGCAATAATGGCGGCGACGGCTATGTCGCGGCGCGGGTTCTGGCGAGCCGGGGCGTACCGGTGCGGGTGGCGGCGCTGGGTGAACCGGGGACAGAGGTTGCGGCTGCGGCGCGGGCGGCGTGGAGTGGGGCGGTTGAGGCGTTTCCGCAGCCACTGTCGGACACGGGTGCCTACTCCGGAGTTTTTGTCGATGCCGCGTTCGGTACGGGCCTGAACCGTTCACTTTCTGAAGAAATTTCGGACGTGATCGAGCAGCTTGTGCGGCTCTCACGGCTGGCGATTACAGTCGATCTGCCAAGCGGGGTCGATTCCGATACGGGCGCCGATAACAACCTGTTTCTGGAGGCGAGTTTCGATGTCACGCTCGCGCTGGGCGCGCTCAAGCCCGCGCATGTCCTGCAGCCGACGGCGCGGCATTGCGGCGCGGTTCGGCTGATCGACATCGGGCTGGACTTGCCGCACGCGCCGGTGCGCACATTGGCACAACGCGGGATCACCATCCCGCAGCCCTGGTCGCACAAATACTCGCGCGGCATGGTCGCGGTGGTGTCCGGCCCGATGCACGGCGCGTCGGAGCTGGCGGCACGTTCAGCCTATCGCGCAGGGGCGGGTTATGTAAAGCTGCTGACCGGTGGCTTGCCGAACCCGCCGCACGCGATCGTCCGCCAGCGCTGGAGTGCCGAAGCACTCGACGACAAGCGGATCGGTGCGGTGGTGATCGGGCCGGGGCTGGGTCGCGACGATCGCGCGCGCGAAAAGCTGGATGCGGCGCTCGCGAGTGAGCGGCGGCTGGTGATCGATGGCGATGCGCTGCATTTGCTCGACCTAGCGGTGCTCAAGGACCGCGCCGCGCCGGTAGTGCTCACGCCGCACGCCAGCGAATTTGATGCGCTGTTCGGCGTGGGGGCCGGAAGCAAGATCGAGCGCGCGCAGGAAGCTGCTGCGCGCAGTGGTGCAGTCGTGGTGTTCAAGGGCGCGGACACGGTAATTGCTGCGCCCGATGGCTGGGCCAATGTCGCAGCAATGGGCAGTCCGTGGCTGTCGGTCGCCGGGACCGGCGATGTGCTGGCGGGGGCGATTGCCGCGATGCTGGCGCAGGGCGTCTGGGATCCGCTGCGCGCTGCTAGCGATGGCGTCTGGCTGCACGGGCAGGCCGCGCGGATGCTCGACCGCTGTTTCCTCGCCGACGAACTGGCGGATGCGCTTCCGCAGGCTTATGAGCGTGCGCGATGAGTGAAGACGAAACGATCGTGCGGGTTGCCGCACGCGGGGATGGGGTAACCGCGGACGGGCGCCATGCCGCGCTTGCCGCACCGGGCGACCGGCTGCGCGCCGATGGCTCAGTCGCGCGCGGCCCGCGTCATGTCGAGCCGCCGTGCCGCCACTTTCCCGAATGCGGCGGGTGCCAGCTTCAGCATCTCGACGATGCCGCCTATGCCGAGTTTCTGACCGGGCGGATCACCGGGGCGCTGGCGCAGCATGGCCTGACCGCCGAGATCCGCGCGCCGATGCTGTCGCCGCCGCGCACGCGTCGCCGCGCGACGCTGCATGCGGAGCGGCGCGGGCGGCAGGTGCATCTGGGCTTTACCGAACAGTCCAGCCACCGGCTGATCGACGTTCAGCAGTGCGAGGTGCTCGATCCCTGGCTGTTCGCGCTGCTCCAGCCGCTGCGCGGGCTACTCGCGTCGTATCTGCCCGAGAGCCGGCGGGTTAACGTCCACCTCGCGCTGACCGATCAGGGGCCGGATATCCTGGTCGATGGGCTGGTGACCGACAGCCTCAAGGCGGTGGAGGCGGTGACCGCGTTCGCGATGCGCCATGCGCTAGGGCGGCTGAGCGTCGATGACGGGATGGGGCCGGAAGCGCGTTGGGAGCCCGATCCGGTGACGGTCAGCTTCGGCGGCGTTGCGGTGCCATTCCCGGCGGCGAGCTTCCTGCAGGCGACGCCGGAGGGCGAGGCTGCTTTGGTCGCTGCGGTGCGTGAGGCGGTTGGCGGGGCGAAGACGATCGCCGATCTGTTCGCGGGGCTCGGCACCTTCACCTTCGCGATGGACCCCAAGGCCAAGGTCTATGCCGGCGAGGGCGCGCGCGACGCGATCCTGTCGCTGAAGGCGGCGGCCGGGCGCGGGTTGCGTCAGGTGTTCGCCGAGCATCGCGACCTGTTCCGCCGCCCGCTGACCGCGAAGGAACTCGACCTGTTCGACGCGGTGATCCTCGATCCGCCGCGCGCGGGGGCGAAGGAGCAGGCGGTCGAGCTGGCGGCAAGCAAGGCGCCGGTGATCGCCTATGTCTCCTGCAACCCCGCGACCTTCGCGCGCGATGCGGAGGCTCTGGTCAAGGGTGGCTATCGCCTCGATTGGGTGCAGCCGGTCGGGCAGTTCCGCTGGTCGACCCATGCGGAGCTGGCGGCGAAGTTCAGCCGCTAAGGATAATCCGCCTTCACGAAATACAGCCCGTCCGACGGCGCGTTAAGGCCGAGGCGGGCGCGGTCCTTGGCCTCCAGCGCAGCGCGCAGGTCGTCGGCGCTCCATTGCCCGCGCCCGACCATCGACAGGCAGCCGACCATCGATCGCACCTGATGATGCAGGAACGATCGTGCCGAAGCGTGGATCGCGATCTCGTCGCCCTCCCGCACCACATCCAGCCGGTCGAGCGACTTGAGCGGGCTGGCCGACTGGCAATGGACCGATCGGAAGGTGGTGAAATCGTGCGTGCCGACCAGAATCTGCGCGGCGGCGTGCATCGCATCGGCGTCAAGCTCGGCGGGAACGCGCCACTTCAGCCCCGCATCGAAGGTCAGCGGCGCACGGCGGTTGGCGATGCGATAGATGTAATGGCGCGCGGTGCAGGAAAAGCGCGCGTGCCAGTCGTCTGGGACGGTCTCGCACGCCAGGATCGCGACCGGCACCTTGCGCAGATGCGCATTGAGCGCCTCCATTAGCCGGAACGGCGCGATGTCCTTCTCGATTTCGGTATGCGCGCGCATGCCCAGCGCATGGACCCCGGCATCGGTGCGCCCGGCGGCATGGACCAGCGCATCCTCGCCAGTGATACCGTGCAGCGCATCCTCGATTGCGCCCTGCACGCTGGGGCCGTGATCCTGATATTGCCAGCCCATGAAGGGGCGGCCGTCATATTCGATGGTCAGCGCGAAGCGGGTCACAGCTGGGTTCCGGGGGGAATCGGGAAGCCGTTGAGCAGTTCGCGGGTGGTGACGACGCCGCGTCCTGCGCGCTGGACGAGGGTGGGGCGGATGGCTCCGGTTGCGCAGGCGATCCAAAAGCCCTCTCCCCCTTGGGGAGAGGGTTGGGAGAGGGGCAGTGCTGCTGGGTCGAGGATCATGCCCCTCTCCCCAACCCTCTCCCCGAAGGGGAGAGGGAGCTTTTCACCCGCCAGCACGCGGATTCGCTCGCCGTCATGCTCGAACCACGCACCGGGCGGGTTGAAGGCGCGGATCTGGCGTTCGACCGCGTCGGCGGGCTGGTCGAAGTTCAGGCAGGTTTCGGCTTTGTCGATCTTCGCCGCGTAAGTGATACCGTCCTCGGGCTGAGCCACGGCCGGATGCCCGTCGAAATCGGCCAGCACCTGCACCATCAGCCGCGCGCCCAGCTCCGCCAGCTCGGCGGTGAGTTCGCCCGCCGTCTTGCCGTCGATCGGCGTGCGCCCCTCCAGCCGTACCGGGCCGGTGTCCAGCCCTGCTTCCATCTGCATGATCCCGACGCCGGTCTCCGCATCCCCGGCCAGGATCGCGCGCTGCACCGGCGCCGCGCCGCGCCAGCGGGGGAGGATCGAGCCATGGACGTTGAGGCAGCCGAGGCGCGGTGCCTCCAGCACGCTGACCGGAAGGATCAGGCCATAGGCGGCGACCACTGCGACATCGGCATTGAGCGCGGCAAAGGCGGCAACCGCGTCGGGGTCTTTCTTGAACGACAGCGGCGTGCGGACTTCGATCCCTAGTTCCTCGGCGCGGGCATGGACGGGGGAGGGGGTCAGCGCCTTGCCGCGCCGCCCGCCGGGGCGCGGCGGCTGGCTATACGCCGCGACGACATCATGGCCCGCTTCGACCAGCGCATTGAGGGTCGGCACCGCGAAGTCGGGGGTGCCCATGAAGATGATCCGCATCGCTCACCCTTCACCGCTTGGCAGGGCGGGTGGCAAGCCCCTATGTCGCATCCATGGCATCGCCCGAGATCGAAACCCTGACGCAAGCCCTGTCGCGCCTCCCCGGCCTTGGCCCGCGATCGGCGCGGCGGGCGGTGTTGCATCTGCTCAAGAAGCGCGAGACCGCGCTCGACCCGTTGCTGCGCGCGCTGGAGGCGGTGAGCGAGCGGCTGGCGACCTGCTCGACTTGTGGCAATGTCGATACGACCGATCCGTGCGCGGTATGCGCCGACCCGCGCCGCGACACGCGGCAGCTGTGCGTGGTCGAGGAAGTCGCCGACCTGTGGGCGCTGGAACGCTCGCGGCTGTTTCCCGGCAAATTCCATGTGCTCGGCGGCAAGCTCTCGGCGCTCGATGGGGTGCGGCCCGAGGATCTGGCGATCGACAGCCTCGTCACCCGGATCGCGGCGGGCGGTGTAGATGAAGTCGTGCTGGCGATGAACGCGACGCTGGAGGGCCAGACCACCGCGCACTATATCGCCGAGCGGCTGGAGGGCTATCCTGTGCGGCTGACCCAGCTGGCGCACGGCCTGCCGGTCGGGGGCGAGCTGGATTATCTGGATGAGGGCACGCTGGCACAGGCGCTGCGCGCGCGGCGGCCGGTCGCCTGATCACTCTGATCGGAATTCTGCGGGTCGCGCGGAATTGACCCCGACCGGGGCAACACCTAAATTGGCGCGATGGCTATTCTCCCGATCCTCGAAGTTCCCGATCCGCGTCTCAAGACCATCTCCACCCCGGTCGAGACGGTCGATGACGATCTGCGCGCGCTGATCGCCGACATGTTCGACACGATGTATGACGCCCCCGGCATCGGCCTCGCCGCGATTCAGGTCGGCGTGCCCAAGCGCGTGCTGGTGATGGATTTGCAGGAAGAAGAGGACGAAGAGGGCAAGCCGATCAAGGCACCGCGCGTCTTCATCAACCCCGAAATCCTCGACCCCGCGGACGAGATGAGCACCTATACCGAGGGCTGCCTGTCGGTCCCCGACCAGTTCGCCGATGTCGATCGCCCCGCGACCTGCCGCGTCAAGTGGCTGGACGAACATGGCGTCGCGCATGACGAGCAGTTCACCGGCCTGCTCGCGACCTGCATCCAGCATGAGATGGATCACCTCGAGGGGATCGTGTTCCTCGACCATCTCTCGCGGCTCAAGCGCCAGATGATCATGAAAAAGCTGGAAAAAGCGCGCCGTATGGCGGCTTGATTGCCACGATCGTCGTCCCGGGCTTGACCCGGGACGGGGCTTCTTATTCCCGCGCAGTTGTGCCGGGGTCCACCCATCCGCCAGCGTAGCGCTTGAGCCTCTTGCTTCGCGCTTGCCGCCCGGTGGGCCTCGGCACAAGGCCGGGGTGACGAGGTTTAGTTAGATCAGGCGCTCCAGCCGCCGTTCGACAGCCCGGCAATCCGCGCCTTCGCCGCGCGATACTCCGAATCCAGCCGATCGACGAACTCGGCCACGGGCTGCACCTCGCGCACCGCGCCGATGCCCTGGCCCGAACCCCAGATGTCGCGCCACGCCTTGGCCTTGCTGTTACCGCCCGATCCGAAGTTCATCGCGCTGGGATCGCTCGCCGGGAGGTTGTCGGGGTCGAGCCCCGCGGCCTCGATCGACTGGCGCAGATAGTTGCCGTGCACCCCGGTGAACAGATTTGTATAGACAATATCGGACGCGCTGCCCGCGACGATGCCCTGCTTGTAGCTGGCTTCGGCATTGGCTTCGGCGGTCGCGATGAAGGGGGAGCCGATATAGGCAAGGTCCGCGCCCATCGCCTGCGCCGCCAGCACCGCATTGCCGTTGGCAATCGATCCCGACAGCGCGATAGGGCCGTCGAACCAGCTGCGCGTTTCCTGCACGAAGGCGAATGGGCTGAGCTGCCCGGCATGGCCGCCCGCGCCGGTGCAGACGAGGATCAGCCCGTCCGCGCCCTTTTCCACCGCCTTGTGCGCGAATCGGTCGTTGATGACGTCGTGCAGCGCGATGCCGCCCCAGCCATGCACCGCCTGATTGAGCGCTTCCTGCGCGCCCAATGACGTGATCACGATCGGCACCTGCCATTTGCCGCAGGTGACGAGATCGGCCTCAAGCCGGTCGTTCGAGCGATGCACGATCTGATTGACCGCATAGGGCGCGGCCGGGCGATCCGGATTGTCGCGGTTCCACGCCGCCAGTTCCTCGGTGATCTGGTGCAGCCATTCGTCGAGTTGGCTCTGCGGCCGCGCGTTGAGCGCGGGGAACGAGCCGACGATACCCGCCTTGCACTGGGCGATGACCAGTTCGGGACCGGAGACAATGAACAGCGGGGACCCGATGACGGGGAGCCGCAGGCGATCGAAGAGAGCGGGCAGGGCCATACCCGTTTCATAGACGAACCGAATTGCCTGTCCAGATGCTTTACGTAAACGGCAAGGCTGGGCGTACCGGAAATTCTAAACGTGCCATCAATTTCCCGTCGCCCCGGACTTGATCCGGGGCTGGGCTGCCTTGGCCGAGTGCCAAGAAGAAGCCCTGTCCCGGGTCAAGCCCGGGACGACGATCGGATTTAATCGATCCGCCGCAGCCCGGCACGAAACCGCCGCTGCCGCTCCGCATAATTCTGCGCCGAATACAGCAGCCCGGCGCGAGTCGTCGCGTCGACCTCGCGAATCGCGCGGGCGGGGCTGCCGACGATGAGGCTGCCGGGCGGAAACTCCTTGCCCTCGGTCACCAGCGCACCCGCGCCGATCAGGCAATCGTCGCCGATCACTGCGCGGTTGAGGATGATCGCGCCCATGCCGATCAGCACGCGGTTGCCGATGGTACAGCCATGCAGGATCGCGTGATGCCCGATCGTGCAATCCTCTCCCACGGTCAGCGGTGCGCCGGGATCGGAGTGGAGCATTGCGCCCTCCTGCACATTGCTGCGCGCGCCGAGGATGATCGGCGTATTGTCGGCCCGGATTACAGCACCGAACCACACGCTCGATCCCGCCGCCAGCCGCGCATCGCCGATCACCTCCGCACTTGGCGCGACCCATGCGTCGGGGTCGATCTGCGGCGCGGCATCTTCAAAAGCATAGATCGGCATGCATCTCTCCCGGTCAGCTAATTCCGACGGAGGCGGAACGTCCTGCGGTTTCAACCGTAGTGCATTTAACTCGGCGGTGCCGAGACGGATATGGGAGACGTCGGATGATCAACCTTATTGTATTGCTGGTCGTGGGCGGTGTGCTTGGCTGGCTGGCCAGCATCGTGATGCGCACTGATGCCCAGCAGGGCATTTTACTCAACATCGTGGTCGGGATCGTCGGCGCGCTGCTCGCTGGCTTTCTGATCACCCCGCTGATCGGCGGCGCGTCGATCACGGACGGCGCGTTCAACGTGACCTCGCTGCTGATCTCGTTCCTCGGTGCGGTCGTGCTGCTCGCGATCGTCAACCTGGTTCGTCGCGGATCGGTCCGGTAACGGACACTTCACTCTACCCTTCCCAAGCCCTTACGGGGTGGCCATCCGGCCGCCCCGTTTTTTTATCCGGCAAGGGCAGGCAGTCCGGGGACGCGCGCGCCGAACAGCAGGGCGATCCCCACCGCACCGCACAACACGGCCAGCGTCGATGACATCGAGAACAGGCCCCAGCCGACCGCGTTGACCATCGCCGGATTGGGCCGTGCCGCGCGGCGGTTCTGCTCTGCGGAAATGAGGACAAAGCCTGTCAAAAGGCCGTACATGAATACCGAAAATTCAAGCATATGATCTGAACCCGCCCCCGGAAACCAATCAAATGCTATCGCGCATTGGTTAATTCTTCAACGCTGCGGCCCACGTATTTGCCGCAACGCAGCAGTGTTTCGTCGCATCCGGATCATCCAGCCCGGCCCATGAAAAAGGGGCCGCGCGACCTGGGTCGCACGGCCCCTCCGGCACGTCTTTGGATTAGAAGCGGAAGCCGACGCCGATCAGGCCCTGATGGCGGCTCACATCCTGCTCATAGTTCGAATAGCGATACTCGACCTTGACCGTCACGCCCGAGGCGAGGCGGTGCTCAGCACCGGCGCCGACGCGGAAGCCATCGAGGTCCTCGTTCTCCGAAAAATTCACGGTCGGAGCTGCGGCACCACCGACATAGTCGGCATCCACACGGGCGTTGGTGTAGCCACCCTTGACATAGGCGAGCGACGAGCCGCCGATCTTGATGCCGGCGCGCGCGCCTGCATAGAGATCACGCCCTGCCGAGGTGCACAGCGAATCCGACGCCACGACAACTGCGGACTCGCAATAGTCGGTGTTGCTTTCGGACGCTTCGAGTTCGATGCCGACAACGCCCTTGCCCAGGTCAATATCATATCCTGCGGTGACGCCGTAGATGATGCCGCTTTCGTCCGGACCATCCGTGTTGATCTGCTCCATGCCGCTGAACACCGAGATGCTGGGGCCGGTGAAGCTGTCGGCGTCCTGCGCGAATGCGGGGGTCGCACAGGTCGCGGCGGCGAGTGCCGCGATCGAAAGAATACGCATGTTTACATCCCTCTTATCATTATGTTGCGACTGCGAATGAGCAGACGCGGCGCATGTAGCGAGTGGCTTCTGAACGGCAATGATACGTCGGAAGCCGTAGCGAAAAATTTGCGGTCTGTTGCACTAATGTAACACACTGGCACGCAGCAAAGTTGAAAGTGCGTTCAGGTTCGCTTGACCGCGCCGACCCCCCGCGACTATCGCCGCGAACATTGGGGTTAGGAGAGACTCACGGCGATGAAGAAGCTGTACCCGACTGCCGAGGCGGCGCTGGAAGGCCTGCTGCATGACGGCATGACGATTTGCGCGGGCGGGTTCGGCCTGTGCGGCATCCCCGAGCGGCTGATCGACGCGATCCGCGACAGCGGCGTCACCGGCCTGACCATCGCAAGCAACAATGCCGGCGTCGATGGCGAGGGTCTCGGCAAGCTGCTGCGTACGCGCCAGGTCCGCAAGATGATCTCGTCCTATGTCGGCGAGAACAAGGAGTTCGAGCGGCAATATCTGGCGGGCGAGCTCGAGGTGGAATTCTGCCCCCAGGGCACGCTGGCCGAGCGCTGCCGCGCAGGCGGGGCCGGCATCCCCGGCTTCTACACCAAGACCGGCGTCGGCACGAAGGTCGCCGAGGGCAAGGAAAGCAAGGTCTTCGATGGTCAGGAGTATATCCTGGAGCGCGGAATCCGCGCCGACCTGTCGATCATCAAGGGGTGGAAGGCAGACGAGGCGGGCAACCTGATCTTCCGCAAGACCGCGCGCAACTTCAACCAGCCGATGGCGACCGCCGCCAATATCTGCGTTGCCGAGGTCGAGGAAGTGGTACCGGTCGGCAGCCTCGACCCCGATGCGATCCATCTGCCCGGCATTTATGTGAAGCGGATGATCATCGGCGCGCCCTACGACAAGAAGATCGAGTTCCGCACGGTGCGCCAGCGGACCAGCGACACCGAGGCGGCGTGAGCCGGCTGCGCGCCCTGCTGACGCTCGGCGCAGCGGGGCTGCTGTGCGGCGGATGCGTCGCGGCGGCGATCCCGATCGTCGCGGGCGGGTCGATCGCGGGGAAGCGGTTGCTGGGGCGCGATGAGCCGGACGCTGAGCCACAGCCAGTCGCCGCGGTGACGCCCGCGCCGGTCGCGGCCACGCCCGGCGACGCCACCGCGACGCTAGCCACGCCCGAGGCGCGCGCACTGGCGTTGCGGCTTCAGGCGTCGGCTGCGGCCTCTGCCCCGGCATCGGCGGAATCGGCGGCGGCGTCGCTGCAAGCCTATCAGTCGCTCTGGGCCTATGTCGAACGGCAGGTTGCGGCGCGCAAGGCGGGTGAGGCGGTGCGATCGGTGGTGCTGGCCGAGGGCGCGACCCTCGACGCGCCGCGCTATGTGCCGTGCGACGCAAAGCCGTTTGCGATCCTGTTCGACCTTGATGAAAGCGCGGTCGGGAGCGATCCCGATGCGCGCTTCCGCCGCTGGATCGGCGATGGCAGCGATGCTGTGAGCGCCGTGCCGGGCGCGGTCGAGGGGATCGACGCGCTGCGCCGCGAAGGCGTGCAGGCGATTTTCACCAGTGCGCGACGGCCGTCCGGAAACAATGCGGCGGCGGCGATGCTCGGGAAGCTCGGCTTTGGCGAGTTCGTCCCCGGCAAGACGCTGATCCTGCGCGGCGGGGAGCCGCCGATCTCCGGCGATCAGGTCCGCCGCACCGTCGCCGCGAGCTACTGCGTCGTCGCGATCGTCGGCGATGCGCTGGGCGATTTCAGCGACACCTTCGATGCCGGGGACGCCGCGCGCCGCCCCGCCGCCGCGACCGAGACGATGGTCGCTCCGCTCTGGGGCGCAGGCTGGTTCCTGCTGCCCAATCCGGTGCGCAGCACCGCGACCCCGACAACCGAATTGCCCAAGGAGTGAAGTGATGCCCTGGACCCGCGACGAAATGGCCGCGCGCGCCGCGAAGGAACTGCAGGACGGTTTCTACGTCAATCTCGGCATCGGCATCCCGACCCTGGTCGCGAACCACATCCCCGAGGGGGTCGAGGTGACGCTGCAGTCGGAAAACGGCATGCTCGGCATCGGCCCGTTCCCGTTTGAAGGCGAGGAAGACCCCGACCTGATCAACGCCGGCAAGCAGACGATCAGCGAACTGCCCCAGTCGGTCTATTTCAGCAGCGCGGACAGCTTTGCGATGATCCGCGGCGGGCACATCGACCTGACCGTACTCGGCGCGATGGAGATCAGCCAGACCGGCGACATCGCCAACTGGATGATCCCGGGCAAGATGATCAAGGGCATGGGCGGCGCGATGGACCTCGTCGCCGGGGTCAAGAAGATCATCGTGGTGATGGAGCATAATGCCAAGGACGGCAGCCCGAAATTCATCCCCGAATGCTCGCTGCCGCTGACCGGCAAGGGCGTAGTCGATATGATCATCACCGACCTGGCGGTGTTCCAGCGCCCCGACCATGACTCGCCCTTCCGCCTGATCGAACTGGCCCCCGGCGTGACCGAGGATGAGGTCGCGGCGAAGACCACGGCGGCGTATGAGGTTGCGCTGACGGCGGCGTGATGCGCTAAGACAATCCTCCCCCGCCAGGGGGAGGTGGCGCCGAAGGCGACGGAGGGGGAGGGCGGCTGTGTCCTGTTGCCTCTTGCCGACACCCTTCCTCCCCCTCCGTCAGCTGCGCTGCCACCTCCCCTTGCGGGGGAGGATTGAGATGCGCGCACCTACCCCTCCCGCACCGCTTGTCGGAACAGCCCGGCGGCAACGCACCATAGCGCGCCGAAAAACAGGGTGACCCCGATCGGGAACCCCTGGCCGGTCAGCCAGATATACAGCATCACCCCGACCTGTGCCGCGACCGCGAGCACGGCCGCGCGCACCATGCCGCGGGGCCGGAAGCCGCTGAGCAGCGCAGCGGCAACCGCGACGAACGGCACCAGAAAGAACAGCGCGTTGACCGGATTGTCCTCATTACCGACGATCCCCACGGCAAGATTGATCCAGATCGTCAGGAACGACGCCGCCAGCGCGATGCCCACCCCAGCGCGATAGGTCCAGGCGGGATTAGCGCGTACCGTCAGCTCGACCGCGAGCCCGACGCTGCCAAACATCAGCGCCGCGAACAGAAAGTCTCCGACCGTCCAGTTGACCTCATCGGTGAACTGCATCGCCACCGCCGGGGTCAGCATCAGCGCGGCGATGCCGCCCCATCCGATCAACCGCCACGGATTGCGCCACCCACTGCCACTCTTTGCTTGTTCGACCATTTGCTTGCCTCCATGACTGCTGCGGTCGATCCATGCCGCGCAGCGGGGGTGAGCGGCATGAGCAGGATCTGAGGCTTCGCTGAAATCGACATGGAATCGACCATCTATCGTTTCAGCGGCTTTGAGCTCGACGCGGGCGAGCGCCAGCTGCGTCGGGACGGGGCGGAACTGCCGCTCAACGCGCGCTATCTCGACGCGCTGATCCTGTTGGTGCGCGAACGCGGGCAGCTGGTGACCAAGGACCGGTTCATGGACGCGGTGTGGCGCGGCATCCCGGTGACCGACGAGGCGCTGACCCAGTGCATCCGCACGCTGCGCCGCACACTGGGCGACGAGGCGGGCGATCCGCGCTTCATCGCGACGGTGCCCAAGTTCGGATACCGTTTTGTCGGCGTGATCGAAGGGGAGGGGGCCGCGCCGCCGCTTCCGCCGACGCCAGCGGTGCTCGACGCGGCGCTCGTGCAGTCGCCAATCTGGCGCGTGGGCGCGAGCGGGACGGCCGGCGCGGTCGCGGCGGGCGTGGTCGGCGGGCTGACCTATGGCGTGCTGGGCGCGACACTGGCGGTCCCGGCGCAGAGCGGTGCGCTGTCGTTCGTACTGGTGCTCGCGTGCATCACCATTGCCGTCGCCGCGATCGGCGGCGGAGCGGTCGCGTTCGGCGTGGCAGCGGCGGTGCATCGCAACGGTGCCCGCTCACCGCTGGTGATCATCAGTGGAGCGCTCGCCGGACTGATCGTGGGCGCAGTAGCCAAGCTGCTCGGGATCGACGCCTTCGCCTTGCTGCTCGGCCGGGCACCCGAAGGGATTACCGGCGCGCCGGAAGGGCTGGCGCTGGGCACCGCAGTCGGACTGGCGTTCTGGATCACGACACGCCGGGCGGGGAGCACCAAGCGCCATGCCGGGCTCGCCGGGATAGCCCTTGGTGCAGCGGCGGGCCTTATCATCGCGCTGCTCGGCGGGCGGCTGCTGGCCGGAAGCATCGACGTGCTGACCCATACGATGGAGGGCGCACGGCTGGACCTCAGCCGGATCGGCGCATTGCTCGGCGAAATCGGCTTCGGCCTGCGCAGCCGGATCGTGACGAGCGTCGCGGAGGGCGCGCTGTTCGGCGGGTTCACGGCGGCGGGGCTGTGGCGCGGCATGGGTGCCGCACAGGTTGATCAGCCGGAGCGGCAGGACTAGGGGCCGACGCATCGCTGCATTGCAGCACGTTCCGACCAGCTGACCGAGGAGGCCGTGCCATGGCCGATGTCCATATGTCCTTCGCATCGAATGTCCGCCGCGACTGGCTGACCAATCCGGGGCGCGAGATCGTGTCGGGCCTGGTCGTCGCGCTCGCACTGATCCCGGAGGCGATCGGGTTCGCGTTGATCGCCGGGGTGGACCCCAGCGTCGGCCTTTATGCGAGCTTCTCGATCGCGGTGATCATCGCGATCACCGGTGGGCGGCCGGGCATGATCTCGGCAGCGACAGCGGCGGTGGCGGTACTGGTCGGACCGCTGGTACGCGATCACGGCGTCGAATATCTGTTCGCCGCGACGATCCTGATGGGCGTGTTTCAGGGCATCGCCGCGCTGCTGCGGCTCGATCTGCTGATGCGCTTCGTCTCGCGCTCGGTCATCACCGGCTTCGTCAACGCGCTCGCGATCCTGATCTTCATGGCCCAGCTGCCGCAGCTGACCGGCGTGGGCTGGGAGACCTATGCGATGGTCGCGGCGGGCCTTGCGATCATCTACCTGCTGCCACGCATCACCAGCGCGGTGCCGTCGCCGCTGGTGGCGATCGTGCTGCTCGCTGCGGTGGCGATCGGCACGGGCATCGACGTCAACACGGTGGGCGAGATGGGCAAGCTGCCCGAAGCGCTGCCGATGTTCCATTGGCCACAGGTGCCGCTGACCTGGGAAACGCTGCGCATCATCGCGCCCTTCTCGCTGGCAATGGCGGCGGTCGGCCTCCTTGAGTCCTTGCTGACCGCGCAGATCGTCGACGACATGACCGAAACCCGTTCGGACAAGCAGCGCGAGACGCTGGGGCAGGGGATCGCTAATTTCTTCACCGGCATGATCGGCGGCATGGGCGGCTGTGCGATGATCGGCCAGTCGGTGATCAACGTGAAGTCGGGCGGACGCCGCCGCCTGTCGACCTTTGCTGCGGGCATCCTGCTGCTGATCCTGATCGTCGTGCTCGGCCCGTGGGTCGCGCAGATCCCGATGCCGGCGCTGGTCGCGGTGATGGTGTTCGTGTCGGTCAGTACCTTCCGCTTGCAGTCCTTTGCCGACCTGCGCGTCCATCCGTGGCAGTCGAGCGTGGTGATGCTGGCGACCGTCATCATCGTCGTGTGGACGCACGACCTGTCGATGGGCGTGCTCGCGGGCGTGCTGCTGTCGGGCATCTTCTTCGCGGGCAAGGTGCGCCAGCTGGTGACGATCGAGACCGCGCTGAGCCCTGATGGGCGCACGCGCAGCTACACGATCGGCGGGCAAATCTTCTTCGCTTCGACCGACCGGATCATGGAAACAATCGAGTTCCGCGAAGAGGCAGTCGAGGCGGTGACGATCGACCTCACCGACGCGCATTTCTGGGACATTTCGGCGACCGGCGTGCTCGACAAGATCGTCCTGCGGCTGCGCGGCGAGGGCAAGGCGGTCGAGGTGATCGGCCTGAACGAAGCGAGCGCGTCGCTGGTTGAACGCTATGGCGAGCATGACAAGCCGTTCGCATCGCTCGGCGTCGTCGGGCACTGAAGCGCCGCTTTGCCTTAGAAAATGTCGCCTGCGCTTGCCCCTGCGCAACAAAGGCGTAAGGGGGCCGCATCATGGCCAGCAAACCACGCACGCTTTACGAGAAGATCTGGGCCGCGCACGTCGTCGAACGGCGCGAGGACGGCACCTGCCTCATCTATATCGACCGCCACCTCGTCCATGAGGTGACCAGCCCGCAGGCGTTCGAGGGGCTTCGCGCCGCCGGCCGGCGTGTGCGCCGCCCCGACCTGACCCTCGCGGTGCCGGACCATAATTTGCCGACCACCGCGCGGGTCGATGCGGCGGGCAACCGGCTGCCGATCGCCGATCACGAAAGCGCGCAGCAGCTCGCCGCGCTCGAACGCAATGTCGCCGAATTCGGCATCGACTATTTCGGCGCGACGTCGCCGGAACAGGGCATCGTCCATGTGGTCGGGCCGGAACAGGGCTTTACCCTGCCGGGCACGACCCTGGTGTGCGGCGACAGCCATACCTCGGCGCATGGCGCGCTCGGCGCGCTCGCCTTTGGCATTGGGACCAGCGAGGTCGAGCATGTGCTGGCGACCCAGACGCTGCTGCTCAGCCAGTCGAAGACGATGGAAATCCGCGTCGACGGCACGCTGGGCTATGGCGTCAGCGCCAAGGACGTGATCCTCGCGATCATCGGCAAGACCGGCGCGGCGGGCGGCACCGGCTATGTCGTCGAATATACCGGCGACGTGATCCGCGCTTTGTCGGTCGAGGGGCGGCTGACGGTCAGCAACATGTCGATCGAGGGCGGCGCGCGCTCCGGCCTGATCGCGCCCGATGAGACGACCTACGCGTACCTCAAGGGCCGCCCGATGGCGCCGCAGGGCGACCAATGGGACAAGGCGCTTGCATGGTGGCGCAGCCTGCCGAGCGATCCGGGCGCGGTCTATGATCGCGTGGTCACGTTGCAGGGCAGCGATATCGCTCCCTCGCTCACCTGGGGCACCAGCCCCGAGGATGTGGTGCCGATCACCGGGATCGTCCCCGATCCCGAAAGCTTCGCCGATCCGTCGAAGCGGGTCGCGGCACAAAAGTCGCTCGATTATATGGGTCTCACCCCCGGCACGCGGATGCAGGACATTGCGGTCGAGAATATCTTTATCGGCAGCTGCACGAACAGCCGGATCGAGGATCTGCGCGCCGCCGCTGCGGTGGTCAACGGGCGCAGGGTTGCCGTCGGCGTGCGTCAGGCGCTGATCGTCCCCGGCTCTGGCCTGGTCAAGCGTCAGGCCGAGGCCGAGGGGCTCGACCGCATCTTCACCGCCGCGGGCTTTGAATGGCGCGAGCCGGGCTGTTCGATGTGTCTCGCAATGAACCCCGACAAAGTGCCGCCGGGCGAACGATGTGCTTCCACTTCCAACAGAAATTTCGTAGGGCGACAGGGTCCGGGCGCCCGGACGCATCTCGTTTCGCCGGCAATGGCGGCGGCGGCGGCGGTAACCGGGCGACTGACGGACGTGCGGGACCTGATGGGGGCCCAGGCGGGGGAATGACCGGTGAAGCGCGTATTGGTGGCATTGATCGCGGGCACGATCCTCAGCGGCGCGGCGGCGGTCTATTCGACCACCAGTTTCACGGTCGGCGAGGCGCGGGCAAGCGCGCAGGTAACCGCCCCGGTGCGCTGAGCGCGCCGAGCGGATTCACGTTAGGCGGGCGAGACATCGGGCGGCGCAACGGCGCGGCCGGTATTGTCGTGCGCCAATTGCAGAGCTGGAGCTGAACATGGACCCCGTCCGCAAGGTCGAAGGGCGCGCCTATCCGTGGGGCGCCAAGAATATCGACACCGACATCATCATCCCCGCGCACTGGCTCAAGACGATCAGCCGTGAGGGCCTTGGCAAGGGTGCGTTCGAAACCGTGCGCGCGCAGCCGGGGAACATTTTCGACGACCCCGCCTATGCCGGGTCCCCGATCCTGATCGCGGGCGACAATTTTGGGTGCGGGTCGAGCCGCGAGCATGCCGCCTGGGCGCTGAAGGACATGGGCATCACCGCCGTGATCGCGCCGAGCTATTCCGACATCTTCTCGGGCAACGCGTTCAAGAACGGCATCGTCGCGGTGGTGTTGCCGCAGGACGCGATCGACCGGCTGATCGAGGTCGCAAAGACCGATTCCGTCACAATCGACCTTGAGACGATGACCGTCACCACCCCGTTTCAGGACCGCTTCAGCTTCGAGATGGACCCGTTCCGCCGCGATTGCCTGATGCAGGGGCTGGACGAGGTCGGGCTGACACTGGCAAGAGATACCGCAATTTCGAAATATGAGTCGATGGTCGCCGACGCGCGGCCGTGGCTTAAGAGGGAGAGCGGTGATGCGGGCCTTGTTGTCGAAGGAAGTGGGCGGACCTGAAACTCTAACCATGGGTGAGCTGCCGGATCCGGTAGCGAAACCCGGTGAGGTGGTGGTCGCGGTCAAGGCCTGTGCGATCAACTTCCCCGATGTGATCATCATCGAGGACAAGTACCAGTTCAAACCCCCGCGTCCGTTCGCGCCGGGCGGCGAAATTGCCGGCGTTGTAGAGTCGGTGGGTGAGGGCGCCACCGACCTCAAGCCCGGCGACCGCGTGCTCGGATCGACCGGCTGGAACGGCCTCGCCGAAAAGGTCGTGGTCGAACGCCGCCGCCTCTACCCGCTGCCCGACAGCAAAAGCTTCGAACAGGGCGCGGCGCTGCTGATGACCTATGGCACCAGCATCCATGCGCTGCTTGACCGCGGGCATTTGAAGGCGGGCGACACGCTGCTGATCCTGGGCGCGGCGGGCGGCATCGGCCTGTCGGCGATTGAACTCGGGAAGGCATTCGGGGCGCGCGTCGTCGCGGCGGTGTCGAGCGACGAAAAGGCCGCGGCAGCCAAAGCCGCCGGAGCAGACGAAACAGTCGTCTATGGCCGCGCCCCGTTCGACAAGGACGCGTCCAAGGCGCTGGCGGAACAGTTCAAGGCGGCGGTCGGGCCGAACGGCGCGAACGTCATCTATGACCCCGTCGGTGGCGACTATGCCGAACCCGCGCTCCGCTCGATCGCATGGGAGGGCCGCTACCTCGTCGTCGGCTTCCCGGCGGGCATCCCCAAGCTGGCGCTCAACCTGACCCTGCTTAAAAGCTGCGACGTCTGCGGCGTGTTCTGGGGCGCCTTTGCGGCGCGCGACCCACAGGCGAACGCCGCGCATGTCGACCACCTGTTCCGCCTGTGGGAAGCGGGCAAGATCAACCCGCACGTCAGCGAGGTGTTCGCATTCGAGGATGGCGGCAAGGCAATCGCCAAGCTCGCGGATCGGGGCGCGATCGGCAAGCTGGTGGTGCGGGTGGCGGAGTAGGGGCGCTAATCCGGGTCGGTGCCGAGGCGGGCGGCCATGTCCATCGCCTGATGTGGGACGCCGATGATGTCGATCCCGTCCGCGCGAATCTGGTAGAAGATGACATGCGCCTCGTGGCGAAAGCTGCGATAGCCCGGCGCGATTTCGTCTCGCGCTCGCCCGAGCATGGGGTGCTCCGCCAACCACGCGAAGCGCGCGTCCAGCCCGCGCACATAGGCATCGCGCTGCTGACGTCCCCATTGGCGCAGCGTGTAGCGTCCGATCGTCTTGAGGTCTTCAAATGCGCGCGGGGTGACGCGCAACGACGTCACCCCTCGCGGTCCAGCGCGGCGATAACATGATCGGCGGAATAGTCTTTGACGAACTCGCCGTTCCGCGCCTCGGCGGCACCTTCAGAAAGGTGCGCGCGCAACGCCTCCAGATGTGCCTTGCGTTCCTCCAAAGCCCGCAACCCGTCGCGCACCACTTCGCTAGCCGAACCGTAGCGTCCGCTGCCGACCTCGCTGCGAATGAACTTCTCCCAATGCTCGCCTAGGCTAAGACTGGTATTTGCCATGACGGCCTCCGCTATTCATTACGAATATATATGAATAGTCGTGCCGCTGCCAACCCCCGGCGCCTACTTCCCCTGCTGCCGCCGCGCCATGAATGCCAGCCGTTCGAACAGCATCACATCCTGCTCATTCTTGAGCAGCGCGCCGTGCAGCGGAGGGATCGCCTTGGTCGGGTCGCGCGATTGCAGGACATCCAGCGGCATGTCCTCGTGCAGCAGCAGCTTGAGCCAGTCGAGCAGCTCGCTGGTGCTCGGCTTTTTCTTGAGGCCCGGCACCTCGCGGATGTCGTAAAAGATATCCATCGCCTTGCTCACGAGGATCTTCTGGATGCCGGGGAAATGGACGTCGATGATCGCTTGCATCGTCCCGCGATCGGGGAATTTGATGTAGTGGAAGAAGCAGCGGCGCAGGAACGCGTCGGGCAGTTCCTTTTCGTTGTTCGACGTGATCACGACGATCGGGCGCTCGACGGCGCGCACGGTTTCGCCGGTCTCGTAGACATGGAATTCCATGCGATCGAGCTCGTGGAGCAGGTCGTTGGGGAATTCGATATCGGCCTTGTCGATCTCGTCGATCAGCAGCACGGGGAGTTGGGGCGACGTGAACGCGTCCCACAATTTGCCCTTGCGGATATAATTGCCGATCTCATGGACGCGCGGATCGCCAAGCTGGCCGTCACGCAGCCGCGCGACCGCGTCATATTCATACAGGCCCTGATGCGCCTTGGTCGTCGATTTGACGTTCCATTCGATCAGCGGCGCGCCGACTGCCTTGGCGATTTCATAGGCAAGGACGGTCTTGCCCGTGCCCGGCTCGCCCTTGACCAGCAGCGGGCGGCGCAGCGTGACCGCGGCGTTGACCGCGACCTTCAGATCGTCGGTTGCGACATAATCCTGCGTGCCTTCGAAGCGCATTCCCGTCCCCGCTGAAATTGGAAGATCGGGTATGGACTAGCCGGGGAAGGCCGTCGCGCGCAAGCGGGTTAGTATTTCCCGCGTGCCGAGGCGCGCGCCTCGAGCAGGTCGATCAGGCCGCGATGCTGCGCCAGCATCTGCTGCGCGCCGAACGCCATCGCGCGCTCGACCGACATCGATCCGGCCAGCACATCGATCACCGTCGCGGTTTCAAAGGCGGGGGGCAGCTGGTTTTCGATCGGGTCGACCCCGACGCGCCCGGCGAGGATATCGAGGACCGCGCGTATCGCAGGCCAGTCGAGTGCGAGCGCGATGGCAGTGCCATCGGCACAGCCATTGCGGTCGGACTGGGCGAGCATGTCGAGCGCGTGGCGCTGCGCGGTGACGGCCGCTTCCGAGGCGGCCTGGCCGGGCGTGCTCGGCAGCGGCCCGGCGGCGGCGACCAGCCGGACGAGATAGGCACGCTCGGCGGCGAAGCCCTGCGCCGACTGGGCGAGCCATTCGGCTGCGGCCGGCTGGCGCGAATGCGCTGCTGCCTGTTCAAACAGATCGGGGTGGCGCGCGTGCAGCAGGCAAATCTGATGGACCAGGTCGCCCAGGTCGCGCAACGGGGCAATCCCGCTCGACAAACGCGTCAGATAGGGGTGCGTCGCGCTGCCATCAGCGGCGACGAGCGCGACCAGCGTGCCAGAGGCGCCGCTTAATCCTGCTGTCCGTGCCGTTTCAGGTTTCATGGTCCCCCGCGAAGCAACGTTGCCGGCCCATCCGGCATCCCTGGGGAGTCGCTTTGCCCCACAGGTCTATACCGAACCGCGTAAAGACGTGGTTGATGCGACGTTAAGTGATCCTTCGGAACTGGGGGGATGAAAAAAGGGCCGGAATGGGTAATTCCGGCCCGTGATTTCAACGATTTGGCGGACGATCAGCGCCGCGCGGGCGGAGCCGCCGCCGCAGCATCGTCGGGCAGGCCGCCGAGCTCATAGACCAGCTTGGTATAGGCATCGAGATAGGCGAGGACGATCACCTGGCCGATTTCGGTGTTCTGATAGCCGCCGCCGCCAGCCGCAGCGAACCCGCCCCACCAGCCGGCACCGCCGCCCGCGGCGAAGCCGACATCGGTCTTGCGCGCATAGCCTTCGGTCAGCGCCTTTTCCTCGGTGGTGCGCGCATCGACCATCGACAGGGTGACGCTGGCTTCCTTCTTGCTGACCTTCAGGCCGCCCGCGAGCGCGCCGACGCCACCCAGAATGCCGCCGCGACGGCCCAGCAGTCCACCGATCGCGCCACCGACCGCGCTGCCGCCCGAATCCTTGTTCGACGACACGATGTCGGGCTGAAGGAAATAATCGGCGGTGCGGACCTGGCCCTTGCCGATATTCTGGCCGCCCTGCATCTCACCCTGCTCCTGCAGCGCGCGCTCCATCGCGCGGCTCTGCATCGCGCGGCCGCGATTGACGATGGTGAAGCAGCCCGATTGCTGGACGAACACCTTGATCACCGCCTCGGGGCTGCCAAGGTTCAGTTCGCGCCACCATTGCTTGTCGGGCTCGACGATTGCGATCGTACCGAGATTCTTGGTGCAGCGCGGGATCTCGCGCTGGCCGCGCTCCTGATCGCGGCGGCCGGACGACGCGCCCTTGGTCGTGCCGTCCTTATAGGTCTTGCCGGACGCACTGGTCGCGGTCTGCGCGGAAGCGGCGATCGGCCCGGCCGCCATTGAGGCAAGCGCAGTGGCGGCGATCAGATTGCGGACGAGACGCATGGATATTCCCTCCCTTGGTGGAGCATTCTGCCCCAAAGCCGTGGCGACGCTGCCCCGCGGCACGCCCGCCTTCAACTGACATCTTCTGACACGGAAGGCCCCGGCCCCCGCGCCGATCATATCGCATCCGGCATGATGGCGCATCGGGAAAAGCGCCGCCCGCTACCCGGAATGATCGCGCGATTCAGGGTGCGATGGTGGTGTGCCCGGTCTTGCCCTCGGCAACCGTCCACACATCCCCGAAATCCTCATGAGCAAGGTCGCCGGGGCGCGAGCCGCCAAGCTTCTCGACAATGTCAGGAACGGTGTTGCTGTGGCCGACGATCAGCACCGGGCACGCCGCCGCCTTCGCCCGCGCGACCGCGCCGGCGATGTCGGCTGCGTCATAGCTCTGGATCGCGATACTGCGCCCGGCGGCAGTCGGCGCGGCGGTCTGGCGCGTGCGCTTATACTGCGTCACCAGAATCGCACACAGCCGCTTGCCGCGAAACCACCGCGCCAGCGCCTCGGCGCGGGCGACGCCTTGCGGCAGCAGATCGGGGTCCTTCTCGCCCTTGGGCGTGTCGAAATGGCGGACGACATGGATCGTTGGCGGCTCCTGCACGGCAAGCGCGGGGGCGGGGAGAAGGGCGGCGAGGGCGATTAGGGTCAGGCGCATTGCCGCACACTGGTCCCACGGGGTATCTTCCGCAAGTGCCGCACCCCTGCTAACGCGCGCGGTCTATGGCAACCGACCTTTCCCGCATCCGTAACTTTTCGATCATCGCGCATATCGATCATGGCAAGTCGACTCTGGCCGATCGCCTGATCCAGCGCACCGGCGGCCTCACCGCGCGTGAGATGTCCGAACAGGTGCTCGACAACATGGACATCGAGAAGGAACGCGGCATCACGATCAAGGCGCAGACCGTGCGCCTCGACTGGAAAGGGCCGGATGGGCTCGATTATGTCCTCAATCTGATGGACACGCCGGGCCATGTCGACTTCGCCTATGAGGTGAGCCGCAGCCTCGCCGCGTGCGAGGGCGCGCTGCTGGTGGTGGACGCGGCGCAGGGGGTCGAGGCGCAGACGCTCGCCAACGTCTATCAGTCGATCGAGCATGACCATGAGATCGTGCCGGTGATCAACAAGATCGACCTGCCCAGCGCCGAGCCGGAAAAGGTCCGCAACGAGATCGAGGAAGTGATCGGCATCGACGCCTCGGGCGCGGTGCTCGCCTCGGCCAAGTCGGGCATCGGCATCGACGAGATCCTGAACGCCGTCGTCGAGCGCATCCCGGCGCCGAAGGGCGATGCCAACGCGCCGCTCAAGGCGATGCTGGTCGACAGCTGGTACGACCCCTATCTCGGCGTCGTCATCCTGATCCGCGTGATCGACGGCACGATCAAAAAGGGCCAGCAGATCAAGTTCATGGCCGCCGGCACGACCCACCTGGTCGATCGCGTCGGCGCCTTCCGCCCCAAGATCGAGCAACTGCCCGACCTTGGCCCCGGCGAAATCGGCTTCATCACCGCGCAGATCAAGGAAGTGGCACAGGCGCGCGTCGGCGACACGCTGACCGACGCCAAGCGCCCTGCGGCCGAAGCGCTGCCGGGGTTCAAGGAAGTCCAGCCGGTGGTGTTCTGCGGCCTGTTCCCGGTCGACGCCAACGACTTTGAAAAGCTGCGTGAGAGCATCAGCAAGCTTCGCCTCAACGACGCATCGTTCAGCTTCGAGATGGAAACCTCCGCTGCGCTCGGCTTCGGCTTCCGCTGCGGGTTCCTCGGCCTGCTGCATCTGGAGATCATCCAGGAGCGGCTGATGCGCGAGTACGATCTCGACCTGATCACCACCGCGCCGTCGGTGGTGTACCAGATCGAGCTGACCCATGGCGGCGGGCATATCGAGCTGCACAACCCCGCCGACATGCCCGATCCGAACAAGATCGAAAGCATCGCCGAACCGTGGATTCAGGCGGTGATCTACGTTCCCGACGAGTATCTCGGCTCGATCCTGAAACTGTGTCAGGACCGGCGCGGCATCCAGAAGAACCTGACCTATGTCGGTGGCCGCGCACAGGCGACCTATGAACTACCGCTCAACGAAGTGGTGTTCGATTTCTACGATCGCCTGAAGTCGCTGTCGAAGGGCTATGCCAGCTTCGATTATGAACAGATCGGCTATCGCGAGGGCGACCTCGTCAAGATGGGCATCCTCGTCAATGAAGAGCCGGTCGATGCGCTCAGCATGATCGTCCACCGCGCCACCGCCGAAGTGCGCGGGCGCGGCATGGTCGAGCGGCTCAAGGAACTGATCCCGCGCCATCTGTTCAAGATCCCGATCCAGGCGGCGATCGGCGGCAAGGTGATTGCGCGCGAAACGATCAGCGCGATGCGCAAGGACGTGACCGCCAAATGCTATGGCGGCGACGCCACCCGCAAGCGCAAGCTGCTGGACAAGCAGAAAAAGGGTAAGGCGAAGATGCGCGAGTACGGCTCGGTCAGCATCCCGCAGGAAGCCTTCATCGCTGCGCTGCGGATGGGCGAGGAATAACCCTTCTCCCCTCCCTGAAAGGGAGGGGTTGGGGGTGGGTGCGCGCGTCTGCGCGCCCGAAGACTCCGACCGATCGCCCGACAAAAAAGCGGCAATCGAGGCATCGAGCCTCGCTTGCCGCTAAACCCACCCCTGGCCCCTCCCTTTCAGGGAGGGGAGCGGAAGGCGTCCGCCTCCCCCGCCTTTTCCAGCCACCCGCCCTTGAACCCGGCACGCTCCAGCCCGCGGCGGATATGCGGGTTCTTGCGCATCGTCTTCCACACCAACCCGCTGCGGTGGTTTTCCAGCATCGCCAGGATCGGCCCCTGATCGATGCCGAGGTAATCGCGCGCGAACCAGCCGTCCTTCGCATCGACCACGCCGTCGCGGCTGCCGACATCGGTGAAGGTGTAGCTCGGGTTGAACGCGTCCTTGAAGCCGTAACGCTGGTACAGCTTGTCGCCATATTTGGCGCGCATCGCCATCAGCGCGGGCAGGGCGATCTCCGGCGCGAACGCGACCGATCCGCCCGCAGCAGTCGGCACCACCGTGCCATCATCCACCACGCGCCCGCTGCTCACGCCACGCGCGGCATAGCCCTGAAACTCGCGCGCCGTGCCATTGACGACCCGGCCATTGCCGCCCGATCCCGGACCGTCCGACGCCGTCCAGCCCCAGATGTCGCCCGAATAGCCGGTCCATTTTCCCGGATTGTCGGCGCCATAAGCGCGCTGGGCGAGCGTCGCGCGGCGGCTATTCTCGAAATAATCGATGCCCTTGCCGGCCATGAACGCGTCCTGGATGCCGCGGAAATCGACCCAGACATGGCTATACTGGTGGCCGAACAGCGGCTCGAACTGCAGATGCTCCTGCCCATAGTAAGTGCCCCAGCTCTTGCCGAGCTTGGCCGACCAGCCGGTGTCCCACGCATCCTTGCCCACCGGATGGGTGGGGGAGCCGAGCGCGAGGATATAAACCAGCATCCCCTCGTCATAGCCGACCCAGTCATGCGTCCCGAAATCGCCACCCTTGCCGCGCTCGGGGTACCATCCCATCGCGATCGCCTTGCCGCCCGTGCTGTTCGCCGACGGGATCGTGCTGCGCTCACGCTGGACGAAGGTCCAGTCGACGCGGGCGTAGATCTTCTCCGCAAGGTCGCGGATCGCCGTTTCGGTAGGCGTGTCGCGGTCGAAATAGCTTTGCGCGAACAGCACGCCGCCCAGCAGCAGGGTGGTGTCGACCGTCGACAGTTCGGTATTGCGATAGCGCGTGCCGTCGCCGTTCTTCAGGAAGTGGTAGAAAAAGCCCTTATGCCCGGCAGTGCCGCTGACTGCGGGACCCTGCGGCGCATTCCAGTAGAATTCCATGCATTTGCGCGTGCGCTCGGCGGCGGCGTCGCGAGTCACATACCCACGCTCGGCGCCGATGCCATAAGCGGTCAGCGCATAGCCCGTCGCGGCGATGCTGGAAAAGGGATTGGACGGCCAGCGGTCCGGCGCGAGGCAGGTGTCTACGCTGGTCGTCTCCCAGAAATAATCGAAGGTGCGGCGCGAGAGATCCTCGACGAATGCCGCCTGACCCGCGACGGGCGCGGGGGGAGGGGGGCTGACCGCCGTCGGCATCGTCGAACAGGCGGCTGCAAGCGGCAGCATGGCAAGACCGAGCGAAGGCAGGCGAAAGCCCATGGGGATACTCCTTTACACAAAAAAAGGCGCGCGGACGGGAGAAATCCGTCCGCGCGCCATCAACAAGGCAGTCGTTAGAAGTTGAAGCCGGTCGCGACTTTGATCGTCCGCGGCGGACCGTCAGTGCCGAAAGCGTTCAGGTTGCGAGCACCTGTGACGGTGTTGAAGCTGTTATAGTTGCGGTCGTTGAACAGGTTCAGAATGTCGATCCGCGCCCAAACGCGGGTGCGATCCGTCAAGATCGGCAACTTGAAGTACTTCGTCGCGGACAGATCCATCTGGCGATAGCCCCAGCGATCGCCATTTCCTTCGGTTTCCACCGCCACAACGTCACGCGACAAGGGGTCGCCCGCGATCGAGGTAAACGACTTCAACCAGCGCGGCGACGAAATCTGGAACTTGCCGGCCAGCGTGATGTCGAACGGAATATCGACCGTACCCGCCATCACCAGTCGATGCGTGCGAACGCCATTCGAACGGGTGAAGGGATAGTCGTCGATCGACGGGTAATCGAGCGAGAAGGTCTCGCCGAACTGCCGATTCTCGGTACCGCGTGTCCAGGTATAGGTCGCGTCGAAGCTCCACCGCGACGCCGCCGTATACCGCTTTTGCAGCTTGAAGAAGCCGGTATGCGCGCGGGTCTCGATCCCGTTGTCACCAATGATGATGTTGCCGAACGGCGCCGGGCTAATCCCGAAGGGAGACGCCGCGTTGCCAGTCGCCGGGAAGAAGCTGCCGTCGGCACGGCGATTGCCGAGCAGATAGACGAACCCGTCATGGCTCGTGACGTACGAATAGCCGACTTCAAGGTTCAACAGGTTGAACTGACCGCGAACGCCGAGGCTATACTGATGCGAATAGGGCGTCTTCAGATCGTTGTTGATGAAGCGCACCTCTCGGCCCGCGCCAGCCGGCAGTCCACGCACCAGCGCCTCGCGGCCCTCGGCCGTCAGATATGCCGGATTCCACGGAATGCAGGTCGCGCTCGGGGTGCAGACGTTGATCGTGTCACCCGGCACGTTGAAGTTGAACGTGCGGCCCGAGGCGATGCCCTGGGTCAGTTCCTGCTGAATGAAATCGAACTGGTTGCGATCGTACGACTTGCCATAGCCACCGAAGACCGCGAAGCGCCCCTCCTCGTCGAGGTCGTAAGTGAATCCGACACGCGGCTGGAACGCGCCCAGGAACGGCTTCCGCTCGGTGCCCGTCGAGATATAGTCGTTGATGTCGTAATTCGCGTTGTTCAGGTTGGGGTAGCGGTTGGGCTGGACGGCCGCGACCTGATCGGCCTGGTGAACATAATTCTCGAACGCCGGGGTCCGCTCGAAGTCCCAACGAATGCCGAGGTTGAGCGTCAGGCGATCATTGACGACCCATTCGTCCTGCACATAGGCGCCGAACTGGAAGTTGTTCGAACGCAGTTGCGGATCGAAGCCATCAAGCAACGCCTGAAAGTTCATCGTGTACGGCAGCGTCTGGTTGAACGGCGCATTGAGCGGCGTGAAGAACCGGAATTCGGGGTTGAAGCTGTTCAGCTGGATCGTGTTCAACTCGACCCATTTCGCCTTCACGCCGAACTGCAGGGTATGCCCCTTGAAGCCGGTATAGGTGAAGTTGTCCGAAACTTCCCAGCCGGTCTGCCCCTTGTCCTGGAAGTTCCGACCGCCACCAACGCTCAGGATGTCTCCAGTCGACAGCGAGTTGTTCGGATTGCGGATCTGAGTCCGAAAAACGAAACGCGGCGCTTCGGTCGCCGGACGCGGATTCCAGGATACGTCCTCATAGGCGACCTTGAATTCGTTGGTCCAGTTGTCCGCACTATGCTGCCACCGGGCAAGGCCCCGGCGAACCTTGACGTCCAACAGGGTGCGGGTCTCATAGGTATTGATCCCACCCGTACCGGAATTTCCGGTTTCGTCGCGATACGTGCCGGAAAGCTCGAACAGATCCCGGCTGGTCGGCGAAAAGCTGAGCTTCCCGAAGAACAGGTCGGAATTGAAGTCGTTGTTCGACTGGCCGAACACGCCCTGATATTCGGCGGGGAAGAACGTCGCCGGCAGGCTCAGGCCGGCTTCGATGTCCGCCGGGAACAGGCGGCGCTTGCCTTCGTAAGTGACGAAGAAGTGCAGCATGTCCTTGATGATCGGGCCGCCGAGCGATCCGCCGAACTGGAGATCCCGGCTCCGCTGTTTCCCGGTCGCGTTTGTCGGGAAGATCTCCGACGGGCGCGCCTCGCGCAAATCCTGGCTGGTGAAATCGATGAAGCCGGAACCTTCGAACCGGTTCGTGCCCGACTTGGTCACCGCAGTGATCGCGACCGAGCTTACCTGGTCGAACTCTGCCTTATAGTTCGAGCTGATGACGCGATACTCGCCGACCGCCAACTGCGGAAACGGGTTGCCCTGGCTGGAATCCTGACCGGCGATGCCGTTCTTGAGGACATAGTCCTTCTGACCGACGCCATCGATGAACACGTTGATCGTACGGCTGTCCTGCGCGCCGCCCTGCAGCCGATTCTGGCCGTTCTGATCTTCGATGAACTGCACGCCGGGCGCCAGATCGGCAAAGCCCAGGAAGTTGCGGTTGTTCTGCGGCAGCTGTTCGAGCAGGCGGCTCGAGATCGTCGTGCCGACCTCACCACCTTGCATCGACTGAATACGGTTGCCTGTGACGATGACCTCCTCACCACCATCGGCCGTCGTGATGTCGGGCGTCGCCAGGTCGAAATCGAACACCGCGTTCTGCGCCACTGCGATGTTGAACTCATCGGTGCGGCGAACGCCTGCAGGGGTGGTCACCTCAAGCCGGTAGTTGCCGGGCGGGAGCGAGGTGAACTGATAACTGCCGTCGGCCGACGGCGTGTTGGTACGGGTGAAGCCGGTGTCGACATTCACGATCGTCACCAGGCTGACACCGCCCTCGGCCGTGACTTTGCCGCGCAGCGACGCATTGACCTGCGCCTGCGCCGGGACGGCAAGACCGATGGCGAGAACAGTGCCGGCGCTCGACCATGCGAGTGCAGCGGCGGCGGCGCGCAGGCGCGAGCCGCGAATGAGACCGTTATTTGCGGAACGTGAAGACTTCACAGCATCCCCCCTGGAGGTTTGACAACGTTTACCCTGAGAACAGTCGAGCACCCGCATGGGGCGACTCGACGGCCCGCCTATTATGTTCTTGGCGCGAAAACTGTAACCGGTTTCATGGCGAGTGTATAGAAAAAGTTCCGGGCCGCATTTTTGGGCACGATCGGGAATCTGGCTCGTGGTTCCGTCGTCAGAGTTTGGCCGTGGCGCGCGCGGTGGATCGCGCGCATCCGCTGCCGGATGGACCGGGTGGTGCCACTTTGGCGATATGCGGCATGCCCTATTCTGGTATTTGCTGAGCCCGGCAAAGTCGGGACGGAGAAGATCGATGCGCGCTTCGTCGACATGGGAACGGGGGCTTCTTCGTCGCAGCTCGGGGCGGGCGTCTCGGACCGCCTTTGCCACGCTGGCGGTGCTGACCGTTACCTCGGTACACGCCCAGGACAGCGCGCGCGTTCAGCCTGTGGTGCCCGAGACGGTGATCGCGGCGGGCGATTTCGCCTTGGGTCATCGCCTTGTCGGGCAGCAGCTCACGGCCTGTCTGCAAACGGCCGCGCGGCAGTCCGATTGCCTCGACCTGCTCCATGCGATGGGCAACCTGTCGATCCGCGTCGATCGCGCCGACGAGGCCGAAGCGCATGCCCGGCGTGCGCTCGCGATCGGGGTTGCGGCGTCCGGGCCACGCAGCATCGATGCGGCGCGCGCGCAGCGTGCCCTTGCCGAAGCGCTGAGCGCACAGAGCCGGTTTCAGGCCGCCTATGACGCGGCCCGCGCTGCCGCCGGGCTGTACCGATCGATCCTTGGTCCGGACGATCCGGCGGTGGTCGATGCGCGGGCGGGAGAGGCCGAGGCTGCATGGGAACTCGGGCTCATCGACGCGGCATCGTTGAGCTACAAGGAGGCGGTCGGGGCGGCACAGCGCAACATGCAGCGGGCAACACCAGCGCAATGGGCAGCCCAGCAGCAGGACTTTGCCCGTCTTTACAACGACTACGCCACCTTCTTGCGCGAGATCGGCTATCCTCAGGCGGGCGAGAATTTCGCGCGGGAAGCCACGCGTATCTGGCGCGACACTCTGGGGCCCGAGCATCCCGGGACGGGGGTTGGCTTCAGCACCTACGGCCTCATCCTGAACGATCTGCGGAGGTTCGACGAGGCAGTGGTCTATCTGCGTGAATCCCTGCGCATTCGCCTTGCGAGCCGCCAGTCTGTCACCGCGATCCTGACCGGATACAATAATCTCGCGGTGGCTCTGGACGATGGCGGGGACCGCGCGGGAGCTGGGGCGGTGCTTCGCGCGGCCAGCGAACTCATGGCGTCGCAGTCCCACGGCGATCATCTGCTCGCGGCGACGATCCGCGCGAATTTTGCGCGTTACCTGTTGTCCGAGGGGCGTGGGCGCGCGGCGCTCGTGGAAGCGGCGTCGCAGCTCGAGGCGGCCAGAGCGATCCGTCTCCGGCTGCGACCCCCGGGGCATCCCGAGATCGCTTCGGCGAGCGGCCAGCTGGCGTCGGCCTATGCCCGGCTGGGCCGCATCAGCGAGGCGGAAAACCTGTACCGCGAAGCCGTTGCGGGATCGCGCGGCGTGCTCGGTGCCACGCATGCGCAGAGCATCCGCGCGCGGATCAACTTCGCCCATTTTCACCTGGATCGGGGACGGGCGGATGCGGCGCTGACACTGTACCGCGACTCGCGGCGCGACATCTTCGCGCGCCTCGCTTCGCCCGACTATACGGCCAGCTATCGCGACGAGATCGGCCTGTATCGCGACGCCTTTGCAGGGCAGGTCGAGGCAGCATGGCAACTCGCCCAGCGATAGGCGTCAGAGTCTGACCGTGGTCGGCACGCCGCGCCCGCCGCATAAAGCCGGTGTGCGGAGACGCATTCCCCTCCTGAACTCGACGGGGCGCCCGGCCAGTCCGCGGCGCCCCATTTTTTTTAGGGCAAGTCCCGGAGCCGATGGGGAACGCAGCGTTAACCCTTTTACCTCGCCTTAACCCTGAGCGCTTACGCGGGGTGCAAGTGGTTAGAGGGGACTTTGCCTTGCGCATTCTGATCGTGGACGATGAAGCAGGGATGCACGAATCCTATCGCCAGTGCTTCAAGGGCAGCGGGATCGGGGCGGCGCAGGGCGCTGCGCTCGACGCGATGGCCGCCGAATTGTTCGGCGATGACGAGGTCGAAAGCGCACCGGTCGAGGATGCCCCTGAGTTCGTGACGGTGCATTGCATGCAGGGGCTGGACGGCGTCGACGCCGTCGCTCAGGCAAATGCCAGCGGGGATCGCTTCTCGGTCGCGTTCATCGACGTACGCATGCCGCCCGGCATCGACGGCAAGGAAACCGCCAAGCGGATCCGCGCGATCGACCCCGATATCAACATCGTCATCGTCACCGGCTATTCCGATTTCTCCCCGCTCGAAATCAGCCGTGCCGCCGGCCCCGCCGACAAAATCTTCTACATCGCCAAGCCGTTTCAGGTGGAAGAGGTCGTCCAGACCGCAACCGCACTCGGCAAGCGCTGGGAAGTCGATCAACAGCTCGCGCGCGCCATGGCGCTGCTCGAAGAGCAAAAGGCCGAGCTCGCCGCGAACGAGAGCAAGGCCAGCCACCTCGCCAATCACGACAGCCTGACCGACGCGCCCAACCGGCTCGCCTTCATGCGCGCGCTGACCGATCATGTGCGCGGTCCCGATACCTTCGCGATGGCGATGATGGACCTCGACCGGTTCAAGCTGGTCAACGACACGTTCGGCCATCTCGCCGGCGACGAGCTGATCCGCATGGTCTGCTCCACGATCGAGGGCGCGGTGCCGCCGGGCGGCTTTGTCGCGCGGCTGGGCGGCGACGAGTTTGCGGTGCTGATGAAGGTGGCGGGCGAGGGCGAGGCGATCGCGGCGGTCGAACGGCTGCTGCTTGCCTGTACCAAGACCTTCACCGTGTTCGGCCATTCGGTGCAGGGTTCGGCCTCGGCCGGCCTCGTCATCATCGAACCGGGCATGAAGCATGACCCGATCGACGTGATGCGCCGCGCCGACCTGTCGCTCAACGAAAGCAAGCGCGCCGGTCGCGGTGTCGTGCGCGTGTTCGACGAGAGCATGGACGAATCGATCCGCTTCCGCCGCCAGATCGAAGGTGGCCTGTCGCACGCGATCGCCAATGGCGAACTGCGGCTGGTCTATCAGCCGATCGTCGCGCGCGACCAGCTGGAGATTGTCGCGTTCGAAGCGCTGTTGCGCTGGAACAGCCCCGAATATGGCCCGATCTCGCCCGGCATGTTCATCCCGATCGCCGAGGAATCGAACCTGATCCACGAGCTCGGCGACTGGGTGCTCGATGAATCGCTCAAGATGCTGCAGAAATGGCCGGGCCAATATGTCTCGGTCAATTTCTCGCCGCGCCAGTTCCGCCGCCAGAATTTCGTCGGCCATGTCGTCGAACGCGTGCAGCGCGCCGGGATCGAGCCGCGCCGCGTGCAGATCGAAATCACCGAAACCGCGATCTTCGACAATGCGGAGCGCGCCGCCGACACCCTCTATCGCCTGCGCCAGATGGGCTTCCGCATCGCGCTCGACGATTTCGGCACCGGCTATTCGTCGCTCTACAACATCCGCAAATTCGCGCTCGATTGCCTCAAGATCGACCGCAGCTTCATCGACGGCATGGGCAAGGAGCGTGAGAGCGCGGCGATCGTGAATTCGATCATCCATCTCGGCCGCGCGCTGGGGCTGGAAGTGGTCGCCGAGGGAGTCGAGACTGCCGCGCATCTTCAGGCGCTGCGCCTCGCCGGGTGCAGCCATATCCAGGGCTATTACCTCGCCCGCCCGCTCGAAGCCGATGTCGCGATCCGCGCTGCGCACGAACGGTTCATGGGCGACGATGAACTCGAGGCGCCAACCGTCATGCCGAGCACCGGCACCTTCGGGTGACCGTGGCGCGATCGATGTTGCAACGCTTCCAGTCCCGCATCCCGCGTTCGCTGGGTGCCAAGCTTGTCGCGATCCTGACCGGGGTCGCGCTGCTTGGTGCTGCCAGCATCACGCTGTTGCTCGCCCTCGTCATCACCCCCAATTTCGACCGGCTGGAGGCGCAGGCGATCGACGGCCATGTCGAACGCACCCGCGCCGCGCTGACCGAATATGCTTCGAAGGTCGAGGCGTCGGTGCGCGACTATGGCGACTGGAACGAAAGCTACGATTACATGGGCGCGCCGAACCGCGCGTTCGAGGAGGACAGCTTCGCCACGTCCGCGATGGTCAATCTCGGCGTCAACGGCATGGCCTATGTCCGCCCGGACGGCGAAGTCGTGATCGCCCGCTGGCTGGATCTGGAGACCAGCACCGATTCGCCGCAGATGCGCGCGCAATTGCTCGCCGAAATCCGCCGCATCGATTTCCGCCGCGCACTGGCCAAGGATAACAGCGCGAGTTTCTACGCGCGGCTCGGCAACCGCATCGCCGCGATCGGCATCGCGCAGGTCCGGCGCACCGACGGCACCGGCGACCCGCGCGGCCATGTCGTGATGGCGCGCATGATCACCTCGCAGCAGCTCGGCAATCTGCTCCAGTTGCGCGCCGGGATCGCGCTCGACGCCCCCGTCTCCGCGCCGCGCGTCGATGCGGGCGAGCGCGACATCGCCGTGGCGGTGCCAGTGCCGGGGGAGGGCGGCGGGAGCGTCGCCAGCGCCACCTTCCGCGTCCCGCGCGACCTGTCGAAGCTTGGCCGCAACATGCTCCAGCTCGCGGTCATCGGCACCACCGCGCTGATGCTGCTGGTGATGGCGGTGCTCAGCGTGATGATCGGTCGGCTGGTGCTACGCCCGCTCAACCGGGTCGAGCAGCATATGGGGGTGGTGCGCGGATCGGGTAATCTGGTCCCGCTCGCCGACACGCCGCGCCGCGACGAAATCGGCAGCCTCGTGGTCAGCTTCAACGCGATGCTGAGCCAGCTCAAGGACCTGCGCGAACAGGTCGAGGCGCAGTCGTTCAAGCTCGGCCAGTCCGAAAGCGCGGTCGCGGTGATGCACAATGTCCGCAACGCGCTCAATCCGATCAGCACGGTGCTGAGCCAGGGGCTGGGCGAAGGACCGGCTACCGACCGCGCATTGCTCGACCGCGCCCTGGGCGAGCTCGCCGACGACAGCATCCCGCTGGCCCGCCGCCACAAGCTCGTCGCGTTCGTCGCCGCCGCGCTGTCGAGCGAGATGCAGGCGCGGGAAGCGCGCAAGGAACAGCTCGGCATCGGCCGCGACGCGCTCCACAATGTGCTCGAAATCATCGGGCGCCAGCAGGAACAGGCGCATGAACGCCCGCCGCTCGAAACCTGCGACGTCACCGATATCGTCGCGCGCAACGCCACGATCGCGCGCTATTCGGGGGCTAGCTCGATCGCGTTCCACTTTCCCTCGACGCCGCACTGGGTGCTCGCCAACCGCGTGCTGCTGAGCCAGGTGGTCGGCAACCTCTTCTCCAACGCCGCCGAGGCGATTGCCGCGACCGGCCGGGGCGGGGGCAGTATCGCCGTGTCGATCCGCGAGACCGGCGGACGCATGGAAATCCGCATCACCGACGACGGCGAGGGCTTCGACCCCGAAAAGGCACCGCAGCTGTTCCAGCGCGGCTTTTCGACCCGCGTCAACAAATCGGGCGGGCTCGGCCTGCACTGGTGCGCCAACACGATGGTCGCGATGGGCGGCAGCCTGACGTTGCTCAGCGAAGGCGTTGGGATCGGGGCGAGCGCAGTGCTCGAACTGGCCGCATCGGATCTGGTGCGGGAGGATGTCGCGGCCTGAACGGCAAATCGCTCGCCAGCATTTTGTCGATCCACTATCCTGCGAAGATGTTCCTTCGACTGACTTTCGTCGCCCTGCTTCTGGCAATGCCCCCGGCGCTGGCATGCAGCGTCGCGCCGCCCTATCGTGTGCCGAATACGCAGCAACTGGCGCAAGCCGCCGACTTGGTCGTGCTGGCGCGGGTAGAGGGTGCAGACAGAAAGGGTAGGGAGTCCACGGCTATTCTGAAGCCGACCGTGTTGCTCAAGGGTACGGCGCTCCCTTCCCGGCTCACGCTTGACGGCTGGATGCAGGGCACAGTGATTGAGAACTACACTCTGCCTGCGCCGACGCGAAGCGATCCGACCGAACTGGTTGAGCCCAATGACGACGCATTGATGGGCGGTTGCACGCGCTACATCTTCGCGCGCGGCATGACGCTTCTGGTCTTTTACAAGCGCGACAAGGGCCAGTGGCGCTTCATGAGCTATCCGTTCGCGCGCGTGTCGGAGGATGTCCCCTCCGGCAACAGCCGCTGGGTACGCGCAGTCCGGGAGCATATCGCCATCGCCCGCCTTCCCGCCGCCGCGCGCCGCTCGGCGATGCGCAAGCGGGCGGACGAACTGGCGCGCGGCAATGTCGATGAGCGGGCAATCGCGCGCGACATGCGCCGGTTGCTGGCGACCAAGGGTGCTTTCGACCCGATCAGGGAACGCTGACTCAGTCCGCCGCGGGCGGCGGTGCCGGCTGCAACCGCCCGGCTTCCAGGATCGGCAGACCGCCCTCGGTCGGGACGTAGATGATCTGCCCCTTCGACTGCTCCAGATTCTGGATGTAGAGGTAGCGCAGATACCCCTCCGGCCCGCCCAGGCTGTTCGCGACGATCCGGTTTGCCTCGGCCAGACCCCTGGCGCGTGCGATCTCGGCATTGGCCTCCAGCGACGCTGAGTCCATCCGCGCCTGCGCCTCCAGCACCTTGATCTTCCGGTTCTGCGTCGCCTGCGCCAGCTCGGCCTCGCCCGCAGTCTCGGCGTTCCACACCCGCACCGAATTATAGGCCGCGCACGAGCCGAGCCCGCCGCCGACGATCACCAGCAACAGGATCGCCAGCGACGCCGCCAGCTTGAGGATGGTGCCGCTCGTTCCGTTCATGGTCGCTCCTTCACGCAGATGGGGTTAGCTCGCCCGCCGCACCGGCATCACCGCATCCTTGCGGCGCAGATACGGCGCGACGAGGTTGCGGGCGCGGAAAAACTCCTGCCGTTCGGGGGCGAGCGTATCGAAATTGCCGATCACGCGGCGGCATTCGGGCGCGCGACACTGGCAGATCATGTGCCAGTTGGATTGCGCGAGCGTCGTCGAATAATCCCAGCTGATCTCCTCGCCCGACACGATATCGCGCAGCGCGACGAGGATCACGCCATCATCGGTGAAGCGCAGCCCGGCATTGGGGTCGCAGCTATGGTTGACCAGATCGTCGAGCTGTCCTGACGGCCCCATATAATGATCCGGCGTCACCTGGACGAAGCGGTCGTCGCTGCCGCGCATCAGGCTGGGGATGTCGTCGACATGAAACCGACGCCCGGTGAAGCGCATCAGCTCCGCGCCCTCGGCAAAGCGACAGGTGGCATAGACCGCCTTGCCCAGATGATTCTCGCCGACCGTGAACAGGTTCCGCTGGTGGCGGTAGCGGTCGAGCACTACCAGCCCGCCGCGCGCCCAACCGAACGAGCGCAGCGGATTGATCGTGGCAAGGCCGATCATGAACCAGATGCTGGCATGGCAGGCGAGCTCGACGAAGATATACGCGAACTCGTCCGGTCCCGACCCGCCGGCGCGCGCTGCGACCAGCAACGTCGCGAGGTCGCCGACGGTCCACAGGCCCCAGGCGGGTGAGCGTTCGGCGCTGCGATCCTTCCACACGCTGACCCAGGTCGGCCAGAAGCTCACCGGGACGGCGGCAACCACCAGCATATGCGCCCAATAGGCTTCGCGGAACGCCACCCAGATCAGCAACGCGATCAGGCAGGCGGCCATGCAAAAGGCTTCAATGGTCGTCGGCGGCGCCCAGTTGGAGCCGCGCCACAGAAATGCGGTGACGATCAGGCAGCAGCCCGCCGAGAGGATGAAGACCCAGCCCTGCGGCGATCCGGGATTGACCGCGGCATAGGTCAGCGCCTCGGCAGCGGCGGATGCGCTCCAGATCAACCACGAGGCGCGGTTGGGACGGACGGTCGCGCGGCGCAGGCCCAGCAGATACACGCCATAAGCGGCGAAGCTGAACGTCATCGCGATCAGAAACCAGACATCGCCCGTCATAAAACCCCCTGATTAGGGATTCATTTACCGTGTTCCGACTCGCGCGTCAAAGCGCGACTCGCGGTGACTCCGCGAGTCGCGCCGATTCGATTCGCGGCGTGGGGATCGCGACAAAAGGGAGTCAAGCTGAGGTGATGGAGGCATTTGCGCGTGCTGAGCCGCGCTGCGGGGTGTCAGCCGATAGTTTCGCATCGGAAACGGATGCGAAAAATAAAGGCCGCAATCCCAATCGGATGGCGGCCATTCTTAAGGAGGTCAGCCCGGGCAGGTCTAGCGTGAGGGACCATCCATCACGCCGCCAGCCCGGGCCGTAAAAGGGTTACCAGGGGCGCAGATCTTCGCCGCCGGTGTCCCGGAAAAAGAGTGCAAACATATCTTTTCTCCCATTGTGCACACTGGGTGCACCCATTTTGATTAACTGAAAATTCATGATGAATCAAATGGTAGGGACCATAGGAAAATTACCTAGATCGGTGATCCCGGCGCGGCGGCTTCCTTAAAACTTCCTTCAGCACTGGGTGTTAGGCCGGTCGCATGTATGACCGTTTCGACCCCGCCGGTTTTCGCGGTTCGCCTTTCGAGGCGGGGCGTATCGCCATGAATGACGGCGCTGAGGTCGAGGGCGACGCGCCCGGCGACCAATCGGGCATCGCGGTCGCACGCGGCGCAGGTGGCGCGGCATGCACTCGCTGGCGCGTACTGGCGTTGTGCGAGATTGCCAATTTTCAGTCGCTGCGGCGCCACCTCGGTCGACCGCGCGCCGACACGCTGATCCACGACCTTGCCGATCGTATGAGCGATCTGGAGGCGGGCGTACGCAGCGTGACCGCCGGTCGCTCGCTGATCGAGCTTGGCTTTGAGGCGGAGAGCCCGGTCGCCGCGCGCGCGCTGGTGGAGCGACTTGCGCAATTCTTTGCCCGTTCGGTCGATCTCGACGGCGAACGCCATCTGATCCAGCTGGTCTGGGGCATCGCGGTCGCGCCGTTCGGGGATGACGACGAAGTGCGCCTGACCGAGGGCGCGGAGGCCGCGCTCGAGCAAGCGCGCACCGATGCCGGAATCGTCTCGATCGACTTGTCGCAGGCCCACGCCGCATTCGACGGCGCAGCGCTGGTCCGCGAATTGCCGCGCGCGATCGCGGCGGGTCAGCTGTTCCTGCAATATCAGCCCAAAGTGAATGTCCGCCGCGAAATGGTGACCGGTGCTGAGGCGCTGGTGCGCTGGCATCACCCCGTGCGCGGCCTGATCTTGCCGGGCGAATTCATCAATGCGGCGGAGGATGGCGGCGAGATCGTCGGCCTGACGCTGTGGACGCTGCGCCAAGTGATCGCCGACCAACAGGTACTTGCTGCGCATGGCCATGACATGCCGGTGTTCATCAACATTTCGGGCGTCTTGCTGGCCGACGACGCGTTCGTCGCCGAGGCGTGCCGGATCATCACCGAATCCGGCGCAAAGATCGGGTTCGAGATCACCGAGACTGCGGTGATCCGCGATCCCGACAGCGCGATCCGCCATCTCCAGACCTTCGCGGGGATCGGTATCCCCCTCGCGATCGACGATTATGGCGCGGGCCTGTCCTCGCTCGCTTATCTCAAACAGCTCCCCGCGACCGAATTGAAGATCGACAAGATGTTCGTGATGCAGCTGACCAGCAGCAACCGCGACCCGCTGATCGTCCGCTCCACCATTGACCTGGCGCACGCACTGGAGATGGAGGTCACCGCCGAGGGTGTCGAAACCCCAGCCGCGCTCGCGCTGCTCAGCGTCATGGGCTGCGACATGGTCCAGGGCTATCTGATCAGCCGCCCGATCGCGCTCGACGCATTCGTCCGCTATCTCGACGAAGAAGGTTTCAAGTCGGTCGCAACCATGCGGCCCAGCTTTGGCCGCGCCGAGAATTTCTGGCGCAAGAGCGGATGATGATGAGGGGCCTTGCCCTTTTTCTTTGCTGGCTGGCACTCGGGTTCGCTGCGCCTGCGGCCGCGCAGCAGCGTGCCGCCGATACGCTGATCGAAAACGCCAAGACGGCGATGGTCGACAATCCCCAGGCCGCGCTGAGCTACGCTGAACAGGCGCAGCGTCGCGCTGGCGCCATTCCTGACGCGGGTGCCTCCGCAACTGCGAAGGCCACAGCCCTGTGGCTTCAAAGCGAAGCACTGGTGCGGCTGCGCAAACCTGCTGACGCCGCGCCGCGCATCGCGCGCGCGCTGCGCCTCATCAGCGGGGATCAGTCGCCGACCAAGCTGCGTGGCGACTTGCTGAGCGCGCGGGCGGGGGTGCAGGAAGGGCAGATGCGCTTTGCCGAAGCGCTCGCCTCGCTGCAAGAGGCACATAATATCTTCGCCAAGATCGGTGAAAAGCGCAGCCAGTCGCTCGCGCTGCAAATGATCGCAGCGCTCTACAACAAGGCGCAGGATCTGCGCAGCGCTGAAAAATATTACAAGCAGGCCGCCGAGACGTTCACCGGTGATCCGCGGCTTCAGCTTTTCCTGCTCAATAACCGCGGGAATGTGCTGATCCAGCTCGGAGAGCCGCGTCGGGCCGAAGCAGAGTATCGCAAGGCTTTGGCAGTTGCCCGCGCGGAGCGCTCGACAAACCTGATCCCGAACATCTTCGTCAACATCGCCCGCGCACTGCTGGACCAGAAGCGCTACGCGGACGCTGACACGGCATTGGCCGAAGCGACCCGGATCATCCAAAGCGATCCGACCCATCAGGGAGAGGTTCGATTACTCGCGGTCGCCGCTGAATCCGCGCGGCTTCAGGGAAAGCTCGACCAAGCGCGGGCATTGATCGAGCGCGCTTTTGACGGCGTCGATATTGCGACGACCACGTTCACGATGCGCGATGCACATTACACTGCCTATAAGATCTACAGCGCGCAGGGGAACACAGCATCGGCTCTGACGAATCTTGAGCGCTTGCGCGCGCTGAACGACGATGCCTCGAAACTCGCGATCTCGGCCAGCACCGCGCTGATGGCGGCGCGGTTCGATTATGCGAACCAGGAACTGCGCATCGCCAACCTCCAGGCCGAAGAATTGCGGCGCGAAGCGGAGTTTCAGCGCACGCTGTTCATCGGCCTTGGCGGCGCGTCGCTGGTCATCGTGACCTTGCTGAGCATCGGCCTGTTCACGATCCGCCGCAGCCGCAACCAGGTCCGTCAGGCGAACACCGTCCTCGCCGAAACCAATGTCGCACTCGAAAAAGCGCTCAAGGCCAAGACCGAATTCCTCGCGACCACCAGCCACGAGATCCGCACCCCGCTCAACGGCATCCTCGGCATGACCCAGATCATGCTGCGCGACGCCAGCGTGCCGGAGGAGACGCGCGACCGCATCAACATCGTCCATGGCGCCGGCATGACGATGCGCGCGCTGGTCGACGACATCCTCGACGTCGCCAAGATGGAGACGGGCAATCTGACGGTCGAAATGACCGCGACCGACCTCCACACCACGCTGCACGACGTGACCCGGATCTGGGAGGAGCAGGCCCGCGCCAAGGGCCTCGCCTTCACTCTGAGCCATGACGGGACGCCGCGCTGGATCGAAACTGATCCGGGCCGCCTGCGCCAGATTGTCTTCAACCTGTTGTCGAACGCGGTGAAGTTCACCGAACACGGCGCATTGTCGGTCGTGGTCGAGGCCGCGGGTGAGCGGTTGCGGGTCGCGATCCGCGACACCGGCATCGGCATCCCCGCCGACAAGTTCGACGAGGTATTCGAATCCTTCAAGCAGGTCGATGCCGGCACCACCCGCCAGTTCGGCGGCACCGGCCTTGGCCTCGCCATCGTCCGCAATCTTGCGCATGCGCTCGGGGGCACCGTTTCGGTCGCCAGCGTGGTCGGCGAGGGATCGACCTTCACCGTCGATCTCCCACTTCGCCCGGCCGAGGTACCCGATTCGGCGATCGAGGTGACGGGGGAGGGTGAAACCATCGTCGTGCTCGATCGCAACCCGATCGTTCGCGGCATGATGCGCGCGCTGTTCACCCCGCATTTCGCCGCGGTCCATTTCGCCGCCTCGATCGACGAAGCGGTGGCGCTTGCGCGCGACGCCGGCCCTGCGCTGATCCTCGCGGATCAGGGAACGCTGGCGGCAGGTGAGGCCGATCCCGTTGAAAAACTGACCGAACTTGCCGCCGCAGCGCCCTCCGACGCGCGCACTGCGGCGCTGTGGAGCAAGCCGGAGCCGGAGGTCGAGCAGCGGCTCTGCGACACCGGGATCGACATGATTATCGTTAAGCCTGTGAAAGGACCCGCGCTGGTCGCGGCACTCACGGCGGCGCGTACTGAAATTTGTGCGACATCCCGTCGCACAACGCTTGTATCACAAGCGGCTTAGGGTGATAGCACGCCTATGAAATCCCCGGTCCTGACCGCCACCCTCGTCGAGATGATCGCACAATGAATATCCTCTTCATTGAGGACGATCCGATGAACCGCCGCGTGGTGCGCGACATGCTCAATGTCGCCGGTGCCACGATGGCCGAAGCCGCGCATGCGGAAGAGGGCCTGACCATGATCGGGGCGGGCGATTACGACGTGGTGCTGGTCGATCTGCGCATGCCGGGCATGGACGGGATCGAGGCGATCGAGCGCATCCGCGCGCGCGGCGATACGAAGGCGGAGCTTCCCGTCATCGTGGTCACTGCGGACACCGCGGTCGACCTGCGCGAACGCTGCCTGGCCGCCGGTGCCGACGAAGTGCTGTTCAAGCCAGTCGCGATGGACGCGCTGTTCGACACGATCGGCCGCGTGCTCGCGCTGCGTAGCGGCGACGATATGATCCTCTAACGCCCAACGCTCCCTGAAGGGGAGAGGCTAGGGGACGGTATCAGTACGTCCGGATCGGCATGTTGATCCAGGCGTGCTCGCGAAACCATTTGGTGATGATGTATTTGACGCCCTTCACCACCGGCGTCCCCTCATGCAGCGTGCCGATATTGGGCGAGCCATCGGGCTTCATGTTGTTCCACGCGAGCAGCAACCCGCGCTTGGGCGCGACGCGCACGCCCGCCTGCGGGAACCAGGTCGCGCCGCCCTCTTCGACATCGTTGAGGTAGATCATCGCGGTCCAGGTCCGCTGCCCGCCCGATGCCTTCATCGCCGGCCAGTAATCCTGCTGTTCGTTGAACCAGTCATAATGCGCGCGGAACTGCTGACCCGGCGCGTAACGCTGGCCCTGCATCGTCTCGCCATTTTCCGGCGGAATCCCGAGCAACGCCGCCATCCGCTCGTCGATCGGCTGGACGTCCGCCGACCAGCGGTCGAGGTCACAGCTTTCACTGGTCCGGAAATTCGGGTCCTCCGACTGCGACAGCAATGTCGAGGGCCGGCGATTGGCGTCGATCAGCCGGATCAGCGAATCGCACTCGGCGCCGGTCAGGAAATCGGGATGGTAATAGACCTGCGCCGCATCGACCTTCGCCCGGCGCATCGCGGGATTGGCCTCGACCCGTGCAGTCACCGCCTGGCTCAGGCGGGCACGGCTGCTGGATTCGGCCGGGGCCCTGAAACGCGAAAAGATGCTCATGCCCGCCAATTTGCCGCGAGGCCCGCGAAACGCAAGAGGCCCGACCGTTGCCGGCCGGACCTCCCTGCGTGACCTGGGCGCCGCTTACCAGAAGATGTCGTGGATCACGTCGACGACATAGCCGGAGCGGACATCGACCAGCAGCGCGTCATTGTAATAGCGCACCCAGCGATACCCACCATAAGCCGGCGGCAGGCGGTAGTAGAACGGGTCGTTGATCCAGTAATCCGGTGCGAACAGCATCGAACCAATGGTCAGGCCGATCGAAAAGCGGCGATAGCCATAATGGTAGCCCTGTGGCGCGTAATAGCGCGGCAGGCGATAGACATGCCGGTTGCGCGCGCGATAGTCGCTCCAGTCATAGCGGCGATCACCCCGCCAGCCACGGTTCCAGTTGCGGTTATCGTCCCAGCCGCGGCGATATTGCTGCTGGTCGCGCCAGTCGCCATAGCGACGCTGGCCCTGACGATAGTCCTGTCGCCCGTCGCGGCGGTCTCCCCGGAAATCCTGGCGATCGTCACGGCGGTCGGCCCGGTAATCCTGGCGATCATCGCGGCGGTCCCGGCGAAACTGCTGCGGGCTCGTCTGGCCCTGGCGAAGGTCGCGGCGGTCCTCACGGCGTTCCTGCCGGAAATCCTGGCGGTCGTCGCGCCGCTCCTGACGGAATTCACGGCGCGGGTCGCGCGCTTGCGGTGCCACTGCCGCGGCAGGGCGCTGCGGCCGCTGAACCTGCTGCGGTTGTGGGCGCTCCTGCCGCTGGACCTGCGGGCGTTCCTGGCGCTGCTCCTGCCGCTGGGCCCGGACTTCCTGCCGCTGTTGCTGGCGCTGCTCGCGCGCCTGACCGCCACCACGGCCTTCACGTCCGCCCCGGTCCTGCGCAATTGCCGCAGCGGGGGTCAGAATGGTTGCGCCGATCAGCGCTGCCAAAATTATCTTCTTCATGCTTTCCTCCGCTCCCCGACAAAGCGCCGGCGTTCAGACTAACGCGGATTTACATCGAGTCGGCTGACACACTTCTGAATTGGACTGACAGCCAAATGAAAGCTTTCATCCCTCTTCGCCGGTCTCGACCGGAATGCCCCTGTCGATCGTGATCTCTTCCTCACCGCGCGCCACCCGCGCCGCGCGCCCGATCGCCTCGACCAGCCGGGGATAGATGCCACAGCGGCACAAATTGGTGATCGCGCCCATGATCTCGTCGTCCGACGGGTTGCGATTCTTGCGCAGCAGCGCCGCCGCATTCATCACGATGCCGGGGATGCAATAGCCGCACTGGACGACATTCTCGGCGATCAGCGCCTGCTGCACCGGATGATTGCCCTCGGCCGACAGCCCCTCGATCGTGGTGACGAACGTCCCCTCGACCGCGCCGATCGTCACCTGGCACGACCGCACCGCCGCCCCGTCGATATCCACCGTGCACGCGCCGCAATCGCCGGTGCCACAGCCATATTTGGTGCCGGTCAGGTTCGACGCATCGCGCAACGCCCACAGCAGCGGCGTGGCCGGGTCGAGCTTGTAGGAAACCGGCTGGTTGTTGACGGTAAAGCGGGTCATGCCACCGCTTTAGCATGCAACAACGCGCTGCGCAGGCAGGTGCACACCGTCTCGTCGCGCTGGTTGAGCATCACATGGCGAAAGGTAACGACGCCCTGTCCCGGCCGCGACTTGGACGGGCGCAGCGCCACCACCTCGGTCTCCGCGCGCAGCGTGTCGCCGATAAACACCGGACTCGGCATCCGCACCTCGTCATAGCCCAGATTGGCGACCAGCGTGCCCAGCGTTGTGTCGCCGACCGAAATCCCGACCATCAGCGCGAATGTGAAAGTGCCATTGACGACGATCCGCCCGAACTCGGTCGCGCCGGCAAATTCGGCGTCGAGGTGCAGCGGCTGCGGATTATGGGTGAGGGTAGAGATCAGCAGATTGTCCGTCTCGGTCACCGTGCGGCGCAGATCATGCACGATCCGGTCGCCCACCTGCCACTGATCGAAATAGCGTCCCGCCATCACCGTCTCCCTCTACCGCCCCACTTAACGCGTGCTCTCATTTTGTCAGGCCCCCAAAAAATCCTCCCCAGCCTGTCCCCGCGAAGGCGGGGAGGGAGGGGGGCCATCCGAAGGATGGTGGAGGGGGCCCGAGGCAAGGAAGTCCGCTGCCTCGGGGCCCCTCCCTCAGCGCTACGCGCTGCCACCTCCCCGTTCCGGGGAGGATTCAGCTTCCAAAGACCTCACGCATTGCCTCGCTCACCGCCCGCGCAGGCGGCCATAACGCATCCGCTTCTCATAGAAGGAGACTATCGGCATAGAGCCCCGTTGCAGACGGTCCGGTGTTTCCGATAGCTTGGCGACGCAGACGCAAGGACAGGTATGGCCGCCTATTTGAAAGCCGAAAGCGCCGGGATGAAAACAGTCTATCGATTGGAAATCGATTTGGAGCGAAATCCTGAGCGCGTCGCACTCACGCAGGCTCTAACACTGAACCCCACGAAGCCGCAGATGGGACTATCGGGTAGATACGGGCTCTTTGGCTCCGACGAATGGTGGGCTGGTATTGCGGACGGCAAGATGCCTCTCCAGCGGCATTCAGGCATTATCTCCCGTGCATACCGATCAGGGCAGGATAGCTCGGGCCCAAACAACACCATCGATCTTTTGAGCGATGATGGCCCTGTCCACGCGGTCGGTATTTACTTGAACGATCCGAAGGACGTGGCGCTGTTCCTGCCCGGACACGTCGCCACAATAACTTACGCGCTTGACGAGTTGAAGCCTCAGGCAGCCATAAATGGCGGCTCACCTTACTCCAAAGTGGCTTTGGAGATGGCCGTCTCGTTACAACCTGCGGCCGGCTAACTTACGTCCGCTTCCCACCCAAGAACAGACAACAGACCCTCAACCCCGCTCCCCCCAAATACCCCGCGCACCGCGTCCACCACCGCCGCCATCCCCTCGCGCGCATCCTCCCCCCGCACCAGCACCAGCGTCCGCCGCAGATCGAACCCGATCAGCGCCGGATTGGCCACGCCCGCATGCTGGTGCGACGCCGGCACCACCGTCGCGCCCAGCCCCGCCGCGACCATCGCCAGCGCGCGGTCGTCGTTGGGCGTACGCAGCGCAAAGCTCGGGCGGATGCCGCGCCGGGTGAAGTAACGGCTCGTTTCCGGCAGCGCCTCACAGCTGCGCCGCACGATCATCGTCTCGCCCGCCAGCGCCTCGCCGGGCAGCGCCGCTTCGCCGGCAAGCCGATGCCCGACCGGCAGGGCAAGCAGATAGGGTTCGCTGCGCAATGCCTCGCCATCGCCCACGGCATCGCCCTGCACCGCGGTCAGCGCCAGATCGACCCGCCCGCGTGCGATATGCTGCGCCAGCACCGTGGCATTGCCCTCGACCAGCTCGACCGCCAGCCCCGGCGCCTCGGCGGCAATCCGCGCGACCAACGCCGCCAGCTCGCCACTGGCGATCGTCGTCAGCACGCCCAGCCGCAGCGTCGCGGGCTGCGCGATCCCGCCGACCGTTGCTGCCGCCAGGTTGAACTCGCGCTCAATCCGCCGCGCATGGACCGCAAATTGCGACCCCGCCTCGGTCAGCTCGATCCGCTGGCTCGACCGGCGGAGCAGCTTCGCGCCAGCCTCGCGCTCCAGCTTGGCGATCCCGGCCGACAGCGTGGGTTGCGACACCGCCATCTGCGCGGCGGCGGCGGTGAACGTCCCGCTATCGATGACGGCGAGGAAATAGCGCAGCAAATAGCGTTCGATCATAGATACCGTCTATGCTGTCCCGCGCCGCCTTTCAATTTCCCGCAGCGCGCATCGGGCGCTAGGATGGCGCAAAATATGTTCAGGAGAGCGCCATGAGCCTGCCCCAGATGGATTTCGCACTCGGCGAAACCGCGGACATGATCCGCGAAACCACCGAACGCTTTTCGCGCGAACAGATCGCGCCGCTCGCCGCAAAGATCGACGCCGACGACTGGTTCCCGCGCGAAGAACTCTGGGCGCCGATGGGCGAACTCGGCCTGCACGGCATCACCATCGCGGAGGAAGATGGCGGCCTCGGCCTCGGCTATCTCGAACATGTCATCGCGTGTGAGGAAGTCTCGCGCGCCTCGGCCTCGATCGGCCTGTCCTACGGCGCGCACTCGAACCTGTGCGTCAACCAGATCGGCCGCTGGGCGAACGCGGAGCAGAAGGCGAAATACCTCCCCAAGCTGATCAGCGGCGAACATGTCGGCAGCCTCGCCATGTCCGAAGCCGGCGCGGGCAGTGACGTCGTCAGCATGAAGCTGCGCGCCGAGCACAAGGGCGACCGCTACGTCCTCAATGGTACCAAATTCTGGATCACCAACGCCGCCTATGCCGACACCTTGGTCGTCTATGCCAAGACCGGCGAAGGGTCGCGCGGCATCACTACGTTCATCATCGAAAAGGGGATGAAGGGGTTCGAGATCGGGCAAAAGATCGACAAGATGGGCATGCGCGGGTCGCCCACCGCCGAACTCGTCTTCACCGATTGCGAAGTGCCGGAAGAAAACGTCATGGGCCCGCTCAACGGCGGCGTCGGCGTGCTGATGAGCGGCCTCGATTACGAACGCACCGTGCTGGCCGGCATCCAGCTCGGCATCATGCAGGCCTGCCTCGACGTCGTCCTGCCATACCTGCGCGAACGCCAGCAATTCGGCCAGGCGATCGGCAGCTTCCAGCTGATGCAGGCCAAGGTCGCCGACATGTATGTCGCGCTCAATTCCGCCCGCGCCTATGTCTATGCCGTGGCCAAAGCATGCGATGCGGGCAAGACCACCCGCTTCGACGCCGCCGGCGCGATCCTGCTCGCCTCCGAAAACGCCTTCAAGGTCGCGGGTGAGGCGGTGCAGGCACTCGGCGGCGCGGGCTATACCAAGGACTGGCCGGTCGAACGCTTCCTGCGCGACGCCAAGTTGCTGGACATCGGCGCGGGGACGAATGAAATTCGCCGCATGCTGATCGGACGGGAGCTTGTGGGAGCGTGAAGAAGGTCGATTGGTGCCAACTTGCGACCGACCTTGAGACCATCTGCCAGACGCGTGGCGGGTGGACCGAACGGGGTGGAACGGACGTTGCCAAGAGGGCGCTGATCGAAATTCTTGGCGAGGACGTGCTGGTAAACGCCGTTGATCATGCCGTCACCTTAGCGCCTGGATCAGAGCTCGCGGTATCCGTGCTCAGTTTGCTCCAGCCACGGGCAGCGATGGCGCGGTGCATAGAGGTTTTCAGAACATCGACTGACCCTGAGACGGCAGCAGGAGCGATCTGGCTGTTACAGCGCATTGCGGATCGCAGTGCTGTTGAGTGGCTTCCAGAGGTTCTTTCTAGCCCAAATGCTCTTGTCCGCGCTTGGGGCATCGGAATCGTGGACCACCTGCTTATCGCCCAGGGCGTGATTGAACTGCATGAGGCCGAGCCATTTATCGAGGCAGGGCTGCGCGACGCGGAAGAGACAGTGCGAGAGCGAGCCAAACAAGTCTTGGAGATGATCGAACACGAAGAAATGGTGGAAAAGAGACGGCTTGGCCAAGCCTCATAAATCGCCCTACCATTGCGCCTTTATTCTGATCTGGAGACGACATGACTGACATCGCCGCCACCGACGACGCCGTCTCGCGCCGCCAGCGCGGTTTCCTGGGCTTTGTCGAGCGGGCGGGCAATTTGCTGCCCGAACCAACGATGATCTTCGTCTACCTCATCATGGCGCTGATGGCCGTCAGCGCGATCGGCGACTGGGCCGGATGGTCGGCGTCACTCCCCTATACCGGCGACGAAGCGCCGACCGGCGCGACGCTGGAGGGCGGGGTGCTCACCTACACCGCCGCCAGCCTGTTCTCCGAAGCCAATATCGGCCGCCTGCTGGTCGACATGCCGCGCACGATGAGCGGGTTCGCGCCGCTCGGCCTGATCCTCGTGATCATGCTCGGCGCAGCGGTGGCGGAGCGGTCGGGCATGTTCTCGGCCCTCATCCGCGCCAGCCTCGCCAACGCGCCGCGCGCGATCCTTACGCCGATCGTCGCGATCATCGGCATGGTGTCGCACCACGCCTCCGACGCCGCCTATGTCGTGTTCATCCCGCTCGCCGCGATCGTCTATGCCGCGGCCGGGCGTCACCCCGTCGCAGGGCTAGCCGCCGCCTTTGCCGCCGTGTCGGGCGGCTATGCCGGCAACATCACGCCGGGCCAGATCGACGTCCTGCTGTTCGGCTTCACCCAGGAAGCGGCGCGGATCGTCGAGCCGGGCTGGATGATGAATCCGGTCGGCAACTGGTGGTTCATCCTGTCGATCGTCATCGTCTTCACCCCCGCCATCTGGTTCATCACCGACAAGGTGGTTGAACCGCGCCTCGGCAATTGGGGCGGGGAGGCGGATGCCGAGGTCAAGGCCGAGCTCGCCCGCTCCGAAGTCACCGCCGACGAACGCCGCGGCCTGCGCCGCGCCGGCCTCGCCGCGCTCGCGGTCATCGCGCTCTACGCGATCCTCACCCTCGCACCCGGCTACACCCCGCTGATCAACGAGGCGGCGGAGGGGACGGCACAGCTTCAGCCCTTTTACGGCGCGCTGATCGCCGGCTTCTTCCTGATGTTCGTCAGCTGCGGCATCGCCTTCGGCACCGCCACCGGATCGATCAAGTCCGCCGACGACGTCACCCGCATGATGCGCGAAGGCATCGCCAGCCTCGCGCCCTATATCGTGTTCGTGTTCTTCGCCGCGCATTTCGTGGCGATGTTCAACTGGTCCAATGTCGGCCCGATCATCGCGATCAACGGCGCCGAAGCACTCCAGACCTTCGCGCTTCCCGCGCCGATCCTGCTGGTCAGCGTGCTGCTGCTGTCGTCTTTCCTCGACCTGTTCATCGGCTCGGCCAGCGCCAAATGGAGCGCGCTCGCGCCGGTCGTCGTGCCGATGTTCATGCTGCTCGGCATCAGCCCGGAAATGACCACCGCCGCCTATCGCATGGGCGACAGCTACACCAACATCATGACCCCGTTGATGAGCTATTTCCCGCTGATCCTCGCCTTTGCGCGGCGCTGGGACGGCTCGTTCGGCGTCGGCTCGCTGCTCGCGCTGATGCTGCCCTATGCGCTGACCTTCATGACGCTCGGTATCTCGATGGTCATCGCCTGGGTCGCGCTCGATCTGCCGCTCGGGCCGGGGGCAGGGGTGTTCTACGCCCCGCCCACCGGCACCGCCCAATGAGCGCCACCGCCGACCCGCTGCTCGACCTCGGCACCGCATTGTTCGAGGATCTGTACCGCCCGCTCGACAGCGGCCGCTGGTCGCTACACCCCCCGGCGATGGTGCTAACGCGCGGCTATTGGAGCCCGCCGGCTCTGGTCAACAATGTCCGCGCGCTGACCCGCGACGGCGACACCTGGATGTCGCTGACCCCGCTGGAATTCGAAAGCCAGGCGATCGGCGTCCACTACGCCACCGGCCATGTCGCGATCTTCGGTCTCGGCATGGGCTGGGTCGCCGCCGCGACCGCGCTGCGCGACAGCGTGACGCAGGTAACCGTGGTTGAGCGCGACCCCGACGTAATCGCGCTCCACGCCGAACTCGACCTGTTCGCCCGCCTGCCGGGAGGGGCAGGGGACAAGATCCGCATCGTTGAGGGCGACGCGCTCGCCTGGCGCCCCGACGCCCCGGTCGATCTGCTGATGCCCGATATCTGGCTCCCCTTGGTCAGCGACGGCCGGGTCGAAGAGGTCCGCCAGATGCAGGCCAATGTCGCGGCCAGCAAAGTCTATTTCTGGGGGCAGGAAATGGAGATCGCCCGCCACGCCCGCGCCGCCGGAATCGACCTCGACGCTGCCGGTGTAGCTCAGGTCATCGCCGGCTTCGGCCTCCCGCTCGTCGGCCCCGACCTCCCCGACTATCCCGACCGCATCCGCGCCGCCGCCGACGCATGGATGCACGACCGCTGGCTGCCCGCGTGAGCTATTTCCCCACAAACAGAAACGCGACGGCGGCCATGATGCACGCGAACGCGGCGAAGTGGCGCCAGTGCAGCGCCTCGCCCAGCACCGCGACCATGAAGATGCCGAACACGGTCAGCGCAATCGCCTCCTGCGCGATCTTCAGCTGGCCCGGCGTCCACCCGGCCAGAAAGCCGACCCGGTTCGCCGGCACCGCCAGGCAATATTCGAACCCGGCGATCGCCCATGAAATCAGGATCACCGTCAGCAACGGCTTCTCCAGCCCGCCTTTGCCGAGATGCCAGTACCACGCGATCGTCATGAATATATTCGACGCGATCAGCAGCAGGATAGTCGCCATGAAAACTCCCTTCGCCCCGCTCTGCGCGCAGCACGCGGGAGGCGCAAGATGAGCGGCCCGGTCCTCAAGTCGATCCTCTCCCCTGAGGACGAGGCCTTCCGCGCCAACGCCGCGCACAACCGCGCGCTGGCCGACAAGCTCCGCGCCGATGTCGCCACGGCAGCACTGGGCGGCAACGAAAAGAGCCGCGAACGCCACACGGCGCGCGGCAAGCTGCTCCCGCGTGAGCGCGTCGAGCGCCTGCTCGACCCCGGCGCGCCCTTCCTCGAAATCGGCCAGCTCGCCGCCTGCGACATGTATGATGGCGAAGTCCCCGGCGCGGGCGTGATCGCCGGCATCGGCCGCGTCTCCGGCCGGACCTGCATGATCCTGTGCAACGATGCGACGGTAAAGGGTGGCACCTATTACCCGATGACGGTAAAGAAGCATCTGCGCGCGCAGGAGATTGCGGAGGCCAACCGGCTGCCGTGCATCTACCTCGTCGACAGCGGCGGCGCGAACCTGCCGCACCAGGCCGAAGTCTTCCCCGACCGCGACCATTTCGGCCGCATCTTCTTCAACCAGGCGAATATGAGCGCCAAGGGCATCCCCCAGATCGCCTGCGTCATGGGCAGCTGCACCGCGGGCGGCGCATACGTCCCCGCGATGTCCGACGAAAGCGTGATCGTGCGCAAACAGGGCACGATCTTCCTCGCCGGCCCGCCGCTGGTGAAGGCCGCGACAGGTGAGGAAATCAGCGCCGAGGATCTGGGCGGCGGCGACCTGCACGGGCGCAAATCGGGCGTGGTCGATCATGTCGCCGATAATGACGAACACGCGCTGACCATCGTCCGCGACATCGTCAGCCACCTCCCCGCCGACCGCAAGCCCGACATCGAACTCCGCGACCCGCGCCCGCCCAAATTCGACGCGGAGGAGCTGTACGGCATCGTCCCCACCGACGTCCGCGCGCCATACGACGTCCACGAGGTCATCGCGCGGCTGGTCGACGGCAGCGAATTTCACGAGTTCAAGGCGCTATACGGCACCACGCTCGTCTGCGGCTTCGCGCATATCTGGGGCATCCCCGTCGCGATCCTCGCCAACAACGGCGTGCTGTTCAGCGAAAGCGCGGTCAAGGGCGCACACTTCATCGAACTCGCCTGCCAACGCCGCATCCCGCTGCTGTTCCTCCAGAATATCAGCGGCTTCATGGTCGGCGGAAAATATGAGGCGGAGGGCATCGCCAAGCACGGCGCCAAGCTCGTCACCGCCGTCGCCACCGCCAGCGTGCCCAAGATCACCGTGCTGATCGGCGGGTCATTCGGTGCCGGAAACTACGGCATGTGCGGCCGCGCCTATTCCCCCCGCTTCCTGTTCAGCTGGCCCAACAGCCGCATCAGCGTGATGGGCGGCGAACAGGCGGCATCGGTTCTCGCCACCGTCCACCGCGACGCCGCGAACTGGTCGCCCGAAGAAGCCGAAGCCTTCAAGGCCCCCATCCGCCAACGCTACGAAGACGAAGGCAACCCGTGGCACGCGACGGCGCGGTTATGGGACGACGGCATCATCGACCCGGCCCAGACCCGCGACGTGTTGGGCCTGGCGTTCGCGGCAACGCTCAACGCGCCGGTGGAAGAGGGGACGCGCTTCGGCGTGTTTCGGATGTGAGGATGGCCGACGACCTATCGACGTTGACCGAGCGCGAGCGCCACATGTTGTTCGCTTTGGCGTTGATGGTCGGCCAGTATCTCGAAGACTTCGACACAGGCGTTCTGGACAATCAGTGCATGGGGGCGGGCGAGGAAGCGTTCAAAGTCCTGGCCGCATTCGGCTTGATCGAAGGCGACGCGCGCTCCGCAACTTGGACCGAAGCAGGCCAGCGCCTGCTGGACATGCCGTTAAATCAAAAGGCTTTTCCGGGATGATCACCTCCCTCCTCATCGCCAACCGCGGCGAGATCGCCTGCCGCATCATCCGCACCGCCCGGCAACTCGGTATCCGCACCGTCGCGGTCTATTCCGACGCCGACGCCAACGCGCTCCACGTCCGCAGCGCGGATGAAGCGGTGCATATCGGCGCATCCCCCGCGCGGGACTCCTATCTGATCGGCGAACGCATCATCGCCGCCGCCAAGCAAACCGGCGCCGCGGCGATCCATCCCGGCTATGGCTTCCTCTCCGAAAATGCGGAGTTCGCCGAAGCCGTGCAGGCCGCCGGCCTGATCTGGGTCGGACCCAACCCCGACAGCATCCGCGCCATGGGCCTCAAGGACGCGGCCAAGAAGCTGATGCAGGACGCCCGCGTCCCCGTCACCCCCGGCTATCTCGGCGAAGACCAGTCGCCCGACCGCCTGCAATTCGAAGCCGACCGCATCGGCTACCCCGTGCTGATCAAGGCGGTCGCGGGTGGCGGGGGCAAGGGGATGCGCCGCGTCGACGCCGCCGCCGACTTCGCCGACGCACTCGCCAGCTGCCAGCGCGAGGCCGCGTCCTCGTTTGGCAACACCCAGGTGTTGATCGAAAAATACATCCTCGCCCCGCGCCATATCGAGGTGCAGGTGTTCGGCGACAGCCACGGCAACATCGTCCATCTGTTCGAACGCGACTGCTCGATGCAGCGCCGCCACCAGAAGGTGATCGAGGAAGCCCCCGCGCCCGGCATGGACTCGCTAACCCGCGCCGCCGTGTGCGACGCGGCGGTCAAGGCCGCCCGCGCGGTCAACTATGTCGGCGCCGGCACGATCGAGTTCATCGCCGACGCTTCCGAAGGCCTGCGCGCCGACCGCATCTGGTTCATGGAAATGAACACCCGGCTGCAGGTCGAACATCCGGTGACCGAGGCGATCACCGGCGTCGATCTGGTCGAATGGCAGCTGCGCGTCGCCAGCGGAGAACCGCTGCCCAAGCGGCAGTTCGAAATTTCGATGGAGGGATGGGCGATGGAGGCGCGGCTCTATGCCGAAGACCCGGAAAAGGGATTTCTGCCGAGCACCGGCTCACTCGATTATTTCGCGCTGCCGCACGGCATCCGTGTCGATACCGGCGTCGCCGAAGGGGCGACGGTCAGCCGGTTCTACGATCCCATGATCGCCAAGCTGATCGCGACCGGTTACCGCCGCGATGCGGCGCGCGAGCAACTCGCCGAAGCTTGCAAGAACATCCGGGTACAGCCTGTCCGGACGAATGCGGAGTTCCTGGTGCGTCTGTTGGAGTCGCAGGCCTTCGTGGACGCGGAGATCGACACCGGCCTGATCGAGCGCAACCTCGATACGCTTGTCGAACGCGAAGCGCCGGATGCGCAGCTGCTTTCGGCTGGCGCGCTGCTTCTGCTCGCCGCACCGGATAAGGGGCTGGCCGCACAGCCGCTGCTTTCCGGCAAGGGAAACCGCGAATGGGTGGTGTCCTCGGGCACGCAGTGGAATCCGCTCTTCGGCTTCCGTTTGAATGCGGCGGCAAAGCGCACCGTGCGTCTCGCCGTGGACGGCCGGCCCATGGAGATCGACCTGGATGCCACGGGGCCGGTCGAGCCCAGCCGCTATGACATCGATGGCGATAGCGTCTGGGTTCAGGCCGAAGATGGCGTTGCGGGGCATCGTTTTTCGTTCCCGCTCTCCGCCGCGTCCCAAACCATCGGCTCCGCCGGCGACGGCGCAATCCTCGCCCCGATGCCGGGGCGCATCGTCTCGGTCGAGGTCGCTGAGGGGCAGGCAGTCACCGCCGGCCAGAAGCTGCTGGTGCTCGAAGCGATGAAGATGGAACAGGCGCTACTCGCCCCGTTCGACGGCGTGGTCGAAACGCTCACCGCAACCCCCGGCGCGCAGGTCCAGGTCGATACGCTGCTGGCGAAGGTGGTGAAGGCGGAATAGCAGCCGCTTAGGTCAACGCATAACCAATAGCCGTCGCCCCGGCGCAGGCCGGGGCCGCCAAGTTTGGCGCGTATCGCTATCCTTCTGGCGGCCCCGGCCTGCGCCGGGGCGACGGCGGGCTGCCTAACCAGCGCCTGCAAACCTCCGACATTCCCCACAGCAAAAGAAACACGCCGCCCGAGACCCACGGCGCGTTCCCCCGCGACATGTTCGCATCGCCGATTCAACCACCCAGCGCCGAATCACCCCGCCACGCCGAACAAGCGATCCAAACACCCCGCCCGCAACCGCCAAAAACCCGCAGAAAACTGCGGCCTACAGCCCCACACCTTTCCTACAAGAACCCATTTGGCTAAAATACACTCTCACAAACCAACCGAAAATGAGAATGTTCACACATGTCGCCTATTCCCGCCAGCTCCGGTCCACCCGATCCACCAACCGCACCATCGCCGCAAAATCCGCCGCGCCCGGCCCGCCCGGAACCTGCGCCATATGCAGGTCGCGCTGGTGCACCGCGACCACCTCCGGCGACACGGTCAGCGGCGTGCCCATCGACAGCGTCGCCAGCTGGATCTCGCACGCGCGCTGCAGCGACCAATGCTTGATGAACGCCTCGGGCAATGTCCGTCCCATCGCGACGATGCCATGGTTGCGCAGCAGCAGCATCCGCTTGTCGCCCAAATTCGCGACCAGCCGCGCGCCCTCTTCGTCGCGCACCGTCACACCCTCGAAATCATGATAGGCGATCTGCCCGGCAAAGTTGCACGCGTAGAAATTGATCGGCTGCAACCCGCCTTCGAGGCTGCTCACCGCCATCCCCGCCGTGGTGTGCGTATGCATGATGCAATGCACATCGGGCAGGTTGCGATGGAACACCGCATGCTGGACGAACCCCGCGCGGTTGACCGGATAGGGGCTGTCGTCGAGCTTGTTGCCGTCAATGTCGATCTTGACCAGGTTCGATGCCTTCACCTCGCTGAAATGCAGGCCGAACGGGTTGATCAGAAAGCTGTGATCCTCGCCCGGCACCTTCAGCGTGATGTGGTTGTAGATCATCTCCGACCAGCCAAGATGATCGAACACGCGATAGGCGGCGGCGAGCTGCTGGCGCGCCTCCCACTCGGCGTCAGACATCACGCGGGGCGCAGCAGCGGCAGTAGCCATGATCCTCTCCATTTTTCGTGGTTGCGGTATGTATGCCATGATCGGATGCTTCAGGGCAACTTGCGCTGCGGCGCAGCATGGGCTAGGGGCCGCAACAGTCATCTGGGGAGTAGCCAGCCGTCTTCGGACGGGCCTTCGCGTCAACATACTTGGTCGAGAGACCATGGTGCGAGGGGAGCCGGAAACGGTTCGGGCGAGACCAATGGCGCCATAGTTTCCGTCCGGCCGGGCGGGAAGCTGTGGTGTCGTTGGAAATTCTCGCGCCCGGCCCGGAGACGATCTTGGAAGCCTTTCTCACCTCCACCGCCGTCGTCGCGCTCGCCGAAATCGGTGACAAGACGCAATTGCTCGCGATCCTGCTGGCAACGCGGTTCAAGCGGCCCTTGCCGATCGTGGCGGGCATCCTCGTCGCCACCCTCGCCAACCATTTCCTCGCGGCGCTGGTCGGGCAACAGGCGGCGGCGCTGCTGGAGGGGGTCTGGTTCCGCTACCTGATCGCCGCATCCTTCATCGCGATGGCGGCATGGACCCTGGTCCCCGACAAGATCGACGATCTTGAGGACAAACCCGCGCGCTTCGGGCCGTTCCTGACCACCACCGTCGCCTTCTTCCTCGTCGAAATGGGCGACAAGACTCAGATCGCGACCGTCGCGCTTGGCGCGCGCTTTGCCGAGGTCGGCTGGGTCACGGCGGGCACCACGCTTGGGATGATGCTGGCGAATGTGCCTGCGGTCTATCTCGGCAACGAACTGGTCAAGCGCGTGCCGATGAAGACCGTGCGGATCGTCGCGGCGCTGCTGTTCCTCGCGATCGGCATCTGGGTGCTCGTCCAGACGCTGCGGGGTTAATCCAGGAAGCGGATCGTCGGCCCATATTCGTCGCGGACGATCCGCACCTGCACATCGTACAGCGCCGACAGCGTCTGATCGCGCATCACCTCGTCCGTCCGCCCGGCGGCGATGATCTTCCCCTCACGAACCGCCACCACGTCATCGGCAAAGCGGAAGGCGAGGTCGATGTCGTGGATCGCCATCACCACCGTCCGCCCCGCATCGGCGCGCGCGCGTAGCCGGCGGGCGGCGTCGATCGCGTGGCGTGGGTCGAGATCGGCGGTGGGCTCATCGACGATCAGCAGCTCGGGATCGCCCACGATCGCGCGGGCGAGCAGCACGCGGGCCAGCTCGCCGCCCGACAGATCGGTCGCCGGGCGATCACGCAACGCCAGCAGGTCGCAGTCCTCCAGCGCACGCTCGATCGCGGGCAGCAACGCAGCGGGCAGCCCGCCAAATGCCGGAAGCTGGGGCAGCAGGCCGAGCGCAACCACCCGCTCAACGCTGATCGGCCAGTCCACCCCAACCCGCTGGGGCAGATAGGCGCGCCGCCGCGCCAGCTCCTGCCGCCGCAGCGCGGGCAGGGTGGTGTCACCCAGCCGGACGCTGCCGCGCTCCGGCGTCAGCAGCCCCGCCGCGACCTCAAGCAGGCTGGACTTGCCCGCGCCATTGGGGCCGATTACCGCAGTCAAGCGCCCCGCCGCAAACCGCGCGTCGACGCCATCCAGCACCAGCCGACCGCCGCGCCGCAGCGTGATCGCTTCGAGGGTGAGTACGGTCATGGCGTCCGACTCCGCATCCGCAGCACCAGCCACAGGAAGAAGGGCGCCCCGACCAGCGCGGTGAACACGCCCAAATGGATCGGGCTGTCGAGCCGGATCAGCCGCGTCGCGATATCGGCGGCAGTCAGCAACGCCGCCCCCGCCAATGCTGCCGGGACCAGCGTCGCGGCGGGGCGATGCCCGACGAAGGGCCGCACCAGATGCGGCGCGACCAGCCCGATAAAGCCGATTGTGCCGACCACGGCGGTCGCTGCGCCAACACCCAGCCCGGTGCCCGCAAGCGCCAGCAGCCGCGTCCGCCGCACATCGACGCCAAGGCTTTCGGCCTGCAACTCGCCCAGCGCCAGTGCGTCGAGCGATCGCGCCGTGGCAAGCAGTGCGCCACCACCGAGCAGGATCAGCGGCGCGGCCAGCATGATCTCCTCCCAACCGCGATTGGCGAGCGAACCCATCAGCCAGGTCATGATCTCATAGGCCGCATAGGGATTGGGCGCGAGGTTGAGCGCGAGGCTGATGCCAGCGCCCGCAAGGCTCGAAATCGCCGCGCCAGCGAGGATCAGCGCCAACGTCCCCCCGCCGCGGGCAAGCAGCAGCGCCGCAAACCCCGCCGCCATCGCTCCGGCCAGCCCCGCCAGTGGTGCAGCAAGCGGAGCCACCGCTGCCAGCCCGTAATAGATCGCGATCACCGCGCCGAGCGACGCGCCGCCCGAAATGCCGAGCAGCCCCGGCTCGGCCAGCGGATTGCGCAGCAACCCCTGCAGCACCGCGCCCGACAGCCCAAGGATCGCGCCGGTCAGCACGCCGAGCAGCATCCGTGGCAGGCGGATTTCGGTGATCACCACGCCGGTCAGCCGCGCGGTCCCGGTCGCTTCCCGGCCCAGCCATCCGGCATAATCGAGCCCCAACGTGCCGATGCCGAGCGAGATCAGGCCCAGCACGAGGGTCAGCACTACCAGCACCGGGATCAGCAACCGCCCGCTCATCGCGCCGCCTCAAGCTGATCGCGCAACTCCGCCGCCGCCCCGGCGATCAGCGGCGTGCCGCAGATATAGGCGCGCGGGCTGACGCTGACCTGCCGTCCGGCCCAGCGCTTGCGCACCAGCGGATGCCGTGCAACGCGATCGCGCAGGCTATGCCCGACCACGCCGCCAACGGGCGCGACCAGAATATCGGGGTTCAGCGCCAGCAGCGCCTCGACATCGGTGCCTGCCACGCCTTCCTTCACCGCATTGCGCGCCCCCGCCGCGTCGAGCACCGCGTCATACAGCGCGCCCTCGCCGCGCGAGAGCCCATCGCCGCTCCACGACGCGACGCGCAAATTGAGGGCCGGGCGGCGCGCCAGATCGGCGAGCCGCGCATCCATCCCGGCGATCAGCGCCTCGCCGCGTTCGACGGTGCCAAACTGCGCGGCGAGCGTGCGGACGGTCGCACGGATCTCGTCGAAGCTCTGCGGCTGCGCCACCTCGATCATCGGAAAGCCGAAGCGGCGCAGCGCCGCGCGGGTTGCCGCAGAGCCAAAGCTGTCGGCGACGATCAGGTCCGGCTGTTGCCGCACCACATCCTCGATCTCGCCGCGATTGACCGCCACGTCGCGCGCCCGCGATGCCATCAGTGACAGCAACGGATCGCGCGACAGCCAGGTGACCGACGCGATCCGCTCGGGCGGGAGCAGCATCAGCACCAGCTGGTCGGTGCACTGGTTGATCGACATCACCCGCATCGGCACAGCGTCTTGCGCACGCGGCGGCGGAGCGCTGCCGGCCGAAACCGGCAGCGCCAATACCGCGATCGCCAGCAGGATGCCGGCGCGTCGCATCACAGCTTTACGCGCACGCCGGCGAACGCGCCGATGCCAGGCGTCGCAAAGCTGAACACCTCTTCGTAATCGACGTCGAACAGATTCTCGACCCGGCCGAACAGCTGCACCTTCTCCACCACATCGAACGCGACGTTGAGGTTCACCAGTGTGTACGGCTTCATCGACACCCGCACCGGGTTGTAGCTGGGGTCGGTGAAGGCCACGTCGGTCATCCGCCCGTTATGCCGCACGGTCAGCGTGGTCGAAAGCCGCTCGTCGCTGGAGATATAGGTCGCGTTGAAGCTCGCAATGTCGCCCGGACGGCGCACTTCCTCGATGCCATTCTCCTTGGCATTGAGATGCGTGTAGCTCGCGTCGAGCCGCAGCTGCGGGATCGGCCGCGCACTCGCGAACAGCTCAACGCCATGCTGCTTGGACAGGGTCGTGCGGTTGGCCGGCGTCGCGACATAGGTCGGGGCGGGGTAGGTGGTGTAGATCTCGCCCTTCAGCGTGGAATCGAAGTAGGTCGCGCCGAGGGTCACGCTATCGTCGGCAAAGCTCTGCTCGATCCCGGCTTCCCAGCCTTCCGACTTTTCCGGCTTCAAGTTCGGGTTGCCGATGTAGCGCCCGTCCGAAAAGCCGTAGAGCTCGTAATAGCCGGGGTTCTTGACGCCGGTGCCATAGGCGCCGCGCACGCGCGTGCCGGTGGGCAGGCGATAGCTGCCCTGCACGCGCCAGGTGGTGGCGTCGTCAAAGCGGTTATTGTCGTCGTGCCGCACCGATGCACCCGCCGCAAAGCCGCCAGCGGTCAGCTCATACTGCGCGACCAGGCCGAGATTGTCGGTGTTGCGCTTGCCGGTAAAGGCGTCGAACGGCGATCCGCTGCCCGGCGTCGTGTTGCGGAACTCTTCCCGTTCCACATCGACCGCGCCGGTCACGCGATGGGTAACCGCGTCGCTACCAAAGCGCAGGCTCGACACCAGCGAGCCCTTGTAGCGCTGCGCCTCGCTGCCGAAATCGACATCGTCTTCGTTGCGGTACATCGTGCGCTCGCTGTCGGCGAACTGGCCCGACAGTGTCGTCGTCCAGCGCCCGTCGAGCGCGGTGAATGCGGCGCTCAGCAGGCCGTACAGGCCGTGATTGCGCTGGTGCATCCCGGGCGTGTCGACGGTGTAGCCGAAGGTCGGGCTGGCGGGGTTGCCGTCGCTGGCGTTCGCATCGGAATCGCTGACGCTATACCGCAGCACGCCGGTCAGCGTCAGGCTGTCGGTCGGCGTCCAGTTGAACTTGCCGCTCAATGCGCCGCTTTCCGATCCGACGCTGCGGGTGCCGCCACGTGCGGTGGGGGTGCCATCGGTCAGATAGCCGGTCGCCGACAGCGCATAGTCGAAGTCACCCGATACGCCCGCCGCGCGTGCTGCCGCGCTGACCGTGCCGAACGAACCGCCCTCGATCCGCGCGCTGAACCCCGGCGCCTCACGGCCCGACAGCGTCAGATAGTGGATCACGCCACCGATCGCGTCGGAGCCATAGAGCGAGGATTGCTGCCCGCGCAGCACCTCGACCCGCGCCGCGCTGTCGGCGAGCAGCCCGCTGAAATCGAACTCGCCCTGAAACGCGTCGGATACTTCGATCCCGTCGATCAGCGCCAGAACGTGATTGCCCTCGGTCCCGCGAATACGGATCTGCGTCAGCCCGCCGATCTGGCGGCTGACCGCAACGCCCGGCACGTCGCGCAAGACGTCGGACAATGTGCGGGTCTGGCGCTGCTCCAGCGCCTCGGCGTCGATCACGGTGACGGACGCGCCGACCTCGTAGATCGGAACGCCTTCGCCCGAACGCGATGCGGTGACGACCACCATCTCGCTGGCGTCTTCGGCAATGACGGTCTCGCGCGCAAAGGCGGGCGATGCCGCAGCGATGGCGAGCGTGGAAACGGACAACAACTTCAACATGGGAAACTCTACCCCCGGCGCCGTGCAACGAGGGCAGGGGCCTGCCGTCCAGTCCGAACGGCCGGTATGCACGCGCCAGCCGGGCGCATGAACGCCTGACGCACGACACCGACGCGGCCCCCGCCGCTTGGTTCGTCGCTCAGACGGAGGACCGTGCCGCGGCCATTCCCTGGACCAAGGCAAGAGCGACCATGCGCCGGCAGGTCTCCTGGCTCGCGGGTCAGGGCTTGATGCACGGCCTTCCCAGACGAATGTCCAGTGGCTGCTCCCCCGAAAGGAGCCGGTGCATCGCGCTCACCGCTTACAGTTGCAGGGACAGCTGCGGATTTGGACGGCAAAGGCCGCCCGCACCGCATTCCCGTTTAAGCCCCTTTCGGGGCACCGGCGCGATCATGAAACACGGGGTCGCCCCCGTGTCTCGAGCGGGCCTCTACGCCCGCATCGGGGTTCCGGCAAGCCTTATATAAAGGATTCTTTATATCATGGTTGCGCTAGCGTTTATGCGCCGGGCGCGGTGCCGGGGCGCAGATAGGCGAACATGTGCGCGACATAATCGACCTTGCCCAGTTCCACTCCCTGCGCGCGCAGGATCGCGTAAGCGGTCATCAGGTGGAAATAGAATTGCGGCAGCGCCCAGTCGCGCACGAACTGCTCCGCCGTCAGATCGAACACCATGCCCTGGGGCAGGGTGTGCGCGATCGGCGCAGCCGGATCGATCGCGGGCATGTCGCCGCGAACCTGATCGAGCAGCGCCAGCGTCTGGGCGATGCGGGCGCAGGCATCGGCGATCGTGCCGGGGCGATCTCCAGCGGTGCGGCCCTCATCCAGCAATTCGGCGATGGATGCGGGAAACGCCTCGCCGCGCAGCCGATACACCCCCTCCTGCGCCTGCACGCAGGCAAACCGGATCTGGGTCGCGAGCGGGAACATGTCGGGCGCCAGCCGTGCAGACATCAGCGCGTCGGTGACGCCGTCCTGCGCCTCGGCCTTGCGCAGCCAATCGGACAGCGCGGCCAGCATCTGGACATAGGTGGGGATGATCAGGTCGGGCAGCGTCACGCGGTTTTCCTCAGCGGCAATGGGCATTTACCGATGCACGCGATCACACCGGCGCGGCAACCGAAAAGCGGGCGATGAGCGCATTGCCGGAGGCGTTCGCGCGTCAAACCGCATGACACGCAAATCCCGCGCCGCTACAGGCGTCGGCATGGCGGGCTGGATCCGGAACGCGCGCGGCGCACGCAGCATCCTTGTGGTGCTGTTCGCGCTCGTCCTGGCGATCCGCGTGGCGATCCCGACCGGCTTCATGCCGACCCACGCGCCGAACGGCATCGTCATTTCGGTGTGCACCGGGATGGGCGAGGCCAAGGCGTTTCTGCCGATCGAGAAGCCCGGCGATCAGGACCGCCACAGCAACGCCGAAAGTCCGTGCACCTTTGCCGCCGGCCTTGGTGGCGGGCTGCTCGCGCCAGCCACGGGCGATCCCATGCTGGCGATCGCACCGGCCTATGCGGGCGTAGCATCGCGCGCTCCCGCCCACCGCACCGTCCATCGCCTCGCGGCCCCACCACCGCCGTCCCAAGGGCCACCCGCGCGCGCCTGACAGCCGCGCGGCCGACATCAGTCTGCCGCCTGACCGTGCGGGGCGCCTGACGCCTCGCGCTCCCGCGCCATCGCATCCGCGACCGGCGCACGGCGAATGGAATTCAACATGTCGATGTTCAACCGGGCAGGGAGTGCCCGAACTCTCAGGCTGCGACGCGTGCGCCGGTTGGCCTGGCTGCTGACCCTGATCTGCATTGTTGGCCAGGTGGGCGAGGCTGCCTTGCATGCACCCGCCCATGCGACACCCGCGCTAATCGCGCCGAGCGCTGACCGTGATGGAGCGCGCTTGGCATGGTAAGCCCCGTAAAGGCGGCCCGCGGCGCGCTGTACCGCACCTTGTGGCGCTGGCATTTCTACGCCGGCCTGTTCGTGCTGCCCTTCATCCTAATCCTGTCGGTCACCGGCGCGATCTACCTGTTCAAGCCGCAGATCGATCGGTGGGAGGAGCGGGCCTATCTGGCGCAGGGCGTGCAGGGCGCGGTGTCGCCCGACCGCCAGCTCGCGGCTGCGCTCGCCGCCTATCCCGATGCGCGCTTCAACCATTACCGCCTGCCGCGTGAGCCGGGCGATGCGGCGATGGTTCAGCTCGGCCTTCCCGATGGTCGCGTGACCGAGGTGTTCGTGTCGCCGCAGGGCGCGGTGCTGGGCAGCATCGATGCCGGGACTCGCATTTCTGACATCGTCGCGATGATCCATGGCAGCCTGTTGCTGGGCAAATGGGGCGACTGGTTGGTCGAGCTCGCGGCAAGCTGGACGATCGTGATGATCCTGACCGGCCTGTATCTGTGGTGGCCGCGCCCGTTCCGCGCGGCGGGCACCTTCTGGCCGCGGCTTTCGCTGCGCGGCCGGCCGCTGCTCAAGGATATCCACCGCGTCACCGGCTTCTGGATCGCGGGGTTGGTGCTGGTGATGCTGGCCAGCGGCCTGCCCTGGGCCGGTGTATGGGGCAGCGCGTTCAAGGCGGTCCGCGCGCAGATGGGCTGGGTGCAGGGCGGCCAGAACTGGAAAGTGGGGGCAGGCGCCGATCATGCTGCGCACGACCACGACCATGAAGCGATGCTGCGCGCCGCCGCGGCCCCGCGCCCAACGACCCTGCCGCTATCGACCTTCGTCACGCGGGCGGACGCACAGGGAATGGCGTTCCCGGTGCTGGTGATCCCGCCGCACGCGCCGCAGCGGTTCGGGCCGCCAACCGGCAATGTCTGGACGGTCAAGACCGAAACCCAGAACCGCCCGCTGGCGCGGCAGGTGACCTATGACCCGGTCACCGGCACCGAAACCGGGCGCAGCGGCTTTGCCGATCGCCATGTCATCGATCGCGTCGTGAATACCGGCATCGCCTGGCATGAAGGACAGTTGTTCGGCCTCGCCAATCAGCTGATCGGTGTCGCCACGACGCTGGCGCTGATTGCGATCAGCGTGCTCGGCGTCCTGATGTGGCTCAGGCGACGGCCCGCCGGCACGCTGGGCGCGCCACCCGCCAGCGATATGCGGATGCCGCGCACAATGGTGGTTGCGATCGTCCTGCTCGGCTTCCTACTTCCGCTATTCGGCGCATCGCTCATCGCGATCCTCGCCGTGGAGCGGATCATCCGCTTCATCCGATCGGGCCGCGCTGCCCGGTCACCGCGTTCCTGAGTGCAATGAGGAGAAGTTCCATGTCCATCCGTTTGACCGGCCTCGCCGCCATCATGGCATTCACCCTGCCCGGCGCAGCACTGGCGCAGCAAGCCGCGCCAGCAACTGCACAACGCGCGGCGTTCACGCTGCCGCCGCTGCCCTATGCCGCCGACGCACTCGATCCCGCGATCGATGCCCAGACGATGACGATCCATCACGGCAAGCATCATCAGGCCTATGTCGACACGCTGAACAAGGCGGTGAACGAGACCCCGGCACTCGCCGGACAGACCCTCGAGCAGCTGGTGGCCAAGGCCGGTACGTTGGCGCCGGTCGTCCGCAACAACGCCGGGGGGCATTGGAACCACAGCTTCTTCTGGCAGACGATGGCACCCGTCGCCCAGAGCGGCGCGCCGTCGCCCGAACTCGCCCGCGCGATCGATGCGCGCTTCGGATCGATGGACAAGTTCAAGGCGGCGTTCAAGGCGGCGGGGACCGGCCGGTTCGGTTCGGGTTGGGCCTGGCTGATTGTCGGTCAGGACGGCAATCTCGCCATCACGTCCACCCCTAATCAGGACAATCCGCTGATGGACGTGGCAGAGGTGAAGGGGACCCCGATCCTCGGCAATGATGTGTGGGAGCACGCCTATTACCTCAAATATCAGAACCGCCGCGCCGACTATCTCGACGGCTGGTGGCAGGTCGTGAACTGGAAGACCGTGTCCGACCGCTACGCCGCCGCGACGGCACGCTGACATGCAGGGGGCACGCATGAGCATTTCCCGCACCCTCGTGGCCGGCGCCCTGGCGCTGGCCGCGGCAACCCCGGTCGTTGCGCAAAGCGTCAAGCGCGGCGACCTCAGCATCGCGACGGCGTGGACGCGCCAGACCGCGCCGGGTCAGACGAATGGCGGTGGCTTCATGACCATCACCAATGCCGGGGGCCAGGCCGACCGGCTGGTCGGCGGCAGCTCCCCAGCGGCGGCCAAGGTCGAGATCCACACCATGTCGATGGACGGGGGCATCATGCGGATGCGTCCGCTGCCCGACGGGCTGGCGGTGCCGGCGCGGGGCCGGCTCCAGCTGAAGCCCGGCGGCTATCACATCATGCTGATCGGGCTGAAAGCGCCACTGAAGCTGGGCACCACCGTGCCGCTGACCTTGCGGTTCCAGCGCGGCGGCGCGGTGACGGTCCAGCTCAAGGTCGAAGCGATCAGCCATGGCACGGGGGCGGGCGATGTCCACAAACACCACTAGGTCGGGACTGGCGCGGCTTCGGATCGTGCTGTGGGTCGGTGTCGCCATTGCGGCGATCACCAGCGGTGCGCTGTATCTGCTGCGAGAGCGCGAACCCGCGCTCTCGCCCGCGCAAAGCTATGCCAGCGCGTTTGGTGGTAAGTTCGAAATGGTCGACCAGACCGGGCGCACCGTCACCGACCAAACCCTGCGCGGCCGTCCCTATGTGATCTTCTTCGGCTTTACCCGCTGCCCCGATGTCTGCCCGACGACGCTTAGCCGCATGGCGGCGCTGCGCAAGCAGATGGGCGCGGATGGCGACAAGTTCGACATCGTCTTCGTCTCGGTCGATCCCGAACATGACAAGGCCAAGGACATCGGCGGCTATCTCGATCTGTTCGGCACGCCGATCATCGGCCTGACCGGCACCGACGCGCAGATCGCACAGATCGCCAAGGCGTATCGCGTCTATTACGCCAAGGTGCCGGTGGCGGGCGGTGACTATACGATCGACCACACCGCATCGGTGTTCCTGATGGACGGAGAAGGCCGCTTCGTCGCGACGATCGACCACAAGGAGGACCAGAAGGTCGCGCTGGAGAAGCTCAAACGGCTGATCTGACCAGGCAATTGCCGTACCGTCACAGCCGTCCGTCTCAGCTTCGGTTTGCGACCCCGCCAGCCGGGTGCATCGCGGGCAGGCGGACGGCCTCCTGGTTGGGCGCGCAACGCTGCCGTAGGGATGATTCACGACGTGGAGCGCGATCTGCAAATCGAGTCAAACGTGGTAACCCCGCGGCGATTTTCTTCTGCGTCCACAGCATCGCTGACAGTGAGGCGTACAGCCAGATCGGCCTTCGCCTGAAGGCCGATCTGGTGATGATCGATGCGCTGTCGCACTGGGCCGGCGAGGGAGGTCCGCAGTTACGGGGCACCTCGCCCGCTGTTACGTGATCGTCATTTTCGGCTTTTCGGACCGCAACAGTCCCCACAGCACGACGACGCCGATCAGGTCGAACGCGGCGAGCATGACGAACAACGGGCTATAGCCGATCACTTCAGCCAGGCCGCCGACAATCAGCGTGAAGATCGCGCCGCCGATCCACCCGATCGACCCCGCCATGCCGGTGGCGGTGCCGACCGCCTTTTTGTCGAACAGGTCGGCCGACAAGGTGAGCAGCGCGCCCGACAGCATCTGGTGCGCAAACCCGCCGACGCAGAACAGCGCGATGGCGACCGCTGGGGACGTCGCCAGCCCGATACAGGCCGGCCCGACCATCAGCACCGCGCCCATCGTCACCGTCAGCTTGCGCGAGGTGAGCAGATCGACCCCGAACCAGCGGATTAGCGCCGGGGCGGTCAGGCCGCCGATCATCGACCCCGCGTCTGCCGCAAGGAAGGGCAACCACGCCCACAGCGCCAGATCCTTGAGATTGAAGTCCCAGACCGTGACGAGATAGAGCGGGATGAAGAAGTTGAACGTCTGCCACGCCGGTTCGGCGAAGAAGCGCGGGATCGCGATCGACCAGAAGCCGCGCGTCCGCACCACGTCGCGCCAATGCGCGGGGCGCGCGACCACGCCGGCATCGTCGCCCGCCATCTGGATATGCGCGAGTTCGGCCTGGCTCAGCCGCTTGCTCTGTTCCGGGCTGCGGTAGACGAAGTACCACACGAACGCGAAGATCAGGCTGAGGCCGCCGGTGATCAGGAACGCCGACTGCCATCCGAAATAGAGGATGCAGAAGGCGACGAGCGCCGGGGCGATCATGTTGCCGATCGACGACCCCATGTTGAACACGCCGGTCGCCACGGTGCGCTCACGCGGGGGGAACCATTCGGATACGACCTTGAGCCCGCCGGGGATCGCCGCCGCCTCGAAACTGCCGAGCAGACCGCGCCAGAAGGCGAGGCTGAACCAGCCGGTTGAAAAGGCGTGGCACATATTGGCGACGCCCCAGCCCACGACGAAGATGGCAAAGCCGACCCGCGTGCCGAGCCAGTCGAGGATCGCGCCGCTGAACGTCTGCATGACGGTGTAGGCGGCCTGAAACGAGAAGACGACCCAGCTATATTGCTGGGTGTTCATATCGAACACCTGCATCAGCGTCGGCGCGGCGACCGACAGCGACGAGCGCGCCAGATAGTTCAGGATCGTGCCGACCGTCACCAGCGTGATGATCCACCACCGCAGCCCCATGATCGGCATGCGCCTCCGCTCGTTCACGCCCGCTCTCCCCGTAAATTGTTGCTAAGGGCTGGTTTCAGCCCAGTGCCGCGATGTGGCGGTCCAGCGCCGCGCGATCCTCGGCCGTCGGAGACCAGGGCGAGGCCATCGGCCCGCCGGCATCGAACAGCGCGGCGACGATCCCCTCGGCCCCCGCCGTCCGCCACAGCGCCGTAAGCTGCTCGGCGCGCGGATCGCTGACATGCGGCGTGTCGCCGCGGACATGAACGATCCAGGCGGCCAGCGCCTGCAGGATCGCCGGCGACGCCTTGTCCTGCGCCTGCCGGTCGGCGAGCGTCGCCAGCCAGCGCTGCGGGATCTTTTGCGACCCGTCCATCGCGATCTGCGCCAGCCGGTGCGGCAGGGCCGGGTTGGCAAAGCGCGCGATCAGCGAATCGGCATAGGCCGCCAGATCCTGTTCGGACGCGGGGGTGAAACTGTCGGCAGCCTCGTCGCGCATCAGCCGACCGACCAGCGCACCGATCTCCGGATCCGCGACTGCCTCGCTGACCAGTTCGAGCCCCTTGGCGAGGCCGAGATAGGCCAGCGCCGAATGTGCGCCGTTGAGCATCCGCAGCTTCGCGGTTTCATAGGGGCGGACATCCGCGACGATCTGCGCTCCGGCGGCGTCCCAGGCGGGGCGGGGGCCGGCGAAGCTGTCCTCGATCACCCATTGCCGGAATGGCTCAGTGAACACCGCCGCTTCGTCGCGCAGCCCGAGTTGTGCCTCCAGCGCATCGAGGTCGGCGGGCTGGCTTGCAGGCACGATGCGGTCGACCATCGAATTGGGGAAGGTGCAGTGAACGGCGCACCACTCGGCCAGCACGGGGTCGCGCGCCGCCAGCACGCGCAGCAGCATCTCCCGCAGCCGCATGCCGTTTTCGGCGAGATTGTCGCAGCTCAGGATCGTCAGGCCCGACAGCCCGTTCGCGCGCCGTTGCTCCAGTCCCTGCGCAAAATATCCGTAGATCGTCTGCGGGGTCGCGCGCGCCGTATGCTCGCTAATCAGCGCCGGGAGATCGGCGTCGGCGGGAACGAGGTGATAGCCCTTTTCGGTGACGGTCAGCGTCACCACCCGGGTGCGCGGATCGGCCAGTGCCGCGACCACCCGCTCGGGATGTTCGGGCGCGACGATCGCGTCCCCGACACAGCGGACGAGCCGGGTGACCGGCGCGCCCTCGCCCTTGCTGGTCACGGTGAACAGATGGTCCTGCGGCGCAAGCTGGTCACGCACCGTCGCGCTGCGCATCGACACGCCGATGATGCGCCAGACGTCGCCCGACGCGGCAATCGCATCCTCGGTCAACACCGCCTGATGTGCACGGGTGAACGCGCCGATGCCGAGATGGACGATCTGATGCGCCGCGCTGTCGCGGTCATAATCGACCCGGCGCACGCTATCGGGAAGCGTCGCTGCCGTCGCTTGGGACAGCCTCACAGCTTGTACGCCGCCTTGGCGAGACTGTAGGACAGGTCCTGCGCCAACTCGGCAGCCTCCCAATCCTCCATGCGATGTTCGGCGACCAGCCGGGCGAGGAACGCGCAATCGACGCGGCGCGCGACATCGTGGCGGGCCGGGATCGACAGAAAGGCGCGGGTGTCGTCGTTGAACCCGACTGTGTTGTAGAACCCGGCGGTCTCGGTCACCTGCTCACGGAAGCGGCGCATCCCTTCCGGGCTGTCATGGAACCACCAGGCCGGGCCGAGCTTCAGCGCCGGATAATGGCCGGCGAGCGGCGCGAGTTCGCGGCTGTAACTGGTTTCGTCGAGCGTGAAGACGATCACCGACAGGCGCGGGTCGTTGCCATATTTCGACAGCAGGGGGCGCAGCGCGCGGACATATTCGGTCTGCACCGGGATGTCCGCGCCCTTGTCGCGACCGAATCGCCCGAACAGCGCCGGATTGTGGTTGCGGAACGATCCCGGGTGGATCTGCATGACCAGCCCGTCCTCGATGCTCATCCCCGCCATCACCGTCAGCATGTGTGCGCGGAACAGCTCGGCGTCGGCGGCGCTCAAAGAATCGCCGGTCACTCGGTCGAAAAGCGCGCGCGCTTCGGCATCGCTCAGGTCTGCGGTGGCTGCGGTCGGGTGGCCGTGATCGGTCGAGGTCGCGCCCATCGCCGCGAAATAGGCGCGGCGATTGCGGTGCGCGGCGAGATAGCCGTCATAGGCGAAGCAATCCTCACCGGTCAGGTCGGACAGGCGGCGCAGATTGGCGCGAAACCCTTCGAACTCCGGGTCGATCACCGGATCGGGGCGATAGGCGGTGATGACCCGGCCCGACCAGCCGCTCGCGGCGATCTTGCGATGGTGGTCGAGCGGGTCGAGCGGCGATTCGGTGGTCGCGATCACCTCGATCCCGAACCGGTCGAACAGCGCGCGCGGGCGGAACTGGTCCTGCGCCAGCTGTTCGCCGATCGCGTCGAAATAGGCGTCGGCGCTGGTGGGATCGAGCCGCTGCTGCATCCCGAACACTTCGGCAAACACCCAGTCGAGCCACAGCCGCGACGGCGTGCCCCGGAACAGGTGATACTGCGCGGCAAAGGTGCGCCATGCTTCGCGCGGGGTTACCTGCGGTTGTTCGCCGCGCGGCGTCACGCCCATCTGCTCCATCGGCACCCCCTGGCTGAAGAGCATGCGCAGGACATAATGGTCGGGGATCAGCAGCAGTTCGGCGGCGTTGGTAAAGGGCTGGTCGTCCGCAAACCATTGCGGGTCGGTATGACCGTGCGGGCTGATGATGGGGAGGTTCGCGACCTGCGCATAGAGCGTGCGGGCGATGTCCCGGGTGGTCGCATCCGCCGGAAACAGGCGGTCGGGATGCAAATTCAGCGGGTTCATTTCCCTCTCCATGTTCGTGAAATCGCCCCTTGCCATACAATGTCTGACCAATCTACTATCGATTGTAAGACGATGCCGAATGGGGCACCGGAGGGGAGTTAAGCCTGAAATGAAGATCACCGCCGCTCGGGTCATCGTGACCTGCCCCGGACGCAATTTCGTGACGCTGAAGATCGAGACCGATCAGGGCGTGTACGGCATCGGCGACGCCACGCTGAACGGGCGTGAACTGTCGGTCGTCTCCTATCTTCAGGATCATGTCGCGCCGTGCCTGATCGGCATGGACCCGCGGCGGATCGAGGATATCTGGCAGTATCTGTATCGCGGCGCCTATTGGCGGCGTGGCCCGGTGACGATGCGCGCGATCGCCGCGGTCGATGTCGCGCTGTGGGACATCAAGGCGAAGATGGCGAACATGCCGCTCTACCAGCTGCTCGGCGGACGCAGCCGGGACGGGGTGATGGTCTATGGTCATGCCAACGGGTCTGACATCGAAGAAACCGTCGATGCGGTCGGCCAGTATATCGACATGGGCTACAAGGCGATCCGCGCCCAGACCGGCGTGCCGGGCATCAAGGACGCGTACGGCGTCGGTCGCGGCACGATGTATTACGAGCCCGCCGATGCGGCGCTCCCTTCAGTGACCGGCTGGGATACGCGCAAGGCGCTGAACTACATCCCCAAGATGTTCGACAAGGTGCGTGCGACCTATGGCTTCGACCATCATCTGCTGCACGACGGCCATCACCGCTACACCCCGCAGGAAGCCGCCAATCTCGGCAAGATGCTCGAACCCTATCAGCTGTTCTGGCTGGAGGATGTGACCCCGGCAGAGAATCAGGAAGTGTTCAAGCTCGTCCGTCAGCACACGGTGACACCGCTGGCAGTGGGCGAGATCTTCAACACGATCTGGGACGCCAAGGATCTGATCCAGAACCAGCTGATCGACTATATCCGCACCACCATCGTGGGCGCGGGCGGCGTTACGCATCTGCGCCGCATCGCCGACCTCGCGTCGCTCTATCAGGTGCGGACCGGCTGCCACGGCGCGACCGACCTGTCGCCGGTGACGATGGGCACCGCGCTGCACTTCGACACCTGGGTGCCGAACTTCGGAATCCAGGAATATATGCGCCACACCGAAGAGACCGATGCGGTGTTCCCGCACGATTATCACTTCGACAAGGGCTACCTGTTCTGTGGCGAAACCCCGGGTCACGGCGTCGACATCAATGAGGAGCTGGCGGCGAAATATCCCTACAAGCCGGCCTATCTCCCGGTCGCGCGGCTCGAAGATGGCAGCATGTGGAACTGGTGAGGGACCGTTCGACACCGACCCCATGATGACAGGACGCTGACCATGCCCACGACCCGAACGCTCCGCCTCGCTACCTCAATCCTGGCGGCCGGCGCTGCGTTGGGCGGGTGCGCAGCGACGCGCGACGCCGAACAGGCGCCAGCGCAGCCGGTGGTCGCGGCGCGGGGTAAGCCGATCCTCACGGTCGCCGGGCTGCGGTTCAAGGACCTCAACGCATCGGGCACGCTCGATCGCTATGAGGACTGGCGGATCGCGCCCGAGTTGCGCGCGCGCGATCTGGTTGCGCGGATGACGCTGGCTGAAAAAGCCGGGATGATGCTGATCGCGACGCACAATCCCGATTGCGACGGGTCGGTCACGGCGGACGGGCGCGCGCTGATCGAGAAGGAGGAGATGAGCCGCTTCATCCTGCGCGCGACCGTCTCGACCCAGCCGGCCGATTGTTCGGTCAAGCTGACCGGTTTCCGCCTGCGCGGCGGCTATCGCCAGACGCCCGAGCAGATGGCGCGCTTCACCAATGCGGTGCAGGAATTGCGTGAGGGGACGCGGCTCGGCATCCCGGCATTGTTCAAGGATAATGCCCGCAACCATGTCGAGGTCAGCCCGACCTTTGGCATCGGGCAGGGGGCGGGGGCCTTTACCGAATTCCCCAAGGAGGCGGGCCTCGCCGCCGCTGCGCTCGGCGTTGCTGCGCCACCGCGCGCCGATGTCGGTGCGCCGCCTGCCGGGCTGCGCGGCGACATGGGCGTCATCCGCGATTTCACCCGCGTGATGGGCCAGGAATGGCGCGCGATCGGGCTGCGCGGCATGTACGGATACATGGCCGATCTCGGCACCGAACCGCGCTGGTCGCGCTTCCACGAAACGTTCAGCGAGGATGCCGATCTGGTCGGCGAGATCGCGTCATCGCTGGTCGAGGGGCTTCAGGGCCGCAAGCAGGCGAACGGTCTCGCCCTGTCTCCCGCGACCCATGTCAGCATGACGCTCAAGCACTTCCCGGGCGGCGGGCCGCAACAGCTCGGGCTCGATGCGCATTACAGCTTCGGCAAGGACCAGTTCTACACCGACCCGAGCGGTCGCTATGGCTTCGACTATCACCTCCGCCCGTTCGAGCGCGCGATTGCCGCCGGGGTGGGGTCGATCATGCCCTATTATGGCGTGCCGGTGGACGCCCGGCACAAGCGCCGCGACGTCGAGAGCATCGGCATGGCCTTTTCGCGCCAGATCGTCACCGGCATCCTGCGCGATGAGCTGGGCTTCAAGGGCTATGTGAACTCCGACAGCGGGATCATCGAGGAACGCGGCTGGGGGCTGGAGGACAGCCGGATCAACCCCGCGACCGGGCGTAACTACACCGTCGCCGACCGCACCGCGCTGGCGATCCGCGCTGGCACCGATGTGCTGTCAGAGTTTCGCAATAAGGACACGATTATCGATCTGGTCTGCGCCGGTGCGCTGGACGAGGCGCGTGACCTGAACCCGGCGGTGGAGCGGCTGCTGACCGAGCAATTCGCGTTGGGTCTGTTCGAAAGCCCCTATGTCGATGCCGATGCTGCGGCAGGTGCGATCGGCACGGCGGCGAACCGCGAATTGGGGCTGGAGATGCAGCGCCGCTCGCTGGTGCTGCTCCAGAATCAGGCGATCGAGGGCGCACCGGTGCTGCCGCTCGCGGCGAACAGCCGGATCTATACGATGGGCTTTGCCGGCGCGGACTTCACCAAACGCGGCTTTGTCGCGACCGACGGCAATTACGATGCGGCGAAGGGTGAGGCGCGCCCGCGCGTGCCGGAGGGGACGCAGTTCGCGGTCATCAACGTCCGCGTCAACAACAACCCCGCGCGCCGGTATTCGAGCAAGGATGCCCAGACCGGCCGCCGTACGATCGACCCGTCGGTGAAGATCCTCGACCGCGCCACCGGCAAGCGTCAGCAAAGCTGGAGCGAACAGGATCCCTGCGCCGCGCCAGACGCGGATCCGAAGCGGGAATGTGTCGACGACAATCTGATCTTCGGAGGCAGCTTTCCGTGGGAGGCGGGCATGCTGTCCTTCTCGGCGATGGCGCAGGCCCAGAGCTGGTCGGTCTACCCCTCGCTCGCCGATATTCAGGGCGTGATCCGTGAGATCGGCGACCCGCGCCGGGTGATCCTCAACATCTATTTCCGCCAGCCCTATGTGCTGGATGCGGAGAGCGGGCTGCGCGGCACCGGGGCGATCCTGGCGAGCTTCGGCGCGAGCGATGCGGCGCAGATCGATGTGCTGACCGGGCGGCGGGCACCCGCGGGGCGGTTGCCGTTCGCGCTGCCCGCGTCACTGACTGCGGTTGATCGCCAGCATTCCGACGCGCCCGGCTATGGCGAGACTGCGAAGGGGACGCTCTACCCCTATGGTTTCGGCCTAACCTATCGCTGAGGCGGGAGCGGGCTGGTGCTGCACGTTCCAGCTTTGCTGAAACAAACTCAGCCAAGCGCCTGGGCGTAACGCGCGCGCTTCGATGCTGACAGCTTACGCGCTTCCTCGATCGCGCGCTCCTCGGTCGCGAACAACAGGCTGTCGAGCACCGCGGACAGGTGCGCGCGCATCGCCGCCCGTGCGGTCACCGGATTGCGGGTGCGCAGCGCGTCGAGGATTACCTGATGCTCGTCGACCACAGGCTTGACGTTGGCCGACCGCGCCTTCGCATAAAGCAGCGCGCTTTCCGGTGACTTGGCGCGCAGCGACCACAGCGTGTCGATCAGGTTCACCATCGCCGCATTCCGCGTCGCGCGCGCAATCGTCAGGTGGAATTGGTAGTCGGCATCCTCAGTTCCGGCATTGCGCTCATTCTCGCGCGCGATCTCGTCGATCAGCTTTCCCAGCGTGTCGAGCTCCTCATCGGTGATGTGCGACGCCGCGAGTGCCGCCGCTTCCCCCTCGATCAACAGCCGCGCTTCGGTCAGCTCGAACGCGGTGACGTTGAACTCCGCCTGACCTGCAGCGCTGGGCAATCCGCGCAGATAGGCGCCCGAGCCGACCCGAACCTCGACGATGCCCTGAACCTCCAGCGCGATGATCGCTTCGCGGATGGTCGGTCGGCTGACATTATACTCGATCGCCAGTTCGCGTTCGGTCGGCAGGCGGTCGCCCGGCTGATATCGGCCGCTTGCGAACACCTCCAGCAATCGCCGCGCAATTGCCTGGTAAAGCCGATCTCTGCCGCTGTCGCTTTCGTTCGCCATCTTTACTCTCGGTTCTGATCGCCTTGGGGCGGTGTGGATACTGCTATCGTGATGCGCGCCAATTGGCCAGACCTCTGTCAAACATGGAGATATGGAGGTCGCATTTCCTCGTCTCGGTAAACCCCCTCAGAGCGTTGATGGATGCATCACGTACAAATTACTCTTCCAACGCCAATCAGCTTGTGGCATGACCAATTTCATCGCAGCGTCCTGACCAAGCGGAAAAGAGGGCGCGCATCGAGGGAGGGAGTTGAAAGATGAATTCTGTAAAGTTGGTTAGCTCGGTCGCGCGGATCGCCTTGGCGGTTGGATGCGCGGGCCTCACGGTTCCTGCGCTCGCACAGGACGCTGCGCCCGCCGACGATGGTGCGGCTTCTGACGAAATCGTCATCACCGCACAAAAGCGCGAACAGAATGTCCTCGACGTTCCGGTTGCAGTTTCCGTCGTCAACCAGACCGTGCTGGATGCCGCTCAGGTTACGGACTTTTCCGGCCTGACCAATGTGTCGCCGTCTTTGACCATCACCGCCAGCGGCAACCAGAACCAGAACACCGTCTCGCTGCGCGGCATCGGCACGTTCAGCTTCTCGACGTCGGTCGAGCCGTCGGTTCTGGTGATGGTCGACGAAATTCCGCTGCTTTTGCCGGGACAGGCGTTCGGCAACCTGACCGACGTGGCACGGATCGAAGTGTTGCGCGGACCGCAGGGCACGCTGTTCGGCAAGAGCGCCTCGGCGGGCGTCATCAGCATCACGACCGAGGCTCCGACCAGCACGCTGACGGGTTCGGCCGAACTGATGGCCACGGCCGACGACGAATATAAGGTCCAGGCGGGCCTGTCGGGACCGATCGGACCGGATGGCGGCTTTCGCCTGTCGGGTTATTATTCCGATTTCGGCGGTTATATCAACAATTTGCACACGGGTAACAAGCTTGGCCAGCTCGAAACCTGGGGCGTGCGGGGCAAGTTCGACTATCGCATCGGCGCGCTCGACCTGAGCCTGATCGCCGACTACGGCGACTCTTACGGCAATGGCGGCGTCGACACCTTCCGCCGTCTCGATCAGCGCAACGCAGCCGGAAATCCGGTCAACACCAGCTACAACCTCACCGGGATCACCCCCGGACCCGACAACGTCAACGTCCGTATCAATGACGAGCAGGTCAATGATAGCGACCAGCTGCTCCTCGCAGCCAAGTTGAACCTCGATCTCGGCTTTGCGACCCTGTCCTCGATCACCAGCTACCAGAACTGGAACTATTATATCGAGAATGATCAGGATTTGACGCCCAGCCCGTCGATCTTGCAGCTCTCAGGCTATGACGTGAAGAGCGTGACGCAGGAGCTGCGGTTGACCTCGGCGCCGAGCGAGCCGTTCGAATATATGGTCGGCCTGTACTATAGCGATGGCGGTACCGATCGCACCTTCGTCCGCCTCGCGCCGAACACCCCGCCGCTGCGCCAGAACTGGGCGTCGACCGGTAACAGCCGCAGCTATGCCGGCTTCGTCCAGCTGGGCTTCGACCTGTCTCCGACGACTAAGCTGTCCGGCGGCGCGCGCATCAACCATGAGAAGATCGACATCCGCTTCCAGGACAACCGCACCGCCACGCCAGTGGTATACAGCGGAGACGATTCGGAAACTGCCTTCACCTGGAAGGTCGCGTTGCAGCACGACTTTTCGGATGATCTGATGGCGTTCGCCTCGGTCGCGACCGGCTATAAGGGCCAGGCCTATGACGTCGCGTCGGGCTTCGACCAGCGCCGCGCGAGCAATCCGATCCGTTCGGAATCCAGCATGAACTATGAAATCGGGCTCAAGGGCCGCGCGTTCGATCGGCGCGCGCAGTTCCAGCTGGTCGCGTTCTGGACCGACTATGACGACTTTCAGGCACAGGGCATCAACAATGATGTGGTGCCGCAGCAGTTCGAGTTGACCAATGTCGGCAAGCTGCGCTCACGCGGCGTCGAGTTCGAGGCGTCGGTCAATCCGACCGATGGCCTGACCCTGTTCGGGTCGGCTGCCTATATCGACGCGCGGATCCGTGAGTTCCCCAACGCCCAATGCTACTACGGGCAGACGGTCGCCGAGGGCTGCGTCCTCGATACCGCCAGCGGTCAGTTCCGGCAGGATCTGGCGGGCAAGAAGCTGGCCAATTCGCCCGACTTCAAGTTCAACTTCGGGTTCAAATACGAAGCGCCGCTTACCGAGAGCCTCGAACTGGTCACCGACGGCAACTATGTGTGGCAGAGCTCGGTCGGTGCCTTGAGCCAGAATCCGCGCTCGGTGATCGATGCCTATGGCATCGCCAATGCGTCGATCGGGGTGCAGGACAAGGATGGCGACTGGCGCGTCAGCTTCTTCGTCAACAACCTGTTCGATCAGGATTATGTGACCTCACTGATCGACAATACGACGACGCGCGACGCGCCGTACATCATCTACCAACAGGTCCCGCGCAACTATAAGCGCTATGTCGGCGTGCGCGCCCGCATCGGCTTCTGATACGGATAACGGGCCGGGCGCTTGCCGTCTGGCCCGTTGCCTGTTCGGCCAGACGGAGCGGACAAATCCCCGCTTCCCATGCGATGATTGAGGTTCCTATGCGCAAACGGGTCCAGACCGTGATGACGACAGCGGCCGCGATTGCGATCCTGTCCTCCGCCTGTTCGGTCGCCGCTGCATCGCCGCGCGATCCGGCGGTGGCTGCGGATGCGGGGCCGCGTGCGCGCACCGTGCTGGCCGAGGGCTGGCAGTTCAACTTCGTCGGCGAAGCTGGGCCGGACGCGCACAATCCCAAGCCAGAGAACTGGCAGCAGGTTTCGGTCCCGCACACCTGGAACCGGGTCGGCTATTACCTGTCCGATCCGCAAACCCATGTGAACAGCGCGCAGGGCGTCAACAAGGCGCAGGGAGTGGGCTGGTATCATCTGTCCTTTACCCCGGCTGCGGATGGCGCGGGCAAGCGTGCGTTTCTCGAGTTCGATGCGGCGAGCCGTACTGCCGAAGTCTGGCTCAACGGCGTCCGGTTGGGCGAGCATCGCAACCCCTTTGGCCGCTTCCGGCTCGACGCGACCGACGCGATCCGCTTCGGGCAGGCCAATTCGCTGTATGTGAAGGTCGACAACACTCAGCCGCGCTTCGGTAACAGCACGGCCGATGTGCTGCCGATGACCGGCGACTTCTTTGTTCGCGGCGGTTTGTACCGTCCGGTCAGCCTCGTGCTGGCCAACCCGGTCCATATCGACCTGCTCGATTCGGGCGGACCGGGCGTCTATGCCGCCACCCGCAGCGCCGATGCGGGCAGCGCGACGATCGATCTGGTGGCGCGGCTCAGGAACGATAGCGGCGCCGCGCGCGACGTCACCGTGGACGTGCAACTGCTCGACGATACGGGCAAGGCGGTCGCGCGCTGGCGCCATGCCGGGCAGGTGACGCCAGGAGCTCCAGCGGAGATCAAGGGCGCGCTGAGCGTCGTCAATCCCCGGCTGTGGAATGGCACCGCCGACCCCTATCTCCACACGTTGCGGGTCGAGGTGCGCGGCGCGGACGGCGCGTTGCTCGACGCGCTTGATCAGCGCTTCGGGATCCGCACGATGCGGCTCGACGCCAATGAAGGCTTCATCCTCAACGGCAAGCGCGTGCCGCTGGTCGGCGTCGGTATCCACCAGGACACCGAGGCGTCAGACTGGGCAGTCAGCTATGACGATGTCGCCGAGACGGTCGATATCCTGCGCGACATGGGCGCGAACAGCATCCGGCTCGCGCACTATCAGCATGGCCAGCCGATCCACGAACTCGCCGATCGCCACGGCATCGTACTGTGGGATGAGATTGGCCTCGTCACCGCCTGGACCAATGCCAAGGATCAGGTCGAAACCCCCGATGGCATCCGTCGCAATGCGCGGGTGCAGTTGGAGGATCTGATCAAGCAGAATTACAACCACGCCTCAGTCGGGGTGTGGGGTATCGCCAACGAGGTCGATTTTGGTCCCGGTCGCCCCGATTTCCTGGGTCGCCCGCCCGAAGTGCTGGCCGATCCGCTGCCGCTGCTCAAGGACCTGTACGGGCAAGCGAAGGCGATCGACCCGCTGCGCCCGGTGGTGCTCGCGCAATGCTGTGAAGAGCGCGGGCTGCGCGACGTGCCGCCGGTCGCCGATACGGTCGATGCGGTCGGCGCGAACCGCTATTATGGCTGGTATTACGGCAAGCCGCACGAGCTTGGCGCCCATCTCGACGCGCTGCGCGCCAAGCGGCCGAACCAGCCGGTGTCGATCAGCGAGATCGGGGCGGGCGGGGCGCCCAATATGCAGTCCGACAATCCCACCGGCGGCCCGATCGAATCCGCCGGACGGACCCAGCCCGAAGCGTTCTTCTCCTGGTACCATGAGGAAAGCTGGAAGGTGATGAAGGACCGCCGCGACCTGTGGGGAATCTGGTTGTGGAACGGGTTCGATTTCGGATCGACCGTGCGGCGCGAAGGCGATGCGCAGGACATCAATACGAAGGGCGTGGTGACCTATGATCGCAAGATCAAAAAGGACGCCTTCTACTTCTATCGCGCCAACTGGTCGGACAAGCCCACCGTGCATGTGACCGGCCGACGCTATGTCGACCGCGCCTATCCGGTGACCGAGGTGCGCGTGTACAGCAACGCACCCCAGACGGTGCTGAGCGTCAACGGGCGCGAGATTGGGCGGATGACCGACTGCCCCGACCGCGTCTGCGTGTGGAGCGACGTACGACTGAAGCCCGGCGCGAACCGGATCGAAGCGATAGGCGCGTTCGCGTCCGGCACGGTTGCCGACCGCATCGACTGGATGCTCGATACGGCGCAGGCGCGCAGCTTCCGCATCGACAGCGGCGCAATCGTCGCGGCGAAGGCGGACAAGCGCTTTGGGTCGGACAACTTCTTCGTCGGCGGCGCGGCGGGCACCGCCGATACGCCGGGCGGTCGCGGGCGCCAGCCGGTGCTGGTCGCGATCGCCGGGACCAATCGTCGCGATGTCGTCGCCAGCTTCCGCAGCGGCAGCGCGTTCGGCTACCGCATCCCCGCTGCCAATGGCCGCTATCGCGTGACGCTGAGCTTCATCGAGCCCAAGGAAGCGCAGGGCGCGCGGGTGTTCGACGTGACCGCCAATGGCACCGTGGCGCTCAAGGATTTCGACATTCATGCAAAGGCTGGCGCGCCGCTGACGGCGGTTCGCGAACAGTTCGACGCTGACGTGACCGGCGGCATGCTCGACCTGCAGTTCGTTGCGCGTCGGGGTGAGGCGATCGTCTCGGCGATCGAGGTCGAGCCGCTGGCGGACTGAACGGCGACGCGGCCAGCCCCTGCGGCGGTTGCCCGCGCAGTCCGCGCTTGCGTCCTTGTTGAGTCACCCCGCCGGAGTGACTTGGGGGCCGCGATCTGCGCATGTCGAACGAGGATCGAGGAACAGCGCAATAAATTATTCGCGCGGTTGACGGAAACGCCCCCGACCCGACTCTTATGGTATCGAGGGGAGAGATCGTCACGACGCGCGCGGAGTTAGCTGAATGGGTCGGTCGCGAGATCCTTCCCCTGGAGCGCGACCTGCGATCCTGGTTGCGGCGCCGCGTCGCCACCCCAACTGACGTCGAGGACATCGTGCAGGAATGCTATTGCCGATTGGCGCGATTGCACGACGTGTCGCACATTACCCAGCCGCGCGCCTATCTCTACGCGGTGGCGCGCAATCTGTTGCAGAACCAGTTGAAGGCGGCGCGCGTGGTCAGGCTCGAGGCGATTGCGGAACTCGATATGGAGTGGCGCTCCGACGATCCGTCGCCGGAGGATGTCGTTATGGCGCGCAGCGAGCTGGGGCGCGTGCAAGCCGCGCTCGCCACGCTGAGCGAGCGCGCACGGTCGATCTTTGTCATGCGTCGGGTAGAGGGCATGTCACAGCGGGAGATCGCGCAGGCGATGGGCGTATCGGAAGCGGTCGTCGAGAATGACGCGAGCCGCAGCCTGCGCGCGATCCTGCAGCTGCTGACCGACCCGGACGTCGAGTCCGATCGTGGCGTTCGCGGCGGGAAACGCCGCAATGCGTGAGGCGATTGAAACCGAAGCGGCGCGCTGGGCGCTGCGGCACCCGCTGTCAGGCCAGGAGCGCGTGGCGCTTGAGGCGTGGCTGGCGGCACATCCGCACCACCCGGGCGCGTTGTTGCGTGCGCAGGCGGCACTGAGCAGCATTGATCGCGCCATTGCACCCGCGACAGCGCCCGTTGCGGAGGAGGTGCCTGCGCCAGCGACGCCCAGCCGGCGCTGGATCCTGGCGGGTGCGGGAAGCATCGCTGCCGCTGCTGCGGTGACTGCGGCCATCGGTCTGCGCGGTCCATCCCCCGATCGCGTTGCGACCGGCCCCGGCGAGATCCGGCGCATGCCGCTCGCCGATGGATCGATCGCGGCGATGGATGCCGAGAGTGAATTGCGCATCGCGCTGGCGAAGGACGCACGCCGGATCGACCTGAGGCGCGGGCATGTGTGGTTTCAGGTGGCCAAGGACCGCCAGCGTCCGTTCATCGTCGATGCGGGCATTGCCAAGGTTCAGGCGGTGGGCACCGCCTTTTCGGTGACGCGCACCAGCGCGGGCGTGCGGATTGCGGTGACCGAGGGGCGCGTTGCGATCTGGGCATCGGATGCCAGCGGCGCGGTCAGTATTCTGGACGCTGGCGAATTTGCGGCGTTTCGCAGCGATGGGACGGCTCCCGTGACCGGCAGTGCGCCGAGTGCGATCGAGCGCTCGCTTGCCTGGCGCGAGGGGGAGATCGCGCTCGAGGGCGAGACGCTCGACGAGGCGGTGGCTGCGTTCAACCGGTACAATCAGCAGCAGCTGGTCGTCCGCGACGCGGCGCTTGGCCGGGAGCGGCTGGTCGGGCTGTTTCAGCTAAACAATCCGGTCGGCTTTGCCACGACGCTCGAGGCGACGCTGGACGTCGAGGTGACGGTCACGTCGAGCGAAATCAGCCTGTCGCGAAATAAAAACGTCGCCAAGTGACGGAAACTCGGGGGAGTGCCGCTCTTCCCCCTTGATCGCAGCATCGCACAAGGCGAGCGCGAATTAACGGGGGAGGAGTGCGAATGCGCACGATGAATCACATTCTTATGTCCAGTGTGGCTGCGGTTGCGGTGCTGGCGATTGCGCCGGCTGAGGCTGCTGCACAGATCCGCCGGTTCGACGTGCCGGCGCAATCGGCGCAAACCGGCATTCCCCAGTTCGCGCGCCAGGCCGGCATCCAGATCCTGGCCCCCAAGTCGATTGTCGACGGGCTGAAGGTCAATCGGGTCAAGGGTACGATGCATGTCGCGGTCGCGCTGCGCCAACTGTTCGCCGGCACCGATCTGGTCGCGGTCGATGTCGGTGGCGCGATGGTGGTCAAGCGCCGCCCGGCGAGCGCGCAGGCAGTCGCCACTCCCGCAGTCGTCGCCTCGGCATCGCTTGGCAAGGCCGATGGCGGCGAGGCCGCGCCTGCGCCCCAGGACGCAGCGCCGGTCGCCGACGCCGACACCGGTCAGGGCGAAGAAATCGTGGTAACCGGTTTCCGCCAATCGCTGCAGAGCGCGCAGGAAAACAAGCGCCGCGCCGTCAACACGATCGAGAGCATCATGGCGGAGGATATCGCCAAGCTGCCCGACCTTAATCTTGCCGAATCCATTCAGCGCCTGCCCGGCGTTGCCATCTCGCGTGAAGGGGGCGAGGGCCGCAACATCACGTTGCGTGGCTTTGCGCCGGATTTCACCCGCACGACGCTGAACGGGATGGAGGTTCCGGCAAGCAGCGACGGGCTGGATTCGGGCGGCTTCACGGTCAACGCCGGTCGCGCATTCGACTTCCATGTCTTCGCGTCCGAACTGTTCAACCGGATCGATATCCAGAAGACCCAGACCGCCTCGATCGAGGAAGGCGGCATCGCCGGCACGGTCGATCTCTATTCGTCCAAGCCGCTCGACAATCCGGGCTTCAACGTCTTCGTGTCGGGGCAGGGCGGCTATAATTCGCTGACCCGCAAGGTCGATCCGCGCGTCGCCGCGGTGGTCAGCAATACCTTCGCTGACGATACGATCGGCGTGCTGCTGTCCGCCGCCTATTCGCAGCGCACGGTGTATCAGGAAGGCTATTCGAGCGTCCTGTGGACCAGCCCCTATATCAACGGCGATTCCTGGGCCGACACCAATCCGACCGTCACCGGCACACCGCAGGCGTGCGGGGCGGCCGATCCGCTCGACTGCCTGTGGGCTCCGCGCCTGCCGCGCGCGGACTTTTTCGGGAATGACCAGAAGCGGCTCGGCCTGACGGCGTCGTTGCAGTTCAAGCCGACTGAGCGGTTGCTGGTGACGTTCGACGCGCTCTACTCACGGCTGGAGAATGACCGGTACAGCTACAATTCGATGGAGTGGCTGCTGACCCACGGGCCGGCGGGCGGCTTTGTCGGGCAGACCCCGGTCGCCTTCACGATCGCGCCCGATGGCCGTCAGCTGATCGCGGCGCGGTTCAACGACGTGACGTCTTGGTATGAAAGCCGTCACCAGCAATCGACGTCGGAGTTCAAGCAATTCGTGCTGTCGAGCACGTACGAGCTTTCCGACCGAGTGAAGGTCGAGGGGCTGCTGGGCAAGGCGAGCGATGATGCCGACCGGACGGAGCTGCGCTTCTATGCGCGGTCGGTGCCGCATCCTTTCTCGTACGACTTCAGGAACAACCCGAACGTTCCCGTGGTCAGCTTCGGCTCCTACGATCCCAACCAGTTCAGCAACTATATCGACGCGCTGACTGCGGCGAACCGCATCAACACGGTGCTCAAGGAAAACTACACCGGGAAGCTCGGCCTGACCTATGCCGATGACAGCGGTTTTTCGGCGAAGACCGGCTTTGCCTATAACAACCGCAAGGTGCGCTATGGCGAAGGGGCGGGGGCCAACGTCAACTTCAACCCCTCGACCTATATGCGCGCCTTTCCCTATCCCAATTTCGGGCGCGGGTTCGAAGGCGTCGGGCTGAACCCGTTCGCAGTCGTCGATTTCGACAAGGTCGCCAGCAGCGGGCTCATCCCCGGCGGCTATACAACCAACGTCGGCGCCGGCTGGGAAGTGGGCGAGGAGACGCTGGCCGGCTATGTCGAGCTGAATGGCACCTTCGACCTTGGCGGCATGCAGCTGCGCGCGAACACCGGCCTGCGCTACGTGAAGACGAACCTCAGCTCGCAGGCGACGATCGCCGGACAGCCGGTGGAGGTGACGCGCAGCTACGACAACTATCTGCCCTCGATGAACCTGGCGCTGGACATCACCGACCGGCTGGTCGCGCGCTTTGCCTATGCGCGCAGCATGACGCGGCCGGGCCTCAGCACGCTCAACATCGCCGGGCCGGTGTTCGGCTATACGACGCGTACCGTCGGCAATCTCGGCAACCCGGACCTCAAGCCGTATCAGTCGAACGACATCGATGCCGGCCTGGAATGGTATTTCGGCAAGGGCGGGCTGCTGGCGGTCAACCTCTTCAACAAGGACATCACGACCTCGCTGACGACGCGGGTGGTGTCACAGATGATCGATCCGGCGTTCTGGCCGGCGATCTATGCCGACCCGCAATATGATCCGTCCTACAATGCGGACCCCGCGCTGGTGCCGTACACCTTCACCATCCCGGTGAATGCGGACGGCGGCAACAGCGTGAAGGGGATCGAGCTGACCTATAACCAGCCTTTCACCTTCCTGCCCGGCTTGCTCCGCAACCTGGGTGTCGCGTCGAACTACACCTTCGTCTCGGCGCGCGATTCAAGGGGGCTGTCCCGCAATTCGTACAATCTGACGGTCTATTATGACTCGAAGAAGTTCGGGGCGCGGCTGTCGGCGAACAAGCGCGACGATTATCTGTTGGTCCAGCCGGGCAGCAACGGCAACGTTCAGGAGCGGAAATACGGGCCGACGCATGTCGACTTCTCCGCCTTCTACAACCTGACGTCGCAGCTGACGCTGACGGTCGAGGGGATCAACATCACCGATGAGGTCGAGCGCATCTATGGCACCGGCTACGGCACACAGGACCTTACCCGCGAATATACGCACACCGGGGCGCAGTGGTTTGTCGGTGCTCGCCTCCGTTTTTAAACCAGCGGCCCTCTCCGCAGGTCTGCTCTGCGCCGTCGCCAATCCTGTGGCGGCGCAGAGCCTTTTCCCGGTCGATGACAGCTTCAACGTCGCACGGCGCTTTGAAGCCGACCGGATCGCGCATCCCGAGATCCGGCTGCCGGAGGTACGGACAGGGGCGGGGCAGCGCATGCTGTTCGACCAACGGTATCGGCAGATCGATGGCCGCGACCTGCACCTTGACGTATTCCTTCCGCCCGTGGGTCGATCGAACGGTCTGGGGATCCTGCTGATCCATGGCGGCGCATGGGCTTCGGGGAACAAGTCGCATAGCTACCCGCTCGCCAATCTGCTCGCCCAGCGCGGCTATGCGGTGTTCATGCCTGAGTTTCGCCTGTCGCCCGAGGCGGCTTACCCCGCCGCGCTGATCGACGTGAACGCGGCGATCCTGTGGGTGAAGGCGCGGGGGGCGGAGTTCGGACTGCGACCGGACGGTCTTGCATTGGGCGGTGATTCCTCGGGCGGGCAGATGGCGGCGTTGCTCGCCTATTCGGCGGCGGCGGGGCCGTTCGCCCCGCAAGCGGGTGCCGATACGCGCGTGCGCGCGCTGATCGATCTCGATGGCGTGCTCGACATGACCGATTCGCTGGTGCTGGAACATGAAGACGCCGCGCGTCCCGCGTCGCCCTTTGCGCGCTGGGTCGGCGGCAATTATGCGAGCCAGACCGCGCGCTGGCGTGCGGCAAGTGCCGCAACCTATGTCGATGCGCAATCGCCGCCGACGCTGATCCTGGGCAGCGGTTATCCGCGCTTTACCGGGGGCCGGATGCGCGTGCAGGCGGCTCTGGACCGCCATGGCATCCGCAATCGCTTCGTGAAGCTGGACGGCGCGCCGCACACCTTCTGGCTCTATGACCCGTATCTTCCGCGCGTCGCGGCGGAGATCGACCGCTTTCTTCGGGGACGTTGATGAGAACCGCCTTTGCCGCCGTTGCGCTATCGCTGCTCTGTGCGGCACCTGCACCAGCCTCCGCCCAGACGAACCTGAAGGTGCGTACATCCTGTGCCGCCCAGCCGCGCTGCTACACCACGATCGTCGGCGCGCTGGAGGCTGCCGAGGCCGATACATCGGGGCGATGGGTTACGATCGAGGTCGGCGCGGGCAATTTTCGGGAGAAGCCAACGATCCGCCGTGCCCGCACGCGCCTGATCGGGCGGGGTGTCGGCCGGACGCGGCTGCATTTCGACGCGGTCGCCGAACATTCCGCGCACTATGATCGTGGCCGCTGGGGCACCGCAGGGTCGGCGACGCTGACCGTCGCAGCCGACGAAGTGCTGGTTTCGGGCATGACGATCGAGAATGACTTCGATTATCTTGCCAACGACGCGCTTGCTGACGGCGATCCGCGCAAGATATCGAACAGTCAGGCGGTTGCGGTGACGCTCGACACGGCGAGCGACCGCGTGCTGTTCGATCGGGTGGCGATCCTCGGCTATCAGGATACGCTGTTCACGCGCGGCAAGCGAGCGATCGTTCGCAACAGCCTGATCGCGGGCAATGTTGATTTCATCTTTGGTAATGGCATGCTGCTGATCGAGCACAGCGAGGTGCGTACCCGGCGGCGCGGTGCCGCAACCGATGGCGAGCCCTTCGCCTCATTCGTCACCGCTCCTTCGACCAATCAGCAGCAGCCGATCGGCATCGTGATCTATCGCTCACGCCTGACGCGAGAGCGGGGGGTTGCCGATGGGTCAGTGGCGCTTGGCCGGCCCTGGCATCCGACAACCGTGTTTCCGGATGGCCGCTATGCCGATCCGGCGGCAGTGGGGCAGGCGGTGTTCATCGATTGTCACATGGATGCGCATATCCATCGCGACGGCTGGGCCAGCATGCCGGGAACGGCGCGCGATGGCACAAAGACGGCGATCTTCCGTCCGCAGGACTCCCGCTTTGCCGAGATCCGGTCGCGTGGGCCGGGCGCGCGGCGGCGCGACATTGGAATCGCGTGGCAGGCCGCTCTGGAAATCGCTGAAGTCCGCAAGGCGATGTTCGAACTGAAGTTCAAGTAACCTGCGCTCACCTCAGCAAAGCTGAACCGGCCGAAGATTCGTCAAAGTCGTCCGCCCCCGGGGAGCGCCGAGCGTGGTGATCTGCGGGGACACAGGGTCCGCGGCGGGAGGATCGCGAGCCGGCCGCATCGAATGGACCATCCTCGCCCCCTTGGCTCAGAGGCATGCGGTGGTAGCGATTACCGGCGCTCCGGTAACGACGATGCTGACGAAGCCGACGACTGTCGAGCACAGGGTGAGGCGGCGTTCCAGTCCCTCTGGGCTGTGACGGGCCCACATGATCATCGCGGCTGCGGTTGCAACGAGGATGAGCCACAGGGCGATCATGCTCCATCCGAAGACCGTTCCGCCAAGGAGCGGGAGGCGGTTCCATTCTCGCGCGCACCCGATGCCATGAAGGCCATAGAGCAGTGAGAAGCCTAGAGCCCACAGCCATAGACCGGCGCTGGCGCGAACCAGGAACCTCATGCCAAAAGTCCCGGCACGAACAGGCACAGCAGCACCAGGATCGTCGCGGCTGCCGAATAGTCGGCGAACAGGCGCGCGACCGCCAGTTCTTGAGCGCGCGCGACCGAGACGAAGCCGGCGCCGATCCGCGCCCAGGCAAATGCGGTGCATAACAGCGAGATGAAGCCATGAATGGCGGCATAGGCAATCAACGCCCAGCTCGCGGCTGCGTAGGCGTGGGTGTCCGGTATCGGCAGCGCGCTAGCGCCCGTCGCGACCAGCGCTGCGACAGAAACGGCCTGAGCCACAGCGCTGGCCAAAGCCATCTGCCCACTCGCGCGTGGTGATCCAGCGCTGATCGCGCGGCCCGCACCGCGTGCCAGGACTATGCCTGTAACCGACCCGAGGGCCGCGATCAGCGCGGTGATCGTGCCGCCCTCTATCTGTTCGGGCGGAGGCCAGTTCGGCGCGATCACCCATAGGAACGCGTAGCCGAACAGCAACGCGGCAAAGAGGGTGCCGTCGGCGACCAGCAACAGCACCGTGCCCCACCAGCCGGGTGCGCCGGGGGCTTCGCGGTGGATCGGCGCAGTCTGATCCCGTCCGATCGCTACCGGACCAACATCGTTGCGCGCGCCCAGAGCCCACGCCCAGCGCCAGCCGAGAGCTGCCACTCCCGCCAGCGGGATCAATGCCAGCCAGTAATAGCCGAACAGCAATGACAGGAAGAAGCCGCCCGTGACCACTGCTGTCGCGACCGGCAGGCGGGTATTGCCGGGCAGGATCACGACATAGTCGACTGCGCCGCTGGCCGAGTTCACCGCCATCGTCTCGCGCCAGCCGTGACGCGGCTCGCCCAAATAGCCTTCGCCGCGCGCCAGTTTGACGGCGAGTTCGGGATCGTCGGCGAGCGGCTCGCGGCTTTCGACATGCGGCTGGCTGGCGATGTTATAGGCTGCTGCCGGGGTCGGCATCGCCCATTCCAGGGTACCGGCACGCCACGGGTTGCGGCGACTGCGCCGCGAGAAGAAGATCTGCAGCGCCACATCGACGGCAAACAGCGCAAAGCCGAACGCCATGATGAAACTGCCCACCGAAGAGAGCAGGTTGAGCCAGGTCCAGCCCATCTCTTCGGTATAGGTATAGATCCGGCGCGGCATACCGAGCAGGCCGGTGAGGTGCATCAGGAAGAAGGTGAGGTTGAACCCGATCAGGATCAGCCAGAACGCCGCCTCGCCCAGCCGCGGTACGCGCGCCCGGCCCGTGAAATGCGGCAGCCAGTAACAGGCACCGGCCAGCATAGGAAAGATGAACCCGCCGACCAGCACATAGTGGAGGTGCGCGACGACGAAATAGCTGTCATGCGCCTGCCAGTCGAACGGCACCATCGCCAGCATGACCCCGGTCAGTCCTCCCAGCACGAACACCACGAAAAAGCCGAGCAGATAGAGCATCGGCAGCTTGAGCTCGGGGCGTCCACTCCACAACGTGCCGATCCAGGCGAAGATCTGCACCGCCGTCGGGATCGCCACAAGCGCCGAGGCGGCGGAGAAAAAACCGAGCGCCATGTGCGGGATGCCGGTCGTGAACATGTGGTGGACCCACAGCCCGAAGCTGAGGAACGCCAGCGCCAGCAACGCGGCAACGATCCAGCCATAACCAAGGATCGCGTTGCGGGCCATCACCGGCAGCACCGTCGAAACCACACCGGCGGCGGGCAGGAAGATGATGTAGACTTCAGGGTGACCGAACAGCCAGAACAGATGCTGCCACAGCATCGGGCTGCCCCCCCGCGTGGGATCGAAGAACGGCCAGCCGAATGCGCGCTCGACCTCGAGCAGGATCGAGCCGAGGATGAGCGGCGGGAAGGCAAGGATCATCATCAGGGCGGTAATCAGCAGATACCAGGCGAACAGCGGCATCTGGTCGAGCCGCATCCCCGGCGCGCGCAGCTTGAGAATGGAGACTGTGATCTCGATCGCCGCACAGATCGCCGAGATTTCGACAAAGGTGATGCCGAGCAGCCAGACATCGGCGTTGATGCCCGGAGTGAACGCCTTGGACGAGAGCGGGGTGTACATGAACCATCCGCCATCGGGCGCGACGCCGAACGCCAGCGCCGCAATCAGGACGCTCCCGCCGAACAGATAGCACCACCAGCCATAGGCGGAGAGCCGCGGGAATGCCATGTCACGGCTGCCCAGCATCTTGGGCAGCATGTAGAGCGCCAACCCTTCGAACATCGGAATGGCGAACAAAAACATCATGATGCTGCCATGCATCGTGAACAGCTGGTTGTAGATTGCGGGACCGACGAACGCGCTGTCGGGGGTCGCCAGCTGCGCGCGGATCAGCATCGCCAGCACGCCGCCGATCGCGAAAAAGGCAAAGGCCGTGAGGATGAAGCGCCGGCCGATATCGGAGTGGTTCACCGAGACGATCGTCCCGCGCCAGCCTTTTGGGCTGCCCCAGATGGCGGTCAACGCACGGTGGCGCTGGAGCGTGTTCATTGCCCGCCTCCGCGCTGAAACGCGGACCAGCTCGATGCGTCATGCGCCACGACGCGGAAGCGGTTGCTGGCATGGTTCAGCCCGCAAAACTCGGCGCACTGGCCCTCATAGATCCCAGGCCTGCCCGCCTCGATCCGCAGCACGTTCACCTGTCCTGGAATGGCGTCCATTTTTCCCCCGAGCCGCGGCACCCAAAAACTGTGGATCACATCGGCGGACGCGATCCGCACGTCGATCGCCCGGCCGGCGGGGATGTGAAGGATATCGCGGGTCTCGATCACGCCTGCAGCGCCGGGCTGACGGAAGCTCCAATACCATTGGTGCCCGGTCGCCTCGACCGTCACCACGTCGGGCGCGGGGCGGGCGAGGTGATGCTCACCCAGGATCAACGCATAGCCAAGCAGTACGGTCAGGACGACGGCCGGCATGGCGAGGCCGAGCCAGCCGATCCAAAGCGTTACGCCGCGCGCGCCGGTCGCGGTCCGACGGCGAAAGGCCAGCGCGAGCAGGCTCCAGGTGAACAGCGCCAGCACGGCTGCCCCCGCCGCCATGACCCACCAGAGGGTCGCGACATCGTCCGCGCCGGGTCCTGCCGTGTCCAGCGTCGACAGCGGTCCGGCGCATCCCCCTGCAATCAGGGCTGGCATCATTGCTGCGCTTCGGTGCAAGACCCGGGAATGGATGACGAACCCAAAAACACGGGCGCGCTGGTCGATCCGATCTCGGCAGAACCCAGTTTTCACCGAACCGAATCGCAGATTGCGATCGCCGGGCATCCGATCCATGCGATGCTGGTCGCGTTTCCGATCGCACTGACGATGTGCACGTTGGGCGCCGACGGGTTTTATTGGTGGACCGGCGACGTCTTCTGGGCGCGCGCGGCGCTGTGGGCGAGCGGCATGGCCTTCCTGTTCGGTCTGCTCGCGGGGCTGTCGGGCACCGTCGAACTGCTGCTCGTTCCGGGCATTCGCGCGCGCGCTGCGAGCTGGACGCATTTCGTGATCGCGGTGATGCTGCTGTCGATCCTCGGCGCGAACTGGGGCTACCGCCTGACGTCCGGCTATGAGCAGGCGGTGTTGCCCTGGGGCATCTTGCTGTCGGCCTTTGCAGCCGGGTTCACTGCGGTGACCGGATGGCATGGGGGCAAGCTGGTCTTCGACTATCACCTCGGCACCTCGTCGACCGGCAAGGGCTGATCCTGCGGTGCGCCAAGCCACGACGGCAGCAGTTCACCGTCGAGAACCGGTTTCCCGAGCACCAGCACGAGAATGATGAGCATCGCCGCGAGCGCGGCGGCGAGAAACGGCCAGGCCCGTTTCGGGGTGTAGCCGCCACGGCTTTCCCCGATATTGACGGTGACATGCCCGATCCAGGCGTGGAGCAGGACCAGCGCCCCGACCAGCACCAGCTTGGCGAACATCCATGGCACGAACACGCCGCGCATGAAGATCAGCGCTGTTCCCAGCGCGATGGCGATGACTGCGGCGGGCGTGACGACGCGGATATAGGCATGGTGCGTGAGCATCCGCAGGCGCGCATAGTCTTCCTGCTCGTCGCCCGCCTCGTGTTTGGCGAGCAGAAGCGGCAAGCCCACCAGCCCGGCACACCAGATCGACAAGGAAGCGATGTGCAACAGCTTGACCGCAACGATCATGCTGCGCTCGCCGCCTGCATCCAGGAGCGCCGCGCTAACATTGCCGTGAGTATGGCATAAGGAAAGACCCCCGGGACCCACATGATCAGTCCGGCAAGCTGCTGATCGGCAATCGGCCCGATACCCCAGGCCAATGTTGTGCCGGCGTGCGCCGCGTAAAGCGCGTCGGGGGCAAAGGTGAGCAATGCCCCCAACATCCCCATTTGCGCCATGGCGAAGATCGCCGCGAGCAGTGCCGGTACCGGTGGCGCCGCAAACACGTTGCGCCACATCCAGATCGCGCTCGCCATCAGGCTGAACTGCATAAGCCAGTACATGGGCGTATTGGCCAGCGCCCGATCGTAGAATGTCGGGACGTGCCACAACCACAGCGTGATGGTCGCGACCAGCAGCGCCACCGCCAGCTGCCCGGAACGGCGGGCGGGAAAAGCAAGCGCGATCAGCGGCGCGGCGATGGCGACAAGCGCGATATGATGAACCGCCCGCGCGGAAAACAGAGCGACGCTCAGCGCACATAACGGCGACACGAAGGCAATCGCGAGCACCCCGACGCCGCCGAGCGCGAGACGTGGACGTTCCGAGCGCAGCGCGATCGCGGCGCAGATCGCAAGGCCGAGCAGCAGGACCGGATCAAGGTTCCAGCGCAGCAGCCAGTCGTGGGGCAGGGGGGGCTCCCCGCAATAACTGCTCATTTCGAACCACTTTGCCGGGCCAGCGCGTCATGGCCATAGGCAATGCCGATCGCGAGCGCGGCCCCGCCGACAATGTTGCCGAGCGTGCTGAACAACAGATTGAGCGCACCCGACGCGAGGTCGGGGACTGGGGCGGGCGCGGCAAGCCAGCCGAGCGGCAGGATCGACATGTTCGCGATCGAATGCTCCAGCCCCGCCGCAACGAAGATCGTCACCGGCCCGAACACCGCCAGGATCTTGGCGGGTACGGTGCGCGCGGCCATCGACATCCACACCGCAAGGCAGACCAGAGTGTTCGCCAGAATTGCGGAGGAGAACACGGCGCCGGGTGTCTTGGCGAGCTTACCATCGGCCAGCGCGATGGCGGCCTCGCCAACACCATCGCCCAATCCGCCACTGGCAGCGAACAGCAATGCAACCGCGACCGCACCGACCAGATTGCCCAGCCACACAATCGTCCAGGCGGACGCCAGCCGCCCGGCCGTCAGATCGCCGGTAACGCACGGGAGCAGCATCATCGTGTTGCCGGTGAACAGCTGCGCGCCGACGATCATCACCATCATCAGCCCGACCGAAAAGGCCGCGCCCGACAGCAGCCGCACTGCGCCGCCGTCACCCATATTCGCCTGCGCCACCAATGCCGCGACCGACCCGAAGGCGATGAAGGCGCCGGCCAGGATCGCCAGCACGAACATCCGCGCCCACGGCTGTTCAGCCTTGGCGACCAGCAGTTCAGGCGCCGCACCTGCGATCGCCTCGCCGCTGGGATCCTCCACTGTCGCCTCCTCCGTCATCAGTTGGCCTCGATACGGACCGGAACGGCCTTGCTCGCAGGGGTTTTGGAATTGCGATCATGGTGCTGGATCGGGATCAGCGGGTTGAGCTCGGGATAGTAGCCGACGATGGTGCCGTCGGGCAGATCGAAGGGCACGATTTCGAGGCGCTCGATCCGGCGGACATGTCCATCCTCCGCATCGCCGACCAGCGTGATGCGCTGGCCTGCGGACAGCCCTGCGCGCGCCATATCGTTGGGGTTGATCAGCACGACGTCGCGCTTGCCCTCAATCCCGCGCAGCCGGTCGCTATAGCCATAGATGGTCGTGTTGAACTGATCGTTCGAGCGGACCGTAACCAGGCGGTAGCGGCCCTCGGCATCGGCGACGTCGGTGGCCGACAGCATCTCGGGCGCGGTAAACTCGGCCTTGCCGCTCTCGGTCTTCCAGATCCGCTCGCGCGCGCTGTTGCCGCGATAAAAGCCGCCGGGCTCGAACATCCGCGCATTCATGTCGTGGAACTGCGCGTGATAGGTTTCCGCGATCAGATCGCGGACGAGGCCGTAATCCCCGGTCCATTCCTCCCAGCGCACCTTTGGGTTGGCGGGCAGGGTGGCCATGGCAATGCCGGCGACGATGGCCAGCTCCGATTTAAGGTGTTCGCTGGCGGGCTTGCGGTGGCCGAGCGAGCCGTGGATGTGGCTGAAACTGTCCTCGATCGTCACTGTCTGCGGACCGCCGGCCTGCAGATCTTCCTCGCTGCGACCGAGGCAGGGCAGAAGATAGGCGGTCTTGCCGTTGAACAGGTGATTACGGTTGAGCTTGGTGGCGATCTGCACCGTCAGGCGCATGCGCTCCCATGCCGGTTCGACCCGCCCCTGATCGGGGATCGCGCGCAGGAAATTGCCACCAAGTCCGATGAACGCCTGCACGCTGTTGTCCAGAATGCCTTCGCATACATCCACCGTGGTCATCCCAGTATCGCGCGGCGGCTCAAAGCCGAACTGCTCGGCGAACTTGTCGAGCGGCACCAGTTCGGGCTTCTCCGACATACCGACGGTACGCTGGCCCTGAACGTTGGAATGGCCGCGTACCGGGCAAATCCCGGCGCCGGGGCGACCGATATGTCCGCGCATCAGCAGCAGGTTCAGCAGCATCGCGATATTCTCGAAGCCATGGACGTGCTGGGTCAGGCCCATGCCGTAGACCCCGATGACGCGCTCGGCCTCGACATAGACTTTGCCGGCGGCCTCGATGTCGGTGCGGCTTAACCCCGATTCCTGCTCGATCCGCTCCCAGCTGGTCGCATCCGCCGTGGCGCGGAATCCATCGAAGCCGGTGCAATGCTCGGCAATGAAGGCCCGATCGAGCAGTGTGCCGCCGCGCCGCTCGTCCTCGGCGAGCACGAATTTGCACAGGCCCATGATCGCGGCGATGTCACCGCCCGCCCGCACCTGCAGATATTGACAGCTGATCGGCGTTCCCTTGCGCGTGATCATCTGGGCCGGGTTCTGCGGACTGATGAACTCGATCAGGCCCTTCTCGCGGATCGGGTTGAAGGTGACGATCTTGCAGCCGCGCTCCACCGCCTTTTGCAGCGGGTGCAGGAAGCGTGGGCTGTTGGTGCCGGTATTCTGGCCGAAGAAGAAGATCGCGTCGCATTCTTCGAAATCGTCGAGTGTGCAGGTGCCAACCGGCGAGCCGATCAGCTTGTTCAGCGTGACCGACGTGGTCTCGTGACACATGTTCGAGCTGTCGGGCAGGTTGTTGTGCCCGTAGAGCCGCGCGAACAGCGCATAGAGATAGGTGGTCTCAAGGCTGGCGCGGCCCGAGGCGTAGAAGATCGCCGACTTCGGATCGATCGCCTTGAGCTCCCCGCCGATCGCGGTGAACGCCTCGTCCCAGCTACACTCGACATAATGATCGCTCGCGGCGTCGTAGCGCATCGGATGCGTCAGCCGGCCCTCATGCTCAAGATCGTGATCGCTCCAGCTCCGCAATTCGGAGACGGTGTGTTTGGCGAAAAACTCTGGCGTGCAACGATGCGACGTCAGCTCCCACATCGTCGCCTTCGCGCCATTCTCGCAGAACTCGAACGCATGCGGGTGCTTGGGTTTGCCCCACGCGCAGCTGGTGCACATGAAACCGCCGGTCTTGTTCTGACTCAGCAAGGTGCCGAGCACCCCCGGCGTCGGCATCTCGCTCAGCGCCGTCAGGCCCATGCCGCGCAGCGAGCCCCAGCCTCCCGTCGCGCTCTTATACTCGACTGTTTTAGGCTGGTCGGTCATGGCCTGCTCCGCTGTACTGGCTTTAAGGGTAAATAACCCGCTGCGGTTCGGTTCCGCCACGGTGCAAGAATTGACAAGGGAAGACGATCCGACCCTAGCCAGTTCGGCTGCGTGAACAAACCGGTTGGCGTTCCGTTTGCTACCAGGGACATGGTTTGTCTAAGGGAGGCGCCCAATGGCCGTTCAATTCATCGATAGCCGATCGGCGACCCGCGCTGACTGACGCCCTGTCCGAGCGCGCGCGATTGCCGTTCGATCGTGTGCGATCGGGTGGCGAGGCGATGGCGATTGAGCGTGCGATCGCCAGCGAGACACCCATCGCCATCGAGTTCAACGGCATTGGCTATGCGGTGTTGATGGCGACGCCCGCCGATCTGGCCGACCTCGCTTATGGCTTTGCATTGTGCGAGCGGTTGATTGATCGTGCCGCTCACGTGCTGGATGTCGATACGCATCCTGCCGAGAACGGGATCCTGCTTCGCGTGACCCTGGCGCAACCCGTCGCGGATCGCGTGGTCGAACGGGTTCGGCACCGCATTTCGGAATCGTCATGCGGGCTGTGCGGCATCGAAAATCTTGAACAGGCGCTGCGACCGATCCCGCGCGTGTCGGCGATCTGGCAGGGTGACGACGCCGCAATCTTTCGTGCGTTCGCGGCGCTGGAGGATCACCAGCCGCTCAATCGTGAGACGCGGGCGGTACACGGCGCTGCGGCCTGTTCGGCACGGGGCGAGCCATTGTTGGTGCGCGAGGATGTCGGGCGGCACAATGCCTTCGACAAACTGATCGGCGCGATGCTTCGTGCCGGAAGCGGCTGGGACGGGGGTTTTGCGCTGCTGACTTCGCGTTGTTCGTATGAACTGGTCGAGAAGGCGGTGCTTTCGGGGTGCCCGCTGCTCGCGACGATCTCGGCACCGACCACGCTGGCGATGCAGCGTGCCGAGGCGGCGGGTCTGCCGTTGCGCGTACTGGTTCGGAGCGACGCTTTGCTGGCCCCGATTAAATGACTTCCGACGCCGAACCAGGGCTTCCGGCGGCCGCCGAGATGACGTTTGATGCGGCATTGGAGGTGCTGGCATCGCACGCCGTCCCGCTGGGGCAGGAAATGATCGCGTTGGCCAAGGCGGGTCGGCGCATGTTGGCGGCACCGGTGTATGCTGCGATCGATGCTCCACGCGCCGATAATGCGGCGATGGATGGCTTTGCGCTGCGCGTATCGGACGTGGAAGCGGGGCGCACCCATTTTCGTCTCGTCGGTACCAGCTTTCCGGCCGCGCCGTTCGGGCGCAGCATTGCGATGGGCGAAGCAGTCCGCATCACCACCGGCGCGCCGATGCCGGAGGGTGCGACCTGTGTGGTGATGAGCGAGGATGCGACCGAGGCGCAGGACATTCTGACGCTCGCCGGACCGCTATCGCAGAACCGCAACGTGCGGCGGCGCGCATCCGATTTCGCCAGCGGCGAACCGATCCTCAGCGCTGGCCGCATCCTCGACCCGCGCGCGCTGCTGGCCGCCGGGGCTGCCGACGCCGGTATGGTCACAGTGTGGAAACGGCCGCGCGTGTCGCTTCTCGCAGCCGGCGACGAGCTTGTCGCGCCGGGCACCGCTGCGGACGCCGACTCGCCCTATGCGATCCCCGACAGCCTGTCAGAGGCGGTCCTGCTGCTATGCCATCAATGGGCCGCCAAGCCGGTCGAGCACAGGCGTGCCCCCGACGATGTCGAAACGATCGCCCGCGAAGCCGCCAGCCTTCTGGCCGATTGCGACGTCCTGGTCCTGGTTGGCGGTGCCTCACGCGGGCGTCGCGATTTTGCCCGGGCGGCGCTGGAGCCGCTCGGCCTCGAGCTTCAGTTCGCAAAGCTTGCGATCAAGCCGGGAAAGCCGGTCTGGTACGGGCGCGTCGGCGAGCGACACGTCATCGGCTTGCCCGGCAATCCGACCGCAGCAATGACCGTGGCCCGGTTGCTGCTGGTCCCCCTGCTGACCGGACTTGGCGGTCGCGGAACGGATGCCGGGCTTGCGTGGAGCGATCAGCCGCTGGCGGCCGCCGCGCCGCCCGGCACCGGACGGGAGCGTTTTCTGTGTGGAGCGACCGACGGGGGTGCCGTGCGGATTCTCGAGCGCCAATCCGCCGGGTCGCAGGCTCTGCTCGCTCGCGCGGATCGCCTGGTGCGGCTACCCGGATCAGGACCCGCTCTGCCGGTCGGCACGCTTGTTCCGACACTGAGGTTTTAAGAGGTGGTGGACTCCATTCTCGGCGCCATCCTCGCAGGAGGCAAATCGCGCCGATTCGGAAGCGACAAGGCGCTGGCGACGATCGACGGCATCAAGCTGATCGATCACGTCGTCGCTGCCCTGACGCCGCAGGTCGATGCGCTGATCGTGTGCGGCCGATCGTGGCGCGATCTCAGGAGTCTCCCTGATCGACCTGACCCGGGATTGGGGCCACTGGCTGGCCTGAATGCGGCGCTCCACTATGCGCTGGTCCATGGGCATGACGGTGTTCTGAGCGCGCCGGTCGACATATTTCCTCTGCCGCTTGATCTGCGCGCGCGCCTCGCAGGTGGGTCGCCGCGGACGCTTTTGCGGCAACATGCCATCGGCTATTGGCCGACCGCACTGGCGCCTCTGCTCGACCGGTATCTGGCCTCGGGTGAGCGCTCAATCCGTGGGTGGATCACATCGAGCGGCGCTGAGGCTGAAGATGATTCCGCGCTCGACCTGCATAACATCAACTCTGTCAGTGACCTGAAACCGCATTGGACGTCGGTCAAAACTCCATGATCGTTAACTGAGCGCAAATCCGAGCCTCTACGCATCGCTCTGGCGATCTCTTCAAGAATGATCCGGCGGATCAGCAGCGCGCGTCTTAAACGATCTCCGGCTCATCGAGCGCCGCCCAGATTGCTTCGACGGTTCGAATGTTGTTTCGGGCCGCCCGATACACTCGGATCTTCATCGTGGTGCTCCACGGACCATCGGACTGAGGCGTTGCTCGGGCGCCGAACCCACCGTTGACGATGCTCTCGGGCAGCCAGGCGATTCCAAGGCCCGCGCGCGCGGCCGTGAACAAGCTCTCCGCAAGCGAGGCGCGAAAGATGGGCATCAGATTGAGCTTCGCCGGTCCGGCGTCGAGAACGCTGCCGACGACGTGCGACATGTAGGACGTCTTCGAAAATTCGAGAAACGGAATAGGCTTGCCCCCGGCATCGCGAATGACGTCTGCAGCAGGGATGCCCGCATGGAAGGGCAGCATTCGGTCCGTGCCGATTACCTTGCTGGGGAAGTCGACCGGATCGATGTCGAACGTCACCGAGGGGTGATCGTAGCTGATGAAGAAGTCGCTGCCCCCGTTCGCCAGCGCGGTCAGATATTCTTCGATCGTCCGGGTCTCGGCAACGATCGCAGCTTCGAATGGCCCCACCCGGCGGCGCAACTCGGTGAACAGATCGGGCAGGAAATAGAGCGCCAGCGTATGAAGACACGCAATCCGTACGCCGGTGTCTGCGATGCGCGAACTTGCCATGGCGCGGCGCTTTGCATCATGGGACTGGGCGATGATGTCGCGTGCGACGGCGATGAAATTCTGGCCCTCTGCCGTCAGCGAAATGGGGTGCTGTGACCGATCGAGCAGTTCGGCGCCGATCCACAACTCAAGCGACTGGATGCGGCGGCTCAACGCGGACTGCGTGACATGCCGTACCTCTGCTGCACGTGAGAAACTGCCGATCTCGGCAACGCTCAACAGGTCCTCCAGCCATTTAAGTTCCATAAAAACTCTATATTTCAATACTATGCAGAAATTGCATAGGATCTTTCTAATTATGAATTGGCCCCGAAACAAGTTGTGACAGCATGAAGAATGCTGCAATTGCACAGTGGGGGTAATTTTATGACGTTTCGCCATCGGAGATTGTTGGGTTTCACGTGCCGGGCATCGCTCGCTGCAGCGCTGGTCGCGGCGACGCCCGCGCTTGCCCAGGAGGTCGGCGGTGGCGCCGATCCGCAGGTTGAAGACCCCTCCGATAGCCTGGTCGTGATTACCGGATCGCGCATCGAGCGCTCGATCGAGGATTCGGCGGTACCGCTGCAGCTTCTCACAAGCGAGGACCTCGAGGAAAGCGGTACCGCGGACCTCGCCGAGGCGGTGAGCGAACTTCCCGGCGTGTCGGCATCGATTTCGCCCCAGAACAGCAACGACCAGATCCAGACTGCCGGCCTCTCGACGATCGACCTGCGCCGGTTGGGGGATGACCGGACGCTGGTGCTGATCAACGGCAAGCGCGCGGTGTCCAACTCGGGCAACTCGGATCGCGTCAGCCTCTCGACCCTGCCCTCCGGGTTCGTCAAGCGGGTCGAGGTGTCGACCGGCGGCGCGTCTGCGATCTACGGGTCGGACGCGATTGCCGGCGTCGCGAATTTCGTGCTGGAGGACAGCTTCGAGGGGTTCGAATTCGACGCCCGCTATCTGACGCCGGAAGCGAGCGGCGGTGAGGACCGCGAGTTCAATGCGATGGTCGGCACCAAGTTCAACGATGGCCGCGGCTATGCCATGCTTGCGGGCAGCTATCGCGACGTGAAGGCGATCCTCGCGGATTCGACCCGCCCCATGTCGATCCTGGCGCTCGAATTCGACGATCCCGATATTCTGGCGTCGAACAGCTTTGCCAACGAACTGGGTCAGCCAGGATGCGACCCGAGCAATGTCGAGCGGCATTGCATGGTCGGATCCTATAGCGGCAGCACGCCGGGTGGCGCGTTCGAGGGCGGCGACGCCTGGTACCGCGACGGCCAGTGGTTCAACGACATTGCGCGGACCAACCCCAATGGTCGTCTTCCCGCGGATCGCGCGGCGGGGCAGGATTTCTACGCCGATTACGACGGCTATAACACGCGGATCGGCCAGTCGATGGTCGGCGCGCGGACCATGTTCAACGTTGGCGCGAACCTGACCTATGAGTTTTCGTCGGCGGTCAACGTCTCGCTGATCGGCCTCTACTCGGCGGTCGATTCCGACACGTCGGGTGGTTATGAGACGCTGAACGACAGCGACACCTTCGGCTCGACCGCCCAGACGATCGGCAACATCGCGGCAACCAACCCGTTCATTCCGCCGGAAGTGAATGTCACGCGATCGGGCAGCGTCGATTTCGACCGCGCGCTGGTCGAGCTTGGCATTCAGCAGCGGCTGAACAAGCGCGAGACTGTCCGCTTCATCGGCGACGTGAGCGGGGAGCTGAGCGATACGTGGAAGTATGAGGTCTATTCGACCTATGGTCACTTCTACCAGAACCAGATCAACACCAACGAATATAACCACCAAAAGGCGCAATGGGCGCTCGATGTGGAAACGGTTGGTGGCGTGATCCGCTGCCGCAACGCCGCCGCGCGGGCCGATGGCTGCGCGCCGATGAATATCTTCGGCGAAGGCACGATCTCGGAAGCGGCGGCCGACTACATCCGCTACACCGGGCAGGCGAGCCAGACACGTACGCAATTCACTGCGGGCGGTTTTGTCAGCGGTGATCTGTTCGACCTGTGGGCGGGGCCGGTGAAAATGGTGTTCGGTGCCGAGTATCGGTACGAGGGCCAGAACACGATCGGCGACCGCGATGGCGATCTGGTCGGCGGCCTCGACGGCAATCCGTTGACTGACGATATCGATCAGACCAGCCTTGCGACTTTCCCCAGCATCGAGGCGAGTTATCGCGTCAAGGAAGCCTATGGCGAGCTGGACGTGCCGCTGTGGCGCGACAAGCTGAACCTGCAGCTGGCGGCGCGCGTCGCCGATTATGATACGGTCGGCACGATCTTCAGCTACAATGCCGGCCTGGTCTTCCGCCCGACCAGCGGCCTCACCATCCGTGGCCAATATTCGCGGTCGCAGCGCGCCCCGAATCTCACCGAGTTCTTCTCGATGCCGCGTCCGGATTCGGACGATCTGATCGATCCGTGCGAGGGCCTGATGGCGGACGGATCGGGCATCCGAACCCCGGCCAGCGTCGGCGGTGCCAATGCCGATCTCGCGGTGGTCAGCGCCAACTGCCTCGCCACGCCGGGGATCCAGGCCTTTTTCGCCGATCCGGCCAATGCCGGCCTCGCGTTCGACGACGGCAGCAGTTCGGTGCAGGGGCCCAATGCGGGCAATCCGGACCTCAAGGAAGAAACCGCCGACTCCTTCACCTTTGGCGTGGTCGCGTCGCCGAGCTTCCTGCCGGGCCTGACCTTGGCGGTCGATTATTATCGCATCTCGATCAAGGACGCGATTACCTCGATCGAGACGCAGGATACCGTCGATCTCTGCTATTCGGCGACGGACTTCCCCAACAACAAATTCTGCGACGTGATCACGCGCAACCCCGCCAATGGCGAGGTGGTGCAGGTGATCAACTATCAGGAGAATCTCAACCGCGAACGGGCTGAGGGGATCGACGCCAGCCTGTTCTACAAATTCCGTCCGGGCTTCATTCCGGGGCGGTTCGATATCGACGTCCGCTACTCGCACTATCTGACTCAGGATGTGGAGTTCACCGGCATTGGCGGCGAAGTGCTGACGTCCTCGCCGCTGGGTGAAATCGGCTCGCCCAATGACGAGCTGCGGCTCAAGGTCGGCTATCGCCTCGGCGATTTCCGCTTCACCTATACGATGACCTATGTGGGGGGCGGGGTCGATGATCTGGTCGGCGCGCCGAACCCGACCGACGATCGCTATTATCGCGTCGACGGGCAGGATTATCATCGCATCTACCTGTCGTACGACTTCGGCAAGAAGGATCAGTTCCGCATCTATGGCGGCGTGAACAACCTGTTCAACGAGTTCGGGCCGTTCATGCCCGATGGTCTGAACAACGGCGATTCACGCAATATCGTGAGCGCGCTCAACGACCCTGCAGGGCGCGAGTTTTACATGGGCCTGCGCGCGCGCTTCTGACGCACGGGCCTGTCCGACGCTTAGCCCTTGTTCCGGCAGGCGCTCCTCATTTCGAGGAGTGCCTGCCGCTTCCCCCCGACGGCTTCGGCCGTCGTGGTTCCCTTGCGTGCGAGTTTCGACCATGACCCGGACACCCCTGATTTTGCGCCTGTTTTTCGCCAGTGTGGCGATGACGGTACCGACCGCCCTCATTGCGCAACAGCCGGCGCCCGCATTGCCGCAGACCGGGCCGGTGCCGATGGGCGCGGTCGACTTCGTGGCGCTGCCCCAGCTGGGAAAGCCGTCACTGTCGCCGGACGGAGGCAAGTTGATCTATGTCCGGTCGCAGGTCGACTGGGTCAAGAACAAGCACCGCGACGACTATATGCTGCTCGACCTCGCGACCGGCCAGGCGCAGCGCATGTCCGATTGGGTGCACGAGGATGACTCGCTGTCGATGGTGAACTGGTCGCCGGACAGCACCAGCGTCGCCTTCACCATGAAGGGGAAGGGCGACAAGCGCGACCAAATCTATCTCTACGACATCAAGGCGCGCAGCGTCGCCAAACTCACCGCGCACAAGACCGGGGTTACCGACCTGAACTGGAGCCCGGACGGTCGCGCGATCTATTTCCGCGCGCGCCGGCCCGATCCCGCGTCGACGCGGGTGCGCAAGTTCCAGATCACGCCGTTCGATACCGACCTGCCCTATGAACTGTGGCGGCACGACCGCAAGGACGGGAAGTCGCACCGGGTGCTGGGCGGCGACATCTCGATCGACGATTATTCGCTGTCGCGCGACGGGACCAAGATCCTGCTGACCATCGTCCCCGACGGGCCGCAATATGGCAGCACCGAGCGCGAAATCTGGCTGCACGACATCGCTGGCGGATCGACCCAACGGCTGACGCGCAATCGCTATGCCGAGGTGCGCGCGCAGCTGGCCCCGGATAACAAGAGCTTCGCCTATATCGCCACGGTCAACCAGGCGGGCGACACCTATTATGAGGACAATCTGTTCGTCCACCGGATCGGTGAGGCGGAGCCGCGCCTGATGCTGGCGGACGTGCCGATGGAGGTGGGTGATTTCGCCTGGGGCGACACCGGCAACACGATCACGCTGCTCGCCAATATCGGCCTGCGCAGTGAGCTGTTCCGCGTGACGGTTTCTGCGAACCGGGCGGAGCGACTGACCCGGGGCGATCACAGCCTCAGCGAGTGGCGCTACGATCCGCAATCGAAAGCGCATGTCGCGGTGATCACCGATGCGGCGAGCCCGGGCGAGATCGCGGTGATGCGCTCCGGCGATACCGCAATGCGGCGGGTTACGCGCGACTATGCCGACTTGCCTAAACGCTTCCGGCTCCCGCGGCAGGAGGCGTTCAGCTGGAAGGGGCGGGACGGCCAGCCGCTCGAGGGGCTGATCATCTATCCGGTCGATTACCGCCCCGGCACGCGTTTTCCGCTGATCACCATCACCCATGGCGGACCGCGGTCCTCATCGCAATTCGGGTCGTGGAACCTGTCGCGCGCGGTGCCGGTGTTCACCGGACAAGGCTATGGCATCTTCCTGCCCAATCATCGCGGCGGGACGGGCTATGGCGATGCGTTCATGCGCGACATGGTCGGCAAATATTTCAACAACGCCCATCTCGACGTGCTCGACGGGGTCGATGCGCTGGTCGCAAAGGGGCTGGCCGATCCCGACCGGCTGGCTGCGACGGGGTGGAGCGCGGGCGGTCACATGACCAACAAGCTCATCACCATCACCGACCGGTTCAAGGCGGCGTCGTCCGGCGCCGGGGGCGCGGACTGGATCTCGCTTTATGGCGAAAGCGATGTGCGCGACTATCGCGCCGCCTGGTTCGGTGGCTCGCCGTGGCAGGAGAATGCGCCGCTCGCCAACTTCGTCGAACAGTCGCTGCTCAAGGACGCGTGGCGGGTGAAGACCCCGACGCTGTTCTTCGGCGGCAGCAAGGACGTGCGCGTTCCCCCGACCCAGGCGATCCTGATGTATCGCGGCGTGCGGACGGCGGGCGCCCCGACCCGCCTTTATCTGGCCGAGGGCGAGCCGCATAACTTCAAAAAGCCGTCGAACCAGTTGTTCAAGATCAATGCAGAGCTTGAGTGGTTCGGGCGCTACGTCACCGGCACACCCTATCGTGCAGTGCTTCCGGAACTTCCGGCGAGCAGCGCAAAGCCAAAGGCGCGCTGATCGGCGCATGAGGACCAGCACATGACCCGGCCCCTGATTGCCAATGACATCGTGACGTTCGGCATCCTGTGCGCGATCCTGGGTGGCCTGTTCGCATTGAAGGCGCGGGGCGGGTTCTGGGACCGGTTCTTCACCTTCGTGCCGATCATCCTGCTTTGCTACCTGATCCCTTCGCTGCTCGCGAGTTTCGGGGTCATCGCGCCGGGTGAGGACGGCCTGTGGCCGGTGGCGAAGGACTATTTCCTGCCGGCTGCGCTGATCCTGCTGACGCTCAGCATCGACATGAAGGGGATTTGGGGCCTGGGGCCAAAGGCGCTGATCATGTTCCTGACCGCAACTGTCGGCGTGATCATCGGCGGGCCGCTGGCGATGGTGATCGTCGGCAGCTTCAGCCCCGAGACGGTCGGGGGCAGCGGCGCCGACGCGACCTGGCGCGGGCTGGCGACGCTGGCCGGCAGCTGGATCGGCGGGGGCGCCAATCAAACCGCGATGCTCGAAATCTATGGCTATAACCCGGATCTGTATTCGGCGATGGTCGCGGTCGATATCGTCGTCGCGAATATCTGGATGGCAGTTCTGCTCTATGGAGCGGGCATGGCCGAGCGGATCGACCGCTGGCTCAATGCCGATGCCAGCGCGGTTCACAGCCTACAGCAGCGGATGGCGGAGTTCAGCCTGTCGGTAGAGGGCGTGCCGACGCTGCCGCGGTTAATGGTCCTGCTAGCCGTGACCTTTGGCGGCGTGGGACTGTCGCATCTCGGCGCCGATCTCCTGGCGCCAGCGATCGATAGCATCCCCGGCTGGGCCGGCGGTGTGCTGGCGAGCAAGTTCTTCTGGGTCGTCGTCATCGCGACGAGCTTTGGCCTGATGCTCAGCGTCACACCCGCGCGGAGACTGGAAGGGGCGGGTGCGTCGAAATTCGGGTCGGTGACGATCTTCCTGCTCGTCGCGATCATTGGCACGCGGATGGACGTCTTCAAGCTGCTCGACACCCCGATGCTGTTCCTGGTCGGTCTGATCTGGATCGCAATCCATGTCATCTTGCTGCTGATCGTCGCCAAGATGATCCGCGCGCCCTTTTTCTTCGTCGCGGTGGGCAGCAAGGCGAATATCGGCGGGGCGGCATCCGCGCCCGTGGTCGCCGCCGCGTTCCACCCTGCGCTGGCGCCGGTCGGCGTGTTGCTCGCGGTGCTGGGCTATGCGCTCGGCACCTATGGGGCGATCATCAGCGCCCAGCTGATGCAGATGGTCGCGCCCTGATATGCCCGACACCCGCTCACCTAAGTTCCGTTCGATAGGCTGATTCAATGCCCGCCACGCCAACGGTCCGTCAGGCTTTTTGCATCAGCGATTCGCTCTCCCTGTTCGTCCCCGAATGGGAGGAGCCGGTGCTTGCCCGCGCGCTGGTGGCACTGGCAACCAAGGCCAGTCCGGCCATCTGCTATGTCGGCGCGGCCAAGGGCGATCAACCCGAACGCATCCTGGCCTTCTACCAACTGGCGCAGCGGGTCGGCTTTACCCCCCGGACGCTGAACCTGTTCACCCCGACCACCGACGACCCGGACGCGTATTTCGCGGGAGCGGACATCATCTATGTCGATGGCGGGTCGACGCGGAACCTCATGGTCCTGCTGCGCGAATGGGGTGCCGATCGCGCAATCCGCAGCGCCTATGACCGCGGCATCGTGCTCGCTGGAGCAAGTGCCGGCGCGAACATGATGTTCGAATGGGGGCTGACCGACTCGGTGCGCACGCGCATCGATCCGATCGCGGGTCTGGGAATTCTGCCGGGCACGATCGGCATCCACCATGATTCCCACCCGCGCCGTCCTGAGGCGCTTGCGGCCTTTCTCGACGACCCGCGCGCGACCGGCCCGGTCTTCACGATCGATGACGGGGTGGCGCTGCACTTCGTCGAAGGCTGCCATGCCGGCACCCGCAAGCGCCGCGAAAACGCGGGATGGACCTGGTCGAAGCTCCCCTCAAGAATGAGGGTATGCTGATGGTGTACCATTTATGAAGCTGGGCGCTGAAACGGCAACGGCGATCAACATGGTGCCCGTCGAAGAAATCGACATGGTTCTCGACACCAACTCATCCGCGCTGTCGGTGGATGCGGTACCTCTCCTTTGCGCGAAGTCTACGGCCTGATCGATTCCCGGGGTCGCCAGAGGACGTTCCGGAAGGGGACCGGTCGTGCACGTTCTGGAATGGATGCGCAGGCCATCGGATCGGGCCTAATGCAGGTCACGCCACCATAAAAGACGGGTCCTGGGATATCATCAGCCCCGTCGCCAAAACCAGCGACTCTCTCCCGTGTCGTTTAGTCGCTGGTGACCCTACGGGCATCGTTCTGAAATTCCAGTAACACTCATGACGTCTCAACTTATTGATTTAGAATAGCGTATTTGAAATTCGTCGGACCAATCGGTCCCACAGTTTCTCGCAAAATCTGGATCAAAACGTGGGACGTGATGTGGGACTTCAGAACGAGGTCTCGGATGGCGTTGACCGCTCTTAAAGTCAAAAATGCCAGGCCGGGCAGCCATGCGGATGTTCATGGACTTCGTTTATTCGTCCGCGAAAGCGGGACGCGATCCTGGGCGCTCAGAATCCAGCACGAGCGCGAGCGGCGAGACTTTGGATTGGGTGCCGCGCATGATGTTTCCTTGGCAGAAGCGCGGTTGCTCGCCGCCGACCTGCGAAAGGCGGTCCGTGCTGGTGTCGATCTCAGCGCGAGGAAGGGAAGGGCGCGTAAGTCGGTCCCGACCTTCGAGAAGGTGACGCGGGACTGCTACGAGGCGATGAAGGGCGGCTGGAAGGATCAGCGGCATGCGTCCTGGATATTCAGTTTCGAGCGACATGTGTTCCCGCACATCGGCAGTAAGCCAGTTACCGCCGTCGATAGCGCGGCGGTTCTGACCGTGCTGGAGCCGATCTGGCTCAAGATACCCGACACCGCGAAGCGCGTATTGCAGCGTATCGGAACCGTTCTCGACTTCGCGCACATCAAGGGGCTGGTGCCAGAGGAGGTCTCACTTCGATCGGTGACGCGAGGCCTGCCGCGCCAGAACCACCGGGTTACTCACCGAGCAGCGATGCCGCACGAAGCCGTGCCCGCTTTCATGAAGGCACTTTGGGCGCTTCCCTCGACTTTGGGCCGCGACGCATTGCGGCTTACTATCCTGACAGCCGTTCGCTCGAATGAGACGCGGAAAGCGACCTGGGGTGAGTTCGACCTCGACAAGGCGGTTTGGTCAATCCCTGCAGCCCGGATGAAGATGAAAGAGGCACACGTAGTTCCGCTGGCTCCCGCCGCCGTGAACCTGCTGCGATCGATCCATCGCCGCCATCTTGAGCTCCACGGAACGGTCAATCCAGACGGGTTCCTGTTTAGTGTCTCACGCGGCAAGCCGATCAGTGACATGACCATGCTCAAGGTCTTGCGCGACATGAATATCGTCGACGCGACTGTGCACGGGTTCCGAAACACCTTCACCGATTGGGTGGCAGAGTGCACCAACGTGCCAAAGGAGGTCGCCGACAAGGCGTTGGCACACCGAATTCCGAATGCGGTCGAAGCTGCATATCGGCGGACCGATTTCTTCGATCGTCGCCGGGTGCTGATGAACGAGTGGGCAGAGTTCCTGCTTGGATGAGTTCGTCGCAAGCCGGTCTGGGTCTGCTTTGGTCAGCTCCGACGTGGCGCCATGGATAACCGATACATGACTGCAGATCGTACAAGCGCGCTATTGGCCTGCCATTCCGACTGCTCGTGCCTAACGTCTCCCGATGCGGTTTTCCCAATTGCCGAGCAGCATTTCCGATACTGCGGCATTCATTTTTGCCTTTGTGTCTGGATCACTGAAGCGAATTTCATCCAGAGACTTTCCCAGCAGCTTCGCAAAGCTCTGCGCGAGCTTGGCACGGGTACCGAAGCCTGATCGCCGCGCGATGTCAGCGAATGAGTCGCCTTCGACATCCGTTAGCATGGACCAGGCCCGCAGACGGCGGCGGTCCGTGATCAGATCCTTTACGCCACCACCGTTATACTGGATCGTACGATAGAGGGTCGCGCGCGAAATACCGAGCCGGTCCGCGATCCATCCTGGCGTCAGTTCTTGTCGGTTAAGATTGTGATTGATCAGCAGATCGATCCGCGTTTTCAGTGGCAAATCCGCGCTGGCGATCTCAATGCGGTCGGCAAGCGCGGTGCTCAGCAATTCGAAGATCATGCGCAATGTCACAGATCCGTGGCGCTGCGTCATGCGGGGCGCGTCATCGATCAGTCGCTTGACACAATCGCGCATCAGTCCCGCCAGCGGGTGGCCGGCCGGGATGACACATCCATGCAAATCCTGTTCGTCGATATCGCCGCTCAGCCCGGACCGCGGCATGATGATCCGGATATTGCGGATATTATGCTGCAACAGCGCGCCGGGACGATTGAGATCCAGAAGCAGGATATCGCCCGGCTGAAGAAGCCTGCTTGATCGGGTTGGGGTCACTTCGACGACACCCTGCTCGATGAAATAGACGAGCAGGTGATCGGTCGAGGTCGCCTCGATCCGCTTTTTGTCGCGACTCAAGGTGAAGCTGCCACTTGAAGCGGTGCGGGAGACAAGCCCTTCGGGGAGCACGATCATCTGCGTCTCGAGCGTGAAGTCGGGCTGATCGACCACCTCGTCAGGATCGAGCAGGAAGGCGAATGAAATCGAAGCGGCGACCCGCGTCATATATGCGCGAAGCGTCTCATCTTCGTTGCGTCGGTATTCGACCCGCGGGATCGCGCTGTCGAGATCGACGGTCGCCGACCAACGTTGCATGTTCTCGCTCCAATCGATTGATAAGACGCGTAACTTCTCGACCTGTTGGCGCAGTTGGGCGACATCGCCAATATTTTTTTTCCTGTCGAGACAGTTTCGCGGGTCAGCCTGCCGCGTGAGACAAACTGCTATTGGCGATGTGAAACCCGTGGCTAATAGAAATGCCCAGCTTGAGCAGGGGGCGCGCTTCCTGCTTTCCGGGGGGCAATACATACCATGAGATTGTCGGCTTTGTCTGTGATCGGTAGCACGTTGCTGCTGCTGGCCACCGGGAACCATGCGCAATCGGCAAATCAACTAGCTCCGCCTAGCATCGCCCCGCCGGTTGTTCGTTGTGACAGTGCGGTTGCCGGTTCGGAACGCACCGTTCCTCCCGTATTGCCACTCATCTCTGGCGCGCAGGGCGGCGTGTTCCTCAATCGGCCCACTTTCTTCGAACGCCGCCGCACCGATGCCTCGGCCACCCTGCCTGCGGGCGTAACAGCGTCCGGCGAATATGGCCGCGCATCCACCGATGTTCTCGCTGGCAGCACCGACCGCCTCACCTTCTCTATCATCGCGCAATTCTGAAGAGGTCCCTCGATATGATCCGCACGCTCTCTGCCATGCTGCTGACCACGTCAGCGATCGTCCCGCTCAGCGCTCAAGCGCAGTCGCTGCCGACTGGCGGCACCGTCGTGGCCGGGTCTGCGGAGATTGGCGGCGGTGCGGACGGCACCATGTCGATCCGACAGACCAGCGGCGCGGCGATCATCAATTGGCAGAGCTTCAGCGTCGATCAGGGCAACCGGGTGGATATCGCGCAACCGTCCAGCACCGCAGTGTTGCTCAACCGCGTGACCGGCGACACCACGACGACGATCGCGGGGCAGGTGAACGCCAATGGTCGCGTGTTCATCATCAATCCCAACGGCATCCTGATCACCGCGACCGGTGGCGTGAAGGCGGCCGGCTTTGTCGGATCGACGATGGACATCGATGATGCGGACTTTCTGGCGGGCCGATATGATTTCGCCGGTACCGGCGGAAGCGTGGTCAACGCAGGCCGCATCGAAATCGCGCGGGGCGGATATGCAGCGCTGATCGGCGGTCGGGTCGACAATAGTGGCCTGATCCTCGCGCCGCTGGGTAAAGTTGCGATGGGTGCGGGCAGCCGGGCCACGTTGGACTTTTCCAGCGACGGCTTCCTGAAAGTCGCGATCGGCACAGATCAGAGCGCAGAGCTCGCGATGTCGGGGCATATCGCGGCAGATGGCGGCTCGGTGATCCTGAGCGCGGCGCAGGCGCGCGAGGCGGCGCGCAGCACCGTAAACATGAGCGGCATCGTCGAAGCACGTGGGATCGACACCCGTGGCGGCAGCGTGACACTGACCGGCGGCGACATTTCGCTGACCGGCGCAACGATCGACGTGTCGGGGACCAACGGCGGCGGATCGGTCAAGGTGGGGGGCGATCGCCGGGGCGTAGGTAGTACCGCCCATGCCGATACGCTTCAGGTCGACGCCGCGACCCGCATCCGCGCCGATGCGACCGGGGCCGGATCGGGTGGCAACATCGTGTTCTGGTCGGATTCGGCCACCGACTTCGCCGGTACGATCAGCGCGCGGGGTATCGGTGCAGCGGGGGGCGATGCGGAAGTCTCGTCGCGGGGCTATCTCAGCTATTCCGGGACGGCGGACCTGACCGGATCGAGCTTCGGCACCTTGCTGCTCGATCCGTACAACATCAACATTTCGAACGCATCCAGCAGCGGCATGGCCGGCTTTGTCGCAGGCGCCAACAATAGCGTGCTCAACGCATCGGTGCTGACCGGAGCCCTGGCAACCGCCAATGTCGTCGTTCAGACGGGCAGCAGCGGCGCTCAGGCGGGCAACATCACCGTGGCTGCGCCGCTCATCTGGTCGAGCGGTGCGACGCTGACTCTCGAAGCGGCGAACAATATCGCGATCAACGCGCCGATCACCGCGCGAGCCGGTGGCCTCACGCTCGTGGCGACCGGGACGATCAGTCAGACCGGCGCGATCGACATCGGCATTTTCAGACAGTCGAACGGCAATTTCACCACCATCGGCGCCACGCTTCCGGGCTTCCAGGCAGGCAGCTTTACGATTGACGGCGGCAGCTTCCTTCGCGCACTCGGCGGCGCCGGCACGACGGCAACACCCTGGCTGTTGACCGATATCTACGGCGTCCAGGGCATGACGTCGCTCCGTACGTCACACTTCGCGCTCGCCAATGATATCGACGCCAGCGGAACGGTCAATTGGAATGGGGGCGCGGGATTCCGCTCGATCGGCGGGGCTAGCGGTTCCTTGCCGGACGCAGCGTTCATGGGGTCGCTGGACGGTCGCGGAAACGCGATCAAGGCGCTGTACGTTAATCAGCCTTTCTATTCGGCGGCAGGGATGTTCACGAGGCTTGAGGCGGCAACGGTTCGCAACCTACGCCTTTCCGGCCTGACGGTAATAATCGATTATTCGACCGCCGGTGCCACTTTGGCCGGTGGCTTGGCTGGCTGGCTTATTGGTTCGACCGTGGACAATGTTCATATCGACGGGACGATCAGTTCGCCCAGGAACCTTGGAGAAGCGGGGGGGCTTGCCGCGCGTATTGGCGGCGCTTCCGTCATTTCCAACATATCGATCGCCGGATCGGTATCGGGGACCAACATAGCCGGCGGAGTCACGGCCGCGCTAAGAGACACTTCTACCATCGGCCAAGCCTATGTCACCGCGTCGGTCTCGTCAGCCCAAGCATACGGCATCACCTACGCCACCGATACCGGGACATTCATCCGCAACTCATGGGTGTCCGGCAGATTGACGGGATCCAGAGCGGGCATCGTAGGAGTGAATCGGGGCACCGTCGGCGCGGATGTTTTTTGGGATGTCGAGACCACCGACACTCCAAATGGAGTATGGCTTGGAACTGGATCATTTGGCGCAGTCGGGTTGACCACCGCGCAGGCGCGAACCCAGGCCGCCTATGCCGGATTCGACTTTACCAATATCTGGTTCCAGACCGCCGACATGCGGCCGATCCTGCGCATTGAGGCTGCGACGGCGGGGACGGATGGCTTTATCGCCATTTCGTCGCTTAACCAGTTACAATTGATGTCCGCCAATCGGGGGGGCAATTATCGTCTTGCCGGCGATATCGATGCCACGGTCACAAACGGCGCGAATGCCGCCGGCATCTGGGGCAGCGGCGGCTTTGTGCCGATCAGTCTGGGCAGCGCCTTCAACGGCGGTCTGGACGGTGCCAATTACGCGATCCGCAATCTCACCATCAATCGCCCGACGACAAGCTATATCGGCCTTATATCGAATTTTCAAAGTACCACGGGGCGCTCTATCCGCAACCTGCGCCTGATCAACGCGTCGGTTACCGGGGGAGAGTCTACCGGCTCAGTCGTCGGACTGTCTTGGTCGCCGCTGACAAACATATGGGCCACCGGCACTGTGAACGGCGCTGGCTTTGTCGGAGGAATTGTCGGCGAGGCTGTGGTCGGCGGGCTCACCAATCTGCATTTTGACGGGTCCGTCCGGGGTACGAGCGCCGATGTCGGAGGCGTGGTCGGGGCTCTGTATGTGAATGCCAGCAACCTGTCCGCGAGCGGATCGGTATCAGGCGTGCAAAATGTCGGCGGCATCGCCGGTGCGGTGTTGAACAACGCGACCCTGAGCAGCGGCTTCTCGACAGCGTCGGTCGACGGAAACGGAGGCGATGCAGGCGGCGTGGTAGGGGGCATGTATACTGGGACGTTGAGCGACGTTTGGGCGAGCGGCGCGGTGGCGTCCGGCGGCCGGACCGGAGGTTTGGCCGGCTACCAATATGGCTCAAGCACGATTCAAAACTCATATTGGGACCTGGAAAGCACGGGGCAGGCCAATGCGGTGAGCGGCGTGCTCGGTACCAGAACGCTGCTGACGGGGCTCTCCACCGCCCAGGCCCGCAACGGGGCCAGCTACGCCAACTTCGCCAATTTCGGCACGGTTTGGTATCAGGGCAGCGACATGCGTCCGATCCTGCGCGGCGAGGCGCTGGCGGCGAGCGGCGGCACCATCGGCGTGTTCAATGCGCGCCAGCTTCAGCTAATCAACGCCAACCTGGCGGGGAACTACACCCTGCTGGACGATATCGATCTGTCCGCCACCAACAGCAGTGCAGGCTCGGCTGGGATATGGGGGGCGGGCGGCTGGACCCCCCTGGGCAGCGATGGCGCAGGAAATGTCTGGGGCGGAAGCGATTTCCGCACCATCGGCAGCATCACTAGCGGCACCTATGGCTTCACCGGCGCGATATTTGGGGGCGGGTACAACTTGACCGGCCTCTACATCAACCGCCCGACAATCAAGAATGTCGGCCTGTTCGGCGTGTCCGCCGGGCTCATTGATAGTGTGAACGTCAGCGGTACGGTGAGCGGCGCCAGCGGCATTGGCGGGCTGGTCGGCATGCAGAAGAACGGGACGATCATCGATTCGACAAGTTCGGTGAATGTCTCGGGCACCATGCTGGTCGGTGGCCTGGTCGGTAATCAGGTCGCAGGATCCGTCATCGGCAGCACCGCGACGGGGACCGTCACCGGTACGGACGATGTCGGGGGGCTGATCGGCTACGCGGCCGGGAGCATCGACCGTTCGTCTGCCACCGGCGCGGTATCGGGTACCCGCTATGTCGGCGGGCTGCTCGGCTACCTTTATCGTGGGTCGGTGTCGTACAGCACCGCGACGGGCGACGTGATCGCGTCGGTTCAAACTGCCGGCACGCTGGTCGGGAAGCAGGACGGGGGCACGGTCGTAGGCAGCACCGCGAGTGGCACGGTCACCGTTCCGCGCAACGCAGGTGGGCTGGTCGGACAGATCGTCGGCGGCGGTACGGTCGCGGCCACCGGTGCGACGTTCCCGAGCAGTGGGCTGACCTCGACACCGCTGAACGCCGATCGCATGACCGCGTCAACGCTGGATGCCGACCCGCTGCCGGCGAACTTGGACCAAATTGCAAAGAGCGCCCTGCTAATCTCAAACGAAACTGAGGAACGTGACGATGACCGCCAACAATAATCCCGAAAACAGCGAGAAGCTGGTTTGGGTCACGCCGCAGCTGGAGCAGTTGGGGACGATGGACGATGTGCAGTCCGGTGGCGTTCAGGGCGGCCCGGACTTCGAATTCGACCCCAGCGATCCTGCATCATGATGCCGGGAAACGCGTGGTCGCATCGTCCGGTCCTGGGCGGCAATGGCGGTGTTTACGGTCTGCCGCGACTTCGCGACAAACTGGCATGCGGGATGCGCCGAAGATGTGGGGCAGTCGCACTTAGGTCTAGGTGCGACGACATCGCCCAACTACATCGGTCGGCCTCGCCGTGGGAGAGTTCCGATAGCGAAAGTGTCGACTGGTTGCTTACGCGTCTGTGTTCTTAGCGTGAAGCCGGGCTGATCGATCACCTCGTCGAGATCGAGCAGAAAGCCGCGCGAAATAGAAATGGTGCCCCATGTTGTATATGCGCGAAGTGTCTCATCTTCGTTGCGCCTGTATTCGACTCGCGGGATCGATCTGTCGAGATCCACGGATGCAGACCGACGTTGCATGTTCTCGCGCCAATCCATTGATAAGGCGCGTAACTTGTCGATCTTTTGGCGCAGTCGCGCGACAGCGCCAATATATTTTTCTCCGTCGAGACAGTTTGGCGGGCCAGCCTTCCGCGTGAGACAAACAGCTATTGGCGACGTGAAACCCGTCGCTAATAGAACTGCCCAGATTGAGTAGGGAGCGCGCTCCCGGCTTTCCGGGGGCGATACACACGATGAGACTGTCGGATTGGCCTGTGATCGGAAGCACGTTGCTGCTGCTGGCCACCGGAGCCCATGCGCAAACGGCGAGCCAGCTGACTCCGCCTCGCATCGCGCCGCCCGTTGTTCGTGACGAGGGTGCGGTGGCGATTCCCGAAAACGCCGGGGCGGTCGCGCCCGCCGGGTCGGAAACGGTGTTCGTGCAGGTGGTCGCGGTCGCAATCGACGGCGACGCGCCCGCAGCCGCCGTGGATCGCCTCAAGTTCAGCCTTGTCGGCAAGCGGGTTTCGGTTGCCGAGGTTTTTGCCGCGGCCGCCGAACTCGAATCCGCGTTCGCGCGAAGCGGGCGAATCCTGACCCGCGTTGTCGTGCCGGCCCAGACGCTGGCAGATGCCGACGGCGACGCGAGGGTGCGGCTGCGTGTGGTTGAAGGCTTCATCGAGCGCGTCGACACAGCCGGCATACCAACGCGGGTGCGTCGGCGGGTGGATGCGGTCCTGGAGCCGCTGGTCGGTGATAAGACCATCACCCTAGCGCAGATTGAACGTCGCCTGATGCTCGCCAGCGATGTGCCGGGCCTTACGCTTTCCTCGACGATCGCGACCGGATCGCAACCTGGCGGAACGGTGCTGATCATTGAGGGGAGGCACCGCCCGGTCACCGGCTTTCTGACGTTCGACAACCTTCTGTCGCGCGAACTCGGCAGGCTCAGTTTCGGATTCGGAGTCGATTTCAACTCGGTGCTGGGCGCAGGCGAGACGATTTATCTGCGCGCAAGCGGGCTGCCCAATACGGGTCGTAAAACCAGCGTTTTGGATCCGACGCCGCGCAATCGCGCGCTGGCGGCAGGCTTTGCGCTACCGCTTGGCTCGGACGGGTTGAACGTCAGCGCGGAATATACCGACGCACGGCTTGCACCGCGATACGACAGCGCGCGACCGGGCATCGCCAGCCACTTCGAGCGCCTGTCTGCGCGGGTGCAGTATCCGCTGGTGCGTTCCCGGTCATTGACCGTGGGTAGTGAGCTCTCCCTTGACGTGCAGAGCGAGCGGGTTCGGATCTTCGATCCGGTGGACTTGCCGGTGTCCGAGGATCGGCAGCGCGTGCTGCGCGCCGGCCTGGACCTGGTTTCGCGCCTGCCCGGCGGCGGTTATGTCGTCGCATCGGTGAAGGGGTCGGTCGGCCTCGATATTCTCAACGCCCGTTCCGCGAAGGAGGCGAGCGCGATCCTGCCGCTTTCGCGCGCGGGATCGGACGCGGCTTTTCAGAAGCTCGAATTCGCCCTGGATGCCGTCCAGCCACTCGTCCCTGATCTTTCGCTCGCCATCACCGCACGCGCGCAATCGAGCCTGGGGCAGGCGATGTCGAATGCCGAGCAATTCGGCATCGCGACGGCGCGCGGTATTTCCCCGCTTCCTTCCGGCCTGATCCAGGGTGACAGCGGGCATGTCGTGCGCGGCGAGCTGCGGGCGTTGCTTCAAATTGCCCGTACCGTCCCGCCCGTATCGCCCTACATCTTTGGCGCGCAGGGCAGCGTGTTGCTGGAGGAGCCCAGCTTCTTCGAGCGGCGCCGCACCGATGCCTCGGTCTATGGCGTGGGCGCGCGGATTACCCTGCCTGCCGGCGTCACCGCATCGGCCGAATATGGCCGGGCATCCACCGATCTTTTCGCTGGCAGCACCGACCGCCTCACCTTCTCGATCATCGCGCAATTCTGAAGAGGTCCCTCGATATGATCCGCACCCTCTCTGCCATGCTGCTCACCACATCTGCGATCGTTCCGCTCAGCGCCCATGCCCAGTCGCTGCCGACCGGTGGCACCGTCGTGGCGGGGTCCGCGGAAATCGGGAGCGGATCGGGTGGCAGTCTGTCGATCCGACAGACCAGCGGCTCGGCGATCATCAACTGGCAGAGCTTCAACGTCGATCAGGGCAACCGCGTGGACATAGCGCAGCCGTCCAGCACCGCCGTGTTGCTGAACCGGGTGACCGGGGACACGACGAGCACGATCGCGGGGCAGGTGAACGCCAACGGTCGCGTGTTCATCATCAATCCCAACGGCATTCTGATCACCGCGAGCGGCGGCGTAAAGGCGGCTGGCTTCGTCGGATCGACGCTCGACATTGATGATGCGGACTTCCTCGCGGGCCGATATGATTTCGCCGGTAACGGCGGAAGCGTGGTCAACGCAGGCCGCATCGAAATCGCACGCGGCGGATATGCCGCGCTGATCGGCGGAAGGATCGATAACAGCGGCCTGATCCTGGCACCGCTGGGCAAGGTGGCGATGGGCGCAGGGACCCGGGCGGCTCTGGATTTTTCCAGCGACGGCTTCCTGAAGGTCGCGATCGGTGCCGGCCAGAGCGCCGACCTGGCGATGTCGGGTCGGATCACAGTTGACGGTGGCGCTGTGATCCTCAGCGCGGCGCAGGCACGCGAGGCCGCGCGGAGTACGGTGAACCTCAGCGGCGTGATCGAAGCGCGGGGCATTGAGACGAGAGGCGGGAGCGTGACGCTGACAGGCGGCGACATTGCCCTGACCGGCGCGACGATCGACGTGTCGGGGACGCACGGCGGCGGATTGGTCAAGGTGGGAGGCGATCGCCAGGGTCTGGGGACCACCGCGCATGCCGATACGCTGCGGGTCGATGCCGCCTCCGTCGTGCGGGCGGATGCGACGGGTGCGGGCACCGGTGGCGATATCGTGTTCTGGTCGGACGCGGCGACCGACTTTTCCGGTACGATCACGGCGCGGGGCATCGGTGCCAAGGGCGGTGAAGTCGAGGTCTCGTCCAAGGGGATGCTCGGCTATTCCGGCTCGGCGGATCTAACCGGGTCCAGCTTCGGCACCTTGCTGCTCGATCCGTACAACATCACCATCTCGAACGCGCCAAGCAGCGGCATGACGGGGTTTACGGCGGGCGCCGATAACAGCGTACTCAACGCTTCGGTACTCACCGCCGCGCTGGCGACGGCCAATGTCGTCGTGCAGACCGGCAGCGGCGGCGCGCAGGCCGGCAACATCACGGTCGCCGCTCCGCTTACCTGGTTGAGCAGCGCGACACTGACACTCGATGCTGCGAACAACATTTCACTCAATTCGGCGATCACGGCACGGACGGGCGGACTGATCCTCTCGGCCGGGGGGACGATCAGCCAGACCGGTGCGATCGCCATCGGCAGCTTCGAGCTGTCGCGCGGCTTTTTCAGCACCGTGGCAGCCACGCTTCCCGATTTCGAGGCGGGCAGCTTCGCGATCAACGGGGGCAGCTACCTCCGTGCTATCGGCGGGGCCGGGTCGCGGGCTTCGCCGTGGCTGTTGACCGACATTTACGGCGTGCAGGGGATGACGTCGCGCCGTTTCTCGAGTTACGCGCTCGCCAATACGATCGACGCCAGTGAAACGGTGAACTGGAACGGTGGTGCAGGGTTTCGCCCGATCGCCGGGGCAAGCGGCACGCTTCCGGAGGCGTTCTTCGGCGGAACGCTGGACGGTCGGGGTTTCGCAATCGAGAACCTGTATATACGCCAGCCTTCTTACTACTACTCCGGCCTTTTCACGAGGCTCCAGAACGCCACGATCAGTAACCTGCGGCTGACCGGTACGACGATCGACTCCGGTGGAGCGAGCTTCAGTCACGTGGCGGGCCTTGCCCCGATCATCAATGATTCCACCATCGACAACGTCCATATCGACGGCCGATTTACCGCGAGCGGGCAATCCGGGATCGCGGCGGGGCTTGCGCACACCGCCACGAACGCAACCTTTACCAATGTTTCGGTTCAGGGATCGATTTCGGCCACCGACGTTGCGGCGGGCATGGTCTATATTCTGGATGGCACGTCATCCATCCGCAACGCCTATGTCACGGCGTCGGCCACCGCCAACAACGGGGCGGCGGGTATTGTCTATGTCAACTATGCCGACACGTCGATCGACTCGGCCTGGGTTTCGGGGTTGCTGACATCGCAGCGTCTGAAGGCCGCTATCGTCATCGGCGCGGCCGATGGGACGATCGGATCCGACGTGTACTGGGACATCGATAGCACGACCGCCACTGACGCGGTCTTTTTCGGCGTCAATGGCGCCGTCGGTCTGACGAGCGCGCAGGCCCGGACCCAGGCGGCCTATGCTGCGCTCGACTTCACCGACACCTGGTTCCAGGCCGCCGACATGCGACCGATCCTGCGCAGCGAGGCGGGTGCAGCAGGAACAGACGGATATATCGCGGTTTCGTCCCTCAACCAGTTGCAACTGGTGTCCGCCAACCTTGGGGCGAACTATCGGCTCGCCAACGACATCAACGCAGCGGCGGCAAACGGGGCGGACGCGTCGGGCATCTGGGGAAGCGGCGGCTTCGTCCCGATCGGCCTCGGCAGTTCATTCAGTGGCAATTTCGACGGCGACTATCACGCCATCAGCAATTTGACGATCTATCGCCCCGGCACCGATTATGTAGGCCTGTTTTCACGGCAGCTAAGCGCTTCGCCGACCGTGATCAGCAATTTGCGCCTGATCAATGCCACCGTCACCGGGCGGGGCACCACTGGTGCCCTGATCGGATACTCCACCCAGGCCCTGACGAATATCTGGGTCAGTGGGAGCGTGGTCGGCACAAGCGGCGCATTGACCGGCGGCGTCGGAGGCGAAGCCTACGGGGGAGCGGCGACCAATGTACGTAATGTACATTTCGACGGGTCCGTCGCGGGTGTAAACTACGTTGGTGGGATCTTCGGCAGCCTCGGGGCGCACGCCAGCCTGCTGTCGGCCTCGGGCTCGGTAAATGGCGTTGGGGCGATCGGGGGGGTGATCGGTCAGCTGGACAACGGCGTGATCCTGAGCGCGAGTTTCTCGACGGCGTCGGTTACCGCCACCGGAAACGCCGCGGGTGGCATTGTCGGTACCCTTGACAGTGGAGCCATAACCAACGTCTGGGCGAGCGGCTCCGTGACGGCAGCGCAACAAGCCGGCGGCCTGGCGGGCAACCAGTCATCCCGCGGTTCGCTTGCGCTCTCCTATTGGGACATCACCAGCACCGGCCAATCCACCGCGGTGGGCGCTGGATCAGGCTCCATTTTCTTGGTCACCGGCCTTATCACCGCGCAGGCGCGCAACCCGGCCAGCTACGCCAACTTCAGCAACTTCAACTCCGTCTGGTATCAGGGCGCCGACATGCGCCCGATCCTGCGCGGCGAAGCCGTCACGCTGAGCGACGGCACGAGCGGCGTGTTCAACGCGCGCCAGCTTCAGCTGATCAACGCTAATCTATCGGGCACCTACACGCTGCTCGACGACATCGATCTGTCGGCGACCAACAGCACTGCCGGCTCGGCGGGCATATGGGGCGCAAGCGGCTGGGTTCCGCTCGGCATCGATGGCGCGGGCAACGTCTGGGGCGGGAGCAACTTCCGCAGCATCGGTAGCATCACTAGCGGGATCTATGGTTTTACCGGCGCGCTCTATGGCGGCGGGTACGATCTGACCGGCCTCTACATCAACCGCGCCACGATCAAGAATGCCGGCCTGTTCGGCGTGTCGGCGGGGATCATCGACAGCGTGAATGTCAGCGGCACGGTGATCGGCGCCAGCGGCATTGGTGGGCTGGTCGGCATGCAGAAGGACGGGACGATCCTCGATTCGACCAGTTCGGTGAATGTCTCCGGCACAATGCTGGTCGGCGGACTGGTCGGCAATCAGGTCGCCGGATCGGTTATCGGCAGCACCGCCACCGGGACCGTCGCCGGCACCGACGATGTCGGCGGGCTGATCGGCTATGCGGCGGGGAGCATCGATCGCTCCTACGCAACCGGCGCAGTCTCGGGCAACCGCTATGTCGGCGGGCTGCTCGGCTATCTCTACCGCGGATCGGTGTCGTCCAGCACCGCGACGGGCGACGTGACGGCATCGACCCACACGGCCGGCACGCTGGTCGGGAAGCAGGATGGCGGTGTGATCGTCGGCAGCACCGGGAGCGGAACCGCGACGGCTCCGCGCGATGCAGGTGGGCTGGTCGGACAGATCGTCGGCGGCGGTACGGTCGCACCGACCGGTTCCAGCGCCCCCAGCAGCGGGCTGGCTCCTGTAACGCTGAATGCCGGTCGCATGATCGCGCCAACGCCGGATGCCGACCCTCTGCCAGCGGGACTGGCCCAAGAGGGACGCGGTTCCTCGCCAATCGCAACCGAAACCGAGGAACGTGACGATGACGGCCTATGATAATCCCGAAAGCGGCGAGAAGCTCGCCTGGGTCACGCCCCAACTGGAGCAGTTGGGGACGATGAACGATGTGCAGTCCGGTGGCGCTCAGGGCGGCCCCGACTTCGAGTTCGACCCCAGCGATCCTGCGTCATGATGCCTGGAAGCGCGCGGTCGCGTCGTCCGGGTCTCGGGGAGTGTGGCGGTTTCTACGGTCTGCCGCGACTTCGCGACGAACTCGACCTGTTCGCGGGCGATGTACCCGCCATGCTGGACGCCCCGGCGGCAATTGCGGGTGCCTATCAGATCTCCGATGACGCCTTCCTGCTCTCGCTTCCCAGCGGCTTGTCATTTTATTATCGTCGCGGAATTGGCACCACCTATCGTCGCTCAGCAGAAACGACCGATGATGAAATCGCACTGTTTTTCGACGGGTGGGTCGTCGGCGCGATCGCGTGGCTGAACGGGTATGTGCCGCTGCATGCGTCCGCCGTCCTGCATGACGGGCGGATCTTTGCGTTCACCGGTCATTCGGGGGCAGGTAAGTCCACCCTCGCCGCCGCGTTGGCGCAACGCGGGATGACCCTATGCTCGGATGATGTATTGCTGCTGGACGTCGCGGACCCGGCACAGATCATCGCGCTGCCCGGGCCTGAGCGAATCAAGCTGTGGGACGATGCGCTGACGTTGACGGGCCATCGGTCAGTGCATCCGGTTCGCCCGGGCATTCGAAAATTCTATGTGTCGGGGCTCTCCTTCGCGTGCACGCCGCATCCGGTCCGGCGGCTCTACTTCCTGGAGAGCAGAGCGGAGGCCGCCACGGGCTTCACGGCAATCGAAGGGGCCTCGCGCTTCAACTGGATGCGCTCCGCTTTTTATCGGCCACGGCTGTTCACCGCGATCGCCGAACAGGCCGGGTATTTTCAGATGGGCGTGCGGCTGAGCAGGAGTGTCGAAATGCGGCGATTTAACCGGTCGCGGGACCACTCCCGCTTTAACGCGGGTATTGACATGATTTCGGCGGATATTCGTGCCGCCGCCTAGAGCACGTACCCGCGCGACATCCGGAACAGAGCGGACCTGTTGCGCCAATTCCGGGGCCATCAAATGAACCTTTCCAAGAATGCCAGCGCCTATAGCGAAGCGGAAATCGATGACGAACTGGTGCTTTTGAATATCGCGACTGGCCAGTTTCACGGCCTGCGCGGTGTTGGGCTGGCGATCTGGAAGTTGCTCGACAGCGAGCCGGACCTCGCCGCGATCAAGGCAATTCTGTCGGACCGCTTTGCGGTGGATCCCTCGACGTGCACCCGCGAAGTGGACCAGTTCATCAGTGAACTTGAGAAGGCGCGCTTACTCGTCGTCACGTAGCGAGAGCTGGCCAAAACCGCATGATCGGACTTTATCTCAATTGGTATGGCCGCCCTGTCGATCCCGTGGTCGCCCGCAGGGTCACGGCCTCGCTTGGCGTCGGTGTCGACAAACCGGTGGGTCATGAGTGCATCAGGGGCGCTTTGCTCGCAGCACTAAGCACGACGAAGGCGGCGGCGCGGAGCTGGCGGGCGACCGAACCTGCTTCCGGCGGACGGCTGTTGTTCACCGGGTTCATCGACAATGCCCCGGCATTGCGCCGCGAGCTTGGGGTCGACGCCCTTGACCCGGCGGAGCTCTATGCGGCCGGCTACGCGCAATGGGGCGACGCGGTCGATCTGCGCGTTATCGGCCAGTTCGCGACGATCCTTTTGCTGCCCAATGCGAATGGGGTGCGTTGCACCCGCTCGCCGCTTCATGCTCCGCCGCTCCATATCTGGCACGATCGCAAGCGGATGATCGTCGCCTCACTCGCGCGCGTGCTGTTTGCGAGCGGTGAGGTTGCTGCTGAAATCGACGAACAGAAGATCGCAGACAGCCTCTACCTGAATTATGCCGATGCCGAACGGGGCTGGTACCGGGGTGTGACGCGCGTCGCCACCGGCCACCGCGTCGTGATCAATCCTGGCGGCATTACCTCACACTGTTATTACGATCCTGCCACCCTGCCGTCGGTCCGTCTCAAACGCGACGCTGATTATGTCGATGCAGCGAACGCGCTACTCGCCGAAGGGACGCACGCCGCGCTTGCCGGCTTTTCGAAGCCGGCGGTTAGCCTCAGCGGAGGCCTTGATTCCCAGGCGGTGGCGGCGTTCGCCATCGCAGCACTGGGACCTGATCGACCGTTGCTCGGGTTGACTGGCGTCCCAGAAACCGGGTGGGAAGGCGAGGACCCGCCCGGCTATTTCGGTGATGAGCGACACCATGTGGCGGCGTTGGCCGAGATGTACCCTACTCTTGCTACCGAGACGATCGACGCTGCCGGCCTCTCGTTCGATCATCGGCTCAACGCGATGTTCCTGATGGGCGGAAATGTACCACGCAACGCGATGAACCTGCACTGGATCCATGCGCTCCGCGCCCGCGCGAAGGCGCAGGATTGTGACGTTCTGCTGTCGGGCTCGATGGGCAATATCAGCTTCAGCTTCAACGGCGCTGGGGCGTTGCCAGGCTGGCTCGCGGGGGGGAACTGGCTGCGCCTTGCACGAGAGTTGCGTGCTCAGAGCGCCTCCCGTCCGTTCGCGCGTGCGCTCTGGTCCCGCGCGCTGCTCCCGCTGCTGCCCGATGCGATCTATCGGCGTTGGGTTGGCCGGCGCTCAGGCGCCGTGCTGCGCCCGTTCGAGAGCTGGTGCCCGCTCCGCGCCGAATATGCGGAGCGCATGCAGGTGCAGGAGCGCGCCATTGCGATGGGTCACGAAAACGCGTTTCGCTCGCCACGTTCGACGCGAGGCATCCGGGCACGGATGATCGGCAACGCGATGACCGAGGCTGGCGACATCCGACAAGCGATGGAGCTGATCCATGGCATGCCCATGCGCGACCCGACTGCGTACAGGCCTTTGGTCGAGTTCTGCATCGGAATTCCCGACGATCAGTATCTCCGCGGGGGTAAGTCACGCTGGCTCGCTCGACGGATGCTGCGCGATCGCGTACCCGCCATGGTCCTGAACGAAAAGCGGCGCGGAATGCAGGCTGCCGATCTACCGCTGCGGCTGGGGCGGGATCACGAGGCGTTGGTGGCGGAGCTTGACGCGCTTGCGTGCGATTCGGAACTAGGGGATCGAATGGATCTGCCACGTCTCAAGCAAGCGCTTCAAGGGTGGTCTCCAGGACAAGGTGGCGACCGATTTGGCGTCGGGACGATCGAACTCACGCTGCCGCGCGCCATCGCGACAGCGCGTTTTATTCGCTTCGTCGAGGGCGCGAACTAAGGCGGGTTCTGATCATGGGTGCTGAAAATTCGGTATTAAGGCGGCGGCGCAACTTTGGATTAGGTGTCGCCTCCCTCGAGGTGATCGGCGCGCAACCTACTGGAGCATCGTCCACGGGATGGGTGCGGATGAAGTGTCACCATAAGCATGTACCTGCGTCAGTCATCGTCTTGACCTCGCGAGTTGCAAAGGTGACCGGGAGACGGGCATTATTCCCTGGCACAGCTGTAGTGGATAGGGTTCCGCAGCCATTCCGCTACGGCTGACTCGCGCCAGCCAGAGCATCGCACGCTGATCGCGATCTGCTTGGGGAACGTCCCCTGATTGATCTTCCGATAGAGGGTCGCACGGCTGAGACCGGTGGCGTCGAGGACCGCAGGAAGGCGGAGAATTCGGTCGATGGGTTCCGTCATGGTGGGTGCTTTCTGGTGGCGTTCAGGGATCACGCGCGTGCGAGCGGGAATTCGCAAGACCTGAGCCGTGTGATCGAACTAGCGGAAAGGAATACCGGCTCTGGCGTAGGCTGATCGTTGACTGTTTGCGTCCTGGCGTCCTGCGCGGCCGCGCTCTACGGCGCATGCGCGCCGCCGAGTCGCTGTGCGTCTCGGCCCATCCGGGTTGCGATCGCTGACGCGCCGGCGTTGCCGGGAAATTGAACGCGGATTTGGATGAGCGTGCGCTGGCGGACTTCTGCGAAGCCGCCAGGGTCCGCAGCATATTTGCTTTGCCGCGTGGCTCACTCAATCCGGGCGGAGGGCGCGGCGGCGGCTGGCGCACAGTTGCGCGCGCACGCCGCCGCGACGGCCGTCCGGATTCGAGAGTGCGTGTTGGTTGGGCTCCCTTGGAGCCGTGCGCTGGCGCGCAGGATCTGCGGACGCCGCGCTTTGCGCGACGGCGCTGTTTGCGGCCCCGGCAAAGGGGGTGGTCGGTCGCTGCCCTTAGTCCCGCCGCGGCATGCCGCAACCCGGCTGCGCCGGGTCCTCCGCTGCGCTGCGGCCCTGCGGGTGCGGCCCGCCTCGATCGGCGGGCCTGCGGTGCGCTCCTTGCCGCCCACCCCCTTTCCCGGGGCCAATGCGGTTTGAGGAAGGAGGCATGACGATGCGGTGGAAGTTCTGGCAGCGGGCATCCGGCGTTGACGCCGAGCTGGTCCGGCTGAAGCGTCGGGTGCGGCGCATGGATGCCACCACGCGGGCGGTGTTCCTGATGCATCGGCTGGACAGCCTTGGCTATGCCGAGATCGCCGCGCGTCTCGGGATCGCGGTGGCCGAGGTCGAGCGGCGGATTGCCGAGGCGATGGTCGTGCTTGTTGAGGCCGACGCCGAAGACTGAAATGGCGCGGACGCGATAGGCCTTGCCTTCGCGTCCGCGCATGCCACAGGTTTAGCCAATGTTGCGGACGTCTCTCGACCATCTTCCAGCCTCCCGGCAGCGCGAGCTTGCCCATGTGACGCGCGTGCTGTGCGAGGAGTTCGAGGCCGCGCATGCGATCGGCACCAAGGACTGGAAGAAGGCCCGGCGCATCTTCAAGATCGTGCTCTACGGATCGTTCGCGCGCGGCGACTGGGTGGACGATCCGGTCGGGGGGTATCAGTCCGACTATGACATCCTCGTCGTGGTCAACGACGAGCGGCTGGCCGAGTTCGAATATTGGTCGGCGGCCGAGGACCGGTTGATGCGCGATACGACCATCACCAAGGCACTCAGTGCGCCGGTCAATTTCATCGTCCACTCGCTGACCGATGTGAACGCCCAGCTTGAGAAGGGGCGACCGTTCTTCGTCGATATTGTGAGCCAGGGGATCGCGTTGTGCGAGGCGGAGGGGTTTCCGTTTGCGCAACCGCGCGACCTGCCGCCGGAGGAAGCCCGCGCCGAGGCTCAGCAGCATTTCGACAAGTGGTTTCCGAGCGCCGACGCATTTCTGGCGTCCGCCAGTTTTCTGACCGATCGCGGCGACAAGAACGAAGCGGCGTTCAATTTGCACCAGTCCGCTGAGCGGTTCTACCACTGCGCGCTGCTCGTGCTGACCCTCTACAGCCCCAAATCTCACAAGCTGAATTTCCTGCGCTCGCACGCCGAGGAAATCGCGCCGGAACTGATCGCCGCTTGGCCTCGTGCGGACAAGTTCAGCCGCCGCTGTTTCGAGCTGCTGCGCCAGGCCTATGTGAACGCCCGCTACTCGCCCCACTACGAGATCAGCGACGAGGAACTGCGCTGGCTGGCCGAGCGTGTCGCTGGACTACAGACCCTCGTGAAGGCCGTTTGCGAACGTCGGCTGGCCGCTGGCTAGGCACGGCTCTCAGCTTCAGAATGGTATGGTCGGTCCTCGCGTCGGGGGCAGCGAAATTACGATGGCGAGATAAAAGCACCGCCGTCGCTCTGGGTGCATCTGGTTGTCAAACATAGAGAAATTGCGCCGTCGCTCAAATGGCGCTGCCGTCGCCCAAGCAAAAATGTCGAGTAAATACAGAGAGGGAGGCGACGGCTGTCATGTTGATGGCCGCCCTTTGGCTGGCCTTCATGTCGCTTCCTTATACGGAAGCGTCGGTAATGCAGGCCATCTCACATCATGAAAAACAGTGACCGCTCGGCATGCATAAACTCCCCATAGTCCTTTTCACGACGCCAAGTTTGCAGCCGAGCGGACCACGCAATTTTTCGTCCCAAAACTGAGGCCTGACTCTCGAGAAGCTGCCGCTCCATAAGGGTCCAGGTTCCGCATCGAGTATGCCCCTCGTTACGAGGATAATTTGGGCTCCAATGGTCCTGCCAATATCGAGTGGCCGCCACTTCTCGGTGATCCGAATCGACTGCGATGCGGTCCCGCTCTCCACGGACCCGGGCATATCCAGGCAACATATATCTGGCAGGAATCGGGATACCGGCAGAGTGTAGATGCGCTTGCCAATAACCAAAGGGGATTGGAAAAATCGCGCTACATACCGGTAGCGCGTCCCCGGTCTGTCCTGCTTGCAGAGAAGTCTCAATGGGGGTGTCGGGTCGCTCTTGATCGATAGCGAAGGAACGATGAGCCAGCAAAATATCAGTCGGCTCGCGCGGAAATTCGCTTCCCAGCGAAAAGTCGGTGGTGACCAAATGAGCGGACAAGCGCAAGGCACCGTAGCGCTCCACCGTGGCGTCCAGAGGTACATATAGCGATACTAGAGCCTGATCATTGTCGGGCTGACTGGCGATCATCGCGCGCAGGATAGATTCGAATTGATCCGGATCCTCGACGCAAAGCTCAGGCGAATCTTTCAACCACGGCGGGCGTCCGAGGGGATCAAGCTCAAACAGTCCTCGAATGGAAGGCAACAGTTCGCTTACATAGAAGCCGGCTTCACGCTGTTCGAAGCCCCACTCAGCCACCGCGATCGAGAAGGTTCGTAGATAGGCTGACCGATACACTTCACTTTGGCGCGGGGAAAATTGACCAATTATCCCATCGCGCACGTCACCAAAATCGCCGAAATAATACGGGTATTCAGTAAACTCCGCCTTGATGCGGTCGCATAGCTGTTGCCATTCATAGGCCCATTGCCGCACGAACGGGAGGCCGCTCTTCCGTTCCAGACTAGCCAGATTGCTCGAAAGGACGACGGGGACATGATGTGTCTGATGGCGCTCGAAGTATGAGCTTGGTGCAAAAGTTGACGACACCGGTCCGGAATGGGCACGCCACCAAGCGGTCCCGCCGATCTCATCATACGTAGCCTGAAGCATGACCTCGGCTAAGATTGATGGATGCTGGATTCGTTCTCGCACCCTTGCAAGATCGGGCAGCGCTGCTTTGCCCACCATCAACAGTATCGTCAGGAGAGTGCAAACATCCGACTCCAACTCAGCCCGTTCGAGAGCAGCGAGAAGCGCATCGGTCGAGGCGGCGCGGGTTTCGGGATTTTCGATCAGGTCCCTGACACCTCGCGCAGCTTTCCAACGCGCGAGCGGTACTGGCCAGAGGAGCCGATTAAGCAATAGCTCAAGCGCCAGAGCGCGATCTGTAGGAAGCGCTATGGTAGCCATGCCACCTCCCCAATGGGTTGGTCGCGCGTCTCAGCAACAAAGGTTTGGACCAGCGCGTCAGTGACGCGCACGGCCTCCTCGACCTGTCCAGCCTGCACAAGGAAGCGAACTAAATACTCCGATCCGATCGAAAACCATAAGCCAGAACGCTGGCGGTAGAGGGTCTGCTCGCTTGTGTCGCGAATATAGTCCCGCCAGCGTTCCGGATAGTAGCGGGCGGCCATCTCAAGGCGGTTTTCGACATCTTTTCGGCCGGACAAGAAACGCGACCAGCCGTGGCGTTGGATATGGGCACGGACCAACCAGCTATAGGCTCGATCTTTTCCTTCCGCTGCAAGGCTGATCTGGAAAGCGTGGTCGAGCAACTCCTCAATCGACCAGACATTATCATTAACCTCAAGATAGGTCTGAAACGCGCGGAGCGCTTGGAGCGCGCGACCTTGGGATGCCCAGTGATCGAGCCACTGTCGCAAAAGATCGGGCCTTCTGCGGTAACCGACGTCGGCTTTGGTGATCTCTTCAACGAACGCTTCAAAGCGGGCTGGCGCGAAGCGAGTTGGATTCACGGCACGATTTGGCTCGCGGTCGGCCCAATCGCTATCTGAGGAATGGCGGTCTAACCCTTCGAGCGGCTCTCCGCCCAAATAAAGCAGTTGCTCAGCGTGGAGCGTTTTCGCTGCGAGGCTCGCTGCTCCGCGCGCCTCCAATTGGATCAGGAGTTTACGGTCAATCAGCGAGCGCGAAAGAGCCCGCGCCTCCGGTGTCTCGAAGTCGATCGCGCCAAATGCTGCTTCGACACATTCATCCGCATAACGCCACTCGTTCCGGTGCAAGTGGTGCGCGTGGAGGGCACCAAGCCGTACTGGCATCGTGATGCCAACGGTATCAATCAGGCACGAACGGACGTGGTCAGTCTCGTCGCCATCGGTAAAGTAAGTAATCTTTTCTATGATGGGTGCTACAGCTCGGATCCAGCGCTCGCTCTGTAGCGGGTCGGCCGAATGCACGAAATCGATGGCCTCGAGCATTTGCAAGGCGCTCAGATCTTTATGGTTGCCGTATCCGAGCAAGCAATCGGCCGCACGGCTGATCCACTGCTTCGAATCGGGGATGCCATAGAGCCAGGCGAGCGCGGCAAGCTGAGTCCAATTTTCACCACGCTCTGCAAAATCGCTGACTTGAGAAGCGAACTTCTCGGCGAGGTCGGTTAGGAGCCGCGCTGCCGCATTTGCACTGAGATACGGAACGCCATCGTGGGCGTTATCACTAAGCCAAACCTCATCGACCCAGTGTGCGGAGCCCCGTGCGATCTCAAACTCGTCAAACGGAATTCGCCACTCGCGGCTGTCTTCGGAGCCGATGTGATTGAGATCGATTGCGATCTGATTGATCGCCTTCCGGAACGCGATGTATTGGAAGTAGTCTTGCTCGGTATCATTGTTAAAGGTGACCGGCGCGAGTTCGGCCATTGCCACGAAAGGCGTCGAAAAAGACAGGGGCACTTTGCTACCGACAATTTCTTGGGCAACCTGATCGAGTGTGGCGAGTGCGGTCGCCGCCCATCCAAGCGCAGTACGGTCGAGGTCTTCATAGCCGTTCCCGGCGTTGTCGGTCTTAAGCTGTACAATCCGCGTCCAAAAATAGTCGCTGAAAAAGTGCTCCAAGGTTGGGCTTTTCTCACTTCGATAGCGACGCTTGACGATGTCACTCGGAGCTGGCGGCCGGTCAAGCCGGGGCTTCGCCGCGGGATCACAAAACACTGCCCGCGCGGCGAGCAAAGGCGAAAGGACCTGCATGCGACCAAGAAGCTGCCTCGGATCGCCTCCTTGGCGCCAAGCAGCGCGCAGCATTTCCTCTTGGGCCCGTCGGCGCGTCTCACCATGAGCTTTCCCACGAAGAGTCCGCCGCAATTCTTTCAGTCCGTCGATTTCTCCCGCCGCACCTAAGGCCTGAACCAATCGCGCGTAGTGGGGATGGGGATCTCGATAGCGAGCTAAGAACCGCAGGACTTGGGGTAAGCCCTCTGCTCCTGCCCGCGCCGAGCATCGGATAAGGCTGGCCGACAACTGATCGAAATCTTGGCCCGGCTTGTGACGAAGCACGATCCAAGCATCAATCCGCCGCCACAGTTCGGTAACCGCCGCTTCGACGATCGCGCCACGTTTCTCAGGTAACGAATAGAGCACAAGCTGCGTCCATTCGTCGTCTTCAAGCTCGACGGGCGCATCGATAAGATTCTCAATCTGCTGAGAATTGCCGTGCGCGGCGAGGCCAATCGCCCTGAAAAGGCCAAAAGCACGCGCCTGAAACCGTCGCGCGCTGGTCACTCGATGTCTAATTGCCCGCAAGGTCACGGTGTGCGCAAAATCGTAACTATTAAAAGCGGCCCGTTCAGCGGCTGCAATTATCTTCTCGATTTGAGTTTCGGACCATCCCTCAGCAAGCGAAGCGACCGCCCAATCCCGCGTACATCCGGCGAGTAGATCGGTCGCGTCGCCTAGCTCCGCTCTCGCCAGCCAGAGCCAGCCCCAGCGCCAATAAGCCGGTGCTTCTTGGTCCAGCCACGCAACGATGCGCGGTAGCAACGCTCGATACGCTTCGTCATGGTCGCTGGATTCACGCACCCAAGCGAAGAGGCTCGCGTGAAATGGTGATAGACCGGAGGCGCGCGGTTCGAGAAGGAAGGCGATCTCGTAATAGTTGCCGAAGCAACTGCGGACTCCTTCGCTCGGCCAGTAAAAATCGGAACCGGAGAGGCCGTGCAGGAGATCGCGCGCGCTCTCGCTGAGCGATAGCCAAAGCCATCGGTAGTAGTTGCGTATATCGCCGTCCGGGCACGGAGGAAGCGCCTCGACCAAGTCGGCGCGGAGCGGCTGTCCGGTAAGGCGCAGGTTCTCAAGTGAGTAGATCAGATGCAACGGATGGCCAGCACTAATCTTGAACAACGCGCCGGCGATTGCATCGATCTCGGCCACCCGGTCCCCTGCCTCATAGGCAAGTCGCAAGGGTCGATCAGAGTCCTGGTGGCGGACCCAGCGATGAACAGCGGCCTCATCCATCGACGGGATCTCAAGCCAATCGGCTACGTTAGCTCGCTCAAGAAGCGACTTTGGGAGCTGCGCGTCGGGTACTTTCTGAGTACCCACCAGCATGGCCACATTGTCAGGCAGCGGAAGGATGATGTTGAATAGATGGTTCAACTGATCGACGCGCTCGGTATCGCGCCAGACGTGATCAAGTCCGTCGATAATCAGGTAGAGTTTCGCGCCCTCTGCTTTGAGTGTTTCTGCAGCCCGTTCCAGCGTCTCGCGCAGCGCGCTCGCGTCTTCGTTGTCATTCAGCAAATCGCGTCGCTGGCTTCCCAATTGGTGAAGGAGAGAGTTCGCGATTTCAAAGAAGGAGGTACGGTTCCCGGCCTGATCGTTTGGCAGAAAATAGTGATGGCGCAACACGACGCTTTTCGCCGCATGAAGCTCGGCAGTAAGATAACTTAGATAGGTGCTCTTTCCCCGCCCCGGACTGCCCCAAATGATCGTGAGTGGGGTACTTGGGGTTTCCGTACGCCTGCGCAAACGCTGATCGAACGCTACGCTAGGGGGAGCGTAGTGCTCGGGGACAGAAAAATCCTGCCGAATCGGCAAAGGCCGTTTGCGTGTGATGAGCTGGATCAGATGGTCACGTAGAATCTTACCGTCGGGTGCCGGTGATCCACGAAACGTTGCCCAGCGACGCACCTCGTCGCGCAAGCGAAGCCAACCAGCCTCGTCGGTGTCGCTCGGAATAAGTTGGTCGCGGAGAGAGTGCTCAAATTTTGCGAGGTCTGGAAGGGCGCTGACAAAGTCAAAGGCGTCGAAGAATGCGCGAGCATTTTCCTTGCCGCCGCACTCATCCTCGACCCTAGCTCGTAGATCGCTTTCGAGGCGATCGAGGTCTACATTGTGCGAATTGAGGCACTCCGCGAATTCGGGTGATGGGCGACGATTTGTACGCAACCCGGCGCTGGCGATTGGCGCGCGCAATTGCGCGCGCAAGAAGGCGCTTGCCCATTTGGCAAGCATCGAAGTACCTCGCTTTTTGCTCGCAAGCAGCCACTCCCAATCTAACGGATACCTCTCGGCATCCGCCGTGAATTTGACTTGGACGTAGTCGATGCGGCCGTCTTGGCGAAAGGCGATCACATCATCCAGCGATTGAACCTGTGGGTCTTCTGCTTCGAGTTCGACCCAAGCGTAGAGGTTGGGATCACGGAAGTGTCGGATCAGGACCTCAAGCCCAGCAAGGTCCTGATAGTCAAATCCCGCTCGAACGATGGCGGCCTTCTTGATCAATGCTTGTCGCGCCACGCGCAAACATAGCTGATTGCAGAGGTTGACCGCAACTTCGAACGTCTGCTGCTCCGTTTGAATCTCACGTTTTCCCGAAAGGTGACTGCGCGGCTTGGAGGGGGCAGCCTGATCCAACCGTGAGCTTCATGATGGCGGTTCCTGCTTTCAGGTTCTCGCACGCCCTGACAGTGCGGATAGACGACAATCGATATTCGCAAGCGGATGCGGTTCGCAAACCGGCCAAACCGACGAGATCGCTTAAGCGATTCGAAAGATGCCAAAACGTGCCACTAAATCCGCTAGGAAATGTGGGACCAGATGTGGGCGCTCTTCAGTGCCAAGCTTCGAAAATGGCGCAGTTCTGCCATTTTCCGCTTGACGATGGTGACCCCTACGAGAATCGAACTCGTGTTTTCGCCGTGAGAGTACACGCAACGGGGGGTGTTTTGGTCCGCATGGACGACTATGTATCCGTTGTAATTCAATCTGTTATGGAGATTTCCGTCCTTCCGCGTCCAGCCCATTTCTGCTACGGTTTTGCAGTAAATTTGCAGTAAGTCCGCGAGGCAGAGCATGGCGCGCATCATCCGCAACCAACGGCTCGACAGCAGGAGTGCGCGAGCGCTGCTCCCGAAGCGCCACGCGCCCTATTGGCATCCGCTGACGCGGGGCAGGGCGCTCGGCTATCGTAAAGGAGCAAAGGGCGGGATCTGGATCGCTAAGTATCGCACCGCCGACGGCAAGCGTGAGCAACTGCTGCTCGGCGCTGCCGACGACGCCTTTGATGGCGAGACTTCCGACGTGCTGACCTTCGCTGCCGCGCAGGCCAAGGCGCGGGACTGGTTCGAGGCGCTGGATCGGGACGCGGGCAGAAGGCGTCCGCGCTACACCGTCGAGGACGCGCTCGACGACTATATCGCCAACTTCTCCGGCAAGTCGCTCGATAAGACCCGCTATGTCATCGACCGGCTCGTGCGGCCCGAGTTCCTGAACGTGCAGGTGAGCGACCTCACCACCGAGCGGTTGCGCGCGTTCATGGAGAAGATCGCGTCGCGGCGCTCGGTCTACCGCGCGAACAAGAGGGGTGTCCGCAAAGAGCGGCCAGTTCGGGACGATGCCGCACGCGTCCAACAGGCGAACGCCAATCGCGCGTTCACCCCGCTTCGCGCCGCGCTCAATCGCGCATTCGCGCTGGGCAAGGTTGCGGACGACAGCGCGTGGCGTCGGGTGAAGCCCTACGCCAAGGTCAGTGCGCCCCGTATTCGATACTTCACGGGCCCTGAGATCCATCGCCTGATCGAGCACGCGCCCGACTGGTTCCGGCCGCTGATCCAGGCCGCGCTGCTAACTGGCGCGCGCTGGTCGGAAATTCACCGCGTGCGCGTGCGGGACGTCGATCTGATGAGCGGCGTGCTGGCATTCCCAGATACCAAGAACGGGCGGCCGCGGTTTGTGCATCTGAGCGATGAAGGCATCGCGCTCTTGCGAGGGCTCTGCACGGGCAAGCGAACCGACGAACTCGTGTTCCTCAACCAGCATGACCGGGAGCTTGGCACCTCGCATCAGATCAGGCCGATGCGCGAGACTTGCGATGCGGCGGGTGTTGAGCATGCAGGCTTCCACATCCTTCGGCACACCTACGGGTCACGGCTGGCAATGGCTGGTGTGCCGATGGCGGTTATCGCGGAAGCGCTCGGGCATGCAGATGAGCGGATTACCCGCAAGCATTACGCCCATCTATGCCCGTCTTACGTTCGCGATGCGGTGCGGGCAGGGCTGGGGGACTATGGAATTGTTCAGAAGCAAGTCGGGCTGCGTCTCGTTAGGTAAACGCCCTGCGAATTGATCGAACTTTGGCTCCAACGGACATCCCTACCTATGTACTCATTCTGGCCTTAAAATTTACCGAACCCCGGCACATCGAAAGAATCTAGAATTTTCGCAATAGCAAAGCACTGAAGGTACTTTGACGAATGGGGCATCTGGATTTAGTTGCGCCTAATATTGACAGGAACTAATCTTTGGCGTCGGCCCGATCAGTGCGGTCTCGCGAGCGCATCAGGTTCGGTCGTCGATATAGAGTATATGCGCGTGGTGACGTTGGGCGAACCTAATTCCGTATTCTTCCGCCTTCTCCAGCGCGTCGTGGTCCGCGAATTCGCTTGTTGCTTGCATTGGCGATTTAACCGAGACGACCGCGTGAATCCAGTCACCCCGGCGTGTCATCACGAGATGAGCTTCGATCCGCCCAGCGTGCCCATTTTTATGCCTGACTATCTCCATCACTTCGGTCTCCTGCGAGAGCAATATCTTGAAGCCTGCCGTTTTGTTGGGGGTGCTTCAAGTTAAGGTGCGGTCATTGAGCTGGGATGGCGCGATCCTGCGTTTGGACAAGATCGACTTCGAATAGGACCCTGCGGTTCTCGCCAGTGCCGAGTGTGACGGTCCAACGTCGAAATCCCACCGCATAGTCCTCGCGTGCTTCTGCCAAACCGGAAATGAGAGGTACGACTTGCCTGGAATAGAACGCGTGCCCATCCAGCTTTGCCGCAATGCCCAAGCTTGTGTTGCGCCGGACCATGGCGCCGAGGGGCACGTCGTAACTGTTGGGGTCAAACGCCGAGGCAGGATCGACCTCGATTCCCACATTCGGAATCAACACTCCCTTGTGAGCGTCGTTCCCAGAACTGCGGAATGCCCCATATCTGTGTGCCTCGGAGAGACATACGGCGACGGGTTCTTCCAAAGTGCCGCCTATAAGGAAACTATATTCGAACGGGCTCCGTGGGAGCAACAGCGTCAGCGGCAAAGCATCGGCCAGCGGGCCGACCGAAAATTCGTCCGGAAAAAGCATCTGGTTCACTTTCTATCGCTGTCCCTGCTGTAGGGGCGCGATCAGCAATCCCCAATAAAGCTCCGCGGCGCCCTCCTGTGACAGCTTGGCGGCCTCATCTTGCTGACGTGAATAACTCGCCATCCCCATGCTACGCAGAAACATGGATTGGTCATCCGCCACGACGGAGAGGCTCTCGTTCAGAGAGTTGTTCGAGTTGGTTTCGCCATACGCAAACGCGATGCCGTCTCTGAGCATGGAACTACCGATGAAGATGGTGCAACGGGAGACCGCCTGACCCGCACGATAGATCGACGCGGTGAAGCGGTTCGCATCGACGCGGCGAAAGCTCCCTTCGATTCCGGGGTTACGGGCCCCCAGTTCTGCGAGCGATGTGTCGAAAAAGCGCGCGATATACTCGAAGCTTTCGTCCTTGAATCGATCGCGGTCTCGTTCGGAAAATGTTTTCGCGAGGCGCAAATTGCTCGAGCGAGGTGCAAAGCCTTGTCTTGCGGGGACGCTGAGAGAGGGGGGCTGCGCAACGCTGCGCATTTGTGGGGCCGCTGGAGTGAAAGGGGCGGGCTTGGGCAAAAGGCGTGCCGCTGCCTTGCGGATTGCCCCGGCGACTTCGACGAAGGCCTGATCGCGATCGGGCGACAGCGTAATTGGCTTGCCGTCGGCCGGGACCGCATTCAACTTCCCGAAAGGTGCTCCTGTCCAACCTTCCGATGGGCGCAGAATTACGGGGATTACAATTGCCTCCCCGGCATCATGGCGCGCCATAGCTCGCAGCATTTCCTGGTCATAGCAGTAGTCGGAAGCGAGGAAGTCAGGGCTGACGAGCAGAAGGATGATGTCGTCATTCTCGACGTGACTGCTAATCTGAGCGTGCAACTCCTGGCCGGCGTCGATGCGACGATCATGCCAAGTGTCGATGACACCCTGTCGCTTGAGCATCGCCAGCTGAGTTTCAAGTTGGTCGCGGAGCGCCTCGTCCTTGTGCGAATATGAAAAGAATAGTGTAGCCAACTGCTTCTCCTGCGCGATGCGGCGAGTAGGCATCTTATCTGCGTTTCGTGTTTCACCATCAATGATTTTTCGGAACATAGGGGAAACGCGACGTTTGCGATTCGGAAGGACCAACCAGACATGGCCTTTGGCAGAAGAACGACCGCCTCACAAAAGGTAGATCTGCAGAGCGGTGTATTTGAGAAAGGGCTGTGATGGCGGACGAGGAACAGGACGTGGGGGACACTCTACTTGAAACGCTTGGCTTCACCGTGGACGAGTTGGTGCAGCTTCCGGCGGTGGCTAGGGCGCTGGTCTCAAGTGCACGCGCGCGGCGCGCTTTCGGCGAACTGGAAGAGACCTCGCCCGAAACTATCTCGCGCATTTGCCAGACACTATTAAGTGAATCATTCGCGGGTGGTTTGTCTCAAGCGGGAAAATACAGCTTGGTGCTTGCCGGGCGAAGCGAGCCTTCGCCGCTGCAATCTTGGCCCGCGCTGCTCGACCGGCTTTTTGCCGAGCCTCCTGTCCATCGCGATGCAGCCGAGTGGTGGCTTCTATTCACGACCCTCGCGACGTCTATCGATTTTCAGCTCGGGGTCTCGGTAAGCCCACACCGGGAAAACCGGCTGACCGGCCACCTTCTTCAATCCTTGGCGTCGCACGGGAAGACTTGGGGTGCCCTATTGGCTCGGCTCCAAGAGAGGACCAGAAGCAGGCTTGCGGTACATGAAATCGACCTTGAACTGCTTGGTGGCGAGCAGTCCACTGGCGGCGACTTCGGCCTGATCCTTGAGGTCGATGGAAGAACTGTCGAACCACCCGAACGAGGTTCAGCGCGTGAGCGCATTGTGCCATTCATCTTTCAGGCCAAACGGTATGAGCGGCCATATGCGAGCGTGTCGCAGCATAACTCCCGGAGGGGTTATCAGCGCGACCTGCTCGCCTCGAATGAGTGTGCGTCCGCCTATATCTTTTACGAAAATGGGGATCGTGCGATTCCGGCTCCGCTTCCGCCACTGGTCAAGCCCGTCGAGGCAGTGACGACGTACGATAGAACCAACGTTCTCGAGGACAGCGTCGACTTTGCGACCTATTTGCTGAGCGGTTTGAAGAGCGAACACAAAGCGCCGCGTGCGCGCGATCCGAGTGATGCTCTACGCATGATATTCTCGGGGGCCGACATCGGCCAGTTGGCGAGCTTGGTGGTGGTATCGGGCTCACCAGATTCATTGGCCCGATATACTTCTGCCCTCACATTTCTTGGACATGAGCTGCGGTCGTCCGACGATGAGCAGTGGGTAACTCAAAGCGATTGAACAGCGTTCCGCGCGGGCGGCGCGACCGCGCTCTATTTCGCTGCGCTCCGCCGAGGCCCTGACGTGCCTCGGCCCTTCCGGGTGATGATCGCGAACGCGAGCGGCGGCGGCATGCCGCCCAACGCGGAACGCGGGTTCAGCGGGGCGTACACTGGCCGCATCCTGCGGAGCCGCCAGAGGCCGCGTGTTGTGATTGCCGCGTGGCACACTCGATCCGGCCGGAGGGCGCGGCGGCGGCTGGCGCACAGCTGCGCGCGCACGCCGCCGCGACGGCCGACCGGTTTCGAGAGTGCGTGTTTGTGGGCTCCTGGCGGATCGGCAAGCGCGTGGCGCTTGTGGGCTGCGGTCAGCGCTGCGCGCTGGCGTTGCTGGTTTCGGCCGCGGCCAAGGGGGGTGGGCGTCGCTGCCTTCTAGTCCCGCCGCGGCGGGCAGCAACCGGCGTTGCCGGTCCTTCACGGTGTTACGGCCCTGCGGGTGCACCCCGCCTCCGATCGGCGGGACTGCCAGTCCGCTCCTTGCCGCCCACCCCCCTTCGCCGGGGCCGGTGCGGTTCAGGAAGAAGGAGCAGTGACATGGAACTCAAGCATATCGAACTCGCCAACCTGTCTGTCTCGACCGCCAATATGCGGGGCGTGAAGAAGGTGCCCGACCTCACCAATATCCTGCCGTCTGTACGTGCGCGCGGGGTGCTGGTCCCGCTGATCGTGCGGCAGAACGGCAGCGCTGACACCTATGAGATCGTCGCGGGCAAGCGGCGTTATCATGCCGCGCTTGCGGTTGCGGAGGAGGGCGGGGGAAGTGACGCTCTGCCCTGCGCGATCATGGAGGCCGGAGACGACGCGGCGGCGCTGGAAGCCTCGCTGATCGAGAACATCGCGCGGCTCGATCCCGACGAGGTAACGCGCTGGGAGACGTTCACCCGGCTGATCCGGGAAGGCCGCAGCCCCGAGGATATCGCACTCACCTTCGGGCTGACCGAAGTGCAGGTGAAGCGGACGCTGGCGCTCGGCCGTCTGTTGCCTCGCATCCGCAATCTCTATCGCCACGAGCAGATCGACGCGGTGACGGTGCGGCACCTGACCCTTGCCAGCAAGGCGCAGCAGCGCGACTGGCTGGCGCTGGTCGATGATCCCGAGCAGCGCGCGCCGGTCGGGCAGCAGCTCAAATCATGGCTGTTCGGGGGCACGTCGATTCTGTGCGAAGCGGCACTGTTCGACCTTGCCGACTACAAGGGTGAGATCGTGTCCGACCTGTTCGGCGACCAGCGCTATTTCGCGAACATCGAGACGTTCTGGACCGCGCAGGAGGCGGCGATTGCGGCGCGGGTCGAGGCGTATCGCGAGGCCGGGTGGAGCGAGGTAGTTGTTCTGGAGCGCGGCGACTATTTCCATAGTTGGGAGCATGAGCGCCGGTCCAAGAAGCAGGGCGGCAGGGTGTTCATCAGCGTCGGGCATAGGGGCGATGTCACCTTCCACGAAGGTTACGTCCCCACCAAGGAAGCGCGAAAGCTGGAGCGCGGCGAAGCTGTCGAGAAGCCCATCCGGCCCGAGGTGAGCGCGCCGCTTCAGAACTACATCGATCTGCACCGGCATGCGGCGGTGCGCGCGGACCTTGCCAGCCGTCCTTCGCTCGCACTGCGCCTGATGGTGGCGCACATCATCGCCGGTTCGCCGCTGTGGAATGTTCGCATCGAAGCGCAGCGCGCCGCCAGTGATGCGATTGCCGAGAGCGTCGAGAATAGCGCATCCGAAGCTGCGTTTGACGAAAAGCGGCGTGCGGTACTGGCGCTACTCGGGTTCGATCCCGAGACGCTGACCGTGACGGGCGGCTATGACGGCCAGCATGGTGTGGCGGGCCTGTTCGTGCGGCTGATCGCGCTTCCCGATCCTGCGGTGATGGACATTCTCGCGATCGTGATGGGCGAGACGCTCGAGGCGGGCAGTGCGCTGATCGAACTGCTGGGGCCGGTGCTTGGCACCGACATGGCCAGGGTCTGGCACAGCGACGACGCGTTGCTCGATCTGATCCGCGACCGCGAGGTGCTACAGCATGTGCTGACAGATGTGGCGGGCGAGGGCGCTTCGCAAGCGAATGAGGCCGCAACCGGCAAGGTCAAGCGCACGATCATCCGCGATTGCCTGACCGGCGAGAACGGACGCGCCAAGGTGACAAGCTGGGTGCCGAGGTGGATGGCGTTCCCCCCATCTGCCTACACCGAGCGCGGCGGGGTCGCGACCGTCAGCCGAGCGGCCAAGGTCGCCGAACTGGCAGGATCGCCCGAACCCGAGCCGCTGCGTCGCGCAGCCTGACTGTCTGGCGGCACCGTGTCGCCAGACTTCCCTCCCTGTTGCTGGAGGACGTCATGACCGATGATCTTGATCCGGCGCCCGTGAAGCGGTTGGAGCGAGCCGTTCGCAAGCTGCCCCGGTTACAGCGCGAAATCTTCCTTGCCGCTCGGCTCGATGAGATGAGCTATGTCGAAATCGCCGAGCGCACCGGCCTCTCTGTTGGGCAGGTCGAGCGGGAGATTGCGCGGGCGCTTGTGAGCATCGCCCGCCGCATCAATCGGCAGCAAAGGCGCTGGTGGCGTTTTCGGTAATCCTGTCGAGCGTCCGTGTTTGCGCACGGGCGCTCGCTCGCTAGGAAGGACGTATGAGGACCGACCTCGATCATCTCCCGGACCGCAAGCGCCGCGATCTCGAACGCGTCGTGCAGATTCTGTTTGCCGAGTTCGAGGACGCGACCGCGCTCGCCACCCAGAAGTGGAAGAAGCAGGGGCGCATCCTCAAGATCATTCTCTACGGCTCGCATGCGCGCGGTGACTGGGTCGAGGATCCGGCTGGCGGATATTTCTCCGACTACGACATCCTCGTCGTGGCGAGTGACGAGCGCCTCACCGACACGCTGGAATTCTGGGCCAAGGCGGACGAGCATCTCACGCGCGAGGTGACGATCGCGAAGCGCATTTCAGCGCCCGTCAACTTCATAGTGCACAGCCTGCGGGACGTGAACGAGCAGCTTCAGCGTGGCCGCCCGTTCTTCGTGGACATCGTGCGCGATGGGATCGTGCTGTACGAAGCCGACGGACACCCGTTCGATAATCCGCGCCCGCTTACGCCCGCGGCGGCGCTTAAGGAGGCGCGTGCATACTTCACCATGTGGTCCGGAAGTGCCGGTCAGTTCATGGTTCAGGGCAAAGAGGCTGCTGATCGAGGATGGGACAACAAGGCAGCATTTGAGCTTCATCAAGCAACGGAACGCTTTTATCATACTGTCTTGCTGACGCTGTCGCTCTACAGCCCGAAGTCGCACAAGTTGAGCTTTCTTCGCAGCCAGGCTGAGCCCTTGGTGCCCGAGCTGATCAACGTTTGGCCACGCGATACGCGCTTCGCCAACCGTTGTTTCGAGTTACTTCGGCAGGCCTATGTAAATGCCCGCTACTCGCCGCATTACCGGATCAAGACGGAGGAACTGGAATGGCTCGCGGAGCGGATCGAACTGCTTCAAAAGCTGGTCACGGAATCGTGCGAGCGCCATATCGGTGACCTTGAAAAGGCCGTCGCCGCGAGCTGACCCGGCGAAGCGGACATGCGGGGGCGACGGCTTCTGGGTGGAATGCTGCCTTGCGGCTTTTGACGAAAATGCAGACAGCGCGTTTTGACGGCACCAACGCCACGACCTACCCAAGCTGTAACGCGCAGATTCAGTGCCGAAATTCACGCGACGTGCTTGCCGAACCGTGAGATTTCCAGCCGCCCCTTCGATCCTGATTCACAACCTCATCGGAGGTTGAGTCTCGGCGATGGTTCTTCAGCAACCACCCAGACCAAGCCTTCCTGGCGAACCATAGTAGCGACACGCTTGGCCACCACTCGGCAACTCGATTAAATAGCCAATGTCCGGGTTCGGTTCGCCCGTAGGGAACGCCTGTATAGCGACGTCGGCGACACACTCGGCGACTGAGGCATAACCGGTGACTTCGAGTGAGTTGACATTGCAGAAAGCCTCCGCCCACGCTTGAGCAGCTTCCCAAGAGTCATTTCCGACTGGGCTTTCGTCTTGATAGCGCTGAGCAGATGCCGGCAATATCGCAATTGGTGACGCCAATACTGCAGCAATTAAGCACGTCACTTTCATCATTGTTCGAACCCTCGACCTTCTCGCGTGGCACTACGCAACGCTAGCCCAGACTAAGTCTGCAGAGGTATTGATCAACAAATTAAGCAACCAAATCGGTTGGATCGGTGAATGTCCAGTGCCAAGTGCTTACCCTTGACCGTTCCTTCGATTTAGACAGCGGATGCCACTAACGGTCGCTTTCGGCCATGCGGTCTTTGAAAGGGTTTAGAGATCGTTTCCGAATCCGGGCATGGCTCACCGGCATTGGCGACAAAATGACTGAGCCTAGTGGGCGGCAAACAATCCGCTTAGTCGATGATCACGTCGAAGTGCGTAGGCAGCGATATGTGAGTGAAATACCACTCCTCCGCCTCGTGCCACTTAGCCTCCCACGGCCCGATTGAACCTTCCCGTTCGAGGAGTTGCCGCATTCGAAGATCGTCCGGGGCAGCGAGTAATATCTTGACGTGCATCAGATTACGCAGGTCCGGGTGGGCGGAGTAGGCACTTTCGACGAAAATGACATTCGAGGGGTGCACGGTCACAGCTGGCGCCCTCAGGCTTCCGTCAAAAATCGAACGGGCGATATGTCGCCGCTAGTCCCGAGTTAAGTTGTCGCAGCACTCCAAAGAGTTTTTGGCGGTCGATGCAGGCGTCCGCTCGTTGCTCGACCGCGTCGTCCCTGACCTCGATCCCCCCGGCGTAAAAGTCGTCGCCTTCGATTATGGTAGCGCCACTTGCGGCTGCGAGAGCGGCGGCGAAGGTCGATTTTCCCGCACCGCTTCGCCCATCGATTGCAACAAACACCTGACGAGAATGCCGCCGCGCGCGGTCAATCAGCTCAAGAATATGTTCGAAGTTCAGGTCCACATTGCTCTTCTAAGGATGCCAACCCGGTGTCTGCAATTGGATGATATCCCTCCGACCGCTCATGACCTGGCACCGGCAGTGCAGCACATCACCCGAACGATTTCTGCCCGCATATTGCGGGCTGATCAACCTACTTTGCGGTGGATTCGGGAGCGCATTTGAAGCGCAGAAACGGATTTTTTCGAGGCCAATCACGACATGATTGACGGTTTCGCGAACGGCAAGACGTAGTCTGCAGCAAGGTGCGTGATCGGATTTTCCGGCCACGCAACCACGAGTTGGGCCGCCAGCTTGGAAGCGTGTAAACGGGTTCTCGCCGCCGGGTCGCCCGGTCTGCGTGTTGCGTGCCGGGGATCGACCGGGACAGGGATGGGCAGAAGGGGCGAGCAGGGTGTGTAAGGCAAGATAAAGGCGCTGCCTCTAAGAGGCGCGCAAAGTGGCGTCTGCACGTCGTTTTTCGTGGAGGCAGGCGTCCCCCGGACTGCGGCTTAGCCTCCACTCGCGAGACATATCGATCGCTTTGCCAGCATTTGCGGGGCCTTGGCGCGAGACAGGTCTGGAGGCCCTTGAACTGGCTGTTCGCTGCTCCCTCATCGCTTGTTTTTGCATGAGGGCAGCGGTGATGGCCGACGATGAATTCGAGCTATGGTTGGGTCGGGCAGGACATGATCGGCCGCTCGCGCACCGGCTGCGCAAGGCTGTCAATCTGGCGGGCGGGATCAAGCGCGTTGGTGACACCCGAAGCCGCCGGTTCGACGGCAGCCGGATTGGGCGCGGCTCGGGCATCGGCAGGGTGCTCGGTTCGTCCGATCGTTATGCAGGTTCGCGCGCGCGCCGCGTTGTGGTCAAGGCACGCTTCGTAAAGCTCGCCGGCAAGGGGAGCGCGGCGGTCGCCCACCTGCGCTATCTCCAGCGCGACGGCACGACGCGCGAGGGCGGTCGTGGTTCACTCTACGGCACCGATCGCGATGCCGTCGACGGCAAGGCGTTCCTCGATCGCGGTGCGGGGGACCGTCATCAGTTCCGCTTTATCGTCGCGCCCGAAGACGGCGCCCAATACGAGGATTTGAAGCCGCTGGTGCGGCGCTGGATGAAGCAGGTTGAAGCCGACCTTGGCACCCGGCTCGATTGGGTCGCGGTCGATCACTTCAACACCGGTCATCCGCACAGCCATGTGCTGGTGCGTGGCATCGATGAGCGCGGCCATAATCTCATCATCGCCCGCGAGTATATGAGCCGGGGCTTGGCCATGCGCGCGGCCGAACTGGTCAACCTTGATCTCGGTCCCCGCACCGACCGGGAAATCCTCGAAGCCAGCCGCCGTGAGATCGACCAGGAGCGATTCACCGGCATCGATCGCACGTTGCTGCGTGCACGCGACGCCGACGGGTTCGTGACGGCGTGGCATCCCGACAGCATAGAGCAGAGCCTGCGCGCGGGGCGGCTGGCCACGCTTGCGCGAATGGGGCTAGCGATCGAGGAGGAACGCGGTCGCTACCGGCTCGACGCGGGACTAGAACCGACGCTGCGCGCGATGGGCCGGCGGGGCGATATCATCGCGCTGATGCATGAACAGATGAAGCGCGATGCGACCGAAGGTCAGCCGCAGGATTACGCGATCTACGACCCTACGAAGGGCGAGCCGTTGATCGGGAGGATCGTTACCCGCGGGCTGGCCGACGAGCACAGCGATCGCATGTATGCGATTATCGCCGCGACCGATGGGCGCAGCCATTACGTCGAGCTGGGCGAGGGAGTGTTCTCGTCGATGCCCGAGCCGTCGGGGATTGTTCGGGTGAACCCGGCAGTTGTCGCCCTCCGCCCGGCGGACCGGGTCATCGCAGAGGTCGCTGCCAGCACTGGCGGGAGCTACAGCGTGGAGCAGCACTTGCTCCACGATCCGACCGCGACGCGGCGCTTTGCCGAAGCGCATGTGCGGCGGCTCGAAGCGATGCGCCGTGCCGGCGTAGGTGTCGAGCGTCAGCAGGACCGCAGCTGGACCATCGCGCCAGATCATCTCGATCGCGCGCTGGCTTTCGAGCACGCCGCCGCCGCCGCCAAACCTGTCAGCATCGACGCGCTTTCGACTGAGCCGCTCGCCCACTTGGCGAGCCGCGAAGGTGCGAGCTGGCTCGATGAGCAACTGGTCGCCCCGGTTCCGGAGAAGCTCGGGTCGGGGTTCGGAGCCGAAGTTCGTAAGGCGCTGGCGCTACGGCAACAGTGGTTGATCGAGCAGGGGCTGGCGTCGAGGGAAGGGGAGGGCGTGCAATTCCACCCCGGATTGGTCGCGGAATTACGTCAGCGTGAGCTACGGCAGGTCGCTGCGCAGCTTTCGCGGGAACTGGGTCTCGACTTTGTCGAGCATCGCGGCGGGCGGGTCGAGGGCATCTATCGCAAGCCCGTGCAGATCGGCTCCGCCAGGTTTGCGGTGATCGAGAAGTCGCGCGAGTTCACGCTCGTGCCGTGGCGGCCAGTGCTCGACAAGCAGCTTGGGCGTCCTGTCTCCGGCATCGACCGTGCTGGGTCGATCAGCTGGACGTTTGGACGCGGGCGAGCCGGGCCGGAGGTCGGTTCGCTCTGAATGGCCCCACAAAGGTACTCTCTGGCACCAGAGGGGCCCTGTTCGCTCGCCCTCTAAAAGCCGAGTCTGCGTTTATGCAGACCGCCAAGACACGCCACCAATTCTATCTCCCGGATGACCTGTCCGCGAAGCTCGATGCGCTGGCGGCGCAGCCCGGCTCGTCCAAGACCGTGATCCTCACGGACGCGCTCACCGCGTGGTTCGAGCGCCGGGCCAGTCACGAGCTCGACGATCGGTTCGGCGCCCGCCTCGACCGCCAGAGCCGCAGCGCCGATCGCATCGAGCAGAAGGTCGATTTCATGACCGAGGTGATCGGCCTTTTTGTCCGCCACCAGCTGACGCTCACGGCCCATCAGCCGCCGTTCGACGCGGAGACGCGGCAACTCGGCCAGCTTCGCTACGACCAGTTTGTGCAGCTCGTTGGTCAAATCCTGGCACGCGACGATGCGCGCCTGAGCGGCCGCAATCCCCGAAAAGAAGGATAGACTCATGGCAAAAGTTCAGAGCGAGCGGATCGCTGACATGGAGCCGCTCACCGTCCGAATTGCAGAGGCGTGCCGGATCACTGGGATCGGACGGTCCAAACTCTATGAGCTCATTGCCGCCGGCGAGATTGAGACGATCAAGGTGGGGGCGATTACGCTTATCCCGCTTAACGGTATCCGGGCGCTGGTTGATCGCGGTCGTTCAGTCGAAGACAGCGCGTTCTCGCGGCGGCTGGAGGCTGCGATGCATTCCACGCTGGCACGCGGTATCATGACCGCCGCCCTGACGAACTTACCCCAAGGTATCCGGAGCGATCTTTCATCGTTGCACGAACAGACGCGAGTTAAAGCTGAGGATGCAATCGTCGCCTGCATCGTCAAAGCGCTATATGCCTCGGAACTGTAAATCTGCTGAGGGCTCCCTTGCCACCAAGTCCCAGTCGCTTGCCTTGTTCTGAAATCAATACGAGGGCAGTCGCTGGTTCAGCGGTGCAGTGCCGGGTTAAGCTTATATTCTCATGCCTCAGATTCGGGCTTTCCGCCCGCCCGTAGAGAGGTGCATTGTCCCCTAAACAATCAGGGAGGGGCGGCTTGGCATACGATGAAGTAGAGGTGGGTCAGCTTTGCGTAAACCAGGCGAATGATCGCCATGGCGAAGTAGGTAGCGAAAACCTCGCGATCGCGGAGCTGTTCAGGTTACATAACTCGCAGATGCGAAATCTTGCAGCAGACATAGCAGCTGTCGGCGCGGTCTACGACCCGCCGCTGGTCATGCCCAGTGATGGTGGTTTCGTTGTGTTCGACGGCAACCGGCGGGTGACGTGCCTCAAGTTGCTGTTGGATCCCGCGCGTGCACCGACGGCTGATCTGCGCGCGCACTTCATGGCGCTCAGAAATGAAGCGGCCGCTGCGATCCCTGATCGGCTGTCCTGCCAGGTCGAGGAAGACCGGAACGTCATCGACAGTATCCTCTACCGGCGGCACACTGGCTCGCAACGAGGTGTCGGTCAGCTCGGATGGAACAACCGGGCGAAGCTCAATTTCGTCGAGCGGACGGGACAAGGCGGCGGCATCAACGTCGCAGCCGAGGTAGAACGCCTACTAGCGGAGGCCGACCGCCTGCCGGAAGGCGTCATTCCTTGGTCGACTTTAACTCGGCTTCTATCCTCAGAGGAGTTCCGAAATCGGGCTGGCATTAGCACCGCAGGGAGAAGATTTCGTCTCACCCATGACCATGCGGCCGTCGCCGATGCGCTGCAGCGCATCTCCAGCGACCTCGCGAACCAAGTGGTTACTCTCGGCGACCTTTGGAACAATGAAGGGAAGCGGGCCTACTTGAACCGCCTTCAGGACGAAGGAGTGCTTCCGGTCGAGAACGAGCGCTTGGTCGAGCCCCGCGATGTGGCGCGCGCGCCTCGCGGTCCCCGCCGAAACGCGCCTCCGCCACGCCCGGCTCAGGCGACCTTTGTCCCGGCGGACGCGCCGCGAATCCAGTGGACCGCTGCGCAGCAACGGGTTCGGGCGATCTGGGAGGAGTTGCAATCTGTGACCCTGCGCGAGCATCCAAACGCCACCTCCGCGCTGATGCGCATTCTCCTCGAGCTCGCGGTCGAGAGCTACATCGCTGAGCACGGTCTCAACGTCCCGGACAATCTCTCTCGCAAGGTCGGTGCGGTGGCTGCAGATTTGCTGCAGCGTCAGATTATCGATCGAGCCTACTTCGACGAGTTGGAGCGTATTAGGCTGAATGATCAGCTCGTCTCGGTCGCTAGCATGCAGCGCTACATCCACTCGCCGGACTTCGCGCCGATGGAGAACGAGCTGAGGACCTACTGGACGAGGCTCGGGCGCTTCCTCGTCGCGACGCTCAGCTGCTGACGGGTGACATGGGAACAGAAATTGACTTGGCGATCGACGGGATCACCCTCGACTGGGCTAAGAACTCAATGGGGATTGACTACGGTTCGCTCTTTCAGGCCGGGGACCTTGCCCATCGTCGGTCCGGTCAGATCGACTACGCGTATTGCGCGGAAAACCACATTGACACGACGTCTGCCGAGAGAGCGTTCGTGCGGCCGCTGGCCCGCGTTCTGCCGCGACTAGACATGCTCGGTCACGGAATCGCCGGTGCGCGGGTCGCCTACGAGGAGTCCGTTCGTCGGGCGCTTGAGCTTGCGAGAGACATCACATCGGTTGAATTGCCGACGGACCTCATGTCGTTCCAAGAATTCGTGAGCTTGTGCGGTCGATTTCCGCTCGCCAGTCTCGGCGATCAGGTCATCAAGTCAGCAGACGGGCCCTTGGCCTTGCCCGGGCGTTTCGCGGCGCATGCCGAGGAAATCCGCCGCATCCCCTCCGAACCCGACTATTATCCTTGGATGAGAGAGGGCGGTCGATCGGAGCGGGATTTCTTCGGGACCACCTTCTGCATCCTAGATTCTTATTCGATGCTTCAGGTCCTCGGTGCGGACGGGCGCAACGCCGATGCCGAACTCGTGTGGCTCTACGGCACACTAGTCGACAACGGATGGGAGGAGGAAGCATCGTTCGTCGCCGGGGCACCTCGCCACAAGCGTGTGCTAGTCGCGACAGAGGGGGCGTCCGATGCCAGGATCGTCCGACGGGGGCTTGATGCACTGCGTCCCGACATCGCCGACTTCTTCCGCTTCATCGATGTGAACGAGAGTCACCCGTTCTGGGGGACCGGGAGCCTTGTCAAGTTTGCCGAAGGCTTGGTCCGGATCGACGTTCAGAACCAAATCCTGTTCCTTCTCGACAACGATACGGAAGGCAGAGACGCCGAACGGCGGCTGCAAGCGCTCGGCATGCCGACTAATATGCGCGCCATGGTGCTCCCGGATCATCCGTCGCTCCGCGACTTCCCTTCGCTGGGGCCGCAGGGGATGTCGTCGGGCGACATCAACGGGCGGGCGGCGGCTATCGAATGCTATCTGGATTTGGCGCTTCCGAGTTATCCGCCGGCAAAGGTCGTCTGGAGCAACTACAAAAAAGAGGTGGATGCCTGGCAAGGCGCGCTGGAGCACAAGGGCTCGTACGCTAAGCACTTCTTCGACCAGTCGGATGGGCAGCTGCGCTCCGGAGGCTACGACATTTCGAAGCTCGAAGCAGTGCTAGACGCCCTCGTTACGGAGGCAACCATCCTTGTTGCGCAGGCCTCGCTGTGAACGGAATTAGGAGTGCAACTCGCGGCTGTCCGGTGGCGGCCGTTGTGGCGCAACTTCGCGAGAGGGACGGCTGCTTTCATCTTGCTACGACCTCTAACCCGACACTCTCCTCCGGCCTACTTTCTGCCGTCGAGGCCAAGCGCAGAATGATGATCGCTTCTGGGCCGACTGCGGGCAGAGCGCTTTTGGGCGGTCAGCAGCACGAAGCAGACGCTCGATAAGAAACCTCAAGCGTCGCGTTGCCCCACATGCGGTCGTTGAACGCCGTGTAGCTGCCTGACGAAAGCGCACGTTCGTTCAGGCGTAGCGCGCTGCGCGAAACCGGCCATCCGTGCACCGCGGCGATGCTCAAAGGCTTTATGACGATGGTCGCACGCCGCGACTCGTCTGGAATGTCGGCTGAGTTGCAGCCCACGAGCGGGCATTTCAATCCATTGCAACCCTCGCGGGTCCGTCGCCGCACTATGTCTCGGCGGTCCTTTCACGTGATGGTACTTTCGTGTGGGCGTTTCGTGCGGTACTGATGAACGACACCAGCGGCGATGAGCGAACCATTTGTGATTGAAGCAGAGCCTGACATTGAGGATATCTCCGGTCTCGAGAACGAGGTCGCCGACGCGCCTGATCTGCTGAAACCATGGGATCCGCAGCAGATTCGCATCACAACCAAGACCTTTACGATCCGCGAGATATTCAATCAGATCGAGGAGCATGAGATCGATCTTGCTCCTGACTTTCAGCGCAGCTTTGTATGGAAGCCGAAGAAGCAGGTTCTTCTGATCGAGTCGATCATTCTTGGCATCCCGCTGCCAGCGTTTTATTTCAATCAGGACGAATTTGGAGCCTATCAGGTCATCGACGGCGTCCAGCGGTTGACAACGATCCGCCTGTTCATGGCAAATGAGCTGTCGCTAGAAGAAACGCACCTTGCGTACTTGAAGGATTTGACGGGCCAGACTTTCGGCAGCCTCGAAGCGCCAATCAAACGTCGTTTCTCAGCCACCCAAATCGTTGCTCACGTGATCGAACCGCAGACGCCTGCGGAACTCAAGTTCGATATCTTCAATCGCGTCAACACGGGCGGCGAGCCACTCTCGCCGCAGGAGATACGGCATTGCATGAGCAAGGAGCCGTCGCGCCTGCTGCTCAACGATCTCATCACGCGCCCCAGTTTCGACGCCGCCACAGGCTATTTCTTCTTTTCACGCGATCCATCCGGGGCTCGGATCAGGGACAATCGGCGAATGGCTGATCGGGAGCTTGCCCTTCGCTTTTGCGCCTTCCGGACGTCCACGATCGCCGATTACGAAGACGCGAGTAGCCTCGATGGTTTTCTCCTCGACTTCACGCGCCGGATAGACTTCGAACTTACGGACGCGGAGCGAACCGCGCTGAGCGCAGCGTTCGAACGAGCGATGACGAACTGCAAGGAAATCCTAGGTGATGCCGCATTTCGCCGGTGGAGGCCCGCGGCCCCGCGTCGAGGCCCTATCAATCGCGCCGTTTTCGAATCGCAGGCTGTGGCCTTGGCGGACTATACGCTAGACGAACTGCTCCCCCATGCCGCGGTGATCAAGGACGCCTTCCGTTCTCTCTTCGATTTGGAGGAATATGACAGCGCGGTACGTTTCGGGACGGGCGACCCGCGTAAGATCGAGCGACGGCTTGGGATCACCAAGGCGACGATCGAGATGATACTCGCATGATCGATCGCGTCATCATCGACGGCTTCAAGCGCTTCGAGAACGAAGAATTCGAGTTCCGCAACCTCACCGTTCTCGCCGGACGTAACGGCGCTGGTAAGACATCGCTGATCCATTCCCTGCTTCTCGTTGAGAACGCAATCCGGCGTAATGACGGTACGGCTCAGCTAAACGGGCCTTATGATCTCGAGCTTGGCTGGTTTGAGGATTTGGTCAACATCAATCGCTTTGGCACGAACCCGGAGTTTGTTATCGGTCTGGAAGCCGACGGGGGTGAAACGACGTGGACCTTCAGTAAGGGCGACACGAACCTCTACGCCGCCGTCAAGCGATCCGGTGAAGGTCGAATCCCTTCTTTTTCCACTAACCCTCGCAGCTTTCAGTATATTTCCGCTGAACGTTTGGGCCCTCGGCTGACCCAACGATCGTCGGCAAAGCCTGCAATGCTGCTTGAGGTCGGCCATACCGGCGCACATGTCGCGCAAGTCATCGAGCGACTCATTCCCTACAGCGTCCCGGTGGCGCGGTTGGCTGGCGATAAATCGAGGGGGCCGACGCTCCTCAAGGACCAGACCGAGTTCTGGCTGACCGATATCGTGCGCCCTACGGCTCTCGATACCAGCGAACTCGCAGGCACCGATGTGATCGCGCTGCGCTTTAAAACTCCGGAAGGTGACTGGGTGCGCCCGACCAATATGGGGTTCGGCGTCAGCTATGCGCTCCCGATCATCGTCGCGGCGCTGACCGCGAGCGACGGCGGGCTGCTGATCGTCGAGAATCCCGAGGCCCATCTTCACCCCGGCGGACAATCCGAGATGGGCCGCTTCCTTGCCCAAATGGCAGCAAGCGGCCTTCAAGTAATCGTAGAGACGCATTCGGATCATGTCTTGAACGGCATCCGCCTGGCGATCGGCGGAGGTGCTTCGCTTGTTTCCGACCAAGCGGTGGTCCATTATTTCCCTGACGGGGAACAGGCCCCTCAGAAGCTCACTTTCACGCGGGGCGGCAGCTTTCTGGACTGGCCTTCGGGTTTCTTTGACCAGTACCGGATCGACGTCGCTAAGCTGACCCAGCTCCCCCGTCTGCCGTGACCGTGTTCCGGTTCGCTATCGACGAGCGATCATTTCAACTTACTGGTTTGCCGGCCGATCAAGTCGCGCCGGCTATCAAGGCATTGATAGACTTGCTGCGCGAAGTGACGAACGCCGGCCACAGGGTGTGCTTCGACCCAGACATGTTCACAATGCCGATCTGGGGCGGTCTCAGCTTCTATGAGCTGTTCACGGCCGGAACGGTCGGACTCTCGGTTGAGGATCAGATCGCAGCGACCACCTACTTTGCCACGATCGTTAGATGGGACGATGTCAATGGTCCGGCGCCGGCCGCGCTCGACGTATCGGTATCCGGCGGTCCCATGGAGACCTCTGGAACGCTCGCGTGGGCGCATACTCGTGCGTCGCTGAAGTTGAGCGCGGCGGCTTGCATCTCCTGCGCTGCGACAAGGCCCCTCGGGTTAAACGATGTTCAGCTGATTGGGGGGGGGCTCGAGAAAATTTGGTTCGTCAACGATATGGCGGGCGTCCGGAATTTTTTCCGCGATTTGCTTTCTGTTCATGCAGGGGCACCAGCCGATCTCGAGCTGCTCGCAAGTGATGCGTTCCCGGAACTGGCGTTCGTTAACGGGAGCTTCGCGGGCATCAAAAGCATGAGCCGGGGGCTGCCGCAGATCGCTCCAGACATTGTCCGTCATCTGGGGGCGTTGTCCGACTATGGGCAGGCAGTGTTTCAGGCGGCTTGGATCGACGCGGAGGCGAGCTTCGGCGCGAGGGGGGTCAGTCTCTCCGACGAGAACGGCAAGACCAAGCAGAACAAGGTTGCGCGGAAAGAGCGTGCACGAGAAATCGACGGTCAAGAGATACTGTTCTGGTGGCATACGAAAATTGAACCAGACCGAGATCGGATCCATTTCAACCCTGATCGCGTGCCGGGCGGTGGCAAGATCCTGATTGGGATCTTTTGCCGTCATCTAACTAACTAGACGGGCAGCTTTCGAATAAGGCTCCTAGGCTTACGGTCACGGTCCGACCACGGCGACTGCGAGAGTAGAGGAAGGCATGCGGCCCCTTGATCCGATGATGACACCGGGCGATAGAGCTGATCCCCCTGATGCGCACCTCAGCCGCAGCCCTCCACCTTCGATTTCAGCGAATCATCGATCACCGACGCCACGGCAGTCGCCGAGACAATCTCCCGTGATGGCTCACTCCAGCGTGATACGCTCCTGTGCACAAACAGCTGCTTGTTGATCCCACTTCTTCAAATCGGTCCACCTGATTTCCACCAATGGTGTCCGTTTGACGCCGCGTGAGCGAAATGGCGACATTTGGGACTGGAGGTGTGTGTCCTAGGAAAAACTGGGCTTACGGCGCGAATCAGACATTCGCAGTACGTTGACCACGCATCGACAAACTGGACCGCAGGTCCGGAACAATCCATGAAAATTCGCCGATTTCCAGCCACGGTTCTGCAGTAAATTTGCAGCAAATTGCAAACTGATAAAGATTGGGTGCCGGTAAGTCATTGAAATCGCTGGTGACCCCTACGAGAATCGAACTCGTGTTTTCGCCGTGAGAGGGCGACGTCCTAACCGCTAGACGAAGGGGCCATATGAGCGGAACCGGCGCCTTTATCGGGGGGCGGGCGGGGCGTCAAGCGGGGGGCGTGAAAACAAATGGCGGGGTGGCGTTCGCGCCATTCGCGCCCTATCTGGCTTCGAATGGCGCGTTCTACCCGATCGATGGACTGGGGCTTCCCCCGCTGGCGTGCCTATGGCAGCGAGCGCGAAGCGGTGAAGGTGCGCCTGTGCGACCGGCATGGCTGCGAGCTGCCGGGCGACCGCCCCGCGCCCAAATCGCCCAACAGCCCGGAGCGCTGGTATTTCTGCGAAACGCATGCCGGCGAATACAACCGCAACTGGAATTACTTCGAGGGGCTGACCGCCGAGGAAGCGGCCGAGCGCGAGGCGCAGGAGCGCCGCGACGCTGGCGATTTCTCCGAAAGCCGCCACAATGAATGGGCCGGACCCGGCGACGGCAGCCGCTCGCGCGACGAGATGCGCGCGCTCGACGTGCTCAAGCTCGATCCCGATGCGGATTTCGAGGCAGTGCGTGCGGCGTGGCGCAAGCTCGCCAAGGAAAACCACCCCGATGTCCGCCCCGGCGATGCCGATGCGGCGAAGCGGTTTCAGGCGATCCAGACCGCCTATGAAGTGCTGCGCGCTGCCGAGGAGCGGCGGCAGTGGCGGCCTGATTGAAGACCCGCGTCCAGTCCAACTGGTCGAATGCCGTGCTCGTCTGCGCCAAATGCTCGAAAAAGCTGGATGGCGGGTTCGGGCCAAAGGGCAAGCAGTCGCTGGGCAAGGCGCTGCGCAAACAGCTGCATCTCAAAAAGGGGCGCAAGGCTGCGGCGGGGGTCCTCGACGTCAAATGCCTGGGCGTGTGCCCGCGCGGCGCGGTCACGGTGGTCAATGGCGCGGCGAGTCGGGAGTGGCTGCTGGTCCCGGCTGGTGCCGATCTCGATACCGTCGCCGGTGAACTCGGCCTTTCCTGATCGTCCCCGCTTGCGCCGGACCACAGCTTCGCTACGGTTCGCCGCGTGACGCCGTCATCGCCCTCCGCAATTCTCGCGCGCAAGCGGCTGGCCGATGCGCTGATTTCCGTCGGCCGCGGCGACCGCGCCGCGCTCGCAGAGGTCTATAATCTCACCAGCGCGAAGCTATTCGGCATTTGCCTGCGTATCTGCGGAAGCCGGGAGGAAGCGGAGGACGTGGTGCAGGAAGTCTATGTGAAGGTGTGGCAGCGGGCGGGGCGGTTCGACCCTGAACGCGCCAGCCCGATCACCTGGCTTGCCGCCATCGCCCGCAACAGCGCGATCGACCGGCTGCGCGCCCGGCCAGCGATGGCCGCCGCGCCGATCGAGGCTGCTGCCTATGTTGCCGATGATGCCCCCGCCGCCGATACCGCGATCGAGGATGCACAGGAGCAGGGCCGCATGCGCGCCTGTCTCGACGCATTGGAGCAGCGCGCGTCGTCAGCGATCCGCGCCGCCTTTTTCGGCGGGCTGACCTATGCCGAGCTGGCGGAGCGCGACCGGGTGCCGCTTGGCACGATGAAGACGTGGATCCGCCGTGGCCTGCTTCAGCTGAGGACGTGCCTGGGCGATGGTTGACCCGATGGACCTTCCCGACGAACGCGAACTGCTCGCCGCCGAGCTTGCGCTGGGCGTGCTGGAGGGCGACGCGCTGGCTGCGGCCAACCGTCGCCTGCTGACCGACGCGGCCTTCGCCGAAGAGGTTGAGGCGTGGCGCGATCGGCTGGCGGGCATGGCGCTCGACGTGCCCGACGAAACGCCGCCGGACGAATTGTGGAGCCGTATCGAGCGCGCGATCGACGGCACCGGCCCCGCGCCGGTCGTCGATCTGGTGCCGCGTCGCCAGTTGCGGCGGTGGCAGTTCGGCACCGCTGCAGCCGGAGCGGTCGCTGCCGCGCTTGCGGTCATGCTGGTCATCCCGCGCCCCGATCCGCTGACCATCCCGCCGCCGACGCAGGCCGCGGCCCAGCCCGCAATCGTCGCGCAACTGCGCGGCGAGGGGGAGGGGCCGCTGGTTGCCGCGCGCTATGATCCGTCGACGGCACAGCTGCGGCTGGTCGCGCAGGACATGGGCGAGGACCCGCGCGTGCCGGAGCTGTGGATCATTCCCGAAGATGGTATCCCGCGCTCGCTCGGCGTGATTCAGCCGGCAGGCGACACCCAGCTTGCCGTGGCCGAAGGGCACCGATCGATGCTGCATGATGGCGCGACGCTGGCCATCACCATGGAGCCGCGCGCGACCGCGCCGCACCCTGCGCCGACCGGACCGCGCGTGGCTGCAGGAAAAATTTTCGGCATCTGACATCCGGCGCGCATCCGCCGCCGTATCTCCTGCGCAACCCGGCCCCAAGTGGTCCGGGCACTGCCACGAAAGCAGGAGGATTTATGAAGTTTCGTACCTCGCATTTCGCACTGGCGCTTGCCGGTGCCGCGCTGGCCACTGGTTCGGTCGCGATCGCCGGACAGAACAAGATGGTCGGCGGTGCCGCGATGTATCCGACCAAGGATATCGTCGATAACGCCGTCAATTCGAAGGATCACACCACGCTGGTCGCCGCAGTGCAGGCTGCGGGCCTGGTCGACACGCTGAAGTCGCCCGGACCGTTCACCGTGTTCGCGCCGACCAACGCCGCGTTCGCCAAGCTCCCCGCCGGCACCGTCGACACGCTGCTGAAGCCGGAGAACAAGGGTACGCTGACCGCCGTGCTCACCTACCATGTCGTGCCCGGCAAGATGATGGCTGGCGATATCGCGGCCAAGGCCAAGGCGAATGGCGGCAAGCTGGACCTGACCACCGTTCAGGGCGAAAAGATCACCCTGTCGATGCGCGGTTCGGGCTGGATCGTCACCGATGCCAAGGGCGGAACGTCCAACATCACCATCGCCGATGTCGCGCAGAAGAACGGCGTGATCCACGTCGTCGACTCGGTACTGCTGCCCTGATCTGACCCCCGTCGCGCGGGTTTTTACCCGGCCCCGCGCGACACCCCGCCGGTGTTGTTTCCCTCTTTAACCATCGGCGGGACTACCGCCCGCCCGGCCACTGTCTCTCAGGCCGGGCGGGTACGGTCGTTTGACCGACCCGCCACCGGCCCTGGCTCACGCGGCGTAGCGCTCCGCCGTCGATCGGATCAGCGCGATCATGTTCGGAATGCCCTGCGTCCGGTTGGAACTCAGCTGGTTACGCAGGTCGAACGGCGCCAGTGCCCCCTCGATATCGCTCGCGAGAATATCCACCGGGCTCCGATCCTGCACCGCCAGCAGCACGAGTGCGATGATCCCCTTGGTGATCGCGGCGTTGCTGTCGGCGAGGAAGTGGAGCGCACCGTCGTCACGCACCGTCGGATAGACCCACACCGCTGCCGAACACCCGCGCACCAATGTCGCATCGGTCTTCAGCGCATCGGGCATCGGCTCCAGCGCCTTGCCGAGGTCGATCAACAGCCGATAGCGGTCATCGGCGTCGAGAAATTCATACTCATCGGTCAGGTCGGACAGGCTGGTCATGGCCGGGCGTTTAGCGGCGTCGGCGCGCACCGTCACCTGATCTTGCGCGCAGGGCCGTCGGCACGGCACAACGTGTTCGTCTTCGCTTCGGGAATTGCCATGTCACGCTTTGCCACGTTCAGTATGGCCCTGTCCCTGCTCGCTGCGCCGGGCATGGCAAGCGCGCAGTCCGCGCCTTCGTCGTCAGTCGCCGTCTCCAGCCAGCGCGAGATCGTCTATCGCACCGCCGAAACCGGTCCGCTGCACCTCGACCTTCACCGCCCGAACACCGCGAAGGGCAAACGCACCCCCGTGCTGGTCGTGATCCATGGCGGGGCATGGGCGCGGGGCGAGCGGCCTAAGGGCTGGACCGGCTATCGCCGTTTCGTCGAGGCGGGGTTTGCGGTGGTCAGCATGCAATATCGACTGTCGGGACAGGCCCGCGCACCCGCCGCCGTCGAAGATGTCCGCTGCGTGATGGGCTGGATCGCGCGTTCGGCGGAGCGCGAGGGGCTGGACCCGAAGCGGATCGTGCTGATGGGCACATCGGCGGGTGCGCACCTTGCACTGATGGCTGCCTATGTGGACGCAAGCGAGGGGCTGGACCCGGCGGGGTGCGGACCCGCGCCGCGCGCGGCTGCGGTGATCGACTTTTACGGCCCTACTGACCTTCGCCCGCAATCGCTCGGCGCGTGGAACAGTCCGTCGATCGGCAAATGGGTCGGGGAGGGGGAGGCGGGCGCCGCGATGGCCGCCCGCATGTCGCCGATCACCCGCATCAAGCCGGGCCAGCCGCCAGTCTTCATCGTCCATGGCGATGCCGACCCGGTGGTCCCGGTCGCCGCATCGATCGCGCTAAAAGCCGCGCTCGAGCGGGCGAAGGTGCCGACCGAACTCCATGTCGTCCCCGGCGGGGTGCATGGAAAGTTCGATCCCGTTGTGCAGGATCGCCTGCTGGCCGATGCGGTGACCTTCCTGAAGCGTCACCGCGTGATCGACTGAACTTATTTAGAAGATGGGTGGGAGCGGCGTCTGCAGCTGCCGCTCCCGTGGTGCAGTGGCGGTGGCCTCCCAACCGTCCGCCGCTGCTCCGGGGGCTCTTACAAATCCACGCCTGCGGCGATCGCTTCGAGCTTGCGGATGCGTTCCTTGAGGTCCGCGATCTCGATCCGCGCGCCGGCATTGGTCGGTGCGGCATGGGCGGTGTCGCCCTGATGGACCAGCGACAGCTCCTGCCGCTTGAGTGCCAGCCAGCCGCGCCATCCTGCGAGGCCCGCTCCGGTCACCATGCCCAGCCCCGCGAGGGTCGCCAGTGCAATGGCCATGTAGAAATTGGGGTCGGTCATCACATCCTCCTCCGGTTCCCGCCGGACTTCAGTTGCGTTAGAATTCAGTTCCGACCGTCGCGCAGCTTCTCGATCTCGCGGTCGAGGCTGACGGTCGAATGATTGTCGGTGATCACCCGCTCGAGCACCGCGATGCGGTCCTTCAGCGTGCGTACTTCCTGCTCCAGGCGGCGGGCTTCGGCGCTCACCGCGGGATCGTTGGCGACATAGTCGTTGCCGCGGCCATCCTTCTGGATGCCCATCTTGGCGCGGACGATGTTGCCGACGGTTACGATCGCTACGATCATCACCACCATGAACGCCCAATCCATCACCTGTCTCCTGTTCGTATGATCTTGTGTCGGCCCTTGAGGGGCTATTCGGCCGGCTGGACGGCGACTTCGCGTGCCAGCCGCGCGGCGCGGCGGACGGGGCGGTCGCGCATCTCGGCCATCGTGACGCCGATCGCGCCAATGACGCCCAGCACCGCGAACAATCCGATCAACATGGTAGATACTCCCTTACAAAATTCGTTCAGTTCACCGGCCGGTCGTCGCGCAGCCGTTCAATCTCGTTCGCCAGGTCGGCACCGCGGTCGGTGACGATCCGCTCCAGCACCCGCACCCGCTGCTCCAGCCGTTCGGTGTGCGCCGCATATTGCGCGGCGCGTTCGGCGGTCTGGGCGGTGAGCACTTCGGCCATCTTTTCCTTGTGCTTCAGCCAGCGTTTGAACATCTCGCCGCCGACCCCCAGGATCACCGGGATCCCCACGACGATGAAGAAGAAGGCGATTACGAAAGGCGCTTTTTCCATCGTCCTGCCCCTTAGTTCTTGCTGACGCGCAGGGCTTCGATCTCGCGATCGAGTGCGTGGCTGCTGTCGGTCACGATCCGCTCGACATTGGCCAGGCGGTCCTTGACCGAACCCAGTTCCGCACGGAGCTGGGCATTTTCCTGGCTGATCAGCTTGATGCGCTCGACCATCTCGTCATTCTTCTGCGGATAGACCGCCTGACCCCAGGCCCCGTCCAGCGGGTAGCCATTCTTGATGCGGAGCCAGGTGGTGAACATCCATCCGATCATCCCGGCGACGCCGACGATCGCGATCGTGGGGGCCAGCGCGGTGAAGAAGTGCAGCTTTTCCATCTCTCTTGTCCTTCTCAGCGCAGGCTGTCGATCTCGCGGGCGGTCCGCTCGGCGGGGTCGGTGGCGATGCGCTCAAGCACCGCGATCCGCTCTTCCAGCCGGCTAACCTGCCCGGTCAGTCGCGCATTTTCGTTGGTCAGCAGTTCGATCTTGCGATCCGCCTGGGGATTTTCCTTGGTGGTCGTCCCCATCCATTCGTTTTCGATCGGGTATCCGTGCTTTGCGCGGATCCAGGTCGAAGCGAGCCAGCCAAAGGTCGTGATCGCGATGATGGCGATGACGAAGCCCGGTCCACCCCAACTCATAACATTTCCCTCCTGTTGAGCCCCCCGGTCTTAGCGGAGGCGCTCGATCTCGTCGGCGAGCTGCGTGTTGCGGCTCGTGTAGAAGGTCTCGATGTCGGCCATGCGGCGATCGATGTCGCGCAGCTTGGAGCGGACTTCCTGGGTCGAGCGACGCGGATTGGCGCGCACCCCCTGCCAGAATTTCGCTTCCTCGGCATTGTCGTAAAGGCCGATCGGCTTCTGCGACACGACCATGGCGAGGCCGATATAGACGAAGAACATCAGCGGAAAGGTAGCGACCAGCAGGGCGAGGAAGCCCAGGCGGATCCACAATGGGTCGACCCCGGTATATTCGCCCAGACCTTCACAGATCCCGAGCCACTTGCCGTTGACCTTGTCGCGATACAGTTGCGTGCGGCTGACAGACATCTCAGTTCCTCCGTGCGCGTTCATAGTCGGGGAGTTCGCGGGCCGGCGGCGTGTCATTGCCGCGCAGGCGGAACTCGGGATTATCGGCGGCGATGATCCGCTCGATGGTGTGCAGGCGATCCTCCAGGCGACGCGCCGTATAGTGCAGCTCGTCGAGCAGGCTTTCGTCCTCGCCGGTGAGCGACTTGGCCTGCTTCCACTTGGTCACATAGTGGAGGATGATCCAGGGCATGCCGATGAAGAGCATGCCGACGACGCCGATCGGGACCAGGATCTCTTCCATGGCTTAATTCCCTTTGTTCAGGCGCGCCTTGAGCGCGGCCAGTTCGGCATCGACCTTCTCGGCCGACTGGAGTTCGGAGATTTCCTCCTCCAGCGTCTTCTTCGGCGCGCCCAGGTTCAGCGCATCCGCGCGGCCCTCGGCGAAATCGACGCGGCGCTCGAGCAGGTCGAAGCGGCTGAATGCGTCGCTGACCTTCGACCCGTGGGTCATCTCGCGCAGCTTGACGCGGTTGTTGGCGCTTTCCAGGCGAGTCATGATCGCATTCTGGCGGGCACGCGCGTCGCGCAGCTTGGTCTGCAGCTTGGCGATATCCTCTTCCGACGCGCGCAGCGCATCGTCGAGTACCGCGATCTCCGCGCTCAGCTGATCGCACATGTCATACGCCTTCTGGCGCTCGACCAGTGCCGCCTTGGCCAGGTCCTCGCGGTCCTTGCTCAGCGCCAGTTCGGCCTTTTCGGTCCAGCTCATCTGGAGATTTTCCAGCTTAGCGATGTGGCGACGCATTTCCTTCTGGTCGGCGATGGTGCGGGCCGCGCTGGCGCGCACCTCAACCAGCGTCTCCTCCATTTCGAGGATGATCATGCGGATCATCTTCGCCGGGTCTTCCGCCTTGTCGAGCAGGTCGGTGAAGTTGGCGGCGATGATGTCGCGGGTGCGAGAGAAAATGCCCATCTGAACTTAACTCCTTGGAAACTCGTGCCGCCGGGCGGGCTAGGGGGTGCCCGCCCGGCGGGATCGCTTACGCGATGGCTGGGGCGGAAACCGTGACACCGTCGGTCGCCGTGACGGCGGGGCCGACCACGGTTGCCAGGCTGGTGGTGCTCACGACCAGGGTGCAGACCAGCGCCGCGATCGTCGTGCGAAAGCTGTTGTTGCCCTTGTACATTGTTTCCGTCCCTCGTTTTCGTCGTTTCGTTCGCCGCCCTTCGCGGCTTGCCAGGAACTTTGCACGGGGCGTGCCAATTCGATTTTTCCGCAGATTTCCGCCATTTTCTAACTCTTGCGCGCGATCGGCCAACTCTACTCTTGCCAAAGGTTGGGAAAATATCCCAAGACTTCGCGCATGGAGCGGACCACCCATGTCGTTGGCCAGTCGGGGGCCTTTCTCGATGCGCTCGAACACGCCTCGCGTGCCGCGGCGCTCGACCGTCCGGTGCTGGTGATCGGCGAGCGCGGGACCGGCAAGGAACTGGTCGCCGAGCGCCTCCACCGACTGTCCCCGCGCTGGGACCAGCCGCTCGTCGTGATGAACTGCGCGGCTTTGCCCGAGACGCTGATCGAAGCGGAATTGTTCGGGCATGAGGCCGGATCGTTCACCGGCGCGACCAAGGGGCGGGCAGGCCGGTTCGAAGAGGCCGATGGCGGCACCCTGTTCCTCGACGAACTCGGCACGCTCAGCATGGCGGCGCAGGACCGGCTGCTGCGCGCGGTCGAATATGGCGAGATTACCCGGATCGGCGCCTCGCGCCCGATGCGGGTCGATGTCCGCATCGTCGCCGCAACCAACGAACATCTGCCCGAACGCGTCGAGCGCGGCACGTTCCGCGCCGATTTGCTCGACCGGCTGAGCTTTGAGGTGGTGACGCTGCCGCCGTTGCGCGCGCGCGCCGGCGACGTGCTGGTGCTTGCCGAGTTCTTCGGCCGGCGCATGGCGGCGGAGCTGGGGCGCGATTGGGAAGGGTTCGGGCCGACGGCGCTGGATGGCCTCACCAATCACGACTGGCCGGGCAATGTCCGCGAACTGCGCAACGTGGTCGAACGCTCGGTCTATCGCTGGGACCGGTCGGGTCCGGTGGACGAGATCCAGGTCGATCCGTTCGCCTCACCCTATCGCCCGCGGCCAATGCCGCACGGCATCCCCGGCAACGCCGCGCCGGTTCAGCTGACCACCGAGGAACCCGGCCCGCTTCCGCGCCGCGAGGACGACCTGTCCGGCGACTTCAAGAGCCGCGTCAACCGCTTTGAACGCGAATTGCTCAGCCGCGCGCTGTCCGAAAACCGCTACAACCAGCGCGCCACCGCCGATGCGCTGGGCCTCAGCTACGACCAGCTCCGCCACGCCCTCAAGCGCCACGACCTGCTGAACGCTGGCGGCTGATCGCCCCACTCGATCCCATCCGCAGAAAAATTTGTGCGGCATTCGCGTCGATCATGCGTTAGGCGGTCGCGAACCAAAAAACGGAGGGACATCCCATGGCGTTCGAACTTCCCACGCTCCCCTATGCCAAGGACGCGCTCGCCCCGACGATCTCGGCCGAGACGCTCGATTTCCACTATGGCAAGCATCACAAGGCCTATGTCGACAAGACCAACGGTTTCGTCGCGGACAAGGGCCTTGAAGGCAAGTCGCTGGTCGAGGTCATCAAGCACGCCAAGGAAACCGGCGACAAGGGCCTGTTCAACAACAGCGCGCAGATCTGGAACCACAGCTTCTACTGGTTCGGCCTGACGCCGGAAGCCAAGGAGCCGACCGGCAAGCTCGCCGAGCTGATCGAAGCGAAGTTCGGCTCGAAGGAAGAGCTGGTCAAGCAGCTGATCGCCGAATCCACCGCGCATTTCTCGAACGGCTGGGGCTGGCTGGTGCTCGACGGTGACGAGATCAAGGTGACCTCGCTCCACGACGCCGACACGCCTGTCGTCTATGACTACAAGCCGCTGCTGACGATCGATGTGTGGGAGCACGCTTACTACATCGACTACCGCAACGCGCGTCCGGGCTATCTGGAAGCGATCACCAAGATCATCGACTGGGATTTCGTCGCCGCCAACCTCGACGGCGAAGGCGTCAGCCGCGCCGACCAGGCCGGCTGATCGAACCGATCATCGATTGAAGAAGCGGGCCGGGGGAAACTCCGGCCCGTTTTGATTCAATCCCGCGTCACCCCGGCCTTGTGCCGGGGTCCACGGTCCCGCAGGCGCGAAGCAAGAGGCTGGAGCGATGCGCGTGCCGCACAGTGGACCCCGGCACAGGGCCGGGGTGACGATTAGTTGCAGGAGTGAGCTTATTGCTCCGGCGGCAACGCCTTGTCGACGATCTCGCCATCGGTCTTCAGCCCATGGCGCAGCAGCAACGGCACATTGCCGATCGCGAACAACAGCGTCAGCGGCACCACGCCCCACAGCTTGAACGCGACCCAGAAATCCCAGCTCTGCGTGCGCCATATGATCTCGTTCAGCACCGCCATCACTGCGAAGAACACCGCCCAGTTGATCGTCAGCAGCTTCCACCCGCGCGCGGTGAGTCCCGGATAGGCGCTTTCGAGCAGCGTTTGCAGCAGCGGCTTGTTGGCGATCAGGCCGTAGGTGAGGACGATCGCGAACATCGCATAAACCAGCGTCGGCTTGACCTTGATGAAGGTCTCGTCATGGAACCACAGCGTCAGCCCGCCGAACACCAGCACCAGCAGGCCGGAAATCCACAGCATCGGTGAGATATGCTTGGTCTTCCACAGCGACAGCCCCATCGCGAGGAAGATCGCGACCATGAACGCCGCAGTCGCCGCGAGCATCCGGGTCAGCTGCGGCCCGCCCATGAAGCTGTTGACCGCAAAGAACACCGCCAGCGGACCGAAATCGATCAGCATGCGCAGGCCGGGGGTAGGGGCGGGCTTACCCGGATTTTGGGACGTCGTGGATTCGGTCATGCACTCACTCTACAAATGGCGCCGGGCTTGTCGAAGAAAACTGGACGCGGGGCGGTCAGCCCTTGGTTAACGCCTCCACCCCGGCGATGATCCGCGACACTTCGCGCGGGTCGAACCCGCGCAAATCGTCGACCTTCTCGCCGACGCCGATCGCGTGGATCGGCAGGCCATATTTCTCCGCCGCCGCGACCAGCACGCCGCCGCGCGCGGTGCCGTCCAGCTTGGTCATCACCATGCCGGTGACGCCGGCGACTTCCTGAAACACCGCGATCTGGTTGAGCGCATTCTGCCCGGTGGTTGCGTCGAGCACCAGCAGCACATCGTGCGGCGCGTCGGGATCGAGCTTGCCGAGCACACGGCGGATCTTCGCCAGCTCGTCCATCAGCTCGCGCTTGTTCTGCAACCGCCCGGCGGTGTCGACGATCAGCAGGTCGATCCCCTCGGCGGTCGCGCGGCGCAGCGCCTCGTGAGCGACCCCTGCGGCATCGCCGCCCTCGGCCCCCGCGACGATCGGCACGCCGATCCGTTCGGCCCAGGTGCGCAGCTGGCCGATCGCGGCCGCGCGGAACGTGTCGCCCGCCGCGACCATCACCTTCAGCCCCTGATCCTTCAGGATCGCGGCGAGCTTGGCGATGGTCGTGGTCTTGCCCGACCCGTTGACGCCGATCACCAGCATCACCTGCGGCCGCGCCTTGTCGGTGATCAGCGGCTTGGCGACCTTGGTCAGCACCTTCTCGATCTCGTCGGCGACGACCAGCCGGATGCCCAGCTCCTCCATCCCGCGCTCGACCTGCTCATCCGCCAGCCGCTCGCGAATCCGCGCCGCCGTCGCCGGGCCCAGGTCGGACGCGATCAGCGCCTCCTCGATCTCGTCGAGCGTCGCCTCGTCCAGGCGCCCGGTGCCAAGCCCGGCAAGGTTGCCGACCAGCCGGTCCGACGTCTTCTTGAACCCGCCGAGCAACCGCTCGCGCCAGCTGGGGCCGCTCATGCGGGCACTCCGATCAGTTTGCCGTTCTGCACGTCCGTGATCTTCACCTGTTGTATCGATCCCATGTCACTCTGCGGAAGCATGACCTCCGCGAAATTCTCCGCATGGCCGCGGTCGCCCGGTCGCTCGACCAGCACCCGCTGCGTCGTCCCGACCATGTCGCGCAGCCAGTCCGTCCGCCGCGCCGCCGCCCGCTCGCGCAGTGCCGCCGCGCGTGCCTTGGCGATGGCCGGCGCAACCTGCGGCATCCGCGCCGCCGGCGTGCCCTCGCGCGGGCTATAGGGAAAGATATGCGCATGCACGATGTCGCAATCGTCGATCAGCGCCAGCGTGTTCGCCGCCATCGCCTCATCCTCGGTCGGAAACCCGGCGATCAGGTCCGCGCCGATCGCGATTCCCGGCCGCGCCGCCTTCAGCCGCTCGACCAGCGCCACCGACTGCGCCCGCGAATGCCGCCGCTTCATCCGCTTGAGGATCATATCGTCACCCGCCTGCAGCGACAGATGGACATGCGGCAGCACCCGCGCTTCCTGCGTCAGCAGCGCGAACAGCCGGTCGTCAATCTCGATCCCGTCGAGCGACGACAGCCGTAGCCGCTCGACCGCCGTATGCGCCAGCACCCGCTCGACCAGCTGCCCCAATGACGGCGCGCCGGGCAGGTCGGGGCCATAGCTCGTCAGGTCCACCCCGGTCAGCACGATCTCGCGATGCCCCGCATCGACCAGCGCCTGCACCCGATCGATCACCGCGCCCGCCGGCACCGACCGGCTGTTGCCGCGCCCGAACGGGATCGCGCAAAAGGTACAGCGATGGTCGCACCCGTTCTGCACCTCGACAAAGGCGCGGACATGCGCAGAAAAGCTCGCTGCCAGATGCGGCGCGGTCTGGCGCACGGCCATGATGTCCTGCACCAAAGCCGCGTCATCGCTGGCCCAAGAGGCCGGGATCAGCTTTTCGGCATTGCCGATTACCCGGTCCACCTCCGGCATCGCGCCGAACGATGCCGGATCGATCTGCGCCGCGCAGCCCGTCACCACCAGCTGCGCCGATGGCCGCGCCCGCCGCGCGCGGCGGATCGCCTGGCGCGTCTGGCGCACCGCTTCGTTGGTCACGGCACAGCTGTTGACGACCACCACGTCGCTGGACCCCAACAGCGCGCGGATCGTTTCGCGTTCGGCAAGGTTGAGCCGACAGCCGAGGCTGATTACCTCTGGTGCGGCAATGGAGGACGACATGGCAGGCGATCTAGAGACGCACGGGGTTGAAGTCCATGCATGCGCGAAAGCGGTGCTGGACTATTGGTTCGACGAACTGAAACCCGAACAGCAATTCGCGAAGGACGATGCGGTCGATGCGGAGATTGCGCGCCGCTTCGGCGATGCCCGCAACATGGTACTCGCGGGCGGCGCAGCGGGGTGGCGCGACGACGCCGACACGCTGCTCGCCGCGGTGATCCTGCTCGACCAGTTCAGCCGCAACATCCATCGCGGGACGCCCGACGCGTTCGCCGCCGACCCGCTCGCACTCGCGCTGACGCTGGAGGCGATCGGCAAGGACTGGGACCGCGAGTTGGCGCCGGAGCGCGCGACCTTCCTCTATATGCCGCTGATGCACGCTGAAAATGTCGAGGCGCAGCGGATGTGCCTGGAGAAATTCACCGCGCTCGGCCGCCCGGAAAATCTCCGCTTCGCGATGGAGCACGCCGTGGTGATCGAACAATTCGGCCGCTTCCCCAGCCGCAACGAAGCGCTGGGCCGCGAGTCGACGCCGGAAGAGCTGGAATATCTGAAGCGCCCGGATGCAGGCTGGTAGGGCTTAACCCGCCATCCGGCCCGGGCGTTCGATCGGGAGCTCGCTCTCGATCGTCGGTTCAGCAGGAGCCTGCACCAGCATCCGCCGCTCGGCGAGCAGGCGGCGGGCGCCGCTGACCGACAGCGGCTTGCCATAATGCCAGCCCTGCGCCTTGGCACAGCCCAGCGCCTTGAGCCGCGCAGCGATCGCCTCGTCCTCGACGCCCTCGGCGGTGATCGGCAGGTTGAGGCTTTCGCCCAGCGACACGATTGCATTCACGATCGCCGCCGAATCCGCGCTCTCGTTCAATGAGATGACGAAGCTCTTGTCGATCTTGATCCGGTCGAACGGCAGCGCGCGCAGATGCGCCAGCGACGAATAGCCCGTCCCGAAATCGTCGAGCGCAAGCCGCACGCCCTGATTCTTCAAACTCCCCACGATCGACTGGGCGAGCGAGAGATTGTCGAACAGCGAACTTTCGGTGATCTCGATCTCCAGCCGGCTCGCCGGGAACCGGGTTTCGGTCAGCACCTTGATGATCTTCTGCGCCAGCCACGCATCGCGCAGCTGCACCGGCGAGATGTTGACCGACAGGGTCAGCGAACTGTCCCAGTCGCGCGCAGCGTTGAACGCCTGATGCATCAACGCGATCGACATGTCCGCGATCAGGCCGGTTTCCTCGGCGATCGGGATGAACAATTCGGGGCTTATCAGGCCGCGCGTCGGGTGTTCCCAGCGCGCAAGCACCTCGAACCCGATCAGCTTGCCGGTCTGCAGATCGATCTGCTGTTCGAAATAGGGGACGATCTCACCACGCGGGATCGCGGTGCGCAGGCCATTCTCCAGCTCGTTGCGCGTCTGCAGTTCGCGCTCCATCGAATGGTCGAACCAGGCATAGCGGTTGCGGCCCGATTTCTTGGCGACATACATCGCGATGTCCGCCGATCGCATCAGCGAATCCACCGACTGGCAGTCAAAGTCCGATCGCGCGATGCCGACCGAACAGCTGACATGCAGCCGCAGACCCTCGGCCTCGAACGGCTGCGACATCTGCCCGACCAGCTTTTCGGCGATCCGCTCGATCATGTCCGGGTGCTGAGGATCGAACAGGAAGGCGCAGGCAAATTCGTCGCCGCCCAACCGCGCGGTCAGCGCGATCGGCGGCATCGCGCCCGCGATCTCACCGGCCGCCGCGCGCAGCAGCGCGTCGCCGACCGCATGACCGTGCATGTCGTTGACCGTCTTGAAATGGTCGAGGTCGATGATCAGCATCGCCATCGCTTTGCGCCGCTTCTGCCCGCGCACGAACATCGCCGCGCCTTCCTCGGCCAGGCTGCGGCGGTTGAGGAATCCGGTCAGCGGATCGCGGCTGGCGAGCATCTGCGCGCGTTCCTCCGCTGCGGTGCGGATGCGCACTTCGTTGCTCAACCCCTGATGGCGCCGCCACCCGAACAGGATCAGCGCGACGTTGAGCAGCAGCGCGATCACCAACGTGCGGTCCGCCGGAGCCGCGCCCTCCAGATAATGACGCAGCGTCTTGGACAGCACCGAACTGCCGGTCCCGACAAACATCAGGATCGCAGCGACGCTGATCGCCCCGGTGATCAGGTCGGATCCGGCTCCGTTGCGTTCAGGCTGATCGTGGTCGTTGTCCAGCGACATGCCGGAATTGCTCCCCTTCATACGAGCGGCAGCTATCCCATGCGGACCGTGTAGAAGGGGTTAAAGAACGGCGCGGTTGCACTTATCTTTAATTGCGGCTAAGCGCGCCTCCGACCGTTCTCAGGAACGCGACGACATATGCCCATCGGGCAACGCTGGCTGACGAGGTTTCGTCCGCCGGCGTTTTATGCGTTTCGGACTTGAGAGCAATGGGAGAAGCGAGTGTTTGACAGTCTGAGCGAGCGGCTTGGCGGCGTATTCGACCGTCTCAAGGGCCGTGGCGCGCTGACCGAGGCCGATGTGCGGACCGCGATGCGCGAAGTGCGAATCGCGCTGCTCGAGGCTGACGTCGCGCTCCCAGTCGCGCGCCAGTTCGTCGAGACCGTGACCGAACAGGCGGTCGGCGAAAAGGTGCTGCGCTCGGTCACGCCGGGGCAGCAGGTCGTCAAGATCGTCAACGACGCGCTGGTCGCGATGCTGGGCCCGGACACGGCCGAGCTACACCTCGACGTCACCCCGCCCGCCGTCGTGATGATGGTCGGCCTGCAGGGTTCGGGTAAGACCACCACCACCGCCAAACTGTCCAAGCTGCTCAAAAAGCAGGGCAAAAAGGTGATAATGGCGTCGCTCGACGTCAATCGCCCGGCCGCGCAGGAACAGCTCGCCGTCCTCGGCACCCAGATCGAGGTCACGACCCTCCCGATCATGGTCGGCCAGCAGCCCGTCGACATCGCCCGCCGCGCGATGCAGGCCGCGAAGCTGCAGGGCTTCGACGTGCTGATGCTCGACACCGCGGGCCGCCTGCACGTCGACCAGCAGCTGATGGATGAGATGAAGGCGGTCGCCGACATCTCGACCCCGCAGGAAATCCTGCTCGTTGTCGACTCGCTGACCGGTCAGGACGCGGTCAACGTCGCGCAGAACTTCAGCGATCAGGTGCCGCTGACCGGCGTCGTGCTGACCCGCATGGACGGCGATGCGCGCGGTGGCGCGGCGCTGTCGATGCGCGCCGTCACCGGCAAGCCGATCAAGTTCGCGGGTGTCGGCGAAAAGCTCGACCAGATCGAACCCTTCCACCCCTCGCGCGTCGCGGGCCGCATCCTCGGCATGGGCGACGTCGTCAGCCTGGTCGAGAAGGCCGCGCAGGCGATCGAGCAGGAAGACGCCGAGAAGATGGCTTCGCGGCTGGCCAAGGGTCAGTTCGACATGAACGACCTGCGCGGCCAGCTCGCGCAGATGCGCCGCATGGGCGGCCTTGGTGCGCTCGCCGGCATGATCCCCGGCATGAAGAAGGCGCAGGGCGCGGTCGAACAGGCCGGCGGAGACAAGATCCTGCTGCGCATGGACGCGATCATCACCTCGATGACCGTGAAGGAGCGCGCCAAGCCCGAGCTGATCAACGCCAAGCGCAAGATCCGCATCGCCAAGGGCTCGGGCACGACCGTTCAGGACGTGAACAAGCTGCTCAAGATGCACCAGGAAATGTCCAGCGCGATGAAGCGGCTCAAGAAGATGGGCGGCCTCAAGGGGATGCTGGGCATGCTCGGCAAGGGCGGCATGGGTGGCCTCGGCAATGCGCTGGGCGGCCCGGGCATGGGCGAGATGATGGGCAAGCTCGGCGGTCCCGGTGGCGGGCTTCCGGGCCTTCCCGGCGGCGGCGGCGACATTCCGCCTGAACTCGCCAAGTTTTTGAACAAGAAGAAGTAATCGTTTCAACGCTTTGAATTTATAGAAGGAAAATTAGATGGCTCTCAGCATGCGTCTGTCGCGTGGCGGTTCGAAGAAGCGCCCTTATTACCGCATCATCGTTGCCGATGCGCGTAGCCCGCGTGACGGCAAGTTCATCGAGAAGATCGGCACCTACAACCCGCTGCTCGCCAAGGACGACGAGAAGCGCATCATCCTCGACGCCGATCGCGCGAAGCACTGGCTGAGCGTCGGCGCGCAGCCGACCGACCGCGTCGCCCGCTTCCTCGACGTCGCTGGCGTCAAGGAGCGCGCCGCCAAGAGCAACCCGAACAAGGGCAAGCCGGGCGAGAAGGCCGTCGAGCGCGCCGAGGAGAAGGCCGAGAAGCTGAAGGCCGCCGAGGAAGCCGCCGCCGAAGCCAAGGCCGCTGCCGAAGCCGCCGCCGCTGCGCCGGCCGAAGAGCCCGCCGCTGAAGAAGCGCCTGCTGCCGAAGAAGCGACCACCGAGGAAGCTCCGGCTGCCGACGCTGGCGAAGCAAAGGCCGAGGGCTGATCCTTGGCTAAGGACACCCCCGTCACGCTCGCGGTCATTATCGGCGCGCACGGCGTGACGGGGGAGGTCCGCCTCAAGGTCTTCGCCGAAGACCTGTCCGCGCACCGCCGCTTCAACGGCGGCGCGCTGACGCTCAAATCGGTGCGCCCCGGCAACAATGGCGCGATCGCGCGCTTTGCCGAAGTCGCCGACCGCAATGCGGCCGAGGCGCTGCGCGGCACCGAACTCACCGTCACCCGCGACGAACTCCCGCCGCTGGGCGAGGGCGAATATTATCACGCCGACCTGCTCGGCCTAACCGCCGTCTCCGAAGGCGGCGACGCCATCGGCACCGTCGTCGCAATCGAGAATTTCGGCGCGGGGGATGTGATCGAAATCGAGAAGCCCGCCCAAGAAGCAGAAAGCGCCAAGCGCTTCATGGTCCCGATGCGCCCCGAAGCGGTGCCCGTCTGGGACGACACCACGCTCACCATCGCCGACGGCTGGGCTGGGTGAGCGCAGGCGGCATGCTCGCCGTCCTGTCCGACATCCACGGCAATCTCCCTGCGCTCGAAGCGGTGATCGCTGACGCGCAGGCGGCGGGGGCGACGCGCTTCGTCAACCTCGGCGACAGCCTGTCCGGCCCGCTCTGGCCATCAGAAGCCGCCGCGCTGCTGATGCGCCTCGACTGGCCGACCATCGCCGGCAATCATGAGCGGCAGCTGCTCACCGACTCGCCCGAGCGCATGAACGCCTCCGACCGCTTCGCCCGCGCCGCGCTCGATGATGCGCAGCTCGCCTGGCTTGCTGCACAGCCCCGGACACTCAGCCTCGATGGCATCCGCCTCGTCCACGGCACCGCCCGCAGCGATGTCGAACAGCTGCTCGAAACCGTCGAGCCGACCTGCCTGCGCGCGGCCACCGATGCCGAGATTGCCGCGCGGCTGGGCGATGATCCCGCGATGCTCACCTTGTGCGGCCACTCGCATCTCCCCGGCGTCCGCGTGCTGAGCGATGGTCGCACCGCCGCCAATCCCGGAAGCGTCGGCCTTCAGGCCTATCGCGAAGATCTGCCCTTTCCCCATGCGGTCCAGACCGGCGACCCGCGCGCCCGCTACGCGCTGGTGCGCGGCATGCAGGTGGAGTTGCGCGCCATCGCCTATGACCACGCCACCGCCGCCGCCAAGGCGGAGCGGGAAGGGCGCGACGACTGGGCCTTGGCGCTGCGCACCGGGTTAGCACCGGATTAGGCTTCCCATCGCCGCCAATCTCTGATTGCCTGTGCGTATGAAGCTGCACCTAGCCGCCGCCGCCCTCGCGCTCGCCCCGCTGCCCGCCCTCGCCCAGACGTCAGCGGCCCAGATCCCGCCCGCGCAGGTCACCGAAATCAGCGATCATTTCGCCCGCTACCGGCAGGCAAACCCGACCCCCGGCATGGTCTATATCGTGATCAAGGACGGAAAGCCCGCGCTCTCCGCAATGGTCGGCACCCAGACCCCCGGCGGCGCGCCAGTCACACTCGACACCCGCTTCCGCATCGCATCGATGAGCAAGGCGTTCACCGCGCTCGCGATCCTTCGGTTGCGTGATGAGGGCAAGCTGGTGCTCGACGACCTCGCCGAAAAGCACATACCCGAAATGCGCGGCTGGACATATCCCACGACCGACAGCCCGCGCATCCGCATCCGCGACCTGCTCGCCCATGTCGGCGGCATGGTCACCGACGATCCGTGGGGCGACCGGCAACAGGTGCTGAGCGAGGCGCAGTTCAGCGCGATGATTGCGAAGGGCGTGCCGTGGAGCCGCACCGGCGGCATGGCGCATGAATATTCCAATTACGGCTATGCGCTGCTCGGCCGGATCATCACCAACGCCTCGGGCCAGCCCTATCAGGCCTATATCGCGCGCACGATCCTACAGCCGCTCGGCATGAGCGCGACCACCTATGACATCGCACAGGTGCCGCGTGACAAGTTCGCGCTTGGCTATCGCTGGGAGGATGAGAAGTGGGTGGCCGAACCGGAGATGCGCGACGGCGCGTTCGGGGCGATGGGCGGCATGATCACTACAGCCAATGACTATGCGAAGTGGGTCGGTTTTCTGCTCTCGGCCTGGCCGCCGCGAGACGGTGCCGAGACCGGCCCGGTCAAGCGCGCCACGGTGCGGGAGATGGTGCAGGGCCTGAACTTCGTCCGCGTCGGCCCGCGTCGCGGCGCGCCGGACAGCGACACCTGCCGCCACGGCACCGCCTATGGCATGGGCATGCGCATCACCAGCGACTGCGACCTTGGCGTCGCGCTGGAGCACGGCGGCGGCTATCCCGGTTATGGCAGCTATGTCGTGCTGGCGCCGGAGCGCGGCGTCGCCGCCTTCGCCTTCACCAACAAGACCTATACCGCCCCCGCCGTGCCGGTGTGGCAGTCGCTGTGGTCGCTCGCACGGGCAGGGGCGGCAGAGCCCCGCGCGACCCCGCTCAATCCGCTACTGGCGCAAATGCACGCCGCCGCCCGCGCCGCCTATGCGGCAGGCGACCTCAAGCCGCTCGACGGCAAACTCGCGATGAATTTCCTGATGGACCGCGACGCCGCGCACTGGCGGGCCGAATTCGCGCGGATCAAGGGCGTGGTCGGCGACTGCCCCACCACCGAACCGCTCGCCCCGACCGGCAACCTCTCGGTCAATTTCCGCTGGAACTGCGCCAAGGGCAAACTCGACGGCCAGATCCTGATGGCCCCGACCAACCCGCCGACGATCCAGGCGCTGCGGTTCTTGCCGCGACCCGACTGAGGGAAGGGCTCAACTAGGGGCAGGCTGCCAACTGGAAAGCCGGTTGCGGACCAGAGCTATCGCCGATACCCCAACTATATGCGCCTCATTACGTTAGCCCTCACCGTATCGTGCGCAGCCTGCACACAACAGCCGAGTTCGAAAGAACAGGCGTTGATCGATACCGTCGAGAAGCACGTGAAACTCCCGAAAGGGGCGGGGCCCCTGCGATGCTATACAAGATATTACACGGTTGTACGCGGAAAGGATTTGGAAGGGCTGCTCGGTGGTTCGAATAGTCTTGGCGTTAGCGAGTTGCTGGTCGGCCGCTACCGCGAGCCTGATAGAGATGCAGGAGAGCGTGCGGGGATAAAGTGGTTGACTGACGCCAGCACATTGCCAGAAATTCATGATGCTGGGTGTAGAGACATGCAAGTGTGGTACACGTCCGGATGGCCGACGGACGAACTCGTAGCGCTGTGCTCACTGGACTTCTCGGGGAACATGCCCGACGAGATCGGAGGAAAGCCCCTTACCTGCTGATTTGTCGCTCGGAGCGGCCACTGGGAGCGTTTCTGCGCGCAGCTACCGCCAAATCGCCCGCTGTTCGCTGAGCATATTCCGGATCGTCGTCGACGCCACCCCCGCCTGACCCATCGCATTGCTGATCTGGTCCAGCCCCTTCACCACATCGCCCGCCGCGAACAGGCCGGGGATGCTGGTGCGCTGGTGGTCGTCCACCTCAAGGCATCCTTCGTCGGTCGCCGCCGCGCCCGCGGCAACCGCCAGATCGGATCGGATGCGCGACCCCAGCGCCGGGTAGATGCTGTCGAACGCCATCCGCCCCTGCGCGGTGTCCACGGCCATCCGATCCCCTACGATCGCATAGCCGCCGCACGGGCCATCCACCCGCGCGATCCCCGCTTCCTCCAGCGCCGCCACACACGCAGCATCCAGCCGATGCTCCACATTCGGCGCGATCAGCGTCACGTCGCGCGTAAAGCCGCGCAGGAACAGCGCCTCGCGCATCCCGTGATCGCCGGTCCCGATCACGCCCACGCGCTTGTCGGTCACCTCATAGCCATCGCACACCGGGCAATAGCGCAGCAGTCCACGTGCCAGCGCCGGATCATGCACCGCATCCTCCAGCCCTTCGGGCCGGTGATTGACCACCCCGGTCGCCAGCAGCACCGACCGCGTCGCGACCCGCCGCTCGCCCGCGTGGACGATAAAGCCGTCCGCCACCGGCTCGACCCGCGTCACCTTGGCTGGCTCGCGCACCGCGCCGTACAGTTCGGCCTGCGCCAGCATCCGCCGAAGCAGCTCGACCCCCTCAATCCCCTCGGGATAGCCGGCATGGTTATGCGTGCGCGGGATCAGCGCGGCGCGGCTCGACCCGCAATCGAACAGCCGGATCGAAAGGTGATAGCGCGCCAAATAGATCGCCGCCGTCAGTCCGGCCGGCCCAGCGCCGACGATGATACAGTCTTCCATGACCGGCATAGCGCGGCGGGGGCGGGTTCGTTCCTTGACTGTATCCGGGGGTGTATATACACCAAGTATATACGGAGGCCGTGATGAGCGAAGAATATCGCGCTAAAGTGTTCAAGTCGGGCAATTCGATGGCGCTTCGGCTGCCCAAGGCGCTCGGCGTTACCGAGGGCACCGAGATGCGGATCGTCCGCGAGGAGCGTTCGGGCTTCAAGATAGAACCGGTCGATCAGCCAAAGCGCAAGTTCGATGTCGGGAAAATCTGGGGGATCGGCAAGGACCTGGATCTCAAGCCGATCGCCGATGACGACCGCGTGTTCGAACGGCGTCCGCTGCTGTTGGATGATGCAGACTGGCCCGCGTCGGTTGACGGCAAACCATGAAGTACCTTCTGGACAGCAACATCATCATTGCCGCGATACTGGGATCGAGCGAAACGCTGCTGGAGCGTCTGGAGGCGTGCGACGAAGGCGATCTGGTGACATCGGCGATCGTCTACGCCGAAGTGGCGCACGGATCGTCGCACGGCAAGCCGCCTCCGCTGAACGTCCTGGATACGGCGTTGCAGGATATCGCCGTCTTGCCATTTGATGCAGCGGCGGCGCTGGCCTATGCCGCGCTCCCGTTCGTACGGGCCAGCTATGACCGGCTGATTGCGGCACATGCGTTGTCGCTCGATCTGACGTTGGTCTCGCACAATGTACGGCACTTTTCCGATTTGCCCGGTTTGCGGGTTGAGAACTGGCTCTCATGACCTTCGCCGCCACCATCCTGACCCTCTACCCGGACATGTTTCCCGGTCCACTCGGCGCATCGATCGCCGGGCGCGCATTGAACGAGGGGAAGTGGAGCCTCGACACCGTCCAGATCCGCGACTTCGCAACCGACCGCCACCGCACCGTCGATGACACACCGGCGGGGGGCGGGGCGGGGATGGTGCTCAAGCCCGATATCCTCGCCGCCGCCTGTGACAGCGTGGGCTATGACCGCCCGATGCTCGCGATGACCCCGCGCGGCGCGCCGCTGACGCAGGACCGGGTGCGCGCGCTTGCCGCCGGCCCCGGCGTGTCGATCCTGTGCGGCCGGTTCGAGGGGTTTGACGAGCGACTGTTCGACGCGCGGCCGATCGAACAGGTGTCGATCGGCGACTATGTCCTGTCGGGCGGGGAGATGGGCGCGCTGGTCCTGCTCGACGCTTGCATTCGGCTGCTTCCCGGCGTAATGGGCGCGCCTTCCAGCGGAGTCGAGGAAAGCTTCGAAAGCGGCCTCCTCGAATATCCGCAATTCACCCGACCCGTCGACTGGGAAGGGCGCACGATCCCGCAAGTGCTGCGATCGGGGGATCATGCGCGGATCGCGGCCTGGCGAAAGCAACAGGCCGAGACCCATACACGGCTAAGGAGGCCGGATCTTTGGGAGCGCCATGAGGGCGCTCGGGTCCAGTCTCCCTCTGGCGCGCGGCAACAGAAGGATGAAGATCCATGAACCTGCTTCAGCAGATCGAAGCCGAGAACGTTGCGAAGTTCCTGGCCGAAAAGACGATCCCCGAATTTCGCCCCGGCGACACGCTGCGCGTCGGCGTGAAGGTCGTCGAAGGCGAGCGTACCCGCGTTCAGAACTATGAAGGCGTCTGCATCGCCCGCGCCAACAAGGGCATGGGCAGCAACTTCACCGTTCGCAAGATTTCGTTCGGTGAGGGCGTCGAGCGCGTCTTCCCGCTCTACTCGCCGAACATCGACAGCATCGAAGTCGTCCGTCGCGGCGTCGTGCGTCGTGCGAAGCTCTATTATCTGCGTGGCCGCACCGGCAAGTCGGCGCGTATCGCCGAGCGCCGCGACCCGCGTCCGGCCAAGGCGACCACCGCCGCCGAGTAATCGGCCCGCTGGCAAGACATCTACGGGGCGCGGAGGCGAAAGCTTCCGCGCCCCGTTTGATTCTGCGTCTCGCGACACTAAGTTGACCGGGTGACAGCCCGCTCCATCCCATCCGCGCTCGACGCCCGGCCAGTCCGGGCAGCGGCGCTGTGGATCGCGCTGCTGGTCGCACTGGCCTCGTCGCTGCTCAGCAGCGGCCCGCCGCGCACCATCGCCTATGGTTCGGCATTCAACCCGGCGACCACCGTCGTCGCGCTCAGGCCGATCCGCCCGGCGCCCCGGATCATGGCCGAAACCGTCCGCCGCGACGACGGCCCCGCCGCCGGGGCCAGCGACATCGCGGTGGCATCGCTGGCGGTCGTGCCGATCGCAGCACCGCGATGGATTCCCGCCGCGCACGACGCGGCGCCGGAACCGCTTCCCCTTCGTCCGCATTCCGTCCTCGACGGCAGCCCGCGTGGCCCGCCGCTCGCCTGACCCTTCGCCAATTCGCCAATCCTGGCGTCTTTGGAGTTTTGTCATGGATCAGAAGAAAAAGCGGCCACCCTGGTGGTTCGCGCCGGTTGTCTGGGGTGGGGTCGCGGCAAGTGCTGCCGCTGCTGCCCTCGTGATCGGCGGGACGACGGGATAGCCGCATCGCCCGGGCCGCACGTTGCGGTCCGGGCCACAACAGGGACGACCGCCAGCCTATGCACCACACCCCCCTTATCGCCACGATCGTCGCGGGGCTCGTCATCGCCTTCATCATGGGGTCGATCGCCCACAAGCTGAAGGTTTCGCCGATCGCGGGCTATCTGCTCGCGGGCATCATGGTCGGGCCGTTTACCCCCGGCTTCGTCGCCGACGGCAACCTTGCTGCCGAACTGGCGGAGATCGGCGTCATCCTGCTGATGTTCGGTGTCGGCCTGCATTTCTCGCTGCGCGACCTGCTCTCCGTTCGCAAGATCGCGGTGCCGGGTGCGATCGGCCAGATCGCCTCGGCCGTCGTGATGGGGATGGGGCTCTCCTGGATGCTGGGCTGGGATCCGCTTGCGGGCTTCGTCTTCGGCCTCGCATTGTCGGTCGCGAGCACCGTGGTGCTGCTGCGCGGCCTGCAAGGGTTCGGCATCGTCGATACCGAACGCGGACGGATCGCGGTCGGCTGGCTGATCGTCGAGGATCTGGTGATGGTCCTGGCGCTCGTCCTGCTTCCCGTGCTGGCGCAGATCATGAAGGGTGACGGGCCGATGACCTGGAGCGCGGTGCTGGTCCCGCTCGCCCAGATCGGGTTCAAGGTCACGGGATTCCTGGTCGTCATGCTGCTCGTCGCGCGCCGGTTGATCCCGATGGCGCTGCATTGGGTCGTGCATACCGGCTCACGCGAACTGTTCCGCCTTGCCGTCCTCGCGATCGCACTGGGCGTCGCGTTCGGCGCGGCGGTTGTGTTCGATGTGTCCTTCGCACTCGGCGCCTTCTTCGCCGGCATGATCCTCGGCGAAACCCAGCTCAGCCGTCAGGCGGCGGAAGAGACGTTGCCGCTGCGCGATGCGTTCGCGGTGTTGTTCTTCGTGTCGGTCGGGATGCTGTTCAACCCGGCGGTGATCATCGAGCAGCCGTTGCCGCTGATCGCGACCTTCCTGATCATCGTGGTTGGCAAGTCGCTTGTCGCCTACGCGATTGTCCGCGCGCTTGGCCGTACGCATCGCATCGCGGTCACCGCGGCGGCGAGCCTGGCGCAGATCGGTGAGTTCTCCTTCATTCTCGTCGGGCTCGGCGTGTCGCTCGAGATATTGCCGGCCGAGGGTCGCGATCTGGTGCTCGCGGGCGCGTTGCTGTCCATCCTCGCCAACCCGTTCATCTTCACCTGGCTGGTCCCGCGCCGGCAGGAACAGACCGATCCGATCGAGCCGCCCTTGGATACCGGCGACCGCACCGGCCATATCGTGCTCGTCGGCTATGGCCGGGTGGGCAAGCTGATCGCGCGCGACCTGCTGGCCCGCAAACGCCCGTTCATCCTGATCGAGGATCAGCCGGACATCGCTAAGGCGGCGAAGGAAGCGGGGCTGGACGTCGTACGCGGCAACGGCGTCGATCCCGAAGCGCTCAAGGCTGCCGGCGTCGATCGCGCCGCCAAGCTGCTGATCGCGATTCCCGAGGGGTTCGAGGGCGGTGCCGTCGTCCAAGCGGCGCGAGAGATCAACCCCGGCATCGCCATCGTCGCCCGCGCGCATTCGGATGCCGAAGTCGAGCATCTCGAAGCCAAGGGCGCAGGCGACGTGGTGGTCGGCGAGCGCGAGATCGCCAGCCGCATGCTCAGCCTGTGCGCACAGAGAGCAGCGCGGACGTAAACCCGCTCCCTCTTCTCCTACTCTAACCCCCCCCGCTTGCGGGAGGGGCAGGGGAGGGCCTTCTTCTTCTTGTTCCTTCCAACCCGCCGACCAGAAGGCAGAAGAAGACGACCCTCACCCAACCCTTCCCGCAAGCGGGAGAGGGCCAAGAAGAAGGGAGGATTAGCACCTACCCATAGCTCACAATCTCGAACTCAATCCCGTCGAAGTCGAAGAAGTAGAACCGCCGCCCCGGCTCATAATCGTCATGCCCGAACGGCTTGAGCCCCGCCGCTGCGACCTTGGCCTCGACGCCATCGAGATCATCGACCACGAAGCCGACATGGTTGAGCGGCTGTCCCTTGGGATAGCGCCGCTCGCCATCGACCGGAGGAGCATAGAGCGCGAGGTAGCTGCGGTCGTCGCCGACATGGATCGACGTCCCGCCATCGCGCGCCGCGCCCTGCCAGCGGATGTGCCAGCCGAACAGGTGCTGGATCAGCTTCGCGGTGCGTGCGGGGCTGGTGACGGTGAGGTTGGCGTGTTCGATAAAGGTCGTGGGCATCGCGGTTCCTTTGCGGTTTGCGTGATTGCCCGGCTCCGCTACAACCTCAACTTAAGTTGAGGTCAAACGGAAAATGCGCGGCGACGAACTTCTCACCATCGGCGATCTCGCGGCGCGCACGGGGCTCAGCGTCTCGGCGATCCGCTTCTACGAGGGGCGGGGGCTGGTCGCGCCGATCCGCACCAGCGGCAACCAGCGGCGCTTCCTGCGCTCCGACATCCGCCGCCTGTCCTTCGCGCTGATCGCCCAGAAACTGGGGCTGACGATTGAGGAGATCGCGACCGAGTTGAACCGCCTGCCACAGGGCCGCACGCCCACGCTGGCGGACTGGAACCGCATCAGCCGCCATTTCCGCGCCGAGATCGATCGCCGCATCGCGCTGCTCGAGCGCACCCGTGAAAAGCTCGACGCCTGCATCGGCTGCGGCTGCCTGTCGCTGCGCAAATGCAGCCTCTACAATCCCGGCGATGAAGCAGGCGCGAGCGGGGCAGGACCGCGCTATGTGTTGAGCGAGGCGGTCGCGCATGAGACTTTACCTCCTCGTTCGGAAGCCCGATAGGCTGGCGGACAGGCATAATGATGGACGGGTTGCAGGATGTGGAAAGCGGCGTTGGGTGCGATGGCGTTGTTGTCGGCGGGTGTGGCCATGCCGGTTGAGGCACAGCAGATGGCTGGCGGCGACCTGACGCTCGAACGCGTCTTTGCCAGCCCCGATCTGGCTGGCACTACCCCGCGCGCGCTCCGCCTGTCGCCCGACGGCACGCTCGTCACCGTCCTGCGCAACCGTCCCGACGACAATCAGCGCTTCGACCTGTGGGCGATGGACACCGCAACCGGCCAATGGCGGATGCTGGTCGACAGTCTGAAACTCGGCACCGGCGCGGAACTGTCCGAAGCGGAAAAGATGCAGCGCGAGCGGGCGCGCATCGGCGGCAGCAAGGGCATCGTCGCCTATGACTGGGCACCCGATGGCAAGTCGATCCTCGTGCCCCTCGACGGCGACCTCTATCTCGCCACGCTCGACGGCAATGTCCGCCGCCTGACCGCGACCGAGGGCGGCGAGCTGAACCCGGTGATCAGCCCGCGCGGCGGCTTTGCCAGCTTCGTCCGCGACCAGAATCTCTTCGTCCTCGACCTCGCGACCGCCAAGGAAATGAAGGCGACGACCGAAGGCAAGGGGACCGTCTATTTCGGCGAGGCCGAGTTTGTCGCGCAGGAAGAAATGGGCCGCCGCACCGGGTACTGGTGGTCGCCCGACGACAAGCGGATCGCCGTCCAGCGCTTCGACGAAAGCCCGGTCGGCATTGTCAGCCGCGCCGCGATCGGGGCGGAGGGCACCAAGATCTACGACCAGCGCTACCCCAAGGCGGGCACCGCGAACGTGCTGGTCGACCTCTATGTAATGAACCCTGACGGCTCCGGCCGGGTCAAGGTTGACCTTGGCACCGAAACCGACATCTACCTCGCCCGCGTCAACTGGACGCCCGATGGCAAGACCCTGCTCGTCCAGCGCCAGAACCGCGCGCAGACCGTCCTCGACATGCTCGCGGTCGATCCGACCACCGGCGCGTCACGCGTGCTGTTCAGCGAAAAGTCGGGCGAACGCAGCTGGGTCAATTTGTCCGACGCCTATCGCGCGCTCAAGGACGGCAGCCTGATCTGGTGGTCCGAACGCGACGGCCATGGCCATCTCTACCGCTTTAAATCGGGCAAATGGACTCAGCTGACCAAGGGCGAGTGGGAAGTCGCCGACATCGTCGGAGTGGATGAGGCCAGCGGTCGCATCACCTTCACCGGCAACAAGGACGGCGTGCTCGAACGCCACCTCTACACGGTGAACTTGGGCAAGCCCGGCGTCGTCACCCGCATCACCGAACCCGGCTGGTGGCACGGCGCCAGCGCGAACGGCACCGCCAGCAAGATCATCCTTACCCGCTCGAAGTCCGACCAGCCGGCGCAGATCATGCTCACCGACGCGGCGGGCAAGCGCCTCGCCTGGGTCAACGAGAACACGGTCGCGGGCGAGCACCCCTATGCGCCCTATCTCGCCAGCCATCAGCAAAAGAGCTTCGGCACGATCAAGGCCGCCGACGGCACGATCCTGCACTGGGAGATGATTACGCCCAAGCTGGAGCCGGGCAAGAAATATCCCGTCTTCTTCCAGCATTATGGCGGCCCGCATTCGCAGCAGGTCAGCCGCGCCTGGGGCGGCGCGCTGCAGCAGTATCTCGTCGATCGCGGCTATATCTGGTTCGTCCTCGACAATCGCGGCGCGGCCAATCGTGGCAAGGCGTTCGAGGATCACCTCTATCAGGCGATGGGCGGGGTCGAGGTCGAGGACCAGCTCGCCGGAGCCGCGTATCTCAAGACCCTCGATTTCGTCGATGCAGGCCGCATCGCCACCTATGGCTGGTCGTACGGCGGCTATATGACGCTCAAGATGCTCCAGGCCGCCCCCGGCACCTTCGCGGCGGGCATCTCCGGCGCACCGGTCAGCAAGTGGGAATTGTACGACACCCATTATACCGAGCGCTACATGGGCGACCCGCGTCAGGTGCAGCCGGCCTATGACAAGGCCAACACCGTGGCCGACGCGACCAGGATCGCCGATCCGCTGCTGTTGATCCACGGCATGGCCGACGACAATGTCGTGCTCGAGCACTCGACCGTGATGATGGCGAAGATGCAAAGTGCGGCGGTGCCGTTCGAAACCATGCTCTACCCCGGCCAGACGCATCGCGTTGCCGGTCCGGGGATCAGCGTGCATCTCTGGACGACCATCCTCAACTTCCTCGACCGGCACATGGGCAAGGACGCGCCGCCTGCGAAATGAATTGACCGCCCTGCGGCGGCGGCGCACCCTCCCTGTCTGATTTGGCGGGGAGGGGGAGCATGAAGGCACTGGTTGCAGCAGCGTTCGCACTGACGCTGGCCGCCGGACCCGCAGCGGCGGAGTTGACGCAGTCGGACGCCACCGCCTTCGTCTCGACCCACAAGCTGCTCATCGCCGCCCCGCCCGAAAAGGTGTGGGACACCATCGCCCGGCCATCGCTGTGGTGGAGCAGGGACCACACCTATTCGGGCGATAGCGCCAACATCAGCTGGGACACGCGGCCCGGCGGCTGCTGGTGCGAGACGCTGGCTGGCGGCGCGGTCGAACATGGCCGCACGCTCTACGCCGTGCGCGGCAAGACGCTGCGCCTGTCGGGCGCGTTCGGCCCGCTGCAGAGCGGCGCGGTGACCGCGACGATGACCTTTTCGCTCAAGCCGGAGGGGAACGGAACCGCGCTCACGGTCACTTATGTCGTCGGCGGCTTCCATCCCGCGGGCCTCGCCACGCTCGCTGCGCCGGTCGATGGCGTGATCGCCGCGCAGATGCCGGGGCTCAAGGCGGCGGGGGAGCGCCCTTGACGCATCTGTCGGAAAGCGTCTGCTGTTGCGCGGTCGTGATACTGGCATAACATCGCGATGATTACCGCGCTTGCCGCTTTGATCTTGACCGCGCAGACGCCTGCGGACGCCGACACCGGCCATCTGCGCGTGCCCCCGGAAGCGCGCGCGGCTACCGCGCGGGGCGACCATGTTACTGCGGCCGCCAAGACCGCGACGGCACTCGCTGCATGTCGCGCAGCCGAGCCGGAGCCAGCGCCCTGTCTCGACCTGATGCTCGCGCTCGCCAGGTCGCAGACGCGTGCGGCGCAGCTGGTCGCGGCGGTCGCGACCGGGCGAGAGGCGCGGGCCACCGCCGACCGCCTGGAGAACTCGAATGATCCCCGCCGCACCCGCGCGCGGGTGGCGCTTGCCTATCCGGTCGAATTGATCGGACGACGGATGGAAGCCGAGGAGCTACAGCGCGAAGCGCTGGAGCTGGCCCGCGTGCACTATCCGCCCGGTCATCGCGAGCTCGTATCGATCCGCTACGCCCTTGGCACCAATCTCTACCGTCAGGGGCGATTGGAGGAGGCGGGAATCGAGCTGCGCGCGGCGATGGCAGTCGTTGAGGCGGGGGCCAAGGTTAGTGAAGCCGATCTGTATGGGCTGGTTGATGCGCTGGCGGTCGTTCTTGACGAGCAAAGGCGCTTTGCGGAGGCGGAGGCGATGTATCGGCGGTCCATCGCGCTGCTGGAGGCGGCATCGCCGGCCGATGCGACCAGCCTGTCCGCACGGACAATCGCGCTCGGCAAGGTGCTCGCCCAGCAGGAGCGGTTCACCGAGGCGGGGGCGATCTTCGCCCGCGCGCTCGCCATCCGCGAGGCGGCATCGCAGGCCGACCCGACATCAATCGGGGAGGCGCTGGGCCTGGTAGGCCGCAACCTTAACATGCAGCGGCGGCCCGGCGAGGCTGCAGTCGTCCTGCGTCAGCTCGTCGCCCTGTATGAACGGACCTTGCCGCCCGACGATTCCCGGTTGCGTGTGGCGCTGAATGACCTCGCCGGTGCACTTTGGTTGATCGGGCGCGGCGCGGAGGCGGACGCCACCATGACGCGTGCGCTCGATCTATGCCGCCGTCATTGCGACCCGAACGGACCTGCGCAGCCCAGCGCCATGTCCAACTATGCGTCGATATTGATCGAACAGAATCGGTATCGCGAAGCCGAGAAGCTGCTGCTGGAGACCATCGCGCTACAAGAACGGCGGGCGCATACGGCGGAGGATCGGGCGGATCTGGCATCGGACTATGGCAACTACGGCGTGCTGTTGGGGCGAACGAACCGCCCGGTCGAAGCTGAAGCGGCTTTGCGCAAGGCGGTTACGCTTGGCGATGCGGCCTATCCGCCCGGTCACCCATGGGCCGCCGATCTGCGCGGCGACCTCGCCCGCATTCTGCACAAGCGGTGGACCAGCCCCGCCGAACGCCGCACATTGTTTCGCGATGCCGGTCGGTCCGCCCTGGCGGACCTTAAGGGGGTGGAGCTGACCAGCGCGGACGGGCGCGGCCGCATCGACGGCATGCGTGATCTGTTCACCGGTCAGGTTGCCGCCGCCTGGGATCTGTCCGTCCGGCAATGAGACGGATGGTGGCCGGCATGCTTGGCCGGGGGTCTGATTTGGTGTATGTCACCAGAACCAGATTTTCCCCGCACCCGGCGCTTGACAGTGCGGGCCGCGGTCAATATGTCGCCCATCTTCCGAAACACCGGTGAACGGCGGCGTGCGTGCATGTCTGCCGCGCGCTTGCGTTCCGGGTCAACGCGACGAGATGGGGCATGCTGCCATGCACGCCCCGTGGAGCTGGGAGAACCTATTTCATGGCACGTATCGCGGGCGTTAACTTGCCCACCAACAAGCGCGTTCTGATTGCGCTTCAGTATATCCACGGCATCGGCCCGGCAAAGGCCAAGCAGATCACCGAAAAGCTCGGCATCACGCTCGAGCGTCGCGTGCAGGACCTGACCGATCAGGAAGTGCTGCAGATCCGCGAAACCATCGACGCTGACCACACGGTCGAGGGTGATCTTCGTCGCGAAACCGCAATGAACATCAAGCGCCTGATGGACCTCGCCTGCTATCGCGGCCTGCGTCATCGCAAGGGTCTGCCTGTCCGCGGTCAGCGCACGCACACCAATGCGCGCACCCGCAAGGGCAAGGCGAAGCCGATCGCCGGCAAGAAGAAGTAAGCCGCTGGGCCGCTTCGCAGCGGCCCGCCTGCTTCGAAACTCGAAGGATTACTGAACAATGGCACAAGCACCGCAGCGTCTTCGCCGTCGCGAACGCAAGAACATCACCTCCGGCGTCGCCCATGTGAACGCCAGCTTCAACAACACCATGATCACGATCACGGACGCCCAGGGCAACGCGATCAGCTGGTCGTCGGCCGGCATGATGGGCTTCAAGGGTTCGCGCAAGTCGACCCCGTATGCGGCCCAGGTCGCTGCCGAGGACGCAGGCCGCAAGGCTGCCGAACACGGCGTACGTACGCTCGAAGTCGAGGTGAAGGGCCCCGGTTCGGGCCGTGAGAGCGCCCTGCGCGCCCTCCAGTCGGTCGGTTTCCAGATCACGTCGATCCGTGACGTGACCTCGATCCCGCACAACGGCGTGCGCCCCAGCAAGCGTCGTCGCGTCTGATTTACCTTTCCGCGTCGCCTGCGGTCCGGGAAGCCGGGCCGGGGTGGAGCGGTTCTCTCTACTGGCAGGATGCACCCCTCATCCTGCCCAACCTTGGGGAAGCCTGTGTCTGTCAATGCAAAGAACTGGCAGGAACTGAAGAAGCCGAACGGCCTTGAGAAAAAGGGCGGTGACGGCAAGAGCAAGGCGACGTTCGTCGCCGAACCCCTTGAGCGTGGTTTTGGCCTGACGCTGGGCAACGCGCTGCGTCGCGTGCTGCTCTCGTCGCTTCAGGGCGCCGCGGTCACGTCGATCAAGATCGAAAACGTCCTGCACGAGTTCAGCTCGCTGGCCGGCGTGCGCGAAGACGTCACCGATCTCGTGCTCAACGTGAAGCAGATCGCTCTGCGCATGCAGGGTGAGGGCGCCAAGCGCCTTCAGCTCAGCGCAACCGGCCCGGCGGAAGTCAAGGCCGGTGACATCGCCGTGTCGGGCGACATCGAAGTGATGAACCCGGAACTGGTGCTGTGCCATCTCGACGATGGTGCGGTGCTGAACATGGAACTCATCGCCGACACCGGTAAGGGCTATGTCCCCGCCAGTGCCAACCGTCCGGCCGATGCGCCGATCGGTCTGATCCCGGTCGATGCGCTCTACTCGCCGGTCCGCCAGGTCAGCTACAAGGTCGAGAACACCCGCGTTGGGCAGGAACTCGACTATGACAAGCTGAGCCTGTCGATCGAAACCGATGGCACTGTCACGCCGGAAGATGCGCTCGCTTATGCCGCGCGCATCCTTCAGGACCAGCTGGCGCTGTTCGTCCACTTCGACGATTCGGCAATCACCCGCAGCGCGCCGGTCGGCGTTGCAGCCCAGTCGACGACGACCGAGGGCAGCAGCGACACCGCGACGATCAACCGCTACCTGCTCAAGAAGGTGGACGAGTTGGAGCTGTCGGTCCGTTCGGCGAACTGCCTCAAGAACGACAACATCATCTACATCGGCGATCTGGTCCAGAAGACCGAAGCCGAGATGCTGCGCACCCCGAATTTCGGCCGCAAGTCGCTGAACGAAATCAAGGAAGTGCTGTCGTCGATGGGTCTGCGCCTCGGCATGGAAATCCCGGGCTGGCCGCCTGAGAACATCGAAGAGATGGCCAAGAAGCTCGAGCAGGAAATCATGGGCTAAGCTGCACCGGGTTAGCGCAGGCTAACCCGGAGACAGCGCCAGCCCGGCCAGCGGGGCCGAAGGCTCCGTCTGACGCCGCGGCTTTGCCGCGGCGGGCGTCCTGGAAGAAGGGTCGATGGGCAGCCACCCCAAGTGCTGCCTGGTCTGGGGTTCCGTAAGACGGCCCCTTAACGAACGAAGGAAATACCATGCGTCATAAATACGGCGGTCGTAAGCTTCAGCGCACCTCGGCACATCGCATCGCGCTGTTCCGCAACATGTCGGCCGCGCTGATCAAGCATGAGCAGATCACCACCACCGTCGCCAAGGCGAAGGAACTGCGTCCTTACGTCGAAAAGCTGGTCACGCTGGCGAAGAAGGGTGGTCTCTCGAACCGCCGTCTCGCGCACGCCCGTCTGCTCGACGATGCGCAGCTGGTGAAGCTGTTCGACGTGCTTGCGTCGCGTTACGCCGACCGCAACGGTGGTTACACCCGCATCATCAAGGCCGGCCCGCGCGCTTCGGACGCCGCGCCGATGGCGATCATCGAATTCGTCGACCGCGACGTCTCGGCCAAGGGCCAGGACTCGGGTCCGGTGATGACCGACGAGGATTTCGACGAAGCCGCCTGATTTCGGGCGTTTCATCGACCAGAGCTGGGGCGGTCGCACGACGGTGCGGCCGCCCCTTCTCGTTTGGGCGCTGCCTTGCGGCATGGCACCTGAGCGTCGCTAGCGAATGTGCTCCATCAGATACACCATCAGATGCAATGTACCCTTAAAGGCGATCCACACGAGGAGCAGCATGACGACGGTGCTGATGACTGCAGAAAATGCAGGGCTCTCAGAATTGCCCCGACCGATTGCTCTCGCCAGCCACCGCACAAGGAAGCCCAACAGCGTGGAAATGCCGAGCAGGAGGGCGACCTCACCCAGCGCAGAGTACCCGGCGCCCTGCTGACATTGGGGGGCAGGTTGACAATGCGCGCCGCTCCACGCCCAGACAAATAGCACCACAAAGCCAACCGAGATGAACAGCAGGGTGGCCGCGATGCATCCCAATGCAGTGCTAAGATGCGATGCGGGCATTTCCTCATTCATTCACGATGGCTAATACGCGCAGCGTGATCCCGAAAGAGGGGTGTTCACTTCACCGACAAACCCCCTTCAACCCCCGCCCATGATGGTACCGCACATCACGTGGCAGGAACTGCGGAAACCGGCACGCGAACAGATGCAACCGCCGCGCCCCGGCAAAGATCGCGGGCGCGCTGCCCGCTGCCTTGACGTCGTAGCTGCCGACCTGCCCCTTGGCGCAGTCGAAATAGGTCTCGCGCTCGGGCAAAGGCGGCCCGGTCACGCACATGAACACCACCAGCCGATCGGTGCAGCGATTCTCCAGCGTTCCGATCGTACCGTTGGCCGGTGGCACCGCGCGGATACACGCGCTGGCATCCGCGGCGCGGTCGGTCTGCGGCGTGGCTGCAAGGATCAAGGCAAATAGGATCATCTACCCCCTCCTGCCACGGTACGCCGCCCCAAGCTAATGTTGCGCCCCCGTAAGAATCGCTAAACTTTGGTGCGCAGTGCGGCTCCCCATCTAATGCCCAACGGAAGAACCGACGGAAATCCGCCGATCGCCGATTTGGCACGCGCCCTGCAAACATTGCGGCGCAGGAGGATCAGATGAAAAATGCGCGTGGACATGGGGCTGGCAACGCAGTGGCACTCGCCTTTGCAATGCTCCCGCTGATGGTGATGAGTTGGGTGGCCTATGAAAGCGCGCTGATCTCGTTCGCGTGACGTTCAGGGCTTCAAATGTTGGATTTCCTCTGATCTACACTGGTCGATGCCCCGCCGCTCCAACCCCGATCGCCCGCCACGGGCCGTGCCTGACACTGTCGCCCGGACGGCGCTTGAGTGTCGCGTCGGTGTGTCGCGGCGGTCGCGTTGGCGTGCCGTCACGGTCGCAAACCGGGCGCGTCGGCCGAAAACCCCCGCTTTTCTGTCAGCTTCGTCGGACGGCCCGCTTGACCCTGCGCAGTGTCGCAATAGGGTAAGGCGCTTCCGTTTCAGGAGATACCAATGCGTCGCGCGTCGATTCTCGCCCTGCCGCTTTTGTTCGTTTCGCCCATTGCCGTTGCCAGCCCGGAGTCCGCGCCGACCATGACCGCACCGCTTTCCTATCCCGACACCCGCCGCGTCGATGTCGTCGACGAGGCGTTCGGAGAAAAGGTCGCCGATCCCTATCGCTGGCTCGAAAACGACGTCCGCAACGACAAGGAAGTGGCCGAATGGGTCGCGGCACAGAACAAGGTGACCGACGCCTATCTCGACACGCTGCCCGGGCGCGACGCGTTCAAGGCGCGCCTGACCAAGCTGTTCGACTATGAGCGCTTCGGCATGCCGTATCGTAAGGGCACGCGCTATTTCTACTCGCGCAACTCCGGGCTCCAGAACCAGGCGGTCCTGTATGTCCGCGATGGTCTCAATGGCGAAGGCCGCGTTCTGCTCGACCCCAATAGCTGGGCGGCCGATGGCGCGACGGCGCTCGGTGAATGGCTGCCGTCGGAAGATGGCAAGTTGCTCGCCTATTCGATCCAGGATGGCGGCAGCGACTGGCGCACGATCCGCGTCCTCGACGTTGCGACGGGCAAGGTGCTGGACGACAAGATCGACTGGGCCAAGTTCACCATGGCCGCGTCCTGGGCCAAGGACGGATCGGGCTTCTTCTACTCGCGTTATCCCGAGCCGCCTGCGGACGCCAAGTTCCAGGCGCTGAACGAAAATCACCGCATCTATTTCCACAAGCTCGGCACGCCGCAGAGCGCCGATCGGCTGGTCTATGAAACCCCGAGCCAGCCCAAGCAGAGCCATTATTCGGGCCTGACCGACGATGGTCGCTGGCTGGTGATCTACACCAGCGAGGGGACCGACAACCGCAACCTGCTGCACGTCATCGACCTTAAGGACCCGGCCGCCAAGCCGAAGACGATCATCGGCGCGCTGACCCATGACTGGTCGGTGATCGGCAATGTCGGATCGACCTTCTATCTGTCGACCAACAAGGATGCGCCGCGCAGCCGCGTCGTCACCATCGACGTCGCCAGCGCCGACCTGACCCCGCGCGAAATCGTGGCGCAGGATGCCGCCGTGCTGGGCGGGGCGTCGATCGTCGGCGGCAAGCTGATCCTGTCTTACCTAGTCGATGCCAAGACCGAAGTGCGTCGCCATGCGCTCGACGGCAAGCTGCTGGGCAAGGTGACGCTGCCGGGCATCGGTACGGCATCGGGCTTTGGCGGTGAGCCGGACGAGAATGAGACGTTCTTCGCCTTCACCAGCTTCAACTATCCCACGACCATCTTCCGCTACGACGTCGCGACCGACAAGGCGACGGTGTGGGCGCAGCCCAAGGTCGCGTTCAACCCGACCGATTATGTGGTCGACCAGAAGTTCTACACGTCGAAAGACGGCACCCGCGTGCCGATGTTCGTGGTGCGCAAGAAGACGACGACCGGTCCTGCACCGACAATCCTCTGGGGCTATGGCGGGTTCAACATCGCCTATACGCCGGCCTTCTCCGCTGCGCGGGTCGCGTGGATGGAGCAGGGCGGGGCGTTCGTCCTCGCCAACATCCGCGGCGGCGGCGAATATGGCAAGGCGTGGCATGACGGCGGCCGCCTGGCGAACAAGCAGAATGTGTTCGACGACTTCATCGCTGCTGGCGAATATCTGATCGCTCAGGGCGTCACCAAGAAGGACGGTCTGGCGATCCAGGGCGGGTCGAATGGCGGCCTGCTCGTCGGCGCGGTGGTCAACCAGCGGCCTGACCTGTTCGCGGCGGCAATGCCCGCAGTCGGCGTGATGGACATGCTTCGCTTCGACCGCTTCACCGCTGGCCGCTACTGGGTCGACGATTATGGCTACCCGTCGAAGGAAGCTGACTGGAAGCGGCTGCGCGCCTATTCGCCGTACCACAACATCCAGTCGGGCAAGACCTATCCCGCGATCCTGGCGACGACCGCCGACACCGACGACCGCGTCGTTCCGGGCCACACCTTCAAATACACCGCCGCGCTGCAGGCGGCGGACATCGGCCCCAAGCCGCACCTCGTCCGCATCGAAACGCGGGCCGGGCATGGCGCCGGCAAGCCGACCGACAAGGTGATCGAGGAGACGTCCGACCTCTACGCCTTCGCGGCGAAGTGGACCGGGCTTGAGGTGAAGCCGGTCGAGTAAATTGTGCTCCGGGGCAGGGCGGCGGATCGTTTCGTCGCCGCTTCCTGCCCCCGGTTGCCGAAGCTATCATCCTGCGAATCGCAAGGGGGCTTTCGGTGAACGGATTCTGGACGGTGCTGGCCGGCGCATTGGCGACCGGTGGGGCAATGGGTGGTGCACAGGCGGGGCAGGCCAACGTGGTCGAAGTGCCATCCCCGCCGCCACCGCCGGCCCCGGTCGCTGCCCAGCCGGCAGTCGCCGCCGACTATCCGACCTGTGACGGCTATCCCGTCCCGAACCCGAAAAAGAAGCTCAAGCCCGGCGAAAAACAGCCCGAACACCGTGGCTGGGGCGGACTGGGTCCGAACTACGGCATCCGCCTGCGATCGTTCGGCGTCCAGGGCAGCGCGGCGTGCGAACGGACCCTTGCCGATCCGATGCTGGTCCCGGAGTTCCGCAACCGCCGCCTTTCGCTCCTCCGCGCCCGCGCCCTGCACGAACTCGCCGAAAAGAGCGACGAAACCGCAATGGCGACGCTCGACGAGTTCGACGCCTTCCACGCCACCTACGCGACGCGCGAAGAACTCGCCGCGACCCGCCTTGGCAGTGACGCCCTGCGCGCCGTCGCGCTCTACCGCACCAAAAAGGCTGCCGACGCGCAGAAGATGCTCGATTCGATCATCGCGCGGCGGCCCTATTCGGCGAGTGTGCGGCGGCTGGCGTCGGCAATCCGGCTGTTGTTCGATACCGATCGGGGCATCCGCATCGCCCAGTTGCGCGAGCAGGCCTCCTACAATCCGGTCATGCTACGGCTGATGCTGATGATCGCGCTGCAGACCGGCGATTTCGAGAATGCCGCACTCTACGCCGAACAGATCAGTTTCGACCTGCCGAAGAACCGCGGTGGATGGTCGCTGAGCGGCGATGCGGATCGTAAATATGAAGAGATCCAGGGGCGTGCCGCGATCCGGGGCGCCCGGGCTTATGCACTGCTGGCGGCGGGCAAGACCGAGCAATCGGCGATCGAGCTGAAGGGCGCGCGGGACGAGGTTGCGTTTGCCGTGGAGCCGCCGCCGCCACGCCCTGATGGACGCAAGCAGCCCAAGCGGGTCGAGGAGGACTTTCGGCGGCGCGTCGCCGCGGGGGATAAGGCGACCGAGGTGCTCGACGATTGGTCGCGGGCGATCGCGTTGCGGTTGCGTGCCGGCAAGATGACGATGAAGTCGCTCGCCGACGAGCCCGAGCGGCCGCGCGGCGAGGCACTGGTGGTCATGTCGGACCTGATCGCGCAGCTGCGTGCCGATGGCCCGGCAGAAGCACGTGCCATTGATGCGACGATCGAAGAGATCCGGCGGATGCAGGACGTCGGGACCACCAAGATGCTGCAGATGGGTTTCGATGATCTGGTGAAACTTCTTCCGCGCGGCGAGCATGCCGAGGCGAAGCCCAGGATGCGGGACGAGGGGAGCAATTTCTGGCGGACCGATATGGAAGGGTATCGGGTCATGAAGGGCGACGATCCCCAATTGGTCAATCTGCGGATGGGCAGCCTGTCGGCCAGCCCGGCTATGGTCGAGGAGGCGGCGATGCTAGTCGCGGCGGACCATGTTCGCGGCCTCGGCAAGGATGCCTTCATCATCGAGAGCGCGTTGCTGGTCGAGCGCACGGTCACCTATGGCTATGGTTACAGCGCCGGGGGCGGGACGCCGCAGGGGTTCGAGTATCGCCTGTTGATCCGACCGATCAGTCTGGCCGCCGGGGAGGAGCCTTCGCGACAGTGGCGGGCGATCAAGGTCGCCGATGTCCGCGCCGCGCTGGCGGAGAAATACCCGCCGGCGCCGTGATCCGAAGGGTTAACCCCGACATCCGTAGAATCCCGATCGGGCTTTCCCGATATGGGCAACCCGTTGGGCACATGGCAGATATGGCAACATCGACCGGAGAGTTGCCATGTCTTCTTACCACGAGATTGCCAGCGCCGATGACCGCGACCTGATCGCGATGGACGATGCGCTGCCGGCGGGTTCGGGCTTCCTGATGGTCGTGTGCGGATCGTTGCTGTTCTGGCTGTTCGTCCTCCTGCTGTTTAGTGCGTTTTAAGGCACTCGGCTCACCTTCAGGATGCGGATCTTCGGGCTGAGCATCTGCCCTTTCATCACGCCTTCACCCGCGGTTGGTGAGGTCGGGGCGTCCAGGATTTTCCACACCACCTCCATCCCCTCGACCACCTTGCCGAAGGCGGCATAGCCGAGATTGTCGCCGGGCTTGGTCGGGTCGGCGTCGAGCGAAGGCTGGTCCCCCACGCTGATCGTGAACTCACCCCGCGCCGTGCCCGGCGCCAGCCGCGCGGTGGAGATCGCGCCGTTGACGTGTTTCACCCCGGTCAGCGTCGTCGGCTCATGCTTGATCGGCGGCAGGATGCGCTTGGGGTCGTTGTCGATCCCGAACTGGATGAAGCCGAATTTGTCCGCGACCTTCACCGTCCGGTAGAACGCGATGCCGTCGAGCCGCTTCTGATCGGCATAGCGCAGGAAATTGCGCGCGGTGATGGGGGCTCGCTGCGTTTCGATCTCCAGCACGATGCGGCCCATGCCGGTGTCGATCGCAACCCGCTGCGTCGCTGGCTTGGGCGGGGGCGGTGCCACCATTGGGACGGCTTCCTGCGCGAGCGCGGGGAGGGGGAGCAGCAAGGCTGCGGCGAGCAGGGTGCGGCGAAGTGTCATGCCGCCAGTCTGCCCAGCCGGGCGCTGCCCTTCAACCGGCTTTCGTCCACAACAGAATCGCTTTGCTGGCAGAGCGGGGCACACCACCCATGTTGCCATCGGCGGTGCCGAACCCCTAGATGCGGCACCGCCACCCCAATTGCGGGGCTCAACAGGATTTCAGAATGACCGCCACCCACTCGACCCGCATGCTGATCCTCGGTTCCGGCCCTGCCGGCCTGTCCGCCGCCATCTATGGCGCGCGCGCGGGGCTTGCCCCGATCGTTGTGCAGGGGGTGCAGCCGGGCGGCCAGCTGACCACGACGACCGATGTCGAAAATTATCCCGGCTTTCGCGAAGTGATCCAGGGCCCCTGGCTGATGGAAGAGATGCAGGCGCAGGCCGAGCATGTCGGCGCGCAGATGATGTATGATTCGATCGTCGAGGTTGATCTGTCGCAGCGCCCGTTCCGCCTGATCGGCGATGGCGGCACCGTCTATTCGGGCGACACGCTGGTGATCGCTACCGGTGCGCAGGCCAAGTGGCTGGGGCTGGAGAGCGAAGAGGCGATGAAGGGTAAGGGCGCGTCGGCCTGTGCGACCTGCGACGGCTTCTTCTATCGCGGCAAGAAGGTCGCGGTGATCGGCGGCGGCAATACTGCGGTCGAAGAGGCGCTGTACCTGACCAACCACAGCCATGACGTGACGCTGATCCACCGCCGCGACACGCTGCGCGCCGAAAAGATCCTGCAGGAGCGGCTGTTCGCCAATCCCAAGATCAAGGTGCTGTGGAACAAGGAAGTGGTCGAGTTCGTCGGCGGCGGCGACCCCGAGGGGCTGGTGGCGCTGAACCTGAAGGATCGCGTGACTGGCGAGGAATCGCGCATCGATGTCGAGGGCGGTTTCGTCGCGATCGGCCACCACCCGGCGACCGAGCTGTTCCGCGGGCATCTGGAATTGGACGATGACAGCTACATCACCGTCGAGACGGGGACGACGCGTACCAGCGTGCCCGGCGTGTTCGCGTGTGGCGACGTGATGGACAAGGTCTATCGCCAGGCGATTACTGCAGCGGGCACCGGCTGCATGGCCGCGCTGGATGCTGAGCGCTTTCTGGCCGGGGCGGACTTCGAGGCGGTTGCACAGGCCGCGGAGTGATCCGGAGAAACTGACGAAGTTTTGGGCAATGCGTGCGATCCTGTCAGCTTCGGCTAACGAAACTGACAAAAATCGGGGTGTCTGACGTGCGTAGTGCGCCGAAGCTGACAGTCGCCTGATACTGTCGGGGCGATGTGGCGCGGCGCGGCGGCGCTCGCGGCGGCTTTTGCAGGGCTGGGCGAGTCGGCTGCGCATCGACCAGTTTATGCGCTTTTCGGGGTGTTGTAGGAAAGCCTCCGCTTTGGCGGGTGCGCTCGTCCCGTACGCTTGGTGGCGGTTGCCCAAAATGGCAAGTTGCGTCACGGTCAGGGTGTGTTCGACGATCTGCCGGCCCAGACTGGGCTTATTCTCTTTCTTGTAGCTGCGGGGGTCGGGCCAGCCACCTATGTCGTCCAGCATATCCGGGCGGGAACGAGCGTGCGTGACGTCACGGCTCCGGCGCCGGATCTGAGCTGGCGCTCGGGCAGGCAGTTGCTGGTCAGCGTACTTGTTCTTACCGTGATCTTGGCTGTTGGCGTGTTCAGTTTCACGCCCCTGGCACCACGACTGGTCGCGTGGGCCGGGTTCGCGCCGACCGTGCTCGGCGTTTTCGCCAGTTTTGCGCTGGGCAGGTTAGTTCAGGGCTGGCGCGAGCGCCGGGCCGAGCCGCTGCTCCGCGGCGTTTCGCTCAGCTATGACCGCGCTGAACAGCCCATCGCTTACTGGTCCTCGATGACATGGAATGCCATCCTGGCCGGCCTGATGTTCCTGGCGTCGGGTGCGCTGTATCACGACAAGATCACGCCCCGGTGTGACGATTCGGATGTGGAATCCGAGTGGGTCGACAGCCTGACGACCTGTACGACAATGCTCGCCGACAAGGACCTGGACCCCGAAGACCGTTCGGACATTCTGGCCGCGCGCGGACGCGTGCATGCGCGGCTGGAGCGAAATAACGAGGCGCTGGCCGACTATTCGGCGGCACTCAAGCTAGCCCCGCGCGATTCCTACACGCTCTACAACCGCGCATTGATCTACGCCCAGATGGGGAACTATCGGCGCGCGATCGAGGATTTCGATGCTTCGCTGAAACTCCGTCCAGATGACGACGATGCCTATCTCCAACGCGGACTTGCAAAGCTGGACGCGGGCGACCTGCCGGCGGCAGTTGCCGACTTCACGATCGCGCATGAACGCAAACGCGACGACCCATACCCGCTGGCCAACCGAGGGATCGCCTATGCCTGGCAGAATGACCCCAAGCGTGCGGAGGCGGACTTTGCGCGCGTTGCGAAGGGTGAGCCCGCCTGGATCGTCGTTCTGCGTGGCCGGGCGATTCTTGCGAGACATCGGAAGGATCAGCGACGTGTGATCGCGCATCTGTCTGAAGCGCTGACGCTCGATCCGGACGACCGGTTTTCGTTATTGATGCGCGCCGACGCCTATTGGGCGATCGGTGAGGCTGACTTGTCCATGGCCGACGACGCGCGCCTGGCAGCGCTTGATCGAACATCTCCGCCAGGACGAGGCTCTCCGGGCCAGTAGATGCAGCCCGCCGGAACCTTGCCCAGATGCGTGATCACGACCTGCGTGTCGGGGCGATGATGGTGGCGTCGAGCAGGTCTGAAAGGGCGTCGAGGATGCCGGCAGGATCAAGTCTGGCAGCGGGGCGTTGGACCGCCATGCCTTCACGCACCCGATTTTCGCTTGCCGCGCAGGCTCTGCTCCCGATCCTGTTGATCGGCTGCAATGCCGCGCCTGCCCCGGTAGAACCTCCGACCGGGGATGCCCGTCAACAGGCTCAGCCAGCGACGACCGGGCTCGATCCGGTACGGATGGCGCAGACGGTTGCGGCGGCGGAGCGGTTGCCGCGTTTGCGGTCGTTGCTGGTGTTGCGGGATGGGCAGACGCTGGCGGAGCATCGCTTCAATGGCGGTCCGCCGCTGGACCGGGCGGTCAATATCAAATCGGCGTCGAAATCGGTGCTGTCGGCGCTGGCGGGAATTGCGATTGCGCGCGGGGTGCTGACGGGCGCGGATCAGCCGGTGGTGTCGGTGTTGAAAGCCGACGCGCCCGCCAACCCCGATCCGCGGCTAGCACGGCTGACGCTCGGCAATTTGCTGTCGATGCAGGCGGGGTTGGAGCGGACATCCGGCCCGAATTACGGGCGCTGGGTCACCAGCCCCAATTGGGTCCGCTTTGCGCTGTCACGGCCGTTCGTCGATGAGCCGGGCGGGGGGATGCTGTATTCGACCGGGAGCAGTCACCTTGTCTCGGCGATGCTGACGCGGGCGAGTGGACGCAGCACGCTGGAGCTGGCGCGCGAATGGCTGGGCGAGCCGCTGGGCATCACCATCCCGCCATGGCCGCGTGATCCGCAGGGCGTGTATTTCGGCGGCAACGACATGCTGATGAGCCCGCGGGACCTCGCACGGTTCGGTGAGCTCTACCGCCTTGATGGGGTGATCGACGGCAAGCGCATCCTGCCCGCCGAATGGATCGCGGCAAGCTGGACCCCGCGCGCCGTGTCGCCGTGGAGTGGGGGGCAATATGGCTATGGCTGGTTTGTCGGCGAGATGGGCGGGCACGCGGTTCGCTATGGCTGGGGCTATGGCGGGCAGATGCTGTATATCGTGCCGAGCCTGAAGCTGACGGTCGTCATGACGTCGCAGTCCGATGCGGCGCGCGAGGGCGGGCATATCGATGCGCTGCACCGCTTGCTGGCGGAGGGAGTGATTCCGGCGGCGGAGGCGGGCGCGCGGTAGGCGGCTAGACCTTTTGCAGATGCGTGATCGCCACCCGCGTGCCCGGCGCGGTGTCGGTGACGATGACGGTCGCGTCGAGCTGGTTGGACAGGGCGTCGACGATGCCGGTGCCGAGGCCCGGTTTCTTCGCCTCGTCGTCGGGCGGCATTCCGATGCCGTTGTCGGAGACGGTGAGTTTCCACCCCGTCGGGCGGCTCCAATATTCGACGGTGATGCAACCGGCTTTGGCGGGATCGGGGAAGGCGTGTTTGAGCGCGTTGATGACCAGTTCGGTGACGATCAGGCCGAGGCTGACCGAGACGTCGGCGCTGGTGCTGCTGTCATCGACGATGACGTCGATCCGCGTCAGGTTATGGTCGAAGATCATCGATGCGCCGATGCTTTCGCACAGGTCATTGAGATAGGAGCCCAGCTTGACGTCACCCGGCGTGCCCGCCGACAGCTGGCGCTGCAGCGTGGCAATCGACATCACGCGGTGGTGGGCGTCGTGCAGGTGGAGGCGCGCCTCATCCGACTGGACGCGGCGGGCGCTTTGCATCAGCACGCTCGCGATGATCTGAAGGCTGTTGGCGACACGATGCTGCAACTCGCGCAGCAGCACGTCCTTTTCGCGTTCGGCGGCGGCCCATGCCTTTCGGGCCTTTCGGACGTCTGTGACGTCGAGCACCGCCAGCGCCATGCGTCGCTGGTCGGCGCCGTCATGGTCGAGCAGGTGGGCGTTGAGGATCAGGCACAAGGTGGGGCGGCCAGCGCGGACCAGGTCCATTTCATAGGCTTCGATCGCGGCGTTGCCGGCCATGGTTGCGCGCAACAGCGAGCGTAGCTGGGGCGCTGACCACTCGCCGTTGCCGAGTGCGCATAATTCGACGCCGACCACCTTTGCCGGGTCGAGTTCGAACGCGGTGCAGAAGGATCGGCTGGCGGCTTCCACGCACAGATCCTTGTCCAGCAACAGCAACGGCGTTGCAGACGAGATGACGAGCGCGATCCCCAGACTGTTGGGGAGCGATGACGGCGCGGAACTCATTGGCATGGCCCAAAAAGGCCGGAGGTTCGCGGTGAGCGATCCATCCCCGGGTAGCGACGTCCAGACGATTGAAGGTGGGGCAAAGCTGCCCGGGAGGATCTTAGCACCCTTGCGGGGGCCGCCCTAATTTATTCGGGCGCGAGGGCGGCGCCCACCTGGTCGGTCAGCCATGCCTTGTCCGTTGGCCGGGCGAAGCTGTGGCTGTCGGTGGGGCAGGTGATGAGGGTGTGGCGGGTGCGAGCGGGGGCGAAGGTCTCGCTTTTCCAATGGTCGGCGAAGGCGAGGGCGGTGTTGTCGCGTTCGGCGAGGAGGATCTTGGTGGGGGCTTTGGTGGCTGCCAGCGCCGTGGCGAGGCGGGCGGGGAGGCCGCTCGCTGGGTGAGATTGTTTGCCTGATGCTTTGGCCAAGCCGCTGACAAGTTTGCGAATATTGACCCCGCCAGTGACAAGGCGGAGCAGTTCGCGGGGGTTCTTGAGCTTCTCGACATAGCGCGATCGGATCGCGGCGGCGGGGGGGAGGTCGTTGCCGTCGGCGCTTGGCTCGATCGTCCAGGGGTTGGTGAGGATCAGCGCGTCGATTGGTGCCTGGGCGTGGAACAGGATGAGCGCGCTGGCGGCGTCGCAATTGCCGAACGCGACGATGCGCGTGAGGTGGGGAGCCGCGCGGCGGAACGCTGCTGCGGCTTCAGAGATATCCTGCGCTGTCGATTCGAAGCCGTTGTTTTCGCCTGTTGAATCGCCGATGCCACGGCGGTCGTAGCGGAATACCGGATGGCCCGAGGCTGCGACGGTCGCGGCGAGTTCGGCCATGCCGCGATGCGCGCCGATGCGGATTTCATTGCCGCCGGAGACGATCAGCAGGCCGGTGGTGCCGGGCGCTTCGTCGAGCGTGGCGGCGAGGGTTTCGTCGGCGCAGCGGAAGTGTGTCAGCCTTCGCATGTCGCGACCCAATCAGCGATGTCTGCGGCGATGCGCGCGGCGAAATCGGCGTCGTTATCTGGCTCCGCGCGGCGCCAAAGCGGGCTGCCGGCGATCTTGGCGTCGGCGGGGCGTGCTTCGGTTTCGAGGCGGACGGTGCGGACGGCGGTGGTCGCCGGGGTGGCGGTGGCGAGTTCGGTGAGCAATTGCGGCGCGATGCGGTTGCCGGCGAGTTCGACCGGATCGGTCGCGGTGTCGATGCTCGCCGGGTCGAATGGCTCGCCGGATTCGCGCGCGGATGCCTGGCGGGCGCGAATGAGTTCGCGGCGCAGGTCCGCTCCTGTGGCGGGCGAGAGGTGGTAGCGTGCGACGACGAGCGCTGAGCCGTCGAGCAGGGTGCCGCTGCGGATGGCGAGGCTGTATGCGGAGCGACCGAGGCTGGAGACGGCGGCGGCGAAGGCTTCGCTGAGGCCGGCCAGCGTGGCTTCGTGGGTGGGCAGCAGGCTTTCGCCCTGGCCGGGCAGGTCGGGGAGTATTCCGGCGATCCCGCGATCGGCGAGCGCGCGCAGGATCGTGACCGCGAAGGCGCGGGTGCGGTTGGCTTCTTCGAACAGGGGGAGCGCTACGACCACGACCGGGCCGGTGCCGGGGCCGAAGCGGAGCATCGCTTCGCGGCCGCCCGGCCAGTCATAGGCGTCGGCGCGGATCAGGTCAGCGCCTTGGACGCGGCGAAGCGGACCAGCGCGCCGAACGTTTCGAGCATGTCGCCATCCACCTCATCATCGTCGATGATGATGCCGAGGCGGTCCTCGATCTCGGTCAGCACGCCGGCGACCGCCATCGAATCGAGTTCGGGGAGCGCGCCGAACAAAGGCGTCGCTTCGTCGAAGGTCGCGGCGCGGGCGGCGTCGATCCCCAGCACGTCGCGCAGCACGCCGCGCACGGTTTCTTCGACTTCACTGTATCCGTCAGGCTGCACGGCCCCAAATCCCCGGTTGTTTTGCGCCCGTTACGCGCTGGACGCCGCGATGCCAAGTGCTGCACCTGCTAAGCGATAATAGACACTGGATCGTTAACCGATGCGGGATATGCAGGCGCGATGGTGGAACTCGACCCGACCCCTTACCCGATTGATGCGCTGACGACGCGCGGTGCGCCCGATGCAGTCGCGCTGGAGGATCGTGCGGGGACGCTGACATATGCCGAGCTTGAGAGCGCGGTCGCGGCGCTGGCGCAGTGGTTGCGTGGGCAGGGGCTGGAGCCCGGCGATCGGGTTGCGACCTGGCTGGCCAAGACGCGGCATGCGTGCGTGATGCCGCTTGCGGCGGCGCGGGCGGGGCTGGTGCATGTGCCGGTCAACCCGGTGCTCAAGCGCGCGCAGGTGGCGCATATTCTAGCGGATAGCGGCGCGCGGCTGTTGCTGACGCAGGGCGCGCGGGCAGGGACGCTGGAGGATGGCGATGTGCCCGCAGGCTGCCGCGTCGTGTTCGATGCGGATGCGCCGCTGGTGGGCGAGGGGCTGGCGTTTTCGGAGCGCGATCCCGGGGCGCTGGCGGCGATCCTGTATACCTCGGGTTCGACGGGGCGGCCCAAGGGGGTGATGCTGAGCCATGCCAATTTGTGGCTCGGCGCGATCAGCGTGGCGCATTATCTGAAGGTGACGCCGGACGACCGCGTGCTCGGCGTGCTGCCGTTGAGCTTCGACTATGGGCAGAATCAGCTGCTGTCGACCTGGGCCGCAGGCGGGCGGGTGATCCCGCTGGATTATCTGACCGCGCGCGATGTGATCAAGGCGGTGGACCGGCATGACGCCACCACGATTGCCGGGGTGCCGCCGCTGTGGACGCAGCTGCTGGAGGCGGAGTGGCCGGTCGAGGTCGCGGGGAAGCTGAAGAGGCTGACCAATTCCGGCGGGGCGCTGACGGTGGGCATGGTGCGCGGGTTGCGGGCGCGGTTTCCGGGGGCTGACCTGTATCCCATGTATGGGCTGACCGAGGCGTTTCGGTCGACTTACCTCGATCCGGCGCTGGTCGATGCGCATCCGGAATCGATGGGGCGGGCGATCCCCTTCGCCGAGATCATGGTGGTGCGGTCCGATGGCACGCGCGCCGATCCGGGCGAGGCGGGGGAGTTGGTGCATGCCGGGCCGCTGGTCGCGCAAGGATATTGGCAGGATGCGGAGCGGACAGCGCTGCGCTTCAAGCCTGCGCCGGCGAAATCGTCTTATGGCGGAATGGCGGTGTTTTCGGGGGATACGGTGGTCGAGGGCGCGGACGGGCTGTTGCGCTTTGTCGGGCGCGATGACGAGATGATCAAATCCTCGGGCAACCGGATCAGTCCGACCGAGGTCGAGGAAGCGGTGCTGTCCGGCGGCGAGGCGCGTGAGGCGGTGGCGCTGGGCGTCCCTGATCCGCGGTTGGGGCAGGCGGTGGTGGTGATCGCGGTAGCGCGGGCCGAAGCGGAGACAGCCGAAGCGGCGCTGCGCGAGCGGTTGCGGCGCGAGTTGCCTGCGTTCATGCAGCCCACGCGCTATGTCTGGCGCGACGATTTGCCGCGCAATGCGAACGGGAAGCTCGACCGGTCGGGCCTGAAGGCGGAGATGACGGCATGAAGCCGATGGGGCCGATCCCCCCCTATTTTGCGGGGCAGAGCGGGGAGTTGCACATCGCCGGACGCGCCGCGCGCGAGTGGGTGGCGCAGGCGGGGACGCCGCTGTTCGTCTATGACACGGCGATCGTCCGCGAGCGGTTGGGGCAGCTGCGGGCGGCGTTGCCGGATGCGGTCGAGATCCATTTTGCGATCAAGGCCAACCCGTTGCCGGCGTTTCTGGAAATCGTTTCTCCGCTGGTCGGTGGCCTAGACGTGGCGTCCGGGGGGGAGCTGGCGACGGCGCTGGCAGTCAAGGATGCGGGGCACATCAGCTTTGCCGGACCGGGGAAGCGTGACGTCGAGCTGGAGGCAGCGATCGTAGCCGGGGCGACGCTGAACCTGGAATCCGAGGGCGAGGCGGATCGCGCGCTGGGGATTGGCGAGCGGCTGGGCGTGACGCCGAAGCTGGCGGTGCGGGTTAATCCGTCGTTCGAGCTCAAGGGCTCGGGCATGAAGATGGGCGGGCGGCCTTCGCCGTTCGGGATCGATGCGGCGCGCGTGCCCGAACTGGTCAAACGGCTGATTGCCGCTGGCGCGGACTGGCGCGGGTTTCATATCTTTGCCGGGTCGCAGGCGCTCGACAGCGAAGCGATCTGCGAGACGCAGGCGGCGACCGTCGGGCTGGCGCGCGAACTGGCTGATGCGGTCGGCGCGCGGGCGCCGCTGGTCAATATCGGCGGTGGCCTTGGCGTGCCCTATTTCTCGGGCGATACGCCGGTGGACATCGGGATGGTCGGCGCGCGGCTGGGCGACGTGCTCGATTCGGATCAGGCCTATGCGATCGAGCTGGGGCGGTGGATCGCGGCGGAATGCGGCGTGTATCTGACGCGGATCGTCGACCGGAAGGTCAGCGGGGACGAGACCTTCCTGATCTGTGATGGCGGGCTGAACCATCAGCTTGCCGCGTCGGGAAATTTCGGGACCGTGGTGCGGCGCAACTATCCGATCGCGATTGCAGGGCAGATGGGAGCGGCACCCGAGGAGACCGTTTCGGTGGTCGGGCCGCTGTGTACCCCGCTCGACCGGCTGGGCGACAAGGTGGCTCTGCCCGAAGCGCAGGTCGGCGATGTTGTCGCGGTTTTTCTCGCCGGAGCCTATGGCGCTAGTGCGAGTCCGGCTGGTTTTCTGGGTCACAGACCCGCGTCGGAAATCGTCGCCTGAGTCGTTTTCAGCTTCGCCGAAGCGGCACCAGCCCGCTCCCCCCACTCGGCCACCCATCTAGGATACGCTGTTTAGGTGGCCGGGTGGGGGAGCGGGCTGGTGCCGCGGCGCCGGAGGCGCTCCAAACCCTGACGCCACGCCGCCAGCGGCGTCGTTCCTAACAATATCTTTACCTCCCGCCGCCATAGCAAAGCGGTTGTTCGTGCATGTCGTCCCGGGACGCCGGGACTGCGCGAACGTCAGGAGGTTTGAGAGTGATGCGTTTGGGACAGGTCGGCAAGAGGGTGGCGCTTCCGCTGATGATGGCGGGGGCGCTTTCGGGCTGTATGGGCGGCGGAAGTCGACCGGAGCTGCCATCGACCAACTTTGTCGCGAGCCGTGAGGGGCCGGGCGAGGAATATGTCATCGGCCCGCTCGACACGCTGCAGATCTTTGTCTGGCGCAACCAGGAATTGTCGGCGGAGGTGCAGGTGCGCCCCGATGGCCGCATCACCACGCCGCTGGTGAGCGACATGCCGGCGGTGGGCAAGACGCCTGCGATGCTGGCCGACGACCTGAAATATGCGCTGGGTGAGTATATCAAGGACCCGATCGTGTCGGTCGTGGTCAAGAGCTTCTCGGGCACGTTCAGCCAGCAGATCCGCATCGTCGGTGCGACCGAAAAGCCGGCGTCTTTGCCCTATCGCGCCAACATGACGCTGCTCGACGCGATGATCGCGGTCGGGGGCTTGAGCGAGTTTGCGGCGGGCAACCGCGCGCGGCTGGTGCGCTACGACAAGGCGACGGGCAAGCAGCGCGAATACAAGGTGCGCCTGTCGGACCTTCTCAAAAACGGGGACACGAGCGCGAACGTCCGGCTGGAGCCGGGCGACGTGATCATCATTCCCGAAAGCATGTTCTAACCAGACGGAGACCGCCCGGTGGGGGGATTGTGGGACGAGATCAGGACGGCACTTCACGGCGTGTGGCAACGCCGGTGGATCGCCGTGGCCGTCGCCTGGGCGATCTGCCTGGCGGGCTGGCTCGTCGTGTCGCAGATTCCCAATCAATATGAGAGCCGCGCGCGCATCTTCGTGCAGCTGCGCCAGATCCTGCCCGGCGAGGGGATTGCGACCCAGCAGGAGCAGCAAAAGGACATCGACCGCGTCCGCACGACGCTGGCGAGCGCGACCAATCTGGAAAAGGTGGTGCGCGGCACGGACCTGGCCAACACCGTCGCCACCGACCGCGATGTCGCGGACCGGGTCGCGGGGCTGCAGAAGAAGATCAAGATCACCGCGCAGCAGGACAATCTGTTCGAGATCACCGCGACCGCGGACAATGGCAAATTGTCGCGCACGATCGTCCAGAAGCTGATCGACATTTTCGTCGAGGACAATCTCGGCACGATCCGCGACGAGGCGAGCCAGTCGCTCCAGTTCCTCGACCAGCAGCTCGCCCAGCGGCAAAAGGCGCTGCAGGAGGCGGAAGCCAAAAAGGCCGATTTCCAGGACCGGTATCTCGGCTCGCTGCCCGGTACCGGGACGCTGTCGGAGCGGTTGTCGGCGGCGCGCGCGCAGCTGGCGCAGGTCAATCAGGAGCTGGCGGCGGCGCAGAGCGGACTTGCTGCGGTGAATGGCCAGATGGCGGGGACCTCGGCAACGGTCGCGGGTCCGGGCGGCGGTGGCGGGGTTGCCGGGCCGGCACGGGCGCGGCTTTCGGCGATTCAGGGACAGCTGACGGAAGCGCGGGCGCGCGGGTGGACGGATAGTCACCCCGATGTGATCGCGCTCAAGAGCCAGCTTTCGGCGGCGCAGGGCGCGGCAAAGCGCGAGCCGGTCTATTCGGGCGGCGGCGGTGGCGCGAGCGCCAACCCGCTGTATCTGAGCCTGCGCGCGATGCAGGCCGACAAGGCGGCGCAAGTTGCTGCGCTGACCAACCGCAAGGCGCAGATCGAGGCCGATATGGGCGCGATCGATCAGAAGATCGCGGGCGATCCCGCGGCGGCGCAGGAACAGGCCGAGATCGACCGCAATTATCAGGTGATGAAGTCGGCGTACGACAAGCTGCTCGCCGATCGCGAGCAGGTGAAGCTGCGCAGTCAGGCTGCGGGCCAGGCCGATGCGGTGAAGTTCAACGTGATCGACCCGCCGACCGCGCCGCGTTCGCCGACTGCGCCCAACCGGCCGCTGTTGCTGACCGGCGTGCTGATTGTCGGGCTGGGTGGCGGGCTGGCGGTGGCGTTTGGCCTCAGCCAGCTGGCGGGGACGTTCCCGACCACCGCGCGGCTCGAAAAGATGAGCGGGATGCCGGTGATCGGATCGATCGGCGAAGTCGTGACGGGCGCGCAGACCGCGCTGCGTCGGAAGCGGTTTCAGATGTTTGCAGCGGCGACCGCAGGGCTGGTCGTCGCATGGGTGGCGCTGTTGGGGCTCGAAATGCTCCAGCGCGGCATGAGCGCGTGAGGGTAGGGCCATGAACGACCAGACTCCCAGACGCCTTGGCGGATCGCTGGTGGAGCGGGCGGCGGCGCATCAGGCGTTCGTGCAGCGCCAAGCTGCGCAGCAACATGCTCCGGCGCAGCAGGCGGCTGCTCCTTCGCCTGTGGCTCCTGCGCCCAAGCCGCGTCACGATCTTCCGGTATTCGGTGCGGTTGAGGCGCCGCGCGCGCCGCTGGTGCGTCCGGAGGCCGCACCCGTTGCCCCGCCCGAACAGCCGGCGAGTGCGCGTCGCCGTATTGCGATCGACCGCAAGAAGCTCGCCGAGCATGGCATGCTGGTCCCCGGCGCGACCGTGACTGCGCTGGCCGAGGAATTCCGGCTGGTGAAGCGCCAGTTGCTGACCACTGCGCGTCAGATTCGCGCAGGCGGTGGCGAGGGCGCTGACGACCGTTCGCGGATGATCCTGGTCTGCTCGGCCAAGCCGAATGACGGCAAGACCTTCTGCGCGATCAACCTGGCGCTGTCGATGGCGGCGGAGAAGGATGTCGAGATCCTGCTGGTCGATGCCGATTTCGCCAAGCCCGATGTGCTGGCGCGGCTCGGCGCGCCGGACGGCCCCGGTCTGCTCGATGTACTGGCGGGCGCGGTGGCGAGCGCCGAGGACTGTGTGATCGACACCGATGTGCCGCAGCTGTCGGTGCTGCCCGCCGGAACGCGCAGTGTTGCCGATACCGAGCTGCTCGCCAGTGCGGGGGCACATGCGATCCTCGACGGGCTGGCGGCTGCCAATCCGCGTCGCATCGTGATCTTCGATTCGCCCCCGATCCTCGCCGCATCGCCCGCCAGCGCGCTCGCCAGCCATGTCGGGCAGGTGATGCTGGTGGTTCGCGCCGACCGCACGCGTGAGAACGAGCTGCGCGACGCGGTCGGGTTGCTCGACGGGTGCGACCATATCCAGTTGTTGCTCAACAGCGTTTCCATCCAGCCGGGCGGGCGCCGTTTTGGCAGCTATGGCGCCTATTACGGGGAGCCCGACCAATGAGGCTGTTCGCCGCGGCACTTGCCGCCACTGCCCTGATCTCCGCGCCCGCGCTGGCGAAGGACAAGAGCAAGTCGATCACCCCCTATGTCGATGCGGGGCAGGTGCTGGTCGCCGACCTTTCGGGCGGGGGCGAGGTGTTGACCTACTCGACCATCGGCGCGGGGGTCGATGCGTCGATCCAGACGCGCCGGGTCGAGGTGCAGCTTTCGTACAAATATGAGCGGCGCTTCGACTGGCAGAATGACGTCGCCGATCAGGACACGCATAGCGGCCTTGCGCGCGCGGCGGTGAAGGTTGCGCCGGGCCTGACGGTCGAGGGCGGGGCGCTGGCGACGCGGGCGCGCAGCGACATTCGTGGCGATGCGCCGAGCAATCTGGCGGGCAATGTCCGCAACGTGGCGCAGGTCTATTCGGTTTATGGCGGGCCGACCTTCCACACCGGTAATGGTCCGGCGAGCCTGAGCGCCGCCTATCGCTTTGGCTATACTAAGGTCGAGGCGCCGACGATTTCGTCGATCGACCCGGCCGCGCCGGCGGTCGATGTGTTCGACAGCTCGACCAACCACCTCGCGCAGGTCCGCGCGGGGGTGAAGGCGGGAACGATCCTGCCGGTAGGGCTGAGCGTCGCTGGGGCGTGGCAGCGCGAGGAGATGAGCCAGCTCGACCAGAAGTTCGACGGCAAATATGGCCGCGTCGATGCGGTGCTGCCGATCGGTCGCGGGCTCGCGGTCGTGGGTGGCGTCGGCTACGAGAAGATCGAGATTACGCAGAAGGACGCGCTGCGCGACGGGACTGGCGCGATCGTGCGCGATGGGGCGGGGCGGTTTGTCACCGATCCGGCATCGCCACCGCGCCTTGCCTATGAGATCGAGGGCATCTTCTGGGACGCGGGCGTGATCTACAAGCCGAGCGCGCGGCTGATGCTGGAGGCGCGGGCGGGGCGCCGGTACGATTCGATGAGCTATACCGGGTCGCTGCAGTGGCAGATGTCGAGCCGGTCGGGGCTGCAGATCGGCGTGTATGATTCGGTGCAGAGCTTTGGCCGTCAGCTGGCGAGCGACCTTGCCGCGCTGCCGACCAGCTTCAACGTTCCGACCGATTCGTTCGGCGATGCGTTCGACGGCTGCATCTTCGGCGACAGCGGCACGGCGGCGGGCGGGTGCCTGACCAACGCGCTGGGATCGGTCGCCAGCGCCAATTACCGCGCGCGCGGTGTCTCGGGTGTGCTGGCGATGAATGCGGGCCGCACGACGCTGGGGCTGGGCGCGGGCTATGCCAACCGGCGCTATCTGGTCCCGGCGGGCAGCTCGGTGCTGGCCGGCAGCAGCGACGACACCTATTATGCGCAGCTGTTCGCCGCACGGGAGCTGAGCGCGCGGTCGGGGGTCAATGGCAACGTATTCCTGAACTATTATCAGAGCGGGATTGCCGGTGCGCCGGGCGTAATGGGCGGCGGCGCTGCCGGTTCCTATTACCACAATTTCGGTCCGTTGAGCGCGGTCGCGTCGCTCGGTATCTCGAGCTTCGAGGTCGATGGGGAAGGCAGCAACACGCAGGCGCAGGCACAACTTGGCCTTCGCTACGGTTTCTGAAGGTTTTTGGTCCAGGGATGGCATGATGTACGACGACCATTATGGACTGAGCGGGCGACCGTTCCAGCTGACGCCGGACCCGGCGTTCTGGTACGATACCGCCACGCACAAAAAGGCGATGGCCTATCTTGGCTATGGGTTGAGCCAGGGTGAGGGATTCATCGTCATCACCGGCGCGCCCGGTGCAGGCAAGACGACGCTGGTCGGTCACCTGATGGAGACGATTGACCCCGAGCGGCTGCACGTCATCAAGATCGTCACGACCCAGATCGAGGCCGAAGACCTGTTGCAGATGGTTGCGGCGGGGCTGAACATCGACGCGACGCATTTGACCAAGGCGCAGATGCTCGCCGGCATCGAGAAGCAACTGCATGCGGTGGCGCGGCAGGGGCGGCGGACGTTGCTGATCGCCGACGAGGCACAGGCGCTGCCGATCGAGAGCCTCGAAGAGCTGCGCATGCTCTCCAATTTCCAGGCGGGTGGTTATCCGCTGTTGCAGATTTTCCTGCTCGGCCAGCCCGAGTTTCGCGCGCGCCTGTCCGATCCGCGGCTGGACCAGCTGCGCCAGCGCGTGATCGCGATGCACCAGCTCGACGGCATGGGCGCGGACGAGCTGGAGCCGTATCTGATCCACCGGCTGTCGTGCGTCGGGTGGCGGGGCAAGCCGCGCTTCACCAATGATGCGGTCGCGGCGATGTATCGCTGGTCGGGTGGCATCCCGCGCAAGGTCAATCTGCTCGCCGGCCGGGTGCTGCTGCTCGGCGCGATCGAAGAGATTACCAGCTTTACCGGCGCTGACGTCGAGGCGGTGATTGCCGACCTCGAGGGCGATCTGTCCGGGGCGATGCCGCCTTCGGCTCCGGCGCGTCCGGCACCGATTCCGGCTCCGGCCGAGGCTGCGCATTCGGCGCGTGAGGCGTTGCGGCGCGAGGTTTCGGCTCCGGCTGCGCCTGCTGCGGGAGCTGTGCCCCCTGCGCCCGCGCCGGTGGTGGATGCCGATCTGGCGGCGCGGTTCGCGCGGCTGGAGGCGCGGATCGAGGAACAGGATGCGGCGCTGCGCCGCGTGCTGACGCTGATGGTCGATTTCATCGAGGTCGAGGATGCCCGGCCAACGCGGCGGGGAGCCGCTGCCTGACGATGGTCGCCAACGCCCTTTCGGTCGATGTCGAGGACTGGTTCCAGGTCGGCGCTTTCGAGACGGTGATCGCGCGCGACGATTGGGCTGCGCTGGACCATCGCGTCGAGGCGAATACCGACAAGGTGCTGGCGCTGTTCGGTGAAGGCGGGGTCAAGGCGACGTTCTTCACGCTGGGCTGGGTCGCCGAGCGCTATCCCGCGCTGATGCGGCGGATTGCCGAGGCGGGGCATGAGGTGGCCAGCCATGGCTGGGACCACCAGCGCGTGTTCACGATGGGGCCGGAGCAGTTTCGCGCCGATATCGGCCGCGCCCGCGCGGTGCTGGAGGATGCGACCGGGCAGAAGGTGAGCGGGTATCGCGCGCCGAGCTTTTCGATCGATGTCCGCACCCCTTGGGCGCATCAGGTGCTGGCGGAGGAAGGCTATGCCTACTCGTCGAGCGTCGCGCCGATCGGGCATGATCATTATGGCTGGGCCGATGCGCCGCGCCGCGCCTATCGTCCGGTGGCGGGGAGCGGCCTGATCGAGCTGCCGGTAACGACCGCGCGATTCCTGGGGCGTGAAGTGACGACCGGTGGCGGGTTCTTCCGCCTGCTGCCGGGCAGCGTCGTGCAGGGCGCGATCCGCGAGATGAACGCGGGCGGCCAGCCGGCGGTGTTCTACTTCCACCCGTGGGAAGTCGATCCCGGCCAGCCGCGCGTGGCGAATGCGCCGCTCAAGTCGAAGCTGCGGCATTACAGCCGATTGGGGGCGATGGCGGGCAAGCTGCGGACGCTGTTCACCGCGCATCGCTGGGACCGCACCGATCGGGTGGCGGCGGCGGAAGCGGCGTTGCTCGATCGTGCGCCGGTGCTGGAGGCGGCGGCGTGAACGCGCCGATCCAGCTGCGCCCGCTGACGCTGCGCGTCGCTGATCTTGGCGATACGATCGATCGCGCGCGGATCGGCGCCTATGTTCATGAGCATCGCGATGCGACACCGTTTCACCTGCCCGCTTGGAGCGCGGCGGTGGCCAAGGGGTGTGGGCAGCGTAGCCATTATCTGATCGCCGAGCGCGGCGAGCTGGGGATTGTCGGCGTGATGCCGCTGACCGAGCTGCATTCGCCGCTGTTCGGGCGGGTGCTGGCGTCGGCAGGGTTTGGCGTGGGCGGTGGTATCCTGGCCGACAAGCCGATGGTGGCAGAGGCGCTGGCGGAGGCGTGCTGGGCGCTGGCAGAGCGGCTGAGCTGTCCGAGTGTCGAGGTGCGCGGCGGGCCGCGGCCGGGACCGGAATGGACCGTCGACGACAGCCATTATCTGGGCTTTGCCCGCCCGCTGGCTGAGGATGACGCCGCCGAATTGCTCGCCATCCCGCGCAAGCAGCGCGCCGAGGTGCGCAAGGCGCTGGACACCGAGCTGGACGTCTCCATCGGGCGCGACCCGGCCGATGTCGCGGCGCATTATGCCGTTTATGCGGAATCGGTGCGCAATCTGGGTACTCCGGTGTTTCCGCGTGCACTGTTCACGGAAGTGTTGCACGAATTTGGTAGCGCCGCCGACGTGCTGGTTGTGCGACGTGAAGGTAAGGCGGTGTCCGCGGTGTTGAGTCTGTATTGGCGGCGGACGGTGTTTCCCTATTGGGGTGGCGGCACGGCGGAGGCGCGTCGGCTGCGCGCCAATGACCGCATGTATTTCGACCTGATGCACCATGCGCGCGACCGGGGCTGCACCCGCTTTGATTTCGGCCGGTCGAAGGTCGGCACGGGCGCTGCGGCGTTCAAGAAGAATTGGGGGTTCGAGGCCCAGCCGCTGACCTATTATGATCGCGTCGCCGATGGCGCGGCGATCCGCGACGCCAATCCGCTGAACCCCAAGTACCGCATGCAGGTGGCGGTGTGGAGCAAACTGCCACTCGCCATCGCCAATCGCGTCGGCCCCTGGATTTCGCGGGGGCTGGGCTGATGGGCGACATCCTGTTTCTGTCGCATCGCGTGCCGTTTCCGCCCGACCGTGGCGACAAGATCCGCGCGTTCAACATCATCCGCTATCTGAGCGAGCGCAAGCGCGTGCATCTGGTGGCGTTCGCCGACGATCCTGCCGATTTGAAGCGCAAGTCGGGACTGTCCAAGCTGACCGGCAACCGTCAGATCGTGTGGCGCAGCAAGCCGCAGGTGCTGGCCGGGGTACAGTCGTTGCTGTCGCATCGCCCGGTGTCGCTGACCGCGTTCGACAATGCCGAGGTGCATCGTGCGGTGGAATCGATGCTGGCGCGGCATGCCATCGACACGATCTACGTCTTTTCCAGCCAGATGGCGCAATATGTGCCGCTGCGCCCGCGTCAGCGGGTGGTGATGGACTTTGTCGATATGGATTCGGCCAAGTTCGCGAGTTACGGCGAGACCAGCCGGGGCTTTACCGGGTGGATGATGCGGCGCGAGGCGCGGCTGCTCGGCGCGCATGAAAAGGCGGTTGCCGCGCGCGCCGATGCCAGCCTGTTCGTCAGCGAAGAGGAAGCGCAGCTGTTCCGCGAGCGCATGGGTGCAGAGCGGGTCCATGCGGTCGGCAACGGGATCGACACCGAGAAGTTCGACCCGGGCGCGCAGTTCAAGCGCATCGACACGATGGGCGACCTGATCGTGTTCACCGGCCAGATGGATTATCGCCCAAACATCGAGGGTGTGACCTGGTTCGTCGAGACGATCCTGCCACATATCCGGCTGCGCCATCCCAATGCGCGCTTTGCGATTGTCGGGCGTAAGCCGACCGATGCGGTCCGGGCGCTGGCGAAACATCCGGGAGTCAGCGTGACGGGCGAGGTGGCCGATGTCCGCCCCTGGCTGCAGGCCGCATCGGTGGTGGTCGCGCCGCTCAAGCTGGCGCGCGGGGTGCAGAACAAGGTGCTGGAGGCGATGGCGATGGCGCGGCCGGTGGTGGCTTCACGGGCGGCGGCGACCGGCATCGATCATGGCGGTACGATCGAGGTTGGCGAGACGGTGGGCGAGATCGCCGACGCGGTGACGCGCATCCTGTCCGACCCGAAGACTGGCGCCGAGTTCGGTGCGCTCGCGCGGCAGCGGGTGATCGACCATTATAGCTGGGACGCGCGCCTGTCGGTGCTGGACGATCTGATCGGCCTGCGCGGTCGCAATGACCGGCGGCTGGAACGCCCGGCGGCGGCGTGAGCATGGCGAGCGCGGCGATTCCAGTTGCGGCAGAGCGGCTGTTCGATGCGCGCTGGCAGCGGCATGCGGCGATGCTGGCGGGCGTGTGGGCGCTGCTGTTGCTGCTGTTCCGGGGCGATGTCGGTGACCTGACCGCGATTTACTGGACCAACACGACGTTCGGGCATTGCCTGTTTGTCGCGCCGGTCGTCGGGTGGCTGGTGTGGCAGCGGCGGGTGGATCTGGCCAAGGTGCCGCCGGTCGCGTGGTGGCCGGGACTGGTGATCGTTGCGGGCGGCGCTGGGGCGTGGTTGCTGGGCGATGCGGCGGGTGTGGCGCTGTTCCGGCATCTGGGGCTGGTGGTGATGCTGCAGGGCGCGGTGGTTGCCTTGCTGGGGCCGAATGTCGTGCGGGCGCTGGCGTTTCCGCTGGCGTATATGATCTTTCTCGTGCCGTTCGGTGAGGGGCTGGAAAAGCCGCTTCAGGATCTGACGGTCGCGATTTTGGTGCCGCTGCTCGACCTGTTCGGGGTGCCGGCGCATGTCGATGGCGTGCTGATCACGACGCCCAATGGTTATTTCGAGGTGGCCGAGGCGTGTTCGGGGGCGAAGTTCGTGATCGCGATGATCGCGTACGGCGCGCTGGTGGCGAATGTCTGTTACACGAGCTGGCCGCGGCGGGTGGCGTTCATGGCGGTGGCGCTGGTGGTGCCGATCGTCGCGAACGGCGTGCGCGCGTTCGGGACGGTCTATGCCGCGTATCTGACGTCGGTCGAGGCGGCGACGGGGTTCGACCATATCCTTTATGGCTGGGTGTTCTTTGGCGCGGTGATGGCGGGCGTGCTGGCGATCGGGTGGAAATGGTTCGACCGCGATCCGGATGCGCCGTGGTTCGATCCGGCGAAGCTGCAGGCGCGCTGGCCGGGGACGGCGCAGATGCCGGCGGTGGTGGCGCTGGTTTCGCTGACGATCGTGAGCCTGTTCATGGCCTGGGCCGGGGTGATCGCAGCGCGCGCCGATACGCTGCCCGCACGGGTCGTTGCGCCGCAGGTGGCGGGGTGGACGCAGGTGCCACTGAGCACGCGTGCGGTGTGGAAGCCCAACTTCCCCGGCGCGGACCATTTCGTGATGACCCGCTATTCCGACGGGATGGGGGCGCAGGTCGACCTGGTGTTGACGGTCTATTCCAGCCAGCGCGAGGGCAAGGAGCTGGTCGGATTTGGGCAGGGCGCGATCCGCGAGAATGACAGCTGGGTGCGGATCGAGGATTTGCCGGCGCTGGAGGGCGGAAGCGCGCTGCGGATGACGGCTCCCGGGCCAGTCGAGCGCGAGGTCGTGACCTGGTACCGCGTCGGTGATGCGGTGACGGGCAGCCCGTCGCGGGTGAAGGCAGAGACGCTGCGGGCGAAGCTGCTGGGTGGGCGGCAGCGCGCGGTGGCGGTGATGGTGTCGGCGGAGAAGACCGATCTGCCGACTCGGGCGGCGATCAAGCGGTTTCTCGGCGCGATGCCGCCGGTGGATGAGCTGGCGGATCGGGCGGCGGGGACGAAATAGAGGCGGTTCGTCGGGCTGGGCTTGCAACCTTTCGTCACCCCCGCGAAAGCGGGGGCCCATCTCCCGGACGTGCCACAAGCCCAACCGTGGTAAGTTGGGAGAGTGCCGGAGATGGGCCCCCGCTTTCGCGGGGTGACGGCTGATGGGGCGGGGTTCACGACACGATGTGCGGCATAGCTGGCCTTTACTATCCGGGAACGCCCAAGCCGGTGGAGCCTGCGCGGGTGCGGGCGATGACCGACGCGCTGGTGCATCGCGGGCCGGACGGAGCCGGCGTGTGGACCGCGCCGGGCGTTGGCCTCGGGCATCGGCGGCTGTCGATCATCGACCTGGCCGGCGGCGCGCAGCCGATGGCGACGCCGGAGGGTGATGTCGTCGTCAGCTTCAACGGCGAAATCTATAATTTCCAGGAAGTTCGCGCTGAGCTGGAAGCCAAGGGCGCGGCATTTGTCAGCCATAGCGACACCGAGGTGCTGCTGCATGGCTGGCGCGCCTGGGGGCCGGGGCTGCTGGCGCGGCTGAACGGGATGTTCGCCTTCGCGTTGTACGATGCGCGCGCGCAGTCGCTGTTGCTGGCGCGCGACCGGATGGGGGTGAAGCCGCTCCATTATGTCGAGCTGTCGGACGGGGCGGTGGCGTTTGCCTCGGAGATTAAGGGGCTGCTGGCGCATCCACTGTTCCGGCGGACGCCCGATTTCACGGCGATCGAGGATTTTCTGGGGCTCGGCTATGTCCCCGACGATGCGAGCGTACTGGCGGGGGTGAAGAAGCTGCTTGCCGGGCATTATCTGTTGCTGGAGCGCGGCAAGCCCGTACCTGCGCCGGTCAAATGGTGGGACATCGACTTTTCGCAGCGGGCCAAGGGTTCTGCGCGCGATCTGGAGGCGGAGCTGATCCACCACCTGCGCAGCGCGGTGCGCTCGCGGATGATCGCCGATGTGCCGCTGGGCGCATTCCTGTCGGGCGGGGTGGATTCGAGCGCGGTGGTGGCGCTGATGGCCGAGGCGAGCCGGGCGGCGGTGAAGACCTGTACCATCGGGTTCGATGAGGCGGGCTATGACGAGACCGCGCATGCTGCGCTGGTCGCCGAGCGCTTTGCGACGCAGCACCGGGTGCAGACTGTCGCGGCGGATGATTATGCGCTGATCGATACGCTGGTGCATCATTTCGATGAGCCGTTCGCGGATGCGTCGGCGCTGGCGACGTACCGGGTGTGCGAGCTGGCGCGGGAAAGCGTGACGGTGGCGCTGTCGGGCGATGGCGCGGACGAGGCGCTGGCCGGGTATCGGCGGTACAAGTTCCACGCGGCGGAGGAGCGGGTGCGCTCGGTGCTGCCGGAATCGGTGCGCGGCATGTTCGGGGCGCTGGGACGGGTTTATCCCAAGGCCGATTGGGCGCCGCGGCCGCTGCGCGCGAAGACGACGCTGCTGGCGTTGGCGGACGAGGGCGGGGTGGCTTATGCCAAGGCGGTGGGGGTGACGACGCCGGGGGTGCGGTTTGGTCTCTATACCGACGCTGCGCGGGCGACGTTGGGGGAGCATCGTGCAGAGACGCGCTATGTCGAGACGATGCGGGAGGCGCCCGCGCGTGACGGGCTGGACCGCGCGCAATATGCCGATTTCAAGCATTGGCTGCCCGGCGATATCCTGACCAAGATGGACCGCACCAGCATGGCGGTGAGCCTGGAGGCGCGCGAACCGCTGCTCGATTACCGCTTCGTGGAGTTCGCCGCGACCTTGCCCGCATCGATGCGGATCCGGGGCGGGCAGGGCAAGTGGTTGATGAAGAAGGCGCTGGAGCCGTATCTGCCCAAAGAGGTGCTGTACCGGCCCAAAATGGGGTTCGTGACGCCGGTGTCGGCGTGGTTCCGCAAGGCGCTGGCGGAGGAGGCCGTGGGGCTAGCGCGGTCGCGCGTGCTGGCGGGGAGCGGGTGGTTCGAACCCAAGGCGATTGCGCGACTGGCCGAGGAGCATCGCAGCGGGCGCGCCGAGCATGGGCGGACGCTGTGGCAGTTGATGATGCTGGAGCGGAGTTTGGCGCGGCTGTTTCCTTAGCCCGTCGCCCCGGCCTTGAGCCGGGGCTGGGCTGCCTTCCGGGCCGATTAAGAAGAAGCCCGGTCCCGGGTCAAGCCCGGGACGACGATGGGTTTAGTGGAGGCTCACGCCCCAATACGCCATCGCCGCATGCACCGTCAGCATGATCAGCACGATCGTCGCGAGTGAGAACAGCGAGAAGCGGATGATGACGCGGTTGGTGGTGACCTGGATCAGGCTGTGGGCGATGCGCAGCGCGACATAGGCCCAGGCGATCTGCGCGTTGAGATTGTCACCCTGATCCATCAGCGCAAGCACGATGCAGATGGCGTAGAACAGCACCGGCTGTTCGAGCAGATGGTTGTAATTGTCTGCGGGCCATTGCTGTTTGGCCGGGATTACCTTTTTGAGATCGCTGCCCGTGCCGCCGGTCAGATTGGCGACGTCGATCCCGGCGGCCTTCATCGCGGGGATGCGGGTGAAGTACATCCATAGCCAAATGATGAGGGTCCAGCCGATCAGTGCGATCACTGGGCCGAAGATGGCGCTGTGCATGGTGTGTCCTCCCCCTTGTTTGAGTGGGAGGGTGACGGATTTGTTGCGGGGGTGCAACTAGCGCCAACTCCTCCACGTTCCGGGGAGCATTGGATCACTTTACATGCGTCGCGGTCCAGGTGGCGAACCACTCCAGCCATTTGTGGCCGGGGTTGGTCGGTGGGAGCGAGAGCGCGCCGAAGCCGTGGCCGCCGCGTTCGAGCAAGTGCGCCTCGACCGGAACCTTGTGGCGGCGGGCGGCTTCGACCAGCGCGATGCTCTGGCCGACCGAAACGGTGCCGTCGTCCATTGCGTGGGCGAGGAACAGCGGCGGCATCGCTGCGCTGGCACGGGTGAGGACGTCAAAGCGGGCGGACGCTGCGCCTGCGGGCGGCGGGCCGCCGAACAGGTTCGGGCCGGAGCGGCTGTTGGGGCCGGCGCTGGCAAACTGGGTGACCGGGTAGATCAGGCCGGAAAAGGCGGGCCTCGCCGACAGGCTGTCGGCGGTGTCGCGGGCCTTGTACACCGGATCGGCATGGCCGACGGTCAGCGTGCCGCCGAGATGGCCGCCGGCGGAAAAGCCGAGGATGCCGAGCTTGGCGGGGTCGATGCGATAATGCGCAGCATTGGCGCGGATCAGCCGCATCGCGCGCTGGGCGTCCTGCAGCGGCACGTCGGTGCGGTTGAACCAGCCTTCGCCGGGCAGGCGATAGGCGAGGACGAACACGGTGATGCCGAGCGGGTTGAGCACGCGCGCGACGTTCACGCCCTCATTGATCAGGCTGACAAAGACATAGCCGCCGCCGGGCATCACCAGTACCGCGCGCCCGTCGGGCCGTTGCGGGCGGAATACGCCGAGATAGGGGTGGCGGATGCCCTTTTCCCAGCGCTGCGGCGTGCCGAGCGGCAGGGGGACCGGCTGTTTCGATGGCGCGATGCCGGGCGGGGTGCCGGGCGGGAGGGTCGGCCACAGCATCAGCGTTTCGCGCGGGGGCCAGGGCGGGGCGGGGGCGAACACCTTTGGCGCGGATTGCGCCGCGGCAGTTCCGGTAAGCCCGAATGCGGCAGCGCCGCCGATGAATGTCCTGCGTCCGATCGTCATGCTCATGTCGCGGTCATAGGGGAATGAGGGCGCGAAGGGCCAGCCCGCGCAACGCCCTTTGCATCCGGGGCGTTGCTCCCATATGGGGGCGGCATTCCCCCGGGACATATGAGGAAGGACAAAGGCGTGAAGGACGTTCTCGTAATCGGCGCAGGCGGCGTTTCGTCGGTCGCGGTGCACAAGATGGCGAAGAATCCCGAGCTGTTCGGCAAGATCACGCTCGCCAGCCGCCGTCAGTTCAAGTGCGATGCGATCGCCGAATCGGTCAAGGAGCGCTTTGGCGTGACGATCGATACCGCGCAGGTCGATGCCGACGACGTCGCCGCGACGTCGAAGCTGATCGAGCAGGTCAAGCCGAACCTGCTGGTCAATCTGGCGCTGCCCTATCAGGACCTGAACCTGATGGACGCGTGCCTGAACACCGGCACCGACTATCTCGACACCGCGAACTATGAGCCGCGCGACGAGGCGCGGTTCCATTATGGCTGGCAGTGGGATTATCAGGATCGCTTCAAGAATGCGGGCCTGATGGCGCTGCTCGGTTCGGGCTTCGATCCGGGCGTGACCAGCGTGTTTGCGATGTACATCAAGAAGCACCTGCTCGACACGATCCGCACGCTCGACATTCTCGACTGCAATGGCGGCGATCACGGCCAGCATTTCGCGACGAACTTCAATCCCGAGATCAACATCCGCGAGATCACCGCGCCTGCGCGGCACTGGGAAAATGGCGAATGGGTCGAGACCCCGGCGCTGTCGACCCGGCAGGTGTTCGAGTTCGATCAGGTCGGCGCGAAGAACATGTACCTCATGTACCATGAGGAGCTGGAGAGCCTGGCCAAGTTCATCCCCGAAATGGAGCGGGCCCGCTTCTGGATGACGTTCGGCGAGCAGTATCTGACGCATCTGCGCGTTCTGCAGAATGTCGGCCTGACCTCGATCGAGCCGATCATGTACGAAGGCCGCGAGATCGTGCCGCTGCAGTTCCTCAAGGCCGTGCTGCCCGAGCCGTCGACGCTGGGCACCACGACCAAGGGCAAGACCAATATCGGCGACATCGCGACCGGCATGAAGGACGGGGAAGAGAAGACCTTCTACGTCTATAACGTCTGCGACCACGAGGACGCGTTCGAGGAGACCGGCAATCAGGCGGTGAGCTATACCACCGGCGTTCCGGCGATGATCGGCGCGGCGCTGATGCTGAATGGCCAGTGGCGTGGCGAGGGCGTGTTCAACATCGAGCAGTTCGATCCGGACCCGTTCATGGCCATGCTGAACCAGCATGGTCTGCCGTGGCAGGTGCATGAGCTGGCGGAGCCGCTCAAATTCTGATGGGGAAGGGGGCTTCGGCTCCCTTCTTTCGTTTGTCCCCGGACTTGATCCGGGGTCGAAGCACCGCTCCTTTTTTCCAGATACAAGACCGCCCTTCGACAAGCTCAGGGCAAACGGAGTTTAGTCCCTTGGCCGATACCCGTGCAGCGTCGCCCGTGATGTCCACCAAGGCCGGCGATCCGGGCGCGTTCGCCGGGTTCGACCTGTCGCGAGTACCGTCGCCCTGCTTCGTCGTCGATGCGGCGGCGGTGGAGCGCAATTTGGCGACCATTGCGGATGTCCGTGATCGCGCGGGGGTGAAGATCCTGCTGGCGCTCAAGGCGTTTTCGATGTGGTCGCTGGGCGATCTGGTCGGGCGCTATCTGGACGGGGTCGCGACCTCGGGCCTGTATGAGTCGCGGCTCGCGCGGGACCATTATCATGGCGAGATCGCGACCTATTGCTCGGGTTACAAAAAGTCCGACATGGTCGAGATCTGCGCGATTTCCGATCATGTGATCTTCAACACGCCGTTCCAGCATGCGGCGATGAAGAGCGAGCTGGCGGCGGCGCGTGCGCGCGGCGAGACGTTCGAGGTCGGGCTGCGCCTGAACCCGATGCACAGCGAGGGGGAGGTCCAGAAATACGACCCCGCCCAGCCGCATTCGCGGCTCGGCTTCCCCGCGGATCAGCTGAAGGCCGAGCATCTGGAGGGCGTGGACGGAATCCATGTCCACTCGCTGTGCGAACAGGACTTCCCGCCGTTGCGCCGGACCTGGGAGGCGCTGAAGCCGCGGATCGCGCCGTATCTGGGTCAGCTGAAATGGCTCAATTTCGGCGGCGGGCATCATATCACGCGCGCCGATTATCAGCGCGACGATCTGGTCGATTTCCTCAAACAGGTGCGCGACGAGACCGGGCTGGAGGTGATCCTGGAGCCGGGCGAGGCGATCGCGCTCGATACCGGCATATTGGTCGGCGAGTTCGTCGATGTGTTCACCAACGGCATGCCGATCGGCGTCGTCGATATCTCCGCCACTTGCCACATGCCCGATGTGATCGAGGCGCCCTATCGTCCCGCGATGCTGGGCGAAGAGGGCGATGTGCTGGTGCGGCTGGGCGGTCCATCGTGCCTCGCCGGCGATATCCTCGGCGATTTCCGCTTTCCGGAATGGCCGGTGCCGGGACAGCGCTTCGCGTTCCTCGATCAGGCGCATTATTCGATGGTCAAGACGACGACGTTCAATGGCGTGCCGCTGCCGAGCATCGCGCTGTGGGACAGCCGGAGCGACGAGCTGCGGATCGTGAAGTCGTTCGGCTATGCGGATTTCGAGGGGCGGCTGTCGTAACTGCCGCTTGCGGTGTGCTGGCGATCGAGCGGGGGCTATCGAATGCTGCGCTGCGGTGATAGGCGGCGCGCATGTTGAATCTTTCCGGAATCACCGTGCGCCTTGGTGGCCGCGTCATCATCGACCGTGCGAGCGCGGCGTTGCCGCCAAAGGGGCGCATCGGCCTGATCGGGCGTAACGGCGCGGGCAAGTCCACTTTGGTCAAGGTCATCGCCGGGATGATCGACCCGGACGAGGGCAGTGCCGACATGCCGCGCGGCGCGCGCCTGGGCTATGTCGCGCAGGAGGCGCCGGCGGGCAAGACGACGCCGTTTGAAACGGTGCTGGAAGCCGATGTCGAGCGCGCGGCGCTGATGGCGGAGGCCGAGGGCCTTGAGGATCCGCACCGGCTGGGCGAGATTCACGAGCGGCTGGGGGCGATCGACGCCTATACCGCGCCGTCGCGTGCGGCGCGGATTCTGGTCGGGCTGGGGTTTGACGAAGAGGCGCAGCATCGTCCGCTTGACAGTTTTTCCGGCGGGTGGCGGATGCGCGTGGCGCTGGCGGCATTGCTGTTCAGCCAGCCGGACCTGCTGCTGCTCGACGAGCCGTCGAACCACCTCGACCTTGAAGCGGTGCTGTGGCTTGAGGATTTCCTGATCTCCTACCCCGCGACGATCGTGATCGTCAGTCATGAGCGGGATTTCCTGAACAACGTCGTCGACCATATCCTGCACCTCGAGCGCGGCAAGCTTACGCTCTATCCCGGCGGATATGACGCGTTCGAACGGCAGCGCGCCGAGCGACAGGCGCAGCAGGCGGCCGCGCGTGAAAAGCAGATGACCGAACGCGCGAAGTTGCAGGATTTCGTCGCGCGCAACTCGGCCCGCGCGTCGACTGCCAAACAGGCGCAGTCGCGTGCCAAGGCGCTGGCGAAGATGCAGCCAATTGCGGCGGTGATGGACGATCCGACGCTGGCGTTCGGCTTTCCCGACCCCGACCAGCTGCGCCCGCCGCTGATCACGCTCGATCATGCCAGCGTCGGTTATGATGGCACGCCGATCCTGTCGCGGCTGAACCTGCGGATCGATCCCGATGACCGCATCGCGCTGCTCGGGCGCAACGGCAATGGCAAGACGACGCTGGCGCGGCTGCTTGCGGCGCAACTGACCCCGATCGAGGGCGAGAAGGCGGCGTCGGCGAAGATGCGGGTCGGATACTTCACCCAGTATCAGGTCGAGGAACTGCACAGCGACGAGACCCCGTTCGACCATATGCAGCGGCTGATGGACGGCGAGAAGCCGTCGGCGGTGCGCGGCCAGCTTGGGCGGTTCGGCTTTGCCGGTGACAAGGCGATGACCAAGGTCGGCAAGCTGTCGGGTGGTGAGCGCGCGCGGCTGGCGCTGGCGTTGATCACGCGCGACGCGCCGCACATGCTGATCCTCGACGAGCCGACCAACCATCTGGATGTCGACTCGCGTGAGGCGCTGATCCAGGCGCTGACCGCCTATCAGGGCTGTGTCGTGATCGTCAGCCATGACCGGCATATGATCGAAATGACCGCCGACCGGCTGGTGCTGGTCGATGGCGGGACCGCGACGCCGTTCGACGGGAGCATCGAGGATTACATCGCCTTCGTGCTGGCCAAGGAGCCCAAGGCCGAGGGCGCGGCGAAGGGCGGCAACCGCAAGGACGCGCGGCGCGAGGCGGCCGAGGCGCGCGAGAAGGGCAATGCGATGCGCAAGGCCGCCAAAGCGGCGGAAGCGGAGCTGGTCAAGCTGCAGGAAAAGCTGAGTGCGATCGACCGGGCGATGTTCGATCCATCGAGCGCTGCGCCGGAGTTCACCAAACTGACGATGACCGAGCTGATGAAGCAGCGCGGCGCGGTGGTGAAGGCGATCGAGGCGGCAGAGATGACGTGGATGGAGGCGCAGGAGGCGCTGGAGGGGATGGCGGCATAGGCCGAGCTCCGTTTGTGCTGAGCCTGTCGAAGCACCTTCTCGACGGTTCGGGCTGCGGCCCTTCGACAAGCTCAGGGCAAACGGATTAAGGGCTGCCTGTGACCATCGCCGTCGTTCACCACCCGCTCTACGTCGCGCCGGCTCCTGCGCGCAGCCAGTATCAGTGGAACAAGAACGGCCTTGTCCGCGACCTGCTGCGCGATCTGGGCGACGCGCTGGAGTGGCATGAGCCCGCGCCGATGCCGCGCGAGTGGATCGAGGCGGTGCATGATCCCGATTATGTCGCCGAGGTGATCGAGAGCCGCGTCCCGCGCGAGAAGGAGCGGCGGATCGGCTTTCCTGTGACGGCGGAGGTTGCGGCGCGGGCCCTGGCGGTTCCGGGCGGTACCTATGCGGCGGCGAAGATTGCGCAGCAGCGGGGCTTTGCCGCCAATACCGCCGGGGGCAGCCATCATGCGCTGCACGCGACGGGCGCAGGGTTCTGTGTGTTCAACGACCTCGCCATCGCCGCGCACCGGCTGGCGGAGGAAGGCGAGCGGGTGCTGATCGTCGATTGCGATGTGCATCAGGGCGATGGCACCGCGGCGCTGACCGCCGGGCGCACCGACATCGCGACCTATTCGATCCATGCCGACAAGAACTTCCCGGTGCGCAAGGCGCGATCGACGCTCGACGTTGCGCTGCCCGATGCGGTGGATGATGCGGGCTACATGGACGCGCTGACCACTAGCCTGCCGGGGCTGGTCGATGCGTTTGAGCCAACGATCCTGCTGTATCAGGCCGGGGTCGATCCATGGGAGGGCGACCGGCTGGGGCGGCTGGCGCTGAGCCTGGAGGGGTTGGTCGTGCGCGATTCATGGATCGCGACGCTGGCGCGGCGGCATGGGCTCCCGCTCGCCAGCGCATTGGGCGGGGGCTATGGCGTCGATGCGATGGAGGTGTCGGCGCGGCATGTTGCGTCGATCCTGGCGCTGGGCGGCCCCCCCTAAAAGAACCGGTTGCAACCGTCCGGCATCCTTCTACCTTCCATGCAACCCACCCCGAGGCGTAAGAGGGTGGGACATTGCAGGAAGAGACTGAATGGCCACTGCCGCCCATCAGGTCACGCCCGAAGAGGCTTCCGCCAATCCGCCACCCGAGGCGGTCGTCGTCCGATTTGCCGGCGACTCCGGAGACGGGATGCAGCTGACCGGGGGGCAATTCACCCTGTCGACCGCGCTGGCGGGCAATGATCTCGCCACCTTCCCCGACTTCCCCGCCGAGATCCGCGCGCCGCAGGGGACGTTGTTCGGGGTTTCCGCTTTCCAGATCAATTTCGGGTCGGCGGCGATCGAGACCGCGGGCGATGCGCCCGACGTGCTGGTCGCGATGAACCCGGCGGCGCTCAAGACCAATGTCGGCGATCTCAAGCCCGGTGGTCTGATCATCGCGGACGAGGGTGAGTTCAACAAGCGCAACCTCGACAAGGCGAAATACGCCGCGAACCCGCTGGAGGACGACAGCCTCGCCAAATGGCAGCTGCTCAAACTCAATATCTCGCAGCTGACGCTGGATGCCGTGAAGCCGTTCGGGCTTGGCAACAAGGAAGCGCTGCGCTGCAAGAATATGTGGACGCTGGGGCTGGCGCTTTGGATGTTCGACCGTGAGCGCGGGCCGCTGATCGACTGGCTCAAGGCCAAGTTCGCCAAGGCGCCCGAGCTGGCCGAGGCGAATATCGCCGCGCTGAATGCCGGCCATGCCTATGGCGAGACGGCGGAGCTGGGCGCGCTGGGGATTGCACAGGTCCATGTTCCCGCCGCGCCGGTCGAGCCGGGGCTGTACCGCACGGTGACCGGGGCTGAGGCGATTTCGATGGGGCTGGTCGCGGGGGCGCAGCTGGCCGGGTTGCCGATGTTCTTTGGCGGCTATCCGATCACGCCAGCATCGGCGATCCTGCATTATCTCAGCCGGTTGAAGGAGTTCGGGGTCACGACCTTCCAGGCGGAGGACGAGATTGCGGCGATCGCGTCGGCGCTGGGCGCGTCCTATGCCGGGCAGCTGGGCGTTACCTCATCGTCCGGGCCGGGCATCGCGCTGAAGGGCGAGGCGATGGGCCTGGCGATCATGACCGAGCTGCCGCTGATCATCGTCAATTCGCAGCGCGGCGGGCCATCGACGGGCTTGCCGACCAAGACCGAGCAGTCGGACCTGTATCAGGCGGTCTATGGCCGCAACGGCGATGCGCCGATGCCGGTGATCGCGACGCGCTCCGCCGCCGATTGCTTCGACGTGGCGATCGAGGCGGTGCGGATCGCGACGCAATATATGACCCCGGTGATGATCCTGACCGACGGCTATATCGCCAATGCCGCCGAGCCGTGGAAGGTGCCGGACATGAGCGGCTATGCGCCGTTCCCGGTGACGTTCAAGACGGATGCGCCGGCCGAGGGCGAGAAGTTCATGCCCTATGCCCGCGACGAAAAGCTGGCGCGGCCATGGGTGAAGCCGGGGACGCCGGGCCTGCTCCACCGTATCGGCGGGATCGAGAAGCAGGTCGGCACGGGCAACCTCGATTATTCGGCGGACAACCATCAGGCGATGACCAATATCCGCCGTGACAAGGTGGCGGGGATCGATGTCCCGGATCAGGTGATCGAGCAGGGCGCGGCGGGCGGAAAACTGGTCGTGGTCGGCTGGGGATCGACCTATGGCCCGATCACCCAGGCGGTGCGGCGCGCGCGGCGCAAGGGGTTGGATGTCAGCCACATCCATATCCGCCATATCTGGCCGATGCCGGGAAATTTGGGTGATTTGCTCAAGGGTTACGAGAAGGTGCTCGTGCCCGAGATGAACACCGGGCAGCTCAAGACGGTGCTGCGTGATCAGTTTCTGGTCGATGCGCGGCCGTTGAACAAGGTGTCGGGGCAGCCGTTCCGGATCCATGAGATTGAGGCGGCGATCGAAGGGGCGCTGGCATGACATTGCTTCTGGCGCTGCTGAGTGCTTTCGTGCTGACGCCGATGCCGGGCGCCGGAGAGGCTGTCGGACCTACTGAAGCGCGGATGACTGCCCTGCCAGGCCAGCTGGCAGGATTGGAGCGCACACGTGCGCATCATCGGAATGATCCGCTCTTCGTTTATCTCGGCCGATCGAACCTTTCGCCGATCGTTGCCGTAGCGTTTGCCGACGTGGCCAAGCCATCCGAGTGGCGTAACCTGGCTCGGGTCGGACGGGGCGAGGCTGAGCGAGCCGGGCTGATCGAAACGCTGTTTGAGGGCAAGTTCAACGTACCTGCCGATCCGGACGCACGAACGTATTTTGGCGACTATCTGACCAAAGACGGCGTGAAGCAGGTTTGGGTCGCCGAATATGGCGGCGTGCGCACGACAGTGGTTGCGAGCATTTACACCGCCGATGACCGCCGCAGGGTGTTCGATGCCATTCGCCGACAATTGCTTGGCGGTGCCGAGATGACTGCACAAGTCACTCCGGCTGAGGCGAATTGAGGGATTTGCAATGAACACCAGTGCTGGCCGCTATGAGGGACCGTAATGTCTGAGCCAAATGGATCAGTAGAAGGAGCGCCTCTGCTGTGGCCATTTGTGGCAGTTATCGCCGGTGGCGTGTTCAGCTATCTGGTACTGGGACGGGACGACGTCTCCACTCTTTTGGGGTTCGCTATCGGTGCCGTTGCGCTCCGCGCGAACATTCCGAATTTTCAGGCTAAGTGGGCGCTTTCGTCGCGTCACAAAGCGCGCTTCATGCTCGTCATCAAGGCACTGGTCGCCGTGGCAGGTTGCGCGCTAGTGGCGATGGCGCAACTCGCGCCTGATCTGATCGCTGTACGTTGGTCGCCTATCAGCGGCTGGCGCACTGTGAGCGGCGGCGCAAATTCGTACATTCTAGTAACCTATTTGGGAGGCGTCGCGCTGGGCATTGCGCTGGCGCTTCCGATCCGCGTGAAGGCAGAAGCATGAACGAGATCACCACCATCCGCCCGTCGACGCCGAAGGATTGGGAGACCGATCAGGAGGTCCGCTGGTGTCCCGGCTGCGGTGACTATGCGATCCTGAAGGCGGTGCAGCGGACGATGCCGGAGATCGGTGCGACGCCGGAGAACACCGTGTTCGTCAGCGGTATCGGCTGCTCGTCGCGCTTCCCCTATTATATGGAAACCTATGGCTTCCACACCATCCATGGCCGCGCGCCGGCGGTGGCGACGGGGGTGAAGCTGGCCAATCCGGACCTGGACGTCTGGATCATCACCGGGGACGGCGATGGCTTGAGCATCGGCGGGAACCACACGATGCACCTGCTGCGTCGTAACCTCGATTGCCAGATCCTGTTGTTCAACAACGAGATTTACGGCCTGACCAAGGGGCAATATTCGCCGACCAGCCGGGAAGGGACGCGCTCGCCCTCCACGCCGTTCGGGTCGGTCGATCACCCGGCCAAGCCGTGCGCGTTCGCGCTTGGGTCGGGCGCGCGGTTCATTGCGCGCGGGATCGATGTGAACAAGAATCTTCCCGTGGTGCTGAAGGCGGCGCACGCGCATAAGGGCGCGGCGTTCGTCGAGATTTTCCAGAACTGCATCGTCTATAACGCCGATGTGTTCGCGTCGTTCGTGGACAAGGCCAATGCCGGGCACCAATTGTGGGTCGAGCATGGCAAGCCGCTGGTGTTTGCGGGCGGGACCAAGGGGCTGGCGCTGGATGTCGAGCGACTGACGCTCAAGGTGATCGACATTGTCGATGGCGATGTGTCGGGCGTGGTGGTGCACGACCAGACCAATCGCGGGCTTGCGCATATGCTGGTCGAGATGCCGTTCGGGCCGTTCCCGATGGCGCTGGGCGTGATTTATGACGATCCCGCGCCGACGTTCGAAAGCGCGGTGGTGGCCCAGAACCGGGCGGCGAGTGAGGGCAAGGTTCCAGACCTGCAAAAGCTCGTCAGCAAGGGCCAGACCTGGCAGGTCGACAAGGAACCGCGCGAAGCATAGGGCACCTGCCTTATGGATAACCTAACTCATAGCATGATCGGTGCTGCGCTGGGGCAGGCGGGGCTCAAGAAGCTGTCGGGCCTTGGCATGCCGACGCTGATCATCGCGGCGAACATTCCCGATCTGGACGCGGCCTGCACCGTCTATGGCATCCAGTCGCTGGAGATGCGGCGCGGGCTGACGCATGGGCCGATCGCGATGCTGGTGCTGCCGGTGTTGTTGACCGCGATCATGGTCGGGTTCGACCGGTGGCAAACGCGGCGGGGCAAGCGGCCTGAGGCGCGCGCGCCGGTGCGGCCATGGCATCTGTTGCTGCTGGCGTTGATCGGCACCCTCAGCCATCCGGCGTTCGACTGGCTCAACAGCTATGGCGTTCGCCTGCTCGAGCCGTTTTCGTCGCGTTGGTTCTATGGCGACAGCATCTTCATCATCGATGTGTGGATGTGGGCGATGCTGATCGGCGGGTTTCTGTGGTCGCGCCGGGCGGAGCGGCGCGGGGGTAACTGGCGGCGGCGCGGCGGGATCGTGGTGGCGGCGGTGAGCGCCTATATTCTGGGCAATGGTGTTCTGACGGGTTTCGCCGAAGCGCGGACGGCGGAGCGGGTACGGGCCGACTATGGCATCACGCCCGAACTGGTCGTCGCCAATCCGATGCCGATCGCCTTCTGGCAGCGCGAGACGCTGTGGCGCGGCCAAGGACAGCGCGGGAGCGGGTCGCTCAACCTGACCGGCGGGCTATTGCCCAGCCTATTCGCCGAGCCGGAGCGCGGGCCGCTGCCGATCGGGATGGACGATCCGCGCATCGCGGCGGCGGCGGCGCGCGATCCGGAGGTGCGCGCTTTCCTGTTCTGGTCGCGCATGCCCTACACCGAGAGACAGGGTGACGGCAGCATCGTGATCGGGGATCAGCGGTTCGGCAACGAACTGGCGCGCGGACGATTCAGCGTCCGCATCCCGCCCGACAGGGAAACTGAATGACGAGCATCCTGTGGTTTCGCCGTGACCTGAGATTGTCCGATCAGGCGGCGCTGATTGCTGCGGCGGGCGAGGGGCCGGTGGTGCCGGTCTACATCCTCGACGACGAGACGCCCAAGCATCGCGCGATGGGCGGGGCGTCGCGCTGGTGGCTGCACCATAGCCTGGCCAGCCTCGATGCAGCGTTGCGAGAGAAGGGATCGCGGCTGATCCTGAAGCGGGGCAAGTCGGACGAGGTACTGGCGGCGCTGGCCGAGGAAGTCGGGACGCGGCGCGTGCATTGCCTGCGTCACTACGAGCCATGGTGGCGCAATGCCGAGCGGGCGGTGGCCAAGCGGCTGGAGCTGGTGTGCCATGACGGAAACTATCTCGCGCCGCCGGGGTCGGTGACGACCGGTGCGGGGGAGCCATACAAGATTTTCACGCCGTTCTGGCGCGCATTGCAGGGGCGGATGCCGCCCGCTGCCGCCGCAAACCGGCCGCGCGAGATACCCGCACCGTCGAGTTGGCCGAAGTCGGACCGGCTGGATGATTGGGGGCTATTGCCGACGAAGCCTGACTGGGCGACGGGCTTTGCTGAGTGGGATCCGGGCGAGGCGGGCGCGCGCAAGCGGGTCGATGCGTTCGTTGACAAGGCGGCGGATTATGACCGCACGCGCAACCTGCCGTCGATCGAGGGCAGCTCGCGGCTGAGCCCGCATCTGCATTTCGGCGAGGTCTCGCCCGCCACGATCTGGCACCGGGTCGCCGATGCGGGCGGGTCGGTCGATGTGTTTCTGAGCGAGATCGGTTGGCGTGATTATGCGCAGAATGTGATCCTGCAATTCCCTGACTATGCCGCCAAGAATGCGCGGGAGAAGTTCGACGCGATCCCGTGGCGTGACACCGGGTCTGCCGCAGTCCGCGCGGATTTCGAGGCCTGGACGAAGGGGCGGACCGGCTATCCGATCGTCGATGCCGGGATGCGGCAGCTGTGGGCGACCGGGTGGATGCACAACCGCGTGCGGATGATCGCGGCGAGTTTCCTGATCAAGCATCTGCTGATCGACTGGCGCGAGGGCGAGCGCTGGTTCTGGGATACGCTGGTCGACGCCGATTACGCGAGCAATGCGGTCAATTGGCAATGGGTGTCGGGGACGGGCATCGATTCGAACATGTTCGTGCGGATCATGGCGCCGCTGTCGCAGTCGGATAAGTTCGATGCGGCGGGCTATATTCGTGAGTGGGTGCCCGAGCTGGCACGGCTGCATGACGATGTGATCCACGATCCGGAGGAGCATGGGCGGCGGCCAAGCGACTATCCGCGCAAGATCATAGGGCATCGCGAAGCGCGCGAGCGGGCGCTGGCGGCGGTGCGGGGGATTTAATCCCGCCAATTGCACCTTGCCCGACTCGCGGTTCGCATGGTTGTTGCGCGCGTGACCCAGACCAGTACCCGCAACCGTGGCCGTCGTGACGGATCGAACCTCCGTGGCGCGGTCGGCGCGATGATTGCGGGAATTGCCGAGCCGTGGCTCCACCGCCTGCTCGACCGGATCGATGCGGGGCTGGCCGAGGGCGCGATTGCGGCGACTTTGCCCGGCGGCATGCAGCGTCGGCTGGGCGGGCGGGCGCCGGGGCCGGAGGCGGTGGTGGTGATCCGCAGCTGGCGCGCATTGTGGCGACTGGCGACCGGCGGGTCAGCGGGCTGGTATGAGGCGTGGGCGGCGGGTGAGTGGACCAGCCCCGATCCGGTGCCGCTGTTCGACCTGTTCGTGCGCAACCGCGCAACGTTGGGCGATGCAGGACGCGCGGGGGGCGTGGGGCGGATCGCCAAGCGCGCGTGGCACTGGTTCCAGCGCAATTCGCGCAAGGGTTCGCGCCGCAACATCGCCTATCATTACGATCTGGGGAATGACTTCTACGCGCCGTGGCTGGACGCGAGCATGACCTATTCGAGCGCGCTGTTCGCGCCGGGCGTGGTGTCGCTGGCGCAGGGGCAGGCGGCGAAGCTGGCGGCGGTGTTGGAGCGGACCGGGACTGCGCCGGGCGACCGGATCCTTGAAATCGGGTGCGGCTGGGGATCTTTCGCCGAACTCGCCGCGCGCGGCGGGCGACAGGTGCACGGCATTACGCTGTCGGCGGAGCAGAAAGCCTATGTCGAGGCGCGGATGGCGCGGGCGGGGCTGAAGGGCGTCACCGTTGGCTTGACCGATTATCGCGACGTGACGGGCGTGTTCGACGCGGTGGCGAGTATCGAGATGGTCGAAGCGGTGGGGCAGGATTACTGGCCTGCCTATCTGGCGACGATCGCGCGGGTGCTGAAGCCCGGCGGGCGCGCGGCGATCCAGTATATCGCGATCGATGATGCGATCTTCAACGCCTATGCGCGCAATGTCGATTTCATTCAGGCCTATGTGTTTCCGGGCGGGATGCTGCTTTCTGAGAGCCGGTTCCGCGCGATTGCGCAGGCGCAGGGATTGCGCTGGAGCGATCAGCAGAATTTCGGCGTCGATTATGCCGACACGCTAAAGATATGGCGCGAGGCGTTCGATGCGGCGGTGGCGGAGGGGCGACTGCCCGCAGAATTTGATTCCCATTTCGTCGATCTGTGGCGCTATTACCTGATGTATTGCGAAGGCGGGTTTCGCGGCGGGGGCATCCATGTCGCGCAGGTCACGCTGATAAAAGACTGAGGGAGAGCGATGATGCGGGCATTTGGAGTCGCGCTGGGCGCGCTGGCATTGGCGAGCTGCGCAGCAGGAGCAGGGACGCCGCCGCCCGCCACTCAAGCCGCTCCGCACGATGTCGCGAAGCTGCGTCAGGTCGGTGCCGCTATACTGTTCTGGTCGCAGGAGGAGCGGTACCGCAACTTCCCGGCGATGGAGAAGGTCTTCCCGGGCACCACTGCCCGCGCCGGGCGCAAGGTCCGCGCGCTGCCAAAGGGCGCGCCATTGCCGATCGCCGAGGCGGACGTGTCGGCATTCATGGCCGCGCAGAATATCACCGGGCTGCTGGTGCTGCAGGATGGCAAGGTGCGGCTGGAGCGTTACGCGCGCGGCTATGGGCCGGACGGGCGCTGGACCAGCTTTTCGGTGGCCAAGTCGGTGACGTCGACTTTGGTTGGGGCGGCGATCAAGGACGGGTATATCAAGTCGATCGACGATCCCGTGACGCGCTATATCCCGGACCTTGCCGGTGCTGGCTATGACGGGGTGTCGATCCGCCAGCTGCTGACGATGACGTCGGGGGTGAAGTGGAACGAGGATTACACCAACCCCAATAGCGACGTTGCGCGGATGTTCGCCGAGGCGGTGCCCGCCGGGGTGGACCCGACCGTCTTCTACATGCGCAAACTACCGCGGGAGAGCGATCCCGGGGTCAAGTTCGTCTACAAGACGGGCGAGACCAATCTGATCGGCGTGCTGGTGCGCCGGGCGACGGGCAAGTCGCTCTCGGCCTATCTCGAAGAGAAGATCTGGAAGCCATACGGCATGGAGCGTGATGCGTTCTGGATGACCGATCAGACCGGGGCTGAAGTGTCGGGATGCTGCCTGTCGGTGTCGCTGCGCGATTATGGGCGGATCGGGCAGATGGCGCTGGAGGGCGGCAAGGGCGTCGTGCCCGCCGGCTGGTTTGCGGACGCAACCAAGGCGCAGGTGACCTTCCCCGGCGGCGGCTATGGCTATCAATGGTGGGTGCCAGCGGGCGGTGTGTTCGCGGCGCAGGGCATTTTTGGGCAATCGATCATTGTCGATCCGGCGAACAAGCTAGTGATGGTCACCAGCGCTGCGTGGCCGCGTGCGAGCGACCGCGATTTGTCGGCGGCGCGGATGGCGTTTGCGATGAAGGTGCAGGCGGCAGTGAAGGAGTAGTTACTTATCCTCCCCCAGGGGGAGGATTGAGTGCGGCTGAAGCGGCCCGTCCGAAAGGCGTCAGCCCCGCAGCCGTTCGATCGCCTGGGCCAGCGCGACGTAGAGCTTGCCCATGTCGGACGAGAGCAGCGTCACGCCCAGCGGGGCGCCGTCGCGCAGGGCGAGGACCTGACGCAGCATCGCTTCGAAATCGTGGATGTAGCGATTGACCTGCTCGCGGAAGTCGGGATCGCCCTCGTACAGCGATGAGACTTCGCGCGCCTGACCGCTGTCGAGCAGGCGGACGGCGCGGCGGGTGAAGACGCCGCGGTCACCCTTCAGATACGCCGCCCAGGCGCTGTCCGACACTTCGTGCGCGAACGCCTTGGAGATGTCGATCGAGGCCGAGTTGAGCGCTTCGACCAGCAGCGACACCCGACGCGCGAAATTGTCGCGGTCGGCGTTTTCGCGTTCGGCACGGGCTTCGTCGATGCGTGCTTCGACCTGGGCCGATGCGTCGTTGATCGACAGCATCTGGTGGGCGAGCCGTTCGCTGGCGCGGGCGGCGGCATTGACCGCGCCCTGGGTCACTTCGCCCAGTTCGATCAGCTGGGTGCGGACGCTGGCGTCGAGTGCGCGGCGCAGCGCGGCGGAGCCCGCCTCCTCGAGTTGGCGGGTCGCTTCGGGGACGAGGCTGGCGAGCGCGACGCGGGCCTGATCCGACGCAGCGTTGGCGGTTTCGCGGATGCGGAGCAGCGCATCGACCAGCTCGGGCGCGGCCTCTTCGGCGAAGCGGCGGGCATTGGCGATGGCGCGGTCGACCACATCCTCAAGCTGCGCGGTCTTGGCCTGACCATCCTCCAGCGAATCGAGCAGCGCCGCCTGCGTCTTGGCGAGCATGTCGCGCTGCGTGCGCACGACATCGGCGATGGCCTCAATCGCGTCGTGGGTGCTTTCGGCGGCGGTGACGAGCGCGAGCAGTTCGGGCTTCGACGCGGCGATGACGCCACGGGTCGCGCCGATCCGCTGTTCGAGTCGCACCAGCGCCTCGGGCATCGTCTCGTCCATCTCGCGCGCCGAGGCATCGAGCGCGGTCAGCAGCTCTTCGGCAGTCGCGATCACGCGGCGCGCGGTTTCGTCGCCATCGCGCAGCGTCGCACTCATCGCACTGGCCGAGCTGTCGAGCGCGCTGATTGAGGCGGACAGCGCCTGGGTGCGCTCCATGCCGTGGCTGTGCAGCGACGCCAACTGGCCATCGGCCTGGGCGATGCCGCCGGTGACTGAGGCGAGCAGGATATCGACTCGCGTCTGCTCTTCGCCCAGCCGGTCGGCGATGCGACCGATCGTCTCTTCGACCTCGCCGATCCGGGTGCCGACGGTGTCGATGCTGTCGCGCCCGGCCTTGTCGAGCGAGGCCTGATTGGCGGCGAGCATGGCGAGCATCGCTTCGCCCTGTGCGGCGATGCCCTTGCGCGCCTCGTCCACCGCAGCGGCGGCGCGGTCGAGCATGGCGTCGACCGTTTCGGACATGCTGGCGGCGACGCCTTCAAGCCGGGTGCCGGCGGATTCGCTGGTCGCTTCCATCCGGGAGATGTGTGCGGCGAGCCGCTGGGCGGCGCCGCCGGCGATGCTGTCCGCCTCGCGCCCGCGTTCGCCGAGTGCAACGAGTTGCGCGTCGAGCGCCGAGGCGTGTTCGCTCGCCTTCATGCCCGCCGCATCGAGCGTCGCGGCCATGCCGGTCATTTCCTCATGCGCGCGCGGCAGTGACGCGAGGACGATGCCGACACTCTTCTCGGCAGAGGCACCGCTATCGACCAACTTCTGCGCGCTGTCGGACACGGCGCGCGCCTCGGCGGCCATGCCGTTGGAGATCGCCTGAAGCCGTTCGGCTGCCCGGTCGCCCATCGCCATAAGCGCGGTGGTCTGGTCGGCGAGTTCAGCGCGGTTCGCTTCGATCTTGCGCGACAGCGTGGCGACGACACGCTCGAGGCTCGCGGCCTCGGCACGCATCGCGCGGGCAGTGTCGCCGAACCGGCGGGCCTCGGCGGTGCTGCTGCGGCGGAGGAGCAGCCACAGGATGCCGATCAGCGCGGGCGGGATGCACAAGGCTGCGATCAGCTGGATGAGGTCAGCGGGCGGGGGCGGGGCGGCGAAGACCGGCTGGAGCAGCCAGCCGGCGACGCCGATCCATGCCAGCACCAGCCCGAAGGCGAAGGTCGCCGCGAGCCATGCGCTGCGCACGCGCGGCGGCTCCTCTTCGGACTGAAGCGCCGTTTCGGGCGCGGCTGCCAAGGGCTCACCCGCCTCTTCGACGAGCAGCAGTTCGTCGTCCTCGTCGTCAAGCGGACGCGGTCCGATCTTGTTCGTTCCCCCGTTCATTGTCCCGGTTTAGCACAATCGCCCCATCGCCGCCTAGCATTGTGAAACCACTCATTAAGCACGTGGAATCTAGGGTCGGGCATGGCGTATGATCCCGGTGCAATCGATGCGACTCTGGCGGCGGCGGTGGGCGATGAGCCCGGCCTGATCGCGGAGCTTCGCGGGGCGTTCCTCGAAAGCGCAAAGCGCGCGCTGGACGGGCTGGCCAAGGCCGATGATCCCGAGGCGTGGCGCGGTGCCGCGCTGCGGCTCAAGGGGCTGGCGGCAAGCTTTGGCGCGATCCGGCTGATGGCGCTGGCACAGGATGCGGCGGATGCGCCTGCGGGCGACCGCGCGGTGCTGCGCAAAATCGAGCGCGCGGTGGAGCGGCTCTGACCTGATTGCCCTTTCATCGCTGGCCCGCCGCGCTAGGCTGGGGCCATGTCGATGTTGACCCTCGCTTCGTTGCTGCTGCTCGCCGGTCAGGCGCAGCTGCCCCCCGCACCCGACTCCGCGACACAAAAGCGGGTCGACAAGGTGCTGTCCCGTGCCCCGGTGATTGACGGGCACAACGACCTGCCATGGGAGCTCCGCAGTTCGCACGAGTCCCGGGTCGAGGGCGTGGAACTGGGTGCCGATACGGCGTCGCTCGCCAATCCGCTCCAGACCGACATTCCACGGCTGCGCAAGGGCAAGGTCGGCGGACAATTCTGGTCGGTGTATATCCCGGCGAGCATGACCGGGCCAAAGGCGGTGGAGGCGACGATCGAGCAGATCGACATCGTCCGCCGGATCGTTAATCGCTACCCGCAGGACTTCGCGATGGCGCGCACGGTCGCCGATGTGCGGCGCATTTCGCGGCAGGGCAGGGTCGCGTCGCTGATCGGGGTCGAAGGCGGGCACCAGATTGACGGGCGGCTGGCGGTACTGCGCCAGTTCCATGAGCTGGGCGTCGGATACATGACGCTGACCCATGGCAGGAGCCTGAGCTGGGCGGATTCGTCGACCGATGCACCGCGCGCCAACGGCTTGTCGCCCTTCGGACGGCAGGTGGTCGCCGAGATGAACCGGCTGGGGATGCTGGTCGATGTCAGCCATGTCTCCGACGCGACGATGGCGGCGGTGTTCGAAGTGTCGAAAGCGCCGGTGATCGCATCGCACTCTTCTGCGCGCGCGGTGACCGACCGGCCGCGGAACGTCCCCGACGCGCTGCTGCGCGGGATCGCGAAGAATGGCGGGGTGGTGATGATCGCCTTCTACCCCGGATTTCTGTCGCAGGAGTGGAGCGCGTGGGACCGCAAGCGCACCGACTTTGCCAAGGAACGCGGCGTGCCGGCGAATCTCTATGGCGGCCAGACCCCCGCAGTGCTGGCGGAGTGGGAGCAGGCCAACCCCGAACCGGTGGTCAGCGTCGCGCACGTTGCCGATCATGTCGATCATGTCGCCAAGATCGCTGGGCGCGACCATGTTGGCATCGGCGGGGATTATGACGGGATCAGCGGCACCGGGCCGGTGCAGATGAAGGGTGTCGACAGCTATCCGTTGCTGTTTGCCGAGCTGGCACGGCGCGGCTGGAGCGATGCCGATCTGGCCAAGCTGGCGCAGGGCAATGTGCTGCGCGTCATGGAGCGGGCCGAGGCGGTCGCCCGGTCGATGAAGGGGCAGCCGCCGATCGACGCGACCGCGCCCGAATAGCGCGCAAAGGCCCCGTTTTCGACTAAAGGTCGATCCGCTTCGACAAGCGGGGCTGTCGTGAGTGGTTTGTTGGCGGTCGAGCGCGTTAGGTTCAGAAATGTCCGATCCCGCCCACGCGCTGTCATCGCGATTCACGGTGTCGCCGCGCGTCGCGGTGCTATCGATCATCGGGTTCTGGGCGTTTTACTTTGCCAGCGTGACGCTGCGCGCGTGGATCATGGATTATTCCGGGCATCTGGACATGCTCGACAACCGCGCCTGGGTATCGCTGTTCGGGGTGGGCTTCACCTATCTGCTCTATCGCGCGCTGCGCCCGCTGGAACAGCGCAGCCTGCGAATCCGGGTTGCGGCGGCGTTCCTGTTCTCGATCGTGGCGGCGACCGCCTATTCAAGCGTCAACTACCTGTCCTTCTACGTCTATGATCCAACGCCGCACGAGCCTGCCCCGGGTCCGCCAACGGCAAAGGCGGAGGTGGTGAAGAAGATCGAGAAGGGGCCAGGCCATATGATCGCGGAGAACGCGATCCACTGGTATTTCTTCATTACCTCATGGGCCGTGCTCTATCTGGCACTGTCCTATGCCGGCGCGGTGCGCGCATCCGAACGGGAGGGGGCGCGGTTGCGCGCTGCGGCACAAACGGCGGAGCTGCGCGCGTTGCGGTATCAGGTGAATCCGCATTTTCTGTTCAACGCGCTCAATTCCATTTCGTCACTGGTGATGAGCGGCCGCCACGCAGATGCGGAGGCGATGATCCTCAACCTATCGACCTTCTTCCGTACCAGCCTCGCCGCCGAGCCGACGGAAGACGTGCCACTCGCCGACGAGATTGCCTTGCAGCGCCTGTACCTTGAGATTGAGGCGGTTCGATACCCCCAGCGGTTGCGCAGCGTGTTCGACATCGCGCCGGAGGCCGAGCGCGCCTGTATCCCCGGCCTCTTGCTTCAACCGCTGGTCGAGAATGCGATCAAGCACGGTGTTGCCCCGGCGCGGCGACCGGTGGAGGTGTTGGTCCGCGCGTGGATCGACGGCCTCCAGCTGGTGATCGAGGTAATCGACGATGGCGACGCCGCGCAGGAAACGAAGGGCACCTGTGTCGGCTTGCGCAACGTCCGCGATCGGCTGAACGTGCGGTTTGGCGATGCGGCCTCGCTTGCGGCCGGTCCACGCGCGCAAGGCGGCTTCGCCGCGAAAATCCGGATCCCGGTGGTTGCGCATGGCTGCTAAGCGGATTCGTACACTGATCGTGGATGACGAGCCGCTTGCGGTCGAGCGGATGCAGATACTGTGCGCCGGGATCGCGGAGGTCGACTTGATCGGCACGGCAGTCGATGGCGAGGCGGCGTTGCGGATGATCGATGCGCTTCACCCCGATCTTGTGCTGCTCGACATCGCCATGCCGCATTGTGACGGGATTTCGGTGGCGGCATCGCTTGCCACCGCGCCGGGTGGCCCGGCGGTGATTTTTTGCACCGCGTTCGACCAGCATGCGGTAGCGGCATTCGACGTCGCGGCGGTGGATTATGTGTTGAAGCCCGTCAGCGCCGAGCGGCTTGCGCGGGCAGTAGGACGGGCGGCGGAGGCGATCGGAAGGGGGACGAGCGAGCCGCCGCAACCGCCGTCGCGCTGGGCCGAGGAATTCTGGGTCCCGCACCGGTCGGAAATGGTGCGGGTCGGCGCTGCTGAAATCGAGCGGGTCGATGCCGAGCGCGACTATATGCGGCTGACCGTGGCTGGTCGCAGCTACCTGATCCACCAGACGATCACGGACCTGGAGCGACGGCTGGACCCGGAGCGCTTCATTCGGCTGCATCGGTCGACGATGGTGCGGCGCGACCGCATCGTGAAACTGCGCCACGACGGACTAGGCGCCTGGCATGCCGAGCTGGCCGATGGCGAAAGCGTGCGGATCGGGCGTACCTATCAGGCCGCGGCGAAGGCGATCCTCGCGCCCCGCTAGACCCTGGCCCAAACCGACAAAGAAGCCCCGCCCGGCACTATGCCAGGCGGGGCAGGTAATCGTCAGGGAGCTACTCTGACACTTTGATCGCGCGCGGCAAGTTGCCGGGTGGCGGCGTTGCGAACAGCCAGTTCAATGGCGGGGCGGGCCGATTCGAGGGCTGTGGCGACACAGCGGTTGCGATAGCCGGTCGCGACCAGGTCGCGCATATCGGCAGTACCGCACACTGCCATCGCGGCACGGGAAATCCGGCGTTGGAACGCCTTCTGTCCCGCTACAGCGGACAGATTGAGATCGGCATAGGACACTTCGATCGACTTGCCGGTGCGGGCAGCAGCGGGAAGCGAGACGAGCAGAACGGCACCAAGGGTGACTGCTCGAGCGAGATTGGCAAACATCACGGACCTCTTTGGGTTCTATGCGTTCGGGGGCTGAACGCTGGTCCGGAGCTACGCGCCATGCGGCGTGGGTGCCATTTCCCTTCGACGGATATCGATGTCGCATCGACAAGGCCCGTTCGCGGCCATCAACCGCCGTTCGTCGTCGACAGACGGCGAACGACACCGGGCAGCGGGCATGAAAAAAGGGCGCCCCCGAAGGGACGCCCTTTCAATTCTACCGGACCGCATGGGCCCGCGAAGAACGAACCGGATTAGCCAGCGACGTTGTCGGCAGCTGCTTCCAGGTTGTCAGCAGCGTTCTCAGCTGCGTCTTCGACGACTTCGTTGGTCGCGTTGTCAGCAACCATTTCCATGTTGTCGGCAGCTTCTTCGAGGCCGGCAGCGACGTTCTCGGCGGTGTTGTTCGTGGCAGGCGTGTTGCAAGCAGCGAGCGACATCAGGCCGGTCGCGGCAGCGACGATGAGAATCTTCTTCATTCGTTTGCTCCCAAGCAAAGCTATTTCGGTTCGCCCCGGCCCGATTGCCGTGCGAGTTAGTCGGAATAGCGCCCGTTACGCGTCCGTCAATGGAAATTCATCTGTCAGCAAGGTTTGCGGCGAGCCGAAATGGTGCAGCGCATCACTTGACCGGACCGATTTCCTCGGGCGCGTTCGCGACGACCGCAAGCATCGCCGTCCATGCCGCGACGTTCTGGCGCAGCTGGACCGGATCGACCTTGTCAAGCGTGTCGTCGGGGGTGTGGTGGAGGTCGAAATAGCGGCTGCCATCCTGTTGCAGGTCTATCCCCGCAACGCCGGACGCGACCAGCGCGGCGACGTCCGCGCCGCCGCCCGCGCGCTCACGGCCACGACTGATTCCCAGTGGCGCGAGCGCGGTGGCGACGCGATCGCCAACCGCCTTGGCGCTGTCGGGCAGTTTGAAATCGACCCGCCACACGCGGTCCGCGCCAAAGTCCGATTCGGCGGCGAGGGCGTGGTTCTCGTCCTTGTGCGCGTCGAAATAGGCCTTGCCGCCGAACACGCCGACTTCCTCGGCCCCGGCCCACAGGATGCGGATCGTGCGGCGCGGGGTCCCCGCGTCCATGATCCGCTTCGCTGCCGCAGCGACGATGCCGCAGCCGGTGGCGTCATCAAACGCGCCGGTGCCGATATCCCAGCTGTCTAGGTGGCAGGCGACGACTACCATGCCGGCCGCGGGATCGCTGCCCGGCACTTCGGCGATGACATTGCCCGATTCGGTGGTGCCGATCTGGCGCGGCGTGAGGGTCAGCTTCACTTTCACCGGCTGGCCGCGCTTGACGATGCGTTCGAGCTGCTCGGCATCGGGGAGCGACAGCGCGGCGGCCGGGATCGGCGTCACGCCATCGGCGAAGTTGGTGACGCCCGTATGCGGGTTGCGGTGATAGTCGGTGCCGATCGACCGGATCAGGATCGCCGCCGCGCCCTTGCGTGCCGCGACGGTCGGTCCGCTGCGCCGGGCGGCACCGAACGCGCCATATTGCGACCCGTCCTGGGTGCGGGTCATGCCGTGGCTGACAAAGGCGATCTTGCCCTTAAGGCTGCCATCGGGCGCAGCGTTAAGCGCGGCGAGGTCGGCGAAATAGACGATCTCCGCCTCAAGCCCCTTGGCGCTGGTGGCACCCGAATTGCCGAGGGCGGTGAGGTGGAGCGGCTGGGGGAAGGGGGCGAGCACCTCCAGCGTTTCCGCGCCGCGCACCCAGGTTTTCATCTGGAACGGTTCGTTGCGGACGTTCTTGAAGCCGAGCGCGGCCAGCTTCTTGAGCGACCAGGCGCGCGCGCGCGCTTCAGCCTCGGTCCCGGCAAGGCGCGGCCCGACTTCGGTGGTCAGACCTTCGGTAATCTCATAGGCCAGATCGTCCTTGAGCGCGGCGTCGCGAAGCGCGGCCGGGTCCATCCCTTGCGCAAAGGCGGTGGCGGGGAGCGCGAACAGGGCGGTCGCGGCGGCGAGGCGGGTGAGGCGATGCGTCATGCACGCCGTCCTAAAGTCACGAAACGCATTCGTCATGGGCCGAAACCCCTTCCGATCGACAAAAACTGGGGTAGGTCATGGCGATGGACGGCGATTCAGAGATGTTTGATCGGATCATCGCATTCGTGCGCGGCATCGGCATTCCGGTGACGGAGGATGCGGTCGCGGGCGATTCGTTTCTGCCTGCAGTCACGGTCACGGGCGGTGGCGTGGTGGTGGACCGTGCGCGGCTGCAATGGCCGGGCGATATCCTGCATGAAGCGGGGCACCTGGCGGTGCTGGAGCCGGCAGCGCGGAGTGGCGAAGTGCCCGATGACAGTGTGCTCGAGCTGGCGGCGATGGCGTGGTCCTATGCGGCGGCGATCGAACTCAAGATCGATCCTGCAATCGTGTTTCACGAAGGCGGCTACAAAGGCGGCGGCCCGGGGCTCGCGCAGACTTATGCAATGGGCTTGTATATCGGCCTTCCGGAACTGGTTGCGGCGGGCATGGCGCACAGCGCGCTGACCGCGCCGGAAAGTGACCCAGTCTATCCCGCAATGGTACGCTGGCTGCGCTGATTGCCTTGAGGGCGCGCCATCGCTACATCGCGCGTCAAATCCCGACCCACCAGTTCGATCGAACGGAGACCACAAGTGGCCGCCCAATACGCATATGTCATGAAGGACATGACCAAGTCCTTCCCCGGCGCGCAAAAGCCGGTGCTGAGCAATATCAGCCTGCAATTTTATCAGGGCGCGAAGATCGGCATCGTCGGCCCGAACGGCGCGGGCAAGTCGACTCTGATCAAGATCATGGCGGGCATCGACAAGGATTATACCGGTGAAGCCTGGCCGGGTGAGAACATCACGGTCGGCTATCTGGAGCAGGAGCCGCAGCTCGACCCGACCAAGTCGGTGCTGGAGAACGTCAAGGACGGCGCGCGCGAAACCGCCGACCTCGTCGAGCGCTTCAACGCGATCTCCGCTGAAATGGGCGATCCCAAGGACGACACCGATTTCGACGCGCTGATGGAAGAGATGGGCGATCTTCAGACCAAGATCGACGCGGTCGATGGCTGGAGCCTCGACAACCAGCTCGAGATCGCGATGGAAGCGCTGCGATGCCCGCCGGGCGACTGGCCCGTCGACAGCCTGTCGGGCGGTGAGAAGCGCCGCGTCGCGCTGACGCGGTTGCTGATCCAGAAGCCGTCGATCCTGCTGCTCGACGAACCGACCAACCATCTCGACGCCGAAAGCGTCAAGTGGCTCGAAAACCACCTGAAGGAATATGCCGGCGCGGTGCTGATGATCACCCACGACCGCTATTTTCTCGACAATGTGGTGGACTGGATCCTCGAGCTCGATCGCGGAAAGTACTTCCCGTACGAGGGCAACTACTCGACCTATCTGGAGAAGAAGGCCAAGCGCCTGGAGCAGGAGGACCGCGAGGCCACCGGTCGCCAGAAGGCGATCAAGGACGAGCTGGAGTGGATCCGCGCCGGCGTGAAGGGCCGCCAGACCAAGTCCAAGGCACGTATCTCGAAGTTCGAACAGCTGGTTGAAGCGCAATCGCAGCGCACGCCGGGCAAGGCCCAGATCGTCATCCAGGTGCCCGAGCGGCTGGGCGGCAAGGTGATCGAACTCGACAATGTGTCCAAGGCCTATGGCGACAAGCTGCTGTTCGAGAACCTGTCCTTCACGCTGCCCGCAGGTGGCATCGTCGGGGTGATCGGGCCGAACGGCGCGGGTAAGTCGACCCTGTTCAAGCTGATCACCGGGCAGGAAACGCCGGATAGCGGCACGATCGAGATGGGGACCACGGTCCGCCTCGGCTATGTCGATCAGAGCCGCGACCACCTCAATCCGGCCAACAATGTCTGGGAGGAAATCTCCGACGGGCTCGATTACATGAAGGTCAACGGCCACGACCAGTCGACCCGCGCCTATGTCGGCGCGTTCAACTTCAAGGGCCAGGACCAGCAGAAGAATGTCGGCAAGCTGTCGGGTGGTGAACGCAACCGCGTCAACATCGCCAAGATGCTGAAAAAGGGCGGCAACGTACTGCTGCTCGACGAACCGACTAACGACCTCGATGTCGAAACGCTGGGCGCGCTGGAAGAAGCGATCGAGAATTTCGCCGGTTGCGCCGTCGTCATCAGCCACGACCGCTTCTTCCTGGATCGTCTCGCGACGCACATCCTCGCGTTCGAGGGCAATTCGCACGTCGAATGGTTCGAGGGGAACTTCGAAGCGTATGAGGAAGACAAGCGGCGTCGTCTGGGCGATGCTGCGGATCGTCCTACGCGTTTGGCGTACAAGAAGCTGACGCGGTAATTGCACCATTGACCTGCATCGCCGCGCCGGAAAGGGTGGCGGCGATGCAGACCTATTCCAGCCTTCGCGATATCCGTGGTTTCGAGACGCTGTGGGCGGAGCTGACGTTCCGTGCGCCGCGCGTCGTTCGGCGCGACCAGAGCGAGCGGATGCTGATCGACACGCTCGGGTTGGGGCTGGAGCAGCTGATCCAGTATCTGGGATGGGAACGGCCCGAGCTCGATGCGTTCGAGGATTGGGTGATCGCGACGGCGGGGCGGCCCGATCCGCTGACGGTGGCGCGCTACCATGCAGCACTGGACGGCGCGCCGCTGCCTGAGGAGGTTCAGGCGCGGCTCGATGCGATCGACGCGATGCCCGATGTGCTGGATGCCGAGGATCTGGCGCATTGGGAGCGCGAGGGCTGGGTGACGCTGCGCGGCGCGATCTCGCGCGACGATGCGGCGCAGGTTGAGGCGTTGCTGTGGCGGTTGCTGAAAGCCGATCCGGCGCAGCCCGAGAGCTGGTACGGCCAGGACCTTAACGGTATCATGGTCCAGCATTTTCAAGATCCGGCGTTGGAGATCGCGCGCCGCTCGCCGCGCGTGCACAAGGCGTTCGCGCAGCTATGGGGCACCAGCGACCTGTGGTGCATCGTCGACCGGATGAGCTTCAACCCGCCCGAAATCCCCGGCCGACCGTTTCAGGGGCCGAAGATGCACTGGGACGTCAGCCTCGCCCGGCCGATCCCGTTTGCGACGCAGGGCATCCTCTATCTGACCGACACGGCGGCGGATCAGGGGGCGTTCGCGCTGCTTCCCGGTTTTCACCACCGGCTCGATGCGTGGCTGCAGGAGATCGGCGACACCGATCCGCGCATGGTCCATCTCGACCCGCAAGCGATGCCGATCGCGGCGGGGGCGGGGGATCTGGTGATCTGGCGACAGGACCTGCCCCACGGCGCCAGCCCCAACCGCGCGACGCGGCCACGGATGGCGCAATATGTGAACTTCTATTCGCCCGCGCTGACGGTCCACCGCGACTGGCGGTGAGGCTCAGTCGCCGGTGACGCGCAGCGGCCCCAGGTCGCCCAGGCCCACCGTGCCGCTCGCCATCGCCAGCATCCGGTCGAGGCTCTTCTTGGCCTTCAGCCGGATATCCTCGGCGATCTCGATCCGCGGTTCGAGGTCGCGCAGCGCGATGTAGAGCTTTTCCAGCGTGTTGAGCGCCATATACGGGCAGATGTTGCAGTTGCAGTTGCCGTCCGCACCGGGCGCACCGATGAAGGTCTTCTCCGGGACCGCCTTTTCCATCTGGTGGATGATGTGCGGTTCGGTCGCGACGATCAGCGTGTCGCCGTCGAAATCCTTGGCATATTGCAGGATGCCGCTGGTCGATCCGACATAATCGGCGTGGTCGAGCACGTGCGGCGGGCATTCGGGGTGCGCGGCGACGGGGGCCTTCGGGTGCTGTGCCTTGAGCTTGAGAAGTTCGGTTTCGCTGAACGCTTCGTGCACGATGCACACGCCCGGCCACAGCAGCATGTCGCGGCCCATCTTGCGGTTGATATAGCCGCCGAGATGCTTGTCGGGGCCGAAGATGATCTTCTGCTCCTGCGGGATCTGGCTGAGGATCGTTTCGGCCGACGAGCTGGTGACGATGATGTCGCTGAGCGCCTTCACCTCGACCGAGCAGTTGATGTAGGTCAGCGCGATGTGGTCGGGATGCTGCGCGCGGAAGGCGGCGAACTGGTCGGGCGGGCAGCTGTCCTCCAGGCTGCACCCGGCGTTCATGTCGGGCAGGATCACGGTCTTGTCGGGCGAGAGGATCTTGGCCGTTTCCGCCATGAAGCGCACGCCACAGAACGCGATCACCTCGGCATCGGTTTCCGCCGCCTTGCGGCTGAGCTCAAGGCTGTCACCGACGAAATCGGCGAGATCCTGAATCTCCGGCTTCTGGTAATAATGCGCGAGGATGACCGCGTTGCGCTCCTTGCGCAGGCGGTCGATCTCGGCGCGAATGTCGAGGCCGGACAGGTCGGTGCGTGCGTTCATCGTGATGCCCTCTGATTCGGGCCTCACATGGCCTTGTCGGGGTTGAGGTTCAACCCATTGGCGGCATCGGCCCGAACTCGAGCGGTGCAACCGCTGCGCCCGGCGTGCCTGCGGTGACCCAGCCATAGATCGCGTCGCCGATTGGCGAATAGACGATCGCCTCGGTCCCCGCCATTACCGCCAGGATCGTTCCGATCCCCCACAACCATGCGCGATGGACGCGCCCGGTCCGGCGCAGGTCGCGGATCATCCCGGCGATGGGAAACACGAGGCCGCAGACCATCGCGATCTGATACGACCAGGGGATCATCAGCGGCATGGGAAGCAGTCGCCCGAAGCCCGGCCCAAGCAGCGCCGCCATCGCGCACAGATGCAGGCGGCGGTGCCAGTCGGTGCGCCTGCGCATCGCGACGGCCGCGCTGGTCAGACCCGCGAAGAGCAGCACGACCAGCGGGTTGGCGATCAAAAAGTGCTGTGGGCGGAAGAAGAACGGCGCCTGCGCCAGCTGGATACGCCAGATGATGACGGCAAAGCCGGCCACCACCATCGCCGCGACCCAGCCAGCCGCGAGCCAGCCGAGCCGGCGGTGCAGTGCCAGCGACCCGCGCGTCGCGAGAAAGGTCTGGGCGACATAGAGTACCACCCAGCCAAAGAAGATGACGCCATGAACATGGACGAACAGCGGCGCGCCGAAGTTGGATCGCCCCATCGCCAAATGGATGCTGAACCCTGAAACCAGGATAAGCGCCATGAGGATTGCGCTGATTTCAAAGAAACGCGAATCGCGCGTGCGCGCAAACGCCGCGTCGTTAGCCAAAGTCGCCATAAGCTGCCCCCGCAACCAGTCTGTGGGGCGCCAATACCATATTGCTGTCGTAGCGTGAACGCCTAGTTTGCGTCTGCTTCGCGCTGTTCGCGTTCGCGCATTACCTGATCGACCGGCTTGGACATGTCCCAGCGTTCGCCGTCGCGCAGCGTCCGTTCGGGCGGGAAGGTGACGACGACGCGCACTTCGCCCATGCCGGCGGCCGTCAGCGGCTGGGCAAGCAAGCGGGCAATGGCGGCGCGGCCGAGTTCGCGCGCCTGCGCCATACGCTCAGGGCTCTTCGCCTCGCGCTCTGCGACGGTGGTGGCACGGGCGGAGGTGCTCTTGCTCAGCGCCTCGGCGGCGTCGCGAGTGACGAACAGCCCCTTGGTCTCGATCAGCGTGCGACGGCCTTCATCGGTATTGGCAGGAGCGGCGGTCACATCCGGGGCATCGACGATCAGCGTCCGGGTCTGAGCGTTCCATTGCAGATCGCCCGAGCCAAGCCGCGACAGGTCAACGAAATAGCTGACCGAATAAGGCATCTTCACGACCTGATCGCTGCGCAACAGGCCGAGGCCGCGGGTGTCCGAGGCGGTCGCCTGAACGGTGCCGGTGAGTTCGGCGACCTTGAGCGTGCCGGCGCCATCGAGGCGCGCGGTGACGATCTGCGTGATCGGATCGCCGCCCTCGGCAGGCAGGGTTTCGAGGCGGGTCTCCGCAAAGCGATCCCAAGAGATCCAGGCGGCCGCCGCGATCACCGCCAGCGCTGCGGTCGCCAGCAGAATGCGCAGGGGGCGGTCGGTCATGCTGCGCTGTGCCATGTTCCTGCCTCCTCGCTCACCAGACCCCGGTTCTGCAGGTCGATCAGATGCGCCAGCACCGACCGCCCGGCTGCGCCGGTCAGGCGCGGGTCAAGGCCGACATACATGCGTGTCACCATGTCGGGAATCGCGCCAATCTGCTGGCCGAGCAGGCGCAATATCTGACCCTCGCGCTGCTTGCGATGGCCCATCATCCCGCGTGCCAGCCGCTGGGGCATGGTCACTTCCGGGCCATGGGCGGGGTAATAGACCCGGTCATCGCGCGCGAGCAGCTTGTCGAGGCTGGCCATGTACGCGCCCATGTCGCCGTCTGGCGGCGCGACGACGCTGGTCGACCAGCCCATGATGTGGTCGCCGGTGAACAGCGCGCCGCTCTCGAGCAGGGCGAAGCAGAGATGGTTCGAGGTGTGGCCGGGGGTCGCGACGGCTTCGAGGGTCCAGCCATCCCCGGACACGCGCTCGCCATCGGCCAGCACGCGGTCGGGGGCGTAATCGCGGTCGAATGCGGCGTCGGAACGCGGGCCATCATCGTCGATCGTGAGCGCGGCGCAGCCGATGATCGGCGCGCCGGTCGCTGCGGCGAGCGGGCGGCTGGCCGGGCTATGGTCGCGATGGGTGTGGGTGCACAGGATTGCGCGCACTGGCCGACCGGCGATCGCGGCAACCAGCGCATCGAGATGCTCGGGCAGGTCGGGGCCGGGGTCGATTACCGCGACATCGCTGGTTCCGACCAGATAGGTCTGCGTGCCGGTATAGGTGAAAGGGGAGGGGTTGGCGGCGAGAACCCGCGCCACCAGCGGTTCGAGTTGCATCGCCACGCCGGTTGTCGCCTCATCCATCGTGTTGAAATGGCGATTCATCGGCGCGGGCACAACCCCGAACGCTGCGCGAGACGGGCCAACGACGCGCACGCGAACGGGCCGGCCGCGTGAAGGGGTCGCGGCCGGCCCTGGAGGAGACATCGCGCGGCGATGGACTAGCCGCGCGATGGTCCGCGTCGCGATCAGTCCTTGTCGGCGGTTTCCAGCTCGCGCATCGCATCGTCGATGCCCTTGAGCGCGGCGGCCTTCTGCTCGGCGCCGAGGTCGGTCTGTTCCTCGATCGAGCGCCGGGCCATTCTGAGGCCCATCACGGCGTGACGCTTGCCCATGTCGGCGCTGGCAATGGCGAAGACCTCGGCGCGGCGCGCGAGCGCTTCGGCACCCTTTGCGTGCGCGTCGGCAGCTTTGGCGCGCATTTCGATGCGGTCGGTGCAGAGCACGACAATCCGCTTGTCGCCATCGCGCTTCTCGATCTTGACCGAATCATCCTTCGATCCGCCGCACTTCATCGACTTCACATCGACGTCCATGTCGCCGGTAAACACTATGTCCTTGCCTTCGCCCTTCAGGCGGATGACGCGGGCTTCGACCTTGCCCTTGGCGTCTTTGTCCTTGCTGCCGGTGCGCTCGACCATGACGATGCGATGGACGCGCTTTTCCTGGGCGTCTTCGGGTGCTTCCGGTGCGGCCGGCGCTTCCGGCACCTGCGGCAGATCGGGCATCCAGGCCGCTGCCGGCACTGGCGGCGCGGCGGGGATAGCAGGCGGGGTCGGGGCGTCGGGCTGGCTGATGGCAGCACCCGCGCCAGAGGCTGTGAGCGCAAGTCCGGCGAGGGTCAGCGCCGCGGCGCCGGCGATTCCGGTGGTGACACGGGCACGCGACTTGGGATTGTGTTTCGAGAGCATTTTGAGCCTCCCCTTGAGTTCGTTGACGGTGTGTAGGTGGCATGCCGCCGAGACCGCACCCCCATGCGCGGACTTGACGATGGCGCGGCCATAGGCATGGCGCAGCGCCGGTGCGCGGCCTGAGAGCACAAGGGCGTCGCAGGCCAGTTCCTGGTCGGCGCGGAAGGCGCGGAACGCCCGCCATGCGACCGGGTTGAACCAATGGAGCGCGAGCACGACCAGCGCGATCCAGTTGGCAATCAGGTCACCACGCATATGGTGCCCGAGTTCATGGGCGAGCGCGAGGTTGCGCTCGACCGGGTCGTAGCGTTCCGCAAAGTCCCGCGGGAACGCGACATATTTGCGCCAGATGCCAAAGGCGAGCGGCCCGGTGGCGGCATCGGTCTCGATGACATGGACGCGCCCATCCGCGACGGTGCGGCGCACCTCGGCCTTGCGCATCAGATTGGCGCAGAAGCGGGAATGCGAGACGACGTGCCAGAGCAGGAAGGCGAGCGCGCCCACGGCCCAGATGGTGCCGATCACCAGCAACAGGCTCGGCCCGCTCACCGTCACGACGCTTGCCTCGGTGACCGTAGCGCTCGTGCTGGCCGCGAGATCTGCATGTGCCTGGATCAGCGCCTGATCGATGATCGCCTGAGTGCTGGGGGCGGCTGCGGGTGCCTCGGCAGCGTAGTTCAGGCCGCCCAGAAACTCGGTGAAGCTCCACGCGCCGGGCAGCGGCGGCATCAGCAGACGCAGCACCGGCAACAGCCATAGCGCATAGGCGATGTTAGGCCCGAATTGCTCGCGCACCGGCTTGCGCAGCGCGAGGACCACCAGCATCAGCAGCGTTGTGGCGATGCAGGTTTCGACCATCCAGGCGATCATTGCTTGATCTCCTTCAGCAGGGCTTCGATCTCGGCGATGTCCTGATCGGTCAGCGCATCGCGTTCGGCGAGATGCGCGACCAGCGGGGTCAGCTTGCCCCCGAACAGGCGGTCGATAAGGCGGCGCGATTCACCCTCGACATAGTCGCCACGCGCGACGAGCGGGCGGTACTGGTAGCGGCGGCCATCCTCTTCGGCGGCGATCACGTTCTTGGCGAGCAGGCGGCCAAGCAACGTCTTGACGGTGTTGGCGCTCCATGCGCGGGCGGGTGTCACCCGCTCGACCACGTCCTGCGCCGTCAGGGGCGATTCCTCCCATAGCACTTCCATCACGGCGTGCTCGGCATCGCTGATTCGCTCGGTCATCGCGTCCCTCTTTGACTACGGGTGTAATCGTTACGATCACATCTGTAGTCAAGGGGCTGAACGCTCGATGAATGATGTTCAGGCGGCGATCGGGTGGCGCGCCTGTCGGAAATTCTGACAGCTTTGCGAAAGGCTAAATCGGGTTAACCACGGTTATCGGCGGTTTTGCGTGGATTGTGGGAACTGGCACGGGCGGTGCAACACTATCGGCATATGTGTTCACCCTCGTGTGTGACGCTTCAGGGGCGGGTGGCTTTCGGGCCACCCGCCCTTTCCCGTTCAGGAACGCTGGCAGGAAAAACGGACACTTGTCGCCGCCATCTCCCGCGCGGCCACGGCGGCGCGCGTTCGCGCCGTGACGCGGCCTATGCTGCGCTGACGCCCTTGTCTTCGAGTAGCTGCGCGAGCTCACCGCTCTCGTACATTTCCATCATGATATCCGAGCCGCCGATGAACTCCCCCTTCACATAGAGCTGGGGGATGGTCGGCCAGTCGGAAAACGCCTTGATACCCTGGCGTACTTCCTGATCCTGCAACACGTCGACGCTTTCGAATTCGACCCCGAGATGGCTGAGGATCGAAACCGCGCGGTTGGAAAAGCCGCACTGCGGGAACAGCGGCGTACCCTTCATGAACAGCAGCACCGCGTTCGAATCGACGAGGGACTGGAGGCGGGCGTTGGTGTCGTCGGTCATGGTCATTCGCTCCCTGCCGGAACCGCAGTGGTCAACTGGAGGGCGTGGAGCACGCCCCCCATCCGACCGCCAAGGGCGGCGTAAACTGCCTGGTGCTGCCGGATACGGGGCAGCCCCCGGAAACTCTCGCTGGTCACGCGGGCGGCATAATGATCGCCATCCCCGGCGAGGTCGGTGATCTCGATCGCGGCATCGGGGATGCCGGCGCGGATCAGCGCCTCGATCTCGCTTGCCGCCATCGGCATGCTTACTGCGCTTCCATCAACTGGCGGCGCGCTTCGATGGTCTTCTCTTCGACCGCTGCACGTACCGCGGTGCCGTCGATCTCGATGCCGGCGGCAGTGAGGTCGCCGAGCAGCTTGCGGATCACGTCGTCATCGCCCGATTCCTCGAAATCGGCCTGGACCACGGCCTTGGCATAGGCATCGGTCTCTTCGGGCGTCAGCGCCATCTTTTCTGCTGCCCACTGGCCAAGCAGGCGGTTGCGGCGCGCGGTCACGCGAAACGCCATTTCCTCGTCCCGGGCATATTTGGCCTCGAACGCGCGTTCGCGATCATCAAAGGTTGTCATCTGCGTCACCCTTAAAATTGTCTCGTTGGGGAGATAGGCGCGGCCCGCGTGCATGGCAACGGGTCCGCCGCAGCGCGACCGACATTGCCCCGGATCGGGCGGGGCGGTAGGCGGCGGGACATCAGGGTTCAGGAGTTGCCATGTCCGTCTTTCAGCTCGAAGGGTTCGACCTCGACGCATTCGTGGCCGCCACGCTGGCCGAGGATGTCGGGTCGGGCGACGTCACCGCGACGGCGGTGATCCCGGCGGACGCGGTGTTCGACGGGGTCATGGACAGCCGCGATGCGGTCATCGTTGCGGGACTTCCGATTGCCGCCGCCTTTTTCCGGGCGCTCGATCCCGCCGTCGAGATTGAATTGCTCGCCACAGAGGGCGAGGCGGTCCCGGCGGGGAGCGACCTGATGCGGTTGCGCGGCAACGCACGTGCGCTGTTGACGGCCGAACGCTCGGCGCTCAACACCGTCCAGCATCTGTCCGGGGTCGCGACGATGACGCGTGCCTATGTCGATGCGATGGCGGGGAGCGGCGCGACATTGCTCGACACGCGCAAGACGATCCCGGGCCTGCGACGGCTGGAGAAATATGCGACGCGGATGGGCGGAGCGAAGAACCATCGCATGGGTCTGTGGGACGCGGCGATGATCAAGGACAACCATGTCGCCGTCGCCGGATCGGTGGAGGAAGCGGTGGCGCGGGCGGTGCGCGCCGGGATCGGCGAGATCATCGTCGAGGTCGACCGGATCGACCAGATCGCACCGGCGCTGGGGGCGGGAGCGACCCACTTGTTGCTCGACAATATGGGGCCGGAGCTGTTGCGCGAGGCGGTGGCGCTGGTCGCCGGGCGCGTGCCGACCGAGGCGTCGGGCGGGGTGCGGCTCGACACGATCGGCGCGATCGCGGCGAGCGGGGTGACGTATGTCAGCGTCGGACGACTGACCCAATCGGCGCCGGCCGCCGATATCGGGCTGGACTTCGCCCCCGCCTGACGCCTAGCATTTCGGCAACACAGGAGAGGGAAATCCATGCGACCCCAGTCGATTATCCGTTTCGAACAGGCCTATCTCGCGTCGATCGTCGTGTGGGGGATCAACACGGCGCTTGGCTGGGGCACGCAGATGGCGACCGTCGAAGCCTCCTTCGCGCCGATGCCGGAGATGGTCCCGCTGGGTCGCGCGATGCTGATCGGCTTCACCCTGTTCGCGCTCTTCGTCTCGCTGCTGCTTTGGTACTTCACCGCACGCAAGGCGAGCGAGGTGACCAAGTGGATCATCGTCGCGTTCTTCGGGCTTTCGGCGGTGGGTCTGCCGTTCACGCTGGCGGGATTCGAAACGACCGGCGTTTTGCCGATTGTTCTCAATATTGTGACCTTCGCGCTGACGGCGGTCGCGGTGTGGATGCTGTTTCGGCCGGACGCTTCGGCATGGTTCCGTGCGAGCGACGGGAGCGTTCCTCCGCCCCCGATCGCCTGATCGGGTCAGCTATCGATGGTTGCGGTCGCCGGGTGGTGCTTGTCGAGGTGCCGCTTGATGATCTTCAGGTTGCGTGAGTTGGAGCGGTAGAAGAAGTCGGCGACATCGCCGACGCCGGGGATCAGTCCGATCAGCCAGTCAAAGCCGACATTGCCGACCATCCGCACCATCGCGCCGCGCGACATGCCGATATTGCGCGCTTCCCAGACCATGTAGAGGCCCATCGCCGCAGCAATGACGTCCCCGCCGACCGGTACCAGACCGATGAGCGCGTCGAGCCCAACCGTCTGGCGGGTGCCGGGGATGGTGAAGCTGCGTTCGAGCAGTTTCTCCAGCGCGACGACGCGCTGACGCACCGAATGGGGATCGCGGCCGATCGGGAAACCGGGGGTGCGCTGCATGCGGGTCGCCTTGGCCACGTTCGTGCTTCTCCTAAGGCTCGCGCAGATGGGTCAGCGGGTGCCAAGCGCGAGGGTTCGTCTGGAACGCCCTGAGCCTGAGTGCCGCGACCGACCAGCGCAGCGGTTGTGCGATCGGGATATAGCGATGCGCAGCGCTGAGTGCGAGGTCCGCCTCCGCGATGCGCCGTGCGCGCTCGCCCAGCGTGGGGGCATCGCGTGCGGCGTCGATGACGGCGGCGAGGTCTTCGGGGCAGGTGCGGCAGGCGGTGACCAGATACCAGCGCGCGCTGTCATAGGGCGCGACTGCGTCGATCAGGCGCAGGTCGGCATCTTCGCGTTCGTCAACCCAGGCGGGCTGGAGACCGATTGCCCGAAGATCGGCGGCGACCTGGTACCACAGCAGTTTCGAGCCGAGGCTGCGCGGCATCGCGAGGCGGATGGTCGGGGGCGCGTCGGGATTACCGGCGCGCCAGGCAGCCACCCGGTTGCGCGCGATCTGGCGGCGATTGTCGAGCGGATCGGCGAACCAGTCGGGTGCCTTGGGCGGCGACGCGGAATCGAGCTGAGCGGGGAGGACGGTTTCGACCGGGCTCCACTCCGGACGGAAGCGCGCGGTGAGCGCATCGCGATCGATCGCCATCGCCAGCGCCTCGCGATTGGCTGGGTCTGCGGTGAACCCTTCCTCCGATACGATGGCGAGGCCGAACAGGCCGGCGGCGGGGTCGATGCGCAGGTTCGCGGGCGCAATCCCGGCATGGTCGAGCAAGGGCCAGTCGCGAAACGTGCCGCCGAGGATCAGGTCGGACTCACGCGCCGCGAACCGCGCCAGCGCCACTGCAGCGCGCTCGCCATACAGGCGGACATCGTCCGCCGGATCCGGCTCGATCGGCTCGTCGGGCATTTGGGTGGGGTCGATTGCCGGGCGCAGCAATGGCGCAGCGCGGGCGGGGGCGACAATGCGAAACGGCCCGGTTCCGGCCAGCTTCGCACGGCGCAGGATCGCAAATTCGGGCTGGGCGAACAGCTTGAGCAGGTCGGGGCGGGGGTGTTTCAGCCGCACCTCAACCACCTGAGGCGTCATCTCGACCACTTCGTCGATCACCGCGACGAACGGAGTGAGCGCGGACCGCCCGCGCGGTGCAATTGCCGCGCGCATGCTGGCGACGACATCGGCCGCGGTGATCCGCGTCCCATCGGCCCATTCGGCTTCGCGCAGGCGGAAGATGTAGCTGCGCCCGCCATCGGTGACGATCCAGCGCTCGGCGATGCCCGGCTCGACCCCGCCGGCGGCGTCGAAGCGGACCAAACCCTGCGCCGTCGCGCCGAGTAGGACACTCTGGGTAAAGCCGAGTTCGACCTTTGTCGGATCGCGGAGCTCTGGCGGGCCGCCGATCGCGCTGACCACGACCGCGACGTCGTCGGGGCGCCGTTCACAGCCGCCCGCGATCAGCGCGAGCGCGACGGCGAGGGGCAGGGCGGGGAAGCGCATGCCCCAGCTTTATGGAGGCGGGGCGGGGAAGCCAACCCCGCCCCGTACCGGACTTAGTTCTTTTCCTTGTCCACCAGCTTGTTTGCGCCGATCCACGGCATCATCGCGCGCAGCTCGCTGCCGACCTGTTCGATCGGATGCGCTGCCGCTGCCTTGCGGCTGGCCTTAAGCTCGGGCTGGCCGGCGCGGTTGTCGAGCACGAAGTCCTTGACGAAGCGGCCCGACTGGATGTCGGCGAGGACGCGCTTCATCTCGGCCTTGGTCTCGTCGGTGATGATGCGCGGGCCGGTCTTGATGTCACCATATTCGGCGGTGTTCGAGATCGAATAGCGCATGTTGGCGATGCCGCCTTCATAGAGCAGGTCGACGATCAGCTTGGTCTCGTGCAGGCACTCGAAATAGGCCATTTCGGGGGCGTAGCCCGCCTCGACCAGCGTTTCGAACCCGGCCTGGATCAGGTGGGTGATGCCGCCGCACAGCACGGCCTGCTCGCCGAACAGGTCGGTTTCGCACTCTTCCTTGAAGTTGGTTTCGATGATGCCCGAACGCCCACCGCCGACGCCGCTGGCATAAGCGAGCGCGACGTCATGCGCATTGCCGGTCGCGTCCTGATGGATCGCGATCAGGCAGGGAACGCCGCCGCCGCGGACATATTCGCTGCGCACGGTGTGGCCGGGGCCCTTGGGCGCGATCATAATGACGTCAATGTCCGCCGGCGGCTCGATCAGGCCGAAATGGACGTTAAGACCGTGCGCGAAGGCGAGCGCGGCGCCCGGCTTCATGTTGCCGGCAATGTCGTCGGCCCAGATCGCGGCTTGATGCTCATCGGGGGCAAGGATCATCAGGATGTCGGCCCATGCGGCTGCTTCTTTGGTCGACATGACCTTGAAGCCTGCGCCTTCGGCCTTCTTCGCGGTCGCCGAACCGGCGCGCAGCGCAACGGCGACTTCGGTCACGCCGCTGTCGCGCAGGTTCTGCGCATGGGCGTGGCCCTGCGAACCATAGCCGACAATGGCGATCTTTTTGCCGGTGATCAGGTTCAGGTCGGCGTCACGATCGTAATAGACACGCATTTCTCGGTTCCCTTTTGAAATTTCGTCGCCCCGGCGGAGGCCGGGGCCGCTATGTTATGCACCCTCTCGGGCCGGCCCCGGCCTGCGCCGGGGCGACGGATTTGCTTCAGGCCGCCTCGCGCCCTCGCGCAATGGCGACGATGCCGGTGCGGGCGACCTCGATCAGCCCCACTTCGCTCATCAGTTCGATGAACTTGTCGATCTTCTCGGTGGTCCCGGTCACTTCGAACACGAAGCTGGAGATGGTCGCATCGACCACGCGGGCGCGATAGACTTCGGACAGGCGCAGCGCTTCGATCCGATGGTCGCCGGTGCCCGCGACCTTGACCAGCGCCAGCTCGCGCTCGACATGGTCGCCCTCGGCGGTGAGGTCGTGGACCTTGTGGACCGGCACGAGGCGGTCGAGTTGCGCCACGATCTGCTCGAGCACATGCGGGCTGGCGCTGGTGACGATCGTGATGCGGCTCACCGACTTGTCATCGGTAATCTCGCTCACCGTCAGGCTCTCGATATTATAGCCGCGCGCGGTGAACAGGCCGGCGATCCGGGCGAGGATGCCCGGCTCGTTGTCGACGATGATGGCGAGCGTGTGCCGCTCGGCCTTTTCTTCCTTGATGTGCATGAGCTTAGACCAGCGCCTTGGCTTCGTCGTCCATTTCGCCGGAGACTTCGGCGGCCTGGAGGAGCATGTCGGTATGGGCGGCGCCCGACGGGATCATCGGGAAGCAGTTGGCGAGCTTGGCCACGCGGCAATCGACGATCACCGGGCCGTCATAGGCCAGCATTTCGGCGATTCCCGCGTCGAGCTGGTCGCGGTGTTCGATCAGGATGCCCTTCCAGCCATAGGCTTCGCCCAGCTTCACGAAATCGGGCAGGGAGTCGCTGTAGCTCTCTGAATAACGGCTCGAATAGGTCAGTTCCTGCCACTGACGGACCATCCCCATATACTCGTTGTTGAGAATGAAGATCTTGACCGGCAGGCGATACTGGGTCGCGGTCGCCAGTTCCTGAATGTTCATCTGGATCGACGCTTCGCCTGCGATATCGATCACCAGCGCATTGGGGTTGCCCAGCTGCGCGCCGATCGCGGCGGGCAGGCCATAGCCCATCGTGCCGAGACCGCCGCTCGTCAGCCACTTGTTCGGGCTTTCGAAGTGGAAGTGCTGCGCCGCCCACATCTGGTGCTGGCCGACCTCGGTCGTGATGATCGGGGCCTGGTCGCGCGTCGCCTCCCACAAAGCGCGGACGGCGCGTTGCGGCATGATCGTGTTGGCGTCGATACCGGGGCCTTCCTCGGGGAAGTCGAGGCACTTGACCGCGCGCCATCCCTCGATCCGACGCCACCATTCGGACAAATCAGGCTTGGGATGCTGGCGCGCCTTCCAGATGCGCAGCATGTCTTCGAGCGCGTGGCCGACATCCGCGACGATCGGCAGGTCCACGCGGACGGTCTTGTTCATCGACGATCGGTCGATGTCGATATGGATCTTCTTCGAGTGCGGCGCGAAGGCGTCGAGCCGTCCCGTCACGCGATCGTCGAAGCGCGCGCCGACCGCGATGATCAGGTCGGCCTGGTTCATCGCATAATTGGCTTCATAGGTGCCGTGCATGCCGAGCATGCCGAGCCACTGGTCGGACGAAGCGGGCAGGGCACCCAGACCCATCAGGGTCGAGGTGACCGGCGCGCCGGTGATCCTGGCCAGCTCGCGCAGCAGCTGTGACGCGCCGGGGCCGGAGTTGATCACGCCGCCGCCGGTGTAGAAGATCGGTCGCTCCGCCGCCGCCAGCATCTCGACCGCCGCCTCGATCAGCGCCTTGTCGGCCTTGACCTGCGGGCGATAGGTCTTGTGCTGGATCGGGCCGGGCTTGGTGTAGCGCGCGGTGGCGATCTGAACGTCCTTGGGGATGTCGATGACGACCGGACCGGGGCGGCCCGAGGTCGCGATATGGAACGCCTCATGCACCACCGCGCCGAGCTGGGCGGGGTCCTTCACCAGATAGTTGTGCTTGGTGCAGTGGCGGGTGATGCCGACCGTGTCCGCCTCCTGAAACGCGTCGCTGCCGATCAGATGCGTCGGCACCTGGCCGGTGATGACGACCATCGGGATCGAATCCATCAGCGCATCGGTGATGCCGGTGACCGCATTGGTCGCGCCGGGGCCCGAGGTGACGAGCACGACGCCGGGCTTGCCGGTCGAGCGCGCATAGCCCTCTGCCGCGTGCGTCGCTGCCTGTTCGTGGCGGACGAGAATGTGGCGGATCTTCTTCTGCTTGAAGATCGCGTCGTAGATCGGGAGCACCGCGCCGCCCGGATAGCCGAACACGACCTCCACACCGAGGTCGACCAGCGCCTCGATCAGGATATCGGCTCCGCTTTTCTCGGCCACGTCAGGTCTCCTTGTTTGCCGCAGTGCAATGCGATGGGGGAAGCGCGCTGCTATGCGTATGAATGATGCGTGTCAAGCATTGTCTTTATACGATTCGTGCGAAATTGGCCATTCGATTGGAAATATCTGTCGCATCAGCGCGTGGCCAGTCAGGTGGCGGCTGGTGGCGCAGCCAGGTATATTGCCGCTTGGCATATTGCCGGGTTGCTGCCTGAGCGCGCTCAAGTGCCTCGGCACGCCCGAGTTCGCCGGCGAGCAGCGCGGCGATCTCGGGCACGCCGATCGCCTTGCGTACCGGGGCCTCGGGCGGAATGTCATCGCGGGCGAGCAGGGCGGCGACCTCATCGATCGCGCCTTCGTCGAACATCGCAGCAAGGCGGCGGTCGCAACGCTCGGTGAGCCAAATGCGGTCGGGCAGGAGGATCAGCGGCGTGAGGTCGATCTGGTCCCCAATGCCGCCGACCTTTACGCGTTGCCACTCGGCAAGCGTGCGGCCGGTGACGGTGACCACCTCCAGCGCGCGGGCGACGCGGGTGGTGTCGGCAGGGGCGAGGCGGGTGGCGGCTTCGGGATCGCGCTCGCTCAGCAGGGCGTGGGCTTCGGCTACCGGTAGCGCGCGCACCTCGGCACGGATTGCGGGGTCGATACCGGGGACCGGGGCGATGCCGTCGAGCAACGTGCGAATATACATGCCGGTCCCGCCGACGAGGATGGGGAGACTGCCGCGCCCCTGCGCCGCTGCGATCTCCGCCTTGGCCTCGGCTGCCCAGCGCGCGGCGGAATAATCGTCGGTGCCGGTGACATGGCCGAACAGGCGGTGGGGGGCCTGTGCCTCTTCCTCCGCCGAAGGACGCGCGCTGAGCACCCGCAGCTCGGCATAGACCTGCGCCGAATCAGCGTTGATCACCGTCCCGCCGGTCGCCTGCGCGAGCGCGATCGCCAAAGCGGACTTGCCGCTGGCGGTCGGTCCTGCAATGAGCGCGACCCTTGGCCTGGAGGAGTGCGGCATGTTCATCGCGACGCTGATAGCAGCGGATCGGCTCGACGCGGGGGATATTTCCTCCGCGCTGGACAAGCTGAGTGATGCCGGGTGCGGGCCGCGCGGCGTGGACACGCTGGAGGAGGACAAGGCGAGCGACCTGTTCTTCGACGCGAACCCCGATGCGGCGCGTGCAGCGCTGGAGGGGGCGTTCGATCGGGTCGATGTGGTCGTGCAGCCCGCCGAGGGTCGCGAAAAGGCGCTGATCGTCGCCGATATGGACTCCACGATGATCACCGTCGAATGCATCGACGAGCTGGCCGATTATGCCGGGATCAAGGCGCAGATCGCCGAAGTGACCGAAGCGGCGATGCGCGGCGAACTGGATTTTGCCGAGGCGCTGGACGCACGGGTGGCGTTGCTCAAGGGACTGGGCGCGGACGCGATCGACCGCTGTCTGGCCGAGCGGGTGCGGCTGATGCCCGGCGCGCGGACGCTGGTGCAGACGATGAAGGCGCGCGGCGCGACCGCGATTCTGGTGTCGGGTGGCTTTACCCGGTTCGCCGAGCCGGTGGGCGCGCAGATCGGGTTCGACCGGGTGATCGCCAATGAATTGCTGATCGAGGGCGATGCGCTGACCGGCGCGGTGACCAAGCCGATCGTGGATTCAACGACCAAGGAAACGACACTGCTCGGCGCGATGGCGGAGCTGGGGCTGGACGCGCGCGCGACGATGGCGGTCGGTGATGGGGCTAATGACCTCGCGATGATCCGCAAGGCGGGGCTGGGCATGGCCTATCACGCCAAGCCGATCGTTGCGGCTGCGGCGGGCGCGCGGATTGACCATGGGGATTTGACGGCGTTGCTCTACGCGCAAGGGATTGCGCGGGCGGATTGGGTGGAGTGATTATTCCTCCCCTGAGCTTGTCTCAGGGGAGGAATTGAGATTTGCTACTCCCGCACCGGCACGCACGGGCTGAGCCCGCGGCACGCGGCGCTCGCTTCGGCGCTGGAGGCGAAGGGGCCGACCAGCACTTTGGTCAGGCGGCCGGCCTTCACATAGCTGACCTTGCGGCCCGGGAAGCGGCCGCCGACCTGCGACCACAGCTTTTGCGCATTGCCGGCCTCGCCGAACGCGCCGAGTTGGAGCTTCCACCCGCCGTCGCGGATGGCCGCTGTTGCGGTCGGGGCGGACGTCGGTTTGGGCGCGGGGCGCACGATCGGTGGGGCGGGGCGCGTCTGTGCGCTCTGCGTCGGCGCGGGGGCTGGAATCGGGTCGCGCGGCTGATACGCCGTCGATGGCGGCAGGTCGGTGCGCCCGACTGCTCCGGGCTGCGGCGTCCTGCGCGGTGGCTGGACCGCCGCGACGCTTGGGCGACCGGCATCGCGTTCATAGACGCGCGCGAGTTCCAGCGCCTTTTGCCGGTCCTGCAGCGAGATATAGCCGTCCATCTGGGCCTGCGACGCCGATGCCTGCGGCAGGCCCTGCGCTGCGGCGCGGACGATCAGGGCGTAGGCGCGGACCCAGTCCTTGGTCACCGCATCGCCGTTGAACAACATCGTGCCCAGCACATATTGCGCGCGCGGCGCACCGCGACCCGCGGCTTTTTCCAGCCACTCGATTGCCTGAAGCCGTTTGCCGTTTTCGAACAGCGCAAGGCCGTAATTTTCCTCGGCCTGGGGATGCCCTTGCAGCGCGGCCTTGCGATACCATTCCTCGGCCTGCGCCAGATCGGCGGGAACGCCACGGCCGAATTTATAGGCCTGACCCATGTTAAATTGCGCGTCGGCGTCGCCCGCGACCGCCGGGCCGCGCCATTCGGAAACCGCGACGCGATAGTCACCGCGCTGCCACGCCTCGACCCCCGCCTTCACATCGGCAACCGCCGGCGCGGCCAGAAGTGCGCCGGCAATTGCCGCCGTCCAGATCACCTGCTTCATTCAGTCAGTTCCCGATCCCGCCCACGTACGGATAATGCCAGTTAACCATAAGATGGCCAAGCAATGCTTGCGCTTTGGTTAAGCCCGGCATGGGACAAATCCCGGGGGCCACTACCGTATTAACACCTTCTTAGCTTCCCGATGGCATCCCCAATGCTGGGTAACCGGGTTATTTTCGAGGGGCAGATGCGCGTACTTGCGATGGCATCACAAAAGGGTGGATCGGGAAAGACCACGCTGAGCGGGCACCTGGCGGTGCAGGCGCAGCGGGCCGGTCATGGCCCCGTCGTCCTGATCGACATTGATCCGCAAGGGTCGCTGTCCGATTGGTGGAATGAGCGCGAGACGGATTTTCCCGCCTTCGCGCAGACCACCGTCGCCCGGCTCGCCGCCGACCTTGAGGTATTGCGCCAGCAGGGCTTTCGCCTTGCGGTGATCGACACCCCGCCCGCGATCACCATGGCGATCCAGAGCGTGATTCAGGTCGCCGAACTGATCGTCATTCCGACCCGTCCGTCGCCGCACGATCTGCGTGCCGTCGGTGCTACGGTCGACCTGTGCGACCGCGCGGGCAAGCCGCTAATATTTGTGGTCAACGCGGCGACGCCCAAGGCCAAGATTACCAGTGAAGCCGCCGTCGCGCTGTCGCAGCATGGCACGGTCGCTCCAGTGACGCTGCACCACCGCACCGATTTCGCCGCATCGATGATCGACGGGCGCACCGTGATGGAGGTGGACCCCAAGGGCAAATCCGCTGCCGAGGTGACGGCTTTGTGGGCCTATATCAACGATCGGCTGGAGAAGAACTTCCGCCGCACCGTATTCAGCGCGCCCGCCGTTGCGGCGGCGCCGCATGCCGCCTTTGCCGGGCGCCCTCAGGGTGGCTTTGGCCGCCGGGTGGTGAGCTGATGTTCGGTTCCGCCAAGCCCGCTGCGTCGCTGTCCTCGGGCCTGCTCGCCCGCAAGGGACAGGCACGCCCCGCGATGCGCCCGCAAGGGTTTATCGGCCTCGATCCGGGCACGTCGCTCGACGATCTCGGCTGGAACGACATGGGGAGCGAGATGCCTGCGCCCGCGCCGGTGTTCGAGCCGGTGCCGCCGGTGCTCGCGCAGCGCCAGACACTGGTCGAAGAATTCGCGCCTGAGCCGCAGCCCGCTCCAGCGCCGGTCGCCGCACCCGTTGCGCACGAGCCCGAGGCAGAAGCGCCGGTACGCCCGGTGTCGACCGCTACCGCTGCCCGGATCGGGCGCGAGGTCGCGTCGCGCAAGGGCAAGGCCGCCTTCACGCTGCGGCTCGACCATGAACGCCATTTGAAGTTGCGCCTTGCCTCGGCAGTCACGGGCCGTTCGGCCCAGCTGCTCGTGACCGAGGCGCTGGACGTTTTTCTTGAAACGCTGCCCGAATTGGGGGCGCTGGTTGACCGGCTCCCCGCGGGCAAGGCTCGCTGATCTAGGGGGAAATGCAGCCATGAACCTTCGCCGTATCCTGACCGTATCGGTCTCTGCACTGGTGCTGGGCGCACCGATCGTCGGTGGCCCGACGCTGATCGGCGGCCTTGCCGTAGCCAGCGGCGGTGTCGAAACCGCCGATCTCCGCCGCGCAGCCAAGGAAGCTGCCGCCGCCACCAAGGCCCTGAAAAAGGGTGAGGGGCAGAAGGCGGTGACGCATGCAGAGGCGGCGGTGACGCTCGACCCGCGCAATGGCGAGTATCGCAAGCTGCTGGGTGAAACCTATCTGTTCGCGGGCCGCTTCGTGTCGGCGGCGCAGGCTCTGAACGAGGCGTTGTCGCTGGATCCGGCCAATGGCCGCACCGCGCTGAACCTCGCGCTGGCGCAGATCGCGACCGGCGAGTGGGATGTCGCGCGCCAGACGCTGGCGACGCATAGCGCGACGATCCCGGCGAGCGATCGTGGCCTGGCGATGGCGCTGGCGGGTGATCCTGCCGGCGCGGTCGGGCTGCTGATGGAAATTGCGCGCCAGCCGGGTGCCGATGCCAAGACGCGCCAGAACCTCGCGCTCAGCCTTGCGCTGGCGGGGCAGTGGCAGCAGGCGCGGGCGATTGCCGCGCTCGACCTGTCGCCCGATCAGGTCGATGGCCGCATCATGCAGTGGGCGAGCTTTGCGCGTCCGCAGAATGCTTATGATCAGGTTGCGTCGCTGCTCGGCGTCACGCCGATCGCCGATAATGGCCAGCCCGAGCGGCTGGCGCTTGCCCATTCGATGACGAGTGCGGTTGCGGCGACGCGGGTCGCCGATCCGGTCGAGACCTATATGCCCGGCCCCGCGCCGGTCGAGGCGGTGGCTGCGGTCGCCGCGACGGCGGTGGACGTGGCTGCGACCGATGTCGCGCAGGGCCCGTCGATCACTGCGCCCAGCGGACAGCAGATCGTCTTTGGCCCGCGACAGGAGATCGTTCAGGCGATCCCCGCGCGTGCCGTTCGGACCGAAGCGGCGGTAATGCGCGCTGGTGCGATCAAGCCGGTTCGCGTCGATGTGCCCTCGACTCAGCGTTTCGCCAAGGGCAGCTGGTATGTCCAGCTCGGCGCCTTTGACAGCGTCGGCGTCGCGCGCGACGCATGGGGCCGCCTGGTCCGCCGCACGCCGCAGCTCAAGAGCCTGACCCCGGCAAGCGCCAGCGTGTCGACCAAGGCGGGCGCGTTCCAGCGGCTGTCGGTCGGCGGGCTCGCGCGTGCCGATGCCGATGCGCTGTGCCGCGAAGTGCGTGGCGATGGCGGCACGTGCTTCGTGCGCACCGCTGCGGGTGACAGGAAGGCCAGCTGGCTGCGCTGACGCCGCCAATCAGGAATAGCAAAGGGCCGGGGTCACTCCTGGCCCTTTTCGTTTCAGCGGACTTCGCTGCCGCCCTTAAACAGCTGTAGCACCTTGCCCTGAACCGGGAGACCGTCGAACGGGGTGTTGCCGGCCTTGCCGGGCATGCGGTCGGCGACGATCTGCCAGGGTGCGTCGGGATCGACCAGCACCAGGTCGGCGGGCATCCCGGGCGCGAGCGTGCCGGTGTCGATGCCGAGGATCCGCGCCGGGTTGTGCGCAACCAGCGCGAACAGGCGGTCGAGCGTCACATGCCCTTCGCGCACCAGTCCGAGTCCGAGCGTCAGCAGCGTCGCCGCGCCCGCCATGCCCGGCGTCGCATCGGCGAAGGGCAGGCGCTTTTCCTCCGGCCCGCGCGGGTCGTGGCCCGAGCACAGCACATCGATCGTCCCGTCAGCGAGCGCGGCGAGTGCGGCCAAGCGGTCGCTATCGTCGCGCAGCGGCGGGGAGAGGCGCGCGAAGGTGCGAAAGTCGGACAGGTTGATGTCCGAGAGCAGCAGATGCGCCGGAGTGACGCCGCAGGTGACGCGCACGCCGCGCGCCTTGGCCGCGCGGACAAGCGCGAACGCGGCGGCGGTGGTCAGCTGGCGGAAGTGGATTGCCGCGCCGGTCTGTTCGGCGAGCATCAGGTCGCGTGCGACTGCCAGCGCCTCGGCCATGGCGGGGGCGGCGGGTAGGCCGAGACGGGTCGCGGTCTCCCCTTCGGTTGCGACCGCGTTGCGCGTCAGGCCGCTGTCTTCCGCGTGTGCGATGACGACCAGTCCACAATCGCGCGCATAGGCGAGGACGCGGCGCATCACGCCACTATCGGCGATCCAGCCGCGTCCGGTGCCGACCGCGCGCGCACCGGCATCGGCGTTGGTCGCATATTCGGCGAGGTCCACACCCTCCAGCCCGCGCGTGGCGGCGGCGATCGGGTGGACCCAGAGTTCGGGCTTGCCCATGTCGGCAGCACGCTGGACGAGGCCCGGGCCGTCGAGCACGGGCGACTGGTCGGGCATCAGGCCGACGCGCGCGATCCCGCCCGCGCGGCACGCCGCCTTGTCCATCGCGAACACGCCGAGGTCGGTGAGGGCAGGGGCGAGCAGCTTGCCGCCGCAGTCGATCACCTCGGCCCCCTCGGGCGCCGTGTCGACAATCCGCTCGTCGGCGACGAACAGGTCGCCCGTGCGCTCACCCCCTTCGGGGCAGACCAGCCGGGCGTTGCGGAAGATGCGGTTCATGCCCAACCCTCCACGCCGCGCGCGCGACGCGTCAGCACGTCGAGGCACGCCATGCGCACCGCGACTCCCATCTCGACCTGCTCGGTGATCGCCGAGCGACCGGGCAGGTCGGCGACGACCGAGTCGATCTCGACCCCGCGATTCATCGGGCCGGGGTGCATGATCAAAGCATCGGGCTTGGCGCGCTTCAGCCGCTCCAGCGTCAGGCCGTAATTGAGGTGATATTCGCGGGTCGAGGGGATGTAGGCCCCCGACATGCGTTCGTTCTGAAGCCGCAACATCATCACCACGTCCGCCCCCTCCAGCGCCGCATCGAAATCGGTGAAGGGGGTGACATGCATCTTCTCGATCGCGGCGGGCATCAGCGTCGAGGGGGCGACGACGCGCACCTCGGCCGCCAGCGCGGTGAGGGCGAGGATGTTCGAGCGCGCGACACGGCTGTGGAGGATGTCGCCACAGATCACCACGCGCTGATGCGCGATGCTGCCCCGGCGGCGGCGGATGGTGAGGGCGTCGAGCAGCGCCTGCGTGGGGTGCTCATGGCTGCCGTCGCCGGCGTTGAGCACGGGGCAATCGACCTTGTCGGCGATCAGCTGCACCGCGCCCGAGCTCATGTGGCGGATCACGATCACGTCCGCGCGCATCGCGTTGAGCGTCATCGCCGTGTCGATCAGCGTCTCGCCCTTCTTCACGCTCGACTGCGCGGCGTGCATGTTGACGACATCGGCGCCGAGCCGCTTGCCCGCGATTTCGAAGCTCAGCAGCGTGCGGGTCGAGTTTTCGAAGAACGCGTTGATCTGGGTCAGCCCGTCGAGGCGATGGTCGCTGGGCGCGCGGTTGCGGTTCGCCTCGATCCATTGTTCTGCCTCGTCGAGCAGGAACAGGATTTCGTGCGGCTGAAGCCCGGAAATGCCCGTCAGGTGCGCGTGCGGAAACACGGCGCGCCCCTGAATCTGGGCGCCGGGGCGATGATCGATTGGCGGTTGCATTAAAGCTGCCGGTTAGCGAGGCGGGGAGGGCAAGTCTAGCCCGCGGCGAGCGCGTCGATCGCACCTTGCAGGATGTAGCTTGCCGCGAGCTTGTCGACCCGCTCGGCGCGTTTGGCGCGCGAGAGGTCTTCGGCGATCATCTGGCGTTCGACTGCGGCGGTGGACCAGCGTTCGTCCCACAGGAAGATGGGCAGGCCGAGATCGGCCATGTTGCGGGCGAAGGCGCGGGTGGACTGGGTGCGCGGGCTGTCGCTGCCGTCGAGGTTGAGGGGCAGGCCGATGACCAGTCCCTTGACCTGTTGCTGGCCGATCAGCGTCACCAGATCGGCCTTGTCGGCGGTGAACTTGGTGCGTTTGATCAGATGCGCGGGGCTGGCGAAGGACCAGCCGGCGTCGCACAGGGCGGTGCCGATCGTCTTGGTCCCGACATCGAGGCCGAGCAGGCGCCCGCCTTCGGGCAGAGCCGCGCGATAGGCAGCGGCGTCGGTGGTGATCATCCGCGCGTGCCGGCCTTCTGATGCGCGGTCAGCCGCCGCTCGGCATCGGCGCGGACATTCGCCCAGAACAGCGAATAGTCGAAGACGTGGTAGTTGTTGCCCGGCAGGACATATTGCCCGCCGACGCCCTGGGGCATCGTGCCGAGCATCAGGAAGCCACGCCCGTCGCAGCGCAGCGTCGTGGCGCTTTTCGCCAGCGTCGCGCTCGAGAAGTCGGAGGCGGGGACGAGGTTTCCGATCTCCGTCGCTGTCGCAGCGTCGGGTGCCGGGGTTCCGGTTACCGGGTTGGTGCAGATCATCGCGGTGCCCTTGCGCGGGGCGCCGGTGAAGCCGGTCGACGCATCGAAGGTGTCGAGGATCAGCGACGGATCGGCGGGCTCGGCAAAGCTCTGCCACGACAGGATGCAGCCGCTCTGGTCGGCGGCGGTGCATTCGGGGAGGCCGAGCGCGGGCAGGTCGGCGGTCTTCGACACCGGCCAGCCGACTACGTATGCCGCGACGATCCGCTGCGCGAGCGGCTTGCCCGCCACGCGGTCGCGCACCAGGCGGGTGAGGTGCAGGGCGCCCTGGCTGTGCCCGGCAAGGATGATCGGGCGGTCGCCCGCTTCCTTGAGGAACTGGTCGAAGGCGCCGGTGATGTCGCGATAGGCGAGGTCTAGTGCCTGTTGCGCATCCGCCTGGGTCGTCAGGAACGCGCCGAACGTCGCCTGACGATAGCGCGGTGCCCAGATCGCACCCGCGCCGTTGAACGCGCTCGCCTGGCCACGCAGGAACAGATTGGCGCGATCATTCGCCTCCTTGTCATCCAGCGGCGCGTTCCATTTCGCGCGGTTGAGGTAGGAGGTGGGGTGGATGAAAAACACTGCCGCCTCGGGCTTGTCCGCCGGCTTGATCCCCGCGGGCGTCCACAGCGCCGGATTGCCCGGCCGGTCGGGCCGCGCGAGCCACATATCGGGGCGGGCATAGCTGTCGGCCGGGAGCGCCGCCTGCGATTCGAAGCGCGCGCCGGGGACCATGGCCTGCCGCAGCAGCTCCACCCCCCAGATCCGGTACGCAAAGGTCGCTGCAAGCGCGAGCACGATCAACACCGCCACCAGATAGAGAAATCGACGCTTCAGACGATCAAGGGACTCACGCGTCACTCAGCGTTCTCCATTGTGCAATGCAGCATGAAGAGCTGCCGGGCAATCGCTTTCCGTTGCGCGATGGTTGCGAAGGATGCAAGCTCGACAAGCGATAGCAGGGGGCAGGGGGATGAGCGACGCGGTCGAACAACGGGACGAACGCTGGCCGCTGCTACCGCCGATCCTCGCCGCGCTGGGGCTGGCGGCGGGGCTGATCGCGCATTGGATCATCGGCACGGGGTATCAGGCAGAGGTGAGCGCGCTGCGACTCGCGCTGCTGAGCTTTGTCAGTGTGTCGGCGATCCTGTTCGGTTTTGTGGTGATCCGTACCGATCTGATCCGCTCGGCGGTGTTCGCGCTCGGGTGCGGCGCAGTGGCGGCGCTGATTCTCTATTTCAACGGTGCGACATCGGGGTGGAGCGCGACCGAGGGGTGGCGGCTGGTGTGCCTCGCGCTCGCCATCGGGATTGCCGCGCCGCTGTTTCAAGCGGGACGCGAGGGCGGGTTTCGTCCGCTGTCCTATCCTCTGGCGCACGATCACGCCTGGACCAATGCGGTGCTGTGGTGCCTTGCTTGGGCGTTTGTCGGTGTTGTCATTCTGCTGTCTTTCCTGCTCGCCGCGTTGTTCGACCTGATCGGGATCGAGCTGCTGAAGGATCTGCTTCAAAAGGAATGGTTCTGGCGCCCGCTGGTCGGGCTGGCGTTCGGGCTTGGTCTCGCACTGCTGCGTGAACAGCGGCGGATCGTCGGGTTGCTGCAGAATGTTGCGATGCTGGTGCTGGGGGTGCTCGCGCCGGTGCTGGCGGTGGGGCTGGGGCTGTTCCTGCTGGCGTTGCCGTTCACCGGGTTGCAGCCCTTGTGGGAGGCGACGCGGGCGACCACGCCGATCCTGCTGGCGTGCTCGGTCGGGGCGTTGCTGCTGGTCAATGCGGTGATCGGGAATGGCGGGGATGATGCGCCACGTAACCGCGTGCTGCGCTGGGCGGCATTGGTGCTGGCGGTGGCGATCCTGCCGCTGGTGGTGATCGCCCAATTTTCGACCGCGCTGCGCATCGGGCAATATGGCTTCACGCCCGAGCGGTTGTGGGGCCTGACCTTCGTCATCATCGCGAGCGTCGTGGCGGTCGCCTATCTCGTCAGCGTGATCCGCGGGCGTCGGGCTTGGGCGCAGCGGGTGCGGGCGGCCAATCTCTATCTCGCGATGATCGTGTGCGGCGTCGCGCTGTTGCTGGCGACGCCGCTGGTGAGCTTCAACGCGATGTCGACCCGCGATCAGGTTGCGCGGCTGGAGTCGGGAGAGGTGTCACCGGACAAGTTCGACTGGCGCGCCTTGGCGTTTGACTTCGGTGAGCCGGGTCGAAAGGCATTGGAGCGCTTTAAGGCGTCGAAGAACGAGGCGATCCGCAAGGGGGCGACCGAAGCGGCAACCGCCAAATATCGCTGGGACGCGCCGGATGGAACAGAGGCGGTTCGGGAAGAGTCGCTCGACAAGACGCTTCGCATCCTGCCCGCGGGAACGCCGCTGCCGCCGGAGTTGCGCGACGCGATCGCTGAAAGCTGGGAGTGTGGCGAACAACGCTGCACACTTACATTTCTGCCGGGAGGCAAGGAGGCGGTGCTGCTCACCTATGCGCAGCTCAAGCGTCGCGATGGCACGATTGGGCTCTCCGCAGGCCGCGTTGAGCGCTACGCGCTGGTCAGAGGTAAATGGGCCGATCCGGTTGAAACGGAAAATGCTTCGACTGATGCTGCGGTGAAAGCGCGCGTTACTGCCGGGCTGGACGCTGGCGAAATCGAAGTGCGCCCCGTCCAGCGCCGTCAGGTCTTTGTCGGCGGCGTACCCGTCGGCGATCCGTTCGAATAACCCCGCTTGCTGAAACGGGGGCGTCGCTGCTAGGCGCTCCCCATGTCCGTAGAACCCGCCACCGTAAAGAAGGTCGCGAGCCTTGCGCGTATCGCGATCAGCGATGCCGACGCCGAGCGGCTCGCGCCTGAGCTCAACAACATCCTCGGCTGGATCGAGCAGCTGGGCGAAGTCGATACTTCGTCCGTCGAGCCAATGACCGCCGTGATCCCCAACACGCTGCGCCTGCGCGATGACGTCGTGAACGACGGCGACATGCGCGACGCGGTGCTGGCCAATGCGCCGCTCGCCGAGCATGGCTTTTTCACCGTGCCCAAGGTGATCGAATAATGACCGACGTCACCAACCTCGGCGTCGCCGCGCTGCGCGACGGCATCCGCACCGGCGAATTTTCGGCGCGCGAAGTCGCCGACGCGTTCATCGTCAAGGTGAGCGCGGCAAAGCAGCTCAACGCCTTCATCGTCGAAACGCCCGACCATGCGCTCGCCGCCGCGCGTGAGGCCGACGCCGCGCGTGCCGCTGGCGAAACGCTGAAACCCCTGGCCGGCGTGCCGATCGGCATGAAGGACCTGTTCTGCACCAAGGGCGTGCAGACCACCGCCGCCAGCCATATGCTGGAGGGGTTCAAGCCGGTTTACGAGTCGACCGTCTCCCAGAAATTGTGGGACGCGGGCGCGGGGATGCTGGGCAAGCTGAACCTCGACCAGTTCGCGATGGGGTCGTCGAACGAGACCAGCTATTTCGGCAATGTGATCAGCCCGTGGCGGCGCAAGGACGGCGGCAACGCCCCGCTCGCGCCCGGCGGTTCGTCGGGCGGCAGCTCGGCGGCGATCAGCGCGCGGCTCGTGCCCGCGGCGACGGGCACCGACACCGGCGGCTCGATCCGCCAGCCTGCGGCGTTCACCGGCATTTCGGGCATCAAGCCGACCTATGGCCGCTGCTCGCGCTGGGGGGTGGTGGCGTTCGCCTCCTCGCTCGATCAGGCCGGGCCGATGGCGCGCGACGTGCGCGACTGTGCGATCATGCTGGAGGCGATGGCGGGCTTTGACGCCAAGGACGCGACCTCGCTCAAGCTCGACGTGCCGAAGTGGGAGCAGGGGCTGAGCGCCGATCTGCGCGGCAAGAAGGTCGGTATCCCCAGGGAATATCGCGTCGATGGCATGCCGTCCGAGATCGAGGCGCTGTGGCAGCAGGGCATCGACTGGCTGAAGGATGCGGGCGCGGAGATCGTCGAGGTCTCGCTGCCGCATACGAAGTACGCGCTGCCCGCCTATTACATCATCGCCCCGGCGGAGGCGTCGTCCAACCTCGCGCGCTATGACGGCGTGCGCTACGGCCTGCGCGACCTGCCCGATGGGGCGGGGTTGCAGGATATGTACGCCGCGACCCGCGCCGCCGGCTTTGGCCCCGAAGTGCAGCGCCGCATCCTGATCGGCACCTATGTGCTCTCGGCGGGCTTCTACGACGCCTATTACACCCAGGCGCAGAAGGTCCGCACGCTGATCGCGCGCGATTTCGAACGGGCATGGACGCAGTGCGACCTGCTGCTGACCCCGACCGCGCCGAGCGCCGCATTTGCGCTGGGCGAGAAGTCGGCCGATCCGCTGGCGATGTATTTGAACGACGTGTTCACCGTGCCGTCCTCGCTGGCGGGCATCCCCGCGATGTCGGTGCCGGGCGGGCTGGACAAGGACGGGCTGCCGCTCGGCCTGCAGATCATCGGCAAGCCGTTGGACGAGCAGGGCGTGCTCAACGCGAGCCTCGCGATCGAGCAGCGGGCGGGGTTCACGGCGCGGCCGGAGCAGTGGTGGTGAAAGACCCGCTCGGCTTCTTCGATGTCGTCGAGGTGATCCGATCCATACAGAGGGAGAAGGATCAGCGGGTTGCTGGCAAGACCGGATATGTTGCGGGACTTGCCTTTGATAATCCGGGCGACCCGATTTTGGGCTACGGCGTTTGGATGTACGAGGACGAACGGGTCTGGTCGTTTGATCGATCTGATCTCAAGTATCTGGGCTACAAGGACGAAATTGCGGAAGCGGAAAGCAAGAGGCAGAGCCCTTCGATCCGCGTTAGCCCTGATGGGAACGTGTTATGACTGAATACCGCATCAAAGGTGAAACAGGCGAGTGGGAGGTCGTGATCGGCCTGGAGGTCCACGCGCAGGTCACGTCCAACGCCAAGCTGTTCTCCGGCGCGGCGACCGCGTTCGGGGCGGAGCCGAATACGCAGGTCAGCCTTGTCGACGCGGCGATGCCGGGCATGCTGCCGGTGCCGAACATGGAGTGCATCCGTCAGGCGGTGCGCACCGGCATGGCGATCGACGCGCAGATCAACAAATGGTCGCGCTTCGACCGCAAGAACTACTTCTACGCCGATCTGCCGCAGGGCTATCAGATCAGCCAGCTCTATCACCCGATTGTGGGTGAGGGCGAGGTCGAGATCGATATCGACGGCGAGACCAAGACGATCGGCGTCGAGCGCATCCATGTCGAGCAGGATGCCGGCAAGCTGATGCACGACCAGCATCCGCGCCTGTCCTATGTCGACCTGAACCGCAGCGGCGTCGCGCTGATGGAAATCGTGTCGAAGCCCGATATGCGCTCGCCCGCTGAGGCGGGAGCGTATCTCGCCAAGCTGCGCTCGATCCTGCGCTATGTCGGGTCGTGCGACGGCAATATGGATCAGGGGTCGATGCGCGCCGACGTCAACGTCAGCGTGCGCAAGCCCGGCGCCGAGTTCGGCACGCGCACCGAGACCAAGAACGTCAACTCGGTCCGCTTCGTCATGCAGACGGTGGAGATCGAGGCGAAGCGCCAGATCGAGGTGCTGGAGAGCGGCGGCACGATCGTGCAGGAAACGCGCCTGTTCGACCCCGATCGCGGCGAGACGCGGTCGATGCGGTCGAAGGAAGATGCGCATGACTATCGCTACTTCCCGGATCCCGACCTGCTTCCGCTCGAGCTGGACGATGCGTTTCTGGATGCATGCCGCGCGTCGCTGCCGGAACTGCCCGACGCCAAGCGTGCGCGCTACGTCGCGGCGGGCGTGACGCCGTATAATGCAGGCGTGCTGACCGCCGAGGTTGAGACTGCGCGCTATTTCGACGCGCTGCTCGACGCGGGCGCAAAGGGCGCGGCGGCGTCGAACTGGGTGGCGTCGGAGCTTTTCGGCGCGCTCAATAAAATGGGCAAAAGCATCGAGGACTCGCCGGTCAGCGCTGCGCAGGCTGCGGAGCTGCTGGGCCTGGTCGCGGACGACACCATCTCGGGCAGCCTCGCCAAGCAGGTGTTCGAGATCATGCTCGAAACCGGCGACAGCGCGGGCAAGATCGTCGAGGAGCGCGGGCTCAAGCAGACCAGCGACACCGGCGCGATCGAGGCGGTGATCGCCGAGGTGCTGGCCAAGAACCCCGGCCAGCTGGAACAGTATCGCGGCGGCAAGGAAGCGCTGTTCGGCTTCTTCGTCGGCCAGACGATGAAGGCAATGGGCGGCAAGGCAAATCCGGGCGTCGTCAACGACCTGCTCAAGAAGGCGCTGGCGGGCTGATCCTTCGCATTGCGCGCAATCGGTGCGCGCGATATCCATCCCGCAAGGGGAGGGGCGAATGGATCTCAGGATTGCATGCGCGGCGCTGGCGCTGGTTGCGATGGTGCCCTCGGCAGGCGCGCAAACGGCAGCGGGTCCGCCGGATCCCGCGACCGTGACGATCCCGGATCTGTCGGGTGGCCGCGACCCGGCGGTCGTGTCCAACGGATGGAAGTATTTCTACTTCTGGCGCGCCGACACCAGCTATGCCGAGGCCTATGCCGACATCGCTGATTGCTATCGGTACATGCCCGCGCCCAATGCCACCGCGTCGGTCCCACGCTTCGTGCCATGGGAAGAGGCGGCCAGCGTCGCGACGGTCCAACCCTCGGTCATTCAACCCTATGGCATCGTCGGTGCGGTGATCGGTGAGATCATTGCCGGGCCGCTGGTGCGCCGCGCGCATCAGTCCCGGCTGCGCCGCTGCATGGAGCCGCGCGGATACCAGCGCTACCCGCTGCAGGAGCGCCGCTGGGAGGTGCTGACCGACAATTTCTCGCCAGCGTCGATCGCGATGCAGGCGAAGGCGGCATCGGGACCGACGCCCGATGGCGAACCGCTGCCGGAGGATCGCTGATGTTGTCGGCCTTGCTCGCTCTGCTGTCCGCCACAACGCCAGCGGTCATGCAATCGCCCGAGGCGCCCACTCCGATGCTGGTCGAGATCAGCGAAGGACAGCCGGTCACGATCCGGCAGGATCGCGCGTACCTGCTGTTCCGAATTCACCGGCCCAAGGGCGTCCCGTCCTTCGAGCCGATCTTCCTGCGCAAACCGACTTCGACAGAGCTTGACGACTATCGCGCCGCAAAGGCCAAGGCGTTCGAGGAGGCGCGTCCGAAGCTGATCGAAGAGCGGGAAAAGGCGCTGCGCCGCCGCGCGGAGCAGGAAAGTCAGGGGCGCAAGCCAACCGGCCCGGTGCCGCCGGAGCCGACACTCGACACATTCCCCTATTTCTACCCTGCGGTCGCCAATCTGGCGGGCATCCGCCATAATTTCCCGCTGGCCAAGGGTGCGCCCGACAACCTGTATCTGATCGAGGCCGTGCCGGGCGACTATGTGCTGTATGGCACGTCGTGGGGAACGGGGCCGCAGGGTCTGGCAGTGTGCTGGTGTCTCGGTACCGTCGGGTTCAAGGCAAAGGCTGGGGTGGTCAGCGACCTCGGCACGATGTTCTTCGATACCGCAAAGTTCCGTTCGAAAGTCCCCGAGCTGAAGGACGAAACCGGCTTTGGACCGAGCAGCGACACGCCCTGGTTTTTGATCGGCGGCACGGTGCGCCCGGATCGGCGTGACGGAGCGCTGCCGGCGGCATTGGCGGCGATCCCGGTGGCGCCAGCAGACTATGTCGCGGTCGGCAGCTTCGTTGATCTGAACAATGGCGGGATCAATCGGCTCGGCCCGGTGCCCGGCGTGCTGGAATATGCACGGGGCAAGCCGATTGACGTAAAGTCCGCCACCCCGGCGCGCGGGGGCGCGGTGGGGCGCTGAGCGTTCGATCGCGGGCAGCGTTGTGCCGCGTTACTGCGCGGTATCGTCCTGATTCTTGACGACGCCGCCGGTCCCGCCAACCGCACCATCCACGCCGTCTGGCGGGGTGGGATCGCTGATATTTTCGATATCGCGGTTGGTGCCGTCAACGGCGCGCTCAATGTCGCTGCGCTGGTCGTGGTCGGCGTGAGGCGGACTGTCGGGGTGCGGATCGGGGCTACGGTCGGTCATGGCATTTTCCTCTCACCCGAAACAACGCGCCATGTGGCGAGATGCTCCGGGTGATCGGCAGGATCAGTCGCGCCGCACGCGGGCCGCTTTAGCCCTTGGCCTTCGGCTTGGGGCGGGCCGCGATCGCCTTGCGGGCATTCGCCGCATATTCTTCGAAGTTCTTCTGGAAGACCGTGACCAGCTCATCGAGCGCGCCGATCGCATCTTCCCCCTCCTTGGGCGGGAACAGCTTGAGGCCGTTGCCGCCCCACGCCTTGTACTGGAATGCGATCTTCTGGGCCGGATCGAACTCGCGGAACATGAAGAGCGTGTTCAGCGAACGACCATAAATCATCGCCTTCTGGTAGAAGACATCCGCTACGATCAGCTCGCTGTAGCAGGCTGCGGTCGAGTCCGAACGCCGCGTCTTGATCTTGTTCATCGTCTTTCGCTCAAGTGGGGTCTCGTGCTTGACGAGCACGGTGCCGGGCTTGAGCTGGAGCAGCTCGTGGAGGTTCAAGGACTCGAGTGCATCGAGCTGCGACGGGCTGTCGAGCGCACTGGCCAGGCTCGCCTTGTTGCTGGCATCCCGCCCGCTGTGGATTGCCGCATCGAGCAGCCCGCCGCCAAGCAGGCCCGTCGTTACCGAATTCATGCGCTCTGCAGGCCAGATATGGAGTTCGCACGGCGCGGCTTCCTGCGCCATGGCTCCCGTCGACCCGAATAGCGCAGCGCCGAAGGCTGCAAGTGCGACGCGGCTGATGAATGTTTTCATCCTATTCACTCTTCCCTTTGGTGGTCGCTGTGGGTTGTTGTCCGCGCTCCAGATACTGGAAGAACTGGACAACATTGCTTCGCAGCGCCGAAGCAAGTTCGTTGAGCGCGGGATCGTCCGACCGAAGCGGGTCGAGCGAGAAGAGCTCGAGTTTGGTCTGGGTCCACGTCCCGAAGCTATAATGCGGCGCGGCTGCCTCATCGAACTGACGATAGCGGAACAGCGTCTTGAGATTGCGCCCCCGTGTATATTCGCGCGAATAGACAACATCGACCAGGACAAGCTCGGCATAGCAGGGCGCGGTCGACCCGGAATAACGCGTTTTGACGGATCGGATCACCCGGCTTTCAAGCGGTTCGCCATGAACCACGATGCGATAGCTGGACCCGCCAAACAGTTCGGCACGCGGAAGCGCATTGAGGACTTCGGTCTGACGCGCGGTCGAGAGGGGGTCCGGTGCAGCGGATTCGGCAAGTCGAGTCGCTGCCTGCGCGTCGGCAATCTCCGCGATCTGTTTTTGGGTTTGCCGGATCATTTCCGGGATGACCCCAGCCATCCTGTTCGATTCGGATGCGCGTTGGCGGACGCTGGTCATCGCAGATGCGGGCCAGACATGCAGTTCGCACATCGCTTCGTCACGGGTTTCTGCAAGGGCCTGGGTTGATGCGAGCAGCGTCGCACCAGCGGCAAATGCCGGCCAGAACGTCATATCCGGTCGATCAGTGCTTTTTTGCCGGCGACCGTAACGCAGCGGCGAAGGCAGTGATGTTCTTTGAGAAGGCTCGCCTGACTTCGGCGAGCGCGTCTTCCTCTTGCTCGGGCAGGGTTGGTGGGAACTTCACCAGTCGGGTCTGCACCCAGGTTCCAAAGGTGCGGGTCGGTGCGGCGTCGCGTCCGAACTCGCGATATCGGAACAGAACCTTGAGGAACTTGCCGGAAATGAACGCGTCATGCTGAATCATGACATCATCGACGATCAGCTCGGCGTAACAGGGAGCAGGCGACGCCGCGATCCGCGCAGGCGACCGCCGTATGACGCTGCTGGGTAGCGCCTCTGCGTGCATCACCACTCGATAGGTATCGAGCTTCAACAGCGTTTGCAGCTCGGCGGCTTTCAGCAGTTCCGCCTGTTCGCCCGTGTTGATCGCGTCGGCAGGCGTTCGGGGATAGCCGTCGCGTCCGGTAACAGCGCCGTTGACGATCCCGCCGCGAACCCAGCCACTATAGACCGATCCGAGCTTTGACCCCGGCCACACATGGAGCTCGCATGATTCTTGAAGTTGGGGAGTTGGATCGGTGCCATCTTGAACACCGACCACCGCCAATGCAGCGGCAATCACCCCGCTTACACCCATCTTCGCTTCCCCCTTGCCCTGACAGGACGCTAACCCTGCGAACGCGCGAGGGTCAACATCCTATTATCATGACGTTAGGGGCAACGCGGAGGTGGGTGCGTTTGCGGCAAGCGCCTATGCTGACCGCAAACGGCCCACCTTCTATGCGCGCTTATGCCACTGGCTGGACCGGCGTCGAGGGCGGTTCGGTTCCAGGCTGCGGGGCCGGGATGTCGATATCTGGCGGGGGAGGCGTGAATTCGGGCGGCGCGGTCGCGGGTTGGCCGGGCTGGGGCGGCGGAGGTGCCTCGGGCGGGGGGACGGACGGCTGGGCGGGGATCGGGGGCTCGACGGGCATCTTGTGTCTCCTTGCGCTGAGCGAACGCCCGGGCGGCCGCTTTGGTTCACGGACAGGCGGCCGACGCGCAAGGCTGCATAAAGGGGCGCGTGCTGCATCAGCAGCAATCGCTGGCCGTGCCGCAAAGGCGGTGAGCGATCAGATCAACGGCAAGAAGGAATGGTGGACGCACTTGGGCTCGAACCAAGGACCCGCTGATTAAGAGTCAGCTGCTCTACCAACTGAGCTATGCGTCCGTTCCGGGCGGAGGGAAGAGGCTGGAAAGCCGCTTGCCGCGTTCGGGAGTGGCGCGGATAGCGGGGGCTTTTGCGGAATGCAACAGGCTTTTTGCCAAAAATGCGCGTTACCAACGCGCGGTGTTCGCCTGGTGCCGATTTTGGCGGTCGATCGCGAACAGGATGCCGATCGCGAACATCACCGTCATCATCGATGAGCCGCCATGGCTGACCAGCGGGAGCGGGATTCCGGTCACTGGCGCCATGCCCATCACCATCAGCAGATTGATCGCGACGTAGAAGAAGATCATCGCCGCGATCGCCGCGGCCGCCAGTCGCTCGAACTTGCTGTTCGCGCGCGTGGACACCCCTATCGCCCATAGGCACAAGCCGACAAATGCGGCGATCAGCGCAACGCCGCCGACCAGCCCCAATTCCTCCGCGACCAGCGCAAAGACAAAGTCGGTATGGCCTTCGGGCAGATAGTTCAGATGGACTTGGGTACCGTTGCCAAAGCCCTTGCCGAACAGCCCGCCCGATCCGATCGCGATCTTCGACTGGGTGATGTGATAGCCGGCGCCCAGCGGATCCTCTTCGGGGTTGAGGAAGATCAGCACGCGCTTTTGCTGATATTCCTGCATGCCATAGTTGATCATCAGCGGGATCGCGACCGCCGCCGCCATGCCGCCTGCGATGAACAGGCGCAGCGGGACGCCGGCCAGGAACATCATCGCGGCCCCCCCGGCGATGATCATCATCGCAGTGCCGAGGTCCGGCTGAATCAGCACCAGTCCGGCTGGAATCATCGTGATGACGACGGCGGGCCAGATTGCGCCGAACTTGCGCGTCTCACCCGCTGGAAGCATCTCGTAGAACCGGGCGAGCGCGAGGACGAGGGCCAGCTTGGTCAGCTCCGATGGCTGAAGCCGCATGAAACCGAGGTCCAGCCAGCTCTGCGCGCCGCCCGCGACATGGCCGATCAGTTCGGTCAGGATGATCAGGACGATGCAGACGCCGTAGACCGGAAAGGCGAGATGGCGATACCAGTCGACCGGGATACGCGACATCGCGAGGGCGATGGCGAGAAAGACGCAGAAGCGCATGCCATGACTGAGCGCCCAGGGCGTCAGGCTGCCCCCGGCTGCGGAATAGAGCATCGCCGTGCCGAACAGGCCGATCCCGGCAACCAGCAGGAGCGCCCCCCAGGGCAGCCGCAGCACAGGGGCGGGGACGAAGCCGGATCCGATCGTGCTCATTCCGGGGCCTCTGGTGTCGGGGTCGGGCTGGCGGTGGGGGCGGGTGCCAGAGCGGCAGCCGGCGAGGCTGTCGGTGTTGCGGTCGGGGCTGGCGACGGGCCGGGGGTGGCGACCGGCACCGGCGTCTTTGCTTCGCGCTGAGGAAGTCCCTGCGCGGTGCGGAATGCCGTTTCCTTCGCTGCCATGCGCGTACGGATGTCGCCGCCCCAGCCGGCTTCGAGCACGGCAAGCGCGTCGATCGCCTTTTGCCGGTCGAACAGCCAGGTCAGCACGTCCTTCGCCACTGGAGCTGCAGCGCGCGACCCGCCCATGCCATGTTCGATCACGACCGAAGCGGCGTAGCGGGGGTTGTCGACGGGCGCGAAGCAGATGAACAGGCCGTGGTCGCGATACTTCCATTCGCCACCCTGACCGCGGTTGCGGTCCATGATGCGGCGAACCTGCGCGGTGCCGGTCTTGCCGCCCATGCGGATGCCGTCCAGCGGGAGCCGGGATGCGCCGGCGGTGCCGGCACCGTTCACCACTTCATCCATACCGGCGCGGACAATGGCGAGATGCTCTTCGGGAAAATCGAGGCGCAGCGGCGGCTTGGGCGTATCGATGATGAGCGAGGGGAGCAGCGCCCGGCTGGATGCGATACGCGCGGTCGCGACAGCGAGCTGGAACGGGCTGACCAGCACGTAACCCTGTCCGATCGCGGCATTGAGCGTATCTGCCTGGGTCCATTCCTGTTTGTATCGGCGCCTCTTCCACGCTGTATCCGGCATCGTGCCATAACGTTGCGAGGGCAGGGGTAGGTCGAACTCCGCCCCAAAGCCCAGCTTGCGCGCAGAAGCGGCGATCGGATCGATCCCGATCTCCCGCCCGATCGTGTAGAAATAGGTGTTGCAGCTGCGCGCGATCGCGGTGTGCATCGTCATTGGCCCGTGCCGGCCGAGACAGCCGAACCGGCGATTGCCGAGCTGATAGCCGCCGTTGCAATAGACAACGCGCTTTGGGTCCACCCCCGCGCCCAGAATCGCGAGCGCGGTTGCGGGTTTGAACGTCGAGCCGGGGGGATATAGCCCCTGAAGCGTCTTGTTCATCAGCGGGAGATGGTCGTCTTCCGACAGCATCTTCCACTCGGTGCGGCTGATCCCGTCCGAAAACGCATTGGGATCGTAGGACGGCATCGATACCATCGCGAGGATGTCGCCGTTGGTGATATCAATCACCGTCACCGATCCGGATTCGTTGCCCAGGCGGCGCGCGGTAAACTCCTGAAGCCCGGCATCGATCGTGAGGCGAACATTCTGTCCCGGTTCGTCAGGCCTTGTCGCAAGTTCGCGCACAAGCTTCCCGCGCGCGGTCACTTCGGAGCGCTTGGCACCGGGCGTGCCGCGCAGGCGACCCTCAAGCGTCTTTTCGAGACCGTCCTTGCCGATCTTGAAGCCCGGGGTGAGGAGCAGGGGATCCTTGGTTTCCTTGAACTGCTCCGAGGTCGCGGTGCCGACATAACCGATGAGATGACCGATAGCGGCGCCCGCCGGGTAGTTGCGGGCAAAGCCGCGCGCGGGGGCTACGCCGGGCAGGTCGGGAAGTCGGACATTGACCGCGGCGTAGCGCTCGTAATCGAGATTTTCGGCGACCTGCACGGGCCTGAATCCGGCGGCGCCCTTCAGATCCTCCTGGATCTGCGCGACGTCTTCGGGGGTGAGTGCGAGAATATCGCGCAGTGTCGCCAGCACCGTTTCCTTGTTCTCGAGCCGGTCGGGGATGATATCGACGCGGAAATCGGTGCGATTGTTGGCGATCGGCACGCCGCGCCGGTCGACGATCCAGCCGCGGCGCGGGGGCGTCAGCGTCAGATTGACCCGGTTGCTCTCCGACAGCAGCTTGTACTTGTCATTCTCATAGACCGACAGCCAGGTCATGCGCCCGGCCAGCACCAGTCCCAGGGTCGCCTGAATACCGCCAAGCAGCATGGCGCGGCGCGAGAAGCTGTAGCTCTGCTGCGCGTCGGAAATCATGCGCACCGGGCCGCTCATTGCCATTTCTTTCGGCGATCGAGACGCGATACGAGGCGCGCCAGGACAGGGAACAGCGCGATCGAGATCAGGATCTGGATCAGCAGCACCGTATCGACATGCGCGTCGAGCCGCGTCGCGACCAGCCGCCCGCCGATCAGGCAAAAGCCGATTGCGCCCGCAGCCAGCAGCCAGTCCTGAAGAAAGTCACGCCACACGATCCGCGTGTCTAGCACATCGATGGCGATAAACGACACGGTCCAGAAGAACATCGCGTTGCCGAGCGGCTGGCCGCTGACCATGTCGTCGACAAAGCCGAGCAGCAGCGGCGCCCACGGCTTGAGCAGATCGGGGCGGTGGAGCCTCCACGCGAGCAGCATCATCAGCCCGAACGGCGGCAGCAGCGGCACGGTCGCCTTGAGCGGGATCAGGGTGATCAACGAGCCGATGACGATCGATAGCGGGGCCAGCCAGCGCGCACGCGATGACAGGGTGGGCTGGCCAAGGCCCGCGAAGGGAGTGCCGGTCACCGGGGGGCTGCTTCCCGTGCGCGCACATCGGACGCTTCGGGGAAAAAGGCGCGCTGAACCAATGCATAGTCGAGCATGTCGGGGCTGGCGGTCGCCCTCGCCTTGATGGTGTCGCGCCCGCGTTCGAGCGCCACTGCGACCGCGATATTCGGCGGGAACAGGCCGCCAGTGCCCGAGGTGACGAAGGTGTCGCCGGGTTCGAACAGCACCTGCGCTTCACCGGCCGAGCGGATTTCGATCTGCCCGTCGCCACGCCCGGCGGCGATCGCGGGCAGACCGTCGCGAATGCGCCGGACGGGTACGACACTTTCGGGATCGAGCACGAGCAAGATGCGCGCAGTGTTGGGGCTCACTTCGACCACGCGGCCGATCAGCCCGTCGGGACCACGCACGGGCTGGCCTGCGCGGACGCCCTGCCAGCTGCCGGCGTTCAGGGTCGCGAAGCGCCGGGTGCTGGAGCCGCTGGCATAGACGATGCGCGCTGCCACCACCGGGTCGGCAACGCGGTCGCGCAACTTCACCAGCGCGCGCAGGCGGCGGTTGTCGCGGGTGACGACGCGGGCATGCTCGATCAGCGTCTTGTTCGCTTCGAGCTCGGCCTTTAGCCGCGCATTTTCCTCACGCACGCCCCAGAAGCTGCCGATCCCGGACGGAATTCCCGAGAGGCCCCGGCGCATCCCGTCCGCGCCAGAGGCGATCGGCGTGACCAGTTCGGAGAATGCGCCGCGCACCACCGCATAGGCGGGCGGATTGAGGGTCGACAGCAACAGCAAGGCGACCGCGATCAGCGCACCGCCGACCGCGACCACATAACCCAAGAACAGTCCGTATTGCGCCCGTCGCGAAAAGCCGGAGCGCCGATTATGTGGCGGCGCCATAGCCCCCGTTTCCTCAGACCTGAATCAGAACACCACGAAACACAGGATCTTCTAGCGCACGTCCAGTGCCCAGCGCCACACAGGTCAGCGGGTCTTCGGCGACGGTAACGGGCAAACCCGTCTCATCGCGAAGCACTTCGTCGATGCCCTCGAGCAGCGCGCCGCCGCCGGTCAGGACGATGCCCTGGTCGACGATGTCCGCCGCCAGCTCGGGCGCCGTGTTTTCGAGTGCGATGCGCACGCCCTCAACGATCGTGCCGACCGGCTCGCTCAGCGCCTCGGCGATCTGGCCCTGGTTGATCTGGATTTCCTTGGGAACGCCGTTGACCAGGTCGCGACCCTTGATGTGGATGGTCAGGCCGATGCCGTCCGCAGGCGGCTTGGCAACGCCGACTTCCTGCTTGATCCGCTCCGCCGTCGCTTCGCCGATCAGCAGGTTATGGTTGCGGCGGACATAGGAGACGATCGCCTCGTCCATCTTGTCGCCGCCGACGCGGACCGAGGTCGAATAGGCAAGACCGCGCAGCGACAGCACGGCGACTTCGGTGGTGCCGCCGCCGATGTCGACGACCATCGACCCGATCGGTTCGGTCACCGGCATATCGGCGCCGATCGCGGCGGCCATCGGCTCTTCGATCAGGAAGACCTGTGACGCGCCGGCGTTGGACGCGGCATCGCGGATCGCGCGGCGCTCGACGCTGGTCGAACCGGACGGCACGCAGATCACGATCTGGGGCCAGCGCATGAACTTGCGGCCGCCATGCACCTTGCGGATGAAGTGCTTGATCATCTCTTCGGCGACATCGATGTCGGCGATCACGCCATCGCGCAGCGGGCGAATCGCCTCGATGCTGCCGGGCGTCTTGCCCATCATCAGCTTGGCGTCGTCGCCGACAGCCTTGACCCGCTTAATCCCGTTGATGGTTTCGACCGCTACGACTGACGGCTCATTTAGCACGACCCCGCGGCCGCGCAAATAGACGACCGTGTTCGCGGTCCCCAGATCGATCGCAAGGTCGTGGGACATGAATTTGAAAAAGCGGGAAAAAAACGCCATCTATGGTTCCGTCCTTCGCGCTTGACGGGCGGCGCGATACGCATTTGGGTTAGCATTGACCCATCCGGAGCAGGTCAGCTCAGGAATGGGAATTCTGGAGGATACGGCTCGCAGGATGGCGTCGCTTGGGCTACACCAACCTGCATGTCAATACGCCGCTTGCCGGAGCATCTTGTCAACCGGATTGCAGCGGGTGAGGTGGTGGAACGCCCTGCCAGCGCGCTCAAGGAACTCGTGGAAAACGCTGTCGATTCGGGTGCGGCCCGGATCACCGTCCGGCTGGGCGGCGGCGGGATCGAACTGATCGAGGTTACCGACGACGGATGCGGGATGACTCCCGCCGAAATGGCGCTGGCGCTGGAGCGGCATGCGACGTCGAAACTGCCCGACGACGCGATCGATGCCGTCACGACATTGGGCTTTCGCGGCGAGGCGTTGCCGTCGATTGCCAGCGTGTCGCGCTTCACCGTCGAGAGCCGCCCGCGCGGCGCGGATGGCTGGTCGCGGACGGTGGACAATGGCGAATTGGTGGCGGAGGGGCCTGCCGCACTGCCCCCCGGCACGCGCGTTCGGGTCGAAGGGCTGTTCGAGAAAGTACCCGCGCGGCGCAAATTTCTGCGCTCGACCCGGTCGGAATATGCCGCGTGCCTAGATGTGGTGAAGCGGCTGGCGATGGCGCGGCCCGAGATTGGCTTTTCGGTCGAGCATGACGGGCGAAGGGTGCTCAGCGTTCAGGAGGGGATGGACCGGATCGCGCGCGTCGCCGCGCTGACCGACCGAGATCTGGCCGCCAACAGCGTGGGGATCGATTTCGAGCGCGAGGGGATCGTGCTTGGCGGCGTCGCAGGGCTGCCGACGTTCAACCGCGGCGTGGCGGATCACCAATATCTGTTCGTGAACGGAAGGCCCGTGAAGGATCGGCTGCTGACCGGCGCGGTGCGCGGCGCCTATGCCGAGATGCTGGCGCGCGATCGGCACCCGGTGGTGGCGCTGTTCCTCGACGTGCCGCCCGATCAGGTCGATGTGAACGTCCACCCGGCCAAGACCGAGGTGCGGTTTCGCGATCCGCAGCTGGCGCGCGGGCTGATCGTCAGCGGGTTGCGGCGGGCGCTGGACGGGGCAGGGCATCGCAGCGTGCAGCGGCCCGATGCGGCGGTGATGGGGTTGTGGACTTCTGAGGTAGACCGTCACCCCCGCGAAAGCGGGGGCCCATCTCCCGCGCCCGCCTCACTGCTTGACGAGCAAAGGAGCTGGGCCCCCGCTTTCGCGGGGGTGACGGGTGGTGTTCACGACCGCCGCGCCAGCTTCATCGCACCCCCGCAAGCCCGCGCCGAACTCGCCGCCGAGCCGGTTCCGGCGGCGATCAGCTACCCGCTCGGCGTCGCGCGGGGGCAGGTGGCGCGCACCTATATCGTCGCGGAGGCGGAGGATGGGCTGGTGCTGGTCGACCAGCATGCCGCGCACGAACGCCTCGTGCTTGAACGCATGCGCCGCGCGGTGAGCAGTGGCGGGGTGGCAAGCCAGGCCTTGCTGCTGCCCGAGGTGGTCGAACTGGACGAACCGGCGTGCGACCGGCTGGAGGCGCGGGCGGGCGAGCTGGCCGAGTTCGGGCTGGAGCTCGAACGCTTTGGTCCGCGCGCGATACTGGTCCGCGCGACCCCGGCGCTGCTGGGCAAGGGCGATGTCATCGGGCTGGTCACCGACATCGCCGACGAACTGGCGGCGTTCGATTCTGCGCTCAGCCTCAAGGAAAAGCTCGACCATGTCGCCGCGACGATGGCGTGCCACGGATCGGTGCGCGCGGGCCGGGTGCTCTCGGTCGCGGAAATGAACGCACTGCTCCGCGAGATGGAAGTGACGCCGCACTCCGGGCAGTGCAACCATGGCCGCCCGACTTGGGTGAAGCTGGCGCATGGCGATATCGAGAAGCTGTTCGGGCGGAAGTGAGTGCTCGGTGAATGTAGTGGAGGTTCAATGCAGGGGCCAAGTCACCCGACCACGGTTGTCACCGACACGGCGACTATTTGCGTGTTCGATCTCGGGGCTATGACGCATCGAATTCACGATGTCGGTGATTGGTGGTCCATCCCGGCGGATAGAGAGGCCGAGATCAAGTGCGGAAACGCACTGTTCCTGAATGTCGGTGACGATGGTGTTTACCAAGTCCACGTTACCGGGGTCATCGATCCAAATACGCCGGGCTATTGCCTAGCGGCACCATCAGGCCGAGTTTTCATCGGCCCAGGTGAGGAAATGTCCGGCGCTGGCTTCGAGCCGACTGGGGAGTGGGGCGGCTTTTTCGTGCAGGTAGAAAAGCAGCACCAGAAGGTCACTGTGGGTCGCGAGGGGGACAGGATTACGATCAACCTTCAAGGCATCGAACCGTTTGAAAACGGCGCAATGGAGTCGGTACGCATCTGATAGCTGTTCGGGAGGAGATGATCGGGGCGTCTGACCGCGACCAATGCAACCTTCCCCGCCACTACGCATTGTTAACCCTGAACGACGCTTCAGGTAGATAGCAGATGGGTAAGTTGATGTCGGTGGCGCTGGCCGCCATTCCGCTCGTTGCGGTGTTGGGCGCGATGGTCGTCGCGCCGTAATTTCAAAGGTTTCGCTCCCAAGCGAAAAAAAGAGGCCGCCCGGTCGTGTTACCGGGCGGCCTTCTCTTTGTCTGAGCCGGAAGTGGCGAGGGGGTTAGCCCTCGGCCTGCTCCTCGGTCGCCTCGACGGCGATTTCGCCGGGTTCGGCGTTCGGGTCATAAGCTTCAACGAAGCCGGCTTCGTCCTTTTCGAACATCGCCTCCATCACGTCGACGCCCTGTGCCTGCATCTCGGCCTCTTCAGGCGAACGGGCGACGTTGACCTTGACGGTCACGCCAACCTCGGCGTGCAGCGAGACCTTCACTTCGTACAGGCCGATCGCCTTGATCGGCTTGTCGAGGACGACCTGCGCCTTGGTGACCTTGTGGCCATCGGCGTTGAGCGAATCGATGATGTCGCGCACCGCGACCGAGCCGTAAAGCTGGCCGGTGTTCGACGCCTGGCGGATCAGGGTGACCGAAACGCCTTCAAGCGTCTTCGATTCCTTCTCGGCCTCGGTGCGCTTGGCGGCGTTCTCGGCGACGATGCGCTCGCGATTCGCCTCAAACACCTTGCGGTTGGCTTCGTTGGCGCGCAGCGCCTTCTTGTTCGGGAGCAGGAAGTTGCGGGCGAACCCGTCCTTCACCGTCACCACGTCGCCGATATGGCCGAGCTTCTCGACCCGCTCGAGCAGAATGATTTGCATGGGTCCGCTCCTTACTTAACGATGAAGGGCAGCAGGCCCAGATGGCGTGCACGCTTGATGGCGATTGCCAGCTCGCGCTGCTTCTTCGCGCTCACCGAGGTGATGCGCGAGGGGACGATCTTGCCACGCTCGGAAACGAAGCCCTGCAGCAGCCGGACGTCCTTATAGTCGATCCGGGGCGCGTCCTTCGCGGAGAAGGGGCAGCTCTTGCGGCGGCGGAAAAAGGGTCGTGCCATGTCTTATTCTCCCCGGCCTTCGTCGCCATCACGGTCGCGACGACCGCGGCGCTCGCGGTCACCCTTGCGCATCATCACGGTCGGACCTTCTTCATGGCCATCCACGCGGACGGTCATGTAGCGGATCACGTCTTCGTTGATCTGCGTCTGGCGCTCGAGCTCGGCGACGACACCCGCGGGGGCATCGATTTCGAGCATCACGTAGTGCGCCTTGCGGTTCTTCGCGATCTTGTAGGCAAGCGAACGAAGACCCCAGGTCTCGGTCTTGACGACCTTGCCCTGATTATCCTCGACGATCTTGGTGGCGTTTTCCGCCAGTGCGTCCACTTGCGCCTGTGCCAGATCCTGGCGCGCAAGGAACACATGCTCGTACAGAGCCATGCGTTTCTTCTCACTGTTGGCCGATCGCTGACGCCGCCCCATGCGGTCGCCCCTCCGGCTGTCGTTCCGAAATACGAAAAGCGGCAAGCCGAAGCCGCCGCTCAACGATGCGCCCTTACGCGCGCTCTCCATGAAATGCAAGCGGCGGGGTGATCGCTCACCCCGCCGCCCGTAGGCTCCGTTAGCGGATCATGTTGCCGAAGATAGCGCCGATGATGCCGCTGGCGATGCTGACCAGCACGATATCATTGCCCGACTGGACGTAGCGATAGCCGCGCGGCGGGGCGTTCAGGTTACCGCGATACTGGCGATTATACTGGCGATAGTCGATCTGGCGGTAGTTCTGAGCCTGCCGCTGGTCGAACCGCTGACCGCGCTGCCACTTGCGATAGCGCTGCGGGGTCGCCTTCTTCACCGTCTGCTGACGGACCACGACATTGCCGTTCGGCTTGTGCTTCACGACCGTGCGGGTCTGCTGGGCGGGGGCTGCAGCGGCGGGCGCGGCGGCGAGGATTGGGCCGACCGCAACCGATGCGGCGACGATGGCGAGAACAAACTTCTTCATCTTGTGTCTCCTGCGTTCGAGCCCGGTATCGGGCGACAAGTGCAATTTGGGGGCGGCGTGTCGCAGGGGTTTCGCGGCGAATGGGGTAAATGGTCGCCTTGTGTCGCAACCCGTTCAGCTTCGTTCATCTTGCGGGATCGGCCCCATCGGCATAGGGCGCGTGGCCTGATTTCTAGGAGCCAGAACAATGCGAGCCTTCATCTTTCCCGGGCAGGGGAGCCAATCCGTCGGCATGGGCCTGGCGCTGGCACAGGCGAGCGCGGTGGCGCGCGAGGTGTTTCAGGAAGTGGACGAGGCGCTCGGGCAAAAGCTGTTCGCGCTGATGACCGAAGGGCCGGAGAGCGACCTGCTGCTGACCGAGAATGCCCAGCCGGCGATCATGGCGCATGCGATCGCGGTGCTGCGCGTGCTGGAGAAGGAAGGCGGCATCCGCCTCGCCGACAAGGCGGATTTCGTCGCTGGGCATTCGCTCGGCGAATATACCGCGCTATGCGCTGCCGGGGCGTTGGACCTGTCGACCACCGCGAAGCTGCTGAAGCTGCGCGGGCAGGCGATGCAGGCAGCAGTTCCGGTGGGGCAGGGGGCGATGGCCGCGCTGCTCGGTGCCGATCTGGTCAAGGCGCAGGCGATTGCCGATGCGGCGGCGGAAGGCGAAGTCTGCACCGTCGCCAACGACAATGACCCGTCGCAGGTGGTGATCTCGGGCGCCAAGGGCGCGATCGACCGCGCTGTGGCGATTGCCAAGGATCATGGTGCCAAGCGCGCGGTGCTGCTGCCCGTTTCCGCCCCATTCCATTGCCCGATGATGCAGCCCGCCGCCGATGCGATGGCCAAGGCGCTGGCGGATGTCGCGATCCGCGCGCCACTGGTGCCGGTCTATGCCAATGTCACCGCCGCGCCGGTGAGCGATCCCGACGCAATCCGCGCGCTGCTGGTGGAGCAGGTGACGGGCATGGTGCGGTGGCGCGAGTCGGTGTCTGCGATGTTCGACGCCGGGGTGCATGAGTATGTCGAGCTCGGCGGCAAGGTGCTGGGCGCGATGGTCAAGCGCATCGCGCCGGACGCAACCGTCACCAGCGTCGTGACGATGGATGATATCGAAGCGCTCGAGAAAGCGCTCTGAGGAGAATGAACATGTTCGACCTTACAGGCATGACCGCGCTGGTGACTGGCGCATCGGGTGGGATCGGGTCTGAGATCGCCAAGGCGTTGGCGGCGCAGGGTGCGCGGCTGGCGGTTTCGGGGTCCAATGCCGAGAAGCTGGAAGCGTTTCGCGCCGATCTGGGCGGCGACCATGTCGCGCTGGCGTGCAACCTGTCCGATGCGGCCGCGGTCGATGCGCTGGTGCCACAGGCGGTGGAAGCGCTCGGCAAGCTCGACATCCTCGTCAACAACGCTGGCGTGACGCGCGATAACCTCGCCATGCGCATGAAGGATGAGGAGTGGGACACGGTCATCCGCGTGAACCTTGAGGCGGCATTCCGCCTGATGCGCGCCGCCGCCAAGCCGATGATGAAGGCGCGTTATGGCCGGATGATCTCGATCACCTCCGTCGTCGGTGCGACCGGCAATCCGGGGCAGGCCAATTATGCCGCGTCCAAGGCGGGTCTGGTCGGTATGTCGAAGGCGATGGCGCAGGAACTGGCCAGCCGCAACATCACCGTCAATTGCGTCGCGCCTGGTTTCATCCGCTCGGCGATGACCGATGTGCTGCCCGAGGCGCAGAAGACTGCGCTGCTGACCCGGATTCCGGCGGGCGATCTGGGCAGCGGCGAGGATATCGGTGCGGCGGTCGTCTATCTGGCGTCGAAGGAGGCGGGATACGTCACCGGCCAGACCTTGCATGTCAACGGTGGCATGGCGATGTTGTGATCGACCGCAACGCCGGTCGCGACCCTCTTGCGCAGGGGCGGGCGGCGTTCTAGGTGCGTTCAGGATTTTGAACTTTTAACGACCCAATCAAGAAGGAACAGGGCATGAGCGAGACCGCCGATCGCGTGAAGAAGATCGTCGTCGAGCACCTCGGCGTCGAAGCCGACAAGGTGACCGAAGATGCGAGCTTCATTGACGACCTGGGCGCGGACAGCCTCGACATCGTCGAGCTGGTGATGGCGTTCGAAGAGGAATTCGGTGTCGAAATCCCCGACGACGCGGCCGAGAAGATCACGACCGTCAAGGACGCGATCACCTATATCGACGAAAATCAGGGCTAAGCGACGCTATCGCATGGCCGCCAGCTCAGGCAAGATTTGGGCGGGCAGGATTTGACGAACGGCTTCCGGTCCCGGAAAGGGGTGGGGAGCCGTTTCGTTTTTGAAGCAAGTTTGTTGTCGCATCGTCGGTAGCGCGATGCTCGATTACGGAGACTGATTATGCGGCGCGTCGTCGTGACTGGCCTTGGCCTCGTGACCCCATTGGGGGCGGATGTCGAAACCGCGTGGAAGAACGTCCTCGCCGCCAAATCGGGCGCGGGGATGATCACCCGGTTCGACGCAACCGACTATCACACCAACTATGCTTGCGAAGTGAAGCCCGCGGATCACGAATATGGCTTCGATCCGGGCAAGCGGGTGGATCACAAGATCCAGCGCCAGGTCGATCCGTTCATCATCTATGGCATCGACGCCGCCGGACAGGCGATCGAGGATGCCGGCCTGCTCGATATGACCGAGGAGGAGCGCTATCGCGCCGGCTGTTCGATCGGTTCGGGCATTGGCGGCCTTCCGGGGATCGAGAGCGAATCGCTGGTGCTCGCCGAAAAGGGGCCGAAGCGCGTTTCGCCGCACTTCGTCCATGGCCGCCTGATCAACCTGATCTCGGGTCAGGTGTCGATCAAATACGGGCTGATGGGGCCGAACCATGCGGTCGTCACTGCCTGTTCGACCGGCGCGCATTCAATCGGCGATGCGGCGCGGATGATCGCAATGGATGACGCCGACGTCATGCTGGCGGGTGGTGCAGAGAGCACGATCTGCCCAATCGGCATCGCCGGGTTCGGTCAGGCGCGTGCGCTGTCGACCGGCTTCCGCGATGAGCCGTGGCGGGCGAGCCGCCCGTGGGATCAGGGCCGCGACGGCTTCGTCATGGGCGAGGGCGCGGGAATCGTCGTGCTTGAGGAATATGAGCGGGCCAAGGCGCGCGGCGCGAAGATTTACGCCGAAGTGCTCGGCTATGGCCTGTCCGGTGACGCCTATCACGTCACCGCGCCGCATCCCGAAGGATCGGGTGCGTTCCGGTCGATGCAGATGGCGATGAAGAAGTCGGGCCTGTCGCTGGCGGACATCGACTATATCAACGCACACGGAACCTCGACCCCGCTGGGCGACGAGCTCGAGCTGGGCGCGGTGCGCCGCCTGTTTGGCGATGCGATCGGCGACCTGTCGATGAGCTCGACCAAGTCGGCGATCGGCCATCTGCTCGGCGGCGCGGGCGCGGTGGAGAGCATCTTCTGCATCCTCGCGATGCGCGACGGGATCGTGCCGCCGACGCTGAACCTGGACGACCCCAGCGAGAATTGCGCGGGCGTCGATCTGGTCCCGCACAAGGCCAAGGAGCGTAAGGTGCGCGCGGTGCTGAACAACTCGTTCGGCTTTGGTGGCACCAACGCATCGCTGGTGATGAAGGCGGTCTGATCCCACCTGATCCCCCTCCCGCTTGCGGGAGGGGTTAGGGGAGGGCATGTTTTCGTCGGGCTGGAGGATGACAGGCCCTCCCCCGACCCTTCTCGCAAGCGGGAGGGCAGTTTTCCCGGGACGGAGATTCGCGTTGCGCAAGTTCGGCTGTTTCGGCGTTCTCCTGATCCTCGCGCTGGTCGGCGCGGCCTTTTGGGCGGCGCAGCTGTGGGGCGGGGCCGGGCCGGGGACGCGCAATGTGTCGCTGATGGTGGCGCAGGGATCGACCCTGACCACCGCGGCGCGCGAGCTGCAGAAACAGGGCGCGATCCGCGACGCGGACCTGTTCCTGTGGATGGCGCGGGTGTTCGGCGACGACACCCCGATTCAGGCCGGCGAATATCGCGTGCCCGCGAAGATCAGCCAATCGGACCTGCTCAAGATGCTGCAGGGCGGGCGCACTCTGCAGCGTTTCGTGATGATCCCGGAGGGGATGCCGTCGATCCTCGTCCACGAACGGCTGATGGCGGCCGAGCAGCTGGAGGGAGAGGTCGATGTGCCGGTCGAGGGCAGTGTCCTCCCGGACAGCTACGCCTATAATCGCGGCGATACGCGGCAGCAGGTGCTCGATCGCATGCAAACGGCGATGGACAAATATCTCGCCGAAGCGTGGGAGCGTCGCAAGCCGAACATCGCGGTCAGCACACCGCAGGAAGCGCTGACCCTCGCATCGATCGTCGAGAAGGAAACCGGGAAGTCCGAAGAGCGGCGGAAGGTCGCGGGGGTCTATTCCAACCGGCTCAAGCGCGGGATGCCGCTACAGGCCGATCCGACCGTCATCTACCCGGTGACCAAGGGCAAGCCGCTGGGTCGCCGCATCCTACGCTCTGAATTGCAGGACAAGAACGGGTACAACACCTATGCCAGCGCCGGGCTGCCGATCGGGCCGATCGCCAATCCGGGTCGCGCGAGCATCGACGCAGTGCTGGACCCCGAAGCGACCAGCGCGCTCTACTTCGTCGCGGACGGAACCGGCGGGCACATCTTCGCCGACACGCTGGAGCAGCACAACGCGAACGTCCAGAAATGGTATGCGCTGCGCCGGGCGCGAGGGGAGATGTGATGCAGTTGCACTGGAGGGCGGCGCTTACGGCGATTTGTCTGGCTCTTTCCCCCCCAACGTCGTTCGCGGCATCGGCGGATGACTCTGGGGCGCAGGCGCCAGAGCGACTGGCCGCCATTCATGCAACCGGCACGATGATATACGCCTATGATCGGGCCGCATGGGTCGCGACCGATGCCATGCTGGCTGAAGTTCCGCGCGATCGACTGTCTGCAGTCCGCGGCTGGGTCGTGACGCCAGAGGGGGACGACTTGGTCGTGACCTTTCAGAGCGAGACTGGCGATGCCGCCAAGCGGTTCTTTCAGGCATGGGTTCGGGACGGAAAGGTCATGAGAACTCAGAGTTCTGCCAATCCGCAGTCGCTGAACGAGACAGAGGCCTTGCTTGCCCGAGCGCGTGATGCTGCATTCGTCGACGCTGAGAAGCGTAAACTCAAATCATGCACCCCAGCGCGGTTCAACAGCGTAGTTTTGCCGCCTGAGGCTCCGGGCATGCCGGTGCGCGTGTACCTGCTGTCAGCGCAGGTTGCGGAGGGTAACTGGCCGCTTGGCGGGCATTATCTCATACTGGTGGATGACAGCGGCAAGATTGGCAGCAGCCGGAGCTTTATGAACACATGCTTCCCGCTCGCGAAGCCGAAGACGGCACCGGCTACCGCGGCCTTTTTCGTCACGCATTTGCTCGATCAGACGCCCACCGAAATCCACGCGTTTACCGCAATAGCCTCGGCAATTCCGATCGTTGTTGCCACGCCTGACAAGAAGCTATGGTCGGTGACGCGCAATGGTATCGTGTTTGAAAAGACGCTGACCGACTAATCAGCCCCGCAGGCCGTTCGCCCCCCGCGCCAGTGCTTCCACTTCGGCCATGCTCGGGCCCTTGGGTGTCACCCAGCTATTGCCGACGCACAGGACGGGATCGAAGCCGAGCCAGTCGGGGGCAGTCGCGGCGCTGATGCCGCCGGTGGGGCAGAATTTCGTTTCGTAGAAGGGCGCCGCGAGGGCCTTGAGCGCCTTCAGCCCGCCGCTGGTCTCCGCAGGGAAGAATTTGAAGTGGCGCAGGTCGAACTCATAGCCGCGCGGCGTTGTCCGCGTTAGGCGGCATGGGCTGAGTTTGATCACCTTTGCAATTCAGCACCGGTTTGACGTTGATGCGATCGTTCCAAGGACCATCAGCATCTACCAGTTGATACTCCATCTAGGCGCACCCGCGACGGTTTTCCTGGGGCTGTGGTGGTGGTTTCGTCGCCAAGCGCGCCGAGAGGTGTCTATCAGGATTTTTGAATAGCCGGGTTCAGTCGCAAATTCGATGACTGTCCCACCCCAAGACGCGGCAGCACAATCAGAAACGCCAGCCCTCCCACCGCCAGCACCCCCGCCAGCATCGCCATCGGGGCGAGTGTGCTGCCGGTATAGTCGCGGACCATCGGCACTGCGTTCTGCGCGGCGAATCCGCCGAGATTGCCGACCGAGTTGATCACCGCGAGCCCGGCGGCGGCGTGGGCACCGCGGAGCAGGCCCTGGGGGATGCTCCAGAACACCGGCTGGGCGGAGAAGATTGCGGCGGCGGCGATGCACAGACAGGCGAATTTGACCGCTGCGCCGGGCAGAATGACGCTGGCGAGGAAGAAGACGGCGGCAATCAGCATCGGGCCGGCGACGTGCCAGCGGCTGGTGCCATGCCGCGCGGCGTGGCGGGGGACGGCCCAGAGCGCGACCGCGACGAGGATCCACGGGATCACGTTGATGATGCCGTTCTGGATGTTCGACGCGCCGAAGCTTTTGACGATGGTCGGCAGCCAGTAGCTGAGGCCATAGGCACCGAGCGGCATCGCGAAATAGAGCAGCGCGAGCAACAGCACGCGCGGATCGGTGAGCGCGCGCCAGGCTGAGCCCGGGTCTCCGGCGGGGGCTTCGGCGGCGAGGGTATTGGCGAGCCAGGTCTTCTCGGGGGCGCTCAGCCATTTCGCTTCGCCGGGCGTGCTCGGCAGCTTCCACAGCACCACCGGGGCGAGCAGCACCGGCGGAAGGCCGGTGGCGACGAACACCCATTGCCATCCGGCGAGCCCCGCCAGCCCGTCCAGCTCCAGCAACGCACCGCCGATCAGCGACCCCACTGCGTTCGCGAAGGCGCTGGCGATCATGAACAGACCGACCATCCGCGCGCGATGCGCCTGGGGGTACCAGAGGGTGAGGAGGTAGAGCACGCCGGGAAAAAATCCCGCCTCCGCAACGCCGAGCAGGAAGCGCAGGACGTAGAACATCGTCGGGCTCTGCGTGTAGCCGAGCGCGATGGTGATCAGGCCCCAGGTCAGCATGATCCGCGTGAACCACACGCGCGCGCCAACGCGGGCGAGGACCATGTTTGCGGGCGCTTCGAACAGGAAATAGCCGAGGAAGAACAGGCTGGCGCCGAGGCCATAAGCTGCTTCGGACATACCGAGCGCGTCGACCATCTCCAGCTTGGCATAGGAGACATTTTGCCGGTCGATATAGGCGAGGAGATACATGGTGCAGAGCAACGGCATCAGCCGCCGGCTGATCTTCGCAAGCGTTGCCTGCGGTGAAACCGCATCATCCATAGAAACCTCCCCCTGTCACCGGCGAGATTTGCCGAATGCGGGAGCGAGCACAATCGAATTATGGGAGCGCTACCTCAATTCGGATTCCTCCATCGCCCCGGCATCGCGATAGACGCCGGGATAAAAGCGGAAATGGGGCTGACGGCTCGCGTCCATCAGCGTTACGCCAGTGCGCTCGCCTCCCGCGCCAGTGCTTCGACTTCGGCCATGCTCGCGCCCTTGGGCGTGATCCAGCTGCCACCCACGCACAGGACGGGATCGAAGCCGAGCCAGTCGGGAGCCGTCGTGGCGCTGATGCCGCCGGTGGGGCAGAACTTCGCTTCGTAGAAGGGCGCGGCGAGTGCCTTGAGCGCCTTCAGCCCGCCGCTGGTTTCCGCCGGGAAGAATTTGAAGTGGCGCAGGCCGAGGTCATAGCCGCGCATGATGTCGCCGGCATTCGCGATGCCGGGGAGGAAGGGGACGCCGCTCTCGACGATCACCTGGCCGAGGCGATCGGTGAGGCCCGGCGAGACGATGAATTCGGCGCCTGCGTCCATCACGCGCGCGAACTGGTCGGTGTTGACGACGGTCCCGGCGCCAACGATCGCGCCCTCGACCTTCTTCATCTCGCGGATCGCATCGAGCGCGGCGGGCGTGCGCATCGTCACTTCGAGCACCTTGAGGCCACCGGCGACCAGCGCTTCGGCCAGCGGGCGGGCGGTCGCCGCGTCGTCGATGACGAGAACGGGGATGACCGCGCTGGTCCGCATGATGGTTTCGATGCTCATTGCGTATGCTCCTGCGCATAGGCCGCCGCCGCGCCATAGAGGCCGGGCTGGGGGTGGGTGATCAGCTTGACGGGGATCGAGGACATCAACCCCTGGAAGCGCCCCTTTGCGACGAAACGCTGTGCAAATCCAGAGCCGAGCAGGTGATCCTTGAGGCGGAAGCCGAGGCCGCCTGCGATGACCACGCCGGTCGGGCCATGCGCAAGCGCGAGGTCGCCCGCTACCGCGCCCAGGCTGAGGCAGAAGCGGTCGAGCGCGGCGACGGCGAGGCTGTCCTTGCCCTCCAGCGCCAGCGTCCAGATTTCCTTGTCGGACAGGCTGTGCACCGCCTTGCCCTCGATCTGCGCCAGCGTTTCGTAGATCGGCACGATGCCGGGGCCGGACACGATCCGCTCCGCCGAAACGCGGGTGTAGGTCGAGCGCAGGCGGCGGACATAGGCGTCCTCGATGCTGTCGAGCGGGGCGAAGTCCATATGCCCGCCCTCGGTCGCGATGACGTGATAGCCGCCGCTTGGGGGACGGAAGACCTGCGCGACGCCAAGCCCGGTGCCGGGGCCGCAGACGGTGATCGAACCGCGCTCCGGCAACGCTGTCACCGGGCCGCACAGATGGACGAAATCGCTGTCGGGAAGCTGGGCAACGGCATGGCCGATCGCGCCGAAATCGTTGATCAGGCTGTAGCTGTCGACGTCGAGCCGTTCGTGGATCAGCCGTGGGCGGATGATCCAGGGGTTGTTGGTCAGCTTGATCAGCTCGTCATTGATCGGCGAGGCGAGGGCGATCGCAGCGGCGCGCGGCATGGGTCGGCCGAATTCGCGCGCCGATGCCTGCCAGGCGAGCTGGAAGCTGGCGTGGTCGGCGGTCTTCTGCGTGACCGGCTGGCCCAGCGAGACGACGCGGCCATTTTCAACCTCGGCAATGGCGAAGCGGGCATGGGTCCCGCCGATATCGACCGCTACGACTTCCAAACGTCTTCTCCCTGTTCTTTTCTTAGAGGCCGGCTGCGGCGAGCATCGCCGATCCGCCGGCTTCGGCCTCGCTCGCGCCCTGACGCATCATCGCGAACAGCTCGCGCCCGCTGCCAAGGTCGGGCGGGGGCGCGGCGGCGAGGTCACGCGCGTCCCACTCAGCTGCGTCGACCAGCGCCTGCAGAACGCCTTCTTCCGCACAGACCCGCACGACGTCGCCGTCGCGCAGCTTGCCGATCGGGCCGCCACCCAGCGCTTCGGGCGACAGATGGATCGCTGCCGGTACCTTGCCAGACGCGCCCGACATGCGCCCGTCGGTCACCAGAGCGACGCGGAAACCGCGGTTCTGGAGGACGCCGAGCGGCGGGGTCAGCTTGTGCAGTTCGGGCATGCCGTTGGCACGTGGGCCCTGAAAGCGGACGACGACGACGACATCGCGGTCGAGTTCGCCGGCCTTGAACGCGTCCTGCACCGCCTGTTGCGTTTCGAACACGCGGCAGGGTGCTTCGATCGTCCAGCGGTCGCGTTCGACTGCGCTGACCTTAATGCAGGCGCGGCCGAGATTGCCGGAGAGGATGCGGAAGCCGCCTTCTTCCGAGAAGGGGGCGTCGATCGTGCGGACGATGGTCTCGTCGCCGCTGACCGCATCATGATCGGCCCAGGCCAGTGCTTCACCCTCAAGAACGGGCCTCTTGCCATAGGCGTCGAGGCCGTCGCCGAAGGTGGTGAGCGTGTCGCCGTGAAGGATGCCAGCCTTGAGCAGTTCGCGGATCACGAAGGTCGGGCCTCCTGCATCCTCGAACCCGTTCACGTCGGCCGAGCCATTGGGATAGACGCGCGCCAGCAGCGGCACGCTGCGCGACAGCCGGTCGAAATCCTCCCAGTCGATCAGGATCCCGGCGCTGCGCGCAATGGCGGGCAGGTGGATCAGATGGTTGGTCGACCCGCCGGTGGCGAGCAGCACGACCGCCGCGTTGACGATGGCGCGTTCGTCGACGACCTCACCGATCGGACGGTAATCGTCGCCGTCCCAGCCGATCTGGGGCAGGCGCTGCACCGCCGCCTTGGTCAGTTCCTGACGTAGCTTCGTGCCCGGATTGATGAACGACGCGCCGGGCACGTGCAGGCCCATCGCCTCCATCATCATCTGGTTGGAATTGGCGGTGCCGTAAAAGGTGCAGGTGCCCTTGCCATGATAGGCGGCGATTTCGGATTCGAGCAGTTCTTCGCGGCTCGCCTTGCCCTCGGCATAGAGCTCGCGGACCCGTGCCTTTTCCTTGTTGGCGATGCCGGTGCGCATCGGGCCGGCGGGGATCATGATCATCGGGAGATGACCGAAGCGCAGCGCGCCCATCAGCAGGCCCGGAACGATCTTGTCGCAGATGCCGAGCAGCGCGGCACCCTCGAACGTATTGTGGCTGAGCGCGACTGCGGTCGACAGCGCGATCGTGTCGCGGCTGAACAGCGACAGCTCCATGCCGGCATAACCCTGCGTCACGCCGTCGCACATGGCGGGGACGCCGCCCGCGACCTGCGCCGTGGCGCCCGCTTCCAGCGCCCAGATCTTCATCTGTTCGGGGTAGCGGTAATAGGGCGCATGCGCCGACAGCATGTCGTTATACGCCGTCACGATGCCGATATTCATCCGGTTGCCCGGCTTCATCGCGTCACGCTGCTCGTCCGTACCGGCATAGGCATGGGCGAGGTTGGCGCAGCCCAGGCCACGGCGGCTGACGCCGCCTTCGCGCTGCTGCGTCATCAGGTCGCGATAGGCGGCGCGGCGGTCCTTCGACCGGGTGATGACGCGGTCGGTAACGGCAGCGATTTCGGGGTGGAGTTGGGTCATGTTTTCAGCCTTCAGCCGTTTGCCCTGAGACTGTCGAGGGGCAGTGCGACTCACCGGGTGCGGGTAGCCGTGCTTCGACAAGCTCAGCACAAACGGATGTGAGTTGGATCATCCTTCGAGCCAGTGGACGTCGACCGGCAGTTCGGTCTCGGCCAGCACGCGACCGATCGGGTAATTGCCCGACGCGCCCTGCTTGATCGCGGTTTCGAGCACCTTGCGCTTCTCAGCCCCGGTGATCGCGATCATCAGCGACTTGGCGTCGGCGATGGCGGCCGACGACAGCGTGACGCGCGCGACCGGTGCCTCGGGCGGCAGCGGATCGGGCATGACGCCGAGTGCGCGGCGCTCCTTCGGGCCGTTGAGCGCTTCCTCGAAATCGGGGCCGGGGAAGATCGAGGCGGTGTGCCCGTCGGTGCCCATGCCGAGCAGCACGAGGTCGAGCGGGAAGTGATGGTCGGCGAGGCGCGCATCGGCGGCGCGGCCAGCAGCCTTATAGTCGTCGGCCTTTTCGCTCACCAGCGGCACGACGCGCGCGCCCTTCGGAATGAACACCTTGCCAAGGCCGGTAACGTTGGACAGCGGGTCGCCGAGCGGGACCAGCCGGTCATCGGTCGGGACGATCGTCACGCGCTTCCAGTCGAGCTTTGCCGCGGCGAGCTTTTCATAGACCGGGGCGGGGGTCTTGCCGCCCGCCAGCGCGATCACAGCGCCGCCGCGCGCGTCGATCGCACTTTCGATGATGAAGGCGATGTCGCCGGCAAGGGCGTCGGCCCACTCGCTGGCTTCCTCATACTCCCACCATTCGATTTCTTCGGCCATTTTCAACTACTCCAGTGGGAAAACTTCTATCCGGTGCGAGGGCTATTCGTTCCAGGTGACGCCGTCGCGTTCGGTCAGCGCGATAGCGGCGGAGGGACCCCACGTGCCTGACGCATAGGGCTTTGGCTTGACGTCGGCCATGTCCCATCCGGCGCGGATCGCGTCGATCCAGGCCCATTGCGCCTCGACCTCGTCACGGCGCACGAACAAGGTGGGGTCGCCCTCGATCAGGTCAAGCAACAGCCGTTCATAGGCGATTCGGCGGCGGGTGCCGGCGAATTCGGTGTCGAGGCTGAGGTTCAGCGGCACTTCGCGCAGGCGCACGCCGTCGCGGTCGAGACCCGGTTCCTTCGCCATCACCAGCAGGCGGACATATTCCTCCGGCTGGATGCGGATGATCAGCGTGTTCGATTGCAGCACGCCACCGCGCTCGGCGAAGATCGAATGCGGGACCGGCTTGAACTGGACGACGATCTCGCTGCGTCGTTCGGTCATCCGCTTGCCGGTGCGCAGGTAGAAGGGGACGCCCTGCCAGCGCCAGTTATCGACATGCGCCTTGATCGCGACAAACGTCTCGGTCTTTGACGGCTTTTCGAGCTCCTCGGCATAGCCGCCGACGATCTTTCCGGTCGATGCGCCGCCGGTATACTGGCCGGTGACGGTCAGGTTCCCAGCGTCCTGCCCCACGATCGGGCGGAGTGAGCGCAGTACCTTGACCTTCTCGTCGCGGATCGCGGTGCCGTTGAAGCGGGCTGGGGGCTCCATCGCGATCAGCGCGAGCAGCTGAAGGATATGGTTCTGGACCATGTCGCGCAGCGCGCCGACATCGTCATAATAGCCTGCGCGCCCTTCCAGCCCGACAGTCTCGCTGACCGTGATCTGGACATGGTCGATGCCCGCGGCGTTCCACACCGGCTCGAACAGCGAATTGCCGAAGCGCAGCGCGAGGATGTTCTGGACGGTTTCCTTGCCCAGATAATGGTCGATGCGGAAGGTGCGATCCTCGGGGAAGACCGCTGCGACGGCGTCGTTGATCTCACGGCTCGACGGCAGGTCGGTGCCGAGCGGCTTTTCGAGGCCGATGCGGACATTGTGTCCGGCGAGTCCCGCCGCAGCGAGGCCCTTGATCGTCGGTTCGAAGAATTTGGGTGCGGTGGAAAGGAAGATGGCGAGGCCATCGGAAATGTCGCCGAGCTTGGTCGCCAGCGCGTCATAGCCATCGAGTGTAGAGACATCGAGCGGCTGATACTGGACGCGGGCGAGGAATGCCGCGATCGCCTTCGCGTCCTTGCGGTCTTCGGGCAGGTAGGTTTCCAGCGCCTTCGCACAGAAGTCGCGATATTCGGCATCTGACAGCGTTGACCGCGCGGTACCCGTGATCGTCAGCCCTTCGGGCAGAAGATGATCCGCATGGAGGCCGTAAAGCGAGGGAATCAGCATGCGCTGGGCCAGGTCACCCGTGGCTCCGAACAGCAGCAGCTTGCCGAATGGCTGTCGCATCGATCCTCCCAATGTGTCTTCGCCGCCGCCCTAGCAGCGGATGCGCGACTTGCGAAGCCGCGCATACCTATTCGGTGCTAAAGTTGGGCCGGTTGCGACGCCGGCCCGATCGCAATCAGAGCACCAGACCCGCGGTCGGGTCGAACCCGGCCATGATGTTGAGGTTTTGAACCGCTGCGCCGCCAGCACCCTTGCCGAGATTGTCGAGCGTCGCGATCAGCCGGGCCTGGCCGCGATCGGCATTGCCGAATACGCGGATGGTCAGGCGATCGGTGCCCGCGTCGTCTTCGAGCCGGACGAGCGTGGCGTCATTCTCCTCGATCACGCGCACGATCGGCGAGTCGCGATAGGCGTCGGCGAGCGTATGCAGGATTTGGGTTGGCGAGGGCTTGCGTGGCAGGGCGGCAAGCGCGAGCGGAACTTCGACCAGCATGCCGCGATAGGCGTGCGCCACCGCCGGCATGAAGATTGGCGGATGCTCCATCCGCGCATGCTTCTGCATCTCGGGCAAATGCTTGTGGTCTAGGTCAAGCCCATAGGCGCGGAAACCAGTCGGTTCGGTCCCGTCCTCGAACTCCGCGATCATCGCCTTACCGCCGCCGGAGTAACCCGATGCGCCACCAGCGCTGAGCTGCCAGTCGGCGGGGATCAGGCCGGCGCGCACCAGCGGGCGTACGAGTGCGAGATATCCGGTCGGCCAGCACCCGGGGTTCGACACGCGCGACGCATCGGCGATCGCCTGCGTCTGTGACGGCTCGAGTTCGGCAAAGCCATACGTCCAGCCATCAGCGACGCGGTGGGCGGTCGACGCGTCGATGACGCGGGTGCGCGGATTATCGATCAGCGCCACGGCTTCACGCGCGGCGTCGTCGGGGAGACAGAGGATGACGAAATCGGCGCTATTCAGCGCTTCTGAGCGCTTGCCTGCATCCTTGCGGTCGGAATCGGCGAGCGCGATCAGTTCGATCTCGTTGCGACCCGATAGGCGATCGCGAATCTCGAGTCCCGTCGTTCCGGCGGCACCGTCGATGAAAACCGAGATGGTCATGCCGGCAGCCCCAGATCGGTCGTCGGGACATAGCCGACCAACTTATGACCCGGCGCGCTGCCCCATGCGAGACCGCCGGACAGTTCGAGAACTTCAAACACATCGCCGCTACCGAGCGTCGCCAACACTTCGGAGTCGGCATCGCGGGCGACGCGCAGCGCCGTCGGGCGCGCGGCGATCTGAATCAGCGGCGCGGCGTAATGCGGCGCGAATACGCGATCGGCGAGGCGGACATCGGCCAGATCACGGCGCGCGGCCTCACGCCGCGGGTCGATCTGGACCGAGCGGCCCGTCAGCGCGAATCGGTTACGCGGAGGCGGATTGTTTGCCGTTGCTGGCGACGCTGTCGCCGGTGACGAATTGTCCGAATTCTGCAAGAAACTCCGCCCCTTCAGGTGTGCGCGCGACGAAGATGTTCCGTTTGTCGGTTTCATCGCGCTGGCGGCGCAGATAGCTTAGTGCGCCCAGCCTGTTCAAGGCGCGTGTCACTACGGGCTTTGACACATTGAGCGCGCGCGCCAGTCCACGCACTGTGTGCGGCCCCGGATCGAGGTAGACAAGCAGCATCAACGCCATCTGGCGGTTGGTCAGATCGGGCTCACCGGACCGGACATAATCGATCAAGGTCGATTTCCACTGATCCAGCGAAGGGTCGCTCATGGCGTTCATCGCGCTACTCATCACTCTGTTACAGTGCCGGAAGAAACCGGACATTCGGGTTCATTAACGCCCCGATGCCCAACGGGTTTCAGGTCGATGACGAAATGTTCCGTTTCGGTGACAATCCCCGAAGCAGCGCGTGCGGGCGATACGCGGTTGATCCGCGCCGCGCTGTTCCCTATGTGGCCGCTTTCCCGAGAAAGACCGCCATGCTGTTCACCTTCCTCCTCGTCGTTCATGCCGTCATCGCATTTCTGCTGGTGACGATCATCCTGATGCAGAAGTCGGAAGGCGGCGGCCTGACCTCGGGCGGCAGCCCGTCGGGCCTGATGTCGGCGCGCGGCGCGGCCAATTTCCTCACCCGCGCGACTGCGGTTCTGGCAGGCGCGTTCGTGGTGATGAGCATCACGCTGGCGGTTCTGGCGGCAACCCGCGGCGATACCGCGATCGACACCAGCCGTGCGGCGACGCCTGCCACGCAGAGTGCGCCGGCGACGCAGCCTGTTCCCGTGGCCCCCGCGGACAACAGCGCGGTCCCGCTCGCCAACTAAACGGCATTTTCGAAACTTTATTTGGCGGCGTCCGGAGTCGGGCGCTTGCCCCCACTCGTGCTTGAAGGATAAGCGGTGACTCCCATGACGCGGTATATTTTCATCACCGGCGGCGTGGTCTCCTCGCTTGGCAAAGGCCTGATGGCCGCGAGCCTCGCTGCGCTGCTTCAGGCGCGCGGGTTCAAGGTCCGCATTCGCAAGTTCGATCCCTATCTCAACGTTGATCCGGGCACGATGTCGCCCTATCAGCATGGCGAAGTCTATGTGACCGACGACGGGGCCGAGACCGACCTGGATCTTGGCCATTATGAGCGGTTTACGGGTGTCGCCAGCCGCCAGTCGGACAACATCACGTCGGGCCGCATCTACAAGACGATCATCGAGCGTGAGCGGCGCGGCGACTATCTGGGTGCGACCGTCCAGGTGATTCCGCACGTGACCGACGCGATCAAGGACTTCGCGCAGGCGGAGACCGAGGATTTGGATTTCGTGCTGTGCGAGATCGGCGGCACCGTCGGCGACATCGAGTCGCTGCCGTTCATCGAGGCGATCCGTCAGCTCAAGAATGAGCTCGGCCGGGGCCAGTCGATCAGCGTCCATGTCACGCTGGTGCCGTATATCAAGGCAGCGGGCGAGCTGAAGACCAAGCCGACCCAGCATAGCGTGCGCGAATTGGCGTCGCTGGGCGTGCAGCCCGATGTGCTGGTGTGCCGGTGCGAACAGCCGCTGCCCGCGGGCGAGCGCGCCAAGATCGCGCAATTCTGCAACGTCCCCGCCAGCGCGGTGATCCCGGCGCTCGACGCGGCGAGCATCTATGCCGTGCCGCTGCAATATCATGCCGAGGGGCTCGACAGCGAAGTGCTGCGCGCGTTCGGAATCGAGCCGGGCGCCGCACCGGACCTGAGCCGCTGGACGCAGATCACCGATCGCCTGTTCAACCCTGAGGGTGAAGTGACGGTCGGCGTGGTCGGCAAATATGTCGGCCTGCCGGACGCGTACAAGTCGCTCAACGAAGCGCTGGTCCATGGTGGCATCGCCAACAAGGTGAAGGTCAACATCCGCTGGATCGACGCCGAGCTGTTCGAGAAGGGCGACGACGCCGAGGTTGCGGCGAACCTTGAGCCGTGCCACGCGATCCTGGTCCCCGGCGCGTTCGGATCGCGCGGTGCGGAGGGCAAGATCGCCAGCGTCCGCTTCGCGCGCGAGCGCAAGGTGCCCTATTTCGGCATTTGTTTCGGCATGCAGATGGCATGCGTCGAGGGCGCGCGGAACCTGGCCGGGATTGAGGGCGCTTCGTCGACCGAATTCGGCGCGACGCAGGAGCCGGTGGTGGGCATCATCACCGAATGGATGAGCGCCGACGGGATCGAAAAGCGCGAAGAGGGTGGCGATCTGGGCGGCACGATGCGGCTCGGTGCGTACCCGGCGAAACTCGACGGCAATTCGGTGGTCGCGTCGATCTATGGCAGCGACGATATCAGCGAGCGCCACCGGCACCGCTATGAGGTCAACACGGGCTATCGTGAGCGGCTGGAGGCTGGCGGTCTGGTCTTCTCCGGCCTGTCGCCGGACGGGATGCTCCCCGAGATCGTCGAGCGGCCCGACCATCCGTGGTTCGTCGGCGTCCAGTTCCACCCGGAGCTGAAGTCCAAGCCGTTCGATCCGCACCCCCTGTTCGCCAGCTTCATCGAAGCGGCAGTGCGGCAGTCGCGACTGGTTTGAACGCAGTTTCCTCAACGCATTAAAAAAGGGCGTCCGAACCGCAGTTCGGACGCCCTCTTTGTTGGCGGTGCGCAAGGGGTCAGCGCGCCGCCGGGGGGTGGCTGTCAGGCGACGTCGCGATGCTCGATCGGGGTCGCTTCGCCGGTACCGCCGCCGATGGCGATCTTCTTCGGCTTCATCGCCTCGGGAACTTCACGCACCAGCTCGATCACGAGCAGGCCATCGGTGAGGTCCGCGCTCTCGACGCGCACGAAGTCGGCCAGCTCGAAGCGGCGCTCGAACCCGCGATTGGCGATGCCGAGGTGCAGCATCTGGGCGGGGTTGTTGTCCTGGGTCTCGCCCTTCTTGCCCGTCACCTGAAGCAGATTCTGCTGGGCGACGATCTCGATCTCGTCAGCCTTGAACCCGGCGACGGCGAGCGTGATCCGATAGCGGTCGTCTGACACGCGTTCGAGGTTGAAGGGCGGGTAATTCTCGCTGCTGGACTGGCGCGCGGTGGCTTCGAGCATGTCGAAGAGCCGGTCGAAGCCGATGGTCGAGCGGCGGAAGGGGGTCAAATCAATCTGACGCATAGCGTAATCCTCCAATGAGCAATTTCAACGTCTTGCGGTATCCGGTTCACCCGCGATGCCAAGTCTGTCCGGCCCCTGAGGCACCGAACAATCGTGATTTGGGAACTGCGCGCGCGCTTTCAAGAGCGGCAGAGCGTGCCGTTCGAACGATATAAAGCCCACTAATGCAGTAGGAATAGAATTGCTTTGTCGCTAAACCATACTCAATTGATGGAGTTTAATCGGGACATCATCAAAGGGGACCACCTGTGAGCCTGACGAGCCTTTCCATTCTGCTGTTGAGCAGCGCATCGCCGTCCGCTCTGGCAGACGAGCCAAAGCCCGCCGCCGCTGAAGTCGTCGCGGCTGCCGAAGAGACCGAAGCGCAGGATTCGAACACGATCGTCGTGACTGCGCGTCGCCGGTCGGAGAATGTGCAGGAGGTCCCGGTCGCCATTTCGGTGGTCGATTCCGACACACTGGAGGCGCGCGGTACCTACAACATCACCGGGCTGACCCAGCTCCAGCCGACATTGCAATTCTATTCGCAGAACCCGCGCAACACCTTCATCAACATCCGCGGCATCGGCGCGCCGTTCGGGCTGACCAATGACGGGTTCGAGCAGGGCGTCGGCATTTACATCGACGATGTGTTCTACAACCGCATCGCCTCTGCGACGCTCGATTTCGTGGATGTCGAGCAGATCGTGACGCTGCGCGGGCCGCAGGGGACGCTGTACGGCAAGAACACCACCGCTGGCGCGATCAACATCACCACCCGCGCGCCGAGCTTCGAGTTCGAGGGGCGCGGTGAGATTTCGGTCGGCAACCTCAATTTCAAGCAGGGCAAGGCGTCGATCTCTGGCCCCCTGTCGGACACTCTCGCCGCGCGGCTCAGCGTGACGACGACCCACCGCCGCGGCACGCTGTGGAACACATATTCGAAAAGCTGGATCCAGTCGCAGGACAGCGTCGGGATCCGCGGGTCGGTGCTGTGGAAGCTGAGCGAGGATCTGAGCATCACCTTTGCCGTTGACTGGAACCTGCAGGATCCGATCTGCTGCGCGTTCACATATGGCGGTTACGGCCCGACGCAGCGCGCCGCGAACCGGCAATATCCCGCGCTGATCGCCGCATTCCCCGGCTATGCGCCGCCCAGCACCAACCCCTATGACCGGGTGACCGATGTCGATGCGCAGCTGTCGGCACGCAACGAGATTGGCGGCGCATCGATCCGGGCGGTGTGGGACGTCAGCGATGGCAATAGCCTGACCTCGATCACTGCGTGGCGGTTCTGGGATTGGACCCCGGCGAACGACCGCGACTACACCGGACTGCAGGTCTACACCAAGGTCAACAACCCGACCGAGCAGAGCCAATATTCGCAGGAATTCCGCTTCAATCATGAAGGGAACGGGTTCGATTTCGTGGTCGGCGCATTCGCCTTCCACCAGAAGATCCGCACCAGCGGCATTCAGGAGACGGGGCGCGATGCCAGCCGCTGGCTGCTCAACCCGACCAGCGCGCTGTCGAACAACCCGGCGGTGCTGAACAATCTGGTCGCGATCAACGACATCCGGCTCGATAACACCAGCCTCGCGCTCTACGGCAAGCTTAACCTCAAGGTTGGCGAGCGCTTCACCGTGTCGCCCGGCGTCCGCATCAATTATGACAAGAAGGATGGGCTGTATAACTCGGTGGTGACTGGGACCGCGTCGGACGGCACGCGCCGCGAAGTGTCACCGGTTCCGGGGTCGCCTTACTACTCCGATTCCTGGATCGCAGCACAGCGCGGTATTCAGGCATCGCAGTTTTTCGAGCCTGAATTCAGCGCGTGGAACCTCTCCTACGACCTCAACCTGCGCTATGAGCTGGCCGACGATATCAACGCCTATGCGACCTATGCGCGCTCGTTCAAAACGGGCGGTATCAACCTGAACGGCGTCCGCGCTGACGCGAATGGCGTGCCCAACGCGGCCGACTTCACGATCAAGCCGGAAAAGGTCGATCATTTCGAGGTGGGCCTCAAGACTCAGTTCTGGGATCGCAAGGCGACGTTCAACGTCACCGGCTTCTGGACCAAGATCAAGGATTTCCAGGCCAGCGTGAGCAATGGCCAGCTCGGCACCGTGCGCGGCTATCTGGCGAATGCGGACAGAGTGAGCAGCAAGGGCGTCGAGGCTGATTTCTCGATCCGTCCGAGCGCGCGCTTCAACGCCTATGTCAGCGGCGCCTATACCGACGCAAAGTTCGACCAGTTCTGCGATGCCCCGCCGCCGCCGGAACTCGCTGGCGGATCGACCACCGGGATCGTCCAGACGGGGAAGTGCACCTTCACCGGCACGGTCGGCGCGCCGAGCACGCCGGGGGCGGTCAGCCCGCCAATTTATGACGCATCCGGATCGGTGCTGCCGGGCGTGTCGAAATGGGCGTTCTCCTGGGGTGCCGAGGGCAATGTGCCGAGCAAGTTGTTTGGGCAGGATGGGCAATTCTACCTCGGCTATGACGCCAGCTCGCGCTCGCGCTGGTCGTCCAACCCGTCGCCGTCGATCTACACCTGGGTGGACGGATATGCGCTGCACAACTTCCGTGGCGGCTTTCGCACCGAGCGTTTCGACGCGTTCGTGTGGGCGCGCAACGCCTTCGACAAGGATTATATCGACCTCTACCTTGCGGGCACCGGCGGCAACACCGGCCTGATCGCGTCGCAGGTCGGCGATCCCCAGACGTTCGGTGGAACCATCAAGTTCAACTTCTGATCGCGACTCCGGTGCGGTGCAGGTCCCATGCACGCGGGATCGCACGGCCGGACAGGGGAGGGGGCCGGGATGGCTCCCGAGGCCTCCTCCCCGAACTTCCTTGTCCGACGACCAGAAACGCATCACGCTCGTCGCCTCGGACTTGATCCGGGGCAGGGCTGCCTTTCCTCGATGCTGTCAGGAAGCCCAGCCTCGGCTCAAGGCCGGGGCGACGGTGGAAGATCGGGTGTACGGGGCCAGAAATGCCAAAGGCCCGGGCCGTTTCCGACCCGGGCCCCTGCGTGACGATGCCTCGTCAGCCCCCTTAAGTGGCCACTTCTGCCCGCGCGCCCTTTTCAAGGCGGGGCTGAAGAGCCTCCCCGAACCACGGCCGTTGCCATTGCTTCGTGGCGCTTTGCTAGGATGGCATGTGGCGGTTGTCACGGGGCGATGGGCGCGTCGTGACTCTTTGCGGCAACCCTGTGTTGATTTGGCAACAGCGCGATTGCGTGTGCCTGCGCCACCCCCTAACACCCCACCCATGTTCCTTTCCCGATATGAACGCATGATCGCGCGCCGGTACCTGCTGCCGGGCCGGGGCGAAGCCTTTATCGCGCTGGTCGCGTCGATCAGCCTGGTTGCGGTGATGCTGGGTGTTGCCGCTCTGGTCATCGTGATGAGCGTGATGAATGGCTTTCGTGCCGAGCTGTTCGACAAGATCACCGGGCTGAACGGCCATGCGGTGATTCAGGGCTATGGCGGCCAGCTGCGCGACTGGCGTGAGGTGGTGGCCGAGGCGCGCAAGACGCCGGGGGTGACGACTGCGACTCCGCTGATCGAACAGCCGTTGATGGCGAGCTTTCAGGGGCGGGTTGAGGGGGTGCTGGTCCGCGGCATGACCGTTGCCGATCTGCGCGCCAACCCGACGCTCAACCGTAATGTGGTGATGGGCCGGATGGCCGAGCTGACCGCGGATTGCGAATGCATCGCGATCGGGTCGCGGCTGGCGAGCACGCTCGGTGCATCGCTCGGCAGCAGCGTGCAGTTGATCAGCCCGCAGGGGCCGTCGACGCCGTTCGGCACCGTGCCGCGAATCGTGTCGTACCGCGTTGCTGCGATCTTTGAGGTCGGGGTCTATGATTACGACAAGGCGTTCGTGGTCATGCCGATGGAGACCGCCCAGACCCTGCTGCTGATGGGCGATGCGGTCAGCATGGTCGAGATCGACACCGAAGATCCCGACCGCGTCGGCGAAATCCTCGCCCCGCTCGCGCAAAAGGTGGTGCAGAGCGCGCAGCTGTCCGATTGGCGCACGCTCAACGCGACTCTGTTCGAGGCGCTGGCGGTCGACCGGCTGGTGACGTTCACGGTGTTGTCGATCCTGATCCTCGTCGCGGTGTTCAACATCCTGTCGTCGCTGATCATGCTGGTGCGCGCCAAGACGCGCGACATCGCGATCCTGCGCACGATGGGGGCGACGCGCAGCGGCCTCATCAAGATCTTCGTGACAGTCGGCACCGCGATTGGCGGGCTGGGCATCCTCGCCGGTCTGATCCTCGGCTTCATCCTGCTCTATTTCCGCCAGGGAGTGCTGAGCTTCCTCGGCTTCATCACCGGACAGGAAATCTGGGACCCGTCGATGCGTTACCTCACTGAATTGCCCGCCAAGACCGACCCGGTTGAGGTCGCCAGCATCGCGCTGATGGCGCTGGGGTTCAGCTTCCTTGCGACGCTCTACCCCGCGTTCAAGGCGGCGAGTACCGATCCGGTTCAGGTGTTGCGTTATGAGTGAAGCTGTCCTTGAAACCCGCGGCCTGCGCCGCGTCTTCGTGCAGGGTGACGCGACGATCGAGGTGCTGCGCGGCATCGACCTCACCGTCGCGCCGGGTGAGATCGTCGCGCTGTTGGGGCCATCCGGCTCGGGCAAATCGACGCTGTTGCAGGCGGTGGGGCTACTCGAAGGCGGGTTCGAGGGATCGATCCGCATTGCCGGGATCGAGGTCGCCAAGTTGGAAAGTCATGAGCGGACGGTGACGCGGCGCGACAAGCTCGGCTTTGTCTATCAGTTCCACCATCTGCTGCCCGATTTCAACGCGGTCGAGAATGTCGAGCTGCCGCAGCTCATTCAGAATGCGACCCATGCCGATGCGCGGGCGCGGTCGGAGGCATTGCTTACGGCACTGGGTCTCGGCGCACGGCTGACCCACCGGCCGAGCCAGCTGTCGGGCGGCGAGCAACAGCGCGTCGCGGTCGCCCGCGCGCTCGCCAACCGTCCGATGCTGGTGCTGGCGGACGAGCCGACCGGGAATCTCGACGAGAAGACCGCCGATGTGGTGTTCGCCGAACTCCTCCGGCTGGTGCGCGGCGAGGGTGCGGCGGCGCTGATCGCGACGCATAATGAGCGGCTGGCGGCAAAGATGGACCGCGTGGTGCGGTTGCACGAGGGTTTGTTGGAGGAAGCGAAATGACGGCGATCACCGAAATTCCCGTCAAGGCAGCGAGTGGCGAGCGGACCGACCTGTCGTCCTATGCCGGCGACGTGCTGCTGGTCGTCAATGTCGCGTCCAAATGCGGGTTCACCCCGCAATATACCGGACTTGAGGAGCTGCACCGCCGCTATGGCACGCGCGGGTTCGAGGTGCTGGGCTTCCCGTGTAACCAGTTCGGCGCGCAGGAGCCGGGGGATGCGGCGGAGATCGCGAATTTCTGTTCGCTGACCTATGACGTCACCTTTCCGGTGTTTGGCAAGGTCGACGTTAACGGCGCGGATGCCGCACCGCTGTATCGCTGGCTCAAGAAGGAAGCGCCTGGCCTGTTCGGGACCGAGGGGATCAAGTGGAACTTCACCAAGTTCCTGATCGATCGCGAGGGGAATGTCGTGGAACGCTACGCCCCGCAGACCAAGCCCGAGGATATCGCGGCGGATATCGAGAAGCTGCTTTAGCGAAATTCCTCCCCTGAGCTTGTCTCAGGGGAGGGGGACCGCGGCCGCAGGGCGTGGTGGAGGGGCGGCCGCGTAGACGGCCGTGAGCATCTCGGCAAAATTCCGCCCTCTGCGGGGCGGCCCCTCCACCGCCTTCGGCGGTCCCCCTCCCCGTGCCGGGGAGGAATTAGATGTGGAGAACCTGTGCCAGCGGGTTTCGCCACCGGCAAAGGGTACATATAACCAGCCCATGCCCCATTCCGGCTTTGTCCCCCTCCGTATCTTCTCCGCCTACACGATGCTGGAGGGCGCGATCGAGCCCAAGGCGATTGCGGCGCGGGCGCGTGAGCTGGGGTTTCCGGCGGCGGGGCTGTGTGATCGCAACGGGCTGTATGCCGCGATGCCCTATTCCGACGCCGCGAAGAAGGCGGGGGTGCAGCCGATCATCGGGTCGCTGCTGTGCGTCGAGCGGCCCGACATGCCCGATGGCGTTACTCCGCCGCTCGACTGGCTGGCGCTGTTGGCGCAGGATGCGACGGGCTACGAAAATCTCTGCCACCTCGTGTCGATGGCGCATCTCGACCGGCCGATCGAGAAGGACGCGCATGTCCCGTTCGCTGCGCTGAACGGGCGCACCGACGGTCTGATTGCGCTGACCGCCGGGCGCGAGGGCGGGCTGACGCGGCTGTTTGCCGAGGAGCAGGACGAGGCTGCGTTCGCGTACGCCGACCGGCTGCAGGGGCTGTTCGGCGACCGGCTGTATATCGAGATCGTCCGGCGGCTGGATGAGGTTGAGGCGCGCGCCGAGCCGCGGTTGCTCGAGCTGGCCTATGCGCGTGGCATTCCGATCGTGGCAAGCAACCCGGCCTGCTATTCGGTCCCCGATTTCCATCAGGCGCATGACGCAATGCTGTGCATCGCGGGCTCTGCCTATGTCGCGAGCGATGATCGCCAGCGGTCCTCGCCCGATGCGTGGATGAAGCCTGCGACCGAGATGAAGCGGCTGTTCGACGATCTGCCCGAGGCGATCGACAACACGCTGGTCGTCGCTCAGCGCTGTGCCTTTGCCGCGCCCAAGCGCAAGCCGATCCTTCCCAGCCTGGCCGGCGATATCGAGGGCGAGGCGACGCAGTTGCGCGACGACGCGCGCGCCGGGCTGGAGGCGCGGCTGGCCTATGCCGGGATCACCGATCCGGCGAAGCGTCAGGAATATTTCGACCGGCTGGCGTTCGAGACCGACATCATCGTCCAGATGGGTTTCCCCGGCTACTTCCTGATCGTTGCGGACTTCATCAAATGGGCCAAGGCGAACGGCATTCCGGTGGGGCCGGGGCGCGGTTCGGGCGCGGGTAGCGTCGTCGCCTGGGCGCTGACGATCACTGATCTCGATCCGCTGGCGCTGGGGTTGCTGTTCGAGCGCTTCCTGAACCCGGAACGCGTGTCGATGCCCGACTTCGACATCGATTTCTGCGAAACCCGGCGTGGCGAAGTGATCCGCTACGTCCAGGCGAAATATGGGCGCAATCAGGTTGCGCAGATCATCACATTCGGAACGATGAAGGCGCGCGCCGTGCTCAAGGACACCGGGCGCGTGCTGCAGATGAGCTATGGCCAGGTCGACCGGCTGGCGAAGCTGGTGCCGAACCATCCGACCGACCCATGGACGCTGTCGCGGTCGCTGAACGGGGTGAGCGAGTTCAAAGCCGAGTATGACGGCGCGACCGATGTCCGCCATCTGATCGACCTGGCCATGCGGCTGGAGGGCCTGCCGCGCCACTCGTCCACCCACGCGGCGGGTGTGGTGATCGGCGACCGGCCGCTGGCGGAGCTGGTTCCGCTGTATCGCGACCCGCGCTCCGACATGCCGGTCACGCAGTTCGACATGAAATATGTCGAGGGCGCCGGGCTGGTGAAGTTCGACTTCCTTGGCCTCAAGACGCTGTCGGTGCTGCAAAAGGCGGTCGATCTGCTCGCGGCGCGCAACATCACGATCGATCTGGCCGCGCTCGGCTGGGACGATCCGGCGGTGTACGAACTGCTTCAGCGCGGTGAGACGGTGGGCGTGTTCCAGCTCGAATCCGAAGGGATGCGGCGCACGCTGACGGCGGTGCGGCCGACCAATTTCGGCGACATCGTCGCGCTCGTCTCGCTCTATCGGCCGGGTCCGATGGACAACATCCCGATGTTCGGTGCGCGCAAGGCCGGGCGTGAGCCCATCGAATATCCGCACCCATTGCTGGAGGGCATCCTTCAGGAGACCTACGGGATCTTCGTCTATCAGGAACAGGTGATGCAGGCCGCGCAGATCCTGGCCGGCTATTCGCTGGGCGGTGCAGATTTGCTGCGCCGCGCGATGGGCAAGAAGATCAAGGCCGAGATGGATGCGCAGCGCGCGCTGTTCGTCGAGGGCTGCGCGAAGATGAACAACATCTCGGAGGCGAAGGCCAACGAGCTGTTCGACTTGATCGACAAGTTCGCTGGCTACGGCTTCAACAAGTCGCACGCGGCGGCCTATGCGCTGCTCGCCTACCATACGGCGTGGCTGAAGGCACATTATCCGCACGAATTCTACGCCGCGTCGATGTGCTTCGAACTTGGGCAGACCGAGAAATTGGCGGTGTTCGTCGAGGATATGAAGCGGCTCGGTACGCCGTGCCTGCCGCCCGATATCAATGCGAGCGAGGCGGAGTTTTCGGTCGCGGAGACGCAGGAAGGATTCGCTGTCCGTTATGCGCTCGCGGGCCTGAAGGGCGTGGGCGAGAAGGCGATGGAGCTGCTGGTCGAGGAGCGGCAGGCCAAGGGGCGGTTCCAGAGCCTCGATGATTTCGCACGGCGGGTGGACCCGCGGCTGCTCAACAAGCGGCAGGTCGAAGCGCTGGCGGGGGCGGGGGCGTTCGACAGCGTCGCGCCCGATCGCGCCAAGGTTCACGCCGCCGCCGAGACGATCATGGCGGTGGCGCAGCGCACGCATGAAAACCGCACCAGCGGGCAGGGCGGCCTGTTCGGCGAGGCCGAGCCGGTGGGGTCGGCGATCCAGCTGCCCAAGAGCGCGAACTGGACATTGGGCCAGCGGATCGAGGCGGAGAAGGAGGCGTTCGGTTTCTTCTTCTCGGCGCATCCGCTCGACCGCTATCAGCATCTCGCCAAGCTGCATTCGGCGCGCAGCATCGCCAGCCTCAACGAGATCGAGATTGCCGAGGGCGGCCGCGCGGGCGCGACGATTGCGGCGCTGATCGAGGATGCGCGCTGGCGCACCTCGGCGCGCGGCAAGCGCTACATGATGGCGACGCTGTCCGATGCGAGTGGGACCGTGCCGTGCACGTGTTTTGAGGAGCATACGTCCAAGGAGATGGAGGATGCGGCGCGCGTCGGCGGCTGCGGCATCCTGACCGTCGAACTCGACCGGCGGGCGGGTGAGGACAGCGCGCGGGTGACGGTGCGCAAGGTTCAGCCGTTCGAGGGAATGGCGAAGGACGTGCGGCTGACGCTGCGCATGGCGGTGCGCGAACCGGGCACGCTGGCGGCGGTCGCCAAATTGCTGGAGGACGCGCGCGGCGGGCGGTGCGAAGTGGTGGTCGACGCGCCGCTGCCCGATGGGGGCGAGGCTGAGCTGGTGCTGGGGCGGAATTTCCGGCTCGACGGCGAACTGGCGACGCGGATTGAGGGGCTGCCGGGAATCGAGCGGGCCGAGCTCAAGCCGACTGCGCAACCGAGGCTGGCGCTCGCAAGCTGACGCTCCTCCCTTGCATCTGCGCTTTCGAACCCGCAGGATGGGTTTACGGACGCGGAAACCCGCGCGGAACAAGGAGAGTGTGATGCTGGGCGCGATGCAGGATTTCGAGCTTCGGGTACCTCGGGTGATCGAGCATGCCGAGCGCGAATATGGATCGCGCGAAATCATCAGCCGCTGGGCCGATGGCAGCGAGACGCGCACCGACTGGGCCGGGATCGCGCGCGATAGCCGCAAGCTGGCGCAGGCGCTGGAGCGGCGGGGGATCAAGCCGGGCGATCGCGTCGCGACGCTGGCGATGAACCACAGCCGCCATCTGGTCGCGTGGCACGGCACGATCGGGATGGGCGGCGTGATCCACACGATCAACCCGCGCCTGTTCGAGGATCAGCTCGCCTATATCGCCAATCATGCTGAAGATCGCGTGCTGATCTATGACCGGATGTTCCAGCCGATCATCGACAAGCTGAAGCCGCAATGGACGACGATCGAGCATTATATCGTGTTCGATGGGGAGGGGCCGGACAGTTTCGAGGCGGTGATCGGGGCTGAAGACGGCAACTACACCTGGGTCGAGGGCGGCGAGCGCGAACCGTGCATGCTCTGCTACACCAGCGGCACGACGGGCAATCCGAAGGGCGTGCTGTACACCCACCGCTCGTCGATGATCCATGCGATGGCCGAGCTGCAGCCGGCGGTGTTCGACCTGTCGACCCAGTCGGTGGTGTTGCCGGTGGTACCGATGTTCCACGCGGTCGGCTGGGGCCTGCCCTTTGCAGCGCCGATGGCGGGCGTGAAGCTGGTCATGTCGGCGGTGAATGACGGCAAGACTTTGTGTGACCTGATGAACCGCGAGCGGGTGACGCATACGGCGGGGGTGCCGACCGTGTGGTTCGCGATGTTCCAGCATATCGACGAGACCGGTGAAGCGCCCCAGCACCTGAAGGTCGTAACGATCGGTGGCTCGGCGGCGCCGCGCGCGATGATCGAGCGGATCATGAAGATGGGTGCGCGGGTCAACCATGCCTGGGGCATGACGGAGACCTCGCCGATCGGCACGATGGGCGCACCGACGCATGACTGGGACGATCTGAGTTTTGAGGACAAGGTCGACAAGACCGTGTTCCAGGGCCGCGCACCGTTTGGCGTCGAGCTGCGCACCGTCGATGACGATGGCGCTTTGCTGCCGCGTGACGGGGTGAGTTCGGGGCGGCTGCAGATCCGGGGGCCGTGGATCATCAAGCAGTATTTCCAGGACACGAACGGCCCGTGCCTGACAGAGGATGGCTGGTTCGACACCGGCGACGTTGCCGTGCTGCACCCCGACGGGATCATGCAGATCACCGACCGCGCCAAGGACGTGATCAAGTCGGGCGGCGAGTGGATCAGCTCGGTCGAGCTGGAAAATGCGGCAGTCGGCTGTCCGGGCGTAGCCGAAGCGGCGGCGATCGGCATCCATCATCCCAAATGGGATGAACGTCCGCTGCTGTTGGTTGTTCGCAAGCCCGGCAGCGAGGTGGATGCGGCGCAGGTTCAGGCGCATCTCGCGACGCAGGTCGCCAAATGGTGGCTGCCCGACGAGATCCATTTCGTTGAGTCGTTGCCACACACCGCGACCGGCAAGCTGCTGAAGACCGCGCTGCGCGAACAATATCGCGACTTTCAGTTCGCGGCGGCGTGAACGGGTGGGGGCGGGTTGCGGCCCGCCCTCCCGTTGCTCATTCGGCGGTTCGCGCCGGCATGAATCGGGGGTTGCGGAGCAGGAGCGCCGCGACCAGCGCCACCAGCAGCCCGATCGGCAGGACTTCGGTCAGGGTGATCAAGACGCGGAATAGCGGGTTGGCATAAAGACCATGCATCTGTGCCATCTGCGCCTGAAGCGCGGCAAGCTCACCTGGTGTGGCACCCGCCGCACGTTGTTCCTCAAGCATCCGGGCGCTCATCTGCGCGATGAAGTCGCCGCCGTTGGTCGCCAGCACCGCTTCCCATGCAATGACGTAAAACAGGCTGCCGATCAGTGCGATCGCAAGGCCCATGCCGAGGGCGGGTAGGAAGCGAATGACGCCGCCACAATTTTCGTCGCGATGGCGCTTTACGGCCACGAAGATCGCGGTGAAGGCGATCAGCATGATCAGATAGCCGATCGCCATGCGGACCCAGCCGCTCGGCGGATTGTCGACCATCAGCGTGCCCATCAGGAATAATGGAATGGCGACGACGAAGCCAGCGATCACGCCGTAGGTCAGGATGATGCGCTGCATATGGGTTCTCCCGTTCGGTTCAGGTTGCGCGAACTGGGCATCGGGGACCGTGATGGGCAATCGCCCAAAGGGGTGATTTGGCCCCGATCACCCGAAATTCAGTCAGGGCAGCAACCCCAGCTCGCGTGCCCGCGCAATTGCATCGGTGCGGCGGCGCGCGCCGAGCTTTTCGAACAAGCGCGCGACATGGGTCTTCACGGTGTTGGGCGAGACCGCGAGCCGCCGGGCGATTTCTTTGTTCGAATAGCCGCCGGCCAGTTCGCCAAGCACCGCGATCTCGCGCGCGCTGATCCCGAGCGACTCCTGTGCCTGTGGATTGCCCGGCGCACGCGGCGAAGGCGGGCGACCGATCACGCGCGCGCCGACATAGAGGCCGAGCGCCAGGAACCCCAGCGCGACAATCAACAGGTAGAATTCGGTCGAGTGCGTCCGCGCAAGCCAGCGATAGTCCAGCCATTGCAGTACCACGGCGCCAAGTGCGAGCAACGCTCCATAGAGCGCGGCATGTCGCCACCAGTCTAGTTCGGGCCAGCGTCGCTTCGTCATCCAATGAACATCGCCCAGCATTTAGTGCAAGGCAACCGGTACAACTTGCCGGAGGCCGGCGGTTCTTGCGCGCGATGAACATCTGCGCTAATGGCCCGCCCGCACAGAGGGCGTCCCTGTGCCTGATTGGAGACGATCATTGCTGGATCAGTACCGAATAGAGGGCTTTGCCCCGGGTATCGCCAGCACCCTTCCGTAACGCCTGCCCAGGCGCCGTGGGGGTGATGGCATCCCCGCGCAAATCCCGACGATCAACGACTTGAACCGGGTCAGCGGCGGATGCCGTGCGCCCGGCTGGGATGGGCTATGTTGCATGAATATGATGTGGTCCGCGCCATGCTGGTGCGGGCCGGGCGGGACGTTCCCGCCACGTCGCCGCTCGCAAAGGCGGTGCTGGGCTGGGCGAAGGCGCATGCGCGCTGGCTGTTCGGCGCGCCGGTGCCGAAGCTGGGTTGGCGCGAACTGAAGGAACGGGTCACGCAGGAGCAAGCTCAGGCGGAGGCTCCGACGCGTGCGCTCGAAATGACGGCGCGGCTCGCCACGGCGCTCGGCCTTGGCGACCAGGATTGCCGGGCGTTGCTTGCCATCGTCGCGATCGAGCGGTGCAGTCATGCCCGCACGTTGTCGCGGCTGATGCTCGAGCAGGAGATGGACCTGGGCGAAATCGTCGCCGGCATTGCGGGTGTGGATGCGCTCGCGGTGCGCAGGCTCGCGCCGGTGCGACTGGGGCTGGTCAGCCTGCATGATCGACGCGGCGGCGGGGTCGATGTCGAATGCAGCTGGACGCTGGAGCGTGTGCTCGAGCGCGGCGCAATCACGGATGATGAGTTGCTCGAGGCGGTGATCGGCCCGCGCCAGCAGGCCCGGCTGGAGCCGCGCGACTTTGCGCGGGTCGGGACCGAGGTCGCGTTCCTGATCCGGCTGCTAACGGGCGCTGTTTCTGCGCGTGCGCCGGGCATCAACGTGCTGATCCACGGGCCGCCCGGAACCGGAAAGACCGAGCTCGCCCGTACGCTTGCGGCTGCGGCGGGGGCGGCGTTGTTCAGCGTGGGTGAGAGCGACGAATATGGCGAGGAACCGACCCGCAGCGAGCGGGTCTCGGCGCTCCGGCTGGCGCAGCGGATGCTTGCGGCGCGGGGCGGCGCGGCGTTGCTGTTCGACGAGATGGAGGATCTGATCGGCGACGCAGCGCCGGGCGAGGGGGACTGGATGCGCGGGCGGCGTGGATCGAAGCTGTGGGTCAATCGCCAGATCGAGACCAACGCCGTTCCCGTCATCTGGACCAGCAACGCGATCGGCAACATCGACCCCGCGATCCTGCGCCGGATGAGCTTTGTGCTGAGGCTCGATCCGCCTGCGGGCAAGGGGGCGATCGCGATGATCGACCGGATCGCGCAGGAGGAGGAACTGGCGCTGCCGCCCGGCTTTGTCGCGCTCGCCGATGCTGCGCCCGAAACGGCGAGCGTTACGCGCGTTGCGGCGAGGGTGGGGCAATTGTCAGGGGAGCCCGAGGACGCGATGCTTGCGGCGCGTGCGCTGGTCGGCGCGCTGCGCGGCGGGCGGGTGATCCGTGAGGCGGAAGGGGTGGTCGATCTCGACCTGTATGAAGCGGATCGCGACATGGCCGGACTGGTCGCGGCGATGGCCGCACGCGATGCGCCGGCCGACGTCTCGCTGCTGCTCACCGGGCCGCCGGGGACGGGCAAGACCGAGCTTGCCGCGCATCTGGCGCGGGCGATGGAGCGGCCGCTGATCGTCAAGCGCGCGTCGGACCTCTTGTCCAAATGGGTGGGGGAGACCGAGGCGAACATTGCCGAGGCATTTGCCGAGGCGGAACGGCGTGAGGGGCTGTTGCTGTTCGACGAAGCGGATTCGATCCTGTTCGACCGCAGCACGGCCAAGGCCAGTTGGGAGGTGACGCAGGTCAATGAGCTGCTGACCTGGCTCGATCGGCATCCGCTTCCGGTCGTTGCCGCGACCAACCATAAAGGGCGGCTCGACCCGGCGGCGTTGCGTCGGTTTGTGTTCAAGCTGGAACTGGGTCCGCTGAGTTGCGCGCGGGCCGCACTGGCGTTCGAGCGGTTCTTTGGGCTTCCCGCTCCGGCAGACCTGATGGAGGTTGCGGGGCTGACCCCGGGCGACTTTGCGGTGGTGCGGCGGCAGTTGCGGTTTGGAAAGGCCGATCCGGCCCGGCTGATCGACCTGTTGCGGGCCGAGGTGGCGGCGAAGCCGGGAGGGCAGGGGCGGATGGGCTTCTAAAACAACTCCCCCTGATCCCCGGCGGGTGGGCGGAACAGGTCGCGGCGGAGCGGGGGGAAGGGCTGGTCGAGCCCGAACCGCTTCGCCGCGATCTTGAAGCGGGTGCGCAGCAGGTCGGCCCAAGGCCCTTGCCCACGAAAGCGCGTGTGGAAATTGGGGTCATTGTCGCGCCCGCCGCGCAGGGACTGGATCGTTGCCATCACCTTTGCCGCGCGGTCGGGGAAATGTTCATCGAGCCAGGCGCGGAACAGCGGTGCAACTTCGTGCGGCAGGCGGACGGGGAGGTAGAAGCAGCCGAGCGCGCCCGCCTGCGCCGCGCGCTCCATGATATGCTCGACCTCGTGATCGGTGATCTGCGGGATGATCGGCGATAGCGACACGAAGGTCGGGATACCCGCCGCGCGCAGCTTGGCCACTGCAGCGAGGCGGCGTTCGGGGTGCGGTGCGCGTGGCTCGACGGTGCGGGCGACTTTGGGATCGAGCGAGGTGATCGAGAGCATCACCGCCGCCAGCCCCTTGGCCGCCATCGGCCCGAGCAGGTCGATGTCGCGGGTCACGCGGTCGGATTTGGTGGTGATGGTGATCGGGTGGTCGCATTCCGCCAGCACCTCGATACAGCCGCGTGTGATCCGCCAGGTCGCCTCGATCGGTTGGTAGGGGTCAGTATTGGTGCCGAACGCGATCGGCTGACAGTCATAGCCGCGCTTGCCCAGCGCCGCGCGGAGCAGGGCAGGGGCGTCCGGCTTGGCGAACAGTTTCGTCTCGAAATCGAGGCCGGGTGACAAGTCGTGCCAGGCATGGGTCGGCCGCGCGAAGCAATAGATGCAGCCATGCTCGCACCCGCGATAGGGGTTCACCGAGCGGTCGAACGGGATGTCGGGCGACTGGTTGCGGGACAGGATCGTGCGGGAATGTTCGACCGTCACCGTTGTGCGGAGGGGCGGCGGCGCTCCGTCGATGTCGTCACGCGCGTCCAGCCAGTCGCCGTCCGCTTCGCGCGTCGGGAGGACGAAGCGGGTGCTTTCGCGATTGTGCGTCGCGCCGCGAACGGGGCGGGGGCCAGCCATGTTGCCAGCATAGCGACCGTATAAAACAAAACAAGAACATGTGTGGCTATGTCACCTTTTGCGGCGTGTGCGGACTGGTCGAACTGTCCTGAACAGCCTAGCGGGGCGGCGTGAAGCCGTGGAGGGCCGGATGAAGCGTACAGGCTGGGTGATCTTCAGCGCTGCGGCGATCGTGACAATCGCTATGGGCGTGCGGCAGGCGTTCGGGCTGTTCCTGCCCGATATGAGCACCGACCTGAGTATCGGGCGATCGAGCTTTGGCCTGTCGCTGGCGCTTCAGAACCTGCTGTTCGGGCTGGCCCAGCCGTTTGTCGGCGCGCTGGCGGACCGGCACGGCGCGGGCCGCGTGGTGGCGGGCGGGACGTTGCTCTACGCCGCCGGGCTGATCGCCGCCTCATTCGCGGGGAGTGCGATCGGGCTGCATCTGTCGTTCGGGCTGATGGTCGGCATGGCGCTGTCGGCGACCACATTCGTCGTCGTGCTCGGCGCGGTCGGTCGGGTGGTGACGCCGGAGCGCCGGAGCATGGCGTTCGGCATCGTCACCGCGGGCGGATCGCTGGGCCAGTTTCTGGTGGTGCCGGCGGGGCAGTTGCTGATCGGCGAGCTGGGCTGGCGGATGGCGCTGGTCGCGCTGGCGGGGCTGATCGCGGTGATGCTGGCGCTGGCAGTCGGTGTTTCGGGCAAGCCGCAGGCGACGGGAGCGCAGGCTGGCGGGGATGGTCAGACACTGCGTCAGGCGCTGGGCGAGGCGGCGGGGCATCGTGGGTTCTGGCTGCTCAACGCGGGCTTCTTCGTCTGCGGGTTCCATGTCGCGTTTATCGCGACGCACTTCCCGGCCTATCTGACTGACAAGGGGCTGGGGCTGGCGATCGGCGCCAATGCGCTGGCGCTCGTCGGTCTGTTCAACATCTTCGGATCCTATCTGTTCGGCGTGTGGGGCGGCAAGTGGAGCAAGAAAGGGCTGCTGGCTGCGCTCTATGCCGCGCGGGGCGTGGTGATGATCGCCTTCCTCGCTGCGCCGCTGACCCCGGTGAGTGCGTTGCTGTTCGCCGCGGCGATGGGCTTTTTGTGGCTCGGCACGGTGCCGCTGACCAGCGGGCTGGTTGGGCAGATCTTCGGGATGCGGTATTTGTCGACGCTCTACGGCATCGTGTTTCTGGGGCATCAACTGGGCAGCTTTTGCGGCGCGTGGATCGCGGGCCTGATGTTCGACTGGACGGGAAGTTACGACAGCATCTGGGTCGCCTCGGTCGCGCTCGGCTTCATCGCGGCACTGGTTCATCTGCCGATTTCCGAGCGGCCGGTTGCGCGGCTGCGCGAGGTGGCGACGTGAAGGCACTGGCGCTGATCGGCGTCGCGGCGCTGCTCGCGGGCGGCTGGTGGCTGTGGCAGCGCGTCGGCGTTGATGTCGCGCTCGGCGCAGTCATCGCGTGGTGCGGCTGAGGGCTATTCCTCGCGCAGGCGCGGCATCAGTTCGACGAAATTGCAGGGGCGGTGGCGGATGTCGAGTTGGGTGGCGAGGATGTCGTCCCAGCCATCCTTGACCGCGCCGGTAGAGCCGGGAAGCGCGAAGATATAGGTGCCGCGCGCGACGCAGGCGGTGGCGCGTGACTGGATGGTCGAGGTGCCGATCTTGGCGTAGCTGAGGAAACGGAACAGCTCGCCAAAGCCCGGGATCATCTTGTCGGCGACGCGCTCCAGTGCTTCGGGCGTGACGTCGCGACCGGTGACGCCGGTGCCGCCGGTGGTGATGATGCAGTCGACCTGCTCGTCATCGATCCATGCATGGAGCTTGCCGACGATCAGGTCGGGATCGTCTCGTACGATCGCACGGTCGGCCAGTTCATGGCCCGCGCCGGTCAGCCGTTCGACCAGCGTGTCTCCCGAGCGGTCGTCCGCGTGGGTCCGGGTATCGGAGACGGTGAGGACTGCGATCCGGACGGGCCGGAACGCGATGCTGTCGTCAATTGGCACCGGTCACACGATCGTCCTGCGGCACCGAAGCGGTCATGCGCACGGCCGTCGCGCCGTTGCTGCCCGGAACCTTGGGCCACATGCCCTGGCTCATCGCCGCGCGGCTGCTGCTCTCGCGCCCGGCATGCTTCTCATACATCCAGTAGTTGCGCAGCACGGTCATGACGTAGCCGCGCGTCTCCCAATAGGGGATGCTCTCGATGTAGAGCAGCGGATCGCCCTTGTCGCGGATCTGTACGTTCCAGTTGGTCACCGGGGTCGGCCCGGCATTATAGGCGGCGATCACCTTGGGCAGCAGACCGCCGGTAAAGGGCTGGTCGCGCAGTTGTTCGATGTAGGACTGGCCGACCTCGATATTGGTCGAGGGGCGGGTGAGGTCGGCGCGGCCGATGCTGACGCCGCGCTTGCGGGCGATATCGGTGGCGGCGGCGGGCATGATCTGCATCAGACCATAAGCTCCGGCCGGGCTCTGTACCTTGGCGTCGAAGCGCGATTCCTGAAGCGTGTGGGCGAACACCAGCGCTTTGTCGACGCGCCAGCCGCCATCGGGGGTCCAGTCGGGCGCGGGATAGCGCGCTTCCTCAACCGGGCGCGCGCCGACCGGGCAGTTATGCGTCAGCCACAGCTGCGTCGCGGGCAGGCCAAGCCGCCCGGCGAGCCGGGTGAGCGAGGCGTGTTCGCGCGCGTCGCCGATCTTCGACTGATGCTTGATGACCTCGCTGGCCAACGCATCCTCGCCGATCTCGGCCAGCGCCGCCGCAACGCGGACATTGGGGCGGCGGTCGAGCGCCTTCCAGTCGGCGGCGACGAACTTCTCGGCGCGGACCGGCGCTTCCTTCATGCCCAGCGCCTGACGCGCGAGCATGCCGTAAAAGGTTTCGTCATGCTGCGCCGCGCTTTTGAGGCGCGCGCTGACGAGGTCGGGGCGGCCACACGCCATGTCGGCGCGTGAAGCCCAATAGAGACCGGCGGTGCGCTTTTCGGTGTCGGCAGCGCGCTGCGCGACCGCTGTGAACGCGGCCTGCGCGCCGGCGCAGTCATTCTGGCGCCATGCAGCAAGGCCCTGCACCCAGTCCGCGAGCGGGGCGAACTCGCCGCTGCCGGTCTGAGCGAGCGCGGCGACGCGGCGCGCATCGGCATCGCGACCGATCGTATAGTACATCCACGCAATCCGCTGGCGCCATTCGGTCAGCGTTTCCGGGTCGAGTTCGGCGGCGCGGGTGTCGATCAGCGCCTCAGCCCCGGGGGCGTCGTCGAGCTTGACCAGTGGGGTCATCGCGGCGGCGACCTGAGCAGCGGCGGCATCCGACTTGGCCGAGCGGTAGCGTTTGCGGATCGGCGCGCCTGCATGCCAGATCATCCGCTGGGCGACGGGAAGTGCGGGCAATTCGGCCGCGCCACGCAGCTTGGCGAGGCGGGCGATCTGATCGGCCTGCGGCAATTGCGGCCCTTCGCCCAGGACTTCCATCAATTGCGGCAGTTCGACCTTCGGCGATCCCTTCGCGAGGTAGAGTTCGGCGCGAGCAGTGGCGTGGAGCAGGCCAGGGCGCATTGCGGCGAGCTTGATCTGCGCGTCGGCCCAACGTTGCTCTCTGATCGCGGCAAACACGGCACGATATGCCTCACGCTCTTCACGCGACAGCTGGGCGGGGACGCCGTCGCTCGCTTCGCGCCGTTCGACGCTCGACGGGATCCGCTCGTCCGAGGCGTGCGCCATCAGCGGCGCGATCAAGGCGCAGGCGGCTAGCAGGATACGCGCAGTCACAGGCTCTGCCCCCCGATCAACAATTGCAGGTCTTTCCAGGCATCGGCCTTCGCCGCCGGCTTGTTCAGCAGGAAGCGCGGGTGACGAATGGCGACGACGTCCGATTTTCCGCCAGAATAGTTAAATGGCGTTAAACCTTCACGATTTTTGTCGGCGTCAGTCCCGAGAACGGCACGGCTCGTCGCCTGGCCGAGTAGGAGCAGGCGCTGGGGAGCCGCGAGCGCGATGTGGTGACGCAGAATCTCGCCGAGTTTTTCATCGAGATCGCGCGGCACCTGCCCCGTGATCGGCCGCGCGGCGCAGAGCGGGACCAGGTAGATCGACTCGCGCGACTGGCCAATCGCCGCGAGAATCCGGTCGAACAGCCTGCCTGCCGCGCCATCCAGCAATGCGGGGGCGGTGCCGTCGAACTCGGGAAGGTCGGTGACGACCATCAGCGGCGCCGTGTGATCACCCTCGGCCGGGGCGATCGGTTCGCCTGTCGCGGCTTCCGGAGCGCCTGAACCGTAGCGCCAGTCGAGAAACGCCTCGATCGTCGCGGGCAGCGGGGCTTCGGGTTCGGGACCGGATGGGATCGGGCGGCCTGGCGTTTCGGGCTGTGCCGTAGGGGCAGGGCGCGCGGTCCAGTCGCGCGGATCGTCTTCGACCAGCACGTCGACCCCCGCATCGCGCCACCAGTTGAGTGCGCTTGCGGCTTCGGCCCGCCAGTCCATGACCCCCTCAATACCCATAAACCCACAGAGTCATGCCTTGACGCCAGCGTCAATCTGCCTTCATCGGGGCAGGGACAGAATGCGCCGGACACACGACGAGATGTTACGCCGGTGTTCCGAGAGGAGACAGGAAGTGAGCGAACGCGAGTCGATGCCGTATGACGTGGTGATCGTGGGCGCGGGGCCGGCGGGCCTTGCGGCGGCGATCCGGCTGAAACAGCTGGCCAATGAAGCGGGCAGCGAAATCGCCGTGTGCGTGCTCGAAAAAGGGTCAGAGGTCGGCGCGCATATCCTGTCGGGTGCGGTGATCGATCCGAAGGCGCTCGACGAGCTGCTTCCCGAATGGCGCGAGTCCGGCTGCCCGCTGGCGCAGGTGCCGGTGACCGACAACCAGCACTGGCTGTTGTCGAAAAAGGGCAAGTGGGCGATCCCGCACTTCATCACGCCCAAGTTCATGCACAATGAGGGCACCTATACCGGCAGCCTCGGCAGCCTGTGCCGCTGGCTGGCCGAACAGGCCGAGGGGCTGGGGGTCGAGATTTTCCCCGGCTTTGCCGCTGCCGAAATCCTGTACAATGACGACGGGTCGGTGAAGGGCGTCGCGACCGGCGACATGGGCGTGGCGCGCGATGGCACGCGCAAGCATGACTATCAGCCCGGGCTTGAGCTGCACGCGCGCTACACGCTGTTCGGTGAGGGCGTGCGCGGCCATCTGTCGAAGCAGGTCCAGCGCCAGTTCGCGCTGTGCGAGGGTGTCGAGCCGCAAATCTATGGCCTTGGCGTCAAGGAATTGTGGGACATCGACCCTGCGCTGCATGAGCCGGGCCGGGTGATCCATACCCAGGGCTGGCCGCTTAACGAGACCGCCGGGTCGAATGGCGGCGGGTTCCTGTACCATCAGGCAAACGGGCAGGTGGCGTTGGGCTTCGTCACCTGGCTCAATTACTCCAACCCCTATCTCTCGCCGTTTCAGGAGATGCAGCGCTGGAAGACGCATCCGGCGATCGCGGAGCTGCTCAAGGGCGGCAAGCGCGTCAGCTATGGCGCGCGGGCGATCAGCGATGGCGGGCTGCAGTCGATCCCGAAGCTGGTGTTCCCCGGCGGTGCACTGATCGGCGACAGCGCGGGCTTCCTCAACGTGCCGCGGATCAAGGGCACGCATGGCGCGATGAAGAGCGGCATGATGGCAGCCGGGGCGGCGTTCGCGGCGGTCGCTGCGGATCGCTCGGGCGATGAACTGACCGCCTATCCCGAAGCGTTCGCGGCGAGCTGGCTCTACAAGGAGCTGAGCATCGTCCGCAACGTGGTGCCGCTGGTCAAGAAGTTCGGCGATCTGGTCGGATCGGGCCTCGCCAACGTCACCATGTTCCTTGAGAGCTGGGGCATCAAAATGCCCTTCACGCTCGGGCACAAGCCCGACCATGAGAGCCTGTGGCGCAAGGATTTGGTCCAGCCGATCGACTATCCCAAGCCCGATGGCGTGTTGACCTTCGACCGTCTGTCGTCGGTGTTCCTGTCGAACACCAACCATGAGGAGGACCAGCCGGTCCACCTGACGCTGAAGGACCCGGACATCCCGGTCGCCTACGACCTGCCGATGTATGACGAGCCGGCGCAGCGTTATTGCCCGGCGGGCGTTTACGAGATTGTCGGCGAGGAAACGGGCGACCCGAAGTTCGTGATCAACGCGCAGAATTGCGTCCACTGCAAGACCTGTGACATCAAGGATCCGACGCAGAACATCAACTGGGTCGTCCCCGAGGGCGGCGGAGGTCCGAACTATCCCAACATGTAAGCATCTCGTTCTGCCGATCGCGGTACTTGCCCTGGCGCTGCCCGGAACCGCCCGCGCCGACCTTGGCGAATATGTGAAGGCGCGTGCGGCGGCGGCGGACGGTGCGGTCGATGCCGCTGCGGCGGGCTATGCCGCTGCGTTGACGGCGGCGCCGGGCGATGAGGTGGTGGCGATCCGTGCCTATCGCAACGCACTGGCGGCGGGCGATCTGGTGCTGGCGCGGCGCGCGGCGGCGGTGCTGGTGCGATCGGACGTTGCGCCGCCGGATACCGCGATCCTCGCTTTTGCCGATGCGGTGCGCACGCGGGACAAGCTTGCCATCGACGACGCGCTCGGGCGGATCGGGGCGGGGCCGCTCGATTTCCTGACGCCAGTTCTGCGCGCATGGGTTGCTTTCGATCGCGGGGGCGATCCGTTTCCGATCCTCGACGGCGCCAGCGAAAGCGGGCTGAGCCGCCGCTACATTGCCGAGCATCGCGCCTTGCTGCTGCTCGCCTCGAAGCGTCGCGACGAAGGAATTGCGGCACTGCGCGCGGCGATGGGGACTGACCCCGGAAGCATCGACCTGCGCTGGAACGCGGCAAGCCTGCTCGCCGGCATTGGCGAGCGGCGGCTGGCGGGCGAGCTACTCGCGGGCGACGATCCGACGATGGTCGGGCTGCGCAACGGGCTGGTTGGCGCGCGGCCCGGTGCCGCGTTCGCGACCAGCCGCGTGCTGACACGTCTCGCTGCCGACCTTGGCGGGCAGGAAACCCAGACGCTCGCAATCCTGCTTACGCGTTCGGCGCTGTCGCTCGATCCAGGCGACGATCGCGCGCGGCTGTTGCTGGCCGCCGCGTTGGGCGGGGAGGGCGCGTTCGACCGGGCGCAACTGGTGTTGGGTTCGATCAGACCGACCAGCCCCTTCTACGGCGCGGCGCAGGCCGAGCGCATCGAGCTTCGCCGCAAGCAGGGCGATCCCGCGCAGGCGCTGGCGCTCGCGCAATCGCTTGCGACCGCGCGCGGGGCGAGCGAGCGCGATGTGCGGCGCTATGCTGACATCCTGTCCGATCAGGGGCGCGATGCCGAGGCGGCGCCCCTCTATGCCGACGCGCTGGCACGGGCTGGGGCGGACGCGACCTGGATCCACCATTTGCAGCTTGGCGGCGCGCTTGAGCGATCGGGGAACTGGGCAGGGGCGCTGCCCCATTTGCGCAAGGCGGTGGAGCTGGCGCCGGACGAGCCGGTGGCGCTCAACTATCTGGGTTATGCGCAGGTCGAGCACGGCGAGAATTTGGCGGAGGCGGTCGCGCTGCTCGAACGCGCCAACCGGCTGCGGCCCGACGATCCCGCGATCACCGACTCGCTCGGCTGGGGCTATTATCGCAGCGGCGACATCGCCCGCGCGCTGCCGCTGCTGGAACAGGCGGCGCAGGGGCAGCCGGGGAGCGCGACGATCAACGAGCATCTTGGCGACGCCTATTGGCGTGCCGGGCGGCGGTTCGAGGCACGCTATGCCTGGCGCGCGGCGTCGATCTATGCCGAGGGTGAGCAGAAGGCGCGGCTGGCGACCAAGCTGGCCGATGGCGTCGTGCAGAGGATGGCGGCAAACTGACCTTGATCGAGCACGCTCCGGCCAAGCTCAACCTGGCGCTGCACGTGCGGCGGCGGCGGGATGACGGCTATCACGAATTGGAGACGCTGTTTGCGTTCGTGCGCGACGGTGATGTCGTGCGGCTGGACCCGGACGGCGAGGGCTTTGCGGTCGAGGGGCCGTTTGGCGCGGTGCTGGCGGGCGAGGGCGACAATCTGGTGACGCGGGCGCGCGATGCGTTTGGCGCGGCGTTCGGGATGGCGACGCCTGGACGGATCACGCTCGACAAACGCCTGCCGGTCGCATCGGGGCTGGGCGGTGGGTCGGCGGATGCGGCGGCGACGCTGCGGCTGCTGGCGCGGCGTGCGGGTGTGTCGATCGATGATCCGCGGCTGTTCGCGGTAGCCGATGCGCTGGGGTCGGACGTTCCGGCGTGCCTTTATGGGCGAACTGCAATCGGAACCGGGCGCGGCGAGCAGTTGGAGTGGATCGACGGTGCCCCGGGCGTGCCGGTCTTGCTGGTCAATCCGGGGGTGGCGGTTTCGACCGGCGCGGTGTTTCGTGCGTGGGACGGGCTTGATCACGGCCCGATCCCGTCGGCTGGATCGTTGATCGAGCGCGCGAAAGCTGGACGCAACGATCTCTATCCGCCCGCAATGCAGATCGCGCGCGACATCCAGACTGCGATCATTTGGCTGGACGCGCAGCCGGGCGCGGACCTTTGTCGGATGTCGGGGTCGGGGGCGACGTGCTTTGCCACGTTTGATACGGCCGCAGCATGCGCGGATGCCGCCCGGCGGCTACCGCTGCAATGTCCCGGCTGGTGGTGTCTCGAAACGGTGCTGTCGTGACACTTTGCTGCGTCATAATGGGACTGCCCGTGCCCCGAACCAGTCCGCACAGGAGGGGGCGGGCGACTGGCCCCGTTCTTGCTGAGGCTTCACTGCGGGTCATGCGCCGGGAGCGAGACGCCCGTGGGTGGCCCCCGTCTTCGGACGGGCGCCATCCTCGCCCCGCGCGGCACCGATGATCCGCCTCCAGTTCGCCGAAGCGACGGCGCTGCTGACCCTTGATCGCGCGGGTGCGCGCAACGCGCTGCCGATTGCGGCGTGGGATGCGATTGCCGACGCTGCTGAGGCGGTTGCGGCGAGCGAGGCGCGTGTCCTGATCCTGCAATCGGCGATGCCGGGGATGTTCTCGGCGGGCGCGGATTTGGCCGAGTTTGCGGCGCTGGTGACCGATCCTGCGCTGCGCACCCGGTTCCGAACCGCGATGGCGCGCGGGATTGAAGCGGTGGCGGCGCTACCGATCCCGGTGATCGCTGTGGTTGATGGTGGGTGCTTTGGCGCAGCCGTCGCGCTGACGCTGGGGTGCGATATCGTCGTTGCGGGCGATGCGGCGGTGTTTGCGACCACTCCGGCAAAGCTCGGCATCGGCTATCCGGCGCGCGATGTGGGACGGCTGCGTGCGCGGGTGGGGATGGGGCAGGCGGCGCGGATGTTGTTTACCGGCGACCGGATCTACGCGGACGAGGCTGCGCGGATCGGGCTCGCGCATCGCAGGGTAGCGGATGCGGGCGTGGAGGCAAGGGCGATGGCCGAGCTGATCGCGACCAACGATGCCGATGCCGTGCGAATGCTGAAGGCGGTCCTTTGCGATCCTGATGCGCCCGGCCATGATCAGGCGTTCGAGGACGCATTCGGCTCGCCCGCTTTTGCCCAGCGGCTCGATGCGTTTCTGGCGGGGAAACGATGAGTATCGTTGAACGGATCGAGGGCGATGGCGACGTGCTGATCCTGTGCGATCACGCCAGCAATCATGTTCCCGCTGATATCGATCTTGGCATCGACCCGGCCTTGCTTGACCGCCACATCGCGATCGACATCGGCGCGGCGGCGGTGAGCCGGGGGCTGGCGGCGCGGCTGGGAGCGCCCGCGGTCCTTGCCACCGTCTCTCGGCTGGTGATCGACCTCAATCGTGAGACTGATGCGCTCGGCCTAATCCCGCACGCCAGCGACGGCCATGCAATTCCAGGGAATGACGGGGCCGATCGCGCGGAGCGGATCGCGCGCTTCCACGCTCCCTATCATCGCACTATCGCCGCGCAGGTGCGGACTCAGCGTCCGGCGCTGATCGTCTCGGTCCACAGCTTCACCCCGGCACTGGAAAGCGGCATCGCCGCGCCCCGGCCGTGGGAAGCGGGCATCCTCTACAATCGCGATGCTCGCGCCGCGCGGCTGGCGGTGGACTGGCTGGCGGCGCAGGGTATCGTCACCGGCGACAATGAACCCTATTCGGGACGCCTGCTCAACGCGACGATGAACCGGCACGCCGAGGCGACCGGAACGCCGTATCTTGGCATCGAGATTCGTAATGATCTTATCTCCAGCGACGCTGGCGTGACGATGTGGTGCGAAATTCTTGGAAATTTAGTAACATTTGTGCGCAATCCGCTTGCGCAGGGGCGGCCTGCGGCGACATAGGCGCGCCATGACCAACCGTTTCGACAAATCCCGCCTGCCCTCGCGCCACGTCTCCGTCGGCCCCGAGCGCGCGCCGCACCGCAGCTATTACTACGCCATGGGCCTGAGCGAGGAAGAAATCGCCCGCCCGTTCGTCGCGCTTGCCAGCGCGGGCAATGACAGCGCGCCTTGCAACACCACGCTCGACGCCCAGGCCGATGCCGCGCGCAAGGGCGTGAGCGACAATGGCGGGATGCCGCGCCGGTTCAACACGATCACCGTGACCGACGGCATCGCGATGGGGCATCAGGGGATGAAATCCTCGCTGGTCAGCCGCGAAGTGATTGCCGACTCGGTCGAACTGAGCGTGCGCGGCCATTGCTATGACGCACTGGTCGGCTTTGCCGGGTGCGACAAGTCGCTGCCGGGCATGATGATGGCGATGCTGCGCCTCAATATCCCGTCGATCTTCGTCTATGGTGGATCGATCCTGCCCGGCCGCTTCCACGAGAAGGATATCACCGTCGTCGACGTGTTCGAAGTCGTCGGCCGTTTTGCTGCGGGCAACTGCCCGATCAGCGAGGTGCACGCGATGGAAAAGGTCGCATGCCCCGGTCACGGCGCATGCGGCGGCCAGTTCACCGCCAACACCATGGCCTGTGTGGGTGAGACGATCGGCCTGTCGCTGCCCAACAGCAACATGGTCCCTGCGCCCTATAGCAGCCGCGAGCAGATCGCGATCGCCGCCGGGTACCAGGTGATGGACCTGATCGAGCGCAATTTGCGGCCGCGCGACATCTGCACACGCGAAGCATTCATCAATGCCGCGCGCGTCGTGGCGGCGACCGGTGGGTCCACCAATGCGGCGCTGCACCTGCCGGCAATGGCGCATGAAGCGGGCATCGACTTCGACCTATTCGATGTTGCAGATGCTTTCAAATCAACACCTTACATCGCTGACCTCAAGCCGGGTGGGAAGTATGTGGCAAAGGACATGTACGAGGCCGGCGGCGTGTACATGCTCATGAAGACGATGCTCGCCAATGATTTGCTCGACGGCAATTGCATGACGGTCACTGGAAAGACGCTGGGCGAGAATATCGATCAGGTGACGTGGAATCCGGACCAGAAGGTCATCTATGACGTCAAGACGCCGATCACGCCGACCGGCGGCGTTGTGGGCTTGCGCGGCAGCCTGGCTCCCGATGGCGCGATCGTGAAGGTGGCGGGAATGAGCCGCCTCGTGTTTGAAGGGCCAGCACGCTGTTTCGACTGCGAAGAGGATGCCTTTGCTGCGGTTGAGGCGCGATCCATCAACGAGGGCGAGGTAATCATCATCCGCTATGAAGGGCCAAAGGGCGGACCGGGCATGCGCGAAATGCTCTCGACCACTGCCGCGCTCTATGGGCTGGGGCTGGGCGAGAAGGTCGCGCTGATCACCGATGGGCGATTCTCGGGCGGAACGCGTGGCTTTTGCATCGGCCATGTCGGGCCGGAGGCGGCCGAGGGCGGGCCGATCGCGCTGGTCGAGGATGGCGATGCGATTCGCATCGACGCGGAGGCGGGGACGATCGACCTACTCGTCGCCGACGATGTGCTGGCCGAGCGCCTTGCGCGCTGGCAGCCGCGCAGCAATGACTATCAATCGGGTGCGCTGTGGCGCTATGCGCAGAATGTCGGACCTGCCTATAAGGGCGCGGTGACGCATCCGGGGGCGAAGTCCGAAACGCATGTCTTTGCGGATATCTAGTTGTTTGAGCGCGGCGGCGTTGCTGATGCTCGCCGCCTGCGATCCGGGACCGGTCAAGACCAAGGCGGACCATGCGCAGGACGCCCGCGCGCAGCAGGCGCGTGACGCGGCGGAGGGGCGCATCCCGTGTGCGCTCGGCGGCGGCGATGACTTCACCACGCGCTGCACGATCGACCGCGCGCAGACGCAGGACGGGCTGATCCTGACCGTTCGCCACCCCGATGGCGGGTTCCACCGGCTGCGGGTCACGCGCGACGGGCGCGGCGTGATCGCCGCCGATGGCGCCAGTGCGGCAAGCGTGACGATCATCGATAAGGATGCGATCGAGGTGGCGATCGACGATGCGCGCTATCGCCTGCCCGCGACGGTGAAGGGCGCGGCCAGGAAGTGAACGCAACGCGGCGATGGGGCTGGGCGCTGTTCTGGCTGATCATCGCGGTCGCAGCAGCGTCGTTCCTGACCGACTCGTTCCGCTTCATCGCCACGCGCGAGGCGCCGACCGGCGAGACCTTCTGGGGTCGTCAAATCTGGTATTTCGCGCATGTCGCGCTCGCCATTCCCGTGCTGCTGATCGCGCCGATCCAGTTTGCGGCGTCGGTGCGTGGGCGCTGGCCATGGCTGCATCGTGCGCTGGGCCGGGTGTATCTTGCCGCATCGCTGCTTGGCGGGCTGTCTGCGCTGCATCTGGGCAGCACGATCGCCGCGCAGGAGACGCAGGTGCCGCTGACGTTGTTTGCAGCGGTTTGGATCGGCTTTGTCGTGTTGGCATGGCAGGCAGCGCGGCGGAAGCGGTTCGATCTGCATCGCGGCTTTGTCATCCGCGCGACCGCGATCGCGCTGTCGTTCGTGTGGGTACGGATGATGGCCGCCGGGGATGGGGTGCTGCTGGCGTTTATTGAGAATGCCGAACTGCGCGCAGCAACGCGCGGCTGGCTCAGCTTTGTCCTGCCACTCCTCGTGGTTGAGGCGTGGCTGTCGTGGTGGCCGGCCGCCAAACTGCTATTTGCACCACGCCGCGATTGAGCCTATCGCCGTCTCCGCCAGAGGGCCGGGCGGCCGCGTTGCATGCAAGTGCACCGAGGAAAGTCCGGGCTCCACGGAAAAACGGTGCCGGGTAACGCCCGGCGGTCCCGGTTCGCCGGGGTCAGGGAAAGTGCCACAGAGAGCAGACCGCCCACTGGTCTTCGGACTGAGGGCAAGGGTGAAAGGGTGCGGCAAGAGCGCACCGCGCGACCGGCAACGGAAGCGGCACGGCAAACCCCACCGGGAGCAAGATCGAATAGGGACCGCGCATGGGGAGTTCCGCCCCGCGGTCCGGGTTGATTGCTTGAGCCCCCATGCAAATGTGGGCCTAGAGGAATGGTCGCCTATCGCGCGCACCTCCCCTTGGGGAAAGGGCCGCGTGGACAGAACCCGGCTTACAGGCCCTCTGGCACCTGATTTCGTCTGAATTGCAGGACTTGTCACCGCATCCCCCGCTGGGGGATAAGGGAGGCGGAGGCGAGACCGATGGAACGCGGAATCCTGTTCGGCGCGGGTGTGTCGCTCGCAGCGATGATCTCCGGCCACGCCGAGGCGGGGCAGAGCGATCTACGCAAGGCGTGTGTGCAGGAAGCGAAGATGCCGACGCCGGACGACAAGTCCGGAATCGCATATGCCGACATGGTGCCGGACCGGGCGATCGAGATTTGCCGGCGCGCGCTTGACGCCGCACCAGCCGATGCGGCGATCATGGCCAACCTGGCGCGTGCGCTCTACAAGGCGGAACGTTATGCAGAGGCGCTGCCCCTGCTCGAGCGGGCGGTCAAGGCCGGCAACATCCAGGCGCTGAATACGCTGACCAACATGTACAAGGAAGGTCGCGGGGTAGCGAAGGACCCCGCGCGCGCCTTTGCCTATTCAAAGGCTGCCGAACATCGCGACAATGTGACCGTCGCCGGGATTCTGGGCGACCATTATATGATAGGCATCGGTACCCCAGTCGATACCAGACGCGGACTCGCATTCTGGGCGCGGTCGGCAGAACTGGGCAATGCGCTCGCCGCTAACGCACTCGGTGAGACCTACCGCCAGGGCAGTTACGGAGTGACACGCGACCCTGCGCTCGCCCGCAGATGGTACAGCCGTGCGATGGCGCTGGGCCATGACGATGCGGTGGCGGCTCTTGCCTTTATGATCGACAACGGCCTTGGCGGGACTGCGGACCCGGTTGAGGCGCGCAAACTGTACAAGGTCGCGTCGGATCGCGGATCAGGCTGGGGCGCGGAAAATCTCGGCTGGATGTTCCAGGTTGGTCGGGGTGGGGCCAAGGATCCGGTGGAGGCCGCGCGTTACATCCGGCTGGCGGTCGATCGCGGTCAGACCAGCGCAATGCGGCGGCTCGGCAATTACTATCGCGACGGAACCGGCGTTGAGCGCGACATCCACATGGCGATCGCCTGGTATCGCAAGGCGGCCGACGCGGAGGATGACGACGCCATGGTCGAGCTGGGCGATCTCGCCGCCAGCGGCAAGGGGATGCCCCGCGACGAAGCCGCGAGCCGGGACTGGTACCGCAAGGCAGCCGAGGCCGGTAATGCGCGCGGCATGCGCAAGCTTGCCTATGACCTGGCATCGAGCGAGTTCACCGGGGTGCCAAGCGACAATCCTGCTGCGCTCAAATGGTATCATAAGCTCGCCGAAACCGACGATCCGAAGGACGCCGCCTTCGCCGCGGACGCACTCGCCGAGGGCAAGGCAGTACCGCTCGATCTCAAGGCTGCGCGGAAATACTATGAAAAGGCGCTCGCAGGCGGTGTCGAGGACAGCGCGCGGCCGCTGGTCGAAACCGTCCTGCGCGACAATCCCCTTGACGCCGAGCGCGCCTATGCCCTGCGCATCCTGACCGAGCACGCAGGCAAGGGCGAGGGGTGGGCGCTCGCGGCGCTGGCGCATCCAGGGCCGATGATAGCAGCGGCCGGGCTCCGGATCGATAGCGCGGCGTGGCGGGCGAAGATTGCGACTCTGACCGATTCCAAGGCGCTGACGGATGTCGCCCAAGCGTTGCAGGCCGGCAAGCTCGCGAAGCAGCAATTCGGACTGGCGGTGCAATATGCCAAGGCTGCGAGCGACCCGTCGGTGGCGAAAGAGTATCAGCTCAAGCTGATGCTCGACCTCAAGCTGCAGGAGGCGGCGCTGCGCGAGCTGGCGCGCTATGCCGAGGGGGAGGAGTTCAAGGCGCTTCCGGAGGATCGCAGGACCGCGCTGCTCGCGCAGTTCGACACGCCCTACGCGTTCAACTTCAACGGCGATGCATCCTACATCCCGCTGTTCGAAGCGCTTGCCAAGCTGGGGATGCGTGAGGCTGCGGCCAAATATGCCTGGCGGCTGCTCGATGACGGCGCGGGTGACCCCGTCGCCGCGTTGAAATGGTTCGAGATCGCCGCCGAACGCGGCTCGGCCGATGCGCAGCGCGCGATCGGATACCTCCACCTCAAGGGCTTTGGGGTTGAGAAGAGCGCGGTCAAGGCGGTGCGGGCCTGGGAAGAGGCCTATCGCCGGGGCGAGACCAGCGCGGCGATGAGCCTTGCGCTCTATTACAAGGGCGAGCTCGAGTTCAGCGACGCCGAGCGCGCGGGCGCGCCGCAGGTTGATCGCGCACAGGCGTTTGAATGGATGCAGCGCGCGGCGTCGTTCAGCTATGCTAATGCGGTTTTGCTGGCCCGCATGTATCTCGCTGGTGACGGGACCAAGGCCAACCCGAAAGAAGCGATCCGCCTGCTGCGTTGGGCGGTGCATTGTGGGGACTATAGCGCCCGGGTCGCGCTCGGTGAGGCCTACCTTCACGGTTCCGGTGTGGCGAAAGACCCGGAAATGGCGCTGCGCTGGTTCAAGCACGCCGCGGGTACGGGATGGAGCGGCGGCGCGCTGGCGATGGTCCGCGCATCCGCCTTGGGCTGGGGCATGAAGGCCGATGCGAAGCAGACCCGCTACTGGCTGGCCGAAGCGGTGCGGCGCGGCAGTGACGACGCGAAGAAATGGCAGGAGGCGTGCGGAGCGCAGGCGACGATCAAATGCCTGATCAAGATCGAAGGCTTCACCCCGATCCCGATCGGTCCGCAAACCGAAGGTGTGACGGCCGAGCCCGCGTTCGAGTCGCGTGAGGCACTGCTGCGCAAGGATCTCGACGCCGCGGTCGAGAACGGATCCGAATTCGCGGTGTTCGAAGGGTTCCGCAGCCTGGAGGAACACTATCTCCTTTACGGGAAGATGGACCAGTATCTCGCAACCAAGGTCCGCTCGCTGGCGATCAAGGAAGCGGCGCTGACCAACCGGTTCGGGAGCCGCGACAATTACTTCGCGCTGATCGAAAGCTCCTGCCACTGGTCGAGCGCCGCTAAGGAGGCGAATGGCGGCGGGCGGCGAGAGGCGGCGTTGTTCTTCGCCAAGGTCGCGGTCAACAAGCTGCAGGACGCGCGCAAGCGGATTTCCGACCTCGATCCATCGATCCGCGAATGCTTCATCCGGGTGCATCAGGACCGCTATCGCTACCTCGCCGGCATCTTCATGGAGATGGGGCGGTTCGGCGAAGCCGAGCATGTGCTGGCGATGCTCAAGGATTTCGAGAGCTACAATTATACCCGCGACAAACGGCGTGAGGGTGAGGCGTTCGACCAGATGCCACTCGATGCCAAGCAAACGCAAAGCATCGCGGCGTTCGACGCGGCGACCGCAGCGCTGGCACAGGCGGGGGCGGCGCGCGACCGGCTGATCGCGCTCCAGCGGCAGGGCACGCTGACTGCCGAGCAGCAGCAGGAACTGGCCGCCGCGACGACCGCGCTGGGGGCTGCGCAGACGGCGTTTCGCGGCGAACTGGGCGATCTGGCCAATGTCGTCGCCGGGCTCGACGCCGCGATGACGCCGGATCAGGAGGCGAAGGCGGATCGCGTTGCGGCGATCCAGCCGCGGCTCATTTCCACCGTGCGGCGGTTGGGCAAGGATGTCGCGGCGCTGCACGCCGTGGTGTTGCCCGACAGCATCCACTGGCTGATCACCACCGCCAACTACCAGAAATCGGTCGTGGTGCCGGTCGACATCACCGCGATGCGTAAGGAAGTCGGCCTATACCGCCAGGCGATCAGCGACAAGGCGGTGTTCATCACCGACCCGGCCTCGAAGCTGTACCAGTCGGTGTTCGAGCCGGTGGACAAAGCGCTGCGTGCTGCAGGAATCCGGCAGGTGATGCTCTCGCTCGACGATGCGCTGCGCTATCTGCCGATGGCTGCGCTCCACGATGGCAAGCAGTGGCTGGCCGAGCGCTATGCCTTCAGCGCGTTCCGATCGATCGACGAGGTGCAGACGGGGCCGTCGGACGCGACCGAATGGCGCGTGGCGGCGCTGGGGGCGAGCCAGGGCGGTGCGGGGCTCAGCCCATTGCCCGCGGTTCCGGCCGAGCTGTCGGGAATTGTCCGGGCCGAGGGTAGGGCCACCGGCGTGTTCCCCGGCGTGGTCAGCCTCGATGGCGCGTTCGACCGGGCCGCATTGGGGGCGGCGATGGCCGGGGGCTATCGCGTGATCCATATCGCGTCGCACTTCGCGCTCGACCCGGCTAGCGCCGACAAATCGTTTCTGCTGCTCGGCACGGGCAAGGAACTGCCGCTGACCGACTTTATCAAGGATGGCAGCTTCACGGCGATCGACGTCGACCTGCTCGCGCTGTCGGCGTGCCAGACCGGCGTGCCGGGGGGCAACCAGAACGGGTCGGAAGTCGATGCGAGCCTCGCCGAGCTGGCGCAAAAGGCGGGTGCGTCGGCGGTTTTGGCTTCACTCTGGTCGGTGGCGGATGAATCCACCGCGGTGCTGATGCAGCGTTTCTATGCCATCCACTCCAAGGGCGGGACAAGCAAGGCCGAGGCGCTGCGCCAGGCACAGTTCGCGCTGATGACAGCGCAGGGCGCCACCGGCGTCGATCGCGGCAAGGGCCGTTCCGGGCCGGACGGGCCGACCGGCCCGGCGGTCACCGGCTATGCACATCCGTTCTACTGGGCGCCCTTCGTTCTGTTGGGGAATTGGCAGTGAAAGCGGGGAGTTTTAGACACTTGATGCGCGAGGGCAGATCGCGATAGCTCCCGTTGCCGGCGGGCATCCGCCGGGTCGGGGGGCTTAAGATGATCATCGGGATTGATCTCGGAACGACGAACAGCACGGTTGCGATTTGGCGGGATGGGCAAGCGCATTTGATCCCGAATGCGATCGGCGACTATCTGACGCCATCGGCGGTCAGTGTGACCGATGATGGCACGATCCTGGTCGGTATCGCTGCGCGGGACCGTCAATCGACCCATCCGCGCGACACGGCGACCGCGTTCAAGCGCTATATGGGGACGCGTCACCTCACCAAACTCGGCGGCATCGAATTCAGCGCCGAAGATCTTTCGGCGATCGTGCTGGGGCGCCTCAAGGCGGATGCCGAGGCGCATCTGGGGGAGCCGGTGACCGAGGCGGTGATCACTGTGCCCGCCTATTTCAACGACCGCCAGCGCAAGGCAACCCGCCGCGCGGGCGAGCTTGCCGGTCTCGATGTACGGCGTCTGCTCAACGAGCCCACCGCAGCGGCGCTTGCCTTTGGCATTCAGGACAATGCGGAGCGCGAGCCGTTTCTGGTGTTTGACCTGGGAGGCGGAACCTTCGACGTCTCGATCGTCGAGGTATTCGATGGGGTGGTCGAGGTCCGCGCTTCGGCGGGTGACAACCGCCTGGGCGGCGAGGACTTCAACGACATGTTGGCGGCATTCGCGCGGACCCGGCTCGACATGGAGACGATCGGAACACGCGTCAGTCCGGCGGTCCTCCACGAATTGATGCGCGCCGCAGCCGAGCGGACGCGGCGCGAACTGACGGTGTCCGAGCGCGCGGCATTTCGGATCACGGTCGGAGATACGGTGTTCGAAGCCGATATCTCGGCTCAGGAATTCGAAGCGCAGGGTGCCGCACTGCTCGATCGTCTGCGTGACCCGGTCCTGCGGTCGCTGCGCGAGAGCGACATCCGGGTCGATGGGTTGAGCGAGATCGTGCTGGTCGGCGGTGCCACCCGCATGCCGATCGTCCGCAAGGCCGTGACCCGGATGTTCAGCCGCTTCCCCAACGCATCGGTGCATCCCGACCATGCCGTTGGGCTGGGGGCGGCGGTTCAGGCCGGATTGCTCGCCAAGGATGCCGCGCTGGACGAGATTCGGCTGACCGATGTCTGTCCCTTTTCCCTCGGCGTGGACACGACCGAACGCGACGCGCGCGGCGCGTGGCATCCGGGGCTGTTCTCTCCCGTCATCGAACGCAACACGCCGATCCCGGCCAGCCGGATCAGCCACTTCCGAACCCTCTCCGACAATCAGCGCGAGGTGCAGTTCGGCATCTATCAGGGCGAAGCGCGCGAAGTGCGCAACAACATCAAGCTGGGTCAACTAAGCGTGCCAGTGCCGCCGCGTCCGGCCGGTGAAATCTCCGTTGAGTGCCGTTTCAGCTACGACTCCAGCGGACTGCTGGAAGTGGATGTGCGGGTCCCCGAAACCGGGATGACGCGCAATCTGGTGATCATCGACGAGGCCGACGCGATGTCGGAACGCGAGTTGGGCGAGCGCCGCGAAGCGCTGGCCGCGCTCAAATTCCATCCGCGTGACGGGAGCGAGAATGCCGCGCTGACCGCGCGCGCCACGCGCTGTTACGAGAGCTTTATCGGGGAGCATCGCGAGCGCATCGGGCAGTCGATGCTGTTGTTCCAGTCGGCGCTGGATCGACAGGATCCGCGCGCGATCCGCGTCGCGCACGAAGAACTGACCGCATTGCTCGACGCGCTCGAAGGCGAGCGCTTCCTGTGATGGTCTCTGATCCATGGCACGTGCTCGGCATCGCGCCGACCGACGATGTTCGTGCCGTCCGCCGGGCCTATGCCGCGCGACTGAAGTCCATCGAAATCGACACCGATCCCGAAGGCTATGCCGCACTGCGCCTCGCCCGTGACGCCGCGCTGCGGCTGGCGAATGGGCAGGGCGATGGCGGTGATCGGCTGGACGGCGCGGACCAATCCGGTCCGCAAAGCGAGGGCGAGCTGCGCCTTCGCGTGAACCCATTCCATGCGCCCGCGATCATGGCGCCGGCCCAAGGTGGTGGCTGGCTGTCGCTCGGCACCATTGCGCTGCCCGCCGATCCGATCATGTGGCGCTGGAGCGAGGTGATCGGCCGTTCCGACGATGGCGTTGATGCGACCATCCCGATTCCGGATCGTGCCACGCTGAAGCCGCCGCGGCTCGACGCGCATGTGGCGCAGACCATCATGGCCTTTGGCGCGATCGCCGGATCGGAACCGGAATTCGATCATTTCGAGGCCATCATCGCGATCCTGTTTCAGGATGGCGTTCGCCGCGACACCATGCCGTCGGCCGATGAGGAACGCATGCTGCTGGAGCATTTTGACGGTATCCAGCATGGCCGTCGCATCGGTGAAATGAACTATTACGCCGATGTTGAGCGCTGGTGCGCCGACATCATTGCGCATGGCGCGCCGGCGTCGAACTGCCTGATGGCGCCTGCCGCAGCTTTTTTCCGCTGGCGTGAGCGCGCCGGGGAGCTGGGCGAGGGGGAGGCGGTGGCGTTCATCAACCGCCGCCTGAAAGTCTTCGAGTTCATCGAGACGGTTTCAAAGCCGGAGCATCCCTGGAACAAGGCGTGGACCGAACTTACGACTTACGCGCATGAGCATTCGCGGCGCGGCTGGGGCGTCAAGCGCCAGCATGTTCGTGAGCTGCTTGAGCATGTGCGAAGCGAAAATCCCGACCTTGAGCAGCATTTCGACGGGACGCGGGTCGCCCTGTGGGAAACCAAGCGTGAATGGGGCAGCTTTCCGTGGGTCCAGATTGTCGTGGGCGGATTCCTGTTGCTGTCGGTCCTCGGTAAATGTTCACAGGAGATGAGCCGATCGCCGCTGCCGCCGAGCGAAGTCGCCGGCCCTGGTTACATCGCGCCTGATCTGACGCAGCAGCGCTTCCAGATCGACAATGCATTGCGGGCGCGGGGCTATACTGACCTCACGCTTGCGGTTGCCGAGCAGGAAAATCCGGAGCTGGCACAGATGCTCAAGAGCAACTGGATCGTGGTCGCAGAGGAAGGCCGGGGCATGGGTAGCTTCGAGGATCGGTTGGCCGCCGCGCTGAGCGAGCGGCTGGTCATGGCAATCCGTGGCGGTGGTTACGAGGACGTGGCCGACTATCAGCGCAACCGCGTCGCATGGGCGCAGGCCTATCGCGAGCGGGGCGTCGTCTTGTGTGACGACTATCTGCAGCGAGGGGACACGCCACCCGTGGCAGGCAGGGTTGAGTTTCAGCGACGCGAGCGGGAGATCGAGGAGCGTGTGCTGCGCACCGCCAAGGCTCCCTTCGCACCGGGCGGGAGCGAGGTCACGATTCCGGGTGAAATCGTGGCGGACGTCCTGACCCGTACGCGTTTGCCTGAAGCGCGGGTCCGTGCAAGCATGAGGGGCGACGGCGATGCGACCGATCGCTGCGCGGTCAGGATTGCGCTGCTTGACGCCGTTCTGCGGATGCCGCGAAAGCAAGGGCTCCCGATCCTACGGGCGCTGTAGCCCGCGGGATCGGCTGGCCCTTACGCCGCCTTGCGCCGCTCGCTCATCTCCTCGTTGAGCATTTCGGCGAGCAGGAAGGCGAGCTCGATGCTCTGCCCGGCGTTGAGGCGCGGGTCGCAATGGGTGTGGTAGCGGTCGGCAAGGTCGTGTTCGCTGACGTCGATCATGCCGCCGGTGCATTCGGTGACATTCTGTCCGGTCATCTCGGCATGGATGCCGCCGGCATAGGTGCCCTCGGCGCGGTGGACGGCGAAGAAGCCGCGCACTTCGGCGAGGATGCGATCGAACGGGCGGGTCTTGTAGCCGTTCGCGGCCTTGATGACGTTGCCGTGCATCGGGTCGCAGCTCCACACCACCGGATGCCCCTCGCGCTTCACCGCGCGCACCAGCTTGGGCAGGCCGTCCTCGATCTTGTCATGGCCATAGCGGGTGATCAGCGTCATCCGGCCCGGAGTGCGCGTCGGATTGAGCGTGTCGAGCATGCGTAGCAGCGCGTCGGGCTCAAGGCTCGGCCCGCACTTCATGCCGATCGGGTTGCCGATCCCGCGCAGGAATTCGACATGCGCCGACCCGTCAAAGCGGGTGCGGTCGCCGATCCACAGGAAGTGCGCGCTGGTATCGTACCAGTCGCCGGTCAGGCTGTCCTGCCGGGTCAACGCCTGCTCATAGGGGAGCAGCAGCGCTTCGTGGCTGGTGTAGAAATCGGTGCGCTTGAGCTGCGGTACGGTTTCGGGGTTGATCCCGCACGCCTCCATGAAGTCGAGCGACTCGCCGATGCGGTCGGCGACGTTCGCGAACTTGTCGGCCCAGGGGCTGCGGCCCATGAAGTCGAGCGTCCATTTGTGGACCTGATGCAGGTTGGCATAACCACCGCTGGCGAACGCGCGCAGCAGGTTCAGCGTCGCCGCCGACTGGGTATAGCCGCGGATCATCCGCTGCGGATCTGGGATGCGCGCTTCGGGGGTGAAGGCGATGTCGTTGACGTTGTCGCCGCGATAGCTGGGCAGTTCGACCCCGTCGATCGTCTCGGTATCCGCCGAACGCGGCTTGGCAAACTGGCCGGCCATGCGGCCCAGCTTCACCGTCGGCAGCTTCGAGGCGAAGGTGAGGACGACCGCCATCTGGAGGATCACGCGAAACGTGTCGCGGATGTTGTTCGGGTGGAACTCCGCAAAGCTCTCGGCGCAGTCGCCACCTTGCAGCAGGAACGCCTCGCCGCGCGACACGCGGGCCAACTCCTGCGTCAGCGCGCGCGCCTCGCCCGCAAAGACCAGCGGGGGGAAATTGGACAGCGTGTCGGTCGCAGCGGTCAGCGCAGCGCTGTCGGGGTAAATCGGCAGCTGCCGAGCTTCGGCACGGGTCCAGCTGTCAGGGGTCCAGTCCATCGCCTGCTCCAAATTGCGGACATGGACGTACCAGTCCTGATGATGCGCGATACCATTCGCGGCAATCTGATTGAGAACGGCGGGGGAGGCACGTTTTCCGTCCTCTTCCCAGCCCTGCACGGTCGATCCGGGCGTGTCGAACCAAGCGCCGAATGCGGCGCGCGACATGGAGCGTTCCTCACGGAAGCGACGAATTTTGGAACCGGCTAACGTTGTCATGGCGCGGCCTTACCCGCGCGGGGTAAATAAATGCAAGCGCGAAATTCACCCGGCCGGGGTAAATGTCGTTGCGCCTGTGCACGGCGGTTCAGCGAAGCTTAATCGGGCGGCGTGCGATACGCGGGATGTAGCCGTGGAGACCTGTATGATCCGTCCCTTCCTGATCGCATTGCTGGCCGCTTCCCCCGTGCTGGCACAGGAAGGGGAGAGCGCTGATGGCAGCGCGCCGCCACAGCGGGTGCGTAGCGTGTTGCTGTATGGCGAGGAATCATGCCCGAAGCCCGACGGGCCCGACGAGGTGGTGATCTGCGCCCGGCCCGGTGACTCGCCGTTCCGCATTCCCAAGGCGCTGCGGAAGACGGAGCCGGGGCCGGAGGGGACGAGCTGGGTCCGCCGCGCCGAACTCGTCGATGAGGTCAACCGCGCGACGCTGCCCGGCAGTTGTAGCCCGATCGGCAGCTATGGCCAGAGCGGCTGCACAATCCGGATGCTGCAGCAGTGGAAGGCCGAGATGAAGGCGAAGAAGGACGAGGAAGCGGCGATGCCGCGCGGCTCCGAACTCGACGATTAGTTACTGGCCGAAGCCGGGCTCGGCTGCGCGGGTCACGGCTTCGCGTGCGGCCGCGAACAGTGCGCCGGCCTTTGCCTCGCACTCGCGCTGTTCATAGACCGGGTCGCTGTCGGCGACGATGCCCGCGCCGGCGGTGACGTGCATCGTCCCGTCCTTCACGATCGCGGTCCGCAGGACGATGCAGCTGTCCATCGATCCGTCGGGGGAGAAATAGCCGACGCCGCCGGCATAGGGGCCGCGCTGGTCGCGTTCGAGTTCGGCGATGATCTCGCACGCGCGGACCTTTGGTGCGCCGCTGACGGTGCCGGCGGGGAAACCCGCGAACAGGGCGTCGAGCGCATCGGCATCGGGGCGCAGTTTGCCGACCACGTTCGACACGATGTGCATGACATGGCTGTAGAATTCGACGGTGTAGCTGTCGGTGACCTTGACCGATCCGGCCTCCGCCACCCGACCGACATCGTTGCGGCCCAGGTCGAGCAGCATCAGATGCTCGGCGCGTTCCTTGGCATCGGCGAGCAGGCTGTCGCGGTTCGCCACGTCTTCGGCGGCATCCTTGCCGCGTGGGCGGGTGCCGGCGATCGGGCGGATCGTCACCTCGTCGTCGCGGACTCGGACGAGGATTTCGGGGCTGGACCCGGTCAGCGCAAAGCCGGGCAGGTCGAGGAAATAGAGGAAGGGCGAGGGGTTCACGCGGCGCAGCGCGCGGTACAGCTCGATCGGCGGCAGCGCGAAGGGCGCGGTGAAGCGCTGGGCGAGGACGACCTGGAAGATGTCGCCCGCAGTGATGTACTCCTTCGCGCGGGTGACCATCTTCGCATAGTCGGCGGCGGGCACCACCGGCTGCGGCACCACGTCGGTCGGGTGGGCAGTGGCGCGCGGTGGGAGCGGGGCAGCGGACAGGCGCGCGGCGGTTGCCTCGATCCGCTCGGCGGCGGCTTCGATCTGCTGCTCCGGATCGCGCGCCGCATCGGGCCAGACCGGCGCGACGAGGAACAGCGAGTCCGCCAGCCGGTCGAAGATCAGGATCACGGTCGGCCGGACGAAGATCATGTCGGGCAGCCCCAGCGCGTCGTTCGCGGCACGGGGCAGGGTTTCGACCAGTCCGATCGTCTCATAGCCGAAATAGCCGACAAGGCAGGCCAGCGCCCTCGGCAGTTCAGCCGGGACGTCGATGCGGCACGATTCGACCAGCGCGCGAAAGGCATCCAGCGTCGGCGCATCTGCCGGGGCGAAGGCGTTGCGGTCGGTGAGCCAGCTCGGATTGACCTCAGCCGCTTCGCCATGGGCGCGGAAGACGAGGTCGGGGGCGAGGCCGATCATGCTGTGGCGGCCGCGCACCGCGCCGCCCTCAACCGATTCCAGCAAAAAGTCGCCGCGGCCCGGCTCGATCAGCTTGAGTGCAGCAGCGACCGGGGTGTCGGTATCCGCCAGCTGTCGCCGCCAGATCAGCGCAGGCCGGCCAGCGGCAAGCGCCGCGCGGGCGGCATCGATCCCTTCAATCCCCCCGCGCATCGCGATCAGTTGCCGCCCGTCGCCTGACCGCTCAGCTGCGCCTTGAGCGCGGCGATGGCGGCTTCGTTGCGCTTGACCTTCACGGCCTTGCGGGCAGCGGCGGCGAACTGTTCGACATATTCATTGCCGATCAGCTGGGCGAGCTGGCCGCGGGTCTGGCCGATCAGGTCGGCGTTGCCCTTGGCATTGCCCTCTTCGATATCGTCGAGCTGGACGATCCAGTATCCGCCCTGCTCGGGTGCAGGGATGGTCTTGGCCTTTTTCTCCGCCATGCTGAACATCAGGCGGACCGGCGGGGGCAGCTGGTCGCCCATCTGCGACAGCTGGCCGCGCGAGGCGTCGAGCGGCTGGATCGCAGGCAGGTTGAGGCCGCTTTCCTTCATCGCCTGAGCGATCGGCATGCCCTTGTTCAGCTTGGCGAGGATCGCGTTGGCGGCCTTGCGTGCGCCGTCAAGCTGACGGCTGCGGACCAGATCCTCGGCGACATTGGGACGGATTTCGGCGAGCGGGCGGGGTGCGGCGGCGATGATCCGGTCGGTCTTGACCAGCGCAAAGGCGCCTTCTCCGCCCAGCGGGATCAGCTGGGGATCGTCGGTTGCTTCCATCGAGAACCCAGCCTGAGCGATCTGCGCCAGCGTGGGGTCAGGCGCGGTTTCACCGGCCAGCGCGGCACGACCATCGGGGAACAGCGGAGCGCTGGTTTCCGCCTTGAGCTTCGAGCCGGCCACCAGTTCGTCAAAGGTCGAATTCCCGGCGATCTCGCCGTCGATCTTGGCGCGCAGATCGGCGAGTGCCGTGGCCAGCTTGTTCTTGGCGATCGTGTCGGCGAGCTCGGCGCGGACCTGATCCAGCGACTTGCCGGCGACCTGTTCGATGCTCTCGACGCGGACGATGTGCCAGCCGAGCGGCGAGCGGAGCGGGCCGACGACGGCGCCCTGTGCACCGGCAAAGGCGGCGTCGGCGATCGCGGTGCTGCTGGCGCGGGCAAAGGCGGCCTTTTCGGCATTCTGCAGCGTCGATGCCTGAAGGCCAGCGGCCTTGGCGGCGTCGGCCATCGACGTGCCGGCATTCACCTTTGCCGCGATGCCCTTGGCCGCGGCTTCGTTCGCGACGATGATCTGCGCGAGATTGCGGCGGGTGGTCGCGGCATATTGCGCGGCGTTCTTCTTGTATTCGGCGGCGATTTCCGCGTCGGTCGCTTTCGCGCCAGCTTCGAACTGCGCCGGGGTGACGACGGCGTAGCGGACCACGCGGCGCTCGGGCAGCGTGTAGCGGCCCGAGTTCTTCTGGTAATAGGCCTGGATCTCGGCACCAGTCGGCGGGGTGCCGGGGGCAATCGCGCCGATCGGAACATAGCCGACCGAACCCTTGCGCCGCTCCAGCATCAGCGAGGCATAGGGGGTCGCCAGCTCGGCCGGGACCGGGCCGGGGTTGGCGATCGGGGCCATCAGCCACTGGACCAGCGTTTCGCGGCGGATGTCGTTGCGCACCTGTTCGGCGGTCAGGCGCTGTTCCGACAGGAGCTGGTCGAAGCGCTGCTGGCTGAACTTGCCGTCGAAGCCCTGAAAGGCGGGGATCGATGCGATCTGGCCATCGATCGCGGCGGTCGAAACGGCCATGCCCTGCTGGGCAGCATATTCCTCGAGCGCCATGCCGTCGATCACCTGGTTCAGCACCTGATCGAACCCGCCGGTGCGGACGAACTGGGCCATGTCCAGCATCGGCTGCTGCTGACGCACCCGCTCCAACGCGTTGCGGAGGCGGTCCTGCAACTCCTGCTCGGTCAGCTTCTTGTCGCCGACTTGAACCAGCGCGCCGCTGGACGATGCGCCGCCGACGCCGAGGCTCTGAACGTCCATCATCGCAAAGCCGACGCCAAGTGCCACCAGCAGCAGCAGGGCAACGATCTTGCCGGGGGTCGAGAAAATGACGCGGCGCAAATTGGTGAGCATGAAAACCCGCTGAAATGGGAAGGATTGGCCCCGCTTTAGGGGTGAGGGGCACGGGCATCAAGCGACAACGGTAGCGTGGGCGGGCAAGGTGCTTGTGCGGCCTGCCGCTGCGGCCTATCGCGATTGTCCAATAGTGGACAGGACGGGGAAGCGGGATGCGGCGCAAGCTGGTGGCGGGCAATTGGAAGATGAACGGCGTCACCGATTCGCTCGGCGAAGTCGCGGCGATTGCCGAAGCGGCGGCGGCCAATCCCGGCGTCGATGTCGCGCTGTGCCCCCCGGCGACGCTGATCGCCCCGGCGGTGGCCGTCGCGGGCGGGATGCCGATCGGCGGGCAGGATTGCCATGAGAATGACAACGGCGCGCATACCGGCTGCATCTCTGCCCCGATGCTGAAGGATGCCGGCGCCACGCTGACCATCGTCGGGCATAGCGAGCGGCGGGCGGACCAGAACGAAACCAGCCATGACGCCTGGGCCAAGGCGGCGGCGGCGCATCGCCATGGCCTCAACGTCATCCTGTGCGTCGGGGAGACCGAGGCAGAGCGCAATGCCGGCCGCGCCGAGCGGGTGGTCCAGGCGCAGATCGAGAAATCGGTGCCCGAGGATGCGGACGGCAGCTGGTTCACGTTGGCATATGAGCCGCGCTGGGCGATCGGCACCGGGCGCACCCCGACGCTGGAGGAAATCGAATTGATCCACGCCATCGCCCGCGCCAAGCTGGGCATGATGGTCGGCGCGGAAAAGGCCGAGGCGATCCGCATCCTATATGGCGGGTCGGTGACCGGGGCGAATGCGGCGAGCATCCTGGCGGTCGACAATGTCGACGGCGCGCTGGTCGGCGGGGCGAGCCTGACCGCCGAGAAGTTCGTGCCGATCATCGCGGCGGCGGCGACGCTGTAGGCGATGGCAGAGCTGCCTGAGACGCGGGGACGGCGGATCGGGCGGTGGCTGCTCGCGCTGTTCTATGCGGCGGCGGGGGTGGCGCATTTCCTGTTTACCGATGCGATGGTGCGGATCGTGCCGGCATGGGTGCCATGGGATCCGCGTGAGGTGGTGCTGACCACCGGCGCGGCCGAGCTGATCTGTGCCGCCGCGCTGATGACCCGGAAGTGGCGGCTGGCGGCGGGCTGGGCGCTGGCGCTGTATGCGCTGTGCGTGTGGCCGGCCAATGTGCAGCACGCGATGATCGACCTGGCGTGGCTGGGCGGGAGCGGGACGGGGCTGTCGGCATGGTACCATGTGCCGCGCTTGCTGGCGCAGCCGTTGCTGATCGCGTGGGCGCTGTGGGCGGTTGGCGCGGTGCGGGTGGAGCGCAGCGTGGCGGCGGCGGGAAACTGACGAAGTTCCGCGCAACGCGCTTCATTCTGTCAGTTTGCGATGGCGCTGTGGCACTTCGGGCGGTTCGGCGAGCGCGGCCATCGCCATGCGGAAATCGGGGCGGGTGATCGTGCCGATCTGACGCCCGCGATAATAGCGCGGACGGGTGACGCCGTTGAGCGCACGGTCCATCGCCATGCTGAACATGCGGTCATAGCCCATCATCAACGCCGCATCCCAGGCGCGGGCGAAGTCGGCCGCCTCGGGCCGCTCGCGCAGTTTGTACGCGGTCTGGCGGCTCATTCCTACGGCTTTGCAGGCGCGGGTGACGGTGCCCATGACGGCGAGGGCGTGGATGAAGTCCGTTTGTCGGAGCGCGGTCCAGCCATCGGCGCGGCCACAGGTGGGGGCGGGCGTGAAGGCGAGGATGGCTTCATCCTCGTCAGACAGGCCGGTGGAGGGCGGGGCGGGCGGGGTGGGTGAGTCGTTCATCCACCAGTTTATGTGCTGGAACGGGGCTTGTAGGAAAGGGTTTGTTTTTGGTTTGTTCGCTTTGATTTCGAAAGGGCCCTGACCGCTTGCGGCTGCGCGGTTTGCCTAGCATCAAGACACATTAAGGGGGCGTGCCAGCACATGTGGCGTTGGCAATGTCCACAATGAGGATATCAGTAGATGAGTGATGCCGATCGTTCAGTACAGTGGATCCGTCACAAACTCCCCACCCCGATGAAGATCGTTCTTGGGTACGGGATTCCAGTCATGCTGATCGCGGCCTGGAGCGCAGTTTTCCAAACCAAGCAGTATGATGTCGCGGTGTTGATGGCATCGCTAGGGGGCGGACTGGCATTGCTGATCTATACCAATCACAGCGGCTATCGGGTGGCTTGGGATGATGAACGGGTCTATATGCGCAACTGGGGATTCCGAAATCTACTGTTTCAGCGCTACCCTTACCATTCGATGACCTTCGAAGAGATGGGGGATATGAAAGGTTATGCCCCCCCCGAACTCCGGCCCACCCGTTACGCGGTTAATGCCGTACCAGAACTTAGAGCTTGTCTCTAACGATGCTTGCGTTGAGAATATCTCGATATATCCGGCGGGCCTGAACGAAAGTGACTTGGCGGTTTTCTTGGTCGATCTGCATGCCAAACGACTTGATATCTTTCCTGAGCCAATTCTGAAACGCATGGACAAGATCAGGATATAAGGGCAGCTCAGCGTTCGCTTGAACCGCCCCGCCTTCCATCATATCCTCCCCGCATAGCGCCAGAGGTCATCCGATGGAGTCCACCCGCCGCCTTGATATCGAACTGCCCGAAGATCTGGCCGACGCCGTTGAGGCGCGAGTCAGTGCGGGGGAGTATGCGAGTGTGAGCGACGTGGTGGCGGACGGGTTGCGGGCGCTGGCGGAGCGGGACGATGATCCGGCCTGGGATGCCGAGGTCGAGCGCTGGCTGAAGACCGAAGTCGCAGCTACTTATGACCGCCTCAAGGCTGGGACGGAGCGCACCTATTCGGTCGAGGAAGTGCGCGCGTATTTGCAGCAGGCGCGGGATGCGCGGAACGCCGCTGAGTGAGGCGATATCGCGTCGAGCTGGGGCAGCAGGCGCGGGATCAGCTCGCTGCGATCGAAGCGTATATCGGTGAGCGCGCCACGCCGGAAATCGCGACCCGCTATGTGGAAGCTTGGTTGGCGGACTGAGTGGGGCGATGTCGCCCCGCTTTCTGCCATGACTCCTCCACCCCAACCCCTCCTCTGAAGAGGAGGGGCTTTTCTTAGGCGTCGATGGTCACGAAGCTGTCCATCACCCGCTTCCGCCCGCTCGTCTCGAACTCGATCTCCAGCTTGTTGCCTTCGATCTCCACAATTTCGCCATAGCCGAACTTCTGGTGGAAGACGCGCATGCCAAGCGACAGGTCGTCGCGGCCCTTGTTGCCGAGGCTGACCGCGCTGCCGCGGTTTTCGACCACGCGCTTGGGGGCTGTGGTGAAGCTAGACGAGGGCGCGGCGGCGCGTTGCCAGCCGGGGCCGCGGCCGGTGCCTCGGCCGACATGGGCGAAGGGGTCGGCGTGTTCGCTCCAGTTGGCGCGCCACAGGCTCGCGCCGCCGGTCATCGTGGATTCCTCCTCGATATGCGCCTTGGGCAGCTCGCCGACGAACCGGCTGGGGATGCTGCTGGTCCATTGGCCGTAGATGCGGCGGTTGGCGGCGTGGAAGATGGTGGCGAGGCGGCGGGCGCGGGTGATCGCGACATAGGCGAGGCGGCGCTCCTCCTCGAGGCTGGCGAGGCCGCCTTCGTCGAGCGAGCGCTGGCTGGGGAAGACGCCTTCCTCCCAGCCGACAAGGAAGACGGTGTCATATTCCAGCCCCTTGGCGGCGTGGATGGTCATGATCGTGACCTTGGGCTCGTCGGCGCTGGCGTCATTGTCCATGACGAGCGAGACGTGTTCGAGGAACGCGCCGAGCGTTTCATACTCCTCCATCGCGCGAACGAGTTCGGACAGGTTTTCCAGGCGGCCGGCGGCTTCGGCGGTGCGGTCCGCCTGCCACATCGCGGTGTAGCCGCTCTCATCGAGGATGATCTGGGCGAGTTCGGTGTGGGGGAGGTGGCCGATGCGGGTTTCGGGCACTGCCTCGCCATCGGGGACGGGGGCGCGGAGCATCTGGCTCCAGCGGGCGACGTCGCCGACGAAGCTGCCGAGCGCGCGGCGGGCCTGCGGCGTCAGTTCGTCGGTGTCGAGGATGCGTGCGGCGGCGACGAGCAGCGGGATGCCCTCGGAACGCGCGAGCATGTGGATCTTGGCGATCGCCTTGTCGCCCAGGCCGCGCTTGGGGACGTTGACGATGCGTTCGAAGGCGAGGTCGTCGGAGGGCTGCTGGACCAAGCGCAGATAGGCGAGCGCGTCGCGGATCTCGGCGCGCTCGTAGAAGCGGAAGCCGCCGACGATGCGATAGGGCAGGCCGGTGGCGATGAAGCGGTCTTCGAACTCGCGCGTCTGGTGCTGGGCGCGGACGAGGATGGCGAAATCGTCGAGCGATTTGCCGGTGCGGATGCGGGCGGATTCGATCTCCTCGCCGACGCGGCGGGCTTCCTCCGGGCCGTCCCACACGCCGATGACGCGGACCTTTTCGCCCTCGTCGATCTCGGTCCATAGTTCCTTGCCGAGGCGGCCGCTATTGTTGGCGATCACCGCGCCGGCGGCGGCGAGGATGTGCGGGGTGGAGCGGTAATTCTGTTCGAGGCGGATGACCTTGGCGCCGGGGAAGTCCTTTTCGAACTTCAGGATGTTTTCGACCTGCGCGCCGCGCCAGCTGTAGATCGACTGATCGTCGTCGCCGACGCAGCAGATGTTCTTGCGCTCCTGCGCCAGCAGGCGGAGCCAGAGATACTGGACGCTGTTGGTGTCCTGATATTCGTCCACCATGATGTAGCGGAAGCGCTGTTGGTACTGCTCCAGCACGTCGCGATGGGTGCGCAGGATGGTGAGCATGTGGAGCAGCAGGTCGCCAAAGTCGCACGCGTTGAGCGCGCGCAGGCGGTCCTGGTACTGCTGGTAGAGCGACTGGCCCTTGCCATTGGCGAAATGTTCGGACTCGCCCGCGTCGAGCATCGCCGGGGTCAGGCCCTTGTTCTTCCACCCGTCGATCAGGCCGCCGAGCTGGCGCGCGGGCCAGCGCTTTTCGTCGAGGTCGTTGGCGACGATCAGCTGCTTGATCAGGCGGAGCTGGTCGTCGGTGTCGAGGATGGTGAAGTTGCTCTGCAGCCCGACCAGTTCGGCGTGGCGGCGGAGCATCTTGGCACCGATCGCGTGGAAGGTGCCGAGCCACGGCATCCCCTCGACCGAGTCGCCGACATGGTGGCGGACGCGTTCGCGCATCTCGCGCGCGGCCTTGTTGGTGAAGGTGACCGACAGGATCTCCGACGGGTAAGCGCGGCGCGTCCAGAGCAGGTGCGCGAGGCGGGCGGTGAGCGCGGCGGTCTTGCCGGTGCCGGCGCCGGCGAGGACGAGAACGGGGCCGTCGACGGTGAGCACGGCTTCACGCTGCGGCGCATTGAGGCCGCGCAGATAGGGGGGATCGTCGGCGGAAGGCTGAGGTACGGACATTGTGAACAGGTAGGGAACGCGGCGAGTCGGGGCAAGCGCGATTGCCGTCTTGCTATCGTCATCAAGCTGGGGGAGGCTTTATCGTGTATCCTCAAGGAGATCGGCAATGATTATCGGACGGCGGCCATTGTTGATCGGGGCGGCGGCAGGGGCGCTGGGCGGCGCGACGCGGGTGGCGGCGGCCACGTCCTACAGCGTGCCGATTCGGCTGACCGAGGACCGGGTGCTGGTCGAGGCGATGTTCGGCGGGAATCGCGCTTTCCTGCTCGCGCTCGATACCGGTGGGCAGATGGGGCTGATCAACACCGGGATCGCCGAAACGATGGGCCTGAAGAAGATCGGCAGCAAGCGGCTGAGGCTGGCCTGGGGCAATACCGACTATCCGGTGTTTCAGGCGAAGGACGTGATGCTGGGCGGGCGCATCCGGCTCGAGACGCTCGAGCTGGCCGGAATCGACCGCGATCTGGGCGATGGCGCGATCGGGTCGCTTCCCGCCTGGGTGCTGACGCTGGCGGATGGCGAGCTTGATTTCGATGCGGGGCTGTGGCGCGCCTATGAGGGCGGTTTGCCGACGCTTGCCGGCGCGACGCGGTTTGACAAGGCGATCGTTCAGAAGGGCGCGACGGCGGACAAACGCTTCCTGTTCGCCGATGCTGCGCTGAACGGGCGCAGCTTTCGATTCGGGCTTGATACCGGCATGCCGACCGTCATGCGGATCTATCGCAAGACCGCGGAGGCTGCGGGGCTGTGGGATGCGCCGCGCTGGACGCCGGCGGCGCCGCGTGGCGAGACGCGCGTGATCCGGCCCGATCGGCTGGAACTGGCCGGTGCGACGATCGCGCGGCCGGTGATCCAGATGCGCGACAAGCCCGATTGGGACGAGTTCGACACCGGGATTATCGGCCTGCCGATCCTGCGCCAGTTCAACATCGCGACCAGCAACCGCGATGGCGCGGTGCTGCTGACGCGTAACCGCCAGGCTGCGCAGCCGGCGCGCTACAACCGCGCGGGCATGTGGCTCGATCGCGCGGGGCGGGGGACGGTGGTCGGTGTCGTGGGTGCGGGGAGCCCGGCGGAAAAGGCCGGGATCAAGGCTGGCGACCAGCTGTCGGGGATGCCGTTCGAGCGCCTGATCCGCGAGACATCCGGGCCGGTGGGGACCGTGCTGCCGCTGACGGTCGAGCGGGACGGGGCGAGCCGTTCGGTGGCATTGACGCTGGAGGATTTCCTCTAACCCTGGCGGGGCGCGAACGGACGCGTTGCACCGTGATCCTGCTTGGGGCAGGGAGGCGAAATGCTGGAGAAATTGAAGCGCAGGTTCGACAAACGCAGGCTGGTGCTGATCGCGGCACTCGCCGGGGTGGCGCTGTATGTCGGGTGGCGGACCGGTGGGTTCGAGGGGCAGCAGCCCGAGCAGAAGCCGTGCGTCGAGGGCCGCAACGAGATCAAGGACAAGGACGGCAAGGTGGTGCAGGTGACGCGCACGACCTGTTATGAAAACAAGAAGTAACGGCGCCGGGGGGCGCCTGCACGGGGAGGACATGGATGGACGCTGACCGGACGCGGCGACGGCGCGCGCTGTGGGCGAGTTTCGTGGGTACGGGGATCGAGTTCTACGATTTCTACATCTACGCGACCGCCGCAGCATTGGTGTTCGGGCAGATCTTCTTTCCCAAAAGCGATGCCGGGGTTCAGCAGATGCTGAGCTTTGCCACGCTGGGCGTTGCGTTCTTTGCGCGTCCGCTGGGTGCCGCAGTGTTCGGCCATTATGGCGACCGGATTGGGCGCAAGGCGACATTGGTCGCGTCGCTGCTGACCATGGGCCTGTCGACCACGTTGGTGGCGTTTCTCCCGACCTATGAGATGGCGGGCATCGTCGCGCCGCTGGCGCTGTGTGTGCTGCGTTTCGGGCAGGGCTTTGGTCTGGGCGGCGAATGGGGCGGGGCGGCATTGCTCGCGGTCGAGAATGCGCCGCCGGGATGGCGCGCGCGGTTCGGCAGCGCGCCGCAGATGGGCGCGCCGGCGGGGTTCATCGCTGCCAATGGCCTGTTCCTGCTGCTGCTTAGCTGGATGAGCCCGGCTGAGTTCGCCGATTGGGGCTGGCGCATCCCGTTCGCGCTGTCGGCGGCTTTGGTGCTGGTCGGGCTGTGGGTGCGGCTGAAGCTGGGCGAGACGCCCGAGTTCAAGGCGTCGCTGGCCGAAGCGCCGCCGGCCAAGGTACCGCTGGGCGAGGTCGTCTCGCGGCACGGAGCGGTGCTGGTGGGCGGGACGCTGGGCGCCGTATGCTGTTTCGCGACCTATTATATCGCGACCGCGTTCCTGCTTGGCTGGGGGACCAAGACGCTGGGCTATCCGATGCAGGATTTCCTGGGGGTTCAGCTGGTCGCGATCCTGTTCATGGCTGGGGGCATCTACCTTGCCGCATGGGCTGCTGATGGGCGCTGGGACCCGCGGCGGGTGCTCGCCGGGGGATGCGTGATGGTTGCACTGGCGGGGTTCGTGATTGCGCCGCTGATGGCCGCCGGGCTGGGCGGGGTGTTCGCGTTTCTGGCGTTGCTGCTGTTCGCGATGGGGTTCGTCTACGGGCCGCTGAGCGCCTGGCTGACCGACCTGTTTCCGGCGCGGGTGCGCTATACCGGTGTGTCGATGGCGTTCAACGTCGCGGGGGTGATCGGCGGCGGGCTGACCCCGGTGATCGCGCAGAAGCTGGCGATGGACGCGGGGCTGGCGCCGGTCGGCTGGTATCTGAGCGGAGCGGCGGTGCTGAGTCTGATCGCTTTGCTGGCGCTGAAAGGACGCGACGCAGCGTAATCGCACTGATCCACGTTAGTCGGTGGACCCTTGCCCGATGCTGCCCGTTGAGCGGGGAAGACATCACAAGGGGCTTCCCACATGGCAGACGAAACACAGTTCGACACCGACTTTGGCAATGGTGGCGAAACGCATCAGCGCGTGCCCGAACAGGGCGATCATGCGGGCGCAGATCACCTGACCACCAATCAGGGCATTCGCGTGTCCGACAATCAGAACCAGCTGAAGGCGGGCGTGCGCGGGCCGGTGCTGCTCGAAGACTTCGTGCTGCGTGAGAAGATCTTTCACTTCGACCATGAGCGGATCCCTGAGCGGATCGTGCATGCGCGCGGTTCTGCGGCGCATGGCTATTTCGAAAGCTATGAGGACCTGTCCGACCTGACCAAGGCCGGGCTGTTCAGCGCGAAGGGCAAGAAGACGCCGGTGTTCACGCGCTTTTCGACAGTGGCGGGCGGCGCAGGGTCGGTCGATACGCCGCGCGACGTGCGCGGGTTCGCGGTCAAATTCTACACCGAAGAGGGCAATTGGGATCTGGTCGGCAACAACATCCCGGTGTTCTTCATCCAAGACGCGATCAAATTCCCGGACCTCGTTCATTCGGTGAAGATGGAGGCGGATCGCGGCTATCCGCAGGCGGCGTCGGCGCACGATACCTTCTGGGACTTCATCAGCCTGATGCCCGAATCGATGCACATGATCATGTGGGCGATGAGCGACCGCACGATCCCGCGCTCGCTGCGCACGATGCAGGGCTTCGGCGTCCACACATTCCGCATGGTCAATGCCGCCGGCAAGTCGACGTTCGTGAAATTCCACTGGAAGCCCAAGCAGGGCGTGCAGTCGACCTGTTGGGACGAGGCGGTGAAGATCGCCGGGGCCGATCCCGATTTCCATCGCCGCGACCTGTTCGAGGCGATCGACATGGGCAATTTCCCTGAATGGGAGCTGGGCATTCAGGCGTTCGACGAAGAGTTCGCCGACAGCCTGCCCTATGACGTGCTCGACCCGACCAAGATCATCCCCGAGGAAGTACTGGCGGTGCGCCCGATCGGGCGGATGGTGCTGGATCGCTATCCCGACAATTTCTTCGCCGAGACCGAGCAGGTCGCGTTCTGCCCGGGGAATATCGTGCCGGGGTTGGACTTCACCAACGATCCGCTGCTGCAGGGGCGGTTATTCTCGTATCTCGACACGCAGAAGAGCCGCTTGGGGACCGCGAATTTCCACCAGCTGCCGATCAATGCGCCGAAATGCCCGGTGATGAATTTCCAGCGCGATGGGCGGATGCAGATGAACGTGCCCAAGGGGCGCGCGAATTACGAGCCGAATAGCCTGGACATGGCGGGCGAAGTGACCGGGCCACGCGAATGCCCGGTGACGGGGTTCGAGACGCATCCGGGCCGCGATGCCGAGCAGGAGCAGGGCGACAAGCTGCGGCTGCGGCCGGAAAGCTTTGCCGATCACTATAGTCAGGCGCGGATGTTCTATCGCTCGCTGGCCGAGGCGGAGCAGGCGCATGTTGCGTTCGCGCTGGTGTTCGAGCTGTCCAAGGTCGGGCTCGAGCATATCCGGGTCCGGACGGTGGCCAATCTGGTGAATGTCGATCCGGATCTGGCCAAGCGCGTGGCGGGCGGGATCGGGATGCCGGTGCCCAAGGCGTCGAAGGCCGCAGCTGAGGTGCAGGATTTCGACCTGTCACCGGCGTTGCGGATCATCGACGGGCCGCTGGAGCCGCAGGACATTGTCGGCCGGTCGATCGCGATTTTGGTCGCGGACGGATCGGACGCGGCTGCGGTCGCCAAGATGACCAAGGCGATCGAGGGCGCGGGTGCGCGCGCGGTGATCGTCGCGCCGAAGGTCGGCGGTGCCAAGATGTCGGATGGGTCGTTGCTGAAGGCGGATGCGCAGCTGGCGGGCTATCCGTCGGTGATGGCGGATGCGGTGGTGATCGCGCTGTCGAAGGAAGGCACCGCGATGCTGCTTAAGGAAGGCGCAGCGGTGCAGTTCGTGATGGACGCGTTCGCACATTTGAAGGCGATTGCGGCGAGTGACGAGGCTCAGCCGCTGCTCGACAAGGCGGGCGTGGAGCCTGACGAGGGTGTGATGGGCCTAGATGACGGGTTCATCGCAGCGGCGGCGAAGCGGTATTGGGACCGTGAGCCGGGCGTGCGGATGCTACCCTGATGCTTAAGCGGCGGCTTCCAGTTGGGGAGCCGCCGTCGCCTTATGGGTAGCGTTGGCGCGCGTGAAGGACACGTAAGATTCGAACACGACGATCATCTACCTGATAAATCAAAAGATAATTTGGGTGGAGAATGGCCTCGCGCGTCTCGGGAGCGCGGCCTGGGCGGTAGGCGAGTGGAAGCGCCGCCACGCGCTCCGCACCATCCACAATCAGTTGTTCCAGCCGATGAGCAGCGTCGCGGTTTCGAACGGCGACGAACATAAACAGGTCGCGCAAATCGCGCCGGGCATCCGCCGACCAAACGAGTTTATGCGCCACCGTGCTTTTCGATGATCTCGCGAATCTCAGCCTTCATCTGTTCGTGCGAGATATCCGGCTCGGTCGAATTGAGCGCCGCCTCTACCTGGGCGCGAAACCAAGCGTCGTACGCCAGCGCGTCCTCCTCGGTGTCGAATTCCGAGATGATTGGGTCGAGCTTTCCCATGCCTTAATTATGCGCGCTCAGGCTCTGGCGCGCAAGATCGTCAGCATCGCCTTGCCATGAACCCGCTCCGTATCGGTGACGAAGCCGTCCACCTCGACCTTTTCGCCTTTCGCGGTTTCGATGCTGACCCAGGTTGCGGGGCTGGTCCAGCCGAGGCGGGCGAGCTTGTCGAGCGCGACTGCGCCTGCGCCGGTGCCGTAGGGCGGGTCCATCATGATCAGGTCGAGCGGCTTGGCTGCGGGGCCGAGCGACAGGACCGATCCGGCGCGGATGTCGGGGCGGATGCCGAGCTTGTCGGCATTGGCGCGCAAGGCGTCGAGTGCGGCGCGATCCTGTTCGACAAACAGGCACGACGCGGCGCCGCGCGATAGCGCCTCAAGCCCCAGCGCGCCCGAACCCGCGAACAGGTCGGCGACGGCCAGCCCCTCGAAGCTGCCGACGCGGCTGGTGAGCATCGAGAACAATGCCTCACGCGTGCGGTCGGCGGTGGGGCGGGTGGCTTCGCCCCTGGGCGCGACCAGCGGACGGCCGCGGAAGGTGCCGGCGATGATCCTCATTTGCGGGGGCCTCGTTTGGCTGGGCCGCCCTTGCCAGCGGGCGGACGTGGTCCCGCAGGGGTGCCGGGGCGGCGATCATTGGGGCGGAAGGCGCGCTTGGGCCGGTCGAGCAGCGGGCCGGCGTCGTCGTCATGCTGGGCATGACGCGCGGGTGCTGGCTTGTTGAACGGCTTGCCCTTCTGTTGAAGGGGGCGGCCGGGCGAGTCTTGCCGCGGGGGGCGAGGGGATTTCGCAGCTGCGTCAGGCGTGGCGCCCCGCTTCGCGCGGTGCCGGTCGCCTTGCCCTTCGCCGAACGCGGCAGGGTTGGCTTGCCTTTCCGCCGCGGCCTGATGCCGGCGGCGTTGGGCGACGCCGAATTTCTCGGGGCCTTTCTTTTCGGCCTTGGGCCGTTGGGGCCGCGCGGGTTTGTAGGCTTCGGGCTCGCTGATTTGCGCGCCGACCTTGCGGCGTTCGGCGCGGTTGGCGGGGAGCGCGGTGGCGGGTGCGCTGGGCACCTCCTCGGGGTCTGCGTCGACTGCCTTGGACTTGCCCGACAGTTGCAGGTTCGACGCGGCCTTGCCGCCGCCGGGGCCGGTCAGCGCCTTGCGAAACACGATCAGGTCGTGCTGGCGAATCTCGTCCACCGCCGCGACGGGCATGTCGCCAAGTTCGAACGGACCGTAGCGGGTGCGGATCAGGCGGCTGACCTTGAGACCGAGATGTTCGAGGACGCGGCGGACCTCGCGGTTCTTGCCCTCGGTCAGGGTCAGTTCGATCCACACATTCGCGCCGGTGCGGCGTTCGAGGTTGGCGTTGATCGAGCCGTAGCGGATGCCCTCAATCTCCACGCCGAGCATCAGTTCTTCGAGCTGCTCCTGGCTGACCTGACCGTAAGCGCGGGCGCGGTAGCTGCGCTCGACCCCGGTGGCGGGGAGTTCGAGCTGGCGCTTGAGCTCGCCATCGGTGGTCATCAGCAACAGCCCCTCGGTCGCGAGATCGAGGCGGCCGACCGGCATCAGGCGCGGAAGGCCCTTGGGCAGGCGACTGTAGATGGTTGGGCGACCAGCCGGATCGCGTTCGGTGGTCAGCAGACCGGCGGGCTTGTGGAAGCGGAACAGACGGGCGGGCGCCGCAGCCGCGACCGGCTCGCCATCGACGGTGACGCCGTGGAGCGAGGTCAGGACCGTCGCGGGGGTCGTCAGGACCTGACCGTTGATCGCCACGCGACCCTCGGCGATCATGCGTTCGATTTCTCGCCGCGACGCGATTCCGGCACGGGCAAGCAGCTTGGCGATACGCTCGCCGGACCTGGTACCTTGCGGTTCAGATTCATTGGTGGATGAAGGGGACATTGGCGCGCGATACAGCGGGTTTCGGTTTCGCGCAAAAATCTTGTGCGCGGGCGAACCCGGAGTGGGCCTAACGCGTTGTTGGACCGTAACGTTCGGGTGGGTCATGGTGTTCGGGAAGAAGAAGCGGCGGATCGTTCGGGTGCTGATCGTGGAGGACGAGCCATTGGTGGCGTTCGACACCGAACATTTCCTGTCGGAAGAAGGGTTTACAGTCGTCGCCACGACCGATTCGGTGGGCGAGGCGATCGGGCATATCATCGCGGTTGAGAAGCCCGACATCGTGCTGGTGGACCTGGGGCTGCGCGATGGCAGTGGCAAAGATGTTGCCCATGCCGCCTGTGCCGAAAATATTCCCGTGCTGATCGTCACCGGGCGCAATCCCGACGAGTTCGAGGCGATCGGGCTTGGCTGCCTGATGAAACCCTACAAGCAGCGCGATCTGGTGGCCGCGATCGACATTTGCGAAGCGCTGACCGACGGGCGCACGCCCAAGCGCATTCCATCCGCCCTGCGCCTGTTCCAGCCCGTCGCGCAATAATCCTTCGCCGGGCTTTGCAGCGTCGAATTTGTCGCTAGGGTCCGCGGCGAAAGCGTGGGGGATTGCATGAGTGACGCGGTGACGCCGGCCAGTGGATCGTTGATCGACGGGATCCGGCCCTATTTCGAAAAGGCGCCGCTCGCCGCGCTTGCGCTCGGCATTTCGTCCGGCTTCCCCTTTGCAATGATCGGCGCGACGCTGACGACGCGGCTGGCGCAGGACGGGATCACCAAGTCGGCCGTCACCGCATTCGCGCTCACGTTCCTCGCCTACAACCTCAAATGGGCGTGGGCGCCGGTGGTGGACAAGTTCCGGATTCCCGTGCTGGGCGCGATCGGCGCGCGGCGCAGCTGGCTGATCGTCACGGGGGCGCTGGTTGCGGCGGCGGTGATCTTCCTCGGCAGCCTCGACCCCACCGCATCGCTTGGCTGGGTCGCGGCGGCGGCGATCATGGTGGGACTGGCGGGCGCGACGTTCGACATCGTGATCGACGCCTATCGCATCGAGTTGCTCGAGCCGCGCCAGCTGGGCGTCGGATCGGGCATGTCGCAATATGGCTGGCGGATCGGATCGGCGGCGGCGGGGGGACTTGCACTCTATGTCGCCGAGGGCGCGGGCTGGGGCGTTGCCTATGCCGCGTGCGCGATCTTTGCGCTTCCGGCGGTGCTCGCCGGGCTGATCGTCGGCGAGCCCGAGCGCAAGGTGTTCCGCGAATGGCCCGAGCGGATGGGGCAAAAGCCGTATTTCGCCTTCATCCTCGCGTTCGTGCCGCTGTATCTGGGCGCGCGGTGGATGGATCAGGCGCTGGGGGTCAACATCCTCTCCAACATGGTGCTGGTCGGGTATCTGTTCCCGCTGTTCGACCTGACCGCGCGACGCGCGCGCGACGCGGGCAGGCCGAGCGCGCTGGCCTGGGCCGGGCTGGTGCCGGTCGCGGGTGTCGCGGCGGGGCTGTGGTTTGGCTGGAGCGACCCGGTGGCGATCGGGCTGTGCGGGCTGGGCGCGGCGGTGCTGCTATGGATCGCGAGCCTGACGCCGATCGCGATGACCACGATCGAAAGCGGCAAGATCGGGCCGTTGATGGAGTTCTTCCGCCGCGACGGCGGGCTTGTCGTGCTGCTGTTCGTGCTGGTGCACAAGCTGGGCGATACGCTGGCGAACCTGACCCTGCGGCTGTTGTTCAACGACCTTGGCTACACCAATAGCGAGATCGCGTTTTACGACGTGTTCGTCGGGTTCATCGCGCTGCTGGCCGGCATTTTCGTCGGCGGGGTGCTGTACGTGAAGCTGGGCATGAAGCGGTCGGTGTTGTTGAGCCTGTTCCTGATGATGATTTCCAACGCCGCGTTTGCGTGGCTGGCGGCGAGCGGCAAGAGCAACATCGGCATGGCGCTGGCGATGGGGTTCGAGAATTTCGCGAGCGGTGTCGGCGGGGTGTGCGTGGTCGCGTACCTGTCGGCGCTGTGCAACCTCAGCTTCACCGCGACGCAGTTCGCGCTGCTTTCCGCGGCGGCGAGCATCCTTGGCCGGTTCCTGTCGGGGACCAGCGCGGGGCGGCTGATCGAGGGCATGGGTTATGTGAACTATTATCTGCTCACGACCCTGCTCGCGCTGCCGGGCGTCGTCATCTTCTGGTGGATGATGCGCGCCGGATTGGTCGATCGCTCGATCGGGACCGCGGCGACCGAGACGGCGGAGCGCGCGACCTAAACCTCCACCGGCATTCCGGAATCGGCGAAGGCGTTGGCGAGCGCGTGGGCGGTGGCCAGCATGCCGTCGACGCGGCGGATGCCTAGCAAATCGCCGAGCAGGAGGCGGGCGCGTTCGCTGTCGCGTTCGACGTTGGCGACGACCTCGATCAGCGCGCCTTCCGACGCGGTCATGCGCGCGCAGCACCATGGCGCGATCTGGATCGGGCCTGAGCTGGCCGCCGACATCTCTGCCATCAGCGTGCGCAGCAGCAGCAGTGGGCGGCGGAACTCCTTGCCGAATGCGGTGATGAAGGCGTGGGCGGTGGCCGCGTCATTGAGACCGTGTGCGCCGAGCTGACGGATGCCGAACAGCAACAGGCGCGCGGCGGGGTCTTCGGGCTGGACGCGCGGCAGGGCGTTGCCGAGGCTTTCGGCGGTGAGGGGGCGGGCGGGTGTGTGGCGCAACGGGGCGACTCCTTGCTCTGGAGTGCCAGTCTGCCATTCTTCTATTGATAGTCAATCGCAATAAGCATCAGTCGGGGAGTTCGTCGTTTTCCCGGAGCACTTCGCCTGCAAGGTAGAGCGAGCCGAGGATCAGGACGAGCGGGGCGTCGGCGGTTTGCAGGCTGGCGAGCGCGGTCGGGACATCGGGCGCGATCCCGGTCGTGGTGATGCCGAGCGCGCGGGCGGTGGCGGCAAGGTCCGCCGGATCGTGGTGCGCGTGGCCGGGGACCGGGACCGCCGTGAAGCTGGCGGCGAGCGGGGCGAAGGGGGCGAGCAGGCCGGTCGCGTCCTTGTTTGACAACATGCCGAGGATCAGGTGCGCGGGGCGGCCGTTCGCGACCTGCGCGAGCGTGGCGCTGACCGATTGCGCGGCGGCTTCGTTATGGCCGCCGTCGAGCCAGATTTCGGCTCCGGCGGGCAGGCGCGCGTGGAGCGGGCCGGGGGTCAGACGCTGCATGCGCGCGGGCCAGCGGGCGGCGGTGGCGGCTGCGGCGAAGGCGTTGTCGGGGATGCACAGGCTGCTCTGATGGCGCAGCGTGGCGATGGCGAGCGCGAGGTTGGCGGGCTGGTGCGGGCCGGCGAGGGTGGGGAGCGGGGTTGCGACCTCGCCCTGCGCGTCGCGGTAGAGCAGGCGATCGGGCGTGACGGTAAAGTCCCAGGCGGTGCCGCGCGCGTGGACCGGGGCTTGCGCGGCTGTGGCGACCTCCGCGATGCGGGCGGTGACGCTGTCGCCATAGGACATGGTGACGAGCGGGACGCCGGGCTTGGCGATGCCGGCCTTTTCGCCGGCAATGGCTTCGGCGGTGTCGCCGAGGAACGCCTGATGGTCGATGCCGAGCTGGGCGATGGCGCAGGAGGCGGGGGTTTGGATGACGTTGGTGGCGTCGAGGCGTCCGCCCAGGCCAACCTCGATAATGCAGGCGTCCGCCGGGGTGCGGGCGAAGGCGAGGAAGGCGGCGGCGGTCGTCACCTCGAAAAAGCTCGCGCCGATGTCACCGCCCGCGTCGAGCACCTGTTCGAGCAGGGCGGCGAGGGTGGCGTCGTCGATCAGCCGGCCAGCTAGGCGGATACGCTCGTTGAAGCGGACGAGATGCGGGCTGGAATAGACATGGGCGGTGAGGCCCGCGGCCTCGACCGCAGCGCGCAGGAAGGCGCAGGTCGAGCCCTTGCCGTTGGTACCCGCGACGTGGAGCACGGGGGGGAGGTGCAGGTGCGGGTTGCCGATCCGGTCGAGCAGCGCGGTAATGCGGCTGAGACCGAGGACATCGGCACCGGGGCCGAGCGCCCAGAGACGGTCGAGCTGGCGTTGGACGGCGGGGTGGGAGGAGGTCGCGTGGTCGGGCATCGCGGGGGTGTATAGCGGGTGTGGGGGCGGTGGGGAGGGGCTTGTGTGGCGAGGGACTCGATGAGAGAGGCGAGAGTGTCCCTTAGGGGTGTTGCGCAACTGTGTTCACACCGCGTTTGCCAGGGCGGGAGGGCGGATTTGATGAAAGATATCTCCTACTACTATGCTCAAGCCGAGACGCGGGGCGAGTTTGTTGACGGCTTGGGATGGTTCTGTCTTTCTACGCTCGACTACCCGAATGAAGAGGTGAACGAGAGTAACCTCGATGTTTACTATGAGCATTTTCTCAAATGCGCTGATCGCTTTGTGAAGAATGCACGCGCGAATGCGGTGATGAAGGATAAGATCAACCAGAGTTGGGCGTATATGCGGGCGGGCGACGAGCACAATGCCGTGCGTATCCTCCAGCGGGCGGAATGGGTGATCACGAACCCCAAAGAGGTGCCGGAACTGCATGAGAGCAGTCACTGAGTTCGCGCTGTGCGGGCAATGACTGTGTGTAGAGTTTCTGACGCTCAGCGGGACTAGCGGCCGCATCGGCGCATTAATCGCCCGTCACCAGGTAATGGTTGTAGAAATACACCTCACGCAGCAGGAACCCCGTCTTCGATTTCCAACTACGATACCGGGTTGTCGGGGTCGGGGCGCCATAAGCGGTGATCCCCGTGTCGCGCGCCATGCGTAGCGCGCGTTTCATGTGCAGCGGGTCGCTGACGATCAGGGCGGTGGAGAGGCGGTGGCGGTCCATCAGGCGCTTTGCCTCGGCCATGTTCTGCTGTGTGGTGCGGGAGCGGGTTTCGATCAGGATGGCTTGAGCGGGCACCCCGGCGCGGATCGCGATGGCGCGGGCAACTTGGGATTCGGCGTGCGGTGCGCCTTCGCCATAGCCGCCGGTCAGGATGAGTTTGCGGACGCGGCCGGTGCGGTAGAGGGTTAAGCCGTGGCGGATGCGCTCGCGGAAGACGGGCGAGGGGGCGGCATCGTTGACTGCTGCTCCGAGCACGATCGCGGCGTCGGCGGGGCCGGGGTGGTGGACTTTGCCGGTCGCGTCGATCTGGAGCGCTACGAGGATTAGCCATGCGGCGAGGGGGAGGAGCAGCCAGCGGAGGGCGCGGGGGATGCGGTGGCTTGCGGGCATGGACGGGCGGCCTTCAAGCCCCTCCCCTTCAGGGGAGGGGTTGGGGTGGGGCAGTCTTGGCATCGTCAGTCCACCGATCGGGAAGTGCCTCCAGCTTCGACAGGATCGCCTGAAGCACGCCGTCGATGTTCTCCCGCACCTCGGCGTTGGTGAAGCGGAGCGTGGTGAAGCCGGAGCGGAGGAAGAAGATGTCGCGGGCTTCGTCGCGGCCGGTGTCGCCGTCGAGTTCGACGACCAAGCCTTTGGCGGGGCAGAAGAAGTCGGCGATATAGGCCGCGAACTTGTGCTGACGACGGAATTTGTGGCCGGCGAGTTGGCGGTTGGAGAGCTGGCGCCAGAGGCGCTTTTCCCATTCGGTGGGGTGGCGGCGGAGTTGTCGGGCGAACTTTGTTAGGTCGTCTTCGCTTGCCATGACTGCCCCACCCCAACCCCTCCCCTGAAGGGGAGGGGCTTTTTTAGTTGCGCCCTACGCCGCGGCCTTTTCCTCTACCAGCAACCCGATCAGTGCGCCGAGCTTGTCGCGCAGGTCCTTGCGGTGGACGACCATGTCGATCAGTCCGTGGTCGAGATAATATTCGCTGGTCTGGAAATCGTCGGGCAGCTTTTCGCGGATCGTGCTTTCGATCACGCGGCGGCCGGTGAAGGCGAGGGTGGCTTTGGGCTCGGCGATCTGGACGTCGCCGAGCATCGCATAGGCCGCCATCACGCCGCCCGAGGTCGGGTCGGTCAGCACGACGATATAGGGCAGGCCGGCGTCGTGGAGCATCGAGATGGCGACGGTGGTGCGCGGCATCTGCATGAGGCTCAGGATACCCTCCTGCATGCGCGCGCCGCCGCTGGCGGTGAAGACGATGTAGGGGGCGCGGGCGCCGATCGCGGCTTCGACGCCGGCGATGAAGGCTTCGCCGACCGCCTGGCCCATCGATCCGCCCATGAAGGCGAAATCCTGCACGCCGATCACCGCGCGCTGGCCGAGGATGGTGCCGCTGGCGTTGAGGAACGCGTCCTGCTCGCCGGTGCTGGCGCGGGCGGCCTTGATGCGGGCGGGATAGGGCTTCTGGTCGCGAAACTTGAGCGGGTCTTCGGCGACCTTGGGGTTGGCGAGCAGTGTGTAGCCGGGGTCGAACAGCTGGTCGAAGCGCGCGCGGGCGCCGATGCGCTCATGATGGTCGCAGATCGGGCAGACCGACTGGTTTTCCTGGAGTTCCTTGACGAACACCATCTGCCCGCAACCCTTGCACTTGTGCCAGAGATTGTCGGGCGATTCCGCCTTGTTGGGGATGACGAGCGAGATCGCGTTGCGGACGCGGGTGAGCCAGCTCATGCGGCGGTTTCCTTGCGTGCTGCGGCCAGCGCGGCCGACAGGGATTGGATATAAATTCGGACGGCGGCGGGGGCGTTGGCGCCCTCTGCCGCGATGATGTCGATGATCGCGGAGCCGACCACGACGCCATCGGCAACGCGGCCGATCGCGGCGGCTTGCTCGGGCGTGCGGACGCCGAAGCCGACTGCGACGGGCAGGTCGGTGGCGGCTTTCAGGCGGGCGACGGCAGCTTCGATGCTGTCCTGTGCCGCCTGCTGCTTGCCGGTGATCCCGGCGACCGAGACGTAATAGAGGAAGCCGCTCGCGCCATCGAGCACGGCGGGCAGGCGCGTGGCGTCGGTGGTGGGGGTGGCGAGGCGGATGGTGGCGATGCCGTGCGGGGCGAAGGCGGCGATCTCGTCGGCTTCCTCCGCCGGGATATCGACGATGATCGCGCCGTCGACGCCTGCGTCCGCTGCCTTTTGCGCGAACGCTTCGGGCGTCGGGCGGGTCATGGTGTTGGCATAGCCCATCAGCACCAGCGGGGTTTCCGGGTGGCGCTGGCGGAAGGCGGCGGCGATGGCGAGCACGTCGGCGGTGCGCGTGCCCGCGGCGAGGCTGCGCAGGTTCGCGGCCTGAATCGCCGGGCCGTCGGCCATCGGGTCGGTGAACGGCATGCCAAGCTCGATCACATCCGCCCCGCCCGCGACAAGCGCGTCGAGGATCGCGGCGGTGTCGCCGTCACCCGCGGTGACGAAGGTGACGAGCGCGGCGCGGCGGTGCTGCGCGGCGGTGGCGAAGGTAGTGGCGAGGCGGTCAGTCATCTGCGGCGCTTTGTTCTGGAAGCTTGATCCCACACCAAGGGCAATAAGCGATGGTGATCATTGAGCTGCCACCATCGTGGATCATGATACCGTACAGTCCTGATTGCGGCCAGAAATCGATCGGGCAGTCTGGGCAATCATGGCGGTCAGCGTGCTGGTCGCACACGTTCTCGACATTTTCGCGCATCATCTCACAGCAATGCGCGCTCATATCTCCACCCCCAGCGCCTCGGCGACGGTGAAGATGTCCTTGTCGCCGCGACCGCAGAGGTTGGCGAGGATGACCTGATCCTGCCGCATTTCCCGGGCCTTGACCGCGACCGCTGCGATCGCGTGCGAAGGTTCCAGTGCGGGGATGATGCCTTCGGTGCGGCAGAGCAATTGGAACGCGTCGAGCGCTTCGGTGTCGGTCACGCTGGTGTAAGTGACGCGGCCGATGTCCTTGAGCCAGGCATGTTCGGGGCCGATGCCGGGATAGTCGAGGCCGGCGCTGATCGAATGCGCTTCGGTGATTTGGCCGTCCGCGTCCTGCAACAGATAGGTCTTGTTGCCGTGGAGGATGCCGGGTTCGCCGCCCGCGAGGGACGCAGCGTGCTTCTTGTTCAGCCCTTCGCCTGCCGCCTCGACGCCGAGCATCGCGACATCGGCGTCGTCGAGGAACGGGTGGAACAGGCCGATCGCGTTGCTGCCCCCGCCGATCGCGGCGACGAGCAGGTCGGGGAGGCGGCCGGTGCGGGCGAGCATCTGCGCGCGCGCTTCCTTGCCGATCACGCTCTGGAAGTCGCGGACCAGTTCGGGGTAGGGGTGCGGGCCGGCGGCGGTGCCGATGATGTAGAAGGTGTCGTGGACGTTGGCGACCCAGTCGCGCAGCGCTTCGTTCATCGCGTCCTTAAGCGTGCCCGCGCCGCTGGTGACCGGGCGGACTTCGGCGCCGAGCAGCTTCATGCGGAACACGTTGGGCTGCTGACGCGAGGCGTCCTTGGCGCCCATGAAGATGGTGCAGGGCAGGCCGAAGCGCGCGCACACGGTGGCGGTGGCGACGCCGTGCTGGCCCGCGCCAGTCTCGGCGATGATCCGCGTCTTGCCCATGCGGATCGCGAGCAGGATCTGGCCGATGCAATTGTTGATCTTGTGCGCGCCGGTATGGTTGAGCTCGTCGCGCTTGAACCAGATTTCGGCGCCCATGCCCTCAGGTGCGTTTTCGCGCAGCGCGTCGGTCAGCCGTTCGGCGTAATAAAGCGGGCTGGGGCGGCCGACATAATGTTCGAGCAGGTCGTCGAACTGCGCCTTGAACGCGGGGTCGGCTTTCGCCGCCTTATACTCGCGCTCGAGGTCGAGGACGAGCGGCATCAGCGTTTCGGCGACGTAGCGTCCGCCAAACTGGCCGAAATGGCCGCGGTCATCAGGCTGGGCGCGGAAGGAGTTGGGCTGGTTCATGATGAGCGGCGTTTAGGCGGGGATTGCCGCGACGCCAAGCGGTGTTCGCGGAAGGAATTCTTGGCCACCCCATCCTCCCCCCGCGTGAGGGAGGATGGGGCTATCCCTCAGCTCAGCGCCGCCTTCACCGCGGCGCTGGCCTTGCTCATGTCGAGGCTGGCGGCGTGGCGGGCCTTAAGCTCCGCCATGACGCGGCCCATGTCCTTCATGCCGGTGGCGCCGAGGTCGGCCTTGATCGCCTCGATCGCCGCTGCGGTTTCCTCCGCGCTCATCTGGGCGGGGAGGAAGCCTTCGATCACCGCGACTTCGGCCTTTTCCTTGTCGGCGAGTTCCTGGCGGTTGCCCTTTTCGAACATCTCGATCGATTCGCGGCGCTGCTTCACCATTTTCTGCAGCACTTCGACGATCAGCGCGTCGTCGTCCGCGACCGGGCTTTGTGTGCGCGCTTCGATGTCGCGGTTCTTGATCGCGCTCTGGATCAGGCGGATGGCGGCGGTGCCGTCCTTGTCGCCGCCCTTCATCGCGGTGATCAGGGCTGCCTTGATGTCGTCGCGGATCATTTGCTTCATCTTTCAACTGAATCGGAATTTGCCCCAGATAGTCGCGACGGACGGTTGACGCGAGGGGGGTAGCGGTCTAGCGGGCAGCGCTTAGCGACATCGCCGGAAAAACTGACAGGAGCGACCTTCTCTGATGGCCGAAGCCACGCCTATTATCGTGCCTGAAGGAGCTACAGGCGTTCTGGTTCTCGCGAGCGGCGAGGTCATCTGGGGCCGTGGATTCGGGGCCGAGGGCGCGGCGGCGGGCGAGGTCTGCTTCCACACCGCGATGACCGGATATCAGGAGATCATGACCGACCCGTCATTCGCGGGCCAGATGATCTGCTTCACCTTCCCGCATATCGGCAATGTCGGCGCGAACCCTGATGACGTCGAGGCGGACAATCCGCATGCGCTCGGCATGATCGTGCGCGAGGATGTGACTGCGCCGTCGAATTTCCGCAGCGTCGAGCGGCTGGACGATTGGATGCGCAAGCATAACCGCATCGGCCTGTCGGGCGTCGACACCCGCGCGCTGACGCGGCGTATCCGGGGTGCGGGGGCACCGAACGGCGTGATCGCGCATTCGGCGAGCGGTGAGTTCGACATCCCGGCGCTGATCGAACAGGCGAAGGCCTGGCCGGGGCTGGAGGGCATGGACCTCGCCATCACCGTCACCACCGAAACGCATTTCGGGTGGGAAGGCGGCGTGTGGCGGCTGGGCTTTGGCTATGAGGTCGATGGCGATGGCGCGCGGCCGCATGTCGTGGCGATCGACTATGGATCGAAGCACAATATCTTCCGCAATCTGGTGAAGGCCGGGGCGAAGGTGACGGTGCTGCCCGCGACCGCGACCGCCGAGCAGGTGCTGAGCTTCAACCCCGACGGTGTCTTCCTGTCGAACGGGCCGGGCGATCCCGCCGCGACCGGCGCCTATGCCGTGCCGGTGATCCGTGAGTTGCTGGCGACCAGGAAGCCGCTGTTCGGCATCTGCCTTGGCCATCAGCTGCTGGCGCTGGCGGTGGGGGCGCAGACGACCAAGATGTTCCAGGGGCATCGCGGCGCGAACCATCCGGTCAAGCGGCTGAGCGACGGGACGGTCGAGATTACCTCGATGAACCACGGCTTCGCGGTCGAGAGCGCGACGCTGCCCGCAGGCGTGGTCGAGACGCATGTGTCGCTGTTCGACGGCAGCAATTGCGGGATCGAGATCGAGGGCGGGCGGGCGTTTTCGGTGCAGTATCACCCCGAGGCGTCGCCGGGGCCGCAGGATAGCTTCTATCTGTTTGAGCGGTTTGTGGGGATGTTGCGGTGAGGCTGTTTCGACGAAAGGTCGATATTACAGCACAAAGGAATGCCCTATTCTCGGACGCAAAGGCACGGTTGCCCGAGTTGAAGAGATTTTATGAGCCTGCTCACGAGCAGATCGAGCCTCAAATTGAGTACCTGCTCGCCGTGAATGACGGTCGGTTAGCAGGTGACCGCTTGGAGGCGATCACGATCGGTGTGATCGCCGCCAAATGGCTTGATCCATGTCCTGACCAGTTTGAATTCCTGTTTGCTGTGGCTGACGAAGCACAACAGATGGCGACAGAGTACAAGAGAGCCCGCAATGCCCAAACGCACTGACATCTCCTCCATCCTCGTCATCGGCGCTGGTCCAATTGTGATCGGTCAGGCGTGCGAGTTCGATTATTCGGGCACGCAGGCGATCAAGGCGCTCAAGGAAGAAGGCTATCGCATCGTCCTGGTCAATTCGAACCCGGCGACGATCATGACCGATCCCGAGCTGGCCGACGCGACCTATGTCGAGCCGATCACGCCCGCCGTGGTTGCCAAGATCATCGAGAAGGAGCGGCCCGACGCGGTCCTCCCGACGATGGGTGGGCAGACGGCGCTGAACACCGCGCTGGCGCTGGCGAATGATGGCACGCTGGAGAAGTTCGGCTGTATCATGATCGGTGCGGATGCCGAGGCGATCGACAAGGCCGAGGATCGGCTGAAGTTCAAGGATGCGATGACCAAGATCGGGCTGGAATCGGCCCGTTCGGCGATCGCGCATAGTGAGGCGGAGGCGCTGGCGGCGCTGGATTATGTGGGCCTTCCCGCGATCATCCGTCCTAGCTTCACCATGGGCGGATCGGGCGGCGGCATCGCCTATAACCGCGAAGAGTTTATCGGCATCGTGCGCTCGGGCCTCGACCTGTCGCCGACGACCGAGGTGCTGATCGAGGAGTCGCTCCTCGGTTGGAAGGAATATGAGATGGAGGTCGTGCGGGATCGCAACGACAACTGCATCATCATCTGTTCGATCGAGAATGTCGATGCGATGGGCACCCATACGGGTGACTCGATCACGGTCGCGCCCGCGCTGACGCTGACCGACAAGGAATATCAGATCATGCGCAACGCCAGCATCGCGGTGCTGCGCGAGATCGGCGTCGAGACTGGCGGGTCGAACGTGCAGTTCGCGGTGAACCCGAAGGACGGGCGCCTGATCGTGATCGAGATGAACCCGCGCGTGTCGCGCTCTTCGGCGCTGGCGAGCAAGGCAACCGGCTTCCCGATCGCCAAGGTCGCGGCGAAGCTGGCGGTTGGATACACGCTCGACGAGATCACCAACGACATTACCGGGGCGACCCCGGCGTCGTTCGAGCCGACGATCGACTATGTCGTGACCAAGATCCCGCGCTTTGCGTTCGAGAAGTTCAAGGGCGCTGAAGCGACGCTGGGCACGGCGATGAAGTCGGTCGGCGAAGTGATGGCGATCGGCCGCAACATCCATGAATCGATGCAGAAGGCGCTGCGTGGCCTTGAGACCGGCCTGTCCGGCTTCAACAATGTCGAGCATCTGCAGGGCGCGCCGCGCGACGTGATCGAGGCGGCGCTGGCCGTCCGCTCGCCCGACCGGCTGCTGATCGCGGCGCAGGCGCTGCGTGAGGGCTTCACCGTGGCCGAGGTGCATGCACTCGCGTCCTATGACCCGTGGTTCCTGGAGCGGATCGCCGAGATCATCGAGGCGGAAGAGGGCGTGTGCCGCAATGGCCTGCCGCAGGATGCGGCGGGGATGCGGCGGCTCAAGTCGATGGGCTTTTCCGACAAGCGGCTGGCTTGGCTGGCGCTGCGCTCGGCAAACCTGCGGGAGGGCACCGACCAGATGGCGCGCTCGTCGGGCCTGATCGGTGAGGTCGTCAAGGCGATGACCGGCGGGGCGACCGAGGCGGATGTGCGCGCGCTGCGCCACAAGCTCGGCGTGCGTCCGGTGTTCAAGCGCATCGACACCTGTGCCGCCGAGTTCGCAGCGAAGACGCCGTATATGTACTCGACCTATGAGGCGCCGTCGTTCGGCGAGCCCGAGTGCGAGAGCGAGCCGAGCACGCGACGCAAGGTTGTGATCCTGGGCGGCGGGCCGAACCGGATCGGGCAGGGGATCGAGTTCGACTATTGCTGCTGCCATGCCTGTTTCGCGCTGGCGGATGCCGGGTTCGAAACGATCATGATCAACTGCAACCCGGAAACGGTGAGCACCGATTATGACACGTCGGATCGCCTGTATTTCGAGCCGCTGACCGCTGAGGACGTGCTGGAGATCCTTGAGGTCGAGAAGTCGCGCGGCGAGCTGGTCGGGGTGATCGTGCAGTTTGGCGGGCAGACGCCGCTCAATCTGGCGCGGGCGCTGGAGAGTGCGGGGATTCCGATCCTGGGTACCTCACCCGATGCGATCGATCTGGCCGAGGATCGCGAGCAGTTTGCCGATCTGGTGTCCAAGCTGGGGCTGAAGCAGCCGCAGAACGGCATTGCGCGCAGCCGTGAAGAGGCGATCGCGGTCGCCGAGCGGATCGGCTATCCGGTGCTGACGCGGCCGAGCTTCGTGCTGGGCGGGCGGGCGATGGAGATCGTCGATACGGTCGAGCAGCTCGATCACTATATCCAGACGGCGGTGCAGGTGTCGGGCGATGCCCCGGTGCTGATCGACCAGTATCTGCGCGACGCGATCGAGGTCGATGTCGACGCGATCAGCGATGGCGACGATGTCGTTGTCGCCGGCGTGCTGCAGCATATCGAAGAGGCGGGGGTCCATTCGGGCGACAGCGCCTGTTCGCTGCCGCCCTATAGCCTGCCCGACGCGATCATTGCCGAGATCGAGCGGCAGACCGAGGCGCTGGCGCGGGCGCTGAGCGTCAAGGGGCTGATGAACATCCAGTTCGCGGTCAAGAATGGCGAAGTCTATCTGATCGAGGTCAATCCGCGTGCATCACGCACCGTGCCGTTCGTCGCCAAGGCGATCGGTACGCCGATCGCGAAGATCGCGAGCCGGGTGATGGCGGGCGAGAAGCTGAAGGACCTGCCCAAGATCGATCGCGACATTTCTTATGTCGCGGTGAAGGAAGCCGTGTTCCCGTGGGGCCGCTTCCCTGGCGTTGATCCGGTGCTGTCACCGGAAATGAAGTCGACCGGCGAAGTCATGGGAATCGATCGCGATTTCCCGATCGCCTTTGCCAAGGCGCAGCTGGGTGCGGGCACGGTGCTGCCGAGCGGCGGCAATGTCTTCGTCAGCGTCAAGGACAGCGACAAGCCGGTGATCCTGCCGGGCGTGCGGCTGCTGGTCGATCAGGGCTTCACCATCGTCGCGACTGGCGGGACCGCGGACTATCTCGCCGAACATGGCGTGCCGGTCGAGCGGGTCAACAAGGTCGCGCAGGGCCGTCCGCATATCGTCGATCGCATCCGCGACGGCGACATCGCGCTGATCTTCAACACCACCGAGGGGTGGCAGTCGTTGAAGGACAGCGAATCGATCCGCGCATCGGCGCTGTCGCTCAAGGTTCCGTACTTCACCACGGCACCCGCCAGCGTCGCCGCGTCACAGGCGATTGCCGCCCTGAGTGGCCAGTCCCTTGAAGTCCGCCCCTTGCAGGCTTACTATTCGCAATCGCACAATTGATCCCCCACAACGAAGGTTAGGGTGCGAGGCGGGCCAATTCAGGTCCGCCGGGGGAAGGGGTTTTGATTAAGGACGCGTAGAATGGCCACGGTCGAAAAGATGCCGATGCTTCCGGAAGGCTATGAGATGCTCAACGAGCAGCTCAAAGTCCTGAGGGCCGAGCGTCCGTTGATCGTCGACGCCATCGAGGAAGCGCGGGCGCATGGCGACCTGTCGGAAAATGCCGAATATCACGCCGCCAAGGAGCGTCAGGGTCAGGTCGAAGCGACGATCTCCGACATCGAGGACAAGCTGAGCCGTGCGCAGATCATCGACCCGCGCGAGCTGTCGGGCGACCGCATCGTGTTCGGCGCGACGGTGACCCTGCTCGACGAGGCCGACAAGTCGGTGAAGTACCAGATCGTTGGCCAGGCCGAGGCGGACGCCAAGACCGGCCGGATCAGCTACAACTCGCCTCTGGGCCGCGCACTGATCGGCAAGAGTGTGGGTGAAGAGGTCGAAGTGACCGTGCCAGCGGGTGATCGCTGGTACGAGGTCAGCAAGATCGAGTTTATCTGAACGGGTTCCCCCTCCCGCATGCGGGAGGGGGGAGTTGGGCCTTAAGCCTCCAGGTCCGGCTCGAGCAGCCGGTGGAGGTGGACCACCACATATTTCATCTCGGCATCGTCGACCGTGCGCTGCGCGGCGCTGCGCCATGCCTTTTCGGCGCTGGCGTAGTCGGCAAAGATGCCGACGACGTCGAGCTTGGTCGGATCCTTGAAATCGAGCGTCATCGGATCGTTTACGCGACCGCCGAAGACGAGGTGCAGCTTGCTCATGATAGCTCCCGGGGAATAAGATTACCGGTGAGCCTTAGCGCCGATGTTGCGCCGCACTCAATAGCGTGAAGTGCCCTAGTGTTTCGCCGCATAGCAAACCCTCCCCCTGGCGGGGGAGGGTCGTAGTGTCACGCGTCGGCCTTGGTCGATGCGGCGTCTTTTGCGGCGGTGAAGGCAGAGCCGATGATCTTGCCGATCTGTTCCTTGGCGGCGTCGCGCTGGGGGAGGATGGCGTCGATCTCGGCCTTGCCGGCTTCGCGGGCGGCAGCGGCGGCGGCAGTCGCGCCCTCGGCGATCCGCTTGCCGACGGGGGCGAGCAGGTCCTTTTCCTGCTGCGGGCGCGGGATCAGTGCGCCGATCACGGCGCCCAGTGCAACGCCGCCAGCGACGAGCGCGAGCGGATTCTTGGCAATGCCCTCAGTGCTGGCGGGAGCCTTCGTCTTGCGGGGGGTGGTCATGCGGACGGTCCTTTCTTCGGGCGGGGCTTGGCCCTGGATTTGGGTGTTGCGCTACGCTTCTTCAAACTCGCTTTGGCCGCAGCGGTTGCACCGCCGACCAGCAGGCGCGCGAGTGGGCGACGGGCGAGAAACAGCACTGCCGCACCGGCGACGGCGGCGACGGTGCGCGGGTTGGCGCGGACGGTGGCGACAGTATCGCGGGCAACATTGATAGCGACATTTTCGACCGCATCCTGCGCGAGCGCCATCGGGTTGAGCTTGTCCTGCATCCGGCCGAGCGTGCCGAACAGCCGTTCGCGCGCGTTGCGGCTGCGCGCCTCGGCTTCGGTAAGGTCAGTGGGAAGTGGCTCGGTCATGGGGTGTTCCGGGGGCGGATCGCGCGACGGTAGCGCTGAAAAGCTGCGCGCGCGGCGAGTGCGGCGGCGGTCAGTGCGGTCACCACGACGATCAGGGTCGCTGCGGCGGGGCCGACATGCGGGGAGAGGATCAGCACGAAGCCGACGATCAGCGCGATCGCGGCGGAATTGGCGAGCAGGAAGACGATCGCGCCGAGGATGAGGGCCGCACGCGCATCGCCCAATCGGGCGAGCGCGAGCGTCTTCCAATAGGCGATCTCGGCATCGGCAAAGGCGCGCGCATCGGCGACGGCCTGAGCCGCCAATGTGCCGATGCTGTCGTCGTCCCGATCATCCACGTACGCGCCCCCCGACCATTGTTACGCCTTAGGGCCGCTGTCGGGGCCACCCTGGTTCGGATCGCCCTTGTCGGCGAGGTCGCCCGCGGCATCGAGGCCCGACTTGAGCAGGCGGGCGAGGATGAAGCCGACGCCTGCGGCAATGCCGACTGCGACCGCCGGGCTCTTCTTCACGAACTCGCGCGCGTCGTCCATCAGATCATCGACCTGCTTGCCGCGCAGCGAGTCGGCGAGGCCGGAAATCTGGTCAGCAGCCGAGCGGGCGTATTGGCCATATTGCTCGCCGAGCTTTTCATCGACCGTACCGGCGGCGTCGCGCATCATCGTCGAGAATTCATCGAGCGCGCCCGTCGCCTTTTCCTTGCCGGTGTCGGCAAAGGAACGGGCCTTGTCGCCAGCCTGGCCGGCCAGCTTGCCGGCTTCGTCGCGGACGAATGCGCCAGCGCTGCGCTTGCCGTCATCAGTGCCGGTGCTGCCGCCCTGAGCAGGGCGCGTCGCGACCAGTGAGTCGGTCGCCGGGTCTATGCTCTGGTCCTTGGGGAAAGTGTCGTCAGCCATCGCTCGAATCCCTTCATGCTTGTTCGTCCAGACAACCAAGCCGCGCGGTCGCGGTTCCCGCACACGCATGATTTGCCCGGCGGCGACGAACGGGATAGAGGCCCGCGCGACACCGTCTTGACCCAAGGTAGGGAGACCATTTCGTGACCGCAATCATCGACATCCATGCTCGTCAGATTCTCGATAGCCGAGGGAACCCTACGGTGGAGGTCGATGTGTTGCTCGAAGACGGCAGCTTTGGGCGTGCGGCGGTGCCATCGGGCGCGTCGACCGGCGCGCATGAGGCAGTCGAAAAGCGCGACGGCGATGCGTCGATGTATCTCGGCAAGGGCGTGCTCGAGGCGATCGAGGGCGTGAATGGCGAGATCGCCGAGGAAATCACCGGCCTCGACGCCGAGGATCAGGCCGAGATCGACTACGCGATGATCGAGCTGGACGGCACCGAGAATAAGGGCCGGCTGGGCGCGAACGCGATCCTTGGCGTGAGCCTCGCGGTTGCCAAGGCTGCGGCGGATGCGCGCGGTTTGCCGCTGTACCGCTATGTCGGCGGCGTTTCGGCGCATGTCCTGCCGGTGCCGATGATGAACATCATCAATGGTGGCGAGCACGCCGACAATGCGATCGACTTCCAGGAGTTCATGATCGTGCCGGTCGGCGCGGAGTCGTTGGCCGAGGCGGTTCGGTGCGGCGCGGAGATTTTCCACACGCTGAAAAAAGGCCTGCACGACAAGGGCCTGTCGACCGCAGTCGGCGACGAGGGCGGCTTTGCCCCCAACATCGCGTCGACCCGCGAGGCGCTCGACTTTATCATGGCGAGCATCGAGAAGGCCGGATACAAGCCCGGCGACGACGTGATGCTGGCGCTCGATTGCGCCGCGACCGAATATTATCGCGACGGCGCGTACAAGATGGTGGGTGAGGGCAAGACGCTGTCGTCGGCGCAGAATGCCGATTTCCTCGCCGATCTGTGCGCCGGCTACCCGATCTTCTCGATCGAGGACGGCATGGCCGAGGACGATTGGGACGGGTGGAAGCTGCTGACCGAAAAGCTCGGCGGCAAGGTTCAGCTGGTCGGCGACGATCTGTTCGTCACCAACCCGAAGCGGCTGAAGCGCGGCATCGACGGTGGCTATGCCAACTCGCTGCTGGTCAAAGTCAACCAGATCGGCACGCTGACCGAGACGCTGGAGGCGGTGAGCCTGGCGCAGCGTTCGGCCTACACCGCGGTCATGTCGCACCGTTCGGGCGAAACCGAGGATTCGACCATCGCCGACCTCGCCGTTGCCACCAACTGCGGCCAGATCAAGACGGGCTCGCTCGCGCGTTCGGACCGGCTTGCCAAGTACAACCAGCTGATCCGCATTGAGGAAGAACTCGGCGATGCGTCGGTTTATGCCGGTCGCGGCATTCTACGGGGTTGATCGGCGAATCGGTTTGCGCGACATTAACCTCATGAGCCGGTCCACTCCGTTCAATACGATCTTGCGCCGCGCGGGGCTGCCTGCGGTGGCGATCATCCTGATGGGCTTTTTCGCCTATTCGGCGGTGCTGGGTCCGAACGGAGTGCTGGTTTACGGCGATTACAAGCGCCAGCTCGAGGTCAAGAAGTCCGAACTCGCCAAGCTGGAGGCCCAGCGGGCACAGCTGCGCAACCGGGTGGCGCTGCTCAAGCAGAGCGGCGCCGATCCGGATATGGTGGACGAATTGACCCGCAAGAAGCTCAACGTCGTCCACCCCGACGAGGTTATCGTCACGCTCGATTGACGCAAGCCGGGCTTTGACCCGGGTTTGCGTGGGCGTGGTGACCGACTTTTCCCTCTCGCTTTAGATGCGGTCGTAACTACCGGCGCTTGCCATTGCGCCGGGTGCGATAACCGGCCTATAGGGCCGCTTCCATCTTTCCCCAGGATGAGGATCATCGTGGCAAAATCACCGGCCAAAGGCCGCACTAACGAACCAGCTCCGTCGAACCGCGAGCGCCCAAACGAACCAAAACGGTACGAGGCCTCGAAGGAGGAATTGCTCGAATTCTACCGCCAGATGCTGCTCATCCGCCGTTTCGAGGAGAAGGCGGGCCAGCTCTATGGTCTCGGTTTCATCGGCGGCTTCTGCCACCTCTATATCGGCCAGGAAGCGGTCGCGGTGGGGCTGCAGTCGGCGCTGGACGGCGAGAAGGATTCGGTGATCACCGGATATCGCGACCATGGCCATATGCTGGCTTATGGCATCGATCCCAAGGAGATCATGGCTGAGCTGACCGGTCGTGCCGCGGGCATCAGCCGCGGCAAGGGCGGGTCGATGCACATGTTCTCGACCGAGAAGAAGTTCTACGGCGGGCACGGCATCGTCGGCGCGCAGGTCTCGCTCGGCGCGGGCCTTGCCTTTGCGCACAAATATCGCGGTGACGGTGGCGTCGCCATGTCCTATTTCGGCGACGGCGCCGCGAACCAGGGCCAGGTCTACGAGACCTTCAACATGGCCGAGCTGTGGAAGCTCCCGATCATCTTCGTGATCGAGAACAACCAGTACGCCATGGGCACCAGCGTCAATCGCGCCTCGTCCGAGGACCAGCTGTACAAGCGTGGCGAGAGCTTCCGCATTCCCGGCATCCAGGTCGACGGCATGGACGTGCTGGCGTGCCGTGGTGCCGCCGAAGAGGCGCTGGCGTGGGTCCGTGCGGGCAAGGGGCCGATCATCCTCGAGATGAAGACCTATCGCTATCGCGGCCACTCGATGTCCGACCCGGCCAAGTATCGCTCACGTGACGAGGTGCAGGCGGTGCGCGAGAAGAGCGACCCGATCGACGCCGTGAAGAAGGAACTCGAAGCGATCGGCGTCAAGGAAGACGAGCTGAAGGCGATCGAGGCCGAGATCCGCAAGGCGGTGAACGAGTCGGCGGACTTTGCCGAGCAGGCACCCGAGCCGGATCCTGCCGAGCTGTATACCGACGTTCTGGTGGAGACGTACTGAAATGGCGATCGAGCTGAAAATGCCCGCGCTCTCGCCCACGATGGAAGAGGGAACCCTCGCCAAGTGGCTGGTGAAGGAAGGCGATACGATCAAGTCGGGCGACATCATCGCCGAGATCGAAACCGACAAGGCGACGATGGAATTCGAAGCCGTCGATGAAGGCACGATCGCGTCGATCCTGGTCGCCGAGGGCACCGATGGGGTCAAGGTCGGCACCGTGATCGCGACGATCGCGGCCGAGGGTGAGGATGCTTCGGCTCCTGCGCCTGCCGCAGCTCCGGCCCCCGCGCCGGAAGCGCCCAAGGCGTCGGAAGAGCCGAAGAAAGCCGACAGCGGCACCAAGCAGCTGGCGAGTGACAAGGCGGCGAGCGTTGCCGACCCCGAGCTTCCCGCCGGCACCGAGATGGTCAAGACGACTGTCCGCGACGCGCTGCGCGATGCGATGGCCGAGGAAATGCGCGCCGACGACCGCGTGTTCGTGATGGGCGAGGAAGTCGCGGAATATCAGGGCGCCTATAAGGTGACCCAGGGCCTGCTCGACGAATTCGGCCCGCGCCGCGTAATCGACACGCCGATCACCGAGTACGGCTTTGCCGGCATCGGTTCGGGCGCGGCGATGGGCGGCCTCAAGCCGATCGTCGAGTTCATGACGTTCAACTTCGCGATGCAGGCGATCGACCACATCATCAACTCGGCCGCGAAGACCAACTATATGTCGGGTGGCCAGATGCGCTGCCCGATCGTGTTCCGCGGTCCAAACGGTGCGGCGAGCCGCGTCGGCGCACAGCACAGCCAGAATTATGGCCCGTGGTACGCGAGCGTTCCGGGCCTGATCGTGATCGCACCCTATGACGCGGCGGATGCCAAGGGCCTGCTCAAGGCGGCGATCCGGTCGGAAGATCCGGTCGTGTTCCTCGAAAACGAGCTGATGTACGGGCGCAGCTTCGACGTTCCCAAGCTGGACGACTGGGTGCTGCCGATCGGCAAGGCGCGCATCGTCCGCGAGGGCAAGGATGTCACGCTGGTCAGCTATTCGATCGGCGTGGGCGTTGCGCTCGAAGCAGCTGAGAAGCTGGCTGCCGAGGGCATCGAGGCCGAGGTGATCGACCTGCGCACGCTGCGCCCGCTCGACACCGACACGGTGCTCAAGAGCCTGAAGAAGACCAACCGCATGGTGGTGGTCGAGGAAGGCTGGCCGGTCTGTTCGATCGCGTCGGAGATCATCGCGGTGTGCATGGAGCAGGGCTTCGATGACCTCGACGCCCCGGTGATCCGTGTGACCAACGAAGACGTGCCGCTGCCCTATGCTGCGAACCTTGAAAAGCTGGCGCTGATTACCGCCGACAAGGTGGTGGCGGGCGTGAAGAAGGTTACGTACCGCTGAGACTTGGAGCCCCTCTCCTGACGGGGAGGGGCTTACCAAGGATCAGCAGGTCGAAGCAGCGACGCCGTTGACCTGATAGACCCCGTTGGTGCCGCCCACCGTATCGCGGCGGTCGCGGACCATCATCGATGCTTCCTCTCGGAAATTTGTGTTGGGGGCGAGGGCCGCGCGGAACAGCGGCTGATATTCGTAATAGACCTCGACATACATCGTCACGCCATCGGTCGGCGCGATGGCGAGGCGACCGGTCTTGCCCATGCCGTTGAGATTGACCGCGCCGGCGACGCCGTAGAGCGACGCCTGACCGGTCTTGTTGCCCCGGCAGCGCTGCCAGCGGATGCGGTTCTTGCCGCTGTTGGCAGGATCGGGCTCAAGACTGGTAATGATGACGCGACCGTGGCGGAACAGGTCGAGTTCGCCCGACTGAAGCCCCGCGCCGGTGAGCAGGTCGTTGATGTCTGCTTCACTGATCGTCTTTGCCTGAAGCTGGCTGCCCGACCCGATCCGCGCGGCGTTGTCGGCGAGGTGGAGCGCGATCTGGCTGATCCGCATGCGGCTGGTGATGTAGCTGGTCAGTTCGGCCCCGACGAGGCTGAGCGTCAGCAGCAGCGGGAGCGACAGCGCAAATTCGAGCAGCGCGAGCCCGCCCTGATCGCGTCCGAGCGCGCGCAATCCGCGCCGGCGAAGGGAAAGCCGCATCTTCACAACAGGCACAGCCCGAGCAGGCCAAGGCCGCAGCTCGACGTTGGCGTCGGACTGGGGCTGGGCGAAGCGCTGGACGTCGGTGTCGGCGAGGGCGAACTGGTGTTGACCGGGGTCGGCGATGCCTCGATCGCTGCGGGGCAGTTTCTCACCTGGCTCGACCCATAGCTGCCCTGATCGCCATAGGGCTGGTTGCGCAGGACCGTGGACGCGGTGATCGTCGTCGTGCGTGATCCGCCGACGAGATTGTAGAGCGGGAACATGCGCGGATAGGTGGCGGTGACGGTGTAGAGCGTTGCGTCCTTCGCGCCGCCCTGCCCGGCATTGCCGCCGTCGCGGTCCCAGCTATTGTTGCGGTTGGCGTCCTGATAGGGTTCGCTGCCGTCGCATACGCCATTGTTGTTGGTGTCGGTCCAGGTTTCGGCGCGCGCCGCCGATGCCTCGGAGAAGGTGCGATAGAAGCGGCGGTTGATCGTGATCGTGGCGTTGTTCGCCAATGCCTTGACCTGTGCCCGCACCTTGTTGTCGAGCGCGGTCTGGGCGCTCGCCTCCGACCCGCTTTCCAGCGTCGAATCGCGCGCAGTCTTTTGCACCACGCCCTGCAATGCGGCGCGGGAGTAGAGCGTGTGTGCGACATCGAACGCGCCAAGCAGCACCATGCCAAGGACGGGCGCCACCACCGCGAATTCGACGATGGTGGCGCCCGACTCGTCGCGCCGGAGCGCGCCGGGGGCAAAGCGACGGAGGGAGAATCGCCGCTTCACTTGGTAAGCCTCAACTGGGAAATCTGGTCCGCGATCGAGCGGAAGGTGTTTTGCAGGTCGGTCGAGTTGCGCGCCGCGAAGTAGCGCCCGGGGGTGGCGCAGTTCTGCATCATGCCCTCGATCGTCGTGCTCGATGCGCCGAACCAGATCACCCACAGGGTGATGTTCTTGTTTTTGACCGCCGTGCAGATCGCCTGGGTCCGCGCATTGACCTGCTGCGTGATGGTGCCGGTGGTCAGGCAGCCGCCGGTCGGTGCGCTCGCCGGGTCGGTGGTGCGGCGATCAAGCCAGGGGAAGCCGTAAGCGGCATAGTCGGTGTCCCCCGTGCACGCCTCACCATCGGTCATGAAGATCAGGTGCCGTTCGATCTCGCCACCTTGTGACGTGTACTCGTTCTCCGAACGGAAGATGCCGGTTGGCGAGATGAACCGCGCACCCCACAGCAGGCCGATATCGTGGTAGGTATTCCCGCTGGGGGTGAGACCATTGACGTAGGATTCGAAGTTCGACGCGGTTGGCCACGCCTGAAGCTTCTTCGCTTCTTCCGGGCAGTAGTAAGGAACGTTGTTGTAATATTCTGCGGTTGTCAGTGCCTCGTTCCGATCGAGCTCGGACCAATAATATTGGACATCGCGCGCGAAGATCGCGCCCGGGAGAGCGGGTCCCCACAGGGTCGAAGGATCGCCGGCGTTGGGGACTAGATCGATGTCCAGGTCCTTCGCACCGGACGGGATCGGGGCGTAGCTTGCCTGCGAGACCGTCTGGCGCTCCTCTATGCAGCCGTCCCAGGTCAGGCTGCGCGCCGCGCCCTGATAGCCGATCGGCAGCGTGACCGAATTATTCCAGCTGGTGCCGTTCTTCAGGCCGCTGATATTATGCGAGATCTGGGCATAGCGATAGCGATTGAAGGTCTGGGTCGTGGTTTCGGTTCCCGTCTGGGTCATGCTGAAATAACGCAGGACGCTGCCTTCTGCGCTCCGCCGCTGGAAGCGGCAGCGCCCATCGGACGTGCGATAGTCGCGGAATCGATACTCATACCACTGCGCGCTCTCGCGAGTGTACCACGTCACCGTGCGCGGGTTTCCGCCAGATACCGACTCGTCGATCCGTCCAGACTGGCCCCAAGATGAGGTCAGCGCATTACCGGGCAGTTTCGACTGGCAATCGCTGTTGCTGCTGGCGGTGGTGTTCACGCCGGATGTATTGCTCCAGCTGCCCGAATTGGTGCGTTCCCATTCGACGCTGGTTTCTGTCGTCGCGCTGTCAGACCAAGTGGTTTCCGTCGATGTGGTGAATTGGGCCTCGCGTGACTGGTACGACCAGCTGTCCGCGAAATAGGCGGTCGGCAGCAGCTTCCCGACATTGACGTTGGTCGCATAGGGCATGAACCCGAAGCGAATCTGGACGGTGTTGCTGGTGCCGCCCGAGGGCGCACCGCCGACGCAGTTTTCGGCGGTGTCGAGCCGCGCGACGGTTTCATAGAAGCACTTCACCGCCGACCGCAGTGCCTCCATCTTGGTCTGGCTGTCGGTGATGACGGCTTTGCTTCCCATCGAACCGGTGGTGTCGAGCACGAACATCACATCGGTGTTGGGCAGGCGCATTTCGGCGTCGCAGGTGACGCTGAGCGTTTCGGTCGTCTTGCCCAGCACCCGCATCAGCGTCATCGGCAGCGTCGCGCTGGCAACCCCGGTTACCTTGCCGGCGCTTTCGGTGAAGGTCTTGCTGACCGAGGCGGCGCCGTAAGGGCTGGCCTGAATGTTCGCGTCGAAGAAGCGTTCGGCCGCGGTGCGTGCGGCGTTGTTGTTGAATGCCCAGGTACCGCCGCCCATCTGCTTGCGCCCGGCAAGCGCGCCAGCGTCACAGGCATGTTGCAGCCGCGTCTTGACGATGTACATGCGGCTCAGGTCGACGCCGCCGCCGACCATTCCGGCGAGCGGGATCAGCGATGCGGCGACGATGGCGAGCGTGTTGCCGCGCTTGTCGCGCGCAAGCGCGGCCATCGTGGCGCGAGCGCTGGTCACGGTGGTTGGGCGCAACGGCATGGTAAGGGATCCCCGGTTCCTGCACCCGCTATGCGCGAAGTTGGGCTAACGGGGATTGAAGGCGCATGGTTAACGAAACGATTAAGGCCAAGTGGCGTGGAGGTTTCGGGTGATCGAGGCCGAACGTCGTCTGGTGCTGACCTATGCGCCGAGCCTTGAGGCGGGGGCGGCGCTAGCGGCGCTGTTTGCGCTCGACGACAAGCTCGCCGAGACGCTGCGCACGACCAGCGAGCCGATGCTGGGGCAGATCCGGATGCAATGGTGGCATGACGCGCTGACCCGGCTCGACAGCGCGCCGCCGCCGGCTGAGCCGGTGCTGCAGGGGGTTGCGCGCGATGTGTTGCGGCAAGGTGTTAGCGGCGCGTCGGTCGCGGGGGTGGTCGATGGGTGGCAAATGCTACTCCAGACCGAGCTGGATGATGCGGCGCTGCTTGCATATGCCGAACGCGGGCGGCGGTTGTTCGAGATTGCCGGGCTGGTGGCGAGTGCCAACGGTGCCGATCCGGTGGCGAAGGCAGGCGAGGGGTGGGCGCTGGCTGATCTTTCTGGGAAGCTGAGCGATCCCGGCGAGGCGGCGGCGGCGCGGCGGATTGCCGAGGGTTTGCTGGGCGAGGCCTGTGCTGCGCGGTGGAGCCGGAATGGTCGGGCGCTGGGGGCGATGGCGCATTTGGCGCGGATGGAGCTGGAAGGGGAGCCTGTCGGATCGCCCAAGCGGACGCTGCGGGCGCTGTGGCATCGGATGAGCGGGCGGTGACGTCTTGCTGCCGCTGCTGAAGGCGCTAGCCTGTCGCTTCGACAGGGGAGAGTCGGCATGTGGCGATATCTGGCGGGCGGGGTGGCGGCGTTGCTGATGGCGGGGGCAGGGGTGTTCCTGTTCCAAAGCAAGGCGACCCCGGAACCGCTGCCGTCTGCCCCCGCTGCCCGGACTTCGCAGGGCGCGGCGCCGGCCCAGGAGCTGGCGGAGGTGCCGGAGGCTCCGGATCGGACCCGGGAGGAGAAGCGGTTCGATCGCAGCGACAAGGACAAAAACAGCCTGATTTCACTGGCCGAATTGCAACAACCGCGGCGCAAGGCGTTTGCCAAGCTGGACAAGAATGGCGACGGGCGGCTGTCGTTCGAGGAATGGGCAGTGCGGACCAGCGACAAGTTCGCCGCCGCCGACAAGGACAAGTCGGGGACGCTGACCCGCGCCGAGTTTGCTACCACCGCCCCGAAACGCAAGGCCAGGACGACCCCGCGCTGTGATTGCCGGGCCGAGGTCGCCAAGGCGCTGGCCGAGGCGGAGGAGTAACCTACGCCGCCTTGACCCACTCCGCGAAGGCCGTGCGGGCGCGGGCGGTGTAGAGGAGCTTGCGGTCGGCCTTTTTGGTCCGCCCCTCGATCGGCGGCATCAGGCCGAAATTGACGTTCATCGGCTGATAGGTTTCGACCTCCGCACCGCCGGTGATGTGGCCAAGCAGCGCGCCGAGCGCGGTTTCGACGGGAGGCGGTGTCAGCTCCCGGCCGAGAATTTCCGCAGCGGCGAAGCGCCCTGCCATCAGCCCGATTGCGCTGCTTTCGACATAGCCCTCGCACCCCGTCACCTGTCCGGCAAAGCGGATATGCGGGCGGCTCTTGAGGCGTAGCGTCGGATCGAGCAGTTCGGGCGAGCGGATGAAGGTGTTGCGGTGGAGGCCACCGAGCCGGGCGAACTCGGCATTTTCGAGGCCTGGAATGGTGCGGAACAGGCGGATTTGCTCGGCATATTTGAGCTTGGTCTGGAAGCCAACCATGTTCCACAGCGTGCCGGTAGCATTGTCCTGCCGCAACTGGACGACGGCATAGGGCCAGCGGCCGTTGGGGAATTCTTCACACGCGGTCTTGGGATCATCGAGCCCGACGCCCTTCATCGGGCCGTAGCGCAGCGTATCGACGCCGCGTTCCGCCATTACCTCGATCGGCATGCAGCCTTCGAAATAGGGGACGTTTTCCCATTCCTTGAACTCGGTCTTCTCGCCGTCGAGCAGGGCCTGATGAAAGGCCAGATACTCGTCCTTGGTCATCGGGCAGTTGATGTAATCCTTGCCATTCCCGCCGGGCCCCACCTTGTCCCAGCGCGACTGGAACCACGCCTTGTCCATGTCGATGCTTTCGAAATGGACGATCGGGGCGATGGCGTCGAAGAAGGCGAGGGCGTCGCTGCCGGTTGCCGCGCCGATGCTGTCGGCAAGGCCGGGGGCGGTCAGCGGGCCGGTGGCGACGATGGTCAGCCCCTCGGCCGGAAGCTGGTCGATGCGTTCGCGCACGATGGTGATGTTCGGGTGGGCGGCGAGCGCAGCGGTGACACCTTCGGAGAAGAGGTCGCGGTCCACCGCGAGGGCGGAGCCGGCCGGAACCTTATGCTCGTCGCCCTTGGCCATGATCAGCGAGCCGAGGTCGCGCATCTCCTGATGCAGCAGGCCCACCGCGTTCCGCTCGGCATCGTCGGAGCGGAAGCTGTTCGAGCAGACGAGTTCGGCAAGGCCATCGGTGTGGTGTGCGGGGGTCATGGTGCCCGATCCGCGCATTTCGGAGAGCTTCACGCGGATGCCGGCATTGGCGAGCTGCCACGCGGCTTCTGACCCGGCGAGACCGCCGCCGATGATATGGACTTGATGGCTATTCATGAGAACCGAGCCTGACACCCTTTGGTGGGGAAACTGACAAAAAATGCGGGTTGTCATGCGCGTGCTTGACAGCTGTCCGGCGGTGCCGGACCCCTGCGATGCCCTTACGCCAAGGGGAGGCTTGTAGGAAAGGGGAAGCGATGGGGTGGCTGTTCGGGGCGGCGGTGGTCGCGGGGGCGAGCTATTGCCTGGAGGCGTGGGGGCTGGTCGATCCGGGCGTCTGGGGGCCGGCGTGGAAGACCAGCGGCGTTGGGTTGCTTGCCGTGTGGGCGGCGAGCCGGGCGCGGGGCACCGATGGTTGGTTGCTGACGGGCGCACTGGCGCTGGGAGCGTTGGGCGATTTGTTGCTGGAGACGCATGGGCTGGTGGTCGGCGGCGCGGCGTTTGCGGCGGGGCATTTGGTGGCGTGCTTGCTGTATCTGCGCAATCGGCGGTCGGTGTTGACGGCAAGCCAGAAGGCGTTCGGTTGGCTGCTTGCCCCGGCGACGATCGGGATCGCGGCGCTGTTCGCGGCTCCGGCGGGCGGGGCGGTGCAGGCGGGGGCGTATTCGGCGTTCCTTGGCGTGATGGCGGCGCTGGCGTGGACCAGCCGCTTTCCGCGTTATCGCGTCGGCCTGGGCGCGGTGTTGTTCGTGGTGTCGGATTTGCTGATCTTCTCGCGCTTCGGGCCGCTAGCGGGGTCGGTGGTGCCGGGGCTGTTGGTCTGGCCGACTTACTTCGCGGCGCAGGCTTTGATCGCGTGGGGGGTGGTACAGGCGCTGTCGTCGGACCAGCGGGTGCCGTAGCGGACGATCAGGGCGCAGATGGCGCCGGTTAGACCGAAGAGTGTGAACAAAGCCGGGTCGAAAACGAAAGGGTTGTTACCGATAGCAAGGGTGGCGATGTTGGCGAGCAGAGCACCCACCAAGGCCCAAAGGGCGGGCAATCGCGTCCAAGGCGCATTGATCCCAGCCGTTGCCATCAGGAAGCTCCCGATGAGAATGGGGATGAGGGACAGGATGAGGCCGACGGCTACCGACGTCATGAGCAGCGGAATCAGGCCCAAGAACTCCCACCCAGACGGGCCATGCTGCGGATGGAACAGGAATACGCCGATCATCAAAACACCGACAAAGATCGGGCCAGCAGCAAGAAGCGCGCGGATCACGCCGCCGGCATAGGATACTCGAGGCATCACCTTACTCCTTCTATGAGGTTCTATGAGGTTCGCTCACAGCCGAACAGGCACCACCATTTTCGCCCCCAGCCCTGGCGCTGCGGCGTCGATCCGCTGGGCGAGGGTGGGCAGGCGGCTCACCGGCACTGCCGGGAACAGGTGGTGCTCAAGGTGGAAGAACATGTTGTAGCTCAGCAGGTTGAGCAGGCGGCCGCGCTGGGTGCGGGCGATCAGCGCGCCGTCACAGCCATGGTGCGTGATCCACACTGCGAAGAATGCGGTGAGGCACTGGGCGGTGAGCATGGCGACCATGTGGTAGAGCAGGGGCGGCCATTGCGTCGCGAGCGCAGTCGCGACGACCGTGAGGTTGAGTCCCAGGTCGATCACCATCCGCCGCTGCAGCGCCGGGCCACCGTTTCGCCAGCCATAGAAATGGGTTTCCACCGGAAAGCGCGGGCCGAAGCATAGCACTTGCGCCAGCGTCATCTGGCCGCAGCGGCCCTCGATATCGTCGTCCGTACCGACCTTTTGGTGATGGTGCAGGTGGTTGAATGCGACCGAGCTGTTGGAGCCGAGCATCAGCGCGCTGAGTGCGTGCAGAACGATGCGATGGCCGCGCGGGGTGAAGCCGAGATTGTGATGGATCGCTTCATGGTTGAGGCGCAGCGCGGTGAGGAAGAAGAGGAAGGAGGCGAGTGCGGCGAGCGGCCAGATGCCGAACGCGGCAGCTGTGAGCGACAGGGCGAGCCAGGGAAGCGGGTGGAGACACTCGATCAGCCCGTCGCGCGGGCGCATCGTTACCAGATCGCGCCAGGCCACCCGGCGGAGTGCGGGGTCGGGGGCCGGGTGATGCTGTGCCATGTCACTTCTCCCTGTTATTCTGGTATTTCTGGAAAATGAGAAATTAATGGGCGTGGGTTGGCTTTCGCTCGATAGTTTAACTGGCGTCATCCCCGCGAAAGCGGGGACCCATCTCCCGGAGTTTCCGTCATCTGCACCGGCGCGATATGCCGACCGCGCGGGAGATGGGCCCCCGCTTTCGCGGGGGTGACGAGGGGGGCGGGAAGACCGCGCATCAGTCCTTCCCCTTCCCGGAGCCCGGAATAAACCGCGCCACTTTGCCGCCCAGCTTCATCAAGGTGACGAGGGTCGGCTTGGGCAGGACGCGGACCTGATCGTACCAGCCGCCGAGCGTGCCGATGAATTCGTGCATCCGCGTGACGCGTTCGCGGACCTGTGGCGGGGCGCTCTTGTCGGCGGCGAGGCGCTGGGCGAGTTCGCCGAGCAACTGGACGGTGGGGTCGATCTCGCGCCGCTTGCGCTCGGCGACGATGCGCATGAGCATCTCCCAAAGGTCGGTCTCCGCGACGAAATGGTCGCGGCGGTCGCCCTCGACATGGACGCGGCGGACGATGCTGTAGCCTTGCAGCTCCTTGAGCCCGGTTGAGACGTTGGAGCGGGCGAGGCCGAGCGTTTCGACGATTTCGTCCGCGTGGAGCGGGCAGTCGGCGAGGTAGAGCAGGGCGTGGATCTGCGCTACGGAGCGGTTGACGCCCCAATGCGTCCCCATCTCGCCCCAGTGGAGGATGAACGCCTTTGCGTCGGGATGTTCTGCGAAACGGGTCATGTTGGATATTTCTGTAATTACAGAAATTCAAGGAGTCAATCACGACTGCGCGGTCGGGCGAGTTACGGGAAATGCGGGTGCAGGTCGATGATTTCTGGCGCGCGGCCAAACATCTGTTGCCCTTCGGCCCTTCGACAAGCTCAGGGCGAACGGATGTTTGACGATCCTAGCCGGTGATGGGCAGCGCGACCGTGCCGTCTTCGGTGCGCTCGAGCGGGGAGTAGGCGACCACCGTCTCCAGTGTCAGCGCGCCATAGAGGTGCGGGAATTCCGCGCCGCCGCGCGAGACTTCCCATTTGATCGTGTCTCCGAGCGCGTCGAGATCGACTGCCGCGACCCATAGGTCGGGCTGGTCGGCAAAATGCTTGTCGACCGTCTCGGTCAGCTGGGCGGCGGTGGAGAGGTGGATGTAGCCGTCCTGAATGTCGATCGGTGCGCCTTCAAAGCTGCCCGCCTCAAGATCGCCCATCTGGGGGGCGGTCAGGACCTTGTAAGCGGTGGTGGGGCGAGACATTCCAATTCCTTCAGGTTCCGACGAGCGACGCGAGATAGCGCGCGGCGTGGTGCGTATTCAACCGCACCCATAACGGCTTGTGGTCCGAAATCTGCCAGGTGCGCCAGTCGTCGGCATAATAAGCGGCGACGTCGGTCGCTTTCTTGCCGGCGGTCGTCGCTGCTGCGTGCGCCTGATAGTCGGGTAGGTCTTCGGGACGGAAGATGCTTTCGAACATCTCGAAGATGCCGGCGTTGCGCGCCGATGCCGGGCCGCTGTCGATATAGTCGATCACCGACGGGTCGGCGATGAAGGCGATCTGGTCGTAATATTTGGTGCGGTCGAGATTGGTGGGGGCGTCGAGCCGCTTGGGCGTCTTGAATCCGTGGGCTTTGAGCGCCTGCATCGTCTCATGTTCGGGATGCTTGATATTGAAGTCGCCGAGCAGGATCGTTGCACGACCGCTATCCGTCGCGATCTTCGCGAGACTGGCGAGATATCCGGCGACGCGATCGATTTCCTGGATGCGCTCCTGAAGCTCGCTACCGCTCTCGCCGCCGAAATAGAGGTGGACGGTGCAGATATCGAACTTGAACCAGCCGGACTGAAACCGCGCCATGAACGGGGTGCGGCGGAATTGCTTGCCCTGCGCGTACTTGTCGGTGCTGTCGCCGGTGGTGGCGGAGATCAGCATGTCGGCGGGGAGGACGATTTCGCCCGCGATCTTCTGGAACCACACTTTGCGCTTGTCGAAAGCGTAGAGCAGGCGTTCGCCATTGCCGCCGAGCTTGCGATGGGTGACGTCGGTGGCGATGAAGTCCCAATCGGGGCCGAGGATCGCCATGATGTCGTACCATGGGCCAAGCTCGTTCACCTCCTGAACCGCGACAAAATCGAAGCGGGAGATGATTTCGGCGATGTAGAACAGGCTTTCGGGCAGGCGGTTGCCATGGCCCCAGCCTTTGCCGGCCTTGCCGAGATCGCGGATGTTCCAGGTGGCGAGCAACAGGTTGCGCTCGCTGTCCTTGTCCGGGATGTCGCGGTCGAGCTGCGCGATCAGCCGCTGGAGATGCGCGACGACGCGCGGGCGATCGGCGGCGGGAATGCGGTGTTTGAGCAGGCTGTATTGCATGGGACGGCTCCCCCGAATGCAGATCGGGGGAGCCTAACCCATTTCGGTTACGGTACGAAGTCTATTCGCCGCCCTCCGGCCCGGCGGCGAGATCGTCGCCGGGGGTTGCGTCGGGCAGGGGAGCGGTTTCGACTTCGTTGTCGGCCAGATTGACCTCGGCGTCCTCCTCGCTTTCCTCGATCCGGGCGGCGGAGACGACATGTTCGTTCGGCGCGACATGGAACAGGCGCACGCCGGCCGAGCCGCGGCCGATGACGCGCAGCGAGGTGAGGGGCAGGCGGATCATCTTGGCCTGGTCGGTGACGAGCATCAGCTGGTCCGACTGGGTCGCCGGGAAGCTGGCGAGGACCGGACCGTTACGGGCGATATTGTCGATATTGGTGATGCCCTGACCACCACGACCGGTGCGGCGATATTCATAGGCCGAGCTCATCTTGCCATAGCCGTTGGCGCAGACGGTCAGGATGAACTGTTCCTTGGCGCGCAGCTCTTCGAACCGTTCGGGCGACAGGTCGGGTTCGCCTTCCTTCTCGGCCTTCCACGGGGCGAAGCGCAGATACGCCTCGCGTTCTTCAGGGGTAGTGCCGACGCGATGGAGGATCGACAGCGAAATGACCTGATCGTCGCCGAGCAGGCGCATCCCGCGCACGCCGGTCGAATTACGGCTCTGGAACTCGCGCACCTCGTCGCCGGCGAAGCGGATCGCCTTGCCCGCGCGGCTGGCGAGCAGCACGTCGTCGCCCTCGTTCAGCAGCGCGACGCCGATCAGGCGGTCATCCTCGTCCTCGCCCTCGAACTTCATCGCGATCTTGCCGTTCGACGGCACGTTCGTGAAGGCGTCCATGCTGTTGCGGCGGACATTGCCCTTGGCGGTCGCGAACATGACGTGGAGCTTGCCCCACTCGCTTTCGTCCTCCGGCAGCGGGAGAACCGTCGAGATCGTCTCGCCCGCCGCGAGCGGGAGCAGGTTGACCATCGGGCGGCCGCGCGTGTTCGCCCCGCCTTCGGGCAGGCGCCACACCTTCATGCGATAGACGCGGCCGAGGGTGGAGAAGAACAGCACCGGGGTGTGGGTCGAGGTGACGAACAGCTCGGTGACGACATCCTCGTCCTTCGTCGCCATGCCCGCGCGGCCCTTGCCGCCACGGGCTTGTGCCCGGAAGGCGTCAAGTGGGGTACGTTTGATATAGCCCTGCATGGTCACGGTAACGACCATGTCCTCGCGCTCGATCAGGTCTTCATCCTCGATCCCGTCAGCGGCGGCGGCGATTTCAGTGCGGCGCGGCGTGGCGTAGAGGTCGCGCACGGCGACCAGCTCGCCACGCAGCACTTCATAGAGCTTCGCACGGTTGGCGAGGATTTCGAGCAGCTCGGCGATCGAATCGGCGAGTTCCTTGAGCTCGTCGCCAATCTCGTCGCGGCCCAATGCGGTAAGGCGATGGAGGCGCAGGTCGAGGATCGCGCGGACCTGGACGTCCGACAGGCGATAGCTGTCGCCGGTCACCTCGGCCTCAACCGCTTCGACGAGGCGGATATAGGGCGCGATTTCCGCGATCGGCCATTCGCGCGTCAGCAGCGCTTCACGCGCCGCAGTCGGGCTCGACGATCCGCGGATGATGCGGACCACTTCGTCGAGGTTGGTGACCGCGATGACGAGGCCGAGCAAAATGTGCGCACGGTCGCGCGCCTTTGCCAGTTCAAACTTCGAGCGGCGGGTGATGACCTGCTCGCGGAACTTGACGAACGCTTCGATGATGTCGCGCAGGTTGAGCAGCTCGGGCCGGCCGCCGCGGATCGCGAGCATGTTGGCCGGGAAGCTCGATTGCGCCGGGGTGTTGCGCCACAGCTGGTTGAGCACGACTTCGGGCGTTGCGTCGCGCTTGAGGTCGATGACGATGCGCACGCCTTCGCGGTTCGATTCGTCGCGGATGTCGCTGACGCCCTCGATCCGCTTTTCCTTCGCCGCTTCGGCGATCTTTTCGACCAGCGCGTTCTTGCCCTGCTGATACGGGATTTCGGTGAGGACGATCGAGCGCCGCTCACCGCGCTGTTCGGTGATGTAGCGGCTGCGCACGATGATCGAGCCGCGGCCGGTCTGATAGGCGTTGCGGCAGCCCGAGCGCCCCAGGATCTGCGCGCCGGTCGGGAAATCCGGACCCGGGACGATCTCCATCAGCTCTTCGATGGTGACCGCGCCATTGTCGATATAGGCAAGGCAGGCGTCGATCACTTCGCCAAGATTGTGCGGCGGAATGTTGGTCGCCATGCCGACCGCGATGCCGCCCGCGCCGTTGACGAGCAGGTTCGGGTAGCGCGCGGGGAGGACCGTCGGCTCGCTTTCGGAGCCATCATAGTTATCCTGGAAGTCGACGGTGTCCTTGTCGATATCGTCGAGCAGCGCCATCGCGACCTTGGCCAGACGCGCTTCGGTATAGCGCATTGCGGCGGGGGGATCGGGGTCCATCGAGCCGAAATTGCCCTGACCGTCGATCAGCGGCACGCGCATCGCCCAATCCTGGGCCATGCGTGCCATCGCGTCGTAGATCGAGCTGTCGCCGTGCGGGTGATATTTACCCATCACGTCACCGACGAGGCGGGCAGACTTGCGATAGGCACGACCGGGCAGATAGCCGCCCTCCTGCGCCGCGTAGAGGATACGGCGGTGAACCGGCTTCAGCCCGTCGCGCACGTCGGGAAGCGCGCGCGCCACGATCACGCTCATCGCGTAATCGAGGTAGCTGGTCTTCATCTCGTCAACGATCGAGATGGGGGTGATATCGGAGCGGTCCGCGAGGACGGTCTCGTCGGTCAAGTTGCAATGCTTTCGAAGGGTTGTTTCAGTGTTGTGACCGCTCTAGCGGCGCGGCGGCTACCTGCCAAGCCCGCGCACCCGCGTGCGCGCGTACGCGAGAGATTTGCCCATACGTGCCATTTCGGGAGCCAGAGCGTTCAAAATGCGTTCAGCGAATGGATGCGAAGGCATGAACGCATAGACTCCGCCTTGACCGGGCGGGGCGGATTACTAGAGCGGTCGCGTCAACCGCTACGCAAATCGCGTGAGGAGAGTTTCGGATGAAGTCTGTTTCCAAGGCTGCGCTTGCCGCGGCAGTTCTGTTGGCTGCGCCTTACGCCATGTCGGCGCCGGCAGCCGCGCAGAAAAAGCAGAAGGAAGAGGCACCCAAGATCAAGGTCAGCGACGCGTTCCGCAAGGCGGCGATCGAGGTCGAGACGCTGCTGAACGCCAAGGATTATGCGGGCGCCGCGGCCAAGATCGACGCCGTCGACGCGCTCGCCGCCAATGACGACGAGAAATTCTACATCGCCAATTTCCGCCTGCAGATCGCGGTCGGGACCAAGGACAATCCGGCAACGATCCGTGCGCTCGACGCACTGATCGCCAATCCGAAGACCGATCCGGCGAATCTGGCCCAGTATAACTATTTCCGCGGCGACCTGACGGTCGGGCAGAAGAAGCCGGCCGAAGCGATCCCGTTCCTGATCAAGGCGCGCGACCTGGGCTATGTGACCAATGGCACCAACCTTAATCTGCTGATTGCACAGGCACAGCTCGATTCGGGGCAGCTTGATGCGGGCGTCGCCAGCATCGATGCCGCGATCAAGGGCGAGGAAGCCGCGGGCCGCAAGGCGCCGGAGACTTGGTACAAGTTCGCGGTCGACCGGCTCTATCGCGGTGGCAAGAAGGCTGCGGCGAGCGAGTGGCTGGGCCGTCAGCTCGGGGCCTATCCGAGCGCGCAGGGTTGGCGCGCGGCGCTGCTCATCTACATGGAGCAGACGCGCGAGAAGGGTGTGGCGATGGACGCCGACCTGCAGCTCGACGTTTTCCGTCTGATGCGCGCCGCCAAGGCGATGGGCGGTGAGGCCGATTACATCGAACTGGCCGATCTGGCGCAGCGCCGCGGCCTGCCCTGGGAAGCGAAGGCGGTAATCGAGGAAGGCCGCGCAGCCGGCAAGATCCAGGCAACCAACACGGCGGCGAACGAATTGCATCGTTCGGCGGTCACCCGCGAGAAGGCCGAAGGGCCGCTCTCAGCCGAGGAGAAGGGCGCGAGCGCAGCGGCGAACGGCACTGCAGCGAAGAACCTTGGCGATGCGTATCTCGGCAGCCGCAACTATCCCAAGGCGGTCGAGCTGTATCGCCTCGCGCTGCAAAAGGGTGGGGTGGACGCCAATCTGGTCAACACCCGCCTTGGCATTGCGCTGGCGATGCAGGGACAGAAGGCCGAGGCCAAGGCCGCGTTCCAGGCAGTAACCGCCGCACCGCGCGGTGAGATCGCCCGCTTCTGGACGACCTGGGTCGATCAGGCACCGGCGGCCTGAACTAGGGTTTAGATTTGGTCAGCTTCGCTGAAGCGGCACCGGCCCGCTCCCCCACCCGGCCACCCATAGAATACACTGTCGTTGGGTGGCCGGGTGGGGGAGCGGGCCGGTGCCGCGCAACTCAAATCAAATTACGGCCCGTCGGGGCCGCCACCGCCACCGGTGCCGGGGGCGCCGACGGTGCCGATATTGCCGAACAGATCCTCAAAGAAGCCGCGCTCACGGCCCAACGTCGGGGTCTTTTCGCCTGACGGGTTGATCTTGGCGATCTGCTCGATCCCGGTGCGCGACACTTCGGTCACGTTGCCGGCCTCGTCAAAGCGGATGCGCAGCGTCGTCTGCTGCTCCGCCCGAGGATTGTTGAAGGCGAAATTGCGGGTCGCGCGCCCGATATAATACCATTCGCGCTCGTTGAACTGGGCAGTCAGCGTCGGCTTGCCCAGCGTCTGCAGCACCGATTCGCGGTTATCCACGCCGGGCTGGACCGAGTTCACCAGGTCCGCATCGACCACATAGCCCTGATAGCCGCGCAGCGGGGCCACGCAGGCACCGGTGCCGAGCAGGATCGTACCGCACAGAGCGGCGGACAGGATACGGGCGGACTTCATCAAACTCACTCTCCCCAGGCGGGCACAGGCCACGCATTGCATCGCGCGCCGATCCCCTCAATATGCGGGGCAGCCCCGGCAAACAAGCGTCGTGAGGCCTTTGGAGTGTGACGATGCGATTGTGGGACAGGCTGACCGGGCGCAAGGCGGAAAACCCGGCGGCGGCGCTGTATCAGGCGGTGGTGGCGCGCGGGCGCGAACCGCATTGGTATGAGGCGGGGCAGGTGCCTGACAGCGTCAATGGCCGGTTCGACATGATCGCGAGCGTGCTGGGCCTGGTGATGCTGCGGATCGAGCATGAGCCCGAGGCAGCGGAGACGACCGCGCGGCTGACCGAATGTTTCGTCGAGGACATGGACGGCCAGCTGCGCCAGATCGGGATCGGCGACGTGGTGGTCGGCAAGGGCATCGGCAAGATGATGGCGCTGCTGGGCGGGCGGATCGGCGCTTATCGCGACGCGCTGGCGCCGGATGCGGAGCCGGGCGCGTTCGCGGCGGCGCTGGTCCGCAACCTGTATCGTGGCGAGAATCCGGGGGCAGAGGCGCTGGCGCATTCCGCCGATGCGATGCGCGCGCTGCGCGATCGGCTCGCTGGCGTGTCGCATGACGAGTTGCTGGCGGGGCGGCTGCCGTGATCGCGCCGGAGTTTTCGCGGCCCCAGCGGCTCGATGCGATCGGCAAGGGCGAGCATCGCGTCGAGATTTCCGCCGATGCAGGCGAGCGCGCGGCGCTGGCGAAGCGATTCGCGCTGATTGCGATCGACCGGCTCGACGCGGTGATGACGGTACATCGTGATGCGACCGGGGTGGTCGCGCGCGGGCATCTTTCGGGCGCGGCGGTGCAGCCGTGCAGCGTGACCGGCGACCGGGTTCCGGCACAGGTCGAGGAGGATTTCGCGATCCGCTTTGTCCCCGAAGGCACGCCCGAGGGCGACGAGGTCGAGCTGTCCGATGCCGATTGCGACACCGTCTTCTACGCGGGTGGTGCGATCGACCTTGGCGAAGCGGCGGCGGAGACGCTGGCGCTGGCGCTCGATCCGTTTCCCCGCAGCCCGGGTGCGGACGCGGCGTTGCGCGATGCCGGTGTGCTGGGCGAGGGTGAAACCGGGCCGTTCGCAGCGCTGGCCAAGCTCAAGAAACAGGACTGATTCGGCGATCCGCCGGCTGATCGTCAGTCACAGGGTTTGACGCAGGTCGGACAGCTTTCCTGTCCCTCCTCACGCTGGGTGCTGGCGGTCGGTTTGATCGGGGCGGCTGCAGTGGCCGGGGTCGCCGATCGCGCTCGGCAATCGGCGGGGGGCGTTGGCGTTCGCGCGGACCCCGTTCGGGCGCGGCGCGTCGGTTGTGTGACCGGCGGCTTGGGCCGCGGAGATAGTTGCGGGTGTGGACGCTGCACCTGCGCGCCAAGCGGGGCGGGCGCGGCCAGCGTCGCGACCGCCGTCGCGGCGAGCAATCGGGTCAGGAGTCGCTCGAATCGCATCTATGCCCCCCGCCGCGACGATGAACGCGCGGCAAAGACGAGTCAAAGCCGCGCGGCGGCGGCGCGCAGATCGGTGATGAAGGCGGCGTGCTGCGCGGCCTTTGCCTCCGGGTCGGGCAGACGCAGCAGATAGCTGGGGTGGACGGTGATCCACGCCTCTGCGCCGGAGTCGAGCGGGATCGCGCGGCCGCGTTCGCGTGAGATGGTGACAGCCTTGCCCAGCAGTGACCGCGCGGCGGTGGCGCCGAGCGCGACGACGATCTTTGGTCGGACGATCAGCAATTCCTGTTCGATCCACCAGCGGCACGCGCTGATCTCCCCCGCATCGGGGGTGGCGTGGATGCGGCGCTTGCCACGCGGTTCGAATTTGAAATGCTTGACTGCGTTGGTGAGATAGGCGGCGGAGCGGTCGATCCCGGCCTGCGCCAGCGCATCGTCGAGTAGCTGCCCGGCCGGGCCGACGAACGGGCGACCGGCAAGATCCTCCTGATCGCCGGGCTGTTCGCCGATCAGCATCAGCGGGGCGTCGACCGGCCCTTCGCCGAACACGGTCTGCGTGGCGTGCTGGTGGAGGTGACAGCGGGTGCAGGCTGCCGCCTCGTCGCGCAGCGCGGCCCACGCCTTTTGCGCGTTATCACCGGGGCCGGCGGTGCGTGCGGTTTCGACCATCGCCACTTCGCGCGCGCGGGCACCCTTGATCAGCTCCGCCACCAACGCGGTTTCGGGCATGTTCTTCCAATATTTGCGCGGCATTTCCTTGAGCATCGCGCCGGTCTTGAGGCGCGCGGGGTTGAACGTCGATGCGTAATAGGTCTTCCACACCGCCTCGACCGGATCGTCCTGCGGCGCGTCGGTCTTGCTCGCACCAGGGCCTTCGGACAGCGTCTTGCCGTCCCAGTGGAGCGAGACGTCGGGCGTCAGGATCGACCAGCGCATCGTGTGGAAGCGGTCGACGAAGAAGCGGGCATTGGCGCGGACGATATGATGATCGGGTTCGAACCAGGCGATGAAGCGGGGGCCGGCGTCGTCGGTGACTTCGCGGAAACGGACGAACGCGCGCATCTTGTGGATGTCGCGGCGCACCGATTTGGCCATGTCGTCGAGGCGGCGGAGCAACGGATCGGCCTTGTCCTCGATACTGCCCGGTCGCGCGATCACGCGGGTCAGTAGTTTGTAGAGCAGGGCGAAGCGCTGCGGGTCGCTGTGCAGGATCGCCTCACGCGCCAGTTCGACGAAGCGGCGCGAGACGCGCAGGTCGGGGGCGGCGGAGGGGAGGACTGCTTCGTCGCCGAACAGGTCGGCGGGCTGGTCGCCGACCTGCCACACCACCTCCGACGGATCGACCCGCGCGGCAGCAAGGCTGCGGGCGGCGTCGCGCCAGCCGTCGAAATCGTCCTGTGAAGCTAGTGCTATGACCCGCATGTAAGTCCTTGTTGGTTTCAGCGAGGCTGAAACGGTTGCGGCACCAGCCCGCTCCCCCACCCGGCCACCCATTTCAGAATATCCTGTCGATGGGTGGCCGGGTGGGGGAGCGGGCTGGTGCCGTGTTCGGCGTAGCCGAACTCAATACTAACCCGCGGGGAGCGATTCGATCCATTCGGACAGCAGCGCAATCCCCTCGTCATGCGCGGTGGCGCGGCCGAGTTCGGGCATGGCGATACCGGGGTCGGTGCTGCGCAGGCGGTAGATCAGAATCGAGGCATCGGGGTTGCCGGGCGCAATCGCGAAGTCGCGCCCACCGCTGCCACGCCCGGCCGCGACCGGGCGCTTGCCGATGCCGAGCGCGACCGGATCGGCGCGGTCGAGTTCGAGGAACAGGCCCGAGTTGGACGCCGCACCCGCCGGATTGTGGCAGTGCGCGCAGTTGATTTCGAGATAGGCACGGGCGCGGGCATCGAGTGGCGCCTTGCGGTCGTCCCAGCGGGCGACACGCGGGGCGTTGGCGGGGGCGCGGTCGAGCAGGCCGGCTTTGACCAGCGCCTGTAGCTGGCCGGTGTGGTTGAGGTAGCGTGCCTTGGGGCCGATCGGGGCGATCTGGCCGCTGAGTGCGTGGCAATCCTTGCATTGGTTCGCGTTGGGGACGGCGTAGCTGATCTGGCGCGCGCGGCCCGATGGGTCGGTGAAGGCGACCGGAAGGCGGGTGCCGGCGCGCTTGACCACCGCGTCGGTGCCCTCGGCGTTCCACACATAGGGAATCGCGACCCAGCCCGATGCGCGGCGCAGCAGCAGGCGGGTCTCGATCGGCTTGAACGCGGCGCCTGTGCCATAGCCGAAGGTCTTGATGAGCGCAGAGCCGACGGGGAAGTCGAATGCGGCCTTTGCGTCGTACTTTGCCTGCGCCCCGGCGGGGACGTAGATGAAGCGCTGCTTCATCGTGTAATCGGAGAAGAGCGGGGTTTCGAGATCGTAGCCGACGACGCGGACCGCCGGGGTGCGTTTGGTCAGGTCGGCGAAGAAGCCATAGTCGGAGAGCTTCGCGGGGTAGCCATCCGCAGTGATCGCGGCGTCGTTCACCCGCGCAGGCTGGCTTGCCGCGGCGACGCCGAACGCTGCTGCGCATAGGGCCAGCACGGCGAGTCCGGCGCGGGTCACTTGGCGGCAGCCTCCATCGCTGCGGGTAGCACCACTGCGGCGGGGCGCGGGGCGGCGGGGGCGTTGAGCTCTGCCTTGCCCGGCTTTGCCGAGCTCGTCGGCGCGGCGAGCGCGAGGCCCAGCGTCAGTACCGGCGCCGGATCGGCGACGTGCAGCCCGAGTTCGGCGACGGTGCCGGTGCCGTCCCACCACACCGGCGGCGCGGCTCCGCCGAACGCGGCGACGAGGAAGCTGCCGCCCTCGACCCCCGGCTCGAACCCGGCGCGACCGTGGCGGTTGCCCGACACGACGATGCGGCGCGGATAGGGGTTGTACTTGGGGTCGTCGTAGCGCTCGCGATAGGACATCACGATCACATTGGCGGTCGCGTGCTCCGACAGGTCGTTGTCGAACACATGCACCCCGTCATTGGCCATCACCAGAACCCCGGTCCCCTTGGGCACGGTAGCGACGATATTGCCCTTGGGCGCGAAGTTCGGGGTGTCGTTGGCGAACACCTTGTTGCCGTACACCCGCACCCCGCCGCCGCCCATGCGGGGGAGGTTGGGCAGGTCAAACACGAGGATGCCACCGGTGTTGCGCGTCGCGGTGTTGCCGAAGACGTCGGCGTGGTTGCTGTTTTCGATCTCGATCCCCGCGACATTGTGCGAGACGAACGATTTGCGGACGATGATCTGCTCCGACTGGCCGACATAGATGCCGGCGTCGGACGCGCCCTTGACCGTCACGCCGTCGATCAGGACCATGCTGCTGGAGACGGGATAGACGCCGTACGCGCCGTTGCTCTGCTTCGGCCCGCCGGTCCATTCGACGCGAATGTCCTTGTAGACGATGCGGTCGGCGCCCTTGGACTTGATGCCGTCGCCCTTGCTGTCCTCGACCGCGAAGCTGCGCAGGACGACATCGTCGGAGGTCACGAGCAGCCCTTCGCCCGCGCCGAGCTGGCCCTTGAAGCTGAGGATCGTCTTGTCCGGCCCCGCGCCGCGCACGGTGACCTTGTCCACGTCGAGGCTGAGGCCGTCGGTCAGATCGAACCGGCCCGCGCCGATTTCGACGGTATCGCCCGGCTTGGCGTCGAGCAGCGCCTGTTGCAGCCGCTCCTGCGCGTCGGGGCCGGCGGGGACGTTGAGGGTTTCGGCGTAGGCGGCGGGCGCACAGGCGAGCAATGCGGCGGCCGCGACGGCGGTGCGGATCATGGGCCTCTCCTCGTTTTGGGGAGCAGCTTACGCAGTCCGCACCGCGCGTCCAGTCGTTTACACGGGTGTCAGTTACTCGCGCGCGTCGCCGGGCATTTCGTCTTCGGCGCGTTCCAGTTCCTTGGGCTTGCGCGCCTCGAAGATCTTGGCGAGCTTGGCCTTGGTCGCGTCGTCCAGATCCTTCGACGCGGCGGGGAACATCTCTTCCTCTTCCTCGTCGATATGGTGGAGGTAGCGGTCGCGCATCGACTTGAACTTGGTCAGCCAGCCGCTCGACGACATCTCCATCTCGACCAGTTCGCCGAGCATGTCGTCGACTTCCTTATGCTCCGACACCGAATGGCGCGCTTCGTCGCGCAGGTCCGGATTGGCGAGCATCGTCGCGTAGAGCGATTCCTCTTCGGCGGCGGCGTGCGCCTGCAGCTCGACGCGCAGCTCCTCGAACAGCGTGCGCCGCTCTTCGCTGTCGCCGCTGGTTTGCGCGATGCGGTCGAGCAGGTCGCGCTGGCGGTTATGGTCCTGGATCAGGTCTTCGAAAATGCGTTCTTGAGCCATGCAAAGTCTCCTTTGCGCGCTCAACCGCTCGCCCGCGCGCTTGTTTCACCCGCGACTCATTCTCACGCGGCGAACAATTCCATCTGCTTTGCCGGCGGGGCGACGAGCGGGCGCAGGTCGGCGCGGTCAGCGAGCAAGGTCGGGCGCCAGTCGCTGGTGATCAGGAAGGGCTTCAATTTCTTCACCGACACGGTGAGCCGCGCGACATCGGCCAGCGTCATCCGCCGCCAGCGGCGCGAGACGAGGATGCGGTCGACCGCTTTTACGCCGAGGCCCGGGACGCGCAGCAGCGCCTGGCGCGGGGCGGTGTTGATGTCGACCGGGAAGCTGTCGCGATGCTTCAATGCCCAGGCGAGCTTGGGGTCGATGTCGAGCGGCATCATGCCGGTCGCGGTGTCGGCGGCGTCGGCAACCTCACCCGGCGAATAGTCGTAGAAGCGCATCAGCCAGTCGGACTGGTAGAGGCGATGTTCGCGGATCAGCGGCGGCCGCTGGAGCGGGAGCACGGCGCTCGCGTCCGGGATCGGGCTGAACGCGGAATAATAGACGCGGCGCAGGCCGAAGCGGCCGTACAGCCCGGCGGCGCGGCCGACGATGTCGCGGTCGGTCGCGGCATCGGCGCCGACGATCATCTGGGTCGACTGGCCAGCTGGCGCGAATTTGGGGGCGGAGCGATAGCGTTTGCGCGCGTCGCCGCTGTCTTCGATATCGCGCTTCAAATCGCCCATCGCCCCTTCGATCCGGGGTGCGGATTTCTCGGGCGCAAGGCGGGTGAGGCCGGCGACGGTCGGCAGCTCGACATTGATCGACAGGCGGTCGGCATGCAGCCCGGCCTGATGGATCAGGCCCGGATCGGCGTCGGGGATCGTCTTCAAATGGATGTAACCGCGAAAGTCGTGATCCTCGCGCAGGCTGCGCGCGACCTCGACAATCTGCTCCATCGTGTAATCGGGCGAGCGGATGATGCCCGAGGAGAGGAACAGTCCCTCGATATAATTGCGGCGGTAGAAATCGAGCGTGAGGCGCACGACCTCCTGCGCGGTGAAGCGGGCGCGGCGGACGTTCGAGCTTTTGCGGTTGATGCAATAATGGCAGTCGAACACGCAGCTGTTGGTCAGCAGGATCTTGAGCAGGCTGATGCAGCGCCCATCGGGTGCGTAGGCGTGGCAGATGCCCATCCCCTCGGTCGATCCCAGCCCCTTGCCGCCCGATGACTTGCGTTTCGACGTGCCGGACGAGGCGCAGGATGCGTCATATTTCGCCGCGTCGGCGAGGATTTCGAGCTTTTCGCGCAAATCGAGCTGGGCCATATGTTCTTCATACGTTCCGGCGGCTTGCGTGTCCAGTCAGTCCGGCGCGCTGCGGCGGCAGGCGAGCGCGAGCAGGGCGGCGAGGGCGCCTGCGAGGATGAGGTAGAGGGTGAGGCCCGCGCCGGGTGACCAGCCCCAGAATTCGTTGGGAAGGGTACGCAGGTTGAGTGCGAGGAGGCCCGGCAGGATGTGATCGGTCAGTGGCGCGGCGAACTGGGCCGGGGCCTGAATATCGACTGCGGCGATGATCAGGTTGAGCGCGACGCTGGCGGCGAGGAAGGCGAGGCCGAGCGCGCGCTCGATCCGGCTGGCGCTGCCCCAATAGGCGGCGAGGCCGAGGGCGAGATAGGCGATTGCCGGGAGGGCGTGGCGCGGGCCGGTGGCGTTGCCGCCGTCCCAATAGACGTACGCCGCGTGGTAGAGGAAACAGGTCGCCGCTCCCGCTACTGCGAGCACGCCGAGGTCGCGCCGTGCGGGATCGCGCAGCAGCGTCCAGATGCCGAACGGGGCGAGTGCGAGGATCGGCGCGACCCAGATGATCCCGCGCCGCTTGCCGAACAGGATTTCGATGAGGATGTCGAGCTTGGGATAGGTCAGGCCGAACAGCCCCTGCTTCATCCCCTCAAACCCCACCACGCCCGAATAGCCGGTGGTGAAGGGGTGGCCGAAGGTGGCGAGGTTGTAGGCGAGGAGGGGGATGGCGGCGACCATCCCGCCCATGATTGCGAGGCCGATGGTGCGGAGCAGGGTCGCGCGGTCCGCGTCGCGAATACGCCACAAGGCCCAAAGCGCGACCGGCGCCCCGAGCAGCAGCGCGCCGTGCTCGACCACGACTGCCCAGCCAAGCGCGAGGCCGGCGATCAGCGCGTAGCGGGCGGTGAGGCCGTCGCGCGTGCCGCGCCACACCGCCCAGAGCGCGATGGCGATCAGGGAGGTCGCGGCGGCATGGCCGAACCAGGTGGTGGTCCAACCCCAGACCGTCGTGCCAAGCGCAAAGCTGACTGCGGTGAACAGCCCCGCCGCGCGGTTGCCGCCGATTCCCGTGCCGAGGTCGAGCAGCGCGATCGCTGCGAGCGCGGTCAGCACTGCGCCGATCCCGGCGATGGCGGCGCGCATGCGCAGGCGCAGGAACGCCTCGGCATCGGGGTCGAACAGCTGGTGCGGGACATCGGCGCTGGTCTGCTGCGTCACCCAGTTGGTCGCGGCGACGAAGGGCAGCGCCATCAGCGTCATGCCCGGTGCCTTGTCCATGTAGAAATGGCCGTCGAACTGCGCCTTGTCGATCGTCATCGCGGCATAGGGGTCGATGCGCGCGCTGCCGGTTTCGACGATTGCGGTCGCGGCGAGGATGCGTGTGGCGCTGTTGGGGTTGAACGCCCAGGAGCCGAACCAGATGCAGGACAGCCAGACGAGCGCGAAGAGGAGGGCGGGGACGTGCCAGCTTCTAGGCTGGCTCAACCAATCCCGTCTGTGCTGAGCCTGTCGGAGCACGATTCCTGCACTCTCGGAGTGTTGGAGTTGCCCTTCGACAATGATCAGGTGAAACGTCCCCCGGACGTTTCAGCCAAAGCCGGGGGCTTTGGCGACCTGATCATCAGGGCAAACGGATGTTTGAATGCGCCGCTAGCGTTAGTCCGGCAGAACCTTTTCGGCGCGCTTCCGCGCATCCGCTTCGGCCTTGCCGGCCTGAATATCCCGCGTCGAGCACCCGATGCCGCCGCCGGGGCCGACAGTGGTGCAGCTGCCGATGCCGGTGTCGCCTGCGGTCAACGCCGAACGCTGGCGCACCGCCCAGCTTTCGCGCTGAGGTGTGGCTTCGGTATCGCGGAGCTCGCTCGGGATCCGGAAGCGCTCGCCAGCCGGGCGGCGGACGCAGACCACGATCTCGTCGCCGTCGGAATTGGTCGGGCAGCGGTCGTCGCCATAAATGATCAACACGCCGTTCTGCGGGGCGTTCTGGGCCAGCGCGGGGAGCGCGGGCAGCGCCAGCGCGGACGCGGCGGCGGACAGGGTCAGCAGGATCGTCTTCATCGTCAACTCCTTGCGGCCGTTACAGCCGCTTTGAAACGCCAATCGCCGCCCGGCACGCCAGCCGAATCGCCCCGGCAAGAAACGGATAGGCCGGGGCCGTCTCCGCACCCGCTGCGAGCGCGCTATCCTTGTGTTCCAGCTCTTCGGCGCGGAACTCGGCGACGGCTGCCGCAAGTTCGGGATCGTCCTCGCCCAGTGCGTCGAGCTGTTCCTGATAGTGGAGGTCGATTTCGGTCTCGACCGCGACGGTGCACGCCATCGCTGCGGTCGGCCCGATCGCCGCAGTCGCCGCACCGAGCGCGAAGCCCGCGACGTTCCACACCGGCTGCAGCGCGGTCGGGCGCACGCCGCGCCGCGCGATCAACGCGTCAAAGAAGGCGCGGTGCCGTTCTTCCTGATTGGCCATGCCCGAAATCGCGCGCGCCATGTCGTGGCGGTCGCCCATCACCGCGAGTTGTCCCGCATAGATGCGCGTTGCGCCATATTCGCCCGCCTGATCGACACGAACCATCGAATCGATATCGCGGCGGGGGTCTCCGGGTTTCCACTTCACTTGGCCTTGCCCTTCAGCATCAGCGTTACGATCACCAACGCACCACCGAGCGAAAAGATCGCATTCCACCCGGCGAGCGACACTCCGAAAAGATCCCAGGGCGCGACATCGCAGCGGATCACGGGCGCATTCATGATGCGCTCAAGCGCGCTGCCCTCTCCGCTGAAGTTGGTGGCGCATTGGGTGATCCCCTCCCACCAGCCATATTCTACCCCGGCATGGAACGCGCCGATCGCGCCGCTGACCGCGATGGCGAGCGTGGCCAGCCACACCAGCGGCGTGCGCGCGGGCGCCACGACGAAGGACAGGGCGGCGAGCACGATCGCGGTGTAATGCGGCCAGCGTTGCCACATGCACATCTCGCACGGGAACAGGCCAAAGCCATATTGGCTGGTCAGCGCGCCGGCGATCAGCGCGAGCGGGACCAGCAGGGCGAGCCATTGCGCGGTGCGGCTGTGCGTCATGGCAGGGCTCAGCGCCTCCCGGCCTTGGCCGCGCCGCCGCCAGCCATGCGCGCGGGCGCGGCGGTGCGGGCGATGGTCTGCAGCGCATAGTGGAGCTGGAAGTCCTTGATCCCCTTCTTCTCCAGCTCGGCCGGGGTGGCGGCGAAGCGCGGATCGGTCTTGGTATCCTCTTCCAGCACGGCGTTATCGACCTTGGTCTCGTTGATCAGGTGACGGCGCAGATCGGCCTCACGGAACACCGGGCGGGTCTTGTAATCGGGGTCGGAAATCTGCGGCACGGCCAGATCGGGCTCGATCCCGCCTTCCTGCACCGACTTGCCCGACGGGGTGTAGTAGCGCGCGGTAGTGATGCGCAGCGCGGTGCGCGGGCCGAGCTGGAGCAGCGACTGGACCGATCCCTTGCCGAACGTCTTTTCGCCCAGCACCAGCGCGCGGTGGTGATCCTGCAGCGCACCGGCGACGATTTCCGACGCCGACGCGGTGCCGGCATCGACCAGCACGACAATTGGCAGACCGCGGGCGAGATCGTCGGCCTTGGCATACCAGCGCTCGATATCGCTCTTCTCACGCCCGCGCTGCGACACGATTTCGCCATGCGTCAGGAACGCGTCGCTGACCTCGATCGCCTGATTGAGCAGGCCGCCGCCATTGCCGCGCAGGTCGATGATATAGCCCTTGGGCTTGCCGCCCAGCTGCTGTTCGATCGCGGCGATGCCGGCGCGCATATCGTCGGCAGTGGTCGCGCTGAAGGTGTTGATGTTGAGGATGCCGATGCCGTCCTGCACCTCCCACTTCACCGCCTTTTGCACGATGGTTTCGCGGGTCAGCGCGACGTCGAACGGCTTGTCGCGGCCGGGGCGGACGATGCGGATGGTGATCTTCGTGCCCGGTGCGCCGCGCATCTGGGTGATCGCTTCATCCAGCGTGCCGCCATAGATCAGCTTGCCATCGAGGTGCGTGATATAGTCGCCGGCCTTGATCCCCGCCTTCCACGCTGGCGTATCTTCGGTCGGGGTGATCACCTTGACCGCGCCGTCCTCCATCGTGACCGACAGGCCCAGGCCGCCATAATTGCCGTCGGTGGCGAGGCGCAGATTGTCGAAGGCGAGCGCGTCGACATACGAGCTGTGCGGGTCGAGGCTGGCGAGCATGCCGTCGATCGCGCCCTTGATCAGTGTCTTGTCATCGACCTTCTCGACATAAGCGGCCTTCACCCGGGTGTAGACGTCCATAAACGCGTCGAGCTCGCGATAGCTCGACGTATCGACGCTCGCCATCGCGCCGGTGGTGACGGGGATGAGCGCCAGCGCGCCGACCGCGGCGGAGACCTGGAGGATGGGACGGATCATACGCGTTACTCTCTGAGCGGGTCTTGGCGACAAGATAGACCGGAACCGCGTGGCCGCAAAGCGGCAAGCGAATGTCAGCGACATGTCATTTCGTCCCTGTTGCGCAGGGAGGAATTCAATCCAGCAGCTGCGCCAGATCGACCGGCCGGCCCTGTCGGCGCAGTTCGACGGTGATACGCGGGGCCTCGCCCTGCGGCGCGCGGCCGAGCGGGGCGCCCTGAATCAGCGTGTCGCCGACCTTGACCATCACCGCGTCGAGCCCGGCGACGAGCGAGGTCCAGCCGCCGCCATGGTCGAGGATGACGATATTGCCATAACGGCGGAAGCGCCCGGCATAGATGACGCGACCACCGGTCGGCGCGACCACCTGTGCGCCCGGCCATGTCGCCAGCGTCAGGCCGCGGGCACGAACGCCGGTATCGGACAGTTCGCCAAGGCCGGTGACGACCGTTCCCGAGACGGGAAGGCGGTAGGGCGGCGGGCCACTGCGCCGGGTGGGCGGGGCGGTATCGGGCGTTGCGGCTTCGCCCTCGGCGGGGCGGGGGAGCGGGCCGGGCAGCGCTTCCAACGCCGCGCGGGTCTCGGCGGCCTCACCCATCGTATCCATCAGGTCAACGAGGTCGCGCGCCTGTTCGCCCAGCGCCAGTGCACGATCGGATTCGAACATTGCCTCACGCCGATAGCCGACCGATTTCAGGCGATGCTCGCCTTCGGCACGGACCAGAGCGAGGCGGTCATTCTGGAGTCGCGCACGGCTGTCGGCGAGGCTTTTGGCGGCGAGCTGCGCGCCGTCGCGCAGGCGGCGGGTGCGGGCGATTTCGGCGCGGATATCGGTCGTGCGCGCGCGCATCGCCGGGGTGACGGCACCCAGCACCGCGCGGACATGGACGATGTCGGCGGTCGATCCGGGCTGGACCAGCCCGAGCACGGCGGGGCGGCGGGCGAGCGATTGCAGCGCCGCCATCAGCTGCGCGATCGGCCCCTGTCGCTCGGCGAGGCGGGTGCGTTGCTGGCCCAGCATCCGGTCGACGATCGCGATGCGCGCGCGGGCGGCGACGATCTCGGCCTCCGCCGCCTGAATGCTCGCCGCGATCGCGGCTTCGCGGGCACGGGCGCGGCGGGCTTCGTCGCGTTCATTGACGGCGGCGCGCTGAAGCTGTTGCGCGCGCGCCTCGGCATCCTTTGCGGCCTTGCTCGCGGCGGTGAGCTGGGCGCGCTGGTCGGTGATCGAGGGGGTCTGCGCCGGCAGTGCGGCGATGCCGACCGATGCGGTGGCGATCACGGCGGCGACAAGGGCGATCCGCCGCATCATCCCTCGCGGTGATACGGGTGGTTGGCGAGGATGCTGGTCGCGCGCCACAGCTGTTCGGCCAGCATCGCGCGCGCCATCATGTGCGGCCAGGTGGCGCGGCCATAGGAAATGAGCAGATCGGCCTGCGCGCGCGCGGTATCGTCAAAGCCGTCGGCGGCACCGATCAGGAAGCGCGTTTCCCGCACCCCGTCCTCGCGCCATGCCTGAATGCGCTCGGCGAAGACGCGAGAGGGCAGGTTCTCGCCCTTCTCGTCCAGCATCACGATGCGCGTGCCCGGCTCGATCGCGGGCATCTTGCCGCCGGTATCGGGCAGTTCGGTCACGCGCGTCGGCAGCGTCACGCGCTTGAGATAGCGATCGACCAGCTCGGCTTCAGGGCTGCGGCCGATCCGCCCGCGGGCGACGATGTGCAGCAGCATGGGGTTAGTCCCGGTTGGCGGTGCCGAGCTTCAACTTAGGCCGAGCCGCCCGGCGCGCTGTCGCCGAACGCCCACATCCGCTCAAGATTGTAGAAGGTGCGGACTTCGGGGCGGAACAGGTGGACGATCACGTCGCCGGCGTCGATCAGCACCCAGTCGGCGGTCGGCAGACCTTCGATCCGGGGGTTGTGGCCGCGCTCGGCCTTGATCTTCTCGGCCAGCTTCTGCGCCATCGACGCGACCTGACGCGTAGAGCGGCCGCTCGCCACGACCATATAGTCGGCGATGCTGCTCTTGCCCGCGAGCGGGATCGAGACGGTTTCGACCGCCTGATCGTCGTCGAGCGAGGTCAGGATCAGTCGATGCAGTGCCTCGGCATCCGGGGCGGGGCCGCGGGCGGCGGCCGGGGCGGCATCGAGTTGGGGGGAAGCGGGCAAGAGGACTCCTGGGTTAGGGCGTGTCGGGCTTGGGCGGCGTGCGGCCACGGGAAAATCTCCGGTGCCAGCCGGGATCGGCGGCGCGGAGGCGAGTCGCCGAAGTCGGGTCGGGGCGGAAGCGCAACAGCACCAGGGCCGGCAAACTCCACTTCGTCCAAGTCTTCGCCTGGCGTGCGGGGCGCACGAAACGCCGCAGCCAGCTCATTGCAGGGCTTGCATGAGCGTCGCGATCATAGCCCGGACGCGCGATCACCGCAATCGGAACCTGACGCGCGATCCGCCGCCACCCGCGCCACTGGTCGAACTGCGCCAGATTGTCCCCGCCCATCAGCCAGATGAACTGGTGGCGGGGGTAGAGGCGGGGGAGTTTGGTGAGGGTATCGACGGTGTAGCGGGTCTTGAGCCGCTGTTCGACCGCGCTGGGGCGGATCGGCGCATGGCGGGCCATCGCCCGCGCCGACGCCATCCGCGCGGCAAACGGGGCCATGCCCTTCGCTTCCTTGAGCGGATTGCCGGGGGAGACCAGCCACCACACCTCGTCCAGCCCGAGCGCGCGCATGGCGTGGAGCGAGATCGCGCGGTGGCCGCGATGTGCGGGGTTGAACGACCCGCCGAGGAGACCGATGCGTTTCAAGCTTCCAGCCCCGTCCAATCGGATCGCTCATGCACGACGCGGCGGATTTCGAGCCGTTTGGTCGTGCTTGCATAAAATAGAAGGAACGGCGTTCTGCGGACATGCCATTTGCGAATGCCTCTGCGCGGCGTGGGACTGCCGATATCGGGATAGTCCATCAGCGCGAGAGGTGCCTGTTCGATACGCATCAGCATTTCGAACGGGAGCGCCGGATCCATCTCGCCATATTCGGCGGCTATCCGATAGAGGTCGCGCCGGGCTGGAAACGACCAGATTAGCTGTCTCAAGCAGCGTCTCGCTGCCGCATTCCCTTGATTTCTGCCATCAGCTCTTCGTGGGTCAGAAACTCACCACTTGCGATGGCATCCTCCCCTTCCTGCAGGAAGGCGAAGAACTCAGTTTCTTCCTTCACATATTTTTTGACCGCTTTCGCGACGAGCCAAGCGCGTGATCGCTCATGATACTCGGCAAGCTTGTCGAGTCCGGCAAGCGTCTCCGGATCGAGTCGGGCGGTGACGACAGCTGTCTTCATGCTACAAATGTATACATCTGTCGCGGGTCGTTCAAGGACGCGCCTGTCCGCTCCCGCGCACCACCCATTTATACGTGGTCAGCCCCTCGAGCGCGACGGGGCCGCGGGCGTGGAGGCGGCCGGTGGCGATGCCGATTTCCGCGCCGAGGCCGAATTCGCCGCCATCGGCGAACTGGGTCGAAGCGTTCCACATCACGATCGCGCTGTCGACGCTGTTGAGGAAGCGTTCGGCGGTAGCGGCATCTTCGGTCACGATCGCGTCGGTGTGGCGGCTGGAATGGCGCGCGATATGCGCCATTGCGCCATCGACGCCATCGACCAGTGAGACCGACAGGATCGAATCGAGATATTCGGTGTCCCAATCCTCTGCATTCGCTGCAACCGCGCGCGGCTCGATCGCGCGGATATCGGCGTCGCCGCGCAGCTCGCAGCCGGTGTCGGCGAGCGCGGACAGGATCGGCGCGGGATCGGCGAAGGCGCGGTCGATCAACAGCGTTTCGGTCGCGCCGCAGATGCCGGTGCGGCGCATCTTGGCGTTGACCGCGAGCTTGACCGCCATGGCCGGATCAGCGGCATGGTCGATATAAAGGTGGCAGATGCCGTCGAGATGCGCGAGCACGGGGACGCGCGCCTCTTCCTGCACGCGCGCGACCAGGCTCTTGCCGCCGCGCGGGACGATCAGGTCGATCACGCCATCGGCTTTTAGCATCGCACCCACGGCCGCGCGATCGGTGGTAGAAACCAGCTGCGCCGCATCGGCGGGGAGGCCCGCTTCGACAAGGCCGCGCGCGAATGCGGCATGGATCGCGCGGTTGCTATGCACCGCTTCGGATCCGCCGCGCAGGATCACGGCATTGCCGCTCATCACGCACAAGGCAGCCGCGTCGGCGGTAACGTTGGGGCGGCTCTCATAGATGATGCCGATCACCCCGATCGGCACGCGCACGCGGCTGAGCTTGAGGCCATTGGGGCGCTCGCTCGAATCGATCACCGCGCCGACCGGATCGGCCAGCGATGCCACCGCCTCCACGCCAGCTGCCGCGCCCTCAAGCCGCGCGGGATCGAGCCGCAACCGGTCGAGCAGCGCACTCGAAAGGCCGTTCGCCGTGCCGGCGTCGACATCGCGGGCATTGGCGGCGAGGATCGCATCCGCATCGGTGCGGATCGCAGCGGCGGCGGCGCGCAGGCCGGCAGCCTTGGCGGCGGTCGGCAGCCCGGCCAGCGTCGTTGCAGCGGTGCGGGCGCGCGCGCCCATGTCGGCGATCAGAGTCGAAGCATCCTGTTCCATGCTGCCCGGCTATCATGCTGCAACCGCAAAGTCCCTATCGCGCGGTCTTTTCCAAGCTGATAGATGCGCTTCATGGGGGAATTCGACGCAGCCGGGGATCTGGTCACGGGTACGCTGCTGGGCCGCGCGGTCGAGCGGCCGGGCGCGCATGGCGATCATGGTCACGGAATCTGCCTCAATTGCGGGACGCAGCTGATCGGCCCGCATTGCCACCGCTGCGGGCAGGTCGGGCATGTCCATCGCACGATCGGCGCGATCTGGCATGAGATCCTGCACGGCGTGGTGCATTTTGAGGGCAAGCTGTGGAACACGCTGCCGCTGCTGGCCTTTCGCCCCGGCGAGCTGACCCGCCGCTACATCCATGGCGAGCGTGCGCAGTTCGTGTCGCCGATGGCGATGTTCCTGTTCTCCGTCTTCACGATGTTCGCGGTGATGCAGATCATGGGCGTCGCTCCGCCAGCGGACGTCGGCACGACAGCACAGTTTGAGTCTGGCCTGCAATATGCGCGGCAAAACACCGAAAACGCGATCGTGGAGCTGCGCGAAGCGCGCGCCAAGGCGGAGAAAGGGAGCGAACGCGCCGCCAAGCTCGACCGGCAGATCGAGAAGTTGACGACCGACCTTGCCGAGATCAAGAACTTTCCGATCAAGATGAGCGGTCGGATTGGGCTCTCTTCAAAGGCGCGGACCGGGTGGCCGCGGCTGGACAAGGGGATCGAGAAGGCGGAGCGCAACCCGGGCCTCGCGCTCTACAAGCTCCAGACCAACAGCTACAAATTCAGCTGGGCGCTGATCCCGCTGTCGATCCCGTTCGTGTGGCTGCTGTTCCTGTGGCGGCGGCGGTTCAAGGGGTATGACCACGCGGTCTTTGTTACCTATTCGCTCGCCTTCATGTCGTTGCTGTTCATCGGATTGATGATCGCATCGGCGCTGGGTGCCGGGACCACTTCGATCAGCGTGGTCGCGCTGCTGGTGCCGCCGGTGCATATCTATTTCCAGCTGAAGGGTGCCTACCGCCTGCGCTGGTGGAGCGCTGCGCTGCGCACCTTCGTGCTGCTGCATCTGATCAGCTTCATCGTGCTGATCTTCGGTCTGCTGCTGCTGGGTCTCGGTCTGCTTGGCTGAAGCTCAGCCCCGGCAGGGAAAGCGCTTCTTCATCATCGCATAGAACGCTGATTTGACGCTCATCCCGCGCTGCGCAGCCGGGATGGACTGGAACTCCGCCATCAGCTCGTTGCTGCCGATCTTTGCCTTGCCCTTGGGCGGCGGGCAGCTGTGCGGGGCGCGCCCGGCAGCGCGCGCGCTGGCCAGGTCGTTGCGATACGCGTCCGAGGCGCGTTCGACCTCGCTCCGCAGCAATTTGATGTCGGGGGAGGCGAGCGCGAGGAAGCCCTTGGCCTTGAGTGCATTCGCCTTGGCCAGGAATTCCGCCACGCTCATCGCCTGTGCACTCGCCGGAAGCAGCAGCGCCGCACCCGCCATCACCGCCATCATCGTCCGCATCCACACCCTCCCGTGATCCCGCGAGAAAACACAACATGACGCTTGAACGCCATATGAATTCGTCCGCTTCACAGCCGCGCGGGGCGCGTTAGAGTTCGCCCGAATCGACAGGGGGCGCAGTGAAATGATTATCGGTATCGACCTCGGCACCACGAACAGTGCCGCGGCGGTCTTTCGTGACGGTGCGGCGGAGCTGATCCCCAACCGGCTCGGCCATTTCCTCACCCCCTCGGCGGTCAGCATCGATGAGAATGGCGATGTGATCACCGGCCTTGCCGCGCGCGAGCGGATGGCGAGCCATCCCGACGTCACCATCACCGCATTCAAACGCTATATGGGGACGCAGCGCACGACCAAGCTCGGCAAGCGCAGCTTCGCGCCCGAGGAACTGTCCGCGCTGATCCTGCGCAGCCTCAAGGCGGATGCCGAGGCGTTTCTGGGGCAGGAAGTGACCGAGGCGGTGATCACCGTCCCCGCCTATTTCAACGACAAGCAGCGCAAGGCGACGCATCGTGCGGGCGAACTGGCGGGGCTGAAGGTCGAGCGGCTGGTCAATGAACCGACCGCCGCCGCGCTCGCCTATGGCATCCACCAGCTTGCCGATGAATCGCGCTTCCTGGTCTTCGACCTTGGCGGCGGCACGTTCGACGTGTCGATCGTCGAGATTTTCGAAGGCATTATCGAGGTGCGCGCCTCGACCGGCGACAATCATCTGGGCGGTGAGGATTTCAACGAGCTGATGGTGACGCTGATGCGCGACGCGCATGCTGGCGAATTCGGTAATGCCGGGCGCGGTGACGATGCGCTGCACCAGAAGCTGCGCGAAACCGCCGAACGCGCGCGCCGCACGCTGAGCAGCGCGGGTGAAGCGGAGATGCGGATCGTGTGGAACGATGCCGAATATCGCCACACCGTGACGACCGCGATGTTCGAGGAGGCGGCCAAGCCGCTGATCGACCGGCTGCGCGAACCGGTGCTGCGGTCGATGCGCGACTCGGGGATCAAGAGCGCGGAACTGTCAGAGATCATCCTGATCGGCGGCGCGACGCGGATGCCGGTGGTACGCAGCGCGGTGACGCGCATGTTCGGCCGCTTCCCCAATGCGACGGTCAATCCCGACGAGGCGGTGGCGCTGGGCGCGGCGGTGCAGGCGGGGCTGAAGTCGCGCGATTCGGCGCTGAAGGAAGTCGTCGTCACCGATGTCTGCCCCTATTCGCTGGGGGTCGAGGTTGCCCGTCGCCTGCCCGGTGGCGGGATCGAGGACGGACTGTTCGCGCCGATCATCGAGCGCGGCACGGTGATTCCGGCGAGCCGTGTCCACACCTTCAGCACGATGAACGACAACCAGACTCGCGTGGAATTCGGCATCTATCAGGGCGAGGCGCGGCTGGTCCGCGACAATGTAGAGATCGGGCGCACGACGGTTCAGGTGCCGCGCGCGAAGGCGGGACAGCCGGTCGATGTCCGCTTCTCCTACGATATCTCCGGGTTGCTCGAGGTCGACATCATCGTCCCCGAGAGCGGCGAGACCGTGAGCCTGGTCATCAATGACGGCAATGTCGCCGACCCCGCCGCGCTGGAAAAGGCGCGCGCGGCGCTGGCGGGCCTGAAGGTCCATCCGCGCGACGAGGCGGAGAACAAGGCGGCGATCGCGCGCGGCGAGAAATGCTTCGAGAATTTCCTGGGCGCGCAGCGTTTCTGGGTCGGCGAAGTCATGTCGCGCTTTGCCGCTGCGCTCGAGACCCAGGACCCGCGCACGATCGAGACCGCGCGCAAGGAACTGCACAGCGCGCTCGACCAGCTTGAGGGCGAGACGTTCCTATGAAGTTCGGCCTGTGAAGCAGTGGTGGCAGGTGCTCGGCGTGCCGCGCGGCAGCGACCGCGCGACGATCCGCCGGGCCTATGCCGCCAGGCTGAAGACCACCAATCCCGAGGATGACGCCAAGGGCTTCATGGCGCTGCGCGAAGCCTATGAACAGGCGTTGCGCTGGGTCGATTACGACCATTTCGATAACTGGGACGATGAAGGCGAAGATGAGGCCGGGGAGGTCGTTGCGGCGGTCGCCGACGATCCCGAGCCGGTTCTCGTCACCGCCGACGACGCCGCGCCATTCGAACCCTCTGGCTCGTTGCCGCGTGATGCCGCCGCGACGCCAGCGGCTCCGCCCGATCCGTTGGAAGCGGCGCGTGCCGCCGATGCCGCCGAGCTTGAGCGTCGGCTCGCCGATCTCGATGCCGGGCTGCGTGGGCCGTGGTTCAAGGATCGCGACGCGATCCGCGCCGCGTTCGACGCGGTGATGGGTGCGCCCGCGCTGATGGAGATCGACCGGCGCGCGCACACCGAATACCGCCTCGCCGCGCTGATCGCCGACACCATCCCGCGCAGCGACGCGATCCTGCGTGAGGCGATGGCAGTGTTCGGCTGGGAAGGGGAGGGCAATCATCCGCCCGCAGTCTGGGCATTGCGCGCGCGGCTCGACGAATGGCGCCTGATCGCATCGTTCGGGCGCGGCGGCCATGCGCTGCAGGGCGGGTGGCGCGCGCTGACCAATGGCAAACGCGCGAACTGGCTGCGCCGCCTTGCCGCAGTGCGCCCGGGGGTGGCGGAACAGGTCCGCCAGCTGTTCGAGCTGGCGGACTATGATGTGCCGGGGATCGCGCACAGTTTTCACCCCAAGGCCGCAGAATGGTGGCGCGCGCATCTCGACGCGCCGCGCTTTGGCTTTGCCGAGGTGGCGCTGCTCCTGATCGGGGCGCTGGGGGCGGGGCTGTTCGCGCTGGTCGGCGCGACGCCGGCATTGCAGCTATGGGGTGCGGTTGCTGCGGGATCGGCGGGCGTGGCGCTGGCCGTGGCGCATTGGCGGTTCATTGCGCCGATGCGCTGGCGACGGTTGCAGGGGCAGCAGGATAGTCCTGGCGGATTCGGCTGGCGGTTCGGGCTGTGGCTGATGGTGACGGCGGCGGCGATCGGCGCGCCGGCAACGCCATGGATCGCGGGAAGCATGGCCGCCGCAGCCTTTGCGCTGGCGCTTGCCATGTTCGTGCTCGATGGCGGTGAACATGGCGGCGGCGGATTGCCGTGGCAGCGGGTGGTCGTGCTCGGCGTCGCGGGCCTGTTCATCGGCCCCGCCTTTGCCGCGATGAACGTGGCCGAACAGGCGCTGGTGCTGGTATTCGGCGCATCATGCGGGCTGGTCGGCCTTTCGGCGCGCGGAGCCATTGCGCGGCTGATCGCGCCGAGCCCGGTGCTGATCGCGCTCGGCCTGATGCTCGCGCTGATCGTCGGGGCGATCGTCCGCAGCGACTGGCTACCGGGAACGCCCCTGATCGCGTGGGGCGCGGCGGCGGGGACCGGTCTGGTGGTAATGAGCGGCCTGCGTGCTGCCGATCCGAATGGGCGCGGCGATGGGGTGGCCTCGCTCGCCAATATAGTGTTGTGGGCGATGCTGGTCGTCGCGGCGGTGATGTCGATCCCGCCATCGCAGAAGCAGGGCGATCTGATGCCGCCGATTTCGGTTTCCCCCGCCGATACGATGAAGGCGCTGGAAGCGAGCGAGCCGGGCTTTCGTGCGGTGAAGACCGGCAATCCGAAACTCTATGCGGAGGTTGCCGCGATCCGCACGGCGATGGCGAACGGCGCGCGCGATCGCAGCGCGGGGTCGCGGGAAATCGACGCGCTGGTCAACGCTGCCTATCAGCAGCGACTGCCGCTCGCCTCGGCGGCGCTGATCGCGGCGGAGATGGACATTCGCCTCGCCCGGATGCGCGAGCTGCGGATGGAGGACCCACGCGTCTGCGTCGGCGATCGCGATGAGACGCAGTCGATGTTCAGCCGCCAGTTGCGTGAACGGCATTACGCCCATGCGCTGCGCGTTGCGGCGAGTGCGCCGCAGGGGGTGCGCGAATTGGGGCAGGGGCGTGACATCACCGCTTCGGAGCTACTGCGGATTGCCGCCAATGGCGACACCGCCGCCGCCAACCGCTTTGCAGCGGCGCTCAACGGGACGGATGCGGGCGCGAAGTGCGATGCCCGGATCGCGATGGTGGAGGGGCTGGTCGCCCAACCCGACATCGACATCGCAAAAACAATGCGGCCCGCGCTACTCGCACGGGCCGCACCGAAATCAGAGAAGAAGTAGGGCGGTTACGCGCCCTGCGGAGCCGGGTTGCCGAACGGACCCTTGGGACGCCGCGTCTTGGGGATCGACGTGCCGGCAACCCCGACCGGACCCTTGATCGTGGAGGGATCGGGCCGACCGATGTCGCCATCGGACAGCAGCTTCTTGATCTCCTCGCCCGACAGCGTCTCGTACTCGAGCAGCGCGCCGGCCAGCTGGTGCAGCTGGTCGATATGCTCGGTCAGCACGTCGCGCGCGCGGGTCAGGCCGCCTTCGACCGTCGCCTTGATCTCGGCATCGATCGCCTGCTGTGTCTCGTTCGACATGTGCCGCGGCTGCGATGCCGAATAGCCGAGGAAGCTCTCACCTTCGGGCTGCGAATATTCGACCGGGCCGAGCTTGTCCGACATGCCCCACTTCGTGATCATGTCGCGGGCAAGACCCGTGGCGTACTGGATGTCGCCGCTCGCGCCCGACGAGACCTTGTCATAGCCGAAGATCACTTCTTCAGCGACGCGGCCGCCCATCGCGACGGCGAGGTTCGCGTACATCTTGTCGCGGTGATAGCTGTAGCTGTCACGCTCGGGCAGACGCATGACCATGCCCAGCGCACGCCCGCGCGGGATGATCGTTGCCTTGTGGATCGGATCCGATGCCGGCTCGTGCAGGCTGACGATCGCGTGGCCGGCTTCGTGATAGGCGGTCATCCGCTTCTCATCGTCGGTCATCACCATCGAACGCCGCTCGGCGCCCATCATCACCTTGTCCTTGGCGTCCTCGAACTCGCTCATCGCGACGAGGCGCTTGCCCTTGCGCGCCGCCATCAGCGCGGCTTCGTTGACGAGGTTGGCAAGGTCGGCGCCCGAGAAGCCCGGCGTGCCGCGCGCGATCACACGTGCATCGACGTCGGGGGCCAGCGGCACCTTCTTCATATGGACCTGCAGGATCTTGATGCGACCCTCGATATCCGGGCGCGGCACGACGACCTGACGGTCGAACCGGCCCGGACGCAGCAACGCGGGATCGAGCACGTCGGGACGGTTGGTCGCAGCGACGATGATGATGCCCTCATTGGCTTCAAAGCCGTCCATCTCGACCAGCAGCTGGTTCAGCGTCTGCTCGCGCTCGTCATTGCCGTTGCCGAGGCCCGCGCCGCGATGGCGACCGACCGCGTCGATTTCGTCGATGAAGACGATGCACGGTGCGCTCTTCTTGGCCTGTTCGAACATGTCGCGCACGCGGCTCGCGCCGACGCCGACGAACATTTCGACAAAGTCCGAGCCGGAGATGGTGAAGAACGGCACGCCGGCCTCACCCGCAATCGCGCGGGCGAGCAGCGTCTTGCCGGTGCCGGGAGATCCGACCAGCAGCGCGCCCTTCGGAATCTTGCCGCCCAGGCGGGCGAATTTGGTCGGGTCCTTGAGGAACTCGACGACTTCTTCCAGCTCTTCGCGCGCTTCGTCGATGCCGGCAACGTCGTCGAAGGTGACCTTGCCTTCCTTCTGCGTCAGCAGCTTGGCGCGCGACTTGCCAAAGCCCATCGCGCCGCTGCCCGAGCCCTTCTGCATCTGGCGCAGAACGAAGAAGGCGATGCCAAGGAACAGCAGGAACGGCAGCGCCTGAACCAGCACATATTGCCAGATCGACGGGCCTTCCTCCGGCCGTGCGCTGATCGTCACGCCCTGCTTGCGCAGCGTCGGGATCAGTTCGGGGTTGGGGACGGCGTTGGTGCGGAACTTCGCGTCGGTCGACAGCGTGCCGGTGATCACGTTGCCCGCAACATTGACCTCCTTGACCTTGCCCTGTTCGACATTGTCGAGGAATTCGGAATAGGCGATGGTCGTGCCGGCGGTCGTGCTGCTCGGCGCGCCGAACATGCTGACGAACAGTGCGAGTGCAGCCAGGATGCCGACCCACACGAGCAGGCTCTTCATCCACGGATTGCCGTTATTCTCAGGGCCGGGGGTCTTGTTGTCGTCGCTCATGGGTCGCTTGCACCTTCCTCAGCGCACAAGATAGGCGGTCGCAGGTTAATGGCAATGGAACAGCTTCGATCAGTGTGATCGACGCGGCGGGGCGGGGCGGAAGTGCCAGATTTCGCCTTTTGCGGTCGCCTGGACCCCGGCATGGGTGGCGCCCGAACCGCTTTCGAGTGCGTCCAGCAGCGATTCGATGTTGGCCGAATCGCTCCAGCTGCCCTCGGTCAGACCCTCGATCAACCGGACGTAGCCAATTGCGTCGCGCGCGAGCCTGCGCCGCAGTTCGCGCGGCAGTCCGCTCATATCGATGCGCCGTTCGGCCACATCGCTCGCGAGCGTCCGCTCACGCCCGACCCAGTCCATCATCGCGGCCAGAGCGGCATCGCTCTCTCCGCAAATCCGCGCGGATCGCGCCAGTGCGACCGGATCGAGCCAAGGATTGTGAGCAAGAAGCTGACGCATGCGGACGCGATCGAATCGTTCGTCCGCATTGCTGGGATCATCGACAAAGGGGATCGCGTTCAGTTCGACAATCGCACGCAAGTCTGCCCGCCGCCAGTTGAGCAACGGTCTAAGCACCGTCACCCCATCAACGTCTGCAGCTGCGGCCGCTCCGCCTTTGGGGTAGCCATTGTGCCAGCGATGGCGTTCCCAGCGCCATCGCGTTCGGATGCCGCCAAGCCCCCCTGGACCCGATCCACGACGAGCACGCATGAGGAATGTCTCGGCCTGATCGTCGCAATGATGCGCGGTCAGCAGCGCGTGGGCGCCAGTTTCGATGGCCCATTGGCCGAGCAGATCATAGCGCAGGTGGCGCGCATCGGCCTGCACATTGGCTTGAAAGATGCGCCGCGGGGGCTTGAGGGTCGCGTGCGGAATACCAGCCGTCGAGCACCAATCTGCGACCATCCGCGCCTCATCGGCACTAGCGGGTCGCAACCCATGATCGACCGTCGCCGCCACTACGCTCTTCGGAAAGGCGGCTTGGGCCAATGCGAGCATGGCCATGCTGTCCGGGCCACCGGAAACCGCGAGCGCAAGCGTTCCTTCAAAGGGCTTCCCGAGGGCAGCCTCCAGATCGCGCCGAAACCGCTCGATCCAGGCCGGATCGAGCGGGGTCAGCGCGTCACCGGCACTTGCTGGCGGAACGGCCGGTGGCGACATCCATCTTCATCGCTTCGGAGATACGGTCGCCATAGACCTGGGTCAGCTCGTCATAGACCTTGCAGACTTCGCTCGCCGGCTTCTTCATCTTCACCAGCGCCTGGGCGAGATAATAGAGCGAGTCCGGCGCGCGCTCGCCATTGGGCATCTTCTGATAGTTTTCGAAGAAGGCGGTCGCGGCGAGCGCGGGCTTGTTCTGGTCGAGCAGCGCGCGGCCGAGCAGGTTCTGGGCGTAGCTGGCGCGGCGATGCTTGGGATGCTTCTGCACCACGCTGCGCAGTTCCACGATCGCCTTGTCATACTGCTTCGCCTGCCACAGGCGGAAGCCATAGGTGTAAGTGTCTTCGGCCGCGTCGCCGGTGCTGGGGCGTTCGATCCCTGCCACCGGCGTGGTCGGCACCGGCGCCGTTGTCGTCGGTGGGGGCGTGGTCGGGCGCGGCGGCGTCGGACGCGGGCCGGGCGTCGGCGTGCCGCCGATCCCGCTCACCGGGGCCGAACCGCCAACCGACGAGGCACCATCTTCCAGCGCCTTCAACCGCGCATCGGTCGAGCGCTTATAGGCGGTGAACGCCTCTTCCAGCTGGCGCAGGCGATACTGGTTTTGCTCGATCTGGCCGGTCAGCGTCGACAGCTGCGATTCCACCGCGCTGACCCGCGCGGTCAGGTCGCTGACCACGCCGCTCGCGGGGATGCCGGGAGCGGGGCCGCCGCGGTCGGGGGCAGTGATCTGCGGTTCGACCGTCTGGCCTGCGCCGCCCGGAAACACCTTGCGCTGCACCGCGCGCATCTCACGCTCCAGCCGGTCGACCCGGCCCTCGATCCCGTCGCGGCTGGTCTGTGCCGCCACCGGCACGGCGATTGATGCCAGCCCCGCCAGCACCACCGCCATTGCCGCACTCTTGTTCAGAAAACGCATATTCGTCCCCACCCGCGATACCCTTCGCTCAACCTTCTATAGCACCAAAGTCTCGTCCACCGATGCTGACCCCAGCCTTAAGCATCCGGCGTCGCGGCCGGCTGTGGCGCCGGACCCGATGGCTGGACCGGGGCAGGCGTCGTGGCCGATGGCTGCGTCGCCGGGCTGCGCGTCGGGGCAGCGGCCGGACGCGGGGCCGGAGCGCGCTGCGCCGTCGGTGTCCGCGTCGCGGCCTGGCTCGACTCCGGAGCGGGCGTCGCGGCGGCGCCGGGCTGGCCACGCGTGCGCAGGGCATCCGCGCTGATCGGCACATCCTTGATGGCGATGCCGGGGCGTCCAAGTGCGGCCACTTCGGCCCCGTCGATCGTAACCTGCACGGCTTCCGGCCGGCCCAGATTGATCATCGGATTGTTGGCATCGGCCGGCACGTCGTAGCGCTCACCCGCCGCCATTTCCTTTTCATAGAGCCGCGTCCCCGCCGCATCATAGATGCGCAGCCAAACCGGCTGGGTCGCGATCAGCGTGACCTGCCCGCCCGTTACCGGCGTCGGCTCCGCGCTCGGCACCGCGTCGGGGGTAGCGATCGCAGTCGGCGTCGGCTCGGGCGCTGCGCTCATCCCGCCCCGGAACAGGTCGGTCCCGTACCACAGCCCGACGGCGCCGAGCAGCAACAGCGCGACGATCGCGCCCGCCCAGGCCAGTCCGCTCGGCGGCTCGCGTACCGGTTCTTCGGGGTCATAGCGCTCATAGACTTCGCGCGCAGCAAAGGTGCTCGCGGTCTCGGCGCGCAGTTCACGCGCCAATGCCACTTCATCCGCGCCGATCGCGCGGGCGTAGGATTTGACGAAGCCGATCGCGTAGGTGGGCGAGGGAAGGCCTGAATAGTCCGACGCCTCGATCGCCGCGAGGTGGCGGAGCGGGATGCGTGTGCGCCCGGCGACATCGGATAATTCCAGTCCCTGCGCCAGACGGGCGTCACGCAGCTTTTCCCCGACCTTCACCGGAAACAGGTTCGGGGTGTCGCCCGGTTCGCCGTCCATTCAATTCCCTCCGGTGTCTGATGCTCGCGCGCCTTGTTGTACTCCTTAATGGAGTGTCAACCTGCGCACTACCTGAAATGCCAGCATTCCTCCGGCATTTGGCTCAGGCCAACTCTACCCCGTTGGCCTGTGCCCAGCTTTCCAGCGCGGCCCGCATGTCGCGCGGCGGCTTCGCCAGCAGCGTGTCCATCGCCGGGCCGAGCGCGGCGTGGTTCAGGCTGCGGACCATCGCCTTGATCGGCCCCACCGCCGCCGGGGTGATCGACAGCCGGTCGATGCCAAGCCCGATCAACGCCATCGCCTCGAGCGGTCGCCCGCCCATCTCGCCACACACCGCGACCGGCACATTTGCCGCATGCGCCTCCCGCGTCACACGGCGCAAGAAGCGCAGGATCGAGGGGGAGAGCCAGTCATAGCGCACCGCCAGCTTGGGGTGCGCGCGGTCGGCGGCGAACAGGAACTGGGTCAGGTCGTTGGTGCCGATCGACAGGAAATCGATCTGCGGCAGCAGGATGTCGAGTACTTCGGCGAGCGCCGGTACCTCCAGCATCGCGCCATAACGGATGTGCAGCGGCAATTTATGCCCGCGCCCCTCCAGCCAGCTGCGCTGCGCCTCGAAGATTGCGCGCGCCTGTTCGAACTCCCAGGGTTCGGACACCATCGGGAACATGACGCTGAGCGTGCGCCCGGCGGCAGCTTCGAGCAGCGCACGCGCCTGCACCTTCATCAACCCTTCGCGGTCCAGCGCCAGCCGCAGCGCGCGCCAGCCCATTGCCGGATTTTCTTCCTCGCCATTCTCGTCATGGTCGAGATAGGGGAGTGCTTTGTCGCCGCCGATATCGACGGTGCGGAAGATCACCGGGCGGTCGCCCGCGGCCTCCAGCACGTCGCGATACAGGCGCTTCTGCCCCTCGCGCTGGGGCAGGGTGGCGGAAACGAGGAACTGGAATTCGGTGCGGAACAGCCCGATCCCGTCTGCGCCGGTCAGGTCGAGCGCGGCGACATCGTCGCGCAGCCCCGCATTGACCATCACCGTCACGCGATGGCCGTCGCGCGTCTCGGGCGCGAGGTTGCGCATCGAGGCAAAGACTGCGCGGCGCTTCTGCGTGATCAGCAGCTTCGCCTCGAACACCTCTTCCATCGCATGGGTCGGGCGGACGACCAGCGAGTCTTCGGTCACGTCGAGCAGCAGCCGGTCGCCTTCAGCAACCAGACGTCGGACATCCTTGACGCGGCCGAGCACGGGCACGCCCATCGCCCTCGCGACGATGGTGACGTGCGCGGTCAGCGACCCTTCCTCAAGGATCACGCCCTTGAGGCGGCGGCGGTCATATTCGAGCAGTTCGGCGGGGCCGAGATTGCGCGCGATCAGGATCGAATCCTGCCGCAGACCCAGTTGCGCCGCAGTGCCGAGCTGGCCCGACACGATGCGCAGCAGGCGGTTGGAGAGGTCCTCCAGATCGTGCATCCGCTCGCGCAGCAACGGATCGTCGATCTGCCGCATGCGCATCCGCGTGCGTTGCTGGACGCGCTCGATCGCCGCCTCGGCGGTCAGGCCGCTGTCGATCGCCTCATTGATCCGGCGACCCCAGCCCTCGTCATAGGCGAACATCTTGTAGGTCTCGAGGATCTCCTCATGCTCGCCGCCGACGCCGAACTCGGCCTGGCTGGTCATGCGGTCGATCTGCTCGCGCATCTTGTCGAACGCGGCATAGACGCGGTGACGCTCGGCCTCGGTATCCTCGGCCACCGTGTGTTCGATGGTGATGCGCGGCTGGTGGAAGACGGCGGCGCCCGCCGCCATGCCCTCGACCAGTTTGAACCCGCTGATCCGCGCGGTCGCGGTCGGCTGGGCGCGGGTCGATCCGCCCGCGCTGGTGTCGGCGCTGTCGATCAGGCCGGCATTGGCGATCAGCTCCGACAGCACCATCGCGACGGTCTGAAGCGCCTCAATCTCCACCTCTTCATACTTGCGCGGATCGGCATGCTGCACGGCGAGCACGCCGACCGCGCGCTCCTTGCGGATGATCGGCACGCCGGCAAAGCTGTGGAACTGCTCCTCGCCCGTCTCGGGGCGGTAGGCGAAGTCGGGGTGTGAGGCAGCTTCGTCTAGGTTCAGCGTCTCGACATTCTTCGCGATCATGCCGACCAGACCCTCGCCCAGCGCGAGCTTGGTGACGTGGACCGCCTCCTGCGCGAGGCCACGGGTGGCGAACAGCTCGAGCACGCCTTCACGCAGCAGGTAGATCGAACACACCTCGCTGCGCAGCGACTCTCCGATGATCTCGACCACGGCGTTGAGCTTGGACTGGGCCGGGGTGCGCGACGCCATCACGTCGTGCAACCGCGTCAGGATTTCGCGGGCGGAGGCGGCGGCGGAAACGGGCATGGGAGAGCGCTATCAGATCGCCCCGATAGCGCCAAGAAATTCAGCGCGCGGCGAGCGTGACCGTGCCGCCACCGACATGCGGCTCGGCGCGGAACACCTCGGTCGCATAGGCGAGACGTGGGGTCGCCGGAGCGTCGCCCGCGCGCCACGCGGCGAGATCGGCGCGCCAGGCGTCATAGCGCGCGTAGAAATCGGTGAAGGGCCGATCGATCTGCGCCAGCGCGGCGGGCGCGATGGCGGGCAGCTCGGCCGCCGGAAGTGCGGCGACCTGATGCAGCAGCGGCGCGGCGGTCGCACAGAACTGCGCCATCACCGGCGGCTGCGCGAAGTAATTGTAAAGCCGCGTCATCGCCGGATCGAACGAAGATGCGTCGCCATGCTCGCGGGTCAGCGCGTGATGCGCCGCCTTCAGCGCGCCGCGATGTGCCTTGAGGAACTGGTTATAGGCGGGCGCCAGCGCCGGATCGTTGCAGTTGAGTGCTGCGACATTGAATGCAGCGCGCAAATGCCATGCGGCTGCTTTGGCAGAGACCGTTCGGTTGAGGGTTGCATAGCTGCCGTCCGGGAGACGCGCCGGAATGGTAAGGTTGGCCGCAGCCCCATCGGGCGCGCGCGGCGCAGCGGTCTGGACCGGGGGAGGCAGAGGAACCGGAAGGGGCGCGGGCGCGGCAATCCGCTCCGGTCCAGCGCAGGCGCTCGCGAGGGCGAATAGCGGGATAGCGAGGAGGAGGCGGCTCATCCCGCCACCCAAGCAGGCGGGTGTCAAAGATTGGTTAATCCAGTGGGCGCCGCGCCAATGGAACTATGGTGACCCGCGGCGGATCCCGGCAGCATTCGAGGTCATAGGATCGTAGCTACCTTCCAAACGCGCGGTCAGGTAGGCGCCTGCGCGCTTCACATATTCGTCCGCGTCTTCGCGTGCCGATTTGGCGACCGCAAGCGCGCGGCCGGACTCCGCAAGGTTTTCGGTCAGTGCATTAAGCGCGCGAAGACGGACGCGCGCCGTTTGAGTCGGCTGCGCCAAATCGATCAGGAAATCCACGCCGGCGGGCTCAGCGCCGATCCGCACCAAAGCTTCCGCTGCCGCGACACGTACAAGTTTCGACGGGTCGCTTCCCGCCATCGCTACGAGCTTCGGTTTAGTCTGCGCAGCGCCCTTGCCGAGTATCAGCAAGCCCGTCGCCGCCCAGAAGCGCATGACTTCGTTAGAGTGGCCAAGTGCGACTTCGAATGCGCCCAGCTTGCGGCGGTCCCCCCGTGCTGCCATCTGGGCCAGCCGCAATATCTGTTTGAGTGGATACGCGCCCGGCCGGCGACTCTCGGAATATCCCTCCAGCGGCGAGCCTTCCGGAATGAAGCCGTTGTCGTTGATCGCGATCATCTGACGATCGAGCGCACGCCGGAGCCGGCGTGCAATTGCACCCAAGGCGGGGTCGGCAATGCGATTGTCTATCTGATCGCGATCGCTCTGCAGGTCATAGAGTTCCTCGAACGGCTTGGGTTGGAAGAACCGGGTCTGTGCTGCATTCAGCCGACCCGCCAGATATTCGCGCTCCCACCCCTGGTAGTTCTTTGCGAGCCATTCGAATGCGCCGTGCATGCCCCATGGTCGATGCGGCATGTAATTGCGGATGTAGCGATATCGACCATCCGTTACCGTGCGGACCAGATCATATCGTTCGTCCATCCGGTCGCGCGCGCCGAATGCCAACTCACTTCGGACGGCGTCGCGACCCAGGAAGGGCTTGCCTTGCATCTGGGTTGCCTGCGGGACGCCAGCTAGCGACAACAATGTCGGAGCCAGATCGAGCAGGCTGATCGGCGTGCCGACTTCGCCTCCGGCTTGCGGGGAAAGATGTCGCCACTTTGGAGGGACATACACGATAAGCGCGCATCGAAGTCCGTCATCATAGCAATAGCGCTTGCTGCGGGCGAGCGCCCCGCCATGGTCGGAATAATAGAAGACGATCGTGTCTTCGGCCAGGCCGTCCGCTTCAAGCTCGGCCATCTTGGCGGCAAACTCACCGTCCATTTTTTCGATGAGATTATAATAGCTGGCAAAATCCTCGCGGACCTCGGGAATATCGGGGAGGTAAGCGGGGACGCGAATGTCCCGCGGCTTGACCCGTCCGGCTGTGGGCTGGAACAGACGCGATTCATGCGTCGTCATCGTATTGAAGACAGCCAGGAACGGCTGGCCCGGCGCGCGGCCGCGCCAATGCGCGGTCTCGCTGCTTTCGTTCCAGATGCGTGCCGGTTCGACGTCGCAATTATAGTCGGTTTTGCTGTTGTTGGTGCAGTAGTAGCCTGCCTGCCGCATGTATTCGGGATAGGTCCGCAATTGCCTGGGCAGTCCGGCTTCGGCACGCATGTGCTGTGCGGGCGAACAGCTTTGCGCATTGACGCCTGTCAGGATCGCGAAGCGGGACGGTGCACAGACCGGTGCGCTGGCGTAGGCGTGCCGGTAAAGCACTCCCTTTGACGCCAGCGCGTCGATGGCGGGCGTATGGGCAATCTTGTCGCCATAAGCCCCGATATAGGGAAAATTATCCTCACTGACGAACCACAGGATGTTCGGGCGCTGAAGGCCGGTCGCCGCGCTGGTTTGCGGCAGCGAAGCCGAAGCCGCTCCGGCAAGCCCCGCCCCGATGACACCGCGGCGTGAAACGTGAGGAGAACCCGGCATAACAACTCCATGGCAATTACTGTCGAATACCGCACCCGGCGCGGGCAAAGGCCGCATCAGGGGCGCTCGCCGTCACGCCACGTTGCGGCGCAATCTAGCTAAGCCGCCCGCTTCTCCAGTGCCGCCGCGGCCTCGGCCATCAGCTGGGCGATGATGTCGGCGACGGGTTCTTCCTTGGTCACCATGCCAACCGACTGGCCGGCCATCAGCGAGCCATTGTCGACATCACCCTCGATCACCGCGCGGCGCAGGGCGCCCGCCCAATAATGCTCGATCTGGAGCTGCGCCTCCATCATCTCGACCTTGCCGTCGTCGAGCAGCTGCGCGACTTCGCGCTGCTTGGCGGTGAACAGCTCGGATGAGGCGTTCTTGAGCGCGCGCACCGGGATCACCGGCAGGCGCGGGTCGATCTGGACGCTCGAGATCGCGTCGCGGGCACTGGCGCGGAAGAATGCTTTCTTGAAGTTCGGATGCGCGATGCTCTCGGTCGCGCAGGCGAAGCGCGTGCCGAGCTGGACGCCCGCCGCGCCCATGTCGAGATAGCCGGCGATCGCCTCGCCGCGCCCGATCCCGCCCGCGACGAAAACCGGCACCTGCTCCGACACCTCGGGCAGGATTTCCTGCGCGAGCACGCTGGTCGACACCGGGCCGATATGGCCGCCGGCCTCCATCCCCTCGACGACGAGCGCATCGACGCCCGAGCGGATCAGCTTCTTGGCGAGGCTGAGCGCCGGCGCGAAGCAGATGACCTTGGCACCGCTCGCCTTGATCGCATCGAGGCTCCCGGTCGGCGGCAGCCCGCCGGCGAGCACGATATGCGTCACCTGATGCTTCGCGCACACCGCGATCAGGTCGAACAGCATCGGGTGCATGGTGATCAGGTTCACACCGAACGGCTTGTCGGTCAGCGCCTTGGTCGCCGCGATCTCGGCATCCAGCAGCTCGGGCGTCATCGCGCCGCACGCGATCAGGCCGAAGCCGCCCGCGTTGGAAATGGCGGAGACGAGGTTGCGCTCGCTCACCCACGACATCGCGCCGCACAGGATTGCCGTCTCGCTGCCGAGAAATTCGATGCCGCGCGCCATGCGGCGCTGGAGGCGCTCTTCACCAATGGTCATGGTGCTCGCCTAGCGCCGGTCTGCGCAGTTAGGCAAGCTGCGAGCGGTCAGGGGCCGCATTCCCATACACCGTCGATCGCTTGCGGCGCAGATCCCGGAGCCTCGATCGATAGCGTTGCGGTGTGGCTGGATCCCTCATGCCCGGTCGTCCGCTCGGCGCCACGGGTGATCGCGACGATCAGCTTCTCGCCGTCAAAGCTGCTGCCCCGGGTCAGCGCATCGAACCCGCCCGCCTCGCGCGCGGTGAGCAGGACCGGTGTCGTGTCGCGCATCACGACGACCGTTGCGCGGCTCGCCCGATCGACATTGCCGGCCCCGACCAGCACTAGGCGCCCGGCGTCGGAAAGGAATGCACAGCGCAGTTCGCCCTGCAACCGCGCCGCTGCTGCCTCGGTCACGGTGCCGAGCACGATGGGTGCGGGTGAGGGCGTGGGGGAGGGCGGGAGGACGGATTCGACCGGGGCAGGCTGTTGCGCCTCGCCATTGCCCGGCGGGGCCGGGGCGGGGGAGCAGGCGGCGAGCGCCACGACGAAAGCGGCAGGGCCGACCAGGGTGAGGCTTCGCATCCTGTGATAATGCCGCAGGCGGGCTTCTGTTCAATCCCCCGGGAGTCCTGCCGCACGCGTCACCTTGGACAGCGCTGTCAGACTTGCTAATCCTCGGCCATGATTGATCGCCGCACCCTGCTCGCCGCTGCCGCCGCCGCCCCGCTTGCCGCTTGCGCCCCGCGCGCCATGGCGCCGCGCCAACCGCTACGGGTGGTGACGTTCAACATCTGGCACGATGCGGGCAACTGGCCGCTGCGGCTCAAGCTGATCGTCGATGTGCTGCGCGCCGCCGATGCCGATGTGATCGGCCTGCAGGAAGTGCTGCAGGATTCGAAGAAAAACCTGCCCAATCAGGCCGAGACGATCGCCGCCGCGCTGGGTGGTTATCGCGTCGAGTTCATGTCGACCTCGCCGGTCGGCGCGGCCAACCGTTATGGCAATGCGATCCTGTCGCGCCTGCCGGTGGTGGAGACGGACACGATCAAGCTGGACCCGGCGAACGATTATCGCACCGCGCTGCGCGTACGGGTGCGCAGCGGCGGGCGGCTGGTCGACGTCGTCAACACCCACCTCGCCCACCAGCCTGAGGCCGGGCCGGTACGGGCGCAGCAGATCAACGGGCTGCTTGGCTGGTTGCCGACTGACGATGTGCCGCTGGTTCTGATGGGCGACTTCAACGCGCCGCTCGACGAAGCCGCGCTGGCGCCGATCGCGATCCGCGGGCTTGAGCCGGTGCTTGCCCCCGGCGCGGTGGACACGACTTTGGTGGTCGCGCGCGGGCACAAATCGCGCGTGATCGACCATATCTTCGCCGACCCACGCGCGTTCGAAATCAGCGACGCCCGGCGCATCGCCGATGCGGTGGCGGGCGAGTTCCCGTCGGACCATTATGGCGTCGCGGCGACCCTGACGCCGCGCTGAGCACATCGCGGAGGCGGGAACCCCGCGCCGTCCCATGCTTTAATCCCCGGCGGCCCGGGCCCCTCTGGCGATCCTTTGATCGTGATGTCGGACGCATCGAACCGGCCGGGTCGTGCATGCGAGCATCGCTGTACGCTGCGCCCTGGCCTGTGATTCACAGACCGGAAGGATTGAGGTTTTTATGAAGATATTCGCTCTCGCCGCCGCTGGTGCTGCTGTGCTCGTCGCGACCCCCGCGCTCGCCGATCGCGCGCCCACCGCGACCGAAGCCGCCGCGATCGAAAAGGCGGTGCGCGCTGCCGGTTTCGTCAGCTGGGAAGAGGTCGAGCTGGACGATGACGGCCCCTATTGGGAGGTCGATGACGCGCGCATGGCCGACGGCAAGCGCTACGATCTGAAGCTGCGCCCGGGTACGTACGAGATCGTCGAGCGCGAGCTGGAAGACTGATAATGAGAAGCGGGGCGGCCGTGATCAGGCCGCCTCGTCCTCCGGCGCGTCCAGCCCATAGGCGGTGTGCAGCACGCGGACGGCGAGTTCGGTCTCGTCCTCGTGGATCAGCACGCTGACCTTGATCTCGCTGGTGGTGATAGCGAGGATGTTGATGCGGCGTTCGGCTAGCGTGTCGAACATCGTCGCGGCGACGCCGGCATGGCTGCGCATCCCGACGCCGACGACGCTAATCTTCGCGATCTTGGTGTCGTGGACCAGCGCGTCATAGCCGATCGGCGCCTTTTGCTTGCCCAGCACGTCGAGCGCGCGAGCCAGTTCGGCGCGCGGGACGGTGAAGGTCACGTCGGTCGATCCGGTCGCGTGCGCGACGTTCTGGACGATCATGTCGACGTTGATCCCGGCTTCCGCGAGCGGGCCGAAGATATGGGCGACTGCGCCCGGCCGGTCGGGGACGTTGGTCAGCGTCACCTTGGCTTCGTTCTTGTCGGCGGCGATGCCGGTGATGAGCTGCCGTTCCACGTCGTTGATCTCCTCTTCGCCAACGATCAGCGTGCCGCGATGGCCGGTGTCGTCATGCGTATCCTCGAACGAAGAAAGCACGCGCACGCGCACCCCCTCCTTCATCGCCAGCCCGACCGAGCGGGTCTGGAGCACTTTCGCCCCGACGCTCGCCAGTTCCAGCATCTCTTCGTAAGTCACCTTGGTCAGCTTGCGTGCGCGCGGCACGATGCGCGGGTCGGTGGTATAGACGCCGTCGACATCGGTATAGATGTCGCACCGGTCCGCCTTCATTGCCGCCGCGACCGCGACCGCGCTGGTATCCGATCCGCCACGGCCGAGCGTGGTGATGCGATGATCGTCGGCGACACCCTGAAATCCCGGAATGACCGCGACATGGCCGTCCGCGAGGCTCGCGTTGAGCGTGTCGGTGTCGATCGTGTCGATCCGCGCGCTGGCATGCGCACTGCTGGTGTGGATCGGCAGCTGCCAGCCGAGCCAGCTGCGCGCGGGCACGCCGATCGCCTGCAGCGCGATGGCGAGCAGCCCGCTGGTGATCTGTTCGCCGGCCGAGACGACCGTGTCATATTCGCGCAGGTCATAGAGCGGCGAGGCTTCCTTGCAGAACCCAACCAGCCGGTCGGTTTCGCCCGCCATCGCCGACACGACGACCGCGACCTGATTGCCCGCCTCCCACTCGCGCTTCACCCGCGCGGCGACGTTGCGAATCCGCTCGATCCCGGCCATCGACGTGCCGCCGAACTTCATCACGATACGCGCCATTTGAACCTGTCCCCCAAAGTCCCGGTTGGGAAGCTGTGGGCGCGCTGATAAGAGGGGGGGATGGCGATGACAAGCAAAGCAACGATTGACCCGCGTGAAGCTGAACATTTCGGTCGGCTGGCGGCGGACTGGTGGAATCCCAAGGGCGAGTCGGCGATGCTCCACCGGCTCAACCCGGTGCGGCTGCGCTACATTCGTGAGGCGATAGACGCGCATTGGGGCAGCAATCCGCGCGATTTTGCGCCGCTCAAGGGCCGGACCGCGCTCGATGTCGGGTGTGGCGCGGGGCTGTTGTGCGAGCCGCTGGCGCGGATGGGCGCGGCGGTGACGGGGGTTGACGCGGCGCCCGAGAATATCGGCGCGGCGCGCGCGCATGCCGAAGCGGCGGGCCTGACCATCGACTATCGCGCGGGCGAGTTCGAGACCGAGGTCGCGGGGCGCCAGTTCGATCTTGTCACCTCGATGGAGGTGATCGAGCATGTCGCCGATCCGGCGGCGTTCGTGCGCGGCCTCGTCGCGGCGCTGGCCCCCGGCGGGCTGATGATCCTGTCCACCCCCAACCGCACGCCGCTATCGCGTCTGGCGATGATTACGGTTGCCGAGGGTGTGGGGATGATCCCGCGCGGAACGCACGACCACGCCAAGTTCCTGACGCCCGAGGAGCTGACCGGGTTGCTCGAGGACGCGGGAATGGCAGTATCCGACCTGCGCGGCCTCAGCTTCTCGCCCGGCGCGGGGTTTCATCTGAGCGAGGATATGGCGCTCAACTATTTGCTGACCGCGCGGCGTTCGGCGTAACGATCAGGGATTCGTGGCGAGCGGTGGATCCGGTCGAAGATCGTACCGGATGAATGTTCGTTGGGTAGGGCTGGTGGCTGCGGGCGGTCGTCAGTCATGCTGCGTCTCCTGGTTGGCGGCACAAAGTCGTCCCGCCAACCCGTGAGCGTCATGAGCAAAGCATGAGATCGCGCTGAACGCCTAGAACAACCGCCCGCCATTCGGCACCGGCACGCTCGGGTGGAACAGCACCACCTTCCCCTGTGCATCGGGGAAGCCGAGCGTCAGCACCTCCGACATCATCGGGCCAATCTGGCGCGGGGGGAAGTTGACCACTGCGGCGACCTGTCGCCCCGGCAGGTCGTCCAGCGTATAGTGCTCGGTGATCTGCGCCGAGGAGCGCTTGACCCCGATCGCCGGGCCGAAGTCGATGGTCAGCTTGAACGCTGGTTTGCGCGCCTCGGGAAACGGCTCGGCGGCGATGATCGTGCCGATACGAATGTCGACCGCGAGGAACTGGTCGAAGCTGATTTCCGGCGCGGCGGGGGCGTCGGCGGCGTGGCTCATGTGCATCGCGGTCTCCTGTGCGGCGTCGATTGACACAGGCGGCTGGATTCGCCCAGTCCCTGCCCATGACCGTGAAGTTGCACCCAAGCTGGCTCGACCCGCTCAAGGCCGAGTTCGACAGCCCCTATATGGCCGATCTGCGCGCCTTCCTGTTGGCTGAAAAGACGGCGGGAAAGCGCATCTTCCCCAAGAGCGCCGACTGGTTCCGCGCGCTCGACCTGACCCCGCCCGAAAGCGTCCGCGTCGTGATCCTGGGGCAGGACCCCTATCATGGAGAGGGACAGGCGCATGGCCTGTGCTTCTCGGTCCAGCCAGGGGTGAAGGTGCCGCCGAGCTTGGTGAATATCTACAAGGAGCTCAAGAGCGACCTTGGCATCGACCCGCCGGGCCATGGGTTCCTTGAACATTGGGCGAAGCAGGGGGTGTTGTTGCTCAACAATTGCCTGACGGTCGAGATGGGGCTGGCGGCGTCGCACAAGGGGCGCGGGTGGGAGCGGTTCACCGATGCGGTGGTGGCGCAGGTCAACGCGCTGCTCGACCCGGTGGTGTTCATGCTGTGGGGCAGCCATGCGCAGAAAAAGGCGGCGTCGGTCGATCCGCGCCATCTGGTGCTGAAATCGGTCCACCCCTCGCCGCTATCGGCGCATGGCGGATTCTTCGGCTCGCGGCCATTTTCGCAGGCGAATGCGTTTCTGCGTGCGCACGGGCGCGGTGAAATAGACTGGGCGCTGCCGGCTGTCTGAGCCCGTCGCCCCGGCCTGCGCCGGGGCGACGGCGTTAAATCAGAAGCTCAGTCGCGCCGACACGCGGATGTCGCGGCCGGGGAGCGGCACGAAATCCTTGGTGAAGCTCGCATGGCGGCGGGCATCGACGTCGAAGATGTTGTTCGCCGACAGGATGATCGCGGTTTCGCGCTTTTCGCCCAGCGGGTGCCAGGTGACCGAGGCGTTGACGAGCGTGAAGGCCGGGGTCTCGGTCTCGAACGCCGCGACGCGGGTCTGGCGGATTGCATGCTCGACCTCGACCCGGCCGCCGAATGCGCCCTGGCTGGCGTCGATGCCGGCAAGCACGCGGAACGGCGGGATGCGCGGCACCGCGCTGCCGTCGCCCAGTTCGGCATTCACATAGTCGGCGACGAGATTGCCGCCGAGCGAGAAGCCGCCCTCGCCGCCATCAATAAAGGTCGTCGACACCTCGCCTTCGACGCCGAGATAGCGGGCGTCGGACTGACGGAATTCGAACACCGGCAGTTCGTCGATCTCGTCGCCGGTCGCGACTTCATAGATGTAGTCGTCGAACCAGTTGGCATAGGCCGCGATCTGGAAGCGCACCGGCCCGGCGGCGCCACGCGCATAGACTTCGCCGCCCCAGCTCTTTTCAGTGCGGAAATTGGGGTTGCCGACTTCATAGGATTGGGTGGCGATGTGTGGGCCGTTCGAGAACAGCTCTTCGGCCGACGGTGCGCGGACGGCGCGCGAGGCGTTGACGCCGACCTTGACCTGCGGCGTGACCGCATAGGACAGGCCGATCGCGCCGGAGAAGGCGTCGAAGCGGCGGTCGAACGCCGCGGTCGGGCCGTCCTCGTCCAGATCGAGCTTCACCTCGCCCGCGCGGACGCGGGTGTGCTCGTAGCGCAGTGCGCCTTCGAGCCCGATCGCGCCGAGATCGACTTCCTGCAGCGTGAAGAAGCCATACTGGTCGGTGACATTCTGCGGCACGAACGCTTCCGCGCCCACCGCGGCGAAGTCGCGCGTGAAGCCTTGGAAGCCCGTCACGCCGCGCCAGCCATTGCGGTTGGCCTGAACCAGCTCGAGGCGGCCTTCAAAACCCTCGGCGTTGAAGACAGTGCCGACCTCTTCGCCCTCGAACTCGGTGTGCTCATAGTCCGAGTAGCCGGCGCGGACGCGCAGCGCGTCGATGAAGCCGCCGATCTTGACCTCGCCGCGCACATCGGCGCGGAACTGCTTCAGACCGATCGTGACGGCTTCTTCGCCATGGTCATGCTCTTCCGCGTCCGGATCGACGACGCCGCCGTCATCATGGTGATGCTCAGCGCCGGGACGCGCCGGGACGCCATAGTTGGTGTCATAATAGCCGGCGGAGAAGCCGAGGCTCCCGCCATCGTTGATCAGCGCGAGACCGCCGCCCAGCGTGTAGGTGCGCGTGCCGCTATTGGGCAGGCGACCGCGACGGTTGGCGTTCTCCAGCGCCTCTTCGGCTTCCTCCAGATGGCCTTCATCGGCCTCTTCCGCCGCAATCTCGAGCTGTTCGGCGCGCAGCGGGTCGCTCAGCACATAGCCGCCGACGCGCAGATCGTCGCTCTTGCGATAGCTGCCATCGATATGCGCGACGATCTGCGGGGTGATCGCAAAGTCCACCGCCGCGCCGCCACCGCGTTCGTCAGCGGCCGATCCATAGGCGCCGATCGCGTCAACATGGAAACCGTTCTCCGGCACCGCGCGCGGGATGCGGCGGTCGAGCACGTTGACCGCGCCGCCGATCGCCTGGCTGCCGAACAGCAGCACCGCGGGGCCGCGCAGCACTTCGATGCGCTCCGCCGTCAGCGGCTCGATCGACACGGCATGGTCGGTCGAGGTGTTGGAGACGTCGAGCGTGCCAAGGCCATCGGTCAGCACGCGCACGCGCTCGCCCTGAAAACCGCGCAGCACGGGGCGCGACGCGCCGGGGCTGAACGAGGTTGCCGATACGCCCGGCACCTGCGTCAGCGATTCACCGATCTGGCCGCGAATGTCGCGCACCAGCTCGTCGCCGGTGATCACCGACGTGCCCGCGAGCAGGTCGAGGCGCTCAAGACCCGGCGCGCTGATCACCACTTCGTCGGTCGTCTCGCCATGCACCGGGTTGCGGCTCGACCGGTCGCGCTCGGTGTGATCGCTGGTCTGGGCGAGGACCGGGGCGGCGAGGACGCTGGTGGCGAGCAGGAGGGCGGTGAACTTCATGGTTACGCAATTCCCTGAAACTGGATTCGCGCGCACTCTTAAGTGCTATGATACAACGTCACAAGTAGGAATTTGCTGCGCTGCGACGAAGCTCCGCGCCGCCGATCAACGCTTACAAACCGCCGGCGTCGAAGGCGATGCCCGCATTGCGGTACGCAGCGACCAGCGCGTTGCGCAGCAGGCAGGCAATGGTCATCGGCCCGACCCCGCCCGGCACCGGGGTGATCGCGCCAGCGACCGATGCCGCGCTGTCGAATTCGACATCGCCGACCAGCGCGCCGTCGACGCGGTTGATCCCGACATCGATCACGGTTGCGCCGGGCTTCAGCCATTCACCCTTGACGAAGCCCGCGCGCCCGACCGCCGCCACGACGATGTCGGCGCGGCTGACATGATGGGCGAGGTCGCGGGTGCGCGAATGGGCGAGGGTGACAGTGCAATTGGCAGCAGTCAGTAGTGCCGCCATCGGCTTGCCGACCAGAATCGAGCGGCCGATGACGATCGCATCGAGGCCCGACAGGTCACCGATCTGGTCCTGCAACAGCATCAGGCTGCCGAGCGGGGTGCACGGCACCAGTCCGTCGATGCCGAGCGCCAGTCGGCCGGCGCTGACCGGGGTCAGCCCGTCGACATCCTTGCCCGGATCGATCGCCGCGACCACCGCCTGCTCGTCGAGATGGCGGGGCAGGGGCAATTGGACGAGGATGCCATCGACCGCCGCATCGGCGTTCAACTGGCGCACCAGGGCGATCAGCGTGTCCTGAGTCGTGTCGGCGGGCAGGCGGTGTTCGAAGCTCGCCATGTTGGCGGCGACCGTCGCCTTGCCCTTACTGCGGACATAGACGGCGGAGGCGGGGTCGTCACCGACCAGCACGACCGCGAGGCCAGCCTTGCGGCCCGCCTGCCCCTCAAATGCTGCCGCAGCCTCGCCCACCCGGGCACGCAGATTGGCGGCGAATGCCTTACCGTCGATGATCTCAGCGCTCATGCCCCGCCCCATAGAGCGACGCGGCGATTCCCGCCAGCGTCTTGGGATCGCCGGTGATGGTCAGGCGCTTCACCCGTGCCGTGTCCCCGGCGATCAGCGCCACGTCGCGCTTGGGAACGCCGAACGTCTTGGCGACCAGTTCGATCAGCGCCGCATTGGCCGCGCCCTCGACCGGCGGCGCGGCGATGCGCGCGGCGAAATGCTCGGGCGTTCCCGGGAGCAGTGCACTCTTCGACGCGCGCGGTGTGGCGCGCACGGCGATGGTCAGGCCCGGCGGCGCTTCCCGCCAGGGCTGGCTCACGCCGCCGGGCTGGCGAGCGCGACCGCGAGGTTCGGAATCACCGCATAATTGATGATCGCGATCAGGATCAGCACCACGAACGGCGCGAAATCCATCGGGCCGGTATCGGGCAGGATGCGGCGGATCGGGCGATAGATCGGCTCGGTTAGCGTATTGAGGCCGCGCCACAGCGAGCTGACGAAATCATTATAGGTGTTGATCACGTTGAATGAGATCAGGATCGACAGCACCGCCTGAATGACGATGATCCACCACAGCACGTTGAGCAGGATCTGTACGATCCCGAAAAGCATGTTCAGAAACGGGTCCAATCGGGCCTCCGGAGTTTTGGCGCTTTTACAGGAAAGCGGCGGCTATCGGCAACTGTGTTGGCTATATAAGACGGCTCAGCGGTGAACCAAGGTTCCCGCGCCCTGCGTGGTGAAGATTTCGAGCAGCATCGCGTGCGGGATGCGTCCGTCGAGGATGACGGCGGCGTCCACCCCGGCATCGACCGCGGCGACGCAGGTCTCGACCTTGGGGATCATCCCCCCGCTGATCGTGCCATCGGCCTTCAGCGCCATGATCCGGCCGGGGTCGAGGTCGGTCAGCAGGTTCTTGTCCTTGTCCAGCACGCCCGGCACATCGGTGAGCAGGAAGAAGCGCGATGCACCGAGCGCGCCGGCAATCGCCCCCGCCATGGTGTCGGCATTGATGTTGTAGGTATGGCCGTCCGCACCCAGCGCGATCGGCGCGATCACCGGGATAAAGCCCTGATCGCTCAGCGTCGTCAGCACCGAGGCGTCGACCGCAACCGGCTCTCCGACAAAGCCCAGATCGACATGGCGTTCGATGCCCTGCAGCGGATCGGCGGAATCGCGCTGGACCTTGCGCGCGGTGACCAGGCCTGAATCCTTGCCCGAAATGCCGAGCGCCTTTCCGCCCGCCGCGCCGATCCAGCTGACGATTTCCTTGTTGATCGATCCGGCCAGCACCATTTCGGCGATGCGCGCGGTTTCAGCGTCTGTGACGCGCAGCCCGCCGATAAACTGCGATTCGACGCCAAGCCGCTTGAGCATCGACCCGATCTGCGGCCCGCCACCGTGCACGACGACCGGGTTGATCCCCACCGCCTTGAGCAGCACGACATCCTCGGCAAAGTCACGCGCCAGCTCGGGATCGCCCATCGCGTGGCCGCCATATTTCACGACGAACGTCTTGCCCTTGTAACGCTGCATATAGGGCAGCGCGTCGGTCAGCGTCTCGGCCTTGGCCAGCATCGCGGGGTCGGGTGCGTGATCGGTCATGCCGCGCCCTTAGCGGGAGTTGCGCACTTACGAAAGCATGCGCGGATGAGTCGGCTTGACTCAATTCGATGATTAGCTAAATAACAAATCATGAGCATGGTCTTCAAGGCATTGTCCGACCCCACCCGCCGCCGTGTGCTGCAACTGCTGCGCAAGGGGCCGATGAGTGCGGGCGACCTGAGCGACAAGTTCGACGTGTCGAAACCGACCATGTCGGCGCATTTCGCGGTGCTCAAGGAAGCCGACCTGGTTCACGCCGAAAAGGCGGGGAAGTCGGTCATCTATCACCTCAAGCTCTCGGTGCTCGAAGAGGCGCTGCTGGGCTTTGTCGATTCATTCGGGGGCAGCGGATCGACCGCACCCGGCAAGGAGAGCGCATGATGAACAGCGAAACCAAGATCAGCCTGGCGTGGGGCGTGGGGATTGTCGTGCTCGCGCTGGGCCTCAGTTCGGCGCGCAGCGCGGGCCATGTCGATCACGACACGGTGACCCGCATCGTGCTGGGTGCGACCGGGCTGATGGTCGCGTGGTTCGGCAACATGATGCCCAAGCGCTTTGTGCCGAGCGCACTCGCGCGCAAGGTCCATCGCGTCGGCGGCTGGTCCCTGGTCATCAGCGGGCTGATCTACGCCGCTGCGTTCGCCTTCGCCCCGATCCAGACTGCGGTCTATATCGGCGGTGGCGCGGTGTTGGCGGGCCTTGCGATCACCTTTGGCTATTGCCAGTCGGTGCGCGCAAAGGCCGGGGCGGCGTAGCCGCGTGCCGGGACCGGGCCTACGCCGCCCGGTCCAGCCGCCGCCCGAGTGCGACAAAGCCATAGATCAGCACCGGTACCAGTACGATCGACAGCGTGACCTTCGCCAGCATCTGTCCGGCAAGCAGGTTGGTGATGTCGAACAGGCCGTAAAAGGCGATGAAGACGAACACCAGCGTATCGACGATCTGGCTGAGGACGCCGGCCACCGCCGAGCGGAACCACAGGAGTCGTGATCCTTCATTGCCCTTGAGCGCGGCGAAGATCGTGACGTTCAGCGTCTGCGAGATGCCATAGGCGATGATCCCGCCGATCCAGATGCGCCAGGTGCTGAACAGGATCAGCTGGATCGCCTTGAGCCCATCGGCGCGCTGTTCGATCATCTCCGCAGATGGCGGCAGTGCGAAGACGAGCAGCGACAGCAACAGCGACGCGATCAGCGGGATGAAACCGAACAGCACCAGCTTGTTGGCGACCGAACGCCCGTGCAGTTCGGCGACGGCACTGGAAACGGCGACCAGCAGCAGGAAGGCGAAAATGCCCGCCTCCACCGCCAGCGGCCCCAATGCCACCTGCTTGTTGCCCAGCACGCCCGCGATGCAGACCATGCCGCCATAAAAGATCGAAAGGACGAAGAGCGAGCGCGTCAGCGGAGCCGGTGTGGTCATTGCGCTGCCTAACGCGGTTTTGTTGCTGACGGAAGCACCTAGCGGCGCGCGCGGCAAACGCTATGGTGCCACCCCGAATGCCGCGCCCAAGACGCGGCACAAAGGGGTTTCCAGTTGAACAATCTTCCGATCGGCATTCTCGGTATCGTCGCGATTCTCGCGATCGCCTTCCTGCTCTCCTCGAACAAGCGTGCGATTCGGCTGCGGGTCGTCGGCCCGGCCTTTGCGTTGCAGGCGGGAATCGCCTTCCTCGTCCTCTATGTTCCCGCCGGTCGCGCCGCGATCGAGTGGATGGCGAAGGGCGTGTCGGAGCTGCTCGGCTATGCGCAGGCGGGGACCGACTTCATCTTCGGCCCGCTCGCCCGGCCCGAAGTCGGCGGACAGAGCTTCGCAATCGCCGCGCTGCCGGTCATCATCTTCTTCGCCGCGCTCGTCTCGGTGCTCTACCACCTCAAGATCATGCAGTTTCTGGTCCGCTGGATCGGCGGCGCGATCGAGAAGGTGACCGGGGTCAGCAAAGTCGAATCGCTGTGTTCGGCGGCCAACATCTTCGTCGGCCAGAGCGAATCGCCGCTGGTCATCCGCCCCTATCTCGCCAGCCTGACCCCGTCACAGCTGTTCGCGATCATGTCGGTCGGCATGGCCGGCGTCGCGGGGACGATCCTCGCGGCCTATGCCGCGATGGGCATCAACATCCAGTTCCTGCTCGCCGCCAGCTTCATGGCCGCGCCCGGCGGGCTGCTGATGGCCAAGATCATGATGCCGGACGAGCCCGTGGTGAAGGCGGACGAACTCCCGCTCGAGGATACGCTGGTCGATGGCGAGGCGGCGGTGATCCGCGCGGTCGAGACCGAAGTGGAGGAAGAGCGCGCCGCCAACATCATCATGGCCGCGGCGATGGGCGCGCAGACCGGCGTCAAGATCGCGGTCGCGGTCGGCGCGATGGTGCTGGCCTTTGTCGCTTTGGTTGCCCTCGCCAACGGCCTGCTCGGCACGGTCGGCGGCCTGTTCGGCTATCCCGACCTGACGTTTCAGGGGATCATCGGCACCGCCTTTGCCCCGGTGATGTTCCTGGTCGGCATTCCGTGGAACGAGACTGCGGCGGCCGGCGGCCTGTTCGGCACCAAGATGGTGCTCAACGAGTTCGTCGCCTTCCTCAACCTTGGCCAGACCCAGGGACTGAGCGAGCGCAGCACCGCGATCATCACCTTCGCGCTGTGCGGTTTTGCGAACTTCAGCTCGATCGCGATCCAGATGGCCGCGACCGGCAGCCTTGCCCCGAACCAGCGTCCGATGATCGCGAAGCTCGGGATCAAGGCGCTGCTCGCGGGTAGCCTAGCCAACCTGCTCAGCGCGGCGCTGGCTGGGTTAATGCTGCCGTGAATTTGTGCTTGCTCCTGACGTAACGTCAGCGGGTAGGGTGCTACCCCATGAGCGATCGGATGGAGATTGGTGAGGTTGCGCGGCGCACTGGCCTGTCGCTGCGTGCGTTGCGCTACTACGAACAGTGCGGCATCGTCGCGCCGGTGCGCACCGCCGGCACACGTCGGGTCTATGGCGCAGGCGACCTCGCCCGACTGAATGCCGCGACTGCGCTCAAGCGGCTGGGCTTCCCGCTCAAGGACATTGCTGCAATGCTTGCCCGGGGGCCGCTGGACCTCGGCCCGCTGATCGCCGCACGAATCGCCACGATCGAGATACAAGCTGCCGAACTGGCGAACTCCCGCGCGCTTTTGCTCTCGGTCTGCGCGCGCATCAATCGCGGCGAGCCGATCGATATCGCTACGCTGTGCGCGCTCATCAGGACGGGAGAGGAAAACGTAAAGGAAGCGGACATGGCGGCGATCGCCGCGCGCTATCTGGATGCGGAGGATCGCGCCAATTTCGCGGCCAGTTGGGCCGCGCTCCCCGCGGGCTTCGACCAGGCCGACTATGCGCAGGGGTGGCGAGAACTGGGTGCCCGGATCGAAGCGGCGCTGCCACTCGATCCCGGCAGCGCCGAAGCGCAGGACTTTGTCGATGCGTGGATGGCTTTGCTCCAGCCGTTCGCGCAGGTCGCCTCGCCACAAGTCTTTGCTGGCGTTGCGCGCATGTATGACGAAATGGACCAATGGGGCGACGCGGTCGATCCGGGGTTCAGCAAGCGAGTCTGGGATTTCATCAAACTCGCCGCTGCGGCGCGTATGACGGGAGGGACGACATGAACGCGTGGATCCTGCTGGCGATTGCCATCGCCTTTGAAGTTGCGGCGACCAGCCTGCTCAAGGCGTCCAACGGGTTCAGCCGCCCGCTCTTTGGCGCTGCCTCGATCATGCTCTATTCGATCTGTTTCTGGCTGCTCGGCTTCGCGTTCACGCGCATTCCGATGGGCGTCGCCTATGCGATCTGGTCGGGCGTCGGGATCACCTTGGTCGCGTTGATTGGCGTCATCCTGTTTCGCCAAAGCCTGACGCCCGTCCAAATCGGCTTTATCGCCCTGATCGCGGTGGGGGCGATCGGCCTGAACCTGTCGACCCCCGCCGACCCTCAACGCGTCGGCACCGGCTCCGCGCCCGAATAATCGTAGAAGCCGCGCCCGGTCTTCCGGCCATACCAGCCCGCCTCGACATATTTGATCAGCAGCGGGGCGGGGCGGAATTTGGGGTCGCCGGTCCCTTCGAACAGCACGCGGGTGATTTCGAGGCAGGTGTCGAGACCGATGAAATCGGCCAGCGTGAACGGCCCCATCGGGTGATTGAGGCCGAGCTGGATCGCCGCATCGACGTCCGGAATCGTCGCGACGCCTTCGCCCACCGCGAAGCACGCTTCGTTGAGGAACGGCATCAGCACGCGGTTGACGATGAAGCCCGGCGCGTCATTGGCGTGGACGATCCGCTTGTTCAGCGTCTTGCCGAACGCCTCGACCGCCGCGACCGTCGCGTCGCTGGTGGCGAGACCGCGGATCAGCTCGATCAGGCCCATCACCGGCACCGGGTTGAAGAAATGCACGCCCATGAAGCGCGCGGGATCGGGTGCCGCCTGCGCCAGCCGGGTGATCGGGATCGACGAGGTGTTGCTGGCGAGGATCGCGGTATCGCTCAGCACCTTGCCGACATTGGCAAAGATCGTGCGCTTGATCTCCTCACGTTCGGTAGCGGCTTCGATGACCAGATCGCACGGCGCGAAGGCATCGGTCCCGCCGACGCATTCGATGTTGGCGAGCGCGGCTTCGGCGGCCTGTGCGGTGATCTTTTCCTTGTCCACCGCGCGGGCGAGCTGCTTGGCGATCCCCGCCTTGCCCTTTTCGGCGCGCGCGACGTCCATGTCGGACAGCAGCACGCGATAGCCCGCCTGCGCCGAAACCTGAGCGATGCCCGCCCCCATCTGCCCCGCGCCGATCACGCCAACCGTTTTCATCACCATCTCCATCAAATCTGTTGCGCGCCTCCTACCGCGTCGTCGCGTGAACCGCTAGGATGCGCGCCATGCTGATCCTTGCCGCGTTCGCGCTCGCCCAATCCGCCCCAGCTCCGCAACAGGGGCCGATGAAGACCTTTGGCGACTGGGTCGTCGCCTGCGACAATGTGAAGCAGTGCGAGATGACCTCGCTCCAGCCCGAAGGCGGCGACTGGTCGGACGCTGGCTGGCAGATGGCGGTGACGCGCGAAGCCGGGCCGGCTGGTGGCTGGGCGGTCGAGCTGATGGGGGAGGAGGCGCCCGGCGGGCCGACCGTCCATGTCGAAGGCGCACCGGCGGCCAGCGCGGCTGCGGTGTGGCGCGGCGACGCGTTCAGTGGTGCTGAGGCGCTGACGCTGGTCGGGGCGCTGGCAAACGGCAAGGTCGTGATCGTCCGCGACAGCGCGGGCAAGTCGCTCGGGCGGATTTCGCTGTCGGGCTCATCGGCGTCGCTGCGCTTCATCGATGCGGAGCAGGGCAGGGCGGGGACCACGACCGCTGTCATCGCCAAGGGTGCGAATCCCGCCAGCGCGGTCCCCGCTGCGCCGTCGCTGCCGGTGATCGCCTCGATCCGCCCCGCCGGAACACCGGCTGTGCTGTCCCCTACGCTGCTCAACCAGCTATGGACCCAGTCGGACTGTGCCGAGAACTACTCGAGCGAGTCGCTGCCCGAAGTCGAGCGTTACGCACTGGGCGGCGGCGCGACATTGGCGCTGGTCCCGTGCGGTGCCGGGGCGTACAACTTCTCGAGCATCGCTTACCTCGTGCGGGACGGGAAGGTTCAAGTGGCCGGGTTCGATTCAGCCCCCGGCTGGACCGCGGACGGCCCCGCGATGCTGGTCAATGTCGGGTTCGATCTCAAGACGGGTGAACTGGGCAGCTATGCAAAGGGTCGCGGGATCGGCGATTGCGGCAGCGCGGAGACCTATGTCTGGGATGGCACCCGCTTTCGCCTGACCGAGGCGCGCGCGATGGGCGAATGTCGCGGGTCGATCAACTGGCTGACGGTGTGGCGGGCAAAGGCCGTCCCGCGCTGATCAGTTCGCGGTCGGCAGCGCGATTTCGAACAGCGAGGGCCAGTTCTTGCCGGTGACGTAGAGCTTCCCGCTCTTGTCGTCATAGGCGATGCCGTTGAGCACCGCCTCCGAATCGCTCACCGGCACGGCGGCGGCGAGGTCGCGCAGGTCGATCACACCGGTGATGACGCCGCTCGCCGGGTCGATCCGCACGATCAGATCCTGATGCCAGATATTCGCCAGAATCTCGCCGCGCACATATTCCAGCTCGTTGAGCCGCCGAATGGGGCGACCCTGATAGGTGACGGTGATTCGCCGCTGTTCGGTAAAGGTCGCGGGGTCGAGGAAGCGGAGTTCGGCGGTGCCGTCGCTCAGGATCAGGCTCTTGCCGTCCTGCGTCAGCCCCCAGCCTTCGCCGGGATAGCTGAACGTGCCGATCTGGCGCAGCGTGCGGCGGTCCCAGCGGAATGCTGTGCCGTGTTTCCAGGTCAGGCTGATGATCGTGTCGCCCCAGGCTGTGCTGCCTTCGCCGAAATACTCATGCGGCAAGCGCACTTCGCGCTTCACCCTGCCGGTGGTGAGATCGACTTCGCGCACCACCGATTCGCCATGCTGACCGGTGCTTTCGAACAGCGCCCCGTCGGCGAAGAACAGGCCTTGGGTAAAGGCGCTGCTGTCGTGCGGATGGGTGGCGAGGATGCGCGCGGCCACGACCGGCACCTCTGCGGGGGCAGGGGCAGGGGCTGCCGTCTGGGACTGGCCGGGAGCCGAATCAACAGGGGCTGCCGCGGCCGAAATGGCCAGGGCAGCCCCCGCAATGATCCCCCGTCCGGCAATGATCAGCCGGAACATGGGACGTGCTTTACGAGCCGGGCGTCAGGTTCACCGCGGCGTACTTGCCGCGACGGTCCACCTCGAGCTCGAACTCAAGCCGGTCGCCTTCGTTGAGCGTCGGCATGCCGGCGCGCTCGACGGCGCTGATGTGTACGAACGCATCGGGCTGGCCGTCGTCGCGCTGAATGAAGCCGAAGCCCTTCATCGCGTTGAAGAACTTGACCGTGCCGGTTGCCTTCTCGCCGGTCAGCTGGCGCTGGGGACCACCCATGCCGCCGCCGCCGCCCGGGCCGCTGCGCTCGGGACGATCCGGACGATCGCGCGGCGGGCCGCGGTCTTCGACCGGCATCGGCTCACCGTCGATCTTCAGGTCGGTCGCGCTGATGCGGCCGCCGCGATCGACGAGGGTGAAGCCCATCGGCTGACCTTCGGCCAGACCGGTCAGGCCAGCCTGCTCGACTGCGCTGATGTGCACGAACACGTCCTCGCCGCCGTCATCACGGACAACGAAACCGAAGCCCTTCTGCGCGTTGAAGAACTTTACGACGCCGGTGCCTTCGCCAACGACCTGCGGGGGCATGCCGCGGCCACCGCCGCCGCCGCCACCACCAAAGCCGCCGCCGCCGCCACCGCCGCCAAAGCCGCCGCCGCCACCGCCGCGGTAACCACCGCCACCGCCGCCGCCGCCACCGCCGCCGAAGCGGTCGCCGCCGCCGCCGAAGCCGCCGCGATCACCGAAACCGCCGCCGCCGAAGCCGCCACGATCGCCGTAGCTGCTGCTACCACCGCCGAAATCGTCGCCGCCGAAGCCGTCGCGCTTGTCTCTGCCACGTCCGCCGCGCTCGCCGCGGCGCCCTCGATCAAAACTCATTGCCCTGTTCGTCTTCCCGGTTCGCCCATATTCGAATCGAATGGCTGAACCGGACGAAGGCGCAGCTATTCCGGCGTTTGCGACACGCCTATGGAATCAGGACATAGACCAGATCGCGAAGATGCGCGAACGATTTCGTCGCGTTTTTGCCACCGTTTCGACGGATACTTGCGCCGCGCGCGTCTCGACGGCAGAGAGGCGGCATGGATATCGCCGCACTGATCGCTGATCCGGCCGCTTGGGCCGCCCTCATCACCCTCATCGTGATGGAGGTGGTGCTGGGAATCGACAACCTCATCTTCATCTCGATCCTGACCAACAAGCTGCCCGAGCATCAGCAGCAAAAGGCGCGGCGAATCGGCATCGGGCTGGCGCTGGTGATGCGTATCCTGCTGCTTTCGATGATTTTCGTGATCGTCTCGCTGACCACCCCGGTATTCGACCTGGGCATTCAGGGCGCGACCGGCCCGACCGGCGAGCCGAGCTTTGAAACCGCCTTTTCGTGGCGCGACCTGATCCTGATCGCCGGAGGCCTGTTCCTGCTGTGGAAGGCGACCAAGGAAATCCACCACACGATCGATCCGGTTCCGACCGATCATGCGGTGCTGGACAAAAAGCAGGTCGCGACGATGAACTTCGGGTCGGCGATCTTTCAGATCATCATTCTCGACATGGTCTTCTCGGTCGATTCGATCCTGACCGCGGTGGGCATGACCGACGAGATCGCGATCATGTTCGTCGCGGTGATTGTCACCGTCATTGTCATGCTGCTCGCCGCCGATCCGCTCGCCAATTTTATCAAGAACAATCCCACTGTCGTGATGCTAGCGCTCGGCTTCCTGCTGATGATCGGCGCGGTGCTGATCGCCGATGGCTTCGGCGTGCATGTGCCCAAGGGCTATATCTACGCCGCGATGGCGTTCTCGGCGCTGGTCGAAACCCTCAACATGGCGTCGCGCCGCCGTGCCGCGAAGAATGCGCCGCCCGCCGGCGAGTGATCGGCACGGTTATTGAGCGTTAAGCGATAAGCGGCTAGGCGCAGGCCATGGCCGTTTATTTGCATGAAGAAGATTTGCCCGAAGGCGTGTTCGCGCCCGGGGCCGATATCGCCGTTGATACCGAGACGATGGGGCTGATTACCCCGCGTGATCGCCTGTGCCTCATCCAGCTGTCGGATGGCGGCGCGGACGAGCATCTGGTCCGGTTCGGACCGGACAGCGACTATGCCGCGCCCAATCTGCGCGCGCTGCTCGCCGATCCGGAGCGGGTGAAGCTGTACCATTTTGCGCGGTTCGATCTCGCGGCGGTGCGCCACTATCTCGGTGTCACCGCCGCGCCGGTCTATTGCACCAAGATCGCGTCGCGCCTCATTCGCACCTACACCGATCGCCACGGCCTCAAGGAACTGGTGCGCGAACTGCTTGGCGTCGAGCTGAGCAAGCAGCAGCAATCGTCCGACTGGGGCGGCCCGGTGCTGTCCGACGCGCAGAAGGAATATGCCGCGTCCGACGTCCGCTACCTGCACGCAATGCGTGAAGAGCTCGACCGCCGTCTGGCGCGTGAGGGGCGGACGGTCTTGGCGCAGGCATGCTTCGACTTCCTGCCGCATCGCGCCGACCTCGACCTCGCGGGCTGGCCGGAGACGGATATTTTTGCCCATGCGTGACGTTATGGGCATCCCGCACCGAATCCTCCGGTGCTGCCCTTCCATCGGGAACCCGCATGTCTGAGATCGCTGTCCAGGAACGCTCGCGGCGCAAGCGCTGGGCGCGGCCTGGCAGCAGCCACGACCGCATCGTGCGGACGTTGCTCGCCGTCCTGCCCGCCGGGATCGGCGTGCTCGGCGCATTTCTGGTGATGGCGCCGCTGTTCATGGGCGGCGACGTGTCGTTCATGCTCGACAAGAACAAGGTCGATGTCGCGAGCGAGCGGCTGCGCATCCAGTCGGCGCGCTATCGCGGCGCCGATGCCAAGGGCCAGGCCTTTGTCCTTCAGGCCGGGTCGGCGGTGCAGAAAAGCTCGGCCGAACCGATCGTGCAGCTGCAGGATCTGATCGCCGGTATCCAGCTTTCGGATGGCCCGGCGCAGGTGAAGGCCGACAAGGGCCGGTACGACATGGAGCGCGAACAGGTCGCGGTCGATGGCCCGATCCAGTTCCGCACCAACGACGGCTATCGCCTCGACACGCGCGATTCGACCATCGATCTGAAGTCGCGCCAGCTGACCGGAACCGGCAAAGTCGCGGGCAGCACGCCGCTCGGAAACTTCAGCGGCGACAAGATGACTGCCGATCTCGACAAGCGAACCGTAAAAATAGAAGGCAATGCCCGCTTGCGGATCGATCCCAAGCGCGCAAATAGGTGACATGGTGCACCGCACATCCCGCCCGTTCCTGATTGCCGCTTCGACGGCATTGGCCACCACCGCTCTGCTGGGCGGGGCGGCGCTGGGTCAGTCGGGCCATAATTCGAACGCGCCGATCGATTTCGATGCGCAGAGCATCCAGCTCGATGACCGCGCCAACCGCGCGATCCTGTCGGGCGGCGTCAAGATCACCCAGGCGAACATGACCCTGACCGCCGCGCGCGTGACGGTGACCTATAGCGGTCAGATCATCGACGGCTCGCCCGCCGCCACGCGCTTCGACGCGTCGGGTGGGGTGACGGTCACCCGGCCGGACCAGACGGCGCGCGCGCAATATGGCGTGTACGACATCAATCGCCGTGTCATCACGATGCTCGGCAATGTCTCGCTCACCCAGGGTGGCAACACCGTCAGCGGCGGTCGGCTCACGCTCGACCTCGACAGCGGTCGCGCGTCGATCGACGGATCGGGCGTCGGCACCACCCGGGCGCCCGATGGCACGGTCGTGCGATCGGGCGGGCGCGTCACCGGGCGCTTCACCGTTCCCGAGCGCAACTGATCGACCCAATCGGGCGGATCGGCGCCCTTCTTCATGCACAAAACTTGCCAAGTGACTGTGCGGTGGGGATTCGGTAAGCATCCCCTGCGATCAGGAAGGGCAGCATGGCAGACGTCGAGACACTGGAACCTGAAACCATCGACGCGAGCGCGCCGCCCGCATCGGGCCTCGCCGTCGTGTCGATCGCGAAATCCTATGACAAGCGCGTCGTGCTGTCGGACGTGTCGCTGACGGTCGGGCGCGGTGAAGTGGTCGGGCTGCTCGGTCCCAACGGCGCGGGCAAGACCACCTGCTTCTATTCGGTGATGGGGCTGGTGAAGCCCGATGCCGGGCGGATCATGCTCGACGGCAACGACATCACCCCTTTGCCGATGTACCGCCGCGCCGTGCTGGGCCTTGGCTATCTGCCGCAGGAAACCTCGATCTTTCGCGGGCTTTCGGTGGCCAAGAATATTTCCGCCGTGCTCGAGCTTGCCGAACCCGACAAGGCGGCGCGCGAGGCCAAGCTGGAAAAGCTGCTCGACGAATTCGGCCTCACGCGCCTGCGCGACGCGCCGGCAATGGCGCTGTCGGGCGGTGAACGCCGCCGCGCCGAAATCGCCCGCGCGCTCGCCGCCGACCCGTCGATCATGCTGCTCGACGAACCGTTCGCCGGCATCGACCCGATCTCGATCGCCGATATCCGCGATCTGGTGAAGGAGTTGAAGACGCGCAATATTGGCGTGCTGATCACCGACCATAATGTCCGCGAGACGCTCGACATCGTTGATCGCGCCTCGATCATCTATGACGGCCGCGTGCTGTTTGCCGGGTCGCCCGCCGATCTGGTCGCCGACGCCAATGTCCGCCGCCTGTATCTCGGTGAAGGCTTCTCGCTCTAAATCCTATGAGCCTCGCCCCTCGCCTCGATCTGCGCCAGTCGCAATCGCTGGTGATGACGCCGCAGTTGCAGCAGGCGATCAAGCTGCTCGCGCTGTCCAATCTCGAGATCGAAACCTTCATCGCGGAGGAGATTGAGAAGAACCCGCTGCTCGAAACCGGGCGCAGTGAGGAGGAACGCGGTGAGGCGGCCGAGCCGGTCGAACCGTCCGATTCCTTCACCGAGCGCGACGGCCCGGCGGATTCGAGCGAGTTGCTGTCGTCGGGCGAAGCGACCGGGGAGGCGGCGCTCGACGTCGATCTGACCGCCGAGACCTTCCACCATGACAGCGCCGCCGATTCGGTCGGCGGGCTCGACGGCGGCCTGGGCATGAGCGGCACGGGCAGCGGCGGGGCCGGGGGCGAGGATGGCACCGACTTCGACAGCTTTTCCTCCCCCGACCTCAGCCTCGCCGACCACCTGACGGCGCAGGTCGGCGCGGTGATCGATGGCGCGGACCTGTTCATCGCCCAGCATCTGATCGATCAGATCGACGAGTGCGGGTATCTGACCGCGGCGCTGCTCGACATCGCGACGCGGCTCGGTGTGCCGCTGGCGCGGGTGGAGGCGGTGCTGGCGGTGATCCAGACGCTCGATCCGACCGGGGTCGGCGCGCGCGACCTTGCCGAATGCCTCGCGCTGCAGGCGAAGGAGGCGGATCGCTACGACCCGTGCATGGCGGCGCTGATCGCCAATCTCGACCTGCTCGCACGCGGCGAGCTGGCGCGGTTGAAGCGTATCTGTGGCGTCGATGACGAGGACATGGCGGACATGATCCGCGAGTTGCGCAGCTACGATCCCAAGCCCGGCTGCCGCTATGGCGGCGAGGCGGTGCCCGCCGTCACCCCCGATATCTTCGTCGCGCAGCGCGGTGCTGCGTGGGCGGTCGAGCTCAACAGCGCGACGCTGCCGCGCGTGCTGGTCAACCGGGCCTATTATACCGAAGTATCGGCGGGGCCGCAGGACAAGGGCAGCAAGGCGTGGCTGAGCGACATGCTCGCCAGCGCCAACTGGCTGGTCAAAGCGCTCGACCAGCGCCAGCGCACGATCATCAAGGTGGCGTCCGAGATCGTGAAGCAGCAGGAAGCGTTCTTCCGCAACGGCGTCAGCCATTTGAAGCCGCTGACGCTGCGCCAGATCGCCGACGCGATCGAGATGCACGAATCGACCGTCAGCCGGGTGACGTCGAACAAATATCTCAGCTGCGCGCGTGGCCTGTTCGAGCTGAAGTATTTCTTCACCAGCGCGATCCAGTCATCCGAAGGCGGCGACGCGGTTTCGGCGGAGGCGGTGAAGAGCGCGATCCGCACGCTGATTCAGGCCGAGGATCCCAAGAAAATCCTGTCCGACGACACGCTGGTCGAACTGCTCAACGCCAAGGGCTTCGACATCGCCCGGCGCACAGTGGCCAAATATCGCGAATCGATGGGGATCGGCAGCTCGGTCCAGCGGAGACGGCAGAAGGCGCTGGAGGGGGCGTAGCCGTCCCGGCGACTCACTCCGTTTGCGCTGAGCTTGTCGAAGGGCGCAGTGCCACAGCTGTTTTAGCCGGCCCTTCGACAGGCTCAGGGCAAACGGGGGTAGGGGCACATTACTCCCCCCGCCCAGCCTCCACCGCAATCGCCCCCAACTCCCGATCGAACAACCGCGCCGCCATCACTGCCGTCGCCGCCGATCGCGCGAAGAACGCCTTCGGGATCGTGTCGAAATCATCGCCCGGCTGGTGATAATCGGGATAATCCTCGACCCCCAGATAGGCGAAGGGGATGCCCTTGCGGTGGAACGCATAATGGTCCGACCCGGCGGTCCAGTCATCGCTGCCCGTCCACGGCGGGCCGTCATGGCCGATCTTGAGCGTCACGGATGCGGCGCCCGCCAGTTGCTCGAACCGCGCGCGCAGAAACGGATAGTGATGCGCTCCGGCGATCCACAATTCGCCCGTGTCGCTGCGGCTCATCATGTCGAGATTGAGGTTCAGCGCGATCCGCGCGAGCGGCACCGGCGGCTTCTCGACAAAAGCGTGCGCGCCATACATCCCCTGTTCCTCGGCATCCCACAGCGCAAAAATCACGTCATGCGTCGGGCGCTGACGCGCAAAATCCTCGGCGATCGACAGCAACGTCGCGACCCCCGACGCATTGTCGTCGGCGCCGTTGAGCACCTTGCCGCCGCGAACCCCGAAATGGTCGTAATGCGCGCCGATCACCAGCACCCGGTCGCTCGTACTCGTCCCACGGATGCGGCCGACCAGATTGATCCCGTTCAGCGCCGCGTCCTTGTGCTGCGCGGTGAAGGGCTGCTCATAGCCATCGCCATAGGGCTCGATCCCGATCGCCTTCATGCGCCCGAGCAAATAGGCGCGCGCCTTCGCCGATCCCGGCGTGCCGACCAGCCGGCCAGCCATGTCATCGGCGGCGAGGATGCGAACATCCTCGAACAACTGGTCCGGCGATGCGGCGGCGGGGGTGAGCAGGGCGGCGGCGAGGGCGAACGAACGAAGGAGCATCTTCACTGCTTCGCGATCAACCGGCTGGGCGGCAAGCGAAAAGCTAAGCGGCGCGACACCGCAACAATTCCGCTGTTGCAGTCGCCCGCATCCGACGCCAAGCACGGCGCATGACCAGCATCGGCATCTACGGCAGCCTTGGCCGCATGGGCACCGCCATCCGCGACATTCTGGCCGTCCAGGGCGTCCGCCTCGCGGGGGGCGCAGATGCCGGGGACGATCCGGTCGAACTCGCCCGCGCCGCCGATGCGCTGGTCGATTTCTCGAGCGCCTCGGCGCTCGCCGCGCATCTCGCCGCCGCGCGCGATGCCGGGACACCGATCGTCATCGGCACCACCGGTCTCAGCCCCGCCGACCATGCAGCGATCGACGAAGCCGCACGCGACATCGCGGTGCTTCAGACCGGCAATACCTCGCTTGGCGTCGTGCTGCTCACCCGGCTGGTGCGTGAGGCCGCGGCGCGGCTCGGCCCAGACTGGGATATCGAGATTGTTGAGGCGCATCACCGGCACAAGCTCGACGCCCCTTCGGGCACCGCGCTGATGCTGGGCGAGGCGGCAGCCGCCGGGCGTGGCGTCTCGCTGGGCGAGGTCCGCGTCGCCGACCGTGCCGGCCTGTCGGGCGCGCGCGCCGAGGGGACGATCGGCTTCGCCTCGCTGCGCGGAGGCAGCATCGTCGGCGACCACAGCGTGATGCTGGCAACCGAGGGCGAGCGGATCGAACTGGCGCATTATGCGCAGGACCGCGCGATCTTCGCGCGCGGCGCGGTGCGCGCGGCGCTGTGGCTCGCGGGCCAGCCAGCCGGGCGCTACACGATGGACTCGGTGCTTGGGCTTTGAAGAAGGCAGATATTTTCGCCTTTTTCGAGCGGCTGGCCGAGGCCAACCCGAATCCCGAAACCGAACTCGAATCGGTCAATGACTATACGCTGCTGGTCGCGGTGGTGCTGTCGGCGCAGGCGACCGATGCGGGGGTGAACAAGGCGACGCGGCGGCTGTTTGCTGAAGTCGATACGCCGGAAAAGATGGTCGCGCTGGGCGAAGAGGGCCTCAAGCAGCATATCAAGACGATTGGCCTGTTCAACAGCAAGGCCAAGAACGTGATCGCGCTCAGCGAAGCGCTGATCGCGCAGCATGGCAGCCAGGTCCCGGAGGACCGTGACGCGTTGGAAATGCTGCCCGGCGTCGGGCGCAAGACCGCCAATGTGGTGATGAACGTCGCCTTCGGCCACGAAACCTTCGCGGTCGACACGCACCTGTTCCGCGTCGGCAACCGCACGGGTATGGCGCGCGGCAAGACGCCGCTGGCGGTCGAGAAAAAGCTGGAAAAGGGGGTGCCGCAGCCCTTCCGCCTGCACGCTCACCACTGGCTGATCCTGCACGGCCGCTACATCTGCAAGGCGCGCACGCCCGAATGCTGGCGCTGCCCGGTCGCGGACCTGTGCGCGTTCAAGCCCAAGACGCCCGCGCCCAGAGCAGTGAAGCAGACCACGGCTTAGGCTGGCGCGCCTTAGCGCTTGGGCCCATGCGCCAGTTGCCAATTGGCATCGACATTGCCGAGAAACACGACGCGTCGGTCGCTCAGCACGGTCTTGGCGCGCGCGTCATAGTCGGTCGATTGTCCGGCATCGGCGAGGAGGTAGCGCACCGCGTCGCGCCAATAGGTCCGCTGTTCCGCCGCATCGCCGCGGCACTGGCGCAGATGCAGCGCGAGGTTGATGTCGCCGATCACCCGGTTCGGAGACACGACGCCGGCTTCCCTGGCCCAGATCGCCCGCGCCTCCCGCGCCGCATCCAGCCCGTCACACGCCCCCATCGCCTTGCGATATTGTGCCCAGCGATTGAGTGCCGTCGCCAGATCGGACGATCCGGCGGGGAAGCGTGCTTTGGACAGCTGCAACGCCAGTTCCTGAAACGGCTTGGCCTGTTCAAGGCGGCCTAGCTGCACCAGCGTGACCGCGACATTGCCGACCGACACGATCAGCAAATCGTCGCGCGCCAGCGTGGCCTCGTCCTCGCCCTGTCCCAGCCGCAGGGTCGTTGCCTCGATATGCGCGGCGAGCGCATCCTCGCGCCGATCGAGCTTGTCGAGGATGTAGCCGAGCGTGCTGAGCGCACGCGCAATCAGCGGATCGTCCGCGCGCAGCGTTGCCCTGCGGATCGTCAGCACGCGGCGCGACATCACCTCCGCGTCAGCCAGCCGTCCGATCTCGGCGAGGGATACGGCGTAGTTTTGCAGCACGTCGGACAGGTCGTTCTGCTCGCCGGTGCTCAGCGTCGCCATTTCGTCGATTGGCCTCGCCATGATCTGCACCGCGTCGAGCGCGCGGCCGCGCCGCAACAGCACGGTGGCAAGCGCCGAATATAGCCGCACGCGCACCTTGATCGCCGCATGCGATGTCCCGTCGGCGCGGAGGATACCGGTGCGAAGTCCGGCTTCTGCGGCATCGAGATCGCCGAGATCGCGGTCATAGATTGCGATGTCGCCCATGACGTCCAGCGTGGTGTCGCCGCGCGCGCCCTCGACTGCGTTCGCGAGCGCCAGCGCCTCGACCGCGACCGCGCGGGCCTCCGGCAAGCGGCGCTGCTCGAACAGGCTGAGCGACAGCAGGTCGAGCGTCGCCAGCCTTGCCGCCCGTCGTCCTTCGCCGGCGCGCGCGTCGAGCGCAGCGGACTCGCGAAGACGCGCTTCGGACTCGGCATAGCGCGTCAGGTTCAACAGGGTCTGGCCTTCGCGCCACAATGCGTCAGCGAGTTGCGCGGGGTCGCCGATGCGGCGCGCAACCGCGGTTCGCTCGACCGCGAGCGGCAGGGCGTCGTCATAGCGCTTAAGCAGCCGCAGCGTCAGGTGCAGGTCGGACAGGGCCTCCGCCAGCGCCGGGTCGTCGACGGGTGTCGCCGCACGCCGCGCCGCCAGCACGCTGCGATAGAGCGCTTCCGCCGCAGCATAGTCGCCAGCGACGAAGCGGCGGTCGGCGGCCTTGCTCCGCAAATCGGCGAGTTCGCGGTCCTGCGGCGGCAGGACCAGTTCGGCATATTGCAGCGCGACCGGGAGCAGCTTGTCGTAAATGGTCGCATCGCCAGCCATATCGGCCATGCGGATCATGAACATCACGATGTCGAGGCAGGTGTCACCCGGATCGGGCGCCGCCATACATTGCTCGAACGCCGGGAGGATAATCGCTCCGGCTCCGGGAAAATCGCGGGCCGCCAGCCTCGCCTCGGCAGCAGCCGGCACCGGGACGCGCTCAGCAGCGAGCGCGCCGGTCGAGATCGAAAGCAGGGCCAAAGTCAGAAGGATGCGCATCCGGGCCGACCATAGCGACCGTGTACGCGTGCGCATCTGACAATCATGGTCTGAGAGTAGGTCGTGGGAGGAGGCTGGCGCACCCGACAGGATTCGAACCTGTGGCCTCTGCCTTCGGAGGGCAGCGCTCTATCCAGCTGAGCTACGGGTGCAGTACGCGCCCCCTAGCTTGCTCTGTGGCGCTCGGTCAACGCAAACCCGATCGATCGCCTTCCCGAAATCGCCACAAGACGCTTGAGCCAGTCGCCGGATCGCGGCGTCGCGCGATCCGGCGCGCGGGCATTATCCCTTGCGGCTGGTCTCGAACAGGAACCAGGCGCGTTCTTCGGCCTGGTCGGTCCAGTCGTCGAGCACGCCGCTGGTGGCGTTGTCCTTGGCGTCGTCGACGATGTCCTTCGCCTCGCGCAGCAGTTCGACCAGCTTGAGGTTATCCTCGCGCAGTTCGGCCAGCATCTTGTCGGCGCTGACGAACTCGGCGTCATTGTCCTTGATCGTCTGGTGGCGGGCGATGTCGCCGATCGAGCGAAGCGTGGTGTTGCCGGTCTTGCGCACGCGTTCGGCGATCACGTCGGTCGTCGCCAGAATCTGCGCCGCCTGCTCGTCGAGCATCAGGTGATAATCTCGGAAATGCGGGCCGGAGACGTGCCAGTGGAAATTCTTGGTCTTGAGATACAGCGCGAAGCTGTCCGCCAGAATCCCGTTCAGCGCCTCCGCCACGCTCTTGGTATCGTTGCGGTTGAGGTCGGTCGGCGTTTTCAGCGCGGCGTCGGTGTCGGCCATGATGGAGTCCCTCGATGATAGTTGAGTCGGAGATGAAACGACTCTCTGCCATTTGGGGTCCATTCGTTCAGACGCAATTGCCCGATCAGGCTAATTGACGCGTTCGATCTTGGACTAACGCTAGATCAGGCGCAGCGCCGCCGCGCCGATGATGCCGCCCGCCAGCAGGCACAACAGCCCGAAGCCGATTCGAAACTGCCGAATCGGGAGTTGCCGCCAGGCGAGCTCCCCCATCAGCGCCGCGGCCAGATTGACGACGAAGATCGCCGCACACGCCCCGCCGAGTGCAAACCACGGTGTCTGCGCGCGTACACCGAACGCCAGCGTGAAGAATTGCGTGGTGTCGCCAAGCGCGAGGATGAACACGCCGAGCAGCGGGGTGAGGAACGTGCCCAGCCGCCAGCCCTCCAGCCGGTCGGGCGCCTTGAGCCGCCACAGCGCGCCCATTGCTGCGAAGATCAGCGCGAGCGCGAGCAGCAGCTGCTTGGCATTGGGGGTGAGCAGCGGCGCGATCAGCAGTGCGCCGGTCGCGGCGATTGCGTTGCCGGCGGCATGGGCGAACAACGCCGCGAACGCGACGGTGAAGGGGCGGCCATAACGATCGGCCAGAATCGCGACGAGCCAGGGCGAACGATCCCCGGCCTGGGTCAGCAATGCGGCGATGAACGCAGGGACCACCGCCTCCATAGACTGTCGCTTAGCTGGCGAGTCGGATCGAGCAGGCGGCGGCGAACGCCGCGCCGGTGCGCGAATCGGTGCGGCCGCACGCGACAGCGTCCCGAAGCAAGGAGAGCCCATCGGTGATCATCGGCCCGCGCTGCCCCGATGCGAGCGCGGATTCAAGGGCATGCACGATGCAGACCGCCGGGGTCAGGCCATTGGCCATGGCGAGTCGGCGAATCGCGTCGAGATCGGCGGCTAGGTCCGAGGTCGCTGCGCGCGACGCACGCGCCCCGATCGAATCGATTCGCTGGTGCAGCTCGTTCGTCAGAACCCAGTTCAGCCCCTCTGCCATGCTCGCCTCCATTGCCTCTTTCACCGCATGACAGCAGCGTGCGACAACATGGTGAACAACCCGCTAATGCGCGCTATCGGTGTTCCACGCCTACGGCACCGGCCCGCTCCCTCACCCGGCCACCCATTGAAGATACCGTGTGGGTGGCCGGGTGGGGGAGCGGGCCGGTGCCGTGATTCAGCGCAGCTGAATCCAGCTCGACCTGCCACCCCATGCTTGACATTGCCGAGCCAAGGCGGCATGCGCCCCCTCCTGACAGCGGTCTGCCAGCGCGGGCCGCTTATTCTTTTTTGATTATTGCAGGACCCGGGCGATGGCCAAGCCGACTACCGTCAAGATCAAGCTCGTCAGCACCGCTGACACCGGCTTTTTCTATGTGACCAAGAAGAACCCGCGCAACCAGACCGAGAAGCTGAGCTTCCGGAAGTACGACCCCGTCGTGCGCAAGCATGTCGAGTTCAAGGAAGCGAAGATCAAGTAAACTTCGCGCAAGCGAAGTTTACGCGGCCCCGGCGTATGCCGGGGCCGCCCACGGCACGCAGAGCCGCAGAAGGATCGCTTCTGCGGCTTTTTGCGTGTTCGGCCGGAGCGGTACGCCGCTGGCGGCCCCGGCCTGCGCCGGGGCGACGGGGTGGCTCAAAGCAACCCCTGCACCTCTTCCACAAACCGCATCACCGAAATCGGCTTGGTGACATAGGCGTTCGCCCCCGCCGCACGGATCCGCGCCTCATCCTCGTGCCCGGCATAGGCGGTGACCGCCATCACCGGGATCGACTTGAGCACCGGGTCGCCGCGCATCCGGCCGATGATGTCGATGCCGGAGATGTGCGGCAGCTGGATGTCCATGATGACGAGGTCCGGGGCAAAGCTGCGCGCGGTTGCTACCGCCTCCCGCCCGTCGCGCACCGGCGCGGTCTCGAACCCGTGCGCGCGCAGCAGGTCGCAGAAAAGTTTGAGATTGAGTTCGTTGTCCTCGACAACCAGCACCCTTTTTGCCACGCGATCCCTTCAACGAACGATTGGCCAACGAACGATTGGGCGAAGCACTAGGCGATGCGTGGCGCGGTGACAAATGAGGACGCGGGGACGCTAGCGCTGGGTGCGCTCGCCTGGGCCTTGTCCGACGCGGCGCGGGCGCACCGCTTGCTCGACCTGACCGGTCTGTCGCCCCACGACCTGCGCTCGCGGGCGGGCGATGCCGAGGTGCTCGCCGCCGTGCTGGGGTTTCTTGAGGCGCATGAGCCCGACCTGATCGCGTGTGCCGAGGCGACCGGGACCACCCCCGCCGCACTCGTCGCCGCCCGCCACGCGCTGGAGACCGCATGAAGCCGCTATTGATCTGTGACTGCGACGAAGTGCTGCTGCACATGGTGCGGCATTTCGGGACCTGGCTCGACGAGGCGCATGACATCGAGTTCGACCTGTCGAGCCACGACTGGTCGCGCGCGATGAAGCCGCGCGATGGCAGCACGCTGACCGCTGAGGCGATGTGGGGCTATCTCGACGGCTTCTTCCCCGCCGAAATGGCGCGGCAGACGGTGGTGCCGCACGCGCGCGAATCGCTCGAGGCGTTGGCGGAGCAGGCCGACATCGTCATCCTCACGAATTTGCGCGACCATTGCCGCGAACACCGCATCGCCCAGCTCGATACGCACGGCATCGTCCACCGCGTCGAGTGCAATCAGGGCGGGAAGGGCCGCCCCGTCGCGCAGCTGGTCGAGGAACATGGCGCCAGCGTCGCGGTGTTCGTCGATGATCTCGCGACGCATCACGAATCGGTCGCGCGCGAAGCCCCGCACGTCTTCCGCCTGCATATGGTGTCCGAACCCAGCCTGGCGCCGCATGTGCCGGTCGCGCCGCACGCGCACGCCCGCATCGACGACTGGCGTGAGGCGCAGCGCTGGATCACCGCGCGCTTCGCTGATGGCGCGCCCGCCCCGCATCACACCCCTTATGGAGATTTAGCATGACCGACATCCACGCCCGCCTCGCCGAACTCGGCCTCGAACTGCCCGAAGCCGCAGCGCCGGTTGCGGCCTATGTCCCCACCGTCACCGCGGGCGGGCTGATGCACGTGTCGGGGCAGCTGCCGTTCAAGGATGGCGTGGTGATGACCGGCCGCCTCGGCGAGGATCGCGACCTGGCCTATGGTCAGGAAGCCGCCGAGCGTTGCGCGTTGATGGTCGTCGCACAGATCGGCAAGGCGCTGGGCGGCTTCGACCGGGTCGAGCAGATCGTGAAGCTCGGCGTGTTCGTGAACTCGGATCCAGCTTTCACCGAACAGCCCCAGGTCGCGAACGGCGCGTCGGAGCTGATGGAAAAGCTGTTCGGCGAGGCTGGCCGTCACGCGCGTGCGGCGGTCGGCGTCGCGGTCCTTCCGCGCGGCGCGGCGGTCGAGATCGACGCGATCATTGCAGTTAAGTAATGAACGGGGACGGTCACAAGTGTGACAATCCTGTTGCGCCGCCGCAACAGCGGCGGCGCAATTGCGTTGACCAAGCGAAATGGAATTGTGCAGCGCAACGAATTGCTGCAACTTTCACGCAGTGGGAGGCAATAGCCGCGCCGGAACGCAGGTTCCGAGCCAATGCGGCAGCCCTTCCGCTGCAGGTGGGGACCGAAATCGCACCAAGACGAAAGGGATCCCATGCGTTTCACCAAGTCCATCGCCGGCGCGCTGCTGCTCGCCGCCACCGCCACCCCTGCCTTCGCGCAGGACGAGACCGAAGCACCCGACGCCTTCACCATCACTGGTTCGGCAACCGTCGTCAGCGATTATCGCTTCCGCGGCTTCAGCCAGACCAACGAAGAAGCGACGATCCAGGGCGGCTTCACCGTCGCGCATGAGAGCGGCGCCTATGTCGGCACCTGGGGCTCGGGCATCGGCTTTGCCAATGGCACCGAAATCGACGTGTTTGCCGGCTTCGCCACCGAAGTCGCGTCCGGCCTGACCGCCGACATCGGCGCGACCCTCTATCTCTATCCCGGCGCGTCGAACACGACGATCATCGAACCCTATTTCGCGCTGACCGGCACCGTCGGTCCGGCAACGATCAAGGGCATGGTCGCCTGGGCGCCGAAGGGGCAGGACGCGCTGGGCGATGCCGGCGCATTCTACACCTCGGCCACCGCCACGGTCGCGATTCCCGACACGCCCTTCAAGCTGAAGGGAAGCCTTGGTCATTCGTGGAGCGACAGCTTCCTCGGCGGCTATGACGGCGACAGCAAGGTGCTCGACTATTCGATCGGTGCCGAAGCCAGCTGGAAGGTTCTGACCTTCGGCGTCTCGTATGTGAACACCAACGAAGACGCACCGTTCAAGGAAACCTTTGGCGCGGACGGCGCGGTGCTGTTCACGCTCGGCGCGGCTTTCTAAGCCAGTCGATCGCAGACAAAGCGAAGGGCCGCGGAACTCACGTTCCGCGGCCCTTTTGCTTTCTTAGCCCTTCCCGCAAGCGGGAGAGGGCTCTTGAATCCTCAGTTCTGCGGCGTCGGCGAAGCGGCCGGGGCGGGGGTGCCCGCCTGGGTCTGCGCGTCGCGGCCATCGCCTTGCGGCGCGGCGACGATGTCGCGGGTCGTGCTGCCCTTGTCCACCACGCTGGTGTCGGGGCTGCCGACGCCCGAACGGATGCCGGGATCAGCGCTGGTGCGGCCGCCCGCTGCGTCGAGTGCGGCACGCTCGCTCGCGCTGCGCGGGGCGCTGCCACCGAACAATGCGTCCAGCGCCTGCTGCGCGGGGCCGCCGGCATCCTGTGGACGCGGCGCACCCGGCTGGGGCGGGCGCATCGCGAAGTCGGGCGGAATCACCAGCGGCGCCTGACGCGCCACGGCGAATTCGTCGGGCCGCTTGCGGTCGCCCAACAGGCTGCTGCCGCAGCTGGCGAGCAGGGTCGCCGCGCCGCACACAGCGACAACAAGCACGGACTTACGCATTGGCATTCTCCACAGGGGCGCCGGTGTCATCGGCCTTGGGTTTTTCTCGCACGAACAGCGCCCGGATGAGCAGGATCAGGACGCCGATGGTAATCGCAGCATCGGCGACGTTAAAGACCAAAAAAGGGCGCCATTCGCCAAAGTGCAAATCGGCATAGTCGACGACATAGCCAAAGCGCATCCGGTCGACGATGTTGCCGAGCGCGCCGCCCAGCACCAGCGATAGCGCCAGCATGTCGTTGCGGTTCTCTTCCTTGAGCATCCACCAGCCCACGCCGCCCGCGATTCCCGCCGTCAGCGCGACCAGCGCCCAGCGCATCGTATCGGTCTCTGCGGCGAGCAGGCCCAGCGACACGCCGATATTGGCGACGAAGCGCAGGTCGAAGAACGACACGACCTCGATCGCCTTGCCCGGTGCGTCGATGCCCAGCCCCTCGACCACCCATGCCTTCATCGCCTGATCGGCGACAAAGATCAGCAGGGCGAGGGCGAAGCCGATCGTGCGGTTGCGAGTCATGGGTCCCACGCTTTTTTAGGAAACTACCGAGTCGCAGCGGTGGCACAGCGCGCCATCGGCTTCAACCTCCGGAAGCAGACGCCAGCAGCGGCCGCACTTCTTGTGCTCGGTCCGCGTGACTGCGACGCCCGCGTCATCACCGTGATGCACATCGGCGACGATGAACACCTCGGCCAGTTCTGCCGCAGGGCGCAACAGGTTCGGCACCGTCACTTCGGCCTCGAGGCTCGAGCGAATCACCTTGTCACGCCGCAACGGCTCGATCGCCTCGGTCACCGCCACGCGCTGGCGACGGATATCCTCCCACTCGGTCGAGACGGCGTCGTCGCCGGGCAAAGCGGGCAGTTCGGGCCATTCGAGATAATGGACCGATCCATCCTCGGACGGGAAACGCGCCTGCCATACTTCCTCGGCCGTAAAGGCGAGGATCGGCGCGGCATAGCGAACGAGCGCGTGGAACAGCACGTCCAGCACCGTGCGGTACGCGCGCCGCTTCGGGCTGTCCGCCGCGTCGCAGTAGAGGCAATCCTTGCGGATATCGAAGAAGAAGGCCGACAGGTCCTCATTCATGAAATCCGACAGCGCGCGGGCGTAGCGGTTGAACTCGTAAGCCTCCGCCGCCGCCTTCAGCTCGACATCGAGCATGCCGAGCTTGTGGAGGATGTACAGCTCCAGCTCCGGCATCTTCTCGACGCGGACCTTCTCGGCATCGCCGAACCCGTCGAGCGCGCCGAGCAGATAGCGGAACGTGTTGCGGATCTTGCGATACGCGTCGCCGGTGCCGCCCAGCACTTCCTTGCCGATGCGGACATCGTCGAAATAATCGGTCTGGGCGACCCACAGGCGCAGGATATCCGCTCCGCTTTCACCGATCACCTGGAGTGGGTCGACGACGTTCTTGAGCGATTTGGACATCTTCTTGCCCTGCCCGTCGAGCGCGAAGCCGTGCGTCAGCACCGCGTCATAGGGCGCGCGCCCGCGCGTCCCCGCACTCTCCAGCAGCGACGACTGGAACCAGCCACGATGCTGGTCCGACCCTTCGAGATACAGGTTCGCACGAACGCCCGCGCCATAGCGCGCCTCGATCACGAAGCTGTGGGTCGAGCCGCTGTCGAACCACACGTCGAGGATGTCGTTGACCACCTCATAATCGGCGAGGTCATAGTCCGGGCCAAGCAGCGCCTGATGATCCGCGCCGAACCACGCATCCGCACCCCCCGCACGGAAGGCGTCGAGGATGCGGGCATTGACGCCTTCGTCGCGCAGATAATCACCGGTCGCGCGGTTGACATACAGCGGGATCGGCACGCCCCAGGCGCGCTGGCGGCTGATCACCCAGTCCGGGCGACCTTCGACCATCGACCGGATGCGGTTCTGGCTGCGCTCGGGCACCCAGCGCGTCCGCTCGATCGCGTCGAGTGCGAGGTTGCGCAGGGTCGGGGCGTTGGACGGATTGACGACCGGCCCGAACCCCGCAGGCGCGGCAAAGCCCGGCAGTTCCGCCGCGACATCCCTTCCCGTCGCCCCGGCGGAGGCCGGGGCCGCCAGAGGCTCATCCCCCGCGCTTGTCGCAGCGGCCCCGGTCTGCGCCGGGGCGACGGATGAGCGGCTCCCATCCATCGGAATGAACCACTGCGGCGTCGCGCGGAAGATGATCTTCGCCTTGGACCGCCAGCTATGCGGATAGCTGTGCGCAAAATCGTCCGACGCGGCGAGCAGCGCGCCTGCCGCGCGCAGATCGCTACAGATCGGGCCGTCGGCTGCGACGAACTTCTTGTTGATCACCGATCCCTGACCGCCCAGCCACGCCCAGTCGGCGCGGTACATGCCCGCGCCATCGACCGCGAACACCGGTTCGATGCCATGCGCCTTGCACAGCAGGAAATCGTCCTCGCCATGATCGGGCGCCATATGGACGAGGCCGGTACCGGCGTCGGTGGTGACGAACTCGCCCGCCAGGAACGGGCGCGGCTTGGCGAAGAAGCCGCCGAGATGGTGCATCGGGTGGCGGGCGGTGGCACCGGCGAGGTCGGAGCCTTTCACCGTGGTCAGGACGTCATCCGCTCGGAACGACGGATCACTTGGATCGAGCGTCAGAACACCGGCGTTGGCTAGGCGACGATAGACCGATTCCGCCAGTTCGCGAGCGACAAGAATGCGGATGGGATGTGCGTCGAGCAGAACATACTCAACCTCCGGCCCATAAGCCAAAGCCTGATTCACCGGGATCGTCCACGGCGTGGTCGTCCAGATCACCGCATGCGCGCCGACCAACTCCGGCGCGTTCGGCGCATCGACAATCTCGAACGCGACGTCGATCTGCGTCGACACCACATCCTCATATTCGACCTCGGCCTCGGCCAGCGCGGTCTTTTCGACCGGGGACCACATCACCGGCTTGGCCCCGCGATACAGCTGGCCGCTTTTCGCGAACTTCAGCAATTCGCCAGCGATCGTCGCCTCGGCGTCGAACTTCATGGTGAGATAGGGATCGTCCCAATCGCCCATCACGCCCAGCCGCTCGAACTGCCCGCGCTGCACCGCGACCCATTTCTCGGCATAGGCGCGACATTCGGCGCGGAACTCCGCCGCCGGCACCTCGTCCTTGTTCAGCTTCTTGGCGCGGTACGCTTCCTCGATCTTCCATTCGATCGGCAGGCCGTGACAGTCCCAGCCGGGGACGTACGGCGCGTCCTTGCCCATCAGGCTCTGGCTGCGGACGATGATGTCCTTGAGGATCTTGTTCATCGCATGGCCCATGTGAATGTCGCCATTCGCATAGGGCGGGCCGTCATGCAGGATGAAGCGCTCACGCCCGGCGCGCTGCTCGCGCAACCGGTCGTACAGGCCGAGCTTGGCCCAGCGCGCGAGGATCTCCGGCTCCTTGGCGGCAAGGCCGGCCTTCATCGGAAAGTCGGTCTTCGGCAGGAAGACGGTGTCGCGCCAGTCGCGTGCGGGTTCGTTGGTGTCGGTCATGGGTCTGCGCCGATTAGAGGAAAGCGGGGACTGCGGGAAGCTCTCTAAAGCCCCTCCTCTTTAGAGGAGGGGTTGGGGTGGAGGAGTCCTGGCCGAAGGCATCGCCCCGACGCACTGCCCCACCCCAACCCCTCCCCTGAAGGAGAGGGGCTAGCTAATTCGCAGCGCTTCCCGGGCCGCGTCGCAATCGCGCGCAATCTGCGCCTTCAGCGTGTCGAGATCGTCATATTTCGCCTCGTCGCGCAGAAAGTCGATCAGCTGGACCTCCACGCTCTGGCCATAGAGGTCGCCCGAGAAATCGAAGAAATAGGGTTCGAGCAGTTCGACCGGCGGGTCAATCGTCGGGCGGATGCCGAGATTGGCGACCCCGTCGAGCACCCGCCCATCCGCCAGCCGCCCGCGCACCGCGTAGATGCCGTAACGCGGGCGCAGATACGCGCCGAGCCGGATATTGGCGGTGGGATAGCCGAGCTCGCGGCCCAGCTTCGCGCCACCCTCGACCACCCCTTCGATCGCGAACGGGCGGGTGAGCAAGGCGGCGGCCTCACGCGGCTGGCCCTGGCGCAGCGCGTCGCGGATGCGGCTGGACGAGACGACCTCGCCCTCCGCTGCGACCGGCGCCACGGTATCGACGCTGAACCCCAGCTCCGTGCCGAGTTCCGCCAGCACCGCGACATTGCCGTCGCGCCCCTTGCCAAAGGTGAAGTCCGCGCCGGTGACGACGCCACCCGCGCCGATCAGGTCGCACAACCGCTGCTGCGCAAATTCGCGCGCCGACAGCGACGCGAGCGTGCCGTCGAACTGGAACACCAGCATCGCGTCCGCGCCTGCCGCGGCGAACAGCGCTTGACGCTGGTCGAGCGTGGTCAGGCGAAAGGGCGGGGTATCGGGCCGGAAATGGCGCACCGGATGCGGGTCGAACGTCGCGACGATGACCGGACGCCCTTCATCGCGCGCGCGCGCCACGGCGCGGCCCACCACCGCCTGGTGGCCGCGGTGAAAGCCATCGAAATTCCCCAGCGCAACGATCCCGCCGCGCAAATGCCCGGGGACCGCAGCCGCTCCGTCCAGCCGCTCCATGCGCGGGGGCTATAAGGTCAGCACGCAAGGAATCAAATCCTCCCCGGAACGGGGAGGGGGACCAGCGAAGCTGGTGGAGGGGGCTCGAGGCGAACGCGCCACCTTCAAATCCTCCCCCGCCAGGGGGAGGTGGCAGCGAAGCTGACGGAGGGGGAGGAAGCACGACGGTCGAGAGGGCGCAGCCGTCCGCCCCCTCCGTCGCCTTCGGCGCCACCTCCCCCTGGCGGGGGAGGATTGAGGTTATTTCCCCGGCGCGATCCCCGCGCGGATCACCCGCAGCACATTGCCGCCCATCACCTTGCCGATCTCCTCGGGCGTAAAGCCGCGATCGACCAGCGCCTGCGTCACATAAACCAGCTGCGCCGTATCAAACCCGGTCGTGGTCGCACCGTCGAAATCCGACCCCAGCCCGACATGGTCGATCCCGACCAGATCGCGGACATGCGCGATCGCTGCGGCGACCTTTTCCGGTTCGGTGCCACAGATCGCCGCGTCCCAATAGCCGATGCCGACCACCCCGCCGGTCTTCGCCACGCCGCGAATCTCGGCGTCGGACAGGTTGCGGTTGACCTTGCACACCGCCTGCACCCCGCCATGGCTGGATACGACCGGACGCTTGGCGATCTTCAGCACCTCGGCGACGGTCGCGTGGCTCGAATGGGCGATGTCGACGACCATGCCGAGCTGTTCCATCCGCGCGATCGTCTGGCGGCCGAGCGGGGTCAGCCCGCCCTTTTTCTCGCCATGCATCGACCCGGCGATCTCATTATCGAAGAAATGCACCAGCCCCGCCATGCGGAACCCCGCCGCGTGCAGCCGGTCCAGATTCTCGAGCTTGCCCTCCATATTCTGCAGCCCCTCGATCGACAGCAGCCCGCCGACCGCCTTCTGCCCCGCCGCACGCGCCGCGACCAGCGCGTCGAGTTCGCCAGGCGACCGGATGACGTGCAGCCGCCCGTCCGACCGCTCAGCGGCGCGCTCCAGCTTCTGCGCGTGATAGAGCGACCGTTCGAGCAGCGAGCTCCAGGTGCGCGGCGGCTGCAGCTGCGCCACCGCCAGCATCGTGATATTGTCGGTCTCGGCGCTGTTGGCGTCGTAATTCTGCCCCTTCGGTGTCTTGGTGACCGACGAGAAGACCTGCAGCGCGACATTTCCCTCGATCAGCCGGGGCAGGTCGACATGGCCGCGATCCGCCCGGTCGAGCAGGTCGCGTTTCCACAGCAATGTGTCCTCGTGCAGGTCCGCGATCTGGAGCGTAGCGTGGAGCTTGCGGGTCGAATCGGTGACGGTGGGGAGCTTGGTCGCAGCGACCTTGTTCATGCCGCGCTCGATCATGCCGGGGGCGAGGATCAGGAATGCGGTGCCCGCCACCGCGATCAGGGCGAGTGCGCCCCACAGCCATTTTTTCACGAGACTCTCCCCCAGTTCGTCATGCCGGGCCTGTTTCGGCATCCACTGTGCCGCGCATCCGATCGCTTAGGGTTTTGCGGCACCGTGGACCTCGGCACAAGGCCGGGGTGACAATCAGGGAAGCCGTTCCAGCGTGACGAAGCTGTACGCCGGGCGCTCGCCCTCGGCAGCATGATCCTCGCGCGCGACCTCACGCCACTCTGCGCCGAGCGCGGGCACCACCGCATCGCCCTCCGGCGACACATGCACCTCGGTCAGCTCGATCCGCTCCGCCAGCGGCAGAAACAGCGCGAAAATCTCCGCCCCGCCGATGATCGCGACATCGCCTTCGCCTGCCAAAGCTAGCGCCTCATCGACCGAATGGACCACTTCCGCCCCCTCCGCGCGCCACGCAGGATCGCGGGTCAGCACGATATGGCGGCGGCCGGGCAGGGGGCTGGGAAAGCTCTCGAACGTCTTGCGCCCCATCACCATCGGCTTGCCCATGGTCTGCGCCTTGAAGCGCTTCAAATCGGCAGGCAGCCGCCAGGGCAGGTCGCCATCGACCCCGATGACGCCGTTATCCGCACGCGCGAGGTGGAAGGTAATCAGATCGCCACCTCAGCCTTGATGTGCGGCTGTGCGACATAGTCGTGCAGCGCGAAATCCTCGAACTCATAGGCGTCGATCGACGGCGGCTTGCGCAGGATTTCGAGCCGGGGCAGCGGGCCGGGTGCGCGCGCCAGCTGCAATTCGGCCTGTTCGACATGGTTGGAGTAAAGGTGGCAGTCGCCCCCGGTCCAGATGAACTCGCCGACCTCCAGATCGCATTGCTGCGCCAGCATATGGGTCAGCAGCGCATAGCTCGCGATGTTGAACGGGACGCCCAGGAAGATGTCGGCGCTGCGCTGATACAGCTGAAGCGACAGCTTGCCGTTCGCGACATGGCACTGGAACAGGCAGTGGCACGGGGCGAGCGCCATCGCGTGCAGCTCGCCCGGATTCCACGCCGACACGATCATTCGGCGCGACGCGGGGCTAGTCTTGAGCGTCTCGATCAGCTCCTTGATCTGGTCGATATGGCGGCCATCCGGCGCCTCCCAGTCGCGCCATTGCTTGCCATAGACCGGGCCGAGATCGCCCGCCTCATTCGCCCATTCGTTCCAGATGCTGACCCGGCGATCCTGCAGCCACTTCACATTGGTGTCGCCGCGCAGGAACCACAGCAATTCGATGAAGATCGACCGGATATGCAGCTTCTTGGTCGTCAGCAGCGGGAAGCCCTCGCTGAGGTCGAAGCGCATCTGGTGGCCGAACACGCTGCGCGTGCCGACACCGGTCCGGTCGTTCTGCACCGCGCCATCGCGCAGCGCGCGTTCCATCAGGTCGAGATATTGCCGCATGCGGCGAGCCTAGCCGAGCGTCCCGGAGCCGCCAAGCGCGGTCGCACCATTTTGGTGTTAAGTCTCACCATGCCGGACCGAGTTGCGCTCGACCCGGCAGCGGCGGCGCGCGACGCTCTGCCCATGGCTGGCGCGTCGTCCGTTATCTCCCCGGAATACCCCCCCGACGCGCTGGCCAGCCGACTTGCCGCAGACATCGCCGACGAGCGGCGCGAGGTCGCTACCTTCGCCTTTTGCGATTCGCGCGGGACATTGCTTGGTACGCGGCGGATCCTGTCGCCCTGCACCATCTCCGTCGATCTGCCGCTACGCCGAATCGTCGCCGACGCGGTGCTGCTCGACGCGGTGCGGGTGGTGATGGCGCACAATCACCCGATGGGCGAGGCCTGGCCCAGCCGCGCCGACCGCGACGTCACCGCGCGCCTCGCCCGCGCGCTCGCGGCGGTGGATACGCGGCTGATCGATCATGTCGTGGTGGGGCGCGACGGTGCGACGTGGAGCTTCCGCGCCGCCGGTTTGCTTTGAATTTGGTTCAGCTGCGCTGAACGCGGCACCGGCCCGCTCCCCCACCCGGCCACCCATAGAATACACTGTCGTTGGGTGGCCGGGTGGAGGAGCGGGCCGGTGCCGCAAACAAAAAGCCCCTATTCATCGCCCATCGGCTTGCCGCTCGCCTTGCCGCTCGGGCGGTTGGGGCAGGCGCGGATTGCAGACGGTTCGGGGCGCGGCCCCTGCGCCTTGAACATCGCCAGATAGCCGCCAGCCGAGGGCATGTCGCGAATCGCGACCTGAGTGTAGCCTACCGCAGCGAACTCGCATTTCAGCAGCGCGCGGGGCGTGCCGTGATTCTCGGTCGCGCGATCCGCATCGACCACCACCACCAGCCCGTCGCGGCGCAGCGACGGACGCATCCGCCACAGAAATTCATAGGGCGATTCGATCTCGTGATACATGTGCACCATGAACACGCGGTCGAAGCTGTTGTCGGGCAGCTTCGGATCCTCCGGCTCGCCCAGCCGCACGCTGACATTGTCGAGCCGGTCGCGCGCCACACGCTGCGCCAGCGCGTCGCGGACCTCCGGAACGATGTCCTGCGCCAGCACCCGGCCCTTGGCACCGACCCGCGCGGCGAGGCGCACGGTGTAGTAACCCTCGCCCGCGCCGATATCGGCAACGGTGGTGCCGGGGCGGATTTCGGCGAGGTTCATCACCGTATCGGCTTCGTTCAGCCGGTCGCGCGCCTCTTCGGTGGACCAGCGCGACGACACGATCGGCGCGACCGGACGGTCGGCGGCGGGAAAGGCCAGCTCTTCGCTCGGCTCCGGCTCGGGGCGCGGGCGCGTCTCGTCACACCCGGCGATCAGCAGCGCCGGGGTCAGGAACAACGCAGCGCCGGCCAGTCTCAATCGACGTCCTCCACCTCGACCGTTTCGCCGGTCACGCGCTGTGATAGCGCAGCTGCCATGAACGGGTCGAGAGCCCCGTCGAGTACATCCGACGGCGCGGTGGACGTCACCCCCGTGCGCAGGTCCTTCACCAGCTGATAGGGCTGTAGGACGTAGCTGCGGATCTGGTGGCCCCAGCCGATTTCGGTCTTTGCCGAATAGGTGCCGAGCGCGGCCTCCTCGCGCTTGGCGAGTTCAGCCTCGTACATGCGCGCCTTCAGCATCCCCATCGCGGTCGCGCGGTTCTTGTGCTGCGACCGGTCCTGCTGGCTGGCGACGATGATGCCCGATGGAACGTGGGTGATGCGCACCGCCGAATCGGTGGTATTGACGTGCTGCCCGCCTGCGCCCGACGCGCGATAGGTGTCGATCTTCAGGTCGCTTTCGTTGATCTCGATCTCGATCGAATCGTCGATCACCGGATAGACCCATACCGACGAGAAGCTGGTGTGCCGCCGCGCCGAGCTGTCATAGGGCGAAATGCGGACGAGGCGATGCACGCCGCTCTCGGTCTTGGCATAGCCATAGGCGTTCTCGCCCTTGATCAGCAACGTCGCCGACTTGATGCCCGCCTGTTCGCCGGCGTGATAGTCGACCAGCTCGACCTTGAACCCATGGCGCTCCGCCCAGCGCGAATACATCCGCTGCAGCATTTCGGCCCAGTCCTGGCTCTCGGTGCCGCCTGCGCCCGAATGCACTTCGAGATAGGTGTCGTTGGCGTCGGCTTCGCCCGACAGCAGCGCCTTGACCTTGTCCTGCTCGGCACGTTCGGCGAGCGCGGCGAGGCCCTGCGTGCCTTCGACCGCCATTTCCTCGTCGCCCTCGGCCTCGGCCATCTCGATCAGCTCGGCGGTTTCGGCCAGTTCGCGCTCGATCGCGCGGGTTGCGGTGATCGATTCGTCCAGACGGCGGCGCTCGCGCATCACCTCCTGCGCCTCGCGGGGCTTGTCCCACAGGGTCGGATCCTCGACGCGCGCATTCAGCTCGTCGAGCCTGCGCAGCGCCTTGTCCCAGTCGATGAAGCGGCGCAGCAGTGCGAGCGCGGCGTTGATCTTGTCGGCATATGCCTGCGCTTCGGCGCGCATGATGAAGTAACCTTTCAAATACGTCCGTCGCCCCGGCGCAGGCCGGGGCCGCCCAACACGCGCGCGGCCCCGGCCTGCGCCGGGGCGACGATGCGCGGGCCTAGTAGATTCCACCCTCGCGTTGCAAGAAGTCGCTATCGCGCTGCTCGCGCTGCACGGCTTTCTTCTTCACCTCGGCCTTGGGCGCTTCCTCGTCGCGGCGGCTGCGGCGGCGTGGTTCGCTTTCGGGCTTGAACGCTTCCCAGATCACCGCGCCCTTGGGGTCGGTGCCCGGCCAGGGGCCGAACACGCGCTTGCCGGTGGTGCGGTCGATGCGGACCATGCGGACGCCGGCAGGGGCGGTGAACGGCAGGACATCCTCCTTCTCCAGCGCCTTTTGCGCAAACGCCTTGAAGATCGGCGCGGCGATCGTGCCGCCCTGGGCATAGCCGCCCAGATTCACCGGCGTGTCATAGCCCATATACATGCCGGCGATCATCTGCGGCGTGCCGCCGATGAACCACACGTCGCGCGGGCCGGACGACGTGCCGGTCTTGCCCATGATCGGACGGTTCAGGTCGCGCAGCACCGTGGCGGTGCCACGCTGGATCACGCCTTCGGTGATGTGGACCATCTGATACGCGCTCATCGCATCGAGCACCTGACGCGCGCGGTTGACCGGGCGCGGCATCGGCTTGCCATCCCAATTGGGCATGTTGCAGCGGTCGCACGGGCGCCAGTTCTCCGGCCACACCACCTTGCCATGGCGGTTCTGGACGAAGTCGATCAGCGTCGGATTGAGCGCGCGGCCGTGATTGACCAAAATCGAATAGGCGTTGACCATCCGCATCACCGTCGTCTCGCCCGCGCCGAGCGCGTAGGACAGATAGGGCGGATATTTCTGCTGGCTGACGCCCATGCGCTGCATCAGGTCGACGACCTTGTCCATGCCGGTCTGGTTCGCCGCCTGCACGGTCATCAGGTTGCGCGACTGTTCGATGCCCCAGCGCATCGTGCGCGGTCCCGCCCCGCGGGTATTACCGAAGTTGCGGAAGCACTTCTCGCCCAGCGCCGCGCCCTGCCACACGCAGAACGGTCCATCGACGATGATCGAGGCCGGGGTCATCCCGTTTTCGAGCGCGGCGGCATAGACGATCGGCTTGATCGTCGAACCGGGCTGACGCTGCGCCTGGGTCGCGCGATTGAATGCCTGAACCGTCGCGTCGAATCCGCCCTGCATCGCCAGGATGCGGCCCGATCGCGGGTCTTCGACCACCATGCCGCCCGAAATCTTGGGGATCGAGCGCAGGGCGAACACGCCGCCCTCGGGCGCGACCGCGATCACGTCGCCGGGCTTCAGCGCGGCGAAGGCGGTGCCGCCCTTGCCGCGCACCGGCGTCTGCGCCGCGCCGCGCGGCAACACGCCGGTCGTGCCGTTGCTGAACCCGATCTCGGCGCTGCCCGCGCTCTTGGAAATGACGATCGCCGCGCGCCAGTCCTCGTAATCGAGGTCGATATTCTCGTTGAGCAGGGCACTGCGCCAGCCATCGCCCTCGAACGGCTTTTCGCGCATCGGCCCGGCCCAGCCGCGCCCGCGATCATAGCGGATCAGGCCGTCGCGCAGTGCTTTCTGCGCCGCCTTTTGCAGCTCGGGGTCGAACGAGGTGCGGACCCACAGCCCGCCAGCATAGACGCTATACGGCCCCGCTTCTTCATTCTCGCCGAACTTGTCGATCAGCTGACGGCGCACTTCCTCGATGAAATAGCCGCCGAGCGGGTCCGACTTGGGCGTCTTGCGCGGGACCGCGCCCAGCGGTGCGGCGATGGCGGCGCTATGCTGCGCGGCGTCGATATAGCCGTTTTCGAGCATCTGCCCGAGCACCCAGTTGCGCCGCTCGATCGCGCGCGCCTCGTGCCGCTCGGGCATATAGTTGCTCGGACCCTTGGGCAGGATCGCGAGATAGGCGAATTGCGGGATAGTCAGCTCGCCGACGCTCTTGTCGAAATAGGCATTGGCCGCCGCCTCGACTCCGAACGCGTTGCGACCAAGCGCGATCTGATTAAGGTAGAGTTCGAGGATCTGTTCCTTGGACAGCGAGTTCTCGATGCGGAACGCCAGGATCGCCTCGCGCGCCTTGCGGACATAGCTGACCTCGTTGGTCAGCAACAGGTTCTTTGCCACCTGTTGCGTGATCGTCGATGTCCCGCGCGGCGTTTCGCCGCTGGTCAGCCCCTGCCACGCCGCGCGCACCAGCCCCGGATAATCGACACCGCTATGCTGGAAAAAGGTCTTGTCCTCGGCGGAGAGGAACGCGCCGACCATCAGCTTGGGATATTCCTCGAACGACAATTCGACGCGGCGGTCGCGGGCATAGCTGCGCAGCGGCGTCCCGTCGCCGGCACGGATATTGGTCGGCAGCGGCGGCTCATAGCTGCGCAGCTTGTCGACCGACGGCAGGTCACGCAGGAACAGCGCCCACAGCGCGATCGTGCCAAGGCCTGCGAGCAGCGCGAGCCACGCCAGCACCTTGAACCACCATTTGCGGCGGATCCGCGCGAAGCGATCGCCTGCGTCCTCACGCGTGAACTTGAGCACGAAATTGGGTTGGGTCTGGTCCGCCATTGCGCGCGGGGTTTAGCAGGATATCGCCGCCTTGCCAGCGGGGGATGCGACGGGGTGAGGGGGCGGCGAGGTCCGTAAATCTATCCTCCCCCTTGCGGGGGAGGATTATCGCTACCGCGCCGCCATTCGCGTGGCGAAGTGGATCGCGACCGCACGCTCGACGCTCCGCGCCACGCGCTTGCGGCCCTCGCCGGTGTTGAGCAGCGCGACGTCGCCGGCATTGGAGATATAGCCCGCCTCGAACAGGATCGATGGCATGTCGGGCGCCTTCAGCACCAGCAGCGACGCCATGCGATGCGGGTTGTCCTTGACCGGGATCAGGCCCTGCGCCTCACGGCCGAGCAGCCGGGCGAACGCCGCCGACGCGTTCATCGTCTCGCGCTGGGTCAGGTCGATCAGGATCGACGACACATCGCGATTCTGCCCGGCCAGATCGATCCCGGCAATCACATCCGACTTGTTCTCGCGCGCCGCCAGCCGTGCCGCTTCCTTGTCGGATGCGACTTCGGACAGGGTATAGACGGTCGCGCCACTCGCCCCGGCGTGCAGCGCAGCATCGCAATGGACCGAGATGAACAGCGCCGCGCCCAATGTCCGCGCGATCTCAAACCGGTCGCGGTGCAGCAGATAGCGGTCGTCCTCACGGGTCAGCGCGACCCGCACCCGGCCCGATGAAACCAGTTCGTCGCGGATCGCCTTGGCGATCTTGAGCGCCAGTTCTTTTTCCTGAATGCCGTCAGCGGAGATCGCGCCGGGGTCGTGACCGCCATGGCCGGGATCGATCACCACCAGCGGGCGATCATCGTCCGCACCATAGATGCGCGGCATCGCAAACGGCATCGGCTTGGGCGGCACCGGCACCGACACGCTATAGCTGTGCCGGCTGGATGCACGCACGAAGCTGAACGGCGGAAGAAAGCTCAGCCGCCCTTCCGCTGCGGCGCGGGCGAAGCGCGCTTCGTCAACCGTGCGCAGCTCCAGCGTCAGCGTCGATCCGTCAGCGCCGAACTTGCCGTCGGTGACGATCGCCGGACGCGCCAGATCGAACACGACGCGCGCGCCATCACCCTGCGCGGCCTGCCGCACTGAAGCGACGGGGCCACGATTAAGGTCGGGTGCCGCACCGGGGCGCGCACCCATCAGGTCCAGCGCGATCCGGTTCGGACCCGCAAGGACGAAGCTACTGGCGCCGGCGACCCGTTCGTCGAACTGGATCACGATCCGGTTCGACTGCACGTCGATGGCACGTATGGTCCCGGCCCAACTCGGCGCGCCGTTTAAAAAGCCGGCGAGGAGGGCAAGGAAAAAAGACACCCGGGCGATATGCCGCGCCGGGCTGGGGGGGGTCCAGCCCAAAAGCATGCACGTGTACTCACAAAATAAAGTCTCCCTGACGCGACCGGAATAATCACCGGCACCTTCCGGCACGGTGAAGCCATGCGGTTAATTTGGGATTCGGCATTTATTTGCCGGCAACCGGCAATGCGTTGCCGGGGCGCGGGCCGCATTTGCGGTACGCACGCGAAATGTTGCCGCGCGGCCACACCGATGCTAGGCATCGTGCCGACCGAGCCCAACTCTGGGTCATTCGGTATCCATCGCCGGCCCCATTTGGCCCGGTAATTTCAGGTTGACGCTGCATGAGGCAATTTCCGTCCATCCCGCATCGCACCGCTCAGGCGGTCGCGCGCGAGGCGGCGGAGGCGGGCACCCACGGGTCCGGCCGTGCCAATGCAGCAGAGGCATCACCAAACCCCTGCGCCCCCATTTTGACGGGGCGCAATCTTGTTCGCGCGCCGCGGCTGACACCCGCCTGGCGCGCCCGGAGACCATATAATGACCATGCGTATGCTGATCGACGCACGCCACCGGGAAGAGACCCGCGTGGCGGTCGTCAAAGGAAATCGAATCGAGGAGTTTGATTTCGAGAGTGCCGAGCGCAAGCAGCTCAAAGGAAATATCTATCTCGCCAAGGTAACCCGCGTCGAACCGTCGCTTCAGGCGGCGTTCGTCGAATATGGCGGCAATCGCCACGGCTTCCTCGCGTTCAGCGAAATTCACCCCGATTACTATCAGATCCCGAAGGAAGACCGCGACGCGCTGCTGCGCGAAGAGGCCGAGCATGCCGCCGAAGAAGCAGCACTGCGTGAGGCTGACGACAGCGACGACCATGACGACGAGGATGGCGACCTCGAGGTTCTCGAACGCCCATCCGACGAGGATGAGGACGGCGCCGAAACCGGCGAGTCCGAAGGTGAAGGTGAGGGCGAGAAGGGCGGTCGCCGCCGTCGCGGTCGCAAGGGCAGTGACGATCAGGTCGAGGCGCTGCGTCAGCGCCGCATGAATCTGCGCCGTCGCTACAAGATTCAGGACGTGATCCGCCGCCGTCAGGTGCTGCTGGTTCAGGTCGTGAAGGAAGAGCGTGGCAACAAGGGTGCGGCGCTGACCACCTATCTGTCGCTCGCTGGTCGTTACTGCGTGCTGATGCCCAACACCGCGCATGGCGGCGGGATCAGCCGCAAGATCAGCTCGGCCGCCGACCGCAAGCGCCTCAAGACGATCATGTCGGACCTCAAGCTCCCGGCGTCGATGGGCTGCATCGTCCGCACTGCGGGGCTTCAGCGCACCAAGACCGAGATCAAGCGCGACTTCGACTATCTCGCCCGGCTGTGGGACGAGATTCGCGAAAACACGCTGCAATCCTCCGCGCCCGCCTTGGTCTATGGCGACAGCGACCTGATGAAGCGCGCGATCCGCGATATCTACAACAAGGATATCGACGAGGTGATCGTCGAGGGCGATGACGGCTATCGTCAGGCCAAGGACTTCATGAAGCTCCTGATGCCGAGCCACGCCAAGAAGGTGAAGCATTACAGCGACGCCGTGCCGCTATTCCAGCGCGCCGGGGTCGAAGAGCAATTGTCGGCGATGTACCACCCGGTGGTACAGCTCAAATCCGGCGGCTATCTCGTGATCAACCCGACCGAGGCGCTGGTGTCGATCGACATCAACTCGGGCCGCTCGACCCGCGAGCATTCGATCGAGCAGACCGCGACCGCCACCAACCTGGAAGCGGCACAGGAAATCGCGCGTCAGCTGCGGCTGCGCGACATGGCCGGCCTCGTCGTCATCGACTTTATCGACATGGACCATTCGTCCAACGTCCGGAAGGTCGAGAAGGCGATGAAGGAGGCGCTGAAGAACGATCGCGCCCGCATCCAGGTCGGCCGGATCAGCGCGTTCGGCCTCATGGAAATGAGCCGCCAGCGGCTGCGCACCGGCGTGCTCGAGGCTTCGACGCGTCAGTGCCCGCATTGCGAGGGAACGGGTCTCGTCCGCACCGCATCGTCGGCGGGCCTGTCCGCGCTGCGCCTGATCGAGGATGAGGCCGCACGCGGTCGTGGGTCGCACATCACGCTGCGCTGCAGCCAGGAAGCGGCGTTCTACGTCCTCAACAACAAGCGCGCCGACATCGCGGAGATCGAGGATCGCTACGGCGTTCGCGTCGAAATCCTGTCGGACGGTGAACTCGAAGGCGCGCGCATGTCGGTCGAGGCGAGCGGCCCGCCGCCCGCGCACGCACCGAAATTCGCTGCCGCGATCCAGGAGATCGAAGAGGACATCGTCGAGGAGATCGACGACGAGGAAGAGGAAGAAGAAGAGGAAGAGCAGGTCGAGGCCCGCGCCCCGCGTGAGCGTCGCGACCGTAGCGAGCGCACCGAGACCGAGGCTGAGGGTCGCAAGCGCCGCCGTCGCCGTCGCGGCCGTCGCGGCCGTCGCGAGGACGGCGAAGGCGCGCAGGGTGCCGAGGGCGAGCAGGAGTCGGACGCCGAGGGTGCGGACGAGGATGGCGACGCCAGCGACGCGGGTGAGGCTGTCGAGGCAGCCGCCGACGCACCGGTTGCCGACGACTCGGGTGAGGGCCGCAAGCGCCGTCGCCGTGGCCGTCGTGGCGGTCGTCGCGGCAATGGCGCTGGCGAGGACGGTGCGGTCGAGGACGGCGCAGTCGAGGGTGGCGAAGACGCTTCGGTCGAGGCCGATGCGCCGCAGCCAGAGCCGGTCGCCGAAGAAGCGCCCGCCAAGCCCAAGCGCAGCCGCCGCAAAAAGGCCGATGCCGAGCCGGTAGCGGACGCCGCCGAGCCGGTTGCCGACGCCGCGCCGGCCGAGGCTCCGGTTGCCGAGGAAGCGCCGGCCAAGCCGAAGCGCAGCCGCCGCAAGAAGGGCGAGGACGCTCCTGCCGCCGAAGTCGCTCCGGTCGAAACACCGGTGGTGGTCGAGGCGGTCGAGGCTCCGGTTGCGGAGGAAGCTCCGGCCAAGCCCAAGCGCAGCCGTCGCAAAAAGGCGGATGAGGCAGTCGTCGCCGAGCCCGCTGAGGAAGCGGCACCTGCAGAGGCGGAAGCCGCACCTGTGGCAGCCGAAGCCGAAGCAACCGATGGTGACACCGACGAAGCCAATGCCGATAGCGGCGCGCCACGGCGCGGCGGCTGGTGGCAGCGTACCTTCGGGGCCTGATCGCGAAAACAGGGGCGGGGGCCGATGCTCCCGCCCTTTTTTCATCGCGGGTTCATGGCGCCCGGTCCAACGCACCCAAATCGCGCTTGGTCATGCCGACTGTTGATCGCGGGGGAAAAACCACCATGATGGGCGGCATGAAGCGGCTTGTATCCCTGTTCGCGCTGCTGCTGTTGTGCGTCACCAGCCCGGCCTATGCCCAATCGATCCTGCGCGACGCGGAGAGCGAGGCGTTGCTCGCTGACATGTCGCGCGACATCATCAAGGCGGCGAACCTGTCGCCCGCCAATGTCCGCATCGTCCTGATCAACGACCAGTCGATCAACGCCTTCGTCGCGGGCGGGCAGACGGTCTATCTTCATTCCGGCCTGCTCGACGCCGCCACCAGCGCCAATGAGGTGCAGGGCGTGATCGCACACGAACTCGGCCATATCACCGGCGGCCACGTCCCGCTCGGCGACCGGATGGGGAAAGGCGCGACCGGTATCACGATCCTCAGCCTCTTGCTCGGCGCGGCGGCGATGGCGGCGGGCTCGGCCGACGCGGGCATGGGCCTGATGCAGCTGGGCCAGCGTGCCGCGCTCGGCAACTATCTGTCCTTCAGCCGCGCGCAGGAGGCGACGACCGACGCTGCCGGGGTCAAGTTCCTCTCCGGAGCGGGCGTCAGCGGGCGCGGCATGCTCGATTTCTTCAAGAAGCTGCAGCAGCAGGAATATCGCTGGGGCCTGAAGCGCGGCAGCGACACCAGCTATGTGATGAGCCACCCGATGTCGGGTGATCGTATCGCGACGCTAACCGCCGACCTTCAATCCGATCCGGCGTGGAACAAGCCCAACGATCCGCAGATCGAGGCGCGGTTCAAGCGGGTGCAGGCGAAGCTGCGCGGCTATGTCGCCGAGCCCAAGGACACGCTGCGCCGCTACCCGGCGACTGACGTCACCGTCCCTGCGCGCTACGCCCGCGCCTATGCCTATCATCTCAGCGGCTATCCCAAGGAAGCGGCGGGGGAGGCCGCGGCGCTGGTCCGTGCCGAGCCGGATAATCCCTATTTCCTGGAGCTCGAGGGGCAGATCCTGCTCGAATCCGGCAAGCCGCGCGATGCGCTGGCTCCGTTGCGCGAGGCGACGACGCGCACCAATTTTCAGCCGCTGATTGCCACCAGCTTTGGCCACGCGCTGCTCGCGACCGAGGATGCGACGCATCTCGACGAGGCAGAGAAGGTGCTGCGTCAGGCGGTGGTTCGCGACAAGGAAAACCCGTTCGCCTGGTATCAGCTCGGCATGCTGTATGAGCGCAAGGGCGACGCCCCGCGCGCCGCGCTCGCCACCGCCGAACGGGCGAGCATGATGGGCGACTTCGGCCGCGCCATTCCCAGCGCGCAGGCGGCGATGGCGGGACTGACGCAGGGCACGCCCGACTGGATTCGCGCGCAGGATATCGTCATGGCGGGCCAGGCGATGATGCAGGACAGGAAGCGCAAGTGATCGAAAAACTGGCGAAGAGCCCGCTGGCGCTGGCCGGCACCCTCGTGCTGTCCGGCGTGGTCGGCGGGCTGGTCGTGGTCGGGGTGCAGGCGCTGACGCCCGATGGCGCGGCGCGCGACGACAAGGCGATCGGTCAGGTCGTGCGCGATTATATCCTCGAAAACCCCGAAATCCTGCCCGAGGCGATGAAGCGGCTGCAGGAACGCGAAAGCGGCAAGGCGGTCGCCGCCAACCGCGCCGCGATCTTCGACGCCTATGCCGGGGCGTGGGAGGGCAATCCGTCGGGCGACGTCACGCTATCGGTGTGGATGGACTATGCCTGCGGCTATTGCCGCGCCAGCCTGCCGATCGTCGCGCGGCTGGTGGCGGAGGACCCTAAGCTCCGCGTCGTCTATCGCGAATTGCCGGTGCTGAGCGAGGGCAGCCGCGTCGCCGCGCGCTGGGGGCTCGCCGCCGCCGAGCAGGGCAAGTTCAAGCCATTCCACACCGCGCTCTATTCGGGCGGCCAGTTGAGCCAGGCGTCGATCGACGCCGCCGCCGCATCCGCCGGGCTGGACACCGCGCGCGCGCAACAATCGATCGCCAGCGAACGCGTCGAGGCAGAGGTCGCCCGCAACCTCGACACTGCTGGCAAGCTGGGCGTCACCGGCACGCCAAGCTGGGTGGTCGGCGATCAGGTGATTTCGGGAATGGTCCCTTATGAAGTCCTGAAACAGGCGGTCGAAGCGGCGCGGCGCCGGGGGAAATAATCCGCCCGGCCTTGTTCGGCCTTTGTCCCGTGCCTAGATGGCGCCCTCCACATGCGGGGGCCATGCATGCAGCCGATACTTTCCGTCCGCGGCGTCAGCAAGACCTATGCCTCCGGGCATCAGGCGCTCGGCGCAGTCGATCTCGAGATCAACAAGGGCGAGATTTTCGCGCTGCTCGGCCCGAATGGCGCGGGCAAGACGACGCTGATCAGCATCATCTGTGGCATCGTGACGCCGTCATCCGGCACGATCACCGTCGGCGGGCATGACGCGATTTCCGAAGCCCGCGCCGCCCGGATGATGATCGGACTGGTGCCGCAGGAATTGTCGGTCGACATGTTCGAGACGGTGCTGGCGACCACCCGCTACAGCCGCCGCCTGTTCGGCCGCCCCGCCGACGACGCCCATGTCGAACAGGTCCTCAAAGACCTGTCGCTCTGGGACAAGCGCAACTCCAAGATCATGGAACTGTCGGGCGGAATGAAGCGTCGCGTGCTGATCGCCAAGGCGCTGGCGCATGAGCCGGAAGTGCTGTTCCTCGACGAGCCGACCGCGGGCGTCGATGTCGAACTGCGCCGCGACATGTGGAAGCTGGTCCACCGCCTGCGCGAACGCGGCACGACGATCATCCTGACCACCCATTATATCGAGGAGGCCGAGGAAATGGCCGACCGGGTGGGGGTGATCAACAAGGGCGAACTGTTGCTGGTCGAGGACAAGGCGGTGCTGATGAAGAAGCTCGGCAAGCGCGAAATGGACATCGCGCTGGTCGAGCCGATGGACACCATTCCTCACGATTTGGCCGAATGGAATTTGGCGCTGACCGACGAGGGGACGCGGCTGCGCTACACGTTCGATGCGCAGGCGGAGCGGACCGGCATCCCGTCGCTGCTGCGCAAGCTCGCCGATCTCAATATTGCGTTCAAGGATCTCGACACGTCCAAGTCGAGCCTTGAGGACATCTTCGTCGACCTTGTGGCGGCCAAGCGGGAGGAAGCGGCGTGAAGGGATTCAACCATCACGGCGTGTGGGCGATCTATCGCTTCGAAATGGCGCGCGCGCTGCGCACCTTGTGGCAGAGCCTGGTCACGCCGGTGATCACCACCGCGCTCTACTTCGTCGTGTTCGGCGGCGCGATCGGGAGCCGCATGCAGGAGCTGGACGGGGTTTCGTACGGCAGCTTCATCGTACCCGGCCTGATCATGATGAACCTGTTGCAGCTGTCGATCTCGAACGCGTCGATCGGCATCTACTTCCCGAAGTTCACCGGCACCGTGTACGAACTCCTCTCCGCGCCGGTAACTGCGTGGGAAATGGTGATCGGCTATGTCGGCGCGGCGGCGACCAAGTCGATCACGATCGGCCTGATCATCCTGTTCACCGCGATGGCGTTCGTCGATGTGCCGATCGCGCATCCGTTCATGATGCTGACGATGCTGGTGCTGACCGCAGTCACCTTCTCGATGCTCGGCTTCATCATCGGCATCTGGGCCAAGGGTTTCGAGCAATTGTCGTTCGTGCCAGCGCTGATCGTTACCCCACTGACGTTCCTCGGCGGCGCATTCTACACGATCAACATGCTGCCCGAGCCGTGGCGCACGGTCAGCCTCGCCAACCCGGTCGTCTATCTGGTCAGCGGCTTCCGCTGGGCGTTTTTCGACAAGGGCGACGTCGCGATCGGCGTGAGCCTGGGCTTCACCGCCGCGTTCCTGGCCGTCTGCCTCGCCGTGATCGGCTGGATCTTCAAGAGCGGCTGGCGTCTGAAGAACTGACGGGCAGGAGCATCGGCCTCAGCACCAGCACGTTGAGGTTGAGCAGCGCGTGCGCCAGCATCGCGAACCATAGCTGGCCAGTGACGAGGTAGAGCAGCGCAAGCGTTGCGCCGCTGAACACCCCGAACGCCATCCCCGGCCAGCCATAGCCGCGATGCGCCCGCGCGAACATCAGTGTCGCGATCACGATCGCGGCAAGCGCGCTACCCGACAGCCGCGCGACGATCAGCGGCAGCGCGAGGCGGAAATAGAGTTCCTCGACGATCGCGGCGATGATGGCGAGCGACCCGGCCCAGCCGATCTCTGTCCGATCGCGCGGCACCAGCGCTGCCATCGCGTGCGGGGTCAGCGCGCCGCGCCCGCTCCGCTTTCGCCACGCGGCGAGCGCCACGCCGATGAGTGCACTGCCGAGAACCGCCGCGAGGACCGCGATCTGGATGTGCGCGACATTGTCGCCCAGCCCGGCGATTCGGCGCGCGTCATCGACCAGCGGTACGAATTCGGCGGGTAGGGTGGCGAGTGCGGCGATGTCGCCCGCCACGAGAAGCACGAGTAGCGCGCTTCCCCCAAATGCGGCGGGCGCATAGGTCATCCAGCGTCGATAGCGCGCGATCCGATCAGGCGCCGCCGTCCCGCGCGCGCCGGATCGGATGAACCAGAGATAGGCGGCGGCCAGCACCGCCAGCAACGCGGCGTCGATCAGTGAGGCGGACTCGCCCGCGCCCATCAATCGATGCGATGCTCGCCCTTGACCCAGCGCACGGTGCCGCTGCTGGCGCGCATCACGACGCTCTCGGTCGTCATCTTGCCCTTCTTGCGCTTGACGCCGGCGAGCAGCGATCCGTCGGTCACGCCGGTCGCGGCAAAGATGCAGTCGCCTTTGGCCAGCTCCGACAGGTCATATTGCTTGTCGAGGTCGGTGATGCCCCATTTGCGGGCGCGGGCACGCTCGTCATCGTTGCGGAACAGCAGCCGGCCCTTGAACTGGCCGCCAACGCAACGCAGCGCCGCGCACGACAGCACACCCTCCGGCGCGCCGCCCTGACCCATATAGACGTCGATCGTCGTGTCGGGATCGGTCGTCGCGATCACCCCGGCGACGTCGCCATCGCCGATCAGCACCACGCCGCAGCCGAGCGAGCGCAGCTCCGCGATCAGCTTTTCATGGCGCGGGCGATCGAGCACACAGGCGATGATCTCGCGCGGCTCGACACCCTTGGCAGCGGCAATCGCGCAGATATTGTCGGTCACCGATTTGTCGAGATCGATGACATTGGGCGGATAGCCCGGACCGACCGCGATCTTGTCCATATAGACGTCGGGGGCGTTGAGCAGATTGCCTTCTTCGGCAATGGCGAGGACGGCGAGGCTGTTCGGGCCGGCCTTGGCGCAGATCGTGGTGCCCTCCAGCGGATCGAGCGCGATGTCGATCTTTGGCCCCTTGCCCGGCGCCGATCCGACCTTCTCGCCGATATACAGCATCGGCGCCTCGTCGCGCTCGCCCTCACCGATCACGACGGTGCCGTCCATGTACAGCTCGTTGAGCGAAGCGCGCATCGCCTCCACCGCGGCAGCATCGGCGGCCTTTTCGTCGCCGCGCCCGGTCAGCGTCGATGCGGCGATGGCGGCGGCTTCGGTCACGCGGACCATTTCGAGGACGAGTACGCGGTCGAGAACCTGGCTGGCGGTCTGCATGGGGCTGGCTTGTCCTCTTCTACCTTGATTGAGGGGGGCGATAGGAGGGTGGGCGGGGCTTGTCGATGCCCGCCAACGCTGTCATCGCCAGCAAAATTCGCATCACCGCCGGAATGGTAACTGACGTTACGGACTCGTTGACGCGATGCATCTTGCAGTGCAGCACGCGCGGCATGGCTAGCGCACCTCCGATCACCAACAATCCCGATGTCCGTTTCCTTGGTCGCGTTCTGGGCGACGTGATCCGCGCCTATGGCGGCGACGCGCTGTTCCGCCGTATCGAATATATCCGGTCGGCATCGGTCGACCGGCATCGCGGGATTGCCGGGGCGGACTCGATCGATCCGGGCCTCGACAGCCTCAGCCTCGACGAGACGCTCGATTTCGTGCGCAGCTTCATGCTTTTTTCGATGCTCGCCAATCTGGCTGAGGACCGTCAGGGCATTGCCGCCGAACCGGGCGCGGATATCGAGCATGCCGTCGCGAAGCTCAAGGAACATGGCATCGGGCGTGAGCGGATCGCCGAGCTGCTCGCCGATGCTCTGGTCGCCCCGGTGCTGACCGCGCACCCGACCGAGGTGCGGCGCAAGTCGATGCTCGACCACCGCAACCGCATCGCCGAACTGATGCGCCTGAAGGATCAGGGCGTCACCGAAACGCAGGACGGCGATCTGGTCGATGAGGCGATCGTGCGGCAGGTCGGACTGCTGTGGCAGACTCGCGTGCTGCGGTTCGAGCGGCTCTATGTCGCCGACGAGATCGAAAACGTGCTGTCGTATCTGCGCGACGTGTTCCTGCCGACGCTGCCCGCGCTCTATGCCCGTTGGGACCGCGCATTGGGCAGCCGCGTACCGGCGTTCCTGCGCCCGGGCAACTGGATCGGCGGCGACCGCGACGGCAACCCGTTCGTCACCGCCGATTCGATGCGCCTCACCATGGCGCGCTCGGCTGAGACGGTGCTCGCTTACTATCTCGACGCAGTCCACGCGCTCGGGGCCGAAATCTCGATCTCGGCGCATCATGCGCAGATCGATACTGGTGTGCAGGGGCTCGCCGATGCCAGCGGCGACGATGCCGCGAGCCGCAGCGACGAGCCCTATCGCCGCGCGATTTCGGGCATTTATGCGCGCCTTGCCGCGACCTATCGCGACCTGACCGGCAAGGCGCCGTCACGTCCAGGCGCGCTCAAGGGCGAGCGCTACGGCGATCCGGCAGCGTTCCGCGCCGACCTGTCGGCAATCGCCAAGGGGCTGGCGGCGCAGGGTGGTGAGACGCTGGCGTCGAGCGGCTCGCTCGGCCGCCTGATCCGCGCCGTCGATATCTTCGGCTTCCACCTCGCCACGCTCGACATGCGCCAGAACAGCGCGGTGCATGAGCGCGTCGTGGCCGAACTGCTCAAGGTTGCCGGGGTCGAGGCCGATTACACCGCGCTCGACGAAGACGCGCGCATCGCGCTGCTGCGACGCGAACTTGCCAGCCCGCGCCCGTTGACCAGCCGTTATACGACCTATTCGGACGAGACCGCGTCGGAACTCGCCATCGTCAATGCCGCGGCGGAGGTTCATGCCCGTTACGGCCGCGCGGCGATCAGCCAATATATCGTGTCGATGGCGCAGTCGGTGTCGGACCTGCTCGAAGTGCATGTCCTGCTCAAGGAAGCCGGCCTGTACATCCCCGGCGAACCGGCGGTTGCGCACATCATGGCGGTGCCGCTGTTCGAAACGATCGGCGATCTCGATGCCGGGCCGGACATCATGCGCGCCTGGTTCGCGCTGCCCGAGGTCGCGGCCATCGCCGGCGCGCGCGGGCATCAGGAAGTGATGATCGGCTATTCGGATTCGAACAAGGATGGCGGTTACCTGACCTCCACTTGGGGCCTCAGCAAGGGTTCGACCGCGCTGCGCCCGGTGTTCGAAGAAGCCGGGGTCGGCATGCAGCTGTTCCATGGTCGCGGCGGCGCAGTCGGGCGCGGCGGCGGGTCATCTTTCGCCGCGATTCAGGCACAGCCGCCCGGCACGGTGCAGGGCCGCATTCGTATCACCGAACAGGGCGAGGTGATTGCCGCCAAATACGGCACCCGCGAAAGTGCGCAGACCAACCTCGAAGCGATGGCGTCGGCAACGTTGCTGGCCAGCCTGGAGCCGCAGCGCCTGTCGGACGCCGACGCCGCGCGGTTCGAAGGCGCAATGGAGCAGCTCTCGACCACCGCGTTCAAGGCGTATCGCGACCTGGTCTATGGCACCGACGGCTTTACGACCTTTTTCCGCCAGCTGACCCCGATCGCCGAGATCGCGGGGCTCAAGATCGGCAGCCGCCCGGCCAGCCGCAAGAAGAGCGACGCGATCGAGGATCTGCGCGCGATCCCGTGGGTGTTCAGCTGGGCGCAGGCGCGGGTGATGCTGCCCGGCTGGTACGGCGTCGGCCATGCGCTTGCCGCCTTCCCCGATCGCGGTTTGCTGCGAGAGATGGCGGCGGGCTGGCCGCTGTTCGCCTCGACGCTGGCGAATATGGAAATGGTGCTGGCCAAGTCCGACATGGGCATTGCCGAGCGCTATGCCGCGCTGGTCGAGGATCGCGCGCTCGCCGATGGGATCTTCGGTGGCATCCGTGACGGCTGGCGGACGACGCACGACCAGTTGCTCGAAGTGACGCGCCAGACGCGGCTGCTCGAAAAGCACCCGGCGCTCGAAACCTCGATCAAGCTGCGGCTGCCCTATATCGAGCCGCTCAACCTGTTGCAGGTCGAACTGCTCAAGCGCCATCGCGCGGGCGAGACCGATCCCAAAATCGAACAGGGCATCCTGCTGTCGATCAACGCGATCGCGACCGCACTGCGCAATTCGGGCTAGGCATCGCCCATAAACGGTGCGGCGATCTCGGGCCGCACCCGGACCAGCCGTCCGGTGGCGCGGTCAATCATCGCCCAGGTCGACACCGCCTCGACCTTCACCCGCCCATCGGCGCCGGTGAAGCGCATATGGCGGTCGAAGCGCGCGCCCTTGGGCGGCTCCGGGACCCAGGTCTCGGCGGTCACCGTCTCGCCCGCCACGACATTGCCGCGATAGTCGATCTCGTGCCGGGTCACGACCCAGACATAGGCGTCGCGATGCTCGGGCGGGGCGACGGCGGCCCAATGCGCCACCGCCACATCCTGAATCCAGCGGACCCAGACCGCGTTGTTGACATGGCCCAGCTCGTCAATGTCTTCGGGCGCGGCGGTGATCGTGCGGGTGAAGCGCTTCATCCGGGCGGGATAGAGGAGGATCGCGGGCCGTGGAAGCGTCGGCGGCACGATCCTCCTGCGAGGGGTCTTAGTCGATCTTCATCCGCTCATGCCCGACAAAGGCGAGCTTGCTGATGCCGGCCCGTTTTACCTGCGCCAGGATCTCGTCGAACCGCGCATAGCGGGCCGCTTCGTCGGTCTTGACCAGCAGCGCCGTGTCGGCGGCAACCTGCGCCTTGAGCAAAGCGGGAAGCTGCGCGTCGGAAATGCGTGTGCCGTCCCACAGCAGCGATCCGTCGGCGGTGATGTCGAGCTGATGGGGCAGGGCGGGGAGCGCTTTGGTTTCCCCCTGCGGCAAATCCACCGAAACCTTGTGCGTCGCGCTGGGGATGGTGACGATCAACATGATCAGCAGCACCAGCATGACATCGATCAACGGGGTGATGTTAAGCGCGCTGAACGGTTCGTCTTCGGTGGCGCGGCTATAGGCAAGTGCACGGGGCATCGATACCTCCTCTCGTTACGAGATGATGTATCATGGCATATTCAACGCGCGTGGCAAGCTGAATTGTGGGGGGGAGTCCCGGGGCGCAGAAACGCTGCGCCCCGGCTAAATTGGCGTACTACGGATTGAGCGCCGCCGCCTCGGGATCGTCGAGATCGTCTTCATCGACCTCGCCATTGTCGAACTCCGTCTGAAGCGAGTCCTCGATCGCATCGTCGTCCTCGTCGGGATCGCCGATCGCTTCATCGGCGGTCTCGTCAGCGACCATCAGGATCTCATCCTCGTCCTCATCAGCATCGACATCCGCGCCCAGGTCGGGGGTCAGATCGGTCAGCAGCGTTCCGTTGCCCGGGCCGCCGACCGTCGCCTCGAGAATCTCCGCGCGCTGGCTCTCGTCATAGCCGTCTTCGTCATAGCCGTCGTCGCCGGTTCCATGACCTTGCACCTGGTGACCACCCATCGCCATCTCCTCTATCTTACTGGAGACGCGAACGGCGGGCGGGGTCGGCTGGTTCCGTCGCGGCGCGACAGGCGCCTTCAGTTACGCCGAAACAATCTGCCGCGCTCGGTTACAAATACGATCGCCAGCGCGGTCAGGCCGAGCGTGGTAAAGCCGATATAGAGCGGCACGGTCGTCCCATCGAACGACTGGCCGATCACCGCGCCCATCACTGCGGCACCCAGAGTCGCGATAAAGCCCTGAAGGCTCGATGCGCGCCCGGCGATCTCGCCCATATTCTCCATCGCCATTGCCGAGAAATTGGAATTGGCGAGGCCCATCGCGGCCATCATCGGCGCCTGCAACACGATGAAGATCCACAAGGTCTCCCCGTAGAACAGGATGATCGCGAGGTGGATCGCGGCGAGCAACGTCGTCACGACGATGGCAAGGTGCGACAGGAACCGCATCCCGAACCGCATCACCAGCCGCGAATTGGCAAAGGCACTCGCCGCCATCAGCCCGGCGATCGACGCGAACACGACCGTCAGCAGTTCGGGGCGCTTGAACACGTCATAGACGATCTGCTGGATCGAGCCGATGAAGGCGAAGAAACAGCCGGAAATGGCGGCCGTCGCGAACGTGTATCCCACCGCCCAACGGTCGCGAAACATGATGCGATAGCCGCGCCAGATCTCGCGCAGGTCGAGCCGGTTGACCGATGCGGGGTCCAGCGTCTCGGGCATCCGCCACAGGAACCAGGTCAGGACCAGCGCCGAGACGATCCCGATCCCGCCAAAGATCAGCCGCCACGACCCGAAGATCATCACCATCAACTGGCCCCATGCGGGCGCCACGACAGGGACGATCATGAAGGTCATGAAGGCCAGGCTCATCACCCGCGCCATCGCGCGCCCCTGAAAACAGTCGCGCACCAGCGCGACGGTGACGACGCGCCCCGCTGCAACCGCCGCGCCGCTCGCCGCGCGCGCGACCAGCAGCAGTTCGAAACTGCTCGCGCTCGCCGCGATCAGGTTGGTGACGACATAAAATGCCAGCGCGACGCCGATCACCGGCTTGCGCCCGAAGCGGTCGGCAAGCGGGCCGTGGACCAACTGCGCGAAGGCGAAGCCGAGCATGAAGGCGGTGATCACATATTGGCGGTGGTTCGGCTCGCTCACCCCCAACTGATCGGCGATCGCGGGCAGGGCAGGCAGCATCGAATCGATGCCAAGCGCAGTCAGCGCCATGATCGACGCGATCAGTGCCACGAATTCACCCATCGGAATGGGCGACCGGTTCTCCGGCGCGGCGGCTTGCGAAGTCTGGGTACGCACGTCCATGCGCCGCCCATGCCGCATTGCAACCAAAGCGTCACCCCCGGGATTTGACCTGTGCGCTAAAGCGCGATAGTGTATTGCTCAAATAACACGCGTGGAGTTTGTGATGAAACCTATCTGGCTTGTGCTTCCGCTCGCCGCCGCGCTCGCCGCCTGTGGCGGAGAGGGTGATGGGACCAGCATTTCGATCCAGGGCGATAATGGATCGGTCACCGCCGCAGCGGACAAGGACGGCAAGGTATCGGTCAAGGCCCCCGGGTTCGAAGGCTCGATCAAGCTGCCCAAGTTCAACATCGGTGCGGAGAATTTCGAAGTCGACGGGGTCAAGCTCTATCCCGGCGCGACGGTCGCCAGCCTCAATATCGATGATCGGCAGGACGGCACTAAGTCGGGCGGCGTCAATGTCACCTTCGACGCGCCGGCCGAGGCGACCCGCGTGCGCGACTGGTTCCGTGAGCAGATGGAAGGGGCGGGCTTCACCGTCACCGGCAACCGCGACGAGCTGACCGGCAAGACCAAGTCGGGCAGCCCCTATACGCTCAAGATCGACAGCACGGGCGACGCGAAGAGCCGCGGCACGCTGACCGTCTCCGGAAACTGAAGTTTGATTCAGCTCCGCTGAATCGCGGCGCCAGCCCGCTCCCCCACCCGGCCACCCAACGGCACGGTATTCTATGGGTGGCCGGGTGGGGGAGCGGGCTGGTGCCGCAACCGTTTCAGCTTTGCTGAAACAGACAAGAATCCACCGACCCGCCGTCCACGCGTAGGCGGACGGCGCAGCGGGAGGGGCGCACGGCACCCGCGTCCCTCCCGCGCCTTCAATCCGGGATTTCCCGCCTCTGTTCGTTCGTGACGCAAGCGACTATCTGAAACGGAATCGTTTCCCGGAGTCGCTTTGAAATGCCCGATACCATTCTCGCCCAGGTCCCGCTCGTCAGCCTTGCCGATCAGGCCGGCGACCCGCAGGGATTTGCCGCCGCATTGGGTGGCTCGTTCGAGCGGTTCGGCTTTGCGATGGTCGCCGATCACGGCATCCCGCAGGATCTGGTCGATCGCGCCTGGGCGATGACCAAGGCGTTTTTCGACCTGCCTGAGGATGTGAAGCGCGGCTATTTCGTCGCGGGTGGCGGCGGCGCGCGCGGCTATACCCCGTTCAAGACCGAGATTGCCAAGGGCGCGACCCATGTCGACCTCAAGGAGTTCTGGCATATCGGACGCGAGCTGGCGGCGGGCCATCGTTTCTCGGAGCTGATGGCGCCCAATATCTGGCCCGACCAGCCCGAGGGCTTTCGCGAGACTTTTATCGAGCTGTTCGCGGCATTCGACACGGCCGGCGACAAGCTGCTCTCGGCGATCGCCGTCCATCTTGGCCTTGCGTCTGACTGGTTCGACCATGCGGTCGCCGACGGCAATTCGGTGCTGCGCCTGCTCCACTATCCGCCGGTGACCGAGGATGCGCCGAACGTGCGCGCCGGCGCGCATGAGGACATCAACCTCATCACTTTGTTGCTCGGCGCGGAAGAGGCGGGGCTCGAACTGCTCGACAAGGATGGCGAATGGCTGTCGGTGAAGCCGCCCGAAGGTGCGCTGGTGGTCAATGTCGGTGACATGCTGCAGCGGCTGACCAACCATGTCCTGCCCTCGACCACCCACCGTGTGGTCAACCCGCCGGTCGAGCGGCGCGGCCATTCGCGCTATTCTATGCCCTTCTTCCTCCACCCCGCGCCCGATTTCCTGATCAAGGCGCTGCCGCAGACGGTGACCGCGCAGAACCCCGAGCGCGAGCCGCCGATCAGCGCGCACGACTATCTCGCCGAGCGGCTGGCCGAGATCGGGCTGACGAAGAAATAGGCGGCGCGCGCCCGCTTTTGGCGATCCGTGAATTGGGTGATACGCTTCGTCACCTCATATGATGGAGCGTAGTCATGCGTCTGTTGCTTGCCATCTCTCTGACCGTGGCCGCCGCGCCTCTGGCCTTCGCACAAAGCGCCGATGCGATCATGCCGCACCCCGGACAATATATGGAACCGCAGGCAGCGACCTGGGAACAGCGTCGGGCGGAGAAGACCGCGGACCAGTTCGGTCAGTGCGTGGTTCGGCAGCAGCCAGCCGCAGCGAGTGCGTTCATCGATCAGGCCCTCGCAGAGCGCGCGGTTCCCGCCAAGCCGGCAGCGCTAAAACAAGCGATTGAGGGCTGCATTTCGCGTTCAGCATTTTCACGGGCTAAGACCTATCTCGTCAAGGAACAGGATACGGCCATTTATCGCGCAGTGTTGAACAGCCGGGGTACATCCGGGTCAAACTAAGGTTGTGTTTCCAAGCCCTCGATGATCCGGTAACGCGCTGCTCCTGAACTGGAGTAGTCAATGACCGAACCGTTGCGCGTCGCCCTTGCCGGACTTGGAACCGTTGGCGCGGGCGTCATTCGTCTGATCGACGCCAATGCCGATTTGATCGCGCGGCGCGCGGGGCGGCCGATCGAGATCGTCGCTGTCTCTGCGCGCGACCGGACCAAGGATCGCGGCGTCGATATCACCCGCTTCGACTGGGTCGATGACATGCGCGATCTGGCGCAGCATCCTCGCGCGGACGTCGTGGTCGAACTGATCGGTGGATCGGACGGCCCGGCGCTGGCGCTGGCGCGCGCGACGCTGGCGGCGGGCAAGGGGCTCGTCACCGCCAACAAGGCAATGATCGCACATCATGGTCTGGAACTCGCGCATGTCGCCGAACAGGCCGACACGCCGATGAAATTCGAGGCGGCGGTCGCGGGCGGCGTGCCTGTCATCAAGGGGCTGCGCGAGGGTGCGGCGGCGAACGTGATCGACCGCGTCTACGGCATCCTCAACGGCACCTGTAATTTCATCCTGTCCAAGATGGAGGCCGAGGGCCGCGACTTCGCCGAAGTGCTGGCCGAGGCGCAGGCCAAGGGCTTTGCCGAAGCCGATCCCAGCTTCGACATCGACGGCGTCGACGCCGCGCACAAGCTCTCGATCCTCGCCAGCCTCGCCTTTGGCACCCAGCCGGCGTTTGGCGATGTGGCGATCGGCGGCATTCGTAACCTGCTCGCCGCCGATATCGCCGAAGCTGCGGCGCTGGGCTACCGCATCCGCCTGCTCGGCATTGCCGATCTGAACGGCGACGGACTGTTTCAGCGCGTCCACCCGCATCTCGTCCCGCTCGCGCATCCGCTGGCGCACGTCACCGGCGCGACCAACGCGGTAGTAGCCGAAGGCAATTTTGTCGGTCGCCTGTTGTTCCAGGGCGCAGGTGCAGGCGACGGTCCGACCGCAAGCGCGGTCGTCGCCGACCTGATCGACATCGCGCGGACCGAATTCGGCCCGCCCTACGCAATGCCAGCCGCCAGCCTGGCCAAGGAACCTGCGGCACCGAGCGGCGAGCGGCGCGGGCGCGCCTATTTGCGCTTTACCGTGCCCGACAAGGTCGGTGTGCTGGCGGAGATCGCGGCAGCGATGCGCGATGCGGGCGTGTCGATCGAATCGCTCATCCAGCGCGGTGCGATGGCGGATGGCAGCGTGCTGCTGGCGATCGTGACGCATGAGGGGCCGGAACGCTGTGTCGCGCAGGCGCTCGAGAAGCTGCGCGGGTCACAAAGCCTCGCGGGCGAGCCGATGTGGATGCATATTCTCGGCGAGTGAGAAGCGATTTCCTGACCTATCCTCCCCCGCCAGGGGGAGGTGTCAGCGTAGCTGACGGAGGGGGAGGAAGCACGACGGATTGAGGCGATAGCACACAGCGGTCCTTCCCCTCCGTCGCCTGCGGCGCCACCTCCCCCTTGCGGGGGAGGATTACTGGCTAGGGCGCCGGTTCGCGCTTGCGGACGACCTTGCCGTCGAAGCCGACACTGGCCGTCACGCCGACCATCCCGCCGCACTGCGTGAGGAACGGGCCCGATACGCCGCACTGGAACATCGTGTCCTCCAGCACCCGTGCCGTCTCGGCCGGCCGGTTGTCGACCGCGCGAGGGGTGACGAACGGGACGCGGTACTTTTTGTCCGCTTCCCGCATCGCGCAGATCGTCACCTCATCGGGATCGTCGGTTTTCTGGCAGGGAATCGAAGCGCGCGTCTTTTCGCGATAGGTGCGGATCGCGGCATCGTCGGCACCGGACTGGAATGCGAGGGCAAGCAGCAACAGGGACATGGCATCGGACCTCCCGGTGCGACGATAGCATGGACCTTACGTACCCGAAACGGGAATTACTCGGCGGTGGTAGTTTCCACCGTGTCCGCCAGCGCAATCTCGACCACTGCGCGGCCCCTGCGGACGATGCCCAGCTCGCGCGCGGCGGCTTCGGACAGGTCGAGAATGCGGCTCTTGTGGAACGGTCCGCGATCGTTGACGCGGACGATCACGCTGCGCCCGGTCGACGGATCGGTCACGCGCAGCCTCGTGCCGAAGGGCAGGCTGCGATGTGCGGCGGTCATACCATCGGGGTTGAAGCGTTCACCGCTGGCAGTGCGGTTGCCGGCATGGGCGTCGCCATAGAAACTGGCCATGCCGCTCGCGAGCACGCTGGACGCGGGGGCAGGGGCGGCAGGCGCAGCATCCTGCGCCGCGACGGGCGCGGCGGCGATCAGCAAACTGCCAGCAATGAATCCCCGCATGTCCCGGCCCCTCGTTCGGACCGGCTGTGAAACAGAGACGGCGCCGGACGGCAATCCGTCCAGCGCCGCGCTGTTTGGATTCTGCGATCAAACGTCGAGATTGGCGACGCTGAGCGCATTTTCCTGAATGAACTCGCGGCGCGGTTCGACCACGTCGCCCATCAGTCGGGTGAAGATCTCATCCGCCACATCGGCCTGATCGACCTGGACCACCAGCATCGACCGGTTCGACGGGTCCAGCGTGGTTTCCCAAAGCTGTTCGGCATTCATCTCGCCCAGCCCCTTGTAGCGCTGGATCGACAGGCCCTTGCGACCAAAGGCGAGGATCGCGTCGAGCAGCTGGCTGGGGCGGGAAACCAGCGCCTCCCCCTTGGCGGCGGTTACAGGAGCGGCCGCTTCCTCGCCATCGGATGCCGCTTCCGCCTCGGCGGCCTCTGCCGCGGCGCTGGCCCTGGACGAGATCAGCTTTGAGGGCACGAGATACTTGTCGGCATGTTCGATCGCGAGCGCGTGGAGCTTGCGCGCTTCGGCGGAGACGAGGAACGCTGCCTCGACGACATGATGGTCGGTTACGCCGCGCCATGCGCGCTCGAAATGATAGCCGCCATCGTCCGTCACGCGCGCAGACCAGCGTGCGTCCGCATCCGCCGCATCCAGGCGGGTGACCACCGAGGTGAGGCTGTCTGCCCGCTGCTCACGCGATGCGTTGGGATCGAGCCCCTTGCCCAGCGCCAGCGCCTCGATGATCATCGGATCGTAGCGGCGCGGGACGTAGCGCACGAGCGTGCGCATCCGGCGGGCATGTTCGACCAGCTCGCGCAGCTCCTCGCCAGTGCGTTGCACCCCGGACGTGTCGAGCACGGTGCCGCCGACGCCCGCATCGACCAGATATTGGTCCAGCGCGGCATCGTCCTTCAGATACACTTCGGACCGCCCCTTGCTTGCCTTGTACAGCGGCGGCTGGGCGATGAAGAGGTGCCCGGCCTCGATAATCTCGGGCATCTGGCGATAGAAGAAGGTGAGCAGCAGCGTGCGGATATGTGCGCCGTCTACGTCGGCGTCGGTCATGATGACGATCTTGTGGTAGCGCAGCTTTTCAAGGTTGAAGTCGTCGCGGCCGATGCCGGTGCCCATCGCCTGAATCAGCGTGCCGATTTCCTTGGACGACAGCATCCGGTCAAAGCGCGCGCGCTCGACGTTCAGGATCTTGCCGCGCAGCGGAAGGATCGCCTGGAAATGCCGGTCGCGGCCCTGCTTCGCCGATCCGCCTGCCGAGTCACCCTCGACCAGGAACAGTTCGGATTTGGCAGGATCGCGCTCCTGGCAGTCGGCGAGCTTGCCGGGCAGACTGGCGATGTCCATCACCCCCTTGCGCCGGGTCAGCTCTCGCGCCTTTTTCGCGGCCTCGCGCGCGGCGGCGGCATCGATCACCTTCTGGATGATCTGCCGTGCAACAGCTGGATTTTCTTCCAGCCAGTCGCTCATCTTGTCGGCCATCAGGCTTTCTAGCGGCTGGCGCACCTCTGAGCTGACCAGCTTGTCCTTGGTCTGGCTGCTGAACTTCGGATCGGGCAGCTTGACCGACACGATCGCGGTCAGCCCCTCACGCATGTCGTCGCCGGTGAGGGTGACCTTTTCCTTCTTCAACAGTCCCGACTTGTCCGCATAATTATTGATCGTGCGGGTCAGCGCGGCGCGGAAGGCGGCGAGGTGGGTGCCGCCGTCGCGCTGCGGGATGTTGTTGGTGAAACACAGGACATTTTCGTAATAGCTGTCGTTCCACTCCAGCGCGACGTCGATTGTGACGTCGTCGCGGGTGCCGGCGATCGCGACCGGGTCGGGCATCAGCGCCGTCTTGTTGCGATCGAGATATTTGACGAACGCGGCAATCCCGCCTTCGTAGAACAGCTCGATTTCCTTGACCTCCTCGTGCCGCGCATCGCGCAGAAACAAGCGGACGCCAGAGTTCAGAAACGCCAGCTCGCGATAGCGATGCTCGAGCTTTTCAAAGTCATATTCGGTGATCTTGAAGGTTGCGGGCGAGGCGAGGAAGGTGACGCGCGTCCCCTTCTTGGGGTTGCCGTTCTCATCGACGGCCGGGCCGATAACCTTGAGCGGGGCGACCGCATCGCCGAACGCGAAGCGCATATAATGCTCCTCGCCGTCGCGCCAGATGTTGAGGTCGAGCCATTCGGACAGGGCGTTGACCACCGACACGCCGACACCGTGCAACCCGCCCGACACCTTATAGGCATTGTCGTCCGAGGTGTTCTCGAACTTTCCGCCCGCGTGCAGCTGGGTCATGATGACCTCGGCCGCGCTGACCCCCTCTTCGCTGTGGATGCCGGTAGGGATGCCGCGACCATTATCCTCGACACTAACCGATCCGTCGGCATTCAGCTGGATGATGATCCTGTCGCAATGCCCGGCCAGCGCCTCATCGATCGCATTGTCCGAAACCTCGAACACCATGTGGTGCAGGCCGGAACCGTCATCGGTGTCGCCGATATACATGCCCGGCCGCTTGCGCACCGCGTCAAGGCCCTTGAGAACCTTGATGCTATCCGCGCCATAGGCGTTTGCGTTGGGGGTATTTTCGGGGGTTTTATCGTCTTGGGATGCCATGCCCGGCATATAGGATCGCCGGTCACAAAACGGAAGCAAAATGGGCCCCGCGCGGCGCTTTACCCCCCGCCCGGCCCCTTCTTTTCATGGCCATGGCCGATCGGCATCTTTTGCTCGCCGCGGGGGCTTTGCGTCCAGTCGATTCGATAGAGGTCGAAACGGCGATCGGTGAGGTTGCGGACCGTGCCCTCAGCCCGTGCCCAGGTCAGGTCGGCAAGGTTCACATCGGCGATCGTGAGCGTCTCGATATTCTCGCTCGCCTCTGCGGCGATGCCGTCGCGCGCAAACGGAAAGTCACACGGAGTCAGGATGCAACTTTGCGCATACTGGATGTCCATGTTCTCGACGCCCGGCAAATTGCCGACATTTCCGCTCATGACGACGAAACACTGGTTTTCGATCGCCCTGGCCTGCGCGCAATAGCGGACGCGCATATAGCCCTGGCGGCTATCGGTGCAGAAGGGGACGAAGATGATCCGCGCGCCCTCATCCACCAGTCGCCGGGCGAGTTCGGGAAACTCGCTGTCGTAGCAGATCAGAACGCCGATCGGACCGCAATCGGTCTGGATCACATCGACGCTGTCGCCGCCCTTGATCCGCCACCAATAGGCCTCGTCCGGGGTGGGGTGGATCTTCTCCTGCGCATGGACAGAGCCATCGCGCAGGCAGACATAGGCGACATTCTGGATTTCGCCATCCTCGGTATAGGTCGGGTGCGACCCGCCGATGATGTTGACGTTATAGGACAATGCCAGATCCGACAGCTTCTCGACTAGCGGCTTGCGCCAGCTGGTCAGCCGGTCGATCGCCTGGGCGGGGGAGAGGTCGCGACCCTCGAACGACAGGAGCGACAGGGTAAACAGCTCTGGAAAGACGACAAAGTCTGATCGATAGTTCGCCGCGACATCGACGAAATATTCGACGTTGCGCATGAACTCGTCGAAATCCTTTACTGCGCGTGCCTGGAACTGGACGGTCGCGAGACGGACGCTTTCGATGTCGCGCGGGACGCGATGCGTCGGCGGTTCGTTCGGATCGACATAGGGATTGCGCCAGACCATGTGCGCGGCATGCCCCCCCGATGGCTTGTCTTCCGGCAGATAGTCGGGAAGCACGCCGATCGGGCGAAAGCCGTTGGCGATCTGGAAACCGATGGTGGGATCGCGGATCTCGCCCTCGACGACGCGCTCGATATAATCGGCGGGACCGTCAACCTTGGCCATCAAGCGGCGGTAATTGGGAATCCGCGCCCCGAACACGATTCCCTTAAGCTCCAGGCGCTCGACCAGTACACGGCGCGCGTCGTATAACCTCTTGCCGATGCGCAATCCGCGCTGCTTCGACGCCACGACCATCTCATAGCCGTAGAGCCAGTCGCCCGTGGGATCGTGGCGGCTGCCAAATCCGTTACCGGTGATCGATTCCCAGTCGTGCGGGGCGAGTGCCACTTCCTCGTCAATCCGGCTCGCGGCGCAATAGCCGACTACCTCACCCTCATAGAGCGCGACGAATACGCCGCTGGGATAGTTGTTGATATGTCCGCGGATCATGCCGACGCTGTAATTGTCGACGTTGCGATAGGTCTTGCGGGTCAGCGCGAGGATGCCGGGGATGTCTTCAGGCGTCGCGTTGCGAATTTCGAGCTTGGCGGGGGTGGCTCTGGTCATCGATGCTCCGGTTCTTCAACAGCCTTCGATACGCACGCGATCTGAAAAAGTTCAGCCGCTGGTACTTGGCACAAGTTGAGCGTTCACGTCTCGTCGAGCGTCCCGCGCGTAACGCGATAGTGGTGGAGCGGGCCCGGCATGTTCACGAAGAGGTCTGGCTCGGTACCCGTCATCCACACCTGCCCCCGCCCGGCCAGCCGATCGAACAACGCCGCACGGCGCGAAGGATCAAGATGGGCGGCGACCTCATCGAGCAGCAGGATCGGCGCGCGACCGATGCGCGCCGCGACCAATTCTGCATGGGCAAGGACGATGGCGAGCAGCAGCGCCTTTTGCTCGCCGGTCGAGCAGAGATGGGCAGGCTGTCGTTTGGACAGATGAATGACCGCCAGGTCCTGACGATGCGGCCCGACCAATGTGCGCCCCGCAGCTGCATCACGCGATCGGCCCGAGCGCAGGCGCGCCGCGAGGTCGCGGGCGTCGTCGCCCTCGATTGCCAGGCCCGCGCGTGCGAATGGGCCTTCCGGCTGTCCGGCAAGGGCTTCGGCAAGCTGGGCCACGGTGTCGCGGCGCGCGGTGTCGATCGCTGCGCCATGCTCGGCCATGCGCGCTTCAAGCGCGGTCAGCCAATCGGGATCGGCGGGTTCGTCCGCGCCGAGCAGACGGTTGCGCTCGCGCATCGCGGCTTCGTAGCGCGCGCTGTGATGCGCGTGGCCGGGGGCAAGCGCGAGAGCCAGTCGGTCGAGGAAACGCCGCCGCTCGCTTGCCGGTTCGGCGAACAGGCGGTCCATCGCAGGTGTGAGCCACAGCACCGTCAACCATTCGCCGAGCGAGGTTGCAGCGGCAGTGGCGCCATTGACCCGCACGATTCGACGTTCAGGCGCTGTGGCCTGCGTGCCGGTGCCGATCTCGACCTCAGCGTCAAGTTGCGCCGCTACTCCGAACCCGCCGGCCCCGCCCTGCCGCGCCACTTCGGTCAGCGGTGCGCGGCGCAGCCCGCGGCCAGGGGCGAGCAGTGACACCGCCTCCAGCACATTGGTCTTCCCCGCGCCATTGTCCCCCGCCAGCACGACGAAGCCCGGCCCGGGGGTCAGGATCGTATCGCGATGATTGCGGAAGTCGGTCAGGACGAGGCGGGTGAGGGCCATCGCTGCGCCTTAGCGGTCCCGCTCGCCGCGCGATAGCGTCCGCGCGGCAAGTGCTAGATGCCGACGAGGCCCTTGTCGCGCAATTCGGCCTGTGCCGCGCGGTACAGCGCCGGGTCGCCGATATTCAGCCGCGCACGAACGGCATCGAGCGGTTCGGCGAGCAACAGTTCATAATCCTCGCCCGACAGCCAGCGCGCGACCTTGCCGTGGCGATAGCCTTCGCGCACCGCCTTGGCGAAGCTGCGCGATCCGGTCACGCGCAGGCTCTTGAGCGCGGCGCCAAGCGCGATGAACGCCCAGCCCAGGCCGCCGGTCTGCGCGTAGGAGAAAGCGACGAGGCACGCTTCACCCAGCGGCTCGTCGGCCTGATAGCCGGTAATGACGTGCCAGATGTCGTGGACGTCGCGCTCACGCCGGCCATACCATGCGTGCGGATGCTCGATCCCGCGCTCGACATCGGCATCGGCATAGCTGACATCGGCCAGCCCCTGCGCCGAATAGCCGGTGCGGTCGAGGAAGGCGCGATAGGCCGCACCGACGCTGCCCGCAGGCAGCGAATCGAGCCAAGCGCGGTCGGAGAATTTTTCGGCGAGTTCGGTGCGGCGGTAGGCGATCCGCCCGCCTTCGGGGGTGGTGAGCAGCCTGCGGTAGTTGCGGGCGAGCGTGTCGCCGTTCAGCGCGCGCATGATGCGGAACACCTGCACCGTATCATCGCCATTGGCGAGCAGGCGGCGCAGCGCGGCCAGCGCCGTCCCCCATTCGCGCCTGCGGGGTTTGCTCCAGTCGATTGCTTGCGTCGCCATAGGCCGTCCTTACTGACAGAGTTGTCAATAAGCCATTACCGGTCGCAGTGCAAGCATGACAAGAGCTCTTGACAAGGGCCTCGCCGCTATGACAAGAGCTCTTGTCATATGGACAAGACCTCTGGACAGCATTTGTGAATAATCGGCTCAAGATCCTGCGTGCCGAGACGGACTTGAGTCAGGGCGACCTCGCCCGGCTGCTCGGCGTCTCGCGTCAGACGATCAATGCGGTCGAGACCGACAAATATGACCCCAGCCTGCCGCTGGCGTTGCGGATGGCGAAAATCTTTGGAGTGGCAGTCGATGAAATTTTCCTCGATGACTGGATCGCACCCGAACGTGACTGAATTCACGCGCGCGCAACGCTGGCGGCGGCATGCCGTCGAAGCGCTGATCGGCGGCATTATCGGTGCTGGATTTGGTTTCAGTGTCGCCATGTTTGTCGACAAGACCGGGTTCGAGCGCTGGACGATTGCCGAGCTCGCGTCGCTCGGCATCGGCTTCATGCTGTTGTTCATGGGCGGTTTCGTACTGGTGATGAGCGCGTCGGAGCAGCGCTGGCGCCGACTTGTGGCGTTCCGCCAGCCGGGCAGCGAACCGCCGGACCGCGACTCGATGTTGGCAATCCGCCGTCAGGGCGTGATCATCGCGCTGTCCGGCCCGATCCTTGCCGCCCCGCCGATCCTGGCGCATCTCGGCCTGGGCGCTGATGCACGCGCGATCAGCGCGGCGGCAGTGCTCGCGGCGCTAGCGGGGCAGACCTGGCTGAACTGGCGGCTCTATCGCACGAGCGATGAGCTGATGCGGCAAGTGTCGCTGCTGGCTGGCGCGGTGTGTTTCTGGGGTGCGCAACTCGCGCTGTTCATCTGGGCGACGCTGGCGAAGCTGGGCTTGGTCGCCGATGTCGACAGCTGGACGCTGCTAACGCTGGTGATGGCACTGTATCTGGTTGTATCGACCTGGATCGGCTTTCGGCGCGGGCTGGGGCAGCTCTGATCGCAGCCGGGCGGCGGGAGGGCGGGGCTGTCCCGCCCTCCCGAACCGTCAGACGCGCATCGGCATCAGCACGTAGAGCGCAGGCGACTTGTCATTCTCACGAATCAGCGTCGGCGCAGCGGCGTCTGCGAGGTGGACTTCGACCAGGTCACTTTCGATCTGGCCGAGAATGTCCATCAGATAGCGCGAGTTAAACCCGATCTCGAACGGCTGCGCGGCATATTCGCCGGGAACGTCCTCAGCCGCGGTGCCGTTGTCGGGGCTGGTCACCGAAAGGGTGATCCGGTCGCGGTCGAGCGCCATCTTCACCGCGCGGGTCTTTTCCGTCGCGATGGTCGAGACGCGATCGACGCCCTGCATGAAGCTCTTGGGGTCGATCTTCAGGATCTTGTCGTTCCCGGTCGGGATGACGCGGCTGTAATCGGGGAAGGTGCCGTCGATCAGCTTCGAGGTCAGGATCGCGGCGCCCAGGTCGAAACGAATCTTCGATCCCGACAGCGACACGCCGACCGATCCGTCGACCTCGTCGAGCAGCTTGCGCAGCTCGGCCACGCACTTACGCGGGACGATGACGTCGGGCATCGCTTCGGCGCCTTCCGGACGCGGCACGGTGACACGGGCGAGGCGGTGGCCGTCGGTCGCTGCAGCCTTCAGCATGTCGTCGGCGACGTGCAGGAAGATGCCGTTGAGATAATAGCGCGTCTCTTCGGTCGAGATTGCGAATCGGGTCTTGTCGATGATCTGCTTGAGCGTTTCGGCGGGCAGCTCGAACACGGTGGGCAGTTCGCCCTCCGCAATCACCGGGAAATCGTCGCGCGGCAGCGTGCCGAGTTCGAATTTCGCGCGGCCGGCATTGATCTTGATCTTGCCGTCGGCCGCGGTCAGCTCGACCTGCGACCCTTCGGGCAGCTTGCGGGCGATGTCGAACAGCGTGTGCGCGGGCACGGTGATCGCGCCTGCCTGATCCACCGCTGCCGGGACGGTTTCGTCGATCTGCAGGTCGAGATCGGTTGCCATCAGGCGGAGCGATCCGTCCAGCGATGCCTCGATCAGCACGTTGGACAAGATGGGGATGGTATTGCGCCGCTCGACCACCGACTGGACGTGGCTGAGGCCCCGAAGGAGCGTGGCGCGTTCGATCGTCGCTTTCATGTGTATTCCAAACCCCCGGGCGGACGCCCATAATCAACTGACGGCGCCCGAATTGCCGTCGGAAGTTCGAGATATCCTTAACGTGAAAAAGGGCTGGAGCAAGCCGCTCCAGCCCTTCCCCTCATTCATTTGTGGACGGCAGTCCGCTCAGAAGCGGAAGCCGACGCCAACTGCGACCTGATGACGGTCGGTGTCGATGTCGAAATCCTCGGTGATCGCGCCGTTGCGATACTCGAAATTCGCGTTCGAATAGTTCGAGTAGCGATATTCGAGCTTGGCGTAGCTGTTGGTGCCGATCGCCTTCTCAACGCCTGCGCCGATGCGCCAGCCGTCCAGCTCGAAATTCTCGCGCAGTTCGGTCGTGCCGTCGGTCGCGAGCACGTTCAGGCGGGCGTTGGTGTAGCCGCCCTTGGCGTAGATAAGCGTGCTCGGCGAGGCGAGAACGCCGGCGCGCACGCCGACATAGATGTCGCGGCCGGCGCCGACTTCACCAAAGCCGAAGAAGTTGGGATCGGTCGAACGCGACTCGACCTTGCCGGTCGAATCCGACAGCTCGGCCTCAACGCCGACCACTGCGCCGCCGACGCCGATGTCATAGCCCAGCTCGACGCCATAGAGGAAGCCGTCGACATTCTGGTCGTCGCCATCAATGTCGCTGTCCTCGCTGCTGCCCGGGCGCAGGATGTCATAGCCGCCAACGACGCCGGCGCGGAGGCCGGTGAAGGTCGGATCGGTGTCCTGGGCGAAGGCCGGGGTGGCGATCATGGTGGATGCGGCCAGCGCGGCTGCAATTGCGATACGCATTACTGAAACTCCTTAACTCAACCCGTTCACGGGTCGGGGGCTCTAATGACGCTGCGCCGCACAAGTTGCATGAACGTTGGATAAACACGGAAAACCGTTGCTTTTGTGCCACAGGGCACTCAATCAGTTGGCGATGCGCAAGGGACGGGATTTCATCGCACGACATGGCGAGACGGTGTTCAACGCCGCACGCCGGTTGCAGGGCGAGCATCTGCACACGCCGCTGACCCGCGCCGGCTTCGCGCAGGCAGACGAGATGGGGCAGGCGCTGGCGACGCTGCTCGGTCGGGCGCCTGCGCTGATGCTGTGGGCATCCGATACCGGCCGCGCGCTGCAGACGCTGGCGGTGATCGCCGAACATCTGGAACTCGACTGGCACGCCGCGCGGCATGATCCGCGGCTGACGGAGATCGGCATGGGCAGCTGGGGCGGGCGCTATTACGCCGATCTGATAGCGGGCGACCTTCCGGTCGTCGCCCCGACCGGGCTGCTCCATCCGGCGCCCGATGGCGAAACCTATCCGGAGATTGCGGCGCGCGTTTCCGCCTGGCTTGCCGACACGCATGAAGATCCGGGCGATCGGCTGATCATCATGCATGGCATTTCCAGCCGCGTGCTGCGTGGCGTGATGACTGGGCAGGGCGGGCATGCCGAGTTTGCGGCCCCGATCTCGTCCGGCCTGCCGCAAGGATCGGTGGTGATGATCGAGGGCGGGGAAGAGACCGTGGTCCACCTGGGCAGCGGACGGGCGCCGGCATGATCGCGCTCCTTCTCGCCATGTCCCTTGCTGCGCAGGAGCAGGGCCGCGAGTCGCTCGGGGTGTTCGATAGCTGGGGCGCGTTTCGCGACGCGGGCCCCGCCCGCTGCTACGCGATCGGGCAGCCGGTGCGGGGCGGGGCGGGTGCGTTTGCCAGCATCGCCAATTGGCCCCGTTCGCAGGCGCGCAATCAGGTTCATGTGCGGCTGAGCCGCGCGCGTGATCCGCGCGCGAAGGTGACGCTGGCGATCGGCGAGCGCCGCTTCGAGCTGATCGCCGGGGCCAGCGACGCGTGGGCGCCGGATGCCCGCACCGACCGCGCCATCGTCGCGGCGATTCGATCGAGCCGTTCGATGAGTGTCGAGAGCGTCGCGCGCGGCGGCGGGGCATTCGCCGATGTCTATGCGCTCAAAGGCGCGGCGACCGCGATCGACGCGGCGGCAATGGGCTGCGCGCGGCGTTAGCCGGGCGCAGCCCCCGCTGCCATTTTTACTGCTGCCCGCCAGGGGTCGGGCTGGCGGCCGGTGCGGGGACGGCGGCCTGCGGCCCATCACGCACCGCGACGATTGCTGCCTGAACCTTGTCCTTCACCGCCGGATCGGTCTGAGCCAGTGTCGCGATCTCGTTGAAGCGACCGGTGTCGAGACCCGCGCCGGTAACGGCCTCCGTCATCTTTGTAGTCTTGTCCGCCGCAGGGATCGACGCGTCTTTGGTCACTGCATCAGCGGCGAGCGCTGCCCGGGCGAATTTGGTCACTTCCTCGTCAGTCACTGGCGTCGGGGCCGCGGTCTGGGCCTGGGGTGCGGGGGCCGCCGGCGGCGTCGTCTGCGCGATGGCGGGGGTGCCGAACAGAACGCCGGCGGCTAGCGCTGCGTGGGTCAGGGTGATCAAGTTACTGCTCCAATTGGTTGCATTCAAAGGCGTCAAAGGACGCGCATGCGCCAAAGTTCCCGACGGGGGACCCCGATCGCAACCCTTCCTCGGTAAGCCGTGGCTGCCCCGGGATAGGCGGGGCATGGAAATCTGCCGTCACTTCGGCTATATGCGCGCAATGCAATCAGTCGCGAATCCCCTGATGTCCATCGCCGGGCACATCGATCCCGTGCCCGTTCCGCGCAGCCTGAAGCCGCGCGCCGATGGCCGTATCGACTTGCTCGGCTTGTCCAAGGCGGAGCTGCGCATGGCGCTGGAGACGTCGCAGCTGGAGTCCAAACAGGCGAAATTGCGCGCCAAACAGCTGTGGCACTGGATCTATAATCGCGGTGTCACCGATTTCAGCCTGATGACGGATATCTCGAAGACGATGCAGCCCTGGCTGGCGCAGCGCTTCGTCATCTCGCGACCGGCGGTGATCGAGGCGCAGGTGTCGACCGACGGGACGCGCAAATGGCTGCTGCGGTCGGACGATGGGCAGGATTACGAGATGGTGTTTATCCCCGACGCGGATCGGGGAACCTTGTGCGTGTCGAGCCAGGTCGGCTGCACGCTCAACTGCCGTTTCTGCCACACGGGCACGATGCGGCTCGTCCGCAATCTCGAGCCCGGCGAGATCGTCGGGCAGGTGATGCTGGCGCGCGACGCGCTGGGCGAATGGCCGAGCCAGCCCGAGGGGCGTATGCTCACCAACATCGTCATGATGGGGATGGGCGAGCCACTCTATAATTTCGACAATGTCCGCGATTCGCTGAAGATCGTGATGGACGGCGACGGCATCGCGTTGAGCAAGCGCCGCATCACCCTGTCGACCAGTGGCGTTGTGCCGATGATGGCGCGGGCGGGCGAGGAGATCGGGGTCAACCTCGCCGTCTCGCTCCACGCGGTGACCAAGGAAGTGCGCGACGAGATCGTGCCGCTCAACCGCAAGTTCGGGATCGAGGAGCTGTTGCAGGCGTGCGCCGATTACCCCGGCGCCAATAACGCCCGCCGCATCACGTTCGAATATGTGATGCTGAAGGACAAGAATGACAGCGACGCCGATGCGCGCGAACTGGTACGGCTGATCAAGCACTATAAGCTGCCCGCCAAGGTCAATCTGATCCCGTTCAACCCGTGGCCGGGTGCGCCGTACGAATGCTCGACGCCCCAGCGGATTCGCGCGTTTCAGGAGATCGTGTTCGGCGCTGGCATCTCTGCCCCGGCGCGCACCCCGCGGGGGCGCGACATCGATGCGGCGTGCGGCCAGCTCAAGACCGCGAGCGAGAAGAAGAGCCGCGCCGAGCTCGACCGGCTGGCGGATGAGAAACAGGCCGCACTGGGTTAGCCATTCGCGCTGCTGTTGCCGATTTGCAACACGTTGATCACGTCGTGGTAAAAATGAACCGTGTTACTCTTGTAACTCACGGGGTGGGTCCCTAGTTACGGTGTCGCAACATCGCGTTGCGGAACCAAAAACAACATCCTGCTTGGGGAATTTTGTATGCGTAAGATTGCTATTCTTGCGGCGCTTGCTGCTGCCACCGTCGCTGCGCCCGCGTTCGCTCAGGACGCTGCACCGGGCGAAGCCCGCGTCGAAGTCCGTGGCGGTATCGCCTGGGCCGAGGGCGCCGAAGAGGCATTTGCTGGCGTCGCAGTCGGCTATGACTTCGATCTGGGCGACACCGCGTTCATCGGCATCGAAGGCGCGGCCGACAAGGTCCTTGCTGAAGATACCGACGTGTTCTGGACCATCGGTGGCCGCGTTGGCGCCAAGGTTGGCGACGCTGGCCGCGCCTATGTGCTCGGCGGCTACGGCTTCGCCGACGGCGACGATGGCGCGTTCGCCGGTGCCGGCTACCAGCACAACCTGGGCGAGAAGGTCTACGCCAAGGTCGAGTATCGCCGCACCCTGGTCGAAGGTCCGGACGTGAACTTCGCGGGCGTCGGCGTCGGCCTGCGCTTCTGATCGCTTCGATCGGAACGAGACACGGAAAGGGCGGCCCGCAAGGGTCGCCCTTTTTGTTTCAGCGTTTGATTCAGCTGCGCTGAATTGCGGTACCGCGCGAAATTAAAGGAGTTCGCCGCCGCGTGCCACGGTCGCAGTGCGGCCACCGATCCAGACATGACCGTCGGCGTCGATCCGCGCTTCGACGCGTCCGTCGCATCCGGTCATGCGGCCCTGCGCGGCGGTGTAGCTGCCCGTGGCCAGTCCTGCGCCGAACAGATATTGCGCGGTCGCGGCGTTGAGGCTGCCGGTCACCGGGTCTTCGATCAGCCGGCCATTGCCGTCGGTGAAGAAGGCGCGCAGCTCGAACGCGATCTCGCTGCCATCGGGATGGGGGCCGACCAACCCGATATCGGTTCCCGCTGGCGCACGTGCGGGTGGGTCGACCGCGAGCACATCCGCCGCCGAGCGCAGCCGCAGCAGCTGCCATCCCGGCCCATTATTGGCGTGGACCGCATCGACGATCGCCTCCGCCGGCACATTGGCAAGCCGCGCGGCTTCGGCGCGTTCGGCGTCGCTCAACGGACCGGAGCGGGCCAGCGGCGGTGCACGGAAGGACAGCAAGCCTCCATCGCGCGCGATCGGGACCAGCCCGACACCGCATTGCTGGACGATCCGGCTGGGGTCGCGCGGCACCCCGCCCGCCTCCAGCCAGGCATGGCAGGTGCCAAGCGTCGGATGCCCGGCAAAGGGCAGTTCGCCCGCCGGGTAGAAGATACGCACCTGATAGTCCGCCGCCGGATCGGTCGCGGGGATCAGGAAGGTCGTTTCCGAAAAGCCGAGCCAGCGGGTGAGCGCGAGCATCGCATCGGCGTCCATTGCCTGCGCGTCATGCACCACCGCGAGCGGATTGCCGGTGTTTCCGTCCGCCCCGAATACGTCGACCAGATCGAGTTTCATCGCCGCGCTCCTTGTTCCAGCCCGGCGGATTGAACTGCGACCCGCGCTGACGCAAGGGGCGGTTTGCCGGGGCCTCAGACGGGTTCTGAAACGGCCTGAAGCTCGCTCTTCCACTTTGTCAGCGCGCGGATCAGCGTTGCGGAGCGATCGGTATAGTCGCCGGCGAGCAGCGCGCTGGCGCCTGCCTGATCGCCACGCTTGACCCGATCGAGTACTTCGCCGGCGCATTGGTGGAACTCGGCATGGAGGCGCCGAACGACCTGATAGGGTTTGCCCTGTCGGATGGAAGGAGCGATGTCCGGGCCGTGCAGCCAGGCGCCAAAGCGGCATAGATCGTCACGGCAAACGCTGGCTGGCTCGTCATCGCTTCGACCGGTTGAGACCGCCGTGCTGAGCTTCAGCTTCCATGCCCCATGCGCGCCAATCGCCGCCTGCACTTGTGCCAGCAGATCCCGTCCGTCCATCAATTCCAATCCCTTATCCTTGTTTATCAGGGCTATTCTAGGCGGTGCAGCGCGGGCCGGGCGGGGCGCGAGGCAAATCAGCTACCCAAAGCGGAAGCCGCGGCCGGCCTTTGCATTTCTGCACCCGCAGCCTAGGGGCGCTGGATGGACTGGCCCGCTTTGCTCTTTGCCCTGTTCGCCGGTATCGCCGGCGGCGTGATGAATGGGCTGGCGGGCGGCGGGACGTTCGCGACGCTGCCCGCACTGATTGCGCTCGGCTTGCCCGCCAACATCGCCAACGCGACGTCCAACGTTGCGCTGCTGCCCGGCGCGGCGGCGAGCGCATGGGGGTTTCGGGACGAACTGGGGCCGGTGGCAGGGCTGTCGGTGCTGCTGCTCGCACTGATCACCTTCTTTGCGGGGCTGGCCGGCAGCCTGTTGCTGGTGCTGACGCCGAGCGACACGTTCGATGTCGTGATCCCGTGGCTGTTGCTGTTCGCCTTTGTTGTGATGGCGTTCGGGCGGCGCGCGGCCGACTGGCTGCATGCGCGGGTTACGATCGGGCGGCGCACGCTGATCGGCGCGCAGGGGCTGCTGGGCATCTATGGCGGCTATTTTGGCGGCGGGGTGGGGCTGATGACCACCGCGACCTATGGCTTGCTCGCCAATATCGAGCCGCGCGCGTTGTTCGCGATCCGCACGCTGATGCTGGCTGTCGCCAACCTTGCTGCGGCGTTCGTGTTCATCGGTTTTGCGATGGTCGAATGGCGCGCGTGCCTGCCGATGCTGGCGGGTGCGATCCTGGGTGGCTTCGGCGGCGCGGCGATCGGCAAGCGGTTGTCGCCGGGCGTCGTGCGCGCGTGGACATTGCTGGTGACGGCGGCAACGACGGTGATATTCTTCGTCCGTGCCTATGGATGATCCCGCGCCCCCGGAGGTGATTCGCCGCCACACGCTGTCGACGCGGCTGTGGCATTGGGTGACGGCGGTCAGCGTGATCATCCTGCTCGGCAGCGGGCTGATGATCCTTAATGCGCACGGCCAGCTTTATTGGGGCGAATATGGCGCGAATTACGACCGGCCATGGTTCAAGCTGATCTGGTTTTTCGACACTGCGCGGGTGCCCGGGTGGCTGACGATCCCGTCGACCTACAACCTTGCAATGGCGCGGCGCTGGCATCTGTTCTTCGCGCTGGTGCTGGCCTTTGCGTTGCTGGCGTACATGATCGTCAGCCTGATCAACCGGCATTTCCAGCGCGACCTGCGCATCGCGCGCAGCGAATTGTCGCGCGGGCATTTGATCGCCGATTTCAAGTCGCACCTCGCGCTGCGTTTCCACGACCCCGAAAACCCGCGCGCGTACAATATCTTCCAGAAGCTCAGTTACGCGGGCGTGATCTTCGTGCTGCTGCCGCTGGTGATCTTTACCGGGCTTGCCATGTCGCCGGGGATGAATGCGGCGTGGCCGTGGCTGCTCGACATCTTTGGCGGGCGGCAGAGCGCGCGGTCGATCCATTTCATCGTCACGATGCTGCTGGTGCTGTTCATCATCGTCCATCTCGCGCTGGTGATCCTGGCCGGGCCGTTGAACGAGGTGCGATCGATGGTGACCGGCAAATGGCGCGTGCCGCGCGAGGAGGACGCATGACGCTGATCACCCGCCGCAATCTGATCGTCGCGGGCGCGGGCGGGCTGCTCGCCGGATGCGACAGCGTCGGCAAGAGTGAGGCCGGGCGCGACATTTTGTTCAAGGCAGAGGCGGTGCATCGCAGCCTGCAGCGCGTCATTACGAACCGCAATGCGCTCGCCCGAGAGTTCTCGCCCGAGGACATGTCGCCGCGGTTCCGCTCGAACGGCACGCGGAACCCGGGAACTCCCGCATATATGGCGCTTGCCGAGAATCGCTTCGCCGACTGGCGGCTGCGCGTTGACGGGCTGGTCGCGCGGCCGCTCAGCCTGTCGCTGGCCGACCTACGCGCGATGCCGCAGCGGGCGCAGATCACGCGCCATGATTGCGTCGAAGGGTGGAGCGCGATCGGCAAGTGGCAGGGGCCGAAGCTGTCGGCGATCCTCGACGCTGCCGGGCTGCGCGACAGTGCGCGTTATCTGGTGTTCCACTGCGCCGACAGTTTGCGCGGTGGTGCCTATTATGAATCGGTTGATCTGATCGACGCCTTTCATCCCCAGACGATCATGGCGTGGGCGATGAACGACCGCATCCTACCGATCGCGCATGGTGCGCCGGTGCGGCTGCGGGTCGAGCGGCAGCTTGGCTACAAGCACGCCAAATATGTCATGCGGGTCGAGGCGGTCGCGTCGCTCGACGGGATCGGGCGCGGCAAGGGCGGCTATTGGGAGGATGTCGCCGATTACGAATGGTATGCGGGGATTTAGCGCGGTTTTCTGTCACCTTCGCACTTGCGAAACAAAGTCCAGCCGTTAGCTTGCCGCGCATGGCGCTGATCGATCATTTCTTCACCCGCGCCGTGAAGCGCGGCGAACTCACCGTGATCCATGCGGACGGCAGTGCGCGCAGTTTTGGATCGCCCGATCCCGGCCTTGCTCCTGTCACGATCCGCTTCACCGATCCGTCGGTGGCGCGGCGCATCCTGACCGATCCGGCGCTCGGCGCGGCAGAGTGTTTCATGGACGGGCGGCTGGTGATTGAGACTGGCGACATCCTTGCGCTGCTGCGCCTCGTCACCGCGAACAACCGGTGGGAGGACAAGACCGGCAATCTCGATATCGGTCCGGTGAAGCGTGCGTTTGATAATGTCCGCTTCCGGCTCGATCGCATCAACATGGCGCGGCGGTCGAAGCGGAATGTCGCGCATCATTACGACCTGTCGGCGAAACTCTACGACCTGTTCCTCGACGCCGACCGGCAATATTCGATGGCCTATTTCACCGACCCGGCGAATGGGCTGGAGCAGGCGCAGGCGGACAAGAAGGCGCATATCGCGGCCAAGCTGGCGCTCAAACCCGGCATGACGGTGCTCGACATCGGCTGCGGCTGGGGCGGCATGGCGCTGTATCTCCACGAAAAGACCGGGGCCGAGGTGCTGGGCGTGACGCTGAGCGAGGAGCAGCTCAAGATCGCGCGCGAACGTGCCGAAGCTGCGGGCGTGGCGGGCAAGGTGCGCTTCGAGCTGATCGATTATCGCCATGTCACCGGGCAGTTCGACCGGATCGTGTCGGTCGGCATGTTCGAGCATGTCGGCCCGGCGCATTACCGCACCTTCTTCGCCAAGTGCCGCGAGCTGCTGACGCCCGAGGGGGTGATGCTGCTCCACACGATCGGCCGTGCGGGCGGGCCGGGGGTGACCGACGCCTTCACCGCGAAGTATATTTTCCCCGGCGGCTATATCCCGGCGCTGTCGGAGATTCTGCGCGGGCATGAGGAGCTGCGCTTCTTCCTCACCGATGTCGAGGTGCTGCGGCTGCATTACGGCCACACGCTGCAGCATTGGTACGACCGCGCGATGGCGGCACGGCAGCAGATCGTCGCGCTCTATGACGAGCGGTTCTTCGCGATGTGGACCTATTATCTCGCCGGGTCGCTGGTGAGTTTCGAGAATGGCGGGCTGGTCAATTACCAGCTCCAGTATAGCCGGTCCCGCACCGCGCTCCCGATCACGCGGGATTATATGGCGGCGGAAGAAGCGCGGCTGCGCGGCTGATTACTGGACGCCGAGTTGCTCGATATCCGCGCCAAGATGCGCGTCGAGTTCCGCGCGCGTCACCTTGCCGTCGCCATCCTTGTCCGCTGCTGTGAACCACGCATCGGCCCTGGCCCAGTCGGTCCGCGGCGCGCGCACTGCCGGACGCGGCTGGCTTGCCTTTTTCGACTGGCGCGATGCGGCATAGGTCGCCTCGGCGCTCGCCTCGAAATCGAAGCGCGCCCGCACCTCATCGCGTTCGATCGAGCCGTCTTCGTTGAGGTCGAGGTCGGCGAAGCGCTCGGCGGCCCGGCGTTCGGCTTCCGCCTTGGGCAGCGGGCCGGGCGCCACATGCACTGGCTGCGCCTGAAGCATGAGCAGGGCGAGAGCGGCGATCATCGCCGCCGTTCCAGTGCCGCGAGCCGCCGTCCGGTCGCGATCGTCTGGCCCAGGAACAGCAAAATCAGGATCGCGCCGATCCCGCCGACGAACAGGTCGAAGCCGGAGATGAAGCCGAACAGCCCGCGATCCGGCCCCAGCACCCACATCATCACCGTCATGCCCATCAGCATCAGCCGCAACTCGGTCGGCCCGGCGGCGAGATAGGAGAGGCGCAGTTCGCCGACCACGCGTGCGGAGAGGAAGGTGTGGATCGACATGAGCAGATAGCCCGCCAGCGCGATCATCGCGACGTCCATCGTCACGAACGGGCTGAGCCCGATGCCCGCGACGATCAGCAGGTTCGCCATCCCGTCGCAGCTATGGTCGATGAAATAGCCATAAGACGGCCGCTCGATCCGCCGCCAGCGCGCGAGGCTGCCGTCGAGCGAGTCGCCGAACCATTGCACCGCATAGCCGGCCAGCGTCAGCGCAAGCCATCCGATGCCCCAGTTGCTCGCGACATAGCCTGCGAACACCATCACGGCGCCAACCATGCCGGTCAGCGTCAGCACATCCGGCGTGATCGCGGTCGGCATGTGCGCGCAAAGCCAGTTCAGGATGCGCCGTTCACCGGCTGCCAGCCAATTCTGCTGAATCCGGTCGAGCGCGGGGGGCTCCTGTCTTAGATCTGTCATAGTTCCCTATCCTCCATGCGGAGACCGGGGGCAATGCTGTGAATTGACGAGGTGGTGGAAGCGCGCGCCGGACCGGGACGCCGTGCGGCTCAGGCCGGCGGGTATCTGGCGTTCATATGGGCCAGCGCGTCGCGCGCGATGTCCTCGAGCACGGCCATGTCCACATCGGCCAGCTTGTTGATGTAAAGGCAGGATTTGCCCGTCTTGTGCTTGCCCAGCCGCGCCAGCTTCTCCGCTTCGCCCGGCGTGTCGCTCAACACATAGAGCACCAGTTGTGCCTTGCGCGGCGAAAAGCCGAGGCGGCACATGTCGCCTTCGTGCCCGCTGTCATAGCGATAATGATAGCTGCCAAAGCCGATGATCGACGCGCCCCACATCCTTGGCGATTCGCCGGTGATGCGCTCCAGCATCGTGCAGACCGTCCGTGCATCCGCGCGGCGGACGGGGTTTTCGACCGCGTCGATAAAGGCGGCGACGTCGGCGGGGGTGGGCTTGGTCTTCACATCGGCCACGGCATGACCTCGCTGGATTTTCGGCCAGTCTAGCCGCACAGGGCGGCGATGCAATCGGCCCCGCTCACCCGCCGTTCGATCCTGGCGCAGGCCTGGCCGATCATGCTTGGCCAGACGACGGTGCCGCTGGTCGGGCTGGTCGATACCGCCGTGATCGGCTGGACCGGAGACGCCGCCGCGCTCGCCGGAGTGGCGCTGGGTACGGCGATCATCAGCTTCATTTTCTGGGCGTTCGGATTCCTGCGCATGGGGATGACCGGGCTGACCGCGCAGGCGCATGGCCGTGGTGCGCGGGAGGAGGTGGACGGGCTGCTGGTGCGTGGCGTGGCGGCGGGGCTTGGGATCGGCGTGGTGCTGGTCGCGCTGCAGATCATCCTCGTGCCGCTCGCTTTTGCCTTGCTCGCTGGGGGCGGGGCGCTGGACGATGCGGCGCGGGAGTTTGTGACGGCGCGCTTCCTGGGCGCGCCTGCCGCGCTCGGCTTCTATGCGATCAATGGCTGGCTGCTCGGCCTTGGCCGCACGCGCGAGACGCTGGCGCTTCAGATCCTGGTCAACCTCGTCAACGCTGTGCTCGACATGGTGTTCGTGTGGCAGTTTGGCATGGGCGCGCGCGGGGTTGGGCTTGGTACCGCGATCGCGGAATGGGTAGGGCTGGTCGCGGGGATCGTGCTGGTTGCGCGGATCGCCGGGCCGCGCGCCTTGCTGGGGCAGCGCGCGGGTTTCCTGCATGGCGCGGCGTGGAAGCGGCTGTTTGCGGTCAATGCCGACATCATGGTGCGCACGATCGCGCTGCTGACGCTGTTCCTGTGGCTGGCCAATGCCGGGGCGCGGCTGGGGACGGTGCAACTCGCCGCGAACCATGTGTTGATGCAGCTGGTCAGCATCTTTGCCTTCGTCCTCGACGGCTTCGCGTTCACCGCCGAGTCGCGGGTGGGGCAGGCGGTCGGGCGCGGTTCGCGGGGCGAGCTCAAGCGCGCGATCCGGCTGACGGGAGAGTTTTCGCTCGGCTTTGGACTGCTCGCGACGCTGGCCGCGCTGGTGTTCGGCGGTGCGTTGATCGACCTGCTCACCACCAACGAAGCGGTGCGAGCGGCGGCACGGGCGGTGCTCCCGCTCGCTGCGTTGGCGGCGATCGTCGGCGTTCCCGCCTGGCTGCTCGACGGCGTGTTCATCGGCGCGACGCGGGGGCGGGCGCTGCGCAATGCCGCGATCCTCGCGACGGCGCTGTATATCGCGACCGACCTGCTGCTGCGCCCGTTCGGTGCCACGGGACTGTGGCTGGCGCTGCTGGCGAGTTATGGTTTCCGCGCCGGATTGCTCGCCATCCATTTGCCGCGCCTGTTCGCTACGGTTGCGGAAGCGCCGCCACGGTCCTAGAGGCGCAGCCGTCCTTTTTCTGGAGCGTTCGACATGGCCGACAAGATCAATCGCGTGGTGCTTGCCTATTCGGGCGGTCTCGACACCAGCGTGATCCTGAAATGGCTTCAGCAGGAATACAGTTGCGAGGTCGTGACCTTCACCGCCGATCTGGGGCAGGGCGAAGAGCTGGAGCCGGCGCGCAAGAAGGCGCTGGATGCCGGGGTGAAGCCCGAGCACATCTTCATCGACGACCTCAAGGAAGAGTTCGTCCGCGATTTCGTGTTCCCGATGATGCGCGCCAACGCGCTGTATGAGGGGCTGTACCTGCTCGGCACCTCGATCGCGCGCCCGCTGATCTCCAAGCGGCTGATCGAGATCGCCAAGGAAGTGAATGCCGATGCGGTCAGCCATGGCGCGACTGGCAAGGGCAACGATCAGGTCCGTTTCGAACTGTCGGCCTATGCGCTGAACCCGGACATCAAGGTGATCGCACCGTGGCGCGAATGGGACCTGACCAGCCGCACCAAGCTGATCGAATTCGCCGAGCAGCACCAGATCCAGGTGACCAAGGACAAGCGCGGCGAATCGCCGTTCTCGACCGACGCGAATCTGCTGCACACCAGTTCCGAGGGCAAGGTGCTCGAAGATCCGTGGGATGAGACCCCCGACTATGTCTATTCGCGCACGGTGAACCCGGAGGACGCGCCGGACACGCCCGAATATATCACGATCGATTTCGAAAAGGGCGATGGCGTCGCGGTAAACGGTGTGGCGATGTCGCCCGCGACGCTGCTGGCGGCGCTCAATGAGCTTGGCCGCAAGCATGGTATCGGCCGGCTCGATCTGGTCGAGAACCGTTTCGTCGGTATGAAGTCGCGTGGCATGTACGAGACGCCGGGCGGCACCATCTATCACCTCGCGCATCGCGGGATTGAAAGCATCACGCTCGACCGCGGCGCCGCGCACCTCAAGGACGAATGGGCGCCGCGCTATGCCGAGATGGTCTATAACGGCTTCTGGTTCGCGCCCGAACGCGAGATGATGCAGGCCGCGATCGACTACTCGCAGCAAAAGGTCGCCGGGACCGTGCGGCTCAAGCTGTACAAGGGCGGCGTCTATGTCGTCGGGCGCAAGTCGCCCTATTCGCTGTACAGCGAAAAGGTCGTGACGTTCGAGGACGACCAGGGCGCATATGACCAGCGCGACGCGGCGGGGTTCATCAAGCTCAACGCGCTGCGGCTGCGGTTGTTGGGGCGGCGCGGGGCCTGATGCAAAGTTAACCATCGTCGGTTAGCAAAGCCCCATGGGGGCGGCGCGATCTACGGTCTGGCGCGATAATGCAGTGGCGGCGACGCTTGCGCTGCTGCTCGCTGCCGTATGGGCGTGGCGGGACTGGGCGGCGCTGTCGGTGTTGCGGCTGCCCGATACCGATGATGTGATGCGGTTGCAGCAAATTCGCGACTGGCTGGGTGGCCAGGGATTTGGCGATCTGGCGCAGTATCGGCTTGGGGCTGCGGGGCTGGAGATGCACTGGTCGCGGTTGCCCGATCTGGTGCCCGGCGCGATCATCGCTGTGCTGACGCCTGTTGCGGGCGCGCACGCGGCGGAGCTGGTCGCGGTGATGATGTGGCCGTTGTTGTTGTTTGCGGTCGCGTTGACGCTGGTCGCGGCGATTGCGCGGCGGGTTGCGGTGTCGGCACCCGTTGCTGTCATTGTCGCCGCGCTGGCCTATCCGGCGAGCGCTCTGTTCCTGCCCGGGCGGATCGACCATCATGGGCTGCAGTTGGTGTTGTTGCTGGTCCTCGTCCGCGCCGTGATCGGTCCCGGCGGGTGGCGCTGCGGCGTCGCGGCGGGCGGCGCGAGCGTCGCGTCGCTGGTGGTGGGGATGGAGACTGCGCCGTTCCTGGCGCTGGGCGGCGGGGTGCTGGTTCTGCGCTGGATTGCAGACGGGGCGGGGGAGCGGCTCCGCCTGCTCGGCTATGGCGCTGCGCTGGTCGTCGGGCTGGCGCTGGCGGCGCTGCTGTTTCGGACGAGCGGGTGGAGTGTCGCGACCTGCGATGCGTTCGCCGCACCCCTGTGGCGCGCGGCGCAGGTGGCGGCGCTCGCGCCGCTCGCGCTCGCGCTGGTTGCGCGCCGCATGGCGAGCCCGCGCGCACGGCTGATCACGGCATTTGTGGTGGTCGATGTTGCGGTCGTCGCGGCGCTTGCGCTCTCACCTGCCTGCTTGTCGCCCTATGGCGGGGTCGATCCGCTGCTGGAGCGGCTGTGGCTGGGGCGGGTGGCGGAGGCGCAGCCGCTGTTCGGCGCGCCGCTGGATCATGCGATCGGTTATGTCGGGTTGGCGCTCGCGGGACTGGCCGCGACGCTATGGCAGTGGTGGCGGACGCGCGGCACGGGCTGGGCGGTGCTCGCCGGGTTCCAGCTGGCGGCGCTCGCGCTCGCGCTGGTGCAGTTGCGTGGCATCTACGCCGGGACGCTGCTCGCCGCGCCGGGATTGGCGGCGCTGATCGCTTATGCGCGGGAGCGGGGGCCGCTGGCGCTGGCGGCGGCGTGGGTTGTTTCGGCGGGGTTTCTCTATCCGGCGCTGGGCAGTCTTGCCGCGCCGCCGCCGCCCGCTGCGACGTGCGATGGCGGTGCGGTGCTGGCGCAGCTTGCTGCCCAACCGGCTGGAACGGTTGCTGGGCCGATCGACCTGGGGGCCTATGCGCTGGCGGAGACGCGCCACCGCATTCTCGCAGCACCCTATCATCGCAATGCGCAGGGTAATCTGGCGGTGTATCGGCTGGTCGACCTGCCGGTTGGCGCGGCGCGTGCCGAGGCGAAGCGGTTGCGGATCGACCTGATCGCCGATTGCGGCGGGGCGTGGGACGAGCTTGGCGCGCCGCCCGCCGGATCACTGCGCGCCGCGCTGCGGGCGGGGACCCCGCCGGACTGGCTGACCCCGGTTGCGCCGGGCGCGACGGTTTATCGGGTGGAGCGATGAGCGGGCGCTGGTGGGAAAGCCGGTGGTTCTTGGCCGCTGCGATGCTGCTTGCGGCAATCCCGTTGTTGTGGCCCGCCGTGCCGCCGCTGACCGACCTGCCCGGCCATATCGGGCGGTACCGCGTGATGCTGGGCGATGAGGCGGCGCTGCTTGATACTTACTACGCGTTCGAGTGGCGACTGGTCGGCAATCTGGGGGTGGACCTGCTGGTTGCCGCGCTGGCGCCGCTGATCGGGCTTGAGCCTGCGGTCAAGCTGGTGGTGCTGGCAATTCCGGTGCTGACCACGGGGGCGCTGCTCTGGCTCAGTCGGGAGTTGACCGGGCGGGAGAGTCCGTGGGCGCTGTTCGCGCTGCCGCTGGCGTACAGCTATCCGTTTCAGTTCGGGTTCGTGAATTACTGCCTCGCGATGGCGCTCGCGCTCGGCGGCTGGGCGCTGTGGCTGTGGCTGGGGCGGTTGCAGCGGATCGCGTTGCGCGCGGCGATATTCGTGCCGCTCGGACTGATCGTGTGGACGTGCCACGCGATGGGCTGGGCGATGCTGGGTCTGTTCGTCTTTGCGGGCGAATGGGCAGCGCGGGTCAAAGGCCGGTCGCTCGCGCGCGCTGCCTTCGACGCCGCCATCGCATCGCTTCCGCTCGCGCCTCCGGTGCTGGCGATGTTGCTCTGGCGCGGTGGTGGGGCACCTGCGGACACCGGGCGCTTCTTCGACCTGATCGCCAAGCTCAAGGGACTGGGCAGCGTGCTGCGCGACCGGTGGATCTGGCTCGACCTGCCGGCATTGCTGGTGATCGTGATGGCGGTCTATGCCGGTATCCGGGGGCAGGCGGGGCGGTTCGAGCCGCAAGCCGCTGCGGCTGCGGGACTGACGGTGCTGGCATTCCTTCTGCTGCCGTTCACGCTGCTCGGTTCGGCCTATGCCGATCTGCGGCTGCTGCCCTTCGCCTTTGCCGTGGCGCTGGCGGGACTGACCCCGCGCGAGGGGGCGCCAGTCCGCATCATCGCGCTGGCGGGCCTCGCCTTTTTCCTGATCCGCACGCTCGGCACCACCGCCAGCTTCGCGCTCTACGATGCCGATTGGCGGCGGGAGCTGGCGGCGCTCGATCAGCTTCCGCGCGGCGCGCGCGTGTTCGCGCTGGTCGGTGACGGCTGCGACCAGCCCTGGGCGCACAGCCGCCGCACGCACCTTCCCGCCTTTGCCACCGCGCGCCGCGCCGCCTTTGCCAATGATCAGTGGCGGATGGAGGGCGCGCCGTTGCTGCGCGTGCCATTGCCGCTCGGCTATTTCGCACATGATCCGTCGCAGATTTCGGTCGAGGCTGCCTGTCCGCACGATCCCAACCTCCTTCCCCGCGACCGGGCGCTCGCGGCGTTCCCGCGTGACGCGTTCACCCATGTCTGGCTGATCGACGCGCCGACCGCCCCGGCATCGTTGCACGGCCTGCGCCCCGTCTGGAAACAGGACGGTTCGGCGCTCTATGCGATCGATCGTTCGGCAAGCCGCTTGCCCGCAGGTGCTGCGCCGCAGTAAGGCGGTCGGATGCAAGGGGGAAATCCGACCGAGATGCCACGCTGGTGGCAGACGCGCTGGTTCGTGCTGTTCGCGGCACTTGCGGCGGCGATCCCGTTATTGTGGCCGGACATCCCCCCGCAGGTCGACCTGCCGGGCCATATGGCGCGGTATCGCGTTCAGCTGAGCCATGGCGAAGTGCCGTGGCTCAACGATTGGTACAAGTTCGAATGGAGCCTGATCGGCAATCTCGGGCTCGACCTGCTGATCATCCCGCTGGAGCCGATTTTCGGGCTTGAGCTGGCGGTCAAGCTGATCGTGATCACCATCCCGGTGCTGACCGTTACCGGCCTGCTCTGGATCGCGCGCGAGGTGCATGGCCGCATCCCCGCGACCGCTTTGTTCGCGCTGCCGCTCGCCTATAACTATGCGTTCCATTTCGGGTTCGCCAATTTCGCGCTGTCGATGGCGCTGGCGCTCAACGCCTTTGCGCTGTGGCTGCGGCTGGCGCGGATGGGCAAGGTGCGGTTGCGCGCGGTGCTGTTCGTGCCGATCGGCATGCTGATCTGGGTCACGCACACCTTTGGCTGGGGCACGCTCGGCGTGCTCTGTTTCGCCGCCGAGCTGATCCGCCAGCATGATATGCGCGGTCCGCGCACCGGCCCGTGGCATGAGAATTTTGTGCAAAGGTGGGTCGTGCCGTGGTTCATGGCGGGCATCCACTGCCTGTCGCTGGTCCCCGCCGCCGTGCTGATGCTGATGTGGCGCAGCGCGGGCGATGTCAGCGGCGTCACTGGCGACTGGTTCAACTGGCGCGCGAAGATCTGGTGGGTGCTGATGGTCCTGCGCGACCGCTGGCAGCTGTTCGACATCGCCTGCCTCGGCGTGCTGTTCCTGGTGCTGCTCAAGGGGCTGCGCGATCCCAATATCGAATATTCGCGCCACCTGGGCATTTCGGCGCTGTTCCTGATCGCGGTGTTCATCCTGTTGCCGCGCGTCGTGTTCGGATCGGCCTATGCCGATATGCGGCTTGCCCCGTACATGATCGCGATTGCCGTGATCTCCCTGCGCCCAAAGCCGGGCATGACGATCCGGGGCGCGAGCGTGCTGGCGATGGCGGGGCTGGCCTTCTTCCTCGTTCGCATGGGAACGACGACGTATAGCAACGTTCTCTACGACAAATCCTATGACCGCGAACTCGCGGCGCTGGAGCATGTGCCAGAGGGGGCGCGGCTGCTGAGCTTCGTCGGTGAGACCTGTTACAACGAATGGACGATGACGCGGCTGCAGCACCTGCCCGGCATGGCGATGGTGCGGAAGCTGGCCTACACCAACGACCAATGGTCGATGGCGGGCGGGCAGTTGCTCACCGTCCGTTACAAGCAGGCGCGCGGGTTCAGCCATGATCCGTCACAGATTGTCACCGACACCAAATGCCCGCGCGAATGGTGGCGGCCGGTTGCGGTCAGCCTCGCGCGCTTCCCGCGCCATGCCTATGACTATCTGTGGGTGATCAGCCCGCCGCCGTACGACAAGCGGCTTGAGGCGGGGCTGATTCCGGTGTGGCGCGATGGCAGCAGCGCGCTGTTCAAGATCGACCATGGCCAGCCGGCAGCAGAGCTGAACGCCGAAGATCTCGGCCCCTATCGCAAGCAGATCCAGAACATCCGCGAGTTTCTGGAGCGCGACAAGAAGAAGCAGATGGAAGCGTGGGAGCGCGCGAAGAAGGAGGCTTAACCTCACGCTCCGTTTGCTCCGAGCTTGTCGAAGGGCGGGGCGCGGCCCTTCGACAAGCTCAGGGCAAACGGGCATTGGGAAGCCTTAACCGCCCCGTCTGAACGGCGTCAGCTCGCCCAGAAATTCCTGTTCCTGCGCCACCGCGTCGCGCTCACGCGCCAGATACTCCTCGATCGCGCGGCGAAAGCCTGGATCGGGGATGTAGTGCGCCGACCAGGTGGTGACGGGGACATAGCCGCGCGCCAGCTTGTGCTCGCCCTGCGCGCCCGCCTCGACCCGCGGTAGTCCGCGTGCGATCGCCGCCTCGATCGCCTGATAATAGCAGAGCTCGAAGTGGAGGAAGGGGACGTCCTCGACGCAGCCCCAATAGCGGCCATAGAGCGCATCGCCGCCGATCAGGTTGAGCGCCCCCGCGATCGGCCGCCCGTCGCGCTCGGCGAACATCAGCAGCAGCCGGTCTCCCATCGCTTCGCCGAGCAGCGAGAAGAAGGGGCGGGTGAGATAGGGCCGACCCCATTTGCGGCTGCCGGTATCCTGATAGAACACCCAGAACGCATCCCAATGCGCCTCGGTGATTTCCGCGCCGCTGAGATGCCGGATCGCCAGCCCCTCGACCGCGCGCTCGCGTTCCTTGCGGATCGCCTTGCGCTTGCGGGAGGACAGGTCGGCGAGGAAGGCGTCGAAATCGGCATAGTCGCGGTTGTGCCAGTGGAATTGCGTCCCCGCGCGGACCAGCCAGCCGGCCTCCTCGAACAGCGGCAACTGGGCTTCATCGACAAATGTGACGTGCGCAGACGACAGCCGGTTGTTGTCGGTCAGCGCCTCGATCCCCGCGATCAGCGCCGGTGCCAGCGCCGGATCACGCAGCAGCAGACGGGGGCCGGGGACGGGGGTGAACGGGGCCGCGACTTGAATCTTGGGGTAATAGCGCCCGCCGGCATGCTCGAACGCGTCGGCCCAGGCGTGATCGAACACATATTCGCCTTGGCTGTGGCTCTTGGCGTAGGCCGGGGCGATGGCGGCGGGGATGCCGTTTGCGTCGTCGATCACGATCGGCAGCGACTGCCAGCCGGTTCCGGCGCCGACCGACCCCGATGCTTCCAATGCGGCGAGGAAGGCGTGGCTTAGAAACGGATTGCTGTCGCCCGCACAGGCGTCCCACTGCGCCGCCGGGATCGACGCGACTCCTTCGGCAATGCGGGCTGAAATGGGTTCCGGCACGCGCTGTATCTAGGGAGCGTCTTCGAGTCCGCCAACCGGCGCGTCGCTGCGCACGCCCGCGACGCTGCCGATCCGGTCGCCCTTGCTGCTGCGGAAATGGAGCACCTGTTGCGGGAACGGGATTTCGATGCCGTGTTCCTGGAACTTGACCCATAGCCGGTTGAGCACGTCGCTCTTCACATTGCCAACGCCGCCTTCGGGATCGCTGATCCAGGCGAGGATCTCATGCTCCAGCGCATAGTCGCCGAACGAGGTGAGCCAGACATTGGGCCGCGGCGAATCGAGCACGCGCGGGCTTTCCAGTGCGGCGTCGAGCATCAGCTTCTGCGCGAGCTTGACGTCGGATTCATAGGCGATTCCGACCGGGATGCGGACGCGGACATTGCGGTCGGAAAAAGACCAGTTTTCCACCTCCTGAGTCATCAGATTCTCGTTCGGAATCAGATGCTCCTTGCCGTCGCGCGTGATCACGCTGACTGCGCGGACGCCGATCTTGTTGACCCAGCCAAAGCTGTCGCCGACCACGATCACGTCACCCGGTTTGATCGAGCGGTCCATCAACAGGATGATCCCGGCGATCAGATTGCCGACCGTCTTTTGCAGGCCAAAGCCGACCGCGAGGCCCATCGCGCCGGAGAAGACGGCAAGGCTGGTCAGGTCGATGCCGAGCAGGTCGATCCCGAACAGGAACACGACGACGATCACCGCGATGCTGGCGAGCTTCTGAATCAGCAGCTTCTGCGTCGCGTCGAACCCGCGGGCCTCGCGGATTGAATGCGCGATCACCCGGTTGACGAGCCGCGCCCCGGCATAGAGCGCAACGGCGGTGACGAGCACCGTGACCGCGGCGAGCAGCGACAGCCGGCGCGAGCCGACATCGACGCCGATCCGGTCGAGCGTGTCGGTGATGACGTTGAACCCGCCGAGCGCATGGCTCAGGATCGCGACGAACACGATCGCGGAGACCGCCCATGCGCTCCAGCGCGGCATGTGCAGTCCGCGCATCACGGTCATCACCGTCATCGCGGTCGCCGCGCCGAGCGCGATGCCCAGCAGCATCGCGGCCAGCGTCGTCCACGGCCAGGCATTGGCGATCATCGCCAGCAGCAGTGCCGCGCTGCCGTGGCGCACGACATTGTGCATGCGCGGGGCCAGCCCCTCGACATGATTGCCGACGCGCCGCTCCCAGAATGCGGTCAAAAGCGGCCCCAGCTTGCGCCCGGCAAGCCAGCCGATCGCCAGCGCGACGAGCGCGAGGCTCCCCGCAATTGCGCCCTCGACCAGCTGTGGCGGGGTGGGGGCGTGGATGCCGTTGGCGGTGAGCCACTGTGCCAGCGCGGGCGGGATGAGGTTGGGGAGGGTCACGAAGCGGCCCGGAACCGGTCGAGCCCGGCGGCGAGATCTGCGATCAGGTCGGCGGGATCCTCCAGCCCGATCTGCAACCGCACGGCCAGCCCTTCGGCCTCCCATTGGGTGACGCTGCGATGGCGCTGCGGGTCGATCGGGATCGCCAGGCTCTCGAACCCGCCCCAGCTATAACCGATGCCGAACAGCTCAAGCCCGTCGATCAGCGCGGCGCGCGACGCCTCGGTCCCGCCCTTGAGCACGAAGGAGAACAGTCCGGTGGCGCCCTTGAAGTCGCGCACGAACAGGTCGTGGCCGGGGCAGGAGGGCAAGGCGGGGTGGAGCACCCGCGCCACTTCGGGCCGCGTTTCCAGCCAGCGCGCGATCTCCAGCGCTGCCGCATCGTGATGCTTCAGCCGCACCGCCATGGTGCGCAGCCCGCGCGAGCCGAGCCAGGCATCGTCGGGGCTGGCGGTCTGGCCGAGCGCGAAGCTGGTGTCGCGGAGCTTGGTCCAGTGCGTCGCTGCGGCGGTCACGCTGCCCAGCATCACGTCGCTATGGCCGACGATGTATTTGGTGCAGGCTAGGATCGACAGATCGACGCCGAGTTCGATGACCGGGAACAGCAGGGGCGTCGCCCAGGTATTGTCGATGAGCGTCGTTACGCCGCGCGCCTTTGCGGCGGCGACGATCGCGGGGACGTCCTGCACTTCGAAGGTCAGGCTTCCGGGGCTTTCCATAAAGATCGCGCGGGTGCGCTCGCCGATCAGATCGGCGATACCGCCGCCGATCATTGGATCGTAGAAGCGCGTGGTGACTCCGAAGCGCGCGAGAAAGCCGGTCGCGAAGCTGCGCGTCGGGTCATAGACGCTGTCGGCCAGCAGCAGCTCGTCGCCCGGCGACAGCACGCTGAGCAGCGCGGCGGAGACTGCGGCGACGCCGGAGGGGTAGAGGAAGGTCGCCTCTGCGCCCGGCTCGAGGCTGGTCAGCGCATCGGCAAGGCTCCACTGGGTCGGGGTGCCGCGACGGCCGTAGAACAGCCGGTGGTGCGTGTCGCGCCCGCCGGCCGCACGCATCTCCGCGACACTGTCATAGAGGATGGTCGAGGCGCGCCACACTGGTGGGCTGACGATCCCCTGTGTCCATTCGGGCCGACGTCCCGCGCCGACGACCTTCGTGCCGTTACCCATCGTGTCGTCCGTGCCGCTCATGCAGCTCCCTTTGCCTTGGGCGTAGCGGGGTCTGCGCCCCATTCGCTCCAGCTGCCGTCATAGAGTGCGGCGCGATGTCCGAGCAGATGCAGCGCAAACGCCGGTACCGCCGCCGTGATCCCCGATCCGCAGGTGGTGATCACCGGGCGCTCGACCTCGATCCCCTCCGCCTCGAACAGCGCGCGCAGGGTGGCGACGTGCTTCCACGTGCCGTCGGCGTTGAAGAACTCCGAATAGGGCACGTTGGCGCTGCCGGGGATATGGCCGGGTTCGACGCCGGGGCGTGGTTCGGGCTCACTGCCGGCGAAGCGCGTGGCCGAGCGGGCGTCGACCAGCTGCTCGGCGTGGCTGTCGAGGTTGACGCGGACCTGATCGATGTTGCGGACCCCGGCGGGGTCGAGCGTTGCCGTCAGGGTGCGTGGCGCCGGAGCTACGGAGCCGGTTTCGATGGCATGCCCCTCGGCCCGCCATTTGGCGAACCCGCCGTCGAGCAGCGCGGTGGCGATGCCGAAGCTGCGGAACATCCACCATGCGCGCGCCGCCGTGTGGTGCGGGGCATTGTCGTAGAGGATGATGCGGTCGCCATCGCCCACGCCAAGCGCGCCGACCTGCGCGGCGAATTGCTCGGCCGATGGCAGCATCGTCGGCAGCGGGCTGGCGCGGTCGGCGATGGCGTTGATGTCGAAGAATGCTGCGCCGGGGATGTGCGCGCCTGCAAACTCCGCCACGGCGTCGCGCGGCTCGCCCGGCAGGAACCAGGTGGCGTCGAGGATGCGCAGGTCCGCGTCGCCGATATGATCGGCAAGCCATTGCGTCGAAACGAGTGAGTTCATTGTGCCAGCCTAGCCTTCATCCAGCCCGGCGAGAAACGCTTTCGCTTGTGCCCGCAGCGCGCGTTGCGTGTCCGCGTCCATCCGGTCCCAGTTGCGGAACGGCATGGCGAGCCGCTGGTTGCTGCCCAGCTTCTCGCGGTTGCGAACGAGAAAGTCCCAGTAGAGCGCGTTGAACGGGCAGGCTTTCGGGCCGGTGCGCGCCTTCACGTCATAGCGGCAATGCCCGCAATAATCGGACATGCGGTCGATATAGGCGCCCGATGACGCGTAGGGTTTCGACCCCAGCAGCCCGCCGTCGCCGAACTGGCTCATCCCCAGAACATTGGGCGCCTCGACCCATTCATAGGCATCGGCATAGACTTCGAGATACCAGCGCTGGACGTCCGCCGGATCGGCACCGATCAGCAGCGCGAAATTGCCGGTCACCATCAGCCGCTGAATATGGTGGGCATAGGCGTTCTGCAGCGTCTGGCCGATCGCCTGCGCCATGCAGTGCATGTCGGTCTGGCCGGTCCAGTAGAAGGCGGGGAGGGGCCGCCGCGCATCGAGGAAGTTGCGCGAGGTATAGTCCGGGCCCTCGCGCCAATAGATGCCGCGCACATATTCGCGCCAGCCGATGATCTGGCGGATAAAGCCCTCGGCGGCGTTGAGTGGGGTGTGGCCGGCGCGGTACGACGCCTCGACCCGGCGGCACAGGTCAAGCGGATCGAGCAGCCCGCAATTGATGTAGGGCGAGAGGAGCGAGTGCCACAGGAATGGCACATCGGTCAGCATCGCGTCCTGATAATCGCCGAATTGCGGCAGGGCGTAACGCAGGAAATGCGCGCGCTGACGCTCGGCATCGGCGGCGGTGACTGCAAAATCGAACCCGTCGAGCGTCCCGGGATGATCGGCGAAGCGATCGGCGACGAGCGCGATCACCTCTTGCGTCAGGTCGTCTGCCGCGAACGACAGCGGGTGCGGCATGGTCAGGTCGCGCGCGGCTGGTTTGCGGTTTTCCTTGTCGAAATTCCACTGGCCGCCCTCGGGCTCGCCGCGTTCGGTCAGCAGCAGGCCGGTCTTGCGGCGCATCTCGCGGTAGAAGAATTCCATGCGCAGCTGCTTGCGGCCATCGGCCCAGGCGTCGAACTCGGCATGGCTGGCGATGAAGCGGTCGTCCTCGCGGATCTCCACCGACACATCGAACTTGTCCGCCCAATGCTCCATCGCATGGCGGACGCGCCATTCGCCGGCTTCGGTAGCGATGATGCGGGCGGGCTGGTGCCGCTCGACCGCGCGGGCGAGTTCGCCGGTCAGGCTGCCGCTGTTGTCGGGATCATCCAGGCGGACATAGTCGACCTGCCACCCGGCGTCGCGCAACGCCTGAGCATGGTGACGCATCGCGGCGAACAGGAAGGCGATTTTCTTCTTGTGATGGCGGACATAGGTCGCTTCCTCCTCGACCTCCATCATCAGGATGACGCTGGTTGCCGGGTCGGCAGTGCGCAGCGCGGACAGGCCGGGCGAGAGCTGATCGACCAATAGCGGTATCAGCGTGTCGATCCCCCGTTTCATTTCCGCAACGCCTTTCCTACATCGCGCGCCATGACACCCAAATTCCTAGGCCAGACCAGCGCACTCCCCGCATCGCCCGAAGAGGCGGTGCTCGATTATGTTCCCAACCCGCGTCCGGGAAGCGATTATCTCGTCCGGTTCGTCTCGCCGGAGTTCACATCGCTCTGTCCGATCACCGCAGCGCCGGATTTCGCGCATCTGGTGATCGATTATGTGCCGGGCGTCACGATCGTCGAATCCAAATCGCTCAAACTCTTTCTCGGCAGCTTTCGCAACCATGGCGCGTACCACGAGGATTGCACGGTCGGGATCGGCCAGCGGCTGTTCGACGAGATGAAGCCGAAATGGCTGCGCATCGGCGGATATTGGTATCCGCGCGGGGGCATTCCGATCGACGTATTCTGGCAGTCGGGCGAGCAGCCTGCGGGCGTGTGGATCCCCGCGCAGGATGTGCCGGGCTATCGCGGACGCGGTTGAACCTTTGCGATGTTGCATTGCAGCATCAATGCAACCATAGTGTCATTGTAACGTTTGGAGATTGCTCGCCCGAACTTCGGGCTGACCCATGTTGCCGATGCGAAGGAATTAGGAATGACGCGAGGGTCGCTGCTGCCTGACCGGGTCGATCACATTGCGCTGATCGGTAATTTCCTGCCACGCAAATGCGGCTTGGCGACCTTCACCACGGATTGTTTCGAGGCGATGCGTGCCCGCTTTCCCGAGATGCGGGTCGATGTCTATGCGATGGACGATCGGCCGGGTAGCTATGACTTCCCACCGGCGGTGACCGCGACGATCCCGCAGGACGATCGCGCCGCCTATCTCGACACCGCGCGTGCGATCGATGCCTCGGGCGCGCAGGCGATCTGGGTCCAGCATGAATATGGGATCTATGGTGGGCCTGCTGGGGAGCATCTGATCGCGCTGCTCGATCGCAGCGGGCTTCCGGTGATCGCGACGCTGCACACCGTGCTCGAGGCGCCAAATCCGGATGAGCGGCGGGTGATGGAAGCGCTGCTGCGCCGTGCCGCGCGGGTGATTGTCATGGCCGAGAAGGGCCGAGATATCCTGCGCCGCGCGCATGGCGTCGATCCGCGCAAGGTGGTGGTGGTTCCGCATGGCGTTCCCGACCGCGCGCTGGTTGATCCCGATACGATGAAGCCGCGCTTTGGCTGGCAGGGGCGGCAGGTCATCCTGACGTTCGGCCTGCTCGCCCCGAGCAAGGGTATCGAGACGGTGGTCGAGGCGCTTCCCGCGATCGTCGCCGGGCATCCCGATGCGCTGTATGTGATCCTCGGCGCGACGCACCCCAATCTGGTGGCGCATGAGGGTGAGGCGTATCGTGATCGCCTGCACGCGCTCGCAGCGACGCTCGGGGTCGAACGGAACATCGCGTTCGTGAACGCTTTTGTCGAGCAGGATGAGTTGCTCGATTATCTGCAGGCGGCGGACATCTATGCAACGCCCTATCCCAACCCGGCGCAGATTACCTCCGGCACGCTGTCCTATGCCGTCGCATCGGGAAAGCCGGTCGTGTCGACGCCTTATGTCCATGCGACCGAGATCCTCGCCGACAATCATGGCGTCCTGGTGCCGTTCGGCGACAGCGGCGCCTTTGCCGATGCGATCAGCGCGCTGCTCGACGACGACAAGGCGCGTGCAGCCATGGCGCGGCGCGCACATGACCGCGGCCGCACGATGATCTGGCCGCGGATTGCCGAGGCGGTGGCGGATCTGCTCGATGCGGTGCGCGACACGCGCCCGCCGCGCATCCGTGCCCTTCCCGCTGCGCGAACGACCGTGCTGCCCGGTGATTTTCGCGCGGTCGAGCGAATGAGCGATTCGACGGGCATGCTTCAGCATTCGATCTATGCGGTGCCCGACCGGCGTCATGGCTATTGCATCGATGACAATGCCCGCGCGCTGATCCTGATGCATCGGATTGACCCGCTCGACGACAGTGACCGCGATCGGTGGACGAGCGTGTTCGCCGCGTTCGTCCAATATGCGTGGAATCCCGACCTGCGGCGCTTCCGCAACTTCATGAGCTTCGACCGGCAATGGTGCGAGGACAAGGGTTCGGAAGATTCGAACGGCCGCGCCTTGTGGTCGCTCGGAGTCAGTGCCGCCGAGGCGCGGGCGCCGAAATATCGCGACTGGGCGCGTATCCTGTTCGACCAGACCGCATCGATCGCGCTGGAGTTCGATAGTCCGCGCGCGCGTGCGTTTGCGATGCTGGGGGCTGCAGCGATGCTCGACGCGCATCCCGGCCACGCGCTGTCGCGCGCGTTGCTGGAGCGTTTTGGTGAGGAACTCATCGCGCTGCTCGACATCGCGCGCCGTCCTGAATGGGAATGGTTTGAGATCGTCCTCGCCTATGACAATGCCCGGCTGCCCGAGGCGCTGATTCGCGCTGGTGAGGCGCTTGGGCGGCCCGACTTCACCGCGTGCGGTCTGTCGACACTCGCGTGGATCGTTGAACAGCAGACTTCGCCTGATGGACGGTTCCGCGCCGTCGGGAGCGAGAGTTTTGGGCGTCCCTATGCCGCGCCACTGCCGTTCGATCAGCAGCCGCTCGAGGCGCAGGCGACGATCGATGCCTGTGCCGCGGCCTTCGACGCGACTGGCGACACGCATTGGGTGGATTGTGCGCACCGTGCCTATCGCTGGTATCTCGGCCAGAACGACCTCGATCTGCCGCTCGCCAGCACGTCTGATGGCGGCTGTTTCGACGGGCTGACGCCCTATGGGCTCAACCGCAATCAGGGTGCTGAGTCGATTCTGGCACTGCAACTTGCCGGCTGCGCGATTTCCGCCCTTTCGCGGCGCGCGCAAATCGTGGCAGACCCGGGAAAAGCCGTCGCATAAGCATGCACACGGTATTGAAGAGTCCGGGGGGACGCATGCTCGACCTGTATCATCACCCGCTTCGGCTTCGCGCCGACCCGTCGCGCGTCGTGGTGCGCCCGTTCCACATCGGCTGGCAATCGACCAATGGCGCGCCCTCGCGGACCGAGCGGCTGGTACGCGCGGTGCTCGATATGTCACCGGGCGAGGCGCGCGCGCAACTTGCGACGGTGCTCAAGGATTTCGAGGCGCGCCACTGGCAGACGCGGCGCGTGTTCATGACCCGCTATGACGAGATCGAGGCGCAACTGGGTTTGGATGGCGCGACGATCGGGGACGAGAAGCGCCAACTGATCGGTGCCTATTTCTGCCACGAGTACAGCTATGCCGCCGCCGCGCTGATGAACCCCAGCGCGGTGCCGCATCACGACCAGTCGGGTATGCCCAAGGGGTCCTTGCGCATCCTGATGAGCCTGCGCGCGGTGGGAGAGGGGCATATCTCGTCGGTGGCGTTCCGTGAGGGGATCATCACCGACCAGAATGAGATGATGCTGGCGCCCGAGCCGCCATTCGCCACCTCTGCCGACGCGCAAGGCGATGAGGAGCGCGCGCCCGAGGGGGCGGTCAAGGTGCATCGTCACCGCGATTCGACGCTGTCGGGGACGCTGCTGTTCCCGATCACGCGTGCCCAGTCCAACGGGCTGGAGGACATGCGGCTGACGCGGTTTACGCATGACGATGGCAGCGACGAATGGCTGGGGACCTACACCGCCTATAACGGGTCGCAGATCCAGTCCGAGATGCTGCGCACCCGCGACTGGCGCGAATTCGATCTGGTGCCGATGAGCGGTAGCGCCGCGCGCAACAAGGGCATGGGCCTCTTCCCGCGCAAGGTGAACGGCAAGTACATGATGATCGGGCGGCAGGACGGGGAGAATATCTTCCTGATCGAATCCGACCGCCTGACGCACTGGGACGAGGGGGTGAAGCTGATTACGCCCAAATTCCCGTGGGAACTGGTGCAGATGGGCAATTGCGGCCCGCCGATCGAGCTCGACGAAGGCTGGCTGATGCTGACACATGGTGTCGGCGCGATGCGCAAATATTCGATCGGCGCGGCGCTGCTCGACAAGGACGATCCGTCGAAGGTGATCGGCCGCACCAGCGAACCGATCCTGACGGCCGCGAGCGAGGACCGCGAGGGCTATGTCCCCAACGTCGTCTATTCGTGCGGCGCGCTGCGGCACGGGGAGTCGATCTTCATTCCCTATGGCGTCGCCGACAGCTCGGTGGCGTTCGCATTCGTGACGATCAAGTCGCTGCTGGCGGTGATGTAGCAGGCCAGCGGCGACGTATCGGGCGGTTATCGATCCGGTTCGATTCCTGCCCTTGTCAGCTCAAGGCGCGGCATGAGTGCGATCCGGCTGACAAACCATTCGACGTCGCTCGCATCGACCGGCCCGGCACTGGCCTCAAAGAACAGGTCCGCGTCCATCTCGCTGGTGGTCGGGCCACATGAGGTGTCGACTGCCCGCTCTTCGCAAAAGGTCAGCTCGATCTTGTTCATGCGGCCCTGTTGTCCGCTTCCGACGATCGCCGCCCGCTTCAGCAGGCGCGGGGTGTCGCCGACTCCTACGGCAGTGTGCGTGGCGCGAAAGGCGGACAACGCAGTTCGCACCGCTTCCGCCCCGCTGTACGACAGGGCGTCCGTCCCACCGATCAACTCGCCGCCATAAGCGACCAGGCTGCTGTCGGCCCGGAACATGCCGCGCAATACCGTTTCATCGCCCGTGCGCAGATACCGGATCAGCTTCTCGCCCCATGTATCGTCCGTGAACTCCGGGAGGCTACAGCCGGTGGCGGCTTGGCTTGATGCCAAAATCACGCCGGTGGTGACGCCTCGCAACATAGCCCTGCGATCGACCATATTCCTCACTTCCGTGCTGAGCAGCGTTGCTTGCGCGCCGGTTAGCGTCCCTTGAACAACCCGCCCAGGATACCGCGGACGATGCCGCCGACGACGCTGGCGCCGACGCCGGATTTTTTGCCGAAGATCGCCTTGGACACCTCGCCGGCGACGGCGCGACCGGCGGCGGAGGAGGCGGATTGGGTTGCCGATTTGACTGCGCGGTTCCACGGGTTGTTCGCCGCTTCGCGCTCGGCCTTGCGGCGCGCTGCTTCTTCCAGCCGCGCCTGACGGTCGGCCTCGCGCTGTTCGGCGAGGCGCTGGCGCTCGGCTTCTTTGGCGGCGCGGGCGTCGTCCTTGGCCTGGGCGAGTGCGGCCTTTTCGGCCTCGTCCTGCGCCTTGGCTTCTGCGGCGGCGGCGGAGGCTTCGGTCGCCTTGGCGGAGAGCAGTTCCTCGGCCGATTCGCGATCGACGCGGGTGTCGTATTTCGCGCCAACCAGATCGGTCTCGATCAGGATCTTGCGCTCCTCCGGCGTGACCGGCCCGACGCGCCCGCGCGGCGGCTTGATCAGGGTGCGCTGGACGGGCGAGGGAGCACCATCGGCCATCAGCACGGAGACCAACGCCTCGCCCACCTTCAGCTCGGTGATCGCGGTTTCGACATTCAGATCGGGATTGGCGCGGAAGGTTTCCGCCGCCGCCTTGATTGCCTTTTGCTCGCGCGGAGTGAAGGCGCGCAGTGCGTGCTGGACGCGGTTGCCGAGCTGGCCAGCGACATCCTCTGGAATGTCGATGGGGTTCTGGGTCACGAAATAGACGCCGACGCCCTTTGACCGGATCAGGCGGACGACCTGTTCGACCTTGTCGAGCAGCGCCTTGGGTGCTTCCTCGAACAGCAGATGCGCCTCGTCGAAGAAGAAGACGAGCTTGGGCTTGTCGGGGTCGCCCACTTCGGGGAGCGATTCGAACAGTTCGGACAAGAGCCACAGCAGGAAGGTGGCGTAGAGCCGGGGCGAGGCCATCAGCTTGTCGGCGGCGAGGATGTTGACCACGCCATGGCCGTTGTCGTCGGTTTTGATGAAATCCTGAATCGACAGCGCCGGCTCGCCGAAGAAATGCTCGCCACCCTGGCTGCGGAGCTGGAGCAGTTGCCGCTGGATCGCGCCGACGCTGGTCTTGGCGACATTGCCGTAGCGGGCGCTGAGTTCGTCGGCGCGTTCGCTGCACGCGGCCAGCATCGCCTGAAGATCGTCGAGGTCGAGCAGCAACAGGCCGTCATCGTCGGCGACGTGAAAGGCGATGGTCAGCACGCCTTCCTGCGTGTCGTTGAGCCCCATCAGCCGCGCGAGCAGCAGGGGTCCCATTTCAGAGACTGTAGTGCGCACGGGATGGCCCTGCTCGCCGAACAGGTCCCAGAATTGCACCGGTGCAGCGCCATAGGCCCAGTCGGTATAGCCGATCTCGGCGGCGCGCTTGCTGAAGGGTTCGTGAGTCTTGGCGGTCGGTGAACCGGCCATCGCCATGCCGGACAGGTCGCCCTTCACATCGGCGGCGAACACCGGGACGCCTGCACGGCTGAAGCTTTCAGCGAGTCCCTGCAGCGTCACCGTCTTGCCGGTGCCGGTGGCGCCCGCGACCAGACCGTGCCGGTTTGCACGCTTCAGAACGAGCGCCTGCGGCTCACCTCCGCCAAGGCCAATGAACAGTTCGCCTTCACCCGACATGCTGCGCTCCCGATAGTCAGGAGCGCAGCATTAGGGAGAAAGACGACCGAGGCCAGCCCCTATCAGCGGGCGAATTCGACCGCGCGATAGGTGCCGACGCCGCCGCGCGCCATGATGTAGAGCACGACCGACTCCGCGCCCGATGCCTTGGCCGCGTTGACCAAGCGGGCGAAGTCCGCGGGCGTTTCGATCGGCTGGCGGTTGACCGAGGTAATCACGAGACCGCGGGTCAGCTGCTTCTGCGCCGCATCGCTCGCCGGATCCACGCCGACAACGACCACGCCCTTGGTCGCCGGATCAACGCCGATGGTGCGCGCGATCTGCGGCGTCAGCGCGGTGACGCTGATGCCGAGCGAGGCGGGGCCGGCCTGGGTCGCGTCGTCGCCGCCGGGTGCACCTTCATCGGCGTCGGGGTCGAACCCGCCGATCTGCTCCTCGGGCGGACGCTTGCCGACCGTAACCTGCACCGTGACCGGCTTGCCGTCGCGGATCAGCTCGATCGGGATGCGCGTGCCCGGGACGACGCGTGCGGCAAGATAAGACAGCGTCTGGTCGGGCGTGACGTCCTTACCGTCAATCTTGACGACGACGTCGCCCTGCTTGATCCCGGCCTTGGCTGCGGCCTCGCCCGGTTCGACCCGGCTGATCAGCTCGCCCTTGCCCTTGGGCACGCCGAACGATTTGGCGAGATCGTCGGTCAGCGGCTGGATGCCGACGCCGAGATAGCCGCGCTCGACGCTGCTGCCCTTCATCAACGTGTCGATGATCGGCTTGGCCTCGGTCGACGGGATGGCAAAGCCGATGCCGACATTGCCGCCGGTTGGCGACAGAATTTGCGAATTAATGCCGATCACATTGCCGTTGAGATCAAACAATGGGCCGCCGGAATTGCCGCGGTTGATCGACGCATCGGTCTGAATGAACCGGTCGAGCGGGCCGCCCTGTCCGGTCGCGCGGCTGAGTGCCGAGATGATGCCGGCGGTCACCGAGCCGCCCAGCCCATAGGGGTTGCCGATCGCGATCACCCAGTCACCGACGCGCGACTGGTTCGAATCGCCCAGCCGGACGAAGGGGAGGTTGGTCCCTTCTATCTTGAGCACGGCGAGATCAGTGGCGGGGTCACGGCCGATCAGCTTGGCGGTGTATTCACGGCGATCGGCCAGCGTCACCTTGATCGATTCGACCACGGCGCCGCGCTGGCCCGCCGAGATCACATGGTTGTTCGTGACGACATAGCCATCGGCGGAAATCAGGAAGCCCGATCCGAGCGATTCGGCCTGACGAGTAACCGGACGGCCACCGCTGCCGCCCTGCTGCCCGCCGAACAGGTCGCCAAACGGCGTGCCCGCGAACGGGTTGGTCTGGACCTGCACCCGCTGAGTGGTCGAGATGTTGACGACGGCGGGCTGAAGCTTGGCGACCATGTCGGCGAAGCTCATCGGCGCGCCGGCGCGGGGGACGGCGGCCTGGATTGCGCCGGGTTCGTTCTGCGCGGTCTGTGCGCCGGCCGGGTTCTGAAGCACCAGCGCCGCGCTCGCGCCGCCGATCAGGAGCGCGGAAGTGATCGCATAGGCATAGCGCACGGGAGTGGTTCCTTTGGTCATCTGGCCCTTGGAGTTGCGGCCCATTCCGGGCGTAGGTTCGGTCATCGGTGTATTACTCGCCTCAAATAGCTGAACGGCGATTGAATATGAACGAACCGACAGCCGTTGGGGTCCGGATCATTCCTGACGGCGAAGTCAGGACCTTAGCGGCCCTGACCCCGGAATTCGCGCAGATAGTCATTGTCCGGCGACAGGATGATCGAGGTCTCGCCCATCGGGTCGCGGCCATTGCCGATGAAGGTGGTGCGGTAGGACTGCATTGCGCGCCAGAAATCGTAGAATTGCGGATCCTTGTTGAATGCCGCCGCATAGATTTCCGCTGCCTTCGCATCGGCTTCGGCGCGGATGATCGTCGCGTCCTTCTGGCCGTTCGCGCGGATCGTCGTCGCCTCCTGCTGGCGCGCGGTGGCCATGCGGTTCAGCGCCGATTGCAGCGGGCTGCCCTCCGGCAGGTTTGCCTGCTTGATACGCACGTCGACGATCTCGACGCCGTACTGGCTGGCGTAACGCTGGAGGCCGGCCTGGATATTGTCCATCACCGCCGTGCGCTCAGGGCTCAGCAGTGACGCGAAGGTGCGCTTGCCGAGTTCGGCACGCAGGGCCGAACCGAACAGCGGCTGGAGCTGGTCGGCGACGCGGCGTTCGGTCCCGGCCGTCACCACCATGCGCAGCGGATCGACGACGCGGAAGCGGGCAAAGGCGTCGACCTCGAGCCGCAGCTGATCGGTCGAAAGTACGGGCTGGTTCTCAAGCTCGATGTCGAGCACGCGCTTGTCGACCCACACGACACGCTGGAGGAACGGGACCTTGACCTGAATCCCGGCGCCGGTGTTGCGGCCGAACTGCTCGTTCGGCTGGTATTTGTTGATCGTGCGCACGGGCTGTTCGAGCTGCAGGATCACTGCCTGCTTCGTCTCATCGACGATGAAGACCGTGTTGAACAGGACGAACAGCAAGGCGAGGGCGAGCCCGCCGAACAGGACGGGGCGGTTGAGGATGGTGTTCACTGTGCGCCTCCCTGCTGCTGCGCCGGCTGGGCCGGTTGTGCCGGTTGTGCCGGTTGTGCCGCCTGACCTTGCTGGACCTGCGGTTGCACGGGGTTACCGCGCGCTGCCGGGAGCGGAAGATACGGCGTCACGCCGCGCGTCTCGACCACGGTCTTGTTCGACTTGGCCAGCACCGCTTCCATGGTCTCGTAATAGAGACGGCGGCGGGTAACTTCGGGGGCGAGCCTGTACTGTTCGTAGATCTTGTCGAACTCGGTCGCCGCACCCTGGGCGCCGGCGAGCACCTGCTGCGCATAGGCGCGAGCCTGGTTGCGGTCGCCCTCTGCCGCCTGTTGCGCGGCGGTGACCTGCTTGAAGGCTTCGTCCACGGCCGCTGGAGCAGAGGCGTTCTTGATCGACACGCCGCGCACCCGCACGCCCGAATTATATTCGTCGAGGATCGCCTGCATCGTCTGCTGCACGCGCGCCTCGATCACGGTGCGGCCCGGGCCGATCGCGTCATTGAGGGTGACGCCTGCGACCGCGGCACGCATCGCGCTTTCCGCCGTCGCGCGCACCGTCGTGGTAGGCTCGGCGATCTGGAAGACGAAATCTTCCGGATTGGCGATGTCCCAGCGCACCGCATAAGCGAGATCGACGATATTCTGATCCTGGGTCAGCATCAAATTCTCGCCGCTACCCTGCGGGAAGTCCTCGTTGGTGATCTTCTGGACGTTGACCTTCTCAACCGTCGCGATCGGGGCGGGCAGGGTCATGCCGATGCCCGGCTCCATGGTGTAGGCATAGCGGCCGAGCAGCTTGACCACGCCGCGCTGTTCGGGGGTGATGACATGGACGCTGGTAAAGGCGATCCAGGCGAGTACCAGCAGGCCGGTTGCGATCAGTACGACCGGGCGGCTGGGCATGCCAGTGGGCAGCCCGCCGCGACCACCGCCGCCGCCGCTTCCCCCGCCGCCCTTGCGGGCGCGCTTTAGGAAATCGTCGAGGCTGCTGACGTTCGATTTGCCGCCGCGTTTGCCCTCGGGCGGAAACGCCCAGGGGTTGCGCGGCCCGCCGCTATCGCCCCCCGCGCCGTCGCCGCCGCTCTTGTCGCCGCTGCCGCCGCCCCAGGGGCCCTTGTTTTCGTTCCACAGCGCGCCGCCAAATCCGGTAGCGCGCGCGATCCAGCCATTCAGTCTCGCCATGTCTGTCTTTATAGGGACCGCGCGGCGGATTTACAGTGGCAGTGATCGAAACCCGTCCTATGTCGCGCGGCATGACCGATCAAACCGAACTTCAGGCGATCCTTGCCCCCATCGCCGCCGGACGCGCCACCGTGCGGGTGGAGGGCGCGCGCGCCAGCATCATCCTCGACGTGACCGGACTGCCGGAAGGGGCGCAGGACGCGCTGGAGGCCGATTTGCGCGCAGCTGCCAGCGTGCCGGGAATCGACGAGGTGCGAATCGCACGGACGGCGCAGCGGGTGACCCGCCGGCTGATTGCGGTGGCGAGCGGGAAGGGAGGGGTGGGCAAGTCCACCGTTTCGGCCAATCTCGCCATCGCGCTGGCGCGGGCGGGGCGGAAGGTCGGGCTGGTCGATGCCGATATCTATGGCCCCTCGCAGCCCAAGCTGATGGGCGTCGAGGGGCGCAAGCCGGTTGCCCACGACAAGAAGCTGGTTCCGCTCGCCACCGCCTATGGCGTGCCGATGCTGTCGATGGGCGGGCTGGTCGAGGAGGGGCAGGCGATCGCCTGGCGCGGGCCGATGGCGGCGGGCGCGCTGACCCAGCTGGTCGATGCGAACTGGGGTGCGGCGGATACGTTGGTGCTCGACCTGCCGCCCGGCACTGGCGACGTGCAGCTGACGATGATCCAGAAGCATCGCCCGACCGGCGCGGTGATCGTGTCGACGCCGCAGGATCTGGCGCTGATCGACGCGACGCGGGCGATCGACCTGTTTGCCAAGGCGGGTATCCCGGTGATCGGGATTGTCGAGAATATGGCGGGTTATGCCTGCCCGCATTGCGGCGAGGTGTCGGACCCGTTCGGGCGGGGCGGGGCCGAGGCGGCGGCGGAGCGGCTGGGCGTGCCGTTCCTTGGGCGCATCCCGCTCGATATCGCGATTCGCACGGCTTCGGACGCAGGCACGCCCCCCGCTGCCGGGAACGGGGTCGAGGGCGCGGCGTTTGCTGAGGTGGCCGGGAAGGTGAATGCCTGGCTGGACACCCAGAAAGGCTGAACCATGCCGATGACCGACGATGCCGACATCAAGGCGCTGCTGGAAGGCGCGCGGACGATTGCGTTGGTCGGGGCGAGCGACCGGCCCGATCGTCCGAGCTATCGGGTGATGGCGATGCTGCAGGACCATGGCTATCGCGTTATCCCGGTCAATCCGCAGATCACCGGTGAGCATCTGCATGGGGAGTTCGTGTTCCGCGAGCTCGCCCAGATCGGCGAGCCGATCGACATTGTCGACATCTTCCGGCGGCCGATTGCTGCTGGCGAGGCGGTGGATGAGGCGATTGCGGTCGGGGCCAAGGCGGTGTGGATGCAGCTTGGCGTGGTCAATGACGAGGCCGCTGCGCGGGCCGAGGCGGCGGGGCTGAAGGTGGTGATGGACCGCTGCCCGGCGATCGAGATTCCGCGGCTAGGCGTTTCCAAGATCGCGCAGGGTGCCGACTAGCCGCTCGACGTCGCGGGCGTCGTGGTAGAGGCCAAAGCCGATCCGCAGCACATCGCCGCGGACGTCGGTAATGATGTCCTGCTCCATCAGCGCTTCTTTCCAGGCCGGGGCTTGCGGTGAACGCAGGGCGAGGAAACGGGCGCGCGGGTCGCTGCCAGGGTTGAGCAATTCCGCGTCGGCGAGCGCTGTTTCGGGCAGGGCGGCCAGCAGCTGGTCTCGCAGCGGCGTGACGTGCGCGTTGATCGCGGCGGTGGTCAGCCCTTCTTCGGCGAGCATGTCGCGGATGGCAACAAATCGGTAGATTCCGCTGGGGTCGAAGGTCGATCCCATGAAGCGCATTGCATCGGCGGCATAGCCGATTTGGCCCGGCGGCGGTGCTTCCAGATCGGCGAACTCGGCGTACCAGCCGGTGATTTCGGGGCGCGGGCCGAAGCCGGGCGGGCAGTGGAGAAAGGCGACGCCTTCGCCCGCCATGGCGTATTTATAACCGCCGGCGGTGTAGAAGATGCGGTCGGCGACCGCCGACAGGTCGGTCTCCATCGCCATGAAGCCGTGATAGCCGTCGACCACCACCCATGGACCGTCGGGCCGGGCGAGCGCGGCGAGGTCGGCGATGGCCCCGAACACCGCTCCGGTTTCGAACATCACCTGGCTGACGAAGGTCAGGTCGTGGTTCCCGCCACGCGCCGCGGCGAGGAAGCGGGCGTCGAAGTCGGCACCGCGCGCCACCGTGTCGAGCGTGATCCGGCCGCTTTCGATCCAGCGCTGGGCCTGACGGCGGAAACTGTGAAACTCGCCGTCGCTGGCGAGGATGCGCAAGGGGCGCTCGCTGCGGGCAGAGACGATGCGCAGGATCAGGTCGTGGGTGTTGCCTGCGAAGGTCACCGACGACGGGTCGGGCAGTGCCAGTTCGGCGGCGACATGGGCCTGCGCGGCGGGCCAGATCTCGCCCATCACCCGGTCCCATTTGCGGTCGGCGAGCCGCGCGGCGTCCTGCCATGCCGCCTGATGGCCGACGAACGATGCGTCGGGCCAGAGGTGATGGCTGTGCGCGGCGAAGTGCAGCCGGTCCGGGGCTGCGGCGAGCGAGCGCTGAAAGAGGTGCTTGTAGCTCGTCACAGCAGCGTTCTCAGCGTCCAGAGTTCGGGGAAGGCGCGCTTGGTCAGCGTGGACTGGAGGTAGGACGCGCCGGGCGTGCCGCCGGTGCCGGGCTTCATGCCGATCACGCGGGTGACGGTCAGCACATGCTTGTGCCGCCAGGTCGCGAGCGCGTCGTCGATATCGACCAGCTTTTCGGCGAGCTGGTACAGCTCCCAATGCGTGCCCGGCTCGCGATAGACCTTGGCCCAGGCGGCCTCGACCTGTGGATCGGCCTCATAAGGCTTGGCCCAGTCGCGGTTCAGCGCGGCTTCGGGCAGGTCGAACCCGGCGCGGGCGAGCGCGGCATTGGCTTCGTCCCACAGGCTTGGGTTTGCGCCATAAAGCTCGGTCAGCGGCCCCGGAACCCCGCCACCGCGTAGCCCCAGCATCGTTTCGACCGCGCGGAACTGGTCCGACTGGAACCCGCTGCTCGATCCCAGCACGTCGCGGAAGCGGGTGTAATCGCTCGGCGTCATCGTGGTCAGGATTTCCCAAGACAGCGTCATCACCGCCTGAATCCGGCTGACCCGCGCAAGGCCCTTATACGCCTCGACCAGCCGGTCGCCGCGGACGAGGTCGAGCGCGACCTCAAGCTCGGCGATCATCTGCTTGAGCCAGAGTTCCTTGGTCTGGTGGATGACGATGAACAGCAGCTCGTCATGCTCGTCCGAAATCGGATGCTGCGCGGTCAGCAACTGGTCGAGCGCGAGGTAGCGCCCATAGGTCATCGGTTCGGTCATGCCGGTGTCCCTGCGGCAAAACTGACGACAATGCTGACAAAAAATGCGTGTGTACGGGAGGTGTGAGCCGGGGCGGGGGCAGGGGTTGGTCGCATGCGATACGGGTTAGCGCATCGCATGCCTTGTAGGAAAACCGTTTCTGCGCCCCGCGCGCCGTTTAATCCCGCAGCAGTTCGTTGATCCCGGTCTTGCTGCGGGTCTGGGCGTCGACGGTCTTGACGATCACGGCGCAGTAGAGGCCCGGGCCGCCGTCCTTGCCGGGGAGGGTGCCGGGGACCACCACGGCATAGGGGGGCACTTCGCCGCGATAGATGTGGCCGGTGGCGCGGTCGACGATCTTGGTGCTCGCGCCCAAATAGACGCCCATCGAGAGGACCGCGCCCTCGCCGACGCGGACGCCTTCGGCCACTTCGGCGCGGGCGCCGATGAAGGCGCCGTCACCGATGATCACCGGATCGGCCTGAAGCGGTTCGAGCACGCCGCCGATGCCGACACCGCCGGACAGGTGGACGTTCTTGCCGATCTGCGCGCAGCTGCCGACGGTGGCCCAGGTATCGACCATCGTGCCTTCACCGACGAACGCGCCGATATTCACGAAGCTGGGCATCAGCACGACGTTGCGGCCGATATGCGCGCCGTGGCGCACCACGCTGCCCGGAACCTGACGGAAGCCTGCCTGCCGGAAGCGCGCGTCGTCCCAGCCCGCAGTCTTGAGCGGCACCTTGTCGAAGCCGCCATGGCCGACCGCATTGTCGTTGATGCGGAAGGAGAGGAGCACGGCTTTCTTGAGCCACTGATTGACCTGCCAGCCGCCGTCGACCGGCTCGGCGACGCGCGCGGCACCGCTGTCGAGCAGGTTCAGCGCCTCGGCCACTGCCTCCCGCACCGCGCCGGTGGTGGCGAGCGAGATGTTGGCGCGGTCTTCCCAGGCGGCGTCGATCGTGGCGGCGAGGTCGGTCATGGATGCTCCTGAATGGTTTCGAGCCAGTGGCAAATGTCGTGGGTGATATGGTCGATGAAGCTGCGGTCGGCGTCAGGCGCCTGTTCGGAGCCATTATCGACCCAGACGGTGGTCATGCCGATCGCCTTCGCCGGCGCGAGGTTGCGCGCCATGTCCTCGACGAACAGCGCGCGCTTCGGATCGATGCGATAGGCTTCGCAGACGCTGGCATAGGCGTGCGGGTGCGGCTTGGGGTGGTAGCTGCTGGCGTGGACGTCGTGGATCGCCTCGAAATGCTCACGGATGCCAAGCCGGTCGAGCACCTTTTGCGCATAGGGCGCGTCGGCATTGGTGAAGACCAGCTTGCGCCCCGGCAGCTTCGCAATCGCGGCGGCGAGCGGGGCGTTGTGTTCGAGGATGTCGATCTCGATGTCGTGGACGTCGGCGAGGTACTCGTATGGGTCGACGCCATGATCGGCCATCAGCCCGGCGAGCGTGGTGCCGTGGCTGATAAAATAGTCCTTTTGCACGCGGTGCGCGGCGTCGGGATCGAGGTTTAGCAGCCGCGCGACATAGGCGCCGATGCGCGCGTTCATCTGCGGAAACAGGTCGGTGCTGCCCGGATAGAGCGTGTTGTCGAGGTCGAACAACCAGGCGTCGATATGGGCGAGGTCGGGGCGCATGGCGGGGCGTTTAGGGGGGATGGGGGCGGAGGGGAAGGATGGGATTTGTTGGGGCGTTTAAATCCTCCCCGGAACGGGGAGGTGGCAGCGCGCAGCGCTGACGGAGGGGGCTCGAGGCACTGGATTCCTTTGCCTCGGGGCCCCTCCACCACGCCGCTTCGCGTCGCGGTTCCCCTCCCCGTTCCGGGGAGGAATTGGTTGGCGTAGCTGAAGTCCATCTTGAGTAGCAAAACGCAACTGGCATTCCCATCTCTGTGGCTATGACAGCCTATTCCCTGCTCGACCTCGTCCCCATCCTTCAGGGCGGAACCGCCAGCCAGTCCTTTGCCGCCGCCGCCGATCTGGCGCGGCATGCGGAAAGCGAGGGGTTTTCGCGCTATTGGGTGGCCGAGCATCACGGCATGGCGGGGATTGCGAGCGCGGCGACGGCGGTGGTGATCGCGCATGTCGGCGCGGCGACATCGACCATCCGCGTCGGCGCGGGCGGGATCATGCTGCCCAACCATGCACCTTTGGTGATCGCCGAACAGTTCGGCACGCTCGACGCGCTGTTTCCGGGGCGGATCGACCTGGGGCTGGGGCGTGCGCCGGGGAGCGACATGACCGTGGCGCGGGCGCTGCGCCGTACGCTGGAGAGCAGCCCGGACGGGTTCCCGCGCGATGTGATGGAGCTGCAGAGCTACTTCGCCGATGACGGCCAGACCGGCATTCGCGCTGTGCCGGGTGGTGGTGCGAAGCCCGAATTGTGGATTTTGGGGTCGAGCCTGTATGGCGCGCAGCTCGCCGCGGCGCTGGGGTTGCCCTATGCGTTCGCGTCGCACTTTGCGCCGGGTGCGCTGGATGAGGCGCTGGAGGTATATCGCCGCCAGTTCCGCCCTTCGGCGGTGCTCGACCAGCCCTATGCGATGGCGGGGTTCAATGTCTTTGCCGCAGACACGGATGCGGAGGCGGAGCTGCTCGCCAGTTCGATGCAGCAGGCGTTTGTCGCACTGCGCACTACCGGGACCGGCGTGCCGCTGCCGCCGCCAGTGCCGGGGTACCGCGACGGCCTGCCGCCCCAGGCGCGGGCAATGCTCGACCATGTGCTGGAATGCACCTCGATTGGCGGGCCGGACGCGATCCGCGCGGGGCTCAAGGGCTTTATCGCGCGGACCGGGGTGGATGAGGTGATGCTGACCAGTTCGATCTTTGACCCTGAGGCGCGCAAGAAAAGCATCGCGATCGCCGCCGCCGCGATGCGCCATCTGGCCGCCTGAATCCCGCCTGAATTGGTCGCCACCACGAAGAGCGGGGGCTGTTCAGGGGGCTGAACGAGGGAGTTGTCGGCACGTGTCCGCATCCAAGCCAGCCATACGGTGCCATCTCGGCATCCACCGCCCGCGCCGCCGCGACCGCCCCGGCCGCGGCGAGTTCGAGACGCAGTGCCGCGATTGCGGATGTGATCTGGTGTTGAGCCCGGTGACCGGGCGGTGGCGGTTTGTCGGCGTGATGGGGTAGGGCGGCTGGCAATCCTTGCCGTCACCCCCGCGAAAGCGGGGGCCCATCTCCCGGACTGTCCGCCCGCCGCGCCGGTGCAATTTGCCGATCCTGAAGGAGATCGGCCCCCGCTTTCGCGGGGGTGACGGTTTTGGCTCGTATCGGTCTTAGCCCGCCGTCGCCGCTGGCAGCCGCAGCCGCACCATCAGGCCGCCGAGATCCTCGCTTTCCTCCAGCGTGACGGTGCCGTCGTAAATCTCCGCGACGTCGCGGACGATGGCGAGGCCAAGGCCGGTGCCGGGCTTGCCGGTGTCGAGCCGTACGCCGCGGTCGAAGATGCGGATGCGGTCGGGTTCGGGGATGCCGGTGCCGTCATCCTCGATCAGGATTTCGACAAAGCCGGCCTCGATCCGTACGGTCACGAACACGCTGCCTCCGCCATATTTGGCGGCGTTTTCGACGAGGTTGCCCATGATCTCGTCAAGGTCCTGACGCTCGATATGCGCGACCAGATCCTTTGGTCCGTCGGTGTCGATGCGGACATGGGGGTAGAGGCGGGCGACCGCGCGCTCGACCGATTCGACGCTGGGCCACACGGGCGCGCGGCTGTGCGCGCTGCCGCGACGGCCGACCGCACGGGCGCGGGCGAGGTGGTGGTCGACCTGACGGCGCATCGTCCGCGCCTCGCGCACCACCGTGGTCGGCAGGTCGTCGGACTGTGCGGTCGCGGCGTTCATGATGACGGTCAGCGGCGTCTTGAGCGCATGGGCGAGGTTGCCGGCGTGGCGGCGTGCTTCCTCGGCCTGGCGGTCGTTATGGGCGACGAGACCGTTCAGTTCTTCGACCAAAGGCGCGACTTCGGCGGGCATCGCGCCCTCGATCCGGGGGGTTTCGCCGGTGCGGAGCTTCTGGATCGCGATCCGCAGTTTGCGCAGTGGGAGCAGGCCGTACCAGGTCTGCAGCGCGGCCATGGCGATCAGGCCGGCGGCGAGGAGCAGGAAGCTGCGCACCAGCGTCTTGCGCAGCGCGGCGATCTGCGCGTCGAGCACTTCGCGCGTCTGGGCGACCTGAAAGCGCCAGCGCACGGGCGATCCGGGCAGGCGCACGTCGCGTTCCACCACGCGCAGCTTCTGGTCCATCTGCGTCGAATCATAGGAATGCAGGTCGAGGTCGTCATGCGTCTGCCCCGCATCGAGGCGGCGGTCCCACAGCGAGCGTGACGGGAACGGCTCATAGCCCGGGCCCGACACCTGCCAGTAGAGGCCGGAATAGGGTTCGAGGAAGCGTTGGTCGGACAGCTGGCGATTGAACGCGACCTTGCCCTCGGCATCGAGTTCGGCCGAGACGATCAGCGAGTTCAGCAGATATTCGAGCCCGTCGTCGAAATTGCGCGTGACCGCTCCGGTCAACACGCGATCGAGAGCGAAGCCGCCGCCAACGAGCAGCAAGGAAATCCACGCCGCCGCGATCAGGATCATCCGGCGGCTGAGCGATCCGGTGCTGGGCGTGTAGGTGCGGGGAGCGGGGTCGCCGGGACGCGTTTCGATCGGCGCTGCCACGTCCTGCGCCGGCGTGCGGCGCACGAACGGGAAGGAGCGCGACAGCGTCAGGCCGGCGGCAACCTCAGGCACCGGCCTCCGCCGGTTCCTCGAGGCTGTAGCCAAGGCCACGGATGGTGGTGATGACGTCGGCGCCCAGTTTCTTGCGGATGCGCGTCACGAACACCTCGATCGTGTTCGAATCGCGGTCGAAATCCTGATCGTAGATATGTTCGATCAGCTCGGTGCGGCTGACCACCTTGCCCTTGTGGTGGAGCAGATAGGACAGGAGCTTATATTCCTGCGCGGTCAGCTTCACCGGGTCGCCGGCCTTGGTCACCTTGCCGCTGCGGGTGTCGAGGCGGATGTCACCCGCGATCAGTTCGGCGCTGGCATTGCCTGACGCGCGGCGGATCAGCGCGCGGAGGCGGGCGATCAGCTCTTCGGACTGGAAGGGCTTGGCGACATAATCGTCGGCGCCGGCGTCAAGCCCGGCAACCTTGTCCGACCAGCTGTCGCGCGCGGTGAGCACGAGCACCGGGGTGGTCTTGCCCTCCTTGCGCCAGCGGTCGAGCACGGTCAGTCCGTCCACTTCGGGCAGGCCGAGGTCGAGGACGATCGCGTCGTAATTTTCGGTCGAGCCGAGGAAATGGCCTTCCTCGCCATCGCTTGCGGTGTCGACGGCATAGCCCGCGCCTTCTAGCGTGGACTGGAGCTGGTTGCGGAGATTGGGTTCGTCCTCGACGATCAGAACGCGCATCGTGTTTCCCTCTTTATCGCCGGTTCAGCCGCCGGAACGGCTCATCACCTGACCGGTGCGGCCGTCGACATCGACCCAGATGACGTTTCCATTGCGCAGGAACTTCAGCGTGTAAATGCCGGTTCCCGAATCGAAGTCGAAGCCGAGATAGCGGGCGCCCTGACGCTCCATCTGCGGCACCACCCGCGCTTCGATCGCGCGTAGCGGCAACAGCTTGCCCTGCATGCGGCCCGCGCGCGCAGCCTCCTGGTCGCTGCGCCGATCTTGCGGCGCAGCGTGAACCGGGGCAGCGGCGGCGAGAAACGCGCCGAGACAAAGGACACCAAACATCTTCATGACTTGGATGGCATAGCCCCGCCGCGTTGAACAGCCCGTGAATGCGGCCGAAAGGCGGCTGAAAGCATCGGGCTGCGCGCGCGGCTTGCCCGATGGGCCGCGTGGCCCTACCTGCCCCCGCCATGGCTGCACCTGTATTGTCCTATGAAAAGCTCGGCCTGATCCAGGGATCGGGCTGGTTGTTTCGCGAACTCGACATCCATATCGGCGCGCGCGACCGGCTGGCGCTGATCGGGCGCAACGGCGCGGGCAAGACGACGCTGCTCAAGCTGATTGCGGGGCAGGTCGATGCGGACGAGGGGCGGCGGACGATCCAGCCGGGCACGCGCGTGGTGATGCTGGAGCAGGAGCCGCGCATGGCCGGCTGTGTCACGCTGATGGACTATGTCCTGTCGGGTGACGATGCGCCGGTGCGGCATGAGGCGGAGGCGATTGCCGACCAGCTGGGCATCGATCTGTCCCGCGAGGCGGCGACCGCGTCGGGCGGCGAGCGGCGGCGGGCGGGCATCGCGCGCGCGCTGGCGCAGGATCCCGACGTGCTGCTGCTCGACGAGCCGACCAACCATCTCGACATCCATGCGATCGAATGGCTGGAAGAGTGGCTGACCCGCTATCGCGGTGCATTCGTCGTGATCAGCCATGACCGTACTTTCCTGACCCGGCTGACGCGGCAGACGCTGTGGCTCGACCGCGGGTCGATGCGGCGCGCGGAAGTCGGCTTTGGCGGGTTCGAGGCGTGGACCGACCAGGTCTATGCCGAGGAGCAGCGCGCGGCCGAGAAGCTCGACGCGCGGTTGAAGCTGGAGGAGCATTGGCTGCAGCGTGGCGTGACCGGGCGGCGCAAGCGCAACCAGGGGCGGCTGACCAAGCTGTACGAGATGCGCGCCGAACGCGCGGCGATGACGGGACCCGCGGGCGCGGCGAACCTGACCACCGCATCGGACGATTCGAAGACCAAGGTGGTGATCGACGCCAAGGGTGCGTCCAAATCCTATGGCGACCGCCCGATCATCCGCGACCTGACGTTGCGGATCACGCGTGGCGACCGCATCGGCATCGTCGGCAAGAACGGCGCGGGCAAGTCGACGTTGCTCAAGCTGCTGACCGGCGAGATCGAGCCCGATACGGGAAGCGTGAAGCGCGCCAAGACGCTCGACGCGGTGATCATCGACCAGCAGCGCAGCCGGATGCAGCCGGACAAGACGGTGCGCGAAGTCGTCGCCGATGGCGGCGAGTGGGTCGATGTGCTTGGCGTGCGCAAGCATATCCATGGATACCTCAAGGAGTTCCTGTTCGCGCCTGAGATGGTCGAGGCGAAGGTGGGGACGCTGTCGGGTGGCGAGCGTTCGCGCTTGCTGCTGGCGCGGGAGTTTGCGCGGCCGTCGAACCTGATGGTGCTGGACGAGCCGACCAACGATCTCGACCTCGAAACGCTCGACCTGCTGCAGGAAGTGATCGCGGATTATGACGGCACGGTGCTGATCGTCAGCCATGACCGCGACTTTCTCGATCGCACGGTGACGATGACGATCGGGCTCGACGGGTCCGGCACGGTCGACATGGTGGTCGGCGGCTATGCCGATTGGGAAGCCAAGCGGAAGGTGCGGACCGAGTCGAAAAAGGCCGCGCTCAAGACTGCGCCGGTGGCGGAGGCGCCCAAGGCGCGGACCAAGCTGACCTACAAGGATCAGCGCGATTACGACCTGCTGCCCAAGCGGATCGAGGAGCTCGACGCGGCCATCGCGCGCGATGAGGCGGCGCTGGCCGATCCGGAGCTGTATTCCAAGAACCCGAAGAAGTTCGACGCGCTGATGGCGGCGATTGCCAAGGCGCGTGACGAGAAGGATGCGGCGGAGCTGCGCTGGCTGGAGCTGGCAGAGATGGTTGAGGGGTTGGGGTGAGCTACTCGGCTTCGTAATAGGCGCGGCCTTGGCGCCGGCGCAGCAGTCGCCAAAGGGGCGCACGCTCGATACTCTCCAGATCGAACGAAACTGCTATCGCCCCTTCCCGGATCGCGCTCCACTCTCGTTCCACGCTCTGTCGCTCAAGCCGCTTGGCACGATCGAAAGCGTGCTCCGGGTTGCGGGCGAACACATAGCGCACCGCGATGTAACCGCGCATTTGCTGCCCATCGCCCTGTGGTGCGAAGTGATGAGTCAGCGTGGCGTCCAGGCAAACGGAGTAGCAAGGCATCACGGTCTTGTGCGTGTGGACGCGTTGACGTTCAAGCCAATCCCTACGCGCCGGTCTCGATGAGATTTCGCTGCCCCACCCCAACCCCTCCCCTGAAGGGGAGGGGCTATTAAGCCGGCACCACCACGTCAATTGCGCGTTCGGCGACGCGCACCGTTACCGGCACGCGGGCGAGCACTTCGCCATCGATCGAAATGCTGCGGCGGGGGCGGGCGTCGAGTTTCAGCTCGGCGCCGCGAAACTCTTCGACCAGCTTTTCGCGGCCGCGCAGGCGAAAGAAGCGGGCGTACCAGTCCCATGCCAGCCGCCAGCGGTTGCGGCCGGTGACGACCTGAATCATCATGTCGCCGCTTTCGACGCTGGCTTCGTCGCTCATCACCACGCCGCCGTGGAATTTGCCGTTGAGGATGCGGACCTCGCTTGCCCACATGCGGTGCGCCCCGCGCGCGTCGGTGACGGTGACGCGGAACGGGCGGAAGCGGGCGAAGCACCACAGCGCCCAGGCGAGATAGCCGACGCGGCCCGCATATTTCTTGAGGTTATGCGGCACCGTCTTGCCGATCATCGGCGACAGGCCCATCGCCGCGGCGTTGGCGAAATAGTCGCCGTCGATCATGCCGAGATCGACGCGGCGGCGCTTACCGGTGGCGATCGCATTGATCGCGCCGTCGAGGTCGAGCGGAATGCCGAGCGTCCGCGCGAAGCTGTTAGCGGTGCCGAGCGGGAGCACCGCAAACACGACATCCTTGCCGACGACATCATCGACCACGCCCGACAGCGACCCGTCGCCGCCGCCGACGATGACCATTGGCGCGCCGCTGCGGATCGCGTCGCGGACGGTGTCGTCGAGCAGGTCGGGGTCTTTCACCGGATGCGCTGCGATCAGGCGGATGCCGGCCGCTTCGATCTTTTCGCGCGCCTGATCGAACAAGGCTTCGCCGCGCCGTGACTTGGCATTGACGATCAGCACGGCTTCGCGCGGGACGGGCAGGGTCGTTGTCATCGCGCAATAACTGCGTGGGGGCTTGGAAGGTCCATCGCCCGATCAGTAAAGCAGCACACGTTCGTCAATCTCCCGGAACACCGGCAGGTCGAGCGTGGCGGTGTCGGCCCAGCCGACATGGACGACATCTTCAAAATACCAGCGGTCATGGTGGCCGTCCGATTTGGAGTTGCTGCGCAGTGTCACGCGCTGGCCAAAGGGTAGACGCACGATCCACTTGTCGAGATTGGGGCGATATGGGGTCTGGTTGGCGACGTTGAAGCGCAGCCATAGATGGTCATTGCCCTCCATCCGCGTTGCGACCGGGACGCGCGACTCCTCAATCTCACCGAGCGCACCATAGCTTGTCGTCGGCGCGAAGTTGGTGCGGCCTTCATAGTCGATCCGGTGAACCCAGCCGCGCTCGCTGTCATGCGGCGGATCGAATGGCAGCTCGCGCGGCAGGGCATTGCGCACGCCCGACCAGGGCATCCCGCGCGCCGCCTTGTCCCAATGGATGTGGACATGCTGGATCGCGAGCCTGCCCCTCACAGGCGCTTGCCGTGTCGCCCGGCGAGATCGACGACATATTGCCAGGCGACGCGGCCCGAGCGGCTGCCGCGTCGGGTCGCCCAGTTGATGGCCTCCGCCGCGTCAAACGGCAGGCCGTGGTCGGCGGCATAGGTCTGGACGATCGCGACATAGGTGTCCTGATCGATCGCGTGGAAGCCGAGGCTGAGGCCGAAGCGGTCGGCGAGGGCAAGGCTGTCGTCGATGCTGTCGCGCGGGTTGATCGCGCTCGCCTGTTCCTCAAGGTTGCGCGGGATCAGGTGGCGGCGGTTGGAGGTGACGAACAGGCGCGTGTTCGCCGGACGCGCCTCGGCCCCGCCCTCCAGCAGCGAGCGCAGCGCGCGGCCGTCCGATGCTGCGTCGAAGCCTAGATCGTCGAGGAAGATGACGAAGGCGCGGGGGGTGTCGGCGAGTTGCGCGAACAGGGCGGGGAGCGTGTCGAGCGCGTCGGCCTGTGCCTCGACCAGCGCGATACCGCCGCCTTCGGCCTGAACGGCGGCGATCGCGGCCTTGCTCAGCGCCGATTTGCCGGTGCCGCGTGCGCCCCACAGCAGCGCGTCATGCGCGGGAAGACCGGCAGCGAGGCGGCGGACATTCTCGACCAGCGTGGTTTTCTGCGCGTCGATCCCGACCAGTTCGGACAGCGGTAGCGGCGCGAAGGCGCGGGCGGGCTGAAGGAAGTTCCGGTGCCAGACATAGGCGGGATGCGCGGTCAGGTCCGGCGCGGGCGGCGGTGGCGGCGCGAGCCGTTCGAGCGCGGCGGCGATGCGGTCCAGCGGGTCGGTCATCGGCCCGAGGGCTAGGGGGTGGGGCGGGGGAAGGCAAATAAATCCTCCCCGGCACGGGGAGGTGGACCGCCGCGAAGCGGTGGTGGAGGGGGCCCGAGGCAATGGAGTCCGGTGCCTCGGGCCCCCTCCACCAGCCTGCGGCTGGTCCCCCTCCCCGTTCCGGGGAGGATTTGAATTATGCCAGTTTCGCCAGCAGCGCTTCGGCGGCGCCCTTGTCCGTGAAGCCGGGGGTGGCGAGTGCGGCGCGGGTTTCGGTCACGGCTTCGGCCTTGCGGCCGGCATCGGCATAGGCCTGGGCCAGTTGCCAGCGCAGCATCGGGTGGCGCGGGGCGAGGGTTACGGCCTTGCGCAGCAGCTCGATCCCGCCCTTGTCATCGCCGCCCTGCGCCAGCGCCCAGCCCATTGCGCCCGCGACTGCGGGGTTGCTGGGCGCGATGATGTAGGCCGCCTCGGCATAGTGCGCGGCGCGGTCGGGCTCGCCGGCGCCGGCATAGGCGAAGGCGAGTTCGGCGAGCAGTGCCGCGTCGCGATTGCCGATGCGCAGGCGGATCGCTTCGAGCGAATCGATCGCCGCGTCGAAATCGCCCGCCGCCGCCTGCCAGTGGGCGGAGAGCCGCAGCGCGGACAGGTTGAACGGGTTTTGCGAGAGGAACAGCGCGAGCGTCGTGGACGCCGTCTGGCGCTGGCCCGAGCGGTCGAGCGCTTCGACGAGTCGCAGCATGGCCGGTTCGTCGAAGCGGATGCCAGCGGCGGTCTTGTACCATGGCACCGCATCGCCGGGGCGCTTGAGCAGCATCAACACGTCGCCGACCAGACTGGCCGATGCCGGGGCGCCGGGGTTGCGGCGAGCGACGGCTTCGGCGCGGGCGAGCGCTTCGGAGCCGCGTCCCTGCTCGATCAGGCCACGCAGCAGCGGGATCAGCGTCTTCGGATCGTCACCACCCGCCTTCGATGCAGCCGCGGCGAGGATCGGGAGCGAATCGTCCGAGCTGAACCAGTCGGGATTGTCGCGCACCGGCAGCGCCGCGCGGTCGAAATAGCGTGCCGCTTCGGCCCGCTCGCCGATCCGCTCATAGCCGCGCGCGACGAGGGTGAGGGAATAGGTGTCGGCGTCGCCGCGCGCGACGACTGGGCGCAGCACGTCGATGCCGTTCTTCGACGCGTCGGCGCGGAGCAAGGCGGTCGCGAGCAGCTTGCGCGCGCCGATGTTCATCGGTTGCAGGGTGATCAGGGTGCGGAGCTTCTCGATCGCGCGGGCATAGGCGCCTTCCTCCAGATCGAGCGCGCCGCCGAGCAGCAGGCCGCCGGGCAGCTGGCCGACGCCGCCGCCTGCGCGGGTCAGCAGCTGGCGCGCAAGGTCGAAGCGCTGCGCGCGGGCGGCGAGGACCGCCTGAAGATACAGCGCCTGCGGGCTGCGCGGGCGGACCTCCATCGCGCGGCGGGTGAGGTCGAGCATCGCGCGCGTTTGGCCGGCATCGCCGAGCGTCGCGGCGTACTGGATCAGGGTGGCGTGGCGGTAGGGGTCGCGCTGCAGCGCGCGGTCGAACCAGGGGAGCGAGGCGACGAGGCCATATTGAGTGCGCACCAGTTCACCGCGCAACAGCAGCGCGTCGGTATTGCCCTTGTCGAGATCGACCGCCTTGGCGCTCGCCTCGATCGCGCCGACCACATCGCCAGCGTTGAAGCGGAAGCGGCCGAGTTCGGTCCAGGCGTCGGCGCTTTGCGGGGCGAGGCGGATCGCGGCCATCGCCGAGTCCTGTGCGGCGGCGAGGTTGCCGCCCGCGACATAGGCGCGGGTCTGGACGCGCAGGGCGTAGAGGCGGTCGGCCTGAGGTGCCTTGCGGCTTTCGACCAGCGCGCGGCGTGGGTCGCCCTGCAACAGGATTGCGTGCGCCATCAGCGCGTGGGTGCGGGCGGGCGCGATGCCGCTGTCGAGTGCGCGGCGCAGCGCGGCTTCGGCGGCGACGCCCTCGTCGAGCGCGAGGTTGGCGCGGGCGAGGGCGAGATGCGCCTCACCCCAGGCCGGGTCGGCGCGGACCGCGCTGAACGCCTGGCTGCGCGCGGCCGAGGCGTTGCTGGCCTTCAGATAGGCTTCACTGCGCGCCAGTGCTTCGCGCGCGGCGGCGGGGTCGGGGCCGTCGGTGATGACCGATTTGAACGCGAAGATCGCGACGGCGAAGGCTGCAAGGCACAGGCCGAAGACGACGGCGCGCCGCAGCGTGACGCCGCGCCGTGCGCGTGCTTCGCCCGATCGGCGACGGCGGCGGGGTTCAGGGCTGGAGGTCATAGGCCTTCATCAGGTCATAGAGGGTCGGGCGGCTGATCCCGAGCAGGCGCGCGGTGCCGGAGATATTGCCCTCCGCGCGGGCGAGGGCATGGGCGATGGCGCGGCGGTCTGCGGCTTCGCGGATCGCCTTGAGGTTGATCGGTTCCGCGACCGCTGCCGGCGCGAGGTCGAGATCGGCGGCGGTGACGAGCTTGCCGTCGGCCATGATCGTCGCGCGTTTCACGCGGTTTTCCAGTTCGCGGACATTGCCCGGCCAGTGCCAGGCGTCGATTGCGTCGAGTGCGTCGGGGGCGAAGCTCTTCGTGGGCAGCTTCATCGCGGTCGCATGCTTGTGGAGCAGGTGGCGCGCGAGCAGGCCAGCGTCGCCGGGACGCTCGGCAAGGCTGGGGATGCGCACGACGATTTCGGCGAGGCGATAGTAGAGATCCTCGCGGAAGCTATTCGCGGCGACCATCGCGTCGACGTCTTGATGCGTGGCGCACACGACGCGGGTGTCGACCGGGATCGGCTTGCGCCCGCCGATGCGCTCGATCACGCGTTCCTGCAGGAAGCGGAGCAGCTTGACCTGAAGCGGGAGCGGGACGTCGCCGATTTCGTCGAGGAACAGGGTGCCGCCCTGCGCCTGTTCGATCTTGCCCTCGGTCGTCTTCACCGCGCCGGTGAACGCGCCCTTTTCATGGCCGAACAGTTCTGATTCGAGCAGGGTTTCGGGAATCGCGGCGCAGTTGATCGCGACGAACGCGCCCTTGCGCCCGCTCGCCTCGTGCAGCCCGCGCGCGAGTAGTTCCTTGCCGGTGCCGCTCGCGCCGAGCAGCATGACCGAGACATCGGCGGGGGCAACGCGCTCGATCGTGCGGGTAACCTTGAGCATTTCGGGCGCGCCGGTGATGATCCCGCCCAGCGCATTGCCGCTCTCGGCGCGCGCGGCGAGGCGGCGGTTTTCGGCTTCGAGCGCATGGACGTGGAAGGCGCGCGCGACGATCAGGCCGAGCGCGTCGATGTCGATCGGCTTTTGATAGAAGTCCCACGCCCCCATCGCGATGGCGCGCAGCATCGATTCATGCGCCCCATGGCCGGAAGCGACGATCACCTTGGTATCGGGTTTGAGCGCGAGGATCGCTTCGAGCACTGCGAACCCCTCGCTGGTGCCGTCGGGATCGGGCGGCAGGCCGAGGTCGAGCGTGACCACCGCCGGCTCCTCGGCGCGGAGCAACGCGATGGCGCTTTCGCGGTCGCCGGCGGGCAGGATCTGATAGCCCTCATAGGCCCAGCGCAGCTGGCGCTGCAGGCCGGGATCGTCCTCAACGATCAGCAATTTGGGGAGCGGGGCGGGCTTGTCGGTCATGCGGCGTTTCCAAGGGCGTTGGTGTCGGCGCGGGCGGCGCGCAGGGTGACGCGGAAGCGGCTGCCGCGCCCTTCCGCGCTCGAGACGTCGAGGCGTCCGCCCATCTCTTCGGTCAGCTTGCGCGCTTCGAACGCGCCGATCCCGAAGCCGCCGGGCTTGGACGAGACGAACGGGCGGAACAGCTTTTCGCGGATGAAGGCGGGCGACATGCCACAGCCGCGATCGATCACGTCGATCGCGACCGCATCGCCAAGCTCGACGATCCCGAGGGTGACGCGCGCGTCGGGCTCGCTCGCGTCGATCGCATTCTGGACGAGGTGGCCGAGCAGGGTTTCGAGGCGGGCGGGATCGGCAATGGCGATCGGATCGCCCTTGCTGACCACTTCGATCGGGTGGCTCGCCTCACGACTGCGGGCGAGGCGGCGGAGCAGCGGGGCGAGCGGCATGGCGACGGGCGGGTCGGTGCGCGCGCGGTGATGCTGGGACAGGCGCGCGAGCAGGTCGTTCATGCGCCCCGACGAATCCTGCAGCGTTGCGACCATGTCGGCGCGGAATTCGGGATTGTCGGCGTGACGCTCGGCATTGCGCGCGACGAGGGTGAGCTGGCTCACCAGATTCTTGATGTCGTGCATGATGAAGGCGAAACGGCGGTTGAACTCGTCGAACCGCTCGGCTTCAGCCAGCGCTTCCTGCGCGCGTTCCTCGGCGATGTGGCTGGCGACCTGGCGGCCGGCGGCCTTGAGCAGGTCGAAATCCTCCCAGTCGAGCGCGCGGGGCACTGGCGGACGGGCGAGGACGATTGCGCCGGCAAGGCGCTGCTGGTGCGGCAGTGGCACGACGACCCATGCCTGATCCCAGGCGCGGATCGATGGCGGCACCGCGTCGGCACCCTCGCCGGTGTCGAGTTCGATGACATGGCCGGGATCGACCCGGTCGAGCTGCCAGCTTTCGCCATAGGCGGCGGGCAGGTCGGCGCGCGCGACGTTCCAGCCAGCGCCGACGGTCAGGCCGTTGCCCTGTGGGAGTAGCAGCACGCCTGCGGGAGAGTCGGTGAGGTCCGCCAGCGCCTTGACGATGCGTTCGTCGAGCGAGGCCGCGCCGTCGGGCTCGCCCAGCGTCTCGGTGAAGCGCATCCATTCGGCGCGATAGTCGTAGCGGTGGCGGAAGAAATGCTTGGCGAGCTTGACCTTGATCCACGCGCGCAGCCACGAGCTGGACACGAGCGTCAGGATCGCGGCGGTCGATCCGAAGACGAAGGCGGTCTGGAGCAGCCGGGCGTTGGGGCCGCCGATCGCCGCGAGCGCGCTGGTGGCGGCGGCGAGCAACGCGACATAGACCCCGACCGCAACCAGCGTGAGCGTCTGGTAGATGACGGTCCGCGACATCTCGACCGGCCGCTCGCCGCGATGCTGGAGCCCGGCGGCAATCGCCATCGCGATCAACGCCAGCGCAAACCCGCGCACCGCGACCAGCTGAAGCGGCCAGCGTTCGACCAGCCAAGCGACGGCGAGCAGGTTGATGTCGACCAGCCACATTGCGCCAAGCGCGAGGATGACGGGGCGCACCGCATGGCTCTGGCGCGGGGCGAGCGCGCTGTGCTGGCCCTGAACCAGCAGCAAGGCGGCGACGGTCGCCAGCATCTTGAGCAGCAATGCCGCGTCGAGCACCGGGCGGGGAAGGTCGCTTGCGGCGCTGGTCAGCACGTCGAGCGTTGCGGCCATCAGGATGACGACGGCAACGACGCCGAACACCGTGCCGATCGCGGCGGGTGGCCGCTCGATCGCGCCGCTGCGGTAGAGCGCGACCATGAAGCCGAACCAGGCGAGGGTGCGTGCGGCGCCTGCGATCTGGGTCATCAGATCGTTCTCGCCGATCCCCGCGACGGCCAGCGCCCACAGCGCGGTCATCGCCAGCGCCGCGATCAGCGGGATGCGCGGCATCGCCGCCCCGTCGCTGCGCAATGCCCACAGGCCGAGTGCGCCGAACAACAAGGCAGCGAGCGCATGGCCCCAGAGGATCAGCGTCGCCAGCATGAAGTTACCGCGCCCCGTCCGGGAACAGCACCACGCGCAATGTCTGGAGCAGGATCAGCAGGTCGAGGAAAGGCGAGTAGTTCTTGGCGTAATAGAGGTCATATTCCAGCTTCTGCCGGCTGTCCTCGATCGACGCGCCATAGGGGTAGTTGATCTGCGCCCAGCCGGTGATGCCGGGCTTCACCATGTGGCGTTCGGCATAATAGGGCAGCTGCTGCTCCAGATCTTCGACGAACTGGGGGCGTTCGGGGCGCGGGCCGACGAAGCTCATTTCGCCCTTCAGCACGCTCCAGCATTGCGGTAGTTCGTCGATGCGGACCTTGCGGATGAAGTTGCCGACGCGGGTGATGCGCGGATCGTCCTTCGCGGCCCACACCGCCTTGCCCGCGACCTCGGCATCCTGCCGCATCGAGCGCAGTTTGATGATGTCGAAGCCTTGGCCGTAGAGGCCGACGCGGCGCTGGCGATAGAAGGCTGGCCCCTTGCTCTCGAGCTTTACCGCGAGCGCGCCGAGCAGGATCACGGGCAGCGTGAGCGCGAGCAGGATCACGCTGGCGGCGATGTCGAACAGCCGTTTGAACATGCTCGACAGCATTCGGCCCGACGAGAAGCCATCGGAGAAAATCAGCCAACTGGGGTTGACCGACTGCAGGTCGACGCGACCGGTTTCGCGTTCGAGGAAGGTCGAGATTTCGTTGACGTGCACGCCCGTGGTCTTGATCCGCAGCAGATCTTTGAGCGGGAGCGCGTTGCGGCGTTCCTCGAGCGCCAGCACGACTTCGCTGGCGTTGAGCAGCACGACATGGTCGGCGAGATTGTAGATGGCGTCGCGCGCGATGGCTTCGGGGATGACGCGGTTCGCCTCGCTCATCGAAACATAGCCGACGACGACGAAGCCCGATCCGGGTTTCTTGGACAGGACCTTGAGCCGTTCGGCGCGCGGGCCGGCGCCGAGCACGACGACGCGACGCTTGAACACCTGGCTGCCCAGTGTCTTGCCGAGCAGGATGCGCAGCGCGAACAGGGCGACGAACGAGGCGAGCATCGCGTAGAGCAGGTTCGAGCGCCAGAAGGTCAGCGCGGGGACCAGGAAGAAGATCACCGAGAGGAAGATCGTGCCGAGCGACACCGCGACGAGCAGCCGCGCGGTGGCGACGCGGTTCGACTGGAGCGAGTCCGCGCCATAGACCCCGACCGCGATCATCGCGAGTTCGAGGCTGGCGACAAAGCTCAACATCTGGGGGATGCGGGTGACGATCGGATCGACGGCCATGTCGATCTGATGCGCGCGGTAGATCCAGCCGAATTCGGCGGCGGCGAACAGCAGCACGACGTCGAACAGCGCCAGCAACAGCACCGCATTGGGAATATAGTGTTTGAACAAGCGGATCATGCGGTTGGAGCCTAATGCGCGAGTGTAAACAAATCCGACACCGGCCCCGATGTCGGCGAAATTGACGAAGAAATGCTGAACGGGCGGAAACCCGGGTTGATATATGTGTTTGTCGGGGGAGGCCGCCGCCGCCTATGGGATCGTGGCGGCCGGGTTCGGAAGGGCAGTAGATGAGTGACAATGAAGCGATCGTCCCGGTGATCCTGTCGGGCGGTGCGGGAACCCGGCTATGGCCGATGTCGCGTCCCGAACGGCCCAAGCAGATGCT
>NZ_JAIQXT010000003.1 GCF_020177055.1 Sphingomonas sp. R647
CCGGCCCGCTCCCCCACCCGGCCACCCAACGACAGTGTATTCTATGGGTGGCCGGGTGGGGGAGCGGGCCGGTGCCGGGCGCGTCAGCGCCTCACATTCAAAACTACTGCGCCCAGCTCGGTCTTGCCGCTGGCGCGGGCGGTGCCGCCCTTGGGCAGCGAGAAGGGGATGCGGACCAGCTCGCGTCCGCCCACTTCACGCGCGGCCTCGACCACCAGCGTGTAGTTGCCGGCACCCAGTTGCGGCTTGAAGCTGACCTTGTGCGTGCCTGGAGCCTTGGTCGCGCCGGTCACGCCGGCGGCGGGAAAGCGCATCGTGCGGCCCGATGCGCGCCACCACTGGCGCACGTCGCGCAGCCACTTGGTGCCCTCATTGTTCTTGAGGTCGACGTCATACCACACCGACAAGGTCTGGGCCGGGCCGCCCTCCTTCTCGATCCACATCGCGACATAGGGGCGGTGATATTCGGCAACCGTCAGGCGCGGGATCGTGACCGAGACGTCGAGCGTCTGGGCGGCCGCCATCCCCGGCGCGAACAGGCCCGCGCCGAGCGCGGTGGCGGTCAATCCGGTTACGCGAAACTGCATGAGCGGCGGCTCCCTTTAGATATGAATGAAGAAGATCGCGAGGATCGCGGGAATGACGAGGCCCGCCCCGACCAGCGGCCAGGTGCTCGGGCGGTTCTTCGAATGCATTTGCAGCAGCACCAGCCCGGTCAGCGAAAACACGATGCAGGCGAGCACGAAGATGTCGATGAACCACTTCCACACCGTGCCGCTGTTGCGGCCCTTGTGCAGGTCGTTGAGCCACGCGATCCAGCCGCGATTGGTGCTCTCGGTCGTCACCGCGCCGCTCGCCCGATCGATCGCGACCCAGCCATCGCCGCCGGGGCGGGGGAGGGCGAGGTAGATTTCGTCCGCCGACCATTCGGCGTCGGCGCGGGCGTGTTTGATGTCGAGATTGCCCTCGACCCACTCCGCAACCGGCGCGGGTAGCGGCTTCTTGGTGTCGGCTGCGTCGTCAGGCTTGATCGCGGGCAGCAGCGGCGCGGGCAGCTGCGCGGCACGCTCGACCGTCTGCGGCGATCCCTCGATCTCGGCGGCATGGTTGAGCGTGAACCCGGTAACCGCGAACAGCAGCAGCCCGACCAGGCTGATCGCTGAACTGATCCAGTGCCACGTATGCAGCTGCTTCAGCCAAAAGGCCTTGCGGCTGCGCTTGGCGCGCGCGGTCGTGGTGGTTCCGTGCATCGGGTTGGAGATGGCCTAATTGCGATTCGTTCGCAGCATTAGCGAGAGTGATTCGCAATTACAATCGGGCGCAGAGCCTTTGCGCTGGTGATCTTCTGCAAATCTGCGCTCAGCTGGCTGCGCCCTAATCGTCACCCCCGCGAAAGCGGGGGCCCATCTCCCCAGCTATCCGCTCAATGCGCCGGTGCGGTGTGCCGATCTTGCAGGAGATGGGCCCCCGCTTTCGCGGGGGTGACGACAGTGGACGTACGAGGGATCGCGGTGCAGCGCCCGGTTGTAACCAGCTGAGCATTACCGACCCAGCAACACCCGCGCCTGCCCGGCGATCTGCGCCAGCATCGCCGCATTCGGTGCCGGTGCCTTTTTCGCGCGCTCGACCAGCGCCACGAACTGCCCGACCCGTGCCGCATGTTCCGCCAGCCAGGTCTCGACCTCGGCGCGTGGATCCGTGCCGGTGCCGCGCGCGAGGAACTCGAGCCGCAATTGCTGGAAATCGCGCGCAAGGCCCGCGATCAGCAGCCGTTCCCACGGATCGCCCGCGACGATCCGCGCGGCGTTGGCCTGTGCCCAGTCCAGCCCCAGCGCCTGCCCGAGATGGGTGAACGCATGCGTCAGCTCGGTCTCGCCGATCCCGCGCCGCTGGCCCAGATCGGCCAGGCCGACCGCGCCGTCGAGTTCGAAGATGCGGACGATCTTCGCCACCAAAGCCGTCGGCGCGCCCGCCGCCTCCAGCTGCGCGGCGATGCGGCCCGATTGCGCCAGCGCCTCTTCCTTCAGAAGCGTCTTGGCCTGGCGGTCGAGGCTGTCGATGCCCGGCTTCAGGCGGTGGAGCACCGCGCTGATATCCTCGCCCGGACGGCACACGCGCAACAGGTCGGCGATCTGCGATCGGGTGGCGACCGCGATCTCGTCGAACGCGGCGATCCGCGCGCTCTCGCTCATCGCCGCCGTCTCGATCTCTTCCCATAGCGGCTGCAGGCCGAACAGCCGCTCGGTCACCACGAACATCATCGCGATGTCGCGCAGCGATGCGCCTTCTTCCTCGGCCAGCTCAAACGGGTGCAGCACGCCGAGCCGGTTGACGATGCGGTTGGCGAGCTTGGTCGCGACGATCTCGCCGCGCAGGCGATGTTCGAGGATCGCGGTCTTGAACCGCTCCTGCATCGCCGTCGGGAAGGCGGTGATCAGGTCGCTCTCCAGTGCCGGGTCGAGGCCCAGCCCGCCGGTTTCGATCGCATCCTGTAGCGCTAGCTTGCTGGTCGCGAGCAGCACCGCGAGTTCGGGCCGGGTCAGCCCCGCGCCGTCCTGCGCCCGGCGCAGATATTCCTCATTGGTCGCCAGCCCCTCGACCGCGCGGTCGAGCCGACCGCCGGCCTCAAGGATTTCGGTCAGCCGCACAAAGCTCGGCACCGCGACCGGCCCGTCATTCTCGAGGAACGACAAAGCCAGCGTTTGCAGGCGGTTATCCTCCAGCACCAGATGTGCGACATCGTCGGTCATCGCCGGCAACAGGATGTTGCGATCGGCGATGTCGAGCCGACCCTCGATCACCTCACGGTTGAGCGCGATCTTGATGTTGACCTCATTATCCGAACAATCGACGCCCGCCGAATTGTCGATGAAGTCGGTGTTGATCCGCCCGCCGCGCATCGAAAAGGCGATGCGCGCCGCCTGCGTGACGCCCAGATTCGCACCCTCGCCGATTGCACGCGCGCGCATGTCCTCGGCATTGACGCGCAGGCGATCGTTGGCGGGATCACCCACCTCGATATGCGCCTCGGCGGCAGCCTTCACATAGGTGCCGATGCCGCCGAACCAGACCAGATCGACCGGTGCCTTGAGGATCGCGGAGATCAGCGCGTTCGGCTCCATCTCTTCCGCCTCGATGCCGAGCGCCTCGCGCACCTGCGGGGTCAGCTTGATCGACTTCTCCGACCGCGCGAACACGCCGCCGCCGCTGGAGATCAGCGCAGGATCATAGTCCGCCCAGCTCGACCGGGGCAGGTTGAACATCCGCTCACGCTCGGCCCAGCTTGCCGCCGGATCGGGATCGGGGTCGAGGAAGATGTGGCGATGGTCGAACGCCGCGACCAGCTTGATCGCCTTGGACAACAGCATGCCGTTGCCGAACACGTCGCCCGACATATCGCCGCAACCCGCGACGCGGATCGTGTCGGTCTGGACGTCGGTGCCCATCTCCAGGAAATGGCGCTGGACGCTGATCCACGCGCCCTTGGCGGTGATGCCCATCGCCTTGTGGTCGTACCCGACTGACCCGCCGCTGGCGAAAGCATCGCCCAGCCAGAAGCCGCGTTCGATCGCGATCGCGTTGGCAACGTCGCTGAAGGTCGCGGTGCCCTTGTCCGCGGCGACCACGAAATAGGGGTCTTCCCCGTCATGGATCACGACGCTGTCGGGATGCACCACCGCGCCGCTGACGATGTTGTCGGTGATCGACAGCAGCGAGCGGATGAAGATGCGGTAGCTTTCCTTGCCTTCTTCGAACCACGCATCGCGGTCGATGGTGGGGGAGGGGAGCTGCTTGGGATAAAAGCCGCCCTTGGCGCCGGTCGGCACGATCACCGCGTTCTTGACGCGCTGCGCCTTCATCAAGCCGAGGATCTCGGTGCGGAAATCGTCGCGCCGGTCGGACCAGCGCAGGCCGCCGCGCGCGACCGGGCCTGCGCGCAGATGGATGCCCTCGACGCGGGGGCTGTACACCCAGATCTCGCGCCATGGCAGCGGCGCGGGCAGGTTTGGCACGCGGCTGCTGTCCATCTTGAACGCCAGCGCTTCAGCGGCGGCCGGGGCAAAGGCATTGGTGCGCAGCGTCGCGCGGATCACTCCGGAAATCGCACGCAGGATGCGGTCGTCGTCGATCGCACTGACCGCGTCGAGGCCCGCCGCGATCGCTGCATCGGCGGCGGCGATGGCTGCCGCACTGTCCTTCGCGCGCGCCGGATCATGCGCGGCGGCAAAGCGATCGACCAGCGCGGTCGCGACCGCAGGCGCGCGGCGCAGCGCCTCGACCACGGTGACGAGGCCATAGGACAGGCCGGTCTGGCGCAGGTAACGGAACCACGCGCGCAGCAGTACCACCGATGCCGGGGCCAGCCCCGCCTCGACGATCAGCCGGTTGAACGCGTCATTCTCCGCACGCATTTCGAGCACGGCGGCAATCGCGCCCTCGACCGTCGCCGTGTCACCCTTCAGCGTCCCGCCACCGGGCAGCTCGACCTCGAAATCATGGATATAGGCGTCGGCATCGCCCGCCAGCGCGGTCGGCAGTTCCTCGATCACGCGGAACCCGAAATTCTCGAACACCGGCACCGCGTCGGACAGCGGCAGCGGCCCGCCGAGGCGATACAGCTTGATCCGCAGCTTGCCGTCCTGCGGATAGATTCGCACCGAACGGGCATCGGCATTGGCCAGCCCGGCGATCGGCACGATGTCGCGCGCCGCCTCTTCGGGCGCATTGCCGTTGCGATAGCCGAACGGGAAACAGGGGGCATAACGCAGCGCCAGCCGTGCCGCGCGCGCCGGGGTCGCGCCATCCTCACGCAAGGCATGCTCGACTGCAGGCAGCCAGCCGCGCACCATCCGCTCCAGCTCGACATCGAGCGCGGCGGCATCGGGCATGCGCCCGTCATTGCGCAGATCGAGCGTGTAGCGCAGCAGCGCGACCGGCCCGTCTTCCAGCGCGATCGACCAGCTGAGCAGCGAGGCATTGGCGCGCGCCTCCAGCATCTCGCCAATCGCGACGCGGCGGCCGGTCGAGACGTCGTCGCGCGGCAGCCACACGAACGCGAAGAGATGGCGGCCCAGCGCGCTGCAGATCAGCACCAGCTTGGGCCGTGGGCGATCGGTCACCGACATCGCTGTGAGCGCGATTTCCTCCAGCGCTGCGCTGGGGAAGGCGGTGGTCAGGTCATGCGGCAGCCCGCTCAACGCGTGCGCCAGCGCCTTGCCGGTATGGCCGCGCGGGTCGAAGCCGAACTTGGTCTCGAGGCTGGCGATGCGCGAGCGCAGGATCGGCACCTCATCCGGGGTCGAATGCAGCGCGGCGCTGGTCCACAGGCCGGCATGGACCGACAGGCCGGTAACCTTCGGCCCATCCCGCAACGGCACCAGCACCAGATCGAGCGGCGCACGGCGATGCACGGTCGAAATGAAGTTCGATTTGAGCAGCAAGGGCGGCTGTCCGCCCTGTTCGAACCATTCGACCGCCAGCTGGCGCGACGCTTCGGCCAGCAGCGGCGTGTCGAGATCGACGCGGCAGATGCCCGCCGCATCGGTGACGCTGCCGTCGCGATGCCAGGTCTCATGCCCAACCAGCGTCATGCTGCCGCCCTGGAACCAACGCAGCAGCGCCGCCCCTTCCGCATCGGGAACACGGTTGGCGTCGTCGTTCATCGCGCGGCGCAACTCGGTCCAGTCGGTTACGGCCGCGCGGACATGGGCAAGGTTGCGTTCGAGATCGCGGACCAGGCCGGTGCGGTCGCGCGCATCGGCGCGCTCCATCTCGATATAGACCATCGATTCGCGCGAGCCGCCGCTGCCGATCCCGGCCAGCGTGCCATCGCCCGCGCGTTCGACTGCGACGACCGGATGGATGATCCGCCGGATCGCGATGTCGTGTGCGGCGATCGTCGCCGCGATCGAATCGACCAGGAAGGGCATGTCGTCATTGACGACTGCGAGCCGCATCGCGCGGCTGTCCTCACCCAGGCCAGTTTCGAGCGCCACCCCCGGCGTGCCGGGCGCGCGCGTCGCCGCGGCCTCCGCCACGAACCTTGCGGCCGCGGCGCGGGCGGTGTCGTCGAACCCCTCCAGCTCCCCCGGCAGGGCCCCATCGGTGAGGCGCGCATGCAGCGCCTCGGCGAGCGACTTGATCGGCGTCTTGCTCATGGCTCCGCGCTATGCGCCCGTGTGCGGCGCGGCTCAAGACTTGCTGCACCGCACAGTAACATTTGAGACTAAATTGCCGGGATAGCGGTACCGAAGCACAAAAAAATGCGCGCGAACCGGTCATTTTGACCGTGTTCGCGCGCAGCTTGGGAGAAGGCTTCAGGAAGGATCAGGGCTTCATGCGGCGGCCTTGCGCAGCGCACGGTTGGACAGCGCGGCGTCGTCCTCGATCCGCGCGACGATATCGAGTTCGCCATCGGCGCCCGCACGCGCGAGCAGCAGGACGAATTCCTCCGCGCCGGCGGCCATCTGGACATGCGCGATCGCGGGGCGCGCGCGCAGCTCGGCGCGGACCTGATCGAACAGGTCGGGCTGGGGCGCGGGCTTGCGCAGCGCGCGCTCGGCCTTGACGATCCCCTTGATGCCGCCCTCGGTGGCGCTGATGAACGCGTCGAGCCCGCCCTCGACGATGTCGTGGCGGCGCGCGTGGCTCATCACTGCGGCGAATTCGGTCAGGCGGGTCTTGTCGTAATCAGCGCCGAAGACGAGCTTGGCGGCGGCGGTCATCGGCGCGCGCGCCTGTACCGCGATCCCCGCATCGGCAAGCAGTTCGGCATAGTCCTCCGCTTCGGTTTCCGAGGCGCGAGCGAAATCATAGGCGCGTGACAAGGCGCGGTAGAGCGACGAGCGGCTGCGCGTATCGGCTGCGCGCGCCGCCGCAGCGGTCTCGCGCGCGATCAGCAGGCGATCGGCCAGCGATTCGGGGGCGGGCAGGTCGACGGTGTCGAGCACGTGCTCGGGCTCTGGCTCCGCGCTTTCGCCAAAGCCGGCGCTGGGACCATCGGCCCAGACCGGGGCGGATGCGGCCGGGGCGGGCGCGGTGCGACGCGCTTCCTCGACCTCGCGCTCCAGCCGCGCCTGGGTTTCGGCGTCGACCAGTTCCTTCCAGTTGATCACGCCATAGATGAAGTCGATCGTGTCCTCGTCGGACGAGAACGGCATCAGGATACCGCGATACAGCGTATTGTGGCCGCGCTGGCCCACGAACTCGGCTTCGAAGCCGATCGGCGCGCGGTTGGCGATGATCTGGAGATAATGGTCGGTCAGGCGCGAGAGCAGCGAGCGGCTGGGCACTTCGCCGACATGGGTGATGTCGCTGGTGACCCCGCATTCTCCGCGCAGCGACATGCCGAGATAGCGAATCGCCGGATTTTCGACGCCCTTGCTGAAATCGAGCAGCACGCTGTGCGGTCCGAAATCGGCGATATTGCCCGGATCGAGATCCTCGATCGACGGATAGGCGCGACCGTGCAGCAGCGAAACCCAGTGATTATAGGCGCGCACATGCATGCGCCGCTCGTCCGAGCCGATCGAAAGGCGATGCGCGTCGTGCGCCGAATCACTGACGCCGGTGTCGCCATGATCGGTGTCGGGGCGGTCATCGAGTCCGCGGGCGGTGTCCATGCGCATGCTCCACAGAGGGAAGTAACCCTCGATCGCACCGACTCTGCGCCGCATGTGGTAAACACCGCGTAAAGGCGCCCAATCGTCAAATCCCGCGCGGATAACGCTTCGGCAACGCTTGTCAGCTACCAACAAGGCTGATAAGCGCCGCCACCTTCCCCGGCTGCGCACGCCGGGCACGCCGCTTTAGCTCAGTTGGTAGAGCATCGCATTCGTAATGCGGGGGTCACAGGTTCGAGTCCTGTAAGCGGCACCAGTCCATACCGTGAACAAGGCTAGAAAACCGCAGAAATCTGCGGTAAACTGGCTATCGGCGGTCCCGCGAAATCTCATTATGTTCCGCCGTGGCCCACTCAAAAGGGGCCACGAATCATGGGGCCACGAACGGTGCAGGAGGCGTGGCCCCATGCTTACGGTGATGCAGATTCGATCGCTCAAACCGGCTGAGCGCCCGTATAAGGTTGCCGACACCGATGGTTTGTATTTGCTGGTGCAGCCATCGGGAGCTCTGCTTTGGCGTTTTCGCTACCGCTGCTGCGGCATCGAGAGTAAGCTCTCGCTGGGAAGTTTCCCCGATGTCTCCTTGCCCCAGGCCCGTCGAAAGCGCGATGAGGCCAAGGCCGAGCTGGACGACGGCATCGACCCCGTTGAGGAGAAGCGGCAGCGTCGCCTGAAAGCTGAGCTTGCGGCCCAGACGACCTTTGGGCTCGTGGCCGAGGAATATATTCAGAAGATGGAGCGGGAGGGAAAATCACCAGCGACCCTCAAAAAGGCCCGCTGGTTCCTCGAACTCCTGGCAGGCATCGCCAAGCGTCCAATTGCTTCAGTGACGCCCCACGAGCTTCTCGACGTTTTGAAGCGTGTCGAGCGTCGCGGGCATCACGAAACCGCGCTCAGGCTACGGTCGTTCGCAGGACGCGTCTTCCGCTATGGTTTCGCTACGCTGCGAACCGAGCGCAATCCGGCGGACATTTTGCGCGGGGCGCTCACAGTCCCGCGCGTAAAACACCATGCCGCGATCGTCGAGCCAAAGAAGGTGGGCGAATTGCTGCGCGCAATCGATGGCTATAAAGGCCGACCCGAGACCCTTCACGCGTTGAGGATCGCGCCTCACGTGTTTCTGCGGCCGGGTGAATTGAGGCAAGCGAAGTGGAGCGAGATCGATTTCGCGGAGAAGGTCTGGCGCGTGCCAGCTGAGCGGATGAAGATGAAACAGGCCCATGCGGTGCCGCTATCTCGGCAGGTGCTATACCTTCTCCAGGATCTCCGTTCGCTCGCCCGGGAAAGCGAGTATCTGTTCCCAGCGCTTCACACAACCAAGCGGCCTCTTTCAGATAACACTCTGAATGTCGCGCTACGCCGCCTGGGGTTCGAGCACGACGAAATGACCAGCCATGGCTTCCGAGCGATGGCTAGCACCCTACTAAATGAATCCGGGCTCTGGCATCCCGACGCCATCGAGCGCGCCTTGGCCCATGGCCAGAAGGACAAGGTGCGCGCTGCTTACCATCGCGGCGCTCATTGGGCGGAGAGGGTGCGGATGGCGCAGTGGTGGTCAGATTATCTCGACCAGCTTCGCGTTGGCGGAGCGGTGATCAAGGGGAAGTTCCGCAAACGCGCATAGCCGCTATGGGCCGGTTGCTGCGTGGCAGGTCTTGGGTAGGAACTCGTGATAGCGGCAGGTCGGCTTTCGGGCGGCTCCGGGACGGCCTCTAGCGGCGAAAACTGGGTGGAAAGCGGACGCTAAACGCCGAGGATCGACACCGACAGGCGCTCGTCACAGCGCTGAGCTAGCCAATCAGCAATCTTATCCAAAAATACGGCTTGGTCATCTGCGTCAGCTGCGCGCAAGTCGGCGGCTTGCGAACGAAGGCATCGCACGAGAGCGCTTCTCACTGAACCCGGCAACTCTGATACCCCATACCGCGACGAATTAGTCCAGCCACCCCACGCATTGCGGAGGCACGGCTCAACAGAAAAGAAGGCATCTTCGCAAACGGCGATACCAGTACCAATGTCGGGGTAGACGCCCTCGGCAAACTGGATCGTAGCGCCTCCCACCAACCCGGTCGTCGGCTGAACACCGTAGTCCGTCATACTTCTATTCTGCGCAAAGGCCCGAACGTCCGCAATGGGGTCGGCACCTGAATGGCAGGAAATCGCGGGGGTTGCAGAAAAGCCGCCCTTTAGGTGCCGATCGAGGTGGTGTTTGCGGCATTCTCGCAGGTGCCGTGGATGGTGGCCGGACCGACCCGCCTCGCGCTGATGCATGAACGCCTTGCGCGCGAACTGGCCCCCCGGCTCGGCCTGTTGATCCATGAGCCGCCATTCCCGCTCCCGGTGATGCGGGAGATGATGCAGTTGCACAGCGCCCTAAAGATGGACCGCGGCCTCGCCTCGCTGTGCGAACGGCTTCAGGCGGTCGCGGGGGCGGGCGAGCAGACATTGCGTACTGTGGAGACGTAGAGGTTCGAGAACCCGCCATGCCGATGTTCTGGTCGGAGGTGGTGCCCCTTACCGCAGTCCCGCGGATCGATGCCCATGGCGCATGGAGACCCTCCCGCCCGTCATCGGCGCACCGGGATACCTCTCAGCCTTCATACTGCAGATAGGCGAGCGCCATGGTCGAAAGTTCCGACTTGAGCGTGGCCCAGATCTCGTCGTCAGCCGATTCAGCGGTCGATCCCAGGCCGAATTGGCGGGCTGCCGTGGCGAACACGATGCGGAACACCGAATGGGCGGCGCGCTCGGGATCCTTGGACCGGATTTCGTCGCGGAACGTCAGGATCGCCTTGGCCGAAAGATCGGCCGAGCGCTGCGCGGTCTCACGCCCGGGGGCCGAAACGGCGGGGTCGATCGACGCGCGCTGCATGATCGTCCGCAGCAGTTGCGAATGGGTCGAGAGGAAATTGCTGTATCCATCCACATAGCGCGGCAGAAATTGGGCAAGCGAGCTGGATTCGCTGAGGAGCCCGGCGATCATCTCGCCCTCCTTCTCGACGATCGACTGCAACTCCTCCGCGATCACGGCGTGGAGCAGCCGGTCCTTGCTCTCGAAACGCAGATAGATCGAACCGATCGATACCGCGCCGCGCTCGCTCACGTCCTGCAGCGTGAATTCCTCGCTCCCCCGTTCGAGCATGAGCGCCTTGGTCGCATCGAGCATGCGGCGAAACGAAGCAAGGCTGCGGCCTTGGCGGGGCTTACGGCTCAGCGCGCTGGCGGCGAGGGCCTCGGTGGGCGACGGAGCGACACTTGACATGCGGAGCATAAGGGATATCAAAATAGGAACGTCAATTCTAATTTAGACAACAGCGAAGATTCTGATTCGCGGGGGAGAGGTCATGCGGTTCTCGGTTTTTCTCAATGCTCGTTCGATGCGTCCCGAGGACGACCGCGCGTTGATGCAAGATCTGGAGCGGCACGCGACGCTCGCCCGGGATCTGAACTTCGACGCGGTGTTCATGCCCGACCACCATTTCAACGGGTACATGCCGCTGGCGAGCGACAGCTTCATCTTCGCCGCCTATCTCGCCGCGAAACTGCCCGAACTGCATTTCGGCTTTTCAGTCGTGTCGGTGCCGCTGCACCATCCGGTCCGTTTCGTTGAGCGGATCAACCTGCTCGATCAGCTGACCGACGGGAAACTGCTTGTCGGGGTCGGTAGTGGCACGACGCCGGAGGAGATGATCGGCTTTGGCGTCAACTACAAGGACGCCGGTGCGGTTGCCGAACGCAATCTGGCGCTGGCCGAGCAACTCTGGGCCAAGCGCATGGAGGATCCGGCAGTCGAGATCGCCAATGGCCCGCATCAGGGGCGGGTACTGCAGCGGATCGCGCCGGCGGCCTATACCCCAGGCCATGCGCGGCTGATGCCCGTGGCGCTCAAGGAATCGAGCGCACGTCGCGCTGCGACCCATGGCTGGCCCGCCTTCATCCCGGCCTTCACCCCGCCCCAGATCGGCGGGACCGAGCCGTTCGTCCATGTGAAGAAGTATTTCGACACCTATCGCGCCATGCTGGAAGAGGCGGGTCACGACGCGGCAACGATCGCATCGGCGCTCGACTGGACGACGCACACCTATCAGGCGGTGCATGTCGCGGAGACCGACGAACAGGCGCGCGACGAACTCATGGTGATACTGCGCCACTATCAGGACGCGATCGAGCGCGAGGCGGAGTTCAACGCACGCGCCGAATCGGACGATGCCAATCGCAAGACCGATCGCACGCCCAACGCGCTGACCGATGACTGGATCGGCACCTGGTGCCTCTATGGATCGCCCGAGACGGTGATCGAGCATCTCAAGCCCTATGAGCAGTTGGGCATCGGCAACATCCTGTGCGGGACCCTGACCGGGCCGCTGACCGAAGAGCGGATGCGGCTCGGCAATCAGACGCTCGATCTGTTGTCGCGCAAGGTGATGCCGGCATTCGGTGGCGGTCGTCGCGCATGACGCATGTCGTGGGAATCGGTGGCACGCTGCGCGAGGGGTCATCCAGCGAGCGGCTGGTGCGGGCAACGCTCGACCGCTGCGTGGCGCGCGGGGCCTCGGCACAGATGTTCGACGGGCCGTTTCTGGCGCAGCTGCCTCATTATGACCCCGCCGCCCCGGTCCGCTGCGCGGCGGAGCGCGACCTGGTCGAAGCGGTCCGCGCCGCCGATGCGCTGGTGATCGCATCACCGGGTTATCACGGTGGTATTTCCGGGTTGGTGAAAAATGCGATTGATCTGCTTGAAGAGCTGGCGCGGGACGCCCGGCCCTATTTCGATGGACGGCCGGTAGGATTGATCGTGTCGGCGGCGGGGTGGCAGGCTACGGGCGTGACGCTGACCGCGCTGCGCGGTGTGGTGCATGCGATGCGGGGTTGGCCGACGCCGCTCGGCATCGCGGTCAACTCGGTCGAACAGCGTCCGTTCGACGGATCGGGCGCGCTCGCCGATCCCGCGATCGCGGCGCAGATCGACATGCTTGCGGCCCAGTTGGTGGCACCGGTGGGAGCGCTTGCCCGCGCTTGACTCGGGTTTCAAATGAATTAGAATACCAATTCTACTTAAATCCAGATGCGGGAGAACCCGCGCTGAAGTGAGGGAGGGGATATGATGCGTAAGCTCATGTTGAAGTCGTGCCTGTTTGCCAGTGCTGCCATGATCGCAGGGTCGCCTGCACTGGCGCAAACATCGCAGGCCGAAGAAGAAGAAATCGTCGTTACCGCGCAGAACCGGGTCGAGAACGTCCAGGACGTGCCTATCGCCATTCAGGTAGTTTCGGGTGAAACCCTTGAGAAGGCGGGCATCTCCGACCTCAGCGGCATCCAGCAGGTCGCTCCTGCGGTGCAGATTGTTCAGGACACCAATCTGACGCGCGTGACCGTCCGTGGCGTCGGCACCAACGATAATGCCGAAACACAGGACACGTCGATCGCGGTCAATATCGACGGTGAGTATATCAACCGCCCGACGGTCCTGAATGCGGGCCTGTTCGACCTCGCCCGGGTCGAGGTGCTGCGCGGGCCGCAGGGCACGCTGTACGGCCGGAACGCCACCGGCGGCGCGATCAACTTCATCACCCGAAAGCCGGGCGCGGAACTGGGTTTCAACCTCACGGCATCCTACGGCAATTTCGATCATGTGCTGGTGCAGGGCGGGATCGATCTCCCGTTCGGCGATATCGGCGGCATTCGCGTTGCCGGGACCTATTCGAAGCGGGATGGGTATTTCTCGCATCCCAACCTCACCATCAGCACGGGTGACGACTATACCCGTGGCGGCCGTGTCAGCCTGGTCCTTCGCCCGACCGATGCGCTCACGATCGACGCCGCTGTCGAGCATGTGGCGTCAGACCGCCATCTGGCGGCGCAGGCTTTTGCCAACTTCAATTCGGGCCTGGGCTATAACGCAGCCAACGCGCCGGGTGCGACGTGCAACCAGAATGGCTTTGTGCGCGTGGGTGCGGATACTCGTCTGGTCGTCTGCATTCCGCAGAACACCAACGCGCTCGCCGCGGTCGATCGGGGCAACTACCTCGCACCGGCGCGTAGCCCGAGCATTCAGGAGCAGCGGACGACGGCTATTCGCGGGCGCGTTTCCTATGATTTCGGCGGTGCTACCCTGACCTATACGGGTGGCTATCGTACGACGGACGAGAGCTTCGACGCCGGGCTCGCTCCGGCCTACACCTTCAAGAACTTTGCCAACGATGTGGACACGCAGAGCCATGAGCTGCGGATCAATGGCGGCAAGGCCGGCGGTATCCAGTGGCAGGCTGGCGCGTTCCACTTCAAGGAAGAGCTTGATATCGAACGCGGCCTGTTCAACGGCCCGCCGTTCCTGCCGGCGTTCCTGCTGGGCGCCAATGGCGGCTACATCAACTATTTCGACCGTCAGGTAAGCAGCTCGAGCTGGGCCGTGTTCGCCCAGACCGATATCCCGATCACCGAGACGCTCACCGCAGTCGTCGGCGGACGGTACACGTGGGACGATCGCAGCGCGGTGTTCAACGTCTATGGCAGCGGCATCGCCAACCCCACCTCGCCGCTGAACAACACCGGCCCGGTTCGGATCACGGCGGCACCGCTGTCGGTACAGCGGCCGAGCGCGAGCGCGGAGAAGTTCACCTGGCTGGCCGGGCTCAACTACCAGCCAGACGCCGACACGCTCGTCTATGCCAAGGTGTCGACGGGCTTCAAGGCCGGTGGCTTCGACTCCGTTGGATCGTACGCGCCGGAGAGCAACACCGCCTATGAAGCCGGGATCAAGCGCAGCTTCGGCGGCGGCGGGGCGAACTTCGTCAACCTCTCCGGCTTCTATTACGACTACAAGGACCTGCAGGCATCGGTGCTGCTCGACAACTCGATCGGCGGCCAGGTGTTCAACGCCGGCAAGGCGCGGATCTGGGGCATCGAGCTCGACGCGTCGTTCAAGGTGCTTGAGAACGGCCGCTTCACTGCCAGCGTGAACTATCTCGACTCGAAGTATCAGGACTTCCTGGCTTCGTACGCGGTGTTCTGCGCCTCCTCGACCTTGCCCAGCGGCTGCGTCACTGGCCTTGGCGACATCGATAGCAATGCGACGGCGGCGCCAATCGTGCAGCCCAACCTGGCTGGCAATCGCCCGCCGCAGTCGCCGCGCTGGGTGATCGCTGCAGGTTATGAGCATCGCTTCGATCTGGGCGGCTCCGGCAGCATCACGCCGAGCGTCTTCTCGCGCTACAAGAGCTCGTACTTCGTCGACATCTTCAACTATAATGACTCGCGCCAGAAGGCGTTCTTCCAGACCGATGCCAACATCGAGTGGCGCTCTGCGGACGACAAGTTCGGGGTGCAGGCATTCGTCCGCAATCTCGAAGACAACCAGCCACTGACCTATGCGGGCTTCACCGCTGCGGGCAACGACGACATCTATGTCTGGCAATTCGGCACGCCGCGTACCTACGGCGTCCGGCTCAGCCTCGACTTCTGATACAACCCTCCTTGGGGCGACCGGAAACGGTCGCCCCTTCCTTTTCAAGGACGTGTCGTGACGCTTTCCCCTTGTGGCGAACGGATCGTCGCCGACCTGCATGACCCGACGGTGACGTCCCTTGGCGCCTGAGACGCAGCGAGGCGGGGCGCCCCTCTCGCTTACCGAGCGGCTGAGCTATGGCGCGGGCGATTTCGGCTTCAGCCTCGCCTACAACATGGCGGGCGCGTTCCTGCTCTTCTACTACACCAATGTGGCGATGCTGCCTGCGGCCGCAGTGGGGACGATTTTCCTCGCCGCGCGGCTGCTCGATGCGGTCATTGACATCTTCGTCGGCATTGCGGTCGACAAGACGCGCACGCGCTGGGGGCGCACGCGGCCCTATTTCCTGTTTACCGCCATTCCCTATGCGCTGGTGTTCATCCTCGTCTTCACCGTGCCCGACTGGTCGCAGAATGCGAAGCTGATCTACGCCTTCCTGACCTTCAAGGCGCTCGGCATCCTGATGTCGCTGGGGTCGATCCCCTATACCGCGCTGATGCCGATGATGACGACGGATACCGGCGAGCGACTGAAGCTCGGTGGGATGCGGTCGATCGGCACGTCGATCTCGGTCATCCTCGGTACCGCCGCGACGATGCCTTTGGTCGGGCTGTTCGGCGGCGGCGATATGCAGCGCGGATTTCTCGCCACCGCGATCCTGTTCGCCGGCCTGTCGCTGATCGCGCTGTTCCTGCTCTTCCGCAATTGCAAGGAACGGTACGAAGATCACGCCTCGCCCAGCTTCGCGGTCCTGCCCGCAATCGGGGAGATGCTGCGCAACCGCGCCTGGCTGGTGTGCTTCGGCTTTACCCTGCTCTATTTCGTGCGGTTCGGGACGATGATCTCGCTCACCGCCTTCTTTGCGATCGATGTACTCGGGCATCCCTGGATGATCTCGATCCTGCTGCCCGCCATTTCGGGCACATTGCTGATCGCCGCGTTCATTGCGCCGCCCATCCTCGCGCGTACCGGTATCCGCAAAGGGTGCTTTGCCGCATGTCTGATCGCGGTCGCGCTGTTCCTGTTGCTGCCGCTGACCGAGGCAAGCCCGCCGGCGTTCCTCGCGCTCTACATCGCCGCATCGGTCGTCACCTCGGTCACCATCACCGGCATTTTTACGATGGCGGCGGAGACGGTCGACTATCACGAGGGACGCTTCGGCACGCGCAATGAAGGCCTGTTGTCGGCCGGGATCAGCCTGGCGACGAAGGTCGGCATGGCGGTCGGATCGGCGGCCATCGCCTATTCGCTGGGCGCGGTGGGCTATGTCCCGACCGGCGTAAGCGACGCCGCGCGCGAGACGATCCGCTGGTCATATTATGGCTGGCCGGTCGTGCTGCTCGCGCTGCAGGCGGTGGTTGTCCTCGCTTGGCCGATGGAGCGCGCGAGCCGGCCTGCCACCGCCTGATCGTCCCGGAGACCTATCGATGCGAGTCACGATGGCCTTGTTCTGCACCGCTCTGATCGCCGCCGCCGTATCTGCACAGACCGTGCCGGTCGCCGACATCCCGGTGACGTTCGATCCTGCCGCCAAGGTGCGCGTGCTGGCGACCGCGCTCGACGATCCGGCGGATTACGATCCCGAGCGCGCCGGGCCGAAATACGACCCGAAGGCCTACTCTGCCGAAAACCTCGCCAAGATGCAGAATATGGGCAGGCCGGACCCGCAAATCTGGGTGCAGGACTATGGCAAAGGTCGCGTCTTCTCGATCACGCTGGGCCATGGGCCGGACACGATCCAGTATGACGGCTTCAGGACGCTCTTCGCGCGCGGCACCGAATGGGCGGCGACGGGGAAGGTGACGATCAAGCCTTATGACAAGGCAGCGGATTTCACACATCCATAACGGGATCGCTGGAGCGCACACACGCGCGCCCGCGGCTTGCCAAGCTTTCTAGGAAACAGTGCATGGATCGAATCTCGCGACGCAATCTGTTCGGCGGTGCTGGAGCGGCTATGCTGGCCCCCGCAATCGCCACGTCCGCGCCGCTTGCCACGCGCGGCGATCGGGGCGTCGGGTTTGAAGGGCAGCGGTGCGCGGATCGCGGCGACGGCACCTTTCTGAACCCGATCCTGGCCGGCTCATATCCCGATCCGTCGATCCTGCGCGATGGCGAGGATTATTATCTGACCTTTTCCTCGTTCGAGGCCGATCCGGGCCTGATGATCTGGCATTCGCGCGATCTGGTGAACTGGCGACCCTTTTCCGTCGCGTTGCCCGCGCCGCTCGGCTCGGTCTTTGCGGTGGACCTGATCAAGCATCAGGGTCGCTACTACATCTATATTCCCTTCATTCCGACCGCCTGGTCGACCAGCGTGCGCGGCAGCGCGGCAATCTACGTCATCCATGCCGATCGGATCGATGGGCCGTGGAGCGCGCCGGTGGACACCGGAATTCGGGGTTATATCGATCCGGGCCACGCCGTCGGTGAAGACGGACGCCGCTACCTGTTCCTGTCTGCGGGCCACCGGGTTACGCTGTCGAACGACGGACTCAAGGCGGTCGGGCCGGTCGAGAAGGTTTATGACGGGTGGCGCTATCCCGATGACTGGGTGGTCGAAGCCTATGCGCTCGAAGGGCCAAAGATCTTCCGCCGCGGGGACTATTTTTATCTGGTCAGCGCGGTCGGGGGAACGGCGGGTCCGCCGACCGGCCATATGGTCATTGCTGCACGATCGCGATCGATCCATGGCCCCTGGGAAAACTGTCCGCACAATCCGATCGTGCGCACCAAATCCGCGACCGAAGCGTGGTGGTCGCGTGGCCATGCCAGTTTAGTGCAGGGGCCGGCGAATGACTGGTGGATGGTGTATCACGGGTTCGAAAACGGCTTCCGCACCCTGGGGCGGCAGACCTTGCTCGATCGCGTGGAATGGACCCCGGACGGCTGGTTTCGCGCCGTGGGGCGCGATCTGTCACGACCAATGGCGAAGCCCCGCGGGGGCCGTGCCCAGCCGCACGGCCTGCCCCGCTCCGATGAATTCAGCGTCTCCGCGCTCGGCACCCGCTGGACCTTCCACGCGCCGCAGAAGGACGAGGCAAAGCGCGCCGCCTTCGGTCCCGATGGACTGTTGCTCACAGCGCGGGGAAGCGGTCCGCATGACGGGTCGCCGCTGACGGGCGGCGCTGGCGATCGCAGCTATGAGGTGCAGGTCGATGTCGAGCTGGAGGGTACGGCGACGGGCGGGCTGTTGCTGTTCCTGTCGAGCCGACTCTTTCTGGGCATAGCCATCGATGGCGATCGCATGATCACCTATGGCGGCGGAGGGCAGCATCATTGGCGGGAAAAGGTGCCGCCCGCGCGGCGTATGTATCTGCGGCTCGAAAACCGCGAGCACATCGTCACCTTCCACTACAGCCTCGACGGGAAGAACTGGATCCGGCATGGATTGCGGCTGGAAAGCTCGGGCTATAACCTCAACACTTCGGTGCCCGGACAGGGCGAAAGCCTGCGACCGGCGCTGTTCGCGTCGGGCGAAGGCGCGGTCCGGTTTCGCAATTACCGGTACCGCGCCATCTGACGGTCAGCAGGGGCGTCACGGCTCGGATCGACGGCTGCTTCAGAACTGCCGTCCCATTGTCTCCTCTGGCTTGGCGCGATGCGAGCGCGCCGCGAGGATGATCAGCAGTGCCAGCCCCGCCAGCATGGCGTTCTGGGGCAGCGCGGCGCTTTCCCCGCGCGCGATATGAACCAGTGCGGCGCACGCCTGATTGATGATGGCATAGAGCGCGGCACCAGCAGCGACCCGGCCCCGCGCGGGCCGGATCGCGCCGAAGATCAACAGCAGCGCAGCGGCCAGCAGTTCGCTGAGCCCGACCGCGCGTCCTAGCAGGTCGGGCAGGGCGGTTATCCAGGCGTGGTGCTGCTCAAGCACGGCGCGCGCGGCAAAGCTTTTGAAATAGCCGAAGAATCCGAATGCGGCGGCCAGCAGCAGCGCGGCACTACGTGCGAGAATCCGACGCCCGGACGCCATGACAATCACTCTCCTCACACTTTCGAACTTGACCCGTTTGGCTCTTTATAGAATGAAGGTTCTAATTAAGAAGGGCGGTGGCCGCAAGCGCCGCGCCGAAGATGAGAGCGGCCAGGCCGCACGCAAACAATGCGAGAGGGTCGATGGGCAAGATCAAGCGGGGCGTGAGCCTCTACAGCTATCAGAACGAGACGTTTCAGGGGAAAATGACCCTGGAGGATTGTATCCGCACCAGCGCCGAATTCGGCGCGCACGGGATCGAGATCATCGGCGAGCAGAGCTTCTGGGGCTGGCCCGAGGTCGGGGTCGAGGATGCCGCGATCGACAACTGGCACCAACTGATCGCCAAATATGACTGCGTGCCTAGCGTGGACGGCGAGAAGATCGCGCGCGAGGATGTGCGCTTCTCCGTCCGCGGCAAGACTTATGCGCTCGACGAGATGGAAACCGTCTATGACGACCGCTGGAATTTCGGCGAGAAGGCGCGGATCATCGCGCTGAAGCCGGGCGGCCGCGCTCCGGGCAACCATCGGATCGAGTTCGCCGTGCGGATGCGCGTGTCCTATCTGCCCTTCGTCCCGACGACCAAGGACAGCAAGGAACTAGCGCTTGCCGCCTGACCCCATGCGGGCGGTGGCGGCATCGCGCCCCGCCGCCCGCCTGCCGTGCGTCCGCGCGCGGCGCAACGGATTGCATTCATGACAGATCTGACTCTCGATCAGGCCGCTTCGCTGACTGCTGGTGGTGCCATGTGGTCGTCGGTGGCGATCCCCGCAGCGGGGATCCCAAGCTTCACGATGAGCGACGGCCCGATGGGCATCGCGAGCGGCAAGGTCGACGAGCGCGACATTGCGCGCCTGTCTCCCTGCGCCACCGCGCTGGGCGCGAGCTGGGACGTCGATCTTGCGCGGCGCATCGGCACGCTGGTTGGGCAGGAGGCGGTCGGGCGCGGTGTCGATGCGGTGCTCGCCCCCAACATCAATCTGGCGCGCAGTCCGCTGGCCGGGCGCGCGTTCGAATATTTCTCCGAAGACCCGCTGCTGGCCGGCATTCTCGGTGCAAGCTGGATCACCGGGCTGCAATCCACCGGCACCGCATCGGTCGCCAAGCATCTCGTCTGCAACGACAGCGAGACCGACCGCGACACGGTCGATGTCCGCGTCGACGAGCGGACGTTGCGCGAAGTCTATCTGCTGCCGTTCGAATTCGCGGCGGAGGCCGGGTGCGCGGGCATGCTCGCCGCCTATAACCGCGTGAATGGATTGCACTGCGCCGAGCAGCATCATGTGCTGACGACAGTGGTGAAGGGCGAGTGGGGCTATCGCGGCGCGATCATGAGCGACTGGTTCGGCACGCATTCGACCGAGCCGACGCTAAATGCCGGCCTCGACCTCGAAATGCCCGGCCCCGCACGCTTTCTGGGAGCAAAGTCGGAGGCAGCGGTCGCGGCGGGGAAGGTTGCGCGCGCGCGGATCGACGATGCGGCGGCACGGGTCACCGGACTCGCACGCCGCGCGACCGGCGCGAAACAATCGCCGCTGAGCGATGCCGATATCGACGCGCTGCTGGTCGAGGCGGCGGCGGCGGGCTTTGTCCTGCTGCGCAATGAAGGCGATCTGCTCCCGCTCGTACCGGAAGCGATCGGCACGCTGGCGGTGATCGGCCCCAATGCCGCGGCACCCTGTTTCCAGGGTGGCACCTTCGCCAAGATTTCGGTCTCGCCCGATTTGGCATCACCGGTCGATGCGATCCGCAGGCGCTTTGGCGGCGCCCGCGAAATCCTGTTCGAGCCGGGCGTCGATCCCGCGCCGCGCCTGCCGGGCATGCCGGTGCGCCCTGCGCGCGATCTGGGCGATGGCGCGACGCGCGGCATGACGGTCGAGTATTTCGAGAGTCGCGATTGCAGCGGCACGCCGCTGTCGCGCGAGACGCGCGACACCAATTCGCTGGTGTGGTTCGTCGGCGTGCATGACCAGGCGCGCTTTGCGGCAGGCGGATCGATCCGTGCGAGCGGCGTGTTCACGCCGACCCGCGACGGCGTCCACCGCTTCCATCTCGGTGCCACCGGCGTCTCGCGCATGCGGGTTGACGGTGAAGAGATTGTTGCGACGACCGAATGCCCGCCGGGTGACGTGATGGGCGTGCTCAAGGCCGGGGATTCGGTGATCGCCGAACGCGCGCTGATCGCCGGAAAACCGGTGGAGGTCGTGGTCGAATTCAGCTTCGACCCCGCGCGCGTCCACGGCCTGTGGTACGGCATCCGCGCGCCGGGCAGCCGCGAGGGACTGCTCGCCGCCGCAGAAGCCGCCGCGCGGCGCGCCGATGCGGTGGTGCTGATGGTCGGCGAAACGTCTGACTCCAGCGTGGAGAGCAAGGACCGTCCTGACACGAAGCTTGCCGCCGACCAGATCGAGCTGATCGAGCGCGTGACCGCGGCCAATCCGCGCACCGTCATCGTCGCCAATGTCGGCCATGCCTACGACACTGCGTGGGAAGAGCGCGCCGCCGCGCTGATCAGTGCCTGGTATCCGGGCGAGGGTTTTGCCGAGGCGATCGCGCAGGTGCTCGCCGGCGATCGCGAGCCGGGCGGTCGAATGCCGGTGGTGATTGCGCGCAATGAGGGCGACTATCCCGGCTATGCGCTGAAGCCTGATGCCGATGGGCAATTGCCGTATCGCGACGGGGTCCGCTTCGGCCATCGCGGCATCATCGCAGCCGGGCTGCGCGCACGGCATACGCTGGGTGAGGGCATGGGCTATGCCCGGTTCGCGTGGAGCGATGCGGCGGTCGAGGATGGCGCGATTGTCGTCACCGTGCGCAACATCGCCGAACGCGCCGGGAGCGATGTGGTCCAGCTGTATCGCAATACGCCCGAGGTTGCGCTGGTCGGCTTTGCCAAGGTCATGCTGCAACCTGGCGAATCGCAACGCGTGCGCATTCCGCTGGTCCGACGACGGTTCCAGCGCTGGGGCGACGGCGGGTGGGCCGATATCGGCGATGCGGTGGCGGTTCGCGTTGCGCGGACAGCCGAAGACGCCGGGTTGGCGCTGACGGTGGACGTCGCCGCGATAGCTGGCACCGGTCTGTAACGGGAGGGGGCGAATGCGGCTGCGGATGGGAATGATCGGCGGCGGGCCGGGGGCGTTTATCGGCCCGATCCACCGTATCGCGGCCGAGCTGGACCGCGAGATCGAGCTGGTCGCGGGGGTGTTCAGCAGCGATGCCGGTCGCTCGCGCGCGGCTGCAGCGGATTATCGGATTGATCCGGATCGCGCCTATCCCGATCTCGCCACGATGTTCGCCGCCGAGGCTGCCCGCCCGGACGGAATCGATTTCGTGTCGATCGTGAGCCCCAACCATCACCATCTGCCCGCCGCGCGCGCCGCGCTCGCGGCTGGCGTCGCGGTAATGAGCGACAAGCCGATGACCGCATCGCTCGCCGAGGCACGCGAGCTCGCCGATCTCGTCGCTCAGGCGGGGCGGCCCTATGCGCTGACCTATACCTATTCGGGCTATCCTTTGGTGCGGGAGGCGCGGGCGCGGGTCGCCGCGGGTACGATCGGCACGGTGCGCAAGGTGGTCGTGGAGTATCCGCAGGGCTGGCTCGCCGGTCCCGCAGAGGGAAAACAGGCCGAATGGCGCGTCGATCCGGCGCGCTCGGGCGCGGGCGGATGCATCGGCGATATCGGGGTTCACGCCTTTCAGCTCGCCGAGTTCGTCACAGGGCTACGCGTCACGCGGCTGCTCGCCGATCTGGCGGCGGTGGTGCCGGGACGTGCGCTGGACGACGACTGCTCGATCCTGCTGCGCTTCGACAATGGCGCGCGCGGCGTGCTGCTCGCGTCGCAGATCGAGGTGGGGGAGCTCAACGGGCTGCGCATCCGCGTCTATGGCGACAAGGGCGGGCTGGTGTGGCGGCAGGAGACGCCCAACGATCTGACGCTGCACGGCATTGACGGGCGGACCGAGATCGTCCGCGCCGGCGATGCCGCGCTCGGTGCCGATGCCCGCGCGCGCAGCCGCACCCCGGGCGGGCATCCCGAGGGGTATCTGGAGGCCTTCGCCAATTTGTACCGCGACTTTGCGGCGCAGTTGCGTGGCGAGGCCGCGCCGCTGCTGCCCGACGCGGCCGAAGGACTGCGCGGCATGGCGTTCATCGAGGCCGCCGTGACCGCCAGCCGCGATGAAGCTGGCTGGGTCGATCTGACGATTTGAGGAGAGCGCGATGAAGACGTTGAAGGGGCCGGGCATCTTCCTCGCCCAATTTGCGGGCGATGCCGCGCCGTTCAATTCGCTCGACAGCATCGCGGCCTGGGTCGCCTCGCTCGGCTACAAGGGCATCCAGATTCCGAGCTGGGACAAGCGCCTGTTCGATCTGGATCGCGCAGCGGAGAGCCAGGATTATTGCGACGAAGTGACGGGCATCGCTGCGGCGCACGGCCTAGCCATCACCGAGCTGTCGACGCATCTTCAGGGTCAGCTGGTTGCGGTCCACCCAGCCTATGACGCCCAGTTTGACGGGTTCGCGGCCGAGCATGTGCGCGGCAATCCGGTGGCGCGGCAAGAATGGGCGGTGGATCAGGTGAAGAAGGCGGCGACTGCCAGCCGGCGCCTTGGCCTCACCGCCCACGCCAGCTTCTCGGGCGCGCTGGCCTGGCCCTATGTCTATCCCTGGCCGCAGCGCCCGGCCGGCCTGATCGAGGATGCGTTCGACGAACTGGCGCGCCGGTGGAAACCGATCCTCGACCATTTCGACCATGAGGGCGTCGATATCGGCTATGAGATCCACCCGGGCGAGGACCTGCACGACGGCGTGACGTTCGAGATGTTCCTCGAGCGTGTCGGCAATCATGCGCGCGCCAACATCCTCTACGACCCCAGCCATTTCGTGCTGCAACAGCTCGATTATCTGGCGTTCATCGACATCTATCGCGACCGCATCAAATGCTTCCACGTCAAGGATGCCGAATTCCGGCCGACCGGGCGGGCAGGGGTCTACGGCGGATACCAGAGCTGGGTCGACCGTCCGGGCCGCTTCCGCTCGCTCGGCGATGGGCAGGTCGATTTCACAGCGATCTTTTCCAAGATGGCGGCGAATGATTTCAACGGCTGGGCGGTGCTCGAATGGGAGTGCGCGCTCAAGCATCCGGAACAGGGCGCAGCCGAAGGGGCGCCGTTCATCGACCGCCACATCATCCGCGTCACTGAACATGCGTTCGACGATTTCGCCGCAGGTGGGGCGGATCGCGACCTGAACAAGCGCATCATGGGGATCAGCTGATGACGGTGGCCGAGCGTGCAGGGACCTTGCCGCCGCTCGGCTGGCCGACCCGCTTCGCCTTCATGGCGTGTGCCATGCCGGAGCTGATCAAGAGCTTCGCATGGGACGCCTTCGTATTGTTCTTCTATGCGCAGGTCGTCGGGCTCGACGGCATGTTGCTGGGTGCCGCGCTGGCGATCATCCTCGTCTTCGATGCGGTCGCCGATCCCTATATTGGCGCGCTGTCCGACCGGATGGACAGCGCCCCGCTCGGGCGTCGCCACACCTTGATGGCCGCCGCGGTGGTGCCGTTCGCCGTGGGCATTGCGATGGTGTTCCGCGTGCCGGGCGGACTTGAGCAATGGCAGATCTTTGCCTGGCTGCTCGGCTTCGGGCTGCTCGCGCGCGTAGGCATTTCGTTCTGGACCGTGCCCGCCTACGCGATGGGCGGCGAGCTGACGCGCGAGAGCGGGGAGCGCAACATCGTCGCGGTCATGCGCAACATGGGCAATCAGCTGGCGATCCTGACCGTTCCCTATGCCGCGTTCGCCTGGTTCTTCGTCCCAGGCGGCGGGTTCAGCAAGCCGCAGCTCAATCCTGCGCCCTATCCAGATTTTTGCTTGTTCATTGCCATTTGCGGCGCGGCGCTGATGATCATCGGCCTGCTCGGCACGCGCGCGCGGATGCGGGCGGTGGAGCAGCTGGACCGCAGCGTGGCGAGCGAAGCGCCCGAAACGTTGCCGCAATTGTTCCGGCGGCTGGTCGCGGCGATCCGCACCACGCCCAATGTCGGGCTGTTGCTGCTGGTCGCCTTGCTGGTGCTGTTCACAAATTCGGTGGTGAACCAGCTGACGTTGCACCTCGCCACCTATTTCTGGCAGCTCGACGGCAACTGGACGCCGCGCCTGCTGATCGCCGGGGTGATCGGTTCGCTCGTCGCCATGTTCCTCGCGCCCGCCTGGATGAAGCTGGTCGGTACGCGCACGGCGATGATCTCGGGCCTGGCGGTGTTCTTCGTGCTGCAGGCGGGTGCGGTGCTGCTGCCGCTGCTCGGCCTGTCACCACTACCCGCGACCGCCGCGATCGGGGCGTTCGTGTTCGCGTTTCGCGTGCTCGGCGGGGTCGCCTACGGCCTGTATGTCGTGCCGTTCAACGCCGTAACCTATGATATCGGCGACGAGCATGAGGCGAATACCGGCAAGCCGCAACAGGGGCTGGTCGCGAGCTTCATGTTCATCGGACTTCAGGTCGGCAGCGGGCTGGTCGCGCTGTTCGCCGGGTCGTTCCTCGGCATCATCGACTTTCCCGCCGGGCTGCCGGTCGATCAGATGCCGCAGGACAAGGTGCGCGCGCTCGCCTGGTTCGTTACCGCGCTGATCGTGATCGCGGGCGCGGCGATGGCGTGGCTGGTCGGGCGGTTCGACGTGTCGGCGGAAAAGCAGTCGGCGATTCGCGAGAAGCTCGCCGCACTGCGGTCGGGGCGTGACTAGTCCAAGTCAGCGAAGCCAGCCCCAGCGCCGTAGAAGCGGATCGTCCCGTCGCGCTCCGGCGCAGTGACCCCGACGCACAGCTGCACCCCGAAGCGCAGCGGCAGCAGGGGGGCGAACGCGATCGTCGTCAATCGCCGCGCCGACGCCGGATAGTATTGCCGCCATTGCTCGGGCGGGTCGAACGGCACAGCCACGCTATCCGGCTCGGTCTCGCGCTCGGTCAGGGGAATGCGGTCCATCCCGCCATGCTGCAGCACCAGCCAGTGGATGCGTGCGCCATCGGTGACCTCCCACAGCAGTGAGACCTCGGCCAGTGCCTGTTGCCGCCCATCGCGCAGGATCGAGGTGGGCAAAGGAAAGTGGAACCACGCCTCACGCCCGGCGCGCAGACGAAAGCTGGAGAAGAAGCCGCGATGCCAGCCGAACCCGTCCGACCAGTCCGCGCCATCGACCGGCGCGAAATAGTCGGTCCCGCGCTCCTGCGGCACCACGGCGGCAGCGGGCAGCCAGATGCGGTTCGCAATCACGCCCATGTCGGGGCGTTCCCCTCGAGCCATTTGATCGAGCAGCCCGCGCTCGGCCGCTGCGGCTGGGGCGGAGGATCGCCAGCCAGCAGCGCGTCGGCGGCACGGCGCATATCTTCGCCCGTCACCGGCAGGTCGGTGCGCAGTGGCGGAAGGCCCGGCACGGGCGGACGATTGATCTTGGGGCGGCTGGCATCGAACTGCCCCGCGTAAAACAGGCGCAGATCGGAATCGAACATGAAGAAGTCCGGCGTGCAGATCGCTTCGTAGGCGATCGCGACCTGCTGGTCCGCATCATGGAGATACGGGAAGGGGAAACCGCGCTCCGCCGCGAACAGCTTCATGTGCGCATAATCGTCCTCGGGAAACTCAACGATGTCGTTGGACGAGATCGCGACGACGCCGATGCCGCGCGCCTGATAGTCGCGTGCGAAGTCCACAAACGCGTCGATCAGGTGGAGCACGAACGGGCAGTGGTTGCAGATGAAGGCGACGATCAGCCCGTTGGGACCGGCGACATCCGCCAGCCGGACCGTTCGCCCTTCGGTATCGGGCAGCGCGAAATCGGGCGCGGGCGTGCCCAGTTCCATCATGCGCGATAGTCTGAGCATCCGTGCCTCTCCCGCTAGAAATAGAATACACATTCTGATATCAGGCGAAATCGGAGCCGGCAAGAACCGGCGCGGAGAGGGTAGAGCATGGGTCAGGCGGGCTGGACGCGGCGCGAATTTGGCGGGGGTGTGGCGTTGCTCGCGGCGGTCGTGGGGATGCCCGCGGTCGTTGCGACATTGTCGAAACAGGATGATGCTGACGCACCGAGCGACCGCCAGCGCACGATGATCCGCGACATCAGCCAGCTGGTGATCCCGCGCACGGCTACCCCCGGCGCCGGGGACGTGGGGGTGGGGGACTTCGTAATCCTCGCGCTCGCCCATGGCTTGGACAAGAGCCGTGCACCGCTCGTGCGCGACACGGCTCCGGCAGCCGCCAGCGGGTACCTGCGTAGCGACGGCAGTCTGCGCCACCTCGACTGGCTGGAAGCCGAACTCGATCGCGCGGCGAATGGCGACTGGATGGGCAAGCCCGAGCCGCGCCGAGCCGCGATCCTGACGCGGCTGGACGCCGATGCGTACGCCGCGAAGGATCATCCGTGGAAGACGGTGAAGGGGTTGATCCTGACCGGCTATTACACCTCGCAAACCGGCGGCGCGCAGGAGCTGCGCTACGAACTGACGCCGGGACGCTTTGACCCCGCGGTCGCGGTCAAGCCGGGCGAACGTGCCTTCTCCAGTGACTGGACCGCGGTGGAATTCGGCTGATGGCAGATGCGATGATCTTCGACGCAATCGTGGTCGGCTCCGGCATCACGGGCGGCTGGGCGGCGAAGGAGCTGACCGAGGCGGGGCTAAAGGTCCTTATGCTCGAGCGCGGGCCGATGATCGTGCACCAGACCGGATATGTGAACGAGACCAAGGCGCCGTGGGACATGCCGTTCCGGGGGGTCGGCGATGCCGAGAAATATGCGCGCGACTATCCGGTGCAGCGCGGCAACCGCCATTTCACCGAATTCACCGAGCCGCATTTCGTCAACGATGCCGAAAACCCTTATGCGACGGAAGACGGCACCGCGTTCAACTGGTTTCGCAGCTATAATCTGGGTGGGCGCTCGCTGACCTGGGGGCGGCAATCCTATCGCTGGTCGGACTACGACTTCGACGCCAACCGGCGTGATGGCAACGGCACCGACTGGCCGATCCGCTATGCCGACCTCGCCCCGTGGTATGACAAGGTCGAGGAGTTTATCGGCGTTTCCGGCGCGGCCGAGGGGCTGGCGCAGCTGCCCGACGGGCGCTTCCAGCCGCCGATGGCGCTGAACGTCGTCGAACAGGCGGTGCGCGAGAAAATCTCCGCGCGCTGGCCCGAGCGGCGACTGACGATCGGCCGCACCGCCAATCTGACCGAGGCCAAAGACGGGCGCGGCGAATGCCAGCGCCGGTCGATCTGCGCCCGCGGCTGCTCCTATGGCGCCTATTTCTCGACCCAGTCCTCCACTCTGCCCGCGGCGCAAAAGACCGGCAATCTGACCCTGGTCACCGACGCGGTGGTCGAGAAGATCGACTATGACCCCGCGACGCGCCGCGTCACCGGCGTGCGCTGGATCGACGGCAAGACGCGCGCGCGCGGGCAGGCAACGGCGCGGATGGTGTTCCTCAATGCCGGGGCATTCAACTCGGTGCATCTGCTGCTCAATTCGGGCAGCGACGCACTGCCGAACGGCCTCGCCAACGCCAGCGGTGTACTCGGCACGCACATCATGGACCACGCCAGCACCCTGTCGGCGATCGCGCTGTTCCCGGGCTTCGAGCAATGGACCACCTTCGGCAATCGCCCGACCGGCATCGTCATCCCGCGCTTCCGCAATCTCGACGCGATCGACGGCGCGGGGCACGATCGCGGCTTTTCGTTCCAGGGCGGCGCGCTGCAATCGGGCTGGACGCGCGGCAAGCGCGAGCCGGGGATCGGTGCTGCGTACAAGGAGGCGCTGCAGCCGCCCGGCATGTGGCGGATGGTGCTGGTCGCCTTTGCCGATTGTGTGCCGCGCGCATCGAACCGGATCACGCTCGACCCCAAGCGGACCGACGCCAATGGCCTTCCGATCCTCAAGGTCGAATTCGCGTTCGGCGCGGAGGAGCATGCCGCGCTGGCGCAGGCCAAGGCGGATGCCGCCGAGATGCTGGGCCATGCGGGTGGCAAGGTCATCATGGGCTTCGACCGACCCAACCCGGGCGGCAGCGCGATCCACGAAATGGGCGGTGCGCGGATGGGCGCGGACCCAGCGACCTCGGTGCTCAACAAATGGAGCCAGGCGCATGGCGTCGCCAATCTGTTCGTCACCGATGGCGCCCAGATGAGCTCGTCCGCCTGCCAGAATCCGTCGCTGACCTATATGGCGCTGACCGCACGCGCGGCGGGACATGCGGTCGAGCTGTTGAAGGAGGGGGTGATTTAGGTCACCCCCATCAGACCTTACCTAGCCTTGAGCATCCCGATCGCGCCCAGCCAGCGGTGGAACGTCTCAATCCACCCCGCCGACGCGGTGCCCTCGCGCCCCAAGCCGAAGCCATGGCCGCCATTGGCGAGTAGGTGAAACTCGATCGGCTTGCCCGCCACGCGGTAGCTTTCGAGCAGCGGCAGGCCCGTTTCGCGGGTCAGCAGGAAATCGTCCGCCGCGATCGTGACGAACATCGGCGGTGCGTTCGCGGGTACGCTCATCGCCGCCATGTTGGGATAGATCGGCGCGGCAAAGGCCGGCATCGCCGCGCCGCCTTTTTCGATCACGGACCGGGTCAGGAAGCCACCGGCGGAGAAGCCCATGAACCCGATCCGCTTCGCGTCGACGCCATAGCGCGCGGCGTTGTCGCGGACATGCGCCAGCGCGGCGAGGCCGTCGGCAAGCGCTTCGGGCGGGGTATCCTTGGGCGGCGCGAAGCCGACGCTTTCGCCCCCGATCATCCGGTTGAACTTGTCCTGCCACTCCGCATTGTCGCGCGGGGTGGGCAGCACGTGATATTTGAGGACAAAGGCGGCGATGCCGTGGTTGGCGAGCCAGCGCGCGACCTGCCACCCCTCGGCATCCATCGACAGACCGAGGAAACCGCCGCCGGGCGCGACGATCACCGCGGCGCCGGTCGATGGGCCGGCGGGCAGCACCGGAATCAGCGTGGCGTGCGAGACGTTGCGCACCCCGATCGACCCGTTCTGAGTCATCCATTGCTCGCGATCCGGCGCGTCCTTCGGCGCAGTCGGCAGCGTAACCGCGCCCGGTTGGAGCGGTGCTTCGATCACGTCGTAGCGGAAGCGCGGCGGCTCCTGCGCGGTGGCCGACGAGAGGGCGAGGAGCGCGGCAATGGCGCTCAGACAAGCGCGGATCATCGCAAGTCTCATGCTGCAGCGGGCTGAAGCGTCGGGCGGCGGTCGACCACCAGCCAGACGACGACTGCCCCGACGATCCCGACGATCCCCGCGACCAGGAACGCGGCCTGCATCGAACCCACCTGCGCGCGCACCAGGCTGACCAGCAGCGGCGAGACGAACTGGCCGAAGAAAAAGCAGGCGGTCCACAAGCCCATGCCGCGTCCGCGATGGGCATAGGGCAGCTTGCGCTGTGCCCAGGCGATCAGCGTGACCACCCCCATGCCCGCGCCCGTCTGTTGCACCATCATGCCGAGGATCATCATCCGCCAGTCGCTGGCGAGGCCGATGATGGCGAGGCCGGTGCCGAGCGTGGCGAGCAGAGCGAAGAGCTGGGCGCGCGAGCTGACCTGCCAGCGGCCGAGCAGCCAGAACACGCCCGCGCCGACCAGGATGAACAGGCTGGGCAATGCCGTGATCCGACCGATCTTGCCCGGATCCTTGACCCCCAGCTCCTGCCAGACCAGTCCACCATTGATGATGAAGACATAATAGAGGACCGAAACGAACAGGGTCACGCTGCCGATCGTTGCGAGGACGGTCCAGGGGATGCCGCCATCGGCGGTCTCGCCCTCGACCCGCGCGGGTGCGACCTCACGCTGCGGCTCGTACATGTAGCGCAGCATGGCGAGGAAGATCGGGAAGGCGACCAGATAGAGCAAGAAGATGCCGTTCCAGCGCCACGCGGTCAGCGCCCCGGCAAAGAAGATCATCACCGACGACAGCGCCGGGCCGATCAAGCCCTGCATCGTCAGCCAGTTGCGGCGGCTCTTTTCGTCCCAATAATCGGCGATCAGCGTGTTGAGCGTCGTCAGGATCGCGGCCTCACTCAGGCCGAGCAGCAGGCGCGAGGCATAAATGGCGTCGAGCGATTCGAGCAGGAACGGTGCGGAGCCGAAGATCCCGTAGAGCAGGGTCGATCCGAGCAGCAGGCGACGGCGCCCGAAGCGATCGACCATCAGGCCGACGAACAGCGCGGTGATCGCAATGGTCAGGCCGGGGGCCGACACCATCGCCGGCACCTTCCAGCTGGCATTGGGGTCTGCACCGAAATGCGCGATCATCGCCGGCACCGCCGGGAACATCGACACGATTGCCATGATCGGCAGGAACCCCGCGATGATGACGGTGAACCCTTGGGCGGGCCCGGGCACCCGCGACGAGTCTGACTTGTGCAACGCCTTCACTCCCCTCCGGACGGACGCGCGACCACATCCGCCACCTCAACATCGCGGTCGTGAATCGCCGCATTGGCTTGACGCTAAGCGAAACAGGCTCATAATAGAAGCATCATTTTAATTAGGGCTGTGCCGCGGGTGCAATGCCCGGAATTTTCGGGGCGGCAGTCATATGGATCGAGGGGCAGGCGCGCCGCACGACGGCGGCGCGGCACAGCAGTTGACTGATCGTCAGCGCACGCTCGCCTTCCTCACTGTGCTGATCGCCTTCGTGCTCGAAGTCGCCGATACAACCATCGTCAACACCGCCTTGCCCGAGATCCGCCGCGCGCTGGATGCCTCGTCGGCGGCGATGCAGTGGATCGTTGCGGGCTATTTGCTCGTGCTGGGTGCGCTGTTGCTGCTGGGCGGACGGCTGGGCGACGCGTTTGGCTATCGCCGCATGTTTCTGATCGGGGTTGCGGGCTTCATCGCGACCTCGGCCCTGTGCGGGCTGGCGCAAACGCCCGAGCAGCTGGTCATCGGCCGCCTGCTCCAAGGGGCCGCCGGCGCGATGATGGGGCCGCAGGTGATGGCGATCGTGCAGACGCTGTTCTCCCCGCTCGAACGCGTTGCGCGGCTCGCCTGGTTCGGCGTGATCGGGGGGCTCGCCGCGATCCTGGGACCGATCCTGGGTGGCTTGCTGATCGAATGGAACTGGTTTGGCCTTGGCTGGCGGCTGATCTTCCTGATCAACCTGCCGATCGGGTTGATCGCGCTGTGGCTGGGGTTGCGGACGATTCCGCAGCGCGACGCCGGACGCCCGCTGCAGATCGATCTGTTCGGCGCGGCGCTGTTTGCGGCGGGCTTTGCGGCGCTGCTGTTCGCGCTGATCGACGGGTCGGAGCGGGGCTGGCCCGCCTGGGCGATTCCGTGCGCGCTCGTCGGAGTCGCCTTGGTCATCGTGGGCTGGATCCGGGCATTGGCACGGCGGCGCGCGGGGCGGGCAGCGATCATCGAACCTGCGTTGTTCCGCCTGGCGACCTTCCGCTGGGGACTGGTCGCGGTGCTGGCCTTCTCGGCCGGCGCGGCGGGCTTCCTGCTGGTGCTCGCGGTCGCGTTGCAACAGGGGCTGGGCAAGTCCCCGCTCGATACCGCGCTGGCGCATGTCCCCTTTGGCATGGGCGTGATGGCGGGCATCAGCTTTATCGGGAAAAAGTATCTGCCGCGCCTCGGTCGCTGGCTGCTGATCGGTGGCGCGCTGGTGATGATGACGGGTGCCAGCGGTGCCTTGACGCTGATCGCGGGCGGAACCGGCGGCGGTGTCGGATTCTTTGCGCTGCTTGCGCTGGCAGGGGTCGGCATGGGGATGCTGGCCGGGCCACTACCCCCGATCGTGGTCGCCGATGTCGACCGCGCGTTCGCGGGGACGGCCAGCGCGACGCTGCGTACCGCACAGCAGCTGGGCGGCGCGATCGGCATTGCGGTGATCGGCTCTGCCTATTTCGCGGCTGCGGCCCGGACGAGTGGCGCGCTTGCGGGCTTGCCGGTGGCAGGCGCGCTATTCATCGCGCTGCTCCTGCTCGCCATCCTCGCGGCGTGGCGATTGCCGGCGGACATCTTCGGGGTGCGCGGCGGCCAGGTCCGCTGATCGACAGTGCCCAGTTTGATCATTTGGACGAGAACGGGAATGCGGATTGCCGCTATCTGCGGGTACTCCGGTCTGGCAGACGATTGAAAATCAGGCGCCGTGCCGCCCATCGCGCGCGCGATCGCAAAGCTGTTCAGTGGTGCGCCACCCGCAACCGTCAGCCGGGCAGATAAATCGTCTTCAGCTCGAGATAGTTTTGCAGCCCTTCCAGTCCGCCTTCTCGACCGATGCCGGACTGTTTGAATCCCCCAAACGGCATCTCGATATCGACGGCCATACCGTTGATGGCGAGGGAGCCAGCGTCGACCCGCCGCGCGATCGCCAGTGCGCGATGTTCGTCGGCCGAATAGACTGCGCCATGCAGTCCATAATCGGTGGCGTTGGCCAGTGCGATCAGTTCGGTTTCGTCGTCATAGCGGATCAGCGAGACCACCGGTCCGAAGATCTCCTCGCGCGCGATCGTCATATCCTGGGTCACATCGCCAAACACGGTGGGCTCGAAAAACCATCCGCGCTTCTGGACGGTGGGCCGCCCGCCGCCGGTCACCAGACGCGCCCCTTCCGCAATCCCCTGTGCAACATAGCGTTCAACCCGGTCGCGCTGGCGCGACAGGCTGAGCGGTCCCATCTGCACGCCGTCTTCGAAGGGATTTCCTACGTTCACCTTGCGGACCGCCGACACATAGCCGTCGAGTACCTCGTCATAGCGTGCGGCGGGCACGAGTATGCGCGTCAACGAAAAGCACACCTGACCGGTGATCGGCATCGAGTAGGGAACAAGCGTGGGCAGCACCTTGGACAGGTCCGCATCATCGAGAATGATCGCGGCCGACTTGCCGCCCAGTTCAAGGCTGAAGCGCGTCAGGCGCGCGGCGCAGGCCGATGCAATCGCCTTGCCCGCGACGGTCGAGCCGGTGAAGCTGACCTTGTCGATCCCCGGGTGGCGGACGAGATAGTCGCCGATCTCCCGCCCGCCCTGGATCATGTTGAACACCCCGTCCGGTAGCCCCGCGCCCGCGATGCATTCGGCCAGGATATGCGCGTCGATCGGCGTCTCCGGCGACGGCTTAACGACGAAGGTGCAGCCCGCGGCCAATCCAGCCGCCACTTTGTAGCACAACAGGACCAGCGGCGCGTTCCACGGCGTGATCGCGGCGCACACGCCCGCCGGCTCGCTGATCACCTGCACCCGTCCACCCGACGAGCGCGTGCGATGATCGACAAACGGATAACGGGTCGCAAGGTCGCCGTAAAAGTCGAACAGACCCGGCACCTGGCGCGAGGCATTGCGGGTGAATCCAATGATGGCGCCGACCTGCCCGGTCCATGCCTCGGCCAGTTCGGGAAGCCGTTCGGCGAGTAACGCCGCCACCCGTTTCAGCGCAGCGCCGCGTTCTGCCGGTGCTATGCGCGGCCATGGGCCGTGATCGAACGCCCGGCGCGCCGCGGTCACCGCCCGATCGACTTCCCCATGCGTTGCCTCGGCATGGCGCATCAGCAGTTCCTCGCTGTGCGGCGCGATCACGTCGAGCGTGGCGGCCTGCGCGCCTTCCTGCCAGTTGCCACCGATAAAGAATGGTGCGTTGGCGCGTGCTTCGATGCCTACCAATGTTGCTCTCAGCGCTTCCACCTGGCTTATCTCCACATCTTGTTGTCGTGCGGCGCGCGACCGCATTCGGCACGCGTAGGGTGACCCATGGCGGTGATGCAAGCGACCCCGACGCGGAACTAACCTATTACAAACAAAAGCTTACGCAATTCAGTGCGCTCGCGCCAAAGCGGTCGAGCGCGGCGGGACATGGCGGGGTGCAGCCCAAGGGGCTACCCGATCAAGCTAGCATCGCAGCGCCCGACCCGAGCCGGTGTCTGCGCGGAAGACTCACAAGGACCGGGAGAGGGCGCACCATGGTCGATCGTCGTCATCTGCTCATCGGAAGCGCGGCCTTGCCCATTTCCGGCATGGCCTCTGCGCGGCCAGCCAGCCCCCAAACGGCGCCGGTCGCGCCCCGCCATCCCGCCGCCGCCGAAGGGCGCGCGACCACGGACCCTGACGGCACCACGACCGCCACGCTGGTCAATTTCGCGAGCACGCTGCGCTATGAGGATCTGCCGCCTGCCGTAATCGATGCCGCGAAACGCTGCATGGTCGATGCGCTGGGGTGCGGCGTTGCCGGTTGGGAAAGCAACAAGGGCCGCCTCGCCGCGACCGCGATGGCCAAGCTTGGGGGAGCTGGCGAGGCGCAACTTTGGGGTGGCAAGGCGCGCCTCGCGACCACCAACGCCGCGTTTGCCAATGCCGAGCTGATGAATGGCCTGGATTACGACGCGATCCCGCATATCCCGCCGGTGGTGGTTCCCGCTTTGATGGCTTTGGCGGAAGCGCGCCGGACATCCGGGCGCGATTTCATTCTGGCGTTGGTCGTTGCCTATGAGCTGGCCGCGCGGTTGAGTTCGGCCACCAGCCCGATGGGTGCCGCGATCCTCGAGACGGGCACCACGCCAGAGGTGTTCGCGATCAATCAGGAATCGATGCTCGCCGCCGCTGCTGGCGCGGCGCGACTGCTGGGATTGCCAACAGCGGCAACGGCGAACGCGATCGGGCTGGCCGGCTATTACTGCCCGCCACAGGCCGCGCATGACTGGGAAACGGGCAGTCCCAAATCGAACGTGAAATACACGCCGGTCGGCTGGGTGAATCAGGGTGCCGTGACGGCGGCACTGCTTGCCGAAAGCGGGTTCACCGGCAATCCCCGCGTGCTGGACGGCCCGGCGGGCTTTGCCCGTTTCTATGGCTTCAGCAAATGGGACATCCCCGCCGCAACGCGTGGGCTGGGCGAGCGCTGGACGATCGTCAACGCCGATTACAAGCCCTATGCCTGCTGCCGCTACGTCCACAGCCGGATCGACGCGCTGGTGGCCCTACTGGCGCGCCAGCGGTTCGACCCCGCCGCGATCGAGCGAATTCAATCCTGGGGGCCGCCCTTCGGCGCCAACCCGGACCCAATGAACGTGCGCACGCAAGAGGATGCGCAGTTCAGCGTCCCTTATATGCTGGCGCTGGTCGCGCTCGGTCGGCCGCTCGACGCGCGCTGCCAGTCGGCCGAGCAGCTTGCCGATCCGGCGGTGAAGGCGATGATGGCCCGAATCCAATGGTCCACCCATCCGCGCACAGTGGAAACCAAGCGCGCCGATCCGCGCAGCTTCATCGCCAGCGTCGAAGTGACCGCATCAGGGCAGCGCTACACGCATGAGGTCATGTATGTGCGCGGAATGGGGTCGGTCCCCGACATGCGCCTCGACGATGCCGCACTCGACGCGAAGTTCATCGACAATGCGCGCACCCGGATGTCGGCGGCGGCGGCGCGACGCGCACTGGATGCGGTGCGCTCGCTCGACCGGGCGACCGACATGGCGGCGGTCGGTCGTCTGTTCGCAGGCTGACTCCGGCGCGTGCACTGCCGGGTAAAGCCGCATGCGTCCCTGCATAAACGGCTGGCGCGCGGGTCGCCTATCAGGACGCTCATGGAATGCCCGGGAAGGGTACCGATACAGGAGGGGAGAAACAGATGAACCGCTCAACGCATTCGATCAGCCGACTCATGCGCAGCGCCACGACGACCGCCGCCATCGCGCTGAGCCTTGCCTTTCCGGCGATCGCCGCGGCACAGGAGGATAAGACCGCCGGCGAGACTGAGGCAAAGGCCGCCGACGAAGTCGTCGTGACCGCCAGCCGCGTTCAGCGCGACGGCTTCACCGCGCCGACCCCTACCACCATCGTCGGCACCGAGGCGCTGGAAGCACGCGGCGCGACCAACGTTGCGACCGTGCTCAACGAAATTCCCGCGTTCAAGGCTTCCCAATCGCCGACCACGACCGGCGTGCGCGCGGCGTTTGCCGGCTCCTATTTCGCCGATCTGCGTGGCCTTGGGCCGTCGCGTACGCTCGTGCTCGTCGATGGCAACCGGTTCGTGCCCCAGATCGTGACCGGCATCGGCACCTATCAGGTCGATCTCAACCAAATTCCCGCACTGCTGCTCGAACGGGCCGAAGTCGTTACGGGCGGTGCGTCGGCACAATGGGGCTCCGACGCGGTCGCCGGGGTCGTCAACCTGATCCTGCGCAAGGACTTCGAAGGGCTACGTGCCGAGGCGCAGGCCGGCGTATCCGAACAGGGCGACAATGCCGAATATCGCATCGGTGCGGTCGGCGGCCTGAAGCTCGGCGAGCGCGGGCATATCACCCTCGCGTTCGATCATGTCACGAATGACGGCATGGGCGACGTCTTCACACGCGACTGGGGCAGGCTGGGCTATGGCCTCGTTGCCAACCCCAGCCGCGCCACCAACGGCCTCGCCTCACAGTTGTTGCTGCCGGACGTGCGCTATTCCACCATGACCAATGGCGGCCTGATCAACAGCACCACCGGGCCCGCGGCGCAGCTGCGCGGCATCTTCATCAATCCCGACGGGTCGATCGGGCGTTTCCAGTACGGCAATTTCGTCGGGTCCAGCTTCATGCAGGGCGGCGGCAGCAATGCCGGCATCAACTTCAACACCGGCGTCTCGGTGGCGCCAAAGGTCCGCCGCTGGACCGGCTACGGCCGTGCCAGCTATGAAGTGGCGGACGACGTCACGTTTTATGCCGAGGCGTCCTACGCCGACACTGTTGGGCGCGGACAGACGCTGCCGCCGCGCAACGAACAAGCGACGCCGATCGTCATTTCGACGCAGAACCCGTTCATCCCGGCCGCACTGCGGGCCGAAATCGACCGGCTCAACGCGCTGCCCGCGAACGCCGCCAACCAGATCACCAGCTTCAACCTGGGCCGCAACAGCGTGGATATCGGTTATCAGCGCACGCGGGTCGAGGTCGAGACGAAGCGCGGCGTCGTCGGGTTCGACGCGCGCCTGGGCGGGTCGTGGAAGCTGAACGGCGCGGCTACCTATGGCGAAAATCTCTACACCCAGCAGGTATACGGTAACCGCATCCAGGCCAATTTCCGCTTTGCTGCGGACGTGGTACAGACCGCAAATGGCCCGGCGTGCCGCGCCGTCGTCGCGGGGAATGCGGCTGCGGCCGGGTGTGTCCCGCTCAACGTATTCGGTGAAGGTTCGCCTTCGGCGGCGGCAATTGCCTATGTCACCGGGACCACCCTCACCCAGACCTTCTACAAGCAATTCGCCACCAACCTGAACCTGTCGGGTGAGCCGTTCAGCACCTGGGCCGGCCCGGTCTCGGTCGCGCTGGGCGCCGAGTATCGTCGCGAAGACCAGAACACCTCGGTCGACGCGATTGCCGAAGCGGCCGGCTATGAAAGCTCGAACGCCCGTGCGCTGCGCGGCAGCTTCGACGTCAAGGAAGCGTATCTCGAAGCGGTCGTGCCGCTGGCGCGCGACCTGCCCCTGCTGCGCGCGCTCGATCTGCAGGGCGCGGTGCGCTTCACCGACTATAGCTCCAGCGGCGGGGTGACGACGTGGAAGCTCGGCGGAACCTGGGAACCGATTGAAGGGCTGATGGTGCGTGGGACCTTGTCCCGCGACATTCGCGCGCCCAACATTTTCGAGTTGTTCACCCCCGCCGTCACCACGGTGCAGACCCGCAACTTCTCCGCCGGGGTCGCCGGCGGTCCGACCGGCCAGGTGGCAACGGCCAATCTGGTGCGCGGCAATGCGGGCCTTCAGGCCGAAACGTCGGAGACCAAGACGCTCGGCGTATCCTACGCCCCGCCGTTCATCCCCGGGCTGAAACTGTCGGTCGATTATTTCGACATTCGCGTCGACGACGCGATCGCGTTCATCGACGCCAATCTGGTCATCAACTTCTGCACCGGGACGACGCCAACGCCGGATCAGGCATATTATTGCTCGTTCATCACACGTACGCCCGCTGGGGGCACCACGGTCTATACGGTGGACAATCCCTATTTGAATCTGGGCTATGTCGAGCGCCGGGGCTTCGACTTCGAGGCTTCGTACCGGCTGCCGCTCGACAAGCTGTCGGGCAAGCTGGGCGGGTCGCTCACCGCGCGCTTCTCGGGAACGCTGTATGATAAGTTCGGTGAGGATATCACCGGGACTGGCTTCATCGAGCGTGCCGGCGACGTCATCGGCACCCCGCGCTTCCTGACGAACAGCTCGCTGACCTACGATGACTCGCTTCTGACGCTTCAGCTGCAGATGCGCACGATCAGCAAGGCCAACTACAACAACCTGTTCGTCGAAGGGGTGCAGATCAACGATAACGACGTGCCCGCGCGCCAGTATTTCAACTTGTCGGCAACCATCCGCGCGACCGATCGCTTCGAATTCTTCGGCGTCGTCAACAACCTCACCGATCGCGATCCGCCGCTGATCCCGCAGAATTTCGGCTACCCCACGGTGCCAGCATTCTATGACATGATCGGGCGCAGCTATCGCTTCGGCGCGCGCGTACGGTTCTGACAAGGAGGATAGTGATGAACGATCCCAATGCACCTGTTGGCGCTCTGCCAATCTCCCGCCGCGCGCTCGCCCACGCGGCGATGGGGGGCGCCGCCGCCCTTGCGCTCCCGGTGAAGGCCGCGGCGCTCCCGCGTCTCGGCGGCGCGCCTGTGGTGGGCTTTCACGCCGACGCGCCCTGGCTCGATCCGACCGGGCGCGACAAGCCCTACCACCCCCCAACCGCAACCGGACGCTTCGCGCCCGACACGGAAAGCCTGATGCGGCTGGGCCATTTCCTTTGACGGATCGCCGTCCCCGTCGGGCGGGCTAGGAGTTCACCATGGTTGATTTTTCCAAGATGAAGGCCGCGCAGGGCTTCTTTGCCCCGCAACGCTTCGAGGCCGATGTCCTCGACTGCGAAACGTCGGGATCGATCCCGACGGAACTCGACGGCGCTTTTGTCCGACTGGGCGGTGAATGGTATTATCCGCCGAAGTTCGACAATGACGCGATTCTCAACAGCGATGGCCATATCAGCAGCTTCCGGTTCAAGAATGGCCGGGTCAGCTACAAGAGCCGCTTCGTGCGCACCCCCCGGTTCGAGGCGAACCTGAAGGCGGGCGGCCAGCAGTTCGGCTTTTACCGCAACCCCTATACCGACGACCCCGCCGTGCAGGGGCTCGACCGGACCGTCGCCAACACCACGCCCTTCGCCTTTGCCGGGCGTCTGATGGCACTTAAGGAAGACGGGCTGCCTCACCTGATCGATCCCAACACGCTGGCGACAGTCGGCCGCTGGAACTTCGGCGGCAAGTACAAGGGGCCGCATTTCACCGCACATCCCAAGGTCGATTCCGACACCGGCGAGATGATCGCCTATGGCAATGAGGCGAACGGGCTGGCCGGCGACGAGGTCTACGTCGCGACGATCGACAAAAAGGGCCGCGTGACCCACGATACCCGCTTCACGGTGCCCTATGTCAGCATCATGCACGACATCGCGTTGACCGAGAAGCACATCATCTTCCCGTTCGCTGGCTATGTCACCAGTCCGGAAAGGCTGAAGGCCGGCAAGATCCACTGGGGTTGGGACAACAGCAAGGAAAGCTACATCGGCATCCTTCCGCGCGGCGCGGAGGGCAAGGACATTCGCTGGTTCCGCGGACCGCTGCGATGCATGATGCACACGTTCCACGCGCGCACTGTTGGAAACAAGGTGATCATGGAAGCGCCGTTCTACGACGGCAACTTCTTCCCGTTCTTCACCAATGTCGACAACAGCCCGTGGGACCGCACTAAAGCCAAGGGTTATCTCCGCCGCCTGACGTTCGACCTTTCGTCCAAGCATGACGGGTGGACCGAGGAAATCCTGTTCCCGACGCCGATTATGGACATCGGCGCGATCGACCGTCGCTATCTCACCCGGGACCAGCGTTATGTCTTCACCGGCTTCACGGACCCGTCCAAGCCGTTCAACGTCGCGCAGGGCGGTAACCTGCAAGGACGTGTTACGAACTGCTATGGGCGGTTCGACGTCAAGGCGGGCCAGATGGTATCGATGTTTGCCGGCGAAACGCACAGCCTCGCCGAAGCGTGTTTCATTCCGCGCAAGGGCGGTGACGAAGGGTCAGGCTGGCTGATCGGTGTCGCGTCGAACTTTGCCGAAATGCGGTCTGAGTTGCTCATCGCCGATGCGGAGCGCCTGGCCGACGGGCCGATCGGGCGGGTGCTGCTGCCCTTCCGCGCCGCGCCACAGGTTCACGGCACCTGGGTCGAAAACGGCGAGCTGCCGTTCGCCTAAAAAAAAGGGGGAAAGGGGCCGCGGCGACACCCGTGTCGCCGCGGCTCCTTTTTTTGTCATTCGTTCTACTGAACGGTTCTGATCGGCATCCCGCCGTGAATGGCGCGATAGTCGCGCGGACTCTCGCCATAGGCCAGTTTAAAGACCCGGCTGAAATAGGCGAGGCTGCTAAAACCGCACGCATAGGCGATATCGGTCACTGACTGCTCGGCCTTGTCCGGATCGGTCAGATCGCGCCGACACGCCTCCAGCCTGCGCTGAAGGATATGCTCGGATAGCGTGCACCCGCTATCGAGAAAGATCTTGTGCAAGTAGCGCTTCGAACAATTCAGACCCCGCGCCACCGTGTCGATCGACAGATCGTAGCGGCGCAGATGGAGGTCAAGATATCCCTCGATCCGCTCGCGCATCACCTCCCGGCTCGTCCGACGCACTTCGTGGCTGCCATGTTCGAGCAGCGCAAGCCGTGCGAGACGCGCGATCATCACCCCGATATCGCCCTCGCTACAAGCGCGGCTATTATCGGACGCTGCAGTGGTCAATGCCGACCGCAGCATGCTCGAATAGCCGCTGGCACCGGAATAGAGGCGCAGCGAGTAGGGCGTGAGATCGGCGAGGTTCAGATCCTCGGCGCGAACCAGCACGGCGGACTGGCGCGTCAGTTCGGTCGAATGAAACTTGAACGGCCGCGTCATGTCGTAGAGCGTCCAGTCGCCCGGCTTCAGCGCCACCCTCTTATCGCGCTGCTCCAGGAAAATTGTTCCTTCATGCTGGACGACGAGCTTGAACAGGCGGCGGTCATCGCCGCGCGCCTGCTGGTGATTGCGGCTCAGCGCATGTGCGGGTGCGGTAACACGGGCGACGGTAAATTCGCCGACGTGGCGCATGGTCGTCGAAGCCCGAAACTGCTCGTCGCTCGGTTTGATGTCGAAGTCGCCGAGGCTCGCCCAAATATGTTCGCGCCAATAGGCTGCTCTCTCAGCCTTGCGCACGACATCTGTCGAGTGTTCCCTAAGCCCCGCCATCGTGCATCCCTCTCGACAATGCACCCTGCTGCTTTGGCCGGGTGCTTGGGGCCGATTATGAAGACCCTGAGAGGTATCCTGTCAATAAAATTGTAATCACAATTTTACTTTGCCGCGGTGCGTGGCTAGCCAAATGACCATGCGCTGCTGGATGGGTCGATTGCGCTGCGACGATTTAGGTTCAGCCGCTTGAACGGACCGGCGGACATCCACGTTTCATTGCCAGCGCCGCACCGATGCCAGGCCGGTCACACGGGTCAGATGAAAGGGAGAGACATGAAAATCACCGCTGTCGCGAGCAGCGCCTTCGCGCTTTGCATCGCCACCCCGGCAGCCGCGCAGGTCAGCCCGGAGGAATACGCCGTAGCGCGGGCCGAGATCGTCAATCTTTCCAGCCGGCTGATGATCGCGTTCGACGCGCTGGACGCCGACACTTACGCCGACTGCTTTGCCACGGATGCGACGCTGAACTGGATCGGCGGCGTCGAAAACGGCCGTGAGGCGATCCGCAAGGCATTGACCGCATGGCGTGTGCGGATGAGCGATAGCAACATCGCACCGGACGCCACCTCGCGGCAGCGCACGCACCATTTCGTGCTGAACCACAACGTCACGATCGACAAGGGCGGCAAGACGGGGAAGGGTATTGTTTACTGGTTCGCCTTGACCAATCGCACGCCGCAAAAGGACGTGCAGCCGCTCTATTTCGGCCACGTCGTCGAATATTACGTCAAGGAAGACGGCAAGTGGCTGTATTCCAAGCGTGAAGTCTATAACGAATCGCTGTCCAACCGCTCGGTCTATTATCCCGAACTGGGGGAGATCGACCCGCGCAAGCCCAAGCCCTGAAACACTGCGCCGCCCCGGTACGACCCGGGGCGGAACGCGTCACTTCTTGGAATATTTCGCCTCGCGATTGCGGATTACGTCGGGGTTCTGGGTATAAGGCGACCGCATGTTATAAGGCGTTGCGATGAACACCGCCTCGACCCCCGTGATCATCCCGTCCTCCAGCTTGAAAGTCTCGAGCAGGCCCCAGCTGTGCGGCTCACGGAAGATGGAGCGCGCAGGCGTACCATCGGTCAGCGTATACTGATCCAGCACGCCCTTGTGGTCGATGAACCCCCGCGCCATCACGATGCAGCGATATTCGTCGACAAGGAAATGATCGCGATCACGCACGCGCTCGTTGAACAGATAGCGGCCCGATTTGAAGCCCTTCTCGATCTCGGGGAAGTTCAGCCCGTTTTCTGTGCGCGTCGCATCGGGTGAAAACCGCGTTCCGCGGATCTCGCCGTTATTGTTTTCCAACGTCTCGAAATAGCCGTCGGCGAGGCGGACCAGTTCCGCACGCGGCCGGCACTTCGCTTTCGGCACTGCCTTGTCGAGATGTGGCGACCGCTGGAACTTGTCGAAATCGGCGATTGGAGTCGGCGGTGCCGACAGGTTGCGCTTGGTCGAGATCAGATGTTCGATCTCGGTGATCTGCTCGCCTTCGACCTTCAGCCGCACGGCGAGATAGCCGGGTGTGTCGTTCTGGACGATCCGCGTGTAGATGCCGACGTTGCCGGTGGTCGGGTCGGACAGCGTGAGTGCCGGGCCGACCTCTTGGGTGACCGTGTCCCAGGTCGCGTCTGGGAACGGCATTTCGACGAAATTCTCGACAAAGCGCACCCGGCGCGAGATCGGAGCCTTGGACGGATCATGCGCCAGAAAGGCGGCACGATACTGGTCGCCGATCTTTTCGAGGCACACGCGATCGCATCCGGCACCGGCGTCGCGGTGCTGCGCGGACGGTGCGCCGGTCAGACTCGCCACCGCAAGGGGCACCAGTACAGCCTTCAGCATCAAATTCATCGCTCTCTCCTTATGATTTGTTCGCTGTCGGATGCATCGCGGCGTAGTGCTGTCGCCGCTTCCTCAAGCGCCGAGCAGCGGTGCCATCTTCCGTCGCGCCAGTGCATTGGGATCATACGCAAGACGTGTCTCGCGATCGAACAGCATCGTCGCCCGTGATTTGGCATCGTAGCGCGGCCAGTGTGGGAGGTCGGTCCCGTTGGGGTCGCCGGTCGCGGCAAAGCGTACCCAAGCCTCGCTCATCTGGCGCGCCAGCCGCACCGGCGTATCGCCCGGCCCGAGCAGCGCTCGACCCGCCTCCGGCGTGTTGAACAGGAGTGAGCTTTCGAGTGTGTGTAGCGCGCCAAGCTTGCCGCCCAAGGCTGGGCTCTGCAGGTCTAGCCGATAGGCATAGGTCGTTCCGCCAGCATGAGCGTGCCGATCGGCCTGCGCCGTGACGGGCAGCGCGAGCGAATAGTCGGAAAATGCCTGGAGATAGCGCCGCGCCGCTGTCGCATTCGGATAGGCGCGCGCATAGCTGCGCAGCAGCCGATCCGTGCGACGGCCTGCAAAGGTGCGGACGCGGTCGCGATAGCCGGCGTCCGTAAGCGTGAAGGCTTCGGGATCATTGCCCCAGAAGAAGCTCATCTCCTGCGCGTTGCAGCCGATTAGCATCGCGACATCAGTCGCACCCGCCGCCGCCTTGGGCGAGAAGGGATGATGCGGCAGCCATTTGGGATCGATGACCGGGGCGAAGCAGGGCAGGTCGATAAAGCGGCTGGGCTTCATCGCCTTGGCTACGCTGTGATACCCGGCCAGCAACCTGGCCATGGGCAACTTGGCGAGATCCGCGGCGTTGGCCGACGTCAGGCCCACTTCGCGGAGCAACCTTTCGGTCACGGCCGCTGCTGCATCGCGCTCCATAAAGCGCAGGCCGGGCCCGCTTTGCACCCCGGCGCGCTTGAACAGGCCGCGTGCCGGGGGGCTGGCCATCAGGAAACTGGTCTTCATGCCGCCGCCGGACGTGCCGAACACCATGATGCGTTCAGGATCGCCACCGAACGCTGCGATATTGTCGCGAATCCAGCGCAGCGCTGCGACGATATCGAGCATCCCGACATTGCCTGCTTCGGCAAATTCGCCGCCGGCCAGATCACCGAAATGCGTATATCCAAAGGCGTTAAGGCGGTGATTGAGGCTGACGACGACGGCATCGCCCCGTCCGGCGATTCCGCTGCCGTCCGTCGTGGACCCTGTTCCGCCGTAGAAGAACCCGCCGTGCAACCACACCATCACCGGCCGCTTGCGACCGTCGTTCAGCGCAGACGTCCAGACGTTGAGAAACAGACAGTCTTCGTTCTCCGGCAGCGGAGCCGGCGCCTTCGCGCCGGCCGGACGCGGGAGCTGGGCGAGGATGACATAGGGTGGGCCGGGTGGCGGGTTGGCATTGGTCTGGGGCGCGCTGGCCCCCGGTGCCAGCGCGTCGCGAATCCCACTCCACGGTTCCGACGCACGCGGCGGCTGGAACCGTTCGGCGACGGCGTAGCGGATGCCGCGAAACACCATGCAATTTGCCAGTCGCTGACCGCGCAGCCGTCCATGACTGGTTACTGCAATCGGTTCACTCGACTGCGCCAAGGCCTGTCCCGCCATCAGCAGGACGCCTGACGCGCTCGCCGCAGCAAGCAGACTACGTCGCGTAGGGTGGAGAGAAATGTCGCCGGGCATAGGAATATCATCGCCATCATGGGTGCTCGTTTGCGCCATTATGTGCGGCGTGAAACCGAAAGGGTTGTCGCAGCGCGCCCCAGCATTCGACCGGTCGAGCACAATCGGGCGCATCTGCGATATCCACGGCGCGCTTGCGAAGCGGCGGCAGGGCTATGCCGCTTTCTGACCTTGATCTTTTTGCGGAGTTCCGTATCGGGGGAATTACAAAATAGCGGGATCAACCCCGCCAGGCATACGAGTGCGTGACGCACCACGGGGCCGTGGAATGGGAAGGGATCCTATGTCTGCGGCGTATCAATTATCCTCCTGTATCGAATGGCAGTTTGTCGACGCTGGCGAACTCGATGCGCGCGTGCGGGCGGCCAAGGCGGCCGGCTTTGCGCTGGCCGAGTTCCACCTGTGGCGCGATAAGCCGATCGACGCACTCGCCACCGCGCTTCATGAAACTGGCGTGCGGTTGACCAGCCTGTGCGTCGATCCGCGCCGCTCGATCGTCGACCCGGCCGAACGCGAGGCGATGGTCACCGCCGTGCGCGAGACGATTGCCGCGACCGCGATCCTCGGCAAGCCAAATCTGATCGTCGCCTCCGGCTTCCGGGTCGAGGGCATGAGTGAGGAAGAGCATTTTGCCAATGCCGTCACCGCCCTGCGCGCGGCGGCGGATGCGGCGGAGGAGGCGGGCGTCATGCTGCTGCTCGAGCCGCTCAACACGCAGCTGTTCGCGACCATGTATCTCGTCAGCACCAAGCTCGGACTCGATCTGGTCGAAGCGGTGGGCAGCCCGAACCTGCGCCTGCTATACGATGTCTGGCACAGCGCCGTGATGGGCGAGGATATGGCGGAGGTGCTGGCGGGGCGCATCCAGCTCGTCGCGCATGTGCAGGTCGCCGACATGCCCGACCGGAACGAGCCTGGCACCGGCAGCCTAGACTGGCCCCGGGTCACACGCACTCTGCGCGACCTTGGCTACGCGGGCGCCATCGGCCTTGAGTATTTCCCCACCATGCCGATGGGCGAGTCGCTGGCCTTGTCGCAGCGGATTCTCGCCGACTGACGCCCGCCGGGCCGAGCCTGCAACCGCCGTCGCCGACGGCGCATCATTGAGATGGATGACGCGATGAACCTCGATCGGATTGCGATCAGTCTGGACCTGATCAACCGCCACTATCAGGAGCCGAACCGCAACCGGTTCGAGAGCCGGTATTTCTGGGAAGAACTCTATCCGCTGATCCGCGCGAGCGGGTTTGGCGCGATCGAGATCCCCTATGAGCCCGTCTGGCAGTTCGGCGGGCGCAGCGGCGTTCCGATGAACCGCTATTGCATCATCACGAAATACGAGTCGGCGGCCAACTACCGGGCAGTGCTGGCCAACAGCGGCATCGAACAGGTGACCGGCGTGACGTTCGACCCCAACCTGTTCATGCGCAACGACAATCTCGACTTCTATTTTGGCGCGAGCGGGCATTTCGCGGGCGAGGCGCTGGCGCACGCCGCCGATCTGGGGGCGGACTATTTCGCGATCAGCCCGTCGCCCTATTACGGGCGCGTCGCGCACTATCACCCCGATCTCGAGGCGAAGCGCGCGACCTTTACCAAGCGGACCCTCCAGTTGCTGGGCGGCCTTGCGGAACAGGCTGACGCGGCGGGCGTCGCGCTGGTGCTGCGCAACGAATATTGGAGCCTGTTCCGCGGCGCGGACATCCTGCCCTTGCTCGACGCGCTGCCCGACAGCGTGAAGCTTGATGTCGATGTGGCGAGCCTGACGATCGCCGGTGTCGATCCGGCGGCGTTCATCAAAGCGCAGCAGAGCCGCATCGGCTGTGTGCACCTCACCGATACGCAGTTCGTCGATACGGGCGATGTGTGGAAAAGCGCGAACCCCGAATTCCCGACACATCGCGCGACGCAGGTGTTCTGCGATCCGGGTACGGGCAATGTCGATCTGGCCAGCATCGTTGGGCTGCTCGATCGCCTTGGTTATGCCGGCCCGGTCGTGTGCAGCGCCCGCCAGACGCGCGATCCCTTCCGCGCGCTGCTGCGCACCCGTGCCCTTCTTAACAAACTACAGAACTAAGCCGGACGGAGCCTTCGCCATGCCCAATATCCGCTACGCCAACATGTGCCACTGGAAGACCATTCCGTATCGGCAGATCGACAATTTTCGCGAATTTTATTATGAGGATAAGACCAACACCGCCTATTACTCGGACTGGGACACGATCCTAAAATACCAGTCGGCGCTGGGTTTCGACGGGATCGAGATCGCGCCCTGGGATCTGGCGGATATCCTGCCGCTGTTCGGCTCGCCCGAGAACTTCACCGCCTTCGCCAAGGAGCGCGGGGTCGAGGTGATCGGCATGTTTCATGGCGCCCATGCCTCGCATGACGCGGGGCATTTCGACGAAGCTGTCCGTGCCGGCCGCGAGGCGGTGGACACGATCGTCAAATTCGGCGGCACGTACATGAACACCTGTCCGACACAGAATTATTGCGGCACTGGCCCGTTGAGCCGCGACGAGGTTCAGCAATGTGCGAAAGTGATGAACGAGATCGGTCGCTATGCCACCGATCACGGCGTCAAGATTGGCCTGCACAATGAGTTTTTCTGCGCGATCAATATCGAGAATCACCGCGAGCTGATCGAATCGACCGACCCGAAGCTGGTGCATTATTGCATCGACACGGCCCAGATTTCGATCATGGGCGAAGACCTGCTGACCTTCTACAATGACTATCATGACCGGATCAGCACTTTTCACCTGAAGGATACCGGCTCGGCGCGCCAACCCGACAGTGTCCGATACGCGTGCGATCCCGAGATTGCCGACGATGGCACGCGCTGGTTCTGGGAGCCGGGGCTGGGTGAGCTCGACCTCAAGGGACTGTACCGGCTGCTCAAGCAGCACGGGTTCAAGGGCTGGATGTCGATCGAGTATGACGGCTCGCCCGATCTCCTCGCCTCGATGGCGCTGACCCGCTACCACCTCGATAAGGAATTGCGCCCGATCTACGATTGAGGGGTGGTCGCCGCGCCGCGATGACAGGGGTCGGCGTCGGGGGGGCGGAGGCGTACCGTTGGTCGGCATTGTATTGCCGAGGCGATCAGCCAGCCTGCGGGTAGTCAAATCCCTTCTCGATGATGATCTCCGCGATTTTCTCGCGGCTGATCCGGATGAACTCACTCGCGTCCTCGACCGACGGGATCGCACTGTCGAACCGCGTCGCCAGGTCAAAGATCGCGCGGACGTCCTCCTTGTGGCGGCTGATCGAGTGAAATATCCGGTCCATCTCTGCCGACAGGTTACGGTAGATCGCTTGGAGCGGAGGATTGCGAGTGGCCTCTGCAAGCAGATCAAAGCGGTGCCGGGAGAGCCGTATCCAGTCTTCCGGGTTGAGTTTGGCTTTCCCGACTGCCCGCCTATGCTCCTGCTGGATGGCAGTTAATGCAGTCGCTTGCTCCGGTGTCATCCGTTCCTGGGCCAGCTGGATGATCAACGGCGACACAGCGCTCCAGACTGTGAAAAAGTCATCCACCGACTTCAGTGTAAGTCCTGCCACGCGGTAGCCGCGGCGGGGGATCGTTTCGACGAGACCATCGTGGTTCAGGCGATCCAATGCCTCACGCACGGGCATCGCTCCGAAACCAGTCTCCTCTGATATCTCTCGCTCGGTGAAGCGCATTCGGGGTGGCATTTTCAACGACACGATCCGTTGCCGAAGAATGGCATATGCCTGGTCCGAGAGCGACTGTTTTTGCGTACTGCGCTCTGTCATCAAGCTGCTCCAAATCGGCGCCGTGCCGTCGCAACCCATGCCTCCGCCAGAGCGCACTGACAAGATCGCAACGCTTGACCGGAACGGCGTCTGCGTGCAACCGTGATATATCACGAAAGGTTCGGTGTTGCTGACAGTCCTTGTTTGCACGCCTCGAAGATTTGGGAGGGGGCGAAATGCCAAGGTCAAAAAAGATCCTCATTGTCGGCGCGGGCATCGGCGGCCTGTGCACAGCGATCGCGCTTGCCCGGATCGGCGTCGAGGTCGATGTCATTGAAATCAAGCCTGACAATTCAGTCCCTGGCGTCGGATGGGGCTTGCGGACCAATGGGCTGCGGGCTCTGCGCGAGATTGGGTTGCTGGAACCGACGCTCGCCCTCGGCTTTCCGACGCCGCCGCTTTCCTATTACGACCGGAATGGCCGTCATGTTGTCGATATTCCATATGGTCGCCAGTTGGACGGCATGCCCAGCAACGTTCAATTGCCGCGATTGGGCTTCCTGGAGATGGCCAGTGCCCACGCTCTGGAGGCTGGATGCACGATCATGATGTCGACGACGGCGGTCGACATCGAGCAAGACGCCGACGGCGTGACGGTGGAGTTGAGCGACGGATCGTCACGCCGCTATGATCTCGTGATCGGCTTTGACGGCATCAATTCGAGTATTCGACGGTATTTGTTCGGAGAGAAGTACGTCCCGACGCGCAGCGGCGGCGTGGCTTGGCGGGCTCCGGTGCGTGCCCCCGAAACGCTGAAGGGTGCAATATTCTGTCACGGTTTCGGCGGCAAAGTCGGTTTCGTCCCGCTGGCTGGCGGCATGATGTACGTGATCGTCACGCATCACGAGCTAGGTCGTCCGCGTCACGATCCCGCCGCGTTCCCGGAGCTCATGCATCAAAGGGCGAGGGAGATGATGGGCGATTCCGTGTTCATGGCCGAGGAGATCGAATCGCTGCGCACTGCCGCCAACGTCGCCTACACACCGCTCGATACCGTCATGGTGCCATATCCGTGGCACCGGGGGCGGGTCATGATCATGGGCGACGCCGCGCATGCCATGACGCCCTATCTCGGATCGGGTGCCGCGATGGCGATCGAAGACGGGGTGGTGTTTGCTCAGCTGCTCCGGAGCGACGACACGCTCTACGACGTGCAAACCAAGTTCATGGCCAGGCGGTATCCGCGCGTGAAAACCGTGTGGGATACCTCGCTGCAGATGATGCACGAGGAATTCGATTCCGCGACCCCCGATGCTCTCGACCGACGTCTCGCGCATCTCGTGAATGAGGAGCCCGCCGCGCTCGATTACGTCCACCGCATTCTGGAAAGCGATTACTGATGGCTGCAGATCATATTGCAAAGCTGTCCGTCCATGCGGGCGCTTCGATTGGTGCCATGCGGAAGCTTCACGGCACTACGGGCATCCCAGCACCGGCAGCAGGCGCAGACAGCGTTCCCGATATTCTGGATGCGTGGAAGGCTGCCTGTGTAACGCTCGTCCGGTCTTACGACTGGGTGTCGAGGCTCGACACGGTCGACAACCCAACGAGCTTGTTTCCCGACTGGTCGGCCGACCCGAGCGATCCGGCGAACTACAATTTCGCCGGGACCGATTCCTGGGTGAGGCAAGTGCGTTCGCTCGGAGCGGACATTCTTTTCACCATCGCCAGTGAGATCCCGGCGAACAAGCAGCCGGTCCGTGACCTGGAGAAATATGGCCAAGTCGTCGAGAATATCGTGCGCCACTACGTATGTGGGTGGGGCAATGGCTTCGAAAACGCCGTCACGCATTGGGAATTTGGGGATCAGCCCGATTTCGGGAACCTGCACTTCTCCGGCACGTCCGATCAATTCTATCAAATGTATGCGGCCGCCGCCCGGGCAGTGAAGCGTGTCGACGCGGACCTGAAGTTCGGCGGCCCTTGCATCGCATTTCCGTTGAATGAAGGCCCGTTCCGCGAAGGTTTACTGGACTTCATCAAACAACAGTCGCTGCCTTTGGATTTCCTGTCCTGGATGTGGTACGGCGACAACTCGCGTGATCCACTCGACTTCCGGACGATTGCAGCAGAGGTCCGCGCGGTCGCCGACAAGTACGGCTTCAGCGATACCAAGCTTCTGCTCTCCTACTGGAGCATGACGGGCATTCCGACGGCGAAGTTCGAGGACGCTGACAATGCGGCTTTTATCGCGGTTGCCGCCGTTTACATGCAGGACTCGGCGGTTGACCAAGCGATCTTCTTTCGCGCCGATACCGGGGCTGATTTTCACTATAAGTTCAGGGATCCTGCCGGGATCTTCGAACCCGATGGCAGTGAGAACGCGCGAACGGGCGCGTTTCGCTTGGTCGGGCAAACGTTGGCCGCGACGGAACGTCTCGCCGTTTCGGGTGGAGATGAAAACGGATTTGCGGTGCTGGCCGGCCACACTGAGGACGGCAACACCGTTCGAATCCTGATTGCCAACTATGCCATCCCGGACCCCTATCTGATCGCCCGTGATCGCGATGTCTTCGAGTTCCAGGTGCCAATCGGCACTGAACGGGTGAACATGTCGCTGAACGTTCCCCCCAGGCGCGTTGACGCCAGGAGTGCGGGATATACCGGCTACACGCTCGATGTCAGCGATCTGCCCTGGGGGCAGGGCCGCTACAGGGTGGTCCGCTATCGCGCAGATGCACAGCACAATGGAGACATGCTTGGATCGCAGGAGGGCGAGGGCGCCACTGTCACCATTCAAAACCGTCTGCCGGCGCCCGGCGTAGAGCTTATCGAGATAACGCGTATCCCCTCATAAGACGAGGCAAAGCGCGTCGAAACAGCGTGCGTTTGAGCGGATTAGAAGACGGGCGGGCACCATTTCCAGATTTAGTCATGGTGCCCGCTCCGCCGCTTATGGTCACGCGACCGAGAGCGTCTTTGCGTCCGAATTGACCGAAGGGAACGGCATGTAGGAGACGCGAAGCCGCTGAGAGAATCCCAGCTGATGTTCTCCCGGCGCAAGGCCGCCACTGCGCTCAACGGTGATCGTCGCCGAAGCGCCAAACGGCCAGCGCCGGTCAAACGCGGTTTCCATTTCGTCCAGGCTGAGCGGTCCATTGCCTTCATCGAAGCGGATCGCTTCGGGCGGGATCGGCTCACCGTCGACGGTCACATCCAGCGCTTCCACCATCGACAGGCCAAGGCCACGATAATAGCCGAGCTTCGCCTCGAATGCGAAGCCGCTCGGCGCGTCAGCCGGGCCGACATTGCGCAGACTGCCGTCCACGATCAGGTACTTGTCGAACATCAGCGGGCTCCCTCGACTTGAGCAATCAGTCGTTCAAACATGCGGTGCTGCCGTCGCACCTGCTCTCGGCTGTCGACCACCTGGACGTCCTGGATCCAGCGGTTGCCTTCATATTCGCTGGAGAGGTATCCGTCCCATCCCCCGGCGACTAGCTCCCGGATCACTTCATCATAGGCGTGGGTGGGGTCGCGGTCATCTTCCGTCATTTCGTAGAACTTGGCCTGGATATGCCGGAAATAGGGGATGTAGTCCCGGATCCGCTTCGGGTTGGCGTAAGGATGATGGCGCAGGGTCTCGGCCATGCGTACCTCGGCGGGATTGCCCTTCATCTTCACCGCTACCTCGTAGATCGTGTACTCGGCCATGATCTTCTGCTCGTGCTGGTCGACGATGAACTGCGCGACCTCCGGGCGAGCACCCTGGCGAATGAACCGGTCGCGGTAGACCGGCGGGTAGTGCTTCATGAAAATGCCCATGTCGGGCAGCAGGCCGAGATGCTTGGTGCCAAGCCTGTCCGCAACCTCGACGGTACGCAGGATCCATGCATGCTCCATGTGCCACGGTGAATGAACCTCCACGCCCATGTGCACGTCGAGCTCCTCGGCATAAGGCACGCACCGCTCGAGGATGTCGGGACGGACGAAAACCAGTACGCGCATGTTGCGGATGCCGAGCCGGTTGCAGAGCACGAGGTCGCGGCGAATAGAGGCGACCTGCTCGTCATCTGTCATCAACCGGTCCTTGCGGGCCTTGGTATCCAGGAACATGTCGTAGCAGGTGAGTTCGGTCCCATGCTTGGCCATCAGTTCCTTCCACCATGCGACCTGCCGGTCGTCGATGTTCGGGAAGCTCGGCATGTTCTGTTCGGGGAGGATTTCGATCCCCTTGGCGCCGATCGACGCCGCGAATGCGACGCAGTCCTCGATCGTCATCTGTCCCAGGAACATCTCTTCCTGGAAACTGTAGAGGCTGACGCCCCGTTTCACTCTCGCAGCCATCTAATCTCACTCCACTGATATATTATTGCTCAACGTCGGCTTGGCGAGCCGAAGCTGCAATCGGCGTCCGTCACGTCGCCGGCATTCGCGCGACGCAAGTGCGGTCGCCGTGCTGCGTAGCGGCTCAACCACGCTCCGAAACGGCGAGCCCGTTCGATCGTCCATGATGCAACGGTCTGCCTCTCCTGACCGGCGCACCACGAAAATCGGGCATTTCCACCGAAGCAAGCCATCGGCAAAGCGCGTATGAACCGAAACTAGTATCATCATTCTGATTTTGTCAAATTATCGTTGTGCGCGCTCCATCGCCGCCTTCGGGGTTCACACGCCGCGCAGCACTCCGGTCACATCGGATCCGAAGGTCTGCACCCTCACATCCGGAATTGAACTGGATGCACTAATATATTACAGAGCCCGCCGATCGATATTGGGGAGAGGCCGAGATGTGGAACTTGGCGGCCTATTGGCGCGGACTTCCATTAAAACCGCAGGGCATCGTCGTCGTCCTTGCCGGCTTCCTGCCGATGCTCGCCATTGTCGCGATGGGCCCGGCAGTGCCCACGCTCATCGCGCATTTTGCGAACGACCCCGACGCCCGTGCGCAGGTTCCGGCGCTGATCGGGGCGCCCGGATTGACCATGGCCGTCCTTGCTCCCTTCAGCGGGCTGCTGGTCGACAAATTCGGGCGCAGGCAATTGCTACTGGTGGCGACCGCGTTCTACGCCGTGTTCGGCACAGTCCCTCTGCTCCTCGAAAGCCTTGACCAGATTTACGTATCCCGCCTGCTGCTCGGCATCTCTGAGGCCGTCATCCTCACCGTCGTGAACACCCTGATTGCAGACTATTGGGACGACAAGGGCCGCAAGAACTGGCTGTTCCTCCAAAGCCTGATCGGCCCCGTGTTTGGCGGGCTCGTCGGGCTGAGCGTTGGCGAGGCGAGCAAGCTGCAGTGGAACGCGGTCTTTTTCGTCTACCTCGCCGCCATCCCCATCTGGGCGGCAATGATGGTGTGGTTGTTCGAACCCAAGAAAGCGGAGGTTGACGAACAATCCGCCGAGCAGGCTGTCGCGAAGACGGCCTTTCCGTGGCGGAGTGCGGCTCTCACGGCACTCGTCACATTCTTTGCTGCGATGCTTTATTACGTGTTCATCATCAACGGCGCCCTTGCATTCGCCGAGGTTGGTGTGACGGAGCCCGATCGCTATGCGCAGCTAATCGTCGTGCCAACTCTGTTCTTTCTGGTCGGCGCGGTCCTGTTCCGTATCCTCGCTAATCGCAGCTATGCGCTCCAGCTTGCGGTATTCTTCGCGCTGCTGGGGGCAGGGCTGGCGGCGATCGGTCTGGCTGAAACACCGAGTGCAATGGCAGCTGGCGTCATCGTCCAGCAGACGGCGGCTGGCATGGCGGTACCGACATTGCTGGCATGGACCCACTCGAAGTTCGACTTTGCGCATCGCGGCCGGGCCATGGGCATTTGGACCGCCGCATTCTTCCTCGCGCAGTCACAGTCTCCCAGGCTCGTCCACGTTCTCGATCAGTCCACGGGATCAATGCAGGGCGCGTTCCTGACCGCTGGAATCGTTGGGATCGTGGCGGGCGCGGTGGGGGTTGTGATCGCGCTAGCCTTGCGCAAGCCCCCCCAAGCACTTGCGTCGGAATAATTGCGGTACCGCCGAACGCGCGGGTCCTCGCGTTCTTTGCACCCGACGGATAAAGGGGCGCAAAACGAACAAATGCAGGCGCGCTTACGCAAACCGAACCCCAATTTTCTGGGGCACCGGCGGTCGCGGAATGTCCGCAATCGGGGAGCTGCCGGTTAGTCGGGAACGACCGCCTAGGGGTCGAAACCTGAAGGGACGCTTTTCCGCAAGCACCGCGATTTCTTGCCCTTCCGGATACGACCCCAGAGTGGGTCGGTCACCAAGATTAGGGCGCTTCCCAGCTTTGAACGCTCGTGACCTCTAATCGTCTGACAATTCATTGGCGCCCATCAGTATTCGCCAAATATCTGATTTTCGACGCTGCTCGAGTGCGTCATTTCGCGAAAGCTGCACATAACGAAGGCGGTATACAGTCTCGGTTCAATTTAGGTGGCGCCGGCCAGTGTGAACAAATGGCCGCTTATCCCATGTCATCGCCCCAAACGAGACGGGACCCTTTCCCACTCACATTCAGCCATAGAGCGGCCCGCTCGCTGATGCCCGAAGCCGACATTACAGCTGCGTTTCTGGTGACCGGTTTTGGGCAAAGTGGCGTGCGGCCGTAATGACCAGTACTAGGGCGCTAAGCGGCCGAAAGTCCTACAACGCTGATTGCCGGGTGTTCGCGGGGCGCGTGTTCACAGGTCGATAAGCACCCCAGCCTATTTATCAAGCGATGCGGGCGGCGATCACCCTTGAGCCATTTTCGAAGATCGCGCGCCTGTACGGAGAGGGAGCGCTGTGATGTCGCCGAAGAATGCGGATGAGTTTCGAGCGAGCCTGAAGCAACGGGCGGAGGCAGCGAAGGGGCTCGAGAAGGACCTGCTGAGCGAGGTGCCGCAGCTTTACGGTGCGCCTGACTGCCTTGCACCACATGGCGATCCTGGGATCTCCTTGGCGAAGATCCATCGCGACGAATTGAAGCGGCGCAATGGTGGGGGTGTTCCCGACTCCGCCACAAAGCGTTCGGATGTGCAGCTTCCGTTTGAGCGCGCTCTGCCCATCTTTGGGCTGATCGCGATCGCGCTGCTATTCTTCTTTGACTAACAGGCCCGGCGTTCAATCTTCGACGCGATAGAACATCGGGTTGCGGAGCCAGGCGTCGATCGCGGACTCCCGCCAACCGGCGCAGCGCGTGCTGATCTGCACGTTCTTCGGGAATGTGCCATTCTGCATCTTCCGGTACATTGTGGAGCGGCTGAGCCCGGTACGATCTAGGACGGTGTTGATCCGCAGGATGCGGTCTGGGGTTTCGGTCTGCATTGCTATTTCCTTGCACTGTCTGCGTCTGACTGGTGCCCCCCGAGGCAATTTGGGCGGGAATCCTCGCCTCTGAACAGATCCTCTCTGGTGTCAGGAGGGTCTTGTGCGGTGCCAGCGTGCAAACACGAGCTCTGGCGTAAGTTGGTCGTTTGAGGGGGCAAGTATCAGGGCGTCTCACGCGTGGCGTGACCGCGCTCTACACCGCTGGCGCGTCGCCGAGTCGCTGTGCGTCTCGGCCCATTCGGGTGAGGATCGCGTGACGCGGGCCGGGCGCTGCTCGGCAGCGGAACGCGATTGTCGATGAGCGTGCGCTGGCGGACTTCTGCGAAGCCGCCAGGGTCCGCAGTGCCCTTTGCTTTCCGCGTGGCACGCTCGATCCGGCCGGAGGGCGCGGCGGCGGCTGGCGCACAGTCGCGCGCGCACGCCGCCGCGACGGCCGTCCGGATTCGAGAGTGCGTGTTTGTGCAGCTCTTTGGAGCTGGGCGGCGCTGCGCGCCGATTGTTGCGGTCACCGCGCTTGGGCGCGGTGGCGTTGGCGCGCCGAGCGCGATCTGGCGGAGGTGGGCGTCGCTACTCTTTGAACCCGCCGCGGCGTGCCGCAACCCCGGCTGTGCCGGGGTCCTTCTCTTCGTTTCGGCCCTCCGGGTGCGGCCCGCCTTTGTCGGCGGGATCGCCGGTCCGCTCCTGCCGCCCACCCCCGCCATTCCGGCGCCGGTTGCGGTGGTTTGAAGGAGTGAGGAGCGATGAAGATCGGAAACGAGCGTGCGAGCCTCTATGCCGAGGTGACGGCGCGGGTGATTGCCGAGCTGGAGGCAGGGCGGCTGCCTTGGGTACAGCCTTGGGATGCGGCTTCGTGCGGGTGCGCGATGCCCGCCAATGCGGTCACCGGGCGCCGTTATTCGGGGATCAATGTGCTGATCCTTTGGGCTGCGGTGGTCGAGGGCGGCTATGCATCGCAGCGCTGGCTGACCTTCAAGCAGGCACAGGTAGCGGGCGGCACTGTGCGCAAGGGCGAGCGGGGCACGACCGTCTGTTATGCCGATCGCTTCACGCCGAAGGATGAAGCGGAACGCGCGCGCGACGAGGATCGCGAGGCGCGGCAGCTGGCGTTCCTGAAGCGGTTTACGGTGTTCAATGTCGCGCAGTGCGAGGGGTTGCCCGAGCAGCTTACCGAGCTGTCAAAGGTGCAGAACGAGGTCGATATTCTGCCGCAAGTTCGGACGTTGATCGACGCGAGCGGCGCGGACTTTCGGGTTGGCGGAGGTGAGGCCTATTACTCGCCGTGCGGCGACTATGTCGCGGTGCCGCCGCAGGCAGCGTTCGGCGAGCCGATCAACTGGTATCGCACCGCGCTGCACGAGCTTGGGCATTGGACCGGGCACAGCAGCCGGTTGGACCGTAACCAGCGCGGCGGGTTCGGCAGTGCGGATTATGCCCGCGAGGAGCTGGTCGCGGAGATGGCGAGCGCATTCGTCTGCGCGTCGCTGGCGATCGCGCCGACCGTGCGGCATACCGATTACATCGGCTCATGGCTTGCGGTGCTACGTGATGATGAGCGCGCGATTTTCCGGGCCGCGAGTGCGGCCAGCAAGGCCGCTGACTACCTGTTGGCATTCGCGCCAGAGGGGGCGGTGTCGTGACCGCGCGCGCGCGGGAAGGGTCGGTTGCGGAGCTGGCGCTGCGCATCGCGGGTGCGCTGCCGACCATCGAACCGCTGCCCCGCGCGGTGTTCGATCGGCACCGCTATAGTGACATGGACTACACTGCGATCGCGGACGAACTCGGCATCACCGTTGCCGAAGTCGAGCGCGCGATGGCCGATGCCATGCTGCACATCATGCGCTGCACCAACGCCGATGACGGGTCGTAGACCCGCCATCGGCGCACATATCTGCTTGGCATTTGATGCTCAAAGCGCGAGTCTGGCGCGATGAACACCGACCTCGACCATCTGCCCGAAGGCAAGCGCCGCGAGCTGGCGCACGTGGTCGACGTGCTGCGCGAGCACTTCGCGTTCGCGACCGCGCGACGCACCCAGGTGCGCACGCGCGGCGGCCAGCTGCTCAAGATCATCCTGTTCGGAAGCTATGCGCGCGGCGACTGGATCGAGGACCCCGTCGGGCGCTATTTCTCGGATTATGACCTGCTCGTGGTGGTCAACCGCGAGGAGTTCACCGACATCGCCGACTACTGGGAGAAGGCCGAGGCGCAGTTGCTTGAGGAGCTATCGGCGGGGCAGATCCTGCGCACCCCGGTGAGCCTGATCTACCACGACATCGACGACGTGAACGAGAAGCTGCGGCTTGGACGCTACTTCTTCATGGACATCCTGCGCGAGGGCATCGTCCTGTTTGACGAGCCGGGATCTGCGTTCGTCGAGCCGCAGCCGCTGTCTCCCGAACAGGCGCTGCAGGAGACGCGGGATTATTATGAGGAGTGGTTCGAGAGCGCTGAGGATTTCCTTGAAAGCGCGACGGATGCGCTGGGCAAAGGCAAGGGAAAGCTAGCTGCCTTTCTTCTCCATCAGGCGACCGAGCGCTTCTACCACTGCCTGTTTCTGGTCCGCACACTCTACAGCCCGAAGACCCATAATCTGAACCGACTGCGCGACATGGCCGAGCAGCTCGAGCCATCGCTCAAGGCGGTGTGGCCACGCGACACCCGTGTCCAGAAGCGCTGCTATTCGCTGCTGCGCGACGCCTATGTGAAGGCGCGCTACTCGCGTTCGTACCGCATCACTGGGGAAGAATTGGAGTGGATTTCCGAGCGGATTTCGGTGCTGCAGACGCTCGTTCGCGAGGCCTGCGAACAGCGGATCGAGACACTCGCGACTGCTGCTTAGGCCGCGCTTGATCGTCCATCTCTCGCGTCAATTCTTGCGCCTCCCGGCACGGTGAAAGCGCGCCGCTTTGCGGCTCGACCCCGTCGATTTCCCCAAGATTCGGCAGGCCGAGATCGGCGCTCGCGATGACCAGTGGGAGCCGAGTGCCTGGCGCCGCGAGTCGCCGTTTGCTCGGGTGAGGGGCATCGCTTGAGGAGCGGGTCGGAGGGGTCTCGGGAGGGGGATTACGATTGCGAGATAAAGGCGCCGCCGTCGGTCGGTGCGCATATGGTTGTTTTTGAACGTGAATTTGCGACGGCGCTAACCATCGGCTGCCGTCGCCTCTGTTGAATTCTCTATTTGAATCAAGGGCTAAGGCGATGGCAACCTACGCCAGTCTGCGACGCTGCCGGACCACACTGGCGCGATGAACAGCGCGCCGATCGGGCGCCGCCGTCGGCCTAGGCCGGGAATGGCGTAGAAGAGGCGGGCGTGGCGTGCAGATAGCCCGTGGCGCCCGGATGCTTTGATGCCGATAATCGATGTGAACTGGCCGCCGAGGGGCAGCGGCTGGCTCGAGACCGGACCGCATCGAGAGGAGTTTCGGGATGTCCCGCCCAAGCCAACCTGATCTGTTCGAAACACCGCTCGCCATCGACGCGCCGTTGTCGCTAAAACCACTGACGGTTCGCATTCCCGTGGCCGCCCGGATGCTCGGCATCGGTCGGTCGAAATTTTACGAACTGATCGCGTCGGTCGATATCGAGATCGTGAAGCTTGGAGATGCGACGCTCGTTCCGGTCGATGGGCTGCGCGCGTTGGTGTGCAAGCTGCGGAAGTTCAGTTGAAGTTAGCTCAACACACGCGCTCATGGCTGCTAGGCGCTCCCAATGGCTGCCGTTGAACGGCGCGCTTGGTGACCTTGCAAGCTGCCATTGGTCGCGGCCCTTCCTTGCAATTGACCGCTTGTCGCTGGACTAACGACCGACGGTCAATGTCGCGATTGGTTTGGTTTCCTCTTCTTCGTCACGGTCCCGTCCTTGTTGAAACGAGAGGTCGACATCGACGAGTGTTTCAGTCTGGCTGGGCCGCGCAAAATTTCGGATCAGACGCACCAGGACATGGCCCGGACCGTTGGGATTGAGCCGGTCCGCGTCATAGCCGTTGACACGCACACGATAGGTGCCGCGCGGAGCCCGACGAATGGCATATTCCTCGGGCCCGTAACCGTCGGTCATGTCATTTGAAATCAGGCCGCCAGCGCTGCTGAGCGTATCGCGATAATAGACGCGCTCGCCGCCGGGCTCGTCGATCCATAGGTCGATATCGGCATCGTCGGCAGTCCAGGCGATCACGATACGCACGTCCGTGTCCAGCAACGCAACGAGCCGGTCGTCGAGTGTCCAGCGGCCACCTGCTGCGTTGATATCGGCGATCAACGCGTTTGCCTCCATCAGTGCGATGACCTCAAACCCGTCGAAATCCGATGACGCCGGGTTCAATGCGGCATCCGTGAGTAACTGGAACGCGCGTTCGAGATCAGCCCGCCCAGAAGTGCCATTGGCGCGACCGCGTGCGGCCAGTGCGAGCGCGAGGTCTCGTATCGGCTGGGGACGGAACTCGGCGTTCGCGGCGGCGAGACGTTCGGCGAGTTCGATCGCTCGGTCGTAGCGCCCATCGCGTTCCAACCGAAATGCGACGATCTGACGCGTCTCGTCGTCGCTGAGCGGAAGTTCGAGAGCGGATAGTAGAAGCTGTTCGGCTACCCCCGCGTCCCCCTTCAGCCGGAACCATTCGGCGGTATCGAGATAGAAGCTCGGCACCGAGCCATAGGCTCGTTCCTGTTCCGCCATCACCTTCAATCGGACGGGAGCAGCCGCAGCATTGAGCGCGACAATATAAGGACGCTTGGCGATCATATCGTCGAGGTCGAGTTTGATTGCCTTACCGGCTGCAGACCGTCCGGACTCGGGGCGGGGAAGCTCTTCCTTGCGCATGCCCGTGACAATCACCTCGCCAGCACTTTCCTCCACCGCCATCGGTGATGAAACCGACGCGGGAGGTGGGGGCGGTGGCAAGAAAGCCGCCGGCAGGATCTCTCCAGCGGGCCGTGCCTTCGGTCGGCGAGCGAAGCGTTGCTGGCTCCACCATGACTTGCGCTCCTGCCATGCCTTTATCACAAATGCGAAACGCTCTTTGCGGGCATCGGCCTTTTCTACCGCGTCTTCGCGCTTCTCCTTGAGATATCGCTCCACCCACTCGGGCGAAAAACCGGCGGGCGGTGCAATATCGGCGCGCAGATATTGATCCGGGCTTTCCAGTACTAGAAACGCCATTGCCGGGCCGGCGACCTGGTAGCGACGGGCGAGGTCGACCTTGGCTTGGTGTCGGCCAGGGTCATCGCCGAGCAGCTGCACTTCCTGCGCCGCCCACAAGGCAGCGGGAGCGTCTGCCGAAACAGTCTTGCCGGCCAACAGACCATAGTGGCGCTGGCTACCGTCGCTGAGGTCCACACGAAGCCCGCCTGACGATGGCAAGCGTCCAACGAGGAGCCAACTTCCAGACCGGGCGGGAAGCGCGCGGAATGCGATGCGCCGGCCAGCAGAATCGCGCACCGCGATGGGAGTGACCGCTCGATCCGCCAGCGTCGCTGCCGCCTCTGCCGCTCTGCCTTCGACGACACGGATAAAGCGGCCACCTGATGCCTGAGCGATGCGGCCAAGCCGCGCTCCGTCCGCATCGGTGGCGGCCGACTACACCGACAAGGAACAATCGGGCATGAACGGCGCAGAATGGTCGATCGTCACCTGACCATCGAAAACGAGAATGCAGTGGCTCGCTGGCGGCAGCGAGACCCCGTCGAGCCCGGCGAGTGAGGTCGCGCCGCGATAGGTGACGGCTGTCAGAGCAGCCCGCAGCTGGGCTATATTCTGCACGGTCGTTATCTCGGGCCGGTCGCTCGCAAACGTGACCAGATCAATTGCGGTAGGCGTTGTGGCGTCGGCTAGACGGGCCAATACCTCTGCCTCAAGTTTCGGTGCACCGCGACCGTGCGAAAGCGAGCGATCCCAGTAAACGCGCAGCCGGCCCGGCTTCGGTTTGGTGGTTGCCTGATCAGAATGGTCCGCGATCGTGAAAAAGGTTTCGCCGCCACTGTGCCGTGCGAGCGTCAAGGGCCTGGCGAGCGTTCCCTCTTCAATCGTGAGCCCATCACGGATGACTGCCTGCTCGAAACGCGCGGTTCCGGTCCAGCTCGCGCCGGCGCGGTCGAGCTTTGTCGGCTTGCCGGCGAAGCGCACGATCGGCGCCACGTCATATCCATCAATCGTGACGTTGATCGACAGGACGCCGATCGGAGCATCGCGCGACAGCGGCAATATGATTCCGCGCTCGGGGTCAAACGGCGCCGTGAATAGCATGCGGAAGCGACGAGGGTTTTTGCGGTCGATCGGATATATGCGGGTGGTGAAGCGGTTCCCCGCATCGACTTCGGCCAGGCCAGGGTCGATGTCCTCGCGAACCTCGTCCTCGAAGATTTCGCGGGCCTTGGGTTGTTCGAGGAGCTGGCCGGGTATGAGCACAGCGCCGACATTGAGCGCATAGCCCGTCACCACCGCGTCGGGGGGCATCGCCATTGAAAGCGTCGCCGAATAGGGATCGTCATTGTCGGATGCGATCACCAGCTCAAGAGAGATATCGGCAGTACGACCCATGACATGTGCCGTGACGTGCATTTGTTCGATCCGCAGATGGCGGGCAGCATCATCGCCATCGCCGCGTTTGATGCCGCGCTCAGACTCGCTCAAGGTGGGATTGATCTGAGCGAATGCTTGTGGCTGTGCCATGCCCAGCGCCAAACCGAGCACGAGCACGAGTTTCCTGGCCCAAATCATTCGTGTCTCCCATCTGAACGAGAGTGACCTTCTTTGTCTGGACACGCAATCACGACCGCGTTCGGTTCAGTCATCAAAGCCTATCGTTGGACGAGTAGGCGGGTTAGGCTCGCATCATGACACTCGACGAGAGTTTGGCGCTGCTCGGCCTGTCCGAGGCGATCACGCAGCGATGGCTGGAACAGCTTCACGAGCCTCACCGTCACTATCACACCCTCAACCACGTCAAGGAGATGCTGCGTCACTATGACGGATCGAGCCGCGAAATGATCGCGGCGATCTGGCTGCACGACATCATCTATGATCCGCGCGCATCAGATAACGAAGAGCGTTCCGCCAATCAGGCCCGCGCGGACCTCCCGCCGGATATCGACATCGATCTTGTCGTCCGGCTGATCCTCGACAGCAAGCATCACACAGGCGGTGATCCACTGACGGATGCTTTCAATGATCTGGACCTTGGCATCATCGGCTCGAGCGCCGGGTCATATGACCGCTATGCTGAACAGATCAGGTTGGAATATGCGTTCGTGCCAGATGAAGTTTACCGACCCGCACGCGCTGGAATCCTCAGGAAATTCAACGAGCGCCAAATTTTCAGGACGACAGCGTTTCGGCATCTCGAGAGTCAGGCACACTTCAATCTGGAACGAGAGATTACACGTCTCGAAATGCACGACTGAGGCACAGCAAAAGATCCAGCCTCTCGAGGTTATGGAGTTCCGGCGCCGCACCGGCCGCTAAGCGCCCCATTATCGGCCATTCAGCCTGTTCCCGCGCGACCTTGAAAGCAGCCGTTCGTTCGCGAGGGCCGCGGACTCAACTTATTTAATTCAAAATTTAAGGTTCGCTATGACGTTGAACGCGCTCCGAACGACTACATAGATAGGCTTGGTAACCGACCGACGACTTGCGCATGTAGATTTGCCCGTCGATGACAAATCCGTCGAGATGATGCTGCAAGGTATATTTCGATAGATCTGAAGCGCTATTAATGAAGCCTTTGTGCTTGAAATTAAGGGACGTGTTACACAATACGCCAAATCCCGTTAGGTCCTTGAAAGCATTTAGCACCTCGAACAGGGGGCGGTTGCTTAGTTCGGATACAGTTTGGATGCGAGCGGTGCGATTTACATGGGTGACTGCGGCAAGGTCAGTCGTTGATGCCCGATAGGTGAAGAGCATGAAGGGGCTAGGGTGCTCGCACCCAAACCATGTTTTAGCATCGTCCTCCAAGCAAACTGGCGCGATCGGGCGAAATTGCTCCCGCTGCTTGATGATGTTTAATCGCTCTCGGGTGCTGTCCTTGAATGGCGCTGCCAAGATGGAGCGGTTTCCGAGCGCGCGCGGACCTATCTCGTACCTACCGCTGACCCATCCTAGGATAAGATCGGATGACAACATCTCTGCGACGGTATTGACGCTGGATTCCAACTTGTCGAACTTGGCGCGGTCGACAGGTTCGTCGAGCGCAAAGGACAGGCCTGAATATACATCCCACGAGATCTTCGGGTCACCCGTGAAGTGGAACTGGGCATCGATGGCAGTGCCAATTGCCGAACCCGAGTCGTTGGCGACCGGAGGCACGAACACCTCGCTGAACAGGCCAGATCCCTGCCATTTGGAATTCCAATCGCAGTTAAGGCCGCACCCGCCCGCGATCAGCAGGGGCATGCCACGCTTCAAGTCTGATTTAGCAAATTGGTGAAATCGATCGAACAGCCGGTCGCTGAATATACCGGCAAAATTTCTGAATTCCTGATCATCCGTCCCAACATTGTAGTGGGTGAGGTCTTGGAGAGCCTCACAGTCCCGAGGCCTGATGTGCTCGCAATCCTGCAGCAAGAAGTCCATGATCAACTCTTCGGAGTGAGTTGCCTGCGTTCGTGTTGAGAATGAGGCGAGCGCCATCAACTTGCCGGCGTCCGAGAGCCTTGAATACTCCGCGCTACGCTTGTCGAAAGTTGGGTCTGCCAGTGCATAGAGCAACGCATAGCGATGTCCTGGCTCCGGCAGAACGTTCGATAACTTCGTGATGTGCAGCCCAGCACTAATCTCATAGAATGCGCCGATGTTGCCCTCCCAGAGCAATGCGTAGCACGCAGTGCCCTTTGGTAGTCCCGACATTCCAAACGCGCACAGCAGATGCGACCGCTCATGGGAGGAAGAGAAGAGATCGACTTCCTTCCCGAGGAACCGTTTCCGGCCTGTGCGGACCTTGCCGCATTCCAAGCCATGATAGCCAACCGCGCCCCCTCCCGCTTGGGGTGGTCCATCTTGCCACCACCCCCCCTTACAAAGGACGTCGGGGACACTAGCGAGCTCACCAAGGGCATCGAAGGCATCTGGCACGGTAACGGCAGAATGCCGATACCCCGAGCCCTTCTCAGCTTCCAAGGAGAACACTAAGCGGCCGTCCTCTATGTAGGCAAATGCACCGTCATGGCCGGGATTATAGGAAAGTATCTTCATGTCGACACTGCCTCGAGGATCGTCCCATTCGAGCCGCTATCGGCTCCAGAACACGACTTCGGTAAGATTGGCCCACATCCAAGGACGTGTATCGAGCGCACCCGAACCGTGGCAGGTAGGCGTCGATTTCGGAGGCGCCCTGCAAGCTGCGAGGCCCGAGATGGCCACGCGTTGAGATGCAATTTCATAGGCAGGTGGGGGATTGGGGTTGGATTCCATAGCACCCGACGATGGACCAGGATGCCGTCTACCAGCCAACGGATCTCATGCGGTGTCCATTCGATCGCATATCGGTGAAACCCCTTCGAAGCGTCGAAGCCAAGATCGATCTGGCATGGGCAGCCCCGATAGCCATAGTCGAACCGGGCGCCGTCCTCGCCCGGATTATAGAAAACGTTCACGAGCAAGCGGTTCGGCCTATTCCCCGCAATTTCGATGTCGATTTCCTGGTGAGGTGAATTTCGGTGGAGGAAAAAGCCGGTGACCACACCCGGCACGTCAGATGCCTGGAAAGCGGCCTCAAATCTGCCGAAAAGATAGTCGGTGTGACTCGTGATGGCCCCTGCACTATACCCTCGCACGCCGAGGTCTTCTTGCCGGACCTGCAACTTCGCCCCCTCGACGCTATCATATTCGACGTTCAAGTGGCGGAACAATGCGAGGTTGCCGGTAAAAGTATCCGACCGTGCAACCCAATGCTGCGGGTCGATCCCCTCGCCACAATCGATATAGACCCATCCGCCGCAATCCTCGGTCGCAACCTCGATGCCCGTCCAATCATCATGCTTTGGCGCTACGATCCACGGCGAACGATCCCACTTCGATTTGGCAGGTACCGGGAGCCGGAGACCTTCGCTTCGCCCCTCGACGATATCGCGTTGCCCAACGTCATCAAGGTGAGGGAATGGGCTTAGAGGTGGCACGCATCTGAGATGTTCGCACAGCACCCGCCAGGCATCGGCCTTGCCAGTGTCAAGCAAGGCGACGTCCGCGCCCTTAAGCCGTGCTCGGATCTCCTGAAAGACCGGATCGTCCGCATCGCTCGAGCACGTCGTTATGACGAACTTGGCGTGCGGATACAGATGGCGGAGGTGCTCGATCTCTGTTGTGAGCGACCCCACGTTGACATAGGCGCCAAATGCGCGATCGGGGCGTCCCGCGCAGAGCCGATTCCACTCGAGCGCCGGCAAGCGGCGCAAGTCGCTGCAGCATGCATAGCCAAGCATGGACAACGCCATTGCCAGCGATGACTGGCCCGATCCCGGCGGTCCAAAGCCAAACACGGGAGCGCCAAGCGGATGAGCGTGGAATAGCGCCGCACCCTCGCTGTTGATGGCGCCGATCCCGGAGAGTGCAGGTAGAATGGAGTAGCTATTTGTCGATATGCTATCCCTTCGCTGGCGCACGATCGATCGCCTAGTAGCGAACACGTTCAGCTTGCTGAACTGGTGATTGATCCAAAGATCGACCGGCCCACGGCAGGGCAGTGCATCAAGGAGCTTGCGCGCCCCGCGTCGCGAGAGGATGTACCCCGACAGGTACCATAGCCCCCGTTCTGGCCTGAACACATGACTTGAGTGAAAGGTCTTTGGAGCGCCGTGCATCGCTTCCATGTACGAGACGTAGACAATGTCGATGCCGCCGGCCCCTTCATGGGCGCCCCTCATGTCCTGCCAAGCGTGGTCCAGATCTCGCGCGAAGCTTGGGTGAAACCATACGTCGTCCTCGAGGACGAGCGCATATTCCTCGGCCCCTTCGGCAACCCGCTTCCAAACTCCGATATGCGATCGTGCGACGGCAACTTCTGGTTCTGTCATCGCGATGGGGGCTTCCAGCGCGAACCGCGTCGGGAGTGTCTTTGGCTGCGGTTCCACGAAAAGTTGGTCGGACAAAGTGTAGTGCGGATCGACCTGGCCGTCTTCGGGAGGACCGTTTGAAAAGTTCCTCGCGTCAACAGCAGCATATCGTTCAGACAGGCTGCGGAGATCGTTACCAAGACGGTCCTGGATGCGACCAAGCTCTTCTTTCACACGCGACCATCTCCGGGGCTCGCGGTCTAGATTGATCACATAGATTTTCCCGATGGTGCGATCCTCGTGGCCTTGGCGAGGCCCGAAGCAGTTCGCCATCTGCTTGGGGAGGAGTCTACGAAGACTGTACGCGACCCGGAAAATCCAGCGGAGAGTCACTGCTGGCCTGCGAAGCGGGTTCATCGCTCCTCCAACGACGATGCCGCGCGATATTCCTGCTGGTTGGAGAGACGCCAATTTCGTGAATCATTGCGGTAGCTCAACGGCCACTTGCTGGTCGAAATCATCTCCCAATCATGCGCGACCAGGAATGATTCCGATGATCTTGCTTCACTGATAACTTCGAAGACGGACCGAGTTAGATTTCCGGGCCCGGTCGAGGCTTGGACTTCCGGCAGAACGTTCGAAGGATGTGCTTCCAATGATGCCGTTGCGTTGAGCAGCGCCCTCTCGACAATCGGGTGTTGAGGTGCTGCGATGAGAGGCGTGGTGTTGAAATAGAAGATCCAACCTGGCCGGTCCGCGCCCGGCTCGGTAAATATCGATGATTCCACCATCTGGCCCGTAGGGATGTCGTAGCAAAATGGCTGGAGCTTAAGGCGGCCATCTTCGAAGAGATGGCCGATCGGCGCACCGTGGTAGACGTCGTCGGCATCGATGTAGAAGCCGCCTTCGACCAGTACGAATGAATAGCGGAAGTAATCCGACATCATGGACGGGTGGTAGCACCTGTCGAACGCAGCTTCATGGCGCGCTCCAAGGCGAGCGCCGATGAAGGATCGAGCAGCGTCCCTATCGAATACATCCAGCTCGAAGCCAACACGTTCCAGTCGCCTCCACGACTTCATACAATTCTCGACGTCTGGCGGAAGGCGCTCGAGGTCATCCCAGAACTGAACGATCCGCTTTGGCGTCGGCCGTGCATAGCGGGAGGGCGTGCCCAATGCGTCCCCGCGCCGCTGCACCAACCCGCGGACGAAATTCGAGCGATCGCGTTCTAACGGGGTCAGAGGATCAGCACTACTCGCCATTGTTACAGGGCCAATATCCACTTTGAAGCGTCTCCCCATCATCGAACTTGCACTGGCTTCAAGCCTTGGCAAACTTCTCAGGCTGGGGCCATGTCCGGACCCGGCGCGAGAACGTTAGCCCGCCTGCGCGCGACCGGGCAAGCGCAGCCATCGCCCGGCGATGTAGGTTGGCGAACGTCATTGGCGCAGACCGCGCGCCGCCGCGAGCGCGTCACTGGTTAGCCGCACGTTAGGGCGCATCGTCCGAGTCGATCATAGTTGCGGCGTTCCGGTATCAAAAGCCGAAAGCTGCCGACAGATGTCGGCAGGGCGAGGCCCGCCGCCTCTGCGACGAAGAATTCCGCTTTACAGCGACCGGCGGGCATTAGACTTCAGGCCCTTCGGTGCTATCCGACTGCCGGGGAGGGCCTTACGTTGAAATCCGACTTCGATGTGATCACCGAGTTGGCGCAGCGGGCTCTTGCGCTTACGCCCGTCATTATCCTCGGCGACCCGTATCCGCATCGCGACGCCAGTCAATGAGCCGCTGTCTGGCACAATCGACTTCTGGGACTGCTGGGCAGGTGCCGACTGCGCCGGTGATCTCGTAAAGGCGGTCGAAAGCTGGCGGCGCCAAACTGTACAGCCGTAACCTGCAGAACTTGCGTCGATCTTCTATAATCGCTGTAACGGACCGGTCGGTTGGCCCGCACGTGATCAGCGGTTGTTTAGTCACGTCGGTAGGCGGATGCATCTTCAGACGACGCCTACCAAAAAGCTGGGTCCGCTTTCGCTAATGCAGCGCCACAAGCTGCCAGTCCGCTCACGGCCGACCAGCGGCCAGTCTGCTTTCGTCACAACCTGCCCGTCGGCAACGCGCCCTAAACCCAGTCGTTCTCGCGTGCCAATAGTAAGCCCGAAAGCTGCCGCTGATCGCGTGGTTGGCTATCTCCATTGGCTGGAGCGCGACCACCGCCGCAACGCACGGGTGCTTGTTGAGGTTGGAGTTGAGGGGGCGATCGCGCATTATCGCCACAGAGAAAGTATTGGGGCATCTTTCACTCGCCTGCGGCAATTGTCTTTTAAAGGCGCAATAGGAGGGGCGCTTAATGGCACAGCATCTGTTGATATATTTCGATGAGGCGCCATGCTGTGGAAATTGCGGCAGGCCCCTGCCAGTGGATAGCTTAGTCCAAGTCACCTTTGTCGATGGGCTGCGTGATGTCCCTCCCGAAATTCGCAATGGGAATATCAACAAAATAGCCTGCAGCAATTGCACGAACGATGCATGGCTGTGGGTAGGCTATCTCTGCCTGGATCTTCAGCGCAATCGATCCGTACTCGCCGTCGCAAACGTCAACGCCGCGTCGAATGACTATTGGCTAGAGCAAAGTCTTAATCGTGCTCGGACCGAGCGCCCTGAGCTCGACTGGGCCGCAATGACGCTACCCCCGGTCTCGGTTGAGGACTACCGCTCGGTCATCGAAGTGCTTACTTGGGATGATGAAACCTACGCCGCTCAGGCCAGCATCGATAGGTGTTTCCTTGTACGTCGGGATATGGTCGACCCTGAATTACGAGCGCGGCAGTGGGTAGAGGATTACGTCGCACTTTCTTGTAACCGCCTCGTCGGAATTGAGCAGTCGTCCGTTCCGTTTTTGATGGCCTTGGTGCGGGTGGCAAAAGCTTATGCGGAGTCAGCAGAACAGTCTGAAATTTCGCCGGAGGCCATCGAGTCGCTGTTAGCGTACATTGCTGAGTTCATCGCAGAATGTAATGCGGGCGGGCCGCCCGATGATTTCGAAATGCACCAGACCGTCGACGACGTCGGCCCATATAAGCCATTCCTGTTCAACCTGTCAGTCGCTTGCGAGCAGCATCTAGCACATTTGGCGAGACAGTCGGTCTCGCAGGAAACGCTCGACCGCATTGAGGTCGTCGCGGATGCCTTAGGTACCTTGCTGGCACCGTCGCAGACTGTGCCGAACTTCGGCGACGTTTCTGAAGCCGACAGATTGCTACACCTTGCCCAAGAGCGGGCGGTCGTTGTCGCTAACCTGCCTGAAGGTAGGTTCGCCGATTTTGACGGGAGCCCGCTGACGCTGCAGCACGTCGTGGATCTCGCCGCGACCGGTAATCGGCCGTGGCAAATTGCACTATGCTATCCAGTTAAGGAGCACCGCGATCGCCGGATGTATACGCCTGACGATCAAGCGGTCCTTGAGTTGCTTGTCGCAATCGCAGTCCGCTTTGGCGACTTCGAAGCCCGGTTGGGTGCTCACTGGGTTCTAGCGACACTGTTTCACGATTCTAATGCATTTCGCGATGGCGCGATCGTCGCCGCGAAGTTGCTTAATCGTCTATTCTCAATGCGCGACGTGGGAGAATTTCGAGCTAGTGTGGGCAGTATTCCGTTTCTCGCCAGTCTGTTCGATGTTGTCGGCTCGCATTGCCGTCACGCTCGCAGTTTTGCTCTGTCGCAGCAATTTGCGGCTGTGGCCGTAGAGCAATTTAACGTCGCCGGTTCTCGCGAGGATGCATTGAGGATTCGCACCGAAATGCTCATCACCGCATCAACCTTCACAACGGTCAGCGATAGCGAGATCGACGACCTTGTCGCCGACATAAGGGGCACAGAGCTTCCTCCAAAGGTTTTTTCGGACCTGCTCGGAAAGACGCTCTCGCTTCGAGCACGGCTCGCTGCCGAGCGTCATCCCGTGGCGCCACTGATCCTGGCCGTATTCCACAAACTTCTCCCGCCTCCGAGCCGAGAAGGGCCTGGCGGGCAATTTTCCGCCTACCTTGGAACGCCAGAAGAGTTGCTCGAAGAGGTCGGTGCAAGCGCCTTGCTTGAGCCGAACTTTCAGATCGAAGATTACGACAAAGACAAAGGCGCTAAATCGTCTGCTAGCGAGTTGGTGGAGACCCTTCAGGCTGGCGGCCTGTTATGCCTGGACAAGCTTAAAGGCGACGGCGCCGCCCGATTGGTCGTGTCTGGAAACTCATATCTCGTTCACTTCGCGGCCGCACTCGACCACGCTGCCGAGCACGCGCATTGGCAACTCTGGCTAAATCTCTTCGTCGAGATGGTAGGTGCTACCGACAAATTACATCCTGATTTGGCGTTGCATCTTATTTCGATCGCGGAATCGGCGGCTACCGACCTCAACATCCGGGACATACCGGAGCGCACTCGGAGCTTTGCAATGCTGAAGGCCCGGGCACACTGCCATAAGTTCTTACGCAGCCAAGATGATTCCAAGGAACTCGATGAAGCTCGGGTTGCTTTCAAACAGGCGATCGATGCAGCTTGCCTGGTCATTCCACCCAGCGACGATCTCTCGCTCAGGATCGCTGAATTTCGCGAGATTTCCGGCGATTGTGTTGGTGCCAGCGATGCATATGTATCGCTTGCTCTGGCGCTTGAGCGCCAAGCCCGCGACCATCAAGGTTCTTTACCCGATGATCGGCTGGAACAACGCGCTCGAGCCTACTCGCGAGCCGCCGCTGCTCGATTGTTCGCGGCGATTTCGCCTAAAGGACCGCCCGATCAAGAGATGCTTACTCAAGTGCTGGGGCTGATTGAGCTTTCTCGTACTCAGGTCCGTAGCAACGCCCCTCTTTCAGACCATGGCGTCGAAGCAGCGCTCGCGCTCCTTCCCGCAAGGCCCAGTGCAATTCTTGCAGACCTGCCAGGACGCAAAGGCGTGCTCGTCTATGAACTCTTTCCAGATAGCGACTTCAAAGCTGGCTTTTGGGCGTGCATTTACTGTGCCCCCGATGGCGAAATTTCGTTTCACCTCATGCCGCTGGAAGAAACATATCAATCCATCAAAACCGTCGCCGATGTGTTCGAGGCTACCTCGGGAGCATTGATCGGACAGACCATCGGCAGCGCCGCGCGGACGTTCGCCCAGGTGGCAGGGGCATCCTCAGGCGTGCTTGAAATACTCGGGGACGAGCTTGTTGGTCACAAGATCGCCGCGGCTATCTCACGCGATCGTCTTGATCGTTTGTTTATCGCTCCCCAGGCCTATTTGTACGAAGTTCCCTGGATGGCGTTACGAGTAAGCAAACCGGGCCCCGCGTTGCTAATCGCGCTCGGTCGCACCGAAGGCGCCATGGGTATCAATCTCGTGCATACTATCTCAAGCCTGCGCGCGTCGTCGGCGCCAGTGCGAACTCCCGCTGACGTTGCCTCTGGAGGTGCCGCATTCCTGCTTGCGGCCCGACCAGCCTGGCGGCCCGAACTCCATCCGATCTATGGCGCCCGGGCACGCATGGAACGAACAGCAGCGATGCTTGAGGGTGCGGGCATCGCGGTGCAACGTGAACTCTCGGCCACCGTCGACAACATCTTGCGAGCTCTCCACCGCCGGGATGTAAGCTTCGTGTTCTGTCACGGCATGGTAGACGAAGGTGGTATTGCGCTGATCGCAGAAGACGGACGTCTCGGCGTACCGGAAATCGCCGCGCGCAGCCGCTCTAGTCGATTTACAGGTGGAGTTGTCGTGCTCAGCGCCTGTTCCGGCCTCGCGCTTGACGCTTCCAGTGCGTTTCGAAAGCGAGAGGTTCGCGGCGTGCCAGTGAAACTCGTCGAGGCAGGTGTCCGCTACGTCGCGGGTTCGAGTCGACCTCTTCAATCTGTGATCGGCGTTCGCCTCATGGAGTGGATGGCGACCGCTTGCCAATCCGGCGAGGCCCTTGATCAAGCGCTTTCGCGTCTCTGCCTTTCACTGTCGGCAGACCCGTACTTGAGCGCACCGCAATACTGGGGATACCTTGCGGGCTTTGGTGACGGCGGAACCATCATGTCCACATCGGGAGTGCCTACGAATGAGCAATGATGACGCACAACTCGAGGCGATGTGGCGAGACCCGACCTACTTGCTCGACCAGATCGATGTGGGTCTCGATTCACAAGAGATCGAAGATCTGCCGACCTGGATGCTTGCCGATGAGGATGGTCCGTATCGCGGCATTGAGAATGGCCGTCCGTTCCATAATATCCTAGAACGCGTGCTCGAAAGTCGCCGAACAGCGCTCGAGGAATGGGCGTGCATCACCTTTGGATATTGCCATGTGAAGGCCGAGCATGGCGAGACCATCGCGCTCGCCAAGGCCGTCTGTGACGGGCTTGCGAGCGTCTGGGCCAACGTCCCGTTACCGCTCGCTACCATCAGTTGTTACTGTGTCCAGTCCTTGTTTTTGGACAAGCTTTGCGAGTGCCCCAAGCATGCCGTGGTTTGATCCATAAGGGTCACCCATGCGCAGAACGTCGCGCAGGTGCGTCGCCTTGATCAGCCCGGATCGCACCGGCGCGGTGCGATATCGAATGGAGCGATCCGAGAGGAGTTGGTGGAATCCGCCAGTCAGCCGGAAAGTACCGGTAGGTGTGTCCGCTTTCCGGCGTTCAGGAGCTGATTATTGCCAGTCTGCAACCGGCCCATGAGCAGCCAACCCGCTATGGCATAACCGGCCGGTCAGGAATACGCCCCAATTTCAGCCGTTCAGCGGATTGACACCCAACTCCGAAAGCAGCTGTCCGTTCACCTTCTGTTCCAACGGCCTTTGCCATATCGGTTGCGAATGCCACTGCCAGAGCGCGCTGATTGCGACTAGCGTTCAGCGCACAAAGAGAGGTCGCACATGGGTTTTCTGTCGGAAGAGCAATTCGCGTCGCTCCAGATCGAGCACATGATTCTCCATGTGGTTCGAGACGGGCCCTTCAACCCTGAGCTGGCGCGGGAGGTCGAACATCCGGATTTCTTCATCGAGCGCATCCGCAACACCGACGCGGCAAGCGTCTATTCGTTCGAGCCTGAATCTGCGGTGAAGGCGAAGATCGGCGAGATGGCACGGGGTGAGGTCACCTTCGAGGCGGGGGCGCAGTCGCTGTCGCGGGAGTTCGCCAGACTGCATCACGGAGGACACAAGCCCGGGGCGCTCTTCATATTTGAGTTGAGCTGCGACGAGCCTGACGTCACCATCTATAGCCTGATCAAATACGACTATCAGGAAGTCATCGAACAAGCCGATGCAGACGAAGGCAGTCTGCTGCGGCGCATTCTTCAGGCGTTTGTGGCGGAGAAGAAGGCCATTCAGAAGTCCGCGATGATCCGGGTAATCGACGGCATCGTTGAAGATGCCGTTTCGACTCTGGACCGGATGAAGGCGGCGCCCGCCATCGGCGACTATTTCGCCAGCTACCTCCACGTGCGGCGCGAACGCAGCGACAGCGAACTGACCCAAGCCGTAAAGGATGTGGTCCGCCAGACGCTGATCGAAAGCAAGGACGTGCTGCCTGACCGGAACGTGCCGCGAGCGATCCAGCGCGCGCAAGCTGCGCTGCGGGACAGGCAGCAGATCGACGAGGATGCCGTGCATGAGGCCATCCTCGCGGCCGCTGGCAATCCCGAGGACGAAGGCACTCGGTCGCAACTCCAGGCGCGCACTAGACGAAAGCTCAGATCCGCTAAGCTGGAAGGCTTGGCCTTTCCGCCCAGCGGGCAGATCCTTCAGCGCCCGCCCACCCGGCAGGTGAAGACGACGGAGGGTGTAACCTTGATCTATCCGGACGACGCCGACGAACGTACGGTGCGCCGCGTCAACACTGACGACGGCGGCCAGGTGATTACGATCACGACGAGACACGTCACGGAGGACCGCGTTGTCCGCGACAACACTCGCCCGCTGGCTTGATCGGCTCCCGGGGCTTGGCGCCTTCGTCGTCGAGACCGCTGATACGGTAAGCGCGTCGAACCTCTCGGCTCGACAAACGCGCGAGCTCTGCGGGCTCGTCGAGGGGGAAGGGTGGCGGCTCACGATCTTCGACCAAGCGAACGAATCATGGACCCGAGACGAGCTGGACGAGGATCTGGCTCCGTTCCGCGTGACGATCGTCAAACCGCCTGCGGGCATCGACGCGGCTCGTATCCTGACGGATGTCGGCTTTGCCGCATGGCTCGCCGAGCCCAGCGCATCAGTCTGCCAAGTCGCTCGGCTATCGCGCCCCTTCGAGACGCTCGGCGTTCGGTTCACCAGCTGGGATGAAGCCGCCACTCCATTCGAGCCCGCCGAGGAAACCGCTAGCCCGCGATCCCTTGTTCGCGAATACAACGGTCAGGCACGGGCTCCGAGCGACGTTCGCACATGGCTGCTTCGCGACGTCGATGGCGGCCCTTTCGACAACTCCACTTTCCGTATCTGGATGGCGGCCGCAGCCGTGCATACACTTCACGCTGTGCCAGACGAGATCGATCCGGTGAACGGCTCGCTCAAATTCAATGGACCGCCGCGGCTGGCGCTCCACGTCAGCGCGGACGTCACCGAAGTTCTTTCCGAGCTCAGCATCGATGGTTTCAAGAACCTGCAGCGCGGCGTCCGTTGGGTGTTCGAGAACGCTCGCGAAGCAGAGATGCGACATGCGCTTTTCGCCACCGAAGTTGCTCGCAGCGGAATAGAGACCGATCGCGCCGAGATCTATCTTCGCGAACACGCGGAAGCCGCCTTGGACGGTGCGAAAATCGCCTATCAGGCTGCGCTCGCTCAGCTGAGCAGCGAAACGCTCAAGGCCCTTGCGGATCTCCGCAAGGCCGTGACCGAGGAAACCGCCAAGGTCACCGAAGCCACGCGGCAGATCGCGGGAGCCGTGGCCGCAGCGTTGGCCGTGGGCATCGGCCTGATGGCCGCTCGGGTCACTTCGGCCGCATCTGGCAACTTGATCATCGCGATCATGATCGTCGCTGCGGCTTACGTTTTTATGGTGATCTTGTCAGGCCTTCAGTTTACCTGGCTGCAGCGTGACCTCCGCCGCGGTTGGCAACCCCGGCTGTATCGCTATCTGCCTCGATCAGAATACCAGGCCCTGGTACTCACACCGACCGGTCGAGCCGAAGCGTCACTGTTCTGGGTGGCGGGAATCGGCGGCTTCATCACGTTGATAATTTCGACGGTTGTGATCTTCCCCAAAATCTGGACGTAGCAAGACAAGCTGCGACGTCGTGGAAGGCTCAACGCCACATAAGGGCGCTTCATCTGCCTACGAACGGGACGGCAGACGCTCGGTCGCGAGCAGCCGACTGAAGATATCGATTGGCAATGGCAGCTATCGCGCGTCGGTCGCCCAAAAGCTGCAGGTCCGCCACCGGCCCACTTCCCGCTATTGGAGAAGGGGGCACGCGATATTGGCTGCTTCTGGGCCGGTTGCTGCACGGCAGGTCCTGGCTAGGAACTGATTATAGCGGCAGGTCGGCTTTCGGGCGGCCCCAGGACGGCGTCTGGCGGCGGAACTTGGGTGGGAAGCCGCCGGTGCAGTGTGTCAGTTACTCAACCGTCCCAAGCTTCCCACGACCGGAAGCGCACCACCGCCTGTTTTCCAGAGCGAACAATTTCATGATCGACCTTAAACGCCTCGTAGTAGGAAGCTCGCAGCCAACGCAGTCCTTCATCCAAGTTCACTGGTTCCCAGCCCGGTATCTCAACAAGGACGGTAGCGGCATCGCCGAGGTCTGCGGCCAAGCGGTCGCGATGTTCTAACCAACGCAGTTCAGCCGACAATCCCATCAGTGACTAGCGCTCCTTAATGCGCCACCAGCATGTCACTCAAGACCAATGTCCGCAATTGGGTCGTTTGCGGCCTAGCCGCATTTGGGATCGCGTCACGAGCGCGGGAACCGCTGAAATTGGGTGGAAAGGCGAAAGTCAGCTATTGAGCGATAGTCGGGTTATCCAGCCGTCGCAAAGCTGAGATCGGCATGTGGTGGCAAATAGGTGGGGTCGTGCGCAAATGGAAGTTCATGGCCATGCTTTAAGGCTTCAAGCACAGTGACAAAATCGGTGCCTGCACGAAAGCCAAGGATCTCCTGGGCGCGAGACGGGTCGTAGATTCGCCCTATCGTTTTGGGCAAACTCCAACCTCTTGCTGCATAAAGGGCAGAGGCGCCTGGGAAGCATCTCTCAACCACCGAAGCGGCATCGCGCTTCAGATCGATCACATCTTCTTGCGTAAACGGCGTCGGTGCTGAGATAATGAAAATATCGAAGCCAATCTGGGGCGCGCGTTCGAGCGCAAGAATATGAGCAGTTGCCATGTCTTCGACCGTTGCTCGTCGGTACAGTAGCTCATTCGCCTTTAGGTTTTCGCCGCTCGGTACGCTGTGCGTATCGTCATCTTCCGGGAAAAAGCGCGAGGTGCGCAAGACGATACAGGGCAGGCCATGATTGAGGAATGCATCGCGACACAGTCCTTCAGCGGCTAGTTTTGTCACGCCATATATGTTGCGTGGCTCAAGAGGGCCGCTTTGCTCGTCGAGCCAAACCGCAGCTGTCCCTTGTTCGTTACGGATTGCTTGCGAAATCATCAATGAGGTGGTCGAGGTAAAGACGAACCTGCCGACACCGGACTCGATGGCCGACGTCAGGAGGTTCAATGTTCCGGTCACATTTACGTCAATAAACGCCTGGGTTGTCTGCCGCACAATATCAGGTTTGTGGAGAGCCCCGGCGTGGATCACGGCCTCGACTTCAAATTCCGAAAAGATCCGCTGGACCAATTCAGAGTCGGCAATCGATCCGACGACCTGGGTGTGTTCACCTGGCGCAACATCTAGACCGATTGGCTGATGCCCTGCACCTTGCAATGCCGGTGCGAGAAACCTGCCTAACCAGCCTGATGCCCCTGTCAGTAAAACACGCATGCAGTTTGCACCCGTCGCATTCGATTATCGCCATGAGGAATTGCGTCCGCTTTAAATATAGATCGCGATCAAATCAAATGGCAGCAATGGGGTCGGCACCTGAATGGCAGGAAATCGGGGCGCTTGCGGAAAAGCAGTCCTTCAGGTGCCGACCCCAAAGTCGCCGACGGATGGTCAACCTGAAGCAACCAGGTTACCGTTCAATCTTGTTCATCGAGCACCCGTTGTGGGCAAGAAGGTTCTTGCAGCTCGCAATTAAGTCGCGGCGAAAACTTGCTAGCGTTCCGGACCGGGCAGATCGCGCATGTAAGTTCCATACCTCAATCGCACTCTAGCACGATCCTGAGTAGGAGAATGAAAATGTTGTTTCACACGATGGTTGGATCGAATGACATCGAGCGGTCAAAGCGCTTCTACGACACCGTGCTCGGCACCCTCGGTGCAGGCGAAGGGGCGCGGAACATCGCTGACAGCGGACATACCCGTTTGATCTATAATAACGGCAACGGAACCAACTTTATCGTCAGCCAACCGATAAACGACGAACCGGCGAGCGTTGCCAACGGCAGCACCGTCGCCTTTTCCTGCGACTCGCCTGAGCAGGTGAAGGAGCTTCACGATACAGCTGTTGCCGCTGGCGGCACCTCGATCGAAGCCCCTCCCGGACCGCGCGAAACTGCCTCGTTGGGAAGGGTTGAGCTCGCCTATTTTCGTGATCCCGACGGCAACAAACTCTGTGGGATCCATTTCCCCAAGTAATCGCGAATATGGCAAGCCAGCCTGAAGGCGCTGCCAGTCTCCATCGGGGATGGGCAGCAAAGGTGTAGCAATCAGCAGAGCAAACGGCACGCCGCATGTCCGCTTTCCACCCAGTTTCCGTGGAGCCTGAGGCGCCCCGCGCCCACCAATAGCGGCCGTCGGGCAATGCCCGACAGCCGCCTCGATAGTCAGATTTCGGTTCGCTCGGCGAGCATGAGCGCATCCTCTACGTCGACACCCAGATAGCGGACGGTGTTCTCGATCTTGCTGTGCCCGAGCAGGATCTGCACTGCCCGGAGATTGCCGGTGGCCCTGTAAATCATGGCGGCTTTCGTGCGCCTCATCGAATGCGTGCCGTAGTCTTCACGCGACAGTCCGATGGCTGTGACCCATTCGTCCACACGCCGGGCGTATTGGCGCGTGCTCATCGGGCAGCCGCGGTTCAGGCGACTGGGGAAAACATGGTCACCGGCTGCGCCACCGCGGCGCTGAAGCCACGCCGCCAGGCTGGTGCGAGCGTCTGCGGCAATTTCATACTGCACAGGGCGTCCCGTCTTCTGCTGAATCACCAGCGCGCGGGTCCGAATATCAGGCCCCGCTACGAGATCGCCGATCTTCAGCTTCACGAGGTCACAGCCGCGCAGCTTGCTGTCTATGGCGAGGTCGAACAGCGTCCGATCCCGCAGCCGTGCTTCGCGATCGAGGAAGAAACGGATCGCCCAGATCTGTTTCTGGGTGAGGGGACGCTTCGTGCCGACCGCTTTGCCAGCATTCCATGCGACACGGTTCTGCATTGCAGGATCAAGGTGAGAGTAGGTCATCGTCCTTCTCCTTGGCCGAGATTGGCCAAGAACAAACAACGGCTGACGATCGACGTGCATCAATCATAAGCGGACGTTACTCACGCCGCCCGTTATGACCGCTTTCAGGAAACGCTGGCGATTGGCCAAATGACCGAGATTAGGGCGCAAAGCGGCCATTCGATGCCGTCGCGATCCATCACATCTCTGCCTCGATGGAGGAAAGTGTGGGGTAGTGGAAATTTGATCGTGAAAAAGCGCCATGATTTACGACCTGCCAAGCGATCAAGCGGCATGATTACTACGAGTCGTCGGGGGAAGAGGGCGACGAAGCGGCTAGCCCCGGGCAAAAAGGTCGATGCCGACACTCCCAAAGGGGTTGGTTGACGAGTCGGTTGGGCAGGGTCTGACTTCCGTCGCACGGCATTGCGAACCTATGCACGGTGCTTCATTCGGCACGGGTTCGAGGCTTAAGTGGGGACCGAATTTTGGGTGGGCCACGAAGGGGCCACGGATTTTGCCGTGGGCTACAACCCTAGCTTTTCTGTGCGTTACAGGGGCTGATGTGAGTCCTGTAAGCGCACCAGTTCCCAAAAAACCACAGAAAACCAACCTCTTAACCCACGTTTTCGTGCTGTCTGTCGCACACGAGAGTCGCACAATTCCTCATCCGGTCAGAGCTTAAGCCTCTCAGATGTTTGTGAAAATGACAGGCCGAACTGTCACACACGGGTGTCGCACAGATGGCCTTCCGACATTTGGCGTCGAGGTGCGATGTATCAGTGTCGGGTGCGGGTGCCTTCCGATCTCAGACAAGTCATCGGATCGAGTCACATCAGCAGATCTCTGGGCACAGCCTCGCTAACCGTCGCCCGCCGAAGCCTCCTTCAGGATATCTGTTCGCTCGCTCGGGAAAGCGAGGTTCTATTCCCAGCGCTTCACCTGACCGAGCGGCCCCTTTCGGACAACACTCTGAATGTCGCGCTGCGCCGCCTCGGGTTCTAGCACGACGAAATGACCAGCTTGCGAGCGCATGGCATTGAGATAGAATGTGGCGTTCCCGACTGACCTGCCTTTGAACGGAATTCGACACGTGCCCGTTACCGTGAATGCGTTCGAGGACTTGGTCCCGCATCGCCGAATTACGGATTTCCTGGGTTCGGTCATGGTCGAGCAGTTGCTCGATCTCGCGATCGCCCGCGCAGATGACTTTGCTCCGACATCGGTGGGGAACGGCGGGGGCGGCACCGTCAGTCCGGATATCCGCGCATCGCTGTTGCTGCGCGATTTGGGGGAATTGCGTGTCGAACTGGAGACCCGGTTCGCTGCCGTTCTGGATGACACCGTGCGCGAACTGCGTCTGTCCGATATTGCGCTGCACAGCCTGGAGCTGGAACTGGTCGCGCATAATGACGGTGCGTTTTACAGCGAGCATATCGATACGTTCACGGCGCGACCGGACGCGCAATCGGATCGGGCCTTGACCGGTGTCTATTATTTTTACCGCAATCCCAAAGGGTTCGATGGCGGCGAATTGCGTCTGCACGCGATTGCTCCGGCGGCGGACGGCACTAGATCGTACACCGACATCGTGCCCGCCTGCGATACGTTCATCCTGTTCCCGTCCTGGGTCCCGCACGAAGTGAGGCGGGTGTCGTGCGCGTCGGGAGCCTTTGCCGATAGTCGTTTCGCACTGAATTGCTGGTACCGCAGCGCGCGATAGACCTAAGGCAGGACGATGAGCGCCCCGACCCCATTCATCCGCAACCCCGTCAGCGACGTTCGCGTGGTTGAGTCCGATTCAGGCGGTGCTGAGCGGATCATCCTCAGCGCCTATTCGGCGGTGAACGGCTTTACCGAAACAGTGCTCGAACGTGCTGGCGAACCCGCCTTTGCGGCGGCGCTGGACATCGCGACGAATCAGGGCGCACTCGATCGCCTTTCGCCAGAACTGGCACTTGCGCTCTGGGCGAGCGGCCTGATCGTCCTTCCGGCTGAAGTGGCGCAGACGTTCGCGCCGGCCCGCTTCGCGACCGCATCGGGCGATTTCGCGCGCGATGGGTTCGCCCTCCTGACCGACTGCCTCACCCCCGCAATGGTTGACATCCTGGCTCGCCATTACCGGGCGGCAATCGATAACGGTGCAGTCGGAACGTCGGATGGACAGGTCGATCGGTGGCAGCTGCATAATGATCCCGCCGGGCGGGTGGTGCAGCGGGCGCTGCTTCCGGCGGTGGAGGCGCTTGTCGGGGTGCCGGTCAAGCCCAGCTATTGCTACGCCTCACTCTATCGCGAAGGTGCCGTCTTGCCGGTCCATACCGATCGGCCGCAATGCGAATATACCTTGTCCGTGCTGATCGACCATCACCCGGTACCGGAGAACGGCGTTTCGCCCTGGGCGATCCAGATCTATCCCCGCCCGGACGCAGAGCCGATTGACTGTTTCCAGACTCTGGGCGGCGGCATCCTGTTCCGTGGGCGCGACTTACCGCACGGTCGCACGCAGTTGCCGGCGGACGAGACCTGCTGGACGTTGCTGCTCCACTATGTAAACGCCGATTTCGCCGGGCCGCTCGATTGAGCGGTCGCCGACGGCGCGCGGCAGCGCTGGTCCGCAGGCTGGTCGGGAGCGGCTTTCCCTTCATGCCGTGGCCGGGCGATCACCCCGTACGACAGCTGCGTCACCAAATCCGGCGTGCCATGTTCGCGCGTCATCCGGTCTGGCGGCGCGAGCTGCTGCGAACCATCATGACGCTCGGTTGGCCGCTGGGTGCGGTGTGGGAGACCTGGCATCAGTTGGTCCGGATGCCCGTCGCCGATCGTCCGACGCGCGCATGGGGCTGGGTATCGCGGGGCGCCGATATGCTGGTGCAAGCCTGGTCCAACAACGTGCCGCCGCGCAACTATGTCGCCTACCGCCTGCATGACCGCGGTCGCCGAGACCGGATCGCGCGCAGCCTCTACGAACCGGAGTTGGCGGTGATGATGGCCCATCTCAACCGACGGGCCGGTGCGGTTGGCGACGATGTGCAGGACAAGGCACGGTTCGCGGAGCTCTGCCGCGCCCATGGCCTGCCGCGCATCCCGACGCTGGCGGTGTTCCGCAACCGCAGCCAGTGCGTGCCATCATCCCCCTATCTGCCCGACGCGCCCGATTTGTGGGTCAAGGATCTGGCGGGCAGCCGCGGGTCGGGCGCGGCAAGATGGCGGCGGGAGGGGGCCGAGTATCGCCACGCCTGGGACGGCGCATCATGCAGCCCGGCAGCGCTGGTGGCGCAATGGGCGCAAGCCGATTGCATCGTTCAGCCCTGTCTGGAGACCCATCCTTCCCTCGCCCCTCTGTCGGATGGATCGCTGGTCGTGTTTCGGATCATCACCGGGATCGACCGTGCCGGGTGCGTGACCGTCGTCGATGCGATGGCACAACTTCCTTATGGCGGTCTGGCGGGGAGGCAGATTTTTGCGGCTGTCGGAGAAGCGGGCGACCTGCGCAGCCCCCGGCTACGCGGCCGTCATCCGATTGCCGATCATCCCGATACCGGTGCGGTTCTGGCGGGAGCGGTTGTGCCATTCTGGCGAGACACGATCGATCTGGTCGCGCGCGCCCATGGCAGCGTCCCGGAATTCGCCCGTTTCATCTTCCTGGGCTGGGATGTCGCAATCACGGATGCGGGGCCGTTGCTGATCGAAACCAACCATGGCTGGGGCGAATTCAACCATCAGCTGGGCGATGGCGTGCCGCTGGGCGACACGGCGCTGACCAGAATCGCGCTGGAGCATCTGGAGGGCGGGTCGCGATGCGGCTGATCGCGGGCTTCCTTCATCTCGACGGCCGTCCCGCCGACCCGTCCCGGCTGCACGCCATGGCGGCGGCGATGACCGAACCGGGGCTTAGTCCCCGGGTCGAGATGCAGGTCGATGGCCCGGTCGCGCTGCTGACGTTGGATTTCGGCCCGGCACCGCAAGGCGAGGGTTCACCGGTGCGCGATCATGGCGTGATCCTGGCCGCTGACGCACGGCTCGATGAACCCGATACGATCCGCGGTGACGCCGGACTGGCGGCCTTGCTTGCTGAACGGGGCGCGGCGGGGCTTGGCGTACTGGCGGGCGACTTCGCGCTCGCCGCGTGGAGCCGGCGCGACCGCAGGTTGCTGTGCGCGCGCGACGCGTTCGGTGTCCGCCCCTTCTTCTTCGCCCATTGCCCGGGTGATCTGTTCGTGTTCGCGTCTCTGCCGCGCGGGCTGCACGCTTCGGGGTTGCTCGCGCGGGAAGTCGACCGGGATTTCCTGGTCGGTGAATTGCTGTTCCAGTTCGATGGGCCGGAACGGTCGCTGTTTCAGGGCGTCCAGCGACTGGCCCCCGGCAGCTGGCTGGAATTGACAGCTGATGGCTCCGTCCGGTCGGGGCGGCATTGGTCGCTCGACCCCGCATCGGTCGGTTCGCTTCGCATCAATCCTGTCGATGCTGCGGCAGAGATGTCGCGATTGATGGCGGCGGCCGCCCATCGCCGGCTGCCAGTGGCGGGGCCGGTTGCGACGCATCTCAGCGGCGGTCTCGATTCCTCGGCAATCGCCATCATCGCGGCGCGGGCGTTGCGTCCAGCGGGACGCCGACTTCTCGCCTATTCGCACGCCCCCAATCCCTTTGGCGACTATCGCTTTGGCGGGGATGGCGCGTATCTCGCGCCCGTATTGCAGCAAGAGCCGGACATCGACTGGCACCCGATACGCACGGTCGATTCGGCGGCGTTCGCGCTGCCGGTGATGGATCGAGACCAGCTCTTCCCGGCGGACCCCTCCTATCGGGACAGCCAGACGCTTGCGCACGCGAACCGCCAGGGCGCTTGCGTGTTGCTGTCAGGGTGGGGGGGCGATGAAGCGGCGAGCTATGGTTGGCGCGGTGTGCTGGCGGAGGCGCTGATTGCGGGGCGTTGGGGCTATCTTGCATCGGAGCTGCGCGCGCTGGGATCGCTCGGGGCGGCTTGGAGCGCATTGTCGCCGTTCCTGCTGCCCGATGGCTTGCGGAGCTTGTCCGAGCGTGCGTTGGGCAGGGCAAATCCCGCGCCTGGCATCGCCGAGCTGGCCGCTGAACTGCTGCGGCCCGAACAGCTCGCCGATCGGTGCCTGACGCCGCCCGTGCGGCGGGGACAGGCGCGGCAGATCAGACTTTCGCTGCTGAGCGGCCACGGGTTGACGCGCCGGGCGGAGCATTGGGCGATGCTCGCCGCCCGCCACGGTATGAGCGTCAGCTTCCCGATGCTGGATCGCCGCCTCGTCGAATTCGCCCTGTCGCTGCCCAGCGCGCTGTTCGTGCGCGAGGGTTGGTCACGACGGGTCTTCCGCGACGCAATGGCCGGAATTCTGCCGGAGCCGGTCCGTTGGAAACGGACGAAGCTCGATCTGGTGGTCGAGGATCCGGTCCATGTCTCTGCGCAACGCCCGCTGTTGACCGAGCGACTTATGCTGTGGCGGCAGCATGACGCGATCACTGACCTGTTCGACCTGCACGCTGTCGCAGCGCGGCTGGCGTCGTTGCCCGCGGCAGACGACCTGGCACGGACCATCGACACGGGCCAAGGCGACTGGACCGCCATCGATCAGGCCGGCAGCCTGACCCGCGCCTTCCGGGTCATGTCCTATCTGGAGCAGCACGGCTGAGCAGCCATGGGCTCTGCGCCTCAGGCCGCGGCTGTCTCACCCGCCGAAGTCACCAGGCCGCGTTCGCGCAGCGCGGCGAGGAAGTCTGCAACATGCTCGCGTGCCGTATCGGCATCGACATCATATTCAGCGGTCAGGGCCGCCACCAGCGCTTCTGCACTCACCGGCTGAGCCAGCAATTCCCAGATGCGGCTGCCGACATCGTTCAGGTTGAAATACTTGCCTTCAGCGGCGCTCATCATCAGCAGTTCGTCGCCGACCGCAGCCGACATAAGCCCGTCGGTGCGGCGCACCAGGGTGCCTCCGGTGTCTTCAGTCATTTCGCGGTTCGTCCTTTTGCGGTCCAGTTGAGTGCGGGGGCGGCGCATATCGCCTTTTCATGACTATTCACAGATATCCGAACTCGGCCATCACTGCGCCATGCGCCGCCTCGATCGCGGTGGACTGTTCACGGGTCAGGACGTCGCGCCATTCTCCGACCCGTCCCGCCCGGAAAAAGGGCGCTGTCGATTCGGGACGGCGTTCGCGGAAGCCTTTCTCGGCCTCCTGGCGCTGCAACCGGCCGAAATCGGACTGGGCCACCGCCCTTGCCAGTTCGTCCTCGGTCACCTGCAATCCCAGGAAAGCGACCGCCTCGCCAAAACGGCCCTCCGGATCGGCGCGCAGATCTTCATAGCGCAGCACATGCATCGGCACATCGCGCTGTGCGATCCAGCTGCGGACATGGCCGCTCCAGTCCAACAGGCGCTGCGAAATCTGCTCATGGTGCGGCTTGGTGCCGCCCATGCGCGTGCTCGCGGAGAGGATCTGACTCACGACCGTCGCGATCGGCTTGCCGGTGTGAAACGCCAGTGACACCGCGACGTCGCGGGGATCGCGCAGGATATAGAGCGCCGCACGCGCCCCGCGCCCTAGCACGGGGCGCCCGTCGCTGAAGCGGCAATAGGCATCGTGCAGCTTGATGAAGAGATCCTGATCCGCCGCCTCGCGCCAGGCTTCCTCCATCAGGGCGGGGCGCATCCTGTCGCATTCGTCACGGGTGAGGAGGAAGCTGTCGATCAACGTCGCGTCTTCGATCACGTGCCGGTTGACCACGCTATGCGCGGCCAGGCTGAGTTCGTTGATATCCTCCGGATCGGACTGCCCGCACAGCAGGTTGGACAGCAGCAGGCGCAGCCAGGTATTTCCCGACTTGGGATATGACGCCAGCCAGACCGGTCCGGCGATCACGTCGCGCCTGCCACCGCGTCCAATACCAGCGCTGCGCCCGCGTCGAGATACTCCAAGCCGCGCGTGCGATCGAGCCGGAACGCGGGCACCCGGTTCAACAGGGTCGCGATCTGGACGAACAAGAGCGGGTCATGGCCCATGCGACGCGCAAGATAGGGGCGGTAGATTTCTCCGCGCAGCATCGGCGCTGCGTCCACCAGTGGCAGCCGCTCGATCCGGGGCGGACCGGGCGGCACGGTCCCATCGCGCGATGCAAGCAGGATAACGGCGGCAAGCGGCAGGGCGTCGTGCGTGCGTTCCGCCGGCGATGTCGGCGAGACATGGTATTTGCGCATATGGCTTCGGATCGGAGCGCCCTGCCGTTCCGTCAGCGACAGGTGCTCGATGGCGTCGGCCCATAGCCGGTGCTGTCGTCCGTCCGGCCAGACCGTGGGAACGCCGTCGTTTTCGTCGATCCGGATCGCGGCGATGTCGTCGCCGACAAAGCTGGCACCAGCCCGGCAGAGCGTCGCGGCCAATGTCGACTTCCCCATCCCCGTCGCACCGCAAATCGCGATGGCGCGGCCCTGCCACGCCACTGTCGCGGCGTGCAGTGCCAGCAACCGACGCTGGTGCAGAATGGCGGCAACGCCGGTCGACAGGATGAAGGGCGCAAGATCGGCGTCGGTCGCCCCCTCGACGGGCTCGGCCACGATCTCGCGTCCATCCTCGGCCATCAGCCGGACAACGCCGGGCACCTCAAGATAAAAGCGCCGCCCGACCAGCCGCCATGTCGGGCCGATATAGTCGGGCGCTTCCGGATCATCGGGTATGACGCCGACGCGCACCCGCACGTCTGGCTCGCCAACTGGGGAATCCGGCCATCCTCCGGGAAGAGGAATCGCGGATGAGACCGACAGGCCGCAGATCGAATAATAGTTCAGGTTGAAGCCTGGGTAAGATTAAGAGCCGGTGCCCGGCGACGCTTCGGTTGGCCACTGGTTGGGCTTGCCGGCGGTCGCGCTGCTGATGCTCTGATCGCGAATCTCAGGCTTGTTCCACGCCTTCATCTCGGGGCGGTTCCAAGTCTTCTTGTCCGTCGGCTGAGCGTTATCGTCCATCTGATTCATATCGTCCCCGCTGTTCGGATAGCAAGTCTGCCCCGCCAATCGGCGCACGCCTAACAGCACGAATCGGGTTGAACAAGATACTGGAACAGGCGGGCCGCACCGGCGCCTCGTTAAGCCGGACGCGTTGCCTGCCAGTGGCGAGTCCGGATTATGTATCCGCTGTGAGTCGGTATGCAAGACTGCGCGACCCTGCCGATTGGCTTGGTAGTGACCGGTTCGGCGCATCTTGTCGCGCAAGGCGGTGGAAAGGTGAATTCAATGGCTGCTTCTGGGGCCTGGATCTGATCGGGTGAACGGTCGCGAAGGGCGCAAAGCGGTCGAGAGCCCTACCGCGCTCGGAGCGGTGCGCATGGCGCAGTTGTCCTCGAATTGGCTGGGCCGATGCGTATCAGCTGGCTTTCTGCGGCAAGCGTCGAAAGCGGGTATGGCGCTGCCGCTTGTTGCATGTGTATCGATCACCCGGTCTCGCTGCGTTCGCTCTGCGCCCGTTTGGGCACGGGTCTGATTGAAACGGGCGCGCGCACTGATCGACTAACGGCGCACGAGGCGTGTGTTCACAGATCGATAAGCACGCCAGCCTATTCATGACGCGATGTGGGCGGCAATCACCCTTGAGCCATTTCGAACGATCGCGCGGGTTTACGGCGAAGGAGCGCTATAATGTCGCCGAAGAATGCCGATGAGTTTCACGCCAGCCTGAAGCAGCGGGCAGAGGCGGCGAAGGGACTCGAGAAGGATCTTCTGAGCGAGGTGCCGCAGCTTTATGGGGCGCCTGACCGGCTTGCACCACAGGGCGATCCTGGGATACCCTTAGCGAAGATCCATCGCGACGAATTGAAGCGGCGCAATGGCGGGGGTGTTCCCGACTCCGCGACAAAGCGTTCGGATGTGCAGCTTCCGTTTGAGCGCGTTCTGCCCATCTTTGGTCTGATCGCGATCGCGCTGGTCTTCTTCTTCGACTAGCAGGTCCGGCGTTCAATCTTTGACGTGACAGAACGGATTGCGCAGCCAAGCGTCGATCGCGGACTCCCGCCAGCCGGCGCAGCGCGTGCCGATCTGGATGTTCTTTGGGAACGTGTTTACGCCGAAGGACGAAGCGGAAGCGCGCGCGATGACGAGCGCGCGATTTTCCGGGCGGCGAGTGCGGCCAGCAAGGCAGAGGACTTTCTGCTCGCCTTCGCTCCATCCGGGGAGGCGCAGTGAGCGAGAACCTCACCGATCCCCAGATCATCAAGCGGCTGGAGGCCGGGTTGCAGCAGATGCCCAGACTGCGGCGTGAAATCGCTCTCGCGATCCGGTGCGACGATAAGCCCTATGCAGCGGTCGCCGAGCGCATGGAACTCAGCGTTGTCGAAGTGGAACAGCATTTCACGCCGGGGAATATCTATCGGCCTCATTCCGCTGCAGATTGAGCCCGCGCTTCCATCTTCTCGAAATCTGCGGCCTTGAGCACCTCCAGCGCCCGCGCCCGGAACGCCTCGCGGGCTGGAAGCGTGCCAGTCTTACGACAGGACTGTGCGACGAAGGCCTGCATTTCCGCCAGATAGGTCTGGTGCAGCGCATAGAGCGCGCGTTTGCGCCCGCTCTCGTCGATCAGCGACATCTCCTTCGAGGTGCCGTTCTTGGCATATTCGTTGTTGTACATCTGCCAGATCAGCGCGAAGGGTAGGTCGAGCGCGACCGCGCTCTCCATGACGAAGCGGCTCTTCATATATTGCTGCTTCACGGTCAGCGGCTTGGACTTGTCGGCGTGGTAGCCATATTCGCCAATGAACACGCGGCGCTTGAACGGCAGGCCTTTTTTCGGCGGCAGCTGTGCCTCGAGATATGCGAGTGTCTGCTCCAGCGGTTGGCGGATCGACGTCAGGTCGGGCTCGGGCGATTGCTTGATCGCCTCATAGGCCGAGTATGACACGAGATCGGGATTGGCTTCGGGCAAGACAGACAGGGCGATGCTTGCGCGGCCTGCCATCGCCTTTTTGACGAGGTTGACCTCGATATAGTGATAGACTGCGACGTCCTTGTGGGCGACCGCGGCCCGCGCGTTGTCGATCGCCAGTTGCCGGATCTTCATCCATGCGACCATGCCTTCGACCGCAGTCGGAGAGGGGTCGGCCTCGCGCTTCTGGCCACCAAGAAGCAGCCAGTCGCCTTCCCAGTTGCCGAGCATGAAGACTTTGCCGGTGCCGGAATAGCGCTTCAGCAGCCAGGCGGTCAGGGCATATATTTCTTCATAATAGAGCCGCGCCTCGGCAATGCTGACCCCGTCGCGCCAATTGGCATCGGTGAACGAATGGACCCATGCCTGGTACAAGGTGAAATCCATGTCGAGCGCTTGCTGCAGCTCGGGCGAGGCCTGCACATATTCGAGTGTCGTTTTCGCCTTGCGCGCAGCCTCGACGGATCCGTAGTTCGGCGCGGCGGCTCGGGCCAGCGAGACTTTGAGCAGGTTGGAGCCCATGCCCTTTACCTGCTGTGCCTGCTCCAGCAGGCGATTGCCCGTGCCATGCTGATAGTGGCCGCCGATGGCCTGCGTGCCGAGGATGTAATTATAGCTGCGCGCCGCCGCTTCTGGATCTGCGGCGCAACGCGGCTGCCCCTGCGCCAGGGCAGGCGCGTTCAGGGTCAGCGAAAGGACCACGGCTGCGACCAGGCTCTGCGCGGTCCTGCGATGATGGCTCCACTGCATCAGAAGTTCACCTGCGCGCCGAGGTTGAAGCGGCGCCCCGCCACCGAAACATAGTTCAACAGCTGCTCGTACTTCAGGTAGCGGACGGTGCCGGTGTTCGTGAGGTTCACCGCATCGAAGGTGAAGCGCAGGTTGCGGTTCACGTTGACGCGCGCCGCGAAGTCGAGCTGGCCGCGGGCCGCTTCAATCTCGGGCAGTGCCTCAGGCCGTCCAAAGCCGAGCTGTACGATCTCGCGGCGCGTGAAGGCCGACCGCCAGTTATAGGCCAGCCGCAGGTTGAACTTCTTGTCGTCGTAATAGGCACCGACATTATAGGTGAACTTCGACAATCCGCGCCGACTGATCGGGTCGCCTTCCTGATCGCGCAGGTCGCTGCTCTCGCCGATATAGGTAAAGTTGCCCGTCACGCCCAGGTGTCTGAGCGGCCCTGGCAAATAGGTGAAGGCATGGGCTGTGCCGACCTCCACGCCTTTGAGTTTGGTGCCGCCAAAATTCCCGAACGTAGTGACCGAAAACAGCTCGCCGTTGATTTCGCGGGATGTTGGCACCGGATCCCGGAAGACCGTGGTGTCGATGTTCTTGATGAAGCCCGCGACGGACAGATAGCTGCCCTTGCCGTAATACCACTCCAGCGAGACATCGAAATTGTCCGAGTGAATCGGGTCGAGGAACGGGTTCCCTGCCACCCCGAAGCCAGCAAAATCGGGGTCGACGTCGGAACGGGTCAACTCCAGCCCCGGCGAAATCTGGGTCAGTGCGGGCCGTCCCAAGGTGCGCGAATAGGCGAGGCGCGCGACGACCTGCTTGCTCAGGGCGAAATTGAGGTTGGCCGAGGGCAGCCAGTCGTCATAGCGATTGCGGAACGTGACCGTGCTGTAGCTCACCGGCGTGCCCGGATTGAGCAGATAGCCCGACGAGGCGGTCTTGGTCTCGACATAGCGCAGCCCGACATTGCCGAACATCGGTACGCTGCCGATCTCGGTGCGGAAGTTGGCGCGCAGATAGCCCGCCAGCGTGGCCTCGGTGACGCGGAAGCGTTCGTCGATGACTTCGTAGAAGCCGGATCCGCTCGCCGGGTTGGCGGCGCGGATATCGAACAGGTTGAAGTACTGCGTAACGGCAGAAACGTCGCACCCTGCGGTCGATCCGAAGGTCATCGGCAGATTGCCGCCGAAGCGCCGGAGGATGTCCGGGTTGCCGGCCGTGTTGAGGCATTGTGTGAGGAAGGTCGACGTCGCCGCCGCGCCTGTATCGCTGGTATTTGCAGGGTTGAGCGGCACCGCCCAGATGTTGATCGACTGCACCGGGTCGCGCACGCCCTGTCCGAGCACCGCCGCGACCCCGCCGCCTTCATTGGGGTTCTCGTAACGGGCGCGCTCGAAGCTGCGCTCGGCCCAGCGGAAGCCCGCCTGGACCGATTTGAGGAAGCCCATGTCCGATTCCCACGTTGCATCGAACCGGAGAGAATCGTCGGTGTTTTCGGTGTCGGCCGCATTGCGCTGGAATTGGCGGTAGCGGTAGCGGTTGTAGCTCAAATCGCCAGGGTTCAGCCTCACTAGGTCGGCCTCGGCCACCACGCCGTTGACCCCATAAGCCGAAGACGGGAAGGGGTTTTCGTAGAAGATGACGTTCGGGATCAGGTTATCGCCGCGCTGATAGTCGACGATGTTGTAGAAATCCTGGTTGTTGAAGCGCGGATTGGTGCCGCCTTGCTGTTCGATGCTGGCGCTGAGCTGGCCAAAGTCGAGCGTCGTCGCTTTGCCGCGCGAGGTGCTGCCCTTGGCATAGAGGGTGAGGCTGGCGGAAACGTCCCACGTTGCCTCAGCCGAGAATTGCTGCGATTCACGGGCGACCTTGCTGATCGAGGGCGCGGCGCCCACGCGCGTGGTAAAGGATGCCAGCCGCCCGCCCGTCAGCACATAGACGTCACCGAAGCCCGCCGAGGTACCCACCTGTTCGAACGTTGCACCCGGGCCGCCGACCAGAATCCCTGAACGCGGGATGTTGGAGACGATGTTCATGTTCGCCCCGGTCAGGCTCTCGTCGAGATCGGTCAGAACCGCATCGAAGCGGATGTCGATGTTCGGTGCTGGCTTCCATTGCAGCGTGCCGTTGAACGACTTTCGGGTGTCGTCGCGCACGCGCTCGGACACGCCAAAGGCGCCGGGAATGTAGTACACGTCATTCGCATCGCTCACCCCGTCGCCGTTGGGATCGTCGATCGCGTAGCGGTACGGGTTTGGCCGCGATCCGCCGCCTGTGGCATTGGGGATCGTGGCGAGTTGAAAGAAGTTGTAATTGAGCGCCGTCTGGTTGGCGCCAACGCTTGCGGGCGGATCGACGTCGCCGGTCCTGCGGGTCCAGATTCCCGGCGCGTCGATCACCTCGTTGCCGCCATAGACGTAGGCGTAGCTTGCGATTTCTTTGTAGCCGACGTTGAGGATCACGCCGAAATCGCCGAGCGGGGTGTCCTCGAACTTCTTCTGCACAAAGAGGTTGACGTCCTGACGGCTGAGTTCGCCAACTTCCGCGAACTTGGCGGTGCCCGACAGGTTGACGATAAAATTGCGCTTGCCGCTGAGTGGCGCGCGCGTCTGCAGGTTGATGGTCCCGCCCAGCGAGCCTTCGATCTGGTCGGCGCTAAGCGCCTTGAGGATCTCGACCCCGGAAAAAAGCTCGGCGGGAAGGTCCTGGAAATTGACGCTGCGATCGTTGCCATTGCTCAGATCGACGTCCCCGGTGCCTGAGGGCGTTGCGCCGTTGATCGTGACGTTGTTCTCGGACAGGCCGCGGACCTGGACCTGCCGACCCTCGCCATCGTTGCCGCGGTTGACCTGTACGCCCGTGATACGCTGGAGCGCTTCGGCGACATTGTCGTTGGCGAGCTGACCGATATCTTCAGCGTTGATGACGTCTTTGATCTCGCTCGCGTCGCGCTTGGCATCGATGGCGCTTTCGATCGACTGACGCACGCCGGTTATGGTGATCACGTCCTGCGAATCTGCGGTCTGGTCGACGTCCACCGCCGGTTCGCCGCTGCCGCTCGTCGCGCTGTCCTGTGCCGATGCCGCCGAGCATATGAGGCTCAAGGCGCTCGCGACCAAGGCCAGCTTTGAGCCCGATGCGATAAGATGCCGCTTCATGGTATCACTCCCCCAGCCGATCTCCGGCTTTCCCGACATTTGTTTTTTTATCGAAGGGCCCCGAGCTTCAGCCGTTTATGCGAGCCCCGGATCGCTTGATCCTGCGCGTCGCGACTTCGCCCCATGATCCTTCCGCGATAAAATCTAAACCCGAACATTCGCTTTAGTAAAGAAAATTGTTTCATTAAAAATGGCGGGGTTACGGCGCCGGGGGTCCTGTACGAATGTGTCCCCTCGCAACGCCGCTTAGCCGATGCCGCGCTCCATCGGTGACCGCGCTCCAAGGGGGCGCGTAGATTGGCCCTTGACCCCGTTCTTCATCTATAACAAAAATAGCTTTCGTAATTCGGGTCGGGAAGCGACTCATTCAGGGGAGGGTCAATGGTCTGGCTGCGCAAGGCATTCGCCTTCCTGCTCGCATATTGTGCGCTGATGTCGCCCTATGCAGCGCTCAACGCTCAGGCGCCCGATGGCACCGTGTTGGTCGGGCCGGTCAATGCGGTCTTTCCGCCGGCGGGCAATGCGATCCGCAAGAATTTCGCTTCTCCCATGGCGCCGCAGACAGTCTGGACGATCAAGGCGTGGGTGCGTGTCGATGTGCACGAACGCGATCCGCGCACCGTCATGGCGCTGGTCGATCAAGCCGGGGCTGACGTTGCGGAAGTCGGCCTGATCGCCGGACGGGTTTTCGCGGCCAGTGGCGGAGCGCGTGGCGTGTCCCGCGTGGACGGAAAGCCGAATGAATGGCTGCTCGTCACGCTGGCTGCGAACGGCAGCGGCTTGACACTGCAGGTCGGCACCGAGCAGCCCGTCGCCCTGCGCGGCCAGCTGTCTGCACCTGCGGTCGCGCTGGTCATGGCGCCGCGACGGGAGGCAAAGCCCGTGTTCCGCGGTGCCATCGCCAGCCTTGTGATGTGGCAAGGCAGTTTGCCGCAGTCGGCCCGTCTCTCATGGGCAATGCCCGACGAAGCACGCATCCAGTTTGAGAACGGCAGCCCGACTTGGCCGTTGCAGGTCAAGCAGACAATGGGCCTCACGTCGCCGCAGGATCCCGCGACACTGCCGGTCAGCCGTGCGAAGGGTCCGCCGGTGGCTGCGCGCGTCACACCCGTGCCGACCCCCGCGCTTTCGCCCGCGGGCGAAGGGCGCTGGATCGTCGGCGGATGGCGGCTTGCCGCTGCGCCCGAGGTGGCCGCCCTGCCTTCCGCCATTTCGCAGCCCGGTTTCGACGCCAGTCGCTGGCTGCAGGCAACCGTGCCCGGAACGATCCTCGCGACCTATGTCGCCAATGGGATCTATCCCGATCCTGCCTTTGGCCTCAACAACCTGCAAATCCCGGAGCGCCTGAACAAGCAGGACTATTGGTTGCGCGCCGAATTTGCGCGGCCTGAGGGCGGCGTGCGCCGGAGTCATGCGCTGGAGTTTCTCGGTATCAACTATGCCGCCGAAATCTGGGTCAATGGCGAGCGGCTGGGCGCGACCGAGGGGGCGTTCGTCCGCGGGCGCTTCGTGTTGCCGGAGCGCTTCAGCACCGGCGCGCGCATCGCGGTGGCGGTGCGGGTCTCGCCGCCGCCGCATCCCGGCCTTGCGCACGAGGAATCGCTGACGGCCGGCCCGGGTCTCAATGGCGGGGAAATGACCATCGACGGTCCGACCTTCGCTGCTAGCGAAGGCTGGGACTGGATCCCGAGCGTGCGCGATCGCAACACCGGGGTGTGGCAAGACGTGGTGCTGCTGGCGACGGGGGATGTGCGCATCGGCGATCCCCATGTCCGCACCGTGCTGCCCAAGCCCGACAATATGCTCGCCGAGCTGACCTTTTCGGTGCCCCTGATCAACGATAGCGATGCGGAGCGGGTGGTCGAGCTCGAGGCGCGTTTTGGCGAGGTCGCCCTGCGCCAGAGTGCCACGCTTGCGCCCAATTCGGCCACGACCGTGCGGTTCGCGCCCGAGCAGTTTGCCCAGTTGCGCGTTCAAAATCCACAGTTGTGGTGGCCCAATGGCTATGGCGCACCGACACTGCACGCGCTGGCGTTGACCGCGCGCGTCGGCGGTGCGGTGAGTGATGCCCACCTGATCCGCTTCGGCATCCGTGAAATAAGCTATGACCTGTCGCTGGTCGACCAGGCCGAGGAATTGCGGCGTGTGGCGGTCGCCCCTGCGCGCAGCATGGGCGAACAGCTGATCGATGTCGCGCACAACCGCATCCGCAAGGTCGAGGGCGGCTGGGCGATGTCGCTCACCCGCGAGATTGCCGGATCGCCGGCGCTCGCGCCCGTCGCCGACGCCAGGCTGGCGCCGCACCTGCTGATCCGCGTCAATGGCGTGCCCATCGCGGTGCGCGGCGGCAACTGGGGCATGGACGACTGGATGAAGCGCGTCTCGCGCGACCGAATGGAGCCCTATTTCCGGCTTCACCGCGACGCCAACGTCAATACGATCCGCAACTGGATGGGTCAGAGCACCGAACGCGTGTTCTTCGACCTTGCCGACGAATACGGCCTGCTGGTGCTCAACGATTTCTGGATCTCGACGCAGGATCACAACGGCGAACCGGGCGATAGCGCGATGTTCCTCGCCAATGCGGTGGACACGGTCAGCCGTTTCCAGCACCATCCCTCGATCGTGTTGTGGATCGGCCGCAATGAGGGCGTGCCGCCGCCGGTGCTCAATGCCGGCCTCGAAAAGCTGGTGCGGACGATCGATGGCACCCGCGCTTACCTGCCCAATTCGCGCGACGTGAACATGGCCAACAGTGGGCCGTGGAACTACCAGCCGCCCGAAGCCTATTTCACGCGCATCGGACGCGGCTTTTCGACCGAGGTCGGTACACCGTCATTCCCGACGCTCGAAGCGTTCAAGACGATGATGCCGCCCGAGGACCAGTGGCCGATCAGCGACAGCTGGGCCTATCACGACTGGCACCAGAGCAAGGCGGGCGACGTCGCCAGTATCATGCGGGCGATGCAGAATCGGTTTGGTGCTGCGAAGGATCTCGGCGACTTCGAAAGCAAGGCGCAGCTGCTCAATTACGAAGCCTATCGCGCGATCTTCGAAGGGTTCAATGCCGGCCTGTTCACCCGCAACAGCGGGCGGCTGCTGTGGATGACCCATCCCGCATGGCCGAGCATGACGTGGCAGATCTACAGCCATGATTACGACACCCACGCCGCCTTTTTCGGATCCAAGAAGGGCTCGGAGCCGGTGCATGTGCAAGTCAACCTGCCCGAACGCCGTGTCGCGGTCGTTAACAGCCTTGGCACGCCGGTCGCGAAGGGGCGTGTGAGGATCCGCAACTTTGCGCTCGACGGCACGCTGCTGGACGAACGCTCCCGCGCCGTCGATGCCGCTGCCTATGCCGTCACCGAAGCGGGCGACGCGGTCCCCGATGCGCTGTTCGCGCGCGCAGAGGTGGTGCTCACCAAGCTTGAGCTGTTTGGTGAAGATGGTCGCCTGCTCAGCGAGAACCTGTACTGGCTGGCCCGCGAACCGTCGGCCTATCGTGCGATGAGCGCAATGCAGCCGGTCGCCCTGAGCGTCACGACGCAGGTGGTCGCAAATGCTGACGAACAGGAGATCGCTGCGACCCTGACCAACCCGGGGAGCCATCCTGCCCTGATGGTCAAGCTGACGCTGCTGGATGCCGCGGGCGAGCGGGTGCTCCCCGCCTATTGGAGCGACAACTATGTGTCGTTGCTGCCGGGCGAGACGCGCAAGGTCACGATCCGATCGCCAAAGTCAGCGCCTGCGCCGGTCTCGATCGGCGTGCGCGGCTGGAATGTCGTGGCAGGCGCGGTGAAGGTAGCGCCGTGAATACGGGGGACATTTGGGGGTGGTGATGGCGAATTCCGTTCTGGCTGGCGTCGAACTGGGGGGCACGAAATGCGTTTGCGTGCTTGCCACTTCGAGCGGTGAAATCCTGGCGCAGGAGCGTGTCGAAACGACGACACCCGACGAGACGCTGCCGCAGATCAAGGCCATTCTGCGCCACTGGTTCGAAACCCGGCGCGACATCGCTGCACTCGGCATTGCCACGTTCGGGCCAGTGGACGTGGATCAATCCTCGCCGCGCTGGGGTCATATCGGACAAACGCCGAAGCCGGGTTGGAGCGGCGTCGGCATCGCGCAGGAATTGAGCGCCGGGCTGGACGTGCCCCTTGCGCTCGACACCGATGTCAACGGCGCAGCGCTCGCTGAAATGCGCTGGGGAGCGGCGGCCGGGCTCGACGATTTTGCGTATGTCACTGTCGGCACCGGAGTTGGCGTCGGGCTTGTGGTCGGCGGCACACCGATCTGCGGGTTCGGCCATGCGGAACTGGGGCACATGCGCATTGCGCGGGTTCCGGGTGACAGCTGGCCGGGATCCTGCCCCTATCATGGCGATTGCGTCGAAGGGCTGGCGGCCGGTCCGGCAATCATCCAGCGTTCGGGCATGCGCGCCAGCCTGATCGCGCCGGATGACTCGATCTGGCACCTCGTCGGTCATGCCATCGCACAGATGCTGCACAATCTCGTGCTGACCGCGACCCCGCGCAGGATTCTGCTTGGGGGCGGGGTGATAACTGCACAGCCGCAGCTGTTCCCCATCATCCGACGCGCGCTCCAGGCGAGCCTCAACGGTTATGTCAGTTCGCCCGAACTCGACATGATCGAGGACTATGTTGCCCCGCCGGGGCTCGGCGATCTGGCTGGTCCGCTTGGCCCGATTGCGCTTGCCGCGGCGGTAGCCGGTCAGCAGACACCGCGCGCTGCGATGCTTGCCTGAGCACAGCTTTTTCCTAGGCGTCGATCTTCATCAGCGCAGAGCGGGTTGGCAGGAAACGGTTGGAGAAGGGGAGGATCGCCGCGCCGATCGCGGCGGCATCCTCGGCGAGGTCAGCGCGGCGGATCGGCGCCCGCGCAGGCAGGGACGCCCCGCGGTGACGGAAGTTGAGCGCCAGCCGGTCACACAGCCGGTCGACGAGGCCCGCCGGCAGGCGTCCGCCGATGAAGATCGCATCCGGATCGATCAATGTGTTGATCACCATCAGCGGGTCGGTCAGCAGATCTGCCGCCTTTTCGATCCACTGCTCTGCCGCCTCGGTGGCGTCCGTGCCCATCCGATCGAGCGGGCCGGGATCGGGGAAACCTGCCTCGGCGAGGTGGCTGTAAAGTCCCGAGAGCGAGACCACATCCTGCAGGACGACCGGCCTGCGCCGTGCCCGGCCGATCGGCAGAAAGCCGATCTCGCCGCTGCGGCCCGATGAACCGCTGACCGAATAACCGTCGATGACGAGGCCACCGCCAAGGCCGGCGCTGACCAGCAGGTAGAAAAAGGTCTGCGCGACCCGCCCGTGGCCGAACTGGAGTTCTCCGATCGCCGCGGCGGTCGCGTCATTCTCGATCATGACCTCAAACCCGTGCTCGCCGAGCAGATGCTTGAGATCAACCGTTTCCCAGATGCCGAATTCGCCTGGCCGGTTGGGCAGGTCCACCCCGCCGAAATCATCCGGCATCGCCACCCCGATCCCGGCGATCCGGCTCATGTCGATGTCGCCCGCCGCGCGCACCGCATCGAGGTTGCGGCTGACAAAATCGCGCACTTGGTCCGGCATCGGGAAGTGGATGTTCTCGACGATCCGCAGCCGCAACTCGCCCAGAAAATCGAGGATCACCATCGTGATATGATCGCGGTCGATATTGACCCCGATCGAGAAGGCGCCGTCCGGGTTGATCACCAGCTTGAGCGCTGGCTGTCCGCGCTCGCCGCGGCGTTTCCCCGCCTCGACGATAAGCCCGTCAGCCGACAGCTTGCGCGCGATGTTGGTGATCGAAGGCGGGGTCAGGCCGGTGATCTCGGCCAGCTCGACCTTGGTCACCGGTGCGTTCAGCCGGATCGCCTGCAGCGTCACGCGCAGATTGTGCGAGCTGCCGCGCTCGAGATTAGTGCCCGACAGCCCGTTGCTGAGGAGGTTGACCCGATCGCGCGCAGATACACCGACGCCTGAAGGCCTGCGTTCGGTTGTCGACATCTGCGCATTTTCTCCAGGTTCGGGCCGGCCTCCGACACGATGAGTCTAGTTGGCTGTCGGCCGGAGTGCAATTTCTTGCACCTCCCGCGACTCTGGCATCAACGCGGGTCAGGCTTGCCGCCTTCGGCCTTCACGCCGTTGTTCCGATTGCCTTCGGTACCGTCCCGCAACCAGCGATCGGGAAACGCGCCGGGCCCGGAACCCTTGCGGTTGCGCAGTACCGAGCCTTCGTCAAGCCGCTCGGTGAAGGTCACGCTGGAGCGGCCCTGCTGCGGACCGAGCCCCGCGAACAGCTCGGCGCGCATCTTTCTGACGATCGGACGCAGCTTGGGATCGGCGATGAGGTTACGCATCTCCTTGGGATCCTCCTTCAGATCGTAGAGCTCCTCGGTGTCCCAGATGCCGTGATATTGGATGTATTTGTACCGGTCGCCGCGCAGCGCGAAGGTGGTCGGGGTCTGCGGGTAGTTATATTCCCAGTAATATTCATAGTTGAGCGTCGTACGCCATGGCCCCTTGAGCGGGCGGCCCATCAGCAGATCGGCATAGCTCATCCCGTCGAAGCGCACCCCTTCGGGCACCGCCGCGCCGGCGAGCGATAGAAAGGTCGGCGCAATATCGATGTTCGCGACCATTTCGTTGACCACCCGGCCCTTGGGAATGTCGGCGCCGAAGGCGATGAGCGGCACGCGCATCGACTCTTCGTAAGCGCTGCGCTTGTCGATCATGCCGTGCTCGCCGAACATGAAGCCATTGTCGCCCATCATCACCACGATGGTGTTCTTGAGCATGCCCTTCTTCTGCAACGTGGCGATGATCGCGCCGATGCCTTCGTCCACCGCGCTGAGCGTCTCGTTGTAGCGCTGCTTGAAATCGACCACGTCGAGGGTCGAGTGATAGGGGAATTCGACGCCGTGCCAGGAATTGCGCTGGTCCTTGGTCCAGCGCGGCTTGCCTGCGTAATTCTCGGGCGTGTCGGCCATGCTGCTTGGCAGCTTGATCGCGTCCCGGCTCACCGTGCCTTCGTGGCGCTTGGCGGGGATGAAGTCGGCGTGAACCGCCTTGTGGCTGAGATAGAGGAAGAAGGGCCGGTCCGCGCGCTGCTGGCGAAGCCAGTCGAGCGCATAGCCATTCAGCTCGTCGGTGATGTAGCCCTGCCGTTCGACCGGCTTGCCATCGACGTTGAGCGTATGGCGCGGACGGCCCTTGCCAGCATCGGGCAGATAGTCGCCTTGCCCCTTGAAGCTGATCCAGCGGTCGAAGCCGGGCTGCGGATCATCGCCGTGCCCGCCCATGTGCCATTTGCCGACAAAGGCGGTGCGATACCCGGCGGCCTGCAGCGCCATCGGGAAGAAGAAGGTTCCGGGGCGGAACTTGATGTTGTTGTCCGCGATTCCGTGGTTGTGCATGTACTGGCCAGTGAGGATCGAGGCCCGGCTCGGACTGCACAGCGCAGTTGTGACGAAGGCGTTGGGGAAGTGCACGCCTTCGCGCGCGATGCGATCCATGTTCGGCGTGTTGAGTGAGGGATCGAGGAAGCCCATCGCATCGTAACGCTGGTCATCGTTGAGGATGAAGATGATGTTGGGCCGCTGGCGCGGTTTTTCCGTCTGCGCATCGGCGGACTGGGAAAAGGTGACGGCGGCAACGGCGATAACCGGGGCTAAGATTCCGGCCATGGCTGCCCTGCAAAGCGAACGATTCGTCATGACTATCCTCACCTTTTATCTTTCAGCGCCGGTTTCAGATCGATCCTGGCAAGCCTGATCTTGGGTGGCCCGCGCGGTAAGCATCCCGCCGCCGGTCTCGATCCCGATGTCGACCGGGCTATCCGCCAGCCATACCGTTCCCGGCGTTAGATCGGTACCTGCGGCAGTACAGCCAGCCGCGATCGGCATCAGCCACACTGGTTCGGTCGTGCTGGCCGAGACATGATGATCGCACGGACCGCCAAGCCGTTCGATCGTGAAACTGGGCGCCGCGACAAGCTCTTCGCGCGCCGGGCCGATCGCGCGCACGGGGCTGCGCGCGAAGGGCACTGCAACCGCGGCGGCGATGCCCGCGTCGAGCTGAAGCGGGCGTGGACGGCCATAATCGTAAAGCCTGTAGGTGAGATCCACGTTCTGCTGGATCTCGAGCAGCGAAAGACCCGCGCCGATCGCGTGGACGGTGCCAGCGGGCACGTAGAAATAATCGCCCGGCTTCACCGGATGCCAGACCATCAAATCCTCAATGCTGCCGTCAAGCGCGGCTGCGCGCAGTTCCGTGTCCGAAAGCTCCCGCGCGAAGCCGGCGCCGATGGTCGCGCCTGGTTCGGCGGTGAGAATGAACCACGCCTCTTCCTTGCCGCAGACATGGCCGCTGGCGCGGGCCTGATCATCATTCGGGTGAACCTGAATCGAGAGCTTTTCCGAGGTGAACAGGCGTTTCACCAGCACACTCGGCGCAGCGGCGTCGGCGAACCAGATCTCGCCGATCGGTTCATCCGCGTTTGCGGTATCGGCATAGATCGCGGGGATTGCCCGCTGCCCCCAGACTTTTTCGACCGCGTGTCCCTGAAGCTGACGCATCGCCATCGCCAGTCCCCCTCAATGGCCCGCTGCAGAACCAGCGTCGCCACTGCGCAGCGGTGACGCGCGACGGGCCGCCAGGCCGAAGCCCACGAGCAGGACATAACACGCCGCCGGAACGATGAAGGCAGTGGCATAGCTGGTCGCCCCCGATACCAGCCCGACCAGCAGCGGCACCGCCGCTCCGCCGACGATCGCAAAGCACAGGAACCCCGAGGTCGCCTCCTTGCTGGCGCTCGAGCGTTCGAGCGTGAGCGTGAAGATCACCGGAAACATTATCGAATTGAACAGGCCGATGCACAGCGCCGCATAGCCCGCCGCCGATCCGCCAATGACCGCAACGAACAGGCAGAGCGCGCAGGCGGCGCCGGCAAACGAAGCGAGCAGCGCGGCGGCTGGAACCCGGGTGAGCAGCCCCGAGCCGATCAGCCGCCCGACCATCGCTCCGCCCCAGTAGAGACTGACCATCTTGCCAGCCTGCTCGAGCGGAATGCCGAGTACGCCCTCGCTGTTGAGAAACAGCGCCATCTGCGAGCCGATGGCGACTTCCGCGCCGACATAAAGGAAGATCGCGCCGCCGCCGAGCAGTGCCCAGCGTGACGAGGCGGCTTCAGCGAAGAGAGCGAAAACGGAGCGCTGAGCGCCCTCCTCCGCCGTGACGGGCATGGCCTTGGTAATGAGCCTGCGCGCGAACCAGATGAATAGGACGAGCAGTCCGATCAGCACCGCGATCCACAGAAAGGCAGCGTCGATCCCGATCAGCGCCGCCGCGCGCACCGCGCCATCAAGCTGTTCGCCTTCCTTGATCTCGACCCCCTTCAGGAACAGCAGCGCACCCAGATAGGGACCGATGAAGGTGCCGAGGCTGTTGAACGCCTGGCTGAGCGTGAGCCTGAAGTGGCTGCGATCGGGCCGGCCCAGCGCTGCGGCGAGCGGGTTGGCGGCGACCTGCAAAATGGTGATCCCGCTCGCGAGGATGAACAGGCCCAGCAGGACCAGGCCATAGATGGCAAGGTTCGCCGCAAGCAGCATCAGCATGCACCCGGCAATCATCGTGACGAGTGCGATGAGCACGGTTGTCACCGACTTGCGACGCGCAAGAAGCGCTGCAGCCGGCAGGCTCATCACGCCATAGGCGATGAAGAAGGCCGACGCGCTCATTTGCGCCTCGAAGTCGGAGAGGCTGAAAATGCCTTTCACCGCGGCCACCAGCGGGTCGATAAGCGAGGTGATGAAGCCCCACGCGAAAAACAGCGTCGTGACCGAGGCGAAGGCGAACTGCGTACTGGCCGAGGCCCTCGCGCCGCCACCTGTGCCCGCACCCGGAGCGATGCCTGATGCCCCTGTCTCGCCCATCCGATTTCCCTCTCCCAGCCCCCCTGACCATCCGCATGGCGTCGAGGCGATCAAGCGCCGCGTACGGTACCGGGGGACGAGGGTGTTCTTTGACTATGGCTCGGAAAATAGCGCGAGGAACGTGGGTGTAAAGAATTTTAATTTAGGTAATCGGCGGGCGTGGGCGCCTTAAGGGGGCTTGAGGTTGTTCTTATAACTCCGCATGAATACCAAAATCATTTGATATAAAATATCGCCTTTCCAGGGATTGGCAGGAGGAGGAAGCCGGGATGCAACACCGTGCATGGATGATAGGCTGGCCGATTGCGCTTGTGCTGTTTGTCGTCGCGTGCGGCGACGCATCGCAGAAACCTGCCACTCCGCCTACGGCAACCGAACGCGCGATCCGGACATCGTGCAAGCCCCCACCCTCGCGACCGGTGCAGATCAAGGGCGGCAGTTTCGTGATGGGGAGCGACGCGGTCTATGCCGAGGAAGGCCCGGCGCGCGAAACCCGGGTCGACGGGTTCTGGATCGATCCGCACGAAGTGACCAATCGCCAGTTCGCCGAATTCGTCGACGCCACCGGCCATGTCACGGTAGCCGAGAAGCCCGTCGATCCGGAGCAGTTTGGCGTGCCGGTCGAACAGATTCCGGCCTATCTGCTCGAGCCTGGGTCTGCCGTGTTCACGCCACCCGCGCGCCCGTCGCGCAATTATGCCGATTGGTGGGCCTATGTTCCCGGCGCCAGCTGGAAGAAGCCCTACGGACCGAAAGGCGCCGACCCGGTACCGCAGGAGCCGGTCGTGCATCTCGCATGGACCGATATGCAGGCATATGCATCGTGGCGCGGTGGGCGACTGCCAACCGAGGCCGAGTGGGAATATGCAGCCAGCGCCGGCGCGCCGAAATATGTCGAGCAACCCGATCCTGGGCGCGCCAACACCTGGCAGGGTGTGTTCCCGGTGGTCAATGAGGGGAAGGACGGTTTCAAGGCCATCGCGCCGGTCGGCTGCTTTGAACCCAATGCGTTCGGGCTCTACGATATGGTCGGGAATGTCTGGGAGGTGACCGCCGATGTGTACCGTCCCGGCCATGACCCCGCCAAGCAGGACAATCCGCGCGGACCGAGCGAGAATGGTGCCTATGATCCGCTCAATCCCGGAATGATCAGCCGGGTGATGAAGGGTGGCAGCTACTTATGCGCCCCCAACTATTGTCAGCGTTATCGTCCTGAAAGCCGTCAGGGTCGAGACCCGGGCCTCGGTGCCTCAAACGTCGGGTTCCGACTGGTTTATGAAAGGCAGATGTCGTCTCCGCGCGCGAAGATGTAACTGAAAGGTCGCCGCGCTCGACCTGGGTGCCGATGATCGGGTGCAGGTGCCCGCCGATCTCAGGCGCACCATCGGGTCGAGCCAACTTTGACGATCCGCTGTAATTCGGGCAGTTGGGCGGCGATCGGATCCGTTCGAGGTCGTTGTCTTGGCCATAGCAGGCGCGCTGCACATTATTGGATCGCCAGTCGATCTCGCTCGATCTGTAAGGGCGATGGCGCTGGGGTCGGGCAAAGGTCGCTTTCACCACGCGCCGGGCGCGACATTGGGCGTGTGTGACGACGCCACGCTGGCAATTGATGGCGCCGTCGTCGCGCTGTTCCATGGCCGCCTCGACGATGCCGGGGGCGTTACGGGGCGGTCCGCCGCCGACATCGTCGCGCATGCCTATCGCCGCTGGGGTGAGGACTTTGCCGCGCGGCTGATCGGTGATTTCGCGTGCGCGGTGTGGGACAGCGCATCGCAACGGTTGCTGCTGGCGCGCGATCCTTTTGCTGCGCAACCGCTGTTCTTCTGGCGGAACGGCGCCACGTTGCGCTTCGCGACCGAACCACAGGGCCTTCTGGCGGAGCCCGACGTCCCGCGCGGGATTGACGAAACCTGGGTTGCGCGCTGGCTGGCGCTGCTCCCGCAGAGCGATTCCCGTACCGCATATCAGGGGATCGAGCGGGTCATTCCGGGCCATGTCGCGCACTTTGACCAGCAGGGACATCGTCAGACCCCATTCTGGAAGCCCGAAGCACTCCCCAGAATCGAGCTACCGAGCGACGCCGCTTATGCCGAAACGATGCGCAACCTGCTCGATCAAGCGGTCCGTTGTCGCATCGCCGGGCACAGTGCGGTCGGGAGTACCTTGAGCGCGGGGCTCGACAGTTCCAGTGTCACGCTGCTCACCGCGCGCCAACTCGCCCCGCAGGGTCTGCGCCTTACCAGCTTCACTGCGGTGCCGTCGGCGGGGTATGACGGCAGCGGCCCGAACCATCGCATTTGCGACGAAGGGCCGCTGGCCGCGATCGTTGCCGGGGCCGAGCCAAATATCGATCATGTGCGGGTGCCAAACGGCGGCCCACCGCTGTTCGACATTCTCGATCGCGTCGCGGCGACGGCCGGCATGGCCGCGATGAACCCGATCAACCAGGCTTGGGTCGATGCAATCGGGTTGGCGGCGAGGGATCGCGGGATCACCGTGATGCTGGGCGGAGGCATGGGCAATATGTCGATCAGCTATCATGGGCTCGACGCATTGTCCCGATGGGCGCAGCGAGGGCAGTGGGTCAGGCTCGCGCAGCACATGTCGGCGCTCCATCGCAACGGACATAGCTGGCGTGCGCTCGCCAGCCGCGCGATCCTGCCCGCCTTGCCGCTGCGACTGCGCCGCCGGATCCGAAGCCTCGCCGGTCGACCGGAAGATCAATTGCAAGACTTCTCGGCGCTGCGTCGCGACTTTGCGGCGCGGCTGAACGTGATCGATCAGGCGGAAGGCATGGCGGGCAATGTGTCCAATCTGGCACCGGGCGGCGATCCGCGCTTGGCGGTGATCCGGCGGACCGATCCAGGCATGGCATTACGCGCCGAACGGCGGCGCTTCGGCTACGTTCACTGCGATCCGACGGCGGACCGGCGCGTGGTAGAATTTTGCCTTGCCATCCCGGTCGAGCAGTATCTGCTGCACGGTGAGAGCCGGTCGCTCGTGCGGCGCGCAATGGCTGGGATAATGCCCGACGCGGTGCGGCTGGAGACGCGGACCGGATTGCAGGGTGCCGACTGGGCGATCCACGTCAACGCCGCGCGCACCGAAATCGCGGCTGAAATCGAGCGGCTGGAAAGCAGCGCGCTCGCCAGCGCTTGTCTGGACCTGCCGCGCCTGCATGCGCTGTTGCGCGATTGGCCGCGCACCGGTTGGGATCGCTACGACGTCGCGCAAAGCTATCGATTCGCACTGATGCGGGCCGTGGCGACGGGCCGCTTCCTGCGGCGCTTCGAGGGCTCGAACGGCTAGTCGAAGCTGCGCTCAGGAATAGTTGATGCCGGCATCTGGCCAACCGCCGGGGCTGTTCATCGTGTCACTTACTGGAACGAATTCTGCCTTCGGCTTGTGCCAGGCCTTCGTTGGCGCTTCCACCTTTGCCGGTTCCGAAGCCGCATTCACTGCACGTTCGTCTTGCACGCGTTTCCCCCGTCCGCCATTGATCGGGCGATTTGTTTAGCCGATCGGGGGCTGTGGAACAACCGCCCCCAAATCCTCGCCCCGTAAATCATTATAGCGGAGCCGATCCATGATCGCGCCGTGCTCCCGTACAATCTGCGCTGCTTGGGCCGCGGTTAAGACGTCTCGCCATGCCCCTGGAGTTCCGGCGCCGAAGAAGCGATTTGGTGCGAAGCGTGAAGATTCGCGAAACCCCGTCTGCGCCTCTGCCGCCGCGAGCCGATCAAGCCGGGTGGTCTCGACGACACGCGCCAGCCGCTCGGAGGGCGCCGGAATATCGAAAGCACGCGCGATCGCTGCGAAGCCGTCATGCGGTGCGGCGACCAGGTCCTCATACCGCACCAGCGTAAGCGGCAGGTCGGCGTCGAGCCAGCTTCGAGCGTGGTCACTCCAACTCGACACAAGCTGGGCGACGTGCGGGCGCAGGCCCGTCGCGCTGACCCCGAGCGTAAAGCGGGAATGACCCAGCGCCGCGATTGCGTCGGGCATTGCCAATCCGAAATAGCGCGCAAGCGAAACGACGACGTCGCGCGGATCGCGCACGATCAGGACAATCGCAGTGATCTGATCTCGCGCGAAGGGCGGGGCATCGGCACCCCGTGCTTGCAGCCATGCATCATGGGTCTTGAGCGGGAAGCTGCTCGTTGGCTGCCAGTTACGAAACGCCATGGCACGCAATCGCCCTTCCTCTTCGGGAAGCAGGTCCGAGGTCTCGATCTCGAGCGCTTCGTCGATAAGTGCCCGGTCTGCGGCCACCACCCCGCCAAGTGCATTGAGCGCGACCACACCATCTTCGTTCAACAGGCCAGACAGCACTGCCCGCACCCACGTATTGCCAGATCGCGGATAAGAAGCGAGCAGGCGTAGCTGGTTCATTGCGTGGCGTGCCTTTCAAGCCGCCGCACCAAATCAGCCAGTGTCGTCAGATCGGGACCGCGCGTCAGCCGGTGAACCGGCACCGTCCCGACGATGTGCCCGACCATTTCGAACAGTTCCGCCGCCCGGCCCCAGTGCAACGCTGTCCGCCGACGATATATTTGCTCATGTACGCCCGTCGCAGCGCGCACCAAAGCCAGACGTTCGATATCCGGGCGTCCCAAGATCGGCGCAGCGGCCGGATCGAGCAGGTAGATCGAATTCAGGGGCAACGGATCGGCCTGAAACTGCGCGGCGTCGCAAAATCGCAGGTTGTACTTCTGTTGGCCGAAGCGATTGGCTTCGAGACCCTTCGCATCTACGTTGATCGCATTCAACGAGTCCTGCCAAAGTTTGACGCGAGGAAACGCCGGGCGCACCATCGGGCCACCGGTCGCAAAAGGGTCGATTGCGCAAATATCGTCGGCTACCAGCCTGTGCCCGCGCCGTACCAGTGCGGCGGCGAGCGTCGACTTGCCGGCGCCGGACGCACCCGAAAATGCAATAGTACGGTGATCGACCACGACGCACGCAGCGTGCAACGGAAACAGGCCACGCTTGTGGCACAGCAACCCAAGGATCGTTCCGTACAGGAATGTCCGCACATCTGGCCTGTCGGCGTCCATTTGCGGGTCGATGACGATCTCGCCAGCCGATCGCAGCCAGAAGGTCGCGACCCCGTCGATCACAAGCCGCGCCTCGCGGTCCGGATTGACTTGCAGCAGCGGCGAAAGGTGCTCCGCCTCGGCTAACAGTGGCGGCACCGGCGCAATCGTGATCCGCAAATCCGGCGCGCGCTCGTCGCCTGTCCAGGGGGCGCACTCGGGCAGTGCGATGTCAGTGCGGACACGCCATCCGAACAGCAGCCTGTCCTGTGCCGCCGCCGCGCTATCAGACGACATCGATGATCCCATGAGCGTGCAAAGCAGTAAGCAACTCGAGGAGATCGGCTAAAATTTGATCCCGCTCGCCGCGATAGTCGTGGCAAACTGCGTCGCACAGCTCGGCAATTGTCATGGGCTGCGCCAGCCTGCTCCACACATCGCTGGCAATCTCATCAAGCGCGCAATAGACGGAGCTGTCGATGCTCAGCATCAGGACATTATCCCCGGCAGCTGCGGTCAGCAGCCCTTGAGCACGTGAGACGCGATGCGTTGGCGCTAGGGTTTCAGGCGGCATCGTCAATTCTCCATCTACCGCGGTTAGGCTCTGCCACTTTTGGCGCAGGGGATAGTAGTTTTGCGACGTGTGACAAGCCGTCGCCCCGCCGCCGAGCAGCCCTGCTTGGGCAAACGAGCTTCGGTCTCGGGCGGATGAAAACACTCAAGAAATCGAGCGTGAGGGAAAGTCACCAGTGACTCTCAAAAGGATCGTTGGTTTCATGGCCTTCATCGACCTCAGTACCACCGAACCTCACTGCGTCCTTGCGAGCGCATGGCATCAAGCTAGAGTGGGTGGCGGTCCCGATTGGCCTGCCTTTGGACGGAACTCGATACGTGCCCGTTACCGTGAACGCGTTCGAGGAGTTGGTCCCGAATCGCCGAATTACGGATTTCATGGGCTCGGTCATGGTTGAGCAATTGCTTGATCTCGCGATCGCCGGCGCGGATGACTTTGCTCCGACATCGGTCGGAAACGGCGGCGGCGGCACTGTCAGCCCGTATATCCGCGCGTCGCTGTTGCTGCGCGATCTGGGGGAGTGGCGTTCCGAATTGGAAACCCGGTTCGCGGCCGTTTTGGACGATACCGTGCGCGAACTGCGCCTGTCCGATATTGTACAGCGACGTTCGCGTGATTGAGCCGGACTCAGACGGTGCTGCGCGGATCATTCTCAGCGCCTATTCGGCGGTGAACGGCTTTAGCAAAACGTGCTGGAACGCGCTTCGACCTGACCGCGATGCTGTACGATGCATGATGTATCGCTTAAGGTTTGTCTGCTGAATCCCGGAGTTGCTGGAATGCCCAAGGCGCTGAAAATCGCCCCGTCTGACGATGTCCTGACGATGCTGGAGGATGGCGCAGCGGGCGACGTCGTGGCCTTTGAGGGCGGTACAGTGCAACTGACCGACGCTGTTCAGCGCGGGCACAAGGTGGCGTTGCGCCCGATCGAACCCGGCGCGCCGGTGCGCAAGTTCGGTTTTCCGATCGGGCGGGCGAGCCAGCCGATTGCTCCGGGAGCGCATGTCCATTCGCATAATCTGGCGACCGCGCTGGGCGGGCACGGGAGCTACGACTTTTCGCCCTCAGCCGCTGCGGTGCCCGGACGGGTGCCAGCGGCAGCGACGTTCATGGGCTATCGCCGCGCCGATGGGCGAGTGGGCACGCGCAACGAAATCTGGATCCTGCCCACGGTCGGCTGCGTCGCACGGACGGCGGAGCGGATCGCGCGGCAGGCGGGCGAGCGGGTCGCGCATTTGGTCGATGGGGTCCATGCCTTTTCGCATCCGCATGGCTGTTCGCAGCTGGGCCATGATCTCGACGGCACCCGCGCGATCCTGGCCAGCCTGGCGTGCCATCCCAATGCCGGGGGCGCGGTGATCATTGGCCTGGGGTGCGAGGAGAATCAGGTCGCGGCGCTGATCGACGCAATCCCCGAGGCGCGGCGCGGGTCGGTCCGTTTCCTCGTTGCACAGGCGAGCGTGGACGAAGTGGCCGAGGGCGTGGCGCTGGTCGAGGAACTGGCGCAGACCGCGACCGCAGTGCGCAGCCCGGTCGGGCTCGACGCGCTGGTGCTGGGCGTCAAATGCGGGGGGTCGGACGGGCTGTCGGGGCTGACCGCCAACCCGCTGGTGGGGCGCATGGCCGACCATGTGACCGCGGCGGGGGGCAGCGCGATCCTGACCGAGATCCCGGAGATTTTCGGGGCCGAGCATCTATTGATGGAGCGCGCGGCATCGCGCGAGACGTTCGACGCGATCGTCACGCTGGTGAACGGGTTCAAACAGCATTTCATCGACCATGGCGAACCGGTGTCTGAAAATCCCTCACCCGGAAACGTCGCGGGCGGGATCACCACGCTCGAGGAGAAATCGCTCGGCGCGGTGCAGAAGGGTGGGACTAGCGCGGTTGCGGATGTGATCGAGTATGGCGCGCGGATTGCGGCACATGGCCTGACGCTGCTGGAGGCTCCGGGGAACGACGCGGTGTCGTCGACCGCGCTGGCGGCGGCGGGCGCGACCGCGATCCTGTTCACCACGGGGCGGGGCACGCCGCTCGGCTTTCCGGTGCCGACGGTCAAGATCGCGTCGAACCACGACCTTGCAACGCGCAAGCCCGGCTGGATCGATTTCGACGCTGGCATGGTGCTCGACGCTGGCATGGACGCGGCCGATGCGGCGTTGTTGCAGCGGATCATCGCCATCGCGTCGGGCGAGGAAACCGCTGCGGAACGCAATGGCGAGCGTGAGATCGCGATCTGGAAACGTGGAGTAACCCTGTGACTGTCCTATCTCGTGCGGCCCTGTCCAGCCTGCCCGCGACTGTGGAGACGCCAGCGGGGCGGCCTGCACTGCAAACCGGCATCGTCCATTTCGGGCCGGGCGCGTTTCACCGTGCGCATCAGGCGGCCTATATCGATCGCCTGCTGGCCGATGACCCGCGCTGGGGGATTGCGGCGGTGTCGATGCGGACGCGCGGTACGGTCGATGCGCTGGCGGCGCAGGACGGGCTGTACACGCTGGCGATCCGCGATGCCGCCCCGTCGTTGCGGGTGATTGGCGCGCATAGCGCGTTTCTGGGACCGGAGGATGCGGCGCAGACCGCCGCGCTGCTCGCCGATCCGCAGGTGCGGCTGGTTACCTCGACCGTGACCGAGAAGGGCTATTGCCTTGCGCCCGATGGGACGCTTGAGTTGTCCCACCCCGATATCGTCCATGATCTGGCGGGGGACGGGACACCGCGGTCGGTGGTCGGCTGGATCGTCCAGGGGCTGGCGGCGCGCAGAGCGGCGGGGGTGGCGCCGTTCACGGTGATGCCGTGCGACAATCTGGCCGACAACGGGCGCAAGCTGCACGCGGCGCTGGTCGGTTATGCCGGGCAGGCCGATGCCGAACTGGCGGCGTGGATCAAGGCGGAGGTCGCGGTGCCGTGCACGATGGTCGATTCGATCACGCCGGCGAGTGATGCGAGTTTCCTGTCCGACCTGACCGCGCAACTGGGCGTTGAGGACGCGGCGGCGGTGCAGCGCGAATCCTTTGCGCAATGGGTGGTCGAGGATCTGGGCGTCGACTTCGGGCCTGATCTCAAGGCGGCAGGCGTAATCCTGACCAGCGATGTCGCGGCGTGGGAGCGGGCCAAGCTGCGCATCCTCAACGGCGCGCATTCGAGCATCGCCTATCTCGGCCTGTTGCGCGGGGCGGCGTCGGTGGCGGAAGCGATGCGCGACGCCGCGCTGGCGCGCTTCGCCGATGATATGGTGCGCGATGAAATCCAGCCCTTTGTCGGCACTGTGCCGGGGCTCGACCTCGATCAGTATCGCGCCGACGTGATGCAGCGGTTCCGCAACCCGGCGATCGTCCACCGGCTGGAGCAGATCGCGATCGATGGGTCGCAGAAGATCCCCTACCGGCTGGGGGACTCGCTCGCGGCGAACCGGGCTGCGGGTGTGCTGCCGGGGCATATCGTCACCGCGCTGGCGGGGTGGATCGTGTTTCTCCACGAGCGCGCGCAGGCCGGGACGCCGATCGCTGATCCGCATGCGGCGGCGATGGCCGAGCTTGCCGCAGACCGCGACGCGCCGGCATTTGCCCGCGCGCTGGCGGAGAGGGACATTGGCCTTGCCGCCACGATGCTGGCCGACGACGCGCTGATGCCAGCGCTGGAACAGGCCGTGCGCGACGTCTCGGCCCGCAACTGGGGCGCACAGCCGCTGGCTTGCTGAATTCAGGCGGCGCGCCCTTCGATCGGCTGATCGAGCGAAAGCGTCCCTTGAGCGGCATCACGACACTCCCGGACCGGGCTCACCCGTCTGCTCGATCTTTCGGATAGTCTTCCGGCTTGACGGTACCGACCACCGGCCGATCCTCGCCTGTTTCTGGCGACTGGCCGCCAGGCGTGTCCTCGCCGCGGTCGGGCGTATCGCGCGGACTGCTGGCGTCACCCGCATGCCGGTGCTCGGTCGACAGGTTAGGCTGCGGCCGCGCGTCGCTGGATTCGTCTGCAATCATAGCGCTTCATCCTTTCCCGAGCCTAGCTCCGCCATTCCGCGATGCATCTCTGCCAGGATCGATTGAGGCACGATCCCGGACATGGCGACCTGCAACTTGTTGCTGACCCCGGATACGATATGACCCTTGCCATCCATCATTGCGGACCAGCCGTCTTGCGCGACCTTGGCGGGGTCCGCCTTGTCATCATCCTGCCCGAGTTCCGTGTCGAGCATGCCCGCACGCGCAAAGAACGCCGTATCCGTAGCGCCGGGCATCAAGGTCGTGATGGTGACGCCATCACTATCCTTGAGTTCGTTCCGCAACGCCTCGGTGAAGTAATTGATGAACGACTTGGTCGCATTGTAGATCGCGTTGAACGCACCGGGGATGTAGCCCGCGATCGAGCCGGTCACGAGCACCCGTCCCTCACCACGCGCCACCATGTCCTGCAGAACTTTCTGGAGGAGATAGACGGTGCCGGTCACGTTGGTGTCGACCGAATGCCGCCAGGCCGCAACGTCCTGTTCCAGAAACGGGCCGCCGGTCCCGATACCCGCATTGGCGATCAGGATATCGATGGAGCGTCCGGCTGTGGCAGAGAGTAGCCGATCGACACCCTCAACGCCCGAAAGGTCGGCTTCCACCGAATCCACTGCCACATCGTATTTGCGGAACTCATCCACCACGGTGCGGATTTGCGGTTCGTCGGCGACGAGGATCAGATCATATCCCTCCTGCGCCGCGATCCGCGCGAGTTCTAGGCCAATGCCGGTCGATGCGCCGGTGATGACTGCTAGTTTGTTGCCCATGGTGCTCACTCCGCTGCCATCCGGGTGTCCATGCCGGGCTTCAGCACGACCTTGGTCACCTCATTCTGCTTATCATGGAACATTTTGTAGCCCTCGGGCGCCTGTTCGAGCGGGAGGGTGTGGCTGATCAGGAAGGTCGTATCGATCTTTCCCTCCAGGATCGCCTGAAGCAGGCCAGGCATGTAGTGCTGGACGTGGGTCTGGCCGGTCTTGAGCGTCAGCCCCTTTTCCATGAACGCGCCGAGCGGGAATTTGTCGATAAAGCCGCCATACACGCCCGGCATCGATACGCGCCCGCCCTTGCGGCAGGCGATGATCGCCTGACGAATGACATGGGCGCGATCGGTGCCGAGGAAGGTCGACGCCTTGATCTGGTCGATCACATTATCGACGAACAATCCGTGCGCCTCGAGCCCGACCGAGTCGATGCACGCATCCGGGCCGATCCCGCCGGTCATCTCCAGCAGCGCTTCATAGGTCTTGCTGTCTTCGAAATTGATCGTTTCGGCGCCGAAGCGCTTGGCGAGTTCGAGGCGGTGGGGGAAATGGTCGATCGCGATGACGCGTTCCGCGCCCATCAGGAAAGCCGACTGCACAGCGAACAGCCCGACCGGACCGCAGCCCCACACCGCAACGGTGTCACCCGGCTCGATCTGCGCATTTTCCGCCGCCATCCAACCGGTGGGGAGGATGTCGGACAGGAACAGCACCTTTTCGTCTTCCACGCCGTCGGGAATGACGATCGGACCGACGTCGCTGAACGGGATGCGGACATATTCTGCCTGCCCGCCGGAATAGCCGCCGGTCATGTGGCTGTAGCCGAACAGCCCGGCCATGGGCTGGCCATACAGTTCTTGTCCGATGTCCTGATTGTCGGCAGGCAGGCCATTGTCGCACGCCGAATATTGGTGCTTGCCGCAATGGTAACAGGCACCGCACGAAATGGTGAAGGGCACGACCACGCGCTGGCCTTTTTGCAGCGTCGATGTGGGGCCGACCTCGACCACCTCGCCCATGAATTCATGGCCGAGGATATCGCCAGACTGCATCGTCGGGATGTAACCGTCATAGAGATGCAGGTCGGACCCGCAGATCGCGGTCGCGGTCACCTTGATGATCGCATCGCGCGGGTTGAGGATTTCGGGATCGTCGACGGTATCGACGCGCACATCATGCTTTCCATGCCAGGCGAGTGCGCGCATCAGTTCTTTCCTTCGTCCATCTGGGCGCGGCTGCGCGCGCCGGTCGCGATCTCGCCGGTTTCCATGAGCTGTTTGAAGCGGCGCAGGTCGCGCCGCGCCTGGATCGCCGGTTCACGCTGAAACATCTTGGCGATCACCTTGCCGATGATGCCGGCCGGCGGGTCGTAGAGTATCGTTGCGGTGACGATGGTGCCGCGGTCGCCCTGGGCATCGCGGAAGTCGATCCGGCCGCTATTGGGCACGTCCGCGCCGTCCTCCGACGCCCAGGCGATGCACTCACCGTCATGTTCTTCGGTAATGATCGAGGTCCACTCGACGGTCTTTCCGGCTGGCGCCTTGACCACCCATCGCGAACGCGTGTCGTCGAGGATTTCGATCCGCTCGACATTTTCCATGAAGGTCGGAAGGTTCGTCAAATCGCGCCAGTAAGCGAACAGTTCGGCGCGGGGCCGATTGATCGTAACGGTGCGACCGACAAGCGTGTCGGCGTGGTCATCGGGCGCATCGACGAGGCTCGCTTTCGCGGCATCCACCGCTGCGGGGGCGTGTTTGGAGGCCGCAAGCGGGGCGTCGTCCGCGCGCGCGGGATCAATCGTATCGGCCATAGCTGATCCTTGCTGAAAGGGTGCCGCGTCAACGATGAAGACGACAGGAGCGTTCCCCGTTCGCGCAGAAAAGGGCGCTTTCTAACCTATGTTAGACGGTCCGATCGCGAACAGCGGGCGCGCCAAAGGCGCCGCGCCGCTCGACAAAATGCCCGGCGATATCCTGGTCCGCCTTGCTGCCCCTTGGGTGTGCTGCCATAGCGCCGCGCCTCAACTGCACCCGGCGCGACGGCACGCAGGGCTTGGGCATCGTCACAGGAGAAGCTTGTGGACAGCAACGTCCGCCCCGCGGCGCTCGGCCTCGACTTCGGCACCACGAACACCGTCGCGGCACTCGCTGATGGCGAGGGCGGATCGCGCCTGATCGAGTTCGCGCAAGACGATGCCAGCGACGCGGTATTCCGCACCGCCCTGTGTTTCTGGGAAGAGGAGAGCGGCTGGAACGGCATCGCGCACGACGCCGGCCCCTGGGCGATCGCGGAGTTCCTGCAATCGCCGTTCGACAGTCGGTTTGTGCAATCGTTCAAGAGCGTCGCCGCAAGTCCCACGTTCGAACGCGCGCAAATCTATGGCCGGCCGTTCCGGTTTGAAGACCTGGGGCAAAGGTTTCTGCAGAAGCTTGTTGCGCATTCCGGCGCCGCGCTGACGGATCGTCCGCGTCGCATCGTCGTGGGCCGTCCGGTCGAGTATGCCGGCGTGCGCCCTGACCCCGCGCTTGCTCGCCAGCGCTATGATGCCATGTTCGACGGCTTCGGAACCGAGATTCACTATGTCTACGAACCGCTCGGCGCCGCCTATAGCTACGCCGCGCGGCTGACCGAGGCTGCAACGCTGTTAGTTGCCGACTTTGGTGGCGGTACCACCGACTTCTCGATTGTCCGCGTGGCCGCGCCCGGCGCTGACCGTCGCTGCGTTCCGCTGGGCTTTTCCGGGGTCGCGATTGCAGGCGACCGGTTCGACCAGCGGATCGTCCAGCAGCTTGTGCTCCCATTGCTTGGCAAAGGCGGCAGCTACCGTTCGTTTGGCAAGGAGTTGCCGGTACCGGGCGGCTATTTCGCCGAGTTCGCCGACTGGTCGCGCCTCGCACTGATGCGTAACCGCCGCACGCTCGACGAACTGCGGCGCCTGCAGCGCGACGCGCTCGACCCGGTCCCCATCGGTCGGATGATCGCGCTGATCGAACATGAGCAGGGCTTTCCACTTTATGATGCCGTTGGTCGGCTCAAACGCGCCCTATCGAGTGCGGAGCAGGCCCCATTCCGCTTTGAGGGTGGTGCCGTGACGATCGCAGCAGAGGTGCGCCGTAAGGACTTTGAGAGCTGGATCGCCGAGGACTTGCTGCGCATCGAAGCGGCGCTCGACGACGCCATGGACCAAGCGGCAATGTCTGCAGACCGGATCGATCGCGTATTCCTGACCGGTGGATCATCCTTGATCCCGGCGATCCGCGCCTTGTTTACACGCCGCTTCGGCGAGACGCGCATTGCGACAGGCGGCGAACTGACGTCGATCGCGCACGGACTGGCGTTGATCGGCACGCAGCCTGACCTGGCGGAATGGACCGCGTAGGCAGTCTCTGCTGGCGGCGGAATTCGCCAGCCGATTGGATCACTTGCCGATTTGCGGCATTGAGCGGGGGCTATGCCGCAACCGTCCTCCGGTCCCTTCTCTGTTTCGCTGTTCCGCGCCGTGTGGATGGCCAGCCTCGTTTCGAACTTCGGCGGGCTGATCCAGTCGGTCGGGGCCTCGTGGATGATGACCAGTCTTGGGGCGTCGCCGCAGATGATTGCGCTGGTGCAGGCATCGGTGAGCTTGCCGATCATGCTGCTGTCGCTGTGGGCGGGGGCGGTCGCCGACAATCTCGACCGGCGTCGAGTGATGCTGGCGGCGCAGAGCTTCATGCTGCTCGTGTCGGCGGGCCTTGCCATCGGCGCGTGGCTAGGCTGGATCACGCCCTGGACGCTGCTCGCATTCACCTTCCTGATCGGGTGCGGCACCGCGATCAACGGACCGGCGTGGCAGGCATCGGTCGGGGACATGGTGCCACGGCCGATGCTGCCCGACGCGGTCGCCTATAACAGCATGGGCTTCAACATCGCGCGCAGCACCGGACCGGCGCTGGGCGGCGCGATCGTGGCGGCGGCGGGGGCGGCGGCAGCGTTCCTGGTCAACGCGGTCAGCTATCTCGGCCTGATCGCGGTCCTGTTGCGTTGGAAGCCGGACCTGCCCGCGCGCAGGCTGCCGCGTGAGCGGCTCGGCGTCGCGATGGCGGCGGGGATTCGCTATGTCCGCCTGTCGCCCAGCATTCGCGTGGTGCTGGTGCGTGCCGCCCTGTTCGGGTTTGCGGCGAGCGCGCTGCCAGCGCTGATGCCACTCATCGCGCGCGACCTGATCGGCGGTGGCCCGCTGACCTATGGCCTGCTGCTCGGCGGCTTTGGCACCGGGGCCGTGATCGGCGCGATCGGTGCGCGGCGCCTGCGTCAGGCGGTGTCGACCGAGACGCTGGTCCGGTTAGCTGCACTGGCGCTGGCGCTGGGCGCCGGGTTGGTCGCGCTTCAGCCGGGGCTGGTGGCGACGCTGTTCGCGCTGGTGCTGGCGGGAGCGGGGTGGGTCACCGCGCTCTCGACCTTCAACGTCAGCGTCCAGATGGCCTCGCCTCGATGGGTCGTCGCGCGGGCGCTGTCGCTGTACCAGATGGCGGCATTTGGCGGGATGGCGGCGGGAAGCTGGGTGTTCGGCCTCATCGCTCAGCATCACGGGCTGGCCAGCGCCCTGCTCCTCGCTGCGCTGGGGCAATTGGTCGGTATCGCGGTGGGGCTATGGCTCGCGGTGCCGGAGATCAACCAGCTCGATCTCGATCCACGCGACAGCTGGCACGAACCCGAAACCCGGGTGCCGGTCGAACCGCGCAGCGGGCCGATCGTAATCACGATCGAACACCGCATCGCCGAAGCGGATATCGCCCGGTTCCTCAGCGTGATGAGCGAACGCCGCCGGATTCGCAGGCGCGACGGCGCGCGGCACTGGACGTTGCTGCGCGATCTGGGTGAGCCCGAGCTGTGGATCGAGCGGTATCATGTGCCGACCTGGACCGACTATGTCCGCCACAATCAGCGCCGCACCCGCGCCGATGATGCAAACAGTCTGGCGCTGCGCACGTTGCAGATCGATGGCATCGCGCCTGTCGTGCACCGCCGGATCGAACGCCAGACCGGATCGCTGCCGGCGGGGCGCCTGCCCGATGCGCGCGAGCTGGATCCGGTGACCGACGCTACGCGATCAAGCTGAAGGCGCGGCGTTCAGGGCCAGGCGGGGCGTTCCTGCGCCAGGGTCGCGCGGCGTTCAAACTCACGCATGATGGCGAGGCGGGCCGAGCGCTGGGCCGGGGATACGGCGCCGAGTGCGAGGCCGAGTTCCTGACGGGCGCGCCGTTCGAAATAGGTGGCGAATTGTCGCTGCACGGTGTCCCCTCCCGGATCTGATGGTCTGTCCTGCGGCCCGACAGAGATCGGGTGGCGCAGCGACGGAACTAGACCTTCTGCCGGTGGCGCGCATGTCGGAGAATTACGCGCCGTAGCATTACGGGAACGTGCGTTAACCAAGTTGCGGGGGCAGGCGTTAGTCGGTGAGGATCGCGCCTTCGGGTTCGAGCTTCGCCTCAATCGCCATGCGCACGACTTCGGCGAGCGAGCGGACGCCGAGTTTGGTCATCAAGTTCGCGCGGTAGCTTTCGACCGTCCGGAACGACAGGTCGAGCCGGCGCGCGGTCATCTTCGCCGACAGCCCCAGCACCATGCCGTGCAGCACGTCGAGTTCGCGCGGGGTGCAGCCGGCGAACCGCGCGCGCGCCGCCGTCAGCCGCTCATTGGTCGCGGCGGCGGCGATCCGGCGGACACGCGCGGTTTCGATGCTGGACTTCAGCATATCGAGCTGGGCGGGCTTTTCGACAAAGTCGATGGCGCCGGTGCGCAGCGCAGAGACGGCGGTCGCGATGCTGCCGGTGCCGGTCAGCATGACCACGACATGGTCGCTCTTGCGATCGGTCAGCGCCGTGTGGACCTCCATCCCGCTCATGCCGGGCATGGTCAGGTCGAGCACGACACAGCCGGCGGGCAGCTCGGCCTCGACCGCCAGAAACGCCTCGCCGCTGGCAAACCCGCTGACGACATGCCCGGCATCCTCCAGCGCGTCGGCCAGCTCGTTGCGCAGGTCGGTATCGTCATCGACGAGGTAGATCGGGTCCTTGTCCTCAAGCGTCGCGTCGGCGGTCATTTAAGGCTCCATGGTGAGGAAAGCGGGAACGTCAGCGTCAAGGTCGCGCCCGGCCCGGGCGCATTGCCGGACAGCGCGATCCGCCCGCCGATCTCGTCGACGATCTGGCGGCAGATGAACAGGCCAAGGCCGGTTCCCTTGCCCGCAGGTTTGGAGGTGCTGAACGCGTCGAACGGGGATTCGGCGAGCGAATCGGACAGGCCGGCGCCATCGTCGCGGATCGCGATTTCGACATGGTCGTCGCGCTTGGCGATCTCGATCCGGATCGAAGTTGCGACCGCTCCCGTGCCCCGCGCCTGCTCGATCGAATCCGCCGCGTTTTGCAGGGCGTTGACGATGATCTGTTCGATCCCGATCCGTGGCAGCATCAACGGGGCGATCGCACTGTTCGCGACGATGCGCAGTTCGATCCCGCGTTCGTGCAGCACCGGGCGCATGAAGCGCGCAGCGTCGTGGATCGCCTGCACCAGATCGGTCGGCTCACGGTCGCCGCGCTCCTCGCGGGCATAGGTCGACGTCCGCTCGATGATCGCCGATGCGCGTGCGACCTGTTCGAGGATGCGGACATATTTCTGCTTCGCCCGGTCATAGGCGGGGGGATCGCGCTGCAGCATCGCCGCGCCATTCTCCGCAGCGAGCGAGATGGTGAACAGCGGCTGGCGCAATTCGTGGCTGAGCGCGGAGGCCATGCCGCCCAGTTCGATCAGCCGCGCATTGTGCAGCATCTTGGTCTGCATCGCTTCGGATGCGCGCAGCCGGATGAGGCAGCCGAAGCGCCATTCGCATGCCACCGCGTCATAATCATGCGCGAGCAGCAGGAACCAGTTCTGCGCCTCTGAATCCGCGACGCGGAACTCGGCCATGATGTCGTGGGTGCCGCGCAGCGAGGTCAGCGCGCCGCGATCGGCCGGGTTGAACGGTAAGGTGACGTCGCGCGCACCGGCGCCCGGGGTCAGCTCCAGATAATGCAGCGCATCGTCGCCGATGCGCAGCCCGCTCATCAGCCGCAGGTCGATCGCATTGCGCAGTTCGTCCACCGTGCGGGCGAGCCGCTCGCGTTCCTGATCGGCGTCGAGATATTCGTCGGTCGCGGTGCGCAGCATCTTCAACACTGCGGTGGATTCGAGGAAGGGCGCATCGACCGTCTCGATCCGCCGCCGGCCCGCAAAATCCTGCACGGCATCGTCCCACAGGCGCATCGACCGGGAAAGCGAGCGGCGGAACCCGAACAGCACGACCTCCGCCAGCAACAGATAGGCCATCAACGGCAACAACCCGGTCAGGATCGTGCGGAAGATTTCCAGCACCAGCGGGCGGGTCGCCACCAGAATACTCACGCCACCCCGGGTGTCTGCGACAACGCATGCGCGCATCCAGAAGGTGAAGGTATTGCGATCGTCCGGTCCGCCGATGCCGCGGTCGGTTCGCGAACAGCCCAGCCGTTGCGCGCCGGCGGCAAGTTCGGCGGTCGGTACCGCGATCAGCGAAAGCGGGGCCTCCGACCCGGCAACGCGGATGGTGGCGGGCAACCGCTCAGTGGGCGCATTTACCCGCAGCTCTTCGACCACGCCGCGGATCTGATCTTCAAGAATGCTCAGCCGATTGCCGAAATTGGTGAGGGTGCCGATCAGGAACAACGTGGCCGCGCCGGACACCGCGACTGACACCAGTGCGTCGAGCGAAAGCTGAAGCGAGATGACCTGCGCGCGGCGCAGCCGGCAGTCGCTGCCGTCGCGTACGATCAGCAGCGTGACGATGTCGGCGATTCCGGCCAGCGTGACTTCGCACAGGATCTTGCGCAGCAGCACGACCGAGGTCACCTCGATCGGCGCATTGAAATGCCAATAGACCAGCCCCCCGGCGACGGCGGTACCGATGGTCAGCTGGTAGAAGAAGGTGATGGTCGAAAAACTGAACTGGCGCGGACGAAAATGCGCGACCGCCAGCACATGCCCGACGGCGAGAAACACCGATACCGGATGCCCCCACCACCAGATCGACGGCGCCATCGTGAGCACCGCTGTGATCAGTCCCCAGCGGACGCCGAACCAGCGATAGGCGACGAGGTAGAAGAGCGGGCCGAGATAAAATTCGAATCCGGGCGCCAGCACGAACCGGCTGCTCGACAGCCACACCGCCACCGCGAGTGCGACGATCCAGCCGGCTGCTGCTGTCAGGCTGGAGACTGCGGGGATGTTGACCTGGCGCAATCCCGCAATCACGCGGTTTCCCCGATCACGATGGCACGCAGCGCCCCCGCCGACAGCGGCTTGAGCAGCAGCCCCAGGCTAAGGGTGGCGATCTCGTCGCGCGCGGCCGCAGTCAGATCGAGGTGACCGGTCATCAGGTAGACGCGCGGTGTCGGTGCGTCGCCGCACCCGCGCAGCTTCAGCGATCGCAGGACATCCAGGCCGTTTTCGGTCCGCAGCTTATAGTCGCACAGGACCACCGCGTACGGGCCATCGCCCGCCGCGCGTGCCGCGTCGCCGGTTGCAACGCTGACCGCTTCGAAGCCCCAGGTCTCCAGCAGGTCGACCAGCTCTTCGCGCAGTGCGTCGTCGTCCTCGATGATCAGCGCTCTCGACATGCTCCCCCTTTGCATGCACGCGATCCTAGCCGCAAAGTCGCGTATGCGATGCCCGTAGAAATACAGGTAGATCGCGGGGAGGGGAGGCCTTCAGTCGATCGCGATGCGGAACGGCACTAGCGGGAGGCCGGAGCGCGCATAGAGGTTGATCGCGGGGCTGCCCTGCCAGGCGTAGCGGACTTCGTTCGCCGGGCGACCATCGTCGAGGACCAGCACCGACTGGCCGCGTACGGTTGCGCGCGCAAAGCGGCACGCGCCGGTCGCGTCGCACAGCTCGAACCCGACTGGCTCCAGCGCACCGCTGACCGCGAGGCCTTCGGCGGAGCGCAGGGTGATGGCGATGCCGTCGTCGGTGCGGCTTGCCTTGAGCGGCTCGGGTGCAGTGGGGCGGGCGATGCCATAAGCGACGCGCAGCGCCTCCTGACCCATACGTTCGCCGATGACGTCCTTGTGCGCGGGGTGGATGTCGGTGACGACGCCGAGGTCGATCGCGACCGCCAGCCCGGTGCCGGGGTCTTCGTTGGCGACGATGCGCTGTGCCTCCCGCAGCTGCGCCCATGGGGCATCGACGGGGCGGATGCTGCGCGGGCCATAGCCGGGCAGCTGGACGACCACCACCGGCAGCGCGGGATCGGCGAAATGTGCGCGCCATGATGACCGCCACGCCCGCAACGCGCCGGCATAGGCTGCCGCCCGGCTTGAGTTCGATTCACCCTGATACCAGGCGACGCCGCGCAGTCCGGTGCCCGCGAGCGGCGCGATCATGCCGTTCCACGCCATCGTCAGGCCGCGCGGCATGCTCCACGGGACCGCGGGCGGCGCTGCCTTCCACGCGCTGTCGGCGGTACCACGGCGATAGCGCCACGAACCGGCCAGCGGCTTGCGGGTGCCGCCCGGCAGCACCAGCGCGAGCGCGTCGGCCGGGCTGCTGAACCCGCCGCCGCCCATTTCGTCGATCACCCGCACGGCGATGCTGTTGTCACCCGCGCGCAGGACGCCAGCCGGGATGCGATAGCTGCGCTGTTCGGCGGCGACGAGTTGCGCGCCCACCGGCACGCCGTTGATCCATACCCGATCGCGCTCGTCGATCCGGCCGAGCTGGAGCATGACGTCCTTGCCATCGCCAAGGTCGCCCGCCGTCAGCGCGATGCGGGTGCGGAACCACATGATCCCGTCATAGCCGCCAAGGCCATCGATGCCCGACCGCTCCCACTGGCCGGGCACCGCGATCTGCTCCCAGCCGCTGTCATCCAGGCCCGGCGCGGCCCATGCGGCTCCGGTCGAGCCGGGATCGACCTGTTCGGCCCAGCGATCGGTCGCGTCCACTGCGGCAGCAAGCGCCGCCGCCGGGTCCGTGGCATAGCGGTCGAGCCACGTGAGTTGCTCGGGCGATGCCCCGGCGGTGCGCAAAGCTGTGGGCGACATCCAGTCCTCGATTGTCGATCCGCCCCAGGCGGCGTGGATCAGGCCGAGCGGGGTCTTTGGATCGTGGCGCAGGATTTCGCGCGCCATGTGCCAGCAGGCGGCGGAAAAGCCGCCGAGATTGTCGGGCGCGGCGCGCGACCAGGCGAGTTCCGGCACGATATCGCGGATGGGCTTTGCCTCGGCGGTGCGCTTGAGCTTGAGCAACCGGATCGGCAGCCCCGCACTCTCACGCGCGGTGCGGTCGGGGTTTGCGCTGCCCGATACCGGCAGGTCCATGTTCGACTGGCCCGAGCACAGCCAAACATCGCCGGTGACGACATCGTCCAGCTGCAGCGACCCGCCGCTCGCCGCGCGGATCGTGACTGCCCCGCTCAGGCCGCGCGGTAGGGCGGGCAGGGTGACTTGCCAGTCGCCCTGTGCGTCGGCGCGTGCGCGCGCGGTGGCGGTGCCAAAGCTGACGCTGACCTCCTCCCCCGCCTGTGCGCCACCGCCCCGGAACTGCGCGGGCTTGCCCTGTTGCAGCACCATATGGCTCGAAAGATGCGGCGCGACGGTGAGCGGCCCGGCCAGCGCCGGCGTGGTGGTCAGCGCGAGTGCGATCAGGGCGGTTCGGGTCATCGTCACTCTCGTTCGTTCAGCGCGGATAGGGGATCAGCCAGCCGGAATCGGCCGCTGGCACCTCTGGCGGGGCGAGGCGCGGATCGCGGAAGCCCCAGGTCGCGAGGGTCAGCATCGTATCGCTCTCCGCCAGCGCCCGCGCGCGGCGGCCGGGATCGGCAAGGTCGATATCCTTGAACGGCCAGGCGTCGAGCCGCGCGCGATAGCCGGCAATATAGTCCACCCCTCGCCGCAAAGGATTCGCCTTCGCATCGCCCTGCCACAGGTCGACGCCGACGCATTCACCCAGCATCGCCATCTGCACCCCGGCGCGCAGTGCGAAGGCGGAGTAATGCCAGCTGCGCGTCCGGGCGGTTTCGGCGGGCAGGGTACCGGCGGCGTCGATCTGGGGGCCGAGGCGGCGGGTCAGGAAATCCTGCGCCAGCCGCTGGGTCACGCTCTCCATCCGCGCGAACAGCGCGAACTGGCCGAGCAGCATGTCGTAATAGACGCCGTGATTGTTCTTCGCCGCGCGCTGCCCCTTGCCATTGGGGCTGGTCGCCAGCCAAGTGGCGAAGTCGCCGAACCAGCCTTCGATCGCGCGCTGGTCCTCCGCGGTGATTGCCTTGCTGGTGCCGAGCACGCCGATCGCCTCGACCACCGGAACGAGGCGCGTCGCTTCGACGATCCCGTCCGGACGCCCGGCCGAGACGCCCGGCACCGCCTGCGCATAGTCGAGATTGGGGTTCATCCGCGTTGCGGGGGTGACGAACCAGGCGCGCAGCAGCTTGGCGGCATGTTCGGCATAGCGCGCGTCGCCGGTCGCGTGCCACGCCAGCGCGAGCGTTTCGACGTCGCGGCTGAACGCGCCGAGCCGCTGGACGTCGAACCGGTCGCCATTGCGCTCCGGGTTCACCTCGCCGTCGCGGCGGCGATAGGGTTCGCCGTCGGGCTTCGACGCGTCGGGCCACCAATAGGGGCCGATCGACAGATAATCGCGCTTGTCACCGCTGCCCGCTGCACGCGGCTTGTCGGTGACGCTGTACGGACCACGGCGCAGCGCCGCGTCTGCGCCCCGGATTAGCCGCTGGCGCAATGCCGCGTCGTTGGCGACCGCGGCGCGCTGGGCCGCCAGCCATTCGGGACGCCATAGAAAGGTGCGCTGCCCGCTGGCGAGATAGCCTTCCGTGCCCTTGCACTGCGCCAGTGCCGGGGTCGCGGCGTGGGCAGCGGGGAGTGTCGCAAGCAGCAGCCCCCCGGCCAGAACCGCGCGGATCGCCCCCCGCATCAGAACTTCACCGTCACGCTGAGCGCACCCGTGCGGCCGTCGAAATCGGCGACGCGGTTGAGGCGCGGGTCGCCTTCATATTCCTCGCGCCGCGAATTGGTGATGTTGTACACTTCCAGCCGCAGTTCGAGCCATTTGCTCGGCTTGAGCGCGCCCGAAAAGTCGAGCTGTCCGCGCGGCCGCACGCGGCTGGCACTGCCGGTGAAGGTCGACCCGCCCGCCAGTTCGATCTCCGAGGCATGGTTGTACGCCATGCGCAGCTGGACGACCCGATCCTCATAATAGCCGATGATGTTATAGGTATCGTTGGCGACATTGTAGAGTTTGGTGCCATTGGCGCCGCCCGAGCGGACGCGGGTATAGTTGAACACGCCGCCGGTGTTGGCGAGGAAGCCGGGCAGGAAGTCGAAGCGCTGCTGGATCTGGAATTCCAGGCCATTGACGGTGATCGCGTCGGGGTTGTTCACGATCTGGTTGATCGTGATGCGCTGGTTCGCGGTTTCGATCGGGTTGCCCTGATTGATCCGGCACCGGCCCGATCCGTCGATGAACAGCGGACCGAAGGTCTGCCCCTCGATCGTGAAGCTCTGTCCGGCAGGGCAGAAATTGTTGAGGGTGAGGATGTCGTTGGTCACGCGCTTGTTGAAATAGCCAAGCGCGATCACGCTGCCCGGGCGGTTGTACCACGACACGCCGAGGTCGAACGCACGCGAGCTGCGCGGCTGAAGCCCGAAGCGGTTGACGTCGATCCGCACTGCGCTGACCGTGTCGCCGGCCTCGGGATCGACGTCCTCGAGGATGCGGGTCGGCGCCGGGCTGAATTCGACCAGATCGAACGCCTCGAACGTCTCGTAATAGGCCGCGCGCGCCACCAGCTTGGGCGTGATTTCATAGACGAGGTTGGCCGAGGGCAGCCACGCGCTGTACTTGCCCGTCGCGGGTTCGGGCTGGAGGAAATAGCCCGGCCGGAAATCGGCCTGGGTAAAGCCGAGCGCGGTGTAGAAATCGAGCGCCTGATCGCGGGTCACGCCCGACAGGTTCGATCGGACATAGCGCATGCCGATATTGCCGCGCACCGGCAGCCCCTTCCACTGCTCCAGATCGAACTTGGTCATCGCGAACAGTTCAAGATTGTCGCGTGTTGAGTTGAAGTTCTGCCCCTCGACCCGGTTGAGCGGGAAGCGCTGGATGAACCCGGTCAGCGAGTTGCGCGGGGCGAGCGCGAGGATGTTGGCATAGGTGACCCGGCTGCGCGCGGCCGGGGTCAGTTCGGGGAAGAATGCGGCCAGCTGGGCCGCGGTCGGCGAGAAGGTGACGCCCGGCGGGACCGTGCTGATGACCGGGTAGATCGCCGCTTCGATGTTGCGGATGTTGAGCGAGTAGAAATTGCCGAACTCGGCCCCCGGCGCACCGCCGCCGAAGAAGGTGCCGCCCGAGGTGACGGCGTCGTTCAGGCGGAAGATGTTGTTGGTCAGGTTGTTGAGCTGCGTGCCGATATTGGCGTTTTCCTGGAACGTCTGGTCCGCAGTCTCCTGCTGATAATAGGCGCCGACCTTCACGCTGGTGAACGGGCCGAACTCGACGAAGCGCTCGACCTTGAAGTCGGCAGCGAGCATGTCGCGCTGCACCCGCACGCCATTGCCACTCGCGGTGAACACGACGTTCTGCGGGCGGGTCGAGTTGCGCGCCTGGATCGCATTGCCGGCGCTGACCGCATAGGTGCCGTTACCGACATTGAGCAGGGCGCTCGGCACGGTCAAGTCGAACAGGAAGTCGCCGTAATTGCCGAGCCCGGTGTTGATGATCGCATAGGCTCCGTTGCCCGCATCATCGATCCCGTCGCCATTGACGTCGGCGCGGCCGGTATTGGGCTGGATGCGCTGTTCGTACAGGAACTCGCGCTTGTCGCCGACCGCCTTTGACCAGGTGCCGACGAAATCGACCGCCCAGTCATCGTTGCGGAAATTGACCTGCGGGTAGATCGCCCAGCTCTGGTCGATCGAGGGGAAGTTGCGGTTGCCGATCGGGATCGCAAAGTCGCTCGCGGCGATGTTGTTGACGACATAGACATTCTCGAGCGACCCGTTGGAGCCGCGATCGAACGTGCCGAGCGCGACCGGGGCCGATAGCGGGGTGACGATGCCGGTCGCGTCCTGCGGGAAGGCGATCAGCAGGTCGAGATTGGCGTCGGACAGGTCGCGGCGGGTGTAGATACCGTCGACGCGCGCCTTCAGCGTGTCGGAAATCTCCCACTCCATGCCCGCGCCGCCCGACAGGCGATAGCCCTGGTTGGTCTGCGAAATCTGGCGCACTTCCGACGGGAACACGACGTCGTTCGCCACGCCGCTGGCGTCGGTCGCGGGGATTGCGAAGGCGGGATTGGTCAGCGCGAGCTGATTGAGACGCGCCTGAGTGAACGAGGTGTAGGAATTGACCCGGATCGTATCGCGGCGAAAGCTCTGCCTCGCGTAGGAGCCGGTGGCGTACACCCCGAAATTGGGCGTGATGCGCTTGACTGCCGACAGGAAGTAACCGGGGTTGGCGTCCTCGGTCGTCTCTTCATATTGCAGCTCGGCGCGGGCGACGAACCCCTCCTTGCGCGACAAGGCGGAGCGCAGGCGCAGGTCGACGTTCGAGGCAAGACCGCCCGCCGGAATTTCGGCGGTGAACGACTTGATCACGTCCGCGCCGCTGAAGATCGCCGCGTCGAAGATGCCGAACGGATTGCCATTGCCGCGCGTACCGAAGGTCGGCGTCGCGATGCTCTGCCCCATCACCGTGGTCTTGGTGTACTGGCTGGGCAGGCCGCGCACGCTGATCGACGCGTCGCGCCGGTCGGCGGAGCGGTTGATCTGGACGCCGGGAATGCGCTGCAGCGCTTCGCCGAGGTTGAGGTCGGGGGTGCTGCCGATATCGTCGGCGGAAATGCCATCGAGGATCACGTCGGCCTTGCGGCGGATATCGAGCGCGTTTTCGAGCGACGCCCGGATGCCGGTGACGACCACTTCCTCTTCCTGCTCGGGTTCGTCGGCAGGCGTGGCTTCGGTCTGTTGCGCATAGGCCGTCGGCATCAGCGCGGTTGAACCGAGCGCCGCGACCCTGATCGCAAGAGCCAATTTCTTCATGCTGTCACTCCCCTAAGTGTCTGAGCCGATCTGATACCGGTGTCATCCGCGATTATGGTTTTGCGACCCGCGGCACGTCGCCTGTTCGTTCAATCTGTTGAATGCGGTTCGGGCGATTGGGGCGGGCAGGTGCGCGGGGCGATCATCGCGCTGGCGATCCGTCCGTGATCCATCTGAGCCATTGGCCTGTTCGCCCTCCCGATCGATGCGCCTTCTATGCGTCGCTGGCGACATGAGGCAAGCTGGATTGTAGGACAACTTACATTCCCGCGCGATTGCGACCATAGTCGTAAGTGCATGACCTGCCGCGATCTCATCCCCGTTCAGCATGACTCCGGCGATTCGGTAGAGTATGGATCGTCGATCGGGTCGATGGGGACGGAGGGACGCATGACGCCAGCGGCGCAGCCGGTATTTTCAAAGCCGGAAGCCCGCGCGACGGGCCGGAAGCGCGCGGCTTGAGCGGGTCGGTTCTTATCGCGGACGATCATCCGCTGTTCCGTCAGGCGCTGCGGCTGGCGGTTGAGCGGATCATCCCGGGTGCGCGCATGATCGAGGCCGGCACGCTGGCGACCGCCGCTGCCGCCGCCGCATCGGCGCAGGATTTGCGGCTGATCCTGCTCGACCTCAAGATGCCCGGCGCGGTCGGCTATTCCGGGATCGCCTTGCTGCACGCCGAATGCCCCAAGGTACCGATCCTGGTCGTCTCCAGCGCAGGTACGGAGGCAGCGGCCGAGGCGCGGGCGTTCGGCGCGGTCGGGTTCCTGCACAAGGGCTGCGACCTCGGCACGATCGAACAGGCGATTGCGCGCGCGCTCAACCATGATGCGCCGCTGGAGCAGCCGCCGGCCGACCAGCCGATGGATCAGGTGCGCAAGACCGTCGCGGGCTTCACGCCGATGCAGCTCAAGGTGCTGCTTGCTGTGCTCGACGGACAGTTGAACAAACAGATCGCGCACCGCCTCGACATCAGCGAGGCGACGGTGAAGGTTCACATGACCGCGATCATGCGCAAGCTGGATGTGCGCACGCGCACCCAGGCGGCGCTGGTCGCGCGGTCACTGGGGATCGACTCGCAGGGCTGAAGCGCGGCGCAGGAAGGCATCGATCGCGGCGGGCGTGGCCGGTTTGGTGAGCATCTCGACCCCCAGCGCTCCGGCCTGTGCGCGCACCTCCGGCGTCGTCTCTGCCGTGACCAGCAGGATTGGCAGGTCTGCTCGCGCGGCGCGCAGCCGGGCGATCAGCGTCACGCCGGTTTCTCCGCCCGCGAGTTGATAATCGACCAGCGCCGCATCGATCCGGTCGACATGGTGCAGGGCGTCGCCGATCGTCTCTGCGCCGACGCCGCGATGGCCGAGCGCGTCGAGCAACGCGAGGCTCGCCGTGACGATCCGCGCATCGTCATCGACGACCAGAACCGTGAGCGCGCGCTCAACTCCCTGCGTCATGGGAGCCGGCTGGGCGGGCGCGTCAGGGGCGGCGTCTTGCGCGGGCAGGGTCAGGCTGAAGCAGCTGCCGCGTCCCGGCTGCGAGCGGACCGCAATGTCGCCGCCGAGCAGCGGGACGATCCGCCGCACCAGCGCCAGGCCGAGCCCGAGCCCCTCGACCTCCACCGCGCCCAATCGGGCGAATTCATTGAAGATCAGCGGGATCTGCGCGGCGTCGATTCCCACGCCGCTATCGGCGACATCGATGCGCCAGTGGCTGCCGCGTCGCCGGACTCCCACCACGACGCCGCCCGCCTGCGTGTAGCGCAGCGCGTTGGCGATGATGTTCTGCAGCACCGAACGGAGCAGCCCGGCATCGCACTGGACGGTGCCGCGCAGCGCGGTAGCGCGCAGCTTCAGGCCCTGCGCTGCGGCGGTCGGTCGGAAACTGTCGACCAGATCGGCGAGGAACGGTGCAAGCGCGATCGCGACCGGCTCCGGCGTCACGCCGCCCGCATCCAGCCGGCTGATGTCGAGCAGCGAGCGCAGCAGATCCTCCGCCGCGACGAGCGAATTTTCGACCTGTGCGACCAGCGTCTGTTGGGTGGGTGCGGCATCGCGGGCGAGCGCGCCGGTGAACAGGCGCGCGGCGTGGAGCGGTTGCAGCAGATCGTGGCTGGCTGCTGCCAGGAAGCGCGTCTTGTCGCGGTCGGCCAGCGCGAGGCGGCGGTTGACTTCGCTCAGTTCGCTCGTGCGTTGCTCGACCCGGCGCTCCAGTTCTTCCAGCGTGGTGCGCAGCTCGGCGCGCATCCGCGCTTCCTCGCTGATGTCGGTGAACGACATGACATAGCCGCCGCCGGGCATCGGCCCGCCGACAGTCTTGATCGTCTTGCCATCGTGGCGGCGCCGCTCGAAGCTGTGCGGCTGGCCATAGCGCAAATGGCCAAGGCGCTTTTCGACATGATATTCGATCTCGCCGGGTCCGAAATCGCCGTGCCGGGCATTGTGGCGGATCAGGTCGGCGATCGGGGCACCGACATGAACCAGCTCCGGCGGATAGTCGAACAGCTCCAGATAGCGGCTGTTCCACGCTACGAGGTTCAGTTCGGCGTCAACGACGCTGATCCCTGAATCGATATTCTCGAACGTCGATGCGAGCAGCTTGCGGGAAAATTGCAGGCTCGCGCCGCCCTCATCCAGCAGGCGGGCGACATCCTGCAGGCTGAGCCGGTTTCCGGCGAGTGCGGACGCGACCAGCGCGCGGGCGGAGGACGATCCGACGACCTGCGCGATCAGCGCGCGCGCACGGCTGGCGGTGCGGCGATCCACCGGCGCGAGCGGATCGACGTCCTCGAACGCGCGTTCGGCGCGCTCATGCCCGACGAAGCTGCCGGTCAGCAGGACGAGGTCGCGCTGGTTGCTGATCGATCGCTCGGCGCCGAACAGACGCGGCAGCTGCGGCGCGCCGATCCCGCGCGCCGCGATCGCGGCAAACACGATCAGATTGGCGCCGATGCTCCAGATCACGCCATGGGTGAGCGGGGAGGCGGCGCCAATGCCGAGCAGATTGACCGGGTCGGCCGGCCCGCCCGACAGCGCGGCGATCCAGCTGGCGGGCAGGACCGGGGGCAACGCCAGCGTATAGAGCCACAGCAGGAAGCCGATGGTCAGGCTCGCGCGGGCCGCCAGCGGATCGCGGCCCTTGCCGGTCGCGGCGAGCAGCAGGTGCGGCACGAACTGCGCCATCGCCGCAAAGGCGATCAGGCCGATCGACGCGAGCGAATCCTGCGACGATACGAGCAGCGCCCAGCCGAGGCCGAGCGCCATGATCGCAAGGATGGTAAGGCGGCGCAGCGACAGCATCCGCTGGCCCATCGCGCCGGACTCCCCGGCGGAATCGAGGCCGCGGCGGCGGATCAAGGTCGGAAACAGCAGGTCGTTCGACACCATCGTCGCCAGCGCGGTCGAATCGACGATCGCCATCGACGCGGCTGCACTCACGCCGCCCAGCAACGCCGCCGTCAGGATCAGCGCCTGACCGCGCGCGGCGGGCAGCTCCAGCACGAAGAGATCGGCGGAGATGCCGGGGTCGAGCAGGATGATTCCGGCCAGTGCGATCGGCACGACGACCAGCGCCATGATCGCGAGATAGGAAGCGAACCCGAAGCGGGCGCGGACGAAATCGTCGGGCCGGCGCGCCTCGACCAGGCCCATATAGAATTGGCGTGGCAGGACGAGGATTGCGGGCATCGCGATCAGGAAGATGACCGCGACCTCCAGCGAGATGCGATCGGCGCGGAAACTCTGCTGGAACCCTTCAAGGCCGCGATTGAGCGACGCCGCATCGGCGTTGACGATGACCGCGACCGCGATGCCCGCGACCAGCACCAGCGCGATCAGCTTGATCACCGATTCCAGCGCGATTGCGTAGAGCAGCCCCTCGCTGCGCCCGGCCAGCTCGAACTTGCGCGCGCCGAACAGCGCGGCGAACACCGCCAGCACCGGGGCGGCGATCAGCATCGTCTGGGTACTGACATCCGCGCCCGACACGATCGACAGCGCGGCGCCGATCGAGCGCAGCTGCAGCGCGATGTAAGGGATCGTGCCGCACAGCGCGATCATCGTCACCAGCCGCGCGACCACGATGTCGTGGCCGAACCGCGCCGCGATAAAGTCGGAAACCGTCGTCGCGCGCTCTTCCGCCACGGCATCGGCAAGTCGGCGCAACAGGCGCGGCGCAGCGAGCAGCAACAGGATCGGCGCGGCATAGATCGGCAGATAGCTCCACCCATCGCGCACCGCGCTGCCGACCGCGCCGTAAAAGGTCCAACTGGTGCAATAGACCCCCAGCGCCAGCGTATAGGCATGGCGTCGCAGTCGGGGGCGATCGATGCCATCGGGCTTGCGTTCGACGAACGCTGCCACCGCGAACATCAGCAGCACGAGCGCCAGCGCGAAGAAGGAGGATACGCCGAGGCTCATCGCGGACCCGCGCCGGTCGGCGCGCTGGCCGGTCCCGTCGGATTGACCGCGATCGGGCCCCGTCTGCTGCAACTCGTCGTCATAGGACGGCGAGCATAGCCGGGTTTCAACCTGAGGCTAGCTGGCCTCCGGGCTGATTACGCCTTGAACACCACCGTCCGTGCGCCGTTGAGCAGAACGCGGTCCTCGAGATGGTACCGGACTGCAGTCGCCAGCACGCGGCGTTCGATGTCGCGGCCCTTGCGCACCAGATCGTCGGGCGTGTCGGCGTGCGAGATGGCTTCGACGTCCTGATGGATGATCGGGCCTTCATCGAGGTCTTCGGTGACATAATGCGCGGTGGCGCCGATCATCTTGACCCCGCGCTGATACGCCTGGTGATAGGGCTTGGCGCCCTTGAAGCCGGGCAGGAAGCTGTGGTGGATGTTGATGCAGCGCCCGGACAGGAATGCGGACAGATCGTCGGACAGGATCTGCATGTAACGCGCGAGCACGATCAGCTCTGCGCCGGTTTCCTCGACGATCGCCTTGATCTGCGCCTCCTGCGCCGGCTTGGTGTCGGGCGTGATCGGGAGGTGGTGATAGGGGATGTCGCCGATCATCGACGTCGCGAGTGCGCTGCGCGGATGGTTCGAGACGATGCCGACGACATCCATCGTCAGCTCGCCGATGCGTTGGCGATAGAGCAGATCGCCGAGGCAATGGTCGAATTTGGAAACCAGCAACAGCACGCGGGTCGGGCGCGAATTGACGCGGAAGTTCCACTCCATGCCCCAGTCGGCGGCAAGGTCGGCAAAGCTGCCCTCGATCGCGGCGACCTCGCCCGCTGGCGCGTCGAACACAGTGCGCATGAAGAAGCCGCCGGTGATCGCGTCATTATATTGCTGCGATTCGACGATGTTGCAGCCCGACTGGGTGAGGAACCCGGCCACTGCCGCGACGATGCCTTGGCGGTCGGTGCAGTGGAGCGTGATGGTGCAGGTCTCGGTCATGCGCTCGGGTCCAGTCCTGTCGCTCGCGCATAGCCGTCGATCCAGTCGAGCGTGCGCGCGAGCCCGCCAAAGGGGTAGAAATGCAGTCGCACCGGCCCATGGTCGGGCGTCAGCGCGGCTTCCAATATTGCGACGAAGCGATCGGGGCCAGCGCTTCCGATCAGATTGCCGAGCGACAGCCCATATTTGCGCAGCACGGCGGTCGATGCCCCGACGCCACACAGCGCGGCAAAGCGCATCAGCGTCTTGATCCCGGCCGGTCCCGGCACGCCGAGCCGCACCGGCGCGTCGATCCCCCGGCGGCGCAACTCGCTGAGCCAGCGGACCACGGCATCGGCGTCGAAGCCGAACTGCGTGACGATCAGCGGGGCCATGCCGCGTCGCGCAATCTCATGGCATTTGCCGTCGAGCACCGCGAAACACTCGGCCTGCGTCATGTTGGGATGGCCATCGGGATGGCCGCCGACGCCGATCGCGCGGATGCCGCTGCGCTCGAATGTCCCGGTTGCGATCAGCGACGCGCTGTCCGCAAACGGCCCGGCGGGCGTGGACGGATCGCCCGCGACGACGAAGCAGCGTTGCACCCCGGCCTGTTCGACCACGGCGGCCAGATAATCCTCGAACTCTGCGCCCGACCCGATCCGCCGCGCGGAGAAATGCGGCATCGGCTCAAACCCCAGCGCGCGGATCGTCTGCGCGGCGCGCACCCGTGCGTCGAGGGTCTCGCCGGGCAGGAAGGCGATGGCGATCGGCGTTGCCGGCGGGATGCGCGGCGCGACTGTGCGCAGGGCATCGGCATCCTTGGCGGTGATCTCGATCGAATAGCCGTCGATCGCCGAAGTGGCGGGGCGGGACCAGTTGGGGTGGATGAGGGGAGGGGGCACCGGATTCCTCGTCCTGAGTGGAGCTTCGCCCTGCGATGTTTGCGGGCATTTGCCGTCTAGCGCGCGGACTCAAATTCGCATAGACGAATAATTCACGTATGCGGATTGAAACGGACTTGCGCGAAGACCTGCTGATCCTGCCGGGATTGATGTGCGACGCGGGCATGTTCGCGGCGACGCTGGCGGCGTTCCCGCATGCGCGCGCGATCGATGATCACTATGCCGGTGCGGACACGATCGGGGCGATGGCGGAGCATGTCCTTGCCTCAGTGCCGGGCCGCTTCGCGCTGATCGGGCATTCGATGGGCGCGCGGGTCGCGCTGGAGGTCGTCGCCCGCGCACCCGATCGCGTCACCCGGCTGATGATCGCCGACACCGGCGTGCATGGGGTGCGCGAGGGCGAGGCAGACAGCCGCCATGCGCTGCGAGACCTTGGCCGCCGCGAGGGGTTCGACCGGCTGGTCGATGCGTGGCTGCCGCCGATGGTCGGTGACGCTGCGCGCGCCGATGCGACGCTGATGGAGGCGCTACGGGCGATGTGCCTGCGCGCAGGGCAAGCGGTGTTCGAGGCGCAGACTCAGGCGCTGTTGCGCCGCCCCGATACCGACGCAGTACTCCGGGCGCTGGCCTGTCCTGTGTCGGTGGTGGTCGGTGCCGAGGATCAATGGTCCAGCGTCGCCCAGCATCAGGCGATCGCTGCGCGGATCGCGGGCGCCGCGCTCCATATCATTCCCGGTGCCGGCCATATGGCACCGGCCGAGAAGCCCGAAGATTTCAACACCCTGATCCGGGAATGGCTGGACGCACGCGTCCCCGCCACGCCCCTCACAACCTGACCTTAGGAGAGGCACGACCATGACCGACAAGACGCTTCAGAACCTGCTCGACGAACAGGCCAATATCGTCGACTTCCTGCGCAACCAGCAGGTTGGCCCTAATGCCTATCCGGGCGTTCCGGCGGAATATTCCAACTGGCGCGACGAACAGCTGTCGTGGGCGAACGCTGCCGTGCTGTTCAACCAGAGCTTCCACATGGTCGACCTGCTCGTGACTGGGCCGGACGCGTTCGAGATGCTGCACTATCTCGCGCCGAACAGCTTCAAGGGCTTCGTGCCGAACCGCGCCAAGCAGTTCGCGCCGGTCACCCCCGATGGCTATGTCATCGGCGACGTGATCCTGTTCTATCTTGAAGAGAACACGTTCGAGCTGGTCGGCCGCGCGCCGTCGATCGAGTGGGTCGAATTCCATGCCGCATCGGGCAAGTGGGACGTGAAGGTCGAGCGCGACGAGCGCACCGCCGCGCGCGCCGACAAGGACAATCGCCGCAACTATCGCTTCCAGCTTCAGGGCCCAAACGCGATGGCGGTGCTCGAAAAGGCGATGGGGACGACCCCGCCCGAGCTCAAATTCTTCCACATGGCCCCGGTCGAGATCGCCGGCGTCGAAGTGCGCGCGCTGCGTCACGGCATGGTCGGCCAGCCGGGCTATGAGCTGTTCGGTCCGTGGAAGGATTATGACGCGGTCCGCAACGCGCTGATCGAAGCGGGCAAGGATTTTGGCCTCACGCTATGCGGCGGGCGGACCTATGCGTCGAACACGCTGGAATCGGGCTGGATCCCCTCGCCGCTGCCCGCGATCTACACCGGCGACTCGCTCGCCGACTATCGTGCCTGGCTGTCGGCCAAATCCTATGAGGCGGGGGCGTCGGTCGGCGGCAGCTTCGTGTCGGAGAAGATCGAGGATTACTATCTGACGCCGTGGGACCTGGGATATGGGCACATGGTCAAGTTCGACCATGATTTCATCGGTCGCGAGGCGCTTGAGCGGATGAAGGATCAGCCGCATCGCCGCAAGGTGACGCTGGCGCTCGATACGCAGGATATGCTGCGCGTGATGAGCTCGATGCTGCAAAAGGGCGATCGCGCGAAGTTCCTAGACTTCCCGAGCGCGGTCTATGCGATGCACCCTTATGACGCGGTGCTCAAGGATGGCCGCCCGGTCGGCATCTCGACCTGGATCGGCTACACCGCCAATGAAGGCCGCTTCCTGACGCTGGCGATGGTCGACGCGGACGTCGCCGAGCCGGGTACCGAAGTGACGTTTGTCTGGGGCGAGCCCGATGGCGGCACGCGCAAGCCGACCGTCGAGCGGCACGTGCAGGTCGAGATCAAGGCGACCGTCGCCCCCGCGCCCTATTCGGAAGTCGCGCGCGATTCCTATGCCGAGGGCTGGCGCACGCGCGGGTGATGATTGTGCCGGGCAGGCCCAGTGGTCTGCCCGGCTACGCCCCTGCGTCGATCGCGGCGCAGGCGGCGGTTAGGCGTTCCATGATCTGTGTGCGCGCCTCCGCAGTATGGCGCAGCTTGGGCAGCGCCACCGCGAGCGCGCCCACGGCGACGCCATCGATCCGCACCACGCGGGCAATGCCGCAGACGCCCAGCGTATATTCCTCGTCGGTCAGCGCGAAGCCGGTGTCGCGCACCTCCGCGACCTGAGCGCGCAACGTCGCTTCGTCGGCGACGGTGCGGGGGGTGAAGAGGGGGCGGTCGGCTTGCGCGAAATAGCGCGCCAGCGTCGCCTCGTCGAAGCTCGACAGGATCGCCTTGCCCGCGGCCATGCAGTGCATCGGCGTGCGCGCGCCGACGCTGACCGAATAGCGCAGCGCCTGTTCGGCGGTCTCGGTCACGCGCGCCTCGATCTCCCAATCGGTCGCGGTGAAGAAGGACGTGGTTTCGTTGAGCGACCGGCGCAGCGCGCGCACCTGCGGCGCCACGCGGTCCTCGATCGACATTGCGCTGGCGGGCATGCGCAGCCGGTCCAGCCCCGCCCCGGCAAGGTAGCGGCGACCCTCGCGCCGCAGATAGGTCCGCTCGCACAGCGTCGCGAGCAGATAGGACAGGCTGCTGACCGGGATCTGCAGCGCGGCGGCAATGTCCTGCGCCGCCACGCCTGAAGGATTGCCGACGACATATTCGATGATGTCGAGCGTCCGCATCGCGGACTTGACCGTCGGCTGGGTGGGTTTGGTCATTCGGCTTCCGTTGTTCAGAAGATCAGACTACCCCGGCGCTCGGCAAATCGCCATCCGGCATCGGTGCGGATGAAGCGGTCGTGGAAGCTGCCGACCTTGGGTGGGCGGTCGCCGGAGAACAGCAGCATCGCGGATTCGCCGACCGCGTGCTCCGCATCGATCACGTCGATCACGACATTGGAGCAGATATGCCGCGTCGTGCGCGCAGGGCGGGCGAGGAACGCCGCCAGGATTGCCGCACGCCCTGCGATCCAGTCATCCGGGGCGGTCGGACGGCTCATCCGGCCATCCTCGGCATAAAGGTCGGCCAGCTCCGCCCAGCGCGCGGCATCGTTGAGATTGGCGTAGCGTGCGACCAGCTTGGCGCAGTCCGCCTCGATCGCGCGGGCGGCGTCCGGACTCACAGCCGCGCGTCCGCCAGATCCGCGCCCTCACGCAGCGCGCGCAGCTTCTTCCACGTCACATCCGGATCGATCTTGCCATAGCCGGCAAAGGTGCCGAAGCCGCAATCGGTGCTGGCGATCACCCGGTCCTTGCCGACGATCCGCGCGTAACGCTCGATCCGCTGGGCGATCAGCTCGGGATGCTCGACATAGTTGGAACAGGTGTCGATCAGCCCCGGCGCGAGCTTTTTGTCGTCGGGCAGCGCTGCGTCGCGCCATACGGTCCATTCATGCTCGTGACGCGGGTTCGCCGCCTCGAACAGGACCGTTGCCGGGCGTGCGGCGAGGACGATATCGATCACCTTGTCGAGCGCGATGTCGCAATCATGCGGCCCTTCATAATTGCCCCAGCAGACATGCATCCGCATCCGGTCGGCGGGAATGTTCGCGGTGGCGGCGTTGAGCGCTTCGACATTGGCGGCGGCGGTCGCCAGAAATTCGGCGTCGCTCTGGTCCTGAAATCCGGTGTGCCGCGACATGGCAAGGTCGGGGCAATCGAGCTGAAGGTCGAACCCGGCGGCGATAATCGCCTCATATTCCGGGCGCATCGCATCGACCAGATCGGCGAGATACGCCTCGTGCGAGGGGTAATGGCGGTTGACCTGAAATGCGGTGATCAGGCCGGGCGAGGCCGCGTTCATGAACCCGCGCACGCCACCGCCAGCCTGGTCGAGCGCGTGGCGGAAGCGGCGGATATCGTCGTGCAGCGGGTCGAGCGTGCGCAGCCGCACCGGGCCGATGCACGATGCGCGGGTAAATTCCTGCGACCCCATGATCGCCGACAGCTTGCGGGAAAGGTCGGGGTGGGCGGCGAGATCGGCGGCGGGGCGGCGGTCGATATGCCCGCCAAACCCCTCGAGCCGTTCGATCATATAAGTCGAATAGCCGACCTTCCCCAATTCACCGTCGCTGACGATGCTGACCCCGCACGCGACCTGCTGCGCCACCGCGGCATCGACCGCCGCCTGAACGCGCGTGTCGAACAGCGCCGCATCATAGGGCTCACCCTTGTCGCGGGCGAGCAGCAGCGGGGTCAGTTCGTCACCGCGCGGAAGGCTGCCCACATGCGTCGTCGCGATCATCCACCGTCTCCCTGATTGAGCGGCCGTGATGGCATTATTTCATGGATGTGCAAGCATCATACTTGCGAAATTGAACCGAGCGTCGCCGGTGACCGCGCTGGCGGCGATCGGTTCGCCCTCGGAATGCGTAGCCAAGCGGCATGACTCAGCATATCGATTGGTTCTGGCGAAAATTCACAAATGGAATTGATGCATGCGCCTCGATCATTTCGACCTCAACCTGTTGATTGCGTTCGATGTCCTGATTGAAGAGCGGAGCGTCACCCGCGCGGCGGAGCGACTCAACCTCACCCAATCGGCGATGAGCGCGGCGTTGAAGCGGCTGCGTGAATCCTTCGCCGATGACATTCTGGTCCAGCATGGCAAGCGGATGGTGCCGACCGCTGCGGCGCTGTCGCTCGCGCCCGACGTGTCCGCTGCGCTGCTCAACATGCGTGCGATCCTGGCGAGTGGGATGCGCTTCGATCCCGCCCAGTCGCAACGCACGTTCCGCATCGTCGCGTCGGATTACATCACCACCGTGCTGCTCGGCCCGGCGCTGCGGATGCTGCACAAGGAAGCGCCGCATATCCGGATCGAGATCACGCTGCCGCGATCGGACATTCTCGAACTGCTCGACGATGGCGAAATCGACCTGCTGATCTCGCCCGAACAGTTTCTGAGCCCCGATCATCCCCGCGAACTGCTGTTCGAGGAGCGGCATGTCGTGGTCGGGTGCGCGAGCAACCCGGCGATGCAGCGCCCGCTGGACGCGGAGACCTATTTCGCCAGCGGCCATGTCGCGACCAGCGTGTCGCGCGACGGCACCTTCATCGACAATTATCTGCGCGGGCAGGGCGAGCAGCGGCGGGTTGAGATCGTCTGTGCCGCATTCTCGCAGGTGCCGTGGATCCTGCCGGGCACCACGCGTCTCGCGCTGATGCACGAACGGCTGGCGCGCGAACTCGCCCCGCAACTGAATCTGGTCATTCAGGAGCCGCCGGTGCCCCTCCCGCTAATGCGCGAGATGATGCAGTTTCACAGCGCCCGCGCTATGGATCGCGGCCTCGCATGGCTGTGCGAGAGGCTGAAACGGGTGGTCAGCACCGGGGCCAACCACGCCATACAAGCGCGCTGACCCGGTTCACACCGCGCCGCTGCGCTCAGGCAATCGCTGGCAGCTTGTCGAGATATTTGTCGAGCGTCAGCGGGTACTCGCGCACGCGGATGCCGGTGGCGTTGTAGACGGCATTGGCAACCGCCGCGCCCGGCCCGCAGATACCGAGCTCGCCGACGCCCTTGGCCTTGAGCGGCCCGATCACCGGGTCGAGCGTGTCGAGGAACACGCAATTCTGATGCGGAATATCGGCATGGACCGGCACTTCATATCCGGCAAGGTCGTGGTTGATGAACAGGCCGAAGCGCTTGTCGACCGCCAACTCCTCCATCAGCGCGGCGCCCGCCGACATCACCATCGCGCCGATCACCTGGCTGCGTGCCGAGAGCGGGTTGAGGATGCGACCCGCGTCGCACACCGCGAGCATCCGGCGGATCCGCGTCTCGCCGGTATAGGCGTCGACCGCCACCTCCGCGAAGTGCCCGGCATAGGTGCCGACGTCATAGTCGCGCTTGAACGCGCCGTAGCTCATCTCGCCTTCCGCCGACATCGCGCCGACATCGCTCAGCGCGATGGTGCGGTTGCCGAGCTTGATCTTCCCATCCTCGAACACCGCGGCATCGCCATCGAAGCCGAGCTTCTCGCCGATCGCGCGGCGCAGCACGAGGCAGGCGGCATAGACGCCGGCGGTCGAACTCGCCGCCCCCCATTGTCCGCCCGATCCGGCAGCGGCGGGGAAGTCGGAATCGCCAAGCTCGACCGAAACCTGATCAAGCTGGACGCCCATCGTCTCCGCCGCGGTCTGTGCGATGATCGTGTAGCTGCCGGTGCCGATATCGGTCATGTCGGTCTGAACGGTAATGCGTCCGTCCGCGCCCAGCTTGATCCGCGCGGCCGACTTCATCGTGGGGGCACCGCGATAGCCAGCAGCGACGCCCATCCCGATCAGCCAGCGCCCCTCGCGCGTCACGCCCGGCTTGGCATTGCGCTTGCCCCAGCCGAAGCGGTCGGCGCCTTCGCGCAGGCAGCGGGTGAGGTGACGGTCGGAGAATTTGCGCTGCGGGTTGCTCGGCACCGTCTCCGGCTCGTTGCGGATGCGCAGTTCGACCGGGTCGATGCCGAGCTTTTCAGCGAGCTCGTCCATCGCGACTTCCAGCGCCATATGCCCGGGCGCTTCGCCCGGCGCGCGCATCGCATTGCCCTCGGGCAGGTCGAGCGTGGCGATATAGTTGGCGGTCAGGCGGTTGGCCCCGGCATAGAGCTTAGGCGTCTGCAGCGTGCCGTTCTCGCCATCCTCGCCATTCAGGTTACCGGACCAGTTTTCATGCGCGATCGCGGTGATGCGCCCGTCCTTCTCCGCACCGATGCGCAGCCGTTGGATGGTTGCATGGCGGTGGGTGGCGTTGTTCGCCATCAGCGGGCGTTGCATCGCGATCTTGACCGGTCGGCCGGCCGCCTTGGCCGCCAGCGCGGCGAGCACGGCGTCGGCGCGAACGAACAGCTTTCCGCCAAAGCCGCCGCCGACATAGGGCGAGTCGACCCGGATATTCTCGGCAGGGATGCCCAGAATCTGGCTCATCGACCGCTTTGCCCAGTTGATCATCTGGTTCGACGTCCAGATCGTCAGCCGGTCGCCCTCCCATGCCGCGATGGTCGCGAATGGCTCCATCATCGCATGGCTTTCATCGGCGGTGTGGTAGCGCGCGTCGAGCTTGACCGGGGCTGCCGCAAACGCCGTGTCGAAATCGCCCTGAGTCTTGCGGTCGGGCTTGTCGCCGCTGCCCTTGGCCAGCGGCGCGTCGGGTGCGGCCTTCTCCAGGTCGAATGCGCCCTCTGCCCGATCATAGCGGGTCTGGATCAATGCGGCGGCGGCGCGCGCCTGCTCGAACGTTTCGGCGACCACGCAGGCGATCGCCTGATGATAGTGCGAAATCTCGCTGCCGCCGAACAAGGGCGCATTGTTAAACTGCGGCTTGCCGACCGGCTTGGTCTCGGGCGCGGCGACGACGGCGATCACGCCCGGCGCGCTTTTGGCGGCGCTGGTGTCCATCGACGTAATGCGTCCCTTGGCGATCGCCGATCCGACGATGAAGCCATAGGCCTGGTTGGCGGCGACATCGTGGCGCTCGGCGGCATAGGGGGCGGTGCCAGTGGTCTTGAGCGGGCCGTCGATGCGCGGCGTCGACTTGCCGACGATCTTGGCCTTGTCGAACAGATTGGTCCCGGCCGGGGCGTTGAACTCCATGGGTCAGCTCCTCGCATCGGCAAGCACGCCCGCGAGCGTGCGCTCGGCGAGGGTGATCTTGAACTTGTTTTCTTCGGTCGGGCGGGCATCCGCAAAGGCGCGGGCAACGACCGCGCGCGCGCCCTTCGGCAACAGGCTTTCCGCTTCTTCCACCCGCCATGGCTTGGGCGCAACGCCGCCAAACGCGACGCGGCCGGTGCCGTCTTTCTGCAGCACCGCCGCCACCGATAGCAGCGCAAAGGCATAGGAGCTGCGGTCGCGGACCTTGTGATAGATGTGCTTGCCGCCAAGCGGTTTGGGTAACGTCACCGCCGTGATCAGTTCGCCCGGCTCAAGCGCGGTTTCGATATGCGGGGTGTCGCCCCACAAGCGGTGGAAGTCGGCGATCGGGATTGCGCGGGTCGTGCCGTCGGGCTTCACCGTTTCGACCACCGCGTCGAGCACGCGCAGTGCTACCGCCATGTCGCCGGGATAGGTGGCGATGCACGCGTCGGACGTGCCGATCACGCCCAATTGCCGCGAAAATCCGCCGATCGCCGCACAGCCGCTGCCGGGCTTGCGCTTGTTGCACGGCAGATTGGGGTCGTAGAAATAGGGGCAGCGGGTGCGCTGGAGCAGGTTGCCGCCGGTCGTCGCCTTGTTGCGCAGCTGGCCCGACGCGCCGGACACGATCGCGCGGGTCAGCACCGCATAGTCGCGCCGCACGCGCTTGTCGGCGGCGAGCGCGGTGTTGCGCACCATCGCCCCGACGCGCAGCCCGCCATCGTCGGTCGCCGCAATCGTGTCGAGGCCGAGATGGTTGACGTCGATCAGGTGCGTCGGAGCCTCGATCTCCAGCTTCATCAGGTCGAGCAAATTGGTGCCGCCCGCGATGAAGCGCGCACCCTGAATCCGCGACGCCATCGCCGCCGCTTCAGCGGGTGAGCTGGCGCGCGCATAGCTGAACGCCTTCATGCCTTGGCTCCTGCAACGTCCGCCATTGCCTCGGCGATGTTCGAATAGGCACCGCAGCGGCACAGATTGCCGCTCATCCGCTCGCGCATCTCGATGTTGGTGGCGCGGGGCTTGTCGGCCACGTCGTCCTGGACATGGCTCGGGATACCGCGCTTGATCTCGTCGAGCACCGCGACCGCCGAGCAGATCTGCCCCGGCGTGCAATAGCCGCACTGATAACCATCATGCTTGACGAAGGCAGCTTGCATTGGATGGAGTTTCTCGGGCGTTCCCAGCCCCTCGATCGTCGTCACCGCGTCGCCGTCATGCATCACCGCGAGCGTCAGGCAGCTGTTGATCCGCTCACCATTGACGATGACGGTGCACGCGCCGCACTGGCCATGGTCGCAGCCCTTTTTCGTGCCGGTCAGCTTGAGATGCTCGCGCAACGCGTCGAGCAGGGTGGTGCGGACATCGAGATCGAGTTCACGCGGCTTGCCATTGACGGTCAGAGTGACAGGCATCTTGCTCTCCACGGCCTGAGTGCGTGCCGCCGCCGCGGTGCGAACCTGGCTGGCGGCCACGCCAGCGGCTCCGGCGGCGAGAACACCACGCCGGGAAAGGTTGAGCAAGTCCCGCTCATTCATGGTTCGCAGCCCTCCGTTTCACGCCAATCCCCCGCCGTAACGTACCGAGCGGGAAATTGTTACCGGGCTTGCATAAGATGCTGTGGTGAGTGCCGCTCAGAGTTATCCCCGCGCGGTTCACCGCGGCATCGCTTCTGGCTGCAAGGTTAAAGGCCCAGCTTCTTCAGCTTTGCGTCGATCTGAGTAGATACTGGCGTCTCGCGGGCCACACGGGTAAGCCGCGTTCGCAACCGCGACGCCGCATTGCGATAGGCCTGCCACCGGGTACGCCGCGCCGTGCGGGTGGGGTAGGGCGCGGGTAGGTCAAGCTTCAGCTCTTCGGCGGCCAGCAGCGCCTCGATAATTTCCAGCGCGTCCCGAAGACCCTCGGCCCGCCCAGCTTTGAATTCAGAGCTTTCCATCGCGGGTTTCTAACCCGATCCGCCACATGACCAAAGGCGTCATTTCGGGTCGTCGATGCGCGTCGTCGAACCGGCCCAAGGGGGCGTTGGCGACGCGGGTGACAGCGACAAACAGATCAACGTCGCGCAGCGTTTCCGAAAAGAGGATCGGAGAAACCGTATCCAGCGGCACCGCCCGACCATCCGTGCCGACGCGGCGTAGCTGGTCGATCTCGGGATCCGGTGGCAGATAAGCGTTTAATTGGATTGAACCCTGGTCCAATCCAATCCGAACCGTGCGAGGTACTTTCGCAAACGATCGGCGTCGTTTGCGGAACTGCGGCGCGCGCGGGACGCCGCAAAGAGTGCACGGCCAGCTTCAGAGAGAGAGCGGCTGCGCCGGCAGACGCGCACGGTCTCTGCCAACTGCACGCGATCGAATGGGTCGATCGCGTCCAGCGCTTCGGGGTCCAGCAGATCCGTCAACGCGTCGGCATTGCCGCCGCTCTGCCCTGACCACAGACGTCTCAGCCGCTCGATTTCCGCATCGACACATTCGCTGTCGATGCGGCCCTTGGGGCTCAGCGTCGCCATTCGGGTAATGCTCGCGGCAAGGTCGCGGAAATTGCCGGGCCATTGCGCATCCGGTCCGGTCGCAAACGCGAGATAGCGCTGGCGCGCCTCGCGGTTGAAGCTGGCGCGGTCGCCTTCACGCTCCGCAAACCGGTCCAGCTCATAATCGAGATTGGGTTCGATATCCTCACGCCGATCGGCAAGTCCCGGCAGGCGAAAGGTCCACAGGTTGAGCCGCGCATAAAGGTCGTCGCGAAAGGCGCCCGCGCCTACCGCTTCGCCCAGGTCGCGGTTCGTCCCCGCAATCAGCTGGAACTCCGACGCCGCCTCCTTGTCCGCGCCGACGGGCAGGAAGCGCTTGTCCTCGATCGCGCGCAGGATCATCGCCTGTTCGTCCAGACCCAGCTCGCCGATCTCGTCGAGGAACAACATGCCCTTGTCGGCCGATCGCAACAGGCCCGGACGATCGGCGACCGCGCCGGTGAAGGCGCCCTTGCGATGGCCGAACAGCGCCGACATCGCGCCGTCCCCCTTGAGCGTGGCGCAGTTCACCTCGACAAACGGTCCGGCGACCTGGTGCTTGAGCCGCTTGAGTTCGTAGATGCGCCGCGCCAGTTGGCTCTTGCCCGCCCCGGTCGGCCCCATCAGCAGGATCGGCGCCTTGGATCGCAGCGCGACGCGCTCAATCTCGTCGATCATGCGGTTGAAGGCCGCGTTGCGCGTCTCGATCCCCGATTTGAGGAATGAGGCGCTTTCCGCGCTGACTGCGGCAAAGCGGGTCGCGATGCTGTCATAGCGCGACAGATCGAGGTCGATCACCGTCCAGCGCCCCGGGGCGCTGCCGCTCTCCAGCTTGGCCGCAGGCTGGGTCTGCAGCAATCGGCCCGGCAGATAACGCGCCTCGGTCAGCAGGAAGAGACAGATTTGCGCGACGTGCGTGCCGGTGGTGATGTGGATCAGATAATCCTCGGCCTCCGGATCGAACGGATAGCCGCGCACGAAATCGAGCAGCTTGCCGTACACCTCCTCGAAATCCCACGGGTCGGTGAACTCGATCCGCTGCGGCTCGACCCGCGTTTCGGGAGAGACCGACGCGATATCCTCCGCGACATAGTCGGCGAGGCGGCCATGCTTGCTGCTGTGGAGCAGCACGAAGCGGTCGACGCGCAGATCCTCATGCATCGTCAGCGCGACGGAGGGGCGCCACTTGCCCCAACGCGATGGCCCGAACTTGCTGGCATCGAGTGTGGAGCCGAGAAAGCCGATCACTACCAAAGGTTTCATGCTTATCCTGTAGGATAAGATACGATCCATTGCGATATGAATTTTCAGCAGCTGTGAGTGCTGCTTTTCGCCGATCGCTATCGATAGACAATTTTAATCAAAATATATCAATGTCTTAAACCATTCCGTGGCACCATGTCGCAAAACTGGCACGGCTCCTGCGAAGCTATCCGTGTCGAATGGAAGCGGTCGAACCTTCCAGCCGGCGCGCGGAACGCGGGGCGACCGGAATGGGCTGGTCGCCCCCGAGCAATTTCAATCGGGCGCAGATGGTGCTCGAAGCAAGGGAGTTGGACGATGGCTAACAAGGGACTGTTCGCTTCGGCGATCGCAAAGCTGCTTCCGGCACCCGACACGGTGAATCGGGAAGACGCGCCGGCCTATGCCTATGGGCCGGAAGCGCTGCTGGCGCAGCTTGCGGCAACCGGCACGATGGGTGACGCCTATTACGCATCCGCCGAAGCGCAGCTGAAGCAGATGCTCGATGCGCTTGCCGCGGTCGATCCGTTCTATGCGGCGCAGGTCGCGGTCTATGCCCGCAAGTCGGGGGCGATGAAGGACATGCCGGCGCTGATCGCCGCATGGCTGACGGTTGCCGATCCCGATCTGTCGGTCCGCGTCTTTGGTCGCGTGATCGACAATGGCCGGATGCTGCGCAACTTCGTGCAGATCCTGCGCTCGGGTCAGGTCGGGCGCACCTCCCTCGGATCGCGTCCGAAGCGGCTGGTCCAGCGCTGGCTGGAGCAGGCGTCGATGCGCGACCTGATGGCGGCCGCGACGGGCAATGCGCCTTCGCTCGCCGACATCGTGCGGATGGTGCACCCCAAGCCCGCGGATGCGGAACGGCGCGCATTTTATGGCTGGCTGATCGGCAAGCCCTATGATGTCGCCGCGCTGCCGGCCGAGATCGCCGCGTTCGAGACGTGGAAGCGCAATCCCCGGGGGATCGCGCTGCCGCCGGTGCCGTTCGAATGGCTCACCGCCTTTCCGCTGCGCGATGTGCAGTGGGGCGAGCTGGCGGGTCGGATGGGGTGGCAGGCGCTGCGGATCAACCTCAACGCGCTGGCGCGCAATGGCGCGTTTGGGGTGAAGGGGGTGACCGAAGCGGTTGCAACGCGGCTGGCCGATCCGGAGGCGCTGACCAAGGCGCGCGTGCTCCCCTATCAGTTGCTGATGGCGCTGAACGCGGTCGGGGAAGGCGTGCCGCTGAAGGTTCAGGGCGCGCTCGAGGATGCGCTGGAAGCGTCGCTGCGCAACGTGCCCGCGATCCGCGGCAACGTGGTCGTGTGCCCCGATGTATCGGGGTCGATGAGCTCGCCGGTCACCGGTGTCCGCAAGGGCGCCACGACCAAGGTGCGGTGCATCGACATCGCTGCTCTGGTCGCTTCGGCGATGCTGCGGACCAATGCGAAGGCCCGTGTGCTGCCGTTCGAGCAGCGCGTGGTTCGCCTGAACCTTGATCCGCGCGCCCGGCTCGCCGTCAACGCGGCAAAGCTGGCGGCGGTTGGCGGCGGCGGCACGAGCGTGTCGGCACCGCTGGCGCAGCTGGTGTCGGAAAACGCGGCGGTCGACCTGGTGGTGATCGTGTCGGACAATGAGTCGTGGGTGGACCAGAACCGCCTCGGCGCGACCGAGACGATGCGCCAGTGGGACAAGATCAAGCGGCGCAACCCGGGCGCAAAGCTCGTGTGCATCGACATCCAGCCCTACGGAACCACTCAGGCTTCCGGTCGGGCGGACATTCTCAATGTCGGGGGCTTCTCCGACGCGGTGTTCGACACCGTCGCACGCTTCGCCCGTGGCGAGACGCGCGACTGGGTCAGCATCGTCAAGCAGACGGAGGTTTGAACAAGGCCGTGGCGAATGCCGGTGGGACTACATCCAGGGACCGAAGCTGCGGGGACTCCCGCGTCGGTAAGGTCTCACCCCCCCCCTCGTCGCCACGGCCACGCAATTTTAGGGCGAATGCCGGTTGGACTACATGTGTCGCGGGTTCGAATCCCGCCCCGCGCAAGCGGGTAGCTCAGCGGTAGAGCAAGTCCGCCACCCCTCGTCGCCCGGACGAACATCACGGCGAATGCCGACCGGACTACATGGAACTGCTAATCCCGAGGTCGCGGGTTCGAATCCCGCCGGGTCCACCATTGGGGGCCCGTAGCTCAGCGGCAGAGCGCGTAACCGTCCGGTCACCCTTCGTCGCCGTGACCATCACTGAAGCTGGCGAATGCCGGCGGGACTACATCGGTAAAGGCCTTCGGGCTGAGGGGTTCGAATCCCCGCCGGGCTTCGGCCCGGATGTCTCGCCACCCTCGTCGCCAGTACCCACGCAACGCCGGCGAATGCCGGTGAGACTACAGGGTCAGAGCACCCGCTGAACGGCGGGAGGTCGTCGGTTCAAGTCCGCCCCGGCGCAAGCCGAGTAGCTCAGGAAAACGTCTCGCCAATGCTCGTCGCCGGCACCATGATTGCAAGCAGGAGGTCACCATGACCCAGAGTTTCGAATACAGCCACGTCGAAGGCGGCGTGCCGATCAAGAGCTGGACCCGCGGCGTGCCGGTCGATGACAAGGCGCGTGAGCAGCTGGCGCGCGCGGCGAAGATGCCGTTCATCTTCAAGCATGTCGCGGCAATGCCCGACGTGCATGTCGGCATCGGCGCCACGGTGGGATCGGTGATCCCGACCAAGGGCGCGGTGATTCCGGCGGCGGTCGGCGTCGATATCGGCTGTGGCATGATGGCGGCGCGCACCTCGTTGATGGCGCATGACTTGCCCGACAATCTGGAGGGCATCCGCGCGGCGATCGAGCGTGCGGTTCCGCACGGCCGCACGTCCGGGCGCGGCGGGCGCGGCGACAAGGGCGCGTGGGGCGAACCCCAGGCGCATATCGTCGAGGCCTGGTCGACGCTCGCGGCGCGGTTCAAGCGGATCACCGACAAATATCCGCGGCTCGAGAAGACGAACAACCTCGTCCATCTCGGCACGCTCGGCACCGGCAACCACTTTATCGAGCTGTGCCTCGACCAGGAGGCGCGGGTGTGGGTGATGCTGCATTCGGGGTCGCGCGGCGTGGGCAATGCCATCGGCACCTTCTTCATCGAACTGGCGAAGCAGGACATGCGCAAATGGCACATCAACCTGCCCGATGAGGACCTCGCCTATTTCCCGGAAGGGACCGATCATTTCGACGATTATGTCGAAGCGGTGGGCTGGGCGCAGGACTTTGCGGCGCTGAACCGGCGCGTGATGATGGCGAACGTGATCGCGGCGCTGCGGCTCCAGATCGCCAAGCCGTTCGACGCGGAGATGGAGGCGGTCAACTGCCACCATAACTACGTTCAGCGCGAGAACCACTTCGGTGAGAATGTGCTCGTGACCCGCAAGGGTGCGGTGCGTGCCGCGAAGGGCGTGATGGGGATCATCCCGGGGTCAATGGGCGCGAAATCGTTCATCGTCCGCGGCCTTGGCAATGCCGAGAGCTTCGACAGCTGTTCGCACGGTGCGGGGCGCGTGATGTCGCGCACCGAGGCGAAGAAGCTGGTGAGCCTCGACGAGCATATCGCCGACACGATGGGCGTGGAGTGCCGCAAGGACGAAGGCGTGATCGACGAAACGCCGCGCGCCTACAAGCCGATCGAAGCCGTGATGGCCGCCCAGGCCGATCTGGTGGAGATCGTCCACACGCTGAAGCAGGTGGTGTGCGTCAAAGGTTAGCTTTTGGCGGACACCACCAAGCCCCCGGTGAACCGATGACCTTGCATGCGCTCTACTGCAATCGCTGTCGTATTCGTCTGAGCGCGCCGCTGGAGATCCGCCCAGCTGTTGAGGCAGATATCATGCGCGGATTGTCGAAGGATGGGCGGGACATCGCGATTAAGGGTGTGGCCTACAGATCGGTGCAGCCCGTGCCGCACGGTTGGATGCAGGGCGAGCACTTGAATTTCTCGCCGCAATTCTGGCTGAACCCGGACGACCGGACAGAAAGAGTCGCCGATATTCAGGATGCCAGTCGCCTGACCGGTTGTTGCGGAACGGCCGGGTTTCATGGCCGAAACCAGATATGCCGCTGCAAAGCAGAAATCGGCACGCTGCATGAGGACTGCATCGGGCCGCGCTTTTTCATTCCCGAACCCGGCACAACCACGATGCGGGCCGATACGAGCGACTATTGGAATTACGAATGACTGACCTGAACACCGCCATCCCCTCCGCCATCCGGCAGGAGATCGAACGCCGCCTGTCAGCGATCGAGGCGGAGGAGGGCGTGCGCGTGCTGATGGCGGTCGAGTCGGGGTCGCGCGCGTGGGGCTTTCCCTCGCCTGACAGCGATTACGATGTCCGCTTCATCTATGTCCGGCCGCGCGATTGGTATCTGTCGCTATCGCCGGGCCGCGATGTGATCGAGCGGCCGATCGTCGATGAGATCGACCTCAACGGCTGGGACATCCGCAAGGCATTCGGTCTGCTGCTCAAGTCGAATGCGGTGGTTAGCGAGTGGATCGAATCGCCGATCCGCTATCGCCCCGACGATCCGTTCGTGGCGCGGTTCACGGCGCTCGCGGACGCGATGCTCGATGCGCGTGCACTCGCGCATCATTATGCGCGGCTCGGGCGGACCGCGGCGGATCGCTGGCTCGACGATGGCGGCGATGTGCCGGTGAAGAAATATTTCTATGCGCTGCGCCCGGCGCTCGCGATCCGCGTGCTGCGCCTGCATCCCGACCGGCGTCCGCCGATGAACCTGCAGGTACTGGTCGCGCTGGCGGATCTGCCGGCCGAGACCGAGGCGGCGATCAACGATCTGGTCGCGGCCAAGGCGCGGACCAACGAGCGCAGCAACGGTACCCGCGTGCCGCTGCTCGACGCGCTGATCGCCGACGAACTCAGCCGCGCCGCCGAACTCGCGGTGCGTGCGCCCTCTCAGCAATGGGCTGCGCGCGCCAATGACCTTTTTCTGGAACTGGTAAATCAATGATCATCATCGACGGATCGGAAGGCGAAGGCGGGGGGCAGGTGGTGCGCAATGCGTGCGCGCTGTCGCTGATCACCGGCCAGCCCTTCCGCATCATCAACGCGCGCGGCAAGCGTTCCAAGCCGGGGCTGATGCGCCAGCACGTCACTGCGGTCGAGGCCGCGTGCGCGCTGGGCAACGCCACGTGCGAGGGCCTCGCGGTCGGCGCGTCCGAGATCGCCTTCACGCCGGGCAAGGTGGTGCCGGGCGAATATCGCTTTGCGGTCGGCACGGCGGGCAGCACGGGCCTCGTCCTCCAGACGTTGCTGATGCCGCTCGTCCTCGCCGATGCGCCCTCGCGCCTGGTCCTTGAAGGCGGCACGCACAACATGCTCGCTCCGCCGTTCGAGTTCATCGCGAAGACGTTCCTGCCGATCATCAACCGCATGGGACCGACCGTCGAGGCGCGACTGATCCGCCACGGCTTCTATCCGCGCGGCGGCGGGCGGATCGAGGTGGACATCACCCCGGCGCCGCTTGCGCCGATCGAATGCGTGGATCGCGGCGCGTTGCGCGAACGCAGCGTGACCGCGCTGTTCGCCGCGCTGCCGTTCGAAATCGCCGATCGCGAGATCGCCGCGGCGCGCAAGGCGCTGGACTGGCCGGAGGAGAGCTTTGCCGTGCGCGAGCTTCCCGAGGAACAGGGACCGGGCAACATCGTGCTGATCGAGGCGGCGTTCGACCACGTAACGGAGGTCGTCAGCGGCTTTGGCCAGCTCGGCGTCCCGGCCGAACGCGTGGCGAAGATGGCGGCGGGGCGCATGGCCGGATATCTGGCGTCGAACGCCTTTGCCGGACCGTATCTGCAGGACCAGCTGTTGCTGCCGTTCGCGCTTGCCGGCGGCGGGGCGTTCACCACCGTCAAGCCAAGCCAGCACAGCCTGACCGCGCGCGACGTGATCGAACGCTTCATCGGGCGACACGGCGTGTTTCGCGACCAGCCGGACGGGACACATCGCGTGGAGTGGCGCTAACTCAGCATGGTCGGTGCGTGGGCGTGGCGAATTCGCGGTCATCATCGACCGTCCCAGTTGGGGCGCCGGGCAGGCGGCGCCCGTAAAACCCAAGAAGAACAAGAACCACTTCAGTCAAATCGGTCTCAAGCAGCACGCCTGGGAACAGGCGGCCTGAACAACGGCGCTCGACGAGAATCTTGCGCCACTCGTCCGCTTCATTCGGCGAAGGGTGAATTGTGCCCAGCCAGACCATCGACGGAATCTTGCGCGCGCCAGCGGTCGAGGTCGCCGGCGAGCAACTCGCGCGCGTCAGCCATGGCATGGCGCTGGAGAACGAGGCTGTCCCAAGCTGACCAAGAGGCTGAACGCCACCGGCGGGCCAGAAGCTACCACGCGGGCCACCCGCGCGGCTCTGGGACGCACGGATACGACGTGGGGGGCGCTTCAACCCGGTCGCTGCAATGGCCAAGACATTGTTCCGCTGCTGGCTTTTGCGCCCTGCTAGAGTCCGGTCCAGAACCGTCTTGCCCGTCGCGCCATGCACGCCGTCGGGAGTCGGCAAAATCTAGCCCCAGAAATTCCCCTGATTGGACGCGAATGATTGCGGACGTGCCGGGACCCTGATCGGGAAAAAGTCTAGGTTTTCCGGGGTTTTAGCCCATTCGCGCGACATGCTGCGAATGGGTGGCTGGTGCCCAGAAGAGAACTAAATAATTTCTGGCAATAGCTTATGGTGAAAATCAAACACAAAAAATCTTCAAATCACATGCCACCAAAAATAACGACTCAAACCCTTCGCTTGTTCGGTTCGAGTCCCAATTCCTTCAAACCTTTCTATTTCCGACAATGAAACTTATAGGGATATTTGTGGCGAATGTCCACGGCTGTCCTTTCGATTCCGCACGTGATTGTTTTTGGATTTTGTACTGAGCATGTTCCGCTCGGAACCTTGCGGGATCGGCGAGTGGCTTCTGCCGTCTAACCGGTCGCCATTCGCCGAAGCACATCGAGTTGGGCAGGGTCCTTTCCAGACCCATGCAGAGCCTCCATCTGTTCGAGATACGTGCCAAGCATGTCGGGCCGTACGGCAATCGAGAGCTCGCCCGTACTTTTGGCGAAGACGCCTAGGCCGTCACGAGCGGCATCTTCCAAGGCTGGAAGATCCGTTTGAAGCGACGGAGACTTTCCAAAGATACCGGCGTGATAGGAATGATCAAAAGCAGCAAAGACTTCCGTTTCGGCCGACCCGCCGAAAATGAGGGTACGTGTCGTTGCGCTCGCTTGGAAGGCATTACCGATTCCCGTCGGCTGGATTCGCCGCTCGAGCGGCCGCGACGCGCTGCGTCCCCCTAGGATCAACTTCCAAATGTGAACCCAAGCGTCAACCGTAACGGCGGCATCATCATTCCTGAAAAGGCTTACCCTCGCCGGGTGGCCATAGTCGAGCCACGCACCTGCCAGCCCGAGAGGTGGAGGGCATCCGCCACGCGCGCGAGCAACTCCTCCTTCTCTGGCGTTAGCAACTAGCTACCCTCCTCCGGTGCGATCGGCTGGCTACGCTTTTGGGCCATCACGCTCGCCGCATTCGCCGCGACATGATCAAGCAGCACCGCCGCGCCTTTGTCGAGATAGCTGCGAACCACGGCCCCGTTGATGAGCAGAAATTGTAGGTGGGTCGCGTTGGAAACCTCGCGCGCGTAGGAGATCGCCTCGCTCGAGAAGTCGCTGGTCGTGACAACGGCTACGACATGGGCTTTCGAGTAGATTGCCAAGCCGACCTCCTTCGCGACATCGCCAAGGCTCACTTTCCCGCTGACGCATTTGCATTGGAAGTTCCAGCGGGAGAACAGCAGGTTCTTACCTTCGGCGGTCAAGTCCACCTCGGCATAGGCGGTGTCGCGGCTCCGCAAGCGGAACGCCCTGGGCTCAAGGCCGATATCGAGGATCATCTTGAGCGCGAGAAGCTCCAGACCAAGTCCGCGATCATAGGTCTGCTTGCTCTCAAGCAGACGTCGCACTTCAGCTCGCGGCAGATCGATCTTCGCGCGAAGATCTGCGGGCACGATCTGATCGAAGTCGGGCAGGACGGATTCGATCGGGATGCTCATCAGCTTGGCGGATGGGACAATCGGGCCGCTCTTCCCGCCCCTACCGCCTGAAGCACCGGACACAGGAACCTCGAGCCAGCCGGCATCGGCCAGCGGCTTGATGACCTTGGCGCGAATCTGATCCTCGTCGAACCGCGCGCGATGGTCGCGCAGGCATTCGTCGATGATCTGCTTCGCAGGGATCTCGGCCCCGCCATTCGCTTCGGCGACACGCCGAAGCACCTGAAGGAAGATTTGCTGGCCAAGCGGAAGCTCGGCGAAGCTCGATCGCTCCGACGCCGAGATACCAAGCGCCGTCTTCATCACCTCCTCGTTGGGCTGTGGATTGGACAATCCCTCGCGGCTGAACAGCCCAGCCTCGATCATCCAGTTGAGCAAGGTCGTGTGGTCTGTCGTCGCGTTCGAGAGGCCCTCGATACCGATCACCTCAAGCTCGCGCTTCAGGCTATCCTTGCTGAGCCTGTCGCCACGCAGGTTCAGCGAACGGACAGCGTCGATGATCGCCATGCCATTGCGCGTATCGACCACATGTCGCGCCAGGCGCCGGGCAGCCTCGACGCTATCGGGTGCCGCGAGGATCGCCTTGCCAGCCTCCGTCAGCGCGAGGGGCGTTCGCGTCATCAGCCCAAGGCTCGAGAGCGTTGCGGGAATGTTGGTGCCGGCGCGCTTGTTGCCCGCGCTACCAAAGAATGCCCTATCCCATTCCACTACCACGGCCGTCATGTCTGGCGCGAGTTGATCAAGAATCTCCAGCGGGCGCCGGACATCGCCAATGATGCCGGGCGAAAAGTCGTTGAAGGATGGCAGGCGCCTCATGCAGCATCCCTACGCGGCGCGCCGATCGCCTCCGCGACGCTGCGGCCTACCGCCGCGGCGAGCTTGGGCGGGACAGCATTTCCAATCTGACGCCATTGCTGCTCGATCGTGCCAGCCAGTTCAAAGCCGTCGGGGAAGGTCTGCAGGCGCTTGATCTCGCTGATCCTCAAGATCCTGTTGCGCCAGTGGAACGGCCCCATATTGTTGGAGCGCCGGGCCTGAATCGTCCAGGACGGCATGTCAGGGCTGAGCTTCAGCAGGAACGACCAATAGCGGCCACGCCATTTGAACCTCGGGCTTGGGTGACCGCGCTTCTCGGTGAAGTAGAGATAGTTGTCACCGGGCGGCACCTGCCGGAGCAGGTCATGATGCTGTCCGCCAGCGAAGTGCCCTTCATCGCCAGCGTTCTCATCGGTGTCGAGATCTGCAAGCACCTCGCCCGCGGTGACCCAGGGAAGCAGTGAGGATTCCGGGTCGCTCGAATGAGTTGCCGGAGGCAGGGTCACCCGTCCGTCCAGTGATCCAACCACGAAGCAGCGCTCGCGAATCTGAGGCACGCCGTAGTTGGCTGCGTTGAGAACATCGGTGGTGACTTTGTAGCCAAGCTTCTCCGCCCGCTCGATGATCGTCGCCAGTGCTTCGGCGTGAACCTTGTAGGCAAGGCCCTTCACATTCTCGAGGATGAACGCCCGGGGACGAACCCAGTCGAGCATGTTGAGATAGCCGTTGATGGTCTCCCAGCCATTAGGATCCTCAAGCGCGCGCGGCATATCCTTCCGATAGAAACGGCTCTTCGAGAAAGGCGGGCAAGGCGGACCTCCAGCGACCAGATCAATCTCGCCGATAGATCCGCCGAGATGCGCAGCGATGTCGGCGCGCGTCAGCGCTCCCATCCGGCCGACAATGAATGGCGTGGCAGGCAAGCTGCGACGCCAGGTCTCAGCGCAAAGCGGTTCGAAGTCCGATGCAAGCACGGTCTCGAATCCAGCCGCGTGGAGGCCAAGGTCCAGGCCGCCGCAGCCGCTGAACAAGCTGATGCTACGCATTTCGTCCCGCCCCTTTACTTATCAACCGTGGCGAGAACCGCCTCGACCATCCGTCGAGCGAGCGGCGGCGGCACGGCGTTGCCCATCTGGCGCACGCGCTCGCGCCTGCTGCCGACGAGGTGATATCCCTCGGGGAAGCCCTGCAGTGCGGCCATTTCAACTGAGCGCAGGCGCCGATTTGCCCAGTGGAACGGCCCAGTCCAAGGCCCCGGCGAAGCGGCGATGGTCCAAGAGGGACGCTCGGGCGACAGTTTCAGCAGGAAGTTCCAGAACCTGGTCTCGGTCTCGAACGTCGGGTTGGGGTGACCCGCCCACGCGGTGTGCGCCTTGTAGTTGCCACCTGGAGGCACGGTCCGAAGATGCTCAGCCCAGCGTCCCGTGACGATCTCCTCCGGCTCGAAGAATTGCGGCCTGTCAAAGCCCTGAAGCGCCTCGCCGGCGGTGAGCGCAGGCTTGAAGCCTAGCTCGCCCTTCAGCGTGTGCGTCGCCTCTGGCGCTGGCGGCGCGCCACGCTTGGCTCCGAGCAGGAAAACGCGCTCGCGGGTCTGCGCGACGCCATGCTCCGCGGCGTTGGCCGTGACCTGGGTTACTTGATAGCCAGCCGCCTCGGCCGCGTGCTTAAAACCATTGAGCACCGGCAGGTTTCGTGGATGCTTGATGCTCGGCACGTTCTCGAACACAAAGCCATCAGCGTTCGATTCAAAAATGAGCCGCCAGAACTCCTCGACAAGCGTCCGGCGCGCATCGGGACGCGCCTCGGTTGGCGCAGATGGTTTCGCCATCGGCAAGCCGGCCGCTCGGGCACGGCGATAGCGCGATTCCTCGCCGTCCTCGACCCAGTAAGCAGCTTTCGAAAATGGCTGACAGGGGGCCCCGCCAACAACGATCAAGGGGTCGCCGGGCGCCAGCCGAGCCGCCTGACGCAGATCCAGCCCGGTGATTGCGGCGACATCGCCTTCGACAACCGCGCCATGGTAGCGCTCGTGCGCGCGAAGCGTCTTGCAGGCAACGGCGTCCAGTTCCACGCAGGCGCGAACCTCGCAGCCTGCGTCGGTCGCACCAATGCTGAGGCCGCCAGCGCCCGCGAAAAGATCTATGACGGGCATCCGTGCTTTTCCGCGAGGAAGTGGCTTCGCGGCCGTGCGGCCCGCCTCGGCGCTCCGAGGCTCCGCAAGAGGATCGAGAAGCGCCATGGTTAGCCGCGCCGTGCGAAGTCGAGCGGCAACTGAGCTTCGCGACCCTGTTCTACCAATTGGTCGACCGCGTACCGGATGAGCCACGCCACGCTCACTTTGTGCTTATGCGCAAGGTCCTTGAGCGCCTGTTCCTGGCCTCGCGACAGCGAAGCAGTCACTCGTGCCACGCCCTCTTCCGCAATTACCGCCACGCCCATCCTCCGCTGCAACTTGCAGCAAGTTACTGCACTATGCACCAGGTTGGTGCAATAGAAGAACATATAGTGAATCAGATAAATTTGTAGAGCGTTACGTCAAGCGCCGCATGCGTCGCGATATCGGTCATGGCCACCCCGGCACGATGTAGCTTCACAGATGCACCTTGGGCATCAGCGCTTGCGGCTAAGCGCGCGAAGCTCAACCACAAGCTTGTCTGCGGTCTCGATGAGCCGCGGATTGCCGGCATGCAGCCTTTCCAGGCGCCGAGCATCGGTGCGCGCCATCGCCTCGGTGCCATGTTTCAGACCAAGGCTCGCGCGCATCGTCCTGTTCCGGCTCGCCAGAACCGCCCCGACATCAGCATCAAGGCCAACAACATAGGAACGCTCGTAGAAATAATATCGGAAAGTGCCTGTGCTCGCGCGATGGGCGCAGATGAAACGGCCCGGCCAGGCATCGATCTCCACCCGGCTCCAATTGCTAAACACGTTGCCAGGATTCCAGGCGCGGATTGCTGCCTTCTCGGCGCGGGTGAGGAGGGGGAGGGGCCCAGCTGCGTCTGCAGCGATCTTGGCTGCGGCAATCTCGTCCCGAGCCGGTGGTGAGGTGGACCCTGCGGAGAGAACCAGGCCTACCCCACGAAACCGGTCCGGGCTGGCAAGGATGGCGTCGAGCAGCGACATCGGGTTAGCCGCGCGGGCAGGTGGTGCGCCGGGGCTGAACAGCGCTGCCGCTCTGCTGAGCTCAGTCTTGCCGACCTGGCGAGCGCGAGCCCAAAGGCCCTCGAACCAGGACGCTGCATCGACCCACGCCGCGCTCCCCGCTGGGTGCAGGGTTCCTGCCTCAATCAACGAGGCGGCCACGCCAAAGCCTATGCCGCCGCCTGATGCATTTGCCGAACAGGCGATCATGCCGCGATCGGAGATATAGACCTTGGCGTGAAGTCCATCGAGACAACGCAACCTCGCACTGCGTGGTGCGCCCAGGGCGGTAAGCGCCTTAGGGTTGGTGCCCCCCAGCGAGATGTCGCAGATGATCCGCGCATCGGTTGGAATGCTAGCGGGGGCGAGAAGCGTATCGGCTCCCTTGCCGAGGAACGCGACTGCGCACCGAGCCTTGGCTCCGCCCATAATATCCCCAATCGCGTCGCTGAGGTTCTCCCCTGCGAGGAAAGCTGCTTCGGCCGCCCTGTGCTTGCTCGCCGGCAACGATCGATCCTCCTTGCAAGCAGAACCCGCTCACTTACGCCCAGACCAATGTTGACGATGCTTTAATAGTGTAAGTCAACAACTTGAGCGCGATTGGCTATTTCTTTGGTTGCACAACAAAGCGGCTTGCTCAACGATAGGCGCGGGAGGGAAATCACACCTTGAGCAACCTGCGCGATGCTGCGCTCGAGCGCTATCGCCGCTGGAACGGTGCCATCTACACGGTGCTCTTCAGCGAGCCTCGAGCCCAGACCCCTGTCTATCTTTACCTCGAGACGGACCTCCTCGCGAGCGCGGCATTGCTCGCCGACGTGCCGGCGCCAGATGCGCGCACAAATCTCATCGCCTCAGTATCGGGAGCGCTTGGCTGGGATCAGATCGACACGCCATTCTTGTGGCACCTAGCCGAAGCGGATGTGTGGGCCAGCGATGGGATGCGCGAGCCGCCACCCTTCCTGGCACTGCTGGCCGTTCTGGTTCTTGGCGCAGAGGCGATGGTCACGGACACCCAGCACGCCGCGCATAACTATTATAGCCGGCTGCTCGCGCTCCTAGAGCCCAGCGACACGCTCGCCGCGAGAATCCGGCGCCATTTCAAGGACACGGTTGAACTGTGGCAGCTGCTCAACGACTGGCTGCTGCAGTGGGACGGCGAGCTCGGGCTCCCATCCGCCCAGGTCACCGATCGGCGCGTGAACATTGGATACCCAATTTCGCAGGCACTGGTCAGCGCGCAGGATCGGCTCCGTCTCGGGGATGCATTCGAGGAGTATGGGCTTAGACCGGGGCGACGGATGGCGCCGCTCGAGATGGAGCAATATCTTGATCACTGGCTGTCGCACTCCGGCGCACCAACTCGCCTGAAACGGCTCTGGGGGAATGAAGAGGTTCGGCGCCGCATCACGCTGATCGCATGCGGCGAACTCGAGGCTTGGGCAGGTCCCGCGATGCAAGTCGCCCAAGAGCGCGCCTCGGGCCGCGTTCCCTTGCTGTGGCGCGGTGACCTGACTGCAGGTGCGTTGCCAGCGATTGATTTGTTCCTTGCATGCCAGGCGGATCAGTCACGGGTTATCGGAAGCTATCGTATCGTCGATCCAACCGATGCGACGGGTCGCGAAGGTCTTGCGCGCGCGGACGGACGCCTTGAGATCGCAGCGATGCGGGGCAGCGAACTATGCGCGCTGGAACCGTGGAGCGCGCTCTTACCGGGCGCGCTGCTCGCAGGCGCGTTCACCCTCGCACGTGAAGAGAGCGCCACGGCCTTGGTGTCGCGCTCGCCTAATCCTATCCTGGTGCTAACCTATGATGAGCGCGATGCGCTGTGGCACGAGGTGACCAGGGCGCAGCTTCTGGAGCGCTGCATTGTCCTCGCGCATGCCGATATCTTGGCCAAGGTCGAGCCACATCTCGAGCGCTACGCACGCCCAGGCTATCAGAAGCATGATTCTCGGACGCTTGATGGGCTGCCGGATGGCTGGGTCGCGTTTCTCGAGGTCATGCTCGCGGACAGTCCCGAGAATGAGGCGTTGGGCGTGCTCGCTGCTTTGTCGCCGTTGCGGGCTGACGTCATCACGCTCGATGGTGGGCTTCGGCTCGGGCGCCAGACCTGGCACGCGGATGCGCTACCCGAGCTTGCCGCCACGCTTGCATCGGAGCGGCCGCTGCGCCTCGCGATCGAGCAGCGTCGTACCCTCGACGAAGGAACCGGTGGACTGCCAGTGGCCGTCGCGGACGGCCGCGCCAGCTTGACGCTCGCAGGGCTTGGCATGGCCAGCGGTGACTATCTCGCGACCCTCGATGTCGCGGAGGCGAAGGGCAGCAGCCGCCGGGTGGATGAGGTCGCGTTCCGGCTTCGCACCGCTAGCCATCCACGCCCTCTACGCTCTCAAATGGCGAGCCAGGTCGGTTATCTCCTCGATGCGCCGCGCGGGCTGGTAACCGCGACCCCGCTGCTCGACGATGATGCCCCCTTTGTCCAAGGCGCGTTGCTCGAGGGAGAGGCCCTAACCTTTCCCGAGCACGCGCCATCGCTTGCAACGGCGCTCGCGCCCGCGCTGGCGCCTCCTCCTGCGCGTGAAAAGATACTGCCAGCCTCGGCGCCCTTCGCCATGCCATGCGCGCTGCGGGGGCACCATCACTGGATCATCGATCGCGCTGCACCAGAGGACAACCGATACACGCTCAAGCATATGGAGTGCCAGGACTGTCACCGCGAGGAATGGCGGCGCAGCGGTCCAATGCGCCGGGCGGGATCCTCACTCCGTCGGGCTCCTGGCGGCCTGAGGCAGCCGGAACGCCCCCGTGCGCGGCTGCCGGCCGCCGGGCCGAGAACTTGGTCGCGGCCCACGCTGGCGCTCATGCTCGATGCCTTGAGCTATATCGGCTCAGGCAGCTGGGCGATGCTGCGCGAGATGACCCAGTCCCTTGCCCCCGATCAACCCTATCTCGCACCCGAAGCAGCGCGCGCGTTGGCGGCGCTCGGGCACCTCGATATTGCTCTCGACCCGCGAACCCAACGGCCGGCCAGCTGGCAAGTGGCGCCCGCGACCTTGGTCGAGGCAAGCGATGCTAGCTGGGTTCTCGCGGGGTCGCGCTCGGATCGGCTGGTTGGAGCGCTGCTCGCTGCAGCTGGCACAGCTGCGTCGATCGAGGGAGAGGCAGAAGGGCTTCCCGTCGTCCGAATTCGTCCCAACGACCCGGATGCGCTCCTCGAGATCGTAACCGATCTTGAGGAGCAGGGCTTCCTCGTGGCGATCAGCGAGCGTTTCTCAGAGCGGTTGGCGCAGCGGCTTGTGCCGTTAGAGGCGTTGCTCCCGGCAGCGGAGTTGTTTCGCCTCGGCGGTGATCGTGTCGAGCGCCTCGACCTCGGGTCGCGCCAATGGATTGATGCGGGCGACGGCCGTGGCGCCGGCGCTTATCGCGTCCAGCACTATGCGCGCCTTTGCGGGGTAGTTCAGCACGGTGAGGACGGCATGATGCGGATTACGGATCCGCTGAGTGCGAAGCATATTGCGGCAGCGCAAGCTGGTACGCCACTGGTCGCGTATGATCCCGTCGGTGGCGTCCTGTCTGTTCCGATCGGGGCCGAGTTGCCCGGGTTGCTCGACCGCGTCGCGACACTTTGCTCAGGCGCTCCAGCCTTGGTACGGCGCGACAGTTGGTCAATCCAGTATCTCTCCGTCCCCCCCGAAGTTGCTGGTCATATCCAGCGCTCGCTTGGTCTCTAGCCTAAGGATATCAAATGGCTCGCGCGACGCCGACCAGCCTCTACAATGCGCTGAAGGAAGGCTATCTCCGCTATTTCGATACCGCGTTCTGGCTTCGTGACCCGCAGCTGGTTGCCGAGCGCCGCCGCTTGCTCGAGGAGGATGGGCTCATCTTCCAGGAGCCGCTTCTGGAGACATTGCTTCCTTATCCTGAGGGCCCGACCATCGCCGATGCTTGCGCGGCTGCTGGCGTTGATCCCGCGTCTGCTTCCAAGCTGTCGAACATGCTGTTTCCAGGGGCGCCCGAGCGCAGGTTGCGCACCCATCAGGCGCAAGCGCTCATGGTATCGCTGGCGCCCGCTGCTGCGAGCCGCCGCAATCTCGTCGTCACGACAGGCACGGGCTCGGGCAAGACCGAATGCTTCCTGCTGCCGATACTCGCACGCCTCCTGATGGAATCGCAGCATTGGGGCACTCCCGCGCAGATCGAGCCTTGGTGGGAGGACGCGGCTGCGCAAGGGACGTGGCCGCACTTACGCAGCAGATCCCATCGTCCAAGCGCAGTACGCGCCATCGTCCTCTATCCGACCAACGCGCTGGTCGAGGACCAAGTGTCACGGCTACGGCGTGCGTTGCAGGCATCGGTAGACCGGTCCGGCGCGCCATCATTCTTCTTCGGGCGCTATACAGGCGCCACGCTTGGCTCGCAGACACTGCCGGCCCTGCTGGACAATCCGCCAACCCAGGAGGTGGCAGCGGACCTTCGCCGCATCGAGGCAGAACATCGCGCCATCGCTGGGCGCGAAGCAGAGCTTGTCTCGCAATTTTCCGATCCACGCTCAGGCGAGATGCTGACGCGCTGGGACATGGTGATGGCCGCCCCTGACGTCCTCGTCACCAATCTGTCGATGCTCAACGTGATGCTGATGCGCGACGCGGAAGAACGGATATTCGCCTCGACGCGGCAATGGCTCGCGTCAGACCCTGATCATTGCCTGACCTTGGTCGTCGACGAACTGCACAGCTATCGCGGAACGCAAGGCACGGAGGTTGCGCTCGTGGTCCGCAACCTCCTGCGGCGGCTCGGACTCGCGCCGACCTCACCCCAGCTGCGTTGCATCGCGACCAGCGCTAGCCTCGATGGCCAGGCGGGCCGGGACTATGTCGAGCAATTCTTTGGCGTGCCGCAGGAGAGCTTCGAGATTATCGAGGGAGATCCAGCGCCCGTGCCGCCCCACCGCCGGCTCGTAACCTCAAGGCTTGCCGCACTGCGAACTGCCGACGACGCGACGCTGGCGCAAGCCGCTGCGAGCGACGGGCTGATCGAAGCGCTGGCCGGCGCTGCGCTGAGCGATGGCGACAGCCGGCCCAAGCCTATCAGCCAGGTACGCGACGCCCTGCTCGACGTGCCGAGCGGCCCAGAGGCAGTGGATGCCATGGAGGCAGTGCTCGCCGCGATAGGGCAGCGCGACGCGGGCTTTGGCGCGCCCCGCTTTCGAGCCCATGCGATGGTGCGCATGATCCGTGGCTTCTGGGCATGCGCTAACCCGAACTGCGACCAGGTGGAGGAATCCTTCCGAAGCCCGGAGCGGCGCATCGGCAAGCTCTATCCCGCTCCGCGGGCGCGTTGCGGCTGCGGCGCGCGTGTCCTTGAGCTTCTCTATTGCTTCCAGTGCGGCGAGCCGTCGCTTGGCGGCTTTGTCAGCAGCGATAGCGCCAGCGCAGCCACGCCCGATCAATGGTACCTCAACGCGGGGCCACGATCCGTGCCGGCCCGCGAGGTCGAGCTCGTTTTCCGGCGGCGATACGATCAATATATGTGGTACTGGCCTCGACCGGCACCGACGACGCCAAGCTGGACCAAGACGCCCCCGGGCGCGCAGCGTCCGGTTCGCTTCTCGTTCGAAGATGCCATGCTGGACCATGGGCTAGGCCTGCTTCGTAAGGCCAGACGCTCGGAGGCGCCGACTGGCTGCTATCTCCGCGTCGCGCGCCAGCCCGAGCATGACCGGGCAATCATTCCCGCACTCCCGGATCGCTGCCCACATTGCTCGGAGACTGGCTATAACAAGGAGGCAGCGGTCTATTTTGGCGGCGTGGTGCGAACCCCGATCCGCGCGCACACCACTGGCACTGGGCAGGTCACCCAGATCCTTACGGATCGGCTTGTAGATACCCTTGGCGACAATGGCGCAGCGGCGCGAACAATCGTCTTCACCGACAGCCGAGATGATGCAGCAAAGGTTGGCGCCGGGCTCGAGCATAACCATTTCCGCGATCTTCTGCGCCAGCTGCTGCGCCGAGCGATCGCGCCGCGACAGCAGCGCTCGATTGCGATGTTGATGCGCGATGCGGCAAGCGGCGTACAACTCGAAGGGGAGGAAGCAGAGCGCCTTGCACGAGGCCGCTCGCAAAATCCCGACGCCTGGGCTGCCTATCGGCTCGCGGCGCGCGGCGCCGCCGATGACGAGGAACTGGCGCTGATCGAGGCCTTTCAGCGTGAACTGGCGGCCTCGCCAGATCCGACCTGGGGTGAGGTGTTACAGGAGATTGAGCGCGAGATGGTGTCGCTGGGCGTAAACCCTGCCGGCCCCAAAGTGTCCTTGCGCAAGATTGAGGGAATCGACTGGTGGCAGTTCTACGATGCTCCCAGCGGGGAATGGAGCCGGCTGCCGCCGGGCAGCAGCAGCCGGGGCGCTAGAACGCACCAGCTGATCCTTGCCCATGAGCTTGCTGATGTGATCTTCGATCGTGCGGGGCGCGACCTGGAATCGATCGGCGCGGCATTTCTTGCGCCGGTTCAGCCGCTTGAGCGCGCGATCTCGCTGCCCGGCAGCGCAGCTGCCGAGGTGCTTGCCTCGTCGATCCGCATCATCGGCTTGCTCAAGGGCTTTAGCGAGGATCCAACTGCTGGACGCGGCGGGTTCGTCAACCAGGACATGCCGACGCGCCTGCGCGACTATCTTGCTGCGGTTGCTGTAAGGCTTCGCGTCGATGCGGCCCAGCTCAAGCAGGAGGTCCAGGACACGCTGCAATCTGGTGGGATTATCAGCCCAGAATGGAGAATTCGCACTGAGCGTACCGCAGATCTCAGCCTGGCCTTTCGCCTGCCGGCGAGCGATGCTGCCTATCGCTGCACGCGTTGCGCTCGCGTCCATTGCCATCGCAGCGCCGGGGTCTGCACCAACCACGCTTGCCACGGCACCGAGCTTGAGTTGATCCCGCGTGGGGACGATCTGGACGACTATTATGGCTGGTTGTCGCGCCAGCCGGCACATCGGCTTCGCGTCGAGGAGCTTACCGGGCAGACCAAGCCGCTTGAGGAACAACGACGACGCCAGCGCCAGTTCAAGGGTGCCTTGCTCGATCCTCCGCGCGAGAATGTCCTGACGAGCAGCATCGATGTCCTGAGCGTGACCACCACCATGGAGGTCGGCGTCGACATCGGTTCGCTGCAAAGCGTCGTCATGGCAAATGTTCCGCCGCAGCGCTTCAACTATCAGCAGCGCGTCGGTCGTGCCGGCCGAGCCGGGCAGCCATTCTCCTACGCTGTGACGTTGTGCCGTGATCGTACCCATGACGACTATTACTTCAACAATGCCCAGCGCATGACCGGGGACGCACCGCCACAGCCCTATCTTGACCTTCGACAGGACGACATCGTCCGGCGGGTGATCGCTGCAGAGTTACTTCGGCGTGCCTACCTGTCGTTGCCCGCTGATCAACGGCCGATCCGTACCAAGGACAGCAATCATGGCAGCTTTGGCCGCCGCGCAGATTGGCGGCAGCAGTACCGAGCGCCGATCGCAGCATGGTTGTCAGGCGCGCCTGAGGTGCCCGACGTCGTGGCTGGCCTGCTCGCGTGCAGCCCGGGCGATATTGCCGCCCGCATTGTCAGGCTGTCGGCATGGGCGCGTGAGCAGCTGGCGGCAGATATTGATCGCGCTGTGGACGATGCTCGCCTGATCCAGGATGAACTGAGCGAGTTGCTCGCAACTGCGGGCCTTCTGCCGATGTTCGGTTTCCCCACCCGGGTGCGCCCGCTCTACGGACATTGGCCGCGTAGCAGGCGTGACGAGGATAACGCCAAGATCTCGGATCGGCCGCTCGACATGGCAATCTCTAGCTTCGCGCCGGGGTCTGAGACCCTGAAGGACAAAGAGATTCACGTCGCCTGTGGTTTCACAGCCTTTGAATTCAGCGGCCGCACGGTAAGGCCGATTGACCCGCTCGGCCCCCAAGCGATGCTGTCGCGCTGCAGGATCTGCGAGGCGACCGAGCTTGATGCGAGCCAGCCCGGACCGTGTACGGTATGCGGCAACGTAACCGAGATTGTGCCGCTCCATGAACCGCGCGGGTTTCGCACTACCTACCGCGCGATCGACTATGATGAGCAGGCTGAGCGTGGACCTATGCTGCCGCCGCCGCAGCTTGGGCTGATGCCGCCGGACGCTCCCGAGACGTTGGTTGGCGGGCTTGCACTCCAGCCCATGCCAAGCGTGCCGGTCGTGCTGCTGAACGACAATAATGGCCAGCTCTTCTCACTCGCGCAGGAACGCGATGGCAGCCTGTGCGCATGGGACCCAGCGCTCTACTCGCCTAAGGTCGATCTCACCAACCGCACGGCCCGCAATGATCTGCGTATCGCAATCGGCAGCATCAAGACCACCGACATCCTCCTGCTTGGACTTCGATCGAGCCGTATTCCCGGGCCCGACGATGTGATCGATGTCCCGGCGGTGCCCGCCGGCCTCGCGCTGATCTGGTCGTTCACCGAACTGCTTCGCCGAGCAGCAGGCACGGTCCTCGACATCGACCCTGCGGAGCTTCAGGCGGGTCTGCAGGGGCTCCGCGTCGGTGCGAGCCAGACGCGACGTATCTTCCTTGCAGATGCGCTCGAAAATGGCGCTGGCTATGCACGCCAGCTGTCGAACGCGACGCTCATGACAGAGGTGCTTGAGGCGATGCGCATGCGATCGGCGGAGGTGTTCGAATCGCCACGCCATCAGCGCAATTGCGACAGTTCCTGCCCTGATTGCTTGCGCAGCTATGATAACCGCTTCCTTCATTCGCTGCTTGACTGGCGGCTTGCGCTGGACGCTGCCGATCTTGCCGCTGGCTTGCCCTTGGCAACACAGCGCTGGCTGGGGCTCCAGGAGGAGGAGGCCAACGCCTTTGCGCGAACGATCGGCAGCGACAGAATGCCGATCGAGGCGCGACCAGCGGCGGGGTTGATGACCTTGCGCGCCCCCGAGACTGCGTCCGTGCTGGTGCTGACCCATCCGCTCTGGCGCGGCCTTAACGAGATGGCCCATTGGACAAGGGATCAGCATGATGCGGTGAACGCGATCCTTGCCGAAGGCGAGGATGTGACCATCGACTTCCTCGATCTATGGCAGCTTCGCCGCTCGCCCGAGAAGGCGTTCCTGAAGCTCGCCCAGCCTTCGGTGCCATGAGATGATTGAGATCATAGGCCCCGAGGACCGCGATGAGACGCGCTATGCCGAGCGCCTTGCCGCATTGCTGCGCCAGGCTTGGCCAGACATTGAGGAAAGCAGTGACGTCATCAAGATTGCTAGCTGCGCGAAGGTGTTTGGCGGCCGGGTGCAGGATATCGACCTGGTGATCCTTGCGCGCCTGAACGGCAGGCGGTTTCGGCCACGCCGTAAGGTCTTGATCCAATCGCCCGACGGCGCTCGTGAGCATCTTGGCGATATCAGTCTGCGCAACCTGGTCCTTACCATCGAGCTCAAGAGCCACGATCCGCGCGACGTACGCTTTGACGGACTGGGAGTGTCGGTGCGCTACCGCCAGGACGGTTGGAAAAGTGCAACCGAGCAAGCTGTCGAGCAGATGTTCTCCTTTCTCAGCGACTGCGACCAGCGGCTTGGCGAGCGGCCGCGCGTCATCAACTTGGTGGCGCTTCAGAATGTCGAAGATGCGGATCTGCCACGTCGGCCGCACAACATCCTGGCCGGGAACCAAGGACTGGCGTCGATCCTGACGACCTTGGCGGAGATGCGGCAGCCATGGCTTTCTGGCGGCACGGTGCCGTCGCTGTCGTGCTGTAACGACGGGCTTGCTGACCGGCTCGAGCGGCTCCCGATTTTCATCCCGTTGCAGCCGACAAAGCTTGACCGCCGTCGCATGGAGCGCCTCGCTCAGCGTGCACCTCAGCTTGACACGCTTGAAGACGATCTCGGTCAGAAAGCCTTTATCCTGCGTGGCCATGGCGGTACCGGAAAGACCAGCCTGCTCCTCAATCTTGCGGCGCGCGCCTTTCATGAGCGCGGCGCCCGCTCGCTCCTGCTAACCTATAACCAGGCCTTGGCCGCCGACCTTCGACGCCTGATGGCGCTGACGGCCATTCCTGGCGCGGATGACGCGGGCGGGATCCGCGTCGAGACTGTCATCACGCTGGTCGGCCGGGTGCTGCAACGCTTCGACCTTTTGCGGGAGGATGAGGATCTCCTGTCCGACTATCCAGCGCGTGCGCGAATGCTCGCCGAGCTTATTGCGGCTGGAGATATCAGCGAGGAGCAGCTGGCCGGGCTCCGGACTCGCGAACCAGATCTTTTTCTCTTCGACCATGTGCTTATCGATGAGGGGCAGGATTGGCCGCCGAGCGAGGTGGAGATCATCCGCTCGATCTTCGGCCCGGAACGGATCGTCGTCGCCGATGGCATCGATCAGCTGGTGCGGGGCGATGTCGCCAGCTGGCGCTATGGCGCGGCGGGGCGTGCGGTGCGGGTTGAGCCACTCCACGACAGCCTGCGGATGAAAAGCAACCTGGCAAGCTTCACGCGCTTCGTGGCTGGCGAGCTCGGCGTTCCCGGCTGGAACCTGCGTCCGAATGACCAGGCGCCCGGCGGTAAGGCGCTGCTTGTGGAAGGCGACCTGCTACGCTCGGCAGCGCTTCATCATACTTTGATTGCGGAAGCCAAACAGGCCGGGAACAGCCCTATCGATCTTTTGTATGTGGTGCATCCTGAGCTTGCGCGGGTTGGCGCAGATGGGCTGAGCAAGGCTGCCAGCTTTCTCGCAAGCCAAGGGTTCAGTTGCTGGGATGGGACAAGCTATGATGCTCGAAGAGACATGCCGCGCGACGTGATGGCCCCACGCATCGTACATTATGAAAGTTGCCGAGGCTTAGAAGGCTGGACCGTCATCGCCGCGGCTCTCGACTGCTTCTGGGAGCGGCGGTTGGCGGCTGGCGCCGATGTCTTAGCCGATTCGCTCGTGCTGCCCGAGCAGGCTGCGCGGCAACGCGCCGCACAATGGATGATGATTCCGTTGTCACGCGCGATGGACACGCTTGTGTTGAATGTGACGCGACGCGACAGCGAAATTGGCCGCGTGCTGGAACGTGCTGCGCGCGCCATGCCAGATATCGTCAGCTGGACGCCCTAACGGTTAGGGCGGCGGGCACGCCCGGACGCTCTAGCCCATGCAAATGATACAGGGCCGGCACTCGGTGGAGACAAGACAACGGTACACGGGCCAAGGGTCCAAAAATGCCGACCGCACCAACGTTCGGGTGGTACGGGCGCTACGCATAGTGGTCGCCGTGGAACTGCCTTGAGGCTGCGAACGGCTGAGCCCACGACACTCCTTGTCTAATGGATCTGCGTTGGTGCTGCCATCAACGGCGAAAGGCAGCAACTTGTTGCCATTGGCAAAGAGCCACTCGATCTGGCATCCATCAAGCCGGGGGGGGACGCGATGCGCTTGTCGTGGGCGCCTTCCGACCGCGACGAAGGTATCCATAAATGGCTCGACTCTCGAAAAAGAGATTATTGGACATCATTGTTGACTCGCTCGAGCGCTCGGGCTGCGCAATCACAGCGACTTCATCAGGAGATGAGCATCCATTTCGGTTTGAGATCGAAAGTGGAAGTTCATCGGTAAAGGTTCGAACTTATATCTGGAATACGACCCATGGCGGTGCATCGCGAAGTGTCGATGAATTCAGGATCCAGATCACAAGCGGGATACAGGCGTTCGAGCGAGAACCGCATGGCGTCACGCTCATCCTTGGTTGGAGCGAGACTTACAAGGTTTTTGCGGGATTCGATATTGCCTATCACGACGGTTCGCTAGGCTCGTCACCATCGATTCAAATCGGCGAGGCTACGATGGCTCTTGCCGCTACTCGCGGCTTCGCTGCTCAGCAGAAGTCGAATCGCGAAATCGCCGTCGCGGTTCGCAGGGACAAACTCGCAGATTATGTTTTGGCGCACACCGCTGTTCACGCAGGCAATGTGGATCTTTCTGACAAGCCAGACCTTGGGCATGCACCGCCTTCCGAGGGCATCGATTTTGAGTTGCTGGAAGTGGAGGCGGCGGCGGTCAACATCGCCACCCTGTGGCGGAAAAATCCCGTGTGGATGCATCCTCAAATCAAACTCGATCATCGTCCCGCCGCGGCAGCGCCGCCCAACTGCGATCACTTAACGGCGGTGATCGGGCGAAATGGGACTGGCAAAAGCCATCTCTTGAGTGCGATCGTAGATACATTCATCGGTCTGGAGTTAGTTGCAACCCGACGCCGGAATCGGCTTCGCGCAATGCCTTTAGCGCGACTCCGATACAGAATAGGCGAGAAGATATGCGAGCTCATCCGTAAACCTAACGGTGACTGCGATGTCACCGTGAACGGAACTCCGATTGAGCTAGGGGACGCGCCACTGCCTCAAAGAGTTGTAGCGTTGACGATCACGCCGTTTGATAAATTTCACGTCCCCGAACTATCGCGCTCTTCGAGCGGAGAGGAGCAGCCGTCTCGCTATCGCTATCTTGGGCTCCGGGACCGTACCAACAAAGCATCTATCGAAAATTTGCTCTTCCGTTCTTTGAACAGCCTGTTCGAGAGGTCTAGCAATCCAGCTGTAAAGCGAGCCCGTATTGGGCGTGTATTCGAATTTTTAGATCTCGTTCCGAAAATTACCGTCGTCTATCGTGTCAGAATTTCGAAGGATGTTAGTGCTGTCGCAGCAGCTGGTAAGTCCATCTTGGCGCCGGGAGTCATAAAAAATCGAGCGATCTTCCATCGCGCGAGCGAACTGGTGAAGTCCGAAGAGTTTTCGGAGGACGAAATCGCTAATGCAATAAACCAAGTTGGAGCGCGCTCCCAAAATGGATTCATCCGCCTAACCGCGGATTTTGGAGACGGAGGGCAACTTGATAATCTGTTTGCCGCTTTCCAGGGATTGCGGCGGTCGGGATTTCTTCAGCTGCGCGCCGTCGAAGTGGAGCAGAATGGTGGATTGGTTACCGATCTAAAGCGCGCGAGTTCGGGTCAACTCGGCATGGCGACGGCCCTGCTGTCGCTTGCGTCGGAGATACAAGACGGAAGCCTTGTTCTGATAGATGAGCCCGAGATCAGCCTGCACCCGGAGTGGCAGGTCAAATACATCGGACTGCTTTTAGAAACCTTCGAAGCGTACGAAGGATGTCACTTTATTATCGCAACTCACTCACCGCTTGTGATCTCGGAATTGCCTCCCCACGCTACGCTCATCGCACTAGACAATCCGGATTCACCACCAGCTCCGGCTCTCGCGGGCCAGTCCGCCGACGTCCTACTGGCTGAAGCGTTTCAGATGATTTCGAATGGCAATCTGCATATCCGTGATTTGCTTGTGCAAGCGCTTCGCGACGCGGCGGACGGAAAGGCGGCAACGCAAGAGTTCCGCGATAGCGTGGATCATTTGTCGAAGCTCACCAAAGATCTGCCACCTGAAAGCGGAATTCGTACCGTGGTGGAGGGACTGTCCGAAGCTGCAACTGACGCGCTATCCGACGCAGAATGATGCAGGCGATTACCTACTCCGCGGCAGAGAAGGCCATAGTTGATGCGTTTAACGCGCTGCCATTTAATGACAAGAAGGCGTCATATTGGTCAGATGACGTAACGAAAGCGACTCGAGACGCCATAAAAGACTTCTATATCTTGGAGCAGGATTATCGCTGCTGCTACTGTCGCCGGAAGGTGTTATCCAAAAATAAGGGTGACTGGCAGGGGGATCACGTCATCGCTCGCGATACCCACGCTCAATTCATGTTTGAGCCAAAGAACTTGGCTATCTGCTGCAGAGGCTGCAACGGCGAAAAATCAAACAAGAATGTACTCAGGAATGCGAAGCGCAAGACATTCCCCGTGAACTCTGATGACTACCTGATCGTGCACCCTCACATGGATGACTATGATGATCATATCCGCTGGTTTGGTCAGGTGTGTGCCCCACGTAAATCAAATAAGGGAGCGAAGACTATAGAAATGTGCGGCCTCATGAGGTTTGCGGCAGATTACGCCGGCCTGGACACCGACATGAATGACCGGCGCTTCGACGAGCTCGTCGGTCAGCTGATGACGACCAATTCCAAGCTCGAGGGTGCATCTATCTTGGCGGGTTTGAAAGTGTATATCGATAACCTAGCGAACTGACCTCGGGACTGAAGGCATTTTGCTCCCGCTCAGCAGCGCGCAACCGCCGGTTATACCGACTCGCGGAGAACGCGCGCGGAGGCTTGGCAAGATGCTGGCGTCTGCTCAGCGTCACCTTTGACACGAAACTCTCTTAACTCACCGTCTGCCCAGTTCGCCCCCGACCAAACTGCCAATCAATCCCCTCGGGATCATTCCGCAGATGCAGGTCGATCGAATAGCGCCCACCAAATGCGTTGGCGACCGTCGATCGTTCGGTCGACTTGCGTCGCCTCCGCGCTACGCGGATCAATCCGGACCGTCGATCCTTCCGGCACGATGGCGTCGCGTCGCCGCGCCCCGATCTCGATATAGTGAACCCGGCCGTCGATGCCGTCCATCATGACGGAGTGCCGGTCGAGGAGTTCATTGGACATGCCCGATGGATCAGTCGCCCGACGATAGGTCCACTCGGCTGGTCGTCGAAGACATGGTCGGCAGCGGCGCGGTCTAACCGGCGGGCGGTCAACTCGCAGAGATGGTGCGGATGATATCGCCGCGCTCGGCGATGTGGCCGAGCGCGGCATCACCCTTCGGCGGGATCAAGGCGGCGAAGGGCGGCTTCGAGCCCAAGCACGAAGTTATGTGAGAGACATGGGGGAGTTCGAGCTTAACGATTGGTACGCCTGGGATCGCGTCTGCGGGCGCCTGAGGCTGTTAAGCCCGCGGCGCCTCGCGCATGGCGCGAGCGCGCTCTATCGCCCGCTGCGCGGAGCGACCGAGCCTGAAAGTCTCGGCCTTCGGTAATGATCGCTGGCGCTGCCGGCGGGTCGGCCTGAAATGGAGCGGGGCTGATGACGCACTCTGCCGGCTGACGCCGGACAGGGTGCGGCTCCTGATCGCGGCCCCGCGGTACTCCGGCTGCGCAGCCGGGCGGCGCGCCCGGTTTCGGCGCGGACGACATCTGCCGCCCGGCGCTCGAAGCCCGGTTCGACGCCGCTGATCCGTCTGCTCCGCTCGGGGTGCCAGCCTTTGTAGTGCGGCTGCGCCGCAGGTCTGCTGCGGTCGCCGCTTGCGCGGCGGCGCTGTTTGCGGGCTTTCCCGGAGTGCGGGAATGGGCGGCGCTCCCTGCTAGGTCCGCCCGCGTTCCCGGCAAGCCGGGCTGCGCCCGGCTCCTTCACTCCGTTGCGGCCCTGCGGGTGCCGGCCCCGCTCTTGCGGACCTCTCCGATCGCTTTCTGCCGCCCACCCCCGCTTCCGGGGGCCGTGTGGTTTTCGGGACGGTGCAGGAGGCTCGCGATGTGTGGTGGTTGCTACTGTTTGGTTTTGGGAAAAGTTCGGGAGTGGGTACGATGATACTGCTCCCCGACGACCTTCGCGCGACACTGCGCGCGAACGCCGCCGCGTCCCTTGCCGCCCAGGCGCGGGACGCGGATTTCGATCCCGTTCCGGTCCTTAAGCTGTTCAATCCGCTGGGCGCAGGGACGTGGCTTGCAACGGAACTGCTCGCCGATGGCGACACGCTCTTCGGACTGGCCGACCTTGGGTTCGGCTGTCCGGAGCTCGGCAATTTCAGCCTTTCTGAAATCGCACGGGTGCGCCTGCCGTTCGGACTGGCGATCGAGCGCGATCTGACCTTCGAGACGCCGCACGCGCTTTCGGTCTGGGCCGGTACGGCGCGGCGCGCCGGGTCGATCCTGTGGGCGGAAACACTGCTCAGTCGCGGACAGGAGGAAGTCCGATGATCCGTCGCCATGAGTCAGAGGAATTGCGCCGCCTGCGGCGAGCCCATGCCTCAATGCCCGCACAGGCGCGGGCAGCGTTCGACCGGCACCGGTTCGAGGACAAGCCCTATGAAGTGATTGCCGCAGAACTCGGCATCGGGGTTCCCGAGGTTGAGCGACGCGTGGCTGATGCGATGTGCCATCTTATGCAAGCTTGTGACGAACCCGAGCCGGGCGCGGCCGCGCGATTTGGGGCTTGGCTTCGCGCCGCTTTCGGACGAGTCTGGCGACGATGAAGCATGATCTCGATCATCTCCCCGAAGGCAAACGCCGCGAGCTGGCGCTCGTCGTTGAGATGATCCGCGAGGGCTTTGCCCGCGCCACGAAGCAGCGCACCCAGCCGCGCTTTCGCGGGCCGGGGCACCTGCTCAAGATCATCCTGTTCGGTAGCTATGCGCGGGGCGACTGGGTCGAGGATCCCGTAGGCCGCTACTTCTCCGACTATGACCTGCTGGTCGTCGTCGATCACGAAGACCTGACCGACGTGCCCGAATTCTGGCTCAAGGCCGAGGATCGGCTGCTCGAGGTGCTTGCCGAGGGCACCCGGCTTCGGACCCCGGTCAGCCTCGTCTATCACAGCCTCGACGACGTGAACGAGAAGCTTCGGCTGGGCCGTTACTTCTTTATGGACATTCTGCGCGATGGCGTGGTGCTGTTCGAGGAGAAGGGGCATCCGTTCGTCGAACCAGTGCCGCTGTCCACAGCGGAAGCGCTCGCCGAGACGCAGGGATATTTCGAGGAGTGGTTCGCGAGTGCGGTGAACTTCGAAACCCTCGCCGCTACTGCGCGAGAAGGCTCGATGCCGAAAGAGGCGGCGTTCCTGCTGCATCAGGCCGCCGAGCGCCTCTATCAGTGCCTGTTCCTAGTCCGCACGCTTTACATGCCCAAGACGCACAACCTGAACCGGCTTCGCTCGCTGGCCGAGGACATGGAGCCGCGCCTCAAGCAGGTCTGGCCGTCGGCGACCAAGGAGGTGCGACAGGCCTATGCCCGGCTCCGCGAGGCGTACATCAAGGCCCGCTACTCGCGCGAATACCGTATCACCGCCGAGCAGCTGGGCTGGCTGGGCGAGCGTGTTGCATTGCTCAAATCGGTCGTGGAAGTCGCGTGTGTTGAGCGTCTGACCACCTTGGCGGAAGCCGCCTGAGTCAGCCAGTCACCCTGCGCACCTGGTCGCCATCACTCCGCGCGACAGGGACCGACTCGGGCCTCGAACGCCAATGACCTATGGCCGGTCGGGCCGCCTCGAAACCATCGCGACACACTATTTTCCCCGCAGCTGCGCTGCTCCTCGCGCAGCAAAATAGCGCTCTGCTCCGGTCCTCCGCTGACGCTTCGGCCATCGGTTCGGACGTCCCTTGTCCCGTCCACTGGGTCGGCGTGTCGGCACGGGACGGTCCCGGGCCGCAAGCAAGGAGTGAAGATCGTGGCTGCAATCGGATATGTGACCAAGGCTCAGGACGGCTCGTTCAAGGGCTCGCTCAAGACCCTCAGCATCCGCGCCGACATCGAGATCGTCGCAAACGACAACAAGACCAGCGACAGCCAGCCCGACTATCGTGTGACGTCGGACGGCGTCGAGATCGGCGCGGGCTGGAACCGCCGCTCGCAGAGCTCGGGCCAGGACTATGTGTCGCTCAGCCTGGCGGCGCCGGAGTTCGGACCGCGCCGACTCTATGCCAATCTCGGCCGCGCCGCGGGCGAGGCCGAAGACCGGTTCGCGGTCATTTGGAACCCCGCCGACTGAGGCGGCGCGACCCGGCCCCGGCATCCGAAAGGGTGCCGGGGCCGGGGCTTTTAACTGATCGATCCAAGGGGCCGACTGGAAGCCAGACTTCTAGACGAGACGCATTCCGTGCCACTTTCCGGCTGCGATACGGGCGCGAACCCTGCGCAGATATTCGATTGGCGCAGGTGCTCGCCGTCGGGCATGATGTCTTCGCCGGTTGCAGAACAGGCAAGAGGCGACGACGTTTTCATGTGTATCGCCGCCGCCATCGCGGCGGGCGATCAAATGCTCGGCCGTGGCCTGCAGCAAGGCAGCCTGCGCATCGGTGACGCCGTAGATTCGCGTGAATGCACCTCTGTCGCAGACCCACATCGGCTGTTTGCAGTAGTAACATAGGCCATGCTGAAGGTCGAAGCTTCGGTTTCGCAGATGACGGAGTTTGGGCATTCTTGATACTCGCATTGACGTTGGGGTCATTGCGGTACGCTTCGGCTAAGGCCGCCCGAGGCGGGTGAGCTATGCTCGCGTACAAAGCGGCTCAGCCGCCCCACAGTCCTCAGGTGGATAGCTATGCTTATCCTCCGCGGGCAGACTGCACCCGCGGGTGACGCTTGGCAACGCGTTCCAACGAGCGGGATGTCCGCGAGCGGCACAGATCCTGACACACTTGCTTCAGACTTTGTGGGAAGGGTGAGGGCACGTCAGAGAATTCTGAGGCTACCGGCGCCTAAAAGCGGCCGTCAAGGATGCGCGGTCCCCCCAATTTGCTGCGCAAATCGGCTCCCCCACGCCCCGCTTCGCGGCGCCCTTCGGGCGTCCCTGACTGCCACTTTCACGCGCCAGCTCCGGACTGCGTCTCGACCTTGAGACGACACGAAAGGAGCCTGTCATGAACATGATGTCCGCTATCCAGATTGCACAAATCGATCCTGTGGCTGCGCTGATTCAGAGCCTTACTTCAGGCCTCGACGCTGAAGGTGCTGCGTCAATCGCACGCTATTTCATCGATAGCGAACTTGCCGATTTCTGCTGGAACGCGCGTCAGCGAGAGGCATGGATCGGCGAATATGAAAGCCTCGATGATGACGTCGGAACGCTCGATCGCATCGTGATCTTCAGCGAGTTCGATGGGCGGTTTCACGTCGGAATTGCGCTCGTTGATGGCGACGGATGCGTACACGATCTGCGGCAGCATCGCAGCTTTGCCAGCTTCTGGGATGCCGATGACGCGTTCGAGCGGCTTCGACATTGAGGTCGATTTTCTGCACCGGAGCGGCGTCATCGGCGTCGCTTCCGGTGCTTTTGTCATGCGCTCAGACTTAGCGGTTGATGGTGGGCGGCAGGCAGGGAGGGAAAGGCGAGAATAGCGGAGGCAGTGGAGGAGGAAAGAAGGGGTATATGCAAGATAAAGCGAAAAACGGCTCACCGCATTTTTCGCGCTAACGCTTTGTCTGCACATCCTTTTTTAGAGAGACGGCTTGCCTCGCGAGCACCGCTTCGCGAGGCTGTTGCGATGATCGCACCCTTCAAACCCGCGGAATGCCGTGAGTTTTCCGCGAGATACTTGCCGTCAGCGTTGGGTCATCCGCATATCCTCGAAGATGGCGCAGGACGACGACCATTTCGAGATCAGGCCCGGACGCATTGGCGCTCGGAGGGGGCGTAAGTCTGGCATGCAGGCAAAGATCCTCGCGCGCACCGCGCGGCTCGGCGGCAACCCGCGACGGGTAGGCGGGCCATCGCCCAACACGGGAACGCCTGCGCCGCGAACCGGGCGCTTCAATGCACGCGGACGCGGCGCAAAGTTCGCGGCGGCATTCCCGCGCGGATCGGGCTGGTCGATCGACGGTCGCAGCGGTGCTCGCGTTCGTCCGCGCCGCGTGGCGGTGAAGGCCCGCGTCGTGAAGCTTGCCGGCAAGGCCGGAGCGGTGGGCGCACACCTCCGTTATCTGGAGCGCGATGGCGTCAGTCGGGAGGGCGAGCCGGGCCGCTTCTATTCCACGTTCGCGGATGAAGTGGACGGCAAAGAGTTCGCCGGGCGCGGGGCCGATGACCGCCACCAGTTCCGGTTCATCGTCTCACCCGAGGATGGCGCGAAATTCGATACGCTGAAGACCGTGACCCGCGACCTGATGGCGAAGATGGAGCAGGACCTAGGCACCAACCTCGACTGGATCGCGGTCGATCACTTCGACAGCGGCCACCCCCATACGCACGTCATCGTTCGCGGGGTCACCGAGGACGGGAAAACCCTCAACATTGCCGGCGACTATATCGCCCATGGCATTCGCCACCGCGCGTCCGAGATCATGACACGCGCACTAGGGCCCCAGAGCGAACTCGAGCTACGCCAGCAGCTTGCCCATGAGGTCGATGCCGAAAGACTGACGCGGCTTGATCGCGCGATCCTCCAGCGGGCCGAGGACAACATCGTCGATCTCCGCCAGGACGGTGGAGCGACGGGCGGCGACAACAGCTACCAGCAGATGCTCATTAGCCGTGCCCGCCAGCTTGAGCGGATGGAACTCGCCGAGCCAACTGGGAATCTGACTTGGTCGCTCGCACCTGACCTTGAGAAGATACTGACCGATCTGGGGCGGCGCGGTGACATCATCCGCACGATGCACAAGGCGATGGAGCTGTTGCCAGAAGGTCGCGGCCTGCAGCCGATGGCTATCCACGGTCCGGCCCGTGTCGCCGAGCCGATCATCGGGCAAGTCGTCCAGCGCGGCGCGGCGGGCGATCACCATGACCGCCGTTATCTGATCATCGACGGGATCGACGGGCGCACCCATTATGTTGATATCGGCACTGACGATCAGCCGACGCCGCGCGGCAGCCTGGTGAAACTGGAACCGCGCCAGATCGAACCCCGGAAGTCGGACCGCACCATCGCCGAGATCGCGGGGGCCAATGGCGGGCGCTACAGCGTCGATATCCATCTCAGGCATGACCGCAACGCCAGTGAGGAGTTTGCGAAGACTCATGTCCGCCGGCTGGAGGCGATCCGGCGCGCGACGGGGAACGTCGAGCGCATGCCCGACGGCAGCTGGACGATCGCACCGGATCACCTCGACCGCGTACGCGACTATGAGCGCGGCAGGGCTGACAAGTCGCCGATGGCGATCATCACCCTATCGCCCGTCTCGGCCGAGAAGCAGGCGACGCTCGATGCACCGACCTGGCTCGACAAGGAACTCGCGTCGCAGGAGCCACTCAAGCTTGCCGCGCACGGCTTCGGCAAGGACCTCAATCGGGCGCTGTGTCTGCGCCAGCAATGGCTGGTCGATCAGCAGCTCGCCGATATCGACGGGGATCATTTACGGCTCCGCCACGCCACGACGGACGCGCTTCGGCAGCGCGAGATACGGACCCTGGCCGGGCAGCTCAGCAACGAGATGGGTATGAGCGTTCGAGAAGCGGTATCCGGCGAGCGCATCGATGGCATCTATCGGCGCTCGGTCCAATCCGCATCGGGCCGCTTTGCCCTGATCGAGCAATCACGCGAGTTTGTGTTGGTGCCGTGGCGCCTGGAGATGGAGCGGCACATCGGCCAGCAGATCACCGGCATCCCGCACGGCGACTCGATGAGCTGGAATGTCGGGCGTGGCCGTGGCGGGCCATCGATCGGCATGTGACGCGGGGCGCGATCGTAGAAATAGAAAGCCCAGCGTGCTCCCGGCTCCCTACCCTTGTCGCGCCAGATCGCGACAATGACGGACACCGCCCGCCAGGCGGTCCGCGGGCCTCTTGAGGCCTGCGGGAACCGGAAGCAGATCGAGCATATGAAAACGTTCAAGACCCGCCATCAGCTGTTCCTGTCCGAGGAACTGAGCAAGCGCTTGGCACAGCGTGCGAAGGTCACCGGCAAGGCAAAGTCGGATATCCTGGTCGAAGCGCTAGATGCGTGGTTCAATCGCCGCGAGGGCGGCGGGAACTTTGAAGCGCTCGAAGTTCGCGCCACCGGAATTGAGCGGAGGATCGAAGCGCTCGGACGAAGGCAGGGCATCTTCTGGGAAGCGTTTGCCCGTATGCTCCGCCACCAGCTCGCTCTGGCAACTGTGTTGCCGAAGCCCGACGACGCGGGCCGGGCGTCCGCAGCCCGTCAGTTCGAGAATTTCATCGATCAGATGGCCGAGATGCTAGCCGGTCAAGAACCAGCCGCAACGGATGACCCCGTAATCGAAAAGCTGAGGAAACTGCATTGAACGACGAACGAATCTCCGTTCGAATTCCGGAGGCGTGCCGCATGATCGGTATTAGCCGTTCGAAACTCTACGAACTGATCGAGGCCGGAGATATTCAGACGGCTAAGGTTGGCGCGAGCCGGCTCGTCCTTGTCAGTAGCTTGAGGACTTTCGTCGAAAGCCGAGCCGAGTGATCTGATTGCGGCTTTGCGCCCCATTAGCTGCCATGGAACGTGGTGGGTGCCGCCCCAAAAGCTGCCGCTTCAATTCATCAAAGAGGATTTCGACAAACCAGCGCCGAAATCGATCGGCACCCGCGTACGCGACGGGGAAGTCGAGACGACGTTCGACCAGTCACTTTATCGCTGACAGCCCGCGGCGTCACTATAACGACGCGGCTCATCGACCGACAGATTCGCTCGCCGTCGCAGTCGCGATTTGGTCAAATGTGACGATGGCCGGTCCAAGTTTTCATCGCGATCGCCCCATTCAAACCGAAGCGGAAGACCGTCTCGGCTTCAGATCCGTCCGAGCGCCGCAAACTACTGGGTTGTGTGACAGCGAGCGCTGGGCGCCATGTGTAAAGATAAGGCCCAATCAGATTTTCTCGATCACGATCTCGGCGCTCTCGTCGGCGTCGGCGACGTGGTTGAGCTGACCGCTTGAGAGATCGGCCAATGGAACTACTTGGCCACGGCTATGGAGCACGATCCGGTAGTTCTTCTTGTTCTTGTTACCCCAGAAATTAAGCACGGCGATCGTGGTACTGATCGTGCTGAGCGTCACGCTCGCGATCGAAAGTCCGATCAGAATCGCGGATTTGGCACCAGACTCGGACGCAGTCACTGGCTCGACGTGGACGCCTTCGTGGCGAAGTTTGTCCATCAGTTCCTTTAGATCGAGCGACGCGCTAATGTCGGCGCCGTCGCCGAGCGATATCTGCAAAGCCAAGTCCGTTTCCTCCCTAATGATGTCCAGAGCCGAATGACACAAAGAGCGCTGTTTGTCTGTAGTGCCAAGTCGGCGCCGGTTCTCGAACATGGCGAGGCCGACTGCCGGAAAATCGTCGAAACGCTGACCGACGCGCTGTACGGCGGCGCCGAGGTGTTCATGCCCGGCGCGCCGTTACTGGACTGCCCAACCGCGGGTACTTTTCTGAATTCGCTTTCGGACTTCATTGCCGCGACTCGCGACACCGCACAGCGTATCCTCTATTTCACCGGCCACGGAAGATGGGAGGCCAACCAATTCGCCTTCGAGTTCGGTGAAGACCAGTTTGCGCTGTTCTCCGTCGCCTCGACACTGCTGCAGGGCCAAGGCGCTGCAAAGACGCTGTTCATCATCGACGCATGCCACTCGGGTGGAGCGACCTCGACTGGTCTAAAGTCGAGCGGGGTTTTTCCGGTCAGTGCCGGGTCGTGCGTGCTCGCATCATGCAAGGATATCGAACTAAGCCGCGAGGTTGCTCAGCAAGGCAGCCTATTCACCCATTATTTCTGCGAAGCGATCACGACCGGTCTGGGCGGTAAGAAAAGCCAGCACGGCATGATCTCGGTCACCGATCTGCTCGACTATGTGAAGCCGAAGCTAGAAGCGCATGGGGAAAGCGCGCTGACCAAGCAGACACCAAACTACACGATCAGCCAAGGTGAAGGTGCTTTCTGGATCGCGACCAACATAACCGGCGCGTTGGTGGAAACCTCTGGCGCCATCTCCGCGGGGCCGGCGCGGGACGCGGATCCGCACCGGGTGCCGCCCGACGGCGCGACTTACGACGATCTTGACGAGCCGGCGGTGATCGCGCTGGCGGAGACAGAGCTCGGCATGACACTGCCGGGTGTCGAGGCGGCCAAGCAGCTCGGACTATTTTATTCGGCGACCGATCGGCGTCCGACGACCGCTGCGCTACTCTGCCTTGGCAAGTCTCCCCACCATTTCTTCCCAGAGATCGAATCGGTTTTCTCTAACGGGCAGAAATCCGGGAAGACAAACACTACCCGGATCGATGGCACGTTATTCCGGCAATTCGAGCGACTGGTCGAGCTGACGTTGAAGAGTCTTGATCGACACTCAGTCTATTCCCAAACCGGAGTTCGGACAGATGAATATGAGATCCGGCCGGAAGTGCTGCGCGAAGCGATCGCCAATGCGCTCACGCACCGCGATTTCTTGGGTCCGGGACGAGTCCAGGTCCATGTTCACGAAGCGTATGTCGAAATCCTCAATCCCGGCGCTTTTCCTGAGGGGCACGATTGGCAAGCGTTGCTCGATCAGCCTGGGGCATCGCTGACTGGGAACCGTCGGCTCGCCAATTTGCTGTGCAAGCTCGGCGCGGTCGAAGGCGTCGGTCAGGGGTTCCACGTCCTTCACGCATTTCGCGAGGAGCGAGGCGAGAACGCGATCCGCTTCGAAGAAGGGGGCGGCGTCGTGCGCTGTTTCGTGAAACGGCCACCCCCCGAGCTGAAGACCAACGACAGCGAGAAGGCGGCGCTGGCGACGTTGTTCGAGCGTGAGGCGCAGGAGCAGCTCGGGCTAGCTCTCGAGACGCAGGCGCGATCGATCGAGCGCGTCTCTGTGCTCGGCGAACGTTACGAGCTCGACCAGATCTTCGTTACGCCAGAACTGCGCGACGAACGCGGCAACATCTCCCACTTTGCCGATGTCGCCCAGCGAATCACGTCCGGCGGCGGTTACCGGGCAGTGGTGGTAGGCGCCCCAGGTATGGGGAAAACGACCTTCCTCAAGAAACTGGCGCAGGACCTCCTTCCCGAGGCGATGCGCGCCGAAATGAATGACCGAGGCACAGATCCGGCCGACAGTTTCAGACCTTGGGTCCAAGTCGCTGATCCGGTTGTGCTATATCTCCCGCTGCGCGCGGTTAACGCTGATTTGTCCCTGATCAGTGCGTTGTCTATTTTGCTCGGCATTAGTCGCGGCACGATCGATCGGCTGCTGCGCGAACATTCCACAGTGCTGCTGTTCGACGGGTTCGACGAAGTCGCGCCGGAACAACGAAGTGAAATCGCCGAAGAGATTACCCGGCTCGCGGAAACGCGAAATAACCTGTCGATCGTCGTCACTTCGCGGCAGACGGAGCATCTACCGGATCTGTTCCCGGGTGCTGAGACACTGACGATCCAGCCCTTTTCCCCCGCGCAGACACGCAGGCTTGTCGAGCGGTCACTACCGCACGCATCTGCGCGGTTCGTGCTCGAATTAGAGAATGACACCGGCCTCCTCGCCAACCCGCTATTCGCTCAGATCGCTGGTATCGTCGCTCGGGAATATGGCAACGTACCCTTAACCCGGTCTCGACTGGTCGGAGCGTTGGTAGAGACGATTATGTTCCGCCACGATGCCGGAAAGGGGGCGTTCAAACGCAGCTCGCGTGTCGATCCCCATGAAATGATCCGCCTCATGCAGTCGATCGCGCTAATGATGGTACTACATGCAAAGTCGAATTTGCACCGCGATGATGCAATTGAATTTATTGACCGTGCCATTCATTCGACGCGCCTCCGCTCCGCGCGGGGATACGAGGCCGATCAAATTCTCGACGAGATCCTCGAACTCGGCTTCTTCCTCGTGCGGGATGGAGACAGTATTGTCGCTTTCCACCGCGCGATCGTCGAGCAGTTGGCGGTCGAAGGCGGCCGCGACACGATGCCCGATGCGCCGCATTTTACGAAGCTGGTGATGGCGGTGCTGCGCCAGCAGCGATCGCTGCCCCTCGCGATGGACTTTGTCGAAGGGTGGGTAGAGTCGCGGGGACAGGCCAGTGATTTGATCGAGCGTTTGAAGGCCGAACGCGAGTTTGCGAATGACGTCGCGGCCTTATTGGAGGAAGTCATCGACAAGGTCGAAGCGCTGCTACCTAGCTTTCGCGCATTTCCGGAAAACCTGGGGGATTTGCTCGGCGGCGACTAACAACGCGCTCCGTAGGGTACACGTCGATACTAAACTCGTTGCAAGAGTTTTGGTGCCAAATCCTTGAAACCCCCGAGGCAACCTATGAGGTCGTCAGGCGAAAAGCTGTCAGTCCGCTTCCGGCCCATTTTCGGCCATCGGGCAGCAGCTAAATCCGCCTTCGCTGACCAAATTCGACCGACAGAACTTGCCCGCCGCTGCGAAGCAGGTCGAGGTAGTCTGACCAGTGCTGCATCATACGGACGCGCTCATCCCAATATTGTCCGCGGGCATACGCGCGTCGGACGCCGTTGTTCTCCATGTGGGCAAGTTGGCGCTCGATCGCATCCGGGTTCCAGATACCCATCTCGTTTAGCAGGGTTGCAGCCATTGCCCTGAACCCGTGCGCCGTCATCTGCTCCTGTCCGTAGCCCATGCGACGCAACGCGAGCGTAATCGTGTTCTCCGACATCGGTCGCTTCCAGCTATGGCAAGCGGGGAAGACGTAGGGACTGTGCCCGGTCAGCGGCCTGACCTTGTCGAGCAACTCAAGGACCTGACTTGAGAGAGGGACTTGATGGGGCCAGCGCATCTTCATCTTGTCGGCGGGGATGGACCAGACGGCGCGTTCGAAATCGAACTCAGCCCACTCGGCCTTCCGCAGTTCGCCCGGACGGACGAAAACGTGCGGGGTCATCCGAAGCGCGAACTTCGTGATGCCGTAGCCTGAGAAATCCTCAATGTCGCGAAGGAGTTCTCCCACCTGCTTCGGGGAGGTGATTGCAGCGTAGTGCTTGGTCTTGGGAACGACGATCGCTCCACGGAGATCTGCCGCCACGTCGCGTTGCGCGCGTCCGGTGGCAATTCCGTAGCGCAGAACCCGGCTGATAACGCTGCGCATTCGGCGCGCGCTTTCGTACCTGCCGGTGGCTTCAAGCTTGCGCAGAACCGCGAGCACCTCAAGCGCTTCGATCTGATTGACCGGGCGATCGCCGATCAGCGGGTAAGCTTTGCCGAGCAGCCATTGCACCTTGTCTAGGGTGACTCCCGCACGTCCTTCGCGAGTGATCTTCGTGATCCATTCCTCGGCGACGGCTTTGAACGACGTGCTGGCGTCGAACTGGGCACGAATCTTCCTGAGCTTCTTTTCCGCGCCCGGGTCCCGGCCCTCGGCCACCAGCTTTCGGGCTGCGTCGCGTTTCTCGCGTACTTCAGCCAGGCCGACTTCTGGCCAGACGCCAAGCGCCAGCGTCTTCTGCTTGCCGAGGAACCGGTAACGAAGGCGCCAGTATTTGGCGCCGTTGGGCATCACCAGGAGGAAGAGAGAACGCTCATCCGAGAGCTTGTAGGCCTTAGCTTGAGGCTGGGCATTCTTGATGCTGAGAACGGTAAGCGCCATGGGGTATCTCCATCCGAAAACCGGGTGGAAAACGAGCCCAGATGTACCACCAAATGGGGGCATCTGTGGGCAAATCCACCCGAACAGCGTCGGACAAAGTAGCAGGAAAAGCGCTTATTTTTCAGTCCGTTGCTGGACGTCTGGGGACGTCCTTGGACCGGAAAATGGTGCCAGAAGAACACTCCCATCGGCACTCAAGTAGCTGATTTCCTACGCGAATTGGCAGTGGGAAATCACCAGCACCATCAATAGCACCATCATATCTTCTGGAAAAGGCTGGATTTCCACGGATCAAGCATATGTGACGTCGCAAAGAAGTGCCGGTTAGTGCGGCCCTTGGTCATCAAGAATAGCCTGCCCGCGCCCCAGCGACCCCCATCGACCGAAACCAGAATGTCTCCCTGCAGCAAATCACGCGTAGTTGATCATGCACCGCCTGATCGTTCACGAACGCGATACGACCAAAGAAGAACATCAGGTCGGTCGTTCAAGCGAGTCTATGATCGGGCAGTCGGGGCGGTCGTCACCGCAGCATCGGGCCGCCAGATCAAGCAGCGCGCGCCGCATTTTTTCGAGCGCCTCCGCCTTGCGGTGTAGTTCCTCGGCGCGTGCGGTCGCCAGCGACTTAACGTCGGCCGACGACCGCGCGCCGTCGTGCCACAAATCAAGCAGCGTTCGGATCTCTTCGATGGGGAAGCCAAGGTCACGGGCGTTGGCGATGAAGCGCAACCGATGCATGTCGGCGTCGGAATAATCGCGGTAGCCGCTGTCCCGGCGCGGCGGTGCCGGGACGAGGCCGATCTTCTCGTAGTGCCGGATCATCCGCTGCGAGACACCGCTCGCCTCCGACGCGGGTCCGATTTTCATAGTTTCACCCGGTTCAATCGCAGGGCATTGAGGACGACGGTGAACGAAGACAGCGCCATCGCCGCGCCCGCGAACATCGGCGACATCAGGATGCCGAACGGGGGATAGAGCACGCCCGCCGCAATCGGTACGCCGAGTCCGTTGAAGAGGAACGAGAAGAATAAATTCTGGCGGATGTTGCGCATCGTCGCATCGGCCAGTCTGCGTGCTCGGACGATTGCGGTCAAATCTCCACGGGTCAGCGTCATCCCCGCACTCTCGATCGCCACATCGGTGCCCGTTCCCATCGCCAGCCCCACGTCCGCCGCCGCCAGTGCGGGCGCGTCGTTGATGCCGTCGCCGGCCATCGCGACCTTCGCCCCAGCCGCCTTCAGTTCGCCAACGATACGCGCCTTGTCCTCTGGCCTGAGATCGGCGCGAACATCGTCAAGGCCGCCGACTGCGTGCGCGACCGCGTCGGCAGTGGCCTGGTTGTCGCCCGTAAGCATGATGACTTTCAGACCCTCGGCGCGCAACGCGGCGATCGCCTCGCGGGCATTTGCGCGGACCGGATCGGCGACCGCGAGTAGTCCTGCCGGCGACCCGTCGATGGCGATGAACATGACCCCGGCTCCAGTCTTCCGGTGCGGGTCGGCAGCGGCCTCCAGCGCGAACGGATCGGCGCCGACACGGGTCATCTGCGTAGCGTTGCCAATCGCGATGATGCGGCCATCGATCACTCCGCTGACACCCAGACCGGTCTGGGATTCGAAGTTCTCTACCTTTCCAACAATGACGCCGCGTTCCGTCGCGGCCGTGACGATGGCGTGTGCGAGCGGATGCTCGGATTGTGCCTCGACCGCAGCGGCCAGGCCAAGCAAATCGTCCTGGTCGAACCCCGGCAGGGCTTGGGTGGCAACGAGCCTCGGCTTGCCTTCGGTGATCGTGCCCGTCTTGTCGATCACGAGCGTATCGACCTTTTCCAGCGCCTGAAGTGCTTCTGCGTTCTTGACGAGGACGCCAGCATGTGCGCCGCGACCCGTGCCGACCATGATCGACATTGGAGTGGCGAGGCCAAGCGCACACGGACAGGCGATGATCAGGACCGCGATGGCATTGAGCAGTGCATGGCCGAAGCGTGGCTCCGGTCCAACGAAATTCCATACGATGAAAGCCGCGATCGCGATTGCGACCACCAGCGGCACGAACCAGCCCGAAATGCGGTCGGCAACCGCCTGGATCGGGGCGCGGCTGCGCTGTGCCTCGGCAACCATCCGCACGATCCGTGCAAGCATCGTGTCCGCCCCCACCGCTCGGGCTTCCATGACAAGGCTGCCAGTGCCATTAACGGTTCCGCCGGTCAGCGCATCGCCCGCCGACTTCCCGACTGCTAGAGACTCACCGGTGAGCATCGATTCATCGACCGACGAACGCCCTTCGATAACTATGCCGTCAACCGGGATTGCATCGCCCGGCCGGATGCGCAGCTTGTCGCCCGCCGCCACGTCACCGAGTGACACTTCTTCCTCCGACCCGTCCTCACGGACACGGCGCGCGGTCTTGGGCGCGAGATCCATCAGCGCGCGGATCGCGCGCCCGGTCGCCGCGCGGGCGCGCAGTTCCAGCACTTGCCCGAGCAACACCAGCGTCACCACGACGCCCGCCGCCTCGTAATAGACCGGCACCATGCCGCCGTGCATACGGAACGTGGGCGGGAACAAGCCAGGCGCGAAAGTCGCGACCAGACTGTAGAGGAAAGCGGCACCGACGCCGATTGCGATCAGCGTGAACATGTTGAGGTGCCACGTCCGGATCGACATCCAGCCACGCTCGAAGAAAGGCTTGCCCGCCCACAACACGATCGGCGCAGAAAGCGCGAGTTGAACCCAGGGCGACGCGGCGGGGCTGACGATCTCGATGCCCAGCATCTCGGCGACCATCGACACGATCAGCAGTGGCACTGCGAGCGCGGCGGATACCCAAAAACGGCGGGTGAAATCGACCAGCTCCGGGTTAGGCGCATCGTCGAGCGAAGGCTCCTCCGGTTCGAGCGCCATGCCGCAGATCGGGCACGTGCCCGGCCCCTCCTGACGGATTTCCGGGTGCATCGGACAAGTCCAGATCGCGCCCGGCATTGCCTTGGGTTCCGGACGCGGGGCATCGCTCAGATATTTGTCAGGATCGGCAACAAATTTGGTTCGACAGCCAGCACTGCAAAAATGGTAATCTTCGCCGTCATGCGCGGCATGATGCGCAGTTGTCGCAGGATCGACGGTCATGCCGCATACGGGATCCCTGACCGCGGACGTCGAGGGCTGGGTCGCGCAACAGCTGTGTTCGTCATGAGCCTTGTGGTCGGCATTGGTCATCGAGTCGTCCTCCATGACCCGGCAATAATGTCTGACATCATGTCAGGGTCAAGCCGCTTATTTTCGAGCCGCCAGCCAGGTGTCGATTTCAGTGATCTCCGCGCGTTGATCTCGGATGATCTTCTCCGCCAACGCCCGCGCCTCTGGATCGTCACCGTGGCGCAGTTCGGTTTCGGCCATGGCGATCGCCGCCTGATGATGCCCCTTCATCTGCTGCATGAAATCCGTGTCGGCCTCGCCAGTGTACTTTGGCATGTTGGCCATCATGTCGTTCATCGACTTCTTGTACCCTTGGGTCGCCGGCGGGTCGCCGGGGCTGGCGGCCGACATGTCCATCGGCCTCGCTCCGTTGGCGGCCGACGTGGCGGCCATATCGTGCGCGCTATTCTGCTGCGCATTGTCGGAACAGCCTGCCACGGTCAGCGACCCGGCGAGCAGTAGCGGGATTGCAAGGTTCTTCATGGCTTTCTCCTAGGATTCACCACAACGCCCGGACGGACAATCCGTGCCAATCACCCGACCGGTGACAGAGTTCCCAGGACCGCCACGACAGCGAGGATGAGCACCGCCGCCGCCGTCTCGACCAGGATCGCCAGCCGCAATCGGTGCTGCGCGATGGCCTGCCTATCGCCGCCCAATGCCGTCTCCAGGGTTGGCACGAGCCGCCAGCGGTTGAACCCGGCCAGACCGAGCATGACGCCAAACAGGATGAGCTTCAGCACAAGTAGCTGTCCGTATGATGTTCCAAATGTCGTGGAGAGACCTTCGATCCCGACAATCGCGAGAAGGTTGATCGCTCCGCTGACGACGATCGCGGCGACGATGATCCCACCGATGCCGGAGAAGCGTGCCAGTGCGGCGATCGCAGTTGTTGCCCCGCCGGGCGTCGCAAAGTCGAGCAGCAGGAGCCGCGCGAACATCGCCAGCGCTGCAATCCACAGCGCGCCCGCAACCAGATGAACGATGTCGCTGCTGCGGTGCGCCCAGCCCAGCGCCGCTTCGGATGCGCCGGCATGACCGGTCCAGGCTAGCGAACCCAGCGCAACGAGCGCCAGCGCGGCCGCAACCGGCCTGCTCGCCCGCCCGGCGAGCTGGAACGCCGCCAGCAACCCGAGCGCGGCGGCGCGCACGATATGAGAGATGCCCATCGGCGTTTCAAACGCCATGAACGTGAGCATTTCCCGATCCAGTATGGCCAGGTCGTAGCCAGTCATGGCCAGGGACGTCGCAGCAAGCTGGGCGATCGTGATGACCACGCCTAGTATGGCCAGCCAGCCTATTACACGTCCGCCAATCCCCGGCGCATGTCGACCGAGACCGCCACCCATGGCAAGGCCCGCCAAAAGCATGAGATCGGCATAGGCGGCGAAACGCAGGCCGATCGCCACCCAGTCGCTCATGATCAGCGGACGCTAAAGCTGTGCTGGCCGGTGATGCGATGCGTGTCCGCGCCAATCACGACCCAGTCAGCGCGGTAGCTGCCCGCGGGCAGCGGTTTGGCCGAGGTGAGGATGATCGACTTGCCATCGGCGGAAACGGCGCTGGTGACGCCCGCCATCTTCATGTCGGGATGGTTCGCCATTCCTGGCATCCCGGTCATGATCAGCGTGGCAGTGGAAAGCTTGGGCGTCAGGCGCTCGCTGAAGGTCAGCGTGATCGTCGTCGTGCGCGCGACCGTTGCGTTCGCGGCGGGCGTCGCCGTGACCAGCTTGGGATGTGCGAACGCGGTTGCCGGGATCAGCACCATGGCGAGGGCGGCGATGACGGCGGCGAATGGATTGAACTTCATCTCGAACTCCTGTGATATGCCCCCAATACGCAGTACCGGTTTTTACCCCTCAAACCGGCGTAGTTGAGGGATCGTGCATTCTCATACGTATGGGAAGCAGCGGATTACGAGGCAGTCATGCAAACCAATATCGACGATGCCCTTCAGCGGCTGGCGACAGGAACGCCGCATCGGGGACTGGCGGGTCTGGAAGACCGAGTCCTGAATGCGATCGCGCAACAGCCGGTTGCGGGCTTCGGTGCCGGCACCACGTTGGGGGCGATGGGCCTCGCACTGGCGCTCGGCGTTTTCAGCAACGTCGTTCCATCGACCGATGCGCAGGCCGCGCCGGTGCTGTCGCCTTTGGGCGCGTCCAGTCCGCTCGCCCCATCGACACTGCTGGGCGCGACCCGATGAACACACGGCGCACCGGGATCATCGTGATACTGGTTTTCCTCGCCGCATTGCTCGGGGTGGTCGCCGGACGATATCTTGTCGAACCGGCGGCACAGCCCGGGGCGGAGCTCCATGCGGTTCTTCACGACCAACTGAGTCTGGACGCGGCGCAGGAACGACAGCTGCATGTACTTGAGGAAGCGTTTGCCGTGCGCCGTCGCGCGCTCGAACTGGAAATGAAGGCCGAGAACGCCCGGCTTGCCGAAGCGATCGCCGCCGAGCACGGCAACGGCCCGCGCGTCGCCGCCGCGGTCGATGCTTCGCACCGCACGATGGGGGAGCTTCAGAAGGAAACGCTGGCGCATATCTTCGCGATGCGGGCTCTGCTCAAACCCGATCAGGCGGCGAAGTTTGACGCCGCAGTGACCAAGGCACTGACCGAAGACGCACGGTGACCGACGCACTTGCCGACCGCACGGACGGCGAGCTGGTCGCCCTGTGCCTTGGTGGAAGTCAGCTGGCGTTCGCTGAAATCGTGCGCCGTCACAAGGATCCACTGCATCGGCTCGTCGCGCGCATCGTCGGTGACGACGACGAAGCGCTCGACATCGTGCAGGAAGCCTTCGTCGCCGCGCATCGCGCGCTGCGGCGTTACGACATGGCGCGGTCGATGCGCCCCTGGTTGTCGCGCATCGCGATCAACAAGGCGCGCGACTTGCGCCGCCGCCGGGCGATACGCCGCCTGATCTCGGTCGTGCTTCCGCTCGACCATGCCGCCGACACCGCCGACGCAACGCCGTCGATCGAAACCGCGACCGCCGATCGCCAGGAGTTGCGGCAGGTCACAGCTGCCATCGCCGAACTGCCGGCCAATCTGCGCGAGACACTGGTGCTCCGCACGATTGAGGGGTTGAGCCAGGCCGAGACCGCCGAAACGCTGAGGATCAGCGAAAAGGCGGTCGAGACGCGCCTGTATCGCGCACGTCAGCGACTCACTGCGTCGCTGTCATAGAGCGTCGCCGGAGAAATCTTGCAGATCGCGCAAGGGATGCGCGCCCGGGCGTCGTATTATCCGCATGGGGGCGGTGGACCAAACAGGCGGGGGCGGCGATCCGTCGGCGCGCGACGGCGGTGTAGAGACGCGGGCAAGCGGGGCTTTCGTCGTCATGGACGCCCTGCGGTGCGTGCTGGCGGTGACGGTGGCGTTCGCCCATGCTTGGTATCTCCTGATCGCCGATTATTCGGGACAGGCCACGACGATTGCGTCGGCAGGTTATTTTCTGGCCGGTTTCGCCCATGCCAGCGTCATCCTGTTCTTCGTCCTCAGCGGTTACTGGATCGCAAAGAGCGTCGACCGGCGGATGACCGCAGGCTGGGCTTGGACGGGCTATGGGATCGACCGGCTCGCGCGGTTGCTGGTCGTTGTGCTGCCTGCGTTTGCGATCGGCGGCATCCTGGACGCAATTGGCCTCTATGGCCTTGAGTCCTCGACCCACACCGGCGCGACCGACACCTATGTGCTGAACAACAACCTTGCGGAGCGGCTGGGATGGCAGACCCTCCTCGGCAACATCCTGTTTCTTCAAAGCATTGCCGTAGCTCCGTTCGGCACCAACGGTCCTTTGTGGAGCCTGGCGTATGAATTCTGGTTCTATATCTGGTTTCCGGCACTGTGGGTCAGCTGGCGCAGGCGACGCCCGTCACTGCTGCTCGCCACCCTGTTCCTCGCCTGGATCGTGCCGAATATGCTGGTTGGCTTTGCCTGCTGGCTTTGCGGGGCGGCATTGTTCTGGGTGACCCACCGTTCCGGGAGGCAGAGCTTGCAGCCACTACGCCGCTTGTGGCTAATCGGTGCAGGTATCCCGTTCCTCGGAACCCTAATCTATTCGCGACTCCTCGGGCTTGACGGGACCGAGCTGCCGCTGGCGTTTACGTTCGCAGTGCTGCTTTACACATTGTTGCGCATCGATCTGTCCGCGCCCCGCTGGCTGAGGCCGTTCGCCCGCTATGGCGCGCAGGCGAGCTTCTCGCTGTATGTCCTGCATTTCCCGATCATCGCCTTCGCCGCTGCGTTGTTGCTCGACGACAAGCGTTTGCCCGCGACCGGAGCGAACATCGCGCTTGTCGTCGCGGTGCTTGCGGCGACGATTTTGATCTCCGCCCTGTTCGCACGGCACACCGAACGGCACACGGCCCGGGTTCGCGCGTTCTTCTCCGACGCACGGCCCGCCCGGATTTGATGCGCGTGGCAATCCGGGCGGTCTTTCGCCGATCGCGATGAGGGCCGGGCCGATATTCTGCGTAAAGCGGGTAACGTCATCGGAGCCATACATCACATGTCGCTGCTGCTAAGCCGTCGTAATCTGCTGCGCGGAGCCACCCTTGGGGGCGGCTCGCTCGCTTTCGCCCCGTGGTTTCCGGCGTGGGCACAGCCGGTGTCGGCTGGTATCGTCCAGGCGCTGCCGAGTGTCTCCGGCGAGGATATCCGACTGCGCATTGCGCACCAGATGATGACGATCGACGGACGCGAAAGCCACGCGATCGGCATCAACGGCACGATCCCAGGCCCGCTGATCCGGCTGCGCGAGGGTCAGAATGTCCGGCTGCACGTGGAGAACGCGCTCGACGAGGACAGCTCGATCCACTGGCACGGGCTGATCCTACCATTTCACATGGACGGCGTACCGGGCGTCAGCTTTCCGGGCATCAAGCCGCGCTCGACCTTCACCTATGAGTTTCCGGTCAAACAGGCCGGCACCTATTGGTATCACAGCCATTCGGGATTGCAGGAGCAGCTTGGCCATTACGGGCCGATCGTGATCGATCCGGCAGGCACGGACCCCATTGCCTCCGACCGCGAACATGTCGTCGTGCTGTCCGACCATAGCGAGATGCACCCGCACATCATCTTCAAGAAGCTCAAACAGCAGGGCGGCTATTTCAATCAGCAGAAACAGACGCTGGCCGATCTGCTGCGCGGCGAAGGCCAATCGGCCAAGGATCGCCTCGATTGGGGCAAGATGCGCATGGACCCCACCGACGTCTCCGACGTGACCGGTTCGACCTATAGCTATCTGGTCAACGGCCACGGCCCGCGTGACAACTGGACCGCATTGTTCACGCCCGGAGAGCGGGTGCGGCTGCGCATCGTCAACGCATCGGCAATGACCACCTTTAACGTCCGTATTCCGGGGTTGAAGCTGACGATCGTCCAGGCCGACGGGTTGAATGTACGCCCGGTGCAGGTGGACGAGTTCCAGATCGCCGTCGCTGAAACCTATGACGTGATCGTCGAGCCGTCCGACGATCGCGCCTATACGCTGGTTGGCGAAAGCGTCGATCGCTCGGGCATGGCACGCGCCACACTCGCCCCGCGCGCGGGAATGGCGGCGGAGGTGCCGCCTTTACGCAAACGGCCGATCGCCACCATGAAGGATATGGGCATGGGCGGCATGGATCACGGTGCGATGGCGGGCGCAGCCGCCACGCCGGGTGCCGGGGATTGCCCGCCCGAACATGCCGCGATGGGCCATTGCACGCCTGCGGCAAGCGGCGCGGCAGACGCCGGGGCTGGCGGCGGCATGGCCGGGATGGAACATTCGATGCGTGATTTCGCCGTCGCGCCCGGGGTCAAGAAAACGCCGACAGTCCAGACGATCTCACCGATGCCGATGGACCGCACCGGCGAGCCCGGCCAGGGGCTGGCGGATGTCGGGCACAAGGTGCTGGTCTATCGTGATCTGATCGCGGTGGAGCGCAACCCCGATGTGCGTGCCCCGGACCGGGCGATGCGCATCCACCTCACCGGAAATATGGAACGTTACATGTGGGCGTTCGACGGGGAGAAATTGAACGAGGTCAAGGATCCGATCCCGTTCCTGCAGGACGAGCGGGTGCGCGTCACCCTGGTCAACGACACGATGATGGGCCACCCGATCCATCTCCACGGCCATTTCTTCGAGCTGGTGACGGGGCATGGCGAATATGCGCCGCGCAAACATACGGTGCAGGTGCAGCCGGGCGGCACCGTGACCTTCGACGTCACCACCGACGCGGTCGGCGACTGGGCGTTCCACTGCCACATGCTCTATCACATGCATGCGGGAATGATGCAGGTCGTGACCGTCCGACCGCGCGGGGGAGAGGGGGCATGAAGATGTTGTCGCTCGCCACCGCCGCCGCCGCAATCGCACTGGCCGCCCCCGTCGCCGCGCAGACGATGGATCACTCGAAAATGCCCGGCATGAAGATGCCGGCGAAAACCGCGCCCAAGCCAAAGCCGGTAGCGAAGCCGCGTCCGACGTCGACACCGGCAGCAAAGCCAGCTGCAATAGCGGCACCCGCGAAACCGGCGCAGGCGGCACCGGCCACCGACCCGGCCTGCCCACCTGAACATGCGGCAATGGGGCATTGCACACCCGCGGGTGCAGCCCCCGCTGCGCCCGAGAAAGCCGGGGGCGATAGCTCGGCAATGCCTGATATGGCCGCCGATGCACCGAGCACCGGCAGCGGCGGGACCGCGCTGCCCGCCGGAAACGCTCCGGCACCCGCCGCGCCCGAGCCGAACTATGCCGACCGTGTCTGGGGGCGCGAGGCGATGACCGGCGCGCGCAAGGCACTGCGCAGCGAGCATGGCGGCGGCACGTTCAGCCAAATCATGCTGGACATCGCCGAGCTGCAAATCCGCAAGGGGCGCGAGGGCTATCGGTGGGAAGGGGAAGGCTGGTTCGGCGGCGACATCGATCGGCTGATCGTCAAGACCGAGGGCGAAGGCAGCTTTGGTGAGGCGGTCGAAAGCGCCGAGGCGCAGGCGCTCTACAGCCGCGCCATCGGCCCATATTTTAACCTGCAGGCCGGCGTCCGTCACGATTTCGAGCCCAAGGCGCGTAGTTATGCAGCGTTCGGCATTGAGGGGCTCGCCCCCTATTGGTTTGAAGTCGAGGCTCATGCGTTCGTATCGACCAAGGGCGATGTGCTGGGACGGCTCGCGGCCAGTTATGATCAGCGGATCACCCAGCGGATTATCCTGCAACCGCGCGTCGAGTTCAATCTGGCGGCGCAGGATGTAATCGAGAGCGGAATCGGCGCGGGGCTTTCCGATGCCGAGTTCGACCTTCGTCTGCGCTATGAGATCGTACGCGAATTCGCGCCTTATATCGGCATCTCGCATTCATCGAAATTCGGCCGCACCGCGCGCTTCGCCCGCGCTGACGGCGAAGACCCTTCGGCAACCACCTTCGTCGTCGGGATCAGGGCCTGGTTCTGAGGTCGGAGACCGACGAAAATGGCAAAGGAGAATGCAATGACCCCCTATCGCAGCCTCGCACTGCAAACCGCCATCAGCGGGGTCATCATGTATCTGGTGATGTTCGTGATGATCGACCAGCTGTCGAGCTTCTACAACAACCTCAACATGCTCTACATGACGCTGATGATGGTCGCACCGATGGTTGTGCTGATGATCGTGGCGATGCGGGACATGTTTCCGTCCAAGCGCCTCAATGTGTTGCTGCTTGCCGGATCAGCCGTCGCGTTCTTCGGCAGCTTCGCGTTGCTCCGAACTCAGACTACGATCGACGACACCGCATTCATCCGATCCATGATCCCGCACCATTCAGGTGCGATCCTGATGTGTGAGCAGGCATCGCTCAGCGATCGCGAACTGGTATCGTTGTGCCGACAGATCATCAAATCACAGCGCGAGGAGATCGCGCAGATGAAAAGCATGCTGGAAAATTAGGAAGCAACGATGATGATTTTGAAGCCGCTGTCCACGACGGTTCTGCTGTTGGTGGCCACTTCGGCGTTCGCCGCCGACGTCGTAGTGCATCGTGATCCGGGTTGCGGTTGTTGCACAAAATGGGCGGCGATCGCGCAACGCGAAATCAAGCGACCAGTGCGGATGATCGACAATCCCCAGCGTGCCGCTCTCGCACAAAAGGCGGGGGTGCCTGCGGCGTTGTCCTCCTGTCATACCGCGATCATCGACGGCATGGCGTTCGAGGGGCATGTCCCCATCGCCGACATGAAGCGCGCGCTCGCGACGCGACCGAAGGGTGTGAAAGGCCTTGCGGTGGCCGGAATGCCGATCGGCTCGCCCGGCATGGAAGTACCGGGCGCGAAGGCCCAGCCCTACAGCGTCATTGCCTTTGGATTGGGCGGGCAGAAAGTCTTCGCACGTCATTGAGGAAGGGAGAGAGGCGCGGACGCCTCCCTCCCCATTCGTTACTTGCCCTGCGTGCTGGGCGTTTCCTTTTTCATGTCGTCGCAGCAGCCCGGCTTGTCGCCCTCTTTCTTGCAGCAACAGGTCTTCATGTCCTTGCAGCAATCCATGCCCTCGGCAGCATGGGCAACAGGCGAGGCCAAGAGCGCCAAGGTGGCACCGAGTAGTTTGAGATTCTTCATCGATAGTCTCCGTGATTTGATCAGATTCAGTAGAGTGCAGGTCGATCACGGGTGCGAGGCGGCGGCGGTGCGGGGCCTTCGTTGACGCTGCGGAGCGTTTCGGCGCTCGACGGATCGTAAACGGTGCTTAGCGCCAGCCTGATCGCCAGCGGAGCGACGGGCGCGGTATTCGCCAGCAAACAGGGAGCCGCGCACGCAAGCGAAGCCGATTTTTGCACCGGTGGCTTGCGCGGCATCTCCGGGCAGGCAGCCATGTCCGTCACGTGCGGCGATGCAACGATCTCACAGACGGGCGGCGACTTGAGGACAAGCAGACAGGCCAGCACAAGCAGGCCTATCATGCTGGCGATCGATCGGCGGTTCACGCGGCCCGTGTCCATCGTTTTTCATTACCCCTGAAGCGGTGCGCCTGCCAGCGATATGAGCAGATCACGCCGATCCTTGATAAGTCACAATCCCTTCTTTTCCCGGCGCGGCCAGTGACGGTGGAGATCGTCGATCTGAAAGGCGTGCCCAGCCCGTCCATCTGGATGTGCCTCGATCAGATGCGGGTGACCGGGCGGCAGGTCGTCATGACGATGCTCGACCACTTCCGGATCGCGGGATGGCCAGATCAGGAATGCAATGATGGTTCCGATCGCGGCCAGAATCGCGGTCGCCGTGAACGCCGTGCCAAATCCTGCGAGCGCGCCGACTTGTCCGGCGAGCGGGTAGGCGATCAACCAGCAGATATGGCTGAGCGCGAACTGTGCCGCGAACAATGCGGTGCGATCATCGGAACCCGCTGAACGTCGTAACAGCCGTCCGCCGGGTGTGATGCTGGCGGCATAAACCATACCGAGCAGCAGCCACCCGCCCAGCAACGCATACCAGAAGCCTGATCGCCCGTGCAGCTGCCATCCCAGCGCCAGCGCGCCGAGCAGCAGGGTCATCGCTGCGGCGGAAGCCAGCATCACCGTACGATCCACAACCCGATCGAGCAGTCTGGGTAACAGCAATGCGGCGATCATCGAGCCGCCGCCGAATGCGGCCAGGGTCATCGCGACCTCGCTCTGCCCAAGGCCCAGCCCCGCGCGGATCAGAACCGGCGTGTTGACGATCACCATGGCGCTGGCGGCGGCAGCGGCAAGGGTTACGGCGAGCAAGCCGCGCAACCGCGGTGTCGCGAGATAGATGCGGGTGCCCAGCGTCGTGTTGGTCCAGATGCCACCTTGTCGCTGCTTCGCCGATGACGCGGGCAGCGCGGTCGCCAGCACCAGCAATGCCGATGCCGCAAAGCCGACCGCCGTCCCGGCGAACAACCAGTGGAAGTTGAAGACCGTGAGCAGCGCCGCCGCCAGGATCGGGCTGGTCAGGCTCTCCATGTCATAGGCCAGCCGCGAGAGCGACAACGCCCGGGTATAATCCTTCTCGTCCGGCAATATGTCGGGAATAGTCGCCTGAAACGTCGGCGTGAACCCGGCGGAGGCCGATTGCAGGATGAAGATCAGCACATAGACCTGCCAAACCTGGTCCACGAATGGCAGAACCAGCGCGACGCCGATGCGAATGACATCCATCGCGATCAAGAACGCGCGGCGTGGCAGACGGGCGGCATAGGCACCAACGACAGGCGCGACGCCGATATAGGCGATCATCTTGATTGCCATCGCCGTGCCCAGCACCGCTCCGCCGTTGCTACCGGCGATCTCATAGGCGAGCAGGCCCAGCGCGACGGTCGTCAGACCCGTGCCGACCAGCGCGATGACCTGCGCCAGGAACAGGTTGCGGTAGGTGGTATTGCTTAGAACGGCGAGCATTTCATGTCCCCATTGTCGTCCGCTTCACACGTCAGAGACGCTCGCGTCAAACCACCCGTTTGATCGCAGCGTAATTCCCGCTGGTCTTCAGCGTGACCGTCACCGGCGCGCCTGAGCGGTTCCGCCAGAACCAGCCATGTCCCCCGTCGAATGCAGCAACCAGCGTGCCGCGCTCGCCGGTCGACTCCTTGCCTTTGCCATAACCGTGGTAGAAGCCGCGAGGCGCGCCGATCTTGTCGCCATGCGTGTCATAGTTGACGTGTCCGCCCGTCACCGACCAGTCGAATGCGATAGCGGCCCCGGCGTCCGCAGTGACCTTGATCTCAGCCGCTTCGCCGGGTGCAAGCGTCAGCTTCATTTCGTCGGTGCGCGCGGCTGCCGCCTTTGTCGCATCGGCCTTTGCCGCTGGTGACGTCGCCACCGGCATTGCCGACGGAGTCGGTGCCGCCGCCTGCGCTTCTTCCTCGGCAGCTTCCGCCGCGAGCTGCTGTTTGATCTCGCCCATTTCGGTCAGGCCGAGCACCCGCCCGATGCCCGTGGGATCGATGGCATATTCGGATGGCAGCACGATAGTCACGAGCAACGCGCCCGCAACCCCCGCCGCAATCGCGGTCGAGCGAACGAGCTGACGCGACGTGGGCAGTTCGTCGGCGTTTGGCATCTGGGAATTATACATGGGATTTCTCCGGTCAGGCGGCGACGAGGCCGGTCAGTTGGTAGCCCACCAGCACGAAGCCAGCGGTCATCAGGATTACGTTGGCGACATAAGCATGGCGCTGGAAGCTGCGGGTGCGACGCCAGAAACCCATCGCGATCAGGATCGCGCCGAGCGCGAGCAACTGGCCGATTTCGACACCGATGTTGAACGCAATCAGATTGGGCAGCAGGCCGTTCGGCGACATCTCGAACTCAAGGATTTTGGTCGCCAGTCCAAAGCCATGGAAGAAGCCGAAGATCAGAGTTGCCGCTTTGGTATTTGGCTGAACGCCGAACCATCGCCGGAACGCCCCCATATTATCGAGCGCCTTGTAGACGACGGACAGACCAATGATCGCGTCGATGAGATAGGCGTTGGCGCTGATCCCGGTCAGCACGCCGAACAGCATCGTGGTGGAATGGCCGACCGCGAACAGCGTGACGTAGATGCCGATGTCCTTCATCCGATACAGGAAGAAGATGACCCCGAACAGGAACAGCAGATGGTCGTATCCGGTGACCATATGCTTGGCCCCCAGATACAGGAAAGGCATGAACAGCACCCCGCTGCTTTCCTGAATATAGCCCTTGTCGCCTTCCTCGACGCCATGCGCGAACGCATCGACGGCGGCGAGCAGCAGGACCAGCAGGGCGCTCAGCAACAGGAGCGCGGTTCGTTTATCAGACATCCATCGCTGGATTGTGTTCGCAGGCATCATCATCCTTTCACGACGGCTGCGTGCAGCGCGCCCTCATGATATTCCACCGCAAGTTGCACGATGTCCCGGCGATCCAGCTTGTTGAAGAAGACGCTGAACGATCGCGTGCCCTTCCCTCGTCTGGGAAGCGGGCCGGGCCGGGTGCCAATCGTTCGCGTATCGCTGACATTGGCGAGGGTCGCGGTCACGTCCAGATGGCCCCGCCCCGTTCGATACACGCCGTTGCGCGGTCGGATATTGCCAACGACGCGCACGCCATCCCCCGCTTGATAGGCATGCAGCCAGAATATCGAGATAGGGTCGTCAGAGGCCGCCACAGCGGTGGGTCGCAACGGCAACGGTTCCAAGCCCATGCAGCCAGACAAGAGGAGCACGGCGAATGCCGCACCGAAGACCCGTTGCCGGGTCGTGTTTGCAAGCGTCATCATCGTCATCCTTTCGCGAGGCGCTGGGTGTGTGGTGATGCTTCAGGATTTTCGTCGTCCGCCCGGCGACGTTGGACGAGGCGATAGAGCGCGGGCAGGACGACCAGCGTCAGCAGCGTCGACGAGATGATCCCGCCGATAACCACTGTTGCCAACGGGCGCTGCACTTCCGAGCCGATCCCGACATTGAGTGCCATCGGGACAAAGCCGAGCGACGCGACCAGCGCCGTCATCAACACCGGTCGCAGGCGGGTCAGCGCCCCTTCGCGGATCGCGTCGTCGAGGCCCATTCCTTCCTCGCGAAGTTGGCGGATGAAACTCAGCATCACCACGCCATTGAGCACCGCGACGCCGGACAGCGCGATGAAGCCCACGCCCGCCGAGATCGAAAACGGGATATCCCGCAACAACAACGCGAGCACGCCTCCGGTCAGCGCCAGCGGCACGCCGGAGAACACGATGCCCGCATCCTTGAGCGAGCCGAACAGCAGGAACAGCAGGCCGAGGATCAGCAGCAACGTCAGCGGTACGACGATCTGGAGCCGTGCCGACGCGGATTGAAGCTGCTCGAATGTGCCACCATAATCGACCCAATAGCCTTCCGGCAGTTCGGCCTGGGCTGCGACCTTTTCCTGGACCTCGGCAATGAACGAGCCGAGGTCGCGACCGCGCACGTTGACGGTGACCACCGCACGCCGCTTGCCATCCTCGCGACTGATCTGGTTTGGACCCGTTGTCTCGCGGATCGTCGCCACTTCGGATAGCGGCACGCTGTCGCGCAGCCCTTCGCCGCCGCCCGGCAGCGGGATCGGCAGCCGGTCGATGATGGAGCGATCCTGCCGCATCGCCTCGGGCAAGCGAACGACGATGTCGAAGCGCCGGTCGCCCTCGAAGATTTGCCCCGCCTCGGTGCCTGCGGTGGCGGCGGACACGACCGACTGGACATCGGCGATGTTGAGTCCCAGCTGGCTCAACCGCTGGCGATCGGGAATGATCTCCAGAAACGGCAGGCCGGTGACCTGCTCGGCCTGAACATCTTGTGCGCCGTCAATCGCTGTGACGATGCCCACGACCCGCTCCGCCGCTGCGGCCAGTTCGTCGAGATCGTCGCCGACGATCTTGATCGCCACGTCCGACCGCACGCCCGCAATCAATTCGTTGAACCGCATCTGGATCGGCTGGATGAACTCATAGCGCGAACCCGGCACGTCGCGTTGAATGCCCGCGTTCATTTCATCGACCAGTTGCGCCTTCGTCTTGCGTGGATCGGGCCATTGGTCGCGGGGCTTCATGATGATGAATGTGTCGGCGACCGAAGGTGGCACCGGATCGGTCGCGACATCGGCGGTGCCGATCTTAGCAAACACGTCCTGCACTTCCGGGAAGCGCTTGATCCTGTTCTCCAGTGCAGATTGCATCTGCACAGCCTGGCTGAGGCTGGTGCCCGGGATGCGTAGCGCGTGCAGTGCGATATCGCCTTCGTCCAGATTGGGGATGAACTCGGATCCCAGCCGTGTCGCCGCGACGCCGCTCAGGGCAACCAGCGCGACCGCGCCTACCAGCACAGCGATGCGCGCCTTCAGCGCCCAGTCGATCAAGGGCGCATACCAGCGTTTGGCCGCCCGGATCGCTGCGCTCTCCTTTTCGCTGACCTTGCCGCTCACGAAAGTTGCCACGGCTGCGGGCACGAAGGTGAGCGACAGGATCGCCGCCGCCGTCAGCGCCAGCACCACCGTGATCGCCATCGGGTGGAACGTCTTCCCCTCCACCCCGGTCAGCGCGAAGATCGGCAGATACACGATCGTGATGATCGCGATGCCGAACAGGCTGGGCCGCACCACTTCGGAGGAAGCCGATGCCGCGATGTCGAACCGCTCTTCCCTGGTCAGCAGCCGTCCAAGCCGATGCTGTGCCTCGCCGAACCGGCGCAAGCAGTTCTCGACGATGATGACGGCACCATCGACGATGAGGCCGAAGTCAAGCGCGCCCAGGCTCATCAGATTGCCCGAAATGTCCCCCGCGACCATGCCGGTGATCGTCATCATGAAGGTGATCGGGATCACCGCCGCCGTAATCAGCGCGGCGCGAATATTGCCGAGCAGCAGGAACAGCACGACGATGACGAGCAGCGCGCCTTCGGCCAGATTCTTTTCGACCGTGCCGATCGTCGCTTCAACCAGCTTTGAGCGGTCATACATGGTGACCGCGACGACCCCGGCGGGAAGCGATTTGTTGACCGTTTCCAGCCGCTCCGCGACCGAGACGCTGACCTCGCGCGCATTCTCGCCGACCAGCATGAAGATAGTGCCGAGCACCACTTCGCGCCCGTCCTTGGTCGCCGCGCCCTGCCGGATTTCCGATCCGATCGAGACATCCGCGACGTCGGCGACCCGCACCGGCGTACCATTGCGCGACGCCACGATGACCCCGGACAGGTCGGCTCGATCGGTCGCCTGCCCCGGCACGCGGATGACATATTGTGCGCCGGATCGTTCGAGATAGCCCGCGCCGACATTGGCGTTGTTCTTCTCCAGCGCCTCGGTCAGTTCGGTGACGCTCAGCCCATAGGCCGACAGTCGCGCTGGAATCGGAGCGATCACGAACTGCTTGCGATAGCCGCCGATCGAGTTGACCTCGGTCACGCCCGGCACGTTGCGCAATTGCGGTCGCACGACCCAGTCGTGCAGCGTACGCAAATCCTGCGCCGTATAGCGCGAACCGTCCGGCTTCACCGCGCCTGGCTTTGCCTCCAGCGTGTACATGAAGATTTCGCCCAGACCCGTCGCGATCGGACCCATTGCCGGTTCGACGGTCGGCGGCAGCGCCTCGCGTGCGCCTTGCAGCCGTTCATTGACCAGCTGCCGCGCGAAATAGATGTCGGTGCCGTCCTTGAAGACGACCGTCACCTGGCTGAGGCCCGCGCGCGAAACCGATCGGGTGAACTCCAGATCGGGCAGGCCGGCCAGCGCCGTTTCCACCGGATAGGTGATGCGCTGTTCCGCTTCCATCGGCGAAAATCCCGGTGCGGGCGTGTTCACCTGCACCTGGACGTTGGTAATGTCGGGAACGGCGTCGATCTTGAGCCGTCCAAACGAGTAGATGCCGATACCGATTAGCAGCAACGCTGCGATCAGAACGGCCCAGCGCTGTCGGATCGACAGCCTTATGATGCGTTCAAGCATGGCCGTGTTCCTCAGTGATCGTGGCTGGCGCCGGATTTTTCGATATCCGCCTTGATGACGTAGCTGCCCTTGGTGACGTAGCTCTGGCCGGGCTTGATGCCGGACTTGACCTCGGTCCACACCGGGCCGCGCGTCCCCAATTCCAGCATCCGCACCTCATAGGTGTCACCGACTTTGGCGAACACGACGGTGAAATCGCGGAATGCCTGCAACCCCTCGGTCTTGACCGCCAGCGGCACCTGACGCTGGTCGACGGTCAGCACGCCCTTGACGCTCATTCCCGGTCGCCAGAACCCGTCCCGGTTGGCGAGCGGCGCGCGGGCAACGAGCGCACCCGTCATGGGATCGGCCACCGGGCGAAAATCGCGGATGGTCGAGCCGATCGTGCGATTGCCCTCAAGCAGGCTGAGTTGAACGGGCGCGCCAGCGCGGACCCGCTCCATGTCGCGCGGAAACACCGGGAAGGCGGCGGTCGTCCGGGATGGGTCGGCGATCACATAGATCGGATCGCTTCCCGCGACATCGCCGGGGTTGGTGCGCCGTTCGGTGATGACGCCGCTGATCGGCGCGGTCACCGAATAGATCTGCATGCTTTCATTGCTCTCGACCCGCGCCAGCACTTGCCCGCGCCGCACGCGATCGCCCACGTTCAACGATGCCGAGACGACGCGGCCAGGGAATTTGGCTCCAACCTCCGCCGTGGCCGAAGGGTCGAGCTCGACCCGTCCGATCAATTCGAGCGCCTCGCCAATCTCTGCGGGTCCGGCATTTTCAAATGCAAGGCCCGCCGCACGGGCGGCGGCGGCGGGCATCGACACGCGGCCTTCGAACGAATCATATTTCCACCGGTGGGTGCGCCCGCCTTCGCGCGCGACGACAGTCACGTCGAAGCTGTGCGGCTCGACCACCCGGCCATCACCGCGCAGATAATCCGCCTCCGGTTTGAAGGCGAAGCGGTTGACCTCGCCGTCCAGCCTTCCCAGCGCGACCGATAGCTGTACTTCGCCCGGTGCGACCGGCTTGTCGTCGCGATAGGCATAGATGCGAAATTCGGGCGGCACGCCATCCTCGAAAATCGTCATCTCGACCGCGAAATTCCCGTCGCGCAGCATGCGGCCATTATGCGGCCCGCGTTCATAATCGGCGGCGGGTGCGCCCTCCGCTTCGGACGCCGTGTTCTCGGTTGCAGATTCGCCGCCACACGCGATCAGCGGCAACGGCAGGATAAGCGCTGCGGCGAGCGCGGCGTGGATGCGGGCCATCAGAAATCCCCCTTGGCGAGTTCGGTGAAGCGGCCGGTCAGTCGGTCGAGTTCGACCCTGGCCTCATGGTGACGGCGCACGGCATCGACCATCCGGGCGCGGGCATTGGCGAGCGTCGTTTGCGCCGCCGACACATCGACATAGCTGAAGAATCCGCGATTATAGCCGACGCGGACCTCCATCAGAGTGAGGTCGGCGTTCGGAATGACCTGATCGCGGATCGCCTCCGCCTCATGCGCGGTTTCCTCGACCTTCTCGACGGCCAGCGCGATCGTCCGTTCGCGGGTGAAGCGCTCAACCGCCAGATCGGCCTCGACCCGCCGTCGGTCGGCCTGGGCTTCGGCTAATCGTGCGTCTGATATGCGACGTCCTCCCAGCGGCAATGAGACGCCAGCGACCAGTGCGACATCACCGGTGCCAATGAAGCGCGGTCCCGCAGAGATTGTGGGATCGCGCTTGGCATTCGCGACCTGAAGGTTGATCGCTGCATCAGCACGCGCGCCGCGCGCCACAAAAACGGCAAGGTCCGCCGGGGCTGCCCCCGCCGCGCCGACGGGCTCGTGCTTGAACGACAGAAAGTCGCTGGTCGGGACCGATAGACCAGCCGATGCACCGCCCCACATTGCCGCCAGTCGCTTCAGCGCGGCGTCGCGGGCGTGAATCGCAAGTTCCACATCGACGCTGGCTTCGGACACACTGGTGGTCGCGCGCATTCCGGCGAACAGCGGGTCTTTGGCTGAAGCGACGCGGCGCTTCACTTCGGCCTCGACCATCCGGGCCATCGTCAGCCGCTGCCTGGCGATACCGATCTGCGCCTCGGTCGCCTGTACCTCGACATAAAGACGCTGGACCTGTGCAATGACGTCTAGCCGAACGACGATCGCCTCAGCGCGCGTCACGTCCATATCGCGATCGACGACGGCAACGCGCGCTTCGCGCTTGCCGCCGCGTTCGATGCGCTGGCTGTAGGTGGCAGTGACCTGAAACTGATCATAGAGGTCGCCGCTCGGAATGCCGAAGTTTTCAGTCGTGACTTCGATCGTCGGTTGCGGACCCAGTCCGGCGGCGGTGCGCGCGGCGGTCTGCGCCTCGATCCGGGCGGCGGTGGAGGCGGTTTGCGGTGCGGCGGCAAGCGTGCGCCGGATTGCGTCGTCGAGCGTCAGCGGCTGTGCCTGAGCCAGCGCTGCCGATGGCAGACAGACAGCCACGACAAGCGCGGCCCTGAACGGGGAATGCATCTGAAATCTCCTGATCCTATCGGTCAGCGGCGCGCGCGAACGCAGGCCGCGGGACGGCTAGGGTCAGGCTGACGGTGGTTCGGGGAGTGGTTCCAGCGTTGTCGAGCGCAGACGGGCGTCATCGAGGGGCTGCCGCCGGACTTTGTCGCTGGCGCTCGCAAGCAGGCTTATTGAGCTGCCCGGGACACCATCAGCGGCGACGTGAGTATGATAGCCCGATCCCTGCGTTGCCTTGTCCAGATCGTTCGACCGGTCGGGGGCTGCATCAGTCTGAGCAGATTGCGCGTCAACGGCCGCAGGATCGTCATTGTGATGATCGTGGTGGTCGGCATCGACCGCACGAACATGCTCATGCGTCGAACCGTCAAGATGAGGCACGGCCGCGCCCATCGGCCCGTGCGAAAGCGCCAGGACGAGAATGAGCAAGGCTGACAGGATGCGCCCCATATACCGGCCCGTAGCATCCTGGGCGAAGCGGGGCAATCGGCGACTAGTGCCAAAAATCTCGACGGAGTCTTCGAATGTGGTTCGCGGGTTCGCGAGCAGCAACCCAAGCCATCCAAGCAAAGGTGATAAGATCTACCAAGGCGGGCATTTGGCGCGCATTCAACCGACCCTGCCGGAGTTGCTTCTTCGAGTCAGGCTGTTAGTCTGCTCGGGTGCCGCGAGGGCGGCGCCGAGGCTTGAGAACCTCGCTTGGGAAGAATGACCCGCCATCGACGCGGCCGGGTGGCCGACGCGCATGTCCAAGCCGCTTGCGGCCAAAGGCGTCGGCGCACGACTCAAGCGTGCTTCTCAACACCCGGCTTCCGCCGGCGTCGCCTCGAAACGGGCGAGTCGGCGATGGATATTGGACTGATCAGATTTTTTCGGGCGAGTGGTCCGCCATACCCTCGGGATCGGGTATCGCGATGCGCCTGATCCCCGATGTTTTGAACGCATTGACCTCGCCTCGCCTGGCCGAGGGCGATCCATTGCCGCCCGATAATCGGGTCGCGGCCGGATCGGTCCTGGCGCTGAACGACTTGTACCAGACTCAGGCGCCGCGGCTGCATCGCTACTTCGCGCGCCGGACGGATCGGCAGGATGTGGGAGATCTGGTGCAGGAGAGCTTCGCCCGGCTCGTCGATGCGTCGGCGACGAAGGACCGGACGATCGAGCAACCCGAAGCCTATCTCAACCGTATCGCGACGAACCTGCTTCGCAGTCGCGCGAGGACCGCCTTGCAGCGATCGCTCGCCCAGCACGTCCCTGCGGATGAGGAATCGCTCGCCGGGCCAGACATGATCGCGGCGCTGGAGGCGCGTGATCTACTCAACCGGCTCCAAGGCGCCCTGATGCGGCTTAATCCGAAGACCCGCGAGATATTCCTGGCCCACCGCGTCGATGGCGTCAGCTATAGCGATATCGCCAAGCGGATGGGATTGAGCGTAAAAGGCGTCGAATGGCACATGACGAAGGCAATCGCGCGTCTCGACCACGTGCTGAGGTCGCGTTGACATCCGAGGCCGGGGAGGCACCCAGCCCGGACGATACCATCCGGGCGACCGCTGTCACCTGGCTGGCGCGTCTGCGCGCGCCTGACAGCGCGGACCATCATGAGGATTTCGAGGCCTGGTACGCCGCCGATCCAACACGCTGCGCGCGATCGAGGCAGACCGGCCCGATCGGATCGCGCCCGACCTGCATGAGCGGCTGCGCTACACGCTGGCCACTTCGGCGGGCCGCTCGACCCCGCGCGATGCCTATAGCCCCTTCGTCGCCCGCGCGCTGCGCGACGCCGCGAGGGCCGATATCGAAGCGATGCTTCGCCGCCTCGGCGCCGACGACCGCACTGATGAGGGCGACCCTGTCGTCGCCAGGGCGCGCGCCGATGTCGAAGCGATCATCGCGCGGCAGGGCTTTATCGTCGCAGACCAGCCCGCGCTGAAGCGCCTCTATTTCATGCGCATGCGGCGCGGATTGCCGATCAGCACGCTCATCGACGACCTGCATGGCCGCCATCATCTGCTCGCGCGCGATCTGCCGGCGCTGCTCGTGCTGCTCACGCTCGATACCGGCCTCGAGCCGGAGTGCCTGAAGACGCTGACCGTGGATTGTCTCACCAACCCGCATGCCGGCACGGTGGAGCTACGCTATCTGAAGCGCCGCGCCCGCGGTGCCGAGCACAAGAGCATGCGGGTCCGCGATGGTGGTAGCGGCACACCCGGCGGCCTCATGCGTCGCCTGATCGACGTCACCGCCGTCGCACGCGAGCATCTGACCGACGATTGCCTCTGGCTCTATCACAACGTTGGCGGCCTTCGCGCCGGCATCGTCGATCCCAAGTTCCAACTCGCCGCCTGGGCTCGTCGCCATGGTATCGCCGGCGATGATGGGAAGCCGCTCCATCTGCTGCTTTCCCGGCTGCGCAAGACCCACAAGGCGCTATGGTACACCAAGACCGAGGGGCATATGGCCCGCTTCGCGGTCGGTCACACCCGCGAGGTCGCGGCGCGCCACTATGCCGATCTGCCGTCGCTCCGGCCGTTGCACGAGGCGGCCGTCGCCGATGCCTTCCGCGCAGCGGTCGCTGCGGCGATGCCGACCGTGCTTCCACCCACCGCCGAGCAGGCGCTGCGCGAAGCGCCCGAACAGGTCGCGTCGCTGATGTCGGCTGATACGGTGGGTCCGGTGCTCGACGGCGAACAGGATGTCTGGCTCGCCGCCTGCGCGGGCTTCCATAGCAGTCCTTTCGCCGAGCCCGGTTCGCCCTGCGCGCAGCCCTTCTGGGGCTGCCTCGATTGTCCCAACGCCGTCATCACCGCGCGCAAGCTCCCCGCGATCCTCGCCTTTCTCGCGTTCGTCGAAGAGCAGCGATGCAGCCTGCCGGCGAGCGACTGGGCCGCCAAGTTCGGCCGCGTCCACACCCGGATCACGGTCCAGGTCCTGCCGGTCTTCTCCGATGCCGTTATCGCCGAAGCGCGCCGGCAGATGGGGAGCGAACGGCTCTATCTGCCGCCGGAGGCACGCGCATGACCACGCCCGTCCATGCCCTCGTGCCCGCGTTCGACGATCGCCCTGTGCTGGCGAGCGCGCCGCTCAAGGCGGGCCATGCCCGCGAGGAGCTGTCGCACGTCGGCGACCCGACCTGGGATCTCGGTCCCGCCGTCTTCCGCGAGAACGCTCGGCGCTGCCACGTCACCGTGCATTTCGACGTGCTCGAACATGCCGATGTGCAGGCGGCAATGCGCGCCTATCTCTACGCCCGCCTCAACGTCGGTCTTCCCGGCTACCACCCGAAGCTGCCGCCCGCCAGCATCCGACAGGCATTCAACCGGGCTCGCCGGTTCTTCGCCTTCGCGCGCGAGCGGCTTGGGCGGCTCGACCTGGGCCGCATCGATCAGGCGCTGATCGACGCTTATGCGCGCCACCTGCGGGATGATTCAGCGCGGCGCCCCGTCATCGTCGGCCAGCTCTTGCAGGTGGTCACCGATCTCTACCATCTCCGGGATCACCTGCCTGGAGGCGGTCTCGGGTTCGAGCCGTGGGCCGGGCAAGCGGCTGCGCGCGTCGCCGGATATCGGCATGTGCGCGAGAACCGCACCCCACGCATGCCGGAGGAGATTGTCACGCCGCTGCTCGCCTGGTCGCTGCGCTATGTCACGACCTTCGCGACCGATATTCTGGCGGCTCGGGTCGCGCTCGATCGGCTCGAGGCAGTCCGCGCTCGGCTGCTCGCCGCCGAACGCGGACTGCCTGATGCAGAGCGCCGCCTGCGGCAGCGCGCGCGCCTCGAGCGCTATCTCGCGCGCCGAGCCCGGCAAGGACGCGGCGTGCCCATCTGGACGACGGCACACAACGGCGCCACGCGCATCGATCCCCTCACCGGGGATGCAACCCCGCCGATCAACGCCCATCTCCTCCATTTGCATGCCGGCATCGATGCCGTCGCCGAGCCGGCCATGCATCTCATGCTCACTACCGGCGCACCGGATGTCATTCGCGAAGCGGTTGCATCGCTTGGTACCGAGGTCGGCGGCATGGACACGCCGATCTCGATCGCTCCCGAGAGCGGTCGGCCATGGCGTGCCCGCTTCGACGTGAAGACCCTAGCGATCGAGGAGCGGATGCTGCAGGCCGCCGCCTATATCGTATGCGCCTATCTGACCGGCATGCGCGACTGCGAGGTCCAGGCGATGCGGCGCGGCTGCCTCTCGATCGCGCGCAGCGAAGACGGCCTGATCGAGCGGCAACGCGTCCGATCGACCCTCTACAAGCGCCGATCGAGCGCCGGTGAGTCGGCGAGCTGGGTGACGATCGAACCGGTGGCCGAGGCGATCACGGTGCTCGAACGGCTGTCGGAACACGCGGCACGGAAGACTGGAAGCGACACGCTCTGGCCGGTGCTTCGTCCCCGCGCTGTCACCAAGACGCATCTGTCGAGCGAGGTGGTCCGCCAGCTCAACGCCTTCCGCGACCACCTCAACACCGTCTTCGGCAGCCCCGATGCGCCGGTCATCCCACCCGGCCCCGATGGCAAGCCGTGGCGCATCACGACGCGGCAGTTCCGGCGCACCATCGCGTGGCACATCGCCAACCGTCCGTTCGGCACCATCACCGGCATGATCCAGTACAAGCATGCCTCGGTCGCCGCTTTCGAGGGCTATGCCGGGACCAGTGGATCGGGGTTTCGCGCAGAGGTCGAGGCGCAGCGCCGGCTCGGTCAGATTGACGATCTGCTGGACTATTTCGACCGGCGGCAGGGCGGCGCATCACTCGGCGGACCGGCGGGACCACGCATCGCGCGGACCCTCGACGATGCCGCCGTTAAGCTCGGGCCACTGCCCGCCATGATCGCCGATCGGGCCCGCCTGCGCGTCATGCTCGCCAGCGTCGCGCGCACCTTCCACGTCGGTCTGCTCGCGGATTGCTTCTTCGATCCCGCGACCGCGCTCTGCCTCAAGCGCGTGACGACCCCCGATCCCAGGCAGCCGCTCACCGCTCTGTGCGAGCCGACCCGCTGCCCCAACGCCTGTATCACCGCCCGCCACAGGCCGGCGTGGGAGCGCGCGGCCGATGATGCCAGGGCGCATTTACGCGAACGGCGCATGTCCGATCTCCAGCGCCGCGCGCTTGAGGGCGAGCTTGACCGCCTGACCGCGGTGATTGCCGGGATCGACCCTCCCGCGCCGTAGACCACCCCGGCTGTTGGCGGAGTCCTGCGCCGGTCGGCGCACCCGCGCAACGGCTTCGCCGTCCTCCGCTTCGCTGCGGCCCTGACGGGTGCGCGAGCCCCCTGTGCCCGGCGCGAACGGGCCTCCGCCGCCGGGGATGGTCCCCGGCGCGAGAACGGAGAACAGATCATGTCAGCCTCACCACGCTCAGACGTCTATGCGCGCGTCACCGACGCGATCGTCGCCGCGATCGAAGCCGGCACCGGCACCTGGCGCATGCCGTGGCATCATTCTGGCGCCGACGTCACCCGCCCGACCAACGTCGCCAGCGGCAAGCCCTATCGCGGCATAAATACGGTCTCGCTCTGGGCGGCCGCCTATGGCAGCGGCTATGCGAGCGGGGTCTGGGGCACCTATCGCCAGTGGCAGGCGCTCGGCGCGCAGGTCCGCAAGGGCGAGCACGCCAGCCTCGGCGTCCTCTGGAAGGAGTTTCGCGCGAAGGGCGATGACGCCGGCGACGATGACGACCACCGACGGCTTTTCGCCAAGGCATTCAGCCTGTTCAACGCCGATCAGGTCGATGGCTATGCGCCCGAACCGGGGCCGGTCCTGCCCGAGAGCGAACGCCTCGCCGCCGCCGAAGCCTTCATCGCCGCGCTCGGCATCGATACCGTCTACGGCTCGGCCAGTGCCTATTATCACATCGCCGAAGACCGCATCCACTTGCCGGATTTCAGCGCCTTCCACGACGCCCACGGCTTCTATGCCACCCACATTCACGAAGCGGCTCATGCCAGTGGCGCAGTCCATCGGCTCGACCGGGATTTCAGCGCCAAGTGGACCAGGCACGCGCTCGCGATGGAGGAAGCAACCGCCGAGCTGACCGCATCGTTCCTGCTTGCCGATCTCGGGATCGCGCACGAACCGCGACCCGATCATGCGGCCTACATCGCCTCCTGGCTGCAACTGCTCAAGGACGAGCCTCGGGCGATCTTCACCGCGGCGAGCAAGGCGCAGGCGGCAGCCGACTGGATGCACGCCCGACAGCCGTAATGCTCACGCGACCCGCACTTCGGCGCCAAGTGTGTCGAGCAGCGGACAGCCCGGATCCCGACCGGCATCGCAGGCGCGCACCGAGTCGGCCAGAACCCGTTCCATCCGCTTGAGGTCCGCGATCCGCGCGCGTACGTCCGCCAGGTGCGACGCCGCGAGCTCGCGCACCTCGGCGCAGGAGGCCTGACCGCCAACCGCGAGTCCGAGCAAGGCGCGTACCTCGTCCAGGGTAAAGCCCAGCTCCCTCGCGCGGCGCACGAAGCCCAGGCGAGCCACGTCCTCCCGGCCATAGCTGCGGTAGCGGCCCCGCCGCGGCGGAGCGGGCAGCAGCCCGATCCGCTCGTAATAGCGGATCGTCTCGATGTTGCATCCGGTGCGGCGTGAGAGTTCGCCGATCTGGATCGCGCCCGTTGCGGCCATCCCCAAAATACCTCTTGAGTCTGTAGTCGCTACAGATGTTAGGACAGCTCAATGCCCGCCACAAGGAGTCGCCCGTGACCCAGACGCCAAGCCCGCCTAAGGGGATCGGCACCGCCACGCTCACGCTGGCGGGGATCGCTGCGGCGTTCGGCGTCGCCGCCTGCTGTGCGCTGCCGATCCTCTTCGCATCCGCCGGGATCGGCGCAGCTTGGCTCGGCGGCGTGGCCATTGTCGCCGCGCCGTATCGCACGCCGCTTCTCCTCATTGGCGCATTGTGCCTGCTTGCCGGCGCGGCGCTGCTGTTGCGCCAGCAAGTTACGGCGGCGCGCTGTGGGCCGGGCGGCATATGCACGCCGCGCTGGATGCGTGTTCTCACGCTCATCGGATTGCTGTTCGGTGCGGCCCTGCTCTGGGCAGGCTATCGCTATGTCTGATGCCACCCCCGAGCTGCGCTCGACGCTGACCTGTCCCCACTGCGGTCATCGGGCGACGGAGACCATGCCGACCAATGCCTGCCAGTATTTCTACGACTGCCGGGGTTGCGGCGCGGTCCTCAAGCCCAAGCCGGGCGATTGCTGCGTCTATTGCTCCTACGGCGACGTGCCCTGTCCGCCGATCCAGGAGAGCGGCGGCAAGGCGTGCTGCGGCTGAGGAGGGCGGGCGATGGCGCGCGTATCATCCGCTGAAGCCGCCTTTGGATCGACGGTTACATTTCCCGGCGGTGCCGTTGTCCCGGACTGGAGCGCAGTCACAACACCCAGCGCCCGCGCAGCCCTGACGGCACTGTTCGCGGCGTTCATCGGTTCGAAGTGGCGCGGGATGGACGGCGTCGAGGAGCGGGTCCGGCGCGCCGTGCTTCAAGCCTATGCTGCCGATGGTCGCTCGCCGGTGCCGGCACAGATCGCCGCCGCATCGGGACTCCCCTCCGGCGAGGTCGGCTCGGCCCTGCAGCGGCTCGCCGGGCGCGATCTCGTGGTCCTCGACGGCGCGGGCCGGGTGACCGGCGCCTATCCGTTCACCGACGGCCCCAGCGAACATCAAGTCGAAGTCAGCGGAGTGACCATGAGCGCCATGTGCGCCATCGACGCGTTGGGGATCGGCGCCATGCTGGAGCGGGACTGCATGATCCGCTCGGCCTGCCGCCAGTGCCGGCGCACGCTCGCCATCCATACCCCCAGCCGCGGCCGCGAGCTGGAAGAGGTTGAGCCGGGCGCGATCGTCGTCTGGTCCGGCCGTCGCTATGCCAGTGGCTGCGCGGCATCGTCGCTCTGCACCTTGCAGGCCTTCTTCTGCGATGACGATCATCTGGCGGCCTGGTGCGCGAGCGGTCCGGTCGGAGCCGATGACGGCATTCGTCTGTGCCTGGCCGAAGCGCTCGAGGTTGGGCGCGCGATTTTTGCGCCGATGCGGATGGAGATGCGACCATGGCTTCCTACGACCTGATCGTCATCGGCAGTGGCACGGCAGCGCAGGTCGCGGTCGGCCGGGTCCGTGCCGCTGGATGGTCCGTCGCCGTCATCGATCACCGTCCGTTCGGCGGCACCTGTGCGCTGCGTGGCTGCGATCCCAAGAGGATGCTGGTCAGCGGCGAGGAAGCGATCGACGCGGCAAGGCGCATGGCCAGACATGGCGTCGACGGCACGCTGGCGATCGACTGGCCCGACCTGATGGCGTTCAAGCGGACCTTCACCGATCCGATCCCCGCCAAGCAGGCGCACCGCTACGCCGAGCTCGGTGTCGACGCATTACACGGTGTTGCTCGCTTTGCCGGCCCAGACACGATCGTGGTGGAAGGCCGGACATTGCGGGCCCGCCATATCCTGATCGCCAGCGGCGCGCGTCCAGTCCCGCTCGGCATTCCGGGCGAAGATCTGGTGAGCACAAGCGATGCGTTCCTGGAGCTTCAGGCCCTGCCGCGCCGGATCGTGCTGATCGGCGGCGGCTATGTCGCTGCGGAGTTCTCGCATCTGGCGGCCCGAGCGGGCGCAGAGGTCACCATCCTACAGCGGGCCGAGCGGCTCCTGCCGCACTTCGATCCCGACCTGGTGGGCTGGCTGACGCCCCGGTTCGAGGCGCTCGGCATCCGCGTCGAGACCGGTGCCACCGTTACCCGGGTCGAGCGCAGCGGGAGCGGTCTGCTGGTCCACGCCGAGCGCCAGGGCGAGCCTGATCTCAGCGTCGCCGCCGATCTCGTCGTTCATGCCGCCGGGCGCGGTCCTGACCTCAAGGCGCTCGACCTGTCCGCCGGCGAGGTGGCCGTGCAGGACGGGCGCCTGCAGCTCGACGCGCATCTGCGGAGCATTTCCAACCCGCGGGTCTATGCCGCCGGCGACGCTGCCGGAGTCGGGCCGCGGCTGACGCCGGTGTCCAGCCACGATGCCAAGGTAGTTGCCGCCAACCTCCTGGATGGCCCGACGCACCAGCCGGACTATCGCGGCGTGCCGAGCGTGGCCTTCACTCTGCCGCCGATCGCCGCCGTCGGACTGTCAGAGGAGGCGGCGCGCCGCGGCGGCGTCGCGCTCCGGGTCAACGCAGCCTCGACGCCAGACTGGTTCACCGCCCGCCGCCTCGCCGAGCCGGTCTACGGCCATAAGCTGCTGATCGACGAGGACACGGACCTCATCCTCGGCGCGCATCTCGTGGGGCCGAACGCCGACGAGGTAATCAACGTTTTCGGTCTGGCAATCCGCCACGGCCTCACCGCGGCCGATCTTCGCTCCACCATGTTCGCCTATCCGACCGGCGCCTCCGACGTCGGCTACATGCTGACTTAACGCACGAGCGCCACTGCCATGGCGGCCGATCCCTCGCGCGATCGGCCGCTTCGCGATGCATGTCGATGCGGGCTGTCGCCCGCCATTAAGCGGACGCCGCTTGCGCGGCGGCTCCGATTTTTTGGCCTCTCCCTCGATGCGGGAGTGGTCGGCGCTCCCTGCTAGGCCCGCCGCGGCGCGCTGCAAGCCTCGGCTTCGCCGGGCTGCTCCATTTCATTTCGCCCCTGCGGGTGCAGCCCGCCGCTTCAGCAGGCCTCTCCGGTCGCTCTCGCCGCCCACCCCCGCCTCGGGGGAGGCCATGGGGCTTTTGGGCAGTGCTGGAGGCAACCGATGGTTTTCACCTTCCAACCGCCATTTTGGGCTGGACTGTCAGGATATGTCGCGGAAATGGGTTCGGCTTTCCTCTGCGCGGCGCTCGGCATCGTGCCGACCGTCCGCCACGCCGACTATCTGGCATCGTGGCTTGAGGTGCTGCGCGAGGATAACCGCGCGATCTTCCGCGCCGCCAGCGCCGCAAGCAAGGCTGCCGACTGGCTGCTGGCACGGCACGCCGCCGCCCAGGCCGAGGCTGTCCAAGGCGACACTTCCCATGATGACTCTGGCGAACGGAGGGCGACGAGGCCCAAGGTTCCGGCGATGCGCAGCATCGTTGGAATGGCGGAGGAGGGGGCGAAGCCTCGCAAGGCTCCGGCGGCGCGAAGCGTCGCGGGACAGGGGGCGGAGGGATGATCCTGCTCACCCCCGAACTTCGCGCCACGCTGCGCGTGAACGCCGAACGCTCCGCCGCGTGCGATCATGATCCCGCGCCGGTCGTCAAATTCTTCAATCCGCTCGGTGCGGCGACATGGCTGGCAACCGAACTTTACGACGATGGCGACACGCTGTTCGGACTGGCCGACCTTGGGTTCGGCTGTCCCGAACTCGGGCATTTCAGCCTGTCCGAACTGGCGGGCATTGGTTTGCCCTTCGGCCTCGGCATCGAGCGCGATATCGACTTTTCGACCACCGTCAGCCTGTCGGTGTGGGCCGACGTTGCGCGCCGAGCCGGTTCGATCAGCCAAGCCCAATCCATCATCTGGCGCATCGAGTCCGCGCCGGTCCCCGAGCTTCCGACCGACCCCGAACACGGGAGAGGTGGATGACGCGCGGCGCGTAACGCCGCTTTGCAAGCCGATCCGCCAACCCCGGAAAGAGCGACGGACCGGCACTCACAAGGAGTGACGACAATGAAACTCGATTTTATCCCGCTCGACAAGCTGGTCGTGAGCAAGGCCAATATGCGCTACGGCAAAAAGGCCCCGGACGTGTCCGATATCTTGCCGACCGTGCGCAGCCGTGGCGTCATCCAGCCGGTCATCGTCCGCCCGAACTGCGCGCCCGATGGCTTTGAAATCGTCGCCGGTAGCCGCCGCTTCCATGCCGCCAAGATCGTCGCCGAGGAACGGCGCGCGACAGGCGACGCCGATCCCGATGCGGCATTGCTTCCCTGTGCGATCCTCGACGAGGGCGACGATGCCGCCGCCATCGAGGCGTCGATGATCGAGAATATGGCGCGGCTCGACCCCGATGAGGTGACGCAGTGGGAGAATTTCACCCGCCTCGTCCGCGAGGGCCGCACGGTCGAGGACATCGCCGCAACCTTCGGATTGCCCGACCTCACCGTCAAGCGCGTGCTGGCGCTCGGCAACCTGCTCCCGGCGATCCGCGATCTCTATCGCAAACAACGGATCGACGCGGGGACCGTGCGCCACCTGACGATGGCGTCCAAGAGCCAGCAAAAATCATGGCTGGCGCTTGCCGACGATGAGAATGCCTATCTGCCGACCGGCCACCAGTTAAAGGCTTGGCTGTTCGGCGGGCAGTCGATCCCGGTCAAACATGCGCTGTTCGACATCGAGGCGAGCGGCCTTGCAACGATCGCCGACCTGTTCGGCGAGGACCGTTATGCCGCCGATCCGGAAGCTTTCTGGACTGCGCAGAATGCCGCAATCGAGGCACGCCGCGCCGCCTATATCGAGGCGGGCTGGGCCGACGCGATCATCGTCCCGCCGTCCGATCATTTCTCGACATGGGAATATGAGAAGGCGGGCAAGCGCAAGGGCGGGCGCGTCTATTTCGACGTGCGCGCGAGTGGCGAAGTGATCGTCCACGAAGGCTATGTCTCCGGCAAGGAAGCCCGCCGCATCGCCAAGGCCGAGGGATCGCAGAACGGGACCGGTCAGAAACCGGCGCGGCCCGAGGTCACATCGACGATGCAGACCTATATCGACCTGCATCGTCACGCCGCCGTCCGCGCTGCGTTGACCGGCCAACCGGCAATCGCGCTGCGCTTGATGGTCGCCCATGCCATCGGCGGCTCTCACCTTTGGACGGTGAAGGTCGAGCCGCAGTCCACCCGCAACGACGAGGTGCGCGACAGCCTCGACAACAGCAAGGCCGAGGCGGATTTCGACGAACGCCGCCGCGCAGTACTGGCGGTTCTCGGTTTCTCGCCCGAGGAACCGACCGTGACCGGGGGCAGCATCGAAGCGGACGGCGACGACTATGGCGTCGTCGGCATCTTCCACCGGCTGCTCGACCTTCCCGATGCGGTCGTCATGGAGGTGCTCGCCATCGTCATCGGCGAAACGCTGGCTGCGGGCAGCGCCGCTGTCGAGGCGGTGGGCATCGAGATCGGCGTCGATATGGCCCGCTATTGGCAGCCCGACGATGCCTTTTTCGCGGTTGTTCGCGACCGGGAAGTGCTCACCCGGATCGTCGCCGAGGTGGCGGGCGAAACCGTCGCCAGCGCCAACCGGCAGGAGAAGACCAGGACCCTGAAACGGATTGTGCGCGACCATCTTGACGGCACCAATGGGCGCGACCGGCGCGAAAACTGGGTGCCGCGCTGGATGGCGTTCCCGCCCACCGCCTATACGGCGCGCGGCGGCGTCGGCACGGTCGCGGCCCATGCCAAGGCGCAAGCCGCCCGCGCGGTCGAGCGGCCCCGCCCGGGCGACGAGGAGCCTGATCCGGGCGCACCGGGCGCGGTGATGGCCGTGCCGGACTCCGACGACGAGGCCGACCGCCTCGCCGCATGATTGCTCGCGGGCGGCGGCAAACCCGCCGCCCGCATCCTTCCATTTCTGAAAAAATTCGGCCGCGCGCCCGCGCCAGCAATCGGGTCGGTCATACCCCCGGTATGACCTGAACAGCGCGGGGCGCTGTTCACCCGTTGCTCGGGCGCGGGCGCGCGGCAAAGGAGATCATCATGGCCGACCGTGTATCCGCGAGCATCACCATCGGCGGCACCTTGCCGCGATCCTTGTTGCCCGATTTTCTCGCGCTCATTCGGGAGCAGGAACTGTCCACCGAATGGGACGGCGAACCCTTCGCCCCCACGATGTTCCGCGAGGGCATGTCCCTTGAACTCATGGCGCATGAAGTGCCCTGGGGCCGGTTCGAGCGCCTCGAAAGCTGGTGCGTCGAACATGGCCTGCCCTTCGCGCGTTGGTCGGGCGGCTATTGCGGCCAATGGGGTGCCGAGCGCGCCGTGTTCACCGGCACGGGCGAGGTGCAATGCTATGCCGCCGACGAGGACGACTATCTCCTGATCGGTCGCTGCACCGTCGAACGGCTCGGCAGCTACGCAGCGATCCTCGACCACTTCGCGGCGGGCGATTTCGCCGTGCCGCCGTTGCGGCTGATGCCGTGAATATCGGCCGCGCCCCGGCCTGCTGGCGCGGGCCGGGGCGCGGCTGGTTCCTTGTTTTCATCGCCGCGCGCGCGCGCACCAGTCGGGCATCCGCTGCCAGCGCGGCCACCAGCGTGCGATGCCGCTCGCCACCAGTTCGGACCCGACATCGCGACCGGCCAGCGTCACTTGGGCGACCGTGCGGTTGTAGCTGCGCCCGCCCCGCATGACGGTGACAGTCCGGCCATCGAGCAGCGTTCGGACACGCGCGGTCGCGGCCCGGCCAAGTACGATCTCCGCTCTACATCTGGCCTGTCCCGCTTGCGTCTCCGGGGCGTCGATTCCGGCAATGCGGATGCGTTCGCCGTTCTCCAGCCGGAAGGTATCGCCGTCGATCACAAGGCCGACACGCCCCTGATCAGGCGGCGCGGCGGCGATCAGCAACAACGCCGCGCAGGCGGCCAGAGGGCGGAGGACGATCATCGACATGGTGCTGGCCTTTATCGCCTTTGACGCCGCACACGAAGCCCCGGCCTGTCGACATCGGCCACGCCGACGGCAATGCCGGCAGCCTCGCCGTGCGTGCCCCGGACGGTCGATCCGGTGATGCGGCGGTACGTCCGCGCTGTCCTCGACTGATCCATCGCGTAGGTGAACCGGCGGCATTATCGTCGTCGCCACCGCCATCTCCCGCACCGTTTTCGGCTCCTCGGGCGCATGACCTGGTACGGCCGCAGTCCCGCGAAACCATCGCCGTGCGGCTTATTTCCCCGCCCGCGCCCACCCCACGCGGCACGCCGCGTGGGGGCCCCGAGCTTGCGGGCTCCTCGCGCTCGCTGCGCTTCAAATAAGCCTTCGGCTCCGGTCCTCCGCTTCGCTCCGGCCTGCCGGTTCGCGGACCTGCTTTGACCGTCCCTTCGGTCCGCCCATCGCCCGGAAACGGTTCGGGGCGACTTTCTAAGGAGACGAGCAATGCCAGCCATCGGTTATGTCACCCGCGACGGAAACGGCTTCAAGGGCCAGCTCAAGACGCTCTCGATCCGCACCGATATCGAGATCATTCCCAACACCCGCAAGTCCGGCGACACCCAGCCCGACTACCGGGTGTCGGCAGCCGGCGTCGAGGTCGGGGCCGGGTGGGTCCGGCGCGGCGAGATGAGCGGCAAGGACTATGTGTCGCTGTCGCTCGCCGCCCCCGAATTCGGTCCGCGCCGGCTCTACGCCAATCTCGGCCGCGCCGCCGGCCAGGACGACGATGACGCTTTCGCAATCATCTGGAATCCCGCCGACTGAGCGAACCGCCCCGCGTCCCGAAAGGACGCGGGGCATCGCCACCGGCTCTAAACGCCGGTGCCAATTTGGGGGGTCGGAATCGCAGAGGTCGATTTGCGACCCTGCCGAAGACGACCGGATCGATCCAATCCGCGCTCATCAGCCGACGCCGGGTGCGTGGGCGCAGATGGAGCTTCATCATGGATACCGCCGAACGGGCGCAGGCCGCGCGCGAAACCTGTCCCTTCCTCACCGCCAAGCAGGCGGCTTTTCATCTCGGCCTCGCATACTCGACGCTCAAGCGCCTGCGCCAGACCGGCAAAGGGCCGAAATGCCGCCTGCATGGCCGAACCTGGCGCTATCACATCGACGATATCGAGACCTGGTCGGCAGCCCGCGCGCGCGGGGGCGACCGTGGTTGAGCGCCGGATTCGCGACCGCCCGCTCCCGCTTCTCGCCTGGCTTGAGGTCCGCCGCGCGGAACGTCAGCGCATCCGCGCGCGCCGCCTGCGGCTTGGGCGGCACGCGGCGCTGCTCGGTATCGGTATCGCCTGCCTCGGCGTCACGATCGCCGTCCCGCCGCTGCCCCGGCTGGTGTGGAACGCGAGCGCGAGCGCACCTATCGGCCTCTATGCCGTGTCGCCCGGTGCATCGCTCGAACGCGGCGACATGGCGATTGCCTGGCCGCCAATCCAAGCACGGCAACTCGCAGCGCGCCGCCACTATCTGCCGAGCAATGTACCACTGGTGAAGCGCGTTTCCGGCATTGCCGGAGACACAATCTGCGCGGTGGATAGCGTCGTGACGGTGAATGGCAGGCCGGTTGCGCAGCGCCGTGCCGCCGATGCAGCGGGCCGTCAGCTACCTGCGTGGCGGGGGTGCATCCGGCTTGGACCTGGCACGCACTTCCTGCTCCTGACCGAGACCCCGGACTCGTTCGACGGGCGCTATTTCGGACCGACGCTGACGCAGGATGTCATTGGCAAGGCGACCCCGTTGTGGCTGCGCTGAGGACGTTCGCGCTCGGCCTTGCGTTGCTCGCCGCGCCCCCCGCCGCCGCCGCAAATCCGTCGGGGACCGATCCGGTATCCCGCTGGCACGCCGAGATCGCCGAGGCGTCCGCCCGGTTCGGTGTGCCGGTCGCCTGGATCGAGCGGGTGATGCGCGCCGAAAGCGGGGGCCGGACCATGCTTGGCGGGCGACCGATCACCTCCCACGCTGGCGCGATGGGGCTCATGCAGTTGATGCCGAGGACATGGCTGGCGATGCGAGCCGCGCACGGCCTGGGGCGCGATCCCCATGATCCACGCGACAATATTCTCGCAGGGACGGCTTATCTGCGCGCGATGTATGACCGGTTCGGCTATCCCGGGTTGTTCGGTGCCTATAACGCCGGTCCCGGTCGCTACGCCGTCCATCTCGCCACGGGCCGTGCGCTGCCGACCGAGACGCGCGCCTATCTTAAACAGGTGTCGGGCGGGCCTTTGGTGCCATCCCCATCGCCCGCGCCGCAGCCGCCATCGACCTTGTTTGTCGTGCTTCGGCCCAGCAATCAGTCGGCTGATCCATCGCGATCGCGCACGCCGGACGCGCCGCCAGATACGCTGTTTGCGATCCGCGCACCCCGTTGAGTCTGCATGTGTTGCTGCGTCGAAGGGTGCCGACTGTAAGGGCATCGCGCGACCTTGGATGTTGGAGGGGCTCGTCTCGGCAAGGCCCAGCATGACGGGCGGCGAAGCGGCTGTGCAAGGCCGGCGGCCCCTCCAATTTTGCCGCGAACCAGAGGCTGCTGCGCAGCCGCGTTGTTTGTTTTCAGCGCAACAAAATCGGTTCCTCCGCCGCCGCTGCGCGGCGCTTCCGGCTTCGCCTCCAGCGGCCCTGACAGCCGCCTCGCCACCCGTCTTCGGATGTCTGTCCTCGATGATGGGGACTTCAAGCGAAGGAGGCGATCATGACCATGTTTCAACCGATTGGTGCGGCGTCGGACCGCGTAGTGGCGACGCTGGTGGCAGGGCTCGAAATCGAGTTTGGGCGGGGCGCAGGCGAGGCGCTTGCGACACGGTTTCTAGAGGCTGAGGAGAGCGATTTCCTGTGGGATGCGCGCATGTCGGAGCGGTGGCTCGGTGCGTATGAGAACATCGACGACGAGAATTTCGAGCTCGATCGGGTGGCGATCACGGGACGGTTGGATGGCCGCTGGTTCGTCGCGGTGAGCATCGTCGATGGCGATGGGAGCGCGCAAGGATTGATGGGTCGCCGCGATTTCAGGAGCGAACGCCAGGCACGCGAAGCGTTCGCAGCGACGCATTGATCGCAGCATCGGAAACGCCGGGACACAGTGCCGACAGGCATCGTGTCCCGGCTCTTTTTTTGCCTCGGCTCAGGCCAGATGGGCAGGCAGCAGGTCAGCGGAAATTGGCGACAGGAGCGGTTCCGATGGGAGGGTGGCGTAAGGCAAGATAAAGCTATGGCACTGGTGTTCCATAAGCCTTTGTCTGCACAGCGTTTTTTGGAGCCGCCACCGGCACTGCCCTCTCGGCACCAGTGCCGTTCGGCCCGGACATGGCGGTATTGCGCCACATTCGGCGGCACCGGTTTTCAGGGGAACCGCACGGGGTCATGCTTGCCGCTCCGCACCCCTTGGAATCATCACAATGGCCGACGACGACAGCTTTGAACCGCGCCTCGGGCGCCAGCGTCAGCAGGGTGCCAAACGCGCCCGACGCTATCTCGGCCGCGTCCTTGCCGCCGCCAACCTTGCGCGCGGCGGCGCGGTGGCTTCCGGTCTCGCGCGTGGGGCGTTCTCAGGCGTCCGGATCGGACGCGGTGCGGGTGTCGGACGCCTGCTCGCCAGCCGCGGCAATCATGCCGCCGCGAACGGCCGCCGGGTGATCGTCAAGGCAAGCATCGTCAAGCTCGCCGGCAAGGGCGCATCGACCGCTGCCGCGCATCTGCGTTACCTCCAGCGCGACGGCACAACGCGCGAGGGCGAACGGGGCGCGCTTTACGGGCGCGATGCCGGCGCTGTCGACGGCAAGGCGTTCGGCGGACGGGGGGCTAGCGATCGCCACCAGTTCCGCTTCATCGTCTCACCTGAGGACGGCGATCAATATGACGATCTGAAACCGCTCACCCGGCGGCTGATGGCGCGCATGGAAGAGGATCTTGGAACGAAGCTCGACTGGGTCGCGGTGGACCATTTCAACACCGGTCACCCGCACACCCATATCGTCGTGCGTGGGAAGGACGATCGTGGTGCCGACCTCGTCATCGCCCGCGACTACATGACGACCGGCATCCGCGAGCGTGCCGCCGAGCTGGTCGACCTCGACCTTGGCCCGCGCACCTACCGCGAAATCGCGCAGACGCTGCGCGTAGAAGTCGAGCAGGAGCGCCTGACCTCGATCGACCGGGCCTTGCTCAAGGGGATGGACGCCGCGCGGATAGTAGCGACCAACGGTCGCGATGCCGCCGACCAGACGCTGCGCGCCGCCCGACTTGCAAAACTGTCGCGCCTGGGCCTGGCCGAGCCGCTCGGCGCGGGACGCTTCCGGCTTGTGCACGACCTTGCCGATACGCTGTGGGCGTTGGGTGAGCGCGGCGACATCATCCGCACGATGCAGCGCGACTTTTCCCGTGCCGCAACCGTGCGGGCGTCGGCAGATCAGGCGATCTACGATCCCGCCGCGTCCGGTGCCCGCCCGCTGGTCGGCCGCGTGCTGGCACGCGGACTCGCCGACGAACATGCCGATCGCCATTATCTGATCGTCGATGGGGTCGATGGGCGCAGCCACTATGTAGCGATCGGCAAGCCCGCCCTGAGCTTCGTCGATAGTGGTACAGAAACCGATGCCAGCTTGCCGTGCGGTGCGATCGTGCGGGTCGATCCGGTTAGCCCGATCGTCCGCGAGGTGGACCGGACCGTCGCTGCGGTCGCCGCAGCGAATGGCGGACGCTATGATGTGGATGCCCATCTTCGCTACGATCCGGCCGCGACCCAGGCCTTTGCCGAAACCCATGTCCGGCGTCTGGAGGCGATGCGACGGACGTCGGGCATCGTCGAGCGCGAACCGTCGGGCCGCTGGATCATCGCGCCGGACCATCTGGCGCGTGTCGCGGCCCATGAAACGGCGAGGCTACGGGACCGTCCGGTCGCGATCACCTTGCTGTCGGCGCAGCCGCTTGACCGGCTGGTCGATGCCGAGGCCGCGACCTGGATCGATCGCGAGCTGATCTCGGCAGCGCCCGAGGCGGTTCGAGATGCCGGGTTCGGACGTGAGGTACGCGAGGCTCAGACGCGGCGTCGGCAGTGGCTGGTTGCGCAGGGTTTTGCGGAGGAAACGGGCGGCGATACGCCGTTCCCGAGGACCATCGTTGCGACGCTTCAGCGGCGCGAGTTGCTGCGGATCGCGGGCCAGCTCTCCGACGAACTCAAGGTGCCGTTCCGCGAAGCTGCCGAAGGCGACCGTGTCGAGGGCCGTTATCGCCGCCCAGTCGACCTTGTCAGCGGGCGCTTCGCGCTCATCGAACGGTCGCGGGATTTTACGTTGGTGCCGTGGCGCCCGGTGCTGGAGCGGCAGGTCGGCAAATCGGTTTCAGGGTTGATACGCGGCGACGGCATCAGCTGGTCCATCGGGCGCAGTCGAAGTGGGCCGGGGATTTCATGACCTGGCTGCTCTTGTGACCGTCGAGTTCGACGGACGAAGTCTGCAACCGACCGCAGTCGGTCAAAATCAACCGTACCCGGCGATCATGGTGACGTCCGCCCTTGAGAAACAGGCCGATAGGGCGACCCAAACAGACATTCGGCAACGCGCTCGCCTTGTCGTAGCTCAAACAGCTTGCGGCGACCTCCGAAAGCACTCCTTCGGTCAGCGCGACGGTCGGTCCGGAACGTGCGGCCAGTCCTCATGATATCTAACCGAAATCCGTTCCACATCTTGATAGTGGGTCTCGGCCATGTAGGCACTGAATGATCGACTACCCCGGCCTCGGCGCGAAGATGGTCCAGGCCGGGTTGCAATCGTCTGCGGGTCGCGCCGATCGGAAAACATGGCAGTTACGTCGATATGGCCACGGCCAGCCCTGTACACTCCGCGGCTCGGTCGAACGGTGCCGACCACCCTTATGCCGCTTCCGACCTGATAGGCATGTAGCCAGTAAATCCTAATCGGGTCGCCGGGCATGTTGACCGCCAAAGGCTGCAACGGGATCGGCTGCAAGGTGGCGCACCCTGAAAGCACAATTGAGATCGCCAGCGCTGCAAGCGACAGAAGCGGTCGCGGACCACCACCCATCCTACTTCTCCTGATTATTGTTGCGGCGGACGCCCATTCGCCAAGGGCGCAGCGGGGAGGGCAGTACAAGGCGTAGCTGCGCCGCCCGTCCGCGGATGGCATCAACCGTCCGGTGTAACCTTCGTGCGATCTCGCCCGGAGGGTGTCGCGCCTCGATCATCTGTATTAGCGCGGCATCGTCGGCCTCGGTCCATGGGCGCGGCTTGCGGCGCGCGGAGGTGTCGGTCGGATCGCTGCTCATTGGCGATACGCCAACAGACGAAGGGCATTGAATACGACCAGCAGTGTCGATCCCTCGTGGATCATCACCGCCGGTCCGATGCCCAGGCCCAGGATCGTAGCGGGCACGAGAAACCCGACGATGCCGAGGCTGACCACCAAATTCTGCCGGATGATGCCGCGCGTTTTGCGGCTTAGACCAACCGCGAAGGGCAGATGGGCGAGGTCATCCGCCATCAGCGCGACATCGGCGGTTTCCAGCGCCACGTCCGAACCGGCGGCGCCCATCGCGATGCCGACCGTCGCATTGGCCATCGCCGGCGCGTCGTTTACGCCATCGCCCACCATCGCGACCTTCGCTTCGCCACGCAGCTTGCGGATCGCCTCGACCTTGTCTTCGGGCAGCAAATCGCCCCATGCCTCGTCGAGGCCGACGTCGCGCGCAATTGCCTCGGCAACCTTCTGGTTGTCGCCCGAGATCATGATCATCCGCGTGATGCCGAGCGCATGAAGACGCGCGATCGTGTCTTTCGCAGCCGCGCGCGGCGTGTCCATCAGCCCGATGGCGCCGAGATCGCGTTCGCCGCGACGCACTACCATCGTCGTTCGCCCGCCGTCTCGCAGCCGGGCGATGGCATCGCGCATGGCATCCGAAAGCGGCGCAATGCCGTCAGCGCCGAACATCTCCGCCTTACCGATCAGCACCGGCTCGCCATCGATCTTCGCGGTGATCCCGCGTCCGGTCAGGCTGGCGAGATCGGTCGCGGCGGGAAGCTTGATCTCGCCGAGCCGTTTCTCGCCGTCCTTGGCGATCGCACGCGCGAGCGGATGGTCGCTGAGCCGCTCGACCGCCACCGCGACCGCGAGCAGATCGCGCTCATCCACACCGTCCGCCGGGATGATGTCGGTGATCCGCGGACGCCCCTCGGTCAGCGTGCCGGTCTTGTCAAAGGCGATGGCCTTGAGCGATCCCAGATCCTCGAGCGGACCACCGCCCTTTACCAGCACGCCGCCTCGGGCAGCGCGAGCGACACCGGATAGCACCGCGCTTGGCGTGGCGATTGCCAGCGCGCAGGGGCTTGCCGCCACCAGCACTGCCATTGCGCGATAGAAGCTGTCGCGGAACGGCTCGTCGATCACGACCCAGGCGAACAGCAGCACGACCGTGAGAAGTAGCACCGACGGCACGAACACGCGCTCGAACCGATCGGTGAAACGCTGCGTCGGCGACTGGCGCGTTTCGGCCTCGCTGACCAGTTCGACGACGCGCGCCAGCGTCGTCTCACTCGACTTGCGCGTGACCTCGACCTCGATCAGACCGCTGCCGTTGATCGTGCCGGCGAACACTCGATAGGGCGCTTCGATCGTGTCCGGTCTGGTGCGCGCCGCGGCTTCGTCGGGCACCGGCCGCTTGTCGACCGGCATGCTCTCACCCGTCACCGGCGCCTGATCGATGCTGGTCGTCCCTTTGACGATGAAACCATCCGCTGGCAGCCGCTCGTCGGGTTTGACAACCACCGTGTCGCCAACCACGAGTTGCTCGACCGGCAACTCGACCAGCTCGCCATCACGGCGCACCAAAGCTGTCTGCGGCGCCAACTCAGCCAACGCCTCGATCGCCCGTTTGGCGCGCCCCATGGCGTAGTTTTCGAGCGAATGCCCAAGGCTGAACAGGAACAGCAGCAGCGCGCCTTCGGCCCACGCGCCAAGCGCCGCCGCACCCACTGCGGCGACCAGCATCAGCGTGTCGATCTCGAACCGCTTGTGCCGCAGGTTGTCGATCGCTTCGCGCAACGTGAAGAAGCCACCGAACAGATACGCGGCGACGTAGCAGGCTAGCGGTATCCAGCCGGGCGGATTGGTCAGCTTCTCGAGCGCAAAGCCGATCGCGAGCAGCGCGCCGCACAGCAGCGCGCAGATCAGTTCGGTATTTGCGCCAAAAATCCTACCGTGCGCATGATCGTGCCGGCCATTTGGCTCGGGTGGGGCTTGATCGGTCATGCGATGGCCTCCGTTGGACGGACGTCATCCCGTTCGACCTCGGCCACGTCGGTCTCACGCCGGCCGTAACGGGCGTAGAGCGTGGGCAGGACGAACAGGGTCAGAAGCGTCGCCGAGATCAGGCCGCCGATGACGACTGTCGCGAGCGGCTTCTGCACTTCGGCACCCGACCCGGTCGCGATCGCCATCGGCACGAAGCCGAGCGAGGCCACCAGTGCGGTCATCACCACCGGCCGCAGCCGGGCGAGCGCGCCCTGCCAGGCCGCATCTGCCCTCGCGACGCCGCGCGCCATCAGATCCTGAATCGAGTTGACCATGACAAGGCCGTTGAGCACCGCGATGCCGGACAAGGCGATGAACCCGACCGCTGCCGAGATCGAGAATGGCATCCCGCGCAGGAACAGCGCGAGCACCCCGCCGACCAGCGCGAGCGGCACGCCGGTGAAGACGATCGCTGCGTCGCGCACGCTGCCCAATGCCCCGTAGAGCAGCAGGATGATCAGCGCGAAGCAGGCCGGCACGACCAGCATCAGCCGCTGGCTGGCCGATTGCAGATTCTCGAATTGGCCACCCCATTCGAGATACTCGCCGGCCGGCAGACGTACCTCCCGGGCCATCGCCACGCGGGCGTCTTCGACCACGCCCGCGACATCGCGGCCCCGGACATTGGCCTGAACGACGACACGGCGCTTGCCATTTTCGCGGCTGATCTGATTGGGACCGGCCGTCACCGCGATGTCGGCGATGCTTTCGAGCGGGACGAATGCGCCATCCGGCGTGGGCACGGGAACCTGCCCCAGCGTCTGTAGATCGGCGCGCGCGGCGTCGGTCAGCCGGATCGTCACCGCGAAACGCCGATCGCCCTCGAAGATCATCCCGGCGTCGCGCCCGCCGATCGCGGCGGCAAGCGTGTCCTGCATGACCTGCGCAGTGATCCCCAGCCGCGCCATCGCATCGCGGTTGGGCCGGACGTCGAGCATGGGCAGACCTTCGGTCTGTTCGACCCGCACATCGGTCGCGCCCTCAACATTACGCAAAATGCCCGCGATCTGGTTGGCCGTTGCGTTCATCGTGTCGGTGTCGTCGCCGAACACCTTGACCGCGATGTCGCCGCGCACGCCCGCGATCAACTCGTTGAAGCGCATCTGGATCGGCTGGCTGATCTCGAATGCGTTGCCCGGGAGGCTTTCCAGTGCCTTCTCGATCTTCGCAACCAGTTCCGCCTTTGGCAGCTTCGGATCGGCCCACTCGTTGCGGTCCTTCATGATGATGAAGGTGTCGGAGATGTTCGGCGGCATCGGATCCGACGCGAGTTCGGCGGTGCCTGTCTTGGAAAAGACGAACTTGACCTCGGGAATCGCCGAGATGGCCTTTTCAACGCGGAACTGCATCGTCTGGCTCTGCTCGACCGACGTGCCCGGCACGCGGAGCATCTGCGCGGTCGCATCCCCTTCGTCCAGCTGCGGCAGAAACTCCTGGCCCAGCGTCATGAACGCACCGATCGCCAGCACGAAAGCACCGACGGCGGCGGCAATCGTCGTGCGTGGCCGTTTCATTGCCTTGCCAAGGCCCGGCTCGTAGCGCCGTTTGAGCCAGGTCATGATCCGGCCCTCCTTCTCCTCGACCGGCTTTGACAGCCAGATCGCCAGCATCGCTGGCACGAAGGTAAGCGAGAGGATGAACGCGCAGGCCAGCGCCAGGATTACGGTCAGCGCCATCGGCGTGAACGTCTTGCCCTCGACCCCGGTGAGCGTGAGCAGCGGAACATAGACGAGGATGATGATCGCCTGGCCATAGACCGAGGGGCGGATCATTTCGCGCGTGGCGCTCGCCACCGCGTGCAGTCGTTCGCCCTTGTCGAGGGTGCGGCCAAGGTGATGCTGGCGTTCGGCGATCCGTCGCAGCGCATTCTCGACGATGATGACGGCACCATCGACGATCAGGCCAAAGTCGAGTGCGCCGAGACTCATCAAATTTGCCGATACACCGCCGCGCAGCATGCCAAAGCTGGTCATCAACATGGTGATCGGTATGACCAGCGCCGCGATGAGCGCGGCCCGGAAATTGCCGAGCAGCAGAAACAGCACGACCACGACGAGCAGTGCGCCTTCCGACAGATTCTTGGCGACGGTCTTGATCGTCGAATTGACCAGCCCCGTGCGGTCGAGCACCGGCTGGATGATGATATCGGTCGGCAGCGAAGCGTTGACCTCGTCGAGCCGGTCGGCGACCGCCGAGGCGACATTGCGGCTGTTCTCGCCGATGCGCATGACGGCTGTGCCGACGACGACTTCCCGACCGTTTTCGGACGCCGATCCCATCCGCGTTGCCTGACCGAGCTTTACCGTCGCGACCTGATTGAGCAGGATCGGCACGCCTTCGCGCGTCGCGATCACGGTGCGGGCAAGCTGGTCGGCATTGGCGATGCGCGCGTCGGAACGAACCGCGAGACCTTCACCGTTGCGATCGACGACACCTGCGCCGACCGCGCTGTTGTTCGCCTCAAGCGCTTCGGCAAGGTCGCTAAGGCTGAGTTTGAGCGCGGTCAGCCGCTGTACGTCCGGCACGACCTGATACTGCTTCACATAGCCGCCGATCGAGTCCACGCCCGCCAGGCCGGGGACCGACTTGAGCAACGGCGCGACGATCCAGTCCTGCGCAGTGCGCAGATAGGTCGCCTTGTCAGCGTCGCTGACCAGCCGGTCACCTTCCGGCGTGATGTAGCTGCCGTCCGGCTGGATGCCCGGCTCGCCGGCCTTGTGCTTGTCCTCGGGCCGATGAGCCATGTGGACGGTCCACATATAGACTTCGCCAAGGCCGGTCGCGATCGGCCCCATTTCCGGTGCGACGCCCTCCGGCAGGTTTTCCTCGGCGGAGCGCAGCCGTTCAGCAACTTGCTGGCGCGCGAAATAGATATCAGTGGCGTCGGTGAACACCGCAGTCACCTGCGCAAAGCCGTTGCGGCTTAGCGATCGGGTGTATTCTAGACCGGGAATGCCCGCGAGCGCGGTCTCGATCGGGAATGCGACTTGCTTCTCGACCAGTTCGGGCGAAAGCGCCGAGGCGCGGACGTTAATCTGCACCTGGTTGTTGGTGATGTCGGGAACGGCATCGATCGGCAGCCTCGACAAGGAGACCGCGCCGATAACCGCGGCGATGAGGGTCAAGAGCAGCACGAACCAGCGCCGCTCGACCGCGAAATTGACAATGCGTTCGATCACGGATCAATGCCCTCCGTGCTCGGCTTCGCCCTTGGCGAGCTCTGCCTTGAGCGTGAAGCTGCCATTACCGGCGACTTCCTCGCGGCCGGTGAGGCCGGACGTGACTGTGACCGTGCCGGCGCCGCGAGCGCCCAGCGTGACCGCCTGCGCGCGAAATCCGGTAGCGGTGCGGACGAACACGGTGTTGCGGTTTTCGACCGTCTGGACTGCGGCAGTCGGCACGCTGACCGCGCCGCCCCCTTCGCCCGGCAAATTCAATATGGCGGACACCGGTTCGCCGACACGCCACTGGCCGGCACGATTGTCGATCAGCGCGATGGCGGCGACCAGGCGCGTCGTTTCGTCGAGCACTGGCGAGACGAAGCTGAGCACTGCAGCCGAGCGGCGGCCACCCGCGCTGACCTCGACCGGCGTGCCAACCCGCACGCGCGCGGCATCGGCCGGTGAAAGCGAAATCGTTACTGCGACGAGCGACAGATTGGAGACGCGAAACAGCTCGGCATCTGCCGCAACGGTCTGGCCGAGCACAACCGGTCGTGCGGTGATGCGCCCGCCAAGCGGCGCGACGACACCGATGCGGTTGAGTGGGCCACCGCCGACGCCAGCCGCAGAGACCTGCTGTTGGGCAAGGCGTAGTGCGATACTGGCCTCAGTCGCCGCGGTGCGAGCTGCGATGAGATCGCGTTCGGGCGAGACACGAAGCTTGAACAGCCGGTCTTCGCGCCGCAGGTTGGATTGGGCGAGCGCCGAACGTGCTCGCGCCGCTTCGACCTCGGCCCTGAGCGACGCGGCTTCACGGCTTTCGATCACGGCGACCACCTGGCCGCGCGCGACGGCGTCGCCCAGATTGCGGTTGAGTGCGACGACGCGACCGCCGATCGCTGCGGAGACCACTTGTGTCCCCTGCGGATCGCCCTCGATCGTCGCGGGGAGCGTCAGCGCGCCGCCGCCGGAGGACAAGACCCGGACAACCTCGATGCCCGCAGCCTTAATCTGTTGCGCGGTCAGCGTGATGACGCCTTCTTCGCCTTCGCCTTCTCCGTGGGCGGCTTCATTGTCGCCATGATCATCCTTAGCCTCTGCACCGGCTCCCACGGCCGCGCTGTTGTTGGCGGCATCTTCGTTACCTGAGCAACCTGCCAGCAGCATCGCCAGGACGAGCGGTGCCGCAGCCCCGCTTACGAGCTTCTTCATCGTCAATTCCCCGTTTGCACCGGCGTGAGAGCCGGTGTTGTCAGCCGGGCGAGACGCGCCTCGGCATCATGATATTGTGCGCGCGCATCGACCGCGGCGGTGCGGGCATCGAGCAGTGCCTGTTCGGCTTCTAGCAAGACCAGCTGGTCGAACTTGCCCTCGCCATAGCCAATGCGTGCGATGCGGGCGGCTTCCTGTGCGGCACCGAGTGCCGGTCCAGACGCCCGCACGCTTGCCGCCGCCCGATCGCGGTCGGCGCGCGCCGCGGTGATCGCACGTTCAGCCTCGAAGCGGGCCACTCGCCGCTTGGCGTCACTCTGGTTGCGCAGCGCCGTAGCCTGACCCACGGCAGCCCGGCCGTTGTTGAACACCGGCAGCGGCACCGAGACGCCCAAGACCATCGCCATGTCGCCGCTGGCCTGAAGACGGCGCGTACCCGCGCTTACCGTCAGGTCGGGAATGCGCTGACTGCGCGCGAGGCGAAGTTGTGCATCGGCGGTGGCGACGTCGGCACCTGCGGCTGCGAGCGCCAACGTACCATCCGCATTCGCCGGTGTCGCAGGACCCGCCCGAACGTTGTCGATACGATCGAACCACGGCTGGTCCAGGGCACCGGGCCGGCTGGCGCCGACGAACTGGGCGAGCGCTAATCGGTTCGCCTCGACGCTGCGCTGTGCACGCTCCAGCTCTGCTTCCGCGTTTGCCGCCAGCAGGGCAGCGCGCTGCTGATCGATGGGTGAGTTCGCCCCGGCTTCGACCCGGTCGCGCGCGATACGCAAATTTTCGCGCGTGACCCCAAGCTGGTCCTGCGCGATCGTCAGCCTTCGTTCAGCGGCGACCGCCTCGATATACGCTTGTGTGACTTGTAGCCTGAGGTCGGCTCGCGTGATCACTGCGTCGATCTTGGCGCGCGCCGTCTGCGCGTCGGCTACTGCGATGCGTGCTGGGCGTTTACCGCCGAGTTCAAGCGGAAGCGCGAACGCAATCGTTGTCTCGGCTTCGTTGATGCCCTTGTACGGGCCGGTGCCGATTACATTCTCGACATCGGCGCTGAGCGTCGGGTTCGGTCGCAACGCAGCGACTACACGACCCGCTTCGGCGGCTTCGATGCCGAGCGCCGCCACTTCGTTGGCCGGCGCGATCGCGCCCGCCTGAGCCAACGCTTCGTCAAGCGTTAGCGTCTCGCCAGCTGAGACCGGCGCGGACGATGTCGAACTTTGCGCCTGCGCAATCCCTGCGCACGACGCCGCGGCGAGAAGCGCCGCGTAGATGGACTTCATGATGGAACACTCCTGACAGCCACAAACAGCCGCCGGGCATCGGCCCGCGGCGGAGGGGCGTCAGGCTTGCGGAGGTCTCAACGCGGCGTCGGGCGCGGCCGCGACCAGCACACTCGCCGGGCCGCGATCACGAATATTCTCATGTGAGGTTAGCGTCGCTGTCACGGCGGCATCGTCAAGCGACGCGAAATGGTGGCCGTGGCAGCCGCCGTGCTGATGCGCGATGTTCTGGTCGCTCTTGCCGGTCTCCGGCGCGTTCTGATCGGCGTGATCCACATCCACGCCCGGCAGCGAGGGAGCCATCTCGACGCAGATCGACCGCTCCACGGCATGCGCGACCGGCGCAGTGCCGATCGACAGCAGCGCAAACGCACAAAGCATCAAGGTGAACAGACGGATCATCGCGATGCCGCGTTATCCTTTCGTGGCCGGGTTGTCATCTGCAAAGTGCGCGCCAACGAAGTTGATATAGCGTATCATATCGCCGACGAAAGTGAATCGAACTGTCGGCATTTCGAGTTAACGCTTGAGACCATAAATATCCTGGCCAAAGGTCTGAACTCATTCCGTATAGACGCCCGATGTATTTCATCTTCATCTTTCATTTGACTTGCAGACGGAAGATGCCCTGCTGCCCGGACGCGGAAATCTCACGCTTAGCCTGACGGATAATCTGAACACCGCCGGTGATCCCTAGGCCGGCCATGATCGCCGCCACGATCAGATCAGGCCAGGCCGTCCCGGTGCCGAACACCCCGACAGCAGCCATGACCACGGCGACGTTGCCGATCGCATCGTTGCGCGAGCAGATCCACACGGACCGCATGTTCGCGTCGCCCGCGCGGTAGCGGTAGAGCAGCAACGCAACGCCGGCATTGGCGATCAGCGCCACGACGCCAACAACACCCATCACTTCGGCCTCCGGCGTCTGTCCGTCCCACACAGCCCACAATGTCGCGCCGAGCACATAGGTACCAAGCAGAAGGAGCGTCACACCCTTGAACAGGGCGGCACGCGCACGCCAGCCGAGCGCCATACCGGCAACGCCGAGGCTGATCGCATAGTTGGCCGCGTCGCCCAGGAAATCGAGCGCATCGGCCTGAAGCGCTTTCGATCCGCCCGAGACACCGGCGATCATCTCGGCCACGAACATCGTCGCGTTGACCACCAGCGCGATCCACAGAGCGCGGCGCCATTTGGGGTCATTGTTCGCGTCGGACTTGTCCGAAGCACAGCTATTGCAGGCCATTGCCACCTCGCACGACTCGATGTGACAGGCTATATGGACCCTGTAGTAACTCGAGGGTCAATGGGCATGAAAATCGGCGAGCTCGCACGAGCGACCAGCACCAAGATCGAAACGATCCGCTTTTACGAGAAGATCGGTTTGCTTCCCGCGCCCGCTCGGACTGCAGCGAATTATCGCGCCTACAATCAAACCCAACTGGCCCGTCTGTCCTTCGTGCGCCGCGCCCGCGACCTTGGCTTTACGCTCGATCAGATACGCGGTTTGCTCGCCTTGTCAGATGATCGGGACCAGTCTTGCAGTGCAGTCGATACCGTGGCTCGTCAGCACGTGTCCGAAATCGACCGCAAGATCACCGATTTGCGGGCGCTCCGCCGCGAACTGCAAGAGATGCTCGATCAATGCAGCCAGGAGACGGTCTCAACATGCCGGATCATTGAGTCTTTGGCGCCACGCTGACTTGGCGTCTCGTTGAGCGAAGTGGCAAACGACCGATTCGGTCGCTCCAAGCGCTCGCGGAGATACCCGACCCTGGGCGTTAGCTTGTAGAAGCTGACTCCGAAAAGCGACCGTTCCCAGAACGTCCGCGCAAGGTTATTGCCGTAAATAATTGATCGCACAGCGCAGTATGAGTCAGTGCTAAGACTGCTAACCTCCGGGGGATGGACCGATGAAGCTCGCGCATTTGCGCATCTGTAACTTCAGGTGCTTTGGAAATGTCGCTACTGAGATCGGGTTGGACGACACCACGTTCATCCTCGGACCTAACGGCACCGGCAAAACTGCGATCCTGCAGGCGCTGGCAAGAATGTTCAGTCTCGATCCTGCGCTGCGCAAGATCAGGCATTCGGATTTTCACATTGCAACCGATGAAGCACCCGATGCCGCGCCGGAAGAGCGCAGGCTCTGGATCGAAGCCGATTTCGACTTTCCCGAACTCGAACTGGACGACGAAGGCGCCATGCCCGCCGTGCCGGGCAATTTCGCGCACATGCTGATGGTGGACGATGATGAGGCTGTGCGCGTCCGTTTCCGTCTGGCTGCGACGCTCGATCAGGATGGCGATATTGAGGAAACCTTCACCTATGTGACCAAAACCGACGATGCAGGGGTGCCGACCGAGGAAAGCCGCGCATCCAAGCAAGATCGCAATGCCATTCAGGTGCACTATCTGCCCGCTCGGCGCGATCCTTCCGATCATATCTCCTACTCGTCCAATGCGCTGTTGGGCCGGGCATTGCGGGCGGCGGACTGGAGCGGTGAACGTGCGGCAATCGGCGATCTCACCGCGCAGATCACCGCAGCGCTGACGGGCAACGCCGCCATCGAAAGCATTGGCGAATCCCTGACCACGATCTGGAGCCAACTGCACAAGGGCCAGTTCTTCGCCGACCCCGGGGTTTCCTTCGAGCAGAGCGAGATCGATACGCTGCTTCGCCATTTGAGCCTGACGTTCACGCCCGGACACGGTGAACCTCTCGTTGATTTTTCGCGGTTGAGCGACGGTCAGCAGTCGCTGCTCTACATCTCGCTGGTACTCGCCATGCGCGAGATCAGCGACAAGGTGCTAGCAGGCGAGCTGTGCGCGTTCGATATCGATAAGCTGCGGCCCGCAATCTTCACTCTGATTGCGGTCGAAGAGCCGGAGAACAGCCTGTCGCCACATTATCTGGGACGCATCGTGCGTGCCGTTTCCGAATTCGCCAAAGGTCAGAATACCCAAGCGCTCGTGGCAACGCACGCGCCGTCGCTTCTGCGGCGGGTTGCGCCCGAGACCATTCGTTATCTGCGGCTCGACGGCAACCGCCGCACGGTCGTTACGCGTGTCGTGCTTCCTCAAAATGCGGACGCCGCCAAATATGTGCGCGAAGGCGTACAAGCCTTTCCGGAGCTGTATTTCTCGCGGTTCGTGATCCTGGGTGAAGGCGACAGCGAGGAGGTCGTTCTGCCGCGGCTGCTCGGCGCGCGCGGGATTCTTACCGATGACGCGTCGATTTCGATCGTTCCCTTGGGCGGTCGGCACGTCAATCATTTCTGGCGGTTGCTGCACGCGCTCGGCATTCCGCACGCGACACTGCTCGACCTTGACCTTGCTCGCTATCAAGGGGGCTGGGGCCGGATCAAATATGCCGCGAAGCAACGCCTCAAATACGGCGATATCGAAAACGCCGGCATCGACGACGACGATATCGCGGGCATTCCGGCCTGGGACAGCGATCTGGGATTGCTGGACGATGACGATGACTGGATCGAGTATTTCGCAGATCGGGGAATCTTCTTCTCTTCTCCGCTTGATCTCGACTTCATGATGATCGAAGCGTTTGGGGAAGTGTACAAGATTGACGACGACGAGCGCGAGGAACCGGACGAAAGCACGCTCAAGGCGGTTCTTGGCAAGAAGCACGACACAGTTGATGGCCAGTACTCCGACGAGCAGCTGGAGCTGTTCGATGCCTATCACCGCAGGTTCAAGATCGGCAGCAAGCCGGCTTGGCACATCCGGGCGATGGCGGCGCTCGATGATGCGGAACTAGCGGCCGACATGCCAGCAGTTATGACAGCGCTGATCGACTATGTTGAAACCGCACTGGAAGGCCTGCCAGAATGATCTCGGCCGAGCGATGGTCTCCTGCCGACGGCTTGACGCTCGAGCCGAATGCGATGGCTGCCGCTACGGAGATCGCACGCAATCTGGCGCTGACCGCAGGTCCGGGTGCCGGCAAGACCGAAATGCTCGCGCAACGTGCGGACTTCCTGCTTCGGACCGGCACTTGCCGCTATCCGCGGCGGATCCTCGCCATCTCCTTCAAGACCGATGCCAGCCAGAACTTAAAGGCGCGCGTCCGCAAACGCTGTGGACCCGAACTGGCGGCGCGCTTCGACAGCCACACCTTTCATGCATTTGCGAAGCGGATCATCGATCGCTTTCGCCCCGTGCTCACCGGACGGGATGCCCTGGGCCCGGACTATTCGATCGGTACACGTCGGGTGCAGCGCCAGTCCATCACCTTCGCCGACATGGTGCCGCTCGCCCATACGATCATCGAAGCCAGCCTCATTGCACGCAACGCAGTGCGTCAGACCTACACCCATATCTTTCTCGATGAATTTCAAGACTGCACGGCCGAGCAATATCGCCTGATTCTCGCTTGCTTCGGGGGCACCTCGGCGATTCTGACAGCGGTGGGCGATACCAAGCAAAGCATCATGGGCTGGGCCGGCGCGCTTGAGGGTATCTTCCAGACCTTTGCCGATGAGTTCGATGCGCTACCGCGCAACCTCTACCAGAATTTCCGATCCGCACCGCGGCTACGCCGCATGCAGAATGCGATGGTCAAAGTGATGGATCCGCCCGCCGCGCTCGACGATGCGGATATCCTCGGCGAAGAGGGCGAGATCGCTGTTCTTCGTTTCGACGATGATGGCGAAGAAGCTGCCAGCCTGACGGGGCAAATCCGCGACCTGATCGACAATGGCGTCCGACCCTCTGAAATCGCGATTCTCGTCAGCAAGCAGCAGAACCTCTATTGCCAGCGCCTTACGGTCGCATTCGAGGCCGCCGAAATCCCGTTTCGTGAGGAAGACAAGGAACAGGATCTGGCGTCGGAGCCGGTCGCCTGCCTGCTCATCGACTTTCTCCTAGTCGCCAGCGGTTCGCGGCAGCCCGCCGCCTATCGCCGATTACTGGATATCGTGGTGTTCAACCATGGCTATGACGAGGAGCGCGAATATCAACTGCGCTCACGCTGGGATCGCTTCGTTACAGAAACTAGGCGGCAGATCGCGTCGGGTGAGATCAATCTAGGCCATATCAACGACCTGCAAGCCGTTGCCACGGCGCTGGTAGGCGTAGTCGGGCGCGACAATCTCATCGCGCTTTCGCCTGACTACGCGCATGGTGGCCGCCTCGACCAACTTATAGAACAGGCACTCGAACGCGCGCATCTGTTGCTGCAAGGCGACGCGGAGCCGGCGACGGCCTTGGCGTCCTTCTCTGGCGACAGCGCGGTTCGCATCATGTCGGTGCATAAGAGTAAGGGTCTGGAGTTTGATACAGTCGTCATTCTCGGGGTCGAGAAAGAGACTTTCTGGGGTGAATCATCGGCGGAGCGCGCTGCCTATTTTGTCGGGATTTCCCGCGCTAAACAAAGGCTTTGGCTAACCACGTGTCACTGTCGCCAGCGCCCGGATGGCGCTAAACGCTGGGATGTCGAGCGTCGGGAGCACGACGAATTTCTTGGCTACGCACTTGATGGCGATTGAGCCGAACTTATGCAGCGATCAGCAAAACTCGACATCGGCGTGGTTGTGTCAAGCTCGGTGAGCTCTTGGAGTTCTCGCAGGTACCTGACGAGAATCCGCGGTGCCAGTTTTCAAACCAGTCGGGCAGCCGTGCTGGCGCGTATGTACGATCAACCAAAAGGATCAAGCGCGTGCGAAAGCAAAGCGTGACGCACTTCGATGTTCTTCGTTCCGGCGCGGCTATGGGTCGTACTGAACCGGTTGATTCGATGCACCGGGACCATAGGAACCGGACCACCTAGAATATTTAGCGCAGCGTGAGACGCGATCGCATTTGCCAATCGCTCCATTGAGAAACCGAGATCGCCGTCCAACACATAACCGAGCATGCAACCGACCTCCAACCCTTCGGCATATTGCTCGGTGATGAAGCGCATCATTCCGTCGGTGACGTAAGGGCCGGCCAGTGATTGTCTGCCACCGCTGTAGATCACATTTAGGCGTTTGCATTCGTAGGCGAGGTAGCGCGTGCGATCCCAGTCGAGAATGACAGCGAGGTCGATCTGACCTTTGCTGTATTGGGCGCCTGTTGGATGGGTGCCGGTCGGTTCGAACTGAAATTCTATCCAGTGACAAAGCCGACGAACCACAGGATCCTTGCCCAGCAAAGAGACGAGATTGATTGTGATCGTGTCTTCGTCGGGTTGTCCGGGCAGAAGATCGAGGAGCGTGGGCCATACCGCCGCAATACGGTCGAGAATGCGATCATCGAGCGAGGCAAAACGCGCTGCCCATTTCTCAGTGTCGCCCAGCAGCATCAGGCGCCGGCAGTCCGTCTTTGGATGGTGATCGCGTCCTGAAGATCCATCGCGATCGAATCCGCGTCGGCAAGTGCGGCAGCCCGAAGCCAGAACCGCATTTGCATCGGCTTGATCAGATAGAGACTGTCGCCGACGAAGACCCGGAGATCGGGGATCAACTGGAAATTACCGTCCAGCGGCTGATTGATGTGCTCCGACAGATAATCCAGCACATCGTTCAGAGAAGCGCTGTCATCCTCGGAATAGCTGCTCTCATGCTCGAGCGTGATCCGCAATATTGCGAGATCGACGCTCCTGGCGACCAACTTCGTGCCTACCGATCCGCCATCAAGGAGCCATCCCCGCAGACTCTCGGCCAAGGTTTCGGCATATGCCCGCCGCTGATCTTCGAGCGGCGGCTTCCAAAGACCCGGACTTGCACCTTCGTGCGGCTGGATCGCGGGAATGATTGTTTCGACCGCATCGTCGATCAGAACGATCTCGTCGTCCGAAAGGCAGAAATAATCATATGTTAAGCGGTCGATCGCGCCGAGATACGCATCGTCTCCGCCACCGAGCGTGAAAGGTTGGCGCGAGGCATCCATCGCCGCGTCGATCACCGCGACCAGCGCGTCCGAGGCGCGGGCCGCTCGATCGGGATCCGGCAGCTCCGCGAGTTGCGGGAAGGGCAGGCGTCGCAGTTCGGCCTGCTTCACTTCCGGCCGGTCCGATCCGAACGATGCCGTGCCATGGAATGCGTACCAGACGGAAAGTCGGCTGTTCAGGATAGCCGTGAGCAATTTTGCCCGCCGCTCCTCGCCGGACGGAACGATGATCGCCTGCAGAATGTCTTGGAACGTCAACGGACTTTGACAATAGGCGGCGCGCAACCTGGTTTGGGAGGTTTCGACCCCGCGCGGGACAAGGATGCGAACCCCAGCAAAGCCCGGCTCGAAACCCCTTCTGCGCACAAGGTTGCTGATAGCAGGGTGCAGGCCATCATCGGCTTGTGCCAGTCTGCGAAAAGCACCGATCGGGAGGTCGGGGTATGTGCCGACATACTGGCTAACCTGAGGCTTGACCGGTTTGCTCCCCGTTTCGTCCTCCTCGGCGCCGGCGTAGCCCGCAGTTTCATCATCTTCATCGTCATCGGTCGTGAATGGCTGGTAGCCTTGCCCAATGACCCAGTGCCCAGTCGGGTCCTGCCGCCGCCGGCTGAACGACCCAAAGTCAGCGACAAGGTCGCCGATTTTTGACAGCCGGGCGAGATAGCCGAACAGTTTGGCGTCCGGTTCCCGCATCCAGAGGCGTTGCTTGAATGCTAACGGGTTATCTAGAACGGCCTCCACGGACATCGCCATCTTGTCGGCGCTGCTGAGCGTGATCACCCGTTTGATCCGCAGGTTCAGATCGGCTTTCGGCGCCCAATAATCAAACGTGTAGGGAAAATGGTCCACTGAGCCGGCACCATAAATGACAAGTGCTGCGGGACGATGGGCATGTTCGAAGAGCTGGAAGCGCAGGTCGGCGAAGTTGATGATCCGCCGGATGCGGCACGCGCGCATAAATTGGTTTCGCGCGGCCACCGTCTTTGCCGAATGGTTATGCAGGAAGCCCATCGACGGAAGAAGAAAAGCGACGACGCCGCCTGCGGCGAGATGCCGACCGGCCTTCCAGGTGAAGGCCCAGGCGTCCTCCTTGCCGGGCATCGGGAGCGCTGCCGCCTTACTCCACCGAACCGACGACCGGTCGGGTCCTCGCCGGCTCGTCCAAGGCGGATTGCCGATGATGAGATCGAAGCCCTCCTCGGCTTCGGGCACCGCGAAAAAGTCCCGACAGATGAGGCTGTGGCCCCACAGCTCCGGCAAGACCTTCCCTCGGCTGATCAGCCGTCGGATGTCGCGGGGCGATACTTCCTCGAGCAATGCGACGTAGAGAGAGAACACCGCCACGCGCACCGCGCTGCCATTGATATCCCAGCCATGGACACGGCGCAGTATCCCGAGGAGCTGGTCCCAGGCGATCTCGCCATCGTTCGAACGGCTTCGCCAGTGTTCGCACAGCCGCTGGAAGGACCGGACCAGAAAAACACCCGACCCGCATGCCGGATCGAGAAAGCGGCCTTTGTCGCGCACTGCTGGGCTTAGCATGTCCCAGACCTGCGATACGACGGTATCGGCCAGGAACATGGGGGTATAAAAGGCGCCGGTCGCCCGACGCTCCGCTTCTTTTTCCCCTAGAAAGCGATCATAAACCGCACTGACGAGTTCGACGGGGATGTATCGGAAATCATAGCCCCAGAACCTATGCTGCCCGTGCGCCATCTCTTCGCGACCCAGGCGGAACGAGGCGAGGATATCAAGATGGCTGCCCCTGATCTCCGGCGCTTGTACCTGCGGCTCGAACGAGCAGGGCGCGACAAAAATATCGCCGTTGAAGTCGGCCTTGAGCGTCGCGAACAGAGCCTGAAGAAGCGACACGTCCCGCTGTCCTAGCATTTCAAGGAAGCTATTCGCGGCTCCTGAGGATACCGTGCGGAAATATTCGGTCGAAATGATGTCGCGGTCTTCGAGATAAGCGATGAACATCGCCTGGATCAGAAGCGCCTGAGCGGGGTCGGGATCGAGACCCTCCTTGCGAAGCAGCGTGTGCGAGACCTTGAGATTGTCGAGCAGAACCTGGTCGATGCGTTCCTTCGGCTTGAAGTATTCCGCGTGCTCGGACCACAACCGACCCGATTCGGCGCCATCGACAATATTTCGAAACCGCAGGGCATCGGCCGTCAGCGTCAACGTGTCGACCAAGCAACGATTCTCGAACGCCTCGTCGGCATCTTTCAGCGGCGTTCGGGCGAGCGAGAACGCCCGCATGACCTCACCACTGATGACTAGGAGCAGACTGATCAGCCCTTGGTTCCACAATGCACCATGGAGATCGACGATCGCCTTGCGGTCGTAATTGTCGGTGACCAGAATAGCGATCGTTGGCACCGTCTGGACGCAAAACACCGCCGACACCTGAAGGTCATCCAGCGCCACCCGGATCGCCGAGGCGTGCGGCGCATCAACAACAGACGCTGACACGTCGTAGAGTTCCGGCGCCTGCCGGTTGGCGAGGCCAAGCCGCTCCTTCCATTCCGGGCTAAGCGCGAGGGTCATCGGGTCGCTCATCCGGTGGCTGCAGCGCGCGTCAGTACAAGTGGCGGGAACATCAATTGACTTTGATCGCTCTCGCCCTGCTCGCGAAGCAGGGCACCACGCAGCTCCGCGAGCAGCGGATCGAGCGGACAGAAGATCGTCAGCTCGCCAGCTTTCCACGGCGATGGATCCCGGACAATGCGGCATTTGCGTTGCAGCAGGTCGATTGCGAAGACACCGCCTTCCATGACGCTCCAAGGGGACGCATCGCAGATAGTGATGATGTCCGGGACAATATCCTTCAGCGCGCTTACTCGAATGCCAGCCGTTTCGGTCAGTCGCCGGATGATGCTCGCCGCGACCAGATCACCAATTGTGAAGCATGGCGCTCGTCCAGTGCGCCCAGCATAGGACGGCAACGCGCGTTTCCAGTGCCGATAGGTTTCTAGCGAGAGGCCGACGGTGTCACGCAATTGGCCAATCGTATAATGCATGGGGCTCACAACGGCCTGAGGTGGGGCCAGCCCCATGTAATTGGTGCGCTAGGCGCCGTCAACCATGTTCTCTCTGTGTTCCCGGCAAGCTAGTTGCAGCGCGAATTGGCGGAAGTGCAAAGGCAAATGTGCATAACTCGTGGCTTTCCTCCATGCTCCGATCGGCCCGCTCCGTAAGCCGTTGGGCTTTGGAAGAGGCAATGGACGAATTATGTTGCTGCCAAGGCGGTTCGCCGCGAGAATCGTGACCGTGAGGCACGGCGTGGATCATCTGCCCTTGGTCCAGCAAGGCGAGCTGGACCGAGTGAAGCAATTGCTGATGGGCGAGTTCGCCCAAGCGACGGCGCGCGCAACTCAGCCCTGGAAGAGAAACGGGAGCATCCTCAAGGTCGTGTTGTTCGGCAGTTATGCCCGAGAGGATTGGGTCGATGAACCCCAGAATGGCTACCAGTCCGACTATGACCTGCTGATCATCGTCAGTCATCCTGATCTCACTGACATTGCCGACTACTGGTATGTCGCCGAGGATAAGATACTGCGCGACGCCGAAATCGCCCGGCCAGTGAACATCATCGTCCACACGCTGGATGAGGTGAACCAAGCGCTGAGCCGGGGCGAGTATTTTTGGGTCGATATCGTCCGCGACGGCATCGTCCTATACGAACGGCCTGGCAGTGCGTTTGCCACACCGCAACCGCTAACGATGGCTGATGCGTATGAGATGGCGAGCAAGTACCTTTCCGAATGGCTGCCCAGCACAGATAGAGCGTTGACGACGGCACACGAGCAGGCGCTTAAGGGCGCTGACGATCTCGGATGGCGCAAGGAGGCCGTGTTCTCGCTGCATCAGGCGACGGAGCGCGCCTATATCTGCTTCCTGCTTGTCCGAACCCTGTACTTCCCCCGCTCGCACAACATCAAATTCCTGCGGTCGCTGGCCGAGGACAGCGAGACACGGCTGATCGACGCATGGCCGCGCGCCACCCGGATTGACCGCCGGCGCTTCGAATTGCTCAAGCGCGCCTATGTCGAGGCTCGCTACTCGGCGAGCTTCGAGATCACCAATGACGACCTCAATGTCTTGTCCCAATCGGTCCGCACCCTTCGCGATATCGTCGAAATGGTCTCGCGCGAACGTATCGAAACGCTCCGGATAGACGCCGGTCTCTAACTGCCGAGCGATAGCTGCCGGATAGCTTCCGGCTCCGGCATCTGACCGAAACGCACCAAGACAAGCCCATCTGCGCCCATCAGCTCCGTTCCGTTTTGGGCGTCCGTGACCGAGTCTGAATCCGCCCGAGCCGATCCTGTCCGGCGGGCGGGAGCCTCGACGTGACACCGACCAAATTGCTCATCGGCCAGATCCTTGTCGTCTTCGCGATCGTCATCGCGGGCGTGTGGGCCGCGACGCAGTGGGCGGCGGCGATGCTCGCTTATCAGTCCGAACTGGGGCGGCCGTGGTTCCAACTCGGGTCCGTGCCAATTTACCGTCCCTGGGCGTTATTCGGCTGGTGGTATCATTATGATGCCTATGCCCCGATCGTCTTCGACAAGGCGGGCATGCTTGCCGGCACCAGCGGCTTTATCGGCTGCGCGGCGGCGATTTTTGGATCGATATGGCGCGCGCGCCAATCGAGCAATGTCACCACCTATGGCTCGGCGCGCTGGGCCAGCCGCCGCGAGATCGAACGCGCTGGGCTGCATTGCGACGCGGGAGTCATGCTCGGCACGCTCGGTGGCCGCTATCTGCGCCATGACGGCCCGGAGCATATCATGGCGTTTGCGCCCACGCGATCGGGTAAGGGTGTTGGCCTCGTCGTCCCCACCTTGCTGTCCTGGACCGGTTCGACCGTCGTCCACGACATCAAGGGTGAGAATTGGACGCTGACCGCTGGCTGGCGCGCACGCTTCTCGCACTGCCTGCTGTTCAACCCCACCGATGTCGCGTCGGCGCATTACAATCCGCTGCTCGAAGTTCGGCGCGGTATCGACGAAGTGCGCGACGTCCAGAACATCGCAGATATCCTGGTTGATCCCGAGGGTGCGCTGGAACGCCGCAACCATTGGGAAAAGACGAGCCATTCGCTGCTGGTCGGTGCGATCCTCCATATCCTCTATGCCGAGCAGGAGAAGACGCTCGCGCGTGTCGCGACCTTCCTGTCCGACCCGCAGCGCAGCTTCGTGGCCACGCTGCGTCGGATGATGACCACCAATCATCTTGGCGACGATCAAAGCCCCAGGGTCCATCCTGTAATTGCGTCCGCCGCACGCGAACTGCTCAACAAAAGCGAGAACGAGCGTTCTGGCGTGCTCTCGACCGCCATGTCCTTCCTTGGCCTTTATCGTGATCCGACCGTCGCGGAGGTCACGTCCCGCTGCGACTGGCGGATCGCCGACCTAATCGAGGCCGAACGCCCCTTGTCGCTCTATCTCGTCATTCCGCCGTCGGACATCAGCCGCACCAAGCCGCTGATCCGTCTTGTGCTCAACCAGATCGGCCGTCGGCTCACCGAGCGGCTCGACCAGCCCGGCACATCCGCGCGTCGGCACCAGCTCCTGATGATGCTCGACGAGTTCCCGGCATTGGGCCGTCTCGATTTCTTCGAGACCAGTCTCGCATTCATGGCCGGCTATGGCATTCGCGCTTTCCTGATCGCGCAGAGCCTCAACCAGATCGAGAAGGCATATGGCGATCACAACGCCATCCTCGACAATTGCCATGTCCGGGTTGCATTCGCGACTAACGACGAACGCACCGCCAAACGCATTTCCGACGCGCTCGGCACCGCGACCGAGCAGCGCGCCATGCGCAACTATGCAGGCCATCGCCTCGCGCCGTGGCTCGCGCACGTCATGGTCAGCCGCCAGGAAACCGCCCGGCAGCTGCTGACCCCCGGCGAGGTCATGCAGCTATCGCCCGACGAGGAACTCGTGCTCGTGTCCGGGCTCGCGCCGATCCGGGCGCGTAAACTGCGCTACTTCCGCGACCGCAACTTTGTCGCGCGCGTGACACCCGCGCCGGTGCTGGCATCGGGTGAATATTCCGATCGCCCTAAGCCGCGCGGCAATGACTGGTCCGATCAGGTGCGCGGCATCGATGCCCGGCTGCACCAGGCAGAGGATGCTGCGGGCGGCGAGGACGAAAGCGGCATGCAGCAGCAGCGTCATCCCGGCCTTCCCGAACAGGTCTCTAAGGCAACCGACGCCGCCGAAACACGCGATCCCCAGATCGTGCCCGACGACGACGATGTCGCCGCCGACAAGCGCGCCATGGACCAGGCGCAAGGGCAGAACGCCGTCGTCCGGAGCCATGCGATCAACGAGGGCGCGAAGCGCGACCTCATACCGGATTTCTGAGGCTGCGATGAAGATCCGTCAGAACCTTTATATCGACCGCGAACTCAGCGACGCGCTGGAAGTGCTCGCCGCCGGACCGCGCGGCAACAAGAGCCATCTCGTCAACGATGCACTGAAGGACTGGCTCGCGCGCCGGGGGACCAAGGAGGTCGATGACCTCCTCAAGGTTCGCCTCGACCGGCTGTCGCGCGAACTGGCCGGCGCGCGGCGCGACATCGACGTGCTGCTGGAAAGCCTGTCGCTGTTCGTCCGCTACCAGTTGATGGTGACGGCACCTTTGCCTGAAGCCGACGCCGCGGCCCGCGCCACCGGCCGCGACCGCTTCGATGCGTTCGTCTCACAGGTTGGCCGCCAGATTGCGGGCGGCACCCGCACGCTCGTGCCTGCCGAATCCGACGGAGCATCATCGTGATGTCCGCCCAGCCTGAAAGCGTCTCCGCAGAACGCCGCCGCGCGATGCTGCGCACCGCAATGGGATCGGCGATTGCCGCCGCGCTCGCCGACCCGCGCGTCATCGAGATCATGGTCAATCCCGACGGTGCGCTGGGCATCGACATTCTGGGCGAAGGCCGCGTCGATACCGGCGTGAAGCTCGATCCCGCCCAGGTCGAGCGGATCATCCGGCTGGTGGCATCGCATGTCCGGTCCGAAGTCCATGGCGAGAGGCCCATCGTGTCGGCTGAGCTGCCGCCGCTTGGCTCCGGGGCCGGGGAGCGGTTCGAAGGAATTCTGCCGCCAGTTTCGACTGCCCCCTGCTTTTCGATCCGGAAACCTGCGGCCCGCATCTACACGCTGATGGACTATGTGACCGACGGCATCATGTCGGCGGAGGCCGCGCGCCTCTTGTCGCTTTCCGTCGTCGATCGCCGCAACATCCTCGTCGCCGGTGGAACCAGTTCGGGCAAGACCACGCTCGCCAACGCGCTGCTCGCCGAGATGGCGCATTTGGACGAACGGGTGATCCTGATTGAGGACACCCGCGAGCTGCAATCGCCCGCGCGGGACACGGTCGCGCTCAGAACCCGGGCTGGCACCGTGACTATGGGCGATCTCGTGCGCTCGACGCTGCGCCTTCGACCTGACCGCATCATCGTCGGCGAGGTACGTGGGTCCGAAGCGCTGGACATGCTCAAGGCTTGGAACACCGGTCACCCCGGCGGGATCGCGACCGTCCACGCCAACAGCGCCGCATCCGCGCTCTACCGGATCGAACAGCTCATTCAGGAAGCTGTCGTCACCGTCCCGCGCCGCCTCGTCGCCGACGCGATCGACATGATCGTCTTCATTGCCGGACGCGGCACCGCGCGGCGCATCGAAACGATCGCGCGCGTCGCAGGGCTCGACCCCCAGGGCGATTACGCCGTCGTCGATCTCACACCCGTCCTGACCCCTGACCTTCAAGGAGACTGACATGCGTATGCTTCATATCCCCAACCGCGAGCGCTTTTTCCTGACCGGCCTGGCGCTCGGCCTTTCGTTCACCTTGGCGAGCGCAGCACAGGCCGGCGGGTCCGGCATGCCTTGGGAGCAGCCGCTCCAACAGGTTCTCGAGTCTGTCCAGGGACCGGTCGCCAAGATCGTCGCGGTGATCATCATCATCACCACCGGCCTGACGCTCGCCTTCGGCGAGTCCTCGGGCGGCTTTCGCCGGCTGATCCAGATCGTGTTCGGCCTTTCGATCGCGTTCGCCGCTTCGTCCTTCTTTCTGTCCTTCTTCAGCTTTGGCGGCGGGGCGCTCGTCGCATGAGCCCCGTGGACACCGGTCATGTTGCGGGCTTCGAGGCGCCGATCCACGCGAGCCTCGGGCAAGCAATCCTGCTTGGCGGCGCGCCGCGCGGAATCGCCATCGTCAACGGTACGGTCGCAGCGGCCATCGGGCTAGGCCTCCAGCAATGGCTGGTCGGGATCGCGCTATGGGCAGTCGGACACAGCATCGCGGTTTTCGCCGCGCGCCGCGATCCTGATTTCGCAGCCGTTTTGCTCCGCCACCTGCGTCAGAAGGGATATCTGGCGTGCTGAACCTCGCCGAGTATCGCAGCCGTGCCGACCGGCTCGCCGATCATCTGCCCTGGGCGGCGCTGGTCGCACCCGGAATCGTCCTCAACAAGGATGGCAGCTTCCAGCGCAGTTTCGCGTTTCGCGGTCCCGACCTCGAAAGCGCGACCGAGGCGGAGCTCGTCTCCGCCTGCGCGCGCGCCAACAACGTCCTCAAGCGGCATGGGTCGGGTTGGGCGCTATTCTTCGAGGCCGAACGGCGCGAAGCACTGGGCTATCCTGAAAATGTCTTTCCCGATCCTGCGTCGTGGCTGATCGATCAGGAGCGGCGTGCCAGTTTCGAGGCCCAAGGCCAGCATTTCGAGAGCCGCTTTCACGGCACGCTGGTCTGGCTGCCGGATGCCGACAGTAGCGATGCGGCAGGACGGACACTCGTCGAGCGACCCGACGACGCCAAAGGGCGCGACTGGCACGCCAGCCTCTCCGGCTTCATCGCCGAAAGCGATCGCGTGCTCGACCTTCTGTCCAGCTTCATGCCGGAGGTGCGCCCATTAAACGACGGGGAGACGCTGACGTATCTCCACGGCACCGTTTCCAGCCGTCGTCACCCCGTCGTCGTGCCGGAAACGCCGATCTATCTCGATGCGCTGCTCGCTGACACACCGCTGACCGGCGGGCTTGAGCCCAGGCTCGGCGATCTGCATCTGCGCACCCTCACCATCCCCGGTTTTCCGAACCTCAGTCGACCCGGCATTCTCGATGCGCTCAACCATCAGGATTTCGGATACCGCTGGGTCACGCGCTTCATTGCCCTCGACAAGACCGATGCGACCAAGGCGCTGACGAAGATCCGGCGGCAATGGTTCAACAAGCGCAAGTCGATCGCCGCGCTGCTGCGCGAGGTGATGTACAACCAGCCAGCCCAGCTTCTCGACAGCGACGCTGATAACAAGGTGGTCGATGCCGACCTTGCGCTCCAGACGCTCGGCGGCGATCACGTTGCCTTTGGGTATCTGACTACGACGATCACGGTGTCGGACTCCGATCGCGCTCGCGCAGAGGACAAGGTTCGCGCGGTCGAGCGGATCGTCAACGGCCTCGGCTTCACATGCTTGCGCGAAGGCATCAACGCGGTCGAAGCGTGGCTGTCGTCGCTGCCCGGTCAGGCTTACGCGAACGTGCGCCAGCCGCTGATCCATACCCTCAATCTCGCCCATCTCATGCCACTGTCGTCGGTGTGGGCAGGACCTGCTGGCAACCGCCATCTCGACGGCCCGCCACTGCTCTATGCGCAGACCAGTGGATCAACCCCTTTTCGCTTGTCGACCCATATCGGCGATGTCGGGCACATGCTCGTCGTCGGTCCCACCGGTGCTGGCAAGTCGGTGCTGCTGGCCCTGATCGCATTGCAGTTCCGGCGCTATGCCGGCTCGCAACTCTATATCTTCGACAAGGGCTATTCGGCACGCGCGGCGGTGCTGGCGATGGGCGGCGCGCATCATGCGTTGGGTCTCGGCGCGGATAGCGGCGACACTTTGGCGTTCCAGCCGCTTCGCCGCGTTGATGATCCCAGCGAACGGAGCTGGGCGGCAGAATGGATCGCGGCGCTGCTGGCCCACGAAAAGGTCATCGTCACCCCCGAGGTCAAGGACGCTGTGTGGTCCGCACTTTGCAGCCTCGCATCGGCACCACCTCAGGAGCGGACGCTGACCGGACTGGCCATGCTACTCCAGTCCAATGCGTTACGCATCGCGCTGACCGCCTATACGCTCGACGGCCCCTATGGGCGTCTCCTGGACGCGGCTGAACAGCATCTCGCCTTCGCGGACATCCAGTGCTTCGAAACCGAGGCGCTGATGGGACAGGCCGGGGTGGTCGCCCCGGTTCTGACCTATCTCTTCCACCGCCTCGAAGAGCGCTTCGACGGTCGGCCAACGCTACTCGTTCTCGACGAGGCCTGGATTTTTCTCGATCATCCAATCTTTGCCGCGCGCATTCGCGAATGGCTGAAGACCCTGCGCAAGAAGAATGTCGCGGTGCTGTTCGCAACGCAGAGCCTCGCCGATATCGCCGACAGCAGCATCGCGCCGGCGATCATAGAGAGCTGCCCGCAGCGCATTTTGCTGCCCAACGACCGCGCGATCGAGCCGCAATCGCGGGCCGCCTATGAGCGTTTCGGACTCAATGACCGGCAAATCGAGCTGGTAAGCCGCGCAACGCCGAAGCGGCAATATTACCTTCAATCGGCGCGCGGCAATCGGCTGTTCGAGCTCGGCCTCGGGCCAATCGCGCTCGCGCTGTGCGGTGCGTCCGATCCGGCAACCCAGGCGCGCATCGACGCGCTGCTGGCGGAGCATGGCCCCGAGAATTTCGCGGCCCGCTTCCTTGAGCAAGCTGGTCTCGACTGGGCCGCCGACCTCCTCGCCGATTTCCCGAATTTCGCGCCCACCGAAGAAGGAGAAGTGTAATGCGTATTGTCACCCGCAAAGTCCTGATCGCGTCCGCGCTCAGCATCGGAACCGCCGGTTCGCTGGCTATGGGGCTCGCCAGTGCGAGCACCCCGGCACGCGCGCAAATCAGCGTATTCGACCCGACCAACTACAGCCAGAACCTGCTCACTGCGGCGCGCACGCTCACCCAGATCAACAATCAGATCCAGTCGCTCCAGAACGAAGCGACGATGCTAATCAATCAGGCGAAGAACCTCAGCCGGATCGACTTTCCGCAACTCCAGCAGCTCAACCAGAACTTGGCTGCGATCGACCGGTTGATGGGGCAGGCGCAAGGGATCGATTTCAGGGTCGATGGCCTGGACCAGCAGTTCAGCCAGTTGTTTCCCAAGGACTTCAATCAGGCACTGACCACCAACAAACAGGTGGTCGCCGCCAAAGCGCGGCTCGATGCCGCAATGTCGGGCTTCCGGCAGGCGATGGGCGTGCAATCCCAGATCGTCACCAACGTGCAGGCTGATGCCGGGACGCTGAGCGAGATCGTTGCGAAGAGCCAGGGCGCTGAGGGCGGCTTGCAAGCCCAACAAGCCACGAACCAGCTACTGGCACTCACCGCCAAGCAGCAGTTCCAGATCCAGAAGATGATGGCGGCGCAATACCGCGCCGAAGCAACCGAAGCCGCGCGTCGTGCACAGGCCGAGGCAGAAGGGCGGGAACGCACCCGGAAATTTCTGGGCACCGGCCAAGCCTACACGCGCGAATAGGCGCGGTGACGAGCTGAGGCGGCGCAGTCCAGCTCCCCGATCGCGCCGCCTCGTCGCGGAGTCCGTTTGCCTTTGCCCCCGGGTGGCGGGCTCCGCGACACCTTTACTCAAGTCGAAAGCTGCCGAACCGTGCAAGATCTCAATGTCATCGACCGCTTCATGCAGGCCTTCATCCGCTACATCGACAGCGGATTCGGGCTGCTCGGCAATGACGTCGGATTTCTCACCGCGACGCTGATAGGGATCGACATCACGCTCGCTGGCCTGTTCTGGGCAATGGGTGGCGACGACAACGTCCTTGGCCGGTTCCTCAAGAAAATCCTCTACATTGGTGCGTTCGCGTTCATCCTGAACAGCTTCTCGACGCTTGCTGACATCATCTTCAAATCGTTCGCCCAGGCCGGACTGACGGCTGGCGGCGGCACGCTGTCGGCCGACGACCTGCTTCGCCCCGGACAAGTCGCATCAACCGGCTTCAGCGCCGCCTGGCCGCTGCTCGAGCAGGCCTCGAGCATGATGGGCTTTGTCAGCTTCTTCGAGAACTTCCTGACGATCATGGTCCTGCTGTTTGCCTGGGCGATCGTCATCCTCGCCTTCTTCATCCTCGCCGTGCAGATGTTCGTGACCATCATTGAGTTCAAGCTGACGAGCCTCGCCGGCTTCATCCTCGTGCCGTTCGCGCTGTGGAACCGCACCAGCTTCCTCGCCGAGCGCGTGCTTGGCAATGTGGTCAGCTCGGGCATCAAGGTGATGGTGCTCGCGGTCATCGTCGGCATCGGTTCGAACTTTTTCGCCGAGTTTACCACCTCGATGCAGGGACAAGAGCCCGATCTCGGTGCCGCGATGAGCCTCGCGCTCGGCGCGCTTTCGCTGTTCGGCCTCGGTATCTTCGGTCCCGGCATCGCCTCCGGTTTGGTAGCGGGCGCGCCGCAGCTGGGTGCAGGCGCTGCGCTCGGTACGGCCGCCGGCGCGGCGGGCGTCACCATGCTTGCCGGCGGTGCGACGATGGGCGCGGCCAGCGCGATCGGGGGCGGTGCGCTCAGCGCGGTCCGCGCCGGGACATCAATGGGATCGGCTGCATCGACCGCTTACACGCTCGGCAAGGACACCGCCCCGTCGCCGACCATGGCTGCCGGCCTTGGCGGCGTCGCCCGCGCCGCAGGTAACGCCGCCCGCGATCGCGCGTCGAGCGCGCTCGGGCTTGGCGAAGCCGCATCGAGCGGCCGCACGGCTGCCTGGAACGCGCTCAATCGGTCCGGCGCAGGTGAGCCTGCCTCCTCAACGACTGTCGGCGAAGGAGCGCCCGAATGGGCTCAATCGATGCGCGCGCAGCAAAACGCTCGTCATCACCGTCAGATCGCACTGCACTCGATTCAACAGGGCGATCGTGGCGGTGCCTCCGCTCACCCCGACATCAAGGAAAGGGACGACTGATGATCTTCAAGCGCGCCGTCCAGCGCTACGGACGGACACCCCAGCCCGAAACGCCCTACCAACGTGCCAGTCAGCTGTGGGACGAGCGGATCGGCTCGGCCCGGGTTCAGGCCCGAAACTGGCGGCTAATGGCGTTCGGAACGTTGACGCTCACCTGCGCCATGTCTGCCGCACTCATCTGGCAGTCACTCCAGAGCAGGGTCACGCCCTATGTGGTCGAGGTCGATCGTCTTGGCGAGGCACGGGCGGTCACCGAGGCCGAGGCTGGATACAAGCCCACAGACCCACAGATCGCCTGGCATCTGGCGAAGTTCATCGAAAATGTTCGCGCTGTTTCGCTCGACCCGGTGCTGATGCGCCGCGACTGGCTATCAGCCTACGCCTTCGTGACCGAGCGCGGCGCCCGATCCCTCGACGACTATGCAAGGGCTGCGGACCCGTTCGCCCGGATCGGCGAGCGAACCGTGGCGGTGCAGGTGACCAGCGTCGTCCGCGCCTCGGAGCGATCGTTTCAGGTGAAATGGACCGAAACGCCCTACGAGCGCGGGAGTGCGGGGGGATCATCGACCTGGACGGGGATTTTGACGATCGTGACGAAGCCGCCCGTATCGGCGGACACGATTCGCAAGAATCCGCTCGGCATCTACGTCGATGCGATCGACTGGAGCCGCGAGATCGAGCCGGCAACGGTCACCGCCCCGGCGCGCACGCCGCCGCCTCCGTCCTCAGACAACCTGCCGCTGGGCTCGCCGCTCGATCCGAACCTTGCCGCACAACCGACCCCCAATCCGGAGACACAGCCATGATCCGCTACCTTGCAGTGCCATCCCTGCTGGTGCTTGCCCTTCCGCCAGCAGCGCATGCGGCCGGGGCTTCACCATCTCAAAGCAGCCCGACGCAACGGACGGTCGCATCCGCCAACCGCCTTGCAACCATCGAACCCGCTGCAAATGGTTTCCTGCATGCCGTTCAGGTTTATCCCTTTACGGAAGGGGCAATCTATCGCGTGATGACCGCACCCGGGCGGGTTACCGACATTGCGCTCCAGCCAGGGGAAACGCTCGTGGCGGTAGCCAGCGGCGACACGGCTCGCTGGGTTATCGGCGATACGACCAGCGGATCGGGCACCGCGAAGCGTACGCATGTGTTGGTCAAACCGTTCAGTGCTGGGTTGTCGACCAACCTTGTGATCACCACTGACCGCCGCAGCTATCATATTGCGCTCACCAGCGTCGGGAAGACGGCGATGGCTGCGCTCTCATGGACCTATCCGCAGGATGCGCTGATCGCCCTCAAACGCGCGGCCACGGCCGCCGAGGCAATGGCCCCGGTGGCCGCCGGCATCGAGGTGGAAACTCTTCATTTCAACTATGTCGTATCGGGCGATCGTCCTTCCTGGCGGCCGCTACGCGCGTTCGACGATGGCAGGCAGACGTTCATCGAGTTTCCTGCGTCGCTCGCTGTCGGGGTGGCTCCCCCGATCTTTCTGGTGGACGCAAAGGGCGAGGCCCAGCTGGTCAACTATCGGGTGAAGGGCCGTTTCTACGTGGTCGATCGGATCTTCGATGCTGCGGAGCTTCGTCTCGGCACGAAGAATCAGCAGGTCGTCCGCATCAGCCGGCTGGCGGCTGGCGCTAAGACACGGAGGGGATCATGACCGACGGGAATGATCGGCCGGCGACTGATGTCCAAGCAGCGCCCGGCAAGGCTGATCCGGAAACACTGGCACTTCGCGCCCAGCCGGCGCGGGCGATCCGTTTCAAGCGCGGTGCCATCGTGGCGATCGCGGCGCTCGGCTCCGTCAGCCTTGTCGCAACCGCCTGGGTTGCGCTCAGGCCATCCAATCTGCAGCTCGTAGGCCAGGCTGACGATCGGACAATCATTGCGAAGCCCCCTACCGACGCGCTCAGCGCACTTCCGGGCGGCTATGGCGACGTACCCAAGCTCGGACCGCCGTTGCCTGGTGATCTCGGCCGACCCATTCTCGATCATCAGCGCGCAATGGGAACCGAGCCGGTGGAAGGAGAGGCAGCCCGGGCCGATCAGGCGGCAGCAACCGAACGTGAGCGGCGCGCTGCTGAATTGAGAGCTGCGCGAGAATCCGGGTTGCTCGTTCAGTCGGGCAGTCGTCCAATCCCGACCGCTGAGGCTCAGGCAGCATTGCCTCTGGCACCGGTGGCAAGCGCCGATGCGCCGCGGCCTGCAGTCAACCCGGACCGCGATCCCAACGCCCAGCAGCGCAAGGCCGATTTTGTGGCCAAGCGCGATTCCGGCGGCGACGTCAACGGTGATCGGCTGACCCCACCTGCATCACCAAATATGCTTTCAGCCGGCAGCGTGATCGCCGCAGGTCTGATCACCGGTCTTAGGTCAGATCTCCCCGGCCTCGTCACCGCCCAGGTCACCGAACGGGTCTATGACAGCGCAACCGGCTCCATCCTGCTCATTCCGCAGGGCGCTCGGCTGATCGGCAGCTATGACAGCGTCGTAGCGTATGGGCAGAAGCGCGCGCTGATCGTGTGGCAGCGGATCATATTGCCCGACGGCAGTTCGATCCGGCTAGATAACGTCCCCGCGACCGACCCGTCGGGCTATGCGGGACTCGCCGACAAGGTCGACTTCCACACCTGGACGCTGCTCAAGGGCGTCGCGATTTCAACGCTGTTGGGCGTCGGTGCCAACCTCTCCTTCTCCGGTGAAAGCGATCTCGTTCAAGCAATTCGGGAATCGACCCAGCAGAATGTCTCCCGCGCTGGAGACCAGATCACGTCGCGCAACCTGCAAGTTCAGCCGACCATCACGATCCGGCCCGGCGCCCCTGTTCGGCTGGTCGTCCATCGCGACCTGATTCTCGCGCCCTGGCGCGGCTAGGAGACAACGATGCCAACCATTAAGCTGACCAAGCTGCCTGATCGCACGCCGATCAAGCTCACCATCACCATCACGCCGGACCTGAACCAGTTGCTGGCGGACTACGCGGAAGCCTATCGGGATGCCTATGGTCAGTCGGAGCAGGTGACTGACCTGATCCCCTATATGCTTCGCTCCTTTCTTGAGAGCGATCGCGGTTTCAGCCGCGGGAAGGCGAAATCATGACTTCACCCTCCCTGCCGACGCGGAACCATGAGCATGGCGGTGTCGCGATCGAGCCATTGTCCGTGCGCATCGCGACAGCGGTCCAGATCACGGGGATCAGCCGCTCTCGACTTTATGAACTTATCCAGTCTGGCGATCTTGAGACGGTCAAGGTCGGTCGGTCGACACTCATACCATATCGCAGCCTCAAGGAGCTGGTCGGCGGCTAACCCTATCGTCGACCGCCTCCGCTCCCGAAGATCGGACGAAAAATTGCTGCGCCGTCACGCAGCTGGTCAAGATGGTCCGACCAGTGCTGCATCATTCGGACTCGCTCGTCCCAATATTCTCCCCGCGTGTAAGCGCGGCGCACCGCGCTGCCGTCGAGGTGAGCGAGCTGCTTTTCAATCGCATCGGGGTTCCAGATGCCCATCTCGTTGAGCAGCGTTGCTGCCATGGCGCGAAAGCCATGCGCGGTCATCTCCTGCTGACTGTAGCCAAGCCGGCGAAGCGCTGCGTTGATCGTGTTCTCCGACATCGGCTTGTCCGCCGACCTGAAGGATGGAAACAGGTATTTCCCATGTCCGGTGAGCGTATGAAGGTGATCGAGATGCGCCATGACCTGTCGGGACAGCGACACCCGATGCGGGCGGCGCATTTTCATTTTCTCCGCCGGGATCGACCAGATTGCATTCTGCGCTTCAATTTCGGCCCATTCGGCCTTGCGCAACTCTCCTGGCCGGACAAACAAGTACGGCGATAGCTGAAGTGCGACCGCAGTAATCTCGTGGCCAGTGTAGCCTTCGATCGCGCGCATCAGCGCACCAGCTTCCTTCGGCGTCGTGATGGCTGCAAGGTGCGTGACCTTGGGTGTGATGAGGGCACCGCGAAGGTCGGCCGCTACGTCGCGGTCTGCTCGGGCGGTTGCGATGCCATAGCGAAGGACGCGGCTTAGTACGCTGCGCATCCGGCGGGCGCTCTCGTAGCGCCCAGTTGCCTCCACCTTGCGCAACACGGAAAGCACGTCCTGCGCAGTGACCTTTGAGATCGGCAGGTTGCCGATCGTGGGATAGGCCATGCCCAATAGCCAGCGAATCTTCTCCAGCGTGACATGCGCCCGACCCTCCCGTTCAATCTTGTCGAGCCACTCCTCGGCAACCGTCTTGAACGTATTGTCGGATGCGATCTTCTCCGCGATTCGAGAGAGTCTCTTCTCTGCGCACGGATCGAGTCCGGCGGCGATCTGCTCTTTCGCTTCGGTCCGTCGCTGGCGTGCCGCTGCGATTCCCACCTCGGGCCAGGCCCCGAAATACAGTGTCTTCTGCCGACCAAGGTGACGGTAATTCATACGCCAGAGCTTCGCGCCGTTCGGCTGTACGAGAAGGTAAAGCCCCTCGGAGTCGGCTACCTTGTAGGCTTTGTCCCTGGGCTTGGCGTTGGTGATCTGGATGTGATTCAGTGCCATGATGGTGCTAGCTCCAAAGGGCTCGCCGGCACCATCAAAAACACCATCATTTTGATGGTGCTGCCGATGGATTCGGGTGGATGAGCCCGGATTCCATTCGGCGATTTTCACTGAAAATATGCTGTAAAACCAGCTGCTTACTGGACCTTCCCGGACGTCGCCGGAAAGGCCTCTGGTGCCCAGAAGAGGACTCGAACCTCCACGACCTTGCGATCGCCAGCACCTGAAGCTGGTGCGTCTACCAATTCCGCCATCTGGGCACGGGGTAGGCGAGCGCACCTACGGTTGCGTCCCGCGGCTGTCAACCGCCATCGCTCGCAAATTTGTGCAGCGCTTCGATTTTTTCTCGCCTCTCCCTCAGCGTTGCTGGCGGATGCCGAGGACGAGCGCGCCGCCGATCAGGGTTAGTGCGGCGAGCAGCAGCATGACCGGACCGAAATCATGTGGTGTTGCGAGGGCCCAGGCGAGGGCGGGGCCGAGCAAGGCGGGGAGGGTGTTGGTGAGGTTGATCAGGCCGAGGTCGCGGCCGCGGTTCTGTGCGCTGGGAAGCAGCTGCATTGCGAAGCCCGAATGGATCGACAGGAACACCGACGAGCCCATTGCGTACAGCGCGAACGCGGGGGCGGCGATCGACCAGTCGCGGGCCAGGGCGAGGCCGAGCAGGCCGATCGCGGCGAGGGTGGCTGCGCCGAGGAGGAAGGGCTTGCGCTGCCCGATCCGGTCCGACCAGCGCCCGAGAAGGATCGCGACGGGGAGGGGGAGAAGATAGGCGATCGTCATCAACTGGCCGATCGGGCCAACTTGCTGCGCGGCGGACAGATCGGGGTCGATGCTGACGAAATAATAGACGAGATAGAGCGACAACACGTTGCCCGCGATCTGGACGAGCAGCCGCGCGGTCCAGGCGATAGCGAGGTCGCGACCGAGCAAGCGGGCCGGGGCGCCGCCACTCGCGGGCGCTGCGGGACGAGCCGGGACGCGGAGCAACGGCACGACACAGATCAGCACTGCGGCGAACACGAAGCCGAGCTGTGCGCCCGCTCCGGCGAGCCCGAGCGCGATCATCAGCGCGCCGACCGCCGATGCGAGCGGGGAGCCGAGCGCGATCAGTCCGCCGGCGAGCCCCATCTGCGCGCCGGGGACTTCATCCGCCATGATCGCGAACATGGGCGAGAGCAGCGCGTTCACCGCGACCTGAAACAGGATGATCGCGAGGATGATCGCGGCGGGGGTCTGCGCCAGCGCCACCGCGACAAAGGACGCGGCGAGCAGGATCAGGCCGAGCACCACCCAGGGGCGCCGCTGCCTGCCCCGGGCGAGCGCGCGGTCGCTGGCCCATCCGAAGGCGATGTTGGCGATGCTTGCGGCGAGTGCCCCGGCGATCACCGTCGCGGTGAACAGGCCGATCCGCGCCTCGCCCGCAATCTCCGCGATCTTGACCGGCAGCAACAGGCTGAGCAGCGGCAAAAAGGCGATGACGCCGCCTGCATTGGCGAGCGCGACCAGCAGGATGAAGCCCATCCCGCGCCCTGCCGCGCCGCCTGAACCGCTATCGGTCGTCACCCTCTCCGCCCGTTCGGTCGCGTGGATGCGCGGACCGTTTGCCGATGGCTAGGGCTTCATCGTCGCCGCGTCGAGCGTGGTGGTGAGCGTCATCGATCGATCCGTCGCATCGCGGGCGATGGCGACGCGATAGCTGCCCCCTCCGGTCCGCCAGCCGGGCAGGCTGGTGTCGTAATCGGCGAGGATGCGCGGCTCGGCGGTCAGCGTCACACGGCGCGATTCGCCGGGGTTCAGCGTCACCCGCTGGAACCCGGCGAGCCGCATCGGCTTGCCCGATCCGTCGCGGGTTACATAGAGCTGCGGTACGTCGGCGCCGGCGCGCTGGCCGGTGTTGGTGACTGTAAAGCTGACGGTCAGCTTCTTGCCGCCGGTCACCTGTGGCTGGGCGTATGCGAAACTGGTGTAGCTGAGGCCATGGCCGAAGGCGAAGAGCGGCTTGTTGCCTTGCCGCTCATACCAGCGATAGCCGACGTCGCTGCCCTCGGGATACTTCACCGGGAAGGTCTTGAGGCTGAAATCCCCGCCCGCCGCCGGGTTCGACGCGGCGTCGCGTTCAAGCCCGGTGAGCAGGTCGAGGCCGACCGGAGTGGGGCGCGGCGCCTGTGCCTCACGCGCGGGGAAGGTGATCGGCAGGCGGCCCGAGGGATTGACCTTGCCGGTCAGGATATTGGCGATCGCCTCACCGCCGCGCTGGCCGGGGTACCACGCCTGCACGACTGCCGGGACCTGTGTGATCCATGGCATCGTCACCGGGCCGCCGGTGGTGAGCACCACGACGGTCTTGGGCTGTGCCCGCGATACCCCGCCGATCAGCGCGTCCTGATGGTCGGGCAGGCGCAGATTCGGAACGTCGTCGGCCTCGGTCGTCCATTGCGTTGCGAAGACGATGACGATGTCGGCCTTTGCCGCAGCCTCCAGCGTCGCATTCATGTTGCGGCCGTCGGTGAAGTCGACCTGTGCACCGGGAGCTGCCTTTCGCAGCGCGGCGAGCGGGGAGGAGGCGTGGTACGTGATCCGCGCGAACGAGGCGGAGCCGCCATAAGCGAGCGGGATTTCGATCGGTGCACCGCCGACCGAACGGACCTGGCTGGAGCCACCGCCCGACAGGACGCCGACATCCGCACCGCCGCCAATGACGAGGATCTTCTTCGCGCTCGCCGCCAGCGGCAGGATGCCGCCGTCATTCTTGAGCAGCACGATGCCCGCTTCGGCGGCGCGCTGTGCGACCGCGGCATTGGCGGCATAGTCGATTGGCTGGGCCGCGGCGGGCGCGGGCGTGTCGAATGCGCCCGTCAGGATCAGGCCGGTCAAATAGCGCGCGACCATGTCGTTGAGGCGTGGCAGCGGCACTTCGCCCTTCTCGACTGCGGCCTTCAACGGCGCGTCGAAGAACATCGCCTTGTCGAGTTCCTGCCCGGACTGCTGGTCGAGCCCGGCATTGGCCGCCTTCACCGTGGTGTGCACGCCGCCCCAGTCGCTCATCACCCAGCCGGGGTAATTCCAGTCGCGCTTGAGCACCGTGTTAAGCAGGAAGTCGTTCTCCGACGCCCAATGGCCGTTGACCTTGTTGTACGCGGCCATCACCGATCCGGGCTTGCCCTTTTCGATCGCGATCTGGAAGGCGAGCAAGTCGCTTTCGCGCAGCGCGGCCTCGTCGATCTGCGCGTCGAGGACCATCCGGCCCGTCTCCTGGGCGTTGAGCGCGAAATGCTTGATCGTCGACACGATGCGGTTCGACTGGACGCCCGCGATGTGCGCGCCGCCCAGTTCGCCCGCGAGCAGCGGGTCTTCGCCGAGATATTCGAAATTGCGCCCGCCCCATGGGTCGCGGGTCAGGTTGACGCCGCCGGCGAGCAGGACGTTGAAGCGCTTGGCGCGGGCCTCTGCGCCGATCATCGCGCCACCCGCGCGGGCGATTTCAGGGTCGAAGGTCGCGGCGGTGGCGAGGCTGGAGGGCAGAGCGGTGGCGACATCGCCCTTGCGCTGTTCGACCTGATTGGCGACGCCGAGCGAGGCATCGCTTTCACGCACGATCGGAATGCCGACGCGCGGCACGCCGTCGATATGGCCGGCCGACGGGATCAGCTCGTCCTGCGTCTTGCCGCCGGCCATCGGCGGGAACAGGCCATGGACCAGCGCGATCTTTTCATCGAGCGTCAGCTTCGCGACGATCGCATCGGCACGCGCGCGCGCCTGTTTCGGCGTAACGGTGGATTTGGCGGAGGCCGTGGGAGCCTGTTGGGCGAAACCGGCGGTCGTCGCAAATGCGCCGATTGCGGCCGCGGACAAGAGTGCGGCGATCATCCTCGACATCGAAATTCCTCTCCAGACCCGTGCGCCGAGCGTTTCCCCGCCAGCTGCACTGATCCTCCAGACAGCATAGATTGGGAACGTTCACAATAGCAGATTTGCGCGCTTTCATCATCCGAATGCCATGTCCGACCCCGCTTGACAACGTTGTACAACGGGTTCAAGTGAACGTTCTCAACGCGAGCACGAATGGCGTGCCGCTCGATGGGGAGGATTGGGGAATGCGTGACCTTAAGGCGCGCGCGCTTTCGCGACTTGTGATCGGCGTTTCGACGCTGGCGATCGTGACTGCGCCGGCATTTGCACAGGAAACTGAAGCGGCTGCACCGGCCGATGAGGGCGAGGAAATCGTCGTCACCGGCATCCGCGCCAGCCTTCAGGCGGCAGTGGACATCAAGCGTGACGCGCAGGGCGTGGTCGACGCGATTTCCGCTGAGGATATCGGCAAATTCCCCGACACCAACCTCGCCGAATCGCTTCAGCGCATCACCGGCGTGTCGATCGACCGCGCCAATGGTGAAGGCTCGACCGTCACCGTTCGCGGCTTTGGCCCCGAATATAACCTGGTCACGCTGAACGGTCGTCAGATGCCGACGTCGTCGCTCGGCGATGGTGCCAGCGCACCGGCAACCCGATCGTTCGACTTTGCCAACCTCGCTTCGGAAGGCATTTCGGGGGTTGAGGTCTACAAGACCGGCCGCGCAGCCGTCGCATCGGGCGGTATCGGTTCGACCATCAATATCAAGACGCCGCGTCCGCTGGACCGTCCGGGCATGCGCGGGTCGGTCTCGGCCAAGGGTGTGCTCGATACCTCGACCAACGGCGGGGACAAGATCACGCCGGAAGTGTCGGGCGTGTTCAGCACCACCTTTGGCAGTGAGGATCAGTTCGGCATCCTCATTTCTGGCATCTACCAGAAGCGCAATGCCAGCGTGAACACCGGCTCGGTCGGGTTCGGCAACTCGTTCCTGGGGAACGAGAATGACTGGGGTACGCTCGGGCCGGAGGGGCCGAACGTCATCAACCGCCCCGGTGCGACCGAAGTGTACGAAATCCCGCAGAGCGCGGCGTACAACCTCACCGACATCGAGCGTGAGCGAATCAACGGCCAGGTCGTGCTGCAGTATCGCCCGATCGATTCGCTGACCGCGACGCTCGACTTCACCTTTTCGCGCAACCGCGTGGAAGCGCGCGACAGCAGTGTCGGCATCTGGTTCAACTTCGGCGACACCAGCACCGAATGGACCGACGGTCCGGCGGCCGGCCCGGTCTTCTACACCGAGCGTTTTGGCCCGGGTAAGGATCTGTCGTACAGCGGTTCGCTGACCGCGAACGAGACGGTCAACAAGTCGTTCGGCGGGAACCTCAAGTGGGAAGCACCGGGCGGGGTGACGATCACGCTCGACGGCCATCACTCGACTGCGGAATCGAAGCCAACCAATCGCTTCGGGACCAGCACCTCGGTCGGTTCGGCAATCTTTGGCGTGGCGTCGCAGACCGTCGATTTCACCAAGGAACTGCCGGTCCTGTCCTACACCATGCAGCCCGGCATCAACCCGCTCAACGCAGCGCTGGTCAATGCGACCGGCAACTCGTTCCGCAACGCCTATTTCAAGGACGAGATCAATCAGGCGCAGCTGACCGGTCGCTATGACCATGATGGCGGCTTCCTCGATTCGATCGACTTTGGTTTCTCGTTCGTCGAGAACAAGGTGCGTTCGGCTTATGGCTTCGTGCAAAATGACACCTGGGGCGGTCTCGGCACCCCGGCGGATCTGCCCGACGACCTGTATGAATTGGTGACGCTGCCGGACAAGTTCCCGGGCATCTCGGGTTCGGATGGGATGATTCCGTCCTATCTGCGGTTCGATTTCGAACGGATGGTCGATCTGCTTGACGACCGCTTCGGAATCTGTGGCGGCGATGGCAACTGCCTCGCCAACTACGACACGGATCGGCGCATTCACGAAAAGACGATTTCGCCGTTCGTTCAGTTCAACACCAAATTCACTGTGGGCGACCGTGATGCGCATATCATCGCGGGTGTGCGCTATGATCAGACGACGGTGGCATCGTCCTCGCTGACGCCGGTTGCGATTGGTACGTCGTGGGGCGCGGTCGGCGAGTTCAATGTCGTCTATCAGCTCGATGCTCAGGGGGCTCCGGTCCTTGATTTCCAGACCACCAAGGGCAGCTATGACAACTGGCTGCCGGCGATCGATTTCGACATCGAGCCGATCGACAATGTCAAGCTGCGCGCATCGTACAGCCACACGATCACGCGTGCGGACTATGCCAGCCTTCAGGGTGGGCTGACCCTCAATCGCCAGTTCGGTATTACTGGCGGCGGCGGGCTTCAGGGCAACCCGAACCTGGTTCCGTTCCTGTCGAAGAACATCGATTTTTCGGCGGAGTGGTATTACGCACCTGCAAGCTACGTCTCGGCCGGCTATTTCCGCAAGAAGGTAAGCAACTTCATCAACTCGCAGGAGGTCGAGCGCTCCGCGTTCGATCTGCGCAATCCCGCAGACGGACCGCGTTTCCGTGCTGCGCAGGCGGCGCTGGGTGGCACCATCGACGTTGGTGCGATCCGCAATTACATCCTGCGTAACTTCACCAGCGGGGTCGAGGTCGCACGCGACGGATCGGGTAATCCGATCCTTGATGTGAACGGCTATTACACCGGTCGCATTCTTGGCCTGCCGGAAGATGGCCTGGTCGACTTCAATGTCGGCACGCCGTTCAACTCGGACCAGACCGCGACGCTTTACGGCTTCGAGTTCGCGATCCAGCACGCCTTCTGGGACACCGGCTTTGGCGCGCAGCTGAACTACACGATCGTGCGCGGCGATGCCGAGTTCGACAATGCCGCCAACCCCAATATCGGCCAGTTCGCGCTGGCGGGGTTGAGCGACAGCGCCAACGCGGTCCTCTACTACGACAAGGGCGGACTGCAGGCGCGTGTCGCGTATAACTGGCGTGACAAATTCTACGCCGGCGGCAACCCGAACCCGACCTATGTCGAAGCCTATGGCCAGTTCGATGCCAGCATCAGCTATGAGTTCATTCCCGGACTCACGGCGTATGTCGAGGGCATCAACCTGACCGGTGAAGGGCGCCGCGGTCACCGCCGTAACGAGAATATGGTGACCTTCGCTCAGCCTGGCTTCGCCCGCTACATGGGCGGTGTCCGCTTCAACTTCTGACCTCCCCCCCAAGGCCACCCTCGTTCATTCGAGGGTGGCCCTTTTTTTACGGGGGAGGCACAAGTCGCGGATCGGCTGGCGCATCGCGCGGGCCCAATACAGCGAACGGGATTGAACGGTGGAGCAGGCAGCGGTTCGGATCGTCATCGTCGGTGGGGGAACCGCCGGCTGGCTGTCGGCCTGTTTGCTCGCCGCCCGCGTTCCGGGTGCCAGCGTCACGCTGGTCGAATCGCCCGATGTGGCGACGATCGGGGTGGGCGAGGGGACCTGGCCGACGATGCGGCGCACGCTGCAACGCATCGGCATCGACGAGGCTGAGTTCCTCACCGCGTGCGACGCGTCGTTCAAACAGGGATCGCGCTTCGTCGGCTGGGCAACGGGGGCGACGGACGACGCCTATTACCACCCCTTCACGCCGCCCGTCGAAGGCGAAGCGCGCGGGATCGTCCGTGGGTGGCAGGACGCAGCCGCGACGGAGCCCTTCGCCGCTGCCGTATCGCCCCAGCCGCGCATCTGCAGCCTCGATCTTGCGCCGCGCCAGCGGGCGATGTCCGGCTATGTCGGCGCGCTCAACTATGGCTATCACCTTGATGCGGTAAAGCTGGCGGCGCTGCTGTCACGCCACGCGGTCGAGCGGCTGGGCGTGCGCCATGTGCGCGGCCATGTCACCGGAGTCGAGGCGCAGGACGATGGCGATATCGCCGCAGTGCGGCTCCGCGATGGCGATCCGGTTTCTGGCGACCTGTTCATCGACTGCACGGGGCAGGCGGCGTTGTTGATCGGCGGTCATTTCGGCGTGCCGTTTATCGACCGTGGTGATGTGCTGTTCAACGATCGCGCGCTTGCGGTGCAGATTCCAATCGAACCGGACAGTCGCATCGCGTCGCAGACCGACGCTACCGCCCATGATGCGGGATGGATCTGGGACATCGGCCTGCCGACGCGGCGCGGGGTGGGGTGCGTCTATGCGTCGGCCTTTATGGACGACGACGAAGCTGCGGCGACGCTGGCCGCCTATCTCGGGCGCGATCCGGACGATCTGAATGCCCGGCGGATCGCCTTTCGTTCCGGCCATCGCGCCCGGTTCTGGGAGCGCAACTGCGTGGCGGTGGGGCTGTCCGCAGGCTTCCTTGAACCGCTCGAAGCCTCGGCGATCGTGCTGATCGAATTGTCGCTCGACGCGCTGGTCGACAATTTCCCCGTGAACCGCGCCGCGATGGACATTCAGGCGCGGCGCTTCAACGACCTGTTCCGTTACCGCTGGGACCGGATCGTCGAGTTTCTGAAGCTCCATTATGTGCCGAGCCGCCGGACCGAGCCCTATTGGCGCGCGCATCGCGATGCGGCGTCGATCCCCGATCGGCTGGTGGAGCTGCTGACCCTGTGGCGACACCAGCCGCCGTCACAGGCGGATTTTCCGGCGATCGACGAGATTTTCCCCGCCGCCAGCTATCAATATGTCCTGTACGGCATGGGCCATTCAGTGCCGTCCGACGGGCCATTGGCGGTTGATGCCGATGCGGCGGTTCGCGCCATGGCCCAGGCCGCACAGCGCGGTCGCGCGCTCGCCGCCAGCCTTCCCACCAACCGCGCCTATCTTGACGCGCTGCGCGCCGCCGCGCCACGCAGGGCGCTGGAGACCCTATGACCGATCATCACGTGTTGACCCCGCAAGCCCATGCCGATCTGCGCGTCCGTCGCGAACGCGGCGCAGACTATGGCGATGCGGTCATGTCCTGCGTCACCGTGCCCGACGAATTCCGGCAGGTGCAGGCGCATTATCCGATCCTGTTCCGCCGTAACATCGAACGTGGCGAGGTGGTCGCGGTCGCCCTGTTCGGGTTCGAGGAGGGCGAGAATCTGTTCCTCGACGGCGATCGCTGGGACGCCGACTATGTGCCGCTAGCGATGTCCATCCAGCCGTTTCTGATCGGCGGGGCGCCGGGCGCGGCGGGGGACAAGCAGGTTCATGTCGATCTGGCCAGCCCGCGCATCGCCGGGGCGGAGGGTGTGCGGGTGTTCGATGAACATGCGCGCCCGACCCCCTATCTCGAAACCATCGCCGAACAGCTCGGCGCGCTGGATGCCGGATGGCAGGGTGCCGCGAGTTTTTACGCGGCGTTGCGCCGCCACGACCTGCTCGAACCGCTGACGTTCGAGATCACGCTGGACAATGGATCGACCCACCGGCTGGTCGGATTCCATGCGGTGAATGAGGACCGGCTGCGCGGCCTCGACGCGTCGGCGCTGGGCGACCTGCATGCCGAGGGGCATTTGATGCCGCTGTTCATGGCGGTCGCGTCGATCGGCAACATCGCCACTCTGGTCGCACGCAAGAACCGGCGGATGGCGGATGGCTGAGGCCGATTCCGGCATCTTAGAGGGCATTGCGGCGGTGCCCGAAGTTGTGGTTGCTGATGCCGCTGCGCTCGATGCGCAGTTACGGTCCGCGACCGCGCCGTTCGTCGTCCGCGGACTGGTGCGCGGCTGGCCGCTCGTTCAGGCGGGGCTGCAATCGGGCCAGGCCGCACGCGACTATCTGCTGCGCCGCCGCCGCGATGCGCGCTTTACTGTGTCAGTCGGGGCGCCGGGCAGCGACGGTCGGCTGTTCTACGACGCGGCGATGGGGATGAACTTCCAGACCGTTCGCGCCAAGCTTCCCGAAATCTTCGCGAAGATCGACGAAACCGAAGGCGATCCTGCGGCACCGCCGATCTACCTCGCCTCGATCGACGTGCACGATTTCTTTCAGGGGCTGCACGAGGAAAATCAGGTCGATCTGGGCGAGCGAAGCTGCCTTGCCAGCATCTGGATCGGCACGCGCACGCGCATCGCGGCGCATAATGACATGCCGGCGAACCTCGCCTGTGTTGCCGCGGGACGTCGCCGCTTCACGCTGTTTCCGCCCGATCAGTTCCGCAACCTCTATCTCGGCCCGCTCGACAACACGCCCGCCGGGCGCGCAGTCAGCATGGTCGATTTCAGCAATCCCGACTTTGCCGTGCATCCGAAGTTCCGCGAAGCACTGGCGCATGCGCAGGTTGTCGAGCTGGAGCCCGGCGACGCGCTGCACATCCCGTCGATGTGGTATCACCATGTCGAGGGGCTCGAGCCGTTCAACATCCTGCTGAACTATTGGTGGCGCGAAACCTCGGCCTGGCTCGGCACGCCACAGGATGCGCTCAACCACGCGCTGCTCGCGATCCGCGACCTGCCGCCTGCGCAAAAGGCGCATTGGCGCGACCTGTTCGACTATTATGTCTTTGACAATGACGACGCCGTCGCCGCGCATATTCCGGAGGGTGGTCGCAGCATCCTCGATCCGCTGACGCCCGAGACCGCATCGCGCATCCGAACCTATTTGCTGCGGCAGCTCAGCCGATGAGGAAAGACATGACCAAGCGTATCGTCGTTGCCGGTGGCGGCACCGCCGGATGGATGGCCGCCGCCGCCCTTGCGCGGACGCTGGGCAAAACGGTCGCGGTGACATTGGTCGAATCCGAAGCGATCGGCACGGTCGGCGTCGGCGAGTCCACGATTCCGCCGCTCGTCGTCTATAACCGCCTGCTCGGCATCAACGAGGCCGAGTTCATGCGCGCCACCCAGGCGACGTTCAAGCTCGGCATCCTGTTCGACAATTGGAAACAGCCGGGCGACCGCTATTTCCACAGCTTCGGCTACACCGGAAAGGATCACTGGGCCGCCGGCTTCCAGCATTACTGGCTGGAGGGCCGTGCGCGCGGGCACACCCAGTCCTATGACGATTACTGCCTCGAACTGGTCGCCGCGCTGCAGAGCAAGTTCGCGCAGCTGCCCGACAACAAGGTCAACTACGCCTATCAGCTCGATTCCGGCCTCTACGCCCGGTTCCTGCGGCAGATGGCGGAAGCGGACGGCGTTACGCGGATCGAGGGCAAGATCGCCCGCGTCGAGCTGAACGGCGAGAGCGGTGACATCGCCGCGCTTGAGCTGGACGGTGGCCGCCGGGTCGAGGGTGACCTGTTCCTCGACTGCACCGGGTTTCGCGCGCTGCTGATCGAAGGCGCGCTGCACGCGGGCTATGACGACTGGACCCATTGGTTGCCATGCGACAGCGCGATCGCGCTGCAGACGCCGAATGTCCGCCCGCCCGTCCCCTATACCCGCGCGATGGCGCATGATGCCGGCTGGCAATGGCGCATCCCGCTGCAGCACCGCACCGGCAACGGCATCGTCTATTGCAGCCGCTATCTCGACCATGACGCCGCGCTCGAACGTCTGCTCGGCAATATCGAGGGCGAGCCGCTGACTGTGCCCAACAAGATCCGTTTCCAGACCGGTGCGCGGCGCAAGCAATGGCACCGCAACTGCATCGCCATCGGCCTGTCGGGCGGGTTCATGGAGCCGCTTGAATCCACCTCGATTCACCTGATCCAGCGCGCGATCCTGCGCCTCGTCCGGATGATGCCGCAGGGCGCGATCAGCCCGCGCGACATTGCCGAATTCAACGATCAGCAGTTCCAGGACATGGAGCAGATCCGCGACTTCCTGATCCTCCACTACAAGGTCACCGACCGCCGCGACTCCCCCTTCTGGCGGCAATGCGCCGCGATGGACGTGCCCGACAGCCTGGCGCAGAAGATCGAGCTGTTCCGAGAAACCGCACGCGTCTTCCGCCGCAACGAGGAGCTGTTCGCCGAGAATAGCTGGGTTCAGGTGATGCTGGGGCAGGGGATCGCGCCGCAGTCATGGCACCCGATCGCGGGGAAGCTCAACGACGATGAGCTCGACCGGCTGCTTGGCATGATCCGGCAGGATGTGACGCGCACCGTCGCGGGCCTTCCCGACCATGCCGCTTATGTCGCCCGCTATTGCGGCGCCGCTGAGCCCGCAGCTGCCTGATGGCGCGACGGAAACAAGCGGTTACGATCAAGCATGTTGCAGCGGACGCCGGGGTCTCGCTGCAGACTGTGAGCCGCGTCATCAACAAGGAGCCGAACGTCCGGCCCGAGATGATGGCGCGGGTGCAGGAATCGATCGCGCGGCTGGGCTATGTCCCGTCGATCGCGGCGCAGCGGATGAGCGGGTCGCGCTCCTACCTCATCATGGCGCTCAACGACCGCGAGCGCACGATCGATGGCTGGAAGTCGCGTGAGGGCACCGACTGGGTCGATCAGATGCTGTTCGGCGGGATGCTGACCTGCGCCGAACATGGCTATCGCCTGATCGTCGAGCTGGTCGATACGCATAGCGACCATATCGAGCGGGAGCTGTCTGCCGCGATCGCCGCGCTCCAGCCCGATGGCGTGCTGCTGACGCCGCCGCACTCGGCCAATCCCAAGATCATGGCGCTGCTCGATGCGGCGGGGATCGAACAGGCGCGGATCGGATCGCTGATGCCGGGGCCGGGGTTCCGGCTGACGATGGGCGACGACCTTGCCGCTGCGATGGCGACGCGGCATCTGGTCGAGCTGGGACATCGCCGGATCGGCTTCATTTCCGGGTCGCTCGAATATGAACTGAGCGGATGGCGCGTCGATGGCTGGCGCGCGGCAATGGCGGAGGCGGGCCTGTCGACCGAGGGGATGCTGGCGCAGGGCGATTTCAGCATCGAATCCGGACGCGCCCGTGCGCCAGACCTGATCGATGTCGGCGCGACCGCGATCATCGCCAGCAACGACCAGATGGCGATGGCGACCCTGGAGGCCGCGCGCGCGCGCGGCCAGTCGGTGCCCGGCGACCTGTCGATCGTCAGCTTCGACGATACGCCAGTGGTCCGCTTCGCCCACCCGCCGCTGACCGCAATCGAACAGCCGATTGCGGCGGTGACGGCACGCGCGGTCGAGTTGATCATCGGCGCGCGTTCCTGTCGTGCGGCCCTGGACACGCCGGTGGTGGTCACGCCGTCGCTGACCGTTCGAGAGTCGACCGCGCCGCCACGATCGTAACGTCACTGATCCAAAGCGGACGCGATCCGCGCCGCTCTCGATCCATCTCCATTCGCCCCTGTGGCGGGCGCGGTCCTAGGCTGGCGCTCTCAGCAAATGGGTCCGCAACGGATGGGATCATCGCCCCGACGCGCACGTGTTCCGGTAACGTTCCCCGACCGCACGGCGCGGTGGGAGGAGCGGATGAGCGTTGTCAACTCCCTGTTCTACGGGGACAATTTCGATGTGATGCGGGCGCATTTCCCGGATGGCTGCGTCGATCTGGTCTATCTCGACCCCCCGTTCAACTCGAATGCGAACTACAATATCCTGTTCCGCTCCCCGACCGGCAGCGACGCGGATGCGCAGGTTCAGGCGTTCGAAGATAGCTGGCACTGGAATGACGCGGCGGAGAATGCCTTCGATCAGGCGATGCAGAGCGGCCACGCCCGCGCCTTCGACCTGCTCGCCGCCTTCCGCAGCGCGCTCGGCACCAACGACATGATGGCGTACCTCGCGATGATGGCGATCCGCCTGATCGAACTGCACCGCGTGCTCAAGGCGGAGGGCAGCCTCTATCTCCACTGCGATCCCACGGCGAGCCATTACCTCAAATTGCTGCTCGACGCGGTGTTCGGGGCCGAGCGGTTCCGCAACGAGATCACGTGGAAACGCACGGCAGCGCATAGCGATGGCGGGCGCTACGGGCGCAACACCGACACCATCCTGTTTTACGCGAAGGGCACGAAGCCGCGCTGGAACCCGCTCTTCACCCCCTATGATGCCGATTATGCCGCGCGCTTCCGCAACCGCGATCCTGACGGGCGGCTGTGGATGGACGACAATCTGACCGCCAAGGGGCTGTCGGGCGGCGGCTATAGCTATGCCTATAAGGGCGTGACCTCATATTGGCGGATGCCGGTCGAGACGATGGAGCGGCTGGACCGGGAGGGGCGGCTGCACTTCACCCGCACCGGCGGCATCCGGCTCAAACGCTATCTGGACGAGGCGCGCGGATCGCCGGTGCAGGCGCTGTGGAGCGACATCCCCGCACTCAATTCGCAGGCGCAGGAGCGGCTATGCTACCCCACGCAAAAGCCGATCGCGTTGCTCGAACGGATCATCGCCGCCTCGTCCGACCCCGGCGATCTGGTGCTCGACCCGTTCTGCGGCTGCGGCACCGCGGTGCATGCCGCAGAAAAGCTTGGGCGGCGCTGGGCGGGGATCGACGTTACCCACCTCGCCATCGGCCTCATCGAAAGGCGGATGCGCGCCGCCTTTCCCGGCGTTGCGCTGCGGGTGGAGGGGACGCCGCGCGACTGCGCCGGCGCCGCCGATCTTGCCCGGCGGGACCCGTACCAGTTCCAATGGTGGGCGGTCGCGATGATCGACGCGGTGCCGTTTGGCGGTCGGCGCAAGGGCGCGGATGGCGGGATCGACGGCATCATCTATTTCCGCCCCGAACCCCGCCAGACCGCGCGGGCTCTGGTCTCGGTCAAGGGCGGCGAGCGCGTCGGCGTCGGCGTGGTCCGCGACCTCCACTCGGCAATGGAACGCGAGCGCGCCCCGATCGGCGTCGTCCTCACCCGCTCCACCCCCTCCGCCCCGATGCTGCGCGAAGCGGCGGCGGTGGGGCGGTTTCATTCAGAGGCGACCGGGCGGAGCTATGCGCGGATGCAGATCCTGACGGTCGAGGAACTGTTCAGGGGGCGGCGGCCGGACATTCCGCTGGTCGACCATGCGGCGGCGTTTCGGACGGCGCCTAGAGAGCGGGTGGGTGGGGAGCAGGCGGTGTTGTTTTAGGGGGAGGCGGCCTGCCCCAATCCGTCACCCCCGCGAAAGCGGGGGCCCATCTCCCGGACTGTCCGCGTACACCACCGGCAATTCGCGCCAATCCCGCAGGAGATGGGCCCCCGCTTTCGCGGGGGTGACGATGATATGGCCCATAAAGCTTCGAGCGACTATCTAGCCCGGATCAAAAGCCTCGGTCCCGACTCAGGCAACTTGCTTGATCCTAGGTGTCGCGCACCCACGCCGTTTCAACGCGATCGTTCTTCCAGCGCACTTCGAGAATATAGATGTCCATGAAACTCGGACACAAATGCCAGTGGTCCAGAGTAGGATCCCTGCCATCTTCATCATCAGGCCGACCCAGCATCTCATAAAGCTCAGTCCGCGTCTTTCCGACGACACCTATGCGATGCTGCAAGTCGGCAATCATGCCGCATCGCGCTTCGCCCTCGCCGGTCTTCCACGCCGCCGCGTTGAAGGGGCGGGGCAGGCTGGATGTATAGGGTCCCCCGGCAAACCATCCAAAGAAGAGCAGCAACGCGGCAGCCGCACATGCGAACAGCGCCGCGCAACCGAGAATTCGCGATCGCCTGCTGGAATAGGGCATGGTGGATGAATGACATATCCACCGACCTTGGCAAGTGCGGTGGTTTGCCATTCATCTAACGCATTCGCGGAGCCAGCAGTCGTTGCCGATATCCGTAACTCCCCATACACCCGTCCCCAATGCCCGAAGACCTAACCCCCATCCCCGCCGCCACCCTCGTCATATTCCGCGAGCGCAGCGACGGCGCGCCCGAGTTGCTGATGCTCGAACGCTCGGCGGCGATGCGGTTTGCGGGTGGGGCGGTGGTGTTTCCCGGCGGCAGAGTTGATGCGGGCGACCATGCCTTTGCCGCGACCTTGGACGGCGACCCCGACGACCTTGCCGCGCGGGTGGCGGCGGTGCGTGAAACCATCGAGGAGGCGGGGGTGGCGATCGGCGTCGACCTGCCCGACCTGCCCGCCGCGCGGCGCGCGCTGTATGATGGCACCCCGTTCGCGGAGGTGATCGCGGGGGCTAGGTTCGACCTCGCCGCGCTCGTCCCCTTCGCCCGCTGGCTGCCACATCAGGGCGTCGCGCATCGCATCTTCGACACGCGCTTCTACCTCGCCCGCTGGCCCGATGGCGCTCCCGATCCGGCGGTGGACGGCAATGAGAATAGCCTGCTCTTCTGGTCGAGCGCGCGCGACACGCTTGCCGCTGCCGATGCGGGCAAAGTGCGCATGATCTTTCCGACGCGACGCAACCTTGAGCGGCTGGCGTTGTTCAACAGCTTCGATGATGCGGTCGCCGATGCGCGGGCGCATCCGATCGAGACCATCACCCCCTGGATCGAGGCGCGCGACGGCGTGGACCATCTCTGCATTCCCGAAGGGCTGGGCTATCCGGTCACCGCGCAACCGCTGGGCGCCGCGCTGCGGGCATGAAGGCGCTGCGCACTTCGATCGCCGCGATCGTCATCGCTGCGTTGCTGCTGACGCTGGCGCTGCTCGTCTATGCGATGCTGCGCAACCGGCCGCAGGATCTGCCGTGGACGAAGGTCGATCTGTCGCAGCCCGTCGGCATGTTCACCGGGCGCAAGTTGACCGCGCTGACCGACGATTTCCCCGCCTGCCGCGCCGCGCTCGACAAGGCGGGTATCCGCTACACCGCGCTGCCCGCGCGCACGGAGGGTGAGGGCTGCGGCTACACCGACGCGGTGCGCTTGACCAAGGGCGGGGCGCGGCGGATCGGCTTCGCGCCCGCTGACCTCGGTGTATCCTGCCCGGTCGCGGCGGGGCTGGCGGTGTGGGAATGGGAAGTGGTCCAGCCCGCCGCCCAGCGCATCTTCGGTCAGCGCGTCGCGGAGATCGAGCATTTCGGCAGCTATAATTGCCGCCGCATGTATAATCGCGAAGGCGCCAGCTGGAGCGAGCATGCCACCGCCGACGCGGTCGATATCGCCGGCTTCCGGCTGGCCGATGGTACGCGCATCACGCTGATCGGCGACTGGGCGGGGGAGGGGCCGAACGCGCAATTCCTGCGCGCGGTGCGCGACGGCGGCTGCGACCTGTTCGCGACCGTGCTGTCACCCGATTACAACGAAGCCCACCGCGACCATTTCCACTTCGACCAGGCCGAGCGCGGCGCGATGGGCTGGCGGGCGTGTCGGTAGGGTGAAATAGGCTGCGCTACTAACCCCCGTTTGCCCTGAGCTTGTCGAAGGGCCAGTCCTGAGCCTGTCGAAGGGCGGACTCCCACCCTCACCGAGCGCAGGAATGGTGCTTCGACAAGCTCAGCACAAACGGGGTCGGGGTTTCTGCAACTCGCTCAATTCGGCAGCGCCCCTGCCTCAACCTTCTCCACCCATTGCGGGTAGAAGGCCGGCTGGCGGTTGGACCAGCCCGATGCGGTCGCGGCGGCTTCGCTGATCGACTGGAGCAGCTTGCGGCGCAGGTCCGGGTGCAGATGCGGCAGCGCTGCGGCCGAGCAGAAAGCGGCGGGAAGCCACGGGCGCACCTCCGCACCGACCAGCCGCTCATAAAGGAAACGATAGGCCGAGAAGCTGGTCAGCCGCCCCTGCGACAGGTCGAACGCAGTGACGGTGATCAGCGGCGCTAGGAACGGCTCCATCGCATCAAGGCCGGTATCATCGGGGATCAGCGCGCGGATTTCGGGAAGCCGGTCATAGATGTGCGCCTGGGCACGGATGCTTGCCGCTTCGACCACGTCGCGCGACCAGCGCTCCATCGCGTCGTCGCGGTCGAGGCCGATGTCGAGCGCGCGGCGGATATAGCGCTGCGTCGCTGCGGCGAACCCCGCAAATTCCTTCATCTCGGCGAGGGTCATGGCCCCTTCGGCCGGCTTGCTCCGTGCACTCATTGACTACACTCCCACCCCACTCATTTGCCCACTCGCGATCATGCTCCCCGCATGGTTAACGACGCGATAACAGTGCGTCGCCTCGCGTTAAGCATGTGATCACAGCATCTATTGCAACGCAACATGGCTGCGGCGAACCGAGTCAGTCACTTTTGAAACGATCGCGGCGTGCGACTTTTGCGCAACAAACCATGCTGCGCCCGGAACACTGCGACCGAACCCGTTGTGGATGATCGGTTCATTCACCATAGGGCGTGGACGGGCTGGCTGGTCGCACCGGAACCGGATTCACGCGGTATAGGTAGTCGTCCGTAAGCGTCTGTTGCGTCGCAGCGCGCCTCGTTCCGCAAGTCATCGCCCCGACGAAACGATTCATCGGATATACAGGTGCGGGGGGTGGTCAGCCCGCGACCGCCCTGCCAATCCCCATTCTAAGAGATCGGGGAAGGGGTTTTCCACCATGTTTCAGACGCTGAAAGCGCGTTTCGCGCTGATGGCCGCGCTTTGCCTGGCGACGATCGCCACGCCGGCTCAGGCTCAGTTCTGGCAGTGCGCCCCCTTTGCCCGTGCCGTCTCCGGCATCGAAATCTATGGCAACGCGCACACCTGGTGGGCACAGGCCGAGGGCCGCTATGCCCGTGGCGACGCCCCGGTCGAAGGCGCGGTGATGTCGTTCGCGCCGACCCAGAAGATGCGCCTTGGCCATGTCGCGATGGTGTCGAAGGTGCTGAACGAGCGCCAGGTGCTGCTCACCCACGCCAACTGGTCGCGCCGCGGCGGCGTCGAGAAGGACGTGATCGCGATCGACGTGTCGGAAGCGGGCGACTGGAGCCGGGTCAAGGTGTGGTTCGCGTCGAACAACGGCCTTGGCACCTCGACCTATCCGGTCAACGGCTTCATCTATTCGGGCGAGGCGCCGCGCAACAACGCCGCACCGTTCGGTGGCGAGACGATCGCGCAGATCGACCTGTCGAAGTTCGGGATCGAAACTTCGCTGCAGAAGTAAGCGTCAGGCGGCGCGGAAGTTCAGCGCCACGCCATTGATGCAGTGCCGCTTGCCCGTCGGGCGCGGTCCATCGTCGAACACATGGCCAAGATGCCCGCCACAGCGGCGACAGATGACCTCGGTCCGCGCCATGCCCAGCGAGAAATCCGACTTGGTCCGCACGGCATTGTCGAGCGGCGCCCAGAAACTCGGCCAGCCGGTCCCGCTCTCGAACTTGGTCTTCGATGAATAGAGCGGCAGCCCGCACCCGGCACAGGCGAACACGCCCGCGCGCTTTTCCTTGTTGAGCGGGCTGGTCCACGGACGCTCGGTCCCCTCCTGCCGCAGGATGCGATATTGTGCAGGGGTCAGCCGCTTGCGCCATTCGGCATCGCTCAGGCTGAATTCGAACTTCTGGGCCGCAGCCTCGCTCTCGTCCGAACTGCATCCGACGATCATCGCCGAGCCGACGACGCCGAAGAACTGGCGACGGTGAATGCGCATCATGCTTCTCCCTTCATCCCCAGGTACGTGGCGGGACGCGATTTGGTTTCAACCGATGCGACAGACCGCTGCCGGAACCAACGCACGCTCCCGGCTTTCATGCAGCACGGGGGCAGCGGCGAGCGACTTATGGCATTTCAACAGCTTGATCCACCGATCCCGGTGCAGGTGATCGACAAGGGCAAGGGCTATGCCTTTGCCGTTATCGACTATGGGCCGGAGCGCAACCTGATCTGGGTCACCGCGCTCGACGAAAGCGGCGAGATCTGGTGCGCGCCCAACCCGCTGGTGCGGATGCAGGGCAACTGGACGCTGGGCCGCAAGCGCCCCGCCGCCATGCCCGCCGCACCGGATGACTGCGTCAGTAGCGGCTGAGTTCGACCGGCATCGCCTTATAGCCATGGACGAAGCACGCCGCGACGCGTTCCGGCTCCGCGACGACGTTCGGGCGCAGGCGGCGCTTGGCCATCTCCTCCATCAGCACGCCGATCTGCAATTCGGCCAGCCGCGCGCCGACGCAACGGTGGATGCCATGGCCGAATGACAGATGGCGGCGGGCATTGGCGCGATCGACGATGATGTCATTCGGGCGCTCGAACACGCTCTCGTCGCGGTTGGCCGAGAGATACCACAGGATCAGCTTGTCGCCCGCGCGGATGTTCTGGCCCATCAGCTCGGCATCCTGCGTCGCGGTGCGGCGCATATGCGCGAGCGGGGTCTGCCAGCGAATGATTTCCTGCGTCGCGTTGGCGATCAGCGAGGGGTCAGCCTCCAGCTTCGCGCGCTGCTCCGGGAATTGCTCAAGCGCCCAGGCATAGGCGCTCATCGAATTGCGCGTCGTGTCATTGCCGCCGACGATCAGCAGGATCAGGTTCCCGAGGAATTCGAACTGGTCCATCTCGGCCATCGCGTCCGAATGGATCATCATCGAAATCAGGTCGGGGGTCGGCGCCTTGCCGACCTTGCTGTTCCACAGCGCGCCGAATTCCGCCGCGCACTGGAACAGGATTTCGCGGCGCTCTTCCTTCTTCACCGGGTCCTTGGCGATCTCGATATCGCCGGCCCAGTCGGACCAATGGGTCAGCTTGCGCCGCTCTTCCCACGGAAAGTCGAACAGCAACGCCAGCATCTGCGTGGTCAGCTCGATCGACACGCGATCGACCCAGTCGAACGTCTCGCCGACCGGCAGGGCATCGAGGATCTCGGCGGTGCGCTGGCGAATGTCGCCGGTCATCCGCACCATCTCGCTCGGCGTGAAGGCGGGGGCGACGGTGCGGCGCTGGCCGGTGTGTTTGGGCCGGTCCATCGCGATGAACATCGGCATGCGGATGTCTTCGGGCATCAGGTCGGCCACGACGATCCCGCCGGCTTCGGAGGAGTAGAGTTCGGGGAGCGATTCGACCTCGACGATCGGCTTGTAGGTCGAGATCGACCAATAGGGGCCGAACGCGCTGTTCTCGCACTTGTACACCGGCGCTTCGGCCCGCAGCCGCGCAAAGGGTTCGTGCCAGCGATCCTCGCTGTAGAGTTCAGGCCGGGTCACGTCGAGCGGATCGACCGCAGGCGTGGTTTCGGGCGCAAGGGTGGCCATGGCGATACTCTCCCGGATTCTGTCTTTCCGGGAGAGTGAATTAACTTACAGGAATGTCAATAGCGGGGTTTCAATAGCCCCTCCCCTTTAGGGGAGGGGTTGGGGTGGGGCCTATCCTCTGGGCGAGCGGTCTCGGTGAGACAGTCACTGCCCCACCCCCCACCCCTCCCCTGAAGGGGAGGGGCTTAAGCAGCCGCCACCTTCTTCCGCCGCAGCTTCGGACTCCCCGATTGCAGCACCCCGCGCCGGAACAGCCGTGCGGCGATCGTCACGGTGATGATCACCCACAGCGCCTGCCACGCCAGCGCCGCGAAATGCCGCCACAGCTCCGGTGAGTTCGCCGCGCGCGCCGCCATCGCGAAGGGCGAGCTGAACGGGAACAGCTCCGCCGCCGTTGCGACCCAGCTGTCCGGGCTCGCCGCCGCCGCCGAAGCAAAGCCGAACATCGCGACCTGGAAGATCGTGATCGGCAGCGACATCATCTGCAACTCGCGCTGTGTCGCCGCCTGCGCGCCCAGCCCCAGGAACACCGCGCCGAGCAGCAGATAGGCCATCACGAAATAGGCGAGGAACAGCAGCACATAGGCCGTCGTGCCGACCGCCGGGCCGATGTCGGAGAATGCGATCGCCAGCCTGCCGGGCAGGAACGCGCCGACATTGACGACGACCGTACCCCAGAACAGCAGGAACAGGATCGCCACGCCGAACATGCCGAGCAGCTTGCCAAAGAACACGCTTTCCAGCGGCACCGCGGCGGCGAGGATTTCGATCACCTTGTTCGACCGCTCCTCCGCCATTGTGCCGACCACCTGTCCGGCCAGCATTAGCGAAACGATGAACAGCGCGAACACGGTGAAGAACGCGGCCTGACCCTGTCCGCTCGCCGAGGTGGTGGTGCGTGAAATGACGGTTTTGGTCGCTTCGCTCAGCGGCGCATCGGTGCCGGCGCGATTCGCGCGCAGGACCTGATTGGCCAGCTCCGCGAGATACTCGGCCGAGCGCGGACCATTCTGAACATGCAGGATCTGTGGCCGTTCGAACGGGCCGTAGAGGACGGCATAGGTATCGACGCCCTTGCGCTCGATCATTGCCTTGGCCTGCGCGCGCGGATTGGCACTCGGCGCTTCGACGATCAGCTTGGCCGGTTGCTCGCTGGCGCGGAACAGGCGGCGCATCTGCTTGTCCATCGCGATTGCAGAGCGCGCCTGCTCGCCATTGGCAAGGATCACGATGCGCGACTGCGAATCACCGCTCTTCGCCATCGTCGCGGCGCCGAGGCCACCGATCGTGCCGAACGCCAGCATCATCAGCGGCGCGAGCAGGAACAGCAGGAAGGTGGGGGTGAACACCGTCGCCACGAAATCGCGGCGGGCGATCGTCATCGTCTGGCGCACCAGTCGGGTAAAGCCGTTCATGCCGCTGCCGCCTCTTCCAGTGCCTGCGCGCCGACGATCTTGACGAACACATCGTGCAGCGAGGGCCGTTCGATCGACAGGCCCGAAATGCCGTATCCGGCGTCGATCAGCTTGACCAGCAACGCCTCGATCCCCTCATCCGGCATGGTGAAGCGCCAGCCGCCGGCGCTGTCCTCGACCGCATCGGCGGGGAGCAGCGCGGCGATGCCGGCATCGGCGCGGTGCGGCACATAATGCGCCTTGTGTGGCAGGGTCGCGCGCGCATCGGCCATGCTACCCTCGAACCGCACCTTGCCGCCCGCGATGATCGTCAGCCGGTCGCACAGCCGTTCGGCATGCGCCATGACGTGCGTCGAAAACAGGATCGTCGCGCCGCGGTCACGTTCGGCCAGGATCAGCTTCTCCAGCCGCTCCTGATTGACCGGGTCGAGGCCGGAAAAGGGTTCGTCGAGCACGAGCAGGTCGGGCTGATGGACGACCGACCCCAGCAGCTGGACGAGCTGCGCCATGCCCTTGGACAGCTTGCGGATCTTCTGATCGGTGGCGTGGCCGAGGCCCGCAGCCTCCATCAGTTCGACCGCGCGCTTGCGCCCGGTCTTCCAGTCCAGCCCGCGCAGCGCGCCCATGAACGCGATCGCATGGGTCGCCTTCATGCTGGGGTAAAGGCCGCGTTCCTCGGGCAGATAGCCGACCCGGTCGCTCATCTGGCGCGGGTTCGCGCTGCCGAGCATGGTGCGCTCGCCCTCATCGGGCTCGATGATGCCAAGCAGCATGCGCAGCGTCGTGGTCTTGCCCGCGCCATTGGGGCCGAGCACGCCATAGATCATGCCCTTGGGCACCGCGATATCGACGCCATCGACCACGCGGCGGTCGCCGAAGCGTTTGACGAGGCCTTGGGCGGTGACCGCCAATTCGTGATGCAACTGGAATCCCCTCGCTTGGCTTACCGTGGTAGCGGGGGGTGATGCATGAGCGCAAGTCACTCGAATCCCTAATCCGCGAAAAGGCGGCGGAGCTGGGCTTTGCCGCCTGCGGCTTCGCGTCGGCCGACGCCGCGCCGCTCGCCGGCAAGCGGCTGCGTGAATGGCTCGCGGAGGGCCGCCACGGCGACATGATCTGGATGGAGGAGCGCGCGCACCACCGCGAAAGCCCCGCCGGACTGTGGCCCGAGGTCCGCAGCGTGATCGCGCTCGGCATGAGCTACGCCCCCGCGCTCGATCCGCTCGCGCTCGCAGGGGAGGGGGATCGTGGCCGCATCTCGGTCTATGCGCAGGGCGCGGACTATCACGATGTGGTCAAAAAGGCGCTCAAGGCGCTCGGCCGCTGGCTGGCGCAGGAGGCGGGGTGCGACCTCAAGGTGTTCGTCGACACCGCCCCGGTGATGGAAAAGCCGCTATCGGAGGCTGCGGGGCTGGGCTGGCAGGGCAAGCACACCAATCTGGTCAGCCGTCAGCATGGCAGCTGGCTGTTCCTCGGCGCGATCTACACGACGCTAGAGCTCGCACCCGACACGCCCGGCCGCGACCGCTGCGGGTCGTGCGACGCCTGCCAGCGCGCCTGCCCGACCGACGCGTTTCCCGCGCCCTACACGCTCGATGCGCGGCGCTGCATTTCGTACCTGACGATCGAGCATAAGGGGCCGATCCCGGAGGAGTTTCGCGAAGGGATCGGCAACCGCATCTATGGCTGCGACGATTGCCTCGCGGTGTGTCCGTGGAACAAGTTCGCGCAGGTTGCCGCGCGCAACTTGGCCTTCGCCCCGCGCGCCGAACTGACCGCACCCGAACTCACCGATCTGCTCGCGCTCGACGATGCCGGGTTCCGGCAGGTGTTCTCCGGCTCCCCGATCAAGCGCATTGGACGCGACCGCATGGTGCGCAACTGCCTGATCGCGGCGGGGAACAGCGGCGATCCGGCACTGCGTCCGGCGGTCGCGGCACTGGTGGACGACCCCGATCCGGTGGTAAGCGAGGCGGCAGACTGGGCGCTGGCGAAGCTCGGCGGATAGGGGAGGGGACGATGCGCCTGTTTCAAATCTTGCTGATTGCACTGTGGCTGGTGCTGGTGGCCTACACCGGCGTCGTGATCGCCCGGCACGGCATCGACCTGTTGCCCGTATTCTTCGGCGACATGGCCAAGGTCGCCTGGCCGGGGCAGTTCAACCTCGACTTTATGTGCTTCCTCGTTCTGTCCGCGCTGTGGACGGCGTGGCGCAGCGGCTTTTCGGCGGGTGGCCTGACGCTGGCGCTAGTCGCGTTCTTCGCTGGCGCGGGATTCCTGCTGCCTTATCTGCTGTGGCTGACGATCAGCGCGCAGGGGGACATGCGCCGGGTCCTACTCGGCACGCGCGCCTAACGCCACTCTTAGCCCCTCCCGCTTGCGGGAGGGGTTGGGGAGGGTCTTCTTCTTCTTTACCGCCCCGCGCGGCTCGCCCGGATCGCCGCGGCACAGCTCGCCTGATCGATCGGCGAACCGTCGCGCTGGCGGGTCTCGGCAAAGGTAACCACCGGATCGCCGCGCCCGGACTTGGGCGGGTAGAGATAGGCGTCGAGCACGCAGATCGGCCCGCCGAACTGCAGCTTGCGCGCGCTGCCCTCGGTCACGTCGAGCAGCGGGCGGCCGAATTGCGCGATCAGCGCATTGGCGCTGGCACCCATCACCGTGGTCAGCGCGGCCATGCCCGGCTGGGGCACCGGCACCGGCGCGGCGCGGCCGGGCGGGGGAATGACGCCGCCGCCGCCACAGGCGGACAACAGGACAAGGGCGGTCAGCGCCGCAATCACTCTCACTTGGGGCTTCTCCGGTGGAACATGTGCGTCGCCATCGCCGCGCCGACGATCGGCGCGATCAGATTGACGAACGGGATGAAGAACAATCCGGTTCCCGCCGCGCCGGTCGCAAATCGGACGAGCCGGGTGGAGGCGCGCCAACGCTGCACATCGCGCGCGGGCATGTGGCGCACCGCGACCATGTCCCCCAGATCGCGCCCGAGCAGCCAGCTGTTGACGATGAAGAAGGCGATCGGCGTGCCGATTCCGGTCACCATCAGGATCAGGTAAAGCGGCGAGAGCGCAAGGTTGACCAGCAGCGCGCGCCCGGCCGAGCGCAGCCCCATCGCGGCGGAGCGCGCAAAGCTGAGCTCGCGCGCGGCGGCGAAGCGTTCGGGATAATGCTTCGCCTCGACCGCATGGACCACCTCGTCCGCGAACACGCCGATCACCGCGATCGCGATCACGCGGAACAACAGCCAGGCGCCGAGCAGCGCGATCAGGAACGCGGCTGCGGCGGCAAGGCTCGCCATGCTCTGGCTGGCGGCGAAAGTGGTCGCGACGAGATATTCGATCCCGAACCACAGACCCGCGCCGAGCGCGGCAAAGATCGCCAGCGTCACCAGCATCGACTTGGCAAACACCGCGACGATCCGCTTGTCGCCGAGCTGGCCGATCGAAAGGAGCAGCGCCTGGATCATCACGCGCATCGATGCGGGGGCGATTGCCCCAAGTCAACGCAGTTGCGCCGCACCGCGCCGCAGGATAGGCGCGCGACATCTATTCTCCGGAGAAAAACGTGACCGCACCCACCCACGACGTCGTCGCGATCGGCAACGCCATCGTCGACATTCTGGCCCAGGCCGAAGACAGCTTCATCGAAGAGATCGGCGTCGCCAAGGGCTCGATGCAGCTCATGTTCTCGCCCGAAGAGGCCGATGCCCTTTATTCCAAGATGGGTCCGGGCCGTGAGGTTTCGGGCGGGTCGGCGGCGAACACCGTTGCCGGCATGGCCGCGCTGGGCAGCCGCACCGCGTTCATCGGCCAGGTCGCCGATGATCAGCTGGGCCAGGTGTTCGGCCATGACCTGCGCGCCGCCGGCGTCGATTTCGGCACTGCGGTCCGCGCGGGCCAGCCGACCACCGCGCGCTGCCTGATCTTCGTGACGCCGGATGGCCAGCGCACGATGAACACCTTCCTCGGCGCGTCGCAGTTCCTGCCTGAGGCAGCACTCGACCGCGACCTGATCGCCAGCGGCGCGATCCTGTATCTCGAAGGCTATCTGTGGGATCCGGAAGAACCGCGCCAGGCGATGCGCGCCGCGATCGGCATTGCGCGCGACGCCGGCCGCAAGGTCGCCTTCACGCTGTCGGACGTGTTCTGCATCAGCCGTCATGGTGACGATTTCCGCGCACTGATCGCCGAGGGCCTGGTCGACATCCTGTTTGCGAACGAGAATGAACTGCTCGCGCTGGCACAGGTCGAGGATTTCGACGCGGCGGTGGAGCAGGTTGCGGCGCAGGTGCCGACGCTCGTCGTCACGCGCAGTGAGAATGGCGCGATTGCGATACAGGGCGGGGAGCGCGTTGCAGTCGCGGCCGAGCCGATCGAGCGCGTGGTCGACACCACCGGCGCGGGTGACCTGTTCGCGGCGGGCTTCCTGCACGGCCAGGCACAGGGCTGGGACGTCGCAAAGTCGCTGAAGCTCGGTGCGGTGTGCGCGGCGGAGATCATCTCGCACTATGGCGCGCGGCCTGAGGCGGACCTCAAGGACGTCGCCGCAAAGCTCGGCTGACCTTCTTTCCCTCTCCCGCTTTCGCGGGAGAGGGCGGGGCCCGCCGCGAAGCGGTGGGAGGGTGAGGGTCTTCTTCTTGAGGCGTAGCGATTGCCTCAAGAAGAAGACCCTCCCCAACCCCTCCCGCGAAGGCGGGAGGGGCTAGAGACAAAAAAAGGGCCGGGGGAAACCCCGGCCCTTTTGCTTTGGGCAGTCGCCCCGGCCCTTAGTGGGTGCCGGGGGTGTGCGGCTCGATCTCCGTCACCGCCTCGACCTCGTGGCTCTCCACGAGACCCTTGCCAAGATGGCTGCGGCTGCGGCTGTAGGCAAAATAGATCACCAGACCGACGGCGGCCCAGATCGGGAGCACCAGCATCGCCTCAAGCGGCAGGTTGAGGAACAGGAACACCGTTCCTGCGATCGTCGCCGGGCCGATCAGCCACAGCATCGGCGTCTTGAACTTGCGCGGCGTGTTCGGCGCGGTCTTGCGCAGGATCATCACCGCGATGGCGACCATCATGAACGCATAGAGCGTACCGGCATTGGCGATGTCCGCCAGCTTGCCGACGGGCAGGAATGCCGCCGCGACCGCGACCGCACCACCGGTGATGGCGGTGATGATGTGCGGTGTCTTCCACTTCGGGTGCACCGTGCTCCACGATTCGGGCAGCAGGCCATCGCGGCTCATCACGAATGCCACGCGGGTCTGGCCGAACAGCAGGATCAGGATGACCGACGGCAGCGCGACGAATGCGGCGATGCCCAGCATGTTACCCACGCCCGACCAGCCGATCTGACGCAGCACATGCGCCAGCGCTTCGTTCGAGCAGACGAGCGGGAGCGCATCGGCGGCATAGGTGGCGCACTGGCGCGCCAGCTCTTCCGACCCGGCGGGGAAGGGGACGCCATTCGGGCCCATGATCGGCTGACCGCCGACGGTGCCGACTGCGCCAGCCGCGACGAGGATGTAGAAGACGGTGCAAAACAGCAGCGATCCGATCAGGCCGATCGGCACGTTACGCTGCGGGTTCTTGGTCTCTTCAGCCGCGGTCGAAACCGCGTCAAAGCCGACATAGGCGAAGAAGATCGTTGCCGCCGCGCCAACCGCGCCAAGTCCCGATCCGAAGCCGCCGAACACGCCAGCGGGCAGGAACGGGTTGAACTTTTCCATCGAGAAATACTCGCTGGGCAGGGTCAGCACGATGAACGCGGTCAGCGCGGTCACCTTGATCGCCACCAGCACCGCGTTGACGCGGGCGCTCTCGGTCGTGCCGACCATCAGCAGCCAGGTGACGAGCAGTGCGATCACGACCGCGGGCAGGTTGATGAACCCACCCTCGACGCCGCCGAGCGCCAGCGGCGCGCCGGCGAGGAACGCGGGAAGCTGGATCCCCAGGAACTCGTTCAAGATCGTCCCTGTGAAATAGCCGGACCACCCGACCGACACGGCGCTTGCCGCCACCGCATATTCAAGGACCAGCGCCCAGCCGACGGTCCAGGCGAGCACCTCGCCCATAGTCGCATAGGTATAGGTGTAGGCGGAGCCCGCGACCGGGATCATCGCCGCGATTTCGGCGTAGCAGAGCGCCGCGACGATGCAGATCAGGCCGGCAATGGCGAAGGCGAGCATGAGGCCGGGACCGGCCTTCTGCGCGCCGGCTGCGGTCAACACGAAAATGCCCGTGCCGATGACGCAACCGATGCCGAACAAAGTGAGCTGGAACCATCCGAGCGAGCGATGGAGCGATTTCTTCTCCGCCGTCGCCAGGATCGCGCCGAGTGGCTTAACGCGACCAAATGTCATGATGAAGGTTTCCCCCTTGGCGACGCCGGAGTGACCGGTCGCCGCTGATACGAAAGCCCGGGGAGCCTAGCCGCAATTCAGTTGCGCGCAATCCCCGAATTGCGGCTTTGTTACAGATGTTACGTCGCGATCCTCAACCGATCGTGTCGCCGCGCGCGATCATCGCGTCCACGGTGCCGCGATCGACCAGCATCGGGCCGAGCTTGCGCCCCGCGAACAGGTGGACGTGGAGATGGCCGATCGTCTGGTGCGAATCTGCGCCAGTGTTGGCGAGCAGGCGATATCCCGGTGCGACCAGCCCGGCGTCGCGCGCAACCGTGCCCACTGCGCGGACGAATCCCGCAATCTCCGCGTCGCTCGCCCGCGCGCTGAAATCGTCCCAGCTGACATAGGCGCCCTTGGGGATCACCAGGATATGCGTCGGCGCGACCGGGGCGATATCGGGAAAGGCGAGGGCGTAATCGTCCTCATAGATGCGCTTGGCCGGAATCTCGCCGCGCAGGATCTTCGCGAAGATATTCTGGTCGTCATAGGGCTGAGTAGCGTCGACGGGCATAAGGGGCTCCTTTGCCGCCGTCATAACCCCGCCGGAGCTGACGCGGAAGTCAGACCGCGCGCCCTGCCTTTTCCTCGATCCCCGAAACCCCTTCGCGCCGCGCGAGTTCGGCGCGGACATCATCGAGGCTCAGGTCCATGTCGGCGAGCAGGACGAGCAGATGAAAGATCAGGTCCGCCGCTTCGCCGGTCAGCCCGGCGCGGTCGTCCTGCACCGCGGCGATGACGGCCTCGACCGCTTCCTCGCCCAATTTCTGTGCGATCTTGGCGCGACCCTTGGCGGTCAATTTCGCGACATAGGATGACGCCGGATCGCCCATGCGGCGGTCGCGGATCACGGATTCGAGCGTCGCGAGGATGTCGTCGGCCATGGTCGCGCAGTCGGTCAGCGCGGCTTTCCTGTCAATCCTGTGAACTGGCCTCGCGGCGCGCACGGGCGCGACGGCGCATGGCGCGCTGGGCAAGCCACAGCCCGACCGCCGCCATCGCGGCGAGCGCCAGATCGGACAGTTCGGGCATCGTCCGGCGGCTGATCTCGCCGCTATGCGCGGCGAATGCGGGGGCGGCGGTCAGTAGGATCAGGGGCAGGGCGCGGATCATGGTGCGACCATAATCCGCGACCCCTGCCAAAAGGTTGAGGCGCGATTTCAGCGCGCCGGCGCCGCTTCAGCGAAGGATCAATCCTCGCGCTTGCGACGGCGGCGCATGATCGCGGCGCCAGCAATGCCGAGCGCGAACAGGCCGATCGCGGCAGGCTCGGGGATCGAGGTGGGGCTGCCGCCCGACGACCCGGTGCCGCCGCCCGACGACGATCCCGGCGGGGTCGAGCTGCTCGGCGGCTTGTCATAGGCAAGCGCCGGAGCGGCGGCGAAAGCTGCGGCGAGCGCGGCGAGGCGAAGGCTGGTTCGAATCATGGGGTTCTCCCTTTCCCTGTGGTTAGCGGGGGAGGGAGCAAGAAGCCTGCCAGCGGGTGCAAATGCGCCGGATCAGCCGGAGTCGAGGGTTAACGCGCCGACGTCGCAACCGGTAACTGTCAAATTAACCGACGGTGCGGACCGGGATCCCGGCTCCTGCCAGCGCGGCATGCGCGTCGGCGATGCTCGCCTGACCGAAATGGAAGATCGATGCGGCGAGGACGGCGCTGGCATGCCCCTCGACAATGCCGGCGACCAGATCGGCGAGGCCGCCGACCCCGCCCGACGCGACCACCGGCACGCGCACCTGATCGGCGATCGTGCGGATCAGCGCGAGGTCATAGCCGTCGCGCGTCCCGTCGCGGTCCATCGAGGTGACGAGCAACTCGCCCGCCCCCAGCCGCGCAAGGTTGAGCGCATGCTCGACTGCATCGATGCCGGTCGGCTTGCGCCCGCCATGGGTAAAGACTTCCCACCGGCCCGGCGCGACCTGCCGCGCATCGACCGAAGCGACGACGCACTGGCTGCCCATTTTCTCGGCGATGTCGGCGACCAGTTCGGGCCGCGCGACCGCAGCACTGTTGACCGCAACCTTGTCCGCGCCGGCGAGCAGCAGCGCACGGGCATCCTCGACGCTGCGTACCCCACCGCCGACCGTCAATGGCATGAAACACACCTCGGCGGTGCGGCGCACGACATCGAGGATCGTGCCCCGCGCCTCATGGCTGGCGGTGATGTCGAGGAAGCACAATTCATCCGCCCCGGCGGCGTCATAGGCGCGCGCCTGCTCGACCGGATCGCCGGCATCGACCAGATCGACGAAGTTCACACCCTTGACGACGCGGCCCCCAGCGACGTCGAGACAGGGAATGACGCGCGCGCGGACGGTCATGCGGCGGCCCTGATCGCCTCGGCCAGATCGAGCCGCCCGTCATACAGCGCCCTTCCGGTGATCACGCCCTCGATCCCCGGCTGGCCGACCAGCGCATGGATGTCCTCAATCCCCGCGACGCCGCCGCTGGCGATCACTGGAATCGACACCTCGGCGGCGAGCGCCACCGTCGCCTCGACATTGCAACCCTTGAGTAGCCCGTCGCGCCCGACATCGGTGAACAGCAAAGCGGCGACCCCGGCATCCTCGAAGCGGTGGCCGAGTTCCGCGATCGACACGGTCGACACATCCGCCCAGCCTTTGGTCGCGACGAAGCCGTCGCGCGCATCGACCGCCACGACGACGCGGCCGGGATGCGCCGCTGCCGTTTCGCGCACGAAATCGGGGTCTTCCAGCGCCGCCGTGCCGATCACCACGCGGGTTACGCCCAGATCGAGCCAGCGCTCGACCGATGCGCGGTTGCGGATGCCGCCGCCCAGCTGGACCTTGCCCGGAAAGCGATCGACGATCGCCGCGACCGCGACGCCGTTGATCGATTCACCGGCAAAGGCCGCATCGAGATCGACGACGTGCAGCCACTCGGCCCCGGCCTGCGCGAACAGCGTCGCCTGCGCAGCGGGGTCGTCGCCATAGACGGTGGCGCGGGCCATATCCCCCTCGGCAAGGCGGACGACCTGCCCGGATTTGAGGTCGATGGCGGGGAAAACGATCACGGCTTCCATCCTAGAAAACGCTGGAGAAGCGCCAGCCCGTAACGCTGGCTCTTTTCGGGGTGGAACTGCACCCCCAGAATATTGTCGCGGCCGATCGCCGCAGTCACCGGCCCGCCATGCTGGGTAACCGCCAGCACGCCGCTGCCCGAATAGGCAAAGCTGTGCAGGAAATAGGCTTCGCCCGGCTCGATCAGCACATGCGGGGCGAGCGGAGTGACGTCGTTCCAGCCCATATGCGGGACATGGACATCGCCCGCCGGCAGTTCGCGCACCACGCCGTCCATCCAGCCAAGGCCATCATGGCTGCCATGTTCCTCGCCGCGCGTCGCGAGCAATTGCATGCCGACGCACACGCCCAGGAACGGCGCGCTCTGTTCGAGCACGCGGCGCTCCATCGCCTCGACCATGCCGGGGATCGCGCGCAGCCCCGCCGCGCACGCGCCGAACGCGCCGACGCCGGGCAGGACAATGCGATCGGCCCGCGCCACCGCGTCGGGATCGGCGGTAACCGCGACGCCCACCGCTCCGGCGGCCTTCAGCGCATTGTGGACCGAATGAAGATTGCCCGCGCCGTAATCGATCAGGGCGATGGTCATGCCAGCAACGGGGCCAATGCGTCGGCGGCGAAGCTCGCCGCCATCTCGGTCACGACCGCCGTCGCAACGCCGGAGCTGACGAACGGGTCGGTCGCGGCAAAGGCCTCCACCTCGGCGCGATGGCCGCGGCACAGGATGATGCCGCCGGTGCGCGGCACCTGACGCCCCGCGATCAGCAACAGTCCTTCATCAAAACCGGCTTCCAGCCAGGCGACATGCGCCGCCATCTGCGCGTCGACCTGCTCGATCGGCGCGACATAGCTCAGCGTGATGACACAGACCGGCGCGGCGTCCAGTCGCGCCATTACAGCGTCCCCTTGGTGCTCGGGATCGTGTCCGCCTTGCGCGGGTCGATCTCCACCGCCTCACGCAGCGCGCGGGCGAGGCCCTTGAACGCGGCTTCGGCGATATGGTGGTTGTTGCTGCCGTACAGCGTCTCGACATGCAGCGTCAGGCCGGCGGTCTGGGCGAAGCTGTGGAACCAGTGTTCGAACATCTCGGTATCCATCTCGCCGAGGCGCTTCTGGCTGAACTCGGTCTTCCACACGAGATACGGGCGCCCCGAAATGTCGAGCGCGACGCGGGTCAGCGTCTCGTCCATGGGCGAGAGCGCATCGGCGTAGCGACGGATCCCGCGCTTGTCGCCGAGCGCCTTCGCCACCGCCTCGCCGATGGCAAGGCCGGTGTCCTCGACCGTGTGGTGCTGGTCGATATGCAGGTCACCGACCGTTTTGACGTCGAGGTCGATCAGCGAATGGCGCGACAGCTGCTCGAGCATATGGTCGAAAAAGCCGATCCCGGTGGAGATCGCATAAGTGCCGGTGCCGTCGAGGTTCACGGTCACATCGACCGATGTTTCGCTGGTCTTGCGGCTGATCGTGGCGGTACGCATGGCGGTTCCCATAGCGGTTGCGCTGGCCGGTGCAATCATCGCTGCACTTTCGGGAATGGCAACAAATCTTGACCGCTCCGCTGGCGTCGCTAGGTCAGGGCAAATGACCGGCAATGTACCCGACAGTTTGATTCCCTATGACGAGATCGTGCAGGAGGCCCTGCGCGCGGTCGTCGGCCGGGTACTGGATCAGGTCGCTGCGACCGGGGCATTGCCCGGCGCGCACCATTTCTACATCACGTTCAAGACGCGCGCGCCCGGCGTGGACATCCCCGACCGGCTGATCGAACGCTTCCCGGACGAGATGACGATCGTCCTCCAGCACCGCTTCTGGGACCTCAAGGTTGACGACAACCGCTTCTCGGTGGGGTTGAGCTTCAACCAGATCCCGTCGCTGCTGATCATCCCGTTCGCCGCGATCACCGGCTTCCACGACCCCGCCGTCAATTTCGAACTGCGCTTCCAGGCAGCGGAGGACCCCGATGGTCCCGAACCGCATGACGAGGCGGAAAATGACGAACCCCCCATCGCGACCCCGGTCGAGGATGGGTCGAACGTCGTCGCGGTGGACTTCAAGCGGAAGAAGTAAGCCGGTTCAGCCCGGCCTGGTAATCGCACACACGATCTGCGGCTGGGTTACGCTCAGCATCCCCTGACGCGGGCCATCCTCGGTTTCGATGCGCAAGTCCGCCTGCTCGGGCGCATGTTCGAGCAGGTCGGCGATGACCTCGAACTTCGCCACGCTCTCGAACAGGCTCAAGCCGGCGATGTTGCCGAGCGCAATCAGGTCCGGAAGGCTGTGGCCGTACAGCCGCGTCGGTTGCGGATGCACGCGGGCATCGCCCTGCCACCGCGCGGCGATCGCGGGCGGTGCCCCCGCCGATCCGCGCAGCAGCGCAATCCGCTGGGCGCACAGATCGGCATGCGCCTGCGCCAGATCCTCCTGCCCGCCGCTGCGCAGGAAAGCGCGATAGCCAAGGCCGGTGTAGGAAACCGATTCGTCGGCAAACACGATGATCGCGGTCCCGCCGGGCGCCAGCCGCGCGCCGAGATCGGCAAGGCAGGCGTCGAGGTCGGCGAAGAAGTACAGCGCGTGGATCGCGAGGATCAGGTCATAGCCGCGATCGAGTGCGGGGCTGTAGAAACTGTCCTCCGCATCGGGGATGAAGGGCAGGGCGTGCGCCGCGCCGAGCGCCAGATTGGGCATCGCCGCGACGCGATCGGCATAGGCGCGGACATAATCCTCGTTCGGATCGATCAGGTCGATCGTCGATCCAGCCGGCACCGTGTCAGCGATCAGCGCAAAGGTCTGGCCATCGCCGCACCCGACATCGAGGATGCGGCGCGGTGCGTTGCCGGCCTCCGCGATCAGGCTGCGCAGCACCGGCACGAACTGGTCGCGCTGGTCGGTCCCCAGCATCGCCACCCGCTCCAGCGGATCGCGCTTCAGGGCACGGGCAAAGGCGTTGTAATATTGGTCATGCGTGTCGAGCCCGCGAAACTCGTTGGCGATCATCAGCCGCGCGTCGCGGAACTGGTCGCGCATCGCGGCGCAGGCGTCGGCGGTGATCGGCTGCGGCATGATGGCTCCCGTGACGGCGATGGCGCAGCCTAGTTGCGTTATCGTTACGAAATCAATCGCGCGCGCGGCTTGCCCCGTGCCGGTGCGACCGCCATCTCGGCCCAAGCCGCTGCAGGAGACTGAAATGACCGCCACGCGCACCGAAACCGACTCGATCGGCGCGATCGAGGTGCCCGCCACCGCCTATTGGGGCGCGCAGACTCAGCGGAGCATCGAGAATTTCCCGTTTGGCCCGACCGAGCGGATGCCGATCGGGATCATTCATGCGCTCGCGCTGGTGAAGCAGGCGGCGGCGCGGGTGAACCGCAACCACGGGCTCGACGGAGCGCTGGCCGACGCGATCGAGGCGGCGGCGGCGGAGGTCGCCGCGGGGCAGCATGACGACCAGTTCCCGCTGGTCATCTGGCAGACCGGCAGCGGCACCCAGTCGAACATGAACGTCAACGAGGTGATTGCGGGCCGCGCCAATGAGGTGCTGGCCGGCACGCGCGGCGGCAAATCGCCAGTCCATCCCAATGATCACGTCAATATGAGCCAGTCGTCCAACGACAGCTTTCCGACGGCGCTGCATATCGCCGCCAGCCTAGCCGTCACTCGCGCGCTGATGCCGGCGGGCCAGCGGCTTCAAAAGGCGCTCGAAGCCAAGGCGCAAGGATGGGCGGACATCGTCAAGATCGGCCGCACGCATTTGCAGGACGCGACCCCGCTGACCCTTGGGCAGGAGGCATCGGGCTGGGCGAATCAGGTCTATCGTGCGCTGCGCCGGATCGAGCCGGGGGTGGTCGCCGGGACCAACCGGCTGGCGCAGGGCGGGACGGCGGTCGGCACCGGCCTCAACGCGCCGGAGAATTTCGCCGCCGAGTTCTGTGCTGCACTGGGCGAGATCACCGGGCACCCGTTCATGCCGGCGGAGAACGCGTTCGAAGCGCTCGCCTCCAACGACCCGCTCGTCCACCTCTCCGGCACGCTCAACACGCTGGCCGTCGCGCTGACCAAGATCGCCAATGACATCCGCCTGCTGGGCTCCGGCCCACGCTCCGGCCTCGGCGAACTGGAGCTCCCCGCCAACGAACCGGGCAGCTCGATCATGCCGGGCAAGGTCAACCCCACCCAGTGCGAGATGCTGACGATGGTCGCGGGGCAGGTGATCGGCAACCATATGGCGGTCACCGTCGGCGGCATGCAGGGCCATCTCGAGCTGAACGTGTTCAAGCCGCTGATCGGCGCGGCGGTGCTCCGATCGATCCATCTGCTCAGCGTCGGCATGGAAAGCTTCGCCGAACGCTGTGTCGAAGGGATGACCGCGAACGAAGGCCGCATCGCCGAACTGGTCGAACGCTCGCTGATGCTCGTCACCGCGCTCGCGCCCGAGATCGGCTATGACAATGCCGCCAAGATCGCCAAGACCGCACATGAGCAGGGGACGACGCTGCGTGAGGCCGGGCTCGCGCTCGGCGTGGTCGACGCCGCGACCTTCGACCGGCTCGTCCGCCCCGAAACCATGGTGTGACCGCCCGGCGCGGAACCGGATTCGGTTTCGCGCTTTTCCTCCACCAACGGAGGGCTGGTTAATGGACGGATCGATCTTCGGTGCGCTGCTCGGCGGAGTTGCGGTCGCATGTGCGGGCGCAGCGTTCTGGACCGGCCTACGCGGAATGGGCGAGGTGTTCGACCTCGCCACGGGTGACAAGGAGTTTGGAAGATGATCGGCGATCTGGTGGCAGGCTATATTGGCAAGCGAACCGATGAGAGCGATGGCGAGGGCGGGACCCTCGGCGCGATCGCCGGCATCGCCGCATGGCGTGTTGGCAAGACGGTGGTTCCTGCCGCAATCGTGATCGGTGCAGCGGCATTTGGATATCGCTATCTGCGTCGTCGCATGCGGACCGCGGCATGATCCGCACGCTTTTCGCCGCGTTGCTCGGTCGCGCGATCGACCGTCGCGACGGGCGCGGCGGGATGAAGGGCGCGATCATCGGGGCGATGGGCCAGCGCGCGTTGACGCGGATGGGCCCGTTCGGCTGGGTGGTTGGCGGCCTGTTCCTGCTGTGGTCGCTGCTCACAGGCCGAAAACGGCGGTACTGAACTCCGCTTGCGCTGAGCCTGTCGAAGCGTCGCAGCCCGCGTTCGATGACCGCCTTGCCCAGCCCTTCGACAAGCTCAGGGCAAACGGAGGACGGGAATCGCTCTGGTCACCTTGACGTAACCGCCCCGCCGGCGCCAATGGCGCGCATGGCGCATCGCGATTCCAAATATGAGTTCGACCGCAGGGGCGTGCTGTTCGTCCTGTCCTCCCCCTCGGGCGCGGGCAAATCGACCATCGCGCGCAAGCTGCTGGAGCGCGAGCCCGGCATGGGCGTTTCAGTCTCCGCGACCACCCGCCCGATCCGCGCGGGCGAGCAGGACGGGCGCGAATATCATTTCCTGTCGACCGACGACTTCAAGGCCGCCGCCGCGCGCCACGAATTCCTCGAATGGGCGCATGTCTTCAACTATCGCTACGGCACCCCGCGCGAACCGGTGAAGCGCATGCTCGCCGACGGACAGGACGTGCTGTTCGATGTCGACTGGCAGGGCGCACAGCAGCTGTTCCAGCTTGAAGGCGGCGACGTCGTCCGCATCTTCATCGTGCCGCCCTCGCTCGCCGAACTCGAAAAGCGTCTGCGCGCCCGCGCGACCGACAGCGAAGATGTGATCCAGTATCGCATGAAGCGCGCCGAGCGTGAGCTGAGCCATTGGGACGGCTATGATTATGTCGTCGTCAACGACGATCTCGATGCCTGTTTCGAGAAGGTCCACACCATCCTCAAGGCCGAGCGCGAGAAGCGTTCACGCAAGCCCGGCCTGATCGGCTTCATCCGCGAACGCGCCGAAGAGGCGATCGAGATGGGTCTCGCCACGCGCTGATTTTCTGCTTCTTCCCGCGTTCCCATGCGTTAGGCTGGGCGAAACAACGGGGAGAGCCGAAATGACAAGAGTCTTGCTGGGCGGCCTGCTGGGCGGCGTTGCAATGTGGATCGTCGGATTCATCTTCTGGGGCACGCCCTTGTCGATGCTGGCGACGAGCAACGCTGGCGATTCCGCGAGCGTCGCGATTCAGGCTGCATTGGCCCAGCATCTCGGCCCCAATGGCAGCGGCGCCTACCCGATCCCCTGGCCCGGCACGCCGTTGGGGACGCAGGCCTATGGCGAAGGGCCGATCGCGATGGTGCTGTTCAACACCAGCGGCTTCGCGCTGCCCGACACCGCGGCTCTGGTCGGCGGGCTGGTGCTCGGCGTGCTGTGCGCAGGACTGCTCGCCTTCGCGCTCGCGCGGCTGACGATCGGCATGAGCTTTGCCCAGCGGCTGACCGCCGTCGGCCTGTTCGCGGTCGCGTTCACCGCCTACAGCCAGTTGGGGCAGCCGGTGTTCAACCACGCGCCCTGGGGCTATTTCATCTACAGCTGGATCAGCGAAGTCGCTGGCTGGCTTGCCGCCGGTGCGGTGATCGCGTGGATGCTGCCAAAGCCTGCCGCTCCGATGCCCTAGGCTGAAGCGACCTTCAGTTCCCCTCCCTGAAAGGGAGGGGCTAGGGGTGGGTTTAGCAGCAAGCGAGGCTCGATGCCTCGCTTGCTGCTGTTTTGCCGCACGGGTGGTTTAGTTTTTTGAGCGCGCTGACGCGCGCACCCACCCCCAACCCCTCCCTTTCAGGGAGGGGAGTGATGCGGTGAATACCCTTATGCCGGGCGCGGAGCGATGGCGGCACCTGGCGCAACCCCGTCCTCGCCGCTGATCGCATCCAGCTCTCCACTCTCGCGCGCCTTTTTGCCATAGACCAGCTCGAACAGCGGCCCGGCCATCATCGTCGTGACGATCGCCATCAGCACCATCATCGAAAACAGCGTCGGCCCGATCACGCCCTTTTGCAGGCCGATATTGATGATGATCAGCTCCATCAGCCCGCGCGAGTTCATCAGCGCACCGATGCCCAGCGCGGTGCGGTTATCCTCTCCCGACAGCCGCGCCGCGGCCCAGCACGCGCCGAACTTGGCCAGAATCGACACCGCAAGAATGCCGAGCGCAATGGCGAACAGCGGCAGGCTGTTGACCATGTCCATCCGCGTGTTCAGCCCCGAATAGGTAAAGAACATCGGCAACAGCATCACTACCGCCAGCGGCTCGACCTTGCGCTTGAGCTCATCGACGAACAGCCCGCGCGGCATGAATGCGCCGAGCAGGAAGCCGCCGAACACCGCATGGATGCCGATCGCGTCCATCAGGAACGCGGACAGGCAGAACAGGATCAGCGTGATCGCGAGCACCGTGTTGCTCATCTCGCCCCGCGCCTCGACCGCGCGGCCCAGCGGCGCGAGCAGGCGTTTGCCGAAGATCGCCATGAACAGCGCATAGCCGACGCCCCCGACGATCGCGATCACCGCGATGCCGGGACCGCCGCCGAACGTCGCGAGTACGATTGCGAGCACGCACCACGACACCGCGTCGTCAAACGCCCCGGCGGTCAGCGACAAGGTACCGAGCGAGGTCTTGGCCAGGCCGCGCTCGTTGATGATCCGCGCCAGCATCGGGAAGGCGGTGAGCGCGATGCACGCGCCCATGAACAGCGTCGCGCTCCACTGGCTGATCCCCTCGGCGAACAGCCCGGGAACGGTCAGCAGCAGCGGGGTGATCAGCGCGGCCATCAGGAACGGTGTCGCGATGCCCGCGATCGAGACGCTGGCCGCGCTCTTCGCCTTGGTCTTGAAATGGTCGAGATGCAGCGTGCAGCCGACCAGAAACATATACAGGCCGACGCCGAACTGCGCGCCGACATACAGGACGTTCTTGGTTTCCCTGGGGAAGATCGCCGCCTGCAACTCGGGGAAGAACAGCCCGAACAGCGACGGGCCGAGCACGACACCCGCGATCATCTCGCCCACCACCTGTGGCTGGCCGAGGAACTTCTGCCCCAGCCATCCCACCACACGCGCGGCGAAGATGATAAGGGCAAGCTGCAGGAAGAAATGGATGCTGTAGTCGGTCGGGGTAAAGCTCGCCGCGGAGTTCACCGCCGGCCCGTGCGCGCCCATGATGTCGCCCAGCGCGCGCCACGTATCGACCAGCAGATCCTCGAACACCGTCTCGCTCCCCCTTGGGTCGATCGATCAGCCCGCTTTATCTGCCGGATTCGTGACCCGAAATGCGGAAAAATCGCCCCCAACTGGGATCGCTACCATCATGGGGGATCAAAGCAAGCGCAGGAACTTGACCGCCGCACTATAGTCCGCCCGCCGCGCTTCGCGCGCCTTGAGCGCAAGCGGGTCGTCCCCCCAATGTTCGGCCTGCCAGTCCTCGTCCAGATTGGCGGCGGACCAGATGTCTTCGGGGTCGGCGGCCTGTTCGAGCAGCGCCAGCGCCGCGACCAGCGACCCGGTGACGGTAACGATCGGCGACAGCCCCGCCAGCTCGAACGGCGACCGCGCGGCAACCGCCTGCGCCAGTGCCGTCACTGCCTCGGGTGGCTGCGCGACATGGATGATGCCGGTGGTCGGGATCAGCGCCGCGCCATAGCGCGCGTGCGCCCAGCCGAGCAGCGGGTCCCAACTCGCCGCCTGGCGCAGCTGCAGCTCGAGCGGATGGTCGGCGCGGTAGCAGAGCAGGTCGCTCTCGCCATATTTCGCAAGGCCAGTGGCAAAGGCAGCGGTATCGGGCGCGATCCGGTCGATCGCGGCATTGGCAAGGCCGGTGAGCGGCATCGCGCGCGGGTCGATCGTCTCGCCAACCCCGCGCCATTCCTCCGCCACCGCATCCGCCAGCGCCGGATTAGGGAGCGTCAGCGGCGCGCGCCCCGGGGTGCGCACCGGCTTGCCGTCGAGATGGACGTCATGCCCGCCATCAGCCGCGACCAGCGCGACCTGCTTCCAGAACCGTCGCATGATCCTATTCCGTCGGCGGCGTGCGCCAGCGCCGGGCGAGCGCGCGCGGTACGATGGCGATGCAATAGAGGCCGGACATCAGGATCGCAGCACCCAGCAGGCGCATCGGCATATCCTCGGCGCGGCCCATGATGATCAGCCCGAACACCGCCCCGGCGACCGCGATCATCTGCGCGAACACCATCGCGAAATAGCGGTTGCGGGCCTGATCCTCGGTCATAACGCCTCCAACAGCGCCGGCAGCTCGCGTGCGTGCGTGGTCACATGATGCGCCCCGGCGGCGTGCAATTCATGCGCTTCGTGATAGCCCCACGCAACCCCGACCGCATGCGTGCCAGCATTGACCGCCATCGCGATGTCATAGCTGGTGTCGCCGATCATCGCGGTGCGCAGCGGATCGCCGCCCGCCTCGGCGATGGCAGCCTGAAGCATCGCCGGATGCGGCTTCGACGGATGCCGGTCGGCGGTCTGCAGCGTGACGAAGCGGTCGGTCAGCCCATGATGCTCCAGGATCAGCGCCAGCCCGCGATCCGACTTGCCGGTGGCCACGCCAAGCAGCCAGCCGGCATCGCTCAGCGCTTCGATCGCTTCTGCGACGCCATCGAACAACGGCTCGGGATCGAGCGCCGCGTCGATCCGCATCGCATGGAATGCGCGCTTATAGGCTTCCGCCATCTCGACATGCAGCGCATCATCGCCGTCGGGCAGCAACTGCGCGATCGCCGGGACAAGGCTCAGACCCACAATCCGCCGGATATCCTCGCGCGTCGGCGGGTCGAGCCGGTGCGCGACGAAGCACGCCTCCATCGCGCGACAGATATTGGCCTGCGAATCGACCAGAGTGCCGTCGCAGTCGAACACGGCGAGCCGGATCATGGCTTCTTGGTCGGCTTCCGCGCGGGCTTCTTGTCGACCTTCTTGTCGACCTTCTTCTCCGCCTTTTTGTCGTCCTTCTTCCCGGGCTTGGCCTTCTTCACCGTCGTGTCGCGGCGGCCCTGCCGCTCACCGCGGCGCTCCTTGCGCACCGCCTTGGCATGCGCCTTGGCCCAGGCCTTTTCCTGCTCCTTGGTCGGCGGCGCCTTTTCGTCCGACGGCAGATTGTCGCCATCCTCGAGGTTGAAGCCGAGCTGGACCAACGTCTCCGCGAAATGCGTCGGCAGGTCCGCCTTCACGTCCAGCTTGCCGCCATCGGGGTGGTCGATGCGGATGCGGCGGGCGTGCAGATGCATCTTGCGGCTGATGCTGCCCGACAGGAACGCTTCGGCCATGCCGTATTTGCCGTCGCCGACGATCGGGTGGCCGATCGCTGCCATGTGCACGCGCAGCTGATGGGTGCGGCCGGTGTGCGGCTGCAGCTCGACCCAGGCGGCGCGGTTGCCGGCGCGGTCGATCACGCGATAGCGGGTGCGCGCGGCCTGGCCTTCCTTCTCGTCCACCTGCATCTTCTCGCCGCCGGTGCCCGGCTGCTTGCCGATCGGGAGTTCGATGAACCCGTCCTCGATGCTCGGCACGCCGACGACCACGGCCCAATAGGTCTTGCGCGCCGTGCGCCCCGAAAAGCTCTTCGAGAAATACGCCGCCGCGCGCGCCGTCCGCGCCAGCACCAGCGCGCCCGACGTATCCTTGTCGAGCCGGTGAACCAGCTTCGGCCGCACATCGAGTTCGTAATAGAGCCCGTCGAGCAGCTGATCGACATGATCATGCGTCTTGGTGCCGCCCTGCGTCGCGAGGCCCGGCGGCTTGTTGATCACCATCGCCTGCGCATCGCGATGGATCACCATCGATTCGGCGAACTCCATCTGCTCGGGCGACAGCTGCGGACGCGCCTTTTTGGGCTTTGCCGCCACCGCCGCAGCCTGCGCCGCGTCGGCCGGGGGTACGCGGATCACCTGGCCCGCCTGGATGCGGTCGCCGGGAGTCGCGCGCGCGCCATCGACGCGCAGCTGACCCGTGCGTGCCCAGCGCGAGACGATGTTGAAGCTGGTGTCGGGCAGATGCCGCTTGAACCAGCGGTCGAGCCGGATGCCGTCATCGTCGAGCGCGACGGTGAACTGGCGCACATTCTCGGTGCTCATGCCGCCACCATCCGGCTGACCTGCAGGCCCGCGAACAGCGCGCCGATTGCGAGCACGACCGAGGCGAGGATGTAGAAAACCGCCGTCGCGAAGTCGCCGCGCTCGATCATCATCACGGTCTCGAGCGAGAAGGCCGAGAAGGTGGTGAAGCCGCCAAGCACGCCGACGCCGAGCAGATAGCGGAGCGCCTCATCCCCGCTCGCCCGCGTCGCGAGCCAGCCCGCGAGCAGACCCATCGCCAGCCCGCCGATCACATTGACCGCGAGCGTACCGACCGGAAACCCCGGCCCCCAAAGTGCGAGCGCCGCGCGCCCAACCAGATGCCGCGCGCCGGCGCCGATCGCGCCGCCCAGCATGACGAGAAACAGATGATGCATATCGCCGCCCTAGCGCGGAAACCGCTCCGGGTCGATTCCCGAGGACTGTCACTAATCCTCCCCCGCCAGGGGGAGGTGTCAGCATAGCTGACGGAGGGGGAGGAAGGGGTGCCGCAAGAGGTGAAAGGGCGAAGTCGTCCTCCCCCTCCGTCGCCTTCGGCGCCACCTCCCCCTGGCGGGGGAGGATTGGCATGGCCCGCCATCTACCGTTCCGGCACCGTCCAGTAATAGATCGTCCGCCCGTCGATCGTTTCTTCCTTCTCCGGCTCCCAATCACCCATGCGGAAGGCGTGGCTGACGATCCGCGTCCCCGGCTTCAGCTCGGCGAGCAATTTCGGGCGCAGTTTCTCGTTCAGCGTGTCGAGCAGATAGAGGGTGACGACGGTCGCGTCGCTGAAGTCGCTGGTGAACAGATCCGCCTGTTTGAACGACACCTCGCCGGCGACGCCCGCCGCCTTGGCATTGGCGTTCGCCTCCTTGATCCGCGCCGGATCGATGTCGATGCCGACCGCGCGCACCTGTTTGCGCTTGGCGGCGGCGATCGGGATGCGCCCGTCGCCCGAGCCGAGGTCGTACAGGACATCGCCATCGCGCAGCTCGACCATGTCCAGCATCGCCTCGACCAAAGCGGGCGGGGTCGGGACATAGATGACGTCGGGGGTTTGGCTGGATGCCACCGCGACGGGTGCCGCAGGCGGCGTGACCGCGCTTCCGGCGACGAAAGTGGCGACGGCGAGGATCAACAGCTTCATGGCGCAAGCTCCTCTTCAGGGGTGACAACCAACAGCATCAACGCGCCGACGACCAGAACCGCGACGCCAGCGAGCGCGCCCCATCCGGTATAAGCGAGGCTCGACCAAAGCAGATACGCAGTGGTCGCACAAAAGATCCCGGGGAGCACGGGATAGAGCGGCACGCGGAAGGGACGGGGGGTACCCGGCTCGGTCCGGCGCAGCACGAACAGCGACAGCCCGGCGAGCAACAGGAACAGCCAGAACACCGGCGCAGTGTACTCGACCGCAACGCGAAACCCGTCGCGCGCAAATCCGCCCAGCGCGACCAGCAGCAGTGCGATTCCGCCCTGCGCGACCAGTCCGTTGCCCGGCGTGTCACGACGATGATCCCAATGGCCCAGCCAGCGCAACGGCCTGATCCGCTGCCCCAATGCACAGGCGGTGCGTCCGCCGACGATCGCAGTCGCGTTTGCACTGGTCAGCGCCGCCACCGCCACCGCCGCGCTGATCGCTGCTGCGCCCGCCGGGCCGAATGCGCGGCGCATGACTTCGGCCGCGACCGCGTCATTGCCCGCCATCCCGGCCATTCCCAGTCCGTTGAGCAACGCCAGATTGACCAGCACATAGAGCGCGGTGACCAACGCCAGCGCGGCGCACAGGATCGCGGCGATCCGGCGCGGCGGATCTTTCATCTCCGCCGAGACGTAAACCGCCTCGCTCCACCCGCCATAGGACAGCAGGACGAACACCATCACCAATCCCAGCGCTCCGCCGCCCGGTGCTGCGGGCACCGCGTCCGCAGGGGCGAGCGAGAAGCCCGCGACGATGATCGCGACCAGCCCGATGACTTCCGTCAGCGTCAGCCAGCGCTGCGCCTGCGTCCCCCATCGCACGCCCAGCCAGTTGATTGCACTGACCGCGACCACCGCGATCCCTGCCCAGATCGCCGGACCGGCGGGGCCGAGCGGCAGCAGAATCTGAAGATAATCGCCGACGATGAACGCCAGCAACGCCAGCGATCCGGTCTGGATCACTGCCAGCCGCGCCCAGGCGTAGAGGAACGCGATTCGCTGTCCGAATGCGCGCCCGATGAAGTGATAATCGCCGCCCATATGCGGCCAGGCTGCCGCCATCTCGGCATAACAGAGTGCGCCGATGATCGAGAGCACACCCCCCGCCACCCAGGCGAGGATCATCGTCGTCGCGTCTCCCGCCACGCCAGCGACCAGCGCCGGGGTGCGGAAAATGCCGGCGCCGATCACGATGCCGACGGTCAGGGCGAACACATCGACCGCGCGGAGCGTGCGGCGCGGGGTGGCGGCAGGGGTCACGAGATCGGCATCGGGCAGGTCTCCGGAGAGAAGCGGGCTGTCGATTGCGGATGCAACGGACCGCCGGGAGGCAAGGTTCCTTATGCGATCAGTTTGACCAGTGCTTCAATATAGGCCGCAAACGCCTTGCGCCCGGTCGGCGTCATGCGCACGCGGGTCAGCGGCTTGCGGCCCGAAAAACCCTTGTCGATCGCGACATATCCGGCCGCTTCCAGCTTGCGCAGATGCACCGACAAATTGCCCTGCGTCGCCCGGAGCAGCGTCTTCAACGCGTTGAAATCGGCAATTTCGGCATCGGCAAGATAGGCCATGATGCCAAGCCGCATGCGGGCGTGGATCATTTCATCGATCTGACCGATGTCGAAATTCTTCATCGCAAACCTCCCTGCACGAGCAAATCTAGACACCGGCCGCCTGAAAACAAGTTTACGCCGCAAACCGATTTGCAGATGTTCGATCGGGTGCCGCACAGCCTGCTTGCAATGTTGGATTTCCTCTGCTTGCCTCCCGGAATGGCAATTTTCGGCACCCCCCAGCGACGCGCTCGCCGCTCCGCACCTGTCCCCGTACACGGGGGCAAAACTGTAAGTTTCGCTGTCCGCGGCGCGTTTGTCGGGGCTGCATTGGCCGCCGCGCTCGCCGCTGCGCCCGCTGTCGCCGGACCGCAGGATGACTTTCGCACCCTGCTCGCCGAACATTTCGACTGGGTGCTCAAGGAGAATCCCGGCTTCGCCCGCTCGGTCGGCGTCGACATCGATCCGATCGCGGTCGGCGATGTCAGCCTCGCGGCCGAGGATCGTCGCGCTGTGGCGGAGGCGGTGTTCCTGAAACGGCTCGATGCCATCCCCGATTCCGGCCTCACCCCGGCGCAACGCACCGACAAGGCGATCCTGCGCCGTCTGCTGGCGGAAAGCATCGAGGGCAACGGCTTCGGCCAGCGCACGATCCTGTTCACCAGCTACTCAAACCCGTGGCAGGGCGCGGCTGGGCAGGGCGAGCGCACCGCCTTTCGGCGCAAGGCCGACTATGGCTATTATCTCGATCGGCTGGATCAATTCCCCGCCACCAACGACACGCTGATCGCGATCACCGCACAGGCGGTAAAGGGCGGCTATATCCAGCCCTGCGTCAGCCTGGTCGGCTTCGAACAGACGATCACCGGTGTGATCCAGCAGGATGCAACCAAGTCGCGCTTCTACGCGCCCTTCGCCCGTAAAAAGCCGGTCGATGCAACCGACGCCGAATGGGCCGCGCTGCAGGCGCGGGCGAAGAAGACGGTCACTCAGGTAATCAACCCGGCCTATGCCAAGGCGGCGGCGTTTTACCGCACCAGCTATGCCCCCAAATGCGCCAAGGCGGTCGGCGTCTCGGCGCAGCCCGATGGCGCGCGCTACTATGCCTTCCGCATCCGTCAGCTGACCACCACCGACCTGTCGGCGGAGCAGATCCACAAGATCGGGCTGGACGAGGTCGCGCGCATCCGTGCCGAGATGGTCGAGGTGGCGAAGAAGGCGGGCTTCGCGACACGCGAGGCGTTCGTCGCCGAGCTGCGCACCAACCCCAAATACTATGCCAAGACGCCCGAGGAGCTGATGGCCGCCGCCGCGGTGCAGGCCAAGGACATCGACGGCAAGATGCCGGGCTTCTTCAACCGCATGGCGCGGCTGCCCTATGGCCTCAAGCGCATCCCGGCGGAGACGGCGGAGGGGACGACCACCGCCTATTACGGTCCGGGCAATCCCGAGCTGGGGCTGGCCGGCCATTATTACGTCAACACCTCGAAGCTCGACCAGCGGCCGCTGTACGAACTGCCCGCGCTGACCGCGCATGAGGCGGTGCCGGGGCATCACCACCAGATCGCGCTGCAGCAGGAGCTGGAGACGTCGAAATTCCGCCGCTACCTCGCCAATTTCACCGCGTTTACGGAGGGTTGGGGGCTGTATTCCGAGCGCATCGGGATCGAGATGGGCATTTACGACACCCCCGAAAAGGAAATGGGGCGGCTGTCCTACGAGATGTGGCGCGCGTGCCGGCTCGTGGTCGATACCGGCATCCATGCCAAGGGCTGGACTAAGGAACAGGCGGTCCAGTTCATGCTCGACAACACCGCGCTGTCGGCGGCGAATATCGATGCCGAGGTGAACCGCTATATCAGCTGGCCGGGGCAGGCGCTGGGCTACAAGCTGGGCGAGATCAGGATCCGCGAACTGCGCGCACGGGCAGAGCAGGCGCTGGGGGTCGAGTTCGACGTTAAGCGCTTCCACGACGCGGTGCTGGAGCAGGGCGCGGTGCCGCTCGATGTGCTGGACGCGCAGATCGATACGTTCATTTCGGCGGAAAAGGCGCGGGTCGGCAAGGCGGGGTGAAGGTCCGGCAAACGCTTCCTTAACCCTGGCCTGTCATCCCTTCGCCCCAAATCCCGCAGCCTGTGCGGGGATGCGGAGCGTGATGATGAGCCGTCGGGCCAATGATTTTGCCGTCCTGCTGATGCCGCTGGCGCTCGCTGCCTGTGGCGGGGGCGAGGCGGGCAATGTCGATGCGCTCGACAATGAGATCGGCGGCAATTCCACCGATCCGGCGCTGATGGGCGCGCTGCAGGACCAGATCATGGTCGATCCGCAGCTTGCCCAGCAATCGAACAAGGACGCCATCCGCCCGCCGGGCCAGCCCTATTCCGCGCCGATCCCGTCCGACACCGTCGCCGCAGCCAAGGCCGCGATGCCGGCCGAAGGCGAATTGCTCAAGGCGCCGGCCCCGGTCGAGGGCAAGTGCGACGCCTGCGAAGCCCAGGACAAGTCGGTGACGCTGGCCGGCCTCGCCGCGGGCCAAAAGGACCGCCGCACTGCCGACTGCGCGGCAAAGCTGAATTACTCCGCCGGCTGGGCCGCCCGCCTGCCCGCCGACATGCCCCTGCATCCGCAGGCCCGCGTGACCGAAGCAGCGGGAGCCGAGGGCGGCCAGTGCGCCCTGCGCGTCGTCAGCTTCTCGACGCCGCAACCGCTGCAAACGATGATCGACTGGTATTACACCCGCGCCGTCCGCGGCGGCTATTCGGCCGAGCACCAGTTGAAGGACGGCCAGCATGTGCTGGGCGGGACACGCGCGAAGGACGATTCGGCCTATGTCGTCTTCCTGTCGACCCGCGGCGATGGCGGGACCGAGATCGACCTGATCGCGAACAAAGGCAATTAGGCTGTAGGCTCGTGAGAGCCGTTTGCCGGGAAACGACCCCTGTGCGGGCCTCGCGCGAGCGACGCGCTTCCCTAAATAATGCGCCGGACTGACTGAAAGGCCCTTTTAGTGATCCGCAGCGGATGAGGGGAAAAACGCTCTAAAGTGGCGGCTCATCGTAAGCTGCATGATCAGGAAGTTGCGTTAACGACGGCGAGAGGAAAGACGTTGCCGAGCGCTGGTTGCTCAGGCACCATCACGCACATGCTGATGTTAATCGTCCTCTATGGACTGTTCCAAGCGCCCCTCCCCTCCGTGCCCCAGTCGAAGGCGACGGGGTCGATAGACGCTGAAGTCTCTGTGCCTTTCGCCGATATCCCGGGCGTCACTATCAACTATTATGAAGTTTCAGGACGCGATCCCGCGGCGATCCGTCGATCGATCAACAGGGTGCGACCGACTGATCAAGCGGATGGCCAGCGTGTCGATGGCCTTGTTGCATGGGATTATCGGTGGCGCTGGCGGGACAACGGCGAAGGCAAATGTGAGTCTAGTCTGGATGACATTACATTCTCCGCTACTGTTACCATCCCTCGATTAAACGATCCGAAAGTATCGCCAAAGGTTCGTGAACATTTCAATCGCTATCTAATATCTCTGATTGCCCACGAAGATGGGCATATTCGCAACGCCTGGGTTCGACGTCGGGAAGTTGTCGATGCCATAAATTCCGCTGGCTGTGCTGGTGCTGCTTCGGCTGCAGAATCCGCTGCTCGGGCCATCGCTGCCTATGATGTCACTTTTGATCGTGAAACCAATCACGGGATCAAAACAATAGTTCCTTTCGGCTAAAGGCGGCCAGACAACGGCCTTTGGCGGCGATGCCTGCGCCAAACTGTAAAAGGCAACGAGGGCAGATCAGGATCCATAGTCGGCGATTCAGGGACTTTTCGATAGCAGTTGTCTACGCTTCAGCGGTCTACGCGGCCTCAAGCAACCGTCCGGCCTGTGCCCTCGCCTCATCCGTAACCTGCGCGCCCGACAGCATCCGGGCGATCTCCTCGCGCCGTTCGTCTTCGCTGAGCTGGCGCACGCCGGTGCGGGTGACGAGGCCGTCATGGCTCTTGGCGATCAGCAGGTGCGCCGCACCGCGCGCCGCGACCTGTGGGCTGTGGGTGACGACCAGCAACTGGGCGCCGCTCGACAGGCGCGCGAGGCGTTCGCCGATCGCGCTGGCGACGGCGCCGCCGACGCCGCGGTCGATTTCGTCGAAGATCAGCGTGCGCGCGCCGCCTTCCTCCGCCAGCGCCACTTTGAGCGCGAGGATGAAGCGGGACAGCTCGCCGCCTGAGGCGATCTTGATGAGGGGCGCGAAGGGGGCGCCGGGGTTGGTCGAGACTTCGAACTCCACGCGGTCGCGGCCCGATGCCGACCATTGGTCACGGGGCAGCGGGTCGACCGTGGTGCGGAAACGGGCGGCGTCTAGCTTTAGCGGGGCGAGTTCAGCGGCGACCGCTGCGTCGAGCCGCGCGGCGGCGGCGGTGCGGGTCGCCGAGAGCGTTTCTGCCGCCGCGACATAGGCTTTTTCGGCTGCGGTAAGATTGGCAGTGAGGCGGGCGATCAGACCCTCGCCGCCCTCGATCCGTTCGAGGCGTGTCGCGAGCGTTTCGGTCAGCTCGGCGAGGTCGTCGGGCTGAACGCGGTGCTTGCGGGCGAGGCCGCGCAGTTCGAACAGCCGTGCCTCGTCCGCCTCCAGCGCGGCGGGGTCGAAGGCGAGTGCTTCGGCGGCGGTGTCGATGCCTTCCTGCGTCGCGCTGCCTTCGTTCAGCGCGCGGTCGAGCGCGGCGAGGGCTTCGGTGAGCGCGGGGTGGTCCTCAGCGATTCGCTCAAGGATGCGCGCCGCCTGACGCAGCCGGGTGAGCGCGCCGTCCGACCCGTCGATCAGCTCGGCGATCGCCTGAAGCTCGCCCGCGATCTTCTCGCCGCGCTGCATCGTCGCGCGACGCTCGGCCAGTACCGCTTCTTCGCCGGGTTCGGGGGCTAGTTTGGTGAGTTCTGCGACGGCATGTTCGAGCCATTCGCGGTCGCGCGCTGCGCTTTCCTGTTCGGCGTGCGCGGCGGCGAGGGCGTCTTCGGCTTCACGTAGCGCGCGATGGGCCGAGGCGACGGCGCCGGTATCGGCGCGGGCGAAGCTGTCGAGCAAGGCGCGGTGGCCGCGCGGGTTGAGCAGGCCGCGATCGTCATGCTGGCCGTGGATCTCGACCAGCAGCGCGCCGAGTTCCCTCAAAAGTCCAGCGGACGCGGGCTGATCGTTGACATAGGCGCGGCTGCCGCCATCGGCCTTGACCAGGCGGCGGATCGTCAGTGGTTCGGACGGGTCGTGGTCGAGGCCACTGTCGCCGAGCAGGGCGGCGATCGGAGCGAGGTCTGACGGTTCGAAGCTGGCAGTCACCACGGCCTGTGCTGCGCCTTGCCGCACCAGCCCGCTATCGGCGCGCGCGCCGAGCGCGAGGCCGAGCGAGTCGAGCAGGATCGACTTGCCCGCCCCGGTTTCGCCGGTGAGCACGCCGAGGCCGGCACCGAAATCGAGGTCGAGCGCCTCGATCAGCACCACGTCGCGAATGGAAAGCGCGGTCAACATGCGCCCGCATTACCCCTTTTTGTTCCGCTGTGGGAGAGGGGATGTGCCTGGAGGCTGCGCGGGGTCAGTTGGTCGCGGGCGCGGGGGCCGGCGTTTCGTCACGCGCGGGCGGAGGAGCGGGCGTTACCAGCGCCGGAACCGGCACTGCCTCGCCATGCTTCTGCACCAGCTCATAGGCGCGCTCATACCATTCGGTACCCGGGTAGTTGGCACCGAGCACGGCCGCCGCCTTCTTCGCCTCGTCCTTCACGCCGAGCGCCAGATAGCTCTCGGTCAGGCGCATCAACGCTTCGGGCGTGTGCGTGGTGGTCTGATACTGGTCGATCACGCTGCGGAAACGGATGATCGAGGCGAGCCACTGGCCGCGCACCTGATAGTAACGCCCGACCTCCATCTCCTTGCCCGCGAGATGGTCGCGGACGAGGTCGATCTTGAGCCGCGCGTCGGCAGCGTAGCGCGTGTTGGGATAGCGGCGGTTGAGTTCTCCCAGCGCGTCGAGCGCCTGCTGCGTGATCTTCTGGTCGCGCGTCACGTCGCTGACCTGCTCATAATAGCTGAGTGCGATCAGATAATAGGCGTAGGGCGCGTCGCGGTTGCCCGGGTGCACCGCAAGGAAGCGCTGCGCCGACTGGATCGACTGGGTGTAATTCTTGTCGAGATAATAAGCGAAGGCGCCCATCAACTGCGCGCGGCGCGCCCACACCGAATAGGGGTGCTGACGCTCAACCTCATCGAACAGCGCGGCGGCGAGCTTGTACTGGCCGCGATCGAGCCGGTCCTTGGCCGTCGTGTACAGCGTGCCTACATCGCGCGCGACATAGGGAAGGTCGGCACGCTTTCCGCCGCCGCTGGCGCAACCAGCGATCGGAAGGGCCAGAACCAGTGCGCCGAGCACGAGCGAGCGGGAGGAAAGCATACGCATTGCGCCGGTTCTTAGCCGAGCCTGACGCGCTGGCGAAATGTTTTTTGGGGGTGCTTGCGGTGAACGGGATCGACCGCCAGAATCCGGGCGTTGATGCGAGACGCCGACATTCTCATTCAGGAAGCACCGATGCCCGCGCAACTGCTCGCCATTCACCGAGTCGAAAAGCCCTGGGGCCGCCACCAGCTGTGGCCCGGCTTTGACGATCCCGCGCCCGATGGCGAGCCGGTGGGGGAGGTATGGTTCCAGTCGCCGGATGATTCCGCGCCCGACCTGCTCATCAAATATCTGTTCACCAGCGAGAAGCTGTCGGTTCAGGTCCATCCCGACGACGCTGCCGCGCATGCTCGCGGATTGCCGCGCGGGAAGGATGAGTGCTGGCTGGTTCTGGATGCCGAGCCTGATTCGACGATCGCGATCGGGCCGCGCGAAGCGGTCGACACTGCGAAGTTGCGGGCGGCGGCGCAGGATGGGTCGATCGTTGACCTGCTCGACTGGAAGCCGGTGCGCGCGGGCGATTTCTTCTACGCGCCGTCGGGCACGGTGCATGCGATCGGTGCCGGAATCACGCTGATCGAGGTGCAGCAGAATAGCGACACCACCTATCGCCTCTACGACTATGGCCGCCCGCGCGAGTTGCATCTTGAGGATGGAATCGATGTGGCGGTGGTCGAGCCATGGGTGCCGCAGCCGAGCCCCGGCATCGTCGAGCATGGGCGCACCTTGCTGGTCGAGGGGCCGAAATTCGTGCTCGAGCGGTGGATCGGCGGGGACCGCATGATTCGCCTGCCGCATGGGGAGACCGGATGGCTGGTGCCGGTGCGCGGAACGGGCGAGGTCGACGGCGTCGCGTGGCAGGCTGGAGATTGCCTGAGCGTCAGTGGCAGCGCGGTGCTGACCGCCTCGCCGGACGCCGACCTGCTGTTTGCCTATCCCGGCGATACGCGCATGTGAATCTGGCCGGGCGATGAACGCCGGGTAGTTTTCTGTTCACGCAACTTCCTGTCTCTGCGAGCCGTTTAGCCCCGGCACTCAAGATGCAGGAGAAGTTCCATGCGTACCCCTCTGATCGCTGCCATCCTGGCGTCGGTAGCTCTGGCCCCGGTTCCGGCGATGGCTCAGCAGTCGCCGCGCGAAACGAACCGCGAGTATCGCGAAGAAGTTCGCGATGCCCAGCGTGACTATCGCCGCGACCTGCGCCGCGCCGATACGCCAGCCGAGCGCCGTGCCGCCCAGCGCGAATATCAGCGCGAGGTGCGCGACGCGCGCCAGGATCGCCGCGAGGACCGTCGCGACTGGCGCCAGTATCGCAACTATGACTGGAATCGCCCGGCGCGTGGCCAGCGGGCTTATTATGCCGACGAATATTATCGGGACGGCCGGTATTATCAGGAGCGCCGCCTGAGCCGTCAGGACCGCATCTATCGCGGGCGCGACGGGCGTTACTATTGCCGCCGCAATGATGGCACGACCGGCCTGATCGTTGGCGGGATCGCCGGTGGTTTGCTGGGCAATACGCTGTCGAACGGGCGCTCGAACGTGCTTGGCACGCTGCTCGGTGCAGCCGGTGGCGCGGCACTCGGCGCGTCAATCGATCGCGGCAACGTGCGCTGCCGCTAACGCAAGTGATGGAGCGCCCCGGCTGATCTGGCCGGGGCGTGTCCGTCAGGTCAGATCAGGCCGCCGGTCAGGAACAGGCGCAGTCCGCTGATCACCAGCACGACGATGTTGAGGTTCCGACCGGCCGTGCCGCTCGACAACAAGCCGAAGACGAGGCCGACGACTGCGATCGGGAATGCGATCCAGTTGACCAGCGGCAACAGCGGGATGGGCAGGATGCCGATCAGCGCAATGAGCAGCGCGACGGCACCGGTGACGAGCGAGAGAAGGTTCAGCATGACGGCAAGATGGCTCCTTGAAGGTGTTTTGGCAAGATAGAACACTAGGGTCGTGTTAACGATTATGAACGGAGCCGTCGCAGGTGCGACACGCCGCGACACAATAACGACATTCTCGCCAAATCGCTGCGACACCCACTGCCGATAAAGAGCACAGCCGCCGATGCGGCGACGAATTTGAAGAGGAGACGTTCGATGAAGAAGTTCGCACTGATGATTGCCGGTCTCGGCATCGCCGCCGCCACCGTTCCTGCCGCGACCGCGCAGGCCGGGTGGCAGAATATCAACCAGCGCCAGACGCAGCTCGATCAGCGGATCGACCAAGGCGTGCGCAACGGCCAGCTGAACCGGAACGAGGCGGCGCGCCTGCGTGCCGAGTTCCGCGGCATCGCGGACCTCGAGATTCGCTATCGCCGTTCGGCGCCCGGCCTGACGATGGCCGAACGCGCTGACCTCGACCGTCGTTTCGATGCCTTGTCGCGCAAGATCCGCGCCGAGCGTCAGGACAATCAGGGTGCCGGCAATGGTTGGTGGAACATCAACCAGCGTCAGGCGGTCCTCGATCGCCGGATCGACCAGGGTGTGCGCAGCGGCCAGCTGACCCGCGCCGAGGCAGTCCGTCTGCGCGCCGAGTTCCGCGGGATCGTCTCGCTTGAAGCACGCTATCGTCAGAGCCGCCCCGGCCTGACGACCGCTGAGCGGGCCGATCTTGACCGCCGCTTCGACGTGCTGGCGCGCAAGATCCGCTGGGAGCGGCGCGACTGGCAGAATCGCCGCTAAGCCTCGGCGCTAAGCTGTAACGATGACGGCCCTCGCACCCCGGTGCGGGGGCCGTTTCGGTTTGAATGACCCGCCTCACACCGTTTGTGCTGAGATCGTCGAAGCACGGCTCCTGCGCTTTGTGAGGGCGGATGTCGCCCTTCGACAAGCTCAGGGCAAACGGAGCTGGGGCGTCCTATCCACTTACCGAATCGGCTTGCCGCTGTCCTTCCAGCGGTCGAGCACTTGCGACTCCGCCGGCTCGGCATAGCGGGGAAGGACGTCGCCGCTTTCCACTTCGGCGCGGCGCGGGGCGCGGCGTTCGGTGCTGGGCATCGGGACCGAGGGCGTGGGGCGGAGCAACGGGTTGCCGGGCTTCTGCACTGCCCCGACCGCCGCGACGGGGGTCGGCATCGGAGTCGGCGTTGCGGCATCGCTCGCGGGCGCGACCGCGAGCTGCGCCTTGGGGCCGGGGACGGGTTCGCCGCCGCGATAGCTTTGGGTGAAGGCGGCGCCGGTGCCCCAATAGCCCTTCCAGCGATGGAAGAAATGCGCGCCGAACACGCCGGTCATCACCAGCGACTTGTTCCAGCGCGGGGTGACCGCGTGGGTGTGGTAATGCGTCGCCATGCCTACGGGCGCGAAGACTTCGCCCGCCAGCGCCGCCGAAGCGACCCGCGCGGCGCGGTCCCAATGGGTGCGCGACGGCTTGCGCGCCATCGACCCGTCACAGGCAAAGCTGAACTGACAGCCGGATTTTTCCGACCCCTGATAGACGACGCCGCACACCGTGCCGGGGAAGGTCGGGTGGCGCGCGCGGTTGAGGATCACCTGTGCCACGGCACGCTGGCCGTCATCTGGCTCGGTCGCGGCTTCGTAATAGATCGCCGTGGTCAGGCATTGCAGCGCGCGTGCCTTGTCCTGCGCCGATCCGCGCAGGTCGAAGGGCGGGGCTGGGCGGATCGTCGGGTCGGCGACCGCGCCTTCAGGCACCGGCGTGTCGGGCAGTTCGACCGTGCCGGTGGCGCCCGACGCCTGCGCCGCGCCGTCATCATCGGCGAGCTGGTAAAAGGCCGCGCCGGGGAAATGATCGTCGGCCTCATAGCCGGTCGGCTCCGGCCCGGCGAGCCGCGCGCCCTGTTGCGAAGCGTGCAGCGCGGTCAGCCCGGCATGCGCGGAAAAGCCGGCACCGATCAGCGACGCAATCAGCGCCGCCGCAAGGCCCCTTAGCTGTACCCGTGTCATTCGCCGCAGCATGTTCGTCCCGCCGGGAGAATCCCGAGCCTGCAACATAGCGTGGCGGGGGTTTAAATTCTGCTGCGGATTTGGGCGCGTCCCGGGGTGAAACGATTGATAGTTAAGGTAATATTAGGGACTACTCGTTGATGCGGAAGCTGACCGAAAAGGTGAAGCTCAAGCCTTCACTTGGCCGCCCATTCGTCGTGAGCGGTGCCACGATCCCGGAGAGTGCGGAGCGAACAGCGGCGGAAACGAGGTGGAACCGATCCTGTGAGCCAAGGCTGCCGTCCGGACGCACGAGCGGGTCGGGCAGATAAGGCGTCATGCTTTCGCAATGCAGCCGTCCTCCGCCAATCACTGTGCATCGAAGATCGACTTGCCCCTGCGCGAAAGCGCGCAGCGCCTGCCTTGGATATTCGATCAATCGAGGTTTGACCGCGAAGACAATGTCGGATCGTAGAGCCTCACCGCTTGAAAGAGGAGGGGGCGGCAGGTCCGTCGCAGCCACTGCCTCATCGAAAAAGAAGGTCCTGAACTGCTCGCTCGTGGGCTCCGCCGACGCGCGAAGCAGCATCACGCGCAGCCAAGCAGTGCGGCGTAGCCGGTCGTCCGCCGTCGCTTCGGGCGCGGCAGCCTCTACTCGTGCCAGTTCGGCGAAGCGCTCCGGATCGGTGACAGGACGCTCCCGAGCCTCGATGCATTTCGGGGGCACCCACTGATAGGGGCGGCGGACAACCTGCGCGACGCTGCACTGGAACCGAAAGCGGCGCGGCTCTGTAGGAAGGTCGGCAGCGATCCGGCGCGCGGTGTCGTGCCGGACCATCGCCTCGCGCCAGCCCGCCGGCGGTGGGGCCGCCGGGGGAGCGGCGGCCTGTCCGGCAACGCCGAGCAGGACCGCCGCGCCGATCACTTCAACGTCGCGCTGTCGAGGTTGAGCGCGCTGGCCGGGATGACCTCCAGCTGGGGGTAGGTCTTGCGCAGTTCGTCGACGAAGGTCTTGGCGTCGCCGACCACGACGATGCTGGCGCTGGCGGGCTCGAGCACCTTCTTGGCTGCGGCCTGCACCGCCGCCGGATCGACGCTCTGGATCGACGGGATGTAGCTCTGCAGCGTGCCGAGCGGGACGCCGTCGGCGACATAGTCGGCGAGCGCGCCGGCGATGCCGTCGGTGCGTTCGATGCGGCGGCCGAAGTTGCCGATCAGCACCGCCTTGCGCGAATCGAGTTCGGCACCGGGGACGGGGGCGGCGCCGAGCTTGGTCATCTCCTCGGCGATCAGCTTGACCACCTCTGGCGCGGAGGCGTTCTTGGTCTGGGTCGAGGCCGAGACGATGCCGGGTGAGCGGCGCGCATCGACGCTGCTACCCGCGCCATAAGCGAGGCCGCGCTTGATGCGGATTTCGCGGTTGAGGCGCGAGGTGAAGCCAACGCCGAGCGTAGCGTTGGCGACCTGTGCCGCGTAGAAATCCTTGTCGGAGCGCGCGATGCCCGGACGCGCGACGACGACGCCGGCCTGACCCGCTTCGGGCAGGTCGACGACGATCACGCGCGGCTTGGGCGCGGCGGCGACCGGCGCGGCAACCACGGTGAGGTTCCCGCGCTTCCAGTCGCCGAACAGCTGTTGCGCCAGCGCCGTCGCATCCTTGGTCGCGATGTCGCCGACCACGACGAGCGCCGACTGGTCGGGATTCCACGCGCGTGAATAGGCGGTGACGATGCTCTCGCGGGTGATGCGCGGCAGCGAGGTCGGGGTGCCCGACAGCAGATTGCCATAGGCGCGGTCGCCGAACACCGCGCGGCTGGCGGCGATGCCGGCCAGCGCAGCGGGATCCTTGAGCTGGACGGTGACGCCATCGACGGTCTGCTTGCGCGCGCGGTCGAGCTCTTCCTGCGCGAAGGCCGGGTTGCGCGCGACATCGGCGAGGACGGTGAGCGCGGGTGCGACCTGATCAGCCTTGACCGTGACGGTCGCGAAGGCGGCGTCCCAGTCGGCCCCGGCACCGATCGAACCGCCGAGCGATTCAATCTGCTGCGCGATCTGTTCGGCCGAGCGGGTGGTGGTGCCCTTGGTCAGCAACGCTGCGGCGAGTGCGGCGGTGCCGGCCTTGCCCGCCGGATCACTCGCACCGCCCGCCGGGGCGACGACGGTGGCGGTGACGATCGGGAGGTCACGCTTTTCCACCACGATCACGCGCATGCCGTTGGCGAGCTTCGTTTCCACCGCATTGGGGATGGTCGGCGAGACGGGCGCTCCGGGGGCGGGGACGGGGACGCGGGTTTCGGCGCTCGCAGCGGTGTGGATCACGATGTCCTTCGGCGCGACCAGTGGCGCGACCTTGACCGTGTCGGCGATGCCGACGGTATCGCCCTTGGCCCCCTGCGCCATTGCATCGGGGAGGTAGACGATCGCGGCGGACTGGTTGTCGCCCAGATACTGGCGCGCGACGCGCTGGATGTCGGCGGCGGTGACGCGGGCGATGGCGGAGAGTTGCTGGTCCGCCGCCTTGGGATCGCGGCTGACGATGATCGACGCGGCGAGGGTCGATGCCTTGCCCTCCGCCGTTTCGCGGCTCTTGAGCGCGCTGGTCAGGATCTCGTTCTTCGCCTCGGCCAGTTCGGCGGCGCTGACCGGCGTGTCGCGCAGTTCCGCGATTTCGCGGCGCATCGCCTTTTCACCGTCCTCGGCCGACTTTCCGCCGGCGAGGATCGCGTACATCGCATAGGCGCCGGTCGACTGGCGCGAATCGAGGAAGGTGCTGGCCTGTGCCGCCAGCTGATCGCGATAGACGAGGTTGCGGTAGAGCCGCGAATTCTCGCCGCCCGACAGGATGCCGTTGAGGACGGTGAGGGCGGCGATGTCGGGGTGGTTATCGGCTGGGAGCTGGTAGCTCAGCAGCACCGCAGGGAGCGGGGTGTTGGCTTCGTAGACCGTCTTGCGCACCGCGGTTGTACGCGGCGGTTCGGCGACGGTGACGCGCGGGATCGGGCGGTTGGGCTTGGCGATCGGCGCGAAGTAATTGTCTACCCATTTGTCGAGCTGGGCCGGGTCGAAATTACCTGCGACGACGAGCACGGCGTTGTCGGGGCGGTAATAGGTGGCGTGGAATGCGCGGATGTCGCCGATCGTCGCCGCGTCGAGATCCTCGATGCTGCCGATGCCCGGGCGGGCATAGGGGTGGACCGCATAGCTGATGTTGGGAAAATAGACGTAGAACAGCTTGCCATAGGGCTGGGCGAGCACGCGGCTGCGCAGTTCTTCCTTCACGACATCGCGTTCGGAGGCGAAGACCTTCTCGTCGACGACGAGGCTCGCCATGCGGTCGGCTTCGGCGAACAGCAGGCGCTCGAGGTGGTTGGCCGGGACCACCTCGAAATAGTTGGTATAGTCCGACGCGGTCGAGGCGTTGTTGTAGCCGCCGACATCCTCGGTCAGGCGGTCCATCTGCTCATCGACCAGGTTCTTCGTGCCCTTGAACATCAGATGTTCGAACATGTGGGCAAAGCCGGACTTGCCCGCAGGATCGTCCTTGCTGCCGACATCGTACCAGACCTGGACCGAGACGTTCGCGGTGCTGGTGTCGCGGATCGCATAGACTTTGAGGCCGTTGGGCAAAGTCCGCTCGGTGAAGTTGAGCGGAGCGACGGCGATCTGCTGCTGCGCGGCGGGGGCGGGAGCCGCCTGCTGTGCGTGCGCGGCGAAGGGGAGCAGGGCGGCACTGAGGTACAGCGCGGTGCGGGTCAGGCGCATTTGGGTCTCCGGTCGGGAGGGAGGATAATCAGTCTTTCTTGCGGCTGCGCGCGGCGTAGATGACCGCGGCGGCGAGCGCGGCGGAGCCGATGCCGATGCCGATCTTCGCGAGCGGCCATTTCTTTGCATCGCCGGGCATGGGCGTGCCTTCCGCGCGCTCGGCAATCTCGCGCGCCTGGCGGGCGGCGGCGGTGATTTCGTTGGCGATTTCGTCGGTGGCGTCGGTCTTGTCGGTCACTGGATACTCCTTGGTGGCACAGGAGTAGGACAGGGGCGGGGCCGGTGCAATCAGTCGCGGCTGCCATAATATGCTGCGCGGAACTCATTGGCGAAGGCGGTCAGCCGCCCTTCCGCAATCGCGGCGCGCAGGTCGGCCATCAGCCGCTGATAGAACCACAGATTATGTTCGGTCATCAGCATCGCGCCGAGAATCTCGCCCGAGCGGACGAGGTGGTGGAGATAGGCTTTGCTCCACCCGGCGACGGGCGAGTCGGGGTCGAGCGGGCTCTGATCTTCGGCGAATTTGGCGTTGCGGATGTTGATCGGGCCGTTGCGGGTGAACGCCTGACCGGTGCGGCCCGAGCGGGTGGGGAGGACGCAGTCGAACATGTCGATCCCACGCTCGACCGCGCCGACAATGTCGTCGGGTTTGCCGACGCCCATCAGGTAGCGCGGCTTGGTTGCGTCGAGCTGGCCGGGGGCGTAGTCGAGGCAGCCGAACATCGCCTCCTGTCCCTCACCGACCGCGAGGCCGCCCACGGCATAGCCGTCGAAGCCGATGTCGAGCAGTGCGTCGGCGCTGGCCTTGCGCATGCCCTCGTCGAGCGCGCCCTGCTGGATGCCGAAGATCGCGTTGTTGGCGGCATGGTCGCCGCCCGAATCGAACGCATCGCGGCTGCGTTTCGCCCAGCGCATCGAGCGTTCCATCGCCGCCGCCTGAACCTCCCGCGTCGAAGTGGTCGGGACCAGCTCGTCGAACGCCATGACGATGTTCGATCCAAGCAGCCGCTGGATCTCGATCGAGCGTTCGGGGCTGAGCAAATGGCGCGAGCCGTCGAGGTGCGACTTGAAGATGATGCCGTCCTCGCTGCGCTTGGTGAGGTCGGACAGGCTCATCACCTGATAGCCGCCGCTGTCGGTGAGGATCGGGCGGTCCCAACCCATAAACTTGTGCAGGCCGCCGAGGCGATCGACGCGCTCGGCTGTCGGGCGCAGCATGAGGTGGTAGGTGTTGCCCAGGATGATGTCGGCCCCCGATGCGCGCACATCCTGCGGCTTCATCGCCTTTACCGTGGCGGCGGTGCCGACCGGCATGAAGGCGGGGGTGCGGATTTCGCCGCGCTGCATCGCGATGGTGCCGGTGCGCGCCTTGCCGTCGGTGGCGTGGATGGTGAAGGTGAAACGGGACATGACCGTCCGATGCGATGTTGAGGGGGCAATGGCAATGGCTGAAACAGGCGGCAATCTCTTCGCGCCGTTACCCGATGCGCGGGACGGGGAGGTGTTCACCCCGTTGCTGGAGCGCGGCGGGGTGCGGATCGAGCGGATCGTGTCGCATGGGCAGGCGACGCCGGAGGATGCGCCGTTCATGCAGGATGCCGATGAGTGGGTGGTGGTGCTGCGCGGGAGTGCGGCGCTGCGGATCGAGGAGCAGGCGGAGGTGTCGCTGGCGCCCGGCGATTACCTCTTCATCCCCGGCGGCGTGCGTCACTGGGTGACCCGGACCGATCCGGGTGAGCCGACCTTATGGCTGGCGGTCCATCTTGGCTGAGCGGGCGACATAGGCGACGACATCGCCGGGGGTCGCGAAGGCGAGGTCGGGGTTGAGGTGGGCGAACGCCTCGGGCTCGGCATAGCCCCATAGCACCGCGGCGGCGCGGATGCCGACTTCGCGCGCGGCGTCGATGTCGCGCGTTTCGTCGCCGAGCGAGATGATCTGTGCGGCGGGGATGCCGCTTTGCTTCAGGACCGAGCGGAATTTGGGTGCCTTGCCGAACAGCGACGCGCCGCATGCCCACCAGCTGAACCGCGCGGCATTTTCGGGGCCGAGCACCGCGCGGGCATTCGCCTCGCTATTCGAGGTGACGAGCGCGAGCGGGATGCCCATCGCCTCGATCGCGGCGAGCATTTCGGTGACGCCGGCGAACAGATGGACCTTGTCGGTGTTGCGCCCGAACAGCTTGCGGACGTAGCGCGCGATGAAGGGCAGTTTCCAGCGCGGGATGCGCAGATGGCTGATCACGTCGCGCGACGTCATCTTGCGCAGCGGCTCGACCTCTTCAGGCAGGACGCGGCGGAAATTGTAGCGGTCGGACAAATGGTCGACGACCGACAGGAACCAGCCACCGCTGTCGGACAGCGTGCCGTCGAAATCGAAGATCACCAGCCGCAGCGGCGCGGGGTCAGCCATGTCCGGCTCCATGGCCACCATGCAGTCGGCACGGATCGCCGTCGCCGATTTCGATCTGAAGCGTCATGTGCTGGATGCCGAAATCATGCGCGAGGCGGTGCTGGGTATCGTTGAGGAAGGCGTCGCCGGGATGCCCGTCGGGCATCTGGAGATGCGCGGTCAGCGCGACCTGGGTTGTGCTCATCGGCCAGATATGCAGGTCATGGACGCGCGTTACGCCCGGCAGCGTCGCCAGCGTTTGCTCGACCTTCTCGGCATCGATCCCCGGCGGGACGGCGTGGAGCGCCATCACCACCGAATCGCGCAGCAGGCCCCAGGTGCTCCACAGGATCACGACGACGATCAGCAGGCTGAGCGCCGGGTCTATCCACGCCTTGCCGGTGAACAGGATCAGCGCCCCGCCGACGACGACTGCGGCGGACACGGCGGCGTCGGCGGCCATGTGGAGATAGGCGCCGCGGATGTTGAGGTCGTCCTTGCTGCCGCGCATAAACAGCAACGCGGTGGCGGTGTTGATGACGATGCCGATGCTGGCGACGATCATCACCGTCGCGCCGGGAACGGGGGCGGGAGAGCCGAGCCGCTGGACGGCCTCCAGCGCGATCGCGCCAACCGCGAACAGCAGCAGCACGGCATTGGCGAGCGCGCCGAGGATGGTCGAGCTGCTCAACCCATAAGTGAAGCGGCGCGACGCGGGCCGCTTGGCGAGCGACGCGCCGCCCCAGGCGATCAGCAGTCCGAGGACGTCGGAGAGATTATGCCCGGCATCGGCGAGCAGCGCCATCGACCCGGTCGCGATCCCCGCCAGTCCCTCGACCAGCACGAAGCCGAGGTTGAGGACGGTGCCGATCGCAAAGGCGCGGCCGAAATCCTTGGGCGCGTGGGCGTGGCCGTGGCCTTGCCCCGCATGGTCGTGCCCGGCCGGGCCGTGATGATGGTGCGCGCCGTGCATTGCAGTGACCTTAGCCGCAGTGCGGCAGGATATGCTAGGACCTGATTACCGCTTGCGCGGGCGGCCCTTAGTGCTGTCCTCGGGCCGCGCGCCGGGCTGGGGCAGGGTGCGCACGGTCAGCAATTCGCTGCGCCGCAGCGATCCATCCTTGTCGGCGTCGAAGCGGGTGAAGAACAAATCGAACCGCGCCTGCAGCTCGGGCAGGGTGATGCGGTTGTCGCCATCGCCGTCGACTTCGAACGGGCTGGGCAGGGCGTTGCGGTTACCCAGCCAGCGTTCCGACCAGTCGCCGAACGCGATATAGCCCATCGCGGGCTGGCCCTTGGCGCTGACCTCGAAACTGCGGCGGACGCCGGCATCGAATTCGGCGCGGGTGACGATGCCGTCCTGGTCGGCGTCGAACGCGGCGATGGCCATCGCCACCGGCTCGGCGATCATCAGCGGGATCGGGGTCGCCATCCCCGGCTGGGGCGGTGGTGCGGCGGGCGTGGTTTGGGTCGCTGCGAGGAGCAGGGCGAGAGCAGGGATCATGCGCGGTCCTTCGGCAACAACAGGCTGGCGTCGCCATAGCTGTAGAAACGATAGCCCGATGCGATCGCATGGGCATAGGCGGCCTGCATCCGCTCCAGCCCCATCAATGCGCTGACCAGCATGAACAGCGTCGAACGCGGCAGATGAAAGTTGGTGACGAGGCCGTCGATGCCGCGGAAGCGGTAGCCGGGGGTGATAAAGATCGCGGTGTCGCCTTCGAACGGGCGGATCACATTGTCCTCACCTGCGGCGCTTTCGATCAGGCGCAGGCTGGTGGTGCCGACGGCGATCACCCGACCGCCGGCGGCGCGGACGGCGTTGAGGCGGTCGGCGGTGGCGGCGTCGATGCGGCCCCATTCGGCGTGCATCTTGTGGTCTTCGGTGTCGTCGGCCTTCACCGGCAGGAAGGTGCCCGCCCCGACATGCAGCGTCAGCGTGGTGTGGCCGATCCCGGCGGCGTCGAGCGCGGCCATCAGTTCCGGCGTAAAGTGCAGCGCGGCAGTCGGCGCGGCGACGGCGCCAGGTTCGTTGGCGAACATCGTCTGGTAATCGTCGGCGTCGCGCGCGTCGGTCGGGCGCTTGGCGGCGATATAGGGCGGGAGCGGCATGCGGCCGGCGCGTTCGAGCAGCAGTTCGACCGGCTCGTCGCCGGGGAAGAACAAAGTGAAGCTGCCATCGTCATGCCGTGCCTCGGCAATCGCGGTGACCCCGTTGCCGAAGTCGATGCTGTCGTCGGGCTTCAGGCGCTTGGCGTTGCGGATGAAGGCGACCCAGTGGCGCGGCCCTTCACGCTTGTGCAGCGTGGCGCCGATTTTTGCCTCGCCCCGTTTGCCTTCAAGCTGGGCGGGGATGACGCGGGTGTCGTTGAATACCAGCATGTCGCCCGCCCTCAGCAGGACGGGCAGGTCGGCGACGCTGCGGTCTTCGGTCGCTTGCCCGTCGAGCAGCAGCAGACGCGCCGAGTCGCGGGGACTTGCCGGGCGCAGGGCAATCCGCTCGGGCGGCAGGTCGAAATCGAACAGGTCGACGTTCATGCTTGTGTCTCAATCCTCCCCGTTCCGGGGAGGATCTGGATTCACTTGCCCGGGCCGGCGGGAAGCGCTGCCGGGGTTTCCACCGGGGCCGCCGCTACGGGCGCATAGGCCGGGGGATTGTCAGCGGCGATGTAGGCGCGGACGACGCGGGCGGGTTCCGCCGGCGGTTCGCCGCGCGGGATCGCGTCGACATATTGCATGCCTTCAAGCACGCGGCCGAACACGGTGTATTTCTGGTCGAGCTGAAGGCGCGGGGCCAGCATGATGAAGAACTGGCTGTTCGCGCTGTTCTCATCCTCCGCGCGCGCCGCGGCGACCGCGCCGCGCACATGCGGGAGATAGTTGAACTCCTTGGGCAGGTCGGGCAGCTCGCTGCCGCCGGTGCCGTCGCCCTTGGGATCGCCGCCCTGCGCCATGAAGCCGTCGATCACGCGGTGGAAGATCAGGCCGTCATAGAAGCGCTTGCGGGTCAGCTCCTTGATCCGCTCGACCGCCTTGGGCGCAACATCGGGGCGCAGCCAGATGGTGACGCGGCCACCGGTCGACAGGTCGAGAACCCACAGATTCTCTTTGTCGGTCGTCGCGGGAGGCGCGGCGCGACCGGGCGGGGGCGGAACATGCTGGGCGGTGGCTGGCATCGCGAACAGCGAGCCGAGCAGGGCAACACACAGGGCAACAAAACGCATCGATATCCCCACCGGATTCTGGAACGGAAGCGGCTTAGAGCAAATCGCGGCTTGCAGCAAAGTGAATGCGGCGGGCGGGATCAGCTGCCCTTGCGGCCGATCTTTTCGACCCGCGCCACAACCTCGTCACGCACGGTCGCGGGGACGAATTTGCGGATTTCGCCGCCGAACAGGGCGATTTCCTTGACCAGGCGGCTGGCGATCGGCTGGAGCGAGACATCGGCCATCAGGAAGACGGTTTCGATCCGGCCGTTCAATTGCTGGTTCATCCCGGCCATCTGATATTCGTACTCGAAATCGGCGACGGCGCGCAGGCCGCGGACGATCATGCTCGCGCCCTCACGCTCGGCAAAGTCCATCAGCAGCGAATCGAAGCTGACGACGTGAATCTCGCCGTCGAGGTCCGCGACCTCGCGCCGCACCATCTCCATCCGCTCCTCGACCGTGAACATCGGGTTTTTCGACGGGTTGGTGGTGACGCCGATGACGAGCCGATCAACCAGCTTCGCGCCGCGCCGGATGATGTCCATATGGCCGAGCGTGATCGGATCGAAGGTGCCGGGGTAGACGCCGGTGCGGGTGGTCATGGTTTCAGCTCCCTATCGGGTGAGCGGGCAGATCAGCGGTCGCGTTCCAGCACAAAGCGGGCGATGGCGCGCAGGAGGTCGGCTTCGGGGCCGTAGCTGTGGAGATGTTCGATCGCCTGATCGACCAGCATCCGCGCCTGTTCGCGCGCGCGGTCGATGCCGAGCAGCGAGAGGAAGGTTTCCTTGCCCGCCGCTTCGTCCTTCCGCAGTTGCTTGCCGACCGCGTCCTGGTCGCCCTCGACGTCCAGAATGTCGTCGGCGATCTGGAAGGCGAGGCCGATGTCGCGGGCATAGCCGCGCAGGCCGGTGCGGCCTTCGGGTGGCAAGCGGCCGAGGATCGCGCCGGCCTCGACCGAGCAGGCGATCAGCGCGCCGGTCTTGAGCGCCTGGCACCGGGTGACGGTGGCGAGGTCGAAGCTGGTATTTTCGGCGACCAGATCCATCATCTGCCCGCCCGCCATGCCCGACGGGCCGGACGCCTGCGCCAGATCGGCGATCAGTTCGGCGCGGACGAACGGGTCGGCATGGGTGTCGGGATCGGCGAGGATTTCGAAGGCGAGCGCGTGGAGGCAGTCGCCGGCGAGGATCGCGGTCGCCTCATCGAATGCCTTGTGCACCGTCGGCTTGCCGCGGCGCATATCGTCATCGTCCATCGCCGGCAGATCGTCATGGATCAGCGAATAGACATGGATCGCCTCGATCGCGGTGGCGACGCGCGCGGTGCAGCGGCGGTCGACCGCGAACAATTGCGCCGTCGCGAAGGTCAGCAGCGGGCGCAGCCGCTTGCCGCCGCCGATCGCGGCGTGGCGCATCGCTTCATAGAGCTTGGCGCGCGGATCGGCTGGGACGGCGAGGAAATGGTCGAACTGACGGTCGATCTCTGCCGCGACATCGCGCAGCGCGGTTTCGAGGGTCTGGCTGGCGTCGGCCACGTCCGCGCTCATCCTGCTGCGAAGGGGGTGGTGCCGGTGACGTTGCCGCTGGCGTCGGCGCGCACCTGTTCGATCCGCGCCTGCGCCGCGTCGAGGCGGGCCTGACACTGGCGGCGGAGCGCGTCGCCGCGCTCGTACAAAGTGATCGCCTGATCGAGCGGGACGTCGCCGGTTTCGAGCTGTCCGACGATCCGCTCGAGTTCGCGAAGGGCATCCTCAAAGGACAGGGCGGCGATGTCGATCTGGTCGGTCATGGCGATGCTATGCGATGGCGGCGGAACCAATTCAACCTCCCGCGATTGCCCCAGCGTTCCCATATGCCCTGCAAAGGAGTGCGCGCATGTTTACCAGCATCAATCCGGCGACGGGCGAAACGGGCGAGACGTTCGAGGAACTGGACGGCGATGGGATCGAGGCGGCGCTGGTGCGCGCGGATGCGGCGTTTGCGTCGTGGCGGGTCGGTCCGATCGAGCGGCGCGTGGCGTTGCTGAACGCGATTGCCGACCGGTTCGAGGCTGGGAAGGACCACCTTGCGGCAACCGCGGTGCGCGAGATGGGCAAGACGCTGGCGTCGGCGGTGGCGGAGGTCGAGAAATGCGTCGCGGGCTTCCGCTACTATGCCGAGCATGGGCCGGGCTTTCTGAAGGGCGAGGAGATCGCGCTGACGACCGGGCGGGTGGTGATGCACTGGCTGCCGCTCGGGCCGATCCTCGCGATCATGCCGTGGAATTTTCCGTATTGGCAGGCGGTGCGCTGGCTCGCGCCGACGATCCTGGCGGGCAATGTCGGGTTGTTGAAGCATGCCTCGCTGACACAGGGGTGCGCGGCGCTGATCCAGCAGATGGTGAGCGCGGCGGGGGCGCCGGACGGGCTGTTCCAGAATTTGCCGATCAAGTCGGACAAGGTGTCGCGGATCATCGCCGACAAGCGCGTGGTCGCGGTGACGCTGACCGGAAGCGAGGGGGCGGGGGCCAAGGTCGCGGAGGCGGCGGGGCGGGCGCTCAAGAAGGTCGTGCTGGAGCTGGGCGGGTCGGACCCGTTCGTCGTGATGCCGTCGGCCGATCTGGATGCGGCGGTGAAGACGGCGGTCAAGGCGCGGGTCCAGAATGCCGGGCAGAGCTGCATCTGTGCCAAGCGGATGATCGTGCATGCCGATGTGTACGATGCGTTTGCGGAGAAGTTCGTCGCCGCGATGGAGGCGGTGAAGATCGGCGATCCGATGGAAGACGGGGTCGAAATGGGCCCGCTGTCGAGCGTCGAGCAGCGCGACACGGTGCTGGAGCAACTGGAGCGGGCGGTGGCGGCGGGCGCGGTGCTGCACGGGGGCGAGAAGATCGACCGCGATGGCGCGTGGATGCGGGCAGGCGTGCTGACCGATGTCGATCCAGAGGCGGAGTTCGCGAAGGAGGAGATTTTCGGACCCGTCGCGATGCTGTTCCGGGCGGGGTCGGTCGATGACGCGATCCGGCTGGCGAACGATGTGCCCTATGGGCTGGGGTCGAGCGTGTGGACCAACGATGCCGACGAGCAGGCGCGGCTGGTGCGCGATATCGCGGCGGGGATGACCGCGGTGAACCAGATGCTCGCGTCTGTGCCGGGCGCGCCGTTCGGCGGGGTGAAGCTGTCGGGCCATGGCCGCGAGCTGGGGCCATGGGGGCTGCATGAGTTTATGAACTTGAAGGCTGAGATGCGGGGGGATTGAGGGCGTGTTTTGATACGTCCGAGAAAGATCGTTGAGTTTTGCACGATTTGACGCTCTCCTCGGGTAATGACGAATGAAGAGATCGCCGCGCTATTCTTTGAGGACATGCAACAGGCTCACCAGCGATTGTTAGCTGGAGGCCGAGTGGTTCACTATACCAGCGCTGAGGCAGCCGCTCGGATCATTTCTGGCCGAGAAGTTTGGCTGCGAAATGCGCTGCTGATGAATGATTTCTCGGAAATCCAGCATGGTCTCGAATGCTTGTATGCTGGCTGGAGGTCAGAGGGCGGTGAGCGGTTCAAGGCTTGGCTCGACCGCGCGCTTCCAGACCTTCGGTTCGAGTTGGAGCGCTCGTTCGACGCCGATACGGAGGGGTTGCGCGTCGCCACCTTTATGATGTCGCTTTCGGAGCACGATGATTCGGAGGACGAGTTTGGCCGCCTTTCGATGTGGCGTGCCTATGGTGGTAGGTGCGGCGTGGCGCTGGTATTGAATCCAACGATCTTCACCGCTGAAACAGACGAATTGAAAGTGTATTCGGCACCCGTCCGCTATCTTGGTGTACCCGAATTTGCCTCGTGGTTTAGTGATTGGACGGCGAAGCTCATTGCTAATGAGGCCCGGTTATGTGCTGCTCCACCTGACACTCTCCTGTTCTTGCTTAAGTACGCATTTCGAGTGTTCGCACTCTGCACTAAGCATCCCGGATTTAGTGAAGAGCGAGAGTGGCGAATTTTCCATTCACCTATACTCGACGGCACATCGAGCTGGCTACGGAAAGACAACGAGATTATCAACGGCGTTCCGCAAGAGGTCGTCAAGATTGCCCTTGAAGATAATGCGGAAAAGGGCGTGCACGGGATTGACCCGAAGGCGCTAGTCAATCGCCTGATAATCGGGCCTACGGCGCATCCTCTACCTGTTTATCATTCGCTACATAACCTGTTAGTGGGTGCAGGTATCGATGATCCACAGAGACGATTGTTCGTATCGAACATTCCGTTACGCGACTAAGCCCCCGCCGCCTCCGCCGCGATTTCTAGCAGCAAATCCTTACGGCTCAGCTTGCCGATCATCGTTTTGGGCAGTTTCTCGCGCACCACCACCGCGTCGACGCGCTCGTGCTTGCCGACTTGCGGGTTGAGCCAGGTGCGCAGGTCGTCGCCGGTCACCGGATCGGCATCCTCGTTCAGCGCGACATAGGCGCGGGGGACTTCGCCCATGCGGGGGTCGGGCATGCCGACGACCAGCACTTCCTTGATCGCGGGGTGGCGGTAGAGGACGTCCTCGACGTGTTTCGGGAAGACCTTGAACCCGCCGACCGAGATCATGTCCTTGAGGCGATCGACGATGCGGATGAAGCCGTCTGCGTCGATCTGGCCGACATCGCCGGTGCGCAGCCAGCGGGTGCCGGCGGCGTCGTGGCAGAAGGTGGTGTCGTCGGTTTCCGGGCGGTCCCAATATCCGGCCATGATCTGTGGGCCGGCCAAGACGATCTCGCCCGGTTCGCCCTGCGGCGCGTCGTGTGAAGGGTCTTCCTTGTCGACCAGCCGCACGCGGGTGGCGACGATCGGCTGGCCGATGGTGCAGGACTTGCCCTCGCCGCGATAGGGGTTGGCGGAGACGACGCCCGAGCTTTCGGATAGGCCATAGCCTTCGATCAGCGTCGCGCCGGTCTCGGCCTCGAACCGCTTCTTGAGCTCGGCGGGCAGGGGCGCGCCGCCGGAGATGCAGTATTTGAGGCTCGACCAGTCGGTCGATTTCGAGTGCGGGTGGTCGATCAGCGCCTGGAACATCGTCGGCACGCCGGGGAGGGCGGTCGGTTTGGTGCGGTTGATCGCCGCCAGCGCCTGGGCCGCGTCGAAGCGCGGGAGCATCACGATCTCGCCACCGGTCAGGATGGTGCGGTTGAGGACGCAGGTGTTGGCGAAGACGTGGAAGAAGGGGAGCACGCCGAGCACGCGGTCGAAGCTGGAGCCAAGATCGGGGTCGAGCTTTGCCACCTGCCGGGCATTGGCGGAGAGGTTCTGGTGGGTCAGCATCGCGCCCTTGGGCACGCCGGTGGTGCCGCCGGTATACTGGATCAGCGCGAGCTGGGTGTCGGGATCGATCGGTGCCGCGACGCACGCGCCGTCATTGGCGATGAGTTGTGAGAAGGCGGTGACGCGCGGGTCGTTGGGTTTGGCCGCGACCTCCTTGCCCTTGAACAGGCGGTAGAGGATCGACTTGGTGGTGGGCAGCGCGCCGGCGACCGATCCGACAATCAGGCGTTCGAGACCGCTCTTGTCCAGCACCTTGAGGGCGGTTGGGAGCAGGGCGGTGGCGCTGAGCGTGAACAGCAGGCGCGTACCGCTGTCGGCGACCTGCGCGGCGAGTTCATCGACGCTGTAGAGCGGCGAGAAATTGACCACCGTCGCGCCGAGCTTGAGGATGCCGTAATAGGCCGCGACATAGTGGGGGACGTTGGGCAGGAACAGGCCGATGCGGTCGCCCGGGCCATAGCCCAGTGCCTTCAGGCCGCAGGCGACGCGATTGGCGCCGTCGAGCGTTTCGGCGAAGCTGTAGTGGCGGCCAAGAAAGTCGAGCAGCGGGGCATCGCCCTTGCGCCGCGCCGATTCCTCGAACGCATCGACCATGGAAAGCGGGGGCAGAATCTGGTCCCATGGACCGGGATGACGATAGCTAGTGCGCCAGGCGTGCTCGGGATCGTTCATTTACACGAGTGTAAGCAAGGTCCGGCGAAACGCAAGTCGGGCCATGTGGGTCAGCGGAGCGAGCGTTCGGTCCAGGTGTAGATCACGGAGACGGCGAGCACGCCGGTGTCGACCGCGGCCTGGAATTTGCGCGGGGTCTTGTCGGTAAGTTCGTGGGTCAGGATCTCGAACTCGGCAGTCGGATGGACCGTCGCGGCGGTCATCAGCAGCGCGGCGGCGCCGGCGGCCAGAATGATCCTGCGCTTGTTCAACTGGTCCATCATGCCCTCCCGATGGAGCGGCTGTAAACCAAATCGCAAATGAACGACATCTGAATTTGCGGTCAGGCGGCCAGCGCGGTCTTGGCGCGGTCGCGGCCGGCGGACTTCGCGTCGAACAGCGCCTGATCGGCGGCGCGGTAGAGTGCTTTCCACTCGCGTTCATTGGCGATCGGGCCGTGCGCGCTGCCGATGCTGGCCGTGACGCGCAGGTCATAGGGCATGCGCGTTGCGCGCAGCCGGGCAAGCAGGGTGTCGGGATCGACCGGCTGGTCGGCATGGCAGAGCAAGGCGAACTCCTCGCCGCCAATGCGCGCGATCAGGCCGGTTTCGGGGGCAAGCGTGCGCAATGTGCGGGCGACGGTGCGCAGCACTTCGTCGCCGCCGTCATGGCCGATCGTGTCGTTGACCTGCTTGAAGCGGTCGAGGTCGAGGATCAGCAGCGTCTGTGGCCCGCTGCGCCCGATCGCATGGCCGAGGAAGGCGCGGCGGTTGAGCAGGCCGGTGAGCGGATCGAGATCGGCGAGGCGACGCGCGACCGTTTCGGCGGCGAGCGCCGCGTCGCGCTCGCGGCTGAGCAGGCGGATGCGGTAGGTGATGGCGATCGACGACAGCAACGCCTCTGCCGCCATCGCCAGCAATGTCGAATTGTCGAGCCAGAAGCTCCACGGCAGCAAGCCGAGGCTGGAGAGCACGCGAAGCGAGCCCGAGGCGATCGGCGCAGCCCAGGCGATGCCGAACAGCCACAGGAAATTGGAGCGATGTCGCCACGCCGACACGACGATCGCGACGATCGGCAGCAACATGCTGACGAACACCCAGTTGTACATGGTATGCGCCAGATTTGGCGCGAGCGGCGCGAACAGGGCGAAGCCGATGCCGGCGGCAATGAGCGTGCCGATGCTGATGCGGATCAGCATGCGCATGCGCGGGCCGAATACATGCTCTTCGAAAAAGGTGCGCGCGAACCAGATCGCCGATGCGGCGGTCAGCATAAGCAGCATGTAATTTAGCCGCAGGCGAACGATGTTGGAAATGTCCGGCATCGCCCATGCGAGCGCACCCGAGGAGGTGAAGGCATAGGCCATCAACGCGGTGACCATCGCCGCATAGGCCAGCTGGAACCGGTAGCGCAGCGTGGTCCATAGCGCGAGATTATAGGTCAGCAGCGCGATGCACAGCCCGCCGAATGCGGAATAGAGCGCCGTCATGAACAGATTGGCGCGGTTGCTTTCCGCGTCGGTCGCGACGCGCGGGTTGCGGACCACTGCGTAGAGGTTGCTCGACCCCTCGACCTTCCACAGCAGCCGGTCGACCGGCGCGCGCAGGCGGGGGATGGTGTATTCAACGATTGCGCCGAGCTGGATCCGCTTGGTCAGGCCGACGGCGTCGTCGGACATCGTTTCGATGCGCCCGTCGGTGTAAAGGACGTGAAGCGTGACCTGACCTTGCCACAGGCTGAGCATGCGCGCGTTGAGCGGGCGGCGCGAGCGCGAGCGTTCGCCGACGGGTTCGGAGATGACCCAGAAATTGCCGCTGCCGAACTGTTGCTGCGGGGTGGTGCAATCGAACCCGGTGAGATCGCGCGCGATGGCGCGGGCATCGTCGCCCGGCGCGGCGCGGCGGATGCAGGTGGATAGCGGACGACCGGCGGTGCCGGCACTCCAGCCGGGCGGGCGCGCCTCGACCGGAAAGACAAGCATCGCCGCCAACGCGACCGCGAGCCCCAGCAGTGTGATGATCCCCCTTGTCATATCACTGAACTAAACGGGCGAACGCGAAGAAGCGGTTAATTTTAGGCCTCCGTCGGCGCGGATGCGGCACGCGAAATGCGGCTCAAGTTCGTGCGATGCCTGTCCGATGGCGGGACTGGGCATGCGCTCCGCTGGTTAACGACTGGCGCGCATTGCGCTATAGTTGCGCGCAACGAGGGATATGATGACACCGATGCACCTGATGGCCGCGCTGGCGGCGGCGATGGTCCTGACCGGCCCCGCGATGGCGGGCGAGCGGTACGAGACGCGCCAGATCGCGGTTCCTGCGGCGGGGCTGGACCTGTCGACCGAGGCGGGGATCGATATTCTTGCGGCGCGGATCGACCATGCGGTGAAGCGGATGTGCGGGAGCGACCGCGCGTGCGCCGAGGGGGCGTGGGAAAGCACCGAGTGGCAGGTGGACCGGATGATTCGCAAGGCGCGAGCCTGGCGCCGGCTGGCGGACGAGCGCGCGGCGCAGTTGCGGGCGTGCCGGGAGCGGTGTTCGCGGCCGGCGGGGTGGTATGCGCCGCCGCCGCCGGGGGGCGTTACGGTGGTGGTGGTGCGGTGAGGGGTCGCTGAGCGGACGTGCCGCGAGGGACCCCATTGCGGACACTCGGCTTTGCAATATGGTGCAAAGGCCTTGTGGAGATGCATCATGAGACGCACGATTGCCTTTGGCTTGCCGATATTCGCGTTGTTAATGGGCGGGACCGCGCTTGCGGCCGCACGAAGCTGGCGTCCGGTAATGCCGGATGTGGTCGTGGATGTGCGGACCGCAGACAATGACCAGAATGCGCCCTCTCTGATGATCATCTATGGAGAGAACGGTAGCGACCCCTTCCTTGAAGGCGTCCTTGGCGCTGAGCGGCGCATTTCGGCCTGCAAAACGGTTGGATCGCTCTGCGTCAGCAAGGCAGCACGCAATGAACTGGGATCGACGAGGGCCCGGCGGCAAAGCCTTCAAATCCGTCTGGCGAATGGCAAGGGAAATCCGGTCGTCGGCGGTGTTGAGTGGGTGGGCGCGGCGCATCCTCAACAGGTCCGAGTTATATGCGATTTGCGGATCAAGGACGCGCGTAAATCATGTTCGCTTTCTGATGTGACTGCATAGCGAACGTCGGCTTCCGACCCGGGTTCAGCCCCTCCCGTCATCCTGAACTCGTTTCAGGAACCATGCCTGCGCCAGCGGCTCCGTCGCCTGTTGCGCGGTGGATGCTGAAACGAGTTCAGCATCACGGTGGGGGCTTTGCCCGACAGTGCCAACATATGGTCGCGCCGGCCTTGAGCCGGGGCTAGGCTTCTTTCGGCCCAAGGCAGCCCGGTCCCGGGTCAAGCCCGGACGACGTGGGGAGGCGTTCGCTATCCCAAACGAAAACCGCCCCGGCTTTCACCGGGGCGGCTTCCTGGTTTTCGACGGTAAGGCGCGTTACTTCGCCTTTTCGGCCTCGGACTTCTTGCCGCCCTTTTTCGCGCGCTTCGGTGCCGCGGGAGTGATGGCGAAGGTCAGGGCGTTGTCCTTCAGCTTTACCTCGACCTCGCCGCCATGGACGAGTTTGCCGAACAGCAGTTCCTCGGCCAGCGGCTGCTTGATCTTTTCCTGGATCAGGCGGCCCATCGGGCGCGCGCCGTAGAGTTTGTCATAGCCGCGCTCGGTGAGCCACGCCTTGGCCTCGTCGTCCAGGCTGATATGGACGTTGCGGTCGGCGAGCTGGAGTTCGAGCTGGAGGATGAACTTCTCCACCACGCGCTCGACCACCTTGGTCGGGAGATAATCGAACGGCACGATCGCATCGAGACGGTTGCGGAATTCGGGGGTGAAGAGCTTCTTCACCGCGTCTTCCTGAACGTCGTCGCGGCTGATGTCGCCAAAGCCGATGCTCTCGCGTGCCATGTCTGACGCGCCCGCGTTCGTCGTCATGATCAGGATGACGTTGCGGAAATCGACCGTCTTGCCGTGGTGGTCGGTCAGGCGGCCATTATCCATCACCTGCAACAGGATGTTGAACAGGTCCGGATGCGCCTTTTCCACCTCGTCGAGCAGCAGCACGCAATGCGGGTTCTGATCGATCGCATCGGTGAGCAGGCCGCCCTGATCATAGCCGACATAGCCCGGAGGCGCGCCGATCAGGCGGCTGACGCTGTGGCGTTCCATATATTCCGACATGTCGAAGCGCTGCAGCGGGATGCCGAGCAGTTCGGCAAGCTGCTTGGTCACTTCGGTCTTGCCGACGCCGGTCGGGCCGCTGAACAGGTAGTTGCCGATCGGCTTTTCCGGATCGCGAAGACCGGCACGGCTCAGCTTGATCGCGCTCGACAGCACTTCGATCGCCTTGTCCTGCCCGAACACGACGCGCTTGAGGTCGGTTTCGATGTTGGCGAGCACGCGGGTGTCGTCGCTCGACACCGTCTTGGCCGGGATGCGTGCCATGGTCGCGATGACCAGCTCGATCTCCTTCGGCGTGATCGTCTTCTTGCGCTTGGACGGCGGCACCAGCATCTGCATCGCCCCGACCTCGTCGATCACGTCGATCGCCTTGTCGGGCAGCTTGCGGTCGTTGATGTAACGCGAGCTCAGCTCCACCGCCGACTTGATCGCGTCGGGGGTGTATTTGACGTTGTGATGATCCTCGAACGCCGAGCGCAGGCCGGCGAGGATCTTGATCGTATCCTCGATCGTCGGCTCGTTCACGTCGATCTTCTGGAACCGGCGCAGCAGGGCGCGGTCCTTTTCGAAGTGATTGCGGAATTCCTTGTAGGTGGTCGAACCGATGCAGCGGATCGAGCCGCCCGACAGCGCCGGCTTGAGCAGGTTGGACGCGTCCATTGCGCCGCCGCTGGTGGCGCCCGCGCCGATCACGGTGTGGATTTCGTCGATGAACAGCACCGCATGGGGCAGCTTTTCAAGCTCGTTGACGACCTGTTTCAGCCGCTCCTCGAAATCGCCGCGATAGCGGGTGCCGGCGAGCAGCGCGCCCATGTCGAGCGAGTAGATCACCGCTTCCTTGAGCACTTCGGGCACGTCGCCCTCGATGATCTTGCGCGCCAGGCCCTCCGCGATCGCGGTCTTGCCGACGCCGGGATCGCCGACATAGAGCGGGTTATTCTTGCTGCGGCGGCACAGGATCTGGACGGTACGATCGACCTCTGGGCCGCGGCCGATCAGCGGATCGATCTTGCCGGTCTTGGCCTTTTCATTGAGGTTGACGGTGAACTGCTTGAGCGCGCTCTCGCCCTTCTTGCCGTCGCTCTTCTGGGTCTTGTCTTCCTCTGCACCCTTGGGCGGGGCGGATTCGACCGGGGTCGAGCCCTTGCCGACGCCGTGGCTGATATAGCTGACCGCATCGAGACGGCTCATATCCTGCTGCTGCAGGAAGTAGACGGCGTAGCTCTCGCGCTCGCTGAACAGCGCGACGAGGACGTTGGCGCCGGTCACTTCGTCGCGGCCCGAAGACTGGACGTGCAGGATCGCGCGCTGGACGACGCGCTGGAAGCCGCTGGTCGGCGAGGGGTCGGTGGCCTGGTCGACGCGCAGCGCCTGAAGCTCGGTATCCAGATAATGCGCGACCGTGGTTTTCAGCTCGCCCAGGTCCACGCCGCACGCGCCCATCACCTTGGAGGCATGTTCGTCGTCCACCAACGCCAGCAGCAGATGCTCAAGCGTCGCATATTCGTGGCGACGCGAGCTGGCTGCTTCGAGCGCGCGATGGAGGGTCGATTCGAGTGCTGAGGCGAAACTAGGCATTCAGGTCAACTCCAGTCGGGCCAAAGGGATACGCGGCCCGTGCATTCCCTATGTCGGGAGCGTTGCACCGTGCATCAAGCGCCACACCTGTCCCCAAGACTCTTATAGCGTGACGCCCGGGGTTCGGTGCTCCACTCATCGCTTGAATAAGGCATCCGCGCTTGCGCGATGGTTAACGGCGCGTTCAATGATTCTACGACAGCGCACGATTTCGTTTTCAAGCAGCGCGATCCGCGCCTCCAGCTCCGCCACCGAAAAGGGATCGAGATCCTGGCGCGCGAGCTGAGCGGCGGGGTCGTCGGTTCGGCGGGGAAGATCGTCCGAGTCCATGCAGGCCAAGGTCGGACGCGGGTGCGGCCGTGTCAAGCGGGTGGTCGCTGCCATTTTGCGCAACTGCGGCCTTGACGTCATTGGATACGGCCCCGATTCAGGCGCAGTTCTTGGGGGATATGCATGACCAGCCTGCCCGACCGGATGATGGCGATCGACCCTGACCAGCCGGGTGGTCCTGAGGTGCTGGTCCCGGTCGAGCGACCGGTGCCGGTGCCGCGTGCGGATGAGGTGCTGATCCGCGTCGCCGCCGCCGGGGTCAATCGGCCCGATGTGCTCCAGCGCATGGGCGGTTATCCGCCACCGCCGGGCGTGACGAGCATCCTGGGACTGGAGGTCGCGGGTGAGGTGGTCGCGGTCGGCGCGGACCTGCCGCCCGAGATGATCGGGCAGCCGATGTGCGCGCTGGTCGCGGGCGGTGGCTATGCCGAATATGCGGTCGCGCCGCTCGGCCAGTGCCTGTCGGTGCCCGATGGGCTGTCGATGGTCGAGGCGGCGGCGATCCCCGAGACGTTGTTCACCGTGTGGACCAATTTGTTCGAGCGCGGCTATGCCAGCGAGGGCGATGTCGCACTGGTCCATGGCGGCACCAGCGGGATCGGCACGATGGCGATCAGCCTGTGCAATCTGTTCGGGGTGACGGTGATCGTGACGGCGGGCAGCGACGAGAAGGTCGCCGCCTGTCTGGCGCATGGTGCTACCCATGCGATCAACTACAAGACCGAGGATTTCGTGGCGCGGGTCAAGGATCTGACCGAGGGGCGCGGGGCCAATGTCGTGCTCGACATGGTCGGCGGCGAGTATGTCGCGCGCAACATGAAGTGCATGGCCGATGACGGGCGGCATGTGTCGATCGCGGTGCAGGGCGGGGCGATGGCGACGGTGCCGGTGTTCGAGATCATGCGCCGCCGCTTGACGCTGACCGGATCGACGCTGCGTGCGCGGGATACGGCGTTCAAGACGTTGGTTGCCGATGAGCTGTCGCGTGCGGTGTGGCCTTATGTCGCCGACGGGCAGCTGCGCCCGGTGATCGACCGCACCTATCCGCTGGCACAGGCGGCAGAGGCGCATCGCCGGATGGAAAGTGGCGCGCATATGGGGAAGATCGTCCTGACCATTGGGGACTGACGCAGCGGGGGGAAAGATGCGCGATTTCGTGGGGGTGGTGCTGGTCTTTGCGTTGTTGGGGATCCTGTTGTTTTCCGACCGCGGCTGGGTGTTGAGCGATCAGCGGCGGATGGTCGCGCATGTCGCCGATATTCCAAAGGACGTGCCGGGCCTGAGCCAGCTGCCCGGATGGGTGTTTCATGGCGGGGTCCATGTCCCGGTCGAACATGGCAAGGTCGCCCAGCTGATGCTGAGCGCGACCGCCGGGCAGACGCAGTTCGCCCCGACCTATCAGGACAGCCAGATCTGGCCGGCGCTGGGGCATGGCGTGCGCGAATGGACGTTCCTGGGGATGCCCTTTGCCTATTTCACCGAGCTGGGGCCAGTGCTGTACACCGAGACGCCGCGCGAAACGGTGATGGCGCCGCTGAGCGAGACCGGCAAGGCGCTGCTGCGCAAGGAACTGGGCCGCGACCCGGCCGAGGGGTTCGTCTATCCGTTCTGGCGGCATCTGTGGGGCTGGCTGTTCGTCGCCGGTGTCGCCTTGTGGGGCTGGCTCTATTGGCGCGGCGTGCTGCGGCGCCGGGCGGAGGAAGGCTGGCTCTGATCTGTCCGGATTCGCTGGCGGGGGGCGTGCCCAACCCCTAGACTGAGCGGCGAATCGGGGGAAATCAACGTGTTCGCCTTTCTGTCAGCGCCGGAGAATATCGTCTTCGTTTCGGCGCTTGTCCTGATGCTGCTGCTCGGAATCGTGCAGGCGGTGGGGCTGGCCGGGGACGCCGATTTCGACGCGCCGGACTGGCTCGACTGGCTGGGATTCGGGCGGGTGCCGCTGCTGGTCGTCATCGTGCTGTTGCTGGCGAGCTTTGGGCTGATCGGGCTGATCGGGCAGCAGTTGGCGCGCGACATCTTCGGCATTCTCGTTCCCGGCTGGATCGCGGTGCCGGGCGCCGGGGCGCTGGCGCTGCCCGCGACCGCGCTGTCGGCGCGGCTGATCGCGCCGATCCTGCCGCAGGATCACACGACCGCGATCGATATCGAGACGCTGGTGGGCAGCGGCGCGACCATCCTTACCGGGCGCGCGACCACCGGATCGCCGGCGCGCGCGCGGGTCGAGGACTGGCACGGCCAGGCGCATTATCTGATGGTTGAGCCCGACAATGCGGGACAGGTTTTCGAGGAAGGCGAGCGCGTGCTGCTGGTGCGGCGCGAGGGCGATGTCTTTCGTGCGATCGCGGTTGGCGATCATCATCTGCCAAGACTGGGGATTTAGGACATGCAGGAAGTGGCCACGACGGGGGGATCGATCCTGCCCTATCTGATCTATGCGGGCGGCGGGCTGCTGACGCTGCTGGTGATAGGGCTGGTCATCGCGCGGATGTACAAGCGCGCGTCGAAGGAGGTCGGCTTTGTCCGCACCGGCTTTGGCGGTGAAAAGGTCGTCATCAATGGCGGCGCGCTGGTGCTGCCGGTGTTCCATGAGACGATGCCGGTCAACATGAACACCGTGCGGCTCGCGGTCGAGCGCAAGAATGCCGATGCGCTGATCACGCTCGACCGGTTGCGGATCGATGTGAAGGCCGAATTCTATGTCCGCGTGAAGCCCGATGCCCAGTCGATCGCGACCGCCGCACAGACGCTCGGCATGCGCACGATGAACCCCGATGCGCTGAAAGAGCTGGTCGAGGGCAAGTTCGTCGATGCGCTGCGCTCGGTCGCGGCGGGGATGACGATGAACCAACTGCACGAGCAGCGCGCCGAGTTCGTGCAGAAGGTGCAGCAGGTCTCGTCCGCCGATCTGGCTATGAACGGGCTGGAGCTGGAGAGCGTGTCGCTGACCGGGCTGGATCAGACGAGCATCGAGCATTTCAACGCCAATAACGCGTTCGATGCCGAGGGTCTGACCAAGCTGACCGAGCAGATCGAGCTGCGCAAAAAGGCGCGCAACGACATCGAGCAGGATACGCGCGTCCAGATCGAGACCAAGAATCTGGAGGCCGAGCGCCAGTCCTTCCTGATCGGGCGCGACACCGAATTCGCGCGGCTGGAGCAGGAGCGCGAGATCGAGCTGAAGCGTGCGGCGCAGGCGTCGGAAGTGGCGCAGGAACAGGCGCTGCGCACGCGCGAGGCGGATCAGGCGCGGATCGAGGCGAAGCGCGAGATCGACAATTCGCAGATCCAGGCCGACCGCACGGTCAAGGAAGCGCAGATCGCCCAGCAACAGGCGCTGGAACTGGCGCGGCAGGAACAGCAGATCGCGGTGCAGAACAAGAGCCGCGAAGAAAGCCAGTCGCGCGCCGAGGCCGACAAAGCACGTGCGGCTGCCGTGGTGGCCGAGGAGCAGGTCACGACCGCACGCGAGGCGGAGATTGCCGAGCGTACCAAGCGGATCGAACTGATCGATGCGGCGCGTGAGGCTGAACGTGCGGCGATCGGCGTCAAGGTCGAAGCCGAGGCCGAGAAACAGGCGGCGGCGGATCGCGCCGAGTCCGTGCGGCTGGTCGCGGAGGGTGAGGCCGAAGCGGCCAAGCTGCGTGCCGAGGCGGACCGGGTGCGGTTCGAGGTCGAGGCGGCCGGCCAGCGCGCGATCAACGAGGCGGCGAACCTGTTGTCGTCGGACCAGATTTCGCTCCAGACCAAGCTTGCGCTGCTCAAGGTACTGCCTGAGGTGATCCGCGAGGCAGCCAAGCCGATGGAGGCGATCGACAGCATTAAGATCGTCCAGGTCGACGGGCTGACCAGCGGCGGCAATGGCGCCGCCGGTGCCGCGAGTGGCGGGAGCGGAGACGGCAATTTGGCCGATTCCGCGGTCGCCGCCGCGTTGCGCTATCGTGCGCAGGCGCCGATGCTCGACGGGTTGATGAAGGAACTGGGCTTTGACGGCGGCTCGCTCGACGGGCTGGTGAAGGGCGCGGCGGCGGCGGGGAATGTCTCGCTTGGCGCGGCGCCGAAGCCGGCGGGGACCGAGAATGCCGCTGATCCTGCATGAATATGCCCCGTCAGGGAATTGCTACAAGATCCGCCTGACCGCCGCGCTGACCGGCAAGGCGATCGAGCGGCGCGGCTATGACATCCTGGCGGGGGAGACGCGGACGCCCGCGTTCCTCGCCAGCGTCAACGCCAATGGACGGATTCCGGTGTTGCAGGATGGCGACCGGTTCCTGCCCGAGAGCAATGCGGCGACGTTTTATCTAGGCGACGGCACCGCGCTGGTCCCGGCCGACGCGTTCGACCGGTCGGACATGCTGCGGTGGATGTTCTGGGAGCAGTATAATCACGAACCGAACATCGCGACGGTGCGGTTCTGGATGGGTTGGGTCGGGGAGGGCAATCTCGACGAGCTGCAGCGCGCGTTGCTGCCGGGCAAGCGCGCGGCGGGCGTTGCGGCGCTCACGCTGATGGACGAGCATCTAAGCGATCGGGAGTGGTTCGTGGGCGACGCGCCGAGCCTCGCGGACATCTGCCTCTATGCCTATAGCCATGTCGCCGAGGAGGGCGGGTTCGCGCTCGCGCCGTTCCCGGCGGTGCGCGCGTGGATCGCGCGGGTCGAGGCGCTGGACGGCTATATCCCGATTACTGCGTGACATTTCGGTGACGCGCGCACCATGCGAGCTGTAACATTCCAGCGCCATAGGCGAGCCGGGCAAGGGCATTGCACGGGGCGCATCTATGGCCACGATCACTCGACTTCCGTTCGACACCAATGTCGCGGACTTCGCCGACTTTACCGCCGCCGATCCGACGATTCCGGAAAAGGCCGTGACCGAGCGGCGGCAGTATCGCACGATCTGGATCAGCGACATCCATCTCGGCACGCGCGGCTGCAACGCCGCGATGCTGATCGACTTTCTGGACCATGTCGACAGCGACACGATCTATCTGGTCGGCGACATTATCGACGGGTGGCAGCTTAAGAAGAAATTCTACTGGCCCGCGGCGCATAACGACATCGTCTGGCGCCTGCTCAAGCGCGCCAAGCGCGGGGCGCGGGTGATCTATATTCCCGGCAACCATGACGAGATTTTCCGCCAGTTCAGCGGGCTGTCGTTCGGCGGGGTCGAGATCAAGCGGCAGGCGATCCACCAGACCGCCGATGGCCGCCGCCTGCTGGTGCTGCATGGCGACGAGTTCGATGCGATCACGCTGAGCCACCGCTGGCTCGCGCATGTCGGGGACGCGGCCTACACCGCCGTGATGGCGCTCAACCGCTGGTGCAACAAATACCGCAGCTGGCGCGGTCTGCCGTACTGGTCGCTGAGCAAGCACGCCAAGCAGAAGGTCAAGAACGCGGTCGAATTCATCTGTGGCTTCGAGGAAATCGTCGCCAAGGAGGCGGGTGCGCGCGGCGTCGACGGCGTGATCGCGGGGCATATCCACACCGCCGAGATGCGCACGATCGACGGCATCGAATATTATAATGACGGCGACTGGGTGGAGGGTTGCACCGCTCTGGTCGAACACTACGATGGTCGGATGGAAATTCTCCATTGGGCCGATGAGATCGCTAAGCGTGACCTCGACCCGGAGCGGGTCGAGGAGCGCGTAGCGGCTTGAGCGACGACGAGATGCGGATCGCAATCGTAACCGACGCCTGGGAGCCTCAGGTGAACGGTGTCGTGCGTACGCTGCAATCGGTGCGGCGGGTGCTCGAGGGGCAGGGGCACAAGGTCACGGTGATCTCGCCCGACCTGTTTTATTCGGTGCCGTGCCCGACCTATCCGGAGATCCGGCTGGCAATGGTGCGCAGCCGGACGATCGGGGATCTGCTCGACGAATTCTCGCCGCACGCGGTGCATCTGGCGACCGAAGGGCCGGTATGCGTCGCGGCGCGGCGCTGGTGCCTGCGGCATGATTTCCCGTTCACCACCGCCTACCACACCCAGTTCCCCGATTATGTCGAGGCGCGGTCGGGCGTGCCGGCCGAGTGGGTGTGGCGCTATATCCGCTGGTTCCATGCGCCCGCCCAGTCGATCCTCGCCTCGACTGCGTCGATCCGGCAGGCGCTGGTCGATCACGGGCTGCCACAGGTGCGGCATTGGGGGCGGGGCGTGGACCTGGCCAATTTCCATCCCGGCGTTGCGCGGCATCCGGCGATGGCGGAGCTGCCGGGACCGGTACAGCTCTATGTCGGGCGGGTCGCGGTCGAGAAGAACCTCGAGGCGTTCCTGGCTTCAGAGCACCCGGGGACCAAAGTTGTCGTCGGCGATGGCCCTGCGCGCGCGGCGCTGACGGCGAAATACCCCGATGCGAAGTTCATGGGGCCAATGTTCGGCGAGGAACTGGCGCAAGCCTATCGCGCGGCGGACGTGTTCGTCTTCCCGAGCAAGACCGACACGTTCGGGTTGGTGATGATCGAGGCGCTGGCGTGCGGGACGCCGGTCGCGGCCTATCCGGTGACCGGGCCGGTCGACATCCTGACGCCAGAGACCGGCGCGATGGCCGACGATCTGGATGTCGCGATTACTGACGCGTTGACGCGCGATCGCGCCGACTGTGCCGCCTACGGGCGCAGCTTCACCTGGGAGGCGAGCGCGGCGCAGTTTCTGGCGGCGCTGGTGCCGATTATCGAGGAAGCGCGCGCGGCATAGCTTCTTATCCTCCCCCGCAAGGGGGAGGTGTCGCCATAGGCGACGGAGGGGGAGGGCGGCTGCGTCCTTGGGCCTCTCGCGCATCGCTTCTTCCCCCTCCGTCATCGCTTCGCGATGCCACCTCCCCCTGGCGGGGGAGGATTAAGGCCGTTCGCACCTCAACCCGCATTGACCTGATATAAAGATATCTTTATATCTATATACCTATGAACACAGCCCTCGAATCCTTCCGCGCGCTCGCGGACCAGACGCGGTTGCGCATTTTGGCGCTGCTGCGGCTGATGGAGCTGTCGGTGGGCGAACTGGCGCAGGTGCTGGGGCAGAGCCAGCCGCGGGTGAGCCGCCATGTGAAAATCCTGTGCGATGCGGGCCTGGCGGAGCGGCGGAAGGAAGGTAGCTGGGTGTTCGTCGCGCTGGGCGATCCCAAGCGCACCGGCCCGATTCTCGCCGCGCTCGATGCCTGGCGCAGCGAGGGTGAGGATCATTGGGCGATCGCCGACAGCGCGCGGCTGGCGGCGGTGCGTGCCGATCGCGCCACGGCGGCGGCGGACTGGTTCGAGGCGCATGCCGGTGAGTGGGACGCGATCCGATCGCTACACGTTGCCGAGGAGCAGGTCGAGGCGGCGATGGCCGCAGCGCTGGCCACCCCGGGGATCGCGCGGTTGATCGATATCGGCACCGGCACCGGGCGAATGCTCGAGCTGTTCGCGCCGCATGCCGACAGCGCGCTGGGCATCGACCGCTCGTCGGAAATGCTGCGGCTCGCGCGCGCTAAATTGTCGGAGCAGGGCATCGGAAATGCCGAGTTGCGTCAGGCGGACCTGTACGCGCTGCCGATGAGCGATGGCGAGGCGGATGCCGCGATCCTGCACCATGTCCTCCACTTCGCGCAGCAGCCGGGGGCCGCGATCGGCGAGGCAGCGCGCGTACTCGCGCCTGCGGGTCGCCTGCTGATCGTCGATTTCGCGCCGCATGATCGTGAGGAATTGCGGACGCGTGAGGGGCATGTGCGCCTCGGCTTTTCGGACGAGCAGATGCTCGGTTGGTTCAGCAAGGCGGGGCTGGCGCCGGTCCAGACCCAGACGCTGGAAGGCGGCGCGCTGACCGTGAAATTATGGCTGGGCCGCAAGGCGGGGCAGCCGGGTGAACAACTGCCAGTGAATGAGGTGAAGGCAGCATGAGTATCGATCGGGATCCGTCCTCTCCGCCGCTGTTCGCGGACGTTGCAGGCGACATCGACGTCAGCTTCGAATTCTTTCCGCCCAAGACCGAGGCGATGGAAAAGACGCTGTGGGAGTCGGTCGGGACGCTGAGCCCGTTCGACCCGCGCTTCGTGTCGGTGACCTATGGCGCCGGCGGGACGACGCGCGAGCGGACGCACAACACCGTCGCCCGCATTGCGCGCGAGACGCCGATCGCGGTCGCCGCGCACCTGACCTGCGTCGACGCGACCAAGGCCGAGATCGACGCGGTGGCCGAGGAATATTGGGCGGCGGGCGTGCGCCACATCGTCGCGCTGCGCGGCGATCCGCCGCGCGCTGGCGAGAAATATGCGACGCATCCCGGCGGATACGAGAATGCTGCCGATCTGGTCGGGGGGCTGCGCAAGCTGCACCCGTTCGAGATTTCGGTTGCCGCCTATCCCGAAAGCCATCCGGATTCGCCCGATGCGGCGCATGACCTCGACAACCTCAAGCGCAAGATCGACGCGGGTGCGAACCGCGCGATTACGCAGTTCTTTTTCGAGGCCGATACCTTTCTGCGCTTCCGCGATGCGGCGGCGACGGCGGGGATCGATGCGGAGATCGTGCCGGGGATCATGCCGGTGATGAGCTTTGCCGCGGTCCAGAAGATGTCGGCGATGTGCGGCACCGATGTGCCGGCCTGGATGGCGCGGCTGTTCGACGGGCTGGACGACCATCCCGCCGCGCGCCAGCTGGTCGCCGCGACGCTGGCCGCCGAATTGTGCCGCAACCTCTATGCGGGCGGCGTGCGGCAGTTCCACTTCTATACGCTCAACCGGGCTGAGCTGAGCTACGCGATCTGTCACCTGCTGGGCGTGCGCCCGCGTGGCGCGGCGGCGAGTGTGGCGGCGTAACCGGCTGTCGTCACCCCGGCCTTGTGCCGGGGTCCACCGCGTCACCTTGCGCGCGTGGAGAGGTTTGAATGACAACGGCGAGTTTCGCGCTCGCCGAACAGTGGACCCCGGCACAAGGCCGGGGTGACGAGGATTTGAGATGACACCACGCGAGAAACTGCTGGCTGAAGCCGCCAAGCGCATCCTGATCACCGACGGGGCGTTCGGGACCGAGATCCAGAACTGGAAGCTGTCCGAGGCGGATTATGCCGGTGACCTCAATCTGGGGCACGACCAGAAGGGCAATAACGACATCCTCGCGCTGACCAAGCCCGAGGTGCCGGCGAGCATCCACCGCGCCTATTTCGAGGCGGGGGCGGATATTGCCGAGACCAACACCTTCTCCGCCAACCGGATCAGCCAGGCCGATTATGGCGCCGAGCATCTGGTGCGCGCGATCAATGTCGAAAGCGCGAAGATGGCGCGTCAGATCGCCGACGAGTTCGAGGCCAAGGACGGCCGTCCGCGCTTCGTCGCCGGCGCGCTCGGCCCGACCAACAAGACGCTGTCGCTGTCGCCCGACGTCAATGATCCGGGCTATCGCGAGATCGATTTCGATACGCTGAAGGACGTGTATCGCGAACAGATCGATGCGCTGGTCGAGGGCGGGGTGGACTTCATCCTGATCGAGACGGTGTTCGATACGCTGAATGCCAAGGCGGGCGTGATGGCGTGCATCGAGGCGGCGAACGATCTTGGCCGCGACCTGCCGATCATGATGTCGATGACGCTGACCGACCTGTCGGGCCGCAACCTGTCGGGTCATACGGTCGAGGCGTTCTGGGCGGCGATCCGCCACGCCAAGCCGGTGACGATCGGGCTGAATTGTTCGTTCGGCGCCGAGCAGCTGCGGCCGCACGTCAAGACGCTGTCGGCGCTGTGCGACACGCTGATCATGGTCTATCCCAATGCCGGCCTGCCCAACGAACTGGGCGCCTATGACGAGGCACCGCACACGACGGCGGGGCTGGTCAAGGAATGGGCCGATCAGGCGCAGGTCAATGTGCTCGGCGGTTGCTGCGGATCGACTCCGGCGCATATCAAGGCGATTGCCGATGCGGTGAAGGACCTGCCCCCGCGCGCGATCCCGACGCCGCCGGTGCAGACCCGGCTGGCGGGGCTGGAGCCGTTTGTGATGGCGGCGTAATTCCCCTCCCGCTTGCGGGAGGGGCTAGGGGAGGTCCTGTCCTCCTCTGCGCCGCCCGAGACTGACACGCCCTCCCCCGACCCCTCCCGCAAGCGGGAGGGGGGAAGAAGAAGAACCAATGACCGCGACTGCCTCCTCCTCCACCGCCTTCGTCAATATCGGCGAGCGCACCAACGTCACCGGCTCTGCCAAGTTCAAGAAGCTGGTCATGGCCGGGGACTATCCCGCTGCGGTCGAGGTCGCGCGGCAGCAGGTCGAGAATGGCGCGCAGGTGATCGACGTCAACATGGACGAGGGGTTGCTCGACGCGCACGAGGCGATGACGACGTTCCTCAAGCTGATCGCTGCCGAGCCCGACATTGCGCGCGTGCCGGTGATGATCGACAGCTCCAAATGGGACGTGATCGAGGCGGGGCTGAAATGCGTTTCGGGCAAGCCGATCGTCAATTCGATCAGCATGAAGGAGGGCGTCCCCCAGTTCCTCGAGCATGCGCGCAAGTGCATGGCCTATGGCGCTGCCGTGGTCGTGATGGCGTTCGACGAGGTCGGGCAGGCCGATACCCAGGCGCGCAAGGTCGAGATTTGCGAGCGGGCGTACAAGGAGCTGATGGGCATCGGCTTCCCGCCCGAGGACATCATCTTCGACGCCAATGTGTTCGCGGTCGCGACCGGGATCGAGGAGCATAACAATTACGGCGTCGACTTCATCGAGGCGCTGAAGGAGATCAAGGCGCGCTGCCCGCATGTCCATTTCTCGGGCGGTCTGTCGAACCTGTCGTTCAGCTTCCGCGGGAACGAGCCGGTGCGTCGCGCGATGCACAGCGTGTTCCTGTATCACGCGATCCCCGCCGGCCTCGACATGGCGATCGTCAATGCCGGGCAGCTCGACATTTACGACCAGATCGAGCCCGAGTTGCGCACCGCGTGCGAGGATGTGATCCTCAACCGCGATCCCGAGGCGGGCGATCGGCTGGTCGCGCTGGCTGAGAAGTTTCGCGGCACCGATGTGGTGGCAGAGAAACAGGCAGCGGAATGGCGCGGCTGGGTGGTCGAAAAGCGGCTCGAGCATGCGCTGGTCAAGGGCATCGACCAATATGTCGTCGAGGATACCGAGGAATGCCGCCTGAAGGCCGCGCGGCCGATCGAGGTGATCGAAGGCCCGCTGATGGACGGGATGAACGTCGTCGGTGACCTGTTTGGCAGCGGCAAGATGTTCCTGCCGCAGGTGGTGAAGAGCGCGCGCGTGATGAAGAAGGCGGTCGCGCACCTCCTCCCCTATATCGAGGCGGCGAAGGAGCCCGGCGCGAAGGGCAAGGGCAAGGTCATCATGGCGACCGTCAAGGGCGACGTGCATGACATCGGCAAGAACATCGTCGGCGTGGTGCTGCAGTGTAACGGCTTTGAGGTGGTCGATCTGGGCGTGATGGTGCCGTGGTCGACGATCCTTGCCGCCGCGAATGAGAATGACGCCGACATGATCGGCCTGTCGGGCCTGATTACCCCCTCGCTCGACGAGATGGTGACGGTGGCCGAGGAAATGAAGCGCTCCGGCATGACCATGCCGCTGCTGATCGGCGGGGCGACGACGTCGAAGGTGCATACCGCGCTGCGGATCGCGCCTGCCTATGACGGCCCGGTGGTGCATGTGCTCGACGCCAGCCGCGCGGTTGGTGTTGCGACGACGCTTGTCTCCGAGACGATCCGCGACGATTATGTCGCCAAGATCGCCGACGAATATGAGGCGGTGCGCGTCGCGCGCGCGAACAAGGGACAGAGCGAGCTCGTCCCGATCGAAGCTGCGCGCGACAATGCGTTCGATGCGGACATGAGCCTCAAGCCGGGCAAGCCACGGATGCCGGGTGTGCATGCGTTCCCCGACTGGGACCTCAAGGACCTGCGCCAATACATCGATTGGACGCCCTTCTTCCGCGCGTGGGAGCTGGCGGGTAATTATCCGGCGATCCTGGAGGACAAGGTGGTCGGCGAGAGCGCGACCAGCCTGTTCGCCGATGCGCAGAAGATGCTCGACAAGATCATCGACGAGAAATGGCTCACCGCGCGCGGCGTGGCCGGGCTGTGGCCGTGCCGCCGTCAGGGCGATGACATCATCGTCCATGTCGAGGACGAGAAGCACGTCACGCTGCCGATGCTGCGCCAGCAGATCCAGAAGCGCGAGGGGCGGGCCAATATGTGCCTTGCCGATTTCATCGACCGGCAGGGCGACTGGATCGGTGGGTTCGCGGTGTCGATCCACGGCATCGAGCCGCATCTGGCGCGGTTCAAGGCGGCGATCGACGATTATTCGGACATCCTGTTGAAGGCGCTCGCCGATCGTCTGGCCGAGGCGTTTGCCGAGCGGCTGCACCATTTCGTGCGCACGGCGCTGTGGGGCTATGCCGAGGGCGAGCAGCTGACCAATGAGGCGATGATCAAGGAGCAGTATCGCGGCATCCGCCCGGCGCCGGGCTATCCCGCCTGTCCCGAGCATAGCCTCAAGCCGATCCTGTTCGAGATGCTCGACGCGCACAAGAATACCGGCGTATCGCTGACCGAGAGCTTTGCGATGCTGCCGACCGCGGCGGTCAGCGGTTTTTACTTCGGGCATCCGCAGGCGGAGTATTTCGGCGTGGCGCGGGTTGGGCGCGACCAGTTGGAGGATTATGCGACGCGGCGCGGGGTCAGCGTCGAGCTGGCGGAACGCTATCTGCGGCCCAATCTGGACTGAGAAACCGACGCCAAACGTCAGTTTTCTCACGGGCGATTCTGGCTAGGCTAGGGGGATGAAGGCAAGTCTCCCGCTTTTCGTTGCACTCGCCCTGTGCGGTGGTGCGCTTCCCGCCCAGGCTGCGCAGCGATGGCCCTATGGTGATGCTGCGACGTCGGCGTTCGGACGCGGCGACTTTGCGGGTGCGTTGACGGCGTTGAAAGCTGAACTCGCCAAGTGCGAGGCGAGCCGCCCCGATGCCGACCAGTGCCTCGACCTGCTGCTCGCCCTAACCAACATCGCGGTTCAGGCGGGCGCAGCGGCAGAGGGGGAGCCCTATGCCCGGCGCGCGCTGGCGCTGGCCGAGAAGAGCTTGCCCGCCGGGCATCCCGGGATCGCCGCGAGCCTCAACAATCTGGCGAGTAATCTGGACGCGCTTGGCCGCTCGCCCGAGGCAGAGCCGGTGTATCGCGAGGCGCTGGCGATGCGGGAACGGGCGTTGCCGGCCGGGCATCTCGACATTGCGACGAGCCTGAACAATCTGGCCGGAAATCTCGATCGGCAGGGGCGCTATACCGATGCTGAGCCCCTGTACCGCAAGGCCTTGGCCATCCGCGAACAGGCATTGCCGGCCGCGCATGCGGACATCGCCGCCAGCTATAACAATATCGCGTTCAATTTGAACAATCAGGGGCGTTATGCCGAAGCGGAGCAGCTGTACCGTAAGGCGCTGGCGATCCACGAGCAGGTGATGCCGGCGGGGCATGCGGCGATTGCCACCAATTTGAGCAACCTTGCCGCTGCGCTCGACAATCAGGGGCGGTTTGCGGAAGGCGAGCCGATCCACCGCCGCGCGCTGGCGATGGTCGAACAGGGGTTGCCCGCCGGGCATCCGCGTCTGGCTGATTCGTATAGCAACCTGGCGTTCAACCTGAACGGACAGGCGCGGTATCGCGAGGCGGAAACCTGGTTCCGCAAGGCGCTGGCAACGCTTGAGGCCGCGTTGCCCACCGGGCATCCGGCGGTCGGTCAGGCCTATAACAACCTTGCGTCCAATCTGGACGATCAGAACCGTCCGGCCGAGGCCGAGCCGCTGTATCGCCGCGCGCTGGCTATTCGCGAGGCGGTGCTGCCAGCGGGGCATCCCGAGATCGCCGCCAGCTATGCCAATGTCGCCTACAACATGACCCTGCAGGGCAAGTATGGCGAGGCCGAGCCGTTTTTGCGCAAGGCGCTGGCGATGCGCGAGGCGGTGCTGCCGCCCGGACACCCGGAGATCGCGGCGGGCTATAACAACCTGGCCTATAATCTGAGCGTTCAGGGCAAGCTGACGCAGGCTGAGCCGCTGTATCGCAAGGCGGTTCAACTGAACGAGCGGGCGTTGCCGGCCGCACACCCGCGCATTGCGAGAAGCTACAACAATCTAGCCGCGAATCTGGCGGCGCAGGGGCGCGCGGCGGACGCCGAGGCGCTGTACCGGCGGGCGATGGCGATCCGGTCGGGCTATGTGCGGTCGCATCCCGACCGCATCGGCGGCTATTGGGCGCTGGCGACGCATTTGCAGGGGCGTGGCGCGGGAACGCCGGAGGTGCGCGCGCTCTACAGGGCCGCCGCGGGCGGGGCGCAGGAGCGGATCGGCGGCTTTGCCGGGTTCGACGCTGCGGCGCAGGAGGAGTTGCGCGCCTATCGCCCGATTTTCATCGGGCAGGTGCGCGCGGCGTGGGACCTTGGCGGGGCCAACTGAAACCGGGCCTACCCGATCAGCAGGTGGATCGCGATGCAGGTGGCGAGGCCGACGATCACGTTCATCGGGATGCCGATCTTGACGAAGTCCGAGAAGCGATAGTCGGCTGCGGCATAGACCATAGTGTTGGTCTGATAGCCGATCGGCGTGGCGAAGCTGGCCGAAGCTGCGAACATGACCGCGACGATCAGCGCGACCGGATCGTTGCCCGTCGCCTGGGCCAGCCCGATCGCGACCGGGGTCATGATCACCGCGACCGCATTGTTCGTCACCGCCTCGGTCAGCACCGAGGTCAGGAAATAGAGGACGAGGATCAGCATCAGCGGCGACAGGGTGCTGAGCCAGGGTGAGGCGGTCTCGACGATCAGCCCGACGGTGCCGATCCGGTCGAGCGCTGCGCCGATCCCGAGCATCGCGAGGATCAGCACGAGCACGCTGCCGTCGATCGAATTCCACGCCTCTTCCGGGTCGATGCAGCCGGTAAGCAGCACGATGCCGACGCCGAGGATAGCCAGCGTCAGGATCGGCGCGACGCCCAGCGCGGCGAGCAGCACGACGCCGGCGAGCGTCAGCACCGCGATCGGCGCGCGGCGGCGGCGATAGGCGCGCACGGCGCTGGTATCGCCGACGATCAGGTTGGGATTGTCGCGCAAGGCCGCCGCGCCATTCGAATCGGCCGCGACGAGCAGGCTGTCGGCGGCGCGCAGCCGCACGCTGCCAAGGAACGGGCCGGGCAGATGGCGCGCGCGGCCGATGCCGAGGATGCGCGCTGGCAGGTTTGAGAGAAAGGGAATTTCGCGCAGCTGGCGGCCAAGCGTGGGATGCGAGGGGGCGATGGTGACGCCGATCAGCCGGACATCTTCGGCGCGCACATCCTCTGACAGGCGGATCGGCTGGCCGACATTCTGAAGGCCGATGCGCACGTCGCTGCGCCGCGCCAGCCCGTCCAGTTCGTCCGCTGAGGCGGAAACGACCAGTCGATCTTCGCCCGATATCACAAGGTCGGGCGCCGGATCGCGCAGCAAGTCGTTGCCGCGCCGAACCCCGATGAGCCGCACCGCGTCGCGCTTCAGAAAGCCAAGCTCCGAGACCATCGGCGGACGGTCGGCAAGCTCGCCGATCAGCTGCAGGTCGGTGAGATAGGTGAGGTGGTGCTGGTCGGCGCTGTCGTCGTCGTCGCGGGCGGGCAGCAGGCGCGGGCCGAGGATGAGCAGGGTCGCGACGCCCGCGGCCATGGTGCACAGCCCGACCAGGGTGATGTCGAAAATGCCGAAGCCTGGCTGGCCATTGGCGCGCGCGACGCCGTCGACCAGCAAATTGGTCGAGGTGCCGACCAGCGTCAGCGTGCCGCCCAGGATGCTGAGATAGGACAGCGGGATCAGCAGGCGGGTGGCGGGGATCTGCACCGCCTTGGCCAGCCGCTTGACGATCGGGATCAGTACGATCACCACCGGCGTGTTGTTGACAAAGGCGGGCGCGGTCGCGGCGCCGACGAACATTTCGGCGACGGTGCGGCGCGGCGCATCGGCGGCGCGGCGGACGAGTATGCTCGCCACCGCCTCGATCGCGCCGGTGCGGACCAGCGCGCTCGACAGGACGAAAAAGGCGGCGATGGTGATCGGCGCGGGATTGGCAAAGGACGCGCCGACCATGTCGGGGGTCAGCCAGCCAAAGGCGATCGCCGCGGCGGTCCCGAACACCGCGATCGTCACCGGGGGAAAGCGTTCGGTCGCAAAGGCGATGAACAGCGCAACGATGAAGGCAAGGCCCAGCAGTGGCTGGTGCGGCGCGAGCGCTGCGCCGATCGCGTCGATCATTGCGCCCGGACCGCTTGGTCGAGACGCCGGGGGCAGGGAGACGCGCGATCGGCGGCAAAAAGGGAGGTCATCCCCGCTACCTAGCGGTGCCCCGCACGCGACGCCAGCCTGACCCCGGGGTCAGGCCGCGGGAAAGCTGCTGCGCGTGCGGTTGGCGAAGGCGACCAGGCTGAGCATCACCGGCACTTCGACCAGCACGCCGACCACGGTGGCGAGCGCCGCGCCGCTCGACAGGCCGAACAGGCCGATCGCGACCGCCACCGCCAGCTCGAAGAAGTTCGACGTGCCGATCAGCGCGCACGGTGCGGCGATGTTATGGGGGACGCGCCATGCCTTGGCTGCGGCATAGGCGATGGCGAAGATCGCATAGGACTGGATCAGGATCGGCACCGCGATCAGCGCAATCAGCAGCGGGTTGGCGACGATCGTGGTCGCCTGAAACGCGAACAGCAGCACGACGGTGGCGAGCAGGCCGATGATCGACCACGGCTTGAGCCGCGCGGTGAACGCATCGACCGCAGCCGCATCGCCGCCATGGGTCGCGATGACGCGGCGGCGGGTGAGCGCCCCGGCGACCAGCGGGATCACGACGTAGAGTGCGACCGAGAGCAGCAAGGTCTCCCACGGCACCACGATATCGGTGACGCCGAGCAGCAAGGCGACGATCGGGGCGAAGGCGACGATCATGACGAGATCGTTCACCGACACCTGTACCAGCGTATAGGCGGGGTCGCCCTTGGTCATCTGTGCCCACACGAACACCATCGCGGTGCAGGGGGCAGCACCCAGCAGGATCAGGCCCGCGATATACTGCTGGCCCAGGTCGCGCGGGATCAAGTCGGCATAGATCCAGTCGAAGAACAGGATCGCGAGCGCGGCCATGGTGAAGGGCTTGATCAGCCAGTTGACGACCAGCGTGATCACCAGTCCCTTGGGCTTGCGGCCCACGTCGCGGATGCTGGCGAAGTCGACGCCGACCATCATCGGATAGATCATCGCCCAGACCAGCACCGCGACGACCAGATTGACCGAGGCGAATTCGAGGCCCGCGAGCGCGGTGGTGAGGCCCGGTGCGGTGAGGCCGAGGGCGAGGCCGGCGAGAATCGCGAGCGCCACCCAGAGCGAGAGCCAGCGCTCGAACAGGCCAAGCGGGGAGGTTTGGGGCTGCATGATGATCCTGTCAGGCGATGCGAGTGCCGGTGGTGTCCACGACCTGCTCGCCATCTTCCTTGGCGAAAGCGCCGCGCTGGGCGGCGGGGAGCAGGTCGAGCACCGCTTCGGACGGGCGGCACAATGCGACGCCGAGCGGGGAGACGACGATCGGGCGGTTAATCAGTACCGGATGCGCGACCATCGCATCGAGCAGCGCTTCGTCGGACAGGCTGGGGTCGCCGAGGCCGAGATCGGCATAGGGCGTGCCATTCTCCCGCAGCCAGTCGCGCGGGGCTGCGTGCGCGCGGGCGAGCAGTTCGACCAGCAGCGCGCGGCTGGGCGGGGTCTTGAGATATTCGATCACATGCGGCTCGATCCCGGCATTGCGGATCATCGCCAGCGCGTTGCGCGACGTGCCGCAATCGGGATTGTGGTAGATGACGATGTCGACCGGCTCTGCCATGGCGGGTCCCCTTAGCAGCAGGCGGGCTTGGGAGCGGCGGCGGGCGGCGCGAGTTGCGGCGCGCAGCAGGCGTCGGGACGGGCCGTGTCCGACAGCGCCGAGAGGGCGGGGGAGTCGCCGTAAACCGTCGCCTCACCCGCGGTAAGGAAGGCTTCCCACACCACGCCGTCGGGGTCTGCGATCCAGCTCTTTTCGCTCTTGGCGTAGCAGCAGGTCGTCGCCCCTTCCTCAAGCACCGGACGGTCGGCGGCGCGCAGGCGACCATAGACCTCGACCAGTTCGTCGCCATCCTCAACCTGGATGCCGAGATGCTCGATGCCCTTGGCGGCATGGTCCCCGGCGGAGATCGCGAAATTGACGCGGGGGTCTTCGAGCATCCATTTGGCATAGTCTGGCTTGGTCACGCTGGGCGCGGCGCCGAACAGCGTGGAATAGAAAGAGATCGAGCGGTCGAGGTCGGTCACGCCGACATGCACATGCATGCGCTTCATGCGGTCTTCCTTTCGGGCTGTTCCACCGGGGCCGCGCAACCCGCGCCGCCGCAGCAATTTTCCATGAGATAGCCGAGCAGTGCGTTCATCGCGGCATAGTCGGCGGCGTAGATCAGCGAGCGCCCCTGCCGCGTCTGGCTGACCAGCCCGGCGCGGTTGAGGTGCGCGAGGTGGAAGGACAGCGAAGAGGCCGGGACGCCGAGTTTTTCGGCAATCGCGCCTGCGGGCAGGCCCTCCGGCCCAGCCTGAACCAGCAAGCGGAACAGCGCGAGGCGATGTTCCTGCGCCAGTGCAGAAAGCGCGGTGACGGCGGTGCTGTCGTCATCTATTTCCATGATTGTGGAAATATCGAATCGAGACGATCGGGGCAATGCTTATTTCGACTTTTGTGGAATGATCAAAGGCCGTGCAGGGCGGGCCTGACTCGCGCCGCAAAATCGGTTAGTATCGCGCAAACGACCGGAGAGCATGCCATGGCCAAGTTCCCGAAGATCGACAGCCCCTGCCCCTATAAGGCCGATCTGGGCGCGATCATGGACGGCGATTTCTGTCGCATGTGCAAGCGTGAGGTTTTCGACCTGTCCGCTTGGAGCGATGGCGAGCGCGTGGCATTTCTGAAGGGGTGCGAGGCCGAGGTGTGCGTGCGCTACACGCTGCCGGCTCGCCCTGCGCTGGCCGCTGCGGCTCTGGCGGCGGCGGTGATCGCTCTGCCGGTGGCGGCGCAGGAGCCGACGGTGGTCTATGGCGACGCCGCCGTTCCGGACGAGGACTATGACATGATCATCGTCGGCGGGATCAAGGATCCCAAGGCGGTGGCGATGGTCGAGGATCCGGCCGATGCGACCCTGCCCGAACTGCCGGTTGTCTATGACGACGCGCCACAGCCGGTCACGGTGAAGCCCGCGTCCTGACTTCCGCCAGCGATTGCCAGTCGAGCAGGCTGGCCAGCTGACCCGCCGCCGTGATCGAACGCGCGTCGCCGTCGCCGATGGTGAGCGCGATATGCGTGGCATCGAACCCGTCGAGCGACATGTCGAAGCTGCGCCACGCGCCGTCGACATAGGCCAGCGTCCAGCTGTGCGGCATGAACACGTTGCTGACGCCGTGATAGCGTTCGCGCGAATAGACGAGGCCGCTGGCGACGCGGGTGGGGATGCCCGCCGCGCGTCCGAGCGCCGCGAGCACCACCGCATCTTCGGTGCAATCTCCAGCGCCCGACGCCAGCGCATCTGCGGCGCTGCGATGGCCGGTGAAGTCGATGCGGTGCATCACCGTCCGCGCGCGCACCGCCAGTTCCTCCATCGTGCGCGCGGGGGATAGCTTGCGGCGGATCACCGGGCGGGCGAGTGCCAGAACGCGGGGATGGTCATGCTGCAGCCAGGCGGTCGCGCGGCGTGCATCGGCGAGGGTCGCCGGATCGCCGGGCAGGCCGGGGCCGCAGCTGGTGCAGATATCGAGCGTGACGCCGGTCGCGTCGAGGGTCACGCGCTGTTCGCCGGTCGCTGGCGGGGAAAAGGCGATGCCGTCGATGAACCCGAAGCGATAGCGGATGTGGCCCTGCGCGGCGGCGGGGCCGATCCGTACGGGCGACTTGGCCATGACATTGCGCAACAGGCGATAGGGCGGATGCGGGCGCAGCGCTGTGTCACGGTCGACTGGGCGGGTAGTGACGGCGACGCCGAACATTGGCTGGATCGCCGCGACGATGCGCCCCGATGCGTCGAGGTCGAGTCGCATGATCCCGCGCAGTTCGGTGCCCTCGAACCGCTTGCGCAGCACCGTCAGCGTGCCGGGGCGCTGGGTTGGTGCGCGTTCGATCGTCACCCGCTCGACCAGCGCGGCGGCGGGGTTGAGGTTGAGGAAGCTGAGCGTCGAGTCGGCGGTCCAGCCGCGCATCAGCGCCTCGCCATTGTCGAAGCGGGTGCCGGCGGGCAGCGCGATGCGGGTGACGTGGCGTCCGCTCTCACTGTGGCGCGTGACGGTGGCGCTGGCCGCGGTGATGCGGGTTTCGAGCCGGCGGATGGTGCGCCCGTCGCGCGACTCGGTCAGGATCAGCAGCGGGCGGCCGGAGCTGTCGAAGCGGGTCGTGGTCGTGTCGGTCAGCGTGGTGCTCGGTCGGTCGCCATCCGCGAGCCGCAGTTCGCGCAGCTCTATCGTCTCGCGTCCGTCGGGCAGTGTGCGAGTGGTGGTCGCAGCATGACCCAGCACCACGCCGGCATCGTCGGCGATGACATACCAGCCCCGCGGTTTGGCTTCGCGCTGGGTCGCGCCGGGCAACGCTGCGATGGCGACGGTCAGGAACAGCAGACGGCGCAGCATCCCGCGATGCTACGCCGCACGTGCGTGCAGCGCTAGGGGCCGCTCAGCTCGCCTCGCCGCCCGACAAATCCTGATAGAACATCAGCGCATTGCCATCGGGGTCGTAGAAGGTGAGCAGGCGCACCATGCCGGGGATTTCGTTGATCGGCCCGTCCTGCCGCACGCCCGCAGCATCCAGCGCCGCCTTGGCCGTGTCGAGATCGGTGACGCCGAAGGTGAGCGTTGCGCCGCCGGGGCCGCCTGCGCTTTCGACCTGCGACAGGCCGACGCTGACGCGCGCGACCGACGAGGTCAGTTCGCACCACGCAATCTCATCCATCCGGTACATGAGCGTCATGCCGAGCACGTTTTCATACCAAGGGATCGACCGGTCGAGGCTGGTGACGCTGAGCGCGCAGGTCAGTCCGCCGTCATAGGAAATCGCGGTGTTGGTCGCCTCAAGGGTAGCTTCGCTTGCCATATCGTCCTCCCGACTCTATAGTTCCATTTGTATAGTAGATTGTGATTTGGTCAAGCGTGTGAATGATCCGGTTCTGACAGGTGCGGTGTTGCAACAGATGGCGGCGGGGCGGTGGACGATTCCCGTGCTGGCGCTGCTCAGCCGCGAACGGGGGGCGCGCTTTGCGGTGATCGAGCGGCGCTTCAGCCTGTCGCGCAACAGCTTGGCGCGGACGCTGGCCTATCTGCGCGAAGAGGGCTGGGTGATGCCCAATCCCGGCCATGGCCACCCGCTGCGCCCCGAATATGTGCTGACCGATAGCGGCCGCGCGGTGGGCGCGGCGTGCGAGCGGATCGAGGATGCGCGCGTGCGGCTGGGGCTGGAGGCGCCGGACCTGTCGCGCTGGACGTTGCCGGTGGCGGGCGGGCTGGGCGACGACTGGACCCGCTTCAACGCGCTCCAGTCGCGGCTGGCCCCGGTGACGCCACGCGCGCTGTCGCTGACGCTGCAGGCGATGATCGGGCAGGATCTGGTGCAGCGGCGGCTGGAGGACCGGTTTCCGCCGGTTGCGCTCTATGGCCTCACCGGGAGGGGGACGGAGTTGGCGGTGGCGGTGGCAGGGTAATCAGCCCGCCGCGCCATGTCCCTGCGCCAGATATTCCTCCGACTGCATCTCCATCAGTCGCGACACGGTGCGTTCGAACTCGAACTTGCCGTCGCCCTCTCCATACAGGTCGAGCGGGGCGGCGTCGGCCATCGCCAGCAGTTTGACCTTATGCTCGTAGAGCGCGTCGATCAGCGTGACGAAGCGGGCGGCTTCGTTGCGGTTTTCCGGGCCGAGGCGCGGGATGCCGACGATGATGACGGTGTGATAGCGGCGCGCGATGGCGAGATAGTCGGACGCGCCGCGCGCTTCCTCACACAGCCGCTTGAACGAGAAGACGGCGACGCCCTTCAGCGCCTTTGGCACGTGCAGCGTGCGGCCTTGAACCGACAGGTCTTCGCTTGGCACATGCGCGCGATCCTCGACCGGGTAATCGGTCAGGCGGAAGAAGGCGGCCGAGAGGGTCGCGGTGTTGGCCGGGCTGTTGGGGACCAGCCACAAGTCCATCTTGCCGAGCCGGTCGCGGCGATAATCGGTCGGGCCGTTGAGCGGCAGGACGTCGAGCTTGTCCTTGAGCAGCGCGATGAAGGGCAGGAAGCTGTCACGCTGCAACCCGTCCTTGTACAGGTCGTCGGGCGGACGGTTGGAGGTTGCGACCACGCACAGCCCCTCGGCCATCATCGCGGTGAACAACCGGGACAGGATCATCGCGTCGGCAGTGTTGTTGATCACCATCTCGTCGAATGCGAGCAGGCGCAGGTTTTCGGCGATCGCCTTGGCTACCGGCGGGATCGGGTCGCCCGCTTCCTTCTTGCGTTCCTCGGCGATGCGGGCGTGCACCTCGATCATGAACTCGTGGAAATGGACGCGGCGCTTGCGCTCGATCTTCACGCAGCCGAACAACAGGTCCATCAGCATCGATTTGCCGCGCCCGACACCGCCCCACATGTACACGCCGCGCGGAGCCTCGGGCGCACGCCGGGCGAGGCGCCACAACACGCTGCCCTTGCGCGGGCCTTGTTCGAGTTCGCGCGCGAGATGGGCGAGGCGGCGCGCGGCGGCGGCCTGATCCGGGTCGGCACGCAGCTCGCCCGCGGCGACCAGCGCCTGATAGCGTTCGAGGACTCCGGTCATGCGCCTGGTGGCGATGATTTGCGGACGGTGCCGGAGAAGCTGGCGAGGACGTTGTCGTCCTGTCGCACCAGCCCGCGCATGAAAAGCATCCGCCCGGTTTCGCGGAGCAACTCGACCTCCGCGACGATCGGCTCGCCGATCCGGCTGGTGCCGATGAACTGCGCCGACAGGTCGAGCGTGACTGCGCCACCCGCGCCCAGCACGCCGAAGGTGCGCGCCGCCGCGAACAGCGCGACGTCCATGAAGCCGAGCAACGCACCGCCATGGGTCGACTCGCGCAGGTTGGAGTGCTCACGCCCCGGCACCATCCGCACCAGCGCCTTCTCACCCTCGATCCGGGTCAGGATCGGACCGAGGAACGCGTTGAAGCGCGTCGGATCGCGCAACTCCCAGCGCTTCCAACCCGGATGCTCCGGGTCGTCCACATAGACGAAATGCGTGTCGGCCTGCGACAAGTCAGGGGTTGCCGGAGCGGATCAGACGACCCGCTCGGCTTCCAGCTTCTTGATCTCGGCAATCGCCTTGGCGGGGTTCAGACCCTTGGGGCAGACATTGGCGCAGTTCATGATCGTGTGGCAGCGATAGAGGCGGAACGGATCTTCCAGCTCGTCGAGCCGCTCACCGGTCGCCTCGTCACGGCTGTCGGCCAGCCAGCGATACGCCTGAAGCAGGATCGCCGGACCCAGGAACCGGTCGCTGTTCCACCAATAGCTGGGGCAGCTGGTCGAGCAGCACGCGCACAGGATGCACTCGTACAGGCCGTCGAGCTTCGCGCGGTCCTCCGGCGACTGCAGCCGCTCCTTGCCCGATGGGGGCGGGGTCACGGTCTGCACCCACGGCTTGATCGACGCGTACTGCGCGTAGAAGTGCGTGAAGTCGGGGACCAGGTCCTTGATCACGTCCATCGCGGGCAGCGGGGTGATCTTGATGTCCCCCTTCATATCCTCGATCGCGGTGGTGCAGGCGAGGCCGTTCTTGCCGTCGATGTTCATCGAACACGACCCGCAGATCCCCTCACGGCACGAGCGCCGGAAGGTGAGCGACGGGTCGATCTCCGACTTGATCTTGATCAGCGCGTCCAGGACCATCGGCCCGCACTCGTCTAGGTCGATGGTGAACTGGTCGTAGCGCGGGTTCTTCCCCGAGTCGGGGTCGTAGCGATAGATGGTGAAGGTCTTTTTTCGCGATGCGCCGACCGGCGCCGGATGCGCCTTACCCTTCGTGATCTTGCTGTTCTTCGGAAGGACGAAGTCGGCCATCGTGAACCTCTTAAAACTACACCGCGGACGGGCTGGCGACGCGGCCACCCCAGTCCAGATTGCGCGTCAGATACATAACCGCTGCCAAGGCTGCAAACAGAAGCAGCGATCCGATCAGCAAGGAATAGGCTTCCAGGCTGAGCAGGATGTAGAGAACGCCATACAGCGCTACAAGAAGGCCCGCGATAAACCCTGCGCGACGGCGGCTGCCGAGCACCGCGGCGCTGTATGCGGTCAGCAGCGCGATGACCCCGCCGGCGGCCACCATATAGGCCGGGGTGAAGCCGACGACCTCGGCAAAGGCGAGCAGCAGGACGAAGAACAGCACGAGTCCCGCGCCGACCAGCAGATATTCGACCGCCGACACGCGCACCCCGGCGACGACGTCGAACAGCAGGAACGCCATGAAGGTGAAGCCGATGAACAGGAACCCGTATTTCACGCTGCGATTGACCTGCGCATAGAGGTCGACTGGCTGGATCAGGCCGACCTGTGCCTCGGCCGATGGGGCGGCGGTGGGCGAACGCGAGTCGTAATTCGGCTGTGGCTCACGCGAGTCGGCGGGCGAGTCGCTGGTCGATGCGAGTGTGGTGCCGAGCGCGAGGTTCGAGATGCGATAGGTCGCGCTGAACCCGCTGGCCGTGTTGCTGTGCTTTTCGGGCAGGAAGCCGCCGGTGTAGCTGGGATGCCGCCACGGCGAAGTGACGGTCCAGCGCGTCGCTCCAGCACGCGGCGCGAGCGCGACGACCGAATGGCCACGCAGGGCATAGGCGAATTTGGTGGTGATCGGACGCTCGCGCAGCGCCGAAGCGTCGAGGTTGGCGAAGAAGCCCGATCCTCCGGTGGCGGCAACGCCGTTGCCCGGCTGGGCCGGGGCGGGCTGGCCGTCGATGGTGATGCGGTTGGCGGGTTTCAGCCCGCGCGGGTCCGCTACGCCAAAGCGCAATTCGGCCTTGTCGAACTCCAGCGTCGCGAGATCGACGATGCGTGCTGCGTCGGGCGGCAGGCGGAAGGACGCGCTGCCCGAGATATCGGCGTCATAGACCACCGATTCGTAGATCGAACGCGTGCGCCGTTCGGGCTTGATCCGCGTGTCGATGTCGAGCGTGGCGGGGGCGATGAACAGCTGGCGGCGCTGGGTCGTGGTGCGGGTGACGGGCTTGCCATTTTCCTGCACCGTCTCGGTCACCGGCAGCGCATAGGGGATGACGAGCAGCGGCCCGGCGAGGGTCTGCGGCCCGCCCCAGCCCTCGGCGATGCTGCTGCGCGCGGTCTCCGACTGGCTCTGCCGGTCATAGACGAGCAGATAGACCATGAAGAGCGGAATGGTCAGCATCGCGCCGATAATCAGCGCGAGCAGCAATTTCATTCCGGGCGAACGGTCGGGGGCGTGCAGGTCCATGAGCGACTCCTGTCAGTGAAGTCGCTGGCGTAGCGCGCGGCCGTACGCGCGGCATGAGCGCAGGGTGAGGCTTTTCTGAGCGCGTCAGATCACGTCGAGGACGAGGCCCAGATCGCGCGCTTCCTCGGCCTCGATATACAGGTTCGACGGCGCCTTTTTGCACAGCGCGTCAAAGCCCAGCTTCGACCCAGCGACGATGTCGCGGAAGCCCTCTTCCTCGATCCGGATCGACTCCTCGATCTCGTGCAGCTTGGCCTGAAGGATCGGGACCAATGTCTTGAGCGGGCCTTCGAGATGGATGTCGGCGGTAAGCTTGCGCTCATGGATCATCAGCCGGGTGCCCTGAGTCAGGAAGCGTTTGTCGACCGGGAAATGCGCCATAAAGGTCGCGCCCGCCGAATAGACCGCGACCTTGCCAAGGAACAGGATCTCGCGCCCGGTGAACTCGCGCAGCAAGCGGACTTCATCACCCATCAGCCGTGCGACCTCGGGATCCCCGCCCAGCGTTGAAATCGCGATGACGAGCGTGCCGTCTGTCGGCGCGGCGGCGAGCTGGTCGCGGAAGCTCTGGTACATCGCGTGGTCCACCGGCCCCGACAGGCAGATGTGCGGCGTCGCGAGCAGCGGATAGCGCGTGCTGTAGGGGGCTGGCGTCGCGGGATCGGACGGGGCGTCGAAGGCCGGGGCGGGGATGTCGAATGCTTGGGTCATCGCCCGCGCAACCATCGGCCGGGGACTAGGTTCCCGCCGGGCACGTCGCAGTCCATCGCGCACGCCGATTGCAACCAGCGCGATGCCCGCCGCAAGCAGCGCCAGAAAGGCGAGGGGAATAAGGGTCTCCACGCCGCTTCAACCCGCAAATCGGCGAAAGGATCAGCGTCAGATACTCTGCAGGCTGTCGACCGATGGCTTGCCCACCGGCTGGGTCGCGATCTTGGGCATGCGCGCCTCGAGCGGGGCGAGCCATGTCTGCACGTCGGCACCGATGCTCCGCTGGGGCAGCGACGGCTTGAGCTTGCCACGGGTTTCCCAGCTGGCGATCTGGCCAATCGCCTCGGTCACCGCGCTCCCCAGCGGCTGGGGCTTGCGCAGCGCGCGGTTGACCAGCGCGTCGCCGAAGAACGTCCAGTCATTCTCCGCCGCGCAGCCGAAGGACGAGCGATCCGCCGCCGCCGCGCTGACGATCGCGGTCTGCGGGCTCGACAGGACGGGGACGAACACACCCGAATAACAGGCGCTGACGATCAGCAACCGCCGCTGCATGCCATGCGCCTGAAGCAGTTTCGCGAGCCGCTTGGGCGAGATCGCGCCGAACCCCTGATCGCCGTCATTGTACACGACGCCGAACGGCGCGCCGTGGCTGGTGGTGTAGAGGACGAGCACATCCTCCTTCTCATCCATCAGCTCGGCGATGCGGGCGAGCGCGACCTCGATATTGGCGGGGGAGCCCATGGGGAGCGGGGAGGGCGTCTTCCCGTCGCTCCCGCCCAGCGTGATCGTGCGTCCGACCGCGTCATAGCGCCGCGCGAGTACCTTGCCGGCCTCGCGCGCCTCGCGCCCGAACACGGGGTCGCTGTCGAGTGCGACCGAGAGGACATAGGCATCGACCACGCCCTTGCGCTGGGGCAGCAGCGGGCCAAGCGCACGGGTCAGACGGCGATGTTCGGCAAGGGCGTGGGTGGCGGTGCGATCACGCTCGATCTGGGTGCCGCCATCGGCCTGCTGGGCCAGTTCCTCCGGCGTCGATCGTGTCAGCGCGGGCGGCGGGGGGGCGGTGTGCTGGGGCGGCGTGTAAGGCTGTTGCTGCGCGGACGCAGCGGGAAGCGCGAGCAGCGCCACGGCAAACGGCAGGATCAATCGCATCGAACCACCCCCTGTGTGCAAAGTTGATTGGAGGATGCGGGAAGGTCAAGAGACAGCGCACGCGTTGCTGCCGGTACCGGATTTTGGTAACTTGCGCACATGGCTGCCAAGAACACCAGCGTCGCCTTGGGCGACCACTTCACCGCCTTCGCCGCGCAGCAGGTCGCGTCTGGGCGCTACGGCTCGATGAGCGAGGTCATTCGCGCGGGGCTAAGGTTGCTGGAGGATGAGGAGCAGCGGATGGCTGAACTACGAACGGCGATAGCAGAAGGTTTGGCCAGCGGCGAACCGGCACCGTTCGATTTTGAAGCATGGCTCGCATCGAAGACAGCCGCCGAGTGACACTGCGGCTCGAACTTCTGCCCGGCGCGATCTCTGATCTTGATGCGATCTACGCTTATTCGGTCGAGCGATGGGGCGTCGGACAGGCAGATCTCTATCTTCGAGCGCTCAACGCGCGGATGCAGGGCTTGCGAACCTTTCCTGCTCTTGGGACGCCGCAGGACACGTTGCATACCGGACTGCGTCGGATCGGTGAGGGCAGCCACAGCATCTATTATCTCGCCCGCGACGAGACCGTGGTGATCGTGCGTGTCCTGCACGATCGCATGGATAAGAAACGCGCGCGTTTCACACTCCAGCAGCCCGTGCAGGATTTTCGGCCAGAGATGTAGCTGGCGGCGCGAGGCCGCCAGTCACTCAATATACCCGCTTCTTCGGCTTGATATACTCGACCTCGTCGGTGAGCGTGTAGTCGTGCACCGGGCGATAATCGATCGCCACGCTGCCACCCTTGCCGCCCCAGCCGTCAAAGCTCGCCACGGTGTGCTTCATCCAGGTCGCGTCGTCGCGATCGGGGAAGTCCTCGTGCATATGGGCGCCGCGCGATTCCTTGCGGTTGTCGGCGCTGCGGATGGTGACGACGGCCTGGCTGATGAGGTTGTCCAGCTCCAGCGTCTCGATCAGGTCGGTGTTCCAGATCAGCGACCGGTCGGTCACGCTGATATCGTTCATGCTCTGATAGACCGCGTCCATCTTTGTCACGCCCTCGGCGAGCAGCGCGGTGTCGCGGAACACCGCGGCGTTGCGCTGCATCGTGCGCTGCATTTCCGCGCGGATCTTGGCGGTCGACGTGCCGCCCTTGGCGTTGCGGAAATGGTCGAGGCGGGTGAGCGCAAACTCCTCCGACCCCTTGGGCAGTGGGTTGTGCGGCGTGTTGGGCTTGAGCAGCTCCTTGAGCCGCAGGCCGGTCGCACGGCCGAACACGACCAGATCGATCAGGCTGTTCGAGCCGAGGCGGTTGGCGCCGTGCACCGACACGCACGCCGCTTCACCGACCGCAAACAGGCCGGGGACGACCGCATCAGGGTTGCCGTCGCGCAGCTGCACGACTTCGCCATGATAGTTGGTCGGCACGCCGCCCATATTGTAGTGAACCGTCGGCACCACCGGCAGCGGCTTCTTGGTCAGGTCGACGCCTGCGAAGATCTTGCCCGTCTCGGTAATCCCCGGCAGCCGCTGTGCGAGCACATCGGCGGGAACATGGTCGAGGTGCAGGAAGATATGGTCGCTGTCCTTACCGACGCCGCGCCCCTCACGGATCTCCATCGCCATCGAACGCGCGACGACGTCGCGGCTGGCGAGATCCTTGGCCGAGGGGGCGTAGCGCTCCATGAAGCGCTCGCCTTCGGAGTTGGTGAGGTACCCGCCTTCACCGCGCGCGCCTTCAGTGATCAGCACGCCGGCGCCATAGATGCCGGTCGGGTGGAACTGGACGAACTCCATGTCCTGCAGCGCGATGCCCGCGCGCAGCGCCATGCCGTTGCCGTCGCCGGTGCAGGTGTGGGCGCTGGTTGCCGACTGGTACACGCGCCCGCCGCCGCCGGTGGCGAGGACCACGGCGTGCGAACGGAAGCGGTGGATGCTGCCATCCTCCATGCACATCGCGATCACGCCACGGCACGCACCGTTTTCCATGATCAGGTCGAGCGCAAAATATTCGACGAAGAAGTCCGCGTCATACTTCAACGACTGCTGATACAGCGCGTGCAGCATCGCGTGGCCGGTGCGGTCGGCCGCGGCGCAGGTGCGCTGCACCGGGGGGCCTTCGCCCATATTCTGCATATGGCCGCCGAACGGACGCTGATAGATCGTCCCGTCGTCGTTGCGGCTGAACGGCACGCCGGCATGTTCCAGCTCGATCACCGCCGCCGGCGCTTCACGCACCATATATTCGATCGCGTCCTGGTCACCCAGCCAGTCCGACCCCTTGACGGTGTCGAACATGTGCCAGGTCCAGTGATCGGGCGAGTTGTTGCCGAGGCTCGCGGCAATACCGCCTTGCGCCGCGACGGTGTGCGACCGGGTCGGAAACACCTTGGTGATGCACGCGGTTTTCAGGCCCGCCTCGGCGCAGCCCATGGTTGCGCGCAGGCCCGAACCGCCTGCGCCGACGACGACGGCATCATAGCTGTGGTCGATGATCTTGTAGGCGGCGGACATCAGGCGGGTGCTCCGGTGGTGACGGTGGTGAAGGCAATCTTGAGGATCGAGAAGATCGCGAAGACCGCGCCGCCGATGGCGAAGAAGTTGAGCAGCGTCATCAGCACGATGCGGCTGGCGTCGCGCGCGTAATCCTCGATCACGACCTGAAGCCCGGCCTTGAGGTGATAGAAGACGCTGAACACGAGCAGGATCATCGGCACTGCGGCGACCGGCGCGGACAGCCACGCCTGCACGGTTTCATAGCCCAGGTCAGGCAGGCGGATCAGGCTGACGATCAGCCAGGTCATCAGCAACAGGTTGGACCCCGCCGACATCCGTTGGTGCCACCAGTGATGCGTGCCCTCATGCGCAGAGCCGAGACCGCGGACGCGGCCGATGCTGGTTCCGGTGCCCATTACTTCGTCTCCACCGCGATCGGGGTTTCGGTCTTCGGTGCCTTGGCCAGTTCGCCATAGACGATCCAGCCCCACAGAGCAGTGGTCAGCGCGACCGCCACGATCATGGTCAGCACCGCAAAGCTCTTGTTCGTCTTCAGCTCATATCCGGCGCCGGCATCCAGGAAGAAGTGGCGGATGCCGGTCATCATGTGCTGGAAAAAGCTGAGCGTGAGCCCAACGCCAAGGATGTAGCCGATGACGTTTGGTGCGCCGCTTTCGACCGTCAGGCAGTCGAGAAACTTGGCGTAGCTTTCCGGACCCGAGGCCAATGCGCACAGCCACCACAGGAACACGCCGACCCCGACGGTCGCCATTCCGCTGCCGGTCGCGCGGTGCAGGATCGAGACCAGCATGTGCGGCCCCCATTTCCAGACCTGGAGATGGGGTGAGAGCGGGCGGTTGATGTTGCGGGCCTTGGCCACGACGTGTCCCCTATGATTTGCGCCTCCAAATAGCCCCCCGCGTCGCCGATGCAAGAAGCTACCCAGCAAATCATCTGTCCCTAACCCACCCTTAACCACTTCGCTTGTAGCGTTGTGAGTAAGGCCCGGTGCGAAGTGCGTCCGGGACAATGGGGGACTGTTTCCGTGACTCGAGCGCGAGCGAACACCGATATGCCCGCAACCGGAGCGATGAGCGCGCGGATCGACATCGCCGCGCGGTTGCGGATTTTCGATTTTGACGGGTCGATGGACCGCCTGAGTCGCGACGTGTGGAACCTGCTGGAGCCCGAGATTAGGTCGGTGTCCGAAGCCTATTGGCAGCAATGGCTGCGCTGCTTTGCCGATGAACGCGACTGGGCGCCCGACGATACGCAGAAGATGATCGATGTGGGTATCGTGTTCCTGCGTAACCGCTTTCTCGACACGCGTGGCCGCGCCTGGATCGAATCGATCGAACGCTCGGTGGCCGCGGCCTATGGCGCCGATGTGGCTCCGACCGCGCTACTGTCGATGATCAACGCAAGTGACCGCGCCGCGCTTGAGGTGCTGGTGCGTCGGGTCGAGCCGGGCGATGCGCGCCTGTCCACATTCATCGACACGCTGATGCGTCTGTCCGCGCTGGAGAGCGACATCACGGTCGAAATCTACAACCTCTACCGCGAATACAGCGCGCAGGTGGCGCGCGACCGCCTCGCCAGCCAGTTCCGCGACTCGATCGGCACGACCGTGGAGCGCGCGTCGAGCGAGGGTGAGGCGCTGCGTGCGCAGGCCAGCCATACGTCGTCTGCGGCGCGCGGTATGCTCGGCAAAGCGAGCGAGGTCGCTGCCGCCGCCGAACAATCGGCGCTGGCGATGCGCGAGGCCGCGCACACCGCCGCCGGCCTGATCCGCGCGATTGAGGATGCACGCACCGAAGTCGAGGTTGCCGCCGATGTCGCGACGCGCGCGTCGGCGCAGGCCGGCGAAGCGGTGGCGATGAGCGAAATGCTGTCCGACCATGCCAAGTCGATCGAATCGATCCTGGGCCTGATCCGCGACATTGCCGGCCAGACCAACCTCCTCGCGCTGAATGCGACGATCGAGGCGGCGCGCGCGGGCGATGCCGGGCGCGGCTTTGCGGTGGTGGCGCAGGAGGTGAAGAGCCTCGCCAACCAGACCGCGCGGGCGACCGACGATATCGCGGGCAAGATCGCAGCGATCCAGTCCGCGACGCGCGGTACAGTCGAAACCAACGCCTCGATCCGCAACACCGTCCAGGAAGTTCAGGCCAGTGCCGACCGCATCCGCGGCGCGATGGAGGTTCAGGCGCAGACGGTGACGGCGATCACTGCGGCAGTCGATGAGACTGCGCTGGCTGCCGACTCGATGTCCGCCACGATCGGTGCGATCCGCGAGGACACCGAAAGCGTCGCCAGCGATATCGAGCGGGTCGGTCAGGGCTTTGCCGCACTCGATGCCGAACTGGGTGCACTCAAGAACAGCGCGGGCGAATTCGTCGCAAAAGTCGCTGCATGATGGAGGGGATCAATGGCCGGAGCCAGGGAGCTTGGGCAATGGAGCGGCGACGATCGCCCCATTGCCGAGCGAATTCGCGACTATGACTGGGACGGCGCGATTACCGGGGGCTGCGCGCGCATTGCCGAACTGATTGGCGACGATTTCGAGACGATCGCACGCGGCTTTTGGGATCATTATCTGTCGCTGCCGGCGACAGCGCATATCCGCAGCTACTTCGTAGGCGCGCGGCTCGATGAGCAGATCGTGCTCAGCACGCGCTACACCCGCGTCAAATATTCGCGCCCGTTCGACGCCGAGTGGGTCGAAATGGCCGGCAAACATGCTGACGACTCGCACCGTGCGCGGATTCCGTTGCCCGCCTTGCTGTCGGCCTTTGCCTTTGCGCATGCGCGGACGTTCGAGATATTGGGCAATCGCCTGCCTGACGATGTTGCGGGCTTTCGCCAGTTGAGCGATGTCGCAACCCGCATGTCGATGCTTGAGGCGGATTTCATGGCCTCGCGGCTCGGTATCCGCGATGCTGAACTCGCCCGGCGGGCGCGTCAGGGCCAGTCGGACCGCTTTCGCGCCGATATCGCGGGGACGATCGACATGACCAGCACGCTGGGCGCGCGGGTGCGCGATCAGGCGCGCGGCGCGGCGAACGCGGCGCGCGGGATGCAGGGCAAGACCAACGAAGTCGCCGCCGCCGCCGAGCAATCAGCGCTGGCGATGCGTGAGGCGGCGTCGACCGCTGCCGGCCTGATCCGCGCGATCGAGGATGCGCGCGCCGAGGTCGATGTGGCGGGCGATGTCGCCCAGCGCGCCAGCCGCCATGCGAGCGAAGCGGTGATGATGAGCGCGACGCTGGCGGGCCATGCCCAGTCGATCGAATCGATCCTGGGCCTGATCCGCGACATTGCGGGGCAAACCAATTTGCTCGCGCTGAACGCGACGATTGAGGCAGCGCGGGCGGGGGATGCCGGGCGCGGCTTTGCCGTCGTCGCGCAGGAGGTGAAGAGCCTCGCCAGCCAGACCGCACGCGCGACCGATGATATCGCCGCAAAGATCGCCGCGATCCAGGCGGCGACCGACCAGACGGTGGCCACCAACACCACGATCCGCGCCACGGTGAGCGAGGTGCAGGCGAGCGCCGACCGCATCCGCGACGCGATGGCGATGCAGGCGCAGACGGTCACCGCGATTACCGCGGCTGTCGATGAAACTGCGCTGGCGGCGGATTCGATGTCCGCCACGATCGGCGCGATCCGTGAGGACAGCCATGCGGTGGCGGGCGAGATCGACTCGCTCGAAACCGCATTTGGCGAGATCGATGAACGGCTCGGCCAGCTCAGCGATGCGGCGACCAGCTTCTCGGCCAGCGTGGCGGCCTAAACTTCCTAATCTCCCTCCCGCTTGCGGGAGGGGCTAGGGGAGGGCCTGTCCAAGCATGCAATCAAACGCCCCGTTCGCCGTGATGATCAGGTCGCCAAAGCACCCAGCTTTGGCTGAAACGTCCGGGGGACGTTTCACCTGATCATTGTCGAAGGGCCGCAGTACAACAGATGTTTGGAACGACCCTTCGACAGGCTCAGGGCAAACGGCTGTTAAGTGCCCTCCCGCAAGCGGGAGGGGAGACTCGAGCAGGGGTGACGGACCGCCAAGTTGCGACTAACCGGGTCGCCATGACGACCCATATCCTAGTCACCGGCGCCAGCCGCGGCATCGGCGCCGCGATCCTCTCCAGCTTTGATGGCCGTGACGTGCGCGCGGTCGGGCAGGGGACGGCGAGCGGCATTCCCGCCGACTTCACCGACCCGGCTGCGCCCGCCGCCCTGTGGCAGGCCGCGCTCGACCAGCTCGACGGGCGGGTCGACGTGCTGGTCAACAATGCTGGGATTTTCGAGGCCGCGCCGATCGACCTCGACGACGATGTCTGGCTCGCCGCATGGGAGCGGACGATGCAGGTCAATTTGACCGCCTCGGCTCAGCTCAGCCGCTTTGCGGTCAGGCACTGGCAGGAGCGGGGCGAGGGTGGTCGTCTGATCAACATCGCCAGCCGCGCCGCCTATCGCGGTGACTCGCCGGCGCACTGGCACTATGCCGCGTCGAAGGCGGGCATGATCGGCATGACCAAGAGCATCGCGCGCGGCTATGCGAAGGAAGGCATCCTCGCCTTCGCCATCTGCCCCGGCTTCACCATGACCGGAATGGCCGAGGATTATCTCGCGAGCCGCGGCGGCGACAAATTGCTCGCCGACATCCCGCTCGGCCGTGTCGCAATGCCCGATGAGGTCGCGACCATGGCCCGCTTCTGCGCGCTGGAGGCCCCGGCGTCGATGACCGGCGCGGTGCTCGACGTGAACGGGGCGAGCTATGTCCGCTAAAGGTGCGCTGCTCGCCGCAATGCTCGGCGGATGCGCGGCGGCGGCACCCGCCCCTCAGGCAAGCGCACCCGCTGCGGGCGTGTCGGGCAAGGAGCATGTGGCCCAGTGCAAGGACCGCGACGGGTGGAGCGATGCGGCGCCGCCGGTTCAGGTTTACGCCGATGTCTGGCAGGTCGGCACCTGCGGCATCGTCGCGCTGCTGGTCACATCGGACGCGGGCCATATTCTGATCGACGCCGCGACCGACAAGGCCGCGCCCGGCATCGCGCGCAATATCGAGCGGCTCGGGTTCAAGCTGTCCGACGTGAAGATCATCCTCAACGGGCATGAGCATCTCGACCATGCCGGCGGGATCGGCGCGCTCCAGCGGATGACCGGCGCGCGCCTGCTCGCCCGCGCCCCCGCGCGCGCTGCGCTGGAAAGCGGCGAAGCGTCGGCGGACGATCCGCAGCTTGGCATGAACCCCAAATTCCCTGGCGCGCGCGTCGACGGCATCGTCGCGGACGGCGAGGTGGTGCGGCTCGGCCCGCTCGCGCTCACCGCCCATGCGACGCCCGGCCATACGCCCGGATCGACCAGCTGGTCGTGGCGCAGTTGCGCGGGCGCGGAGTGCCGGAACATCGTCTATGCCGACAGCATCAGCGCGCTGTCCAACGACAGCTATCGCTTCTCCGACCACACAGCCTATGTCGCCGCCTTCCGCGCCGGGCTTGACCGGCTGGCGGGGCTGGATTGCGATATCCTGATCACCCCACACCCCGGCGCGAGCGACTTCCACGCGCGCCTCGCCGGAAGCGCGCCGCTGGTCGATGCCAAGGCATGCGCCAACTATGCCGCCGGAGGACGCGCACGGCTGGATGCACGGCTGGCGAAGGAGAGCGGACGATGACCGAAGTGGTGAAGCGGGGCGGTGCCGGGCGGTTGTTGATCTGGATCTTCGCGGGGGTCGGTCTGCTCGCCGCGGTCGCGGTGATTTGGCTGGCGGCGATGCTGATCGGTACGGGGCGGTTCAGTCGCAGCCACGACCCCGCTCCGGTCGCGGTCAAGGGGCAGACGGCCCCCTTTTCGGTGCAGGATGTCCGCGATGTGCGGGGGACCGGGCTGGTCCAACTCGCCATCGGCATTCCGGGGCGGGTTGGCAAAGTCGCCTCATCTTCGGGTCGCTATGATTTCGATCATCGCAACCTGATTCTGCTCGACAAGGCGACAGGTGCGAGCCGCAAGCTGCTTCCCGACAACAACCGTAGCATTATGGAATTTCGCTTCCTGCCTGCGGTCGCCGCACTCGATGGCGCGCAGCGGCGGGGCGAGGAATATATCGAGGAGGACCCAGATGAGGCGGATGGCAAGAGGGTGCCGCCCGCGGCCTATTATGTTCTCGCCGTCGCTCAGGCCGACCTGACCAAGCAGGATGTGCTGGTTGGCAACATTTCCGACGGTCGGCAGGCATTCCTGCTCAAGAACCTCGACGGCATCGATCGCATGTGGATGCTGACTCCCACGCGATTGGCGCTGGTGGTGCGCGAAGGCATGGCGGTTCACTACAAAGTGATCGACGTGCCCACGCTTAAGCTGGTCCTCGCCCGGCCAGTGGAGATCGGCTGATGACCAGCTGGAAACTGACCCTGCCCTGCACGCGTGACGAGGCCGAGGCGATCGATTTCGAGGGTGCGGAGCTGCTCGGCATCGATCCTGCGCCGGTGTTGCTGACCAGCGAGACGATCCCCGACGATCCACTTGCGTGGCAGCTGGAGGCCTATTTCGAAGCGAAGCCGGGCAAGGCCGACATCGCCGCAATCCGCACGCTGGCTCCCAGCGCGAAGAAGGCGAAGGAGGTCATCGAGCAGATCCCGGACGAGGATTGGGTGACGCTGAGTCAGCAGGGGATCGCGCCGGTTCATGCCGGGCGCTTCTATGTCCACACCTCGACCAATCGGGGCGAGGTGCCTGAGGGCGCCAAGACCTTCCAGATCGAGGCTAGCCGGGCATTCGGCACCGGCACGCACGAGACTACCGCCGGCTGCCTGCGCACGCTCGACGCGATGCGCGCGCGGGGCGAGCGGGTCGACAATCTCATCGATATCGGCACCGGCACCGGTCTGCTCGCCTTTGCCGCGATGCATTTGTGGCCGCGCGCCTATGCCACCGCATCGGACATCGATCCGGTGTCGGTCGAGGTGACGGCGGAGAATGCCGCGATCAACGGCGTGCCGCTCGGCGTGATGCAGGGCCAGCTCGCGCTCGCCGCTGCGGCGGGGCTGGAGCATCCGCTGCTCACCGGCCGCGCGCCCTATGACCTCGTCATCGCCAATGTGCTGGCCGGCCCGCTGATCGAACTCGCGCCGAGCATCAGCGCGGTGCTGGCGGAGGGCGGGACGCTGATCCTGGCGGGCTTGCTGGAGACGCAGGCGGAGCGGGTCGCGGGGGCATATCGCCGCCACGGACTTCGGCTGGCGGGCAAGACCCCGATGGGCGACTGGCCGACGCTGCGGCTGCGCAAGCGGACACGCTATGGCTGGGACCGCACGACGCGGCCCGGACCGGACGGGCAGGGGCTGGCGCCGGGGTTCGGGAGCTGGTGACGGTCAGGGCTTGCTGAGCGTTGGCTCGCCATAGGTCATGAACATCAGCGTGCTGCCGGTCGGCGCGCGATAGGCCCCTTGTGCGCCGCCGAGGTGCATGGCGAGGCCGGTGAGCTCCCACCCATCCTCCTCGCTCGCCTCGATCATTCGGGTCGTGAGGGCTTCCAGGCCCTGGGCTTCGCCAAAATCGCGAACACGCTGCGCCGCGCCGCGCACCGCTTCGGGCACGGAGGGATGATCCCAACCCCATAGAAACGTACCGTCAGCAGTGTTCAGCGTGCCGACGACTTGGACCGGCGCGGTGAGCGCCCAGCCCTTTTGATTGGTGAAGATGATCGTGCCCGCTTCGAGGTTGACATCCCAACGCGCCGCATCGGCCCCCCATGTTGCGACATGGGCGCTGGTCTTCATCTCCAGCTCGGCGCGGGCGCGTTCGAAAACGGCATCGATTTCGGTGTCGCTCAGACCTGCGGCATAAACGGGAAGTTCGGTATCGCGCGTACCCTTCGCAGCGGCGCCATTGCCGAACAATTTCGTGAACAGTCCTGCCATTCCCCACCCCCGTCACAATGTCCCGGTCGATTTAGCCGTCGCGACCCCGCGCATAGTCCTGCGTCCCCCGCGTGATTACCCGGTCGTCCGGCTCGATCGCGGCGATGGCGATATCCGGCTGGGCCAGAATCTCGTCATAGAGCGGGGCGAAATCGGTCTCGATCGTCACGCGGAGCAGTTCGTCGAAGCTCGGGATGACGAAATAATTCTGCTGGAAATCGTCGATGCGGTAATTGGTCCGCATTACGCGCTTGAGGTCGAAGCCGATCCGGTTCGGGCTATCGCTGTCGAGCGCGAAGCGGCTTTCGCCATAGCTGGACACGATCCCCGCGCCATAGATGCGCAGATCGTCATCCTCCTGGATCAGCCCGAATTCGACGGTGTACCAGTAGAGGCGCGAGAGCTGCTTGAGTGCGCCATGCTCCAGCGCGCGCAGGCCGCCGCGGCCATAGGCCTCCATATAATCGGCGAAGACCGGGTCAGCGAGCAGCGGGACGTGGCCGAACACATCGTGGAAGACGTCCGGCTCCTGCAGATAATCAAGCTGGTCGGCGCGACGGATGAAATTGCCCGCGACGAAGCGGCGATTGGCCATGTGATCGAAGAACACGTCATCGGGGACAAGGCCGGGGACGGCGACGACCTGCCAGCCGGTCGCCTTCATCAGCCGCTCGGACAGATCCTCGAAATTGGGAATGCCGCTTTCGGACAGCTTGAGCAGGTCGAGCCCGCGCAGAAACGCTTTCGACGCGCGACCGGGCAGCAGCTTGATCTGCCGTTCGTACAGCGTGTCCCACACGGCATGGTCTTCAGCCGTGAAGGCGTCCCAATTTTGCGGGATGGTCCAATCGGTGCCCGCGCCTTCCGGCGGGCGTTCAAGAACGTGGCTTTCACTCATCATGTCCGCAGCATAGCATGACGACGCGACACGCGGAACCGAGGGGTTTGCCGGAGATTGTGTCGGCGAGGAGTGATGCGATGCCCGTGAATCTCGACGCCAAGGCGCCACCCGCCTCCGCGCTGCTCGCCGAATGGCCGCGCGCTGCGCTGTCGGTAGGGGCGCTGCCCTTTGCGTGGAAGGAACTGCTGGCCGAACCGCGCGGTGACGGGCGGCCGGTGATGACGTTGCCGGGACTGGTCAACAGCGACATGAGCAACATCGTCATGCGCCGCTACCTCGATGCGCTCGGCTATCGCGCCTATCCGTGGGCGTTGGGGCGTAACTTCGGCGCGCGCGCGATCGGGGCGGAGGGCGAGCGCCTGTTCGAGCGGATCGCGCAGGTCCATGAGGAAACCGGGGAAACGGTGACCCTGGTCGGCGTCTCGCTGGGCGGGATCATGGCGCGGATCGCGGCGCATCGCCATCCAGAGCTGGTGCGTGAGGTGATTACGGTCAGCTCGCCCTTCGCCGGCCTGCCCACCGCGACCAATGTCTGGCGGGTGTTCGAGCTGGTCAGCGGCCAGCGCGCCGACGATCCGGCGGTGCGCGCGATGCTGGAGGAGGCGTCATCGCCCTTGCCGGTCCCGGCGACCGCGATCTGGAGCGCGAGCGACGGGCTGGTCAATGGCGCGATCTGTCACGAGCCGGACTGCGAAACGGCTCGATCGATCGAAGTCGATTCGAGCCATTTGTGGGTGCAGATGAAGCCGCAGGTGCTGCGCGCGATTGCGCAGACGTTGGGGCGGGGGGCAGCAGCCTAGCGGCGGCTGTGCACCAACCTCCGTTTGTGCTGAGCTTGTCGAAGCACCAGACCCGCACTCTCAACCAAGCGCGGTATTTCGCCCTTCGACAATGATGAGGTGAAACGTCCCCCGGACGTTTCAGCCAAAGCTGGGAGCTTTGGCGACCTGATCATCAGGGCAAACGGATGCGGGGGCTCATCAATCGCACTCGTCCGGATCCTTGCGGCACTTCTCGTCCTGCTTCTTGCGCTCGCGGCCTTCCTTGGCCTCTTTCTCGCGCATCTTGCGGCCGTAATTGCGGTCGGATTCGTCCTGGCTGGTGGTCGCCCAGTCGGCGGCCTTGCCCACGACCTTCACCGGCGCGGTGACAACGTCAAACGCGGTCTTGGCGACGCAGCCGCCCGACAGCAGCGGCAGAACCGCGACAGCAACAATCAGGTTCTTGCGCATCGCGCGGTCCCTCATTCAGCCGGACGGCGGGAGTGCCGGTCGCGTGCCTCGACCCCGGCATAAGGGTAATCGGTGAATAAACCATCCACACCGGCATCGAGGAATCGCGCAATTTCGGCGGCCATGTCGCCATGCCCCGCGGGGTTGATCCCCTTGCGCAGGCGCGACGGCAGGAAGTAATTTTCGGCGCGGAAGGTCCAGGGGTGGACCTTCAGCCCGACGCCATGTGCGTCGGCGACCAGCGAGGAGACGGTGCCGTCGCCCGTGACCACCATGTCCTTGTGCGGCCCGATCCCGGCGGCATAGGCGGCGATCGCCTTCAGCCCGTCGGCCGTCGCCATCGCTGCGTAGCTTGGATGCGTCTTGTCCGCCGGCCCGCCTTCCGCCGCCATCAGCTGGATCAGCTTGACCGGGGTCAGCTGCTTTAGCGCCTTGAGATTATTCACCTCGAACGACTGGATGAACATCGGCGCATCGGCGCGGTCCCAGCCTGCGGCTTTCAGCTCCGCGACCAGCAGCGCTTCCATCGGCAAGCCGATCGACGCGAAATAGCTGGGGTGCTTGGTCTCTGGATAGATGCCGATCGTCCGCCCGGTCTTCGCGCTCGCATCCTTGGCCAGCGCGATGATCTCGCGTAGCGTCGGCACCTCGAACTGGCCGTCATATTTGGTGTTGCCCCGGCGCAGCAGCGGCAGCCGCTCCTTCGCGCGCAGCGTCTTCAATTCGGCCAGCGTGAAATCCTCGGTGAACCAGCCGGTATGGCTCATCCCGTCGATCAGTTTGGTCCGCTTGCGCTCGGCAAATTCCTTGCGGCTCGACACATCGGTGGTGCCGGTGATGTCATTCTCGTGCCGCGCGACCAGCTGGCCGTCTTTCGTCACCACCAGATCGGGCTCGATAAAGTCCGCACCCTGCTCGATCGCGAGGGTGTATGCGGCGAGCGTATGTTCGGGCCGTTCTCCGCTGGCGCCGCGATGCGCGATGATAATGGGCTTGGACGAGATGGCGGCCTCCTTGGCGAGCGCGGGCGTTGCAATCATGGCCAGCACCAGTGCCGCTCGCAACATCCCTGTCATCGCCCTATCTCCACCAGTTCATTCCGGCGGCTAGGTGATTCGGATGACAATATGGAGGCACGATGGCCGATAACGACAGCGTGATCGCCGCAGCGCGCGGATGGGCGGGCGCACGGATGGCGCTGGCGACCGTCGTCTCGACCTGGGGTTCGGCCCCGCGCCCGCGCGGCAGCCACCTGCTTGTCCATGAAGACGGGCGGTTCGAGGGATCGGTGTCGGGCGGGTGCGTCGAGGCCGACATCATGGCCGTCGCGGCGGAGGTGATCGCCGGCGCGCCGTTCGCACTGCGCCGCTATGGTGTTGCCGACGCTGCGGCGTGGGAGGTCGGCCTGCCATGCGGCGGCGAGATCGAGGTGATGGTCCAGCCGGTCGTGCCCGACGGCTTTGACCCGGTGCTGTTCGATGCGATTGCAGAGGCGCGGGAGGCGGGCAGGGGCCTCGCGGTCGCCACTGACATGGCTACCGGGCGCAGCAGCCTCGACCCGCTGCCCGACGCCTTCATCAACCGCTATGAACCGCCGCGCCGGTTGCTGATCGTCGGCGCGGTACAGATCGCGCAGGTGCTCGCCGGGCTCGCGCGCGAACTTGGCATCGCGACCGTGGTGATCGACCCGCGCGGGCGGTTTCTGACGTCTGAGCGCTTCCCCGGAGTCACGCTGGACGATCGCTGGCCCGATGAGGCGGTCGCGGCGCTGCGCCCGGACGGCGCGACGGCGGTGGTGACGCTGAGCCATGATCCCAAGATCGATGATCCCGCGCTGATTGCGGCGCTGAAGGGCCGGGCGGGCTACGTCGCCGCGCTCGGGTCGCGTAAAAGCCATGCGGCGCGACGCGCGCGGCTGGCCGAGGCGGGGCTGACCTCCGAGCAGATCGACCGGGTCGAGGGACCGGCGGGGATCGACATCGGCGCGGTTGGCCCGGCGGAGATTGCGCTGTCGATCGCGGCTGGCATGGTTCGGGCGCTGCACGCATGATTGCGCCCGAACGTACCGCTTTGATCCTGCTCGCTGCGGGGCGTTCGCTCCGCTTTGGCGACGTGGACAAGCTGACAGTGCCGTATCTCGGCCGCCCGCTCGGCCTGCATGTCGTAGTGGCGCTGGAGGCGATCCCGTTCTGCTCGCGGATCGGTGTGGTCGCGGGTACGGCGCTCGATCTCGCGAGTTGCGGTTACAGCGTCGTCACCAATGACGACCCCGCCGCTGGGCTCGGGCGCTCGCTCCGCCTTGGCGTGGAGGCGGCGGCGCAGCATGATCCCGATGCGGTGGTGATCGCGCTCGCCGACATGCCCCGCGTCACCGCGACGCAAGTCTATCGCCTGCTGGACGATGCGCGCGGCGACGAGGCGATCGTCGCGTCCAGCGATGGCGTGATCCCGCGCCCGCCGGTGCTGTTCGGCCGTGCGCATTTCCCGGCCTTGCTCGCTGCGCGCGGCGATGTCGGTGCGCGTGATCTGGTGCGGCGCGGGCATCATATCGTCGCGCCTCCCGCCGAGCTGATCGACATCGATACGCCGGAGGATCTGGCAAAGCTGGCGCATGGCTGATCAGACGCTGGCGATCGCGCTGGGCCTGATCTCCGCGTTCACGCTGGCGCTCGCCAATATGGCGGTGAAGCGGGGGGAGGACATTCTGGTCGGGCGCGCGGTGCTGTCGTCGAGCGCCGCAATCGTGATCGCGCCGTTCGCGCTGATCGTGCCACTGCCCGACGCCGCGACCTGGACCGCGCTGGCCTGGGCCGTCCCGGCGCACTTCGCCTATCAGATCTGCCTCGTCCGGGCGATGCAGCGCGGCGACCTCAGCCTCGTCTTCCCGATCATGCGCGGCGCCGCGCCGTTGTTGACCGCCGGGTTCGCGGTGCTGGTGCTGCGCGAGCATCTGCCGCTGATCGGCTGGGTCGGGCTGATGCTGGCGACCGGCGCGGTGATCGTCTTCGCACTGCCCGCGCGCGGTGTGTCGCTCGCCGCGCATCCCGACAAGGTCGCACTCGGCTGGGCCTTTGCGACGGCAATCGGGGTCGCACTATACAACATGGCCGACGCGCGCGGGGTGCGCGTCGCGCCCAGCCCGTTCACCTACATCGTGTGGCTGTTCATGCTCGATTGCGTGTGCATCACCACCACCGCCCTGCTGCTGCGCCGCCGCGCGCTGGCGCAGGCGGTGCAGGCGACGTGGAAGCACGGTGTCGCGGCGGGGGCGCTGTCGAGCGTCTCGTTCGGCTCCGCGCTCTACGCCTTCTCGCTGATGGAGGTCGCAAAGGTCTCGGCGCTGCGCGAGACGGCGGTGGTATGGGCCGCGCTGATGGGTGCGTGGATGCTGGGCGAAGGGTTCGGCGCTCGGCGGATCGTTGCGGCGGTGGTGCTGGCGGGCGGGCTGGTCCTGCTCCAGTTCAGCTAGTTCCTCCCCTGCTGCGCAGGGGAGGAATGCCTTACTCGTGTCGCAGCGCGTCGATCGGGTTGAGGCTCGCGGCGCGGCGTGCCGGGAAATATCCGAACACCACCCCGATCCCCGCCGCGATGGCAAAGGCGATGATGTTGATCTGAAGATCGAACGTCCATGGCACCTGCATCACCGGCGTCAGGGCAGCAACCGCCACCTGCGCCACCAGCAGCCCCATGACTCCGCCCAGCATCGACAGCACGATTGCCTCGACCAGGAACTGCATCAGCACCTCGCGCGCCACCGCGCCGATCGCGAGGCGAATGCCGATTTCGCGCGTGCGTTCGGTCACGCTCACCAGCATGATGTTCATGATACCGATGCCGCCGACGATCAGGCTGATCGCCGCGACCGTGGCGACGATGCTGGTCAGCAACTGGGTGGTGCCGGTCAGCGTCGCGCTGATCTGCGCCGTGTCGAAGATATTGAAATTGTCCTGCTCGCCCGCCTCGATCCCGCGCCGTTCGCGCAGCAGGTCGCTTAGCGACGCCTGTACGGCTGCGGAATCATAGGCGCTGTCCACGCCGACCAGCATCACGCGGATGTCGCGATTGCCGGAGAAGCGGCGCTGCACGGTCTTGATCGGCATGATCACGACATCGTCCTGATCGCCGCCGAACCCGGCCTGACCGCGCGTGGAGAGCGTGCCGATCACATCGCACGATACGTCGTTGATTCGGATCCGCCGACCGATTGCTTCGCCGCCGCGGAACAGGTTCTGGCGCACGGTATTGCCGATGATGCACACCGCCTTGCCCGCCGCTTCCTCGGCTCCGGAGAAGGTCCGGCCGCCCGTCAGCGGCCAGGGCTGGACCTGAAAAAACCCGTTGGTGGTGCCGTTGATCGTGGTCGACCAGTTGGCCCCGTTATAGATCGCGGTGCCGGTCGCCTGCGCCTGTGGAGCGACTGCGGTGACGCCGGCGATCTGTTCGCTGATCGCCTCGACATCCTGCTGCTCGAAATCGGGCGGGCGCGGCCCGCCGCCGCCGCGGCCAAAGCCTTGCCCCGGGCGCACCTGAAGGATGTTGGTGCCAAGGCTGGCGATCTGTTGCTGGACCGCTGCGGTCGTCGCATTGCCGAGCGTCACCATCGCGACCACCGCGGCAACACCGATGATGATGCCGAGCGTCGTGAGGAACGAGCGCAATTTGTGCCGCAGGATCGACCGGATCGCGAGCGTGAAGGTGGTGCCGAGCATCAGGCGTGAACCCCCGCCTTCAGGCCCGTCTCGACCCGCTCGACCAGCCCGTCCTTGAAGTGGACGATGGTCCGCGCGAACGCCGCCATCTCGGATTCATGCGTCACCATCAGCACGGTAATGCCGCTGTCTTGGTTGAGGCCGGTCAGCAATTCCATGATCTCTACTGACCGTTCCGAATCGAGGTTGCCGGTCGGCTCGTCGGCGAGCAGCACCGCCGGGCTGGTGACGATCGCGCGGGCGATGGCGACGCGCTGCTGCTGGCCGCCCGACAGTTCGGCGGGGGTGTGGTCCCACCATTTGTCGAGTCCGACCTTTTCCAGCGCGGCCATGCCGAGCATGTGCCGCGCCTTTTTGTCCTCACCGCGATAGAGCAACGGCAGCTCGACATTTTCGAGCGCGCTGGTGCGGCTGAGCAGGTTGAACCCCTGGAACACGAAGCCGAGATAGCGGCGGCGGAGCAACGCGCGCTGGTCGCGATCGAGCGTTTCGACATGCACGCCCTTGAACAGGAACTCGCCCGCGCTGGGCACGTCGAGACAGCCCAGGATGTTCATCGTCGTCGATTTGCCCGAACCCGACGGCCCCATCACCGCGACGAAATCGCCCTGTTCGATGTCAAGGTCGATGCCCTTGAGCGCCTGAAACGCGGTCGGCCCCTCGCCATAGGTTTTGGTGACGCCGCGCAGGCGGATGATCGGATCAGCCACCCGACGCCCCCGCCTTGCGCTGACCGCCGCCGGCGCCGCTACCGGAACGCTTGGCGCTCCCGCCGCTCTCACCCGAAAACTGGCCGGTGATGACTTCCATGCCGGGCTTGAGGTTACCGGACAGGATTTCGGTCACCTGCCCGTTGGTGTCGCCCGTGGTCACCTCGATCGCCTGGGGCTGGCCGTCTTCGCCTCTCACATAGACGGTCTGCTTGGCACCGCGCTGGATCGTTGCGGACTTCTCATTGTCCCCGCCTCGGCGCCGACGCCCCGGCACCAGCGCGCCGGCCATGCCGCCGCCCTTTGTGGCTTCCTGGCCGCCCGCGCTGGGGGTGAAGCGCAACGCGGCGTTGGGAACGAGGAGAAGATTGTCCTTCTGGAGCGTGATGATCTCCGCCGTCGCGGTCATGCCGGGGCGCAGTTTCTGCTCCGGATTGGCGACCGACAGCGTGGCGGCATAGGAGACAACCTGCGCCGTCGTGGTGGTCGTCGTGGTACTCGCCTGCGACGACAGGTTGGAGCCGACATCGACGCGCTGGATCACGGCGGGGAAGGTCTCGCCGGGGAAGGCATCGACGGTGAAGCTTGCCTTTTGCCCCTGCTTGACCTGACCGACATCGGCCTCGTCGATCGCGACTTCCAGCTCCATCGCGCTCAGATCCTCGGCGATCACGAACAGGGTCGGGGTGTTGAACGATGCCGCGACGGTCTGGCCGGGCTCGACCTGCCGCGCCAGCACCACGCCGTTGACGGGCGAGCGGATGATCGCCTTGTTCCGCTGGGTGGTCGCAGAGCGAAGCGCCGCCTGTTGCGAGGTGACCTGCGCCTGGCTGGCGCGCACCGTCGCCGCCGCGCGCGTCACGGCGGCGCGGGCATTGTCGAGTTCGGTCTTGGCCGGCACGCGGCCGCCTGACAGGCGGCTGACTTCCTCGAACCGGGCGAGCTGGCTGCGTGCCTCGGTTAGCGTCGCCTGATTCTGCGCGACCGTCGCCTGCGCTGCGGCAACCGATGCCTGCGCCTGGGTAATCGCATCGTCGAGCCGTTCGGGGTCGATCAGCGCCAGCGGCTGTCCCGCCGTCACCCGGTCGTTGACGTCGACCAGCACGCGGTTGACCAGACCCGACAATTCCGAACCGACCTGAACCTGATTGGTCGGCGCGAGCTTGCCGGTTGCGGAGACGGTGACGGTCAGCGATCCCTTTTCGACCGCGCGCGTTGCATAGCCCGCTTCTTCGGTCCCGCCGAACATCTTCCATGCACCGAACAGGACGGCGACGATCACCAATGCGAGCGCGATCCATTTGGCATGGCGTTGCCAGGCTGGGGTCGTCTTGCCGCCGAGAAACTCGTCGATCTTGGGATTTGCAGCGTCGGCCATCAATTGCTTCCGGTCATTTCGGGGGCGGTGGGGGTAGCGGGCGGCGGGGGCGCGACGCTGTCGGGGGTCGGCGCGGCGCCGGCATCCCAGCCGCCGCCGAGCGCGAGATAGAGCTGGATCAGCGCCGATGCCTTGTCCGACCGCGCCTGGTTGAGGCCGTTGCGCGCGGAGATCAGCGACGCCTCGGCCTGGCTGAGCGTCAGGAAATCGGCAAGGCCCGCGCGGTAGGAACTGCGCGACAGGATCGCGCTGTTGTTCGCGGCATCCAGCGCGATGACGAATTCGCGCTCGCGGGCCTGCGCGGTCTGGAGCGCGACGACCGCATTCTCGACCTCTTCGATGCCGATCAGCACGGTCTGCTTATAGGCGTAGAACGCACCATCCGCTGCCGCCTGCGCCGAGCGCACCTGCGCGCGGGTGCGCCCCGCGTCGAAGATCGTCTGGGCGATGTTGGCGAACAGCCGGCCGGTGATGACGTCGAACAGGCCGCCGATGTTGCCCGCGCCGGCATCGATGCTGCCACCGAGCGAGAGCTGGGGGTAGAGCTGCGCCTGCGACACGCCGATCTGCGCGACGGCGGCGGCGAGGTTGCGTTCGGCGAGGCGGACATCGGGGCGCTGGCGCAGCGTATCGGCAGGGATGCCGACCGCGATCCGCTCCGGCCCCTGCGGGATCGGGCGCACCGCCTCCATCTGTGCCTTGAGCGCGCCGGGCGCTTGTCCCGTCAACACGCCGAGGCGCGAAACGGCGCTGTTATAGCTTGCCTCGATCGACGGGATCGACGCTGCGGTCTGTGCGCGGGTGGCGCGGGCCTGTTCCTGATCGAGCGAGGAGACCAGGCCCGCCTGAACGCGGAACCCCGCAATTTCCAGATTGTCGTCCTGAATCGTCAGGCTCTCACGCGCGTTGGCAAGCTGTGCCTGCGCGGCGCGGGCGAGGATGTAATTGCGCGCGATCTCACCCTGGATCGACACCAATGTCGCGGCATAGCTGTAGCCCGATGCCTCCAGCTGCGCGCGGCTCGCTTCGACGCCACGCCGCACGCCGCCGAACAGGTCGAGTTGGTAGTTGACGTCGCCGCCGAGCGAGAAGCTGGAGCTGCCGCCCTGCGACACGCTGGTGATGGTGCCGTCGGGCAGGGTGACCTGCGTGCTCGTGCCACGGATCGGCTCGCTCCGCGATCCGCTACCGCCCGCGCTGACCGAGGGGAGGAGAGACGCGCGCGACTGGACCAGTGCTTCGCGCGCCTGACGCAGCCGGGTGACCGCCTGCGCCACGTCCAGATTTTGCGTCGCCGCCTGCTCGACCAGCCCGGTCAACATCGGGTCATTGAATGTGGTCCACCAGCGTTGCAGGTCGGCCTGCGCCTGCTGGTCCGCCGCGACCGAGAAAGCGGGCGGGACACCAATTTGGGCAGCGGTGCCGGGGCGGTAGTCGGGACCTGCCGCACAGCCGGCAAGCGGGAGCGCGGCCATGCCGAGGATCAGGAAGGGGCGAACGATCATGCCCCGAAAATGGCCAGCGCCGCTCGGCCCGTCCACCAAAAGAGTGTCGCAAATTGTACGCATCGCGTTGGAACACGCGCGAAACGATTTGGTTGCGGCCAGCCTCATCGACATTCCTGAAGACTCGCTGTCAGCGCCTTGACCCATGCGAAGGCGCGGTCGAAACGTGCGTCATGGGTATCGAACTGGTCCAGACCGACATCACCAAAATCGCCGTCGACGCCATCGTCAACGCGGCAAACAGCTCGTTGTTGGGAGGAGGAGGCGTCGATGGCGCGATCCATCGTGCGGCTGGACCTGGGCTATTGGACGAATGTCGGAAGCTCTACTCTCTAGGCGGCTGCAAGACCGGCGATGCGAAGATCACAGGGGGCTATCTGCTCCCCGCGCGGTACATCATCCATACGGTCGGGCCGGTGTGGCAGGGCGGGGCGAAGGGAGAGGCCGAGCTTCTGGCCCGCTGCTACCGGCGCTGCTTCGAAATCGCTGCGGAGAGGGGGATCGCAAGCATCGCCTTCCCTGCGATCAGTTGTGGCGTATTTCGCTATCCCATTGATCAGGCCGCGATCATCGCGGTCCGCGAAAGTCGCGCAGCGATGAAGGAGCGGGCGGATCTACACGTTACCTTGGTAGCCTACTCCCCTGACATTCGCAGCGCGATCGAGGCGGCTTTAGCTTAGCCATCGCCAGATGCCGGCCGGCATGTTCGCCAGCGGCAGATGCGCCCAGGTCGCGCCGAGCCACAGAAAGGTGCCCCCGACCAGCGCGACCGTGCCGGGCCATGCTGCGGCACCCTGCGCGCGGCCCTGTGCGATCGCGACGAACGGCCAATAGCTCGTCACATCCTGCCAGCGCGGCCAGAAATCGGGCTGGAGCCGCCGCTTCTTGCCGTCCTGCAACGCCGCGCCGAGCAGCGCGAGCAGGCCGATGCTGGACGCCAGCACGATCTGCGCCGGTTGCGGGAAGACGAGGATATGCGCGAGCGCCCACAGGCCAAAGCTCCACATCATCGGATGTCGGGTGATCGCGAACACCCCGCGCGGGCGCGGCACCGCTTTGGGTTTACCGGTCGGGTCGGGAAGGGCGGGGTTGCCGATCAGCGAACCGATCAGCAGCACCGAAGCGAGGAACATGATCGCGCTCGCCACCGCCCACAGTCCGTCACCGACCGCCCAGAGCGGCGCTTCATCCGGCATCCGCCCATAGACATGCGCCATCCAGCCCAATGTGGCGAAGGCGACCAGCGAGTAGATGCCAAGAAAAAGCCGCTCGCCGACAGCGTCGACCAGCGGCTTTCGCAAGGGATGGGAGAGGAGGAAATGGGTCCCCAGAAACGCCGCACAGGCCGCGATCAGAATACCCATTTTCCCCTCCCGATTTCAGACGATCAGCGCGTTTCGTCCTTGATGTTGATGCCCGGCGCCTGCGGCTCGGCGAGTTCCGCCGTGCCCGCCAGATCGTCATCCTTCAGCGTGTCGAGATGCATCAGCTTCTTGACCAGCGGCGAGATCAGCACGACCGCAACGCCAAAGCCGATCGCGACCCAGCCGACCGTCGAATAGACGTCGAGCACGACCGCCTTGTTCGCGCCTTCGCCCGCCGCAGCCTCGGACCCCGTCGCCGCCGCGATCAGGCCCGCGGCGAAATTGCCGGTCGCCGATGCGAAGAACCAGGTGCCCATGATCAGGCTCGCCATATGTGCCGGGGCCAGCCGGTTCATTGCGCTGAGGCCGACCGGCGACAGGCACAGCTCACCGGTGGTGTGCAGCAAGTAGATCAGGAAGATGAAGATGACCGGGGTCAGATTCTCCATGCCCGCTGCCTGCGAACCCCAGACGAGGACGAGGAAGCCAAGGCCAAGCTGAAGCATCGCGAGGCCGAACTTGGCCGGGGTCGAGGGCTCGAGCCCGCGACGGCCAAGGAAGGTCCATGCCGCCGCGAACAGCGGAGCGAGCAGCACGATGTAGATCGCGTTGATCGACTGGAACATCGATGCCGGGACGCCTGCACGATCGACATAGCGATCGGTGAACAGGTTCAGCGACGAGCCCGCCTGTTCGAACAATGCCCAGAACAGGATCGAGCCGAGGATCAGGAACATCGCCGCGAAGATGCGGTCGCGCGCCTCGCGGTCGAGCTTCACGACAGCCGTGAACAGGACATAGCCGACGAGCAGCGCGCCCGCGACCATCAGCAGCCAGCCGATTACCGCCTGATACTGGATCAGCTGCCAGATGCCGACCACGGCGGCGATGCCGATCAGGTAGAGCAGCCATTCGAACTTGATGCCGAGCACCGACTTTTTGAGCGCGTCGGCATCGGGTGCTTCGCCCTTGCCCATCAGCAGCGGCTTGCCGATCACGAACACGATCAGGCCGAGCAGCATGCCGACGCCGGCCGCGCCAAAGCCGTAGCTCCAGCCATAGGTCTGGCCGAGATAGCCGCAGAGCAGCGAGCCAAGCGCCGCGCCGAGGTTAATCCCCATGTAGAAGATCGTGTACGCGCCATCGCGCCGCACGTCGGTGCGCGGGTAGAGCTGGCCCACGATCACCGAGATATTGGCTTTCAGGAAGCCCGAGCCGACGATGATGAAGGACAAAGCGAGCCAGAAGATGTTGAGCGCGCCGCTATCGGTCCCGCCATCACCCTCGAACCCCATCAGGAAGTGGCCGAAGGTCAGCAGCACCGCGCCGTACAGCACCGCCTTGCGCTGACCCAGATAGCGATCGGCGAGATAACCGCCGAGCACCGGGGTGATGTACACCAACGCGGTATATGCGCCGTAGATGACGCCCGACTTTTCATCCGAAAACAGCCAGTGCTGGGTCAGGTAGAAGATCAGCAGCGCGCGCATGCCATAGTAGGAAAACCGCTCCCACATTTCGGCGAAGAACAGAATGAACAGGCCGAGCGGGTGACCCAACAAGGTCCGCTCGCCGCCCGCTGCGGCTGCTGATGTGTGCGCCATCGGCACGAAACTCCCTGACATTTATTGGCTCTGTGGCCGGATGGCAGGGAGACTAGCGGCGAAAACCGGCATGTGAAGCATGATTGTTACAGCGGAAACCGTGATCGGCTCGGCTTGGCCCATTGCGACTCGCTCGCAATGGCCCTTTGCGGCGCGGGATCGGCGCGCTAACGGGTGGGGATGACCTTCAACGACACCGCCACCCCGCTTTCGCTGTTGCGCACCCGCCGTTCGGGCAAGGCGCGCGATCTGGTCGCGCCCGGCCCGGATGCCGCGCAGCTGCGCGACATTCTCGAGATCGCCGCGCGCACGCCCGACCATGGCAAGCTCGCCCCATGGCGCTTCGTGGTGGTGCCGCAGGAGGCGCGCGATGCCTTTGCCACGGCGCTGGTCGCCGCTTATCGCGCCGAGCGCCCCACCGCCGCGCGGCTGGAGATCGAGGCGATGGAACAGTTCGCCCGGCAATCGCCGACGCTGGTGGTCGTCCTCTATTCGCCGAAGGTCGGCAGCCACATTCCGCTGTGGGAACAGGAATTGTCGGTCGGCGCGGCGACGATGAACCTGCTCCACGCCGCACATGCGATGGGGTTTGCGGGCAACTGGCTGACCGGCTGGGCGACGTTCAGCGATGCGGTGCGCGACCTGTTTGGCGCGGCGCCCGAACGGATTGCCGGATTCATCTATATCGGCACCCAGTCCAAGCTGCTGGAGGAGCGCCCCCGGCCCGATCTCGACGCAATCGTGTCGAATTGGGTAGGTTGAGCGTCAGATGGTTTCAGTAGAAACCCTATTGGGTCTGGAACTTGTCTGCCCCATGCTGTATTAAGTCACCATGACAGCGCTCGAACATGAAGACAGCCCGGTTTACCTGAAGCTGCGTGCGACGATCGCAACGGCGATCCTGCGCGGCGAATACCGGGCGGGGGATCAATTGCCATCGGTGCGCGCGCTTGCCGCCGAACATGGCGCCAACCCGCTGACGGTGGCCAAAGCCTATCAGAGCTTCCAGGATGACGGCTATGTCGAGGTGCGCCGCGGCGTCGGCATGTTCGTCCTGCCCGGCGCAGTCGAACGGCTGAAACTCGCCGAACGTGACCGCTTCCTCACCGGCTATTGGCCCAAGGTGCGCGACCATATCGCGCTGCTTGGCCTCAGCGCGCACGAACTGCTGGACCGCGAGATCGCCTGATACTCTCGCTGGTCACCCCGGCCTTGTGCCGGGGTCCACGGTGCCGCCACTCCAGCGAAAGAGGCTCTAGCGCCGCGCTTGCGGACTGGTGGACCCCGGCACAAGGCCGGGGTGACAGCTTCGGTTATGCCGCGAAAGTCTCCGCATCGACCGCGTAGAGCGCCTCTGCGCTCGCCATCGCCGCTGCCTTCAGCCCCATCGCTTCCGGCACGACCTGCGCGACGTAGAAGCGCGCCGCCGCTGCCTTCATCGCCAGAAACGCTGGGTCGCCTTCAGCCCCCGCCGCGATCCGGCCCTGTGCTTCCATCAGCCAGCCGCACACAGCGACCGAGAGCATCGTGAGGAAAGGGTAGCTGCCCGCCAGCCGGTCGTCCATCTCCGCCGCCAGCATGTGCTGCGTCACGTCCTCGCACGCGTCGATCAGCGCGATCAGCCCGGAATCCTGCGCGTCGGCCTTCATCCGCGCGAGCAGCGCCAGCAGCGTCGCGCCGCCATCCATGTTCAGCTTGCGCCCGACCAGATCGGCGGCCTGAATGCCGTTGGTGCCTTCATAAATCGGGGTGATGCGCGCGTCGCGGAAATGCTGGGCGGCGCCGGTTTCCTCGATATAGCCCATGCCTCCATGCACCTGAATGCCGATGCTCGTCACTTCACAGCCGATGTCGGTGCCGTGCGCCTTGGCAAGGGGGGTGAGCAGGTCGAGCAGCGCGCGGGCCTGCGCGTCGCCGGCATTGGCGCGATCGACCTGCGCCGCCGCCAGATAGACCAAGGCGCGCGCCGCCATCGTCTGCGCCTTCATCCGCATCAGCATGCGGCGGACGTCGGGGAACTCGACGATCGTCGCGGGCTTGCCTTCGCGCACGCCCTGCACGCGGTCGCGGGCATAGGCGACGGCGCGCTGGGTCGCGCGCTCGGCGACCTGCACGCCCTGAAGCCCCACGTTCAGCCGCGCATTGTTCATCATCGTGAACATCGCGCGCATGCCGCCCATTTCCGGGCCGATCAGCTCGCCGACACAATCGCCATTATCGCCGAATGACAGGACACAGGTGGGGGAGGCGTGGAGGCCCATCTTGTGCTCAATCGACACCACGCGGACATCGTTGAACTCGCCCGGCGTGCCATCGGCTTTCAGCCGGTATTTCGGCACCAGGAACAGCGAAATGCCCTTGGTCCCCGCCGGTGCCCCCGGCGTGCGCGCTAGCACGAGGTGGACGATATTGTCGGCCAGATCATGGTCGCCAAAGCTGATATAGATCTTGGTCCCGCTGATGCTCCACTTGCCGCCCGCGCGCGGCTCGGCCTTGGTCTTGAGCGCGCCGACGTCGCTACCCGCCTGAGGCTCGGTCAGATTCATCGTGCCGGTCCATGCGCCAGTCGCGAGGTGCGGGAGATACGCCGCCTGCTGTTCGGGCGTGCCATGGTGCATCAGCGACTCGATCGCGCCGACGGTCAACGTCGGGCACAGCGCAAAGCCCATATTGGCGCTGCCCAACGTCTCCAGCACCGCGGTCGATAGCGCAAAGGGCAGGCCCTGTCCGCCAAATGCCTCGGGCGATCCGATCGTGCCCCAGCCGCCCTCGACATAGGCCTGATACGCCGCGCGATAGCCGTCGGGCATGGTCACGCCTTCGGGCGACCATTTCGCGCCGACGGTGTCCCCCGCGCGGTCGAGCGGCGCCCATTCGCCCGCGGCGAACGCGCCCGCGCCTTCGAGCACCGCGTCGAGGATGTCGGATTCGACGCCCAGATCGGCAATCTGCACGACATGTTCGAGCACGAAACGCTGTTCGGCGATGGCGGGGGTGAAGCTCATTTCGTCCTCTCTCTTGCAGCGCTTTTGTCAGCGCTATAGCCATCGGAAATGACCGCGCCAAATCCCCGCATCTTACCCTACGGCGAGGCTGCCATTGCCGAGGCCGCCGCGCTCATTGCAGCGGGAGGATGCGTCGCGACTCCGACCGAGACGGTGTACGGACTCGCCGCCGATGCGACCAATGCAGACGCCGTCGCGGGCATCTACGCGGCCAAGGGGCGGCCGGCCTTCAACCCGCTGATCGTCCATGTGGCGGATCGCCGCGCGGCCGAAGCGATCGCGATGTTCGACCGTGACGCGCGCGCGCTGGCCGATGCGTTCTGGCCGGGGCCGCTGACGCTGGTGCTGCCGCTGCGCCCCGATGCGCCGATTGCCGGGCTGGTCACGGCCGGGCTGACCACCGTCGCGATTCGCGTGCCGCAGCATCGCGCGATGCAGGCACTGCTGGCAGCGACGGGGAAGCCACTCGCCGCGCCGTCCGCCAATGCCAGCGGGAGCATCAGCCCGACCCGCGCCGCGCACGTCGCCGCGTCGCTCGGCGACCGCATCCCGCTGATCATCGACGATGGCGCAACCAGCGGCGGGATCGAATCGACCATCGTCGCGGTCGGGGCTCAGCCGCGCCTGCTGCGCCCCGGCCCGGTGTCGGCGGAGGCGATCGAGCGCGAGATCGGGCGCTGGCTGGGAGCGGCCGGGGAGGCGATCGAAGCGCCGGGCCAGCTTGCCAGCCACTATGCCCCGCGCAAGCCGCTGCGGCTCAATGCGACCGAGGCGCGCGACGGTGAGTGGCTGATCGGGTTTGGCGCGGTCGGCGGCGATGACACGCTTTCGGCCAAGGGCGATTTGACCGAGGCCGCCGCCCGCCTGTTCGACGCGCTGCACCGTGCGGATGCGTCGGATCGTGCGGCGATTGCCGTCGCGGCGGTTCCGGAGGACGGGATTGGCCTTGCGATCAACGATCGGCTCAAGCGCGCGGCCACGCCCTAATTTTCGTCGCCCCGGGCTCGACCCGGGGCAGGGCTTCTTCTGCCAGGCCAGCGTCAAAAGGCAGCCCAGCCCCGGGTCAAGCCCGGGGCGACGATAGGGGTTACGCCCCAGCTTTCGCCTTCAGCCGCTCCGCAAAGCTCTTGCGCAGCTTGTTCAGCTTGGGCGGGATGACGCCAAGGCAGTACGGGTTCCGCTGGCCTTCGCCTTCCCAGTAATTCTGGTGATAATCCTCGGCCGGCCACCACGTGTCGTTTGCCTCGATCGTAGTGACGATCGGGGCGGGCCATTCGCTCGCATTGCGCTCGATCCCCGCGCGCGCCGCCGCTTCCTGCTCGGGCGACTGCGGGAAGATCGCCGAGCGATATTGCGTGCCGACATCGCCGCCCTGACGGTTGAGCGTCGTCGGATCATGCGTCGCAAAGAAGATATCGAGCAGGTCGTCATAGCGCAGCTGCTGCGGGTCGAACGTCACCTTCAGCGCCTCGGCATGGCCGGTATTGCCGCCGCACACCGCCTTGTAGGTCGGGTTGTCGACATGGCCGCCGATATAGCCGCTTTCGACCGACTCGACGCCGATCAGGTCCTTGAACACTGCCTCAACACACCAGAAGCAGCCTCCCGCCAAAATCGCGGTTTCGGTAGTCATTCGCTTCAACTCCTTGCTACGAGGCCCAAGATAGGATTGAGCGCAACGCTCAACTAGGGGTGAGACAAAGATGCGCGACGGCACGGTGATGGTGACGGGTGGAGCTGGCTATATCGGCAGCCATGCGGTGCTCGCGCTGCTCGACGCGGGCTGGCGCGTGGTCGTGCTCGACAATCTCGTCACCGGCTTTGACTGGGCGGTCGATCCGCGCGCGTCGCTGGTCGTTGCCAACATCGCCGATGACGACAAGGTGCGCGCAGCACTCCGTGAGCACAAGGTCACCGCGATCATGCACTTTGCCGGGTCGGTGGTGGTGCCGGAATCGGTCAGCGACCCGCTCAAATATTATCGCAACAACACCGCCGCCAGTCGCAGCCTGATCGAGAGTGCAGTCGCGGAAGGGGTGAAGCATTTCATCTTCTCCTCCACCGCCGCCACCTATGGCATCCCGGAGGTCGTGCCGGTGCGTGAGGACGCGCCCAAGCAGCCGATCAACCCCTATGGCATGTCCAAGCTGATGACCGAGATCATGCTGAAGGACGTCGCCGCCGCGCACCCGATCAACTATTGCGCGCTGCGCTATTTCAACGTCGCCGGCGCCGATCCGCAGGGGCGCAGCGGCCAGAGCACGGCGGGGGCGACGCATCTGATCAAGGTCGCGGTCGAGGCTGCGACCGGCAAGCGCGACGGGGTTTCGGTGTTCGGCACCGATTTCGCGACGCCGGACGGCACCGGGGTGCGCGACTATATCCATGTCAGCGACCTCGCCGCCGCGCATGTCCATGCGCTCGACCTGCTGATCGCCGATCCGGGCAGCAGCCACACGCTCAACGCCGGCTATGGTCGTGGGTATTCGGTGCTCGAAGTGCTCGATGCGGTCGACCGCGTGACCAATGTGACGATCAACCGCAAGCTTGAGGGCCGTCGCGCGGGCGATCCCGACGAACTGGTGTCGGACAATCGCGCGATCCTCGCGGCACTGCCGTGGCGGCCGCAATATGACGATCTCGACCGCATCGTCCGCGATGCGCTCGCCTGGGAACGTACGCTGGCAGAGAGGCAAGTGCAATGATCGAGCTGTTCCTGTCCGCCTTTGCGATGCTGTTCGTCGTGATCGACCCGCCCGGCTGCGCGCCGATCTATGCGGGCCTGACCAAGGGCGCGGGCCCCAATCAGCAGCGCGCAATGGCGATCCGCGCGGTGATGATCGCGACCGCTATCCTGCTGGTGTTCGCGCTGGTGGGCGAAGCGCTGCTGCGCACACTCGGCATCAGCCTCAGCGCGTTCCGCATCGCGGGCGGGATCATGCTGTTCATCATCGCGCTCGAAATGGTGTTCGAGAAGCGCCAGGAACGCCGCGAGGACCGCGCCGAAAAGGTGATGCAGACGCCCGAGGTCGAGGATGTCTCGGTCTTCCCGATGGCGATGCCGATGATCGCGGGCCCCGGCTCGATCGCGACGATCATGCTGTTGGTCTCGCGCGCCGACGGGCCGGGCCAGACGGCGGCGGTATTTGGCGCGCTGGCGCTGGTGCTTGCGCTGACGCTGGCTGCCCTGCTCGCCGCCGGGCCGTTGATGCGGGTGCTGGGGGCAAAGATCGAATCCGTCATTACCCGCCTGCTCGGCGTGCTGCTCGCCGCGCTGGCGATCCAGTTCGTGATCGACGGGGTGAAGCAGAGCTTCGGGGTGTGACGGAAGGTCTTAAGGTGCACGGATGCCGGTAGAACGAGTTTTCGTTTTCGGTCGCCTGCGATGGATTTATTTTCAGAGTAACGCTGCAGTATAGTCATTTCGATTTGAAATCGGTCGATGGCGTATTTTTACATAGTCTGACAAGGGTCGTGCCTTAATCGCTTGAACACCATGGCCCCGCCTCCTTTTCTAGAGATGGGGCCTGTGGTGACTAAGACGAAAGCATTCCTCCTTGTATCTGCGGCGCTGTTCGCGCTGCCTGCTTATGCCAGTGAGGAGACCGATGCATCGGACCGCACCTCCGGTGGCGCGGCAGAGGCACCGGCCAAAAAGCAATCGTTCACTACCGGCGTCGCCAAGGGGCGCGATCTGCTCGACACCGCCATCTCCGCGAGCACGCTCGACGAGGCTGAAATCCAGAAGATCGGCACGCGCTCGATCGCCGAAGTGCTCAGCAACATCCCGGGTATCCGCGCCGAGACCGGCGGTACCGATGGGCTTACGGCGATCACCATCCGCGGCCTGCCGCTGGCGGCGGACGGATCGAAGTTCCTCCAGATTCAGGAAGACGGCTTGCCGGTCCTGGAGTTCGGCGACGTCCACTTCGCCGCGACGACCGCGTTTCTGCGAACTGATCTCAGCCTGTCGCAAGTGCAGGCGATCCGTGGCGGTTCGGCATCGACCTTTTCGTCGAATTCGCCGGGCGGCATCGTCAACTTCATTTCCAAGACCGGTGAGGAAGAGGGCGGCATGATCCAGCTGTCCTCGGGTCTCGACCATGAACTGGGCCGCGCCGACTTCAACTATGGCGGGCGGCTGAGCGAAAGCATGCGGTTCAACATCGGCGGCTTCTATCGCCAGGGCGAAGGGCCGCGTGCCTCGGGCTACAACGCATTCCGCGGCGGGCAGGTGAAGTTCAACATCACCAAGACGCTGGGCAGTGGCTTCGTGCGGCTCTACGCCAAGTATCTCGACGATCGTGAGCCCAATTACGGGTTGGTCCCGGTGCGCGTGAGCGGCACCAATTCCGATCCAGATTATGCGCCGCTGCCGGGTTTCGACCCGCGCCGCGATACGCTGACCGCATCGCGTTATCGCGGTGCGACGCCGACCGTCGATCAGGACAATAATCCTGCAACGCTGGACCGGCGCGAGGGGAACCGCAGCAAGGTCGCGTCGCTCGGGGTGGAGGCACAGTTCGATGTCGCCGGCTGGTCGCTGAGCAACCGCGTGCGCTATGCGCGGATTTCGGGCAGCTACAACGAAACCCTGCCCAGCGCGACGCTGCCCGTGCCGGCCTTTGCGATGGCATTTGGCGGACCCGGCGCCTCGCTCCGCTACGCCACCGGGCCGAATGCGGGTGCCACGATTTCGCCTGCCAGCGCGATCAATGGCAACGGACTGGTCGCGAATGCGCTCGATCTCAACGCCCGGATCAACAGCATGGACAATTTCACCAACGATCTGCGCGGCAGCCGCGTCTGGGAGCTGGGGAATGGCAAGCTGACGACGACGGCCGGCTTTTACGCATCGTCGCAGGACGTCGATCTCTATTATGACTTCGGCAACAGCGCCTATGATCTGGCCTCTGGTGGCAACAGCGCGTTCATCGATGTGATCGCGGCCAATGGCACCCCGGCCAGCCAGGGCGGCGTGCTCAGCTACGGCATCTTTGGCGGCAGCGGCTATCATCGGCGCTACGACCTGAACTATCGCGTCTATGCTCCCTATGGGTCGGTCAACTATCAGCAAGGCCCGCTCGCCGTGGGCGCCAGCCTGCGCTATGATTTCGGGAAGGTGAGCGGCACGCTCTATGGCGCGGATCTCGGCGGGAACCGCGTCGGCCTTGCCGCGATCGACCTCAATCGCGACGGCGTGATTTCAGGACCCGAGTCGGCGGTGGCGGTCCTCCCGCTCGCCCAGCCGGGCTTCGCTGACTACGACTATGGTTATGCGTCCTATTCGGTCGGCGTTAACTATCGCCTGGCCGAGCCGGTATCGCTGTTCGCACGCTACAGCCGTGGTGCGCGTGCCAGCGCCGACCGCCTGTTCTTCTCGCCAACGGTAAATCCCGCTTCGGGCAAGCTGACCGATGAGAGCGCGGCCTATGCCCCGGTCAAGCAGGCCGAGGGTGGCATCAAGTTCCGCAAGCCGGGCATGACCCTGTTCGTCACCGGCTTCTGGGCATCGACCAAGGACAAGAACCTGCAGATCGGCGCGGACGCTACCGGTGCGGTTGCGCTGATCACGATCGACCGGTCGTACAGCGCCAAGGGGGTCGAGGTCGAAGGCCTGTTCGAGCGCGGCCCGCTCAGCCTGCGCGTCGGCGCGACCTATACCAAGGCAAAGATCGACAGCGACCGGACCGATCCGACCGCCGTGGGCAACACCCCGCGGCATCAGCCCGACCTGATTTTCCAGGCGATGCCGCAATATCAGACCGGGCTGTTCTCGGTGGGCGCCAATATTCTCGGCACGACCAGCAGCTATGCGCAAGACAGCAACCTGCTGAAACAGCCGAGTTATGTGATCGTCAGCCCGTTCCTGCAGGTCCGGCCGACCGCGCGCGTCGAACTGAGCCTCAATGCGTACAACGTGTTCGACAAGCTGGCGCTGGTGCAGGTCGGCTCGGCGGCGATCCCGGCATCCGGCATCGTCAATGCCCAGACGCTCAACGGGCGGACCATCACCGGCTCGGTCCGCTTCAGCTTCTGAACCCTTCCCAAGGGGGGACGCAGCGCGTCGCCCCTTGCGAATGACCATGCGATTCTCCGCTCAGCGCTCGTAGCGGATCCGCCAGAGCCGGTATGGCGCACCCTTGGGCAGCGTCACCGGCTCCAGCCACTCCGGAACCTTGCCCTTGGCGAGTTGCCCGTAAAAGCCATCCTTCTCCCGCGCGCGATAGACGGTGGTCTCGGCCATGTTGGGGCAGACCAGCAGATATTGCGCGCCATAGCGCTTTGCGATGCCGCGAAATGCTTCCGGTTTGCCGGTAAAGGCATGGTGAACGTCGAGGATCGCGCGCTCGTTGCGGTGGTATGGCCCGGCGATGCCCTTGTGCCGCGTCATCACGATCAGGCGCGGGCCTAGGTCGACATGGGTGAACAGGGTCGAGGGGGGCAGGGTGCGGTCGAGCGTCCGCATCGCCGGAGCGCTGGCGCAGCGGCTGTTGGCCTTGCTCACCGTCGCGCGATACTTGGTCGGCGGCGCGCTGACCGGCAGATATTTGACCACGAAGCCGGCGAACAGTCCCGACACCAGCAGGAACGCCGCGACCGACCCCAGCACGCGCACCAGCATCCAGCGCTGCCCCAGGAACCACGGGACGATCGTCCAGGCGAGCCAGCTCGCGCCCGGCACCGCCAGCAGCTGCGCAGCCGGTCCCGCGCGCACCTGCCACAGCAGCATTGCGCCGGCGAAGGCGGTGAACAGCCCGATCGCCACCCATGCAACCAGCTGGTCGGCAGTCTTGGCGCGCCACGCCGCAAAGCCCGCGCCGATGATGCCGATCACCGGCAGCACCGCCATCGGGAAGGCCATGGTGAAGCTGTGCTTGTAGATCGGCCGCGCCTCGCGGACATTGTTGAGCCAGGTGTTCGCCAGCTCGTCCGACACGCCTTCGGGGCGCTGGAGGCAGTTGGGGAACAGCCCGGCGAACCCGCCCGCGACGATACCGCCCGCGACTACGGCAAGGCCGAGTCGGGCGACGCGATTGACGGGGTTGAGCAGGCTCAGCCCAAACAGCAGGGCGCCCGCGACGACCATTACCGACAGCCATACCGGCGTCAGCGCGTCGCAGCGCATCGCGTAATTTGCGTTGGACGCGAACAGCACGAACCCCGCGCTGCTCCCGCCCGCAAGGCTCAGACCATAAGCGCGCATCCGCGACACTTCATCGCGATCCCACACCCAACGCAGCGCGACGATCGCGCCGGCCATCGCGCAAAAGGGCAGCAGTTCGAGGCCAATCGTCAGCGATCCCGCGCTGGCAAGACCGACGGTCAGGCCCCCGCGCATCCGCTGCGTGTCGGCGATGCCCATGACGGCGAGCGCGAGAAAGGCGAGCTGCCAGCCATGATGGTCGATGCGCAGCGGCACGAACTGGACGATCGTCGCGGTACAGCCGAGCAGGATCAGGATCGACAGCGGCCAGGCGGCGGGCGCGATCAGGCGGCGCACCGCTGCACCCATCGCCAGCATCGTCACCGCGAGCGGGAACAGCGGGGCGATCCCCACCGCCAGCCGCTCGGCCATCGCCGTGCCGGTGAAGGGCTGGAACAACAGGATCAGCGCCGCGATCGGCAGGTCGACCAGGCGCGACCAGTGGATGTCGAGGCCCCCCGGCGGGCTCAGCCGGTACTGCCGCAGGTCATACCAATCCTGTCCGGCGAGCAGGCCGCGCACCTGCATCAGCCGCATATTGTCGTCGGTGTCGCTCAGCGCCAGCGCGTTGACCAACCCCCAGCGCTGCCACAGATACCAGCCGCCGATGACCGCCCAGGCGAGCAGCGTCCAGCGCACCCAATGCGTCCGCAGTTCCCGTTCGAGGTCGAACCCCGCGAATCGTGTCGAACTCAAAACCGCTTCCCCTTATGCAGCGCGAGCATTAGGGCGGCGCGCGACTTCAGGGCAAGGCGGGCGTGGCTTCACTCATTCAACGACTAGGCGATTTGCGGCGGAGCGGGATGCTTGGCCAGTTGATCCGCTTCGGTATCGCGGGGGGCATCTCCACCGTGATCTATTCGGCCGTGTATCTGCCATTGGTGTGGTGGGTGTTCCCGAACCTTGCCGTTGCGGCGGTGCCGTTCGCCTTTGCGGTAGCAGTCACCTGCGGCTTTTTCCTGCACAGTTTCTGGAGCTTCAAGGGGCATGGCAGCCGCGACAATAGCGGGCGTCAGCATTTCAAGTTCCTGATCGTTCAGGGCTTCGGGCTGCTGCTCAACGCGCTGTTCACCTGGGTGCTCGCTGACCTGATGCACTATCCCGAATGGGTGCCGCTGATCCCGATTGTCACGGTTACGCCCGTCGCGACATTTGCACTCAACCGCCAATGGGTGTTTGGATAATTCATGGACCGCATCGTTTACGACCGCATGGCTGAGCATGATTCCACCCATTGGTGGTATGTGGCGCGCCGCGACATCCTCGCCGATTATATCGCGCGCTATGTTCAGCCGCCTGCGGGCGCGCGGATCCTCGAGATCGGATGCGGTACCGGGCATAACCTGCCGATGCTCGGTGCGTTCGGCACGGTCGACGCGATCGAGATCGACGAGGCCGCACGAACCGTCGCCAGCGCGCGGTTGGGCAAGGAAGTCGGCACCGCGCCGCTGCCCGAGTTGAGCGGCGTCGCCGAGGGACAATATGACCTGATCGCGGTGCTCGATGTGGTCGAGCATGTCGAGGACGATGTCGCCGCGCTCGCGGGGATGGCGAAGCGCCTGAAGCCGGGCGGGACGATCCTGATCACCGTCCCCGCGCATCAATGGATGTGGAGCGCGCACGACGTGGTGAACCACCACAAGCGCCGCTACTCCAAGGCGAGCCTGACCGCCGCGCTGGACAAGGCTGGCCTCAAATGGCGCAAGCTGCGCTGGTTCAACTCCCTGCTGTTCCCTGCGGCCGTCGCGGCGCGGCTCGCCGGCAAGCTGCGTGGCAAGGACGACAGCGACGATTCGCCGCCGCCGGGGCCGCTCAACTGGGCGTTCGAGAAGATCTTCGGGCTGGAGCGCCACCTGCTCGGCCGCCTCCCCATGCCGCCGGGTCTGTCGATCATCGTGCTGGCCCAGCCGAAGTAGCGGACAGCCGCCACGCAACGCGGATGCTCGTCGCGAAGACGGGGGCATAGCTGCGCAGCTCATTGCTCGCCGCCGCGTCGAAGGTGCGGAAGCGCGCCTGTGATGCCATTGCCCCCGCCATCGCCGCGCGCAGCCGGCTCCGCGCCTCGGCCTCGCGGCCCGGTCGGGTGGCGAGCAGGTCGCCCAGGCTCCACTCGCCGACGATGCGGTCGCGATTGTCGGGCGGCAGGAAGCGCGCCTTGATCGCGACCGCCTGACGATAGCGCGCCTCGGCCTCGACCGGCATTCCGGCGGCGCGGTAATTGGCGGCGAGGCCGTTGAGGAGGTTGGCGACATCGGGATGGTCGGCCCCCGACGCGGCGGTGAACATCCGCATCGCCTCATTCAACAGGTCGCGACCCTGCGCCAGAAGGGCGCGCTTGCGCAGTGGATCGAGTCCGCCGTTCGCGTCCTGATCGCTGGGCGCGACCACCGAACGGGTTGCCCCGGCGCGGCGCCGGAACATCGGCGGGATCACCGTGGCGGTGGCCATGCGGTAGAAATTATTGCCGCGATTGTTGAGCAGGATGGCAAGGTCGGCATCGCCCTGCGCCCGCGCGATCGTCACTGCCTCGCCGAACAACGGGTCGGCATCGAACGCCTTGCCCTGCGCCGCCAGCACCTCGGCCAGCGTATTGAGCGCCCACGCCAATTCCATACCCCCCGCCGGGACCAGCCCGCGCTGGATGTCCAGCGACCGCCGCGCGAACGCTTCCGCCTCGCCCAGTGCGCCGCGCGCCATCGACAGCGAGGCGAGTTGGCGCAGGCTACGCGCGGTGTCGCCATGCTTTTCGCCGCGCTTTGCAAGCCGGATTTCAAATGCGCGCCGGTAAAAGGGTTCGGCATCGGCGAGGCGCAACTGCATCGCGAGATTGTCCGCCAGCTTCTCCGCCGCGTCCGCCGTCGCCACGGTGCCAGCGCTGCGCCGCTGTGCCTGTTCGTAGCTGGATCGGCGCGCGCGTTCGGCGTCGGCATACCGCCCGGCGGCCTCCAGCGAAGCCGCATCCTGAACCAGCATCATCGCGGCGAGCAGCATGGCCTATCCCCCGGTGGGAGCGGCGTGGCCTTAATTCGCCTCGGCGACCGCCACCAGCGCCGCGTCGATCATTGGTGTCCCCGACGCATCCCCCGGCACATCATTGGCATAAGCGGCGAAGCTGAGCAATTTCCCGCTCTTGGCCACCATATAGCCGGCGAGCGCATTGGTCGCTTTGAGCGATCCGGTCTTGGCGAAGATGCGGCCTTCCAGCGACGTGCCCTTGAACCGCCGCGCCAGCGTGCCGTCGACGCCGCCCACCGGAAGCGTCTCGCGCCACGCCGTGCCCCAGGGCTGGCGCGCGATCCAGTCGAGCAGCGTCACCATCCCGCGCGGGGCGATACGATTATAGGTCGACATGCCCGACCCATCGGAAAAGTCGAACGCGGTTCGCGGCACCCCGGCGGCGGCGAATATGGCCGCGACGCGCTGTTGCCCGTCGGCGACCGATCCGGTGCCGTCGATCAGGCCGGTCCGGCGCAGCAGCAGTTCGGCGTGGAGGTTCTGGCTGACCTTGTTGATCGTGCGCACATCCTCCGCCAGCGGGGGCGGGGTGAGCGCGGCGACCCACACCGGCTCGGGCGGGCGCGTGGCGAGCGTTCCGCGCTGCTTGGGATCGTCCGACCGGTCGGCAGCGCGATAGCGTGACGTCACCGTGCCGCTCACCTTCACGCCACGCTCGTGCAGCAAGGCGGCGAACCGCCACGCGGCGTAATGCGCCGGATCATCGATGCCGAAGCGCAGCGTCTGCGGCTTGGCATCGGCTGCGATCGTGCCGGTGACGCGGATCGCGCGGTCGAACGGCAGGCGATCGAAATTGATGTCGGTCTTGCCCCCCGCAACGGTAACGACGCGATTGTCGATCGTGACATAGCCCAAATGCTCGAAGCGCGGTGCCTCGCCCGGCTTGCCCGGAGTGACGGTCGCGACCAGCTCATTGTCGTCGAGGCTCAGCGCCGAATTGGCGGTGCCGGAGCGCGACGGGATGTTGTTCCAGCTCATCCCCGCGCTCCACCGCTCGTCGGGGAACAGGGTCGCGTCGCCGGTGATGTTGCGCACCCGCCGAATGCCCGCCGCGATCGCGTTGGCGAGCTGGCTCAGGCAGTTGGTGACGCAGTCCGCCGCGCTCGACAGCCGCGCGTCGCCGCGCCCGGTGAGGATCAGGTCCCTGCCCTCGATCCGCACCGCCGCACCGCCGCTGGCGTCGGGTGCCGTCATCGCGTCGGGCATCGCCCACCAAGCGGCGGCGGTGGTCACGATCTTGGTATTCGATGCCGGGATGAAACGCTCGTCGGGGCGGATCGAAACAATCTCCCGCCCCGCACCGTCGCCGACCACCAGTCCGAAGCGGGTCCCGGTCGGGGCTTTGGCGAACTCGGCCTCGACTCTGTCGCGCAACGCCGGCGTGTCCTGCGCCAGAACCGGCGACGCCAGCGCAAGTGCGACGAGGGCGAGTAAGCCCTTCACAGCAGCGTGGGGGGCTCGGACTTGCGCTTGGGCGCCTTGGCGGGGGCGGGTTCGTCCGCGTCCGCGCGCGGCGGCGCGAAGGGGGACACGGTCACCTCGCCCGAATCCTGAAAGCGATAGCCGAGCGAGGCGTGGCCCTTCACCGGCCCCGCGACATCGGCGACGAGGTACAGCGGCCGCCGCTTCGATTCGACATAGAGTCGGCCGAGATACTCGCCGATCATGCCGAGCACGAACATTTGCACCGCGCCCAGAAACACGACGACCAGCATGGTCGAGGTCCACCCCTGCACAGCATTACCAAACAGCCAGCCGACGACGATGTAGAGGAACAGCAGCACCGACAGGCCGGTCAGCGCAAGGCCGACATGGCTGGCAAAGCGCAGCGGCGCGGTCGAGAAGCCGGTGACTGCGTCGAGCGCGAAGCGGACCATCTTGGCCAGCGGATACTTCGTCTCGCCCGCGTGCCGCTCATGCCGGTCATAGACGAACGGCACCTGCCGGAAGCCGACCCAGGCAACCATTCCACGGATGAAGCGCGCCTGTTCGGGCAACGACAGGAAGGCGTCGAGCGCGCGGCGGCTCATCAGGCGGAAATCGCCGGTGTCGAGCGGGATCGGCGTGTCGGTGATCCGGTCGAGCATGCGATAGAACAGCGCGGCGGTCGCCTTCTTGAAAAACGTCTCGCCATCGCGCTTGCGCCGCACGGCATAGACCACGTCTGCGCCCTGCTCGCGCATCGTCGCGCGCATGTCGGACAGCAGCTCCGGCGGGTCCTGCAGGTCCGCGTCGATCACCAGAATCTCGTCGCCCGCGCACAGGTCGAGCCCTGCGGTCAGCGCAAGCTGATGCCCGTGATTGCGCGACAGATTGACCGCGACGAGATGCGGATCGGCGGCCGACAGCCGCTGCATCACCGACCAGCTGCCGTCGCGCGATCCATCATTGACCAGTACGATCTCATAATCGTCGCCGACCGCCGCGCGTGCAGCCGCGGAGACGCGTCCATGCAGCAGCTCGAGGCAGCCTTCTTCATTGTAGCATGGCACGACGACCGAGAGCTTTAGACGTTGCATGCGCGCGGTCTAGCGCGCCACGCGGGCCGCGTCATGTAGGATTTGCAGGCGCAACGTTCGTTCCACTAAACCCGCTCTGCAGAACTCACCGCGTCCGCCGCGCGCAGTGCCGCGATCAGCTTCATCAGATGCGCGGCGTCGCGCACTTCCACGTCGATCATGTTGGTGTGGAAGGTCGTGTCGCGGGTGTCGAAGCGGATGTTGAGGATGTTCGCCTTGTGCTGGCCAAGCAGGGTCGCAACCATACCGAGCGCGCCGGGTTCGTTCTTCAGTGTCACGGCAAGGCGCGCGGTCCCGCCCTCGGCCTTGTCGCCCCAGCCGATATCAACCCAGTCCTGATCCTCGACCGCGTCGAGTTTCGGGCAGCTGATCTGGTGGATCTCGATCGGCGCATCGGGCTGGCGCACCCCGACGATGCGGTCGCCGGGGATGGGATGGCAGCAGGCGGCGAGGGTAAAGGCAACGCCGGGGGTGAGGCCTTTGATCGAGATCGGCATGCGCTGCACCGGCTGCAGCGCGGATTCGTCCTCGGTCGATCCGGGCATCAGCGCTTCCATCACCTGCGCGTCGGTGACCTTCTGGCGGGCAATCGCCTCCATCAGCGCGTCGGCATCGTCAAGCTTGAGCCGGGTCAGCGCGGCGCCCAGCGCCTCCTCGCCGATCGGCACGGGCAGGCGACCGACGATGTCGTCATAGAGTTTGCGGCCGAGCGCGATCGACTCGTCGCGCTCCTTGTGCCGCAAATGGCGGCGGATCGCCGCGCGCGCCTTGCCGGTGATCGCGAAGTTGAGCCAATTGTCCTGCGGCCGCTGTGCCTTTGAGCGCAGGATCGCGACCTGATCGCCCTGCGCGATTTCGGTACGCAGCGGGACGACGCGGCCATTGACCTTCGCGCCGACCGCCTGATCGCCAAGGTCGGTGTGGACGGCATAGGCAAAGTCGATCGGCGTCGCGCCCTTGGGCAACTGGATCAATTCACCTTTGGGCGTGAAGGCGAAGATGCGATCCTGGTACATCGCCATCTTGGTGTGTTCGAGCAGTTCCTCGGGGCTTTCGGCCTGTTCGAGGATGTCGACCAGATCGCGGATCCAGCTGACCTGCGTATCCGGGCGCACCGCATTCTGCTTGTACGACCAGTGAGCGGCGAGGCCGTGTTCGGCCTGGCTGTGCATTTCGCGGGTGCGGATCTGGATTTCGACGCGGGTGTCGCCGGCATGGATGATGCTGGTGTGCAGCGAGCGATAGCCGTTGCGCTTGGGCGTCGAGATGTAATCCTTGAACCGCCCCGGCACCATCGGCCAGCGGCGATGGATGATGCCGAGCGCGCGATAGCATTCCTCTTCGGTGCCGACGATCGCACGGAACGCCATGATGTCGGACAGCTGTTCGAAGCTGACGTGCCGCTCCGACATCTTCTTCCAGATCGAATAGGGGTGCTTCTCGCGCCCCGAAATCTCCGTCTCGACCCCACCACGCGACAGCAGCAATTTGAGGCCCGACCCGATCTTGGCGATGCGATCCTCGCCCTCGACGGTCAGCGCCTCAAGCCGCTTGGTGATCGATTCATAGGCTTCGGGTTCGAGCTGCTGGAAGGCGAGCGTCTGCATCTCCTTCATGAACTCGTACATGCCGATCCGCTCGGCGAGCGGGGCATAGATGTCCATCGTCTCGCGCGCGATCCGACGCCGCTTCTCGGGCTTTGGAATATGATGCAGCGTGCGCATATTGTGCAGCCGGTCGGCGAGCTTGACCAGCAGCACGCGGATGTCGTCCGACATGGCGAGCAGGAATTTACGCAGATTTTCCGCCGCGCGCTCGCTCTCGGTCTGCGCCTCGATCTTGGACAGCTTGGTCACACCATCGACCAGCCGCGCGACGCTCGGCCCGAACTTCGCCAGGATCTCTTCCGGCGTGGCGACCGTATCCTCAATCGTATCGTGCAGGATCGCGGTCGCGATCGTCTCGTCGTCGAGGTGCAGGTCGGTCAGGATGCCGGCCACCTCGATCGGGTGGCTGAAATAAGGGTCGCCATTCGCGCGTTTCTGACTGCCATGCGCGTGCATGGAAAACACATAGGCGCGGTTGAGGAGCGCCTCATTGGCTTCGGGGTCGTAGGACAGGACCCGGTCGACGAGTTCATATTGACGCAGCACAGGTCGAAACTGGGTTTGATGCTGCTGCTTTGCAACAGGATTCACGCAAAACGGGCACCGGCGTCGGCCGATGCCCGTTTTACTGTTGCGTCGAAGTGACGGGTGTGTGGCTTACTTGGCGCGCGCGTTGCAGGCGGCGAGTGCCTCTGCGTCGAACGCGGTGCCGCCGACGGTGAAGGTGGTCAGCGCGCCGACGCGCTGCACGACGCGCTCGCACATCACCTTCTCGCTCATCGTCGACTTCGGCGCGGCGCAGGTGCCATCCTTGCACTTCCAGACCGTGGTCTGGGTGATGAAGCTGGCCTTCTTCGGCGCCTCTGCCGGAGTGGCGGTATAGTGGCCCGACTGGGCGAAAGCGGGGGTCGCGGCGCTGGCGAGGCAGAGCGCGGCAGCGGCGATCGGGGCGAAGCGGATCATGATACTCTCCCTGGGGTGCACTGCAACAAAGGTTGCGAAACGCCACTTACTCGGATAGATTTTCAGTTGCAACTAGAAACCGTTGCTGCACCGCAAGGAACTTATCGCGTTGTGCAATGGTCAAAATAAGGTAGATTTGGCGGTCATGGGCCAAAACGGACTGCGAGAGCCGCTTCGACAGCTCGCCACCAACTGCAGCCTTCCGGCGGCGCTGGAGGCGATGGGAGAGCGCTGGTCGTTCCTGATCCTGCGCGCGTCGTTCAACGGCCTCTATCATTTCGAGGAGTTCCAGTCGGAACTCGGCATCGCGCGTAACATTCTCGCCAACCGGCTCGCGCGGCTGGTCGATCACGGCATCCTGGCGCGCCAGACGTGCGATGATGACCGGCGCAAGGTCGAATATCGCCTGACCGAAAAGGGCTTTGCGCTGCTGCCGACCATGGTTGCACTGCGGCAATGGGGCGAGCGTTGGGAGACCTGCATGCCCGCCACGCCGGTGCTGGTCGATGCGCGCGACCATCGCCGCATCGCACCGGTTCAGGTGCGCAGCCATGACGGACGCGTACTGGGCAAGCATGACCTGCTGTGGTCGCTGCCTGAGGATGTAGTGGGTGAGGCTGCGGCAGAGGCCGCCGAATAATCAGGCGGCCGCGAGCTCGCTGCGGTTGCGGCCGCGCGACTTGGCACGATACAGCGCAGCATCGGCGATACGGAACACCTCGTCCGACGACAAATCAGGGCGGATCGGCGCGACCCCGGCGCTGACCGTGATCGTGAAGATCGCGCCGCCAGCATGGATGCGCCCATCCTGAAGCGTGTTGCGCACCCGCTCGCACGCCGCCAGCGCGGCGGTGGTCGACAGGCCGGGGAATAGCACGGCGAACTCCTCGCCGCCCAGCCGCCCGATGACATCTTCGACCCGCACGCTGGCGCGCAGCACATCGGCAAAGTGCAGCAACGCGGCATCGCCCGCATCATGGCCATGGCCATCATTGACCTGCTTGAAATGGTCGAGGTCGAACAAAGCGAGCGTGCCGGGGCGGTCGGGGGTGTGGTCGCGCAGTTGATCAATCCGGTCCTGAAAGGCGCGACGGTTGAGTACGCCGGTCATCGGATCGGTACTGGCCTGACGCACCAGATCGGCCTCACGCGCCTTGCGCTGGCTGACCTCGCGCACGACGGTGACGACGCTCTGCACCTCCTGATCCGCGTTGCGGACGGCGCGGGCGGTCGTCTCAAACCAGCGGATTCCGCCGGTCGCGGTCTGGCCGCGAAATTCGAAGCGATGGACCGAGTCGGCCTCGGCGATCACCTGGCGATAGGCTTCGCGCACCCGCTCGCGATCGACTTCATGGACCAGCGCTGCGGGGCTCTTGCCGATGACCGATTCGGGGGTGTGCCCGGTCACATCGCGCATCGAGGGTGAGGCGAACTGCACCTCGCCCTGCGGGTTCAGCGTCAGCACCACGTCGGAGACATGGTCGGAGATCAGCCGGTAGCGCGCCTCGCTCGCGGCAACCGCAGCGGCGAGGCGCTGATTCTGTGCGATCATCGTCGCGAAGGGGACCGCGATCAGGAACAGCACGGCGAGGTAGAATTGGAAAAACTGCAGCCGGAAGGCGTGGCTGCCCCCGATCAACTCGACCGGGCCGATGTCGGAAACGGTGAACGCCGCGCCGATCAGCGCGATCAGGAACACGCCGAGCGTGGCCCCGGCGACGCGAAACGCCATCGTCGCGGCGATCAGCGGCAGGATCGGCACGAACAGCAGCGGCAGGCGGGTCTGCGCGAAACTCACCGCGGTGACCACGATGAGCAATCCGGTGATGGTCAAGAGGCGCGGGATCGTGCCCGGCTGTGGCGCCCTGTCCCAATAGGTCGATCGCGCCATCACCAGCAGCGCAATCGGCGTGCCGATCAGCGTGCCCAGGCTGTGGCCGATGCCCCAGTTCATCCACATCATCCAGGGGTCGCCCACCTGATAGAAGGATAGGGTCGCAGCAGGCAGAATCCCCGCGACCAGCGGCGCAACGATGCCCGCTGCGGCAACAAAGACCGCGAGCGCGCGAAGCGACAGGAATACGCGCGCATCGGCGCGGAACCGGTGCAGCAAGACCCAGGTGAGTAACGCCTCGCCCATATTGGCGACGGCGAACATCGGTGCCAACGCCGTATAGGGAGAGGCCACCAGCGACGCTGCGACCGATGCGGCAAAACAGCCCGCGATATGCAGCGGCCGCTCGGTGGCCGGACGGGTGAGCAATGCTGCGATCAACGGCCCGTTGGCGATCCACAGCAGCGCAACATTGCCGCTCAGCCGGGTAAAGGCGACCGCCCCGGCGGCGCACAGAAAATAGGTGAACGCAACCGCAGCGACCACCAGCAGGTCGTTTCTAAACAGGCGGTTGGGACGCATGCGCGGACGCTAGGCCGTCCCGGTTAACAGCGCGTTGCACGCCGCTGAATTCGACCGCGAATCAGCGCGGTTCGAGCATCCGTTCGCGGATCGCCGCAGGCACCGGTGCGGAGCGACCGGCCGCCAGGTCGACATTGACGTGGACCAGTTCGATCATAGTGTGAAGCGCGCCTGTTTGCGCATGGACCAGTTCGATCTGGCTGGTGACGCTCGACGTTCCCACACGCTCGGTGCGGACCCAGGCGTCGAATTCATCATCGTAGCGGAACGGCGCTTTGTAATCGACGCTGGCGCGCGCGACGTGGAACTCCATCACGCCCCATTCGGGCAGGTCGGCGAGTTGCAGCCAGCGCCAATATTCGCTGAGCGCGACATCGGCATATTCAAGGTAGCGCGAGTTGAACACGACCTTCTGGCCGTCAATCTCGGCGTAGCGCACGCGCAGCCGATGGGAAAAGGTGAAGCCGGGACGGGTCATGTCGCCGCACTGGCGCAACGTCGTCCCGAATTCAATCATCGTGCGCGCGGGACAATAAAATCGAGGTGGACCCCGAAACGATCCTGAACTATCCGCACCGCGCCTGCCGAATCAAGAAGTTGCGGCGGGTTTCTCAGGCCTTTGTGGCCACTCTATACTGGGGGATATCATGAAGAAGTTTCTGGTCGCCGCGGCGGCATTGTCGTGCGTGCCCGGCGTCGCGTTTGCGCAGGACGAAGATCAGGGCGCGAACCTGTTCGACGGCGTCCGCATCGAGGCGCGTCTTGGCTACGAGACCCCGACCGTCAGTGGCGACGGCGACGTGTACAAGATCGGCAGCGCGGTCTCCTATGGCGCCGAGCTCGGCTATGATCTCGCGGTCAGCAACAAGGTCACCGTCGGCCCGTTCGTGAATTATGAATTCTCTGGCGTCGAACTGTGCGAAGCAGCCGACTGCCTCGATGTGAAGAGCAACCTTGCCGCTGGCGCGCGCGTAGGCGTCGCGCTGAGCCCGACCGCCGCGATCTATGGCAAGCTCGGCTATGCCTCGCTGACCATCGAGGCGTCGAGCGGTGCGGCCAGCGCCAGCGACAGCAAGGGTGGCGTCTATGGCGCGCTCGGCGTCGAGCTGTCGGTGTCGAAGAACGCCTACGTCAATCTCGAAGCGGCCTATGCCGATTTCGGTGACTTTTACGGTACCGGCTTCAACCTGCAGCGCCGTCAGGCGTCGCTGGGCTTCGGCTTCCGCTTCTGATCCCTGCGGATCGGTAACGGAAAAGGGGCGCTCCACCCGGAGCGCCCCTTTTTTGTCTCAGGCCGATTTCGCGCCGGTGTTGACGCCCATCGACTGAAGGTAACGCTTCACGTTGCGTGCCGCCTGCCGCAGCCGCTGTTCATTCTCGACCATCGCGATGCGCACGAACCCTTCGCCATTTTCTCCATAGCCGACGCCCGGCGCGACCGCGACCTTGGCATGGGTCAGCAACTGCTTGGAGAATTCAAGGCTGCCCAGATGCGCCAGCGCCGGCGGGAGCGGGGCCCAGGCGAACATGCTGGCGGGCGGGGGCGGGATGTCCCAGCCGGCACGGCCGAAGCTCTCGACCAGCACGTCGCGGCGCTTGTGATAGAGAACGCGGTTCTTCTCGACGATATCCTGCGGCCCGTTGAGCGCGGCGCAGGCCGCGGCCTGGATCGGGGTGAAGGCGCCGTAATCCAGATAGGATTTGACCCGCGTCATCGCTGCAATCAGCTGCTTGTTGCCGACCGCAAAACCCATGCGCCAGCCCGCCATCGAATAGGTCTTGGACAGCGAGGTGAACTCGATCGCGATATCCTTCGCGCCCGGCACCTGCAGGATCGAGACGGTCGGCTTGCCGTCGAAATACAGCTCCGAATAGGCAAGGTCGGACAGGATCCAGACCTTGTTCTCCTTCGCCCACGCCACCAGCCGTTCGTAGAAGGCGAGGTCGACCGTCTCCGCAGTCGGGTTGGACGGATAGTTCACGACCAGGATGCTCGGGCGCGGCACGGTGAAGGCGATCGCGCGCTCAAGGCTCTCGAAATAGGCCTCGTCCGGCGTCGTCGGCACCGCGCGGATCGTCGCGCCGGCGAGGATGAAGCCGAAGGTGTGGATCGGATAGCTCGGGTTCGGCGCGAGCACGACATCGCCCGGCGCGGTGATCGCGGTGGCGAGGCTGGCCAGCCCCTCCTTCGACCCCATCGTCACCACAACTTCGGTATCCGGGTCGATATCGACGCCAAAGCGGCGGCCATAATAATTGGCCTGGGCGCGGCGCAGGCCAGGAATGCCCTTGGATTGCGAATAGCCATGCGCATCAGGCTTGCGCGCGACTTCGATCAGTTTTTCGATGACGTGGTCGGGCGGCGGCAGGTCGGGATTGCCCATGCCGAGGTCGATAATGTCCTCCCCCGCCGCGCGCGCCGCTGCCCGCATCGCGTTGACTTCGGCGATGACATAAGGGGGCAGGCGCTTCATGCGGTAGAATTCTTCGGACATCGTATTGGGTTCCGGCTCCTCGGGGTGGTCGCGCAACGCGCGATGCCTCGTTATACAGGGGGCGAGGCGGCAAGCCAGAGGAGAGGCGCGTGGCGACGGCAAAGAAAAAGACGACGACCGCAAAGACGAAGCCTGAGCCAACCCCAACCACGGCAAAGCCCAGGGCGAAGCGCGCGGCAAAACCGAAGCCCGATCCCAAGCCCGCCGCTGAGGCTGCTGCCGATCCCAAGCCTGCGCTGGAGGACCTTCAGCACTGGACCTGGGTGTTCGGCCGCGCGCAGCAGATGATGATGGAGCAGGGGCTGGACCTGGCCGGGCAGATGCCGGCCCACATGCCCGCGATGCCGCAGATGCCGGCCATGCCGACGATGCCGCCGGTCGATCCCGCCGCTGCGATGCGCGCAGGCGCGGAGTTCTGGGCCGATACGATGACGCTGTGGCAGCGCTTCCTCGACCCGGCCAAGGCGCCGAAATTCGAGGAAACCCCCGAACAGGCCCGCGACAAGCGCTTCAAGGCGCCGCAATGGCGCGAACAGCCGGTGTTCGACTTCATCCGCCAGAGCTATCTCACGCTGTCGGGCCATTTGCTGAAGGGCGTCGACCAGATCGAGGGGCTGACCCCGAAGCAGAAGGAGCAGCTGCGCTTCGCCACGCAGGGCTTTATCGACGCGATGAGCCCGAGCAACTTCCCCGCGACCAACCCGCTGGTGGTCGAACGGACGATCGAGACCAAGGGCGAGAATCTGCTCAAGGGCCTCGCGCACATGCTCGCCGACATGGGCAAGGGGCAGATGACCCAGACGGTCGAGGGCGCATTCGCGGTCGGCGAGAATATCGCGACCACGCCGGGCCGGGTGGTCAAGCGCACTCCGCTGTATGAGCTGATCCAATATTCACCGACCACCGAGAGCGTTTTCGAAACCCCGCTGGTGATCTTCCCGCCGTGGATCAACCGCTTCTACATTCTCGACCTGACGCCGGAGAAGAGCTTCATCCGCTGGGCGGTAGAGCAGGGGCTGACCGTGTTCGTCGTGTCGTGGAAATCGGCCGATGCCAGCATGGCCGATGTCATGTGGGACGATTATGTCGAGCGCGGCCAGATCGACGCGATCAACACGATCCGCGACTTGCTGGGCGTCGAGAGCGTCCATACGATCGGCTATTGCGTCGCCGGCACGACGCTCGCCGCCACGCTGGCGGTGCTCGCTGCGCGGGGCGAAGCGGCGAAGGTCAAGAGCGCGACGTTCTTCACCGCGCAGGTCGATTTCAGCGAGGCGGGCGACCTCAATGTGTTCGTCGATGACGAGCAGTTGGCGGCGATCCAGTCGCTGACCACCGACGGTTTCCTCGACGGGCGCTATATGGCCGCGACCTTCAACCTGCTGCGTGGGCGCGACCTGATCTGGAATTATGTCACGAGCAACTATTTGCTGGGGGAGGATTATACCCCGTTCGACCTGCTCCACTGGAATTCGGACGTCACCAACCTGCCGGCCAAATGGCATGCCAGCTATCTGTCCGACCTGTATCGCGACAATCTGCTGATCCAGCCGGGCGCGCTGGCGATCGGGGGAACGCCGATCGACCTGACCCGCGTGATGACACCCGCCTATGTCCAGGCGGGGCGTGAGGATCATATCGCCCCGCCGCGCAGCGTGTGGAAGCTGACCGGGCATCTCGCCGGGCCGATCCGCTTCGTGCTTGCCGGATCGGGGCATATTGCAGGCGTGGTCAACCCGCCGTCATCGGGGAAGTATCAGTATTGGATCAACGAGGGCGGCGCGACCAATCTTGACGATTTTGTTGCAGGCGCGGTCGAGACCAAGGGCAGCTGGTGGCCGGACTGGATCCGGTGGATCGACGGCCTGGACAGCGCGCGCGTCGCAGCCAAAGGGAAGAGAATTCCCGTTTCCGATGAGGATCTTGGTCTAGCACCGGGGCGCTATGTCCGCACAAGATGACAGTTTTGTGCACTGCACAATAAACCTCTTGAATTGACCCTTCCGACGTCGTATATGCTGCATTGCAATAATCGCAGCGAGGACGTCGATATGGCCAGCAAGGGTCCGCGTACCGGCGCGAAGAAACCGGCAAACAAGCCACCGGTCGCCAAGGCCGCGCCAAAGCCTGTCGCAGCCGCCGCTCCGGTGGTCGAAGCGAAGCCCGCGCCCATCGTTGAGGCGGTTGCGGCTCCGGTCGTTGAAACCGTCGAGACCGTCGCGGAAGCCGCGCCGGCCGTGATCGAGACGGTCGTTGAACCTGTCGCGGAAGCCGCCGAAACGGCCGCCGCACCTGTAATCGAGTTGATCGAAGATGCCGCCCCCCAGATGGCGGAAACCGCAAGCAAGGGAACTGCAATCATGGAAGCCACGATGGAAAAGAGCCAGGCGATGTTCGCCGAGATGAACGAGCGCGCCAAGGCTGCGGTCGAAAAGAACACCAAGCTGGTCGGCGAAATGACCGAGCTGGCCAAGGGCAATGTCGAAGCGATGGTCGAGAGCGGCAAGATCGCCGCCAAGGGCCTCGAGACGCTGGGCCAGGACGCTGCGGAATATAGCCGCAAGCAGTTCGAGCAGGCGACCGCCGCGATGAAGAGCATGGCCGCCGTCAAGTCGCCGGCCGACTTCTTCAAGCTGCAGAGCGACTATGTCCGCACCGCGTTCGACTCGATGGTCGCTGAGACCTCGAAGAACACCGAAGCGTTCATCAAGCTCGCTGGCGACGCCGCGCAGCCCGTCTCGAACCGCGTCGCGGTCGCGATGGAGAAGGTCAAGACCGCGGCCTGAACCGGCCACCGGTCCTGATCGGATGAATTTGGGGCGGTCGCCATGCGCGGCCGCCCTTTTTCGTGCTCTTCGTTTTGGTCACGGCACCGGCCCGCTCCCCCACCCGGCCACCCATGGGATACTGGCGTTGGGTGGCCGGGTGGGGGAGCGGGCCGGTGCCGCAGGATTTGAGTGCAGCTCAAATCCCGCAAATCGAATCCCGCCCCCTTGCCCTCGACTCCGCGGTGCCATATTTTCTCGGGTCTCATGATAGTGCTGCGCAGCTCCACCCCGATGGCCCCGTTCGCGATGGGCGATTCCGATCGCGACGACGATGAGGGCGCCCATACCGGCGTCGCGACGCGCACCCGCGCCAAGACGAAGAAGCCGACGCCCTACCGCGTGCTGATGCTCAACGACGATTACACTCCGATGGAGTTCGTCGTGCTGGTGCTCCAGCGCTTCTTCAAAATGGACATGGAAGAGGCCACCCGCGTGATGCTCGCGGTGCATCAGCGCGGCGTCGGCGTGTGCGGCGTGTTCAGCTACGAAGTCGCCGAGACCAAGGTCGCGCAGGTGATGGACTTCGCCCGGCAGAACCAGCACCCGCTGCAATGCACGCTGGAAAAGGCGTAGCTTCAGGCAAAGCGAACAAGGCTCGGACGAGGCAGAGCCGGTTAGTAATCGCGCCCACGATAGCGGTGGTCAGTGCCGTCCACCGGCGTGTCCCCGATGAACTCCGCCCAGACCCCGGCGGGTTGCCACACCGAATCCATCTCCGCGCGCGCCGCATTTTCGCCGATCGCATCACGGCGGTAGCGGTAGAAAAACGCGGAGACGCGGGCGTTGACGATGCAGTGGACATGGATCGTCCGCCCGTCCGCCTCGGTCATCGCGGCGGCAAAGGCTGCATAATCGGCTTCGGTGGGCGCGGCGAAATCGACGGGAATATAGGTATAGCGCATGCCGAGCGCGGCGACGCTGGCCGCTTCATCGGGCAACGCCTTCACATGCTCATGCGGTCCAAGATTGATGACATCCGTCACGCCGAGCGCAGCGATCTCGCCAAGCTGCTCCTCTGATGGCTGGCCCGAGCTCGTCAGCCTCGGGGACAGGCGTCGCCAGTTGAGGATCGCAGGGTCGCTCACGCGATCAGCTTAGCATGCCGATGCGGATTGCGCGACGCGCTCGAACCTTTCCCGTCGCCGCGGCCTTGCGCCGGGGCTGGGCTGTTCTTTGGATCGGATGAGCAAAAAGAAGCCTGGTCCCGGCTCAACGCCGGGACGACGAAGGGAGTTGTCTCACCGCGCTTCCGGCAACCAGCTCAGGTCCAGCCCTTCATACCGGTTCACATAATTCGCCGCGCGGGCGAGGGCCGCTTCGTCGATCAGCGTGACCCGCCCCGATTCGCGGCCGATCATCCCCTCTTCCTCCAGCTGGCGCAGCATGCGGTTGACATGGACCGAGGTCAGGCCGGTCGCATCGCCAATCTCTTCCTGCGTCAGGCCGAGGTTGAACGCCTTGTCGATCGTCTTGTCGGTGCCGCGCAGGCGGTTGCGCATCTCGAGCAGCAGCGCGGCGACGCGCGCCTTGGCCGACGTGCGGCCGAGCGCGGCGAGTCGATCGGTGAGTGCCACCCGCTCGATTTGGCAGAGCACCAGAAACAGTGCCGACAAGCGCGGATGCGCGACGCTGAGTGCGCTGAACGATTGGCGATCGAACGGGCACACCACGCAATCCGACAGCGCGCACAGGGTTTCGGGAGATTCGCGATAGACGATGCTGGAAATGCCCATGACATCGCCGGGGAAGTGAAAGCGCAGGATCTGGCGGCTGCCATCATCCAGCAGGACGTAGCTCATCACCAGTCCCTTGCGCAGAATGTACAGCTCATCCGCCGGCTCATTCTCGCGCAGCAGGATCGCGCCGCGCCGGATATGGCGCTGACGTTCCTCCAGCCGTTCGAGCGCGGCCCGTTCTCCCGGCACGAGCGTAACCAGCTCGCCCAGGATTTCCGCGAAACAACTCCCTGACACTCTGTCCCTTCCCCCAACTTCCTCCTGCAAAGCATCGCTGCAAAATCAGCGCATTAAAGTCGATCAAGGCGCGGAACGATCTGCCGCACTTGCGCGCGCCCTTTCACGCGATAGAAGCCCGTTAATGGACCGTATTCTCATTCGTGGCGGAAACCGCCTATCCGGTAATATTGCTATATCCGGCGCGAAGAACGCCGCGTTGACGCTGATGCCGTGCGCGCTGTTAACCGACGAGCCGCTGACGCTGCGCAATCTGCCGCGTCTCGCCGATGCCGACAGCTTCGGCCATCTGCTCAATGAGCTTGGCGCATCGACCGCGATCGAGGGGACACGGCCCAGCGATTTCGGCCGCGTGCTCACCGTGCGCGCCTCGCGCCTGACCTCGACGGTCGCGCCCTACGACATCGTGCGCAAGATGCGCGCGTCGATCCTGGTGCTCGGCCCGCTGCTGGGGCGTGAGGGCGAGGCGACGGTGTCGCTGCCCGGCGGCTGCGCGATCGGCAACCGCCCGATCGACCTGCACCTTAAGGCGCTGGAAGCGATGGGCGCGGAGATCGAGCTGGCCGCAGGCTATGTAAAGGCAACGGCGCCGGGCGGGCGTTTGCCTGGTGGGCGCTACCGCTTCCCGGTCGTGTCGGTCGGCGCGACGGAAAATGCGCTGATGGCCGCTGCCACCGCGCGCGGCACCACGGTGCTGGAGAATGCCGCGCGTGAGCCGGAAATCGTCGATCTGTGCAACCTGCTGGTCGCAATGGGTGCGTCGATCCACGGCATCGGCAGCGAGACGCTGACGATCGAGGGCCGCGAGCGGCTGCATGGCGCGACCTATGCCGTGATGCCCGACCGGATCGAAGCGGGCAGCTATGCCTGCGCCGCCGCGATCACCGGCGGCGACGTGGTGCTGGAAGGGGCCAAGGCCGACGACATGCGCGCGACTCTCGATGCGCTGGTCGAGGCGGGTGTGACGATCGAGGAAAAGCCCAACGGCATCCGCGTCGCCGCTGACGGCCCGCTCAAGCCGATCACTCTGTCGACCGCGCCCTATCCGGGCTTCGCCACCGACATGCAGGCACAGTTCATGGCGATGCTGTGCAAGGCCGACGGCGCGAGCGTGCTGACCGAGACGATCTTCGAAAACCGCTACATGCACGTGCCCGAACTGGCGCGGATGGGCGCGGACATCACCGTCAGCGGGCGTACCGCGGTGGTGCGCGGCGTCGATCGCATGGTCGGTGCGCCGGTAATGGCAACCGACCTGCGCGCATCAATGAGCCTGATCCTCGCCGGCCTGGTCGCCGAGGGCGAGACCCAGGTCAGCCGCATCTATCACCTCGACCGCGGCTATGAGCGGCTCGAGGAGAAACTGCAGGGCGTCGGCGCAGACATCGAACGCGTCGGTGACGGCTAGCGTGTATCGCGATTTGGCCCATGCGGGGCTGCAAAACGCGATTCTCTGCGCTCCGATGCTCACGTGCCATAAGCACGCTGCGCTTCGGTGCTCGACAATCACGTTTTTCGCCTCCGCCTGAACCAAATCGCGATACACGCTGGCCACGCGCGCTGGTACCTGACCGGCGAACGACTCGTCGGGAGAATGACATGCGCCTGATCGTTGGACTGCTTGCAGGGCTCTCCCTCGCTGGCTGCGCGTCGCAGCGGGCGGCGACTCCCGCCGCACCGGTGAGCGTGCGGATCATCGCGTTCAACGATTTCCACGGCGCGCTCGAAACCCCCGCGCGGCCGATCGACGTGCAGGCGGCGGACGGCACGACGGTGAAGGTACCCGCGGGCGGCGCGGCCTATTTCGCCTCGGCGGTGAAGGCGCTCAAGGCAGGCAACCCCAACAATGTCGTCGTCGCGGCGGGCGACCTGACCAGCGCCAGTCCGCTCGTGTCGTCGCTGTTCCTCGACGAACCGACGGTCAAGGCGCTGAGCATGGCAGGCCTTGAGTATAACGCCGCCGGCAACCACGAATTCGATCGCGGGACGACCGAACTCCTCCGCCTGCAAAAGGGCGGGTGCGACAAGAATGCGGTCGCACAGCCGTGCCAGCTCGAACCCTTCAAGGGCGCGTCCTACACCTATCTCGCCGGGAACACGCTCGACGCATCGGGCAAGAGCCTAACGCCCGCCACCGGCCTCAAGACGTTCGGTACGGGGCGCAGCAAGATCACCATCGGCTTTATCGGCCTGACCACGCGGATGACCGGCACCTATGTCGATCCGGCGGGGATCGTCGGTTATCGCTTCGCCGATGAGGCGGAGACGGCGAACAAGCTGATCCCGCAATTGAAGGCGCAGGGTGCCGACGCAATCGTGATGATGGTGCATGAGGGCGGCTATCCCGCCCGCTCGGACCAGCCGAACCAGTGCGAGGGGCTGTCGGGGCCGATCCTCGACATCATGGAGCGGCTGAACCCCGGTATCGACGTGATCGTTTCGGGCCACACCCACCGCGCTTATGTCTGCGATTATTCCGCGACCAACCCGGCCAAGCCAGTGCTGCTGACCAGCGCGGGCAATAATGGCGTGATGCTGACCGGCATCGACCTCAGTTTCGATCCCGTCACGCGCAAGGTGTCGGCACGCTCGGCGCGGCAGGTAATCGTGCAGGGCGATGGCGCGGTCAGCGCTGGCGGGCCGGTCAAGGCGAACCCGGCTTTCCCGACCTACCCCGCCGATCCGGCGGTCGCGGCGCATGTCGCGCGCTACGCCGCCGCCGCCGCGCCGCTCGCTCGCCGCCCGGTGGGCAAGGCGTCGGCGCCGATCCTGCGCGACGAGGACAGCGAGATGGTCGAATCTCCCCTCGGCCTGCTGATCGCCGATGCCCAGCTGGCGGCAACGCAGAAGGACGGGGCACAGATCGCGCTGATGAACCCCGGCGGCGTGCGCGCGTCGATCACGCCAGCAGCGGACGGCACCGTGACGTTCGGTGACCTTTTCACCACCCAGCCCTTCGGCAACAACCTGCAGGTCCGCGAATATAGTGGTGCGCAATTGCTGGCGGTGCTGGAGCAGCAATTCACCAATGAAGACGGGCCGAAGCTGCTGTTCCCGGCGGGCCTGACCTACAGCTACGACCGGTCGCGGCCGGAGGGGCAGCGGATCATCGCTCCGCTGGTCCAGGGCAAGCCGCTAGACACGGCAGCGAGCTATCGCGTGGCGATGAACGGGTTCCTCGCTGGCGGCGGGGATAGCTTCACGACTCTGAAGGTTGGGCGGATCGTCGCGGGCGGGGTGCTTGATCTCGACGCGCTTGAGGCGTGGTTTGCGCGGGGGCAGGTGGTGGAGCCGCCTGCGCTGGGCCGGGTGAAGAATGTCGGGCCGCAGTGAACTGAATCGTCACCCCCGCGAAAGCGGGGGCCCATCTCCCGGAAGCGCGGCAAACCGCACCGGCGTAGATGTGGATGGCCGAGGAGATGGGCCCCCGCTTTCGCGGGGGTGACGATGCAGGTTAAGCCCGCACCACCTTCGCAATCGCGTCGAGCAGCCCGTTGACGAACCCCTTCTCGCGCCGGTCGTAAAAGGCATCGGTCACATCGAGATACTCGCTGATCGCCGCACCAACCGGCACGTCCTTGCGCGCCAGCAGCTCGTACGTCCCCGCGCGCAGGATCTGGCGCATCGGGCGGTCGAGCCGGTCGAAGCTCCAGTCCACCGCCAGCTTCGATGCGATCAGCGCGTCGATCTCGTCGCGCCGCGCATCGACGCCCTTGACGATATCGTCGAAGAACGTCGCGTCGGCATCGATATACTCCGCATCATCGATCGTCGCGCCCAGCCGGTGCTGGTGAAATTCGGTGAGCAGCTGGGCGAGGGGGGTCTTCTCCATCTCCTGCTGATACAGCGCCTGCACGGCGGCAAGCCGCGCAGCGGCGCGGGCCTTGGATCGGGATTTGGCAGAGGGACTGGGCATAGATCAATTTCCGTTCGGGCCACGCGGCGCGCGGCCCTCCATATGAAGGTCTGTAGGGACCGTGACCGCCATTCGGCAAGGTCGCGAATATTATAGGCGAAGCGCCACCGACTTGGCATGCGCGGGCAGCCCTTCGGCCTCGGCCAGCGCCACCGCCGCAGGGCCAATCGCTGCCAACCCCTGTGCGTCGAGCGCCAGGAAGCTGGTGCGCTTCATGAAGTCGAGCACCGACAGCCCGCTGGCAAAGCGCGCACGGCGGCCGGTGGGCAGGACATGGTTGGGGCCAGCGACATAATCGCCGATCGCTTCCGGCGTCATCCGGCCGAGGAACACGGAACCGGCATGGCGCACGCGGGCGAACAGCGCATCGGGATCGTCCACCGCCAGTTCGAGATGCTCGGGCGCGAGCTTGTTGACCAGCGGGATCGCCTCGTCGAGCGTCGCGGTCAGGATGATCGCGCCATTGGCGTCCCAGCTCTGCCGCGCGACCTTGCGGGTCGAGAGCTCGCCGATCTGGCGATCGACCGCCTCGGCCACCTTGCCCGCGAGGATCGCGTCATCGGTCAGCAGGATCGACTGGCTGGTCGGGTCATGTTCGGACTGGCTGAGCAGGTCGGCGGCGATCCATTCGGGATCGTTCTTGCCGTCCGCAACGACGACGATCTCGCTCGGCCCCGCGACCATGTCGATGCCGACCACGCCGTACAGCTGGCGCTTGGCCTCCGCGACCCAGGCATTGCCGGGGCCGGTGATGACATCGACCGCGGCGATCCGCCCGGTGCCATAGGCGAGCGCAGCAATCGCCTGCGCCCCGCCGACGCGCCAGATTTCGTCCACCCCGGCGATGTGCGCGGCGGCGAGGACGAGCGGGTTGATCTCGCCATCCGGGGTCGGCGTGACCATCACGACGCGATCGACGCCCGCGACCTTGGCCGGAATCGCGTTCATCAGCACTGAGCTCGGATAGGCCGCGCGACCGCCCGGGACATAGACCCCCGCCGCCTCGACCGCGCCCCAGCGCGCGCCGGTGCGCACGCCATCGGCGTCGGTCGTGTCGCTGTCCGCCGGCTTCTGCTTTTCGTGATAGGCGGTGATCCGCTTGGCGGCGAGTTCGAGCGCGGCGCGCAGATCGGGGGCGAGCGCCTCATAGGCCGCGATCCAGTCGCTCTTCTCGATCCGCCAGCCGGTTTCGTTGAGGTCATGGCGGTCGAACTTGCGGGTAAAGGCGTGCAGCGCGGCATCGCCCTCGTCGCGCACCGATGCGACGATGGTGCGCACGTCGCGCGCAACATCGGCATCGGCTTCGCGCCGCGCATCGACCAGTTCGCGGAACGCCTGGGCAAAGCCCGGCTCGGACGTGGACAGGCGGATCATGCGGCAGCCTCGCTTTCCACGGCGCGCCGGAAAGCGTCGACCAGCGGCACGATTTCAGGGCGCGTCTTGAACGCGGCGCGGTTGGCGATCAGGCGGCTCGACACCTCCATGATCGTCTCGACCTCGACCAGCCCGTTTTCCTTGAGCGTGCGGCCCGACGACACCAGATCAACGATGCGCGGGGCAAGGTCGAGCAGCGGGGCCAGCTCCATCGCGCCGTTGAGCTTGATGCACTCGGCCTGCACGCCGCGCGCCTCGAAATGCTTGCGCGTGAGATGCGGGTACTTGGTCGCAACGCGGACATGGCTCCACCCGCGCGGATCGTCCGTCGCGGCGAGCGCGGCTGGCTCGGCCACCGACAGGCGGCAATGCCCGATGCCAAGGTCAACCGGCGCATACAGCTCCGAATAGGCGAATTCGGCCAGCACGTCTGACCCGACGATGCCCAACTGCGCCGCGCCATGCGCGACAAAGGTCGCGACGTCGAACGCGCGCACCCGGATCAGGTCGATATCGGGGCGGTTGGTCTTGAAGCGCAGCGCACGGCTGCCTTCATCCGAGAAGGCCGGTTCGGGCACGATTCCGGCATGCGCCAGCAGCGGCAACGCCTCTTCGAGGATGCGGCCCTTGGGTACGGCAAGGATGATCGGATCGGTGCTGGTGTCGGTCATGGGTTGCGCGCCTTTACTTGGGGGGGCGTTGCGGCGCAACAAGAGGTACGGAGGTGCATATGGCCGACTGGATGGCGCTGGAGGATGTGCGGACCGCGTTCGCCAATCAGGTGGACTATTGCCGCGCGAACGACGCCGGCCTGACCGCCAGCGTGGTGCAGGCGATCCTCGACGGGATCGACGGGCCGGGAGCATTCCGTGCAAGGCTGCGCGACTGGCCGGGCAAGCCGATGGCCGACGCGCTGCCGCTGCGCGCGGCGGGCGGGCTGCATGCGCTGTATCTGACCGGGGCGGCGCCGTCGCTTGAGGGCCTTTATGCCGGGGAAGCGGTGGATGCCGGGCCGCTGGTCAACGCTGGGATCGACGCGCACGACGCGGCGCTGCTGCCGTGGCTCGACGGCCCGCCGCAGACGAACGAGGCGGCGCGGTCGAGCAACTATGCCGCGGCGATGCTGTGGCTGGCGGCGCAGGGGCTTTCAGGACGGTTCGAATGTATCGAGATCGGATCGAGCGCCGGGATCAACCTGATGATGGACCGCTACCGCTACGACCTTGGCGGAGTCGCAGTCGGGCCGGAAGATGCGGCGATGCGCATCGCCCCCGACTGGCGCGGCCCGCCACCGCCCGAGGCCGGGGTCGAGATCGTGGCGCTACGCGGCTGCGACGTCGCGCCGATCGACCTCACTGATCCCGACGCGCTCTTGCGGCTGCGCGCCTATGCCTGGCCCGAACATCGTGTGCGGGCGCACCGGCTGGAGATCGCGGCAGCGGAGGCGGCCCGGCGCGCGCCCGATCTGGTCGAGGCGGATGCTGCGGCGTTTGTTGTCGAAGCGCTCGCCCGGCCACAGGCGGCGGGGACGACCCGCGTGCTGATGCACTCGATCGTCTGGCAATATCTCGGAGCCGAGCGACAGGCGGCGATCACTGCGGCGATGGAGGCGGCGGGGGCGAAGGCTACGCCCGAGCGCCCGCTGGCCTGGATTGCGGTCGAGGCGAACCGGCAGACCTTCCGCCATGAACTGACCGTGCGGACGTGGCCGGGGAGCGGGGAGCCGCAGCTGCTGGCGGCGGCGCATGCCCATGGCGCATGGGTGGAGTGGATGGGCTGACCAAACCCCAACGGTCACCCCGGACTTGTTCCGGGGTCCACCGGAAGGCAGGCGCGCAGCTATGTTGAGCAAGACAGAGCGAAAGGTAGTGAAATGCTGGCGAGCTTGATGATGGCGCTGATGGCGGCGGACGTTCCGATGTCAGCCGATCTGCCGAAAGGGGCATCGCCGCAGCCATCGTCGGCTTGCGCTGCTGGTGAACCGCAAGACTTGGTGCAGGTCCGCGTGTTTCCAATCGGGTTCGTGCGTCGTGTCTTCCCCTCTACGAACGAAATCATGGAAAAGGGTGGCGACGCCGCGATGGTCCGTGCGTTCTGGCAGGCAATGATGAGCGCTATCTGTGACCCGCGCTTGCCAGATGCTGACATCGCGTCCGGGGAGTTCTCACCGCGGATCGTCGTCTTTGTCGCGGGCGAAGAAGACCGGGAGCCGATCCTGATCGAGTATCCGGACTGGGGTGACAGCCCCGCGCCAGTACGCGCGCGCGTAAATGGTAGGATGGTGACGATGCCGGCGGCTGTCGTCCGAAAGCTGCTCGATTACTCACGCGGCGGATGGCGCGATTAATCCCGTGAGGTCTCCGCCTTCGCAGTCATCTCACCTTTTCCCGTCTTCCCCATCACCCAAGCAAAAAGCCGCGGGATCGGCGCATTGCGCTCCATCCACGCGCTATACGCCCGGTATTCCGGGTCTTCGCCGAGATGCTTTTCCTCGGTCTTCGCGCGGACGTAGTAGATCAAGCTGACCAGCCCGAGCAGCAGGCTCGCGCGCGCCGCGTCGGCCAGGCTGCCGGTGGTGACCAGCAACGGACAGGTCGCGATCCACCAGAACAGGTTCTTCGACAGATACGCCGGGTGCCGCGTGAACGCATACGGCCCATGCGTGATGATCCCGCGATGCGTGAGGTTGGAAAAGCGGAAGCCGAACGCCATCGTCGCCCAGGCATAGATGGCGGTCAGCGCCACCAGCACCGCGCCGACGATCCACAGCAGCACGTCATGCCCCGCCAGCCAGTGCGTCCAGTCCGACGTGCCGGGATGATAGTCGAGCGGCCCGCCATTGCCCATCAGGATGAACGGTGGGTAGCAGATCAGCGCCACCGCCCACGCCCCGGCATAGGGGTTGGCGGTGCGGATATGGCTGTCGAGCGGGCGGAACGTGAGGACATAGCCGACTGTTGCAAAGGCGACGTCGAGCATGAACATGCCGGTGATCAGCCAGTTGGCGAGCGCGATCGGGTTGGTCAGGATGCCGCTCGCATCCGCGCGCACGAACGCGCCGAACCCCGGCGGCACGATCGCGAGCATGAAGGCGAGGAAGAACGCCTTCACCGCCCAGCTGCGCAGGTGGTTGTGGATCGCAGCCTCGTCCACCGGCTCCTTCGACCCGATCAGCCACGCGCCCAGCATGAACGCGCCATCCTTGGGCTTCTCCAGATACCGGTCGATCCAAAGCACATACGGGATCGACAGCACGAACAGCGCCGGCGCCGCCATCTGGAAACACCACATGGCAAAGGCGAAATTGCCCTCCCAATAAAAGCGGCACACGGCATAGATGCCCGCGATCCCGCCCCAGGTCAGCCACAGCCCGGCCAGCTTGGTGATCGAAATGTCGCGCGTTTCACTGAGCGGGCGCGGGTCGCTCCACTTCACGCCCGTCGTCGGGTTACGATGCACCTTGTCGACGAACACCGCCCACAATACCATCGGGATGCCGCCCGCCGCGAGGTTCACCAGCGCCGCGAACGGGCCGTCCAGCCCATAGGTGCGCGCAACCGTCAGCCACGCGGCCATGCCGATCAGCCCGGCAAGGCCGCATCCGGTGCTGACGGCGGATTTGGGCCGCGGATCGGCCTTGGCGCTGCGGGCAAGGGCAGGGTCGTGATACATGGCGCACGGCTTAGCGCGATAATGGTAAGCAAGCCGTGAAGCCTGTTTGTGGCAAGGCTTTACCTCGCCGCCCCGGACTGATTAGGGTAACAAAATAACCCGACCCCTCCCGAAAGGTTCGTTCATGCGTCGCGCCCTTGCGCTCACCGCCCTGTTGCTCGCTACTTCCGCTGCCACTGCCCAGAACAGCACGCCCCAGCCGCTGCCGTTCGAAAACCGCATCCCGGTCGCCAGGGACGTCGCCTATCCCGGCACGATGACGGTCACGGTTGATGCGACCAATATCCAGCAGGCGATCTATCGCGTGAAGCAGGTGATCCCTGTCGCTGATGCCGGGCCGATGGTGCTGATGATGCCCGCCTGGCTGCCCGGCAAGCACGCCGCGCGCGGCGAGATCGAGAAGCTGGCGGGCCTCAAGATCAGCGCCAATGGCAAGCCGGTCGCCTGGACGCGCGACACGGTCGATGTGTGGGCGTTCCATGTCGACGTTCCGGCTGGCGCGAAGCAGCTCGATATTGAATTCCAGTTCCTCGGTGCGACCGACCGCGATCAGGGCCGCGTGTCGATCGCGCCCAACATGCTCAACCTGCAGTTCGAACAGGTCAGCCTCTATCCCGCGGGCTATTTCGCGCGCCGCATCCCGGTCGCCGCGACCGTGACCTATCCTACGGGCTGGACCGCTGTGTCGGGCCTGCCCGCGAAGAAGCAGGGGGGATCTTACGTCTATGAAACCACCGATTACGAAACGCTGATCGACTCGCCGGTGTTCGCCGGGCGCCATTATCGCGAGTTCAAACTGTCGGACCGTGTCGACCTCAACGTGTTTGCCGACGCGCCTGAGGAGCTGGAGGCCAAGCCCGAGCAGATCGACGCCCACAGGAAGCTGGTCGAGCAATCGATCAAGCTGTTCGGCGCGCAGCACTACGATCAGTATGAATTCCTGCTGGCGATCAGCGACGAGATGGGCGGCATCGGCCTCGAACATCACCGCAGTTCGGAGAATGGCGTCGCCCCCGGCTATTTCACCAAGTGGAGCGAGGGGCCCGGCTCGCGCAACCTTTTGCCGCACGAATTCGTCCACAGCTGGAACGGCAAGTTCCGCCGCGGCAATGACAGCTGGACCCCCGATTTCCGCACCCCGATGCGCGACTCGCTACTGTGGGTGTATGAAGGGCAGACGCAGTTCTGGGGCTATGTCCTGCAGGCGCGCTCGGGCATCGTGTCGAAGGCGGATACGCTCGACATGCTCGCCAGCATCGCCGCGAGCCTCGACAATCGCCCGGCGCGGCAATGGCGCGCGCTGGTCGATACCACCAACGACCCGATCATCTCCGCGCGCCGCCCCAAGGGCTGGCTGAGCTGGCAGCGGTCGGAGGATTATTACAATGAAGGCCTGCTGATCTGGCTGGAGGCCGACGCCAAGCTGCGCGAATTGTCGCGCGGCAAGAAGTCGATGGACGATTTCGCCCGCGCCTTTTTCGGGATGCGCGACGGCGACTGGGGCGTGCTGACCTATGACCTCAACGAGGTCGCGACCACGCTGAACACCATCCAGCCTTATGATTGGGCGGGGTTCCTCAAGACCCGCGTCTACGACGTCGCGCCCAAGGCGCCGCTCGCCGGCTTCACCGAAAACGGCTACCGTCTGATCTACACCGACGAGCCGACCGCAGCGTTCAAACATGCCGAAAAGCGCGCCAGCCGCACCGATCTCAGCTATTCGCTTGGCCTTGCCGTGGGCAAGGGCGGGGCGGTGTCGAGCGTCACCTGGGACTCGCCCGCGTTCAACGCCGGGCTGGATCTCGGCGATACGATCGTCGCGGTTGCGGGGCGCGAATATAGCGACGACCGGTTGAAGGCGGCGGTGACCGAGGCGAAGACGAGCAAGGCTCCGATCAAGCTGCTCGTGAAAAGCGGCACCCGCTATCGCGAAACGGCCATCGACTATACCGGTGGCCTGCGCTATCCGCGCCTCGAAAAAATCGGCACCGGAGAGGGTGGCCTGGATAGGTTGTTGCAGGCCCGTTGACGCGGGCAAGGCATCGGCCGAACCAGAAATAAGGAAGACCAATGCGTATCGACAAAATCCCTGTCGGCGACAACGCGCCGCACAGCCTCAACGTCATCATCGAAGTGCCGACCGGCGGCGAGCCGGTGAAGTATGAATTCGACAAGGATTCGGGCGCGCTGTTCGTCGACCGCATCCTGCACACGCCGATGCGCTACCCGGCGAACTACGGCTTCGTTCCGCACACGCTGTCGCCCGATGGCGACCCGCTCGACGCGCTGGTGATCTCGCGCTCGCCCTTCATCCCCGGCTGCGTCGTGCGTGCGCGTCCGATCGGCGTGCTGAAGCTGGAAGACGAGGCTGGCGGCGACGAAAAGCTGGTGTGCGTGCCGGTCGACACGACCTTCCCTTACTACACCGATGTTGGCGAGCGCGGCGATCTGCCCTCGATCGTGCTTCAGCAGATCGAGCATTTCTTCAAACACTATAAGGACCTCGAGTCCGAAAAGTGGGTCCGCATCGGCGAATGGGGCGATGCCGAGGAAGCCAAGCGGATCGTGCTCGAAGCGATCGAAGCGGCCAAGCAGGCCAAGGCTGCTGCGGCAGTCGCCTGACCCGCTTCCCACGCTTTTGAAGATATCCAAGGCCCCGGATGTTTGCGCATCCGGGGCCTTGTTCGTTCAGAATGCGCCGCCGGCCGGGCGAACGATGATTTCGCTCACATCGACCCCATCGGGCTGGGCGATGGCGTAGCGAATCGCGCGGGCGATCGCGTCGGGCGTCAGCGACTTCTGGCGCCATTGCTTCAGCCCTGCGGCGATTTCCGGCACGGTGATGTCGTCGCCCAGTTCCGTCGCGACCACGCCGGGCGAGATGATCGTCGTGCGGATATCGTCATGTTCCATCCGCAGCCCTTCGGTGATCGCCCAGACAGCATATTTGGTCCCGCAATATACCGCTGCGGTTGGCGCCACCATGTGCGCAGCGACCGATGCGACATTGACGACATGTCCGCCGCCCCGCGCGGTGAAGCGGGGCAGCACCGCAGCGATGCCGTTGAGCACGCCGTGCACGTTGACGTCGATCATCCGCTTCCACTCATCACGCTTGAGCGCATCGAGGCGGGAGAGCGGCATCACGCCGGCATTGTTGACGAGTACATCAACACGACCGAAGCGCGCGTCTGCCGCTGCGACGAACGCCTCGAAGCTGTCGCCGTCGGCAACGTCGAGCTGCTGCCAAGCGACGTTGTCGCCCAGTTCCTGCGCCAGCGCGGCGAGGCGGTCGGCGCGGCGCGCGCCAATGAACAGGCGGGCTCCGGCGGCGGCGAGTTCGCGGACGGTCGCTTCGCCGATGCCGCTCGATGCGCCGGTAATCAGGATTGTCTTGTCGATGGTTCCAGTGGTCACGGGTCCGTTCCTTTCGGCTTGAGTTCGTGGCCGTGAAGTGGGCCCGGAGCCGTCCGGAGCGGTAGAGCGATAACCCGAAGAAGTTGTACGATTCTCCAGAATTGTCCCCGGCGCCTTGTGATCGGATCCTATCTGCGCGACATCGCGGGGCATGGAACGCGTCGCACAGCTCGCATCGATCATCGCTCGGCACACGCACGCACCCGGCATGTTCGCATCCGAAGTGCCGCGACTATCACTGATCCGGGGACATGCGCCGACCGACCCGACGCCGGCGGTCTATGAAGCGTCGCTTTGCCTGATAGCCCAGGGAGCAAAGCGCATTTCGGTGGGCGGGGATAGCCTGATCTACGACGCCGCCAATTATCTGGTTGTCTCGGTCGATCTGCCTCTGGTCGGACATGTGCTGGAAGCCAGTCCCGAGCGGCCCTATTTCTGCTGCGCGATCGGCCTCGACATGACGGCGCTGGCGGATCTGGTGGTGGCGCAAGGCGGGCCGGGCGCACCCACGGGTACGCCAGCGCTAGCCGTCTGTCCCAGCGACCCCGGTTTGGTCGACGCCGCGTGCCGGCTGGTGGGGCTGCTCGACGCGCCCGGCGACATCGCGATGCTCGCGCCGCTGATCGAGCGCGAGATTCTCTATCGTCTGCTCGCCGGACCGCACGGGCCGATGCTGCGTCACATCGCGGCGGGGGACAGCCATTTGCGGCAGGTCAGCCGCGCCATCGCGACGATCCGAAGTGCCTTCGACAAGCAGCTGCGCATCCGCGAGATCGCCGACGCTGCGGGGATGAGCGAATCCTCACTCCACGCGCATTTCAAGGCGATGACCCGGATGACGCCGCTCGAATATCAAAAACAGCTGCGGTTGCAGGAGGCACGTCGCCTGATGCTGGCGGAGGGGGCAAGCGCGGGCAGCGCGGGCTTCGCCGTCGGCTATGACAGCCCGTCGCAGTTCAGCCGCGAATATCGCCGTCTGTTCGGTGCGCCGCCGCGCCGGGATATCGCGCGGATGCAGGGGGCGCTGGCGAGTGCCTGACGCGCGTCAGCCGCGCTTCTTCTTCACTGGCGCGCGGCGGCTGGCCTCCAGTGCCAGTCCCGCCCAGCGCTGCATCGCCTCGGCATCGTCATAAACGTCGTCCGGCGCGCGGCGATAGTTCATCGATACGGTCTCGCCGTCCTTGCCGGTGAAGGTGAACGGCGGACACCCCGCGTCGTCCCACATCGGCGCGCTGACCTTGTCGATCTTGAAGTAGATCGCTTCCTCGTCGATCACTGCGACCACCAGACCGTCGCAATACAGCATCGCGGCGCCCATCATCGGGCGGTGCGTGATCGCGCCGAGCGGCTCCAGCGCCTCCTTCGCCCAGTCGATCAGCCCTGCATCATAGGCCATTGGCGAGTGCCTCCAGCGCGTCGTCCTGCATACGCCAGCGCTCCCAGCCATCGACATGGCCCGCGCCGATGCTGCGGTAAAAGCTTTTGCCGAGCTCGTTCCAGTCGAGCACATTCCACTCCAGCCGCGCGCCGCCGCGCTCGATGACCAACGCGGCGAGGCGCGACAGCAGCGCGCGGCCCAGCCCAGCGCCGCGCGCATTCGGCTCCACGAACAGATCCTCCAGCCAGATGCCGGGCTTGCCCTCAAACGTCGAAAAGGTCTGGAAGAACAGCGCAAACCCCGCAGGCGCGCCGTCGACCTCGCCGATCAGCACCTCGGCTGCGGGGCGCGGCCCGAACAGATGGCGGTGCAGCGTCGCGTCGTCGAAGCGGACTTCGTGCGCGAGCTTCTCATACTCGGCGAGCTTGCGGATGAACTCCGCGACAAGATCGAAATCGGCCTCGCCGGCCTGACGAATCGTGATCAAATCTGTGCCTCCGTATCGGCGACCGGTGCATGGTCGCGCCGCCGCGCCGCGATGATGCAGCCGCCGACGATCAGCGCCGCCCCGGCCACGGTGAACAGCGAAACGCCCTCGTCGAACACCACCCATCCCCACAGGGTCGCCCACAGGAAGCCCGTATATTCGGTCGGCGCAAGATAATTGGCCTCGGCGCGGGCATAGGCCCAGCTGAGCAGGAACAGCGACATCGTCGCCAACACCGCCGCCAGCGCCAGCGCCGGGACATGCTCGACCGCAGGCAGTTCGAGCAGCCACGGCGCGGCGAACAGGAAGATGATCGAAATGAACAGCGACTGGTAGAAGGCAACCTCGATCGCCCCGGCGACTAGCGACTGCTGGCGCATCAGGATGATGTTCCACGCATAGGCGACCGCCGACACCAGGATCGCGATCGCGCCCCAGAATGCCTCGCGGCCCAGCTCCGCCTGCGCCTGTCCCCACAGGATCAGCAGCACGCCGGCAAAGGCGAGCGCGGTGGCGATGATCGTGACGCGGGTGATGCGCTCCTTGAGCAGCCAGGCGGCCAGGAACAGCGCGATGATCGGCGCGATGAACGCCAGCGCAATCGCCTGCGCCATCGGCACCCTGCCGAGCCCCCAGAAGAACAGGAACGCCATCACGGCGGAGACGGCAGCGCGGATCAGATGGAGCCGCATCGCCGCGCGGCTGGGGCGCGGGGGACGCGACAGCGCATAGGGGATGCCACTCGCGACGATCCCCGCCATCGTCCGCCAGGTGAGCGCGTTATAGGCACCGAGCACGAGCACCAGCCCCTTCATCACCGCATCCATCGACGAGAAGATGGCGATACCAAGCGACGCGACGGTAAAGGCGATGAGCGGGGAGGCGGGGCGCATGGCGGGCGCCCTAGAGGATTTACGCGTCCTGTGGAATCAAGTGATTCTCAAGCGGGTTCGTCGCGGGCGCCGTGGACAATATCGATGATGTAAACCGCGTCACCGTCGATCAGGTAGCGGATCGAGTAGGGCCGGACGAGCGACCAGCGGCGCAGACCATCATCAATCTCCGGGCCTTTGCGGGGGAAATCCGCCAGTCCCTCGCCAGCGTCAATCAGCCGTGCGGCGAACCGGGCCGCTGCGTCGGGGTCGAACTGCGCAATATAGGCGCGAATGGCGGCGAGGTCGGCAAGCGCCTCGCGCGTCCAGATTATTTGAGCCATTCCGATGGCATCGGCTTTTCGGCAGGCGTGCCCCAGGTCTTCAGCCACTCCGCAACCTGCTCATGCGGGACAGTCCGGCCCGCCGCAATATCCGCCAATGCTCGCTCACGCGCGCGTTCGGGTGCATCGCGGTCTTCGTATAGGGCGCGTTCGGGCTTCATGCTCTGAGAATAGCAGCTTCAAAGGCGGGATGCGAGCCGCCGAACTCTGCGAAAGAACGAAAGTAAGCAGGTCAGCCGAAGGCTCGGGCCTTCCAGCGCTGCATCAGGCGACGGTCGATCATGTAGGTGCAGACGATCAGAAGCACGTTTGCGAGCGCGAGCAATCGCAAGCGGTTGTCACCGCCGTCATCGGTCACTTCCCAAACGACCGCGAGGAAGATCGGTATGAACAGGGCACCTAGTCCCATCCCCCAAAGCGTAATTCGGAGAGCGAGGAACATGCCGCCTGGTGCCGGACGAGCGATCTGAAAACCCAAGGGTAAGCTGGCGTGAAACCGCTCATGGCGCGCAAACCTAGGCCAGAGCAGCGCACTCAACGCGTGCCTTATCGCAAACACCGCGACCGCGATGATATAGGTCGGCAAGACCTGTGCAATAAGGTGGCTCCAACTCAAGCCGCCGCCACCGCCGCTGCCTCACTCGCCGCCTCGATCTCCGCCGCCTTGGCCTCGACCAGTTTGACGATATGCTCCAGCATGTCGGCGTCCTCGACCGTGTGATCGGTCACGCCCGACAGATAGACCATGTGCTTGCCGTTGCCGCCGCCGGTCAGGCCGATATCGGTCTCGCGCGCTTCGCCGGGGCCGTTGACGACGCAGCCGAGCACGCTGAGCGACAGCGGGGTGCGGATGTGCTGGAGCCGTTCCTCCAGCGCCTGGACGGTGCGGATCACGTCGAAGCCCTGACGCGCGCAGCTTGGGCAAGAAACCACGCGGACACCGCGGTTGCGGATGCCGAGCGCCTTCAGGATTTCGAATCCGACGCGCACTTCCTCTTCCGGCTCGGCCGAGAGCGAAACGCGGATCGTGTCGCCGATGCCGTACCACAGCAGCGACCCCATCCCGATCGCGCTCTTCACCGTCCCGCCGACAAATCCGCCGGCTTCAGTGATGCCAAGGTGCAGCGGGCAATCGACCGCTTCGGCGAGCTGTTGATAGGCGGCGGCGGCGAGGAACAGGTCGCTCGCCTTCACCGCAACCTTGAATTCGTGGAAATCGCGGTCCTGCAACAGCTTGATATGATCGAGCGCGCTTTCGACCAGCGCCTCGGGGCAGGGCTCGCCGTACTTCTCCAGCAAATCCTTTTCGAGCGACCCGGCATTGACGCCGATCCGGATCGCGCAGCCATTGGCCTTGGCCGCGTTGACCACTTCGTTCACGCGATCGGCCGATCCGATATTGCCCGGATTGATGCGCAGACACGCCGCGCCCGCATCGGCGGCCTCGAGTGCGCGCTTATAGTGGAAATGGATGTCGGCGACGATCGGCACGCGCGCGGCGCGGACGATCTGGCGCAGCGCCGCGGTGCTTTCGACATCGGGGCACGAGACGCGGATGATGTCCGCGCCCGCATCCTCGCAGCGGCGGATCTGGTCGATCGTCGCGACGGGATCGGAGGTCGGGGTGTTGGTCATCGTCTGGACGGTGACCGGCGCATCGCCGCCGACGGGGACGTTGCCGACCATGATCTGACGGCTTTGGCGGCGCGCAATATCGCGCCAGGGACGCAAGGACATCGGATTTCCTCAGAGTTCGCGGGGCCTATAGCCTATCGCTGCGCGGCGAGAAAGGCGCCGACGCGGCCAACCGCATTCTCGCGCACATCCATCCACACCAGCTGGATGTCGAGCGCGCGATAGTCGCCGTCAGGCTTGGCGAAGTTGCTATAGAGGACGCCGGGCGACGAGACATACAGGCGCCCATCCTTGCCACAGCGGGCGCCGATCAGGCCGGGTTCGGGCGCGCGCAGCGGCTCGGGCAGCGCGAGCCCGTTGCGCATCCACGCCCCGCGATGCTGGGCGGGGAGCGCGGGTGCCGCCGACCAGCTGATCGGGTTGGTACAGGCGATGGCGGTGCGCCCGCGCAAGCGCTTGCTGCCCTCCGCCCAGCTCGACCAGGTGGCGACGCAGCCGGTATCGGTCGCGTCGGCGCAGAGGCGGACGCTCCGCCGCGCCTTGAGCCAGTCGAGCCGTATCGCGTGACCGGGTAGATAGGCCGCGACCATGCGCGCCGCGATCGGCTGGCCATCGATCGCGCGTTCGATCAGCATCTGGCCGAGCTGCGATCCCTGCCCATGTCCGGCAAGGATGAACGGCCGGTCGCCAACCCGGCGGCGAAACTCGGCAAAGGCGCGGGCAATATCCGAATAGGCCAGCTCCAGCGCCGCGCTGTCGTCCGCCGCCGGGTTCATCTGGCGATAGCGCGGGGCATAGATTGCGCAGCACCCGTTGAACGCGCTCGCCTGATTGCGGATCGTCGTCTGGCCGACATCGCCATTATACCAGACATCGCGGGGGTCGGCATTCCACACCGGTCGGCGCAGCGGCACGGCGGAATGGATGAAGAAGACATCGGCTGGCGCGCGCAGCTGTTGCGCCTCGGCCACGCCCTGCGGCGTCATGTCGCCATCGTCGCGGGTCCAGGGCAGCGAGGCCCAGTGGGTCGGCCCGGCATAATCGGGGGCGGGCGGCACGCTGGCGGGGTCGAAGCGACCGGCGGGCGCGGTGTCGGGGATTGCAGCCTGCCGCGCGCTGGCGACAGTGGCCGTGAGCGCACAGAGCAGCGACAGCGCTCCGAATAAAATGCCCGTCCGCCGCATTCACGCTCCCGCTAACCAATTGGTGAGGCTCGCCCGCCTATAGCGCGACGCGTGAGTGAAGCGAACCATGGTCTTGCGCGCGGCGGGCGGCATTACGGCCTCGACTGGCTGCGCATCGCCGCATTCGCGCTGCTGATCGTGTATCACATCGCCATGGTCTTCTCGCCCTGGCCGTGGGTGATCCATACCGACTACAAGTTTTCGGAATTGATCGCGCCGATGGCGCTGCTGACGCCGTGGCGGCTGCCGCTGCTGTTCGCCGTCTCGGGCTTTGCCTCCTGGCACCTCTTCGCCAAGTCCCGTGACGCGCGCAGCTTCCTGCACGCGCGCAATCTGCGCCTGCTGATCCCGCTCGCGTTCGGCATGGCGGTGCTGATCCCGGTCGAGATGTGGGTGCGGGTGGTCGAGGCGGGGTATCCGCATGGCTATCTGCGCTTCTGGACGACCGATTACTGGCGCGTCGGCGCGTTTTGGGGCCGCAGCTTCCCGAGCTGGGAGCATCTGTGGTTCGTCGTCTATCTCTGGGCGTACACCGTGGTCCTCGCGCTGATCCTGTGGCGCGGCCGATACCTGTATGACCTAGTGGTCGATCGGGTCGTGCCGTGGATGGCGCAGGGGTGGCGGCTGGTGTGGGTGCCTGCGGTGCTGCTGGTGATCGCGCGGCTGGGCCTGCAGTTCATCGTCGCGGACGAACAGGGGTTGCTGCGCGACTGGGCCGGGCATGCGAATTATCTCCCGCTGTTTCTGTTCGGGTTCGTGCTCGCCGGATCGCCGGTGCTGTGGCCGGTGCTGCGCCGTGTCTGGGGCGGTGCGCTGGCATTGGCCGCAATCAGCGGGGTCGCCGTGGTGCTGGTCGAGACCAGCTATCCCGGCAATGCCGTGCCCCCGCATTGGGTGATGGCGGTCGCGCGGGCGGGGCAGGTGGCGATGGGCTGGGCGATGACACTGGTGCTGATCCAGTGCGCCGACCGCTTCTGGAATCGCGACCATCGCTGGCGCAAGACGGCGGCGGAGGCGGTGTTCCCTTTCTACCTCGTCCACCAGCCTGCGATTGTGCTGATCGCCTGGTACACGCTGCCGCTGCGGTTGTCGGCGGGCGTGCAGTTCCTCGTTCTGCTCGGCGGGACTGCGCTCGTCTGTATCGCGACCTACCTGATCGGACGGGAGATCGGCTGGCTGCGCCCCTTGATCGGCCTTGGACCGCGCGGGGCGGCGCCTGACAAGCAAAGGTCGCCGCAAATCGCCTGAACTGCCCTTCGGTGCTGCTTTCGCCCACGCCGATCCGTCGCTATGGCGCGCGAGTGGAACGGCATTATGGCATGGACTGGCTGCGGATCGGGGCGTTCGGCCTGCTGATCTTCTACCATATCGGCATGGTCTTTGTGCCATGGGGTTACCATGTGAAGACGGCCGATCCCGCGCAATGGGTGACGGTGCCGATGCTGTTCACCAACCCGTGGCGCCTTACCCTGCTGTTCGTCGTGTCGGGCTATGCCAGCCGGGCCTTGTGGCTCAAGTCGCGCGGGCCGGGGCGCTTCGTCGCCGATCGCAGCTGGCGGCTGATCCTGCCGTTGCTGTTCGGCATCGCGGTGATCGTCCCCCCGCAAAGCTGGGTCGAGCTGTGCACGCAATGGCCCTATCCATTCGATTACTGGACCTTCTGGACCCGGCATTACTGGCATTTTGGCGACTTCGGCCCGATCGTCCTGCCGACCTGGAACCATCTGTGGTTTGTCGGCTATCTCTATCTCTACACGCTTGGCCTGGTGCTCGTCGCGAGCCTGCCCGGCGGCGCGGCGGTGCAGCGGATCTTCGACCAGCTCTTCGCGGGAACACGCGTGCTGTGGCTCCCCGCCGCCTGGCTGCTGATGACGCAAGTGGTGGTGTTTCAGCGGTGGAGCGACACCCATGATGTGATCGGCGATGGCGTCGCGCACCTCGCCTATTTTCCCGCCTTCCTGTTCGGCTTCGCACTGGCGGGGTCAAAGCCGGTGATGGGGTGGATCGCGCGGCTGTGGAAGCCGGCGCTGGCGATCGGCCTCGCTGGATATGCCGTCACCGCCGCGATCGACATCGCTTATCCCGCGCGCACCCCCTGGCTGCCCAGCCGTATCATGCTCGCCTCGCGCTACATTCAGGCGTGGATGATGATCGCCGCGCTGATCGGGATTGCCGAGGTGTACCTCAACCGCGATCATCGCTGGCGCCCGATGCTGACCGAAGCGGTGTTCCCCTTCTACCTGATCCACCAGACGATCATCGTCGTCGCGATGTACTGGCTGCTGAAGCTGTCGCTTCCCGCCGCAGTCGAGTTTGTCATATTGGTGCCGGTGACCGCGCTGGGCTGCTGGCTCTTCTACCGCTACGGACGCGAAGTGCCGTGGCTGCGGCCGCTGATCGGCCTGCGCTATGCCCGCCGCGCCGCCGCGCCGCCTAAAATGACCCCGGAGGCCGTATGAACCGCCTTTCCCTTCTGATCGGAGCCCTGCTGATGTCCGCCCCCGCCACCGCCCAGACGCAACCCGACTGGACGCTCGTCATCCATGGCGGTGCCGGCGTGCTCGAACGCGACAAGATGACGCCGGAGCGTGAGGCAGCCGCGCGCAAGGGCCTGGACGCAGCGCTGGAGGCGGGATCAAAGGTGCTCGCCGGAGGCGGCAGCGCGCTCGACGCGGTCGAGGCGGCGGTAAAGGTGCTGGAGGACGATCCGCACTTCAACGCCGGGCGCGGCGCGGTGTTCACCTATGAAGGCACCAACGAACTCGACGCCGCGATCATGGACGGCGCGGACCGCAAGGCCGGCGCGGTTGCCGGTGTCACCAGGACCAAGAACCCGATCGCGCTCGCGCGCAAGGTGATGGAGGACAGCCCGCACGTCATGCTCGCGGGCAAGGGCGCGGACGTGTTCAGCGCCGAAAAGGGGCTGGAGCAGGTCGGCCCAGAATGGTTTGCCACCGACGAACGCCGCCAGCAGCTTGAGAAGATGAAGGCGCAGAAGACCAGCTGGTTCGATGTCGACATGAAGTACGGCACGGTCGGCGCAGTGGCGCGGGATAAGGCGGGCAACGTCGCCGCCGCGACCTCGACCGGCGGCGTCACCGGCAAGCGCTGGGGCCGGGTCGGCGATTCGCCGCTGATCGGCGCCGGCACCTACGCCGACAACCGCGCCTGCGCCGTCTCCGCGACCGGGGCAGGGGAGTTCTTCATCCGCGAAGGCGTCGCCCATGAAATCTGCGCCCGCATCCGCTTCAAGGGCGAAAGCCTCCAGGCCGCCGCCGACACCGTCATGGCCGAAACCCGCGCGCTCGGCGGCACCGGCGGCGTCATCGTCACTGGCCCGACCGGCGAGATGGCGTGGAGCTTCAACACGCCTGGCATGTATCGCGGCAAGGTTTCCGCCGGCAGCGCGAAGACGGTCGCGATCTATGGCGACGAACAGTAAGGACAGCGGCATGATTCGCTCCCTCATCGCGCTGTTCGCGCTCGCCGCCAGCTTTGCTGCCACTCCCGCGCTCGCCTATTGGGAGTTCGGGCATCAGACCGTCGCGACCATCGCCTACAAGAATGTGAAGCCCGAAACGCGCCGCGCGATCGATCGGCTGTTGCGCCAGCAGGGCCTGCTCGAAACCCCGACCTGTCCCGCGAAGACGCTGGAAGAGGCGAGCGTCTGGGCCGACTGCATCAAGCCGCTCGGCGCGCGGTTCAGCTATGCCTACAACTGGCACTATCAGAATGTGAACATCTGCAAGCCGTTCACGCTCAAGGGCAATTGCCCCGACGGCAATTGCGTCTCGGCGCAGATCGATCGCGGCGTGAAGCTGTTGCAGGACAAGGATGTCCCGGTCCGCGAAAAGGTGATGGCGCTCGCCTTCCTCACGCACTTCGTCGGCGATCTCCACCAGCCGCTGCACGCTGGCGACAAGGGCGACCTTGGCGGCAACCGCGCCCGCACCGATTACGGCATCTACGCCCCGGAGCGGCTGAACCTGCACAGCATCACCGATGGCTGGCTGGCCGAGCGCGCGATCACCTCACCCCCGCCGGTGGTGCAGGTCTATTCCGCCGAGGAGCGTGCGAAGGAAAGCGCCGGCACCGTCGAGGACTGGAGCCGCGAGAACTGGCAGGCGTCGCATATGGCCTATGAGGCCGCGTTCGACGGCGATCCGTGCCGCGCCGACCTGCCAGCGCGCGGCAAGCTCGACGATGCCGATATCGAAAAGCTGGTCCCGATGATGCAGGCGCAGATCAAGCGCGGCGGCCTGCGCCTCGCCCGGCTGCTCGACGAAGCCTTCGGCCCGCCACCGCCGGTTCAGCCGCGCCGCTGATCCTCAGTCCTGGTCCGGACCCCAGCGCCAGCGAAAGCCGCCATCGGTTTTTGTCCAGACAAACCAGACGAAGACCGCGAGCATCGGCAGCGCGACGCCAAGCCGGATGAACTGGGTGGGCGCCCAGTACAGCACCGCGACAATGGCAAGGATGAAGACCAACATCGTCAGCCACCCCTGCCACGTCACCGGCGTCGCGCCCCAGCCGAACAGCTTGGGCGCGAACCAGTAACCTTGCCGCACCCGGAGTGCGTCGCGATAACGTTTCAGGCTCATGCCAGCGTTCCCAACACGCCAATGCCCAACGCGAGCGCGGAGGCGGCAATCAGCAAGGGAAGATGACGGCGCGGGGCAAACAGGGCGGTCAGCATCATGAGTCTCCTGCGTTGGCTCAGGCGGGGGCGTAATGTTCCAGAAACCCGCAATTGCGGCAGCGCCAGCTGCGGATCTCGAGCTTGCGGCGCTTGCCGATCTTCAGGCCGGTCCAGAAGCTCTTTTCCGGCGCGCCCTCGATCCATTTGCTGACATGTTTGGTGCCATAGCCCTCGTCAGCGACGAAGCCCTCAACCATCTGGCTCTGGCATTTGGGGCAGCTGTGTGAACGCATGACGGGATCCTTCTTCAGAGCACCGATACGGCGACAGCCAGCATCAGCAGCGATAGCGCGAACAGCCAGATCACATGCGACCGGCGGGTGACGATGACGATCAGCATCACGCTTCTCCTTCCTTCGGCGGCCGCCCGCGCTTGGCGCGTACCGGGTCGGCCAGTTTCACGCCGCGTTTGGCCAGCGCCTCGCGCAGCAGGCATTCGACCTGCGCGTTGACGCTGCGCAGGTCGGTCGCCGCGCTCCGCTCGATTGCGCCGTAGAGCGCTGGATCGAGGCGGAGCGGGAACGCCTTTTTGGGTGGAGCGGCCATGGGCCTTCCTCTCCGATTACTGGTACAGCGACCCGGCGTTCACCACCGGCTGCGTGTCGCGTTCGGAGCAGAGCACGACCATCAGGTTCGACACCATCGCCGCGCGGCGCTCGTCGTCCAGCTCGACGACATTCTTCGCCGACAGCTGCTCCAGCGCCATTTCGACCATGCCGACCGCGCCCTCGACCAATGTCTTGCGCGCGGCGACCACCGCCTCGGCCTGTTGCCGGCGCAGCATCGCCTGGGCAATCTCCTGCGCATAGGCGAGGTGGGTGAGGCGGCACTCGTCGATATGCACGCCCGCGGCCAGCACGCGCTCCTGCAACTCGACGCGCAGCTCCTCGCTGACATGCTCGGCATTGCCGCGCAGCGTCATCTCCTCATGCGTGAAGTCGTCATAGGGGTAGCGCGATCCGATTGCGCGCACCGCGCTCTCGATCTGGATGTGCACGAACTCGCGATAGTCATCGACGTCGAACAGCGCCTGTGCGGTATCGGCGACGCGCCACACCACGTTCGACGCGATCTCGATCGGGTTGCCGCGCAGGTCGTTCACCTTCAGCCGCTCCGACGTGATGTTGTGGATGCGCACCGAAACCTTGGACTTGGTCATCCACGGCCAGGTCCAGCGCAGCCCGGTGGTGCGATCGGTGCCTCTATACGCGCCAAACAACAGGATCGCCGCTGCCTGATTCGGCTGAAGCAGGTAAAATCCCGGTGCGACAAACGCGAGGATCAACACGCCCAGCACCAGCGCGAACGGTGCCCAAGGCGCTTCGCCGATCTGCGACGCCGACGCGATGATTCCGGTCAGCGCGGCGAGCGCGACAAGCAGCATGGCATAGCCGCTGGCAGTAGCGGCGGGGCGCTCGGCGCTCGACCGCAGCGCGCTGGAATTGAAGTCCGACATTTTTGCCTCCCTGAAATATGATATCATCATTATATCGAATCGGGCGGCGTGCAAGCGGAATCGTAAGGCCCCCGCCGCAAGGGCGCGGCGGGGGTGGTGTCATCACTTCGCGCCGACCTCCCATGCCAGCCAGCAGATCGCCAGAAAGGGCAGGAGGATCGCCGCAGCGACGAACAGCTGGCGGCCGAGCCCCAGGCGGAAATGCTCGGGATGATCCGCCTCGACCCGCCGGATCGCGGCGGCGGCGACGGGGTCGCCCTTGAGCATTCCGCGGTCGACCGCAGGGCCGGTCTTGATGAAGGCGATCAGTTCGTCGCGCTCGATCGGGTCGAGCGCGGGGTAGCGGTTGAGGAGCCCGGCGATGCGGTCGCGCAGGCTGGTATCGGTGACAGTCTCGTTCATGCTGAAACTCCCGTTGCGGCGCGCACGCGCACGCACACGCCGGCCGCCACAGGGGCGGCTGTTTGATCGATTAGGTTTCGGGGTTCAGGCGGAGAGCGGTGGAGCGCGGGCGCGATAGCGCGATGCCGGGCGCGTAGCCGGCGCGGCATCCGCGTGCATTGCGGCGACGGTCTGCGAGGGCGCGGCATGGGGAGGGGTGACTGCGGCGTGGTGCGCCGGGGTTGGCGGATCACCGTCGGGGCGATCCTGTGCCTTGAGCGCGCGGTGCGCCGCCGCCTTGATCGCGGCAGCCGGGTCGCGGAACTGGGCATTGACCGGGACCGGCGCGGTAAGCGCCGCCGCGCGCAGATCGGCGATGTCGAGCCGGGGTGCCTGCGGAAGTGCGGTGAGCGCATTGAACGCCAGCAACAGGCTCGCCAGCCACAGCCACACCCCGCGCGGCGCGCGAGTCGGGAATGGGCTGGAGGGAAGTTCGGGCGTCATGCTGCCGGTCGATATAGGGTGGATCGCGCGAGATGCCCGCGCAAACAAAAGGGGCGCGACCATCGCCGCACCCCTTCATTTCGGTAACTTGGACCGATCAGTTGATGACGCCAATCAATTGATGACGATGGTCACCGCACGGCGGTTTTGCGCCCAGCTGGCTTCGTCTGAACCCAGCGCGATCGGGCGCTCCTTGCCATAGCTGATCGTGGTAATGCGCGACGGCGACACGCCCCGCGCGGCCAAATAGTTCTTCGCCGCATTGGCACGACGGTCGCCCAGCGCGAGGTTGTATTCACGCGTGCCACGCTCGTCGGCATGACCCTCCAGCGTGATCCGCGTGTTCTGATATTGCGTCAGCCACTGTGCTTGGCTGTCCAGGATCTGCCGCGCACGCGCGTCGATGTCATACTGGTCGAGATCGAAGTTGATCGTGTCGCTGACCACATTCTGGCGGAAATGCTCGGCGCTACCGGGCTGTGCCACGCCGTCGCCGCCGGGTCCGGGACCAGGGCCGGGCTCGACCGGGCCGCCGGGGCCGGGGGGAAGGGTGTCCGGGCGCTTCTTCTGGCAACCGGCTACGGCGACGGCCATCGTCGCGATGATCAGGGCGGTTTTGAGCTTCGCCATTGGTCTTGTCTCCCTTGGCTTTCGTGAAAATCGATACCCCTGCGTAACGGACAGGGTGCGGGTGTGTTCCCCCAGGGTCAACCCTCTTACGGGCGCAGGGGTCCCCATGAGGGATCGGAACCGTCGAGTTGCGTCGGAATGCGGCGCGCATTGCTGCCGGTCAGGTCGACCGACCAGATGTCGGACTTGCCCGATGCGCCCTGCGCCCCGCGTGAGAACAGCAGCACGCGGCCATTGGGCGACCAGCTCGGCCCTTCATCACCCCATGCGTCGGTCAGCAATTTCTCGCCCCCGCCCGACGGGTTCATCACGCCGATGCGAAAACCGCCACCCATGCGGGTGAACGCGATCAGATCGCCGCGCGGGCTCCATGCCGGGGTCGCATAGCGCCCGCCGCCAAAGCTGATCCGCTGCTGGTTCGTGCCATCGGCGTTCATCACATACAGCTGCTGCGTGCCCGATCGATCGCTCTCGAACACGATCTTGCTGCCATCAGGCGAATAGCTGCCGCCGGTGTCGATGCCAGGCGCGGTGGTCAGCCGCTGGGGCGTGCCGCCATTGGCCGAAATGCGATAGATGTCGGCATTGCCCGCGGTGGACATGGTGAACAGGATCCACCGCCCATCCGGCGAGAAGCGCGGCGCGAAGGCCATGCTGACATTGGTGACGAGCAGCCGCTGCGTGCCGGCGGCAAGGTCATAGACATAGAGCGACGGCTTGTCGTTCTGGTAGCTCATATAGGCGATGCGCCGCTCGTCAGGCGAGAAGCGCGGGGTCAGCACGATCGACTGGCCATTGGTCAGAAAGCGGTGGTTTGCCCCATCCTGATCCATGATCGCCAGCCGCTTGATCCGGCGATTCTTCGGGCCGGTCTCGCTGACATAGATCACCCGGCTGTCGAAATACGGCCCTTCGCCGGTCAGGCGGGTGTAGATCGTGTCGGCGCATTTATGCGCGGCGCGGCGCCAGTCGGAGGGGCTGACGACAAAGCCTTCACGCGCCAGCTCACTGCCCAGCGCGACATCATAGAGGTAGCAGCCGACCGTCAGATTGCCGTCGCCATTGGCCCGCACGAACCCTTGCACCAGCGCCTGCGCAGTCGCACCGCGCCAGTAACCGAAATCGGGCGCGCTCACCTCACTGACCGGCACCGCGCGCACGCCGGTGGGGCCGAGCGGCTTGAACAGGCCGGAGTTGCGCAGATTGTCGGTGATGACCTGCGCGATCTGGCGGCCGAGCGCGTCGGTGCTGCCGGCCGGGGTGCTAACGACCTGCTGCGTCGGCATCGGCGGGATGATGATGGTCAGGTCTTGGGCGCTCTCGTCGGTCACGTCGATCGTCGGGAGCTCCTGAGCCTCACCCGCCGGAGCAGCGGGGGACGGTGCGGGCTGCTCTTGCGCGAAGGCGGGCGCGGCTAGCACAAGCGCGGCAGATGCGGCGAGGGTGGTGCGCAATTTCATTTACAGTCTCCTGTCGAAGGACAGTCGGAAGGCTTTCCAGCCGTCATAATATTCCTCGGGCAACCCTTCAAAGGGCGCGGCGAGCCGGATCGCGGCGAGGGCGCGTTCCTTGTGGAGTTCCTGCTGCGGTCGGTTGCTCGCGGTCAGGCCGGTCTGATCGACGACACGCGGCGTCCCGGCGAGCGATCCGTCGCGGTTCAGCCGCACTTCGACAATCGTGGCGAGCAAACTCACATCGGCGCCGGTCGGCGCGCGCCAATGCGGTTTTACCTGTCGCCGGATCAGGCCGAATACGGATGAGCGCACTGCGGCCCCCATCTGCGCCGCCTGCGGGCGTGTCGCCTTGCCCTTGCTCGCTTGGTCCGTCAGCCCGTCGGTGATGCCGGTGAGGCGACCGGTCGGTCGCACCGCCGCGCGCTCGGTTTTCGGCTGCGCCTTGGCCGGGGCCGGGTTCGACTTCTTCGCCTCCGCCTTCGGCTGTGGTCGCGGCGCCGGGGCAGGGGCGGCCTTGGCCGGGGTCGGGTCGGGCCTAGCCACCGGTTCGGGCTGAGTCTCCGGCACTGGCGGCGGCGAATCGGGTTCGGGCGGGGCGGGGACTTCGGCAAGCCGTTCGGCGGGCGCTTCGGTCTCGATCACCGGCGCTTCGCTGACCAGCCCGACCTCATCGGTCAGCGACACCTCGATCGGGGTCGGCTTGATCTCGAGCGGATCGACCTTGGGAAAGATGCTGAGCGACAACAGGGCGAACAGCGCGGCATGGGCGACAACCGCCACGCCGATGCCGATGCCTTCCCTGCGGTCGATCGCCACTACCATCAGTTCTTGCCCTCACCCGTGGTGACGAGCGACACCTTGTTCAGCCCCGCGCGGTTGAGCTCACCCATCACGCGCATGACCTTGCCATAGTCCAGCCGAGTGTCGGCGCGCAGGAACACCTGCGGCTTCTCCTCGCCACGCGCGCTTGCGATGTCGGCGAGCAGGCTCGGAAGCTGGTCATCAGCGACCTCGCTATCGTCGAGGAAGACGGTGCCGCGCTCGTCGATCGAAATCTGGATCGGCTTCTGGTCCTGCTCCAGCGGCTTGGCGCGGCTTTCGGGCAGGTTCACCGGCACGCCTGCAGTCAACAGCGGCGCGGTGACCATGAAGATGATCAGCAGCACCAGCATCACGTCGACCAGCGGCGTGACATTGATGTCCGCCATCGGCGCGCGCCGCCCCTTGCCGCGCGAAGAGGGGAGCTTCGCGCCCATCAGAGCAGCGGCTTGCCGCTCGCAGGCGCGCTGTCGAGCTGGCGGCTGAGGGTTGCGTGGAAGCCATCGGCGAAGCGGTTCAGCCGCGCTTCGACCTTGTCGATGCCATGGCTGAAGCGGTTATACGCGATCACGGCAGGGATGGCCGCGAACAGCCCGATCGCGGTGGCGAACAGCGCCTCGGCAATGCCCGGCGCGACCACCGCGAGCGACGTGCTCTGCGCGCCCGCAATCGCGGTAAAGCTGCGCATGATGCCGAGCACCGTGCCGAGCAGCCCGACGAACGGCGCGGTCGACCCGATCGTAGCGAGAATGTTGAGCCGGTCCGACAGCCGGTCGACCTCCAGCGCGACCGCCGCGCCCATCGTCGTCGCCAGCCGCTCGCGCGTGCCGTCCTTGTCGAGCGCGCGTCCGCCCGTGGAGCGCCGCCATTCGGTCACGCCGGCTGCAAACACGCGCGCGGTCGGGTGATCCTCGTCGCCATGCAGCTTGTAAAAGGCGTCGATATCGTCGGTCTTGCGATAATCGCCTTCGAACCGGTCGGCCGCCTTGCGCGCGGCGGCGATACGCCCGCGCAGCGACAGGATGATCGCCCATGTCCAGATGCTGGCAAGCACCAGCCCGATCATGATCGCCTTCACGTCCCATTCGGCCTGCATGAACAGGCCCAGATAGGAGGCACCATCGAATTTCAGATTCGCGAACCAGTCCATGTGTCGCTTAGTTTCCCTTCCAGACCAGCGGCACGAACGCTTCGACCCACTCCCGCGGTTGCCGCCGCGCGCGACCCGCCGGGGTCACGAACGCCGCTTCCACATCCGCCTGGGTCAGCAATTCCCCGTTCCGCATGACTCGTTGCTGAATATCCACCGCCGCCGCCCGCACGCGCAGGACCCGGCTGACGACCACCAACGCATCGTCGAGCCGTGCGGGTGCGACATAGCGGATGGCGATGTTGCGCACGACATAAACGCCTTCACCCGCCTCATGCGCCGCCCGCTGATCGATCCCGGCACAGCGCAGCATATCCGATCGCGCGCGTTCCATGAACCGCAGGTAATTGGCGTGATACACCACCCCCGACAGGTCAGTGTCCTCAAAATAGACACGCACCGGGAAGACATGCTCGATGCCGTCGAAACGGCCCGACGCCGGGGGAAGGTCGAATTCGCTCACCGCACCGCCCATAGCGGCGGGGGGAATCGAAGTTCAACTGTCACGGGCAGGATGGGGCGCACGCGCGATGAACGGAGCGCGCGGCGGTGTTCCGGATCCTCAATCCTCCCCCGCCAGGGGGAGGTGGCATGCGAAGCATGACGGAGGGGGCAGAAGGGTATCGGCAAGAGGTTCGAGGGCGCAGCCGTCCTCCCCCTCCGTCGCCATACGGCGACACCTCCCCTCGCAGGGGAGGATCAGATCATCACCCCTTCGCCATCTCCAGCACCACGTCCCATTCCGCCGCGCTGACTTTCCCCACTGACAGCCGCGAATACTTGACCAGCTCCATCGCCTCCAGCCGGGGTTCGGCCTTCACCTGCTTGAGCGTCACCGGGTTGGGCAGCGGTTCGACCGGCTTCATCTCGACCGACACCCAATGCTTGCCCTCGCCATCGGGCTTCGCCTCGCGGCTGACTTCCATGATGCCGACGATCTGCAGCCCGATATTGCTGTGATAGAAAAATGCGCGGTCGCCGACCTTCATCGCGCGCAAATTCCCCGCAGCGGTGTGGTTGCGCACGCCGTCCCATTCGGTGCTGCCGTCGCGCACCAGATCGTCCCAGCTGAACACATCGGGTTCGGATTTCATCAGCCACAGGGCCATCACGCGATCTCCTTCTGCCGCCCCCATCGCGTTCCTCCACCCAAACCGCAAGTGCCAGCTAAACGCCAAGTGAATGCGCGATTCCGCAGCCGTTCAGGCCGACTCGCCCAAAAAGGCATCCAGACGGACCTCAACGCGTTGAGACGTCGGAATGTGCAGATGCACGAGGAGGACGACATGAAGACGATGATCACCAAGGCGGTGCTCGGTCTCACCCTCGGCGCCACCGCGCTCACCGCGGCCGCGCCGGCAGAGGCCCAGCGGTATCGCCATCGCGACCGAGACAACACCGGCACCGCCATTGCCGCCGGCATCGCCGGTGTCGTGATCGGCGCCGCGATCGCCGGATCGAGCCGCGACCGCTATGACGATCGTGGCTATCGCGGCTATGACCGGTACGACGGCTATTACCGTCAGCGCGGCTATTACCCGCGTCAGAGCTATCACTATCGCGATTATGAGCGCCGCAACTGGCGCGGCTGCACCATCCGCCGCGTGTACGATCCCTATCTCGGGCACCGCGTGAAGGTGCGCTACTGCCGCTAATCGGGACGGCGCGATAACATCGGCGGCGCGGGTTTATTCCCGCGCCGCTTTTGTTTAGAGGCGCGGCATGAGCGACACTCCTCCCGACCGCCTCTCGGTCAATCCAAAGAGCCCCTTTTTCGACCAGGCGCTGCTCCAGCGCGGCATCGGCATCCGCTTCAAGGGCGTCGAGCGCCGCGATGTCGAGGAATATTGCGTCTCGGAAAACTGGATCCGCGTGCAGGTCGGCAAGACCATGGACCGCAAGGGCAACCCCCTGACGATCAAGCTCGCCGGCCAGGTTGAGGCGTGGTTCGAATCGTCCGCTGCTGGCGAGGGCGACGCTGAGGCCGATCCCGAGGCGGAAGCCTAAAGCCTTTCGTCACCCCGGCCTTGTGCCGGGGTCCACGGCTCCCCGCATCCTGCGCTCGAGCCTCGTGCTTCGCGCCCACCTCCCGGTTGACCCTGCGCGAGGCTGGGGGACGTGAGCGCGACTTAGCCCAGCAACCCCCGCGCCGCATCCTCCACCGCCTGCATCGCCGCGCGATACGGGAACGGCCCATGGCTGATCCGCGCCACACCCGCCGCAGCCACTGCGGCAGCATCCGGCGCGCCGGGAAACGCCATGAAATTCACCGGCAGCGGCGATTCGCGACCCACGCGCGCCAGCAGGTCGAGATCGGCCAGCCCGGGCACAAAGAACCCGCTCGCCCCCGCCGCCGCATAGGCATGCGCGCGGGCGATCGCAGCATCGACCTTCGCCGCGTCATGCGTGTCGGGTGCTGCCTGCAGGAAGATGTCAGTGCGGGCGTTAATAAAAAACGCAGGGCCAGTCGCAGCGCGAATCGCGGCGATGCGCGCGGCCTGCACCTCCGGCGCATGCATCCCCGACCCGCCGACCACCTGATCCTCGAAGTTGCACCCGATCGCCCCGGTCGCCGCAAGCAGCGCGACGTTTGACGCCAGCGCATCGGGCGCGACGGCATAGCCACCCTCGAAATCGATCGACACCGGCAGGTCTACCGCGCCGACGATCCGTGCCGCGTTGCCCAACGCCAGGTCGAGCGGCAGCGCCTCGGCGTCGCTATACCCGTTCGCCGCCGCGACCGACGCGCTGCCGGTCGCAATCGCCTTCGCCCCAGCTGCCGCAACCGCCCTGGCCGAACCCGCGTCCCACACATTGACCAGCACCAGCGGCGCGCCCGGTACGTGCAACGCGGCGAATTCAGCGAATCGGCTCATGAACATCCTCTCTCGTTCCGCCCTTGATAAGGGTGGAACGAAAGTGGAACAATCCATTTCTCGCGGCTATCAATCCTCCCCCGCCAGGGGGAGGTGTCAGCGCAGCTGACGGAGGGGGAGGAAGCACGCCGCTCGAGAGGGCACAGCCGTCCTCCCCCTCCGTCGCCTTCGGCGCCACCTCCCCCTGGCGGGGGAGGATTTCAGGTGGTCAGTGAACGAACCGCGCTACCACGTCGCGATAGCTGCGGCTCACCTTCACCTGCGAGCCCGAATCGAGCACCAGGAAACACTCGCCATTGGTGTGCGGCTTGACCTGCTTGACCTGGTCGAGGTTGACGATGGTCGAGCGGTGGACGCGCTGGAACCGGCGCGGGTCGAGCCGCTTTTCCAGATCCTTCATCGTCTCGCGCAGCACCAGCGTGTTGTCGGCGGTCTTGATGCACATATAATCGCCAGCGGCCTCGACCACCTCGATCGTGTCGACATCGACGCGGAAAATCTGGCCGCGATCCTTGATATTGATCAGCTTCTCATAGCGGCTCGCCGACACGTCGCCATCGCTGGCGGCCAACTCCTCAGCCGCTTCGGGCGCGACCTCGGCCAGCACTTCCTTGAGCTTCTCGACCTCTTCAACGCCGCGCTTTTCGGTCAGCCGCTGGCGCACGCGCTCCAGCGTGTCGGCAAGGCGCGCCTCGTCGACCGGCTTCATCAGATAATCCATCGCATTCGCCTCGAACGCGCGGATCGCATGGTCGGAATAGGCGGTGACGAACACGAACAGCGGCGGTTCGACCTCCATCATCCCCTGCACGACCGAAAACCCGTCAAATCCGGGCATCTGGATGTCGAGGAACACCAGATCGGGCTTGTGCGTCTTGATCGACCGAATCGCCTCGCGGCCGTTCTGGCATTTGTCGATGATCTCGACATCCTCATGCGCGGCGAGGCGCAGTTCGAGGCCCTGGATGGCCAGGGGTTCGTCATCGACCAGGATGGTGCGGATCGTCATATCTCTCTCTACTCATAAACGCGTCGTTCCGATGCCCCCGGTCCGACGCCCCACAACCCCTGCCTTTGATCCTTCAACAATATGATTACGGTCCGGTTCCGATCACGCCGCTTCCTTGGCGGGCTCCTCGAACTGGAACGGAATTTCGATCTCAACGCGGAAACCGCCGCCGGGGTCCGAATGCGTCGAAAAGCGATGCTCCGCCCCGAACGCCTGCGCCAGCCGTTCGCGTATATTGGTGAGGCCAACCCCCGTGGACAGGCTTGGCCGGTTCTTGCCTTCGATCAATCCCGGACCTGTGTCGGATACGGTGATCTGCACCCGCTCGCCGGTGAGTCGAGCCGCGACACGAATTTCGGCGCCTTCTTCCTGCGGCGTGACGGCATATTTGATCGCATTCTCGACCAGCGGCTGCAGCAGCAACGAGGGCAGGCGCGCCTTCGCCGTGCGCGGGTCGATATCGAATTCGGGCTTCAACCGCGCATCGAACCGCATCTTCTCGATCTCGAGATACAGTTTCAGCGTCTCCACCTCCTGCGCCAGCGTCACATGCGCAGTCGGCTCATTGGCCAGCGTGTAGCGCAGGAAATTCGCCAGCCGCGCCAGCATCGCATTCGCCCGGTCGGTCTGCTTGAGCAGCACTAGCGTCGAAATCGAATTGAGCGTGTTGAACAGGAAATGCGGGTTTAGCTGATAACGCAGCATCGCCAGCTGCGCCGAACTCGCCTGACTCTCCAGCACCTGCATCCGGTCGATCTGATCCTCGACGATCAGATAGAAGTTGATCCCGAAATACAGCGCCGACCACCCCGCGAGCACGGTGAAGTTGAGGAACAGGCTGCCCAGAATCAGCGGCAGCTCGATCCCCGGATCGCCACGCATCACCGAAACCGTCAGCGCGTTGAGCACGGCATAGACCAACGTCGCCGCCGCCAGCGTCGCGATCGAGGCAAGGATGCCGGTGATGCGCGGGACTCGCCGATAATAGCCATACAGCGCCGACAGCAGCAGCGTTAGGCAATATCCGACGATCGCCTCGATCGTCACGCGGATCAGATCCTCGAAGCTGAATGTCCGGTTCGAGAAGTTGGAAACCGCACGCAGCAACAGGTAGCCGCCCCAGCCCGCGCCCTGCAGCATCCAGAACGCACGGCTCTTCTGTTCGAAAAAGGGGCGGGAGAAGATGGTGGGGTTGGTCATCGTGTTGGCGGCTTCTCTACATCGCACGTCGCCCGGTGGGAAGAATGCCGGAACACGCCCGTCACGATATCGTTGCACTGCTGGTTCACATGCAAACCGGTGTCCCGCATCCGGGCCCTGGTCCACCACAGGAGAAACGCTGATGACGACCCGCACCGCTACCGCCCGCTATTCCGGCTTCGGCAAGGAAGGGAAGGGCGCGATCACGACCCAGTCCGGCGTGCTCACCGACCAGTTTTACGGCTTCAACACGCGGTTCGAGGATGAACCGGGCACCAATCCCGAGGAGCTGATCGCCGCCGCCCATGCCGGCTGCTTCACCATGGCGCTCAGCTTCGCGCTGGCCAAGGCAGGCTTCAGCGAAGGCACGCTCGAGACCAAGGCTGCGATCAAGCTGGAGCAGAAGGATGGCGGCTTCACCATCACCCGCTCCGACCTGACGCTGGAGGCCACCGTACCCGGCATCGACCCCGACCAGTTCGCCGACCTCGCCGACGAAGCGAAGAAGAACTGCCCGGTGTCCAAGCTGATGACCGCCGAAGTCAGCCTGGCGCACAAGCTGAACTGATTACCATCGTCACCCCGGCCTTGTGCCGGGGGCCACTGTGCGGCGTGCGCGAAGCAAGAGGCTCTAGCGCCGCGCTTGCGTCTCGGTGGACCCCGGAACAAGTCCGGGGTGACGATTTTTTCGTTTCACCGCTCGCTCAAATAATACCGATCCGTCGCCGTCAGATCATCCGCCAGCTCATACACGATCGGCTGCCCCGTCGGAATCTCCAGCGATGCAATATCCGCATCCGAAATCCCCGACAGATGCTTGACCAGCGCACGCAGCGAATTGCCGTGCGCGGCGATCAGCACGCGCTTGCCCGCACGCAGGTCCGGCGCGATCCGCTCTTCCCAATAGGGCAGCACCCGCGCGATCGTGTCCTTCAGGCTCTCGGTCTGCGGGATCGGGATACCCTTGTACCGCAGGTCCTTGGCGAGATCCCATGGCGACCCTTCCTCGGGCAGCGGGGGCGGAATGTCGAAGCTGCGGCGCCAGATCTTGACCTGATCGTCGCCGTGCAGCGCCGCGGTCTCCGCCTTGTCGAGCCCGGTCAGCCCGCCATAGTGGCGCTCGTTGAGCTTCCAGCTCTTCTCGGTCGGCAGCCACAGCCGCCCCATCGCCTCCAGCGCCAGGTTGAGCGTCTTGATCGCCCGGCTCTGAAAGCTGGTATAGGTCATGTCGAAGTCGAGACCCTTGTCGCGCATCAGCTCGCCGGCCGCCCAGGCTTCCTTGACGCCCTGTTCGGTCAGATCGACGTCCCACCATCCGGTGAAACGGTTTTCCAGATTCCAGGACGACTGGCCGTGGCGGATCAGGACGAGCGTGGGCATGGGACCTCCTTGCAGGACTTTGTCCGCGTCCTTAGCGGATAGGGCTGACAGGGCAACGGAGGATGGCCATGGCAATCGAAAGACAGACCATCATCTATGACGGCCCCGGCGGCCCGTTCGAGGGCGTCGCCGCGTTCGACAGCACCGCGCCCGGCCCGCGTCCCGGCGTGCTGATCGTCCCCAATGTGTTGGGCGAAAAGGAACAGGATCGCGTCACCGCCGAACGGATCGCGGCGCTCGGCTATGTCGCGCTCGTCGCCGACCTCTATGGCGAGGGCAAGCGCACCACCCGCGAATCGCCCGATCCGGCGGTCTACATGAACGCGCTCAACGCCGATCGCCCGCTGCTGCGCGACCGCCTGCTCGCCAGCCTCGCCGCGCTCCACGCGCTGCCCCAGGTCGACGCGGCCCGGACCGCCGCGATCGGCTATTGCTTCGGCGGCAAGTCGGTCATCGACCTCGCCCGCGCGGACGGCGGCGTGCGCGGCGTCGTCGCTTTCCACGGCATCTTCGACCTGCCCGGCTATGATTACCCGACGCCGATCCGGGCAAAGCTGCTGATCTGCCACGGCTGGGACGACCCACTCGCCCCGCCCGCGGCAGTGACCGCGCTCGCCGCCGAGCTGACCGCAGCGGGGGCGGACTGGCAGCTGCACGGATATGGCGGGGCAGGGCACGGCTTCACCGACCCGAGCCAGAAAGGCTCAACCCGCCCCGGTTTCGGCTATAACGCCACCGCCGACCGTCGCAGCTGGGCGGCGATGACGGCGTTTTTGGAAGAGGTGTTCGACTGACCAATCATCCTCCCCCGCAAGGGGGAGGTGTCAGCGCAGCTGACGGAGGGGGAGGAAGGGTATCGGCCTGAGCCGAGAGGACACAGCCATCCGCCCCCTCCGTCGCCTCCGGCGCCACCTCCCCCTTGCGGGGGAGGATAATTCAGCTCGACGCGGCGCGCGCTTTCCGCCCGACCAGCCTCCGCAACACTCGCCGCAGCAGCACCAGCGTCACCACCGTCGCGCACACGATCAGCACCGCAATCACCACGGCCGCCACCGGATTGGCCAGCGCAAGGAACAGCAGCCCGCCGGTCAGGATATCCTCGCCGGTCGAGACGACGACGTTGCTCACCGGCTCGGGACTGACATTCACCGCAGCCCGCGCGCCAGCCTTCGCGCCGTGCGTCAGTAACGCGCCGCCGCCGCCGAGCAGCAGCGCCGCGATCTGCCATGCCGGATCGGTCGGATCGACGATGGCGAGCGCGAGCAGCGCGCCGCCGATCGGGCGGATCGCGGTGTGGATCGTGTCCCACACCGAATCGACCCACATCACCTTGTCCGCGAAGAACTCCGCAACCGCGCCCACTCCCGCGATGCCGATCAGCCACGGGTTGGCGAGGACGTCGAGTGCCTTGAGCTGGTGCGGCAATTCGACCCAGCCGGTCTGCATCGCCAGCCCGACCGCGAAGACGCAGAGATACAGCCGCCAGCCCGCGAGCAGGCTGACCGACGCCGCCAGCCCGATGATCTCGACTGCCCCCATCGCAGCGCGTCCGGCGTCAGGCCGGCGGAGTCTTGGGCTTCGCGGCGCGGGGTGCGCGCGGCTTGGCGGGCGCTTTCGCGGCGGCAGGCTTCTTGGCAGCGGCCGGCTTGGCGGCGGTCGGTTTCTTCACCGTCGCCGCTTTCTTCGGCGCAGCGGGCTTCTTCGCCGGTGCAGGCGCCGCCTCCGCGACCGGGGCCGCCGGAGCCTCCGGCGCCTTCTCCCCCGTCAGCTTCGCCGTAATCTTCTCCGCCGCGCGCGCCGCGATCAGGCTGGCGAGCGAGGATGCCGTCTTCGCGAAATCGTCCATCCCCGAAGACTTCGGCGCATCCGCCGCAGCAGGAGCAGGGGCCGCAGCCGCCTGCGCATCCGCCGCCTTTTTCCGCACATTGCCAGCCAGCGCGACCAGTCCGGCCGCGACGATGTCGGCGACCAGCGGATGCTTGGTCAGCTCGAGCAGCTTGGCGCCCTGCTCACGCAGCTCCTTGGGCAGTTCGATCCCGGCGACGGTCTTGGGCAGCTTGGCTGCCTTGCCCGTCTTCGGCGCCTTGGCGGCCTTGCTCTTCTTCGCCTTCGTCGCGTCCTTCGCCTTGGCCATCTTCACGCCTCCATGGTGTGTCATTCGACTGACACACCCGGAGGCGTGCCGTCAATCCGCGAATACCCGTTCGAAAATGGTATCGACCGACTTGAAATGATAGTCGAGGTCGAACTTCTCCTCGATCTGCTGCGGCGACAGTGCGGCGGTAACCTCTTCATCACCCTTGAGCAGTTCGAGCAGCGACAGCTCGCCGTCGCTTTCCCACACCTTCATCGCGTTGCGCTGGACCAGCCGATAGCTGTCCTCGCGGCTCACTCCCGCCTGGGTCAGCGCGAGCAGCACGCGCTGCGAGTGGACGAGCCCGCCCATGCGATCGAGATTCTTCTGCATCCGCGCCGGGTACACCAGAAGCTTGTCGATCACCCCGGTCAGCCGCGCGAGCGCGAAGTCCAGCGTGATCGTCGCGTCCGGGCCGATATAGCGCTCGACCGACGAGTGGCTGATGTCGCGCTCGTGCCACAAGGCGACATTTTCCATCGCCGGGATCACCGCTGCGCGGACCATGCGGGCGAGGCCGGTGAGGTTTTCGGTCAGCACCGGGTTGCGCTTGTGCGGCATCGCCGACGAACCCTTCTGCCCCGGCGAGAAATATTCCTCCGCCTCCAGCACTTCCGTGCGCTGCAGATGGCGCACCTCGACCGCGAGTCGCTCGATCGAGCTGGCGATGACACCCAGCGTCGCAAAGAACATCGCATGGCGGTCGCGCGGGATCACCTGCGTGGACACCGGTTCGACCGCGAGACCGAGCTTGTCGGCGACATGCTGCTCGACGCGCGGATCGATATTGGCAAAGGTGCCGACCGCGCCCGAAATCGCACAGGTCGCAATGTCCGCCCGCGCGGCGATCAGCCGCGCCTTGCAGCGCTTGAACTCGGCATAGGCTTCGGCAAGCTTCAGCCCGAACGTCACCGGCTCGGCATGAATGCCATGGCTGCGCCCGATCGTCGGGGTCAACTTGTGCTCATAGGCGCGACGCTTGAGCACCGCGAGCAACTGGTCGAGATCGTCCAGCAGGATGTCCGACGCACGCGTCAGCTGCACCGCGAGGCAGGTGTCGAGCACGTCGCTCGACGTCATCCCCTGATGCATGAAGCGCGCTTCGTCGCCGATATTCTCCGCGACCCAGGTCAGGAACGCGATCACGTCATGCTTGGTCACCGCCTCGATCGCGTCGATCGCGGCGACGTCGATGGTCGGGTTGGTCGCCCACCAGTCCCACAGCGCCTTCGCCGCCGATTCGGGCACCACGCCCAGCTCGCCCAGCTTCTCCGTCGCGTGCGCCTCGATCTCGAACCAGATGCCAAAGCGGGTTTCGGGCGACCAGATCGCGGTCATGGCGGGGCGGGAATAGCGGGGGACCATAGAGAAGCCTTTCGTGGGACGCGGCGCCCCTAGCAAAGCCCCGGCGGCGCGGCAAACCCGGCTACGCGGCGCTGTTCCACTCGTTTCGTCGCACTAACGGCACCGAACAGGGGTGAAATGATGAACTTTGCCGACAAGTCGATTGTCTAAGAATTTTATCAGGGAACGTGATAAATATACAACGCGTTCAATCATCACACGCATCGAATGAAGTGGTTCGCTGCATTAGTAGTTTTACTCGAGATGATTGGAGAATGATTATGTTGAAATCTATCCTTCTCGCCAGCGCTGTTGCAATGTCTGCTCCTGCACTTGCGCAGGACATGCCGGGACAGCAGACCCCGCCGGCACAGGAGCAGCCGGCTCCGACTGAAAGCACTGAACCGGTGCCGCAGGAAGTGCCCGCACCCGCGCCGCAGCCGGATACTCAGCCGATGCCGGAAGCAACCCCGACCCCGGCTCCGACCCCCACACCCACGCCGACTCCTGAGCCGCAGGCCATGGAGCAGGCGCAGGCCACCCAGCCCGCGCAGCAGCCCGCAAATGCGGTCCAGATCGCGCAGATCGTCGATCAGGGCTTCCCGACTTATGACGCGGACGCCGATGGCAGCCTGAAGCAGGAGGAGTTCGGCGCGTGGATGGTCGCACTGCGTTCGGCGAGCGAACCCGCCTTCACCGGCGAATCGACGGCTGATCAGGAGTGGATCGCCAAGGCACTCGCCTCGGCGGACGGCGACAAGTCGGGCGGCGTGAGCAAGGACGAGCTCAAGACTTTCCTGACGCCCGCTGCGGCTTCGTAAACAAGGTCTCCCCGGACGGGCGTTCCGCATCACGCCCGTCCCCCGGCCGCCGGAGTACGCTTCGGCGGCCGTTTTGGTTCTGGCGTGGGTAGAAGCGACCAAAGCCGTCACCCCCCGCGAAAGCGGGGGCCCATCTCCTGCACGATCGGCGCAACGCACCGGTGAGGCGAGTGGACAGTCCCGGAGATGGGCGCCCGCTTTCGCGGGGGTGACGATGGTAGGCAAAATCCGGTCGGACCTACATCAACCCCTGCGCACGCAGGCTGACATGCCCACCGGTGCCGATGACAATATGGTCATGCACCGCAATCCCCAGCCGCTTGCCCGCCTCGACAATATTGCGCGTCAGCTCGATATCCGCCCGGCTCGGGCTCGGATCACCGCTTGGATGATTGTGCACCAGAATGATCGCGGTCGATCCAAGGTCGATCGCGCGGCGGATGACTTCGCGGACATAGACCGGCGCCTCGTCCACCGACCCTTCCTGCATCAATTCGTCGCGGATCAGCATGTTGCGGCTATTAAGATGCAGCACCCGCACGCGCTCGATCACATGATGCGCCATGTCCGCGCGCAGATAATCCAGCAGCGCCTGCCAGTTCGACAGGATCGGTCGCGCCGCCACCTCACTCTTTAACAGCCGCAACGCGGCGGCATGCGCGATCTTGAGCGCGGCGGCCGAGGTCTCACCCATCCCCGGCACGCGTGCGATCGCCGCTGCGTCGGCGGTCAGCAGCCCGGCAATGCCACCGAACTGGTGCAGCAACGCCTTGGCCAGCGGCTTGGTATCCCGCCGCGGAATCGCGAGCGTCAGCAGATACTCGACCAGCTCATGGTCAAGCAGCCCGTCGGCATCGGCGAGCAGCCGCGACCGCAACCGCGCGCGATGCCCGGTTCCATCGGTAATCGCTTCGCCGCCGTCCCCCATAAGAGGAGCCTAGCGGCAGAGGCCAGGGCGGGGAAGGGGCGCAAATAATCCTCCCCGTGGCGGGAAGGGTCAATGTGAGGATTGCAACAATGTTGCACCGCGGTTGACTCGGGGCACCCCCCTTTCTAAAGCGCGCGTGCCTTGGCGGGCTCGCCGCTCGGCCCATGCGTTTCGCCCTGGTATCTGACTGGCGGAGGAAGCGAAATGACCGAGAACGAGCCCGGACCGGACCCCCTCAAGGAGGATGCCCGCATCACTTCGCTCAATGAGCGGCTGGCGCGGGCGAAATCCGAAGAGGCGGATCGGCGGGGCGAGGGGCAACAGGCCGGCGATCGTGATTATCGCATGGGCAACCGCGTCCTCGCCGAGCTGATCGGAGGAATGGTTGGGGGGGCGCTGATCGGGTGGGTGCTCGATCGGTTCCTGGGAACCTCGCCATGGCTCCTGCTCACGCTGCTTGCCCTAGGCATCGTCAGCGCGTTCAGGAACATCATCAGGATTTCGAACCAGCGCTCGAAGTGACTTTCGGGCGCTTGCGTTACATGGGAAACGGGCGTGGCTGAAGAAGCAGGCAAGATCGATCCGATGCACCAGTTCGAGGTGACGTCGATTGCCGACATGTTCACCATCGGCAATCAGACGATCGCCTTCACCAACAGTGCGCTGTGGATGGCGATCGCCGCCGTCGCGCTGTGGGTGTTCATGCTCGGCGGCATGAAGCGTGAGGTGGTTCCGGGCCGCTGGCAGATGGCGGTTGAAGGCTTCACCGGCTTCATCGACAACCTGCTCAAGGCGAATATCGGGCATGAGGGGCGCAAGTTCCTGCCTTATGTCTTCTCGCTGTTCATGTTCATCTTGTTCGCCAACGTCATCGGCCTGCTGCCGTTTGGCGTCGTCCCCGGCGTGCATCCGTTCACCGCGACCAGCCACTTCACCGTGACCGGCGTGCTGGCGATCCTGTCCTTCTCGATCGTCCTCGTCGTCGGCTTTGCCCGGCATGGCCTGCGCTTCTTCTCGCTGTTCGTGCCCAAGGGTACGCCGCTGCCCGTGCTGTTCCTCGTGGCGCCGATCGAGTTCGTCTCGTTCATGGTCCGCCCGTTCAGCCTTGCGCTGCGACTGTTCGTCGCGATGACCGCCGGCCATATCCTGCTCAAGGTGCTGGCGGGCTTCATCATCAATTCGGCCAATGCCGGCGCGGGTCTCGGCCTGCTGGTCGGCGTGCCCAGCTTCGCGCTGATGCTCGGCGTCTCGGCGCTCGAGATCCTGGTCGCTGGCGTCCAGGCCTATGTGTTCGCGCTGCTCACGTCGCTGTACATCAACGACGCGGTGCATCTGCACGATCATCACTGAGAATTCTTTCCAACCAACGACTGATTTTTCGAAGGAGTAATTCAAATGGAAGCAGATTCGATCAAGCTGCTCGGCGCCGGTCTCGCGGCGATCGGTGCTGGCCTTGCAGCGCTTGGCGTGGGCAACGTCTTCTCGGCGTTCCTTCAGGGCGCACTGCGCAATCCGGGTGCGGCTGCCAGCCAGCAGGGCAACATGTTCATCGGCTTCGCGGCTGCCGAGCTTCTCGGCCTGCTCGCGTTCGTCGTGGCGGTGCTGCTGATCTTCGTCGCCTGAAGTCTCTCCCGCCCTGCGCGTCGCGCGGGGCGGACTTGAGGACGGACCGCGAGAGGACGGACCAATGCCCCAGATCGAACAAGTCGCGGCGACCTATGCGTCGCAGATCTTTTGGCTGCTGCTGACCTTCGGGCTCACCTTCGTGATCGTCGGCCTGGGCATCTTGCCCAAGGTTTCCGGCACGATGGATGCGCGCGACAAGTCGGTTGCGGACGACCTTGCCGCTGCGGAAGCGGCGCGCTCGGCGGCCGATCAGGCCGAAGAGACCTGGCGCGCGCAGGAAAATGCTGCGCGTGAAGCCGCGCGCAAGCGCCTCGCTGAGGCACGTGCGCAGGGGCAGGCCCAGACCGACGCCGCACTGGCATCGGCCAATGCCGAGATCGAGGGTCGTGTCACCGCGGCCGAAGCCCGGATCGCGGAGGCCAGTGCCGCCGCTGCCGGCGAGATCGAATCGGTTGCGACCGATGCCGCCCGCGACATCGTCGCCCGCCTGTCGGGCGTCAGCGTCACGTCGGCGGAAGCCGGCCAGGCAGTGAAGGCAGCGCTCAATGGCTGAGGTAGCACAAGTGACCGCAGGAACCGCGGCCCCGGCCGAGGTATACCACGCCAAGCCGGCGGTGTTCGGGATCGACGCGACGATGTGGGTCGGCCTGGCGATGCTCGGCCTGATCCTGATCGTGGTGTGGAAGAAGGTGCCGTCGGCGATCGGCGGCATGCTCGACAAGCAGATCGCGGCGATCCGCACGCGTCTGGACGAAGCCAACCAGCTTCGCGCCGAGGCTGAGGCGCTGCGTGAGGAATATGCGCGCAAGCTTGCCAATGTCGAGCAGGAGGCGGCCGCCATGGTTGCCCATGCCGACGAGGAGGCGCAGGCGCTGCTGGTCAAGGCCAAGGCCGATGCCGAAGACCTGATCCGCCGCCGCACCAAGATGGCGGAGGACAAGATCGCCGCTGCCGAGCGCACCGCCCTCGACCAGGTCCGCGCCACGGCCGCCGAAGCCGCGACCAAGGCCGCCGGTGCGATCATCGCGCAAAAGCACGACGCCAGCGCCGACAAGGCACTGGTCAACCAGACGATCGCCGGCCTCTCGCGCCTCAACTGAGCTGCGGGTTCCGGACAAGAAAAAGGGGCGTCGGTCACAAGACCGGCGCCCCTTTTCTTGTTCATCGTCACCCCGGCCCCCGTGCCGGGGTCCACTGTGCGGCAAGCGCGGCGCACGAGGCGCGCACGTCGCGGGTGCGTCGGAGTGGACCCCGGAACACGTCCGGGGGACGAGATTGGCTACTTCCCCAACAAATCCAGCACCGCCACCGTCATCGCCGTCGTCCCCAGCGTCACCGCCGGCTTCGCCTCGACCTTAAAGAACGGCGAATGGTGCGCGGGCAGCGTCTTCTCACCGCGCTTGGCCGCATCCAGCTCGGCCTGCGGTGTTCCGCCGACCACGAAATAGGCTCCCGGCACGCCCAGCTTCTGCTCGATGAAATAGGCGAAATCCTCCGCCCCCATGCTCTCGCGCGGTTCGGTCTTGAGGATGTCCGCGCCGAACGCCTTGGTAAACGCCCCGCGCACCCGCGTCGTCAGCGCCGGGTCGTTCAGCGTCACCGGGGTCGACTCGAACCCGACCCGCACCACCGGCAATTTATCCTCGGGCAGCCCGTTCATCCGCCCGACATTGGTCGCGATCCGCTTGATCCCGTCGAGCAGCTTCTTGCGCGTATCCTCGTCATCCGACCGCACCGTCAGCTGCAGCTCGGCCTTATCGCTGATGATGTTGTGCTTGAACCCCGAATGGAACGCGCCAACGGTGACCACGCCGGGCTTCAACGGCGCGATCTCGCGGCTCACCAGCGTCTGCAGCGCCATCACGATCTGCGATCCCATCACGATCGGGTCCTTGCCCATATGCGGCGCAGCGCCATGGGTGCCGATGCCGTGCACGGTGATGTCGACGCTGTCCGAGGAGGATGAGCTGATCCCCGGCTCCAGCCCGATCTTGCCGGTCGGAAAGCCCGATGTGACATGGAACGCCACCGCATAATCGGGCTTGGGGAATCGGGTATAGAGCCCGTCCTCCATCATCTTGCGCGCGCCGCCGATCCGCTCCTCGGCCGGCTGCACCACGAACACCACCGTGCCCTTCCACCGGTTCTTGAGCTTCGCCAGCTGCCGCGCGGTGCCGATCAGCGACGTGATGTGCACGTCATGCCCGCATGCATGCATCACCGGCTTCACCACGCCGTCGATATCCTCCTGCGTCACGGTTGAGGCATAGGCCAGCCCGCTATCCTCCTTCAGCGGCAACCCGTCCATATCGGCGCGCAGCAGGATGGTCGGCCCATCGCCATTCTTCATCACGCCCACGACGCCAGTCCCGCCAACCTTCTCGGTCACCACGATCCCACCGACCGCACGCAGCTCCTTCGCCATGATCGCAGCGGTCCGGCTCTCCTTGTACGACAGCTCGGGATTCTTGTGGAAATCGACGAACAGCGCCTCCAGATGCGCCGCATAATCCGCCTCCACCGCCGGCGCGAAGTCCGGCTCCGCCAGCACAGGCGCGGCGATCAGCGACGAAGCGAGCAGGGCGGTGAGCAGGCGCATGATGGATCCCCCAAAGGCGTTTGAGCAGAGGGTAGTCAGACGCGCATTCGTTGGAAAGGGCCGTGCTCACCCGGCTGCGGATAGCGACTGCGGCATCGGTTCAGCGGCCCCATCGCCCTCGGCACCGGTTTCGCGTGGCAGGAACCACGGTCCGACGAGCAGTCCGAACAGAAATCCGCCCAAATGCGCCTCCCACGCCAATCCGATCGTGGCATCGCCAACCCATGACATCAACGCCAGCAGCAGGAACAGGAACGCATTCTCCTTGACCAATGCCCAGCCGCTGCGCCGGATCGTCCGCGATCGGATGGCGAGCACCGGTCCCCCCTCAGGGCGTGTGCGCAACAATAGCGCAACAAGGCCGTAAATGCCCCCCGACGCACCCACCATCGGCACGGTCCCCGTCGGATGAAGCGTCAGAAACAGGGCTGCCCCGGCCAGAGCGCTGAACACGAACAGCAGCAAAAAGCGCAGCCAAGCCAAAGGCGGTGGCCCCAGCCGCACCGTCAGCATGCCGCCGATCGCCGCCAATACCGACAGGTTCATCACCAGATGCAAGAGGCCTCCATGCGTGAACATGTGCAGAAAGATGGTCTCGAACCGACCTTGTGACAGCGCGGCGGCGGACAGCCCCCAATCGACAATGCCGTCCAGGCCGCGGGTCGCGATCAGCCAGACCGCCGTGAGCACGCTCGCTGCGCCGATCGCAAAGGCCGGAACATGTGCGGTCCAGTGCAGCGGCGCGGGCTCGGGCGGCTGCAGAGCGAACGGACGATCGCCCTGGAACCATGAATCGCCCTGCTCCTCCATAAGCTCAAGCGCGTTTCGGATCGCTTCCATCACGTCGCGCGGGGCGACCAGTGTCACCCGGTCGCCCGGTATCAGCGTGACAAACTGGTGCGGCCAGCGCTGCCACCAATCCTGCCCGGTGCGCCACCAGCGCCCGTCCGTGTCGGATTTCTCGTAAAACTCCTGGTCATCAAGCGCCGCTTCGACCCACGCCGCTTCGGCATGCGAAACGGTCATCTCGCTCGGTCGAGCCATGAACTGCAGCACCCAGCCGACCACCAGCGGCAGCACCGTGTCCTTCGTGACCAGCGCCTGCCAGTCATACAGCCACAGGATCAGGATGATCGCAGCGAGATTGGGGACCAGCTGAAACAGGCTGTAGATCGGGATCAGATCCCGCAGCCATCCATAGCGGGAACGAATTGTCAGCTCGGTATGCGGCCCCTGCATAGCCTATGGTGTGTCGCGCCGCTGAGGGCTTGGCAAGCGTGGTTCCGCTTTGACCGGAGCGCCGGACTCCCTACATCCCCCCGGTGACCAGCGACCCCAATTCCCCCAACCGCTTCAACGAAGACTCCGCCACCTATGCCGTGCGCGGGTCGGAGACGCCTGACCTCGACGCCGGTGTCGCCGCGATCCGCAACGTGCTCGCGACGCTGCCGGTCCGCCCCGGCGTCTATCGCATGCAGGATGCGCGCGGCGACGTGCTCTATGTCGGCAAGGCCCGCGCGCTCAAAAACCGCGTCGCCAACTACACGCAACCGGCCAAGCTATCCAATCGCCTGCGCCGCATGATCGCGCAGACGCGGTCGATGACCGTCGTCACCACCAATAACGAGGCCGAGGCGCTCCTCCTCGAAGCGCAGCTGATCAAGCGCTTCCGTCCGCCCTACAATGTCCTGCTGCGCGACGATAAGTCGTTCCCCTATATTCTCCTGCGCGGCGACCACGCCTTCCCCCGCGTCCAGCTGCATCGCGGTGCGCGCCGGGCCAAGGGCGACTATTTCGGCCCGTTTGCGGGCGCGGGTCAGGTGCGCAAGACGCTCAACGCGCTCCAGAAACTCTTCCTCCTGCGCAGCTGCACCGACAGCTTCTTCAACACCCGCGACCGCCCGTGCCTGCTCTACCAGATCCGCCGCTGCTCGGCCCCGTGCGTCGATCGCATCGACAAGGCCGGCTATGCCGAACTCGTGTCCGATTCCCGCGACTTCCTCATGGGCAAATCGACCAAGGTTCAGGCGAAACTGGGCGAGCAGATGCAGGCCGCCGCCGAAAATCTCGACTTCGAACTCGCCGCGATCCTGCGCGACCGATTGAAGGCGCTCACCTTCATCCAGGGGTCACAGGCGATCAATGCCGAGGGGATCGGCGACGCCGACATCTTCGCCATGGCCGCCAAACAGGGCCAGATCGGCATCCAGGCCTTCTTTATCCGCGGCGGCCAGAATTGGGGCCACCGCGCCTTCTTCCCCGCGCACACCGCCGATGTGCCGGAGGATGAGGTGTTCACCCAGTTCCTCATGCAATTCTATGAGGAAGTGCCCCCGCCGCGCACCATCTTCGTCGACCGCAACCTCGACGATCTCAAATTGCTCTCCGAAGCGCTCGCCGAACGCGCCGGGCGCAAGGTCGCGATCGGCATGCCGCAGCGTGGGACGCGCCGCCGCCTGCTCGATCAGGCGAAGCGCAACGCGATCGAGGCGCTCGACCGCCGCATGGCCGAATCGACGACGCAGGCAAAGATCCTGCGCGACATCGCCGACCTCTTCGCCCTGCCCGAACCGCCCGACCGCATCGAAGTCTATGACAACAGCCATATTCAGGGTGCGCACGCCGTCGGCGCGATGATCGTTGCCGGGCCAGAGGGGTTCCGCACCGGCCAGTATCGCAAGTTCAACATCAAGAGCGCCGCCACCAACGACGATTTCGCGATGATGCGCGAAGTCTTCACCCGCCGCTTCGCCCGCGCGCAGGAGGAAGACCCCGACCGCGACAAGGGCATCTGGCCCGACCTCGTACTGATCGACGGCGGCAAGGGCCAGCTCAGCGCCGCCCGCGCCGTGCTCGAGGAATTGGGGATCGAGGATGTGTGCATGGTCGGCGTCGCCAAAGGCCCGCACCACGGCCGCGAAGGCCGCGAAGTCTTCCACCTGATGGACGGCAGCGAACGCATGCTCCCGACCAACGCGCCGGCATTGTTCCACATCCAGAAGCTCCGCGACGAAGTCCACCGCTTCGCCATCGGCGCGCACCGCGCCAAGCGCGCCAAGGCGATCGGCGCCAGCCCGCTCGACGACGTCCCCGGCATCGGCCCGGCGCGCAAGAAAGCGCTGCTGATGCACTTCGGTACGGCCAAGGCGGTGCGCGGGGCGAGTTTGGAGGATCTACAGAAGGCCCCCGGCGTGAGCGCGGCGGTGGCGCAGCAGGTGTATGATTTCTATCATTCGCGGTGAGATTGGGTCGTGAATGGGCAAGGGGCCGCTTTCGGAGCGGCGAACTTGGTGTTGGTTGCTGGGTGCTTAGCTGCCGTTCCGGTGTATGCTATCCGCTTCCAAAGGAGAACGAAGAATGCGTGTCCTAGATGTGCCTCGAAGCGTGCTCCGCGAAGCTTTTGACGTTGTAGTTGCTCAGTGGCCGAATGAGATCACCCCGGGAGTGAAGTCGTTTCACATCGGCGGCGGTTGCAACATGCGGGGTTTGAATGACGCTCGCAGCCGCGTTGAGGAATGGGTGAGTTCGAGCCACTTTGAGGGAATGCTCGATCAAGTGATCGGCTCGGCAGAGCATTATGTCTACGCGACCATCCATGCGGCACTACAAAACCTCACAGTTCTAAAAACAAGCGATCTCGACTTCGAAGCGTTTGTCTCGCGGTTTGACGGCCATCCGAACTACAGAGTGGTCGAGAACTGAAGGTGAGCAAGGGGTCGTTATAACACGGGCAAGATGCTACTCGTCGCCTCGCCAGCGTGACGGAATTGGTAGACGTATCGCTACAGCGATCCTCTCGCAGGTGCGGGTTCAAGCCCCGCCGCTGGCGATGACTGAACTGACTTCGAAGGCGTCCACACCGCTCCCCCAACCACCCCCTAATCCGGCCAATCCTCAAACGCCCGCACCACCGCCAGCCGCTCTTCATCCGTCGTCAGCGCCGCGCGTGCCCGCGCCTTCGCGTCCTCCGCCGCATGCCGCGCCGCCGCCGCCCAGTCGGGCGCAACCGCCGCCAGCGCCGCCAGCGTCTTTTGCAGCTTCACTGCGACCTCTACCGTCCCCGCACCGTCGCGTCCGATCGCGCGGCACGCATCGACCACCAGCTTCTCGATCTCCAGCGCCGGGAACACCACGCGGTCATCGGCCGGCTGCCCCTCGACCCGCGCCATCTTGTCGAACACCCGCAACTGCGCGCCCAGCACCGCAATCGCCGTCCCCGGATCATTGACCGCCGGCGACAGCGCCCGCGACGCAATCTCCGACAGCACGATCAGGCCAAAGCGGGGGTCATCGTCGTAACTGCGGTCGCGCTCGACCGTGATCGCCTCGGCGATGCGCGCGTCCACCCCCGCATCGCCGCCGACCACCCATGCGACCACCCGGCCGGAATCGACAAAGCTCCCGGGCAGCACCGCCAGCTGCACCGTCCCGCCGCACCCCGCCATCACCTCGCCCAGCTCGGCGGCATCGATATTGGTGACATAGCCGATCCGCCCGGCACAGCGCACCGCCCGCGCCCCGTCCGGCAGCGGCGGCACCGCCAGCCCGGCAATGCGCGGCCGATGCTGCATCCGCTCCACCGCCGCGACCCCGGCGCGCTCGACCCGCATGATCGTGTCATGCACCCGCCCGAGCAGCGCGATATGCTGGATCCACCGCAGCAGCGTGACGACGATCACCCCGATCAGCGCGATCGTGCCCACGAACAACAGCACGCGCCCCTGCTGGCCGTAAAATCCGGTCGACAGCGCGATGATCCCGACAATCGCGAACAGAAACGCGCCCAGAAAGGTCGACAGCGCATTCTGCGACGTCGAATCCTCGACCAGCAACGCCACCGCGCGCGGCGTGACGCTCGACGTCGCCGCGCCATAGGCCGACACCATCGCGGTCAACGAAAAGGTCGTCACCGCCAACATGCTAGACGCGATGATGCCCAGAATATTGTCGACCGCATCCGCCCCGATCTTCGCCCCCAGCGTAACCGGGACCAGCGGCGCAACCAGCGGCGCCAGCAACGCCAGCACCACCGCCGCCAGCGAAAACGCCGCCGCGCGAAACCACAGCCGCCGCGACACCACGCGCCACACCCACGCCCAGCGACTCATTGCGCGGACCGAACCGGATTCGTAACGATCATGGGGCGACCAACCCGTCGGGGCGGGGGAGGTTCCGGGGAAGGCGGCGGCGGGTGCAGGCATTTTATCATTTCAGGTGATCGCGCTTGCCCCCGGATCGCGAGCCGTTAGGTTCGCTTGGAAACACCGGGGGTTGTCCATGTTCCGTAAGTCCGTGTTCCTGGGCATTTTGCTCGCCAGCGCCGCGCCTGCCTGGGCGGGTGACAAGCCGCTCTACGCCGCCGCGCCGGGCTGGGTGAAGCCAGCCCCGCCGATCGACATGGCGAAGCTTGCGGATGACGCGCCGATATTCCTGGTCATGGATCACCAGCAGCGGCTCGCCGACGGACAGGTATGGCATTATGTCGAGACCGCGACGCGCATCGCCTCGGCCCAGATCCTGGCTCAGGCGGGAACCGTCCAGATGCCGTGGAACCCCGATCATGGCGACCTGATCGTCCATAGCGCCCAGATTCTGCGTGGCGGCGAGACGATCGACCTCCTCGCGGGGGGCAAGGAACTGTCGGTGCTGCGCCGCGAGCAGAAGCTGGAGCAGATGCAGCTCGACGGCATGCTCACCGCGACCATGCCGGTCGAAGGGCTGCGGGTGGGCGATGTCCTGCGGCTGCGCTATTCGACCACGCGCAAGGATCCGACATTGGGCGGAAAGGTGCAAGGCAGCCTGCCGCTGTTCGCCCAGCCGATGCAGGTGCGCTTCGGTCGCGCCCGGCTGGTCTGGCCCGCAGCGGCCAAGGTCAACTGGCGCGCTTATGCCGACTGGGTGAAGCCCGGCCCGGTGGCGACGGCCGGGGGCGACCGCGAGCTTGAGATCGCGCTGCCGATCGCCAAGCCGCCCGAAATGCCGCGCGATGCGCCCGCGCGGTTCCAGCCGATGACCTTTCTCGACGCAACCAGCTATGCCGATTGGGGTGCGGTCGCGAAGACCATGGCCCCGCTCTATGCGACCAAGGGGCTGATCGCGCCGGGCAGCGCGCTGGCGAAGGAAGTCGCGGCGATTGCGTCCGCCTCGGCTGATCCCCGCGCCCGCACCGCCGCCGCGCTGCAACTGGTGCAGGACAAGGTCCGGTACCTGTTCAACGGCATGGCGCAGGGCAATTATGTCCCGCAATCACCCGCCGAAACCTGGTCGCTGCGCTATGGCGACTGCAAGGCCAAGACGCTGATCCTGCTCGCGATCCTGCATGAACTGGGGGTCGAGGCAGAGGCGGTGCTGGTGCACAGCCGGCTCGGCGATCTGGTCCCCACGCGCCTGCCAATGCCGGCGGCGTTCGACCATGTCATCGTGCGCGTGCAGATCGGCACCGAGAGCCTGTGGCTCGATGGAACGTCGAGCGGCGACCGGATGGCCGATCTCGGCAACACGCCGCCCTTCCGCCATGTGCTCCCGCTGCGGACGGAAGGGGCGGGGCTGATCGCGCTTCCGCTGCGTCCCCGCGCGCGGCCCGATGTCGATGCCGAACTGGATATCGACCAGACCGCCAGCATCCACCTGCCCGCGCCGTTCACGCTGAAGGTGACGATGCGCGGACAGGTGGTGCAGATCGTCCGCGGTGCCTCAGCCGCGCTGGGCAAGGCGGAAACGGAGAAGATGATCTCCCGCCTGGTCGGCGAATATGTCAACACCGGCACCTATACCCGGCGCGACCTCAGCTTCGACGACGCGGCCGGGACCGTGGTGGTGACCGCATCGGGGGTCGCCTATCCGGGATGGGAACGCGAGAGCGAGCGTTACAAAACCGGAATCGACAATGCGGTGGCGGCAATCGGGTTCGAACCCGATCGCAGTCGTCCGGCATGGCGGGAGCTGCCAGTCGCCACCGGCGATGCGATGCACGCGCGGATCCGCACCAGCTATCGCCTCCCGGCGGGCGGTGCGGGTTTCACCTTTGAAGGCGACGAGACATTGCCGGAAAAGCTGGCAGGCCGACTGGTCACGCGCCGCGCCACGCTGGCGGGGAATGTCGTCACGGTCGAGGATCGCACCATCGTCACCGGCGAAGAGGTTGCTCCCGCCGAGATCGGCGCGGCCCGGCGCGAACTGGCGCAGGCCAAGACCCGGCTGCTGCGCGCGGTCGCGCCGGCCGCCTATCCGCAGCGCTGGCAGGACGTGGCTGCTGCGCGCAAGTCTGGCGGGCTCAAGAAGATTCAGGCGGTCTATGATCAGGCGGTCGCCGCCGATCCGTCCGAATCCGACGGCTATTTCAACCGCGCCTGGTATCATGAGCGCGTCTTCGACAACGCCGCTGCAGTCCGTGACCTCGACAAGGCGATCACATTGTCGCCGACGGTCGTTTCCTATCTGCGGCGCGCAAGCGCGCATCAGGCGATGGGACAGCTCGACAAGGCGATTGCCGATGCCGATGCCGCCGCTGAACTCGATCCCGGTTCGGGCGACGCGATCCGCACCGCGATCACCCTGCGCGGCGAGAAGGGCGAGTACGACAAGGCGCTGGAAATGGTCCAGCTCCACATCGACGCGGGTGGCAAGGAAAAGCCAAGCTATCTGGCGATCCAGGCCGACCTGCTGGCGCAAAGCGGGCAGGTGGACGAGGCGCTGGCGGTGCTGGACGCCGCGGTCGTGGCGCATCCCGGCAACGCGGCATTGCTCAACGAGCGCTGCTGGCTGAAGGGTACGCGCAAGGTCGCGCTCGACACCGCACTGCGCGACTGCACCCGCGCGATCGAGCTGATGGACAGTCCGGCTCCGGCGCTCGACAGCCGTGCGATGGTCTATTTCCGCCTCGACCGCACCGACGAGGCGCTGAGCGACCTCAACGCCGCGCTGGACGCTCAGCCGGAAATGACCGCCAGCCTGTTCATGCGCGGGGTGATCCGCAAGGCGCGCGGCGAGGCGGGATCGGAGTCCGACATCGTCGCCGCGCGGATGATGGACCCCCAGGTCGATACCCGCTTCGGCAAATGGGGGATCAAACCGTAACGCTTCTAGCCCCTCCCGCTCGCGGGAGGGGTTGGGGAGGGTCTTCTTCTTCTTCCGCCGCCTCTCACAATCCCCAAGCGCCCCCCGCCAGTGAGGCGGGCGCGACGCCGCAAATGGCTGCGGTCGCCTACCGACCGTCGGCTTCCAACCAGTCCGCTGTGATCACGCCCCGATGCCCGTCCGGCGCGAGTGTCGCGCGGAGCGCTTCCAACAGCGGCGGCAATTCCTGCGTGAAGGCATAGGGCGGATTGACGATGAACAGGCCCGCCCCGTTATAGATGCCCGGCTGGTCGGCATCGTACAGCCAATGCTCGACGACCAGGAATTTCGGGATGCGCAGGTTCCGCAGCTTGTTCTTCCACTGCTGATGCGTCACGCGGTCCTTCAGCGGATACCAGATGACCGTCACGCCATGCGCCCATTTGCGGTGCGCCGCCGCCAGGGTGGCGGTGATCCGGGCGCGCTCGTCGGTCTGCTCATAGGGCGGATCGACCACCACCACGCCGCGCGGCGTTCGGGTCGGCAGCATCGCCAGCCACAATTCATAGGCATCGCGCTCATGCACGGCCGCAGGCGACCCGCGCATCACGCGACGCAGTTCGCCGGCGTCCTCGGGATGCTTTTCGTTGAGGATCAGCGCGTCCTGCGGGCGCAGCTGCTGCGCCAGGAACTGCGGCGATCCGGGATAGAGTTGCGGCTCCTCCCCGACATTCACCGCCCGCACTGCCGCGCGGTAATCGTCCAGCAACGGGTTCGCATCGGCAAAGACCCGCACCACCCCCTGCGCTGCCTCGCCGGTGCGCTGCGCCTGATCGCCGCCAAGGTCGTACAGCCCGCACCCGGCATGGGTGTCGATCAGGGTCAGTGCGCCCTCTTTCAGCTGCAAGGCCCGGACCAGCGCGATCAACAGGCTGTGCTTCACCACATCGGCGCTGTTGCCGGCGTGGAAGGAGTGGCGATAATTCATTGAAAATCCAAAACCTGCCGCGTTGCCTCTGTACACGCTACCAACCGAGCCAAAGCCGCCGCAGCCCGGTTGACCACAGCCTCAAATCAGCTTTCGCGCTCGGCGGCAACCAGCGGCTGCACATTCTCGCCCGCCCGCTAGGCCTGGCCGGATCGGTCATGCTAAGAGCCGCGCCTATGTCGAAATCTCAAAACAAAGGCGGTGCCGTTCAGGTCGATGGCACCCTCTACGATTGGCACCTGCAACGCGAACCGCATCTATCCGATGACGAAGGGTGGCGGGGCATGACCATCTCCCTGCAACAGCGCGATGCCCGGCGCGAGGCGTTGGTGGAATTTCCCCCACCCAAGCGGCTGATGAAGGGGTTGCCGCCCGGTCGCCTCCAGCTCGACGACGCGACGATTTCGCGCTGCGTCCGCGCCGCGCTGTCGGCGGGATGGGAGCCGGAGACGCGGGGAAAACCAGTGACCTTCATGGTCGACGCCGAAGGCAATTGAGGTGGCTGGCGCTGCGAGGTGAAGGCTTTCTGAGTCCGAAACGCAGCGCCACCTCCGGGGGCTGTCCTACAAGCCCGCGACTCATTACACTCCCGTCATGCCCATCGCCCCGCCTCCCCCGCACGCCAGCATCGCGCGGAAGTGTCAGGCGGCTCGCTCACATACGGCGTTTTTTGTCAGAATTGTCAGCATACTGAACGCGTCCGTTCACCAATGCCGCCCGCATTTTGCGATTTCTTCACCCCCGTCGGTTAGGCCGCAGCCATGCCCACGCGCGTTTTCCTGACGGTCGATACCGAATTGATGTGGCGGCACCACGCCGCCGGGCTGCCGATTGGTGAGATCGCGGAGCGGTCGCTGGAGCCGGCCGGGGTCGGCATTGGCTATCAGTTGCGCCGCTTTGCCGAGCATGGGCTCAAAGCGACCTTCTTCGTCGATCCGATGCCGGCGGTGGCGCATGGCCTCGATCCGATCCGCCGCGTGGTCGATGCGATTCTGGAGGCGGGGCAGGAGGTTCAGCTGCACCTCCACCCCAATTGGGCCGCCGCGCGGGACGAGGATCGCAGCGCCGCCGCCTCGTTCGAGCTGATCGACTTCACCTTCGCCGAACAGCGCGACCTGATCGCCGCCGCGTCCGACCTGCTCGTCGCCGCCGGCGCGCCGCGCCCAATCGCCTTCCGCTCGGGCAGCTACAGCGCCAGCGACGACACGCTCGCCGCATTGGCCGAACTCGGCATCCGCTATGACAGCAGCCATAATGGCTCCGAACATCCCTGGCCCAGCGCGATCGGCCTCGCCCCGCGTCAGATCGCCCCGGTCGAACATCGCGGCGTGATCGAAGTGCCGGTGACGCTGATTGAGGATGTGCGCGGCCATCTCCGCCATTTCCAAATCTGTGCGCTGTCGACCGCCGAGATGCGCGACGCGCTCGACCATGCGGTGGCGGCGGGCCATGCGGCGGTGACGATCGTCAGCCATGGGTTCGAGCTGGCGAACCGCGCCGGCACCCGCCCCAATGCGGTGCATGTCGCCCGCTTCGACGCGCTCTGTGCGATGCTGGCCGAACGGCGCGGCGGCATGGAGACGGTGCATTTCGCCGATCTCAATCATCTGCCGCTGGGGCAGGACGATGTGCCCCTCGGCCCCAGCCTGATCCGCACCCGCATGCGCCAGGCGCAGCAGCTCTGGTCGAATCTGGTGGCGGAGCGCGCCGCATGACCGCGACCGCGCGTCCCACCCCGCTCAATTTCCGCATCGGCGCGCGGACGTTGATGGCGGTGCAGCGCGACATGGTCCGCGTGCCGCTCAGCCTCGATGAAGCGCGCGAAGGCCGTCTCCCCGTGTTGCCGCCCTTGCCGCGTGAGGCGCATGGCTATGTCGTGACCTCGCTGCCCGAGGATCGGCTGGAGGCGATGGTCTATGCCTCGGGCAAGATGATCGGCTTCGTCCGTCAGAAATATACGCGTTACTATGCCGACCTGACCGGCGGGTTCGACGCCTATATGGCCAGCCTGTCGGGCAATGCGCGACAGGGGGCCAAGCGCAAGGCGAAGAAGATCGCACAGGTCTCCGGCGGCGATCTCGACATTCGCAGCTATCGCACGCCGACGGAGCTGGAGGCGTTCCACGACATCGCCCGCCGCATCGCGCTGCGCACCTATCAGGAAAAGCTGATGGGGGAGGGGCTTCCTGCCAGTCCCGAGTTCATCCGGGGAATGCTGACTGCGGCGGCGGCGGATAATGTCCGCGCCTGGCTGCTGTTCATCGCCGGAGAGCCCGCCGCCTATCTCTACTGCCCCGCGCATGGCGAGACATTGGTTTACGAATATGTCGGCCATGATCCGGCCTTCAACGACTTGTCCCCCGGCGCGGTGCTGCAAGTGGAAGCGTTCCGCGACCTGTTCGACGAGGGCCGGTTTGCGCGGTTCGATTTCACCGAAGGCGACGGCCAGCATAAGCGCCAATACGCGACCGGCGGGGTGCCGTGCGTCGATCTGCTGCTGCTGCGCCCCAGCCTGACGAACCGCGTGACGACAGCGGCACTCGGCGGGTTCAACAAGACGGTGGCCGGCGGCAAGGCGCTGGTGGACGCGGTGGGGCTGGAGAAGCTGTCCAAGAAGCTGCGCCGGGGATAAGGGCAGGGCATGCATCTGCGTGCCCCCGCCATCATCGTCGCGATCCGCCCGCATGGCGAAAGCGGCGCGATCGTCCGGGCGCTGACCGCCGAAGCGGGGTTGCTGGCCGGCTATGTCCGGGGTGGAAGGTCGCGGCAACACCGCCCTGTGCTCCAGCCGGGCAATATCATCCTCGGCGACTGGCGCGCCCGGACCGAGGATCAGCTGCCCGCTCTGGTGGCGGAACTGGTGCACAGCCGTGCCCCCCTGTTCCGCGAACCGCTGCCCGCCGCCGCGATCGACTGGGCCACCGCGCTGACCGCCGCGGCCCTGCCGGAGGGGCAGCCCTATCCGCAGCTCCATGCGGCATTGGGCGGCCTGCTCGACGCCATCGAAGCCGCCCCGGCGGCGCGGGGCTGGGCGGTGGCGATGGTCCGCTACGAATTGCTGCTGCTCGCCCTGCTCGGTTTCGGCCTCGACCTCGACCAGTGCGCCGCCAGCGGAGCGACTGAGGATCTGGCGTTCGTCAGCCCGAAAAGCGGCATGGCCGTCAGCACCGCCGCCGCCGCCGGCTATGAAGCTCGGCTGTTCCGCTTGCCCCCCTTCCTGCGACAGGGTGGCGCAGCGGAGTGGGACGACATCCTCGACGGCCTCCGCCTCACCGGCCATTTCCTCGACCGCGACCTGCTGTCCGGCCGCGCCGCCGAAATCCTCGCCGCCCGGTCCCGGCTGGTCGACCGCATCAACAGGGCGGTTGCGTGACGCGGCGCAGCACGGCAAGGGGCCTGCACCCTGAGCAGGTGGAGTAGTCATGCCGTTGATCGCAATCCTTCCCGGCGACGGGATCGGCCCTGAAGTGACCGCAGAGGCACGCCGCGTCCTCGACGCCCTCGATCTCGGCCTGACCTTTGAGGAAGCACCGGTCGGCGGCGCGGCCTATTTCGACAGCGGCCATCCACTGCCGCCCGCAACGCTCGATCTGGCCAAGCGCGCCGACGCGATCCTGTTCGGCGCAGTCGGCGATCCGCGCTGCGACGCGCTGGAACGGCATCTGCGCCCCGAACAGGCGATCCTCGGGCTGCGCAAGGAACTCGGCCTGTTCGCCAATCTCCGCCCCGCGACGCTCTTCCCAGGGCTTGAGGACGCCTCCGCGCTGCGCCCCGAAGTTGCCGGTGCGATCGACATGGTGATCGTCCGCGAACTCAATGGCGACGTCTATTTCGGCGAAAAGGGGATGCGCACCACCGCATCGGGCCGCCGCGAAGGCTATGACGTCATGTCTTATAATGAGGATGAGGTCGTCCGCATTGCCCGGGTCGGGTTCGAAACCGCGCGCGCCCGCCGTGGCAAGCTCTGCTCGGTCGACAAGGCCAATGTTCTCGAAACCTCGCAGCTGTGGCGCGACGTGGTGATCGAGGTCGCCGCGGACTATCCCGACATCGCGCTCAGCCACATGTATGTCGACAACGCCGCGATGCAGCTGGTGCGCAACCCCGGCCAGTTCGACGTGATCGTCACCGGCAATCTGTTCGGCGACATCCTCTCGGATCAGGCGAGCATGTGCGCCGGGTCGATCGGCATGCTCCCCTCCGCCTCGCTCGATGGCAGCGGGAAGGGGCTGTACGAACCGATCCACGGCAGCGCGCCCGACATCGCCGGGCAGGGCAAGGCCAACCCCTGCGCGACGATCCTCTCGGCCGCGATGCTGCTGCGCTATTCGCTTGGGCTCGCGGAGGCGGCTGACCGGATCGAGGCGGCGGTAACTGCGGCGCTGACCAGCGGTGCGCGTACTGCGGATCTGGGCGGCATGCTGTCCACGCAAGCGATGGGCGATGCCGTGGTGCAGGCGCTGGCGTGAACGCGGCGATGCTCGAACTGGCGGTCGTCGTCCCGACCTTCAATGAGGCACGCAACGTGCCCGTGATGGTCGCGGCGCTCGACACGGCGCTGGCCGGGCGGCGCTGGGAAGTGATCTTTGTCGACGACAACAGCCCCGATGGCACCGCCGACGTTGCCCGCACGATCGGTCGCAGCGACCCGCGCGTCCGGGTCGTGCAGCGGATCGGCCGACGCGGCCTGTCCTCGGCGACGATCGAGGGCATGTGCGCCACCGCTGCCCCGTTTGTCGCAGTGATCGATGGCGACATGCAGCATGACGAGACGCTGCTCCCCAAAATGCTTGAGGCGCTGCTGGCCGACGACAGCGTCGACGTCGCGATTGGTTCGCGCTTCGTCGAGGGTGGCGGCACCGGCGAATGGGACCGCGACCGCGTCGCCAAGTCGGAACTCGCAACCCGCATCTCGCGCAAGGTGCTCAAGGCCGATCTCAGTGATCCGATGAGCGGCTTCTTCATGGTCCGCAGCGATGTGGTGCGCGGCATCATCCCGCATTTGTCAGCAATCGGGTTCAAGATCCTGCTCGACATCCTGACCGCCAGCCCGCGCGCGTTGAAGTTCGTCGAACTTCCCTATGTGTTCCGCACGCGCCAGATCGGGGAGAGCAAGCTCGACCATGTCGTGGCGATGGAGTTCCTGATCGCGCTCTACGACCGCATGTTCGGGCGGGTGGTGCCGGTGCGGTTCGTGATGTTCTCCGCGATCGGCGCGATCGGCGCGGGGGTCCATTTTGCGGCCTTGTGGCTGCTCTTCCGCCTGTTCGGGTACAGCTTCCTCACGGGCACGATCGTCGCGACGATGATCGCGATGACGTTCAACTTCTTCCTCAACAACGCGCTCACCTATCGCGACGCGCGGTTGAAGGGGTTCAGGCCGCTGCTCGATGGCTGGATCGGTTTCTGCATCGTCTGCTCGGTCGGCGCGGTGGCGAATATCGGCGTGGCGGCGTTCCTGCACGATGTTCAGCAGGCGCAATGGGCACCTTCCGCACTCGCGGGAATCGCGGTCGCGGCGGTGTGGAACTTCGCGCTGTCCTCGCGCTTCGTATGGGGGCGGTACTGACGCTGCCTTATTGACGCTTTGATTGCCGGTGAAGCTGCGGTGATGAACCGTTCGCGCCTGCTTCTTTTCGCCCTCGCGCTCTCGGCGAGCATTGCCTGTCCCGTTGCCGCGCAGGAGGCTGCGCCTGACGCGACCGAGGAGGTGGTCGTCACCGCCCGCAACTCCGGCGCGCCGATGTGGACCGTTCGGACTCCCGCCGGGGTCGTGCTGGTCGTAGGCGAGATGCGCAATGTCCCCAAAGCAACGCCCTGGTATCCCGACCGGCTGGAAAAAGCGGCCGGCGGCGCACAGCGCATCATCCTCGGTACCAAGGCCAAGGTGTCGCCGGGCGACATCCTGCGGCTGATCTTTTCGGGCGGAAAGCTGACCAAGTTGCCCGACGGGCGCGTCGCCGCCGACTATCTCGACGCGCAGCGGCTGGCGCGGTTGCGCGCGATCGAGGCGCGTTACGAACAGGACTATGATCGGCGCAATTTCCTGATCACGTCGTTCGACCTGCTCTCGCGCCGGCTGGCGTTCAGCAAGGACACGGGGGACGATGCGACCGATGTCGTGCGCAAGGCGGCGCGGCGCGGCGACATCCCCACCCGACCGGTCGGCGAAGTGCGCGGCGAGGACATGCTCGACAATCTGTTCGCCGCATCACCGGAAACGCATATCCCATGCCTCGACGCTGCGATGACAGCGGCAGAGGTCGGCCCCGAGATCGTGCTTGCGCGCGGCAAGGCCTGGACCGGCTACGACGTCCCTGCGGTGATGGCGAACCCGCTGGAGACGGCGTTGGGCCGCTGCTGGCCCTGGACCGACACTAATCTCGGGGCGGAATTGCGCGGGCAGTGGGTCGTCGCGCTCGATGAGGCGGTCGCCCAGCCGGGCGTGACGCTTGCGGTTGTGCCGATCCGGGTGCTGGCGGAGGAGGGCGGGGTGCTCGACCAGCTCAAGGCGCGCGGCCTGGACATCAGCGGACCGCGCTGGCGTTAGGCCCAGCCGGGCAGCCACATCCAGCGCGTAAACGCCCGCGTGCTCGTCAAATCCTGCGCCGCGATGATCGGGTAGAAATAGGCGAATAGCCCGACCGCGGGGAGCAGCAGCCACTCGTCGCGGCGCTTCAGTACGTCGCGCCAATGGTGGAAGGCGACCGCCAGCACCGCGCACAGGATGATGCTGGGCAGATAATAGTAATAAAAGAACCCAAGCGACTTGGGGATCACCGCCCACACCCCGAGCGAGAACGTCCACAGGATCGCGGCGGCAAGCGGCGCGCCCGCCTTGTCCCGCAATCCCGCCCACCAGCACGCCGCGACCGCTACAAGGCCGGTCCACAGGATCGCCGGATTACCGATCAGCAGCACCCCGCGCATTGCCCCCTGATCCGGCTCATAGAAATACCAGATCGGGCGCAGCATCAGCGGCCAGGTCCACCAGCTCGACTGGTAGTTATGCGCCGCCAGCACCTGCGTCTGCAGCGCCAGCATCTCGAACTGGAACGGGATCAGCCGCGCCAGCGTCATCGGGTTGGTGGCGTAGAAAAAGGCGGGGGCGAAGGTCGCGAAGTAGGTGGCGATGCTGACCACGCCCATCACGGCAAGCGCGGGCAGCCAGTGCATCCCCCCGAAGCGTGCGCGGTCACGGTGCCGCAGCCAGAGAAAGGCGACTCCGGCCAGTGCGACATAGGGCACCGCCGCCCACTTCACCCCGACCGCCGCCCCGAACAGCACCGCGCACCCGAGCCAATAGCCCCAAGCCCGCCTCGACTCGGCGCGCATTGCGGCGAGGAAGGCGACCCCGGCCCAGACCAGAAACCCGCCCATGAATATGTCGAGCATCCCGATCCGCGCCTGCACGAACACCATCTGCCCCAGCATCGCAAAGATCGCGGCGAACAGCGCCGGCCGGGTCGCGCGGGTCAGCAACAGCGTAAAGGAATAGACCCCGGCGATCGTCGCGCTGCCGAACAGCGTCGAAAACAGCCGCCACCCCAGCGCATTATCGCCGATCAGATGAATGCCCAACGCAATCAGCGACTTGCCCAGCATCGGATGTTCGGGATTGGTGATGTGCGTGAAGTCGAGCAGCACCCGAGCGGCGGTGACGTAGTGCACTTCGTCGAACAACAGGATGCTCGGGCGCTCGACGCCGATGGCGAACAGGATCTGCGCAACGACCGCGAGAAGCAGGCCGAGCAGGACGGGGCGCTGTTCGAGACGGTCGAGCATTGGGCGAGTCGATAGCTGAGCTTCGCGCCTGCGTCACCCGTTGCGCTTGCGCCCGCGCGCCATCCGCTTCTAGAGGGAAGCCATGAAGCGCCGCACCGGACAAGATCGCAGCATCACCCGCAACTGGAAGCCCGCAACGCTCGCGGTGCGCGGTGGGACCGCGCGCAGCGAATGGGGGGAGACGAGCGAAGCGCTCTTCCTCACCTCGGGCTATGCCTATGACTGTGCCGGGGACGCCGCCGCGCGCTTCGCCGGCGAGCAGCAGGGCATGACCTATTCGCGGCTGCAGAACCCGACGGTCGAGATGCTCGAACATCGCATCGCGCTGCTCGAAGGGGCCGAGGCGTGCCGCGCGACCGCATCCGGCATGGCGGCCATGACCGCGGCGTTGCTGTGCCAGCTGTCGGCGGGCGACCATCTCGTCGGCGGGCGCGCTGCGTTCGGATCGTGCCGCTGGCTGACCGACACGCTGATGCCGCGCTTCGGGATCGAGACGACGGTGGTCGACGCGCGTGATCCCCAGCAATTCGTCGACGCAATCCGCCCGAATACCAAGGTGTTCTTCTTCGAAACCCCGGCCAACCCGACGATGGACATCGTCGACCTCAAAGCCGTGTGTGACATCGCACGCGAACGGGGCATCACGACCGTGGTCGACAACGCCTTCGCCACACCCGCGCTGCAGCGGCCGATGGAGTTCGGCGCAGACGTGGTCGCCTATAGCGCGACCAAGATGATGGACGGGCAGGGCCGCGTGCTCGCGGGCGCGATCTGCGGCACCGAGGAGTTCATCACCAACACGCTGCTGCCCTTCCACCGCAACACCGGGCCGACGCTGAGCGCGTTCAATGCCTGGGTGGTGCTCAAGGGGCTGGAGACGCTCGACCTGCGCATCCGCCGCCAGAGCGAGAATGCGATGAAGGTCGCGCGCTTCCTTGAAGGCCGCGTGCCGCTGGTCAACTATCCCGGCCTGCCCAGCCATCCGCAGCACGCGCTGGCGATGAGCCAGATGGCAGCGGTCGGCCCGATCTTCTCGTTCGAACTCGATGGCGGGCGCACTCAGGCGCACGGGCTGCTCGACGCGCTCGGCCTCATCGACATTTCGAACAATATCGGCGATTCCCGGTCGTTGATGACTCACCCCGCCTCCACCACGCACAGCGGCGTCGCCGAAGAACAGCGGCTGCTGATGGGCGTGCGCGAAGGGATGCTTCGGCTCAATGTGGGGCTTGAGGATGCCGACGACGTGATCGCCGACCTCGATCAGGCGCTGGCGGCGGTTGGTCTATGAAGGCGCTGTTCGGCCAGGAGGCGGTCACCCGCGACATCACGGTGCGCGTGTCGGTCAGCTACCTGTCCGATCAATCCGAACCCGGCCGCGGCCGCTGGTTCTGGGCCTATCATATCCGCATCGAAAACGACGCGCACCAGGCGGTGCAGCTGCTCTCGCGCCGCTGGACGATCACCGACGGGCGCGGCAGCCAGCATATGGTCGAGGGCGAGGGCGTCGTCGGCGAACAGCCGATGATCGCACCCGGATCGAGCTATGACTATGTCTCCGGCTGCCCGTTGACCACGCCCACCGGCTGGATGGAGGGCAGCTATGTGATGGTCGGCGCCGACGGCCATGAATTCGACGTCGCGATCCCCCGCTTCGCGCTGCGTGCGCCGGCGGTGGCGGAGTAAGGCATGAAGCGCACCCATCTCCCCCTCAACGGCCTGCGCGTGCTCGACGCGGCGGCGCGGCATCTGTCCTTCACCCGCGCGGCGGACGAGCTGGCGGTGACCCCGGCGGCGGTCGGCCAGCAGATTCGCGCGCTTGAGGATACGCTGGGCGTCGTACTGTTCCGCCGCACGACCAAGGGGCTGGAGCTGACGCCCGAGGCGCATGCCGGGCTCGATGCGCTGCGCGCCGGTTTCCTTCAGTTCGAGGAATCGGTGCGCGCGATGCAGGCGGGGCAGTCGTCCAAGTCGCTGACCATCGCCGCGCCGCGCGACCTGACCGAAAAATGGCTGATGCCGCGCCTCGCCGAAATCGCGCGCGCCGACCCCGAACTGCGCTTCGTGCTGATCGCAGCGGACGAGGCGATCGACTTTACCGAGGCCAATCTCGACCTCGCCATCCGCTGGGGCGAAGGTCCCGGCGAGCATGAGGGCGAGGCGCTGGAGAGTGACGGGATGGTCACTGTCGCCAAGCCCGGCGGACGCGGTGAAACGCCGATCGGCTGGCCGGGCTGCGTCGCGGAAGATGGCGCGGCGTTGGTCAAGGTCGGCGATGCCGGACTCGCGCTCGACGCCGCAGCCGAAGGGCTGGGTCGCGCGACCGTGCCCGAACTGCTCGCGCGCGCCGATATCGAAGCGGGCCGGGTCGCAGTGGTCGGCGATCCGATCCCCTCGCGCCTTGGCTATTGGCTGGTCGCGCCGCTGCCGCAGTGGCGGCAGAAAAAGGTGAAGACGCTGGTCGAGGCGCTGGCGGAGGCGTGACTGCGCTTCCCGTGCTTGAAACCGCGCGGCTCAGGCTGCGGGGGATCGTCCCCGATGATGCCGAGGCGATGTTCCCGGTTTTGTCGGACGCCCCGCTGATGCGCTGGTGGTCCAGCGCACCCCATCGCGATGTTGCCGAGACCCGCGCTTACCTGACCTATGCGCCCGATCCCGATGACATGCGCAGCTGGGCGATCACGCTTGGCGAGGCCGCTCCGGCGATCGGTTGGGTGACGGTGATACGACGTCGCCCCGGAGTGAACGAGATCGGCTATATTCTGGCGCGTGATCATTGGGGGTCCGGGATTGCGCATGAGGCCGTAGCGCGGGTGATCGACCTGCTCTTCCACGACGAAGGCCAGCGCCGCGTGTTCGCGGATGTCGACCCGGACAATGCCGCGTCGCGGGGCTTGCTCGAGCGGTTGGGTTTCAAGGTCGAAGGCCATCTGCGCGCCGAATGGGAAACCCATATCGGCGTCCGCGACACGATCATCTACGGCCTGTTGCGCGACGAATGGGCGACGCGCGGCTGACGATCAGCGCCGGGTTGAGGCGCGAATGGCGTCCACCAGAATCCAGATCAGCAGCGGCACGAACAGTGCCAGCGCGATCGCCATCGCGACCTCGACGCTGCCCATGATCGCGGTGCCGACCTGCTTGTCCGCCGCCGTTGAAAACAGCAGCGATTTGGGCGCAGTGTCCTCCCCAGCCGCCTTCTCCCCGATCCAATAGATCATCTGACCCGCGCCAAAGATGCCCATGCCGCCCAGCAACAGGTTGATCCGCAGGTCGCGGCGGGCGCTCTCCTGATCGGCGCGCTGCTGGCGGCGGCGGCGCAGGTCGCTGGCGTGATCCTCCAGGCTGGCGATCGCGGTGGTCAGCGCTGCCTGTTTGCGATTGGTACCGCGCAGATCCTGCAGCTTGGCGAAGACATCGCGCTCGGTATCGTAGCGGAACGGGTTGGCGTAGCGGAACCGCTCATAGTCCTCGAACTCGGCGAGCTTGGCCCGATTGATCAACAATTCGGTCGGGTCGCCGGCATCGTCGGGGTCGATCTTCTCGCGGTCCTGTAACGCCTCCAGGGCCGCGCTGTTGCGCGGAGGGCGTCCGGCGGTCATTGCCGTGATCCGTTCGATCCGCGCCATGCTGCGTTCCTCATGCGCGCGCGCAAGGAACTCGTTGTGCAGTGCCAGCAGGTGGATCAGGAACGCGTAGGGGCAGGTGCCGATGTAATCGTTGCCGATCTCAAGGCTGCGGCTGCGCGGGACATAGGTGATCATCGCGCGGTGGTTGGCGTAGCGGACGAAGAAGCGCTCGTCCGACTGTTCGTCGCTGTCGGGATAGATCGGGTCGATGCTGTCCAGGATCTCCGACGTGTCCTGGTTCATGAAGTCGATGATGTTCTGGTTGAACCCGGCGAGAAACAGATAGTCGAGACAGTCGGCGCGATTCAGCTCGAACGCCGGCACATGGTGGCGGATCGGGGTCGCCAGCGGTTCGTGTTTCGCATTGAGCAGCTGGACACAGGTGCCTTCGCGCATCGCCTTTTTCAGGCCGTCATGATCGTTGGGCTTCAGCAAGACATGGGGCGGCGCACCCCGCACCTTTTTCGCGCCTTCGGCTGGGGCGCGCGCAAATCCACCGGCGGCGAGCATCGCGTCATATTCGGCCCGCTTTGTGGCCCAGTTCCAGAAATCGGCCGCCACGCGATCGCGCGGATCGACCTCTTTCTTCTCCTGTTCCTCCGTCGGTTCGCCAAGGTGAACGCGGCGGGGCGGCAATCCCTTGGCATCGGGCGCGGTCAGGTCGCTGATCTGCTTCTGGTAGGGCGCATAGCATCCATCGCGGACCATCGATTTGCGCGGGACCGAGGCGAGTCCGGCGGCGTCGAGCGGCATCAACCGGTCGAACAACCGCTCGTCGTGCACGACGAACATGAAGCGCGACTTGGGCACCTTCAGCCCCGGCACCTCGATGAACGGGACCATGTCGACAAGGCCGGTCTCGAACCCGTGTGCCGGCGCAGGGATATCCAATTCGCGCGCGAGTCGCGGAAAGAGGGCTCGTGCGTCGCGCGTGAGGCGCTTCTGAACGAACGGCCAGAAGCGTGCCGCGCTGCCGTCCGCATCTTCGACCTTGAGCGTATCGAGCGGGTCGATGCCGAGCGGCGTGTCGCTGAACACATCGACATAGGGATCAGCGGTCTCGATCAGCGCGGTCAGCAGTTCGGGCTTGAGCGCATATTCCTTGGGCGCGGCCAGCTTTTGCAGCAGCGACAGGAAATAATAGGTCGATGGATCATAGCCCGACCGCGCGACGCCGTTCTCGTCGAAAACTTCCGCATAATGGTGGTTGAACGACAGGTGATAGGTGAGCGCACCGTTGTTGTGCGAGACCCAGAAGGTGCGCAGCCCGACGCGGCGCGGATCGTCGAGCGCGGGGGGATGCGCTTCGAACGTTACCCCCTCGGTCATCCAGGTCGTGCTCTTCTCGACCTTGAATGTGAGCGGCTCGCTCTGCCGGATCAGCGCGGCGGCGTCTTCGAGGTCGTTGCACTGCGCAGCGGTGGTGGCGAGCAGATATTCCTGTACCTCACCCTGCGTCTCACGGTCGGCGATGTCGTTGAACAGCGGATCGATCGCATTGCGCAAAGCGAGCGAGGGGAGGTGGCGCATCTGCGCGCGGCGGAACACCGAAGACGGGAGGTGCTCGACAGCCTTGCGGCCGAGCGCCTGGGCGACCCGGTCGGGCTCGATATAGAGCGACAGGGTCCAGTAGATCGTCCCCGGAACCGCGGCGTCATAGCTGCCGGGCTTATGCTCCCGTCCCCTGGTCGCCATGTCTGCAAGCCTCCCGTGCGAGATCGCGGAAAAAGTCGAAATCGGGGCGCGGCGTCGCCGCCAGCCGGGCGAGCGCCGGTGCCATCGGCAGCAGCGCGACCGGATCGGCGCGGGCGGCGAGTGCATCCAGCTGCTGCGCCGCTGGCCCGCCGGGGGCCTCCGCTTCGCCCTTGAGCACCGAAATCCCGAAGAAGCTCTGCAAATGATCGCGCAGCAGCGCTGCGGGAACGGCGTCGCCCGGATAGCTGATCGCGGCGTAGATCAGCCCGTCATCGGGATGCTGCTCGGCCGACAGCGCTGGCTGAACATAGGGGAAATCGACCACCCGCGCCCCGATCCGCGCCCAGATGGCGAGACGATCGACCTGATCCAGTCCCGAATGGTCGCTGTCCGCAGCATAGGCTTCAGCGGTCAGGCGCAGCGGGTCATTCTGTTCGATGAACAGCACCGGCGCGGGGCCGTCCGGATCGAGGTCCAGCACGCTCAGCGCGGTGCGGCGGACATCGGCGAGGATGCGGCGCAGCAGCCCGCGCCCGCGCGCGGCCGCTTCGACATAGACATAGTTGAGCGCGACTGTCGCAGGGGCAGGGGCGTCGCCTGCGGTAGTGGCGGCGAGGAAGTTCGCACCGCCGAGCAGCACGCCGTCGGCATCCTCGAACGCCATGGCCACTTCGCAATGGCGGCGGCCATAGGCGTTGCGGTGCGTTTCATTGAGCGCGAGGCACTGGACGAACCCGTCAAACTCCTCACGCTCATCGGGCAAGATGAAGGCGCGGTCATAGCCGTCGAAAAACCGGCGCAGCACCGGCGAATGCGGGTCGCTGGTCGCGCTGACGCGGACCCCGTCGTCCCAGGTCCATGAAAGATCGGCGACGGGCGTGGACAGGCTCATGCCGTCATTCTTGTCACGCGCCGCCCCGCCCCGCAATGGCAGGACCGGCCCATGTCAGGCGTCGATCGCTTCCTCGTCCAGCCGCGCGGCATTTTCCTGGATAAAGGCGAAGCGATGCGCCGGGTTGGTGCCCATCAGCCGATCGACCAGATCCTTGACGCCTGCGCGCTCCTCATATTCCTGCGGCAGGGTGATGCGCAGCATGCTGCGCGTCTTGGGGTCCATCGTCGTCTCGCGCAGCTGGCCCGGGTTCATTTCGCCGAGGCCCTTGAAGCGCGACACCTCGACCTTGCGCCCCTTGAACGGCCCCGCCTCGATCTCGGCGCGGTGCGCGTCGTCGCGGGCATAGAGACTCTTGGCACCGGCGGTCAGGCGGTAGAGCGGCGGCTGGGCGAGATAGAGGTGCCCGCGCCGCACGATGTCGGGCATCTCCTGGAAGAAGAAGGTCATCAGCAGCGTCGCGATATGCGCGCCGTCGACATCGGCGTCGGTCATGATGACGATGCGTTCGTAGCGCAGATTGTCCGGCTGGCAGTCCTTGCGCGTGCCACAGCCTAACGCGAGCGTCAGGTCGGCGATCTCGCTGTTCGCGCCGATCTTGGCGCTGGTCGCCGACGCGACGTTGAGGATCTTGCCGCGGATCGGCAGGATCGCCTGCGTCTTGCGGTCGCGCGCCTGCTTGGCGCTGCCGCCTGCGCTGTCGCCCTCGACGATGAACAATTCAGTGCCGGCGGGATCGTCGGCGGAACAGTCGGTCAGCTTGCCCGGCAGACGCAGCTTGCGGCCCGAAGTCGCGGTCTTGCGCTTGACCTCGCGCTCCTGCTTGCGGCGCAGGCGGTCGTCCATCCGCTCCAGCACGTAGTTGAGCAGCGCCTTGCCGCGCTCCATCTTGTCGGTGAGGAAGTGATCGAAATGGTCGCGGACCGCCTTTTCGACCATCCCCGTCGCCTCGGGCGAGGTCAGGCGATCCTTGGTCTGGCTCTGGAATTGCGGGTCGCGGATGAACACCGACAGCATCAGCTCCGACCCGACCATGATGTCGTCGGCGGTGATGTCCTTGGCCTTTTTCTGCCCGACCAGCTCGCCGAACGCGCGGATGCCGCGCACCAGCGCCTGCCGCAGCCCCTGTTCGTGGCTGCCGCCATCGGGGGTCGGGATGGTGTTGCAGTACCAGCTATAGCTGCCATCGCTCCACAACGGCCACGCGACCGCCCATTCGACGCTGCCCTGCGCTTCGCCGGGAAAGTCCTGCCGCCCCGCGAAGAACTCCGCCGTCGCGCCCTCGCGCGCGCCGAGCTGTTCCTTGAGGTGGTCGGCAAGCCCGCCGGGGAACTGGAACACCGCCTCCGCCGGGGTGTCGTCGGAAATCAGCTCAGGCGCGCATTTCCAGCGGATTTCGACGCCCGCGAACAGATAGGCCTTGGACCGGGCGAGCTTGTAGAGCCGCGCGGGCTTGAACTGCATCTCGCCGAAAATCTCGGTATCCGGCGTAAACGCAACGCTGGTGCCGCGCCGGTTGGGCGCCGCGCCGACCGCCTCGATCGGTCCCAGCGTCTGCCCCTGGCTAAAGCGCTGGCGATAGAGCTGGCGGTCGCGCGCCACCTCAACCACCATGTCGGTCGACAGCGCATTGACCACGCTGCTGCCCACGCCGTGCAACCCGCCCGAGGTCGCATAGGCCTTGCCCGAAAACTTGCCGCCCGCGTGCAGCGTCGAGAAGATCACCTCGAGCGCCGACTTGTCGGGGAATTTGGGATGCGGATCGGTCGGGATGCCGCGACCATTGTCGACGACGGTCAGCCGGTTGCCGGCGTCCAGCGTCACTTCGATCCGGCTGGCATGGCCCGCGACCGCCTCATCCATCGCATTGTCGATGATCTCCGCGGCGAGGTGGTGCAGCGCGCGCTCGTCGGTGCCGCCGATATACATGCCCGGCCGGCGGCGGACGGGTTCGAGCCCCTCCAGCACCTCGATCGAGGCGGCGTCGTAGCTGTTGGAGGGAGTGGCTGAACCGGACTGGAAAAGATCGGATGACATTTGTTCTGGCTAGTCCTCCCCATGCTCCGGGGCAAGCGCGGGTGTTGCTGCACGGCAACATGATCCCGGAAATTTGGAACGGGTCGGGAAAGAAGCGCGGTTTGCCTCGTTAAGCCCCGGCAAGTTCACAAATGGAGTATCCTGTAGATGCGTATGCGTACCCTGCTGGGGGCCGGTGCGGCCGCCCTGACCCTGATTGCTGCCCCGGCCATGGCCCAGGACGGCGAGCCTGCCTTTGACGGCGTCTATGTCGGCGGATCGTTTGGTTACACCGTTCAGAACAACGATATCGGGGAGCGGATCGAGTTCGACGCGGGCCGCAACGGGACGTTCGGCGACACGGTCACCACTGCACCGCCGGCGAGCGCCGACGCATTTTCGCCGGGCTTCTGCAATGGCGCCGCGACGTCGAGCGCGAACATCGCATGCGCGAACGACAAGGACGACATCGAATATTACGGTCGCATCGGCTTCGACAAGCAGATGGGCAAGTTCGTGCTCGGTGCGGTCGCTGAATTCGGCAAGACCGAAGCGCGCGATAGCGTCAGCGCGTTCAGCACCACCCCGGCCTTTTACACTATGACCCGTGAGCTCGACTGGAACGCGGCGCTTCGTCTGCGCGCCGGTATGGTCGCGGGCGAGAGCACGCTGTTCTACGCGACCGGCGGTGGCGCTTATGCCAAGATCGACAACAGCTTCAGCAGCAGCAACACCGCGAACAGCTTCACGCTGACCGACGATGACATGGTCTGGGGCTGGCAGGCGGGCGGCGGCGTCGAGCAGAAGCTCGGCCGCAACTTCTCGATCGGCCTGGAGTATCTCTACAGCCGCTACGACGACAGCGACTCGCGTGTCGAAGTCGGTACCGGCACGGCGGGTGCGACCAACCCGTTCGTGCTGGCGGGCGGCGTGGATTTCCGCCGCAGCGAGAAGTTCGACTTCCACGCGCTGCGCGCAACGGCGGCGTTCCGCTTCTAATAGCGCGTCCCGAGCGGGCGAGCGAAGGGTCGGCGGAGCAATCCGCCGGCCCTTTTCGCGTCGGGATCTAAGCGGCGTCCAGCTTCGTCAGGAACCCCCGGGTCGAGTCATCGAGCGCGCGCGCCGTGCGCGACAAGGCGCCAGCGGCCGCAGCGACGCGGTCGGACAGCTGCTCGGTCTCGCCGGCCATCGCCGCGACACCCCGCACCCGCTCGGCCATGAAGGCCGCACCCGTCGCGGTATCGCGCGCCGACCGATCGATCGCCGTTGCTGTTTCGCGCTGGGCATCCACTGCGGCGCGGATCGCCTCGGCCGCAGTGGCGAGATCACCGACCATCGCGGTAATCTCCGACAGTGCGTCCTGCGCGACTTCTGCGCCGCCATGCATCGAATCGGCGAGATGGCGGATTTCGCCGGTCGCGCGCGCGGCTTCCCCGGCCAGCTGCTTCACTTCATGCGCGACGACCGCAAAGCCGCGCCCCGCTTCGCCCGCGCGCGAGGCCTCGATCGTGGCGTTGAGCGCCAGCAAATTGGTGCGCGTCGCGATCTCGTGGATCGATTCGGCAAAGCTGGTGATGGTTTGCGAACGCTGCGTCAGCGCGACCACCGCGCCGCGGCCACCATCGGAGATGCTGCTGGCGTCGTCGCTGCGCTGTGCCTGCTGATCCGCGCTGGCGGCGATCGCGGTGATCGATGTGGATAGGTCGTGCAGGCGGATCGCCAGCGTCTCTGCAGCGCCAGAGGTCTGGCTGGCGCTTGCCGCCGTCTCGCCCGATTCGCGGCTTGCGCGGCGGGCGACGCCGTTGAGCGATCCCGCGAGGTGATCGAGTTCGGTGGCCGCAGTACCGACCGTCGCGATGATCCCGCTCATCGACTGCTGAAAGCTTTCGGCGAGGCGGCGATGGTCTTCGCGCCGCGCGGCTTCGGCCTCGCGTCGCTGCGCCTCGGCCTCGCGCGCCAGCGATTCGCGTGCGGCGCGTTCCTGGCTTTCGCGGCGCGCCGCATCGGCCGCCGCGCGCATCGCGGCTTCGGCCTCAACGCGCCGCTGCTCGGCGGTGGCGGCGGCCTGTTCGCTCAGCGCGCGGGCCTCTGCATTGCGGGTCAGCAGCGTGCGGATGGTCTGCGTCAGATAGACCAGCACCGACGCCTGCAGCACCACCGCCAACGCATGGAACAGCACCCGCCCCAGATCGCCCGCGCCGGTGAAGACCCAGGCCGGGGCGGCATATTGCAGAACGAGGTGATGGACGGCGATCAGCGCGGAGGCGAACAGGATCGCGCGCGCGTCACACAGAACCGTCAGCGCGGCGAGTGCGACGAAGAAATACATGTGCCCGTCCATCTGCCAGGCATGACCGCTCAGCGCATAGACCACGAGCGCGGGCTGAACTGCGGCGAGCGAGGCGATCACGAGTCGCGCCTGCGCATCGACGCGATGGCGGCGCACCACCAGCGTCGGAAGCACGTTTGCGGCGATGCCGATCAGGGCGAGCGGGAACAGCCGGTCACTCGACGCGATCAGGCTGATCAGCAGGACGGCGGCGGTGTTGATCCAGCTGGCGGTGACCAGAACGGTCGCGCCGCGCTGACGCAGCAAAGTGATATCGCTGAGGGTCATGCCGCGCTCACCGGGCCGCACAGGCCGCGCGGAGCGGCGAGCGCGATGACGCCGCGCCAGGCAAGCGGCGCGAGTCGCGCGCGAACGCCATCGACGATGATCATGTTGGGCATCGGACCACGTCCGGCCAGCACTGCGCCCGCGTCCAGCGCCGGCCCGACCAGCCGACCGGCATCGCGACCATCCAGCGCGATCAGGACCATCGGCCCCTCACGCGGCGGCCACAGCGCGAGGGTGGCGACGCCAGCCAGAACCAGGCTGGCTTGACTGATGATGGCGCCATGACGGTGCAGGGGGGAAGCATACATGATGCATCCGACCTACGCCTTTGTGGTTAAGCGACCGTTTACCCGGATTGAGGGTTCAGCCGCTTTCGCGCCTTAACGGACGCGCGGGCCACCATAGGGCATCGGCGGCGGCGGGCGACGATCACGACGCGGCAGCTGTGCCTGATAGGCGTGACCGCAATGGCCGACGCAATAGGGAAAACCGGGGTTCACCTTCTCGCCACAGAAGTGGAAATCAGGCTCGCCCGGATGGCCCAGCGGCCATTTGCAGATGCGATCGTTGAGGTCGAGCAACGTGGTCTTGCCCTCGATCTCCTTGCTCGGCTTGGCGGGAACCAGGCGGCGCGGCGGGGCAGGGGCGATCGGCGGGGCCTGTTCGCCGGGATTCTGACGGATGAAGCCGCCGGGACCGACCGAACGCAGCACCGGGCCTTCGCGCGGAGCCGGGGTAGGGGCGGGCGCCTCATCCTCGTCCGCGTCCTCGTCGTCGACGACCGGGGCGGGGGCTGGCGGCGGGGCGGCGACGGGTGCAGCAGCGCGCGGCGCGGGTGCGGGCGCTGCCGGAGCGGGCTTTGGCGCTGGCGCTGCGACCGGAGCCGGGGCCGCCTTGGCCTCAGCCGTGTTCGCCTTGACCGGCGACGGGCGCGAGGCGAGGCCCAGGCGATGCGCCTTGCCAATCACGGCATTGCGGCTCACTCCGCCCAATTCCTCGGCAATCTGCGTCGCGGTCAGGCCGCTGTCCCACATCTTGCGCAGCGTCTCGATCCGTTCGTCGGTCCAGCTCATTTGTCGTCCCTAAAGAATCAATCCCGTTGCCGGGTGTGGCCGCAGCGATTAACCGGCCTTTGCATGACCGACCAGTCCCCGCCGCCCGAAAGCATGATCGCCGGCCCCGGCGTTCCGGTAATCCGTAACGTGAATTGGGGCGGGCTGTGGACCCTCTATGTGAAGGAGGTGCGCCGTTTCTTCAAGGTGCAGCTCCAGACGGTGTGGGCGCCGGCGGTTACGACGCTGTTATTCCTCGTGGTATTTACCGTCGCTTTGGGTGGTGGCGGGCGCACCGTGACGCTCGGCGACACAGCGATTCCCTTTGCCAACTTCCTCGCGCCGGGGCTGATTGTGATGGGCATGCTCCAGAATGCGTTCGCCAATGCCAGCTTCTCGCTGCTGGTCGGCAAGATTCAGGGGACGATCGTCGATTATCTGATGCCGCCGCTTTCGACGGGCGAATTGCTCGCGGCGTTGTGCGGCGGCGCAGTGACCCGTGCCTTTTGCGTCGGCGCTGCAGTGTGGCTGGCGATGGCGCTGTGGCCCGGCGTCAGCGTCACTCCGGCGCATTTCTGGGCGATCCTGTGGTTCGGGTTCTTGGGATCGCTGTTCCTGGCGCTGATGGGCGTGCTCACGTCGATCTGGGCGGAGAAGTTCGATCATGCTGCCGCAGTGACCAATTTTGTGGTCGCCCCGCTCGCCCTGCTTTCGGGCACCTTCTATTCGGTCGATCGGTTGTCGCCGCTGTTTCAGGCGATCAGCCACGCCAACCCGTTCTTCTACATCATCTCCGGCTTTCGCTACGGCTTCCTCGGCGTCGCCGACTCGCCGATCTTGGTGGGCAGCGCGGTGATCCTCGCGCTCGACATCGCTCTGGCGCTCGCCTGCTACGCGCTGCTGCGTTCGGGCTGGAAGATCAAAAGCTAGACCCTAAAGCTGGGGAAGGTCGCCAAGCGCCGGGACGGTAAAGCGGAACACTGCGCCATGCGGCTGGCGGTTTTCGGCGACCAGCGTGCCGCCATGCGCCTCGACAATCCGCTTCGATATGTTGAGTCCGATGCCAAGGCCCGTCTCGCCCTTGGTCGATGAAAAACGCTGGCCCAGCCGCTCGGCAAAGCCCTCGGGCAGGCCCGCGCCATTGTCGGAAACCTCGATTTCGATCAGGTGATCCCCCGCCGGTCGCGCGGCGATGTCGATCCGGGCGTCGCGCCCCGATTCGTCGCACGCCTCGAACGAATTGCGCAGCAGATTGACCAGCACCTGCTGGATCTGGATGCGATCGACATAGACTGGTGGGGTATCGTGCGGGATGTCGACCGTCAGCCGTCCCGCCACCCGGCGCGAACCGATCCGCACCAGATTGACGGCGTCCTGCACCACTGCTTCCAACGGCTCGCGCCGCAATTCGATCTCGCGATTGGCCAGGAAAGCGCGCAGTCGGCTGATGATCCCCCCGGCGCGGAGCAGCTGGGTGCTGACTTCCTTGAGGTGCTCCCGCGCCTTGTCGGTGTCGCCGCGCTGCTCGAGCACATAGGCGGCGGTCGAGGCATAGTTGGTGGCGGCGGTCAGCGGCTGGTTGATCTCGTGCGCGATATCGCCTGCCAGCTCGCCCATCGCGTTCTGCCGCGACAGGTGCATCAGCTGGAAGCTCAGGCCGTTGAGCTGGTCCTCCATCGACATCCGCTCCGACAGATCACGTACGAAGGCAACGCAGACGCGCTCGCCCTCCTGTTCGGCGATGCCAAGTCTCAGCTCGGCCGGAAAGCTGGTGTCGTCAGAGCGTCGGCCGGTGGTAATGGTCGCGCCGCCATGCGTGCCGCTCGGGGTGCGAACCAGCGTCTCGAACGTGTCGATCGGCGCCTCGAACAGGGTGTGAAGCGATTTGCCCGCCAGCTGGATGTCGCCGCACCGCCACATCAACGGCGTCGATGCGCTGTAGGTGCGGATCACGAGATCGTCGCCGGTGATGATCAGCGCGTCGGGCGCGGTGCCGAGGATCGAGTGCAGCTTGGCCTCCCCCCCTGCGAGCATCCGGTTCTGACGGCTCGCCCGGTGGGTGACGTAGGAAAGCAATGCGGCGAGCACCACCAGATTGGCCATGGCGATCAGAAAATACAGTTCGGCATCCGACAGCACCGCGCGCTGACGCAGACCGATCAGGACAAGCGCCGGTACGACCGAGCACACAATGATCAGTGGCTGGATCCGCTGCAGGGTGTCCCACGGTGTATGCTGGTGTGGAATGCTCCGCACCATCTCAAGCGAAGCGAGGATGGACGCGCACAACAGCAGAATGGGGACGGCCGATGCCGCCGCCACGCCGATGAAGCGCGCGCCCGCGCTGAACTGCGTGGCAACGGTGAAGGTCAGGAGGAGGAGAGTCGCCGCGACCGCGATTCCGGTAACCTGTCCGACCCACGCGCGTGCCATCGAAGAGCTGGAAGTTCGCAGGAAAAGCGCGGCCAGCAGCGCGGCAAGTACTGCGACTGCGCCCAGTGGGGTGATCGGTCGCTGAAGCGCGGTTGACGACGCCATCGTCTCGGCGAACAGCATGCGCGAGATTCCGCTATCCAGCCCGCTGAGATGCTGAAGCAGGATCAGTAGGAGGTAAACAAGCGGAAAAATCAAAAGTGCCTGAGCCTGCCGGCGCAAGCCGATCAAACTGAGAATTCCCGCGCTCGCCATCAAAAGAAAGCAAAAGGCGGTCATCGGATGGATCGGACGCGACGGCGCGCCGAGCCCGCGGAGGAGCGCGATATCGAACGACCACCCGACCAGGATCGCGAACGGAAGCAGCGTTGCCCCGATCGCGAAGGCGAGTGCCAATGAAATCCGGGGGCGCTGCTGCATCAGGCGCTGTATTCCCGGACGATCCTGCGCATCGACACCTCACGCGTTTGGCCGGACGCGACCGGGCGTCCGCCCTTCTCTCCATTCGCCCGACGCATTTCGCCCGCTACCGGCGCGCTTGCGTCGCGCGTTTCTGTTCATTTACGGCGCGTGGCGAGACAAGTCATTAGCGGTTTGCGCCAAGGGCGGGGCGAGTACGCCGGGTCGCGTCATGATGTTGACGCCCCGGGGACGAAATCCTAGGGTTCGGGGAGGGCGGTTCGCAGATGGGCCGCCCTTTTCTTTTCTGAAGGAGGCTGCCCGTGTCGATCACCCCGCTCATGCCCGTTTACCCACGGTGCGGTGTGCGTCCGGTGCGAGGCGAAGGCTGCTACCTGATTGGCGAACGTGGCGAGCGATATCTCGATTTCGCCGCCGGGATCGCGGTGAACGCGCTGGGGCACAGCCACCCGACCTTCATCAAGTCGGTGCAGGATCAGGTCGCGACGCTGATGCACGTGTCCAACCTCTACGGATCGCCGCAGGGCGAGGCGCTTGCCGCACGCATCGTCGAAACGAGCTTTGCCGACACGCTGTTCTTCACCAATTCGGGCGCCGAGGCGATCGAGTGCGCGATCAAGACCGCGCGCCGCTACCACTATGTCAGCGGCAACCCGCAGCGGACCAAGATCATCACGTTCCACAATGCCTTTCACGGGCGGACGATGGGCGCGATTTCGGCGACCAATCAGGCAAAGATGCGCGACGGCTTTGAGCCTTTGCTGCCCGGCTTTGACTATGCCCCGTTCAACGACCTCGACGCGGCACTCGCCCTGATCGACGACACCACCGCCGGGTTCATGGTCGAAACCGTGCAGGGTGAGGGCGGGATGACCGCGGGCAAGACCGAGTTCATCCAAGGCCTGCGCAATGCGTGCGACGAACACGGTCTGTTGCTGATCCTCGACGAAATCCAGTGCGGCTATGGCCGCACTGGCAAGATGTGGGCGTATGAACATTACGGCATTACCCCCGACATCATGACCGTCGCCAAGGGGATCGGGAACGGCTTCCCGCTCGGCGCGTGCCTCGCCACCGAGGAAGCGGCGAAGGGCATGGTGTTCGGCACGCATGGCTCGACCTATGGCGGCAATCCGCTGGCGATGGCGGCGGGCATGGCGGTGCTCGACGTGATGCTGGAGCCTGGCTTCCTCGATCATGTCACCGCGATGGGCGATCGGCTGCGCGCGGCGTTCGAGCAGATGATCCCCAACCACGACCATCTATTCGAGGAAATTCGCGGCAAGGGTCTGATGCTCGGCATCAAGATGAAGGAACCGGCGGTTGCGCGCGACTTCGTGGCGCATCTGCGCGACCATCACGGCCTGCTGACCGTCGCGGCGGGTGAGAATGTGTTCCGCGTCCTGCCGCCGCTGATTATCGACGACAGCCATGTCGCCGAGGCGGTCGAGAAGCTGAGCGCGGGCGCGCACAGCTACAAGATGCCGGAGGCGGCGTAGCCAATTGCTCCCCCGGCGCGCTGGGGGAGCAACCCTGGCCGTAGGGGGAAACTGAAATGACCTACCGCAATTTCCTGTCGCTGAGTGATGCTGGTCCTGACGGCCTCGCAGCGATCCTGTCCGAAGCGATCGAGCGCAAGGCGGCCCGCGCCGGGCTGCCCAAGGGGATGGTCGATCGCGACGCCCCGCTCGCCGGCCACACGCTGGCGATGGTGTTCGAGAAAAGCTCGACCCGCACCCGCGTCAGCTTCGAAATGGCGATTCGTCAGCTGGGTGGCAGCGCGATCGTGCTCGACGCCGCGACCAGCCAGCTCGGCCGCGGTGAGACGGTGGCCGACACCGCGCGCGTCCTGTCGGGCTATTGCGACGCGATCATGGTCCGCACCGACGACCACGCCAAGCTGCTCGAAATGGCCGAATACGCGACCGTTCCGGTGATCAACGGCCTGACCGACGACAGCCATCCGTGCCAGATCGTCGCCGATCTCCAGACGATCCTGGAGAATGGCAAGGCGCTGCCCGGCCTCAAGGTTGCCTGGCTTGGTGATGGCAACAACGTCCTTGCCTCGATCGTCGAGGCGGCGGGGCTGATGCACTTCGACGTCGTCGCTGCATGCCCGCAGAGCTTTTCGCTCCCCGACGCGGCAATGGCGCTGGGCAAGGGGCGCGCAACCTGCGTCAACGATCCCGCCGAAGCGGTGGCGGGGGCCGATATCATCGTCACCGACACCTGGATCTCGATGGGCCAGCTTCACGCCGAGGCAAAGCTCGCCGCGCTCGCCCCCTATCAGGTCGATGCCGCGCTGATGGCGAAGGCCAAGCCCGACGCGAAGTTCCTCCACTGCCTCCCCGCGCATCGCGGTGAGGAGGTGACGCCGGAGGTCATCGACGGCCCGCAATCGCTGATCTGGCCGGAGGCGGAGAACCGCCTGCACGGGCAGAAAGCGGTGCTGCGCTGGTGCTTCGGGCAGATCGGCAGCCCGATCGGGTGAGTTGAAGGGAGGATCGCGAATCCCTATCTGCGCTGCTCCCCGAACCCCGTTTGCCCTGAGCTTGTCGAAGGGCGGTTCCCTCTTCTTCCGAACGGGCGCGAAGGGGCGATGGGCTTCGACAACCCCGGATCAGGTCCGGGGCCAAACGGATGTTTTGCCATGACCACCGACCTCGACCGCACGCTCAACTTCACGATTCCCCAGCGCCATGCGCGCGGGCGGATCGCGCGGCTGGGTCCGGTGCTGGGCGAAATCCTCGCCGCGCACGCTTATCCCGCGCCGATCGAGCGCCTGCTGGCGGAGGCGCTGACCCTTACCGCATTGCTCGGCTCGACGCTCAAGGACGCCGGCGGGCAGCTGACGCTGCAGGCGCAGGCACAGGGCGGAATCGTCAGCCTGATGGTGTGCGACTATAAGGGCGGTGAGCTGCGCGGCTATGTCCAGTACGATGCCGACCGGCTCGCGGAACTCGGCAGCAGCCCCTCGCTCTACGCGCTGTTCAACCAGGGCTATCTGGCGATGACCTTCGACCAGGCGACGACTGGCGAGCGCTATCAGGGCATTGTCCCGCTCGACGGCGGCTCGCTGGCCGAGGCGGCGGAGAATTATTTCGACCAGTCGGAGCAGATCCCGACCTTGGTGCGGCTCGGCGTCGGCCACGATGCGGCGGGCAAGTGCATCGGCGGCGGCCTGTTCCTCCAGCACCTTCCCGAGGGCGAGGAAGGCGGCGAACGGCTCCACGCGCGCGAGGTTCATGCCGAATGGGAGCATGTCGAGGCGCTGGCGAGCACGCTGGGCGAGGATGAACTGGCCGATGCGGCGACGTCGCTCGAGACCCTGTTGTGGCGGCTGTTCAACGAGGATGAGGTGCGCGTCCAGTCCGGCGGCGATCTTGCCCGCGGCTGTCGCTGTGATCCCGACTATATCGGATCGGTGCTGGCCAAATTCCCGGTCGAGGATCGCGCCGACATGGCTGAAGACGGGTTCATCACGGTCGATTGCGCATTTTGTGCAAAGAAATTCCCGATCGCGCTCGACAGCTTTGCGTGACCGAAATCGTCAGCGAATTGACAGGTGAAACGTGCTAGAGGAGCGATGAAATGAAAATGCTTCGCGCCCTTGCGACTACCGTCGCGCTGCTTTCTCCCCTCGCTGCCGGGAGCGCAGCGATGCGTGCCGACAACGGTCTTACCGCGCTGGGCAAGATCGAGCGTGGCGAGTGGACGCTGCGGGCCGCCGACGGATCGTCGCGCAGCATCTGCGTCACCGACCCTCAGATGCTGCTCCAGCTGCACCATCGCGGCGCGGCGTGCACGCGCTTCGTGGTCGAGGATGGATCGCTGGGCGGGCGGATCACCTATAGCTGTCCCGGGATCGGCAACGGCGCGACCCGCGTCGTGGTCGAGACACCCCGTCTGATCCGGCTGGAAAGCCAGGGGATCAGCCGTGGCTTGCCCTTCTCGTTCGAATATGAGGGGCGCCGGACCGGCCCCTGCCGCTGATCGGGGCATTCCGCTTCCTTGCCGCACCGCGGCAAAGGCGGTAGCGCAGAGCGGATGACCGAAGCCAGCTATGCCGTCGCCCTCGTGTCGGGCGGACTCGACTCCTATGTTTCTGCTGCCTGTGCGCGTGCCGACGGGCACCGCCTGCTTGCACTCTCGATCGACTATAACCAGCGCCATCAGGTCGAACTGGCCGCGGCGCGGCGGATCGCTGCCGTTTTGGGGGCGGAGCGGCACATCGTCCTGCCGCTTGACCTCTCGCTGTTCGGTGGGTCGGCGCTGACCGCCGATATCGACGTGCCCAAGGACGGCGTCGGGCCGGACATCCCGGTCACCTATGTCCCCGCGCGCAACACGATTTTCCTCAGCCTCGCGCTCGGCTGGGCCGAGGCGATGGGCGCGCGCGACCTGTATCTCGGCGTCAATGCGCTCGATTATTCGGGCTATCCCGATTGCCGCCCGGAATTTATCGACGGGTTCGAAAAGCTTGCCGAACTCGCCACCAAGGCGGGGGTCGAGGGGCATCCGTTCCGCATTCAGGCGCCGCTCGTCGCGATGAGCAAGGCCGACATCGTGCGCAAGGGCACCGAGCTTGGTCTCAACCTCGGGCTCAGTTGGTCGTGCTACGACCCCGCGCCGGGTGGGGTGCATTGTGGTCGCTGCGACAGCTGTCGCCTGCGCGCCAAGGGCTTTGAGGAGGCGGGGATCCCCGATCCGACCCGCTATGCGGTAGCGGTCTGAGGGCATCGTCATGAGCTATGCGGTCAAGGAAATGTTCCTGACCCTCCAGGGGGAGGGGGTGAATGCTGGCGCGCGCGCAGTGTTCGTCCGCTTCGCCGGGTGCAATTTATGGTCGGGCCGCGAGCAGGATCGTGCGACGGCGATCTGCAAATTTTGTGACACCCAGTTTGTGGGCACCGATGGTCTGGGCGGCGGTAAATTCGCCGATGCCGATGCGCTGGCGGATGCAGTGGTCGGTTTCTGGGGGGCAGGGGCGGAGCGGCGCTTCGTCGTGCTGACCGGGGGCGAGCCGATGCTTCAGGTCGACGACGCGCTGGTCGAAGCATTGCACGCGCGCGGCTTTCGCATCGCGATCGAGAGCAATGGCACGCTGCCGGTGCATCCCGGCATCGACTGGATCTGCATCAGCCCCAAGGCGGGCAGCGAAGTGGTCCAGCGCCACGGCGACGAACTCAAGCTGGTGTGGCCGCAGCCGGGGAACGATGTCGCGGAGATCGAGCAATGGGACTTTGCCCATTTTCTGATCCAGCCGATGGACGATGCCAGTGCCGCCGCCAACATTCAGGCGGCGGTCGATTTCGCGCTGGAGCGCCCACGCTGGCGCCTGACGCTTCAGGCGCACAAGACGCTGGGGCTTCGCTAACCGATTCGGCTTAGCGCCGCTTCCTCTTCTTCGCACCGGGTGCGCAGCGTGCAGGAACGTAGCCGCCCTTGTCCCAGCAATCCTCGTTCGCGAACTCCGGATAGGTGAACTGCGCCGCGAGCGGGTAGCGCATCGGGAATTGCTGCTCGCCCCAGCGCACCAGGCTGTTGCGGATTACCGGCAGCTGGTCGGCCGCGAGTTCGCCAAAATTGCCGCGCGGGGTGAACACCGCTGCGTTCGAGACCGTGTCGGCGGTCTGGCAGAAGGTCAGCTGCGCATGCACCGCCGAATAGCTCGAATAGACGCGCGTGCCGTATTGATCGAGCGCGGTCTGGGCTGCCCTGGGCGTCTTGTGCGTCCGCGCAAAATATTTGGTCAGCACGGTGTAGGAGTTGTTCAGCTCGACCTTATGGTCGCGCAGGATCGTGTTGTAATTCGGCAGGGTCAGCAGCGTTGGGCCAAACTGGCACTGCAGCGCGGCGACGTTGAGCGCGGCGCGCAGGTTCCAAACCATCGCCGCCCGCAATTCAGCTGGCGTCGCGCCTGGCAATGGCGAGGCGAGCATGCCGGTTTCCGCACCCGTGATCCGCGGCGCGCCGATTTCCGGGGCCTTAAAATAAAATTGTGCGGATGCCGGTGCCGCTGCGAACATCGCGCCACCCAAGGCAGCCGAGAAAACCAGACGCGAAACGAACATCAACCAACCCTCTCGAACCCTGTCCGGGTTGGGTTACGGAGTTTTGCCGCCGCGCCCAAGTGGTTTTTGGCACGGAGTCGTTGCGGCGGCGCAAGGGGCCGCGCCCTGCCGTGGGACAGGCGGGACGCCATGTGCTGCAACCTATGCAAAAGGGCCGCCCGGTCGCCCGGACGGCCCCTTCAAACACGCAATTGCCGATCGGCAGATTACATGCCGTTGCCCATGGTGTCGTTCGCCATCATGTCGCCGGCCATGCCGGTGTCGTTGCCGGTGGCGCCATCGACCATGGTCATGTTGTCGCTGACGGTGCCGTCGATCATGCCTGCATCGGTGGTGTTCGCGTCCATGACCGTCGTGTTGTCGGTGGTGTTCTCAGTGGTGCCGCCGCACGCCGAAACGAGCAGCGCTGCGCTGGCGACCATCGAAACGGAAACGGCCTTGGTGAAAAGTGCACGCATAAAATTGGGCTCCCTAGATAAAAAGCGGGGGCGGCATACCGCAAAATCCCCGCGCCACGTCAGATACTAAACGCTTCGCGCCACGCCCTCAAGCCCCGCTGTTGGGCAAGCGCGCGCACGCTCCTCCCACGGAATTAAGAAAGGCAGGAAACCCAAACGCCAGGGCCGCGTCAAAGGTTGCAGGCGAGATGGATTTTCCAAGCTGCGCCGCGCTCGTCACCGGAAATTCCGGCAGGCCGCAGGGGACGATCCCGCCGAAATCGGCCAGGTCGGGGTCAAGGTTCACCGCAAAACCATGCATCGTCACCCAGCGCCGCACGCGCACGCCGATCGCGCCGATCTTTGCATCTTCGCCGCCATCGCGCGTCCAGATGCCGATTCGTCCCTCGGCGCGGAACGCGTTGATGCCCAGTTCGCCTAGCGCCGCGATCACCCAGCCTTCGACCGCGTGGACGTAGCAGCGCACGTCCTTGTTGCGCCGCGACAGGTCTAGCATCGCATAGCCGATGCGCTGCCCCGGCCCGTGATAGGTGTAGCGCCCGCCACGCCCGGTGGCGAACACCGGAAAACGTGGGTCGATCAGCTCCGCCGGGTCGGCGCTGGTGCCCGCAGTGTACACCGGCGGATGCTCCAGCAGCCAGATCTGCTCGCGCGCCTCACCCGCCTGAATCGCGGCGACGCGCGCCTCCATTTCCGCCAACGCTTGCGGGTAGGGGACGCGCCCTTCGGACACGCGCCATTCGATGCCTTCGACCAGTTCCATTGCCGCCAGATGCGATGCCGCGCGCCCCAGCGCAAGCATGTGGCATCACGCGCGTGGATCGGCTAACGCTGCGGCCGAGGGGGACAGTGTCTATGGTCAGTATGGGTAGCGTCTGGGATCGGACGGCAGAGTTTCTGAGCGACAATCTCGGCAGCTTGCTGCCGATCGCGCTGCTGGCGATCTTCGTTCCCTCCACCATCTCGGCCAACCTTTCGGGGCTGCAGCAGAACGCCACGCCTGGAACCGCCATGGTGCTTGGCCTTGGCGTGTTCGTCCTCGCGATGATCAGCTTCTGGGGGCAGTTGGCCGTGACCGCGCTTGCGATCGACCCTGCGCAGGGACATCAGGCGAGCCGGGTAGCCACCCGCCGCTTCCCCGCCGCGCTGCTGCTGATGATCGTCATGGTCGTCGTCGTGGTCGCGCTGATGATCCCCGTCGGCGTCATGCTGGCGGTCGGCGGGGTCGATATGACCTCGCTGCAGGGCAGCGCGATGCCCGATATCCCCCCCAGTGTCGCCGTGTGGGTGTTCCTCTACTTCATGGTGATCCTTGTCCTCGCGATCTGGGTCTTTGCACGCCTGGCGGTGGTCATTCCGTCGGTTGTCGGGGACCGGCTGGCGATCGGTGCCATCGCGCGGTCGTGGCGGCTGACGCGCGGCGTCGCGCTCAAGATCGTCGGAGTACTGATCCTGTACGCAATCGTCTCGATCGTCGCCAACCTCGCCGCGACCACCGCGTTCGGCGCGGTCATGTATCTGGTCGCCGGGCGCGGCGAGGAGGGCATCTCGCTCGCCTCGGTCCTGACGACCATCGTCGGCGGCGCGGTCTCGACAGGCTTCACGGTGCTCGGCACCGCGTTCCTCGCCAAGCTCTACATCGCGCTGCTGGCGCGGCATGAGGCGGCTGCGGCGGCATGAGCTTCTCATTCCGCGGCGTTTTGGCGGACGCCGCGATATTGTGGCGTACCGATCGCGACCTGATGGTGCCGATCGTCGGGATGTTCCTGCTGCTCCCGATCCTCGCCATCGCGTATCTGTCGACGACGATCGTGATCGCCCCTGACGCTGCGCCCGAAGATATTCGTGGAGCGGTCACGGCATTCTATCGCGCGAACATCATTGCCGTCGTCGCGATCTCGCTGACGCTCGAATTCGGCACGCTGATGCTGCTCAACCTCTATCTCCAGCGCGGAAAGAGCGTGGGCGAGTTGCTGCGCGCGAGCGGGCTTCGGCTGCTCCCCTGGGTGCTTCTCGCCATGGCTAATGGCGCGATCCTTCAGCTGGGCTTCGCGCTGTTCATCCTGCCCGGCGTCTATATTTTCGGGCGCACCTGGATGATGGGACCTGCCTATGTTGCGGAGCCGGAGCGCGGCGTGCTTGGCGCGATTGAGCGCGGGTTTCGCCTCAGTGCTGGTCATGGCTGGTGGCTGGCGCTGCTCGGCTTTGGCGTCGGGATCGTGATCTTCGCCGCAATCTTCGCGCTGGTGATTCTGATCCAACTACTGGCGGCCGCGTTCGGCGGCGGGACGCTGATCTATGCCGTTCTGCTCGTGCCGGTCGCGGCGGCGGGGGCGGCGGCCTACGCCTTCTTCACGTTGGTACGGATCGCCGCCTATCGGCGGTTGGGCGGGTCGATCAGCGGGATGTGAGGGGCGGCGTCGCGGGGCAGATGCCCGGTGACGCGCGGATCGGCAAAGGTCTCGATCGCCCGGGTAAACGGCACGAAGCCCGACGCGCGATAAAAGCCCAGCGCCTTGGGATGGTCGAGCGTGCAGGTGTGCACCCACACCCGCGTCACATCGGGGCGCCATGCCCGCATCAGCGCCTGCGCCATCAGCCAGCGGCCATGCCCTGCGCCGGTCAGTTCGGGCACCAGCCCCACGAACGATAGCTCGCACGTCGCGGCCTCACGGAAATCGAGTTCGAGCATGCCGACCTCGATCCCCTGACGATCGACCACCGCGAAAATCTCGAGTCGCGGGTCATGGATGATCGCGGTCAGCCGCGCCTCCTCCATCACCAGCCGCGAGAACCACAGCCAGGGCGAGCCCACCCGCGCGAACAAGGTTCGGTACTTGTCGGGGCTGGGTGCCTCCCACCGCACCAGCCGCAGCGGCGATTCGGGCATCGGCCGGGGCCGGGGCCGCTCGCGCATTTCGAGGCTGGTGACGATTGCCGCCACCTCGCCGGGCTTTACTGGGAGGAGGCCCATTTCAGCTCCAGGTTGCCAGCGGGGGGAGGCTCATCAGGATTGCGTCGATATTGCCGCCGGTCTTAAGGCCGAACAGCGTGCCCCGGTCATAGACCAGATTGAATTCGGCGTAGCGCCCGCGCCATTCGAGCATCTGGGCCTTGTCGGCATCGGTGAACGGCGTTGCCATCCGCCGCCGGACGATCGCGGGGAAGATGTCGAGGAACGCGCGCCCGACATCCTGGGTGAAGGCGAAATTCGCCTCCCATGCCGAACTGTCTTCGCTTTCCAGGTGGTCGTAGAAGATGCCGCCGACGCCGCGATGGACATTGCGGTGGGGGATGTAGAAATAGTCGTCGGCCCACGCCTTGAATCGCGGATAATGCTGTGGGTCATGCGCGTCACATGCCGCCTTCAAACGTGCATGGAAGTCCACTGTGTCTTCATCATAGGGGAGCGGCGGGTTCAAATCTGCGCCGCCGCCAAACCAGCGCTTCGTCGTCACCAGGAAGCGTGTGTTCATGTGGACGGCGGGGACATGCGGGTTGGCCATGTGCGCGACCAGACTGATCCCGGTGGCGAAGAAGCGGGGGTCCTCGCCCGCGCCGTGGATCGACTTGGCGAAATCGCCCTCGAACGTGCCGCCGACGGTCGAGACGTTGACGCCGACCTTTTCGAACACCTTCCCCTTCATCACCCCGCGCACACCGCCACCGCCCGGCTCGCCCGACGGATCGGTGCGGTCCCACGCGATATAGTCGAACGCCGCATCCGACCCGGCCTCACGCTCGATCGCCTCGAACTCGGCGCAGATCGCGTCGCGCAGCTGTTCGAACCACGCGCGGGCGCGCTGCTGCTGGGTGTCGAGTTCGATCATTGCGGATAACCTTTGGTTTGCCGGAGCGCTTCGGACAGCGCGATGCCCGCGGATACGGACAGGTTCAAGGACCGCATCGCCGGCTTCATCGGGATTTTGACGCGCAGGTCGGCACGGTCATGGACGTGATCCGGAACGCCGGCATCCTCCGACCCGAACAGCAGGATGTCGTCCGAGCGGAACTTGGCCTCGTCGAACCGGCCCGCGCCTTTTGTCGTGAACAGCACGATGCGGCTGGTCACGGTGGTCAGGAACGCGTCCCAGCCGCGGTGCCGGGTGACGCGGACATGGTCGATATAGTCCATGCCGGCGCGCGCGACGCGCTTGTCGTCCCACGCGAATCCCATCGGCTCGATCAGGTCGATCGCGGTATCGAAACACGCGCCGATGCGCAGGACTGCGCCGACATTTCCGGCGATACAGGGTTGGAACAGAGCGATGCGCATGATGTCCCCGATAGTGCAGGGCATGCGCCCGTCACAACCCAGTCAAAAAGGCGGTTGGCAAAGTCGCCCCGCGCCGTCTATCAGGCCCGCCAGCCACCGGGGGCAATCCGGGGGGCTGGGCGTGGCGTTCGCGCGCTTCGCTTCCGGGACAGGGGCGTGAAAACGCCGGAATTTTGAAGTGCAAGGGCTGATGCATGGCAACGCTTGAAGAAGCTGTACCTCCGGGTGACGCGGGTGACGCGCCGGCCGATCCTCGCCGTCGCGACTATCTCGCGATTGGTGCGGTCGCCTGGGCGGGTGTCGGCGCGGGCGTGATTGCGATCCCGCTCGTCAACCAGATGAGCCCGTCGGCCGACGTGCTGGCGCTGTCGACCACCGAACTCGACATTTCGGCGATCCAGCCGGGCCAGTCGATCAAGGCGACGTTCCGCAAGCAGCCGTTGTTCGTGCGCAACCTCACGGCACCTGAAATCGAAGCGGCGAACGCGACGCCGGTCAGCGACCTGCGCGATCCCCAGACGCTCGCCGAGCGCACCAAGGAGGGCAAGGCCAACTGGCTCGTCACCCTCGGCGTCTGCACCCATCTCGGCTGCGTGCCGCTGGGCGCTGGCGAGGGCGAGAACAAGGGTCCGTTCGGCGGCTATTTCTGCCCGTGCCACGGCTCGGCCTATGACACCGCCGGTCGCATCCGCACCGGTCCGGCACCGACGAACCTCGTCGTTCCGGAATACGCATTCATTTCCGACACCGTAATCCGGGTCGGCTGAGGGGGCACCTGAAATGAGCTTTCCCTGGGCAAAGCAGTATGAGCCGAAGCACCCGCTGACCAAGTGGGTGGATAGCCGTCTGCCGCTTCCGCGCTTCGTCTATAACGCCGTCGGCGCCGGTTATCCGGTTCCGCGCAACCTCAACTATTTCTGGAACTTCGGCGTCCTCGCCGGGATGTTCCTGGCGATCCAGATCCTCACGGGCATCGTGCTCGCGATGCATTATGCCGCGAATTCCGGCATCGCCTTCGACAGCGTCGAGCATATCATGCGCGACGTGCAGGGCGGCTGGTTCTTCCGCTACGCCCACGCCAATGGCGCATCGCTGTTCCTGGCGGTGGTGTATGTCCATATCGCCCGCGGCCTGTGGTACGGTTCGTACAAGGCGCCGCGCGAGATGGTGTGGCTGCTCGGTGTGGTCATCTTCCTGCTGATGATGGCGACCGCGTTCATGGGCTATGTCCTTCCCTGGGGCCAGATGAGCTTCTGGGGCGCGCAGGTGATCACCGGCTTCTTCTCGGCGATCCCGGGCGTTGGCGAGCCGATCCGCGTGTGGCTGCTGGGCGGGTTCGCGCCGGACAACGCCGCGCTGAACCGCTTCTTCTCGCTCCACTATCTGCTGCCGTTCGTGATCGCGGGCGTGATCATCCTGCACATCTGGGCGCTGCACATTCCCGGTTCGAACAACCCGACCGGCGTTGAGGTGAAAGATGAGCAGGACACGGTCCCGTTCCACCCCTATTACACGGCCAAGGACGGCATCGGCGTGGGCGTGGCACTGCTGGTTTATGCTGCGCTGATCTTCTATTCGCCGAACCTGCTGGGCCATCCGGACAATTACATCCCGGCCAACCCGCTTTCGACGCCCGCGCACATCGTGCCCGAATGGTATTTCCTGCCCTTCTACGCGATCCTGAAGTCGTTCACCGTCGACTTCATCTTCTCGGCGAAGCTGTGGGGCGTGCTGGCGATGTTCGGCTCGATCCTGCTGCTGTTCGTCCTGCCCTGGCTCGACACGTCGCCGGTGCGTTCGGCGAACTATCGCCCGACCTACCGGTGGTTCCTGCTCATCCTGCTGGTGGACGTGCTGGTGCTGGGCTATATCGGTGGTGCAGCGCCGACCCCGGGCGTGATCCTGATCGGCCAGATCGCGACCGCTTACTACTTCCTGCATTTCCTGGTGATCCTGCCGATCGTGTCCGCGATGGAGCGTCCGCGCCCGCTGCCGAACTCGATCACCGAAGCTGTGCTCGCCGGAAAGGGTGGCACTTCGCCACTCCAGACCGCTGCTGCCGAATAAGAGGGGCTGAAGAAAATGGTTCGCATTGGCGGCTTCATCGTCGGCGTCGGCTTCGTCTTCGCCCTGCTGCTCGGCATCTGGGACACGGTGTCGAACTGGATCAAGGAACCGCCCAAGGCGACGGTGGAAGAGGAATTCCACGCGTACGCCAAGGGCCCGGAGGGTGGCTTCTCGTTCGAAGGTGCGTTTGGCACTTACGACAAGCGCCAGCTGCAACGTGGCATGCAGGTGTACAAGGAAGTGTGCGCCGCCTGTCACTCGCTGCGTCTGGTGTCGTTCCGCGACCTGACCGCGCTTGGCTATAGCGAGGGTCAGATCAAGACCATCGCCAAGGGTTTCCAGGTCCCGTCGCTCAACCCCGAAACGGGTGAGCCGGCGACCCGCGACGGCATGCCTGCCGATCGTTTCCCGTCGCCCTATGCCAACGAGATCGCCGCGGCGGCCGCGAACAATAACGCGATCCCGCCCGACCTCTCGCTGATGGCGAAGGCGCGTGCCGATGGCTCCAACTATCTCTACTCGCTGCTGACCGGCTATCAGGCGCAGCCTGCGGAACTGCTCAAGAAGTTCCCGGAAGCCAAGACGCCGGAGGGGCTGCACTACAACCCCTATTTCCACACGCTCAACCTGGCGATGGCGGCGCCGCTGAAGGATGGTCAGGTGACCTATTCGGACGGCACCGCGGCCACCACCAAGAACTATGCGGCCGACGTCGCAGCGTTCCTGACCTGGACCGCCGAGCCGAAGATGGAAGCACGCAAGACCGCCGGGTTCGCGACGCTGATCTTCCTCGTGATCTTCTGCTTCCTTGCCTATGGCGCCAAGAAGCAGATCTGGCGGAACGTGAAGGACTAAGGTCCATCCGAACCTTTTCTCCGACGGCCCGGGAAGCGATTCCCGGGCCGTTTTCTTGGGAGCGATACCGTGACCCCGACCAATGACGACCTCGCCGCGCTGATCCGCACCATCCCCGATTTCCCAAAGCCGGGGATCATGTTCCGCGACATCACCACGTTGCTGCTCGACGCCGCCGGATTTGCCCGCGCGGTCGAACGGATCGTCGATGCGGTGGATGGCCCGGTCGACCTCGTGGCGGGAATCGAGGCACGCGGGTTCATCTTCGCAGCGCCCGTCGCGCTGGCGCTGGGGGCGGGGACGCTGCTGGTGCGCAAGGACGGCAAGCTGCCCGGAGCGACCGTGGCGGAGGATTATGCGCTGGAGTACGGCACCGATCGAATCGCGATCCATGCCGATGCGGTCGTGCCCGGCGCGCGCGTGTTGCTGATCGACGATCTGATCGCCACTGGCGGCACCGCGCGGGCCGCCGTCCGCCTGCTCCGCAAGGTGGGGGCGGTGGTAACGCAGGCGGCGTTCGTCATCGACCTGCCCGATCTGGGCGGTGCGGATGCGCTGCGTGCCGAGGGGCTCCATGTGACTGCGCTGGTCGCCTATCCCGGTCACTGACGGAACTTCGGCGGCTTCTCCCCCGTTCTCAAGCGATTAGGGCGCCGTGACGCGCCCGGGAGAAGCATCATGTTCACTATGCGTATCGTGAAGCTCGGTCTTGTCGGCGCGGCAGCGCTCGGCGTTGCGGCCTGTACCGATGGCTATGGCTATAGCGGCGTTTCAGCCGGCTATGGCGTTGGGGGCGGCGGTTCTTATGCCGGCGGCTATGGCGACCCCTATTGGGGCTGGCAGGGCGACTATTATTACCCCGGCACCGGTTACTATGTGTACGACCGTGACCGTCGGCCGATCCGCTGGAGCGACAGCCAGCGCCGCTATTGGGAGCAGCGCCGTCAGGGCTGGCGGGGTGACCGCCGCGCCGTGCGGGCGAACTGGCGCGAGTTTGCGCAGGATCGTCGCCAGGACGATCGTGCCTATCGCCAGGATCGCCGTCAGGACCGGCGCGACTATCGGCAGGGTGAAGTGACCCGGCCCGAAGCGCGCGCCGAACGCCGCGATGACCGGCGCGAATATCGCCGCGAATATCGTGACGATCGCCGTGAGTTGCGTCGCGAGAACCGCCGCGACCGGCGTCGGCCGAACTAGAGCCTATTCGGGCTTGCTAGAGGCATCGGGACGGAGCGGATTTTGGCGCAGGGCGAGGAGTGAGGAGGGAGCGATGCCAATGCATCGTGACCGACGAGGGACGACGCCATGCGCCAAAATCCGCCCGCCCCTTCGGGGTTGCCCTGGCGCGCCCGCTGGTCTGCGTCGCAGATCTTGCGCGTAGCGCCGCTACGCGCCGCGACCCGCTCCTTGCCAGCGAACACGCCAGGGCAATCACGATGCCTCTAGCCAGCCCGAATAGGCTCTAAGCGACTGGTCGAAGCGCCACGATCGCATTGGCGATGAAGCTGAGCACCGGCTCGTCATGCTGGTTGAACACCAGCATGCGCGAGCGGGTGCGGCCCATTTCCGGGCGCTTTTCCGACTGACGCTTCTCGAGCAACTCGGTTTCGCAACGCAGCGTGTCGCCGGGGAAGACCGGCTTGATCCAGCGCAGTTCGTCGATCCCAGCCGCGCCGAGGCTGGCGGTCGGGCGCACCTTCATCTGTTCGACCAGCATTGCCATCGTCATGGCGGCGGTGTGCCAGCCACTGGCGGCGAGACGGCCGAAATGGGTCTTTGCCGCCGCCTCGTCGGAGATGTGGAAGGGCTGGGGGTCGTATTTCCGGGCGAACTCCAGCACCTCTTCGCGCGTGACCGCATAGGAGCCGAAGCTGGCCTTGTCCCCGACCGTCAGGTCCTCGAAATAGATCATGGGATCAGTTTCGGTCCGAAACTGGTTCTTGGCAAGAGGGTTCAGCGGCGGAGCGCCGGTGCCAGCACCGCCGGATCGCCATCGGCATCCTTCGCCTGGGGGACGCCCGCCAGCTGACGCAGCAGCGGCGCGACATGGACATTGTCGAAGTCGGGCAGGGTGGTGCTCACCGCAAAGGCGGGACCATGCGCGAGGAACAGGGCCGTCATCTCCGGCGCTGCAGGATCCCAGCCATGCGCCCCACCGGGACGTAGCGGCTCGCCAACCGGGCGGGTCGTGATCGTCCAGCCGACCCTAGCGAGGCACAGGAACGACGAGACACGCGGATTGCGGCCGTAATGGAGGCGGGCAGGAATGTCCGCGCGGCGCCAGCATTCCATGTTGGGATGCGGCTTGAGCAGCGCTGCGGCCAGCGCCGCTTCGCACCCGGTTGCGGCTCGAGCGCGGCATAGGGGCCTTCTTCAATGGTCCGGAAATCGGTCGGTGCGGCGATCATATCCAGCTGGATGCGGCGGCGCTCGTCGGTCGCAGCCATGCCGTGATCGGCGACGAAGATCAGGTTGGCGGGCTGCCCCAGTCCGGCCAGCTCGCGAGTGAGCCGCCCGATCAGCGCGTCAATCTCCGCCACCGCCGCCGTCGTCTCGGGCGCGTCGGGGCCGAAGCGGTGTCCTGCGGTGTCGATCGTGTCGAAATACAGCCCCAGCAGCTTGGGCCGCGTCGCCGCCGGACGGCGCAACCAGTCGATGATCGCATCGACCCGCTGGCGCCCGTTCACCGCCATGCCGAATGCCTGCCAGTCATGGGGATAGGTGCCGCCGATCTCGACCGCCGAGCCCGGCCAGAACATGACCGCGGTTTGTACCCCAGCCTTTTCCGCGGCATTCCAGATCGGCTCGCCCTGATCCCACCAATAGGGCTGCTCGGAGCGCATGGTGAAGGTCTCACCGGGCCGCGCCGGATCTTCGAACCGGTTGGCGACGATGCCGTGCCGGTCCGGGCGCTTGCCGGTCACCAGGGTGTAGAAATTGGGAAACGTCTTGGTCGGGAAGGACGGCCGCATGTTGGCGCGCACCCCGCCGCGTGCGAGCTCGGACAGCACCGGGGTCACGCCGCGGTTGAGATAGTCGGGGTGGAAGCCGTCAAGTCCGATCAGGATCGTGACCGGCGCGCGCATCTCGGCGGTCGCGGCTGAAGGAGCAGCGGGCGCAAGCGCGTGCGTCTGGGTGCAGGCGGTAAGAAACAGGGCGGATATGGCCGCCGCCACGACTGATGGGATACGCATGGCGGCGGCCTATTGAGTTTAGATGACAGACGCGAGTCAGTCGCCCAGCGTCAGCTTCGCGAACGCGGTGCCGCTGATCGGGCTGTTCCCATAATAGGGATCGAGCGCATCGGGCTTGGCATAGGCAGCGACCGATCCGCCCAGCGCCAGCGACACCTTGTCGCCCAGCGGGATGCGATAGGCATAGCCGCCCTCGAACCGCGCGACGCGGAAGGGTTGGTCGTGCAGCGGGTGGCTGTGGTCGGGGAACAGCTCGTCATTGCGGACCAGTTCGGCGCGGCCGAAGAGGCTGTGGCGCGCGTCGATGTCCCAGTTCGCTTCCGCCACCCAGGCGCTGAGCGTGTCGCCCGGGATGCGGTTCTTGGCCGACCAGGCCAGCGTCGCGGACAGGCCGCCACGCGCGTAGTGGATGCTGGCAGTGGTGCGCGCCTCGTCCTCGTCGCCATGCAGCGCCTCGGGGCTTTTCAGGCGCCCATGGCTGACCTGCGCCGTCCAGTTCGGGGACGGGGTGAGGGTCGCGCGCAGGCTCCATGAATCGAGCTTGATCGGGTCGAAGCCCCAACGCTCCTCATCCGGCTCGCGGCCCTTGAACACCGATCCTTCCAGCTGAAGCGCCCGCGTCCGCACGCCTGCCGTCGCCACGCCATAGGTGATGTGCGTCGAATCGAACCAGTGATGCGCGATCGGCGACATCGTCTGATAGCGCGCCGAGCGGCGGTGCATGAAGGCGGGCGGGCCGAGCGCGGGTTCGCCGACCGGGCCGCCATAGAGGAAGGCGGTGGTGCCATCGGCGACATCGACCTCGACCCGTGCGGCCAGCTCCATGAACAGGTCGTGCGGATGCTGGCGGTCGACCAGCGCGCGGCCATTGGCGGTCTCGCCCGCCGCGAACAGGTTGGGATAGCCGCGCTTGCCCATCAGCGGGTCGAGGCTGAACATGCCGCGTAGCTCGATCCGGGCGGAATCGCCCAGCGGGCGGCTGGCGGTGACCATGCCCATTGTCTGGACAAACGCCATGTCGTCGCCGCGGGGGCCGCCCTGGCTGGTCACCGCGCCCCAGGCATAGCCGTGCGCCATCAGCATCCAGTCGCCCGTCGTGGCGTGCAGGCCGCCATGCTGGCCACCCTCGGCGGCGGGGAGCAACGCCGTGCCGGATGCGATCTGTGCGTTGGGCTTTGCTGCCGCTTCTGGCTCGCCGTGATGCTGGTGGTCGGTCTTAGCCGGTGCAGGCGCGGGCGTTGCGTGCTGGCCGTGGTCGTGCTCCTGCGCTGCCGCCGCAACGGGCAGCGCCGTCGCCGCCATCAGGGCGGCGAGCGTCGTTCGATAGGTCATCGTGATAAACTCCGTGAATGATCGGGAAGCGAGGCCAAGGCCCCGCAATCGATCACCCGCGCGGAGGGGGTGGTTCGGGCGTAAGGATCGCGCCGGGCATCCGCTGGACCGGGCCGGCCGCGTCGTGGCGCGCGATCAATGGGAGGGGCGGCGTCACCGCGCTCACGGTCATCGTCGAGGGGGCGATGCAGCCCACACACAGTGCCTTGCCCATCGCCGGAGCCTTGTCGGGCTGGGGTGCGGGCGCGTCATGATCCATCGTCACCGCGGCCATCTCGTGACACGCCGGCGCCGCCGCCGCAGGAGCGGGGAGCGTGCCGAGCAGCAATGCCAGCAGGATGAACAGACGCAGCATCGCGCCGCCCTAGCATTGCCGTGCGCATGCCGACAACCTAGCTTGACCCCATGCCTCCGCCCGATCTCACCGCCGGATTGCGCAAGCGCCTGATCGGCGTGGTCCGCGCGACGTTCAACGATTCTGCGCGGGGCGAGGCGCCGGTGCAGCGCAGCGACGATGCGCTGTTCGCGCGCGACAGCATCACCTGGCGCGTGCATGGCGACGTGACGACGATGATGGTCGGCGGGGTCGCGTCGCTGTTGCTGCAGATGCTGCATCCGGCGGTGCTGGCGGGCGTGTGGGACCATAGCGCGTTCCGCAAGGACATGCTCGGCCGCCTGCGCCGCACCGCGCGCTTCATCGCCGAGACGACCTATGCCGAACGCAGCATCGCCGAGGCGTCGATCGCCAAGGTGCGCGATGTGCATGAGCGGGTCGGAGGCACGCTGCCCGACGGCACCCCCTATCGCGCCGACGATCCGCAACTGCTCGCCTGGGTGCATGTGACCGAGATGTGGTGCTTCCTCGCTGCGTGGCAGCGCTATGGCGTGGCGGTCAGCCGTGCTGAGGAGGATATCTATTACGCCGAAACCGCACGCATCGCGCTAGCGCTGGGTGCCGATCCGGTGCCGCGCAGCCGGTTTGAGGCGGAGGGGCTGATCACCGCGATGCGCCCGCAACTGCTGGTCGATGATCGCACCCGCGAAGTCGCGAGCTTCCTGCTCAATCATCGCTCACCCAGTCTGGCGATGGCGCCTGCACAGGCGGCGATCTTTGCGGCGGCGGTGGATTTATTGCCCGACTGGGCGCGCGCAATGCACGGGCTACAACGCCCGGTGGTCGCGCTGCCGCTGGTGCGCGGATCGACGCTGGCGATCGCAAAGACGTTCAGGTGGGCGTTTCACTAGCGGAACTAATATTCGGCGCTTAGGTTGTCGCGCCATGAACCAGACCGCATCCGCTCCCGACAGCCGCGTCCGCGCCATTGCGGCGTTGGTGTTCGCGCTCGCCCAGATCCTCGCCCCGCTGCTGCCGATGATCGGCATCGGCAATCCGGTCGGCGAACAGTCGGCGGATACGCAGACGCTGATTACGCCCGCTGGATGGGCGTTCGCGATCTGGGGCCCGCTGTATTTCGGTACGCTCGTCTATGTCGTCTATCAGCTGTTGCCGCGCCATCGCGACAGCGAACTGGTGCGGCGGATCGGGTGGCATTTCGCCTTTGCCGTGCTCGGCAACGCGCTGTGGGTGACCTACACCCAGCTATTCAGCCTTGGCTTCCCGTCGGTGCTGATCATCGTGTTCACGCTGGTCAACCTGCTGGCGATCCTGCGCATTTTCGCCATCACCCCATCCTTTACGCTGGGCGAGCGGTTGGCGGTGGTGCTGCCGCTCAGCGCGCTGGCGGGCTGGCTGACCGCCGCGACGATCGTCAACATCGCTGCGGCGCTCAACTTCCACGATGTCGTCCTGCGTGGACCTTTGCCAGTGATCTCGGCGGCGATCCTGCTGGTGGGTGGAGCGATCGTCGCGGCGGCCGTGGTCGGCACCCGCGGCAACCCCTGGTACCCGTTGCCGTTCCTGTGGGCACTGTGGGCGATCCATCAAAAGGCCGGGCAGGCGCATTCGGAGATCGCCACTGCGACGATCGTCGCGGGGCTGGTCGTCGTCGCGACGTTGGTGGTGATGCTGGCGAGCGCAGAGCGCCGTCGCCGTTATCTTGGTTGAGGCATCGCTCTAACCCACGGCCTCCCCTCCCGTTCAGGGAGGGAAGGCCGCCGGGGGATCAGACGTTGAAACGGAACAGCATCACGTCGCCGTCCTGGACGACATATTCCTTGCCTTCCGAGCGCAGCTTGCCGTTGTCGCGAGCGCCTGTTTCGCCACTGAACTTGACGTAATCGTCGAACGCGATCGTTTCGGCGCGGATGAAGCCGCGTTCGAAATCGGTGTGGATCTCGCCCGCCGCCTGCGGAGCCTTGGCACCGACATGGGTGGTCCAGGCGCGCGCTTCCTTTGGCCCGACGGTGAAGAAGGTCAGCAGGTGCAGCAGGCTGTATCCGGCGCGGATCACGCGAGTCAGGCCGGTTTCTTCCAGCCCCAGCTCAGCGAGGAACTCGCCGCGCTCTTCGGCGGGCATCGTGGCGATTTCAGCCTCGATCGCGGCGGAGACGACGACCGCCTGCGCGCCCTCGGCCTTCGCCTTTTCGAACACGCGCGCCGAATAGTCATTGCCGTCGGCGGCGTGCTCTTCATTGACGTTGCAGACATAGAGCACCGGCTTGGCGGTGATCAGCTGCGCCTGCTTCAGCACGCGCTCTTCCTCGGCATCATTGGGCTTTACCAACCGCGCGGGCTTGCCCTCGCGCAGCAGGTCGAGCGCCTGCGCCAGCACGGTTGCGGCGACCTTTGCGTCCTTGTCGCCCTGCGCGGCCTTTTTCTGAAGGTTCGGCACGCGCTTCTCGAGGCTTTCGAGGTCGGACAGCATCAGTTCGGTCTCGACCGTCTCGGCGTCGGCGATCGGGTCGACCTTGTTGTCGACATGCTGGATGTCGTCATTCTCGAAACAGCGCAGGACATGGACGATCGCGTCCACCTCACGGATGTTGCCGAGGAACTGGTTGCCCAGCCCTTCGCCCTTGCTCGCGCCGCGCACGAGGCCGGCGATGTCGACGAAGCCGAGCTGGGTTTCGATGATCTTCTGCGACCCGGCGATCTTGGCCAGCGCGTCCAGACGGTCGTCCGGCACGGCGACGTTGCCGACATTCGGCTCGATCGTGCAGAAGGGATAGTTGGCCGCCTGCGCCGCCGCAGTCTGCGTCAGCGCGTTGAAAAGCGTCGATTTGCCGACGTTCGGCAAGCCGACAATGCCGCAGCGAAAGCCCATTTGTCCTGTGATCCTGTGGTCCGGGAAAGGCGCGCAGATAGGCCGGACGCGGGGAAAAGGCTATAGTTGGATTCAGCGAAGCTGAATGGCGGTGCCAGCCCGCTCCCCCACCCGGCCACCCAACGACAGTGTATTCTATGGGTGGCCGGGTGGGGGAGCGGGCTGGCACCGCTTCTCAAAGGCGCCCATGAAAAGGCCCGCCGGTCATGCGACCGGCGGGCCTCGTTCTTCACCGTTAGTGAATCAACGGCAGCGCACGTTGCCGCGTTCGACCTCACGGCCCAGCACCGCGCCGCCGGCGCCGCCCAGGATCACGCCGAGCACGTCGCCATTGCCAATCGCGCCGCCCAGGATGCCGCCCAGCGCCGCACCGACCACCAGGCCGGTGGTGCCGTCGCTGCGGCGGCAATAATAGCGGTTGTCACGGCCACGATAGATGCGGTCCTGACGGCTCATGCGCCGTTCGCTGTAGCGACCCGGACGATAGGCGCTCGACGGCTCCCAATTGCGGTCGCGGCGGTCGCCCTGCCAGCGATAGTCGGGACGCTGGTCGCGGCGTTCGCCATAACGGCGGTCGCGCCGCTCATTGTATTCGCGGTCACGCTCGCGCTCACGCTCCTGCCAGCTCTGCGCCGACGCGGTGGTGGTCATCAATGCGGTGGTCGGGACGGCGAGCGACAGCGCCAATAGCGCGAAAAGGCTCTTACGCATGGTCATTCTCCAGAAGGATAGGCAGTCCAATCGGTTCAGAAGCGAAATGGTTCCGCGCGCACGCTGATTGGGGCAGGATCAGCGATAGTTGAAGCTGATGCTGATCCGCTCACCCTTGCCCGCATGCGGTGTCACCTCGTGCCGCAGCCAGCTTTCCCACAGGAAGATGCTGCCCGGCGAGGGCTGGGCATAGACGAAGGTCTGGAGATCTTCGGGCGCGTCGGGGCGGCGGGGCGGGGCGGCCATCAGCATGGGCAGGCGCGGGTCCTCCAGCTTGAGCGCGCCGGCGCCCGGCGGCACTTCGACATAGATGGTGCCTGAAACCACGCTGTGCGGGTGGATATGCCCCGAATGGGTCCCGCCGGGCTTCAACACATTCACCCACAGGCTATCGAGCTTGAGCTTGCGCGACAGGTCCAGCGCGCAGGCGTCGGCGAACTGCGCGACATGGCGATTGAGGTGGCGGACCAGATCGGCAAAGCGCGGGTCGCGGATCGGCAGGTCGTCGAGCGAGGCGTAGCTGGTGTAGCCGCGATAGCCATGGTCCTTCGACCAGCGCTGCCCGGCGCGGTCCTGGTCCGCCAGATCGCGGCAGGCGTCGGCGAGCTCGGCCAGCAATGCGGCGTCGTCGAGCGTGGTTTCTGAAAAGCGCGTGGCGAACAGCGTCTTGATCGTCATGTCGCCCGCACAGCATGGACCGCGACGCGGCGCAAGCGGCGCTTGGTTGACAGCGCGCGGCGCGGCGTCAAAGTCGCGCGATCTGTAAGGACCAGGGGAGGACATCAAGTCCATGAAGCACTTCGCATTTCTCGCGCCACTGGCGCTGGTCGCGCTCGCCGGGTGCGGCGACAATGGCGCGCAGGAAAAGGCCGCGGCCGAGGCCAAGGCCAAGGCCGCGGAGAAGCGCAAGGCGCGCGATCTGCAGGACAAGCTCGCGCTCAACGTGCGTTGCTACGCCGCAGTGAAGTGGCAGCAGCGGCTGCTCGACAGCCCGTTGCCCAAGAACATCGCAGGCGGCGCAGCGCCGTTCCTGACCTATTATCGCGGCATGGTCGAAAAGACGCTGGGCGATCAGGTTATCCCCGCTGAGCCACCCAAGCCCGAATTGTCCAAGGCCGGACTCGACACCTATCTCGACTGGGCGGTCAAGGATCAGATCGAGACGAACTTCACCAAGGGCGACCGCGCGCAGGCGCATGCACAGGTCACCACCTGCCTGCAGAGCGGGGCCGAATTCGGCAGCGTCGGGCCGATGGCGAAGCTCAACCCGGCGGAGCGGTTCGGCAAGATCCAGCAGCTGCGCGGATTGCTCGGGCAGCTGGGCAACTGACGCGGTTATGCGCCGATGCGGCGAATCCCGCGTCGGCGCTCTTCCGTTTCGTGGCTAGCCACGCTACCGCGTCATATTGAGTGGTCGTGGCAACGCGGCCCGTTCATCCCCGGTACAGGCGCCGAGCGCCTTCCAGACGGCCACGTTACAGGAGTCGCAGTATGATTCGCCGTTCCATCCTGATTGCCAGCACCGCAGTTGTTCTGGTCGTAGCCGGCTGCAGCGGCGGCGATGACGCCACGCCGACGCCAACCCCGACCGCGACGTCCAGCGCGACGCCGACCCCAACGCCAACTGCGGCGCCGACCTATGCCGCGCTCCCGCTTACCGCTGCGGCAGAGTTCTTCACCGTCAGTGCTGCGATGAGCTACACCGGCGACGTGGCCGGTCCGGTCACGCTTGGTGCGGCAGGTACCGACGGGTTCTCGAACCGCGTCCGTCTTGCGCTGCAGAATGTGGCGACGGCGACTGACGCGCTACCGGTGGTAGTGCGTGAAAATGCTGAAGAATCGCGTTTCGCCACGGGCGATCAGCTGACCGCACCCGCAGTCGGCGTGACCGAATATGTCTATCGTGAGAGCACCGCGCCGACCACGGCGGGCGCGTTCACCCAGCTCGAACTCTACAATAACACGATCCGCAATCCCGCCACCCCGGACAGCGCGCCGGAGGGCTATCTGACGACGTTCAAGCGGTCGAGCTATGCCGCGTGGTGGCGTGGCGACAGCACTGCCGGTGCGAAGCGGATCACCTATGGCACCTATGGCTATCCGACCATTTCGACTGACCTGCCGACGACGGGTACGGCAACGTACACGACGACCGTAGCGGGCCGGGCGGTGATCTCGCCTGCTGCGGGCGCCAGCTCGGTCGACAAGCTGACCGGGACGGTCACCGTTTCGATCAACTATGCGACCGGTTTGGTCACCATGACGATGGACCTCAGCCGCGTCACTGCGGGCGGCAACGTCGCGTACGGCACCTTCACCGGCACCGGCGCGATCCCCGTGGGCAGCACGCAGTTCACCGGCAGCTTCGGCCCGGGCAGCACTGCGGGCGGCACCTTCCAGGGTGTGGCCTATGGCACGCAGGCGGCTGAGCTCGGCATCAGCTTCGCGATCAGCGGCGCGGTTGCGGCGGGCGACAGCCGTGCGGTCGGCGTGGTCCTCGCCAAGAAGAACTGATCCAACGCGATCCAACGAAAAAGGCCGGGGAGACCCGGCCTTTTTTGTGTCCGCTCAGGATCGCTGCAAGCGCAGCGCGATGTCGTTCATGAACCGCGCGTCGTCGCCCTTCGCCAGCCAGTCGGCCTCTGCCGCGATCGCGCCGAGCAGGTCGCTCAGATCCTCGATCTCCGCCTTGGCATAGTTGCCGAGCACGTATCCGGTGACGCGGTCCTTGTGCCCCGGATGGCCGATGCCAATGCGCACGCGGCGGAACTCCGGCCCGATATGCGCGATCGCGCTGCGGATGCCGTTCTGCCCCGCTGCCCCGCCGCCGCGCTTCACCTTGACCTGGAACGGGGCGAGGTCGAGCTCGTCATGGAACACCGTGACCGCTTCCGGCTCGAGCTTGTAGAAGTCGAGTGCCGCGCGGATCGCCCGCCCGCTTTCGTTCATATAGGTCGCGGGCTTGAGCAGCAGGATCTTGTCGCCGCCGATCCGCCCTTCCTGCAACCAGCCCTGAAATTTTTTCGCGGGCGCGGAAAAGCCATGCACTTCGGCGATGGCATCGGCCGCCATGAAGCCGACATTGTGCCGGTTCATCGCATAATCGGGGCCGGGATTGCCGAGGCCAACCCAGAGTTGCATCGCATTACCTTTTCACAAACGAAGAGCGCCCCCGCACTTGGGGTGCGGGGGCGCTCGTAATCGATCGGCAGATGCCGCGAAAGGCTTACTCGCCTTCTGCTGCCTCGTCTGCGTCCTCAGCCCCTTCGGACTTCAGCGCCGCCGGGGTGGCGATCGTCGCGATGGTGAAGTCGCGGTCGTCGATCGCGCTCGCCACGCCCTTGGGCAGCGTGACGGCCGAGATGTGCAGCGAATCGCCAAGCTCGAGGCCCTTGAGCGAGATGGTGATCTCGCTAGGGATCTCGGCTGCGTCGCACACCAGCTCGAGCTCGTGACGGACGATGTTGAGCACGCCGCCCTTCTTCAGGCCGGGCGATTCCTCTTCGTCGGCGAACACGACCGGCACCGCGACGGTGACCGTGGTGTGTTCACCGATGCGCAGGAAATCGACATGGACCGGACGTTCGGTCACCACGTCGAGAGCGACGTCCTTTGCAATCGTACGGATCGCCTTGCCGTCCAGACCCTCGATCATCACGACCGAGTTCATGAAGTGGCCGGTGTGCAGCGCCTTGTACAGCGCGCGCTCATCCAGATGGATGCTGGTCGGTTCCTGATTGTTGCCGTAGATCACGGCGGGGACGCGGCCTTCACGACGCAGCGCCCGGGAGGCTCCCTTGCCAACCCGGTCGCGCGTCTCGGCCGACAGCGTAAGCGTGTCGCTCATATGTCGTTCCAATGCGCTAAAGTGTTTCCATTCCCGATCAGGCCTCCAGGGATGACCCTGACCGGAAGCGCGCGCCTATAGGCGAGGGGAGGGGGAAAGGCAACTCCTTAGCCCCTCCCCTTCAGGGGAGGGGTTGGGGTGGGGCCTATCCTCTGGGCGCGTCGGTCTCGGTGAGACACAGACGCCCCACCCCCAACCCCTCCCCTGAAGGGGAGGGGCTTTGATCAGTACACCACCCGCTCGACCTTCAGCCCCTTGTCGGCCAGCAGCGTCTGCACGCTGCCCTTGCCCGCGAGGTGTCCCGCGCCGACCGCGACGAACACGGTGCCGGGCTGGTTCATCCGCGCCGCGACCCAGTCGGCGAAGCGGGCGTTGCGCCGGGTGATCAGCGCGTCGGCGACTTCGGGTGAGGCAAGTGCGCCGCGGTTCATCTCTGCCCCCACGCTCTCGGCATCGCCCTTGGCCCAAGCGGCGACGAACTTGTCGAGCCGCGCCTTGGTGCCGGGGAGCGCCCTGACCGTTTCGTCCAGCATCGCGCTCTGCGCCGCGCCCGACAGGCCGTCGAACAGCATCAGCTGTCCCCGTGCCGATTCCAGCGCCTTGACCGGCTTGCCGGCATCCTCCGCCGCCTCAGACAAGGTCGCCTCGACGCCATTACCGCTATCATAGCCCGCATTCTTCACCGCGAGCTGTGCCAGCGTCAGCGCTGCCAACCACGGCTCCTGCTTGTCAATCGCGCCCGTCGGCATGCCGAGATCGCGCGCCGCCGCATCGACCTCAGGCGCAAAGGGCGGGCCGCCGCGCGTGCCAAGCTGAGCGGTCAGCGCGGCGATCGCCTGCGGATCGGGCTCCGCGATTTCTAGCACCACCTCATCGCTCGCGTCGAACGCCACGCGCACGCCTTCGTCGAACCAGTGCATCCGCGGCTTGAGCACATGGACCGTGCCGAACAGGTAGATGGTCGTGTCCGCATCCTTGACCACCCACAAAGCGGGGTCGGCATCCTCGCCGAACAGCGAACAGCTGGAGAGCATCAGGGCGGCGAGGGGGGCGATCAGGCGTTTCAACATGATCACCCCTCCAAAGCCGCCCGCGCCGCTCGCGTCAACCGCAGTTGACCGCTCTTCGCCCTTTCGCCAAAGCCCGGCACCATGACCACGCCGCTCAGCTTCCAGGGCATGATCCTGCGCCTCCATGATTATTGGAGTCAGCGCGGCTGCCTGATCCTTCAGCCCTATGACATGCGCATGGGTGCGGGCACGTTCCACACCGCGACGACTTTGCGCGCGCTCGGCCCGGAGCCGTGGAACGCCGCGTTCGTCCAGCCGTGCCGCCGCCCGACCGATGGCCGCTATGGCGAGAACCCCAACCGGCTGCAGCATTATTACCAGTATCAGGTGATCCTGAAGCCGAGCCCGCCCGACCTGCAGGAACTGTATCTCGGCAGCCTGACCGCGATCGGCATCGATCCGCTCAAGCACGACATCCGGTTCGTCGAGGATGACTGGGAATCGCCGACGCTCGGTGCCTGGGGTCTTGGCTGGGAAGTGTGGTGCGACGGGATGGAGGTGACGCAGTTCACCTATTTCCAGCAAATGGGCGGCTTCGATTGCAAGCCGGTCGCGGGCGAACTTACCTACGGCCTCGAACGCCTCGCCATGTACATCCAGAACAAGGACAGCGTGTACGACCTGGCGTTCAACGATGCCGGGGTCACCTATGGCGACGTGTTCCTTGAGAACGAGCGCCAGATGTCGAAGTATAATTTCGAGGTCGCCGACACCGAGACTTTGTTCGAAGGCTTCCGCAAGGCGATGGCCGAGTGCGAGAATTGCCTGACCAACAATGTCCCCATCGCCGCCTATGAACAGGCGATCGAGGCGAGCCATTTGTTCAACCTGCTGCAGGCGCGCGGCGTCATCTCGGTGGCCGAGCGTCAGGCCTATATCGGCCGCGTCCGCGATCTCGCGAAGGGCAGCTGTGAGGCGTATATCGAACACATGAAGCCCGGCTGGAGCGCCAAGTACCCGGAGTGGAGCCTGTGACCGACTTCCTCCTCGAACTCCGCTCCGAAGAAATTCCGGCGCGGATGCAGGACAAGGCGCGGGAGGATCTTGCGCGCCTGTTCACCGCCGAGCTGGACAAGGCTGGCCTCAAGGCCGGTGCGTTGCTCACCTATGCGACGCCGCGCCGCCTGACGCTGATCGCCCGCGACCTGCCCGAGCAGACTGCGGCGGTGAGCGAGGAGCTGAAAGGCCCGCCCGCCGACGCGCCCGATGCGGCGGTCGACGGCTTCCTGCGCAAGGCCGGCCTGACCCGCGACGCGCTGGAGACGCGCGACGTAAAGGGCCGCGCGACGCTGTTCGCGGTGATCGACAAGCCGGGCCGCGCGACGGCGGACGTGCTGGCCGAAGCGATCCCGGGAATCGTCCGCGCCTTCCCCTGGCCCAAATCGATGCGCTGGGGCGAAGCCTCGCTGAGCACCGAGAGCCTGCGCTGGGTCCGCCCGCTGCAGGGCATCGTCGCGCTGCTGGGCGAGAGCGTGGTGGCATGTGAGGTCGCGGGCGTGAAGTCCGATGCCGTCACCGTCGGCCATCGCTTCCACCACCCCGACGCGATCACGATCACCAGCGCCGCGACCTATGTCGAGCAGCTGCGGGACGCCCATGTCATCGTCGACCAGAATGAGCGCCGCGCGACCATCGCGGTCGGCGCGAAGCTGGCGGCGAACAAGGCCGGGCTGACCCTGGTCGAGGACGAGGGGCTGCTGATCGAGAATGCGGGCCTGACCGAATGGCCGGTGCCGCTGCTGGGCCGCTTCGATGCAGCGTTTCTCGACGTGCCACCCGAGGTGATCCAACTCACTGCGCGCGTGAACCAGAAATATTTTGTCTGCACAAATGCCGATGGCAAGCTGGCGAATGCCTTCATCTGCACCGCGAATATCGACGCGGCGGATGGTGGCGAGCGGATTGTCGAGGGCAACCAGAAGGTGCTTGCGGCGCGGCTGAGCGATGCGCGGTTTTTCTATGACACCGATCTTAAGACGAAGCTGGATGACCTCCATCCGAAGCTTGAAAAGATCGTCTTCCACGAAAAGCTCGGCACGGTCGCCGACAAGGTCGACCGCGTCGCGAAACTCGCGCGGTGGCTGGCAGAGGCGGGGATCGTCAAGGCGGACCCGGACCTCGCCGAACGCGCGGCGCGGCTGGCCAAGGCGGACCTCGTCACCGGCATGGTTGGCGAATTCCCCGAGCTACAGGGCCTGATGGGCGGCTATTACGCCGCCGCGCAGGGCGAAGACCCGGCCGTCGCCGCAGCGATCCGCGACCATTACAAGCCGGTCGGTCAGGGCGATGACGTCCCGACTGCGCCGGTCACGGTGGCGGTGTCGCTAGCGGATAAGTTGGATACGTTAATCGGGTTTTTCTCATTTTCCTTGCTTCCGACTGGGTCGAAGGATCCGTTCGCTCTTCGACGAGCCGCGCTGGCGACGCTGTTACAAACGCAAACGAGTAAAGCTCGAGCGCGGCTTGTGGATATAATCGAAAGCCACGCTCTGCAGTTTGAAGTTCTAAAATTTGAGGACTTAAATACGGACGCTTCGCGCTCACTTGCCGAGAGAGCGAGAGCGGCTCTTAGGGTTGCGGGCCTGATGGGGTTGAGTGTGGCCGTTGATCAGCAACCGCATGTCGCGCGAGAAGCTGTCCGGCAGATGCTTTTCGGAGCACGCAAAACTGCCACGGAGTTACTCGACTTCTTCGCCGACCGCCTCAAGGTCCAGCAGCGCGAGGCGGGTGTCCGCCACGACCTGATCGATGCGGTGTTCGCGCTGGGCGGGGAGGACGATCTCGTCCGCCTGCTCGCGCGCGTCCATGCGCTGCAGGCGTTCATGGCGACCGAGGATGGGGCGAACCTGCTGGCCGGGTACAAGCGCGCCGCGAATATCCTGAAGAAGGAAGGCTTCGTCGCCCCGGCGCAGGCCGAGGCGACGGCTCTGCTGCCCTACACGCCCGAACCCGCCGAGGCGGCGCTGATCGCCGCGCTCGACGTTGCCGAGCCAAAGGCGGCGGCTGCGGTCGAGGCGGAGGAGTTCGAAGGGGCGATGGCGGCGCTCGCGACGCTGCGCGGGCCGATCGATGCGTTCTTCGACAAGGAGAGCGGCGTGATGGTCAACGACAGCGACCCGGCGAAGCGCGCTGCGCGCCTCGCCTTGCTGGCGCGGATGCGGGACGCCGTGCATCGGGTGGCGGACTTCGGCAAGATCGAGGGGTAGCGTCTCTCAAGCCCCTCCCCTTCACGGGAGGGGTTGGGGGTGGGGCAGTGAAATCTCACCGAGACCGCTCGCCAAGAGTATAGGCCCCACCCCAACCCCTCCCCTGAAGGGGAGGGGCTCAGATTGCCGCCCCACCCACATAATTTCACACCGCTGTAGCATTTCTTCCTCCTGACAGCGGTGGACAGACCCTTTCCCCCTCTTCGCACCTGCGGTACGCCCCGCGCCAAGTCACGGAAGGGGTTTGAATGACTCGCTATGTGTACCGCTTCGGCGGGAATGTTTCCGACGGCGGCCAGGGGGACAAGAACCTGCTCGGCGGCAAGGGCGCGAACCTCGACGGGATGGCGTCGATCGGCCTTCCGGTGCCTCCGGGCTTCACCATTTCGACCCCGGTCTGCGCGCTCTATTACGACAATGGCGAGAGCTTTCCCGACAGCCTGAAGGCTGAGGTCGCGACCGGCATCACCCATATCGAGGGGGTGACCGACAAGACCTTCGGCGATGCGCGCGATCCGCTGCTCGTCTCGGTCCGCTCCGGCGCGCGGGTGTCGATGCCTGGCATGATGGACACCGTCCTCAACCTTGGCCTGAACGACGAAACCGTGGTCGGCCTGGCGACCATCAGCGGCGACGCGCGCTTTGCGTGGGACAGCTATCGCCGCTTCATCCAGATGTATTCCGACGTCGTGCTCGAACTCGACCATGGCCGGTTCGAGGAAGCGCTGGAGATCGCCAAGGAGGATCGCGGCTACAGCCTCGATACCGAGATGACTGCCGCCGACTGGCAGACGCTGGTCGAGGAATACAAGGCGATCGTCGTCGAATTGTGGGGCAAGCCCTTCCCGCAGGACGTGCACGACCAGCTCTGGGGCGCGATCGGCGCGGTGTTCGGGTCGTGGCAGTCGGAGCGCGCGAAGGTCTATCGCCGCCTCAACGACATCCCCGGCGACTGGGGCACGGCGGTCAATGTCCAGGCGATGGTGTTCGGCAATATGGGCGACACCTCGGCCACCGGCGTCGCCTTTACCCGCGACCCCGCGACCGGCGAGAATGCCTATTATGGCGAGTTCCTGATCAACGCGCAGGGCGAGGATGTCGTCGCCGGCATCCGCACGCCGCAATATTTGACGCGCGCGGCCCGGGAACGGGCAGGGGCCAAGCCGCTGTCGATGGAAGAGGCGATGCCGGAGGCCTATGCCGAGCTGGCGCGCGTGTTCGACCAGCTTGAGCGCCATTACCGCGACATGCAGGACATCGAGTTCACGGTCGAACGCGGCAAGCTGTGGATGCTGCAAACCCGCTCGGGCAAGCGCACGGCGAAGGCCGCGCTGAAGATCGCGGTCGATATGGCCAATGAAGAGCTGATCACCCGCGACGAGGCGATCCTGCGCGTCGATCCATCGGCGCTCGACCAGCTGCTCCACCCGACGCTTGACCCCAGCGCGCCGCGCGACGTGCTGACCAAGGGGCTGCCCGCTTCGCCGGGTGCCGCTTCGGGCATCGCGGTGTTCGACAGCGACACGGCCGAGAAGCGCGCTGCCAATGGCGAAGCGGTGATCCTGGTCCGCGTCGAGACCAGCCCGGAAGACATTCACGGGATGCACGCGGCGAAGGGCATCCTGACCGCGCGTGGCGGCATGACCAGCCACGCGGCGGTGGTGGCGCGCGGCATGGGTCGCCCCTGCGTCTCCGGCGCGGGCACGCTGTCGATCAAGGCGGCGGAAGGCGTGATGCGGATCGGATCGCGTGAGGTGCGCGAGGGCGAAGTGCTGACGATCGACGGATCGACCGGCGAGGTCATGCTGGGTGCGGTCCCGACGATCCAGCCCGAGCTGGCCGGGGATTTCGGCACGCTGATGGTCTGGGCCGACGAAGTGCGTCGACTGAAGGTTCGCACCAACGCCGAAACCCCGCTCGACTGCCGCACCGCGCGCGAGTTCGGCGCGGAGGGCATCGGCCTGTGCCGTACGGAGCATATGTTCTTCGACGCCGCGCGGATCACGGCGGTGCGCCAGATGATCCTGGCGAGCGACGAGGCGGGGCGCCGCGCTGCGCTCGACAAATTGCTGCCCGAACAGCGCAGCGACTTCATCGAGATTTTCGAGGTCATGGTCGGGCTGCCCTGCACCATCCGCCTGCTCGATCCGCCGCTGCACGAATTCCTGCCGCACGAGGAATCGGAGTTCGAGGAAGTGGCCAAGGCTGCCGGTCTCGATGTCGAGACGCTGCGTCGCCGCGCTGCGGAGCTGCACGAGTTCAACCCGATGCTCGGCCATCGCGGCTGTCGCCTCGGCGTGACCTATCCCGAAATCTACGAGATGCAGGCGCGCGCGATTTTCGAGGCGGCGTGCGTCGTCGCGGAGAAGTCCGGCGCGGCACCGGCGCCCGAGGTGATGATCCCGCTGGTCGGCACCCGGCGTGAGCTGGAGCTGATGAAGATTGTGGTCGATCGCGCCGCGCAGGCGGTGTTCGCCGAAAAGGGGCGGACGATCGAGTATCTGGTCGGCACGATGATCGAACTGCCCCGCGCCGCGTTGCGCGCCGGGGACATTGCCGAGGTCGGTGAATTCTTCAGCTTCGGCACCAATGACCTGACGCAGACGACCTTGGGCGTCAGCCGCGACGATGCCGGGCGGTTCCTGACCACTTATGTGGAAAAGGGCATCTACGCCCGCGATCCGTTCGTCAGCCTCGATGTCGAGGGTGTGGGCGAACTGATCAGCATCGCCGCCGAACGTGGCCGTGCGACCCGGCCGGACATCAAGCTCGGCATTTGCGGCGAGCATGGCGGCGACCCGGCGTCGATCGCATTTTGTGAGCAGACCGGGCTCGATTACGTCTCCGCCTCACCCTATCGCGTGCCGATCGCGCGGCTGGCGGCGGCGCAATCTGCGTTACGCGCACGTTAATCGGACCACTTCACTCCGATTATTTTTGCCGGTGCCGTCCGGCCGTTTTGGACCCGTTCTACGATAGCATCGACGCTCCCGTCGTTGCTTTCGTGGAACGAGATCTGCGCTCGCATCGAAGAAGGGGCCTCCTCGTTTTAACTGAGAGGTTCGCCAGATGCTTAATGAGATGTTGGGTCCCCGGCTCGCGTTTATCGGCCTTGACGAGACCCAGCGCGAGACGCTGCAGGAATTGGGGCGCGATCTGCAGCCATTGGTCGCTGCCGCGCACAAACGGCTCTACGACAAGATCGCCGAGACGCCGAGCCTGCGCACCCATTTCCGCGACGCCGCGCACATGACCTCGGCCCGCAGCCTGCAGGATCTGCACTGGAAGAAGCTGTGGAGCGGCAGGTTCGACCAGGACTATCTCGAAAGCGTCCGTCGCGTCGGCAAGGTCCATGCCCGCATTGGACTGGAACCGCGCTGGTATGTCGGGTCCTATGCGATCGTCATGGATCAGTTGATCCGCGACTATCTGGGATCGCAGAAGCGCGGCTGGCTGAACCGCGACGACACCGGCAATGCCGACCAGCTCGCCGTGCTGCTGAAGGCGGTGCTGCTCGACATCGAACTGGCCGTGACGGTCTATTTCGAGGAAGCCCAGGCCGAACGCGACCGCGCCGCCGCCGAAACGCAGCAGCGTGAGGCTGCACTCAATGCGTTGCTGGCGTCGATTTCCCAGACCAGTGATGCGGTGCTGACGGGGGCGAGCGAGATCGTCGCCGCGTCGGACGATCTGGCGCACCGGACCGAAGCGACGGCGGCCAGCCTGGAGGAGACCAACGCGTCCGTCCTCCAGATGGATCAGCGCTTGCGTGCGACCGCCGAAGCGGCGGGGCAGACGGTCGCACGCGCCGATGGGGCGATGCGCGCGGTTACCGCCGGACGGAGCGTCGCCGAGGATGCGGTGAGCGCGATGGGCCGGGTCAGCGAATCCGCAAAGGGGATCGACGACGTGATCGAGGGGCTCGACAAGATCGCGTTTCAGACGCGCGTTCTTGCGATGAACGCAGCGGTCGAAGCGGGGCGGGCGGGGGAGGCCGGTCGTGGCTTTGCCGTCGTCGCCGACCTCGTTTCCGCGCTCGCGATGCGCGCCGAGGAAGAGGCCAAGCGCGCCCGCGACCAGCTTACGGTCACCCAGGCTGAGGTGATGAGCGCAGTCGAGGCGGTGCGTCAGGTCGATGGCGCATTGACCGGGATTTCGGAGAATGTGTCGGACGTTCATCAGCTGCTCGACACGATCGCGAACGAGAATGCCGAGCAGTCTTCGGCGATCGGCGAGATCACCAGCGCGATCGCGGCGATGGACCAGACCGCGCAGCAGAATGCGGCGATGGTCGAACAGACTTCGGCGGCTGCGCGCAATTTGATGCGGGAGATTACGACGCTTACCGAGCAGGCCAACGGCTCCGCGAAAGGCGAAAGCGCGCCGACATCCGCCGCTGCGCCGTCGATGCGGCTAGCCTACGGCTAGGCGGCGCGCTGGGGTCCAGACCCATAACTGGCAACGATCGTGACGGAGCGGGATTTGGCGCATGGGTAGGAGCGAGGAGGGAGCGATGGCTATCCATCGTGACCCCCGGGCGCTTTGGCTCGCGACGCCCTCCATGCACCAAATCCCGCCCGCCGCTCCGCGGTTGCCCTGACGCGCTCGCTGGTCTGCGTCGCGGCCCTTGCGCGTAGCGCCGCTACGCGCTGCGGCCCGCTCCTTGCCAGCGAACCCGTCAGGGCAATCACGATCATTGCCAGTTATGGGTCTGGACCCTAGCACCCCGGGCATGACGAAGCACCTCGACTTGCCCGGCGGCGCTGCCTATTGCCTGCCCCCTGCGCTGCGGATCGCGGCGCAGGCCGGGCGTCTGCTGCGATGAGCGCGATGCTTCCCTTCGCGATGCTGATCGAGGCTGTTGCCGCTGCCCAGATGACGCCTGTCGAACGCCTCAATGCCGAGTTGCTGGCCGCACGGACCGCAACGCAGGTGCTTGAATCGCGCTGCGCCGCGCTGGGCCTCGCCAATCCGCCGCGGGTTCGAGCCGAGGTGAAGCGCGGGCGCGTCGTCGCCAGCGCCTCACCCGCGCGCACCCGGCTGAAGGTCGGCAAGGACGAGCTGCTCGGATACCGCCGCGTGCGGTTGATGTGCGGCGATCACCTGCTGTCGGAGGCGACCAACTGGTATGTCGCGAGCCGGCTGACGCCGGAGATGAATGCGGCGCTCGACACCAGCGATGCGCCGTTCGGCCGGGTCATCCTGCCGCTATCGCCGCGCCGGGAAACCTACGGGTCGTGGACCGCGCGCCCCGGTCGCATCCCTGCGGCCGGGGTGGTGGTGCGGCACCGCGCGATCGTCCTCGACGGCGCGGGAAGGCCCCTCGCAGCCGTGGTCGAGCATTATCAGCAGGTGCTGCTCGGCGGGCGTTGACCCGGCGCGGGATCAGTGTTGCGGCGCGGTTTCCGCCCGCACATGCGGCGGCAGCCACTCGCTGGTCACACTTCCGGTTGGCTCGCCTTGATCATACGTTCCCGCCGCAGCTGGATCCGCTCCGCCCTCAGCTGCCGGCGCGCCGCTCTCTGCCGCTGGAAAGGTGGCCACGGGCGAAGCCGGGGCGACCTCCTCCTGCACGGGGGCAGGCGCGGGAGTGGGCTCGACGGGCTGCGCTTCTGCGGTGCTCATCGGCAGCGGGGGCGGGGGCGGACCTTCCGGGATCCAGGTGTTGCTGGGCGGTGGTGCCGGGGCGGCTTCCGCCTTCTCCTGCGCCCGCTCGATCAGCGTCGCGCCAACCGCGCCCGTGGCAGCAGCGGCAACGACCGGGGCTGCCGAGGGGGCAGGACGCGCGTCGCGCAACTCGCGCTCAAGCTCACGGATGCGGTCCTGTGCCGCACGCAATTCGGCATCGTCGCGGTCGCGCGCGCTGGCATAGTTCAGCTCGGCGTCCTCAAGCTGGCGTTTCCACTTCTTGCCGCCGGAACTGCTGGCCAGGCCAAAGAACCAGCCGGCGATGAGCGTGAAGCCAAGCGCCGCCCATTCGGTAGGCGTCGTGAACAACATGGTCGCGTCTCCCCGTTTCGCGTTCGAAACAGGTTAACCAAAGCGGCAGCCAAGCGCCACCCGCCGAATCGGCGGACGGCGCGGGGCTTTATCCGGTCATCAGCGCGTCGTTGATCGAACAGGCCGCCGGGCCAAGAATGACGACGAACAGCACCGGCAGGATGAACAGGATCAGCGGCACGGTCATGATTGCGGGCAGGCGTGCAGCCTTTTCCTCGGCGCGCATCATGCGTTCGTTGCGGAACTCGGCGGACAGGACGCGCAGCGCCGAGGCGAGCGGCGTTCCGTATTTCTCGGTTTGAATCATGGTGGTGACAACCCCGCGGACAGAGTCGAGGTCGATGCGCTTCGCCAGATTTTCAAAGGCCTGGCGGCGATCGGTGAGAAACCCCAATTCGATCGCGGTGAGGGAGAATTCTTCGCCCAGCTCGGGATACGCCTTGCCCAGTTCCTTGGAGACGCGGCCGAATGCGGCATCGACGGTGAGTCCCGCTTCGGCACAGATCACCAGCAGGTCGAGCGCGTCCGGAATCCCCTTGCGAATCGCGCTGGACCGCTTCTGGATCTTGTTCTTGAGGTAGATATCCGGCGCCTTGTAGCTCAGGATCGCGCTGCCCGCGACGAGGCCATAGGCCTTGAGCGGGGTCCAGTCCGAAAACATCTCGGTGCCATAGACGAGGAACACCATCGTCCCGCCGATCACGATCGGGAGCACCAGGCGGCCGAAGATGACGGCGACGGCATAATCCTTGGACCGGATGCCGGCTTGCATCAGCTTGATCTGCGCGGTCTTGACCTGCGAGTCCTGCAGGACTTTGAGCGAGGACAGGAAGTCGCGAATGCGGTCGGTCGTCGCGTTCTTCTGGACCAGCTTGGCGCGGCGCTTGCTGGTCGAGGCGGTAATACCGGCCTTGAGCTGTTCGCGTCGTTCGTTGAGCGCTCTGACGCGCTTTGCCATGGGGTCGCGCACCGACACGGCGGCATAGATGGCAAGCAGCACGCTGAATGCCGCGACTCCGGCCAGGATCGTCGCGACGTAGAAGACGTCGACGCCGAGCAGGGTGGGTGCGGTGGGGGTGGTCATCATCGCATCAGATCTCGAAATTGATCATCTTGGCCATGATGAAGGCGCCGATCCCCATCCAGATGATCCCGCCGCCGCCGGCGATGATCAGCCGCTGGTCGATGAAGAACCCCTGCATATAGGTATCGTTGATCATCCAGATCATGCCGAAGACGATGAACGGCAGCGCGCCGATGATGTAGGCCGATGCCTTGGATTCGGACGACATCGCCTTGATCTTGAGCTTCATCTGGCTGCGCTTGCGCAGCACTTCGGCAAGGTTGGCGAGCGTTTCGGCGAGGTTGCCGCCGGTCTCGCGCTGGATCGCGATGGTGATGCAGAAGAACTGGAATTCGGGCGTGCCGAGCCGGTCGGCGGTTTCCTGAAGCGCCTGATCGAGCGTGCGCCCGATCTTCATCTTGTCACTGATCGAGCGGAATTCCTCGCCGACTGGACCGTCCACTTCGGACCCGACCACGCCCATCGTTTCGGTGATCGGAAGGCCCGAGCGCAGGCCGCGCACGAGCAGCTCGATCGCGTCGGGAAATTTGGCGGTGAATTTTCCGATGCGCTGGTTGATCAGGAACCCGACGGCCATGTGCGGCAGGCCGCCACCGACGACGATGCCGACCAGCAACGCCAGCAGCACTGGCAGACCCTGAACCATCAGCGCGGCGGCGACCACCACGACGATGCCGGCCGATGCCAGGCCATATTGGCCGACCGACCAGTTCCTGCCGGTCATCGCGAGGCGTTTGCCGAGCTGGGCCGGGTTGGGCAGGAAACGCGCCGCCGCATTGTCCATCTTGGTGGCGCGACTGGTGGAGATGCGGCGCAGCTGCGCCTCGACCGCGCCCGCGCCGACGACGCCGGCATGGCGATCGCGCAGGCCGGTCAGGCGGCGTGCGCCTTCCGCCTTGGCCGATGGCCCGGAAAAGGCGAGGATGAGCAGCACCAGCACCATGAAGGTGCCGCCCGCCAACATCACCATCGGGAGCAATTCCACCCTCTCACGCCTCCGTCACGGGGTGCCGGCCGGAGCCGGCGCCGGTTATGCCTTTGCCTTGCGGCCAAGTTTCATCGAACTGGTCAGCTTGCCGAGCAGCGAGCCGCCCTTGCCACCCTTGCTCTTGCCCTTGTCGCGGCTGATTTCTTCGCCCGAGTCGGTGATCGCGATCACACGGGTGGCGATGTCGGCGAGCGGGGCGAGCGCCTTGACGTTCTTCCCCGCTTCGGCGAGCGGCTTGCCGAGCTTGGCGGCCTGCACGGCAGTCTTGCTGTCGAGCGGGATGACATAGTCGATCTTGCGCTCGATCGAGCCTTCAAAGTCCTTGCGGCTGATCTCAAGCGCGCCGGTGGGGACGCGGTTTGCCACGACGATCAGCTGGGTATGCGGAGCGTTCGATTTGAACCAGCTGATGATGCGGATCGCGTCGCGTGCGGCGGCGAGCGTGAATTCGGTCACCAGCACCGCCACCTGCACGTCGGAGATGAGGTGCGGGTAGTTGACGAGCATCGCGCGCGGCAGATCGACCACGGTGCATTCGAACGCGCTACGGATTTCTTCCTGAAGCTGGAAGAAGGCCGCGCCGTCGGTCATCACCGGCGAGTTGATCGGGGCTTCGGCCGACAGGACCGACAGCTTGTCCGACGCCTTCACCATCGCGCGTTCGATGAACAGCCCATCGATGCGGCTGGGGTTTTCGATCGCGTCGGTCAGGCCGCGTCCGGGTTCGAGGTCGAGCGTGAGTGCGCCGGTCCCAAAATGAACGTCGAGGTCGAGTAGGGCGGTCGAACGGCCGCTCTTCTCGCTCATCAGCCAGGCGAGCGAGGTTGCGAGCGTCGATGCACCGACGCCGCCACGCGTGCCGATAACCGCGACCGCGCAATGCGGACGGTCGGACGACGCATCGACATGCTTGGGCGCGCTCAGCATCGCCTGGGCATGCACGAACGCTTCGCGCATCACGTCGGGGTTAAGCGGCTTGAGCAGATAGTCCTGAATGCCTGACGCGACGAGGTCGCGATACAGGCGCACATCGTTGACCTGGCCCGACGCGATCACGACGGTGCCCGGCTCGCACACTTCGGCGAGTGCGTTGATGTCGTTGAGCGGATCGCCGCTTTCGGACAGGTCGACGAACAGGATGTTGGGGCTGGCCGACACCGACAGCGTCTGCACGGCGTTGCGCAGGCCGCCCTTGTTGACCTTGTCGGGGTTCCAGCCCTGTTCGATCGCGATCGGACGGATCGCCTCGGCGGTCGTCTCGTCGCATACGAACGCAACGAACGGCTCGCGATGCGCGGCGCGCTGGGGGTTGAAGGGCGCGTTCACTGTCCGCCTCCTCCCGTGCCTTCGGATTTGACCGTGGTTCCGCCGCCGCCGGACGGCGCGGCTTCGCGCAGCGCCTTGATCGACTTGGTGATCTGCGCCGGATCGGCGGTGGGCGAGCCCGGCTCGCCGCGCACCAGATCTTCCGGACGCGCGATCATCGAGGCAAGGTTGCCGTTGACCGCGCAGCCATAGCCCGAGCTGGTCTTGCCGCCGAAACTTCCCTCGCCGGTGTCGCGGCGGTCGGGGCAACCCGGCACGCTCGCCTTCATCCGGCTGACGATCACGCGGACCATACCTGGCTGGACCGCGCCGGTGGTGACCGGGGCGGGGCCGGAGAGCAGCACGCCATAGCGCGCGGCCTCAGTTGCCACCTGCCGCGTGGCGCCGGTCCCTGCGGGGTCGTCGACATAGAGGCGGTCGCCATAGCCGAGCCGCAACGAGGCAAGCCAGCCGGCGATCCGTGCCTGCTCGCCCGCCGCCAGATCGCTGCCGTCGGTGGAGGCATCGAACACATAGTCGGTACGGGCGACCACCGGCTGGTTGACCGATTCGAGGCCCGTGCTGCTGCCTGCGCCGCATGCGGACAACAGGCTGGCCGCGGCGCTCAGCAATAGGATCGTGTTACGCTTCGACATGGTCGTTCCTCGCCGCGATCAATTGAAACCGAAACCCGGTGCGGGGGCCGCACCGCGCTTGCGCTTGTCTTTGGTGTCACCCTTGGGTGCCGGCTGCTGCGCCGGGGTGGCGACCGGCTGGACCGGTTCGGGCCGGGGCTGCGGGCCGGGCTGCATTGGGCTGGCCGCACCGAGCGAAGGCTCCGCACCGACCGGGGGCGCCATTTGCGGCGTGGGGCGCTTGCCGCCCTTGTCCGATCCGCCAAGGCGGCCGAGCAACACGCGCTCAGCATCGTCGGGTGCTTTATAGCCGTCGGTCGGCAGCGCGATCTGGTTCCCGTCGACCGGCTTCACCAGATAGGGCGTGATGACGATGACGAGTTCCGTCTCGTTGCGCTTGAACCCGTTCGAACGGAACAGCGCGCCGAGCACGGGCACATTGCCGAGGCCCGGGGTCTGGTCGATCGAATTGTCGTGCGAGTTCTGCAGCAGGCCCGCGATCATCATGCTCTGGCCCGACCCCAGCTCGACCGTCGTTTCCGCGCGGCGGGTGGTGAGCGCCGGGATCTGGACGCCGCCGATCGTCACCGATCCGGCGGCCGACAGCTGCGACACTTCGGGACGGACGCGCAGCGAGATGCGGCCATCGGCGAGCACGGTCGGGGTGTAGGCGAGGCTGACGCCATACTGCTTGTATTCGACCGACACTGCGCCCAGCCCCTGACTGACCGGGATCGGGATTTCGCCACCGGCGAGGAACGAACCGGTCTCACCCGACAGGGCGGTGAGGTTCGGGTTGGCGAGCGTCGAGACCTGGCCATTGGTTTCCCCAAGGTCCAGCGCGCCGAGGATGTCGAGGCCGAACAGGCTGCCAAGGCCGCCGATCGTCGTGCGCTGCGGACCCGGCGTGATCGCGGTGCCGGGGCGCTGGACGATCGAACCGGTGATCGGGTCGATCGTGTATCCGGTCACATTGGTGCCGACGCCGAGCGGGAGGTTGGGATCGGTAGTCCAGCTGGTCGCAGGCGAACGCCCGCTTCCGATGCCGAACTTGAACCCGCCCGACCCGTCGAGCGTGGTGAAGTTGCTGCCGATATTCTTGGCGAAGCTGCGGCTCACCTCCGAAATGCGGACCTGAAGGTTCACCTGCAGCGGGGTCGCGGTCTTGAGGCGCGAGAGGATCTTGGTCTCGTCGCCGACGAACGCCTGTGCCAGCCGCTCGGCTTCGGCGGCATCCTGCGGCGCGGCGACGGTGCCGGTGAGCAGCACGAAGCCGTTCATCGTCGTTGCGGTAATGTCCGACTCGGGCATCGCCGTGTCGAGCATCCCCTGAACGCTGTCGAAATTATTGCCGACGCGAACGGTGGTGGAATAGATGACCTTCCCCGCCTTGGTCGTCGCATAGACGGTCGTCTCGCCCGCCTTCTTGCCGAACACCCACAGCTGGGTGGGCGAGCGAACCTGGACGTCGGCGACGTTGCTGTCGGCGACGAAGATGTCGGACATCGGCGCGTTGAGCGTGATCAGGCGGCCACGGCCCGTCGCGATCTGAATCATCTCGCGCGGCGCGGCATGGACAGTCTGTGCCAGCACCGGTGCCGGAAGTGTTGCCGCCGGCATCGCCAGCACGGCAACTGCCGCGAGCGTTCCGCCCAGCTTGTTTCCCCTCACACGCATCTCAATTCTTCCCCCCGACCGGGACAACCGTGACCGCATTGCCCCGTGAAATCTTGACCACCGGACCATCGCCGGCTGCTGCAGCGCCCGGATAGGCGCCGGCTGCCGGGCGTGGACCTGCGCCGGCCATAGCGTCATCGTCGCGCGCCTTGCCGGGCACCGTGCTGCGCTGGAAGCGCGACACGTCCGCGCCGGTGGTCAGCGTGCTGCCGCCTTCGGACGGCCGCGACGCGAGGCGGGCGATCATCGCCTTTTCCGCCTTGGGATCGCTGCCGTCGGGCATCGTCACTTCACCCGAAGCGATTGCCTGCTCCAGCTCGCTGGTGTTGTCGGCGATCGAGCGCAGTGACAGCGACAGCGTGCCGAGCGTCTGAGCGACCGCGATCTTTTCAGCGATGCGCGGCGTCGCTTCGACCGTCACGGTCGAATAGGTGGCGACGACGGTCTTGCCTTCCTCGTCCTGTTGCTTGTCGGTGCGTTGATCGGTGGCGAGCACGCGCAGGTTGCGCAGCACCGTTTCCGACGCCTTGAGCGGCGGGCCATCGCCGCCACCCGCAACTGCCTGAGTCAGGATGAGATCGACCCGGTCGCCCGGGAAAATGAAGCCGGCGACAGCGGCCTGCGCCGATACCGGCACGGTCACCGCGCGCATGCCCGGCGAAAGTGCAGCGGCGAGGAAGCCGCGGTCGCCCGGCTTGACGATCGCGCCCTGCGTCAGCGGCTGGCCTGCGGGAATTGCGAAGCGGACGACGGTGCCCTGCAGCTTGGCAAGGTCGGTACCGTCCTTCTGGAAATAGGCGCCCTCGACCAGATCCTTGGGCCAGGCGACGAACTTGATCGAATCGGGGCCGAGGATGGTGCCGACGGGCAGCGCCTTGGTCGCGACCAGCACTTCGATCGCATCGACCGGCGCAGGCTGGCCGGGCATCGGCGCGGCACCCGCGACCGGGGCCGAGGATCCCGTCATCAGGCTGCGTGCCATGAACGCGGTGATTGCAGCGACGAACAGCGCCCCCACCAGCAGAATGATCTTCCGTCCATCCATGACGTCTCAGGCCTTTTCATTGTCCGACCGGGTTGAACCGGCGTTAAGCATCACAAGAAGGGGTTAAAAATCGGTTCGCGAATGGTGAGAAGAGCTGCGATCGCGATGGCGATGCCATATGGAATCTCCGGTTGCTCGCTCCGGCGGCGCACCCATTTCTCGACCAGCATCACCAACGTGATCGCGCCGCCCGCGAGCGACATGATGACCAGCAGCGTGACCAGCTGATCGAACGGAAACCACAGAGCGAGCGCGGCGATCATCTTGACGTCGCCGCCACCCATCATCCCGAACTGGAAGGCCGCGGCGAACAGCGCGAAGACCGCGACCGCGACACCCAGCTGGATCGCCATGTCGGGCCATGGCGACAGCCCCATCGCGAACCACCACGGCAGCGCGAGCAGCGCGATCGCCGCGTTCTTCCAGTTGGAAATCTCACGGATGCGCGCGTCCTCAATCCCGGCCGAAACCAGGATCAGGACCAGCAGGCCCAGCAGAATCGCAGGTGCAATTTCCCCCATCTCAATCGGACCCTAGACGGGAGGGCTTTCCAAACCGTAACCAGCGCCCATGACCGTTTCCCCGTTCGATCGCCGCGCGATCCCCGCCGGCGCCAGCGTCACCAACTGGACCACCCGCGACGGATGGGTGCTGCGCTGTTTCGCCTGGCCCGCCAGCGGCACGCCGCGCGGATCGATCCTGTTCCAGGGCGGGCGCGGCGATATCTTCGAGAAATATCTGGAGAGTTTCGCGCACTGGCAGGATCGCGGCTGGACGATCACGTCGTTCGACTGGCGCGGGCAGGGCGGATCGGGGCGGCTGACCGATGCCGGAAATTGCGGCCATATCGACGATTTCGGGCAGTATATCGCCGATTTCCGCGACTTTGCCAGCGAGTGGATGGCGGCGACGCCGGGGCCGCACATCATCATGGGTCATTCGATGGGCGGGCATCTGGTGCTGCGCGGACTGGTCGAGGGGGCGGTGCGGCCTGACGCGGCGGTGCTGGTCGCGCCGATGCTGGGGCTGAAGGGGCCGTTCGGCGCGGCGCTGGGCGAGCGGCTTGCCCGGATGCTGGGCGGCGTTGGCGATTCCGCGCGCCCGGCGTGGAAGTCGAACGAGCGGCCCTACACCACCGACACGCGCGAATCGCTGCTGACCCACGACACTGATCGCTATCACGACGAAATCTGGTGGCAGCAGGCCAACCCCGGCAACGTCACCGGTCCGCCAAGCTGGAAATGGGTGATCGAGGCGTTCCGGTCGACGCGTGAGCTGCGCACCAATCCGGCGCTCAAGCGCATGGATGTGCCGGTGCTGGCGCTGATCGCCGAGCATGATGGGCTGGTCGATGCAAAGGCGGCGCTGGCGATGGTCGCGCGCTTGCCCGACGCGCGGATTGTTCGCTTCGGCAAGGAAAGCGCGCATGAGATTCTGCGTGAGGCGGACAAGGTGCGCAATCGCGCGATCGGGGAGATCGACCTGTTCCTTGAGGCGCGGGCGCGGCGCGGATGAGCCAGTACGACGTTGCGATTATCGGTGCGGGGATTGCCGGAGCGAGCCTGGCGGCGGAGATCGCGCCGCACGCCCGCGTCCTGATCCTGGAGGGCGAGGAGCATCCCGGCTATCACGCGACCGGGCGATCCGCAGCCTTCTGGTCCGAAACCTATGGCGGGCCGGACATTCAGCCGCTGGTGATCGCATCGGGCGATTTCCTGCACTATCCGCCCGCTGACATGGGCGGGGAGGGGTTCCTGTCCCCGCGCGGCGAGCTGTTCATCGCCAGGCGGGAGGACCGCCACGCCATCGACGCGTTCGTCGCGAAGTTCGCCGTGCTGGGGGTCGCACTGGCTGAAGTCGATCCCGCGCCCTATTGCCCCGGGCTTCGCCCCGAATGGACCGATGCGCTGTACGATCCGACCTGTAGCGACATCGATGTCTCGCGGCTGCACGGCGCATATCTGAGCGCGGCGCGGCGGGCGGGGGCGGAACTGGTCTGCAGCGCGGCGGTGACGGGGCTTGCGCGCGACCGGCATTGGACGGTCGAGACGCGGGCCGGGACCTTCACTGCAGATGTTCTCGTGAACGCCGCGGGTGCCTGGGCCGAAGCGGTTGGGGCGATGGCGGGGGCTCCGGGGACGGGGATCAGGCCGTTGCGCCGGACGGTGGTGCAACTGCGCGTTGATCCGCCCGCGCCGATGACGCTGCCACTGGTCCGCGACGCGCATGAGCGGTTTTACTTCAAGCCCGAAGCGGGCGGGCGCATCTGGCTGTCGCCGCATGACGAGATCCCGACCGACCCGTGCGACGCCGCGCCCGAGGAAATCGACGTCGCGGTCGCGATCGAGAAGCTTGCCAGCGCGGTCGACTGGCGGGTGGACGCGGTCGAGCGGCGCTGGGCGGGGTTGCGCACCTTCGCGCCCGACCGGCTGCCGGTCTATGGCTTCGACCCGGCGGTGCCGGGGCTGTTCTGGTGCGCGGGGCAGGGCGGTTTCGGCATCCAGACCGCGCCCGCCGCATCGAAGCTGGCGGCGGCGCTGCTGCTCGACCGCCCGGCCGATCCGATCGCGGCGCATCTCGACCCGGAACGCTACTCGATCCGGCGTTTCCGCGCCTGAACCGCTGGACGGGCGGCGCGGCTTCGCTATCGTTGGGGCTTCGCAACGAAGGAACGTCTGATGGCCCACAAGTTCGTGATCGAGCAGAACAAGGCTGGCGAATACGTCGCCAAGTTCAAGTATAACAACGAGATCATCTTCTGGACCGAGGGCTATTCGAGCAAGGCGTCGGCGAAGAATGCGATCGAATCGATCCTGAAGAACGGACCCGCAGCGCCGGTCGAGGAAGGCTGAAAAGCCGCGCGCCGGATTACGTCGCGATGGGGTGAACTGACGGCGCAGCACAAGGGGCGGGGAATGTTCTTCGAAAGCCGGATATTCCGCGGCTGGTATGCCGGCATGATGGTGTTGTGGGTGGCCTTGTTCGCCGCACTCAACTCCATCCCTTTCCTGCTCGACCATTGGCATTATCCCGCGATCATGGTCCTCGGGGCCTTTGTCGCGGGCCTGACGCCGGAGGGCGGGGGCGCAGTGGCGTTCCCCGTCCTCAGCGTTTTTTTCGACATCAAGCGCGAGATGGCGCGCGACTTCAGCCTGATGATCCAATCGGTCGGGATGACCAGCGCGAGCATCTGGATCCTGTCGCGCAAGGGGCGCAATCTTGCGACCTATGCGCCGCTCCTGTGGTTCGTACCGGTCAGCTTTCTCGGCTTCGTGCTCGGCATGCTGATGCTGCAAGCGATCCCGGTTTTCATCATCCAGGCGCTGTTCCTCAGCCTGATCCTGACCTTTGCTCTCGCCTATGTGTCGAGCAAGCATCGCGGCGCGCAGCTGGTGCTCGAGGCAAAGGGGCCTGTCGATCATGCGATGCTCGCCGGGGTCCTGATCGCAGGCGGCATGTGCGCCAGCCTGTTCGGGACCGGCGCCGATATCGTGCTCTATACGATGCTCGTGACGCGCTTTCGCATGGACGAGAAAGTCGCGACGCACATGAGCATCATGGTGATGGCTGCGATCAGCATCCTTGGTTACGCCTATCGCTTCTTTTGGGATGGCGATATCACCGACTATCAGGTCCGCACTTGGCTATGTGCTTATCCAGTCGTGCTGTTCATGGCGCCGTTCGGCAGCTACATCCTGCACAAATTGAACGTCGAATGGATGTTACGCGGGATCGTCGCGCTCAACATCTTCCAGCTGGGCTATTTCAATCTCAAAAATCCGAGCTGGGAGAAGCTCGCCTGGTCGAGCGGGTTCAGCATCGCGCTGTTCGCGATCTTCTGGTTCTCGCTCGCCCATATTGCGCGTCAGACCGAACGCCAGCGGCTGGCAACGGAGACGAACTGAAGCGCTGGCGTTACGCCCGCAGCGCCGCGTCGCTCGCCAGCTTGTCGGCGCGTTCGTTGTCGGGGTGGCCGGCATGGCCCTTGACCCATTGCCATTCGATGCGGTGGGGCTTGGCGGCGTCGAGCAGTTCGATCCACAGGTCGCTGTTCTTGACCGGCTTGCGGTCGGCGGTTTTCCAGCCGTTGCGCTGCCAGCCTTTGATCCATTTGGTCAGGCCGTCCATGACGTAGCGGCTGTCGGTCGACAGCTTGACGCGACACGGCTTGTTGAGTGCTTTGAGCCCCTGAATCGCGGCCATCAACTCCATGCGGTTGTTGGTCGTGTGCGGCTCGCCGCCCGAGAGTTCCTTCTCGACCGCGCCCATGCGCAGCAGCGCGCCCCAGCCACCACGGCCGGGATTGCCCTTGCACGCGCCATCGGTGGCGATTTCGACGAGGGGGAGTTCGGTCATGCGGTTCGGCTCATGCGTTCATAGTGATGGAGGCGGCGGACATAGGCGAGCGGGTCCTTGCGCGTGACGAGCGCGTCGGCGGGCGTGTTGAGCCAGTCGAACGCGCGCGACAAAGCGAAGCGGATGCACGCGCCGCTGGCGAGCAGGGGGAAGGCGGCGCGCTCGGCATCCGATAGCGGGAAGCGCGACTGATAGCCGCGCAGCAGCGCGTCGCCGATCTCGGCGTCATAGGTCTCGCCGGTTGCGTCGAAGCTCCACGCGCTGTGCATCACCGCGAGGTCGTAGATGCGGATGTCGGTGCTGGCGAAATAGAAGTCGATCAGGCCGGTGACGGTGTCGCCGAGCATCAGCACATTGTCGGGGAACAGATCGGCATGAATCGCGCAGTGGTCAAAGCCGTCGCGCGGCCATGCGTTGAGCACGCGGTCGAGCGCGGCGCGCAGATCATCGTGCAGACCCGGCGCGATCTGGTCGAGGCTGTGGCCGCAACGCTCGAGCAGCGGCCACCAGCTGTCGACGCCCATCGAATTGGGCCGGTCCTGCCCGAAATCGGCGACTGCGGCGTGCATGTCGGCCATTGCGCGCGCCGCAGCCTCGGCCTGAGCCGGGGTGGGGTGGGAGAGCGAGACACCCGACAGGAACTTGATCAGGCAGGCGGGGCGGCCCTCAAGCGTCTGGATTGCTACGCCCGCGCGGTCCACGATCGCCGGCGGGACCGACAGCCCCTTGCCATCCAGATGGGCGAGCAGGTTCATGAAATAGGGCAGGTCGCCCGCCTCGACGCGCTTTTCGTAGAGCGTCAGGATGAAGCGGCCCTGCGTCGTGTCGACGAGGTAGTTGCTGTTCTCGACGCCCTCGGCGATCCCCTTGGCAGAGACCAGTTCGCCGACATCGTAGCGGGCGAGGAAAGCCGAAAGCGCCTCGGCCGAGACCTGGGTATAGACTGCCATCGATCTTCCTCCGTCATCCCCGAAAACGTGGGGAGCCTTCTCCGGCGCGAGCCGCGCGTGCAACCGCAGTTGTGCTTGTGGAAGGCAAAGGTGTTGGGCCCCCGCTTTCGCGGGGGTGACGGTTGTACGACCTGGCGAGGGTCACGCCGCCTCGAGCCCCTTGGGCAGTTTGAAGGTGATTGTTTCCTGCGCGGTTTCGACCATGCGTTCGGTGACGGCGTAGCGCGTGGCGATGCGGTCGATCACTTCGCGCACCAGAACTTCGGGGGCCGAGGCGCCTGCGGTGATGCCGAGCGTGCCGACGCCCGCCAGCCAGTCGAAATCGAGGTCGTCGGCGCGCTGGATCAGCTTCGACGTCGTGCCCTCACGCTCCGCCACTTCGGCGAGGCGCAGCGAGTTGGACGAGTTGGGGGAGCCGATCACGAGGACGAGATCGCACGAGCCAGCGATGGCGCGGACCGCCGCCTGACGGTTCGACGTGGCGTAGCAGATGTCGTCCGCCTTGGGCGCGACGATCGCGGGGAAGCGCGCCTGCAGGATCGCGAGAATCGCGGCGGTGTCGTCCACAGACAGCGTCGTCTGGGTCAGGAAGGCGAGGTTGTCGGGCGCGTCGGTGGTAAATCCGTGCGCGTCCTCCTCGGTCTCGATCAGCGTCATCGCGCCCTCGGGCACCTGGCCGAACGTACCGATCACCTCGGGGTGGCCGGCATGGCCGATAAACAGGATGTGGCGGCCGGCGGAAACGAGGCGTTCGGCCTGACGATGCACCTTCGACACCAGCGGGCAGGTGGCATCGAAATAGGACAGGCCGCGATCCTGCGCGGCGGCGGGGACCGATTTCGGGACTCCGTGCGCGGAAAAGACGACATGGACGCCGTCGGGCACCTGATCGAGTTCGTCGACGAAGATTGCGCCCTTCGCCTTCAGCGTATCCACCACATATTTGTTATGGACGATTTCGTGCCGGACATAGACCGGGGCGCCGTGCAACTCGATCGCGCGCTCGACGATCTGGATCGCGCGGTCCACGCCCGCGCAAAAGCCGCGCGGCGCGGCGATGAGGAGGTCAAGGACGGGCTTGTGCATGTCGGTCATCGCGGTCGCCTTACGCGATCCGGGCGTGCTGCGAAAGCCGCCGGATGGGCGTTGCGGGAAGCCGATGCGCTGCCTATGGTGCCCGCCGCCGGGCCGGGTCCGCCAGAAATGGCGGAGGCAGGCATGTCTTGTTCGGGAAAGGTGCCCCAGTTGAACTTTCGCAAACTCGCTCTCGCCGCGACGATCCCGCTGGCGCTCGCCGCCTGCTCCCGTGAGGGCGACATTGCCGAGGGCGGCATCACTGCGGTCCGTTCGGCCTGCCCGCGCATCGGCGTTCCGGCAGGGACGGGCGACATCACCCTGTTCAATCCGGCGGACAGCACGGCGTCGACCGCGATCGACGTGACCGCGACGCTGACCAACGTAACGTCGAGCTGCGACGACAGCGGCGAGATGATCCGCAGCGACATCGCGTTCGAAGTGCAGGCGAGCCGCCGCTCGACCGAAGGCGCGCGCGAAGTGACATTGCCCTATTTCGTGACGGTGGTTCAGGGCGGCACGTCGGTGGTGTCGAAGCGGGTTGCGCAGGTGACGTTGCGCTTCGAGCCGGGTCAGGCGCGTGCGCAGGCGAGCGGCACCGCCAACGCCTATGTCTCGCGTGCTGCGGCGACGCTGCCCGAGGATATCCGCCGCCAGATTCTGGCCAAGCGCAAGGCGGGTGACGAGACCGCGGCGATGGACCCGCTGGCCCGCCCCGAAGTGCGCCAGGCCGTGCTGCGCGCCACGTTCGAGGCGCTGGTCGGGTTCCAGCTTACGGATGCGCAGTTGAAGTACAACGCGACGCGGTAACCCATCCGTCGCCCCGGCGGAGGCCGGGGCCGGCCTGTTGCGGGGGTGTCGCGTCCAACATGGCGGCCCCGGCCTGCGCCGGGGCGACGATTGAGCAAATTTCGCGATTGACTCGGACTGTGCGGCGCAGCATTCCCATGGCGTCGGCATCGGGCAACCGGTGAAGGCACGCGCGGGAGAGTTTGCGGGTCTTGCGACCCGGAACGCCGAAGGAGCAACCGCCCCGGAATCTCTCAGGCACCAGGGACCGCGCGGGCCACGACACTCTGGAAAGCGCTTGCTCCGTCAGGGGTGAGCCACCGAAGGGGTAAGTCCCGGACCAAGGTTCGGGATCAAAGCTCTCAGGTTCCCGTGACAGAGGGGGCGACGGATGAATGGCCGCGCTGTGCGGCATTCCGTCGTCAATTCTGGAGCACGCGCGTGACCGACAGCCCTGATTCCCTTACGGGCGAGCCCGATTTCGTCGAAGAACTGATGCTGCTCCCGCTCGATGCGTGGCATCGCGCGCGCGGCGGGCGGATGGTGCCGTTCGCGGGCTATGAGATGCCGGTCCAGTATGAAGGCATCATGGCCGAGCATCTGTGGGTGCGCGAATCGGCCGGCCTGTTCGACGTGTCGCATATGGGCCAGCTGTTCCTGTCGGGCGAAGGCCTCGACGCCGAGCTTGAGAAGCTGATCCCCGCCGATGTCGCGGGCGTCGCGGTGGGGCAGCAGAAATATTCGCTGCTGTTGGCCGAGAATGGCGGCATCCTCGATGACCTGATGTTCAGCCGCTGGCCGGGCGGCATCTACATGGTCGTCAATGGCGCGTGCAAATGGGACGATATCGCCCATCTGCGCGAGCATCTGCCCGACGCGATCGAGATTAACCATATGGACGAGCATGCGCTGCTGGCGCTGCAGGGTCCCAAGGCGTTCGATGCGCTGAAGCGCCATGTGACCGGTGACTATCCGCTCGATGCCCTCGTGTTCATGAAGGGCGGCAAGTTCGAGATTGGCGGGGTCGAAGCCTATATCAGCCGCTCGGGCTATACCGGCGAGGACGGGTTCGAGATTTCGATTCCAGCCGAGGCGGCGGCGACCGTCGCCGACCTGCTGTGCGGCGAGCCTGAGGTGAAGCCGATTGGCCTTGGCGCGCGCGATTCGCTGCGGCTCGAGGCCGACCTGCCGCTCTATGGCCACGATCTTGATCCCGAGACGACGCCGATCATGGCGGCGCTGAACTTTGCGGTCGCGAGCAAGCGGCGGCGCGAGGAAGCGAACTTCCCCGGGGCCGAGCGCATCCTGCACGAGCGCGAGAACGGCCCGATCCAGCGCCGCGTCGGCCTGATCGTCGAGGGGCGTCAGCCGGTGCGCGAGGGCGCGCTGGTGCTGGACGAACAGGGCAACGAGGTCGGCCGCGTCACCAGCGGCGGCTTTGCCCCGACCGTGCAGAAGCCGATCGCGATGGCGTATGTTCCGACCGCGATGGCGGCAATCGGCACGCGCGTGACGCTGAGCCAGCGCGGCAAGATTCACTTTGGCGAAGTGGTGCCAATGCCCTTCGCCCCCCACCGTTATGTGCGTCAGGCCAAAGCCTAAACTGGAGCATGAAATGAGCCGTTACTTCACCGAAGATCATGAATGGATCGAACTCGACGGCGAAATCGCGACCGTCGGCATCACCGAATATGCGCAGAGCCAGCTGGGCGACATCGTGTTCGTCGAAGTTCCCGAAGAGGGCAAAGACGTCGCCAAGGGCGACGACGCCGCGGTGGTCGAGAGCGTCAAGGCGGCGAGCGACGTCTATGCGCCGGTTTCCGGCACGGTGGTCGAGGGCAATCCGGCGCTGGAGGACAATCCCGCGCTGGTGAACGAAGACCCCGAGGGCGATGGCTGGTTCTTCAAGATGACGCTGAGCGATTCCAGCGAGCTTGATGGGCTGATGAACGAGAGCGCCTACGCGGACTTCGTGAGCAAGCTCTAATCGCGCGTCGCCCCGGCGGAGGCCGGGGCCGCTCCGTGGCGGAGCATGCGCTTTACCGATAGCGGCCCCGGCCTCCGCCGGGGCGACGGGAATTCCAATGCGCTACCTTCCCCTTACCCCGTCCGACCGGCAGGCGATGCTCGCTGCGGTCAATGCCGCGACGATCGATGATCTGTTCGCCGATGTTCCCGAAAGTGCGCGGCTGTCCGGGCCGGTCGCGGGGCTGCCGATGCATGCCAGCGAGCTGGCGGTCGAACGACATATGTCGAAACTGGCGGCGAAAAACCTGTCGGCGGGAAGCGCGCCGTTCTTCCTCGGCTGTGGCGCGTACAAGCATCATGTGCCGGCGAGCGTTGATCACATCATCCAGCGCGGCGAGTTCCTGACCGCTTACACGCCGTACCAGCCCGAAATCGCGCAGGGCACGCTGCAGGTGATGTTCGAGTTCCAGACCCAGGTCGCGCGCCTGCTGGGCACCGATGTCGCCAATGCGTCGATGTACGATGGCTCGACCGCGTGCTGGGAGGCGATCGGCATGGCGCGGCGGATCACCAAGCGCGCCAAGGCGATCCTGTCGGGCGGGCTGCACCCGCATTATGTGTCGGTTGCCAACACCATGGCCAAGTACACCGGCGACACGCTGGTGACCGCGGTGCCGGAGCTGACTGCCGAGCCGGATACGGCCAAGCTGATCGACCTGATCGACGACGACACCTCGTGCGTTGTGGTCCAGTATCCCGACATTCTCGGCCGCATTTCCGACCTGTCGGCGCTGGCGGCGGCGTGCCAGGCGAAGAAGGCGCTGCTGGTCGCGGTCGTCACCGAGCCGGTCGCGCTGGGCGCGATCAAGTCGCCCGGCGAGATGGGCGCGGACATCGTTGTTGGCGAGGGCCAGTCGATCGGCGTCGGGCTGCAGTTCGGTGGACCCTATGTCGGCCTGTTCGGCTGCAAGGAGAAATATGTCCGCCAGATGCCCGGTCGCCTGACTGGTGAGACGGTGGATGCGGAGGGCAAGCGCGGCTTCGTGCTGACGCTGTCGACCCGCGAGCAGCATATCCGGCGTGAGAAGGCGACGTCGAACATCTGTACCTCGTCGGTGCTGTGCGCGCTGGCGTGGTCGGTGCACATGACGTTGCTGGGTGAAAAGGGGCTGCGGCAGCTCGCAGCGCTCAACCATGCCGGCGCGAGCGCGGCGGCGGATCGGCTGGCGCAGGTTCCCGGGGTCGAGCTGGTGACGCCGACCTTCTTCAACGAATTCACGCTGAAGCTGCCCAAGGAAGCACGCCCGGTCGTGCGCGAACTCGCTGACCGGGGCATCCTGGCGGGCGTGTCGCTGGGCCGTCTCTATCCGGGCGAGGGGGCGTTGGAAAACGGCCTGGTCGTCGCGGTCACTGAAACCACCACGGCGGAGGATGTCGAAACCCTTGCCGCCGCTCTCCAGGAGGTGCTGGCATGAGCACGATCAACCAGAGCGGCTGGCGTCCGCAGATGAACGCGGTCGAGGGCGAGGCTGCGGCCACCTTCACCGGCAACCGCGCGCTGATGCTGGAAGAGGCGCTGATCTTCGAGATCGGGTCGCTCGACACGACCGGCGTCGATTTCGCTGACGCGCCCAAGGCCGCGTCGCGGCTCGGCGGGCTGGAGCGGCATCGCAACATCGGCCTTCCGGGTCTGAGCGAGCCGGAGGCGGTGCGCCATTACACCCGCCTGTCGCGTCAGAATTACGGCATCGACCTCGGCTTCTTCCCGCTGGGCAGCTGCACGATGAAGCATAATCCGCGCCTGAATGAGCGGATGGCGCGGCTTCCCGGCTTTGCCGACATCCACCCGCTCCAGCCGATCGACACGGTGCAGGGCGCGCTCGAGGTGATCGATCAGCTGGCGCACTGGCTGGTCACGCTGACCGGCATGAAGGCCGTGGCGATGTCGCCCAAGGCGGGCGCGCATGGCGAGCTGTGCGGCATCCTCGCGATCAAGGCGGCGCTGGAAGCACGCGGCGAAGATCGCCGCGTGGTGCTCGTCCCCGAAAGCGCGCACGGCACCAACCCGGCGACGGCGGCGTTCGCGGGCTTTGCAGTCGAGGATATTCCGGCGACGCCGGACGGTCGCGTCGATGTCGCGGCGCTGACCGCGCGGCTGGGGCCGGACGTGGCGGCAGTGATGATCACCAACCCCAACACCTGCGGCCTGTTCGAGCGCGACCTCAAGACGATCAGCGATGCGGTCCATGAAGCTGGCGGCTATGTCTATTGCGACGGTGCGAACTTCAACGCGATCGTCGGCAAGGTGCGCCCCGGCGACCTCGGCGTCGATGCGATGCACATCAACCTGCACAAGACCTTTTCCACCCCGCATGGCGGCGGTGGCCCGGGTTCGGGTCCGGTGGTGTTGTCGGAGGCATTGGCACCCTTCGCGCCGCTGCCGTTCGTCGAGCAGCAGGATGGCAAGTTCGTCCTGATCGAGGAAGAGACGGCGGGCGAGCATCATGCCGGCACCTTTGGCCGGATGGTGTCGTTCCACGGCCAGATGGGCATGTTCACGCGCGCGCTGACGTACATCCTGTCGCATGGCGCGGATGGCCTTAAGCAGGTGGCCGAGGACAGCGTCCTCAACGCCAACTATGTGCTGCGCAGCCTGGAGGACGTACTCGATGCGCCGTTCGCGAACAGCGGGCCGTGCATGCATGAGGCAATCTTCAGCGACCATGGGCTGGCCGAGGGCTTCTCGACGCTCGACATCGCCAAGGGGCTGATCGACGAGGGGTTCCACCCGATGACGGTCTATTTCCCGCTGGTCGTCCATGGCGCGATGCTGGTCGAGCCGACCGAGACCGAGAGCAAGGCGGCGCTGGACCAGTTCATCGGCGCGTTCCGTTCGGTCGCGCAGCGTGCCAAGGCGGGCGATGCGGCGCTCAAGACCGCGCCGCACTTCGCGCCGCGCCGTCGTCTCGACGAGACGCTGGCCGCGCGCAAGCCGGTGCTGGTATGGAAAGAACCGGCGCAGGCACAGGCCGCCGAATAGCGAGGCATGATGGCAACGGGACGGCGAGTGCGACTGAAATGGGTGGTCGCCGCGATCGTCCTGCTGCTGGCCGTGGCGGGCGGCGCGCTGTGGTGGGTCCTGAGTGACCGCAGCGCGCCGCTGGTCAACCCGGCCCCGCCACGCCTGACCGCCGCGGCGCAGCTGCCGTCGCAAGGATCGACGATCGTCGTGCCGATCAGCACCAGCCTCGACGTGATCGAGGCGGAGCTGAACCGCACGATTCCCGCGACTCTGTGGCAGATCGACCAGCGCGAGGCGGCGTGCATCCCCGGCCAGCGCGTGACGATCTGTCCGGTGCCGAAGCGCGAATGCAAGAACGGCAAATGCCGCAAGGTCGGATGCAAATTCGGGTTGGAGCGGACCAAGGTCACGCCCGACATTGCGTGCCGCATCGTCGGCAATGCGCGGCGCGGACCGATCCGGCTGAGCGGGAGCGGCGAGACGCTGATGCTGCACATGCCGGTCCGCGCGACGGTGCAGGTCCGCGATCTGGGCGGGGTGATCCGGCAGGAGACCGCGACGGGCGCGGCGGATGTGCGTGCGCGGGTGCGGCTGGGCCTTGCGCGCGACTGGTCGCCGACCGCGCGGGTCGAGATCGACTATGGCTGGAGCCAGGCGCCCGGCATCGACATATTGGGCCGCCGCATCCGCTTTACCGGCAAGGCGGACGAAAAGCTGGCGCCAGTGATCGCCGGGCTGGAGCGCAGCCTGCCGGGGGCACTGGCGCAGCTGAAGGTGCGATCCGAACTGGATGGGCTGTGGCGGCAGGGCTTTACCGCGATCGAACTCAACCGCGACAAGCCGCCCGCCTGGATGCGGATTACGCCGCAGCGGATGGGCTTTGGCGGCTATCGCGTACAGGGGCGGACGCTCGAACTGACGCTGGCGGCCGAGGCGCTGACCGAGACGTTTATCGGCGACCGGCCGGCTGACCCCGTCGCGACGCCGCTGCCGCCCGCAGCGGGGCGGATCGGCGACCGGGGCCTGCGCTTCTTCATCCCGGTGCTGGCGGACTATGCGCAGCTGGAGCCGGTGGTCGAGCGCGCGCTGACCAAGCTCGCCCGCAAGGGCGTGTCGCTGGAGGGGGTCGGGCCGATCGATGCGCAGTTCGGCAAGGTGACGATCTATGCCACCGATGGCGGGCGGCTGGCGGTGGGCGTTCAGGCGCAGGCCGATGCGCGCAACACCCCGTTCGGGGCGGCGCATGGCGTGGTGTGGCTGTGGGGCACGCCGTATAACGAACCGGGGTCGCAGCTGGTGAAGGTGCGTGACCTGAGTATCGCGACCGGGACCGACAGCCGCGTGGTCAACCTGCTGGTGCCGCTATTCGCCGACGAACAGGTGCTGGCGACGATCCGTGACGCGCTGAGCCATGACTTTGGCAAGGATTATGCGCGCGTGCTGGCGGCGGCGCGGCGGGCGGTGGCGGAGCGGCGCGAGGGCGATTTCCTGTTGTCGGCGCAGATCCGGCGCGTCACCAATGGCACGATCCGCGCAACCGGGCAGGGGCTGTTCATGCCGGTCGAGGCCGAAGGGGTGGCGCGCATCCGTTACGCCCCCGTTCGCCGCTGAACCCAATTCGTCAGTTTCGCGCGTGCGGCTTTCGCGATAGCCTTGGCGAAACCGGGCGGCGGTAGCGCCTGCCTGATCGGGGAGACGATCGATGCGATGCTTTGCAGTCCTGCTGGCGCTTGCCGCCGCCATGCCCGTCACGGCGCAGACCCACGATCCGCGCGTTCCTGCGTCGGAGGCCGAGGCCGACCGGATCGAGGCGCAGGCGATGTACGACCTGCAAAAGCAGCGCGATCAGGCCGAGGCGGATCGCGTCGCCAAGACCAATCTGGATCGCAAGACCGATTACGAACTCTATCTCGCGCGGCAACAGGCCGAGCACGACGCGAAGATGGCTGCATGGCGCGCGGATGTGGCGCGGCGCGACGCCGAAGCTGCGCGGGTGCGTGCTGACTGGGAGGCGCGGGTCGCGCGGTGCAAGGCGGGCGACCGATCGGCCTGCGCGCCCAAGTGAGCGACCCGACCCCCTGGATTGTTGCCGAGGATAGCGGCGAGCTGCGCAAACATGCGCCCGCGACGCTGCGCAACCGTGAGGCGATCGCGGCGGAGCTGGCGGCGCTGTTGCCGGAGCACGGAACGGTGCTGGAGGTGGCGAGCGGGAGCGGGGAGCATGCGGCGTTTTTCGCCGAGCGCTTTCCGGGGCTGACCTTTGTCCCTAGCGATCCCGATGCGGCCGCGCGGGCGTCGATTGCGGCGTGGTGCGCGGGATTGGCGAATGTCGCGCCGCCGCTGGCGATCGATGCGGCGGCGGGGAACTGGCCGATCGCTGCCGCCGATGCGGTGCTGTGCATCAACATGGTGCATATCAGCCCGTGGGAGGCGACGGTCGGGCTGTTTCGGGCGTGCGCGGACCTGTTGCCGCCGGGCGCGCCGCTGATCCTCTATGGGCCGTATCGCGAAGCGGGGGTGGAGACGGCGGAGTCCAATGTGGCGTTCGATGAATCGCTGAAGGCGCGCGATCCGGCGTGGGGGCTACGCGACGTGGCGGATGTGGACCGGCTAGCAGCAGAATGGGGGTTCGGGCGCGTGCAGCGCGTTGCGATGCCGGCGAATAATCTCATGCTGGTCTATCGGAGAGGCTCGGATTAGGCCGGACAATCGGTTGCTTGGGCGGCTTTGGGCGGACGCGGCGAGAAAGCTGACCTTCGGCTAGCGACCCCATTGCGGCTATTAACCGACAGTTCTCTTTCGACTGCTACCAGCCGTTGCAGGAGCAGGGAGGCCAAATGCCAATAGGTTCACTGGTGTGGCGAGCGACTGCTGCGATACTGCTCACAGGCACAGTCTCAGCGCTCGTTATAGCCCTCGGCACCGCATTCGCATTCTCCCTCAAGGATAGCCGTGGTCCTGACCTACAGTTCATCGCTATGATATGGTTCTTTGGGAGCATCTTTGCGGGAGCGGCAGCAGCTATAATTGGAGTATTTTTTGAGTTGCCGAAAGCTGCTTGGCTTGCAAGACATGACTATGGATTGTGTTTGCACTTATTTCTAAGTGTATTGGCCGCGATATTTGCCCTCTCGATATTTGTCTTGTTAACCGGCGGACATGAAGTCAGCCGCGTTACCTCGGGAGAGAGCTCGTGGCTCTATCCTTGTGCTGCATTCCTCGTTGGTGGCGTTTGCTCAGGCGCGTTCTGGTGGAAGCTAGTAGTGATTCCGTGGCGATATTCGCTCACTACCTAACGGAAGGGCTCGTCAGCTTCACGTGACACGACGGCAGTTTTTTTGGTGGTGACTCCTATAAGCTGCTCGTCCGCTGACCACCCACTTTCAGACATTCGCGAGCCTGTTTCAGAAGCCTGAAAGCGGACCCCGGCACGCCCACTTCCACCATCGCGACCGTCGCTAATCGTCCGCGATCGGGGCGGCCCGCCGCGCCAAGCCCAGCCGCTGCTCGCGCCAGGCAATGTAGAGGCCGCTGGCGACGATGATCGGGGCGCCGATCCAGGTCCACGGGCTGGGCAGCACGCTGAACAGCACATAGCCGTAGAGCGTCGCCCAGAGCAGGCTGGAATAGTCCATCGGCACGACTGCCGAGACCGGGGCGAAGCGGAGTGCGGCGGTGAGCGCGAGCTGGCCCGCGCCGCCGACCAGGCCGATGCCGATCAGCATCGCGAAGGTCTGCCAGTCATGCATCTGCGCGAAAAAGGCATAGCCGATCGCGAGCGGCGGGACCGACAGGGTCGAGAACCAGAAGACGGTGGTGGCTGGCTCCTCGGTCTTGCCCATGTGGCGCAGCTGGATCGCGATGAGTGCGACGAAGAAGGCGGCGGTCAGGCCGACCAACGCGCCGGTGAGCGGGATGTGGCCGTCGCCCGGCTGGGTCACGATCAGCACACCGACGAATCCCGCGAGCACCGCGCCCCAGCGGCGCCAGCCGGTCGGCTCGCGCAGGATCAGCGCGCCGAGGATCGTTGCGAAGATCGGGGCGGTGAACGACAGCGTCGTCGCCTCGGCCAGCGGGAGCAGCATGACCGCGCCGAAATTGAACACCATGCCGGTCAGGCCGATGACGGTGCGGTTGAGGTGCAGCCCGAAGCGCTGGGTGCGCAGCGAGGCGAAGCCGGGGCCGGCGGCGACCCACGCGAGGATGAAGGGGATCGCGAACAGCTGACGGAATAGCAGGACTTCGGCGAGGTGTGCGCCGCGCATCTCGACCAGCTTGATCAGCGCGCCCATGGTCGAGAGCAGCAGGATCGCGACGAGACGCAGGCCAAGGCCGGTAAGAATACGATCACCTTGCACCTGCGAACGCCTAAGATGCGAAGCGAGCGGGGGCAACCCGCTAAGGGGCGTGACGGGCCGGATTTCCCGCGCTAATCGCGCAATCATGATCAAACGCGCACTCAACGTCACCCGCGAAGCGGACTTCGCCGCCTGGTATCAGGCCGTCATCACCGAAGCCGATATGGCCGAGGAGAGCGGCGTGCGCGGGTGCATGGTCATCCGGCCATGGGGCTATGGCATCTGGGAGCGCATTCAGCGGCTGCTCGACGATCGCATCAAGGCGACGGGGCATGAGAATTGCTATTTCCCGCTATTCATCCCGCTGTCCTACTTCGAGAAGGAAGCCGAGCATGTCGACGGCTTTGCCAAGGAGATGGCAGTCGTCACGCATCACCGGCTGATCCAGAAGGACGGGCGGCTGGTGCCCGATCCCGATGCGAAGCTGGAGGAGCCTTTGGTCGTGCGCCCGACATCGGAAACGGTGATCGGCGCGGCGATGGCGCGCTGGGTCCAGTCGTGGCGCGACCTGCCGGTGCTGATCAACCAATGGGCCAATGTCGTGCGCTGGGAAATGCGCACCCGCATGTTCCTGCGCACCGCCGAATTCCTGTGGCAGGAGGGGCATACCGCCCACGCCACGGTCGAAGAGGCGCGTGAAGAGACGATGAAGATGCTGGAGGTGTATCGCGAGTTCGCGGAAACCTGCCTGGCGATGCCAGTCGTCGCGGGTGAGAAGCCGGAGAATGAGCGCTTCCCCGGCGCGGTCGCGACCTACAGCATCGAAGCGATGATGCAGGACGGCAAGGCGCTGCAGGCCGGGACGTCGCACTTCCTCGGCACCACCTTCTCCAGCGCGCAGGGCATCAAGTTCCAGAATGCGGAAGGGCAGCAGGAACTGGCGCAGACGACCAGCTGGGGCGTGTCCACCCGCATGATCGGCGGCGTCATCATGGTGCATGGTGACGATGACGGCCTGCGCGTCCCCCCGCGCATCGCGCCGTGGCAGATCGTGATCGTGCCGATGCTGCGCGACACTGACGAGGATGCCGCGCTGATTGACTATTGCAAGGGGTTGCAGGCGGAGCTGGCCAAGACGTCGGCGCTGGGTGAGCCGGTGCGCGCGTTGCTCGACCTTAAGGCGGCCAAGGCGGCGACCAAGCGCTGGGGCTGGGTCAAGAAGGGTGCGCCGGTGGTTATCGAGGTTGGCGGCCGCGACATGGCGGGGGGCAATGTCTCCGTGATCCGCCGCGACCGTCTGTATCGTGAGGACGGCAAGCTCGACAGCGCGGTGGTGGCGAAGGCCGATTTCGTCGCGGGTGCGGCGGCACTGCTGGAGGAAATTCAGGCCGGGCTGCACGCCGATGCACGGGCGCGGCTCGATGCGAACATCGTGCGCGGGGTGGAGAGCTTCGACGCGCTCAAGGCGCATTTCGAGGGTTCGGGGAAGTATCCGGGCTGGGTCGAAGTGCAGTGGAGCAAGCCTGAAGGCGCGGAGCTGGACGCAGTGGTCGAGCGGATCAAGGCGCTCAAGCTGACCTTCCGCAACGTGCCGCTGGGCGCTGGGCCGGTGGACGGGGACTGCGTGTTCACCGGCAAACCGGCGGTCGAGCGCATCCTGGTCGCGCGCGCCTATTGATTTGAACCCTCTCCCGGTTCGTGCGTATGTTTTGGCATCCACGATCGGGAGAACTCATATGCGTTCACTCACGCTCATCGCCGTCGCCGCGCTCGCCGTTGCGGTGCCGGCGGCCGCGCATCACGGCTGGTCGTCCTATGACGAGGCCAAGCCGCTGACGCTGACCACCCGCTTCACCGAGCTCAGCTGGGGCAACCCGCACGGCTCCGCGAAAATTACATGGCAGGGCAAGAGCTGGGACGTGATCCTGGCGCCGGTGTCGCGGATGGAAGCGCGTGGGCTGAGCAAGGCAGAGGTCGAGCCGGGCAAGCGCGTCCGCCTGACCGGCTATGCGCGGCGAGATGGCACCGCCGAAATGCGGATCGAGCGCGTGATGGTCGGTAGCAAGACCGTCGAACTGCGCTGAGGCCGGGCGGTTGGAAAGCCTGTTGCTGACCGCCGCCGCGTGGCTTGATGTCGTCGGCATCGGGGGCTGGGCGCGCGGGTCGGCGCTGGTCTATCCGCTCGTCAATACCCTGCACCTCCTGGGACTGGTGATGCTGGTAGGAGGGATCGGTGTGGTCGATCTGCGTGTCGCCGGGCTGTGGCGCGCGCTGCCGATCGGACCGCTGTCGTACGCGTTGACGCCGGTGGCGATCGTCGGGCTGATCGTGATGGTCGCGAGCGGCATTGTGCTGTTCGCCGCGGACGGTCGCGCGCTGGCGACGTCCGACATCTTTTCGCGAAAGCTGGTTCTGATCGCATTGGCGCTGGCCAATGCGGTCGCGTTCCGATGGATTTGGGGCGATCGGATCGGCCGCTGGTCCCGAGCGGTACCGCTGGCGGCGCGGCTGATGGCGGTTCTGTCGATTTTGCTGTGGCTCGCGGCGGGGACGATGGGGCGCTGGATCGCCTATGGGTGATGGAAGCCGCTCATCGCGCCTATTGTTGACCCGGAAATGACTGCCCCCGCCGGAGCGGGGGCAGTTGAAACTTACTTGGCGCCGGTGCCGGGTTCGGTGGTCTTCGGCGGCTTGCCGTCTTCCATCCGACCCTCATTGCGCAGATCGCGGCCTTCCTGAGCGGCCTTCTGGCCCTCGGGCGAATCGCGGTGCTCGTTGAGCTCTTCCTTGACGTAGCCGGCGGCTTCCTTTGCTTTTCCTTCGATGCTCATCGTCAGTCTCCTGATTGCCAAGTTACTGACATTAAGCGCTTCAGGCGGCGAAAAGGTCCATCGTCACGGGAGAAGCCGGTCGCGCGTGACGGGCCGGGGGGTGATGCCGAGCAGCGGCGCGAGCTTGGCCATCGCATGTTCGGCGAGCGCGCGCGCTGTGGTGATCTTGCCGCCGAACACCGACAGGATCGGCGCGGCGTTGGTGTCGAGATCGAGGTGATAGTCGCGGGTCACGGTGCGCGCCTCGTCCGCGCCATTGTCGTAGAGCGCGCGGATGCCGGACCAGCTACCGGTCACGTCGGCGGCTGCGATCTGGTGGCGGAAATAGCGGTTCGCGGCGGCGCAGAGATAGGCGATTTCGTCCGGCTCGATACCGGCATCGCCGGGGTGATCGACCGGCACGTCGGTGGTGCCGATCATCGTCTGCCCCTGCCATGGCGCGGCGAAGACGACGCGGCGGTCGGGCTGTTGCAGGATATAGGCATGGTCGCCCTGCCATAGGGCGCGGACGGTGATGTGGCTGCCCTTGATCAGCCGCAGGCCGCTGGTGGTCGCGACGCCAAGCGTGTCGAGCAGGTCGCGGACCCATGGGCCGGCGGCGTTGACGATGGTGCGCGCGTCGACCGAGCGCCCGTCTGAGAGCGCGACGGTCCAGCCCTTTCCGCCGCGTTGCGCGCTGATGACCGCGACGCCGGTGACGACCTCCGCCCCGTTCGCAGCCGCATCTTTGGCATTGGCGCGGACCAGCGCGGCGTCGTCGACCTGCGCGTCCCAATAGAGGAAGCCGCCGCTGTCGGGCATCAGCGGCGCGAGGCGGGGATCGTCGCGGCGCAGCGACCGTGAGCGTTGGAGCGAGGAGCCGAGCCCGAGCAGATCGTAGAGATACAGCCCGACGCGGACCATCCAGCGCGGGCGGACGGCATGGGCGTGCGGCAGGACGAACGCCATCGGGCGGATCAGCTGCGGCGCGGTGGCCAGCATCCGCTCCCGCTCGACCAGCGCCTCACGCACCAGCCGGAACTCATAGGTTTCGAGGTAGCGCAGCCCGCCATGGATCAGCTTGCTCGACGCCGATGAGGTATGCGCGGCGAGGGTGTCGCGCTCGACCAGTAGGACCTTGAGCCCGAGCAGCGCCGCCTCACGCGCGATGGCGCAGCCGTTGATGCCGCCGCCGATGATGAGCAGGTCATATGACACCACCGCAACCTATGCGGCGGCAACGCAGGAAGCGACTGATTTCCGCGCCTATTCGACGTCGAAGAACTCCACGATGCCCGAGGCGAAGTGATATTCCGCCCCGACGATCTTGAGCTTCCCCGCGCGACGCGGCGCGGCGAGCAGCCGCTGGCTCGGCGCGCGCAGGTCATGCACCACCTGATGCACATTTTCGCGGATGGAGTTCTCGACCAGATCGCCCGGGACCTTGTGTGCGGTCTGCACCGCCGGAACGATCGGTTCGACCATCTGGCCAAGGCTGCCGGGCAGCTTGGCGTCCTTGTCCACGACCTCGATCGCGGCTTTGACCGCACCGCACGCCGAATGGCCAAGGACGACGACCAGCGGCACGCCAAGGTGCAACACCGAATATTCGATACTGCCCATCGCCTGGGCGTTGGCGGCGGTGCTGCCGGCGTTGCGCACCACGAAGAGCTGGCCGACGCCGGTCTCAAAGATCTGTTCGGGCGCGGCGCGGCTGTCGGAACAGCAGACGATCGTCGCGAAGGGGTGCTGGCCGGCAAGGAAGGCGCGGCGCTGGCCATCGTTGAGGCCGTAGTTGAATGCGCGGCCCATGGTGAAGGCCTGATTGCCCTTTTTGAGCGTCGCGAGCGCCGAGTCCGGGTTGATCGACGATACCGCATGGCCGTCTTCGGCGGCGACCAGCGGGCGGGTTGCGAGCGCGGCCCCGCCGGCGGCCGCGGCGGCGAAGAAATGGCGACGGGTGAAGCGCATGGGCTTGTGTCTCGCGAACGAAGGAGTGGCGTTAGTGCTTCATAGGCGGATGCCGCGACCGATCGGCGCGCGGTGGCGGCTTTTTTGCGGTCAAAGCGTGATTGGACTTGGCCGCCGCGCGCACTATCTTGGCGGCCAATGACAAAACAGAACAAACCAAAGAACAAGCCCGCGCCGGGCATGCCGTCGCGGCAGCAGATCATCGACTTCATCACATCGTCGGATCAGCCCGCGGGCAAGCGCGAGATTGCGCGGGCGTTCGCGCTGTCGGGGCAGGAGAAGATCGCGCTCAAGGCGCTGCTCAAGGACATGAGCGACGAGGGGCTGATCGACGTCGCGCCGGGCCGCGCATTCCACAAGATGGGCGGCGTGCCCAAGGTGACGGTGCTGCGCATCGTCGAGGCCGATGGCGATACCGTCTGGGCGGTGCCCGAACGGTGGGAGGCCGAGGGCATCCCGGTGCCACGGCTGCGTGTGCGCGAGAAGCGCGGGCCGGGCGGGGCGCTGGGCGTCGGTGACCGGATCCTCGCCCGCACCGAAGAAGCCGGGAAGGGCTGGATCGCGCACCCGATGAAGAAGCTCGCCAAGGGCGAGGAGGCGGTGCTGGGCGTCGTCAAGGAAGAGGGCGGGCGGCTCTATCTGCAGGGGCTGGACAAGAAGGAGCGGGCGAGCCCCGTCATTTCGGAGCGCAACGGCGCCGAGCCGGGCGACCTGGTGATGGCGGAGATCAGCGGAAAGGGACCGCGGCTGTTCGCCAAGGTCAGCGAGATTCTGGGCGATCCGTTCGCGCCGCGCAGCTTTTCGCTGATCGCGATCCACAAGCATGACATTCCGAATGTGTTTTCGGAGGAGTTGCTCGCCGAGGCGGAGCGGGTGGCGAAGCAGCCATTGGGTGAGGGGCGGGAGGACCTGCGCGACCTGCCAATCGTCGCGATCGACCCGGCCGATGCGCGCGACCATGACGATGCGGTGTGGGCGACGCCGGACGACGATCCGACCAACGAGGGCGGGTGGAAGGCGATCGTCGCGATTGCGGATGTCAGCTTTTACGTGCGCCCCGGATCGCTGCTCGACCGTGAGGCGCGCAAGCGGGGGAACAGCGTTTATTTCCCCGATCGCGTGGTGCCGATGCTGCCGGAAGTGCTGTCGGCGGATGTGTGTTCGCTGAAAGAGGGCGTCGAGCGCGCGGCGCTGGCGTGCCATATGCGGATCAGCGCCGATGGCGAGATCACGGACTGGCGGTTCAGCCGCGCGGTGGTGAAGCTGGCGGCGAATATTGCCTATGAGGATGCGCAGGCGGCGATTGACGGGGCGGCGGAGCATCCGCTGACCGAGACGGCGCTGCGACCGTTATGGAATTGCTGGGCGGCGCTCAACAAGGCGCGGGCGAAGCGTGAGCCGTTGGACCTCGATCTGCCCGAGCGCCGGATCGTGCTCGATGAAAAGGGCCGCATCCTGTCGGTTGCGCCGCGCGAGCGACTGGACGCGCACAAGCTGATCGAGGATTACATGATCGCGGCGAACGTCGCGGCGGCCAAGGCGCTGGAGAAGAAGAAGGCGCCGGTGATGTACCGCATCCATGAGCCGCCGAGCCGCGAGAAGCTGGTGGCGCTCAAGGACTATCTCAAGACGCTCGATGTCGCCTTTGCGCTGGGGCAGGTGGTCAAGCCGGCGACGTTCAACCATGTCATCGCGCGGACCAAGGAGGCGGATTTCCACGCCGAGGTGATGACGCAGGTGCTGCGGACGCAGACCCAGGCCTATTATGGGCCGCAAAATGCGGGGCACTTTGGGCTGTCGCTGGGCAGTTATGCGCACTTCACCTCGCCGATCCGCCGCTATGCCGATCTGGTGGTCCACCGCGCGTTGACTGAGGCGTTCAAGCTGGGGCCGGGGGGCGAATTGCCGTCGGACAAGGACATGGCGAAGACCGGCGAGTTGATCAGCAAGCTCGAGCGCCGCGCTATGGAGGCCGAGCGCGACACGATCGACCGCTATGTCGCCGCCTATCTCGCCGCACATGTTGGCGAAGTGATGGAGGCGCGGATTACCGGGGTGCAGAGCTTTGGCTTTTTCGCGACGGTGGATGGCGTCGGGGGCGACGGGCTGGTCCCGGCGCGCGACCTGGGGCGCGAGTATTTCCGCTATGACGAGGCCGGGCAGCGGCTGGTGGGTGAGGATACCGGCGTCGAGTTCGCGCTGGGTCAGCGGCTGGAGTTAAAGCTGGTCGAGGCGAATCCGGTGTCGGGCGCGCTGCGGTTCGAGCTGCCCGATGGCAAGGGCAGCGGATCGGGCGAGGATCGCCGTCGCAAGGGCGGCCCGCCGCGCCCGCTGCATCGGCGCGGGCGTCCGGCGAACATCCGGCATCAGGGGAAGAAGCGCTAAGCCCGTTTTGTTACGCCGGACTTGTTCCGGGGTCCCCTGTGGGGCAAGCGCGGGGCTTCAAGCTTAGCGGCTGGGCCTGTGTCGCGGTGGACCCCGGCACGAGGCCGGGGTGACGAATGGAGTGGGGAATGGCGGTCGTTGAATCTGTCCCGATCACCAAGTTCGCGCGGGCGCGGCGGCGGATCGTCGACCATTTCTGCGCCGAGCATGCGATCACCCCACTCAACACGATCCTCTACACGCCGCCAGCCGATCTAAAGCCGGTGTTCGACAAGCTGATCGCGCAGCGCGTGGTCCGGCGCGAAGGGCAAAGCTATTACTGGCTCGACCTGCGCGTGCTCGATGCTGTGATCGTCCATCACCGCCGGAAACGCGCGCCGGTGCTGATCGCCGTGGCGGTCGCGCTGGCGCTGGCCGTGATGGTGACCTTCTACGTCGGCTAAGGCTTCACCACGAATTTCAGCCCCGCATTCGCCTCCAGCCGTGCCTTGAGCGGCTCGGCCATCAGCGCGCCCGCCGTCCACACGCCGCCTTCGCCTGCTACGTCGCGGATGAGGCAGATTGCAGCCTCAGCGATCATCTTGGACGTTGAGCCATAGCCGGGGTCGCGGTCACCGGTGACGGTGCAGGTCAGCGACTCGCCCGTCGGCATTTCGGCGATGAAGTCGATTTCGTAGAAGCCCGCCTCGCGCTCTTCCTTGGAAGGTCCTTCGCCCGGGGCTGGCCCCTTGTCGGCGTTCATCGGGTTCATTTTCGAGATCGCCTCGGCCGCCGCCTTGCCGATATCGCCAAGGCCGGGTGCGACCATCATCTCGTCATAGCGGAAGTCGGTGCCATACGGGTGGCCGGCGAGGAAGTTGGTGCGGTGGACATTCTTGGTGTTGATCACCGCCATCACGAACGGTGCGACCCAGCCGCCGACCGCTTCGTCATATTCGGGCATCATCCCCTTGGGCTGATCCGGGCCGGTGAAGCCGGGGGTCAGCGCGAACGGGTCGAGCAGCACCTTGAACACCGAAGGGTTCTTGGCCGCCGCAGCGGCGGTCGCCTTGCCACTGGCGAAGGTGCCGCCGGAGAAGGTGCCCTGCATCTTGCGCACGCGGCCCTTCACGCGCGGGGCGGGGCGGCCCCATTTGGCGATCGCGGCATGCTCGGCGGTCCACACGCCCAGGTCGAAGGGGATCGAATCGAAGCCGCACGACAGCACGATCCGCGCGCCGCTCGCCTTTGCCGCATCCTGATGGCGGGCGATGACATCGTGCATCCAGTTTGGCTCGCCGCACAGATCGACATAGCCGGTGCCGGTCTCGACGCAGGCGGCGACGAGGTCGTTGCCGTAGAGCTGATAGGGGCCGACGGTGGTGAGGACGACGGTGGCGCGCGCGGTGAGGGCGCGCAGCGCGGCGGGGTCGTCGGCATTGGCGGTGAGCAGCGGCGTGTCGGCGGAGGCGCCGATCTCGTCGCGCACCGCCTGAAGCTTGGTCAGCGATCGGCCGGCCATCGCCCAGTTGAGCGAACCATCATTGTAGCGCTGCGCCAGATATTCCGCGACAAGGCGGCCGGTGAAGCCGGTTGCGCCATAGACGATCAGATCGAACTCGCGCGCCATCATTCTCTCCTGAACCATACCCTGTTTTCAAAAGGGATAGGCAGTTCCGCACACGACGACAAGCATCGCATGGCTTGAAACCGGGTGCGCGACGCCCGACACTGGCGACATGGCCAGCGCAGACCCCAGCAACCTCATTCTATATCGTGTCCAGCGGCACTTCGCCGATCATCGCGCGGTGTCGCCGGGCAGTGCGATCGAATATGCACCCACCGGCCCGATCGAGCGCAAGGCATTCGACCGGTTGCGGGACGCTGGCGTGATCCGTGAGGCACATCCGGCGCACTACTGGTTCGACCTGGACCGCATGGGTCGCGAGCGCGAGTCCACGCGCAATCCCAAGCTCAAGGTCGCGATCGCGCTGGGCGCTGTGCTCGCCTTCGCTGCGTGGTATCTCTCGCGCTATTAGGCGGCAGGCTTCGTCACCAGCACGTCCTGAAGCACCAGCGCGTCGAGCGCAGTTTCGGCGAACAGGGCGACGGCTTCTTCCGGGCGTTCGACCATCGGCTGGCCGCGGCGGTTGAGGCTGGTGTTGAGCAGAACCGGGACACCGGTTGCGGCGTGGAACGCCTCGAGGAGTGCAGCGAAGGCGGGGTTCCAGCGCCGATCCACGGTCTGGACCCGCGCGGTGCCGTCGACATGGGTGACGTTTGCCAGGGCATCGGCATGTTCGGACCGGGTGCGGTCAATCAGGATCATGTACGGGCTGTCGCGTCCTGTGGCGAAGCAGGTTGCGGCGTGTTCGGGCAGCACGGCGGGCGCGAAGGGACGGAAATCTTCGCGGAACTTGATGTTGGCATTGATATGGTCGCCGATGCCGGGCGTGCCGGGATGGGCGAGGATGCTGCGCCGCCCGAGCGCGCGCGGACCGAATTCGCTGCCGTCGCGGAACCAGGCAAGGGTCTTGCCCTGCGCGAGCAGCGCGGCGGCGCGATCGATCAGCGTTGGCTGGTCGAGCCGCTCGATCGTCCAGTCGGCGGGCGCGTCGGCGAGCGCGGCGGCGACCTCATCGGCGCGATAGGGACGGCCGAAACAGGTGCTGCCGTCATGCGGCACCTTGTCCTGCCCGAGTACCGCGATCCAGCCATGATAGGCGCAGCCGAGCGCGAGGCCGTTGTCGCCTGCGGCAGGTTCCATATAGAGATCGCGGACGACCTCGTCGTCGAGCAGCCGGGCATTGGCGACGGCGTTGAGCGCGACCCCGCCGGCATAGCAGACGCGGTCGGCGGGATGAAGGTCGAGCCGCGCGCGGAATAGCGCCGCGACGGCCCGTTCCACCTCACCCTGTGCCCAGCGCGCGACATCGGCATAATAAGCGAAATCGGCGCGGAAGGCGGCATAATCGGCGGCGGGGCGGTCGAGCGTTGTCTGCCACCCGTCGGTTACGAACAGGCGGCCGTCGCGCACGTCAAAGGCGCGCTGGTCGAGCGCGCCGGGCCGACCATAGGGGGCCAGTCCCATCAGCTTGCCGACATCGTCGAGATTGCCGAACACATAGTTGCTGACCGCGGCGTAGAAGCCGCCGATCGAATGGCGGGTGGTGCCAAGCCGGATCCGGTCGCGGGGATCGGCGGTGGCGAGCGGGCTGAAATCCTTTTCCAGCACGGTCATCTGCCGCCCGTCGAAATGGTAGAAACTGTCCTTTTCGCACCACATCGCCGCATCCGGGCCCGCCAGATCTGGGGGCAGGGCGACGCCGTCGAGATCGGTGCATTGCGACAACGGGCTGCCACAGCCATCGACGATCAGGATCGCGCAGTCGTCGAACGGGCTGGTTCCCGCCGCGCTCCACGCATGGGCGAGATGGTGGGAAATGCTGACGATCGGCGGATGCGCGCGCCCGGCGAACAGGCGCGGACCGCGATAGCGGTCGCGATCGGGCACTTCGAAATTGGCGCATTGGACGACGAGAGCAACGTCGTCGAGGCCGATCCCCTCCGCCTCCAGGCAATAGGCGATCGCGGCGCTGTCATTGCCGCCGTCATGTTTGCGGCGAGTGATGCGTTCCTTTTCGATCCCGACACAAACGCGCCCGTCGCGCAGCAGCACCGCCGAGCCATTGTGCGACAGGCCAGTGCCGAGGACATAGACCGGGCGCGCCATCGCTGTCGTCAGACCGTCTCGTTGAACTGCAGGCTGGCGAGGCGCGCATAGAGCCCGCCCTTCGCCACCAGCACGCCATGGGTGCCGGTTTCGACGATGCGCCCGTCATCCATCACGATGATGCGCTGCGCCGCGCGGACGGTGGCCAGGCGGTGGGCGATGACGAGGGTCGTACGCCCCTGCATCAGATGGTCCAGCGCATCCTGAACCAGCCGCTCGCTCTCCGCATCCAGCGCGCTGGTGGCTTCGTCGAGCAACAGGATCGGTGCGTCGCGCAGCAGCGCGCGGGCGATGGCGAGGCGCTGGCGCTGGCCACCCGACAGGCGCGCACCATCCTCGCCGAGGAAAGTGTCGAGGCCTTGCGGTAGCTCGCGCAGGAATTCGGCGGCATTGGCGGCTTCGGCGGCCTGCCAGATCTGCTCCTCGGTCGCGTCCCAGCGGCCGTAGCGGAGGTTGTCGCGCGCCGACGCGGCGAAGATCACCGTCTCCTGCGGCACCATTGCCATGCGCGCACGGACGGCACCCGGATCCGCCTTGGGCAGCGCGACGCCATCGACGCGCACTTCGCCCGCTTCGGGGTCGTAGAAGCGCTGGACGAGCTGGAACAGGGTCGACTTGCCGGCGCCCGATGGGCCGACCACGGCGACGGTCTCACCGGGTGCGACCGATAACGTGAAGTCCTGCAACGCCGAGACTTCGGGTCGGGTGGGGTAGCGGAAGGTGACGTGGTCGAAATCGATCGCGCCGCGCGCCGGCTCGGGCAACGCCACCGGGTTGGCGGGGGCGGCAATCTCCGGCTCCTCTGACAGCAACTCGGCAAGGCGTCCCGCCGCGCCCGATGCGCGGAGCAGGTCGCCATATACCTCGGTCAGCGCGCCGAACGCGCCGGTGACGAGGCCGGCGGTGATGACGAAGGCGGTGATCGATCCGCCGGAGATGCGCCCTTGCGCAACGCCATAGACCGCGTCCCACATGATCAGCGTGATCGCGGTGAACAAAGCGAAGATGACCAGCGCGGTCATCAGCGCGCGGGTTGCGAACCGCTTGCGCGCGGTGGAAAAGCCGCGATCGACCGCGTCCTGGAAGCGTGCGCTCTCGCGGTCCTCCTGCCCGAACGCCTGCACGATGCGCATCGCGCCAAGCGTTTCCGAGGCGATCGATCCGATGTCGGCGACGCGATCCTGGCTGGTACGCGAAAAGCGGCGCACGCGCCCGCCCAGCCACATGATCGGCAGCACGATCACCGGGATGCCGACCAGCAGATAGGCGGCGATCTTGGGCGCGAGCACGAACAGGTACAGCGTGCCGCCGATCGCGATCAGCAGGTTGCGCAGGGCGACCGAGACGGTGGTGCCGACGATCTGTTCGACCACCGCTGTGTCGGCGGTGAGGCGGCTGGCAATCTCTGACGGGCGGTTCTCCTCGAACCAGCGCGGGGGCAGGCGCAGCAAATTGCGGTGCACCGCGGCGCGCATGTCGGCCACCGTGCGCTCGCCGAGCCAGGAGACGAAGTAGAAGCGCATCGCGGTCGCGAACGCGAGGACGACGACGACGAGCAGCAGCCCCTGGAAATAGCCACCGATCTGGCTGGGGTCGGAGTCGGGACCGAAGCCGTTGTCCACCACTTCCTTGAAGGTGCGCGGAATCCATAGGGTCGCGCCTGCGGCGAGCAGCAGCGCGACAATCGCCAGCGTCAGTTGCAGCGGATAGCGGCTGGTATAGCCCCAGACGATCGTCAGGCTCGACAGCTTGCGCTGCGGCTGCGCGGTCGGGGCGGGGGCGGGGGACGGTGCGGGCTCGGCCATGCAGCCGCCTAGCCCGAAGCCGTGTGCAAGGGAACAGGCTTCGCGGATCGAAAATCCGGTACGCCGCGTTTGCACTGCAGCATGAGCCCGCTATAAAGTGTGTGAGACCGTTGTCATTGCCCCGCCGGGGCGGGGATGTTGATTGCCGATGTTGTACAATGCCTATGAACTTCAGCGCTCGATGCTGGCCGGCGCGAGCGCGCTGGCGAATTTCAGCGCGGGCCTGCTCAACAACCCCGCCAATCCCTTTGCATATTTCGGCGGCGGCCCGATCCTCGCCTCTGCGCTCGAGGTGTTCGCCCATGCGTCGGCACCGCGCGGCAAGCCCGAATTCGGGCTGGATTTCACTGAGATCGACGGCAAGCAGGTCGCGGTGCACGAAGAGATCGTGCTGCGCAAACCGTTCGGCCAGCTCAAGCGCTTCGTGCGCGAAGGCGTGGAGGGCGGTCCCAAGCTGTTGATCGTCGCGCCGATGAGCGGGCATTTCGCCACGCTGCTGCGCGGTACGGTGCAGCGGATGCTGCCGGCCGCTGACGTCTATATCACCGACTGGCGCGATGCACGGCAGGTGCCGCTCAGCGACGGGCGCTTCGACTTGGACGATTACGTCGATTACATCATCGAATTCCTCGCCACGATCGGCGCGGAGGGCGACGCGCGCCCGCATGTCCTCGCGGTGTGCCAGCCGTCGGTGCCGGTCTATGCCGCTGTGGCGCTGATGAACGCCGACAAGCACCCCAACACGCCGCGCACGCTGACGATGATGGGCGGGCCGATCGACACGCGTGAGGCGCCGACGGCGGTCAACACGCTCGCGACCGAGCGGCCGCACAGCTGGTTCAAGCAGAATGTGATCGCGACCGTCCCCGGCACCTATCCGGGCGCCGGGCGGACCGTCTATCCGGGCTTCCTCCAGCTCGCCGGGTTCATGACGATGAACCTGGGCAATCACATGAATTCGCACTGGGAGATGTTCAAGCATCTGGTGAAAGGCGACGGCGAGAGCGCGGATTCGACGATGCGCTTCTATGACGAATATCGCTCGGTCTGCGACATGACGTCGGAATTCTATCTGCAGACGATCGACGTGGTGTTCCAGTCGCACGCGCTGCCCAAGGGCGAGATGATGCACCGTGGTCGCCGGGTCGATCCCGCCGCGATCACCGACACCGCGATCCTCGCGATTGAGGGTGAGAAGGACGATATCTCAGGGCTCGGCCAGACCAAGGCGGCGCTGACCATCGCGACCAAGCTGCCCGCGAAGATGAAGAAGTATCACATGGCCGAGGATGTCGGCCATTACGGCATCTTCAACGGCAGCAAATGGCGCAACCGCATCGCGCCGGTGCTGGAAGAGTGGATCGCGACGCACAGCTGAGCGGGCGGGGCGTCTCCATCTCTCCGTTTGCCCTGAGCCTGTCGAAGGGTCAGTCCCGCCGGTTATGAGTGCGGGAGCGGTGCTTCGACAAGCTCAGCACAAGCGGGGTGCGGGGAGCTGCGTCGGGAAGTCCGGCTTTTGCGTCCGCAACGCTCAGTCATACCCCAGCATCAGGAACTCGTAGACCACGAACGCGATCAGCGCCCATAGCGCGATCACGATGGCGATGCCCCATTTGCTGACCGGGCGCTGCGATGCGGCTTCGGCAGTTGCGCGGTGTTCCGCCATCAGTCCGGCGGGAACCAGCTTCTCGAACAGCCACACGCCCGCGGGGATCAGCAAGGCGTCATCGACCAGCCCCAGCACCGGGATGAAGTCGGGGATGAGGTCGATGGGGGAGAGCGCGTAGGCGGCGACCAGCAGCCCGACCAGCTTGGCGAACAACGGTGTGCGCGGATCGCGGACGGCGAGCCACACGGCATGCGCTTCGACCCGGATGCGATGCGTGAAGGACTGTCGGTTCGCCATGTCGTTGCGATGTGGCAGCGGCTGCGTGGCGTCAAGCGTCGGCTAGCGGGATAGAGGCGGTGCCTTGCGATGCTTCGCCACAAAGGCGTTCAGCGCGGGATGGTCGATAGTGTCGAGAGCGATGGCGTCGATGAGAGTCTTTTCTGAGAGCGGACCCTTGCGGGCGAAGAAAACGTAGAGGTCCCCCTCTGTGCCATTGGTCGTGTCGCCGATACTCATTGGACCGCAGCTGGTCTCCGAAACCTTCACACTAAACACCCGTGTCGACCGCGCGCCCCGGAACCAATCGATAGGTTTGTAGTACGAGGAGCCCGGAAACTCGATCACCGGCGGCCTCGGCGGGGGGACAAACGGCGGCGGTCGCCCCGGTCGGGCCTTGTGTGCGGGCGGTGACGGGTAACTTGGTGTCCAGACGGTGTCGCGCGCGATGAAAATTAGTTGGGCCTGTTCGAGCGCGTCCGCCTGACGTTCTTTCAGCCGCTCTGCAGCCTGTCGTCGCCGCAGCGCTTCTACTCGTATCTCGTAAGCACTGTTGGTCTCGCCGGGCAGCGGGGGCTCGGTCCAAATGACGCAAGCCTTCGCTGGAAGCGTGCTCAATGCCATCGCGGACAGGGCAATCGCGAACGGGATTTCCTTTGCCATCAGTTCCTCCAGCAGCGGCTATACGCAGGCATGTTGCAATGTATCATGAGATAACTGCAGGATACTATCACACAAAAAAGCCGACGGATTGCTCCGCCGGCTTTTCGATATCAGTCGGGGTGGGCGTTAGAGAACCTCGAACAGCCCCGCCGCGCCCATGCCGCCGCCGACGCACATCGTCACGACGACGTACTTCGCCCCGCGACGCTTGCCTTCGATCAGCGCGTGGCCGGTGCAGCGCGCGCCGGTCATGCCATAGGGATGGCCGATCGAGATCGAGCCGCCATTGACGTTGAGCAACTCGTCCGGGATGCCGAGCTTGTCGCGGCAGTACAGCACCTGCACCGCGAATGCCTCATTCAGCTCCCACAGGCCGATATCGTCCATCTTGAGGTTGAAGCGGTCGAGCAGAGCGGGGATCGCATAGACCGGGCCGATGCCCATCTCGTCGGGCTTGGTACCCGCGACCGCCATGCCGACATAACGGCCGAGCGGGGTCAGGCCGCGCTTCTCGGCGAGCTTTTCCTCCATCAGCACGCTGGCCGACGACCCGTCCGACAGCTGCGACGCGTTGCCGGCGGTGACGGTGCCGTTCGGGACGACCGGCTGGAGCGACTGCAGGCCCTCCAGCGTGGTCTCGGGGCGGTTGCCCTCGTCCTTGGTCAGCGTCACTTCCTTCTGGGTGACTTCCTTGGTCTCCTTGTTGACGATGTTCATCGTCGCGGTGACCGGGATGATCTCGTCATCGAACTTGCCCGCGGCCTGGGCGGCGGCGGTGCGCTGCTGCGACTGGAAGCCGTACGCGTCCTGCACGTCGCGGCTGATGCCATAGCGCGCGGCGACCACTTCAGCGGTCTGCAGCATCGGCATGTACACATCCTTGTGCATCGCCAGCAGTTCCGGGTCCATCGCGACGCGCATCTGCGGGGTCTGAACGAGGCTGATGCTTTCGACGCCGCCGCCGATCGTGATGTCCATGTTATCGACGATGATCTGCTTGGCGGCGGTGGCGATCGCCATCAGGCCGCTGGCGCACTGGCGGTCGACCGACATGCCCGACACGCTGGTCGGCAGGCCGGCGCGCAGCAGCGCCTGACGCGCGATATTGCCGGCCTGATGCCCCTGCTGGAGCGCCGCGCCGAGGACGACGTCCTGCACTTCGGCGCCGTCGATCCCGGCGCGGGCGACTGCGGCCTCGATCGAACGGGCGGCCAGCGTCTGGGACGGAAGCGCGTTGAACGCGCCGCGATAGGCGCGGCCGATCGGAGTGCGGGCAGTGGAAACGATGACGGCAGAACGCATGCGGACGGTCCCTTCGGTTTTATTGTCTATACAAAAAGCTGGCTGATCCATTCGGCGATGAGGGCGGGCTTGTCCTGCCCCTCGATCTCGATGGTGAATTCGACGGTCTGCTGCCACTGGCCGGCACGCTTCTCGATCAGTTCGAGCGTCTTGAAGCGGCCGCGTACCCGGCTGCCAGAGCGTACCGGGGTGAGGAAACGCACTTTGTTGCCGCCATAGTTGACGCCCATTTTCAGCCCGTCGATCCGGGGCTGGGGCGTCTTCTGGCTGAGCAGTGGCATCAGCGAGAGGGTGAGGAAGCCGTGTGCGATGGTGCCGCCGAACGGGGTCATTGCGGCCTTGGCCGGATCGACATGGATGAACTGGTGATCGCCGGTCGCGTCGGCGAACTTGTCGATCATCTCCTGCGATACGGTGACCCAATCGGACACGCGCTCCTCGCCTGCCAGCGCTGCAAGCTGCTGGATGGTGACGCTGTCCTGCGTGTCGGTATCGGCCATGACAAATCCCTGCGGCAAGCCCTTAGCCGCATCTAGGGGCAAGCGCGGCGCGGGGCAAGTGGGGCCTACTGGAAATGCGAAATCCCCGACTTCCGTAAGGGAAGCCGGGGAGGTCGCGCCAAACCCGATCTTCTAAAACGACATTAAGCGCGGCGAATCAGCGTTCGCCGTCCTCCTTGTCCACGCGTCGCACCGGCTGCACGTCGGGATAGGGCATGATCAGCTTGCCGCTGGGGTCCGCGGTGTAGGCGGTCTGGGTGGGGTAGGGGATCGAGATGCCTTCTGCGGCGAAGCGACGCAGGATGCCGATGATGACCTTGTCTCGCACCTTGTGTGCGGTCGGCCAGTCGTCGCCGGGAATGTCGAACCACAGGAAGAAGTCGACCGAGCTGGCGCCCAGACCCTCGAAGCTGGCACGCGCGATCGTGCCGCCTGCCTCTTCAACGATGCCGGTGAGCATGGCCGGAAGCGCCTCGAGCTGTTCGGGCGGGGTTTCATAGGCAACGCCGATCGGCAGCTTGACGCGGACATGCTCGCGGTTGGAGATGTTCTGGATCTCCTTGTCGAGCAGCTGCTTGTTGGCGATGATCCGCACTTCGCCGTCGAACGAGCGCACGCGGGTCGATTTAAGGCCGATCTCTTCGACCACGCCGACGGTCTGGTCGTAGGTTACCTTGTCGCCCCGGCGGAATGGCTTGTCGAAGATGATCGCAAGCGCGGCAAACAGGTCGGCGAAGATGCCCTGCGCCGCAAGACCGATGGCGATGCCGCCGACGCCAAGACCTGCGACCAGGCCGGTGACATTGACGCCGAGATTGTCGAGCACCACCACCAGGGCGATCGCGAACAGCGCGACGGTGACCAGCAGGCGGATCAGGCCGAGCGCGGAGAGCAGCGCCTCACCATGGTAGTTCTCGGCCGCCGTCTTGCGCTCGATCGCGCCGAGAATGACCTCGCGCGCCCAGATCGCCGCCTGGAACACCGCGGCAAGGGTGAACAGGAAGTCGATCGTCTTGGCGAGCATCTCCGGAGGCATGGCATAGCCGGACACCAGCTTGGCCGAGGTCATGATGATGAAGAAGTTGCCGGTCCGCGACACCGCGCGGCCGATGATCGTGCCCCAGCCGGCCGGGCCGACTGAACGATCGCACAGCTTCATCCCCCAGCGCCGCAATCCGTGCAGCGCGAAGAAGATGCCTGCGGCGATGGCCGCGGCGATCAGGATCTGGAGCCAGTGGGTCTGGAACCACCATATGGCGTCGGTAAAGAAGGCGCGGGTCTGTGCCTCCAGCGCATCGCTGGTGTTGGAGGCGGCGTCCTGCGCAGCGGCAGTCGTGTTGGCAACGGTCATGTGTGGAGTCTTGTCCTTCAGGCGGCTTTGGCGGTAATCCCGCCAGTCTCGAGAAAGGCGATCAGCCCCCGCTCGGCGCGGGACAGGTAGCGCGTGGTGCGCGGGAGCGCGAGGGCGTCGCGGAATGCGACCTGAGCGTCGCGGTCGCGGGCGAGTTCGATCAGATCGGGGTGGACATAGGATTTGCGCGCGATCGCCGGGGTATTGCCCAGCGCTGCGGTCACCGGCTCCAGCAATGTCTTCAGCCCGACATGGGTATCAGCAGTAGCGAGCGTGTCGAACGCGATCACGCTCGCGCCCCAGGTGCGGAAATGCTTGGCGGTGAAATCGTCCCCCATCGCGTCGCGGATATAGGCGTTGACGTCGCTGGACGTGACGGGATGCGCCACACCGGCATCGTCGAGCCAGCCGAACAGATGCTGACCGGGCAGGTCCTGGCACTTTTTGACGAAGCCGATCAGGCTGCCGTCGGTAATCCGCAGCACGCGGGTCCGGCCGGATTTGGCGCGATATTGCAGCTTGAGGCTGCGCCCCTCCAGTTTGGCGTGGCGGCGGCGCAGTGTCGTCGCGCCGAAGCTCTTGTTCGCCTTGGCATAGCCCTCATTCCCGACGCGGACATGGCCAAGGTCGAGCAGGCGGACGACGGCGGCGACCGCGCGGTCACGGGTCAGGGCGCGCTTGCGCAGATCCACCTCGATCTTGGCGCGCAGGCGGGAAAGGCGTTGGCCGAAGCTGGCGCAGCGGTCGTACTTCGCCGCCTCCTGCGCGGCGCGGAAATCGGGGTGGTAGCGATATTGCTTGCGGCCGCGGGCATCGATCCCGGTCGCCTGCAAATGGCCGTCAGCGTGCGGGCAATACCATGCGTCGATATAGGCCGGGGGCAGGGCGATGGCGTTCAGCCGGTCGATCTCGTCGCGATTGGTGATGCGCTTGCCGTCCGCATCCCAATAGCCCCATCCCCCGCGCACCGCCCGTCGGGTGATGCCGGGTGTTCCATCGTCGCAATATCGCAATTTGCCGCTCATTTCGCCCTCGTCATGGCGGATCAATGCGCATCCCGCCGCATCGTTCCGGAACCGCGTCGCACCTGACCTGTTGAGGGGGCAACCCCATGAGGAGATAGAATGATGACCGAGCTTTCCCAGGCACGCGTGCTGATGATCGCAACCGACGGGTTCGAGGATTCCGAACTGATGAAGCCGCGCCAGGCACTGCTCGACGCGGGCGTTCAGGTGACGCTGGCGTCGCTGAAGATGGACCCGATCACGGGCGAGAGTGGTGGAGAGAAGGGCGAGAGCATCACGCCCGACACGCTGGTCACCGACGTGGATAGCGAGGATTTCGACGCGCTGGTGCTGCCGGGCGGCGTCCACAATCCCGACACGCTGCGAATGGACGACACCACCATCGGCCTGATCCAGGAGTTCTTCGATGATGGGAAGACCGTCGCCGCGATCTGCCACGCCCCATGGCTGCTGATCGAAGCCGATATCGTGGACGGCAAGCGCGCGACGAGCTGGCCGAGCCTGCGCACTGATCTGGAAAATGCCGGTGCGACGGTGGTGGATGAAGAGGTCGTCGTGGACGGCAATCTGATCACCAGCCGCAATCCCGACGACATCCCGGCGTTCATCAATGCGATCAAGGCGGCGTTGACCAAAGAGACTGCGGACGCCTGAACCGATCAAGCCCCTCCCGAGCATGGGAGGGGCTTTTTAACGTTCGACGCGCATATCTTCCGGCACATCGCCGGAGTCCTTCCCATGCGCCTTTTCGCCCTCGCCGCTGCCTTGCTCTCCACCACCGCCCCGGCGCTGCCGCAGGGGCAAGATGCGCCATTTAAGATCGAAGAGACCGGCCAGTCCTTCTCGAGCCTGCAGGAAGCGGTGACGGCGATCGGCGAACGCCGCGGCACCATCCGTATCGCGCCGGGCCGCTATGGCGAGTGCGCGGTGCAGGAGGCGGGCGACATCACCTATGTCGCACAGGTGCCCGGCAAATCGGTGTTCGACCGGGCAATCTGTGAGGGCAAGGCGACGCTCGTCTTGCGCGGGCGCGGCGCGAAGGTGGACGGCATCGTGTTCATGCGCACGCTGGTCGAGGATGGGAATGGCGCCGGCATTCGGCTGGAGACGGGCAACCTCCACGTCACCAACGCGATGTTTATTGACGGCCAGTGCGGCATCCTGACCGCCAGCGATCCGCGCGGGAGCATCGTTGTCGAGCGTTCGACCTTCGCGGGTCTGGGCAAGGATCCGACCGGCAATGGCGCGCATGCGATCTATGTCGGCAATTATGGGAGCCTGAAGGTCGTTGAATCGCGGTTCGAGCGCGGCACTGGCGGGCATTATGTGAAGGTGCGGGCGCCAAGGGTCGAAATCCTCAACTCCAGCTTCGACGACAGCCTTGGCCGCAACACCAATTACGCGATCGACCTGTCGAACGGCGCATCGGGCCGCATCGCAGGCAATGCGTTCGAGCAGGGGCCGGCGAAGGACAACTACGGCACCATGATCGCGGTTGCGCCCGAGGGCGTAAAGCACAGTTCCGCCGGGCTGGTGATCGAGGGCAACAAGGCGTGGCTGTCGCCCGGGTTCAAGGAATCGACGACGTTCGTGGGGAACTGGTCGCGGGATGCCGTGACGGTGCGCAACAATGATCTGGCGGATCGGATTGCGGTGATGGCGCGACGTTAGGTCAGTTTAGCGGCCGCAGACCATCCGGAACGCGGGGTCCTTTGCGGGGTTCGGGATTTTCTGACGCGGGCGTTTCGCGACCGGGAAGACGCGTTCACGCACGAGCTTGCCGCGCGCGAGCAGGCGCTGGCCGCGCAGTTCGGTGACCCCAGCGGCGCAGTCCATGGCGACGGTGCCGATGATCGTCCCTTCCATGCCGAGCGCAGTGGTGCGGGTCCGGAAGACGCGCCATTTCCCCTCACGCTTGATCCCCGCGGTATCGATCGACAGCGAGGCATTGGCGGCGCCGGGGACCGGCTTCCACGTCTGCGCGTCGGCGGGCAGGGCGAAGGCGATGACGCCAAGGGCCATGGCAGCGCGAATCATTTAAGTGGCTTTCCGTCACATACGAAGTCGATCAGTTTACGCATGAACGCGTCATCGGGATCGACTGGTTCGCGGTTTTCCGGCGCTATGTCTGTCGCCTTGCCCGATTTTGCCTCGGTCAGGCGGATCATCATTGCGTGACGCGTCGTGCACGAGACCGACAGGTCGATGTAAACGTCGCTGGTCGCCGGGGTTTCGGCGGTGTCGAGCAGGCGGATCACCTTCTCTCCGCCCTCATCCCTCACGCTGGTCGGATCGACGAAGACCGGCGCCTGCCCCTTGGTCTCGAATTTGATCCATGGCGCTCCCGGATCGCGGTCGAGGCAAAGCCCGGCCGCGAACAACGGGAGCGCCATGCAGATCATGCCGCGAGCTTGCGCAGCACGTACTGGAGGATGCCGCCGTTGAGGAAATATTCCAGCTCGTTGACGGTATCGATGCGGCAGCGGGTCAGGAACGTCTCGGTGCTGCCGTCGGCGCGGGTGAGCTTGACCTCGACCTCCTGACGCGGGCGGAGGGCCGACACGCCGGTGATGGTGAAGGTCTCGTCGCCCTTGAGGCCGAGCGTTTCGCGGGTCACGCCCTCAGCGAACTGGAGCGGGAGGACGCCCATGCCGACCAGGTTCGAACGGTGGATGCGCTCGAAGCTTTCGACGATAACCGCCCGGACTCCAAGGAGATTCGTGCCCTTTGCCGCCCAGTCGCGCGACGATCCGGTGCCATATTCCTTGCCGCCGATGACGACCAGCGGGGTGCCGTCGGCCTTATGGCGCATCGCTGCGTCGTAGATCGGCATGATTTCGCCGTGATAGCTGGTCATGCCGCCTTCGACGCCGTCAAGCATCTGATTTTTAATGCGGATATTGGCGAAGGTGCCGCGCATCATGACTTCGTGGTGGCCGCGGCGGGCGCCGTAGCTGTTGAAGTCTGCGCGGGAAACCTGGTGTTCCATCAACCACTTACCGGCAGGGCTGTCGGCCTTGATCGAGCCGGCGGGGGAGATGTGGTCGGTGGTGATCGAATCGCCGAAGATCGCCAGCGGCTTGGCCTCGATGATGTCCATCACCGGCGCCGGGGTCATCGTAAGTCCCTCAAAATACGGGGGATTTGCGACGTAGGTCGAGCCGGCGCGCCAGCTGTAGGTGGCGGTGCCGGTGACGTCGATCGCCTGCCAGCGGGCGTCGCCGGTAAAGACGGTCGAATATCTTGAAACGAACATGTCGCGGCTGATCGCGCCGTCGATGACCGAGCGGATTTCGTCATTCGAAGGCCAGATGTCCTTCAAATACACGGGCGCGCCGTCCGAGCCCGTTCCGATCGGGGTGGTGATGAAATCCTGAACCACGGTGCCCTTGAGCGCATAGGCGACGACCAGCGGCGGCGAGGCGAGGAAGTTGGCGCGGACATCGGCCGACACGCGGCCTTCGAAGTTGCGGTTGCCCGACAGGACCGACGCGGCGACGATGTCGTTGGCGTTGATCGCCTTGCTGATCGGCTCGGCCAAGGGACCGGAATTGCCGATGCAGGTGGTGCAGCCATAGCCGACGAGGTTGAAGCCGACCTGGTTGAGATAGGTCTGAAGCCCGGCCTTCTCCAGATAGTCGGTCACGACCTGTGACCCGGGCGCGAGCGAGGTCTTGACCCACGGCTTGGGCTTCAGGCCCTTTTCGACCGCCTTCTTGGCGACGAGGCCGGCGGCGACGAGGACGTCGGGGTTCGAGGTGTTGGTGCAGCTGGTGATCGCGGCGATGACGACGTCGCCGTCGCCGATATCGTGATCGCGGCCCTCGACCGGCACGCGGACCGGCTCATCCTTCTTGTACACCGAAACGAGGTCGGCGTTGAACACGTCGTCGACCGAGCCGAGCAGCACCTTGTCCTGCGGGCGCTTGGGGCCGGCGAGCGAGGGCTGGACGGTGTCGAGGTCGAGTTCGAGCACGTCGGTGAACACCGGCTCAAGATCAGGGTCGATCCAGAAGCCCTGTGCCTTGGCATAGGCTTCGACCAGCGCGACATTCTCGTCGCTGCGGCCGGTGAGGCGCATGTAGTCGAGCGTCTTGTCGTCGATGCCGAAGAAGCCGCAGGTCGCGCCATATTCGGGCGCCATGTTGGCGAGCGTCGCGCGGTCGGCGAGGCTGAGCGAGCCGAGGCCCGGGCCGAAATATTCGACGAAGCGGCCGACCACGCCCTTGGCGCGCAGCATCTGGGTGCAGGTCAGCACCAGATCGGTCGCGGTGATGCCTTCGCGCAGCTTGCCGGTGAATTTGAAGCCGACGACTTCGGGGATCAGCATCGACACCGGCTGACCGAGCATCGCGGCCTCCGCCTCGATCCCGCCGACGCCCCAGCCGAGCACGCCCAGGCCGTTGATCATCGTGGTGTGGCTGTCGGTGCCGACGCAGGTGTCCGGATAAGCGACCAGATCGCCATTGGCGTCGGTCGAGGACCACACCGCCTGCGCGATATTCTCAAGGTTCACCTGATGGCAGATGCCGGTGCCGGGAGGGACGACCTTGAAATTGTCGAGCGACTTGCTGCCCCACTTCAGGAAGTCGTAGCGCTCCATGTTGCGCTGATATTCCAGCTCGACATTCTCTTCGAACGCCTGCGGCGTGCCGAATTCGTCGACCATGACCGAGTGGTCGATGACGAGGTGGACGGGCACCTGAGGATTGATCTTCGACGCATCCGCGCCGAGCGCGTTCATCGCGTCGCGCATCGCGGCCAGATCGACCACGCAGGGGACGCCGGTGAAATCCTGCATCAGCACGCGCGCGGGGCGATACTGGATCTCGCGCTCGGGTGCGCGCGGGTTGTTCTGCCAGTCGACGATCGCCTGAGCGTCGTCGGTGCTGACGGTCACGCCGTCTTCGAAGCGGAGCATATTCTCCAGCAGCACCTTCATGCTGAAGGGCAGGCGGCTGACGTCGCCGAGCTTCTCGGCCGCCTTGGCAAAGCTGTAATAGGAATAGCTCTTGCCGCCGACGGTGAGCGTGTCGCGCGTCCCGAGGCTGTCCTGGCCGATGGCTGTCATGTGCGGGTCCCTTTCCCTGTTCTGTTGACGCCGGGCGTCACGGGGAGGCGGCAAAATGCCGCACGAGCGCGCCGGTGTGCGAATGCGAAGATTCGCGTGGCCGATAGCAGGGAGGGGGCGTGGGGGGAAGGGGAGGGGGTGTGGGGAGGGGTGGGGAATTTGTTGGGGGGTATAAGGGGAGCTGAGGTTTGGCATTCCTCCCCTGAGCTTGCTCAGGGGAGGGGGACCGCGCCCGAAGGGCGTGGTGGAGGGGCGGCCGCGTAGACGGCCGTGAGCAGCTCGGCAAAATTCCGCCGTCTTCGCGGCGGCCCCTCCACCATGCTTCGCATGGTCCCCCTCCCCTGCTGCGCAGGGGAGGAATTGGGTGCCGTATTGACATTGTATATACACTTTACTAGCTTTCTTGCATGACGAAGCACGCCCCCATCGACCCGCCGGGCCGCTCTGCCGAGGCCAAGGGCAGCATCAACCTGCGCATCGAGGCGCAGACGCGCGCGTTGATCGACGAGGCGGCGGCGGTGCTGGGGAAGACGCGGACCGAGTTCATGGTGGACAGCGCGCGGGCGCAGGCGATCGACGTGCTGCTGGACCAGCGGCTGTTTGCGCTGGATGCGGCGCGCTATGATGCGTTTGTCGATGCGCTCGACAATCCGCCTGCGCCGGGGCCGAAGCTGCGCGCGCTGTTGCGGCGCAAGCCGGCATGGGAAGGCTGAGCGGTCCTCGCGATGGCGTTGGCAGCTCCGGTTCCATTGAATGCGGGCCATGATCTGAGCCGGTTCGATTGCGGCGAACCCGCACTGAACGACTGGCTGCAGCACCGCGCGCTGGACAATGAGAGCCGGTTTTCGCGCAGCTATGTCGTTTGCGACGGCGATCGGGTGGTCGCCTATTTCTGTATTTCGGCGGGGTCGGTGGCGCGGGCGGCGGTGCCGGGCAAGCTGCGGCGCAATGCGCCCAATTTCGTGCCGGTGTCGGTGATTGGGCGGCTGGCGGTCGATCGCGACTATGCCGGGCGCGGGATCGGGGCGGACATGCTGGCCGACGCTCTGCGCCGGATCGCGGTGGCGTCGCAGAGCATCGGGATCGGGGCGGTGATGGTGCAGGCGAAGAGTGAGGCGGCGCGGGGGTTTTACCTGCGCTGCGCGGAGTTTCTGGAGTTTCCGGAGGAGAGTCGGACGTTGTTTCTGCCGATTGAGACTGTGGTGGGGGCGTTTGGGTGAGGTGGGCACTTGCCGGGATGGGCGGGTTGCCTTGCCTGTCGAGCTCGCGCTAGATGAAACGAGGGGGTGGTCGATGGGCGTTAGATTATCTTGTCTGTGTGTTTTATTCAGCGGATCGATTTTTCTGATTGATCCGGCGATTGCCCAGCAAGACGTCGCTATTCCAGATCCGGAGACAGTAGAAGTCCCCATTTTGGTAGGGGGACGTGATCCCAAGGTTGTTCAATCCGGATGGAAGAACTTTTATTTCTACAAGCCGGGTGTGATTTATAAAGAAGCGTATCTCGATCTATTCGAATGTTACAAATTTCTACCGGCCTATGGATACGGAAATATGCTTCCGCTCTTTGTTCACTGGAACGGCAGGCAGGGAGTGGATCGCGGGCAGTCGGCTTTTGCTGGAAGCGACAGTTTAATTGGCGGCCTTGTATCAAAGTCGCTTGATCGGCGCGCGCGGTTATCGCGGATGCGCCGATGCATGGAGCCACGCGGATATAAGCGATATCCAGTTGCGGAGGCGACATGGGAGAAGATCATTGACGGATACTCGCTGAAGTCGATCGCGATCCAAGCGAAGATCGCTGCGATGGGCGCACCAGATGCAGAGCCCCTTCCGGAGTCCAAGTGATGCGGTTTCTCACGTTGCTCTTTGCAGCATTTCTGGTCGCGCCTGTTGCAGCGGCAAAAGATCGTTCGGTTCATATGCGGCCGGTCACACCTGAGACCCTGTCCAGCGTCAGCAGCGACAAGGCGTACATCCTGTTTCGGACGCATCGTCCGAAAGGCGTGCATAGTCACGAACCCATCTTCTTGCGAGTTCCTACGGATGCAGAGGTGAGCGCGTATCTCGCAGTCAAGGAAAAGACTTTTCAGGATTGGAAGCCGAAGTGGGTCGAGAATTACAACAAAGCCAAATTGAAGGGCGAGAAAGATCGGGAATCGAGCTTTTCCGGGGTCTGGGCTAAGCCGACGATCGAGAATCTATTTCTGTATTGGCTCGACGGTTCGAATGTGGAGCATATTCCGCACAAAAACTTGATCGCGCAGGATGGGGTTGATCGGACATATCTGGTCGAGGTTCCGGCCGCCCAGTACGTGTTGTACGGTGTGACGTTGGGCGCTGGTTTCGAATCCGGTCTGCATGTTTGCTTCTGTCTGGGAACGGTGGGGTTTGAAGCAAAGGCAGGCGAGATTGTCGATCTGGGCTTTCTGCTCTTCGATCAGGCCAAGACCAAGTCGGTCATTCCTGAATTGGCGAGTGAAACCGGATTCGGGCCGAGCAGTGATGGCTTTTTGTATCTCGCGGCTGGCACTGTGCGTCCAGTGCGGACCGGCGACAGCGTTCCCGCTGGACTAAGCGGGAGGAAAATTGTCCCCGCAGATTATCACGCCGTTGGGAAGTTCTTCCACCCCGGTGCGGGGCTTATCAACCGTCTAGTACCTGTTCCAGGTGTCCTTGGATATGACGGTGGCAGAGTGATCGATGTGAAAACCGGTAAAGTGGCAATCGATCGGATCGATTAATCTGTTCCCAAAATGTTCTTTCCTACAAGCCCCGTCGCGTATAACTGGTTTCCCCTCAACGTGACGGACGGGGTGGGGGATGATCAAGCGACCTTATATGCGGTGGACGCAGGATACCGAGACGGCGTTTTTGCTGGCGCTGCGGCAGACCGGGACGGCGCGGGCGGCGGCGGATGCTGTCGGGCGGTGTGTCGGGTCGGCCTATAAACGGCGGCAGCGGCGGGTGGACTTCAAGGCGCGCTGGGACGCGATGGTCGCCGAGTGGCAGGCGGAGTGGATTGCGCGGCGCGGCGCGCCACCTGAGGAGACCGGGCCGCGCGAACGCTGGGACGGGTGGTCGGCGGTGCGGAAGCGGGCGTTCTTGCGTGCGCTGAGCGAGACGGGCGCGATTACGGAAGCGGCGCAGCGGGTGGGGATATCGCGTAGCGCGGTGACGCGGCTGAAGATGAAGTCTCCCGACTTTGCGGCGGCGTGCGCGGCGGCGCTGGCGCGGTCGCTGCCGTGCCTCGAGCAGGTGGCGTGGGAGCGCGCGGTCGAGGGCTGGGACGAGGAGATCGTGCAGGGCGGCAAGGTGACGGGGACGCGGCGGCGCTATTCGGAGACGCTGCTGCGCACGTTGCTGGTCCGCGAACAGGCGGCGCGGCAGGCGGAGCGGGTGGTGGCGGCGAAGGCGCGGACGGTGCCGGAGTTTGCGACGCGCGACGAGACCGACACGGCGTTGCTGAAGGCGCTGGACCGGATCGCGCAGGGGCGGCGGCGTGAGGCGATCGTGCGGGCCGACGCGTGGCAGGAGTTTGAGCGCGCGGTGCTGGCGGGGGAGCGTGAGGGGCTGGTGCCGTGAGGGGGCTGCTGGGGCGACGTCTTTAAATCCTCCCCCGCAAGGGGGAGGTGGCGCCGTAGGCGACGGAGGGGGAGGACGGCTGTGAGCTTGAGCCTCTTGCCGTGTGCTTCCTCCCCCTCCGTCACGCTGCGCGTGCCACCTCCCCCTGGCGGGGGAGGATTGATGGGCCTGTTCCGTTGTCGCTCGATTGCCGTTTGCGGCTGCTTGGGGGATGTGCGAGGCGGCGGGGACACCCTTGCCGATGAGTGGATGCCATGACCTTTACCGCGAAAATCCTGTTGCTGGGCTCCGGGGAACTGGGGCGTGAGTTTGTGATCTCGGCCAAACGGCTGGGGGCGCAGGTGATTGCGTGCGACAGTTATGCGGGCGCGCCGGCGATGCAGGTGGCGGACGGGTGCGAGGTGTTTTCGATGCTCGACGGCGATGCGCTGCGCGCGGCAATCGATCGGCACGCGCCCGATTTGGTGGTGCCGGAGATCGAGGCGATCCGGACCGAAGTGCTGGCTGAGGTCGAGGCGGCGGGGGTGACGGTGGTACCTTCCGCCCGCGCGACGATGATGACGATGAACCGCGATGCGATCCGCGAAGTGGCGGCGGTGGAGCTGGGGCTGCGCACGTCGCGCTACCGCTATGCCGAGAGCCTGGAGGAGGTGCTGGCGGGGGCCGAGCACACCGGCCTGCCGTGCGTGATCAAGCCGGTCATGTCCTCTTCGGGCAAGGGGCAGACGACGGTGCGCGACGCGGGGAGCCTCGAGGCGGCGTGGGACTATGCGGTGGCGAATATGCGCGGCGACCGGCGGCGGGTGATCGTCGAGGAGTTTGTCGACTTCGATTATGAGATCACGTTGCTGACTGTGCGGACGCGCGCGGGCGTCGTGTTCTGTCCGCCGATCGGGCATCGGCAGGAGCGGGGCGACTATCAGGAAAGCTGGCAGCCGGCGGCGATGACCCCGGCGGCGATCGCGGCGGCGCAGGAGATGGCGCGGGCGGTGGTCGACGATCTGGGCGGGTACGGGCTGTTCGGGGTCGAGTTCTTTGTGAAGGGCGAGGAGGTGATCTTCAGCGAGCTGTCGCCGCGTCCGCATGACACGGGGATGGTGACGCTGATCTCGCAAAATTTGACCGAGTTCGACCTGCATGCGCGCGCGGTGCTGGGGCTGCCGGTGCCAGAGGTGGTGCTGCGCGGGGCGGCGGCTTCGGCGGTGATCCTGGCTGATCGGGACAGTGAAGGGCCGGGCTATGACGGGCTGGCCGAGGCGCTGGCGGTCGAGGGCGGGGAGGTGGACGTGCGGATCTTTGGGAAGCCGACGACGCGGCCTTATCGCCGGATGGGGGTCGCGCTGGCGCTGGCGGGGGACGTGGATAGCGCGCGGCGGGTGGCGGTTGAGGCGGCGGGGAAGGTGCGGATCGTCTATCGCTAGAGGTCGCGGCTGCTGAACGGGCGGGTGGCGAGCGTTTGGTGGAGGAAGGCGAGGATCGCGGCGCGGTCGCTGCGCGCGTGGCTGTTGCCGACCCACAGGATGAAGCCGCCGACTGCCAGCATGAAGACGGGCACGACGACGAACATCAGCGCGTGAAGTCCGACCCCCTCGGCGAACGAGGCGGCGAGCATGGTGAGGCCGATCACCAGGAACAGCGACACGAAGCCGAACCAGCAGCCGAAGAACACGAACACGCTGCGCGGCCCGCCCAGTCGCCCGCGAATGCGGGTGCCGCCGGCGTGCGGCTGCATCGTCGCGACCAGGCGGGTCTTCATGTCGTTGCGGAAATTGGGGCGGTGGACCCACAGGGTCATGTCATGCTCGGTCCCGCTGCCGAGCACGCATTGCGGGGAGTCGGGTGTCACCCCCTCCATCGCCGCCTTGAGCCGGGTGGCGGCGTTGACCGGGGCGTGGGGGCAGATGAGGTCGATCCGCTCCATGCCGATCCTCAGGGCGCGACGATGGTGAAGCCGGGGACCGGGGCAGGCTCCGCATGCTTGTGGTACATGTCGATATAGACCGACAGTGGCGCGGCGCCGGCGCATTGGACGGTGTAGAGGTCGAGGATATTGCGATAGGGGCCGATGCCGGTGCTGCCGAGCCGTTCGAACGCGGGGGCGTTACCATCGGCGCAGCGCAGGCGGGCGAGATAGGCGCGCTCGCCCTCCGGCCCCTTGGCGCGGACCGGGTTTTTCTCGCTGCCCAAGGGGTACGCCTGCGCGGTCGTGATCGCGGTGCGGAGCTTCTTGCCCTTGAGGCCGTCGAAATATTGCGCCACCGCCGGCTGGGCGCCGGTCAGGGCGAGTGCGGTGGCGGCCAGCGCGATGGTGGTGAGCTTCATCCGATCCCCCGGTGTGGTTCGGGGCGAGTGTATCGCGTGACGGCGCGATCTCAACCCGCGGGTGAGGCGATGGTCGGGCGGGTGCCCGTACGCGGCTAGAGTGTTCCCGCTAACGCCGCGACGACCCCGGCGGTGACGAGCACCAGTCCCGTGACTTCGCTGCGCGATACGCGCTCGCCGAGGTAGAAATGGCCGAAGGCGATGGTGAAGGCGACCTCGATCTGGCCGACGACGCGGACCAGGGCGACCGGGGCTGTGGCGAAGCCGGTGAACCAGCAAGCCGAGCCGAGCGCGGAGAGCAGCCCGACCTGGCCGGACACGCGCCAGCTGCGCAGCACCGGGCCGACCTGATCGCGCTCGCGCCAGACGAGGAACGCGCCCTGCATGACGGTCTGGAGCGCGACGGTGACGGCGAGGACGATCAGTGCGGCGCGGATCGGATCGCTGGTCGCGACCTGAACCGTCGCGCTGCGGATCGCGATGGCGGTGAGCGCGAAGAAGAAGCCCGAGGCGATGCCGAAGCGCGCACCGGGCTGGCCGAGCGCGCGAAGCAGTTCGCCGGGCGACATCCGCTTGCCGCCTGCTGAGAGGATCATCACGCCGACGACGCCCAGCGCGATGCCGAGCCAGCTGAGCGGCGCGAGATGCTCGCCGAGCAGGACGATCGACAGCAGCGCACCCTGCACCGCTTCGGTCTTTGAATAGGCGGTGCCGACCACGAAATTGCGCTGGTCGAACGCCATCAGCAGCAGATTGGTGGCGACGATCTGGGCGAGGCCGCCGCTGATGCAATAGGCGAGAAACCACGGGCCGAGCGTGGGGAACGCGGCGGGGAACAGGGCGAACTGATAGGCCGCCATCATCGCGAGCGCGAAGGGGAGGCCGTAGAGGTAGCGGACCAGTCCTGCCGCGTTGATCGACAGGTCACGGCTGACGCGCCGTTGGATGGCGGTGCGCCAGGGTTGGAAGATCGCTGCGAAGAGGGTGGCGGCGAGCCAGATGGGGGAGGTGATCATGGGCTGGTCATGTGGGGAGGGGGAGTCGCGTTCAACGTGGCGGCCCCGGCATTCGCCGGGGCGACGGGTGAGGGGCGACGGGGGGATTCGTCGCCCCGGCGAAGGCCGGGGCCGCCATGTTGGTCGGGAATGCCTAGCAATTCAGCGTGTGCCACAGATCGTCCCAGCTCGGGTTATGCTCGGAAATCAGGCGCAGTTTCCACGCGCGTTTCCAGTTCTTGAGGGCTTTTTCGCGGGCGATGGCGTCTTCGATGCGATCGTGATGTTCGATCAGGACGAGGCGGGTGTAGTCCCATGTCCTGGCGAATTTGGAGCCTTTGCCGTCGCGGTGGGCGGTTGCGCGGGCGGCGAGGTCTGACGTCACGCCGGTGTAGAGGACTCCGAAGGGGCGGTCGGTGACGATGTAGGTGTAGCCGCCCTTTTCCATCGCCTGGTCCCCCGCGTCGCCCCGGCGCAGGCCGGGGCCGCTATGTGGCTTGGCGGTGACCTGTCCAACGTGGCGGCCCCGGCCTTCGCCGGGGCGACGGTAGTTTGGCGGGAAGGTTTGTCGAGGGGGTTGCTCTTGCCTCTGGCGGCCCCGGCCTGCGCCGGGGCGACGGGTCAGGCTAGCAGCTTTTCCTTCGCGATCTTGTCGCGCCATACCAGCGGCGCGAGTTGGTGGACGTTGTTGCCTTCCGCATCCACCGCGACCGTCACCGGGAAGTCCTGCACCTCGAATTCGTAGATCGCTTCCATGCCTAGGTCTTCGAAGCCGACGACCTTGGAGCCCTTGATCGCGCGGGCGACGAGGTAGGCGGCGCCGCCGACGGCCATCAGATAGGCGCTCTTGGCCTCGCGGATCGCGTCGGTGGCGGCGGGGCCGCGTTCGGCCTTGCCGACCATCGCGAGCAGGCCCTGGTCGAGCATCATGCGGGTGAATTTGTCCATGCGGGTCGCGGTGGTGGGGCCGGCGGGGCCGACGACCTCTTCACCGACCGGATCGACCGGGCCGACATAATAGATGACGCGGCCCTTGAACTCGACCGGCAGGGGTTCGCCCGCCGCGAGCATGTCGGCGATGCGCTTGTGCGCGGCGTCGCGGCCGGTGAGCATCTTGCCGTTGAGGAGGAGGCGGTCGCCTTGCTTCCAGCTCTGGACGACTTCGGGCGTGAGCGCGTCGAGGTCGACGCGGATCGCGGCCTTGTCGGGGGTCCAGTTGACGTTCGGCCATTCCTCCAGCTTGGGCGCTTCGAGATAGGCGGGACCGCTGCCGTCGAGGGTGAAGTGCGCGTGGCGGGTGGCGGCGCAGTTGGGGATCATCGCGACCGGCTTGCCCGCGGCGTGGCAGGGGGCGTCCATGATCTTGACGTCGAGGATGGTGGCAAGGCCGCCAAGGCCCTGTGCGCCGATGCCGAGTGCGTTGACCTTGTCGAAAATCTCGATGCGCAGCGCTTCTAGGTCATTCTGCGGGCCGCGCTGCTTGAGGCTGGCCATGTCGATCTGTTCCATAAGCGCCTTTTTGGCTAGCAGGACGCAATGCTCCGCCGTGCCGCCGATGCCGATGCCGAGCATGCCGGGCGGGCACCAGCCGGCACCCATCTGGGGGAGCATTTCGAGTACCCAGTCGACGATCGAGTCGCTGGGGTTCATCATCTTGAACTTGGACTTGTTCTCACTCCCGCCGCCCTTGGCCGCGACGTCGATATGGATCTTGTCGCCGGCGACCATCTCGACGTGCAGCACGCAGGGGGTGTTGTCGCGGGTGTTGCGGCGGGTGAAGGCGGGGTCGGCGAGGACCGAGGCGCGCAGCTTGTTTTCGGGGTGGAGATAGGCGCGGCGGACGCCTTCATCGACCACGTCCTGAAGGCTGCGGTGGCGCTCGTCGAGTTGGCAGTCCATGCCCCATTTGACGAAGACGTTGACGATGCCGGTGTCCTGACAGATCGGGCGATGCCCCTCTGCGCACATGCGGCTGTTGGTCAGGATCTGGGCGATCGCGTCCTTGGCGGCGGGGGACTGTTCGGCCTCATAGGCGACGCCCAGCGCGCGGATATAGTCCATCGGGTGGTAGTAGCTGATGAACTGAAGCGCGTCGGCGACGCTGTCGATGAGGTCGTCGGTCTTGATCGTAGCCATTGCCTGTCCCTGTCTACTTTTGTCGGTTCCTTTAGCGGATGACAGGCGGGTTTCCAGTCGCTAACCGCGCCCTCGTGTTCCGGGGGCTGATCCTTTCGCATCGTTGGTGTGCCGCCGCGCTGATCGTGCTGGCGCTGGCGATGAAGCTCGCCGTGCCGGCGGGGTTCATGCCGGTCGAACAGGCGGGCAAGATCGTCGTGATGGTCTGTACCGGCATGGGCCAGCAGCAAGTCGAGATCGACGTGCCGGGGATGCCGGCCAAGCAAGATGGCGCGACGCGGGCGGCGGGGCAGCCGTGCGCCTTTGCCGGGCTGGGGCTGGATATGATGCCGGGCGTGGACCCGGTGCTGCTGGCCGGGGCGCTGGCGTTTATCCTGGCGCTGGGGTTTGTCGGCGTTGCGGTGGTGCGCGTCGATCGGGCGCGGCAGTTGTGGCCGCCGATGCGCGGGCCGCCGCTGATTTACTGATCTTTTCGTAACCTTACACGAACCAGCGTGCGGGACGACGATCCTGCGCGCCGATCAGGAATACCCATATCATGAAGACTGAATTTGCGGCCGCGCTGCTTGCGGCCACTTGCCTTGCGACGCCGGCGTTCGCCAATGACAGCGATCAGGTGCCGGTGATTATCGTCACCGCCAAGGCCAATCCCGAAGACCCGCCCGTCGTTGCCGAGGCGCGCGAGCGGCTGGCGCGGACGCCGGGGTCGGTGTCGGTGGTAGCCGCCGAAGCCTATGAGGATCGCTTTGCGGTCGGGACGCCGGACATTTTGCGCGACGTGCCGGGCGTGCTGGCGCAGAAGCGCTATGGCGAGGAAGGGCGGCTGTCGATCCGTGGATCGGGGCTGGACCAGAGCTTCCACCAGCGCGGCGTGCTGCTCGCGCAGGACGGCGTGCCGTTCGCCGATGCCGACGGCTTTTCGGACTTTCAGAAGATCGACCCGCTGGGGGCGCGCTTTGTCGAAGTCTATAAGGGCGGCAATGCGCTGCGCTTTGGTGGGGCGCAGCTGGGCGGGGCGATCAACTTCGTGACGCCCAACGGCAAGACCGCGCAGTCGCCGGTGCTGATCCGCGTCGAGGCCGGGACCGACGACACGGTGCGCGGCGTCGCGCAGGTTGCGGGCAAGTCGGGCGCGTTCGATTTCTATGCCGGGGTCAACGCGTTCCACACCGATGGCTATCGCGTGCAGGGCTATCAGGACCAGATCCGGGGCACGCTCAACCTTGGCTACAGCTTTGGTGACGGGAATGAGGTGCGCGCGATCCTCTATGCCGCCGATGTCTATCAGGGCGTGCCGGGGACGGTGACGCTGGATCAGGCGCTGACCAATCCGCGTGCGGCGGGGACGACGGCGGTGTCGCAGAACCAGCGGCGCAATCTGGGGACATTTCGCGGCACGCTGCAGACGCGGCTGCGGCTGACCGATGCGCTGACGTTCGAGGGCGGGGTCTATGCGACGCAGACCGACCTGTACCATCCGGTCGGCATCTTCATCATCCAGGACACCGATACGCAGGGCGCGTTCGGGCGGTTCGACTGGAAGGGTGAGCTGGGCGGCATGAAGGCCGACCTGTTCTTCGGCGCATTCTATCGCGAGGGCGGGGGCGAGCAGGATCTGTTCGTCAATGCCGCGAGCAATCAGGGGCCGCGGATCGGCGATGCGCGGCAGATGGCCAATGCACTCGACCTGTTTGCCGAGGGCCGGCTGTTCGTGACCGAGGGCCTGGCGCTGGTCGGCGGGGCGAGCTGGGGCCATGCCGGGCGCGATTATCTGAACCGGTTGAATGGGCGCACTGCGGAGCAGGACTTTGAGTGGCTCGCGCCGCGTGTGGGGCTGCTCTACGAAACCGGGGACGCGCAGGTTTATGCCAATGTCACGCGGTCGGTGGAGCCGCCGCATTTCGGGGCGCTCGCGCAGACGAACCTGCTGGGATCGGTGTTCGTGCCGCTCGACCCGCAGCGGGCGTGGACCGCGGAGATCGGGACGCGCGGGCGTAGCGGCGCGGTGGCGTGGGATGTCACCGCCTATCGCGCGTGGGTGAAGGGGGAGTTGCTGAGCTTCCTGACGTCGCCGACGATTCCCTCGACCATCTTCAATGCCGACAAGACGGTGCATCAGGGGATCGAGGCGAGCCTGGACTGGTGGATCCTCGACGGGTCGGAGGGCAAGCTGCGGCTGCGCCAGACCTATGCGTTGTCGGACTTCCGGTTCGATGGGGATGCGGTGTATGGCGACAACCGGCTGCCGATCGCACCGGTGCACAGCTATCGCGCGTCGCTGCGGTACGAGGGCGGGAGCGGGGTGTTCGTCGAGCCGAATCTCGACTGGCGGCCGCAATCGACCTGGGCGGATTATCGCAACACGCTGAAGGTGCCGGGCTATGCGTTGCTGGGCATCGGCGCCGGGTTCGAGTTGGGTGGGGTGACGTTGTTCGCCGATGCCCGCAACCTGACCGACAAACATTATGTGTCGGATCAGTCGGCGGCGATTCAGGCTTATCGTGGGACCACGCCGCCGGACCCGGCGAAGCCCGCCAGCGCGATCTTCCATCCCGGTGAGGGGCGGACGGTGATGTTCGGGCTGCGGACGCGGTTCTAACCTGCGGCGGGCGACGGGGCGGCGGGGCAACCGCCGTCCCGGACCCCACTCACGCTGCCGGTGCCGAGGATGATCTTGGCGCGGCGGGAGAAGGTGAGGGCTTGCCAGCGGCCCGCATTGCCGGTGGCGGTGCGGCTGCGCAGATAGGTCAAATGGAGCAGTTCGAACTGTTCGTCGTCGATCTGGCCGGCGTCGATCAGACAGGTCCATTGCGCCACGTTCCACGCATAGTCGCGGCTGACGCCGTCCTGGTCGACTGCTTCGCTGAGCCCCTGATACCAGGCGAGCATGGCCTTGAGTTTGGCGGCGCGTTCGCCGCTCGGCACATTGGCGAGCTTGCGGCGGAGGCGGGCGGCGTCTTCGTCGCCGGGCAGGGTCTTTTGCTGGACGCGGGTGTCGATCGCCCATTTGACCTTTCGCGCGGTGATCGGGCCGGTCGGCCAGAGGCGATAGAGTTCGGCGCGGACTTCGAGGAGCAGGGCGACATAGGTGTCGGTCTGGACCTGAAGCATCGCGTCATGGTCGAAGATGGCGGTGAGTTCGGCGATGGCGGTCGGGTTGAGTTTTCCGTCCTCGCCATGTGCGGCGAGGATGCCGTCGCGGCATTTCTGGCGGACGGGCGTTTTGAGGCAGTCCTTGGAGAAGAGGAGCTTGCCGTAGGTTGGGGCGAGGTCGTGCAACGTGCGCTTGAACCGGCGGCGGCTGTTGAAGCTGTCGCGCCAGGCGGTGAGGACGGGTTGCAGACTGCCGGTGCCGTAATTCCATTGCGACATGCCGACCGAGACCAGCATCGAATCGAAATTGCCGACCGGCATCGCCCAGCAGCCCATGGTTTCGGGGATCGATGTTTCGCGCATCCGGGCGAAGATCGCGGTGCGGTCGAGGCCGATTTGGGCGAGTTGGGTCGCTGCGTCGGGGGCGATGGTGATGTGGGGGGTGTCGGCGACTTCGCGGCAGGGGGGGCGGTTTTGGGCTGCGGCGGGGAGGGTTGCGAGCAGCGCGGCTAGGATGGCCCAGAGTTTCACGGTTCGCTTTCCTTCTCGTCGCCCCGGCCTTGAGCCGGGGCTGGGCTTATTTGCCTCGCGCGAGTTCAGAAGAAGCCCTGGCCCGGGTCAAGCCCGGGCAGACGATTAGGTGAGCGCTACAGCACGTAGCGGCTGAGGTCGGTGTTGCGCGCGATGCTGGCGAGCTGGCTGTCGACATAGGCGGCGTCCACGACGAGGGCGGTGCCTGAGCGATCCTCGGCGTTGAAGCTGATTTCCTCGAGCAGCTTTTCCATCACCGTCTCGAGGCGGCGGGCGCCGATATTTTCGATCTCACCATTCACTTCCGCCGCGATGCGGGCGACGGCGCGGATGCCGTCTTCGGTGAAGCTCACATCCACGCCCTCGGTGCCGATCAGAGCGCGGTACTGTTCGGGCAGTGATGCCGTGGTGTCGGAGAGGATTGCGACGAAATCATCCTCGGTCAGGCCCTTGAGTTCGACGCGGATCGGCAGGCGGCCCTGAAGCTCGGGGAGCAGGTCGCTGGGCTTGGCGACGTGGAATGCGCCGCTGGCGATGAACAGGATGTGGTCGGTCTTCATCGGGCCGTACTTGGTGGCGACCGTGGTCCCCTCGATCAGCGGCAGCAGGTCGCGCTGGACGCCTTCGCGGCTGACGCTGCCGCCGCGCACGTCGCTGACCGCGATCTTGTCGATTTCGTCGAGGAAGACGATGCCGTTGGCTTCGGCATCGGCGAGCGCGACTCGGGCGACGTCGTCCTGGTCGAGGCGCTTGTCGGCTTCTTCCTCGACCAATTTGGCCCAGGCGGCGTGGACATTCATCTTGCGGCGCTTGAGCTGGGGGCCGCCAAGGCCCTTCATCATTTCGCCGATATTGATCATCTGCGGCCCGGCGCCGGGGATGTCGAAGGGCATGCCGCCGGTGGCTTCGACCTCGATCTCGATTTCGGTGTTGTCGAGATGGCCGGAGTTGAGGCGCTCGCGGAAGGCTTCGCGGGTCGCTTGCGAACTGTCCTTGCCGGTCAGCGCGTCGAGCAGGCGGGTCATGGCCGCGGCCTCGGCCTTGTCCTTGACCGCGCTGCGGCGCCGTTCGCGTTCGAGGCGGATTGCCTCTTCGACCAGATCGCGGGCGATCTGTTCGACGTCGCGGCCGACATAGCCAACTTCGGTGAACTTGGTCGCCTCGACCTTCACGAACGGGGCGTCGGCGAGCTTCGCCAGACGGCGGCTGATCTCGGTCTTGCCGCAGCCGGTCGGGCCGATCATCAGGATGTTCTTGGGCGTGACCTCATCGCGCAGATCGGCGCGCAGCTGCTGGCGGCGCCAGCGGTTGCGCAGCGCGACGGCGACCGCGCGCTTGGCGTCGCGCTGGCCGATGATGTGCGCATCGAGCGCGGCAACGATGGCTTTGGGGGTGAGGCTGTTGTTCATGGCGGGGGTCAAATTCTCTGGTTCGATGCGGTCGGTTCAAGTTCGGCGTCGGGCGCTGTGGCGAGCCATGCTTCGGCCTCGGCCATGGTCATGAAGATGCGCAGGCGTGGATGGCTCTGGGTGCGCTCGGCCTGCATCTTGTTGAGGCGGCTGCCGACCACCGAGGCAGCGCGGCCGGTGGTGAGCGCGAGCCCGCCTTCGGCGATCTGGGGCAAGAGGTCGGCGACCTCATTGGCCTGAACCGGGAAGTCGCGCGAGTCGATCAGCACGTCGTAATCGTCGCGGATCGCGCGGGCTTGCTGAGCCTTCGCACCCGAGGCGGCGGCGAAATCGCGCACCGTTTCGACCGTCCAGAAGTCGCGGATTTCGACGTTGAGGCGGTTGCGGCGGGGGTCGTAGTCGATCTGGAATTTCATGCTGCGGCGTCGAGTGCTTCGATGGTCAGGCGGTCGTTGGTGTAGACGCACAGTTCGCCCGCGATGCCCATCGCCTTGCGGCAAATGACTTCGGCGTCGGGCTCGTAATCGGTCAGCGCACGCGCGGCGGCGAGGGCAAAATTGCCGCCCGATCCGATCGCGGCGATCCCGCCCTCCGGCTCCAGCACGTCGCCGTTGCCGGTGACGATCAGCGTCGTCGATTTGTCCGCGACGATCAGCATCGCTTCCAAATTGCGGAGATATTTGTCGGTGCGCCAGTCCTTCGCCAGCTCGACCGCGGCGCGGAGCAGCTGGCCCTGATGGCGCTCGAGCTTGCTTTCCAGCCGCTCGAACAACGTGAAGGCGTCGGCGGTGGCGCCGGCGAACCCGGCGATGACGCTGCCGTCACCCAGCGGGCGGACTTTGCGCGCATTGGGTTTCATCACGGTCGAACCCTGCGAGACCTGGCCGTCGCCGGCGATGACCACGCGGCCGCCCTTGCGCACGGAGAGGATGGTCGTGCCGTGCCATTGTATCTTGTCGCTCATGGGCCGGGATATGGGGAGGGGGTCTTGGACTTGCCAAGACCCCCGGCGCAAACTGACGAAGTTACGCGGAACGCGCTTCATTCTGTCAGCTTCCGCTTCTCCCCCTTACTTCTCAACGCCTTTGATCTTCCCCCATTGGCGCGCGGCGGTGTAGCCGAGATAGCCGGTGCCGAAGAGCGCGTAGAGCGATTCCGGGATGCCGTTCAGATAGGCGTTCATGGCGGCGGCGATGCCCCGCGCCATATCGGGCTGGACCGCGCCGATCAGGCCCATCGGGATCGCCCAGAGCAGCAGCGCATACATGACATAGAGGAAGCTGGGGCGGGCGCGGCTGGTCCACGGGTCGGGGGATTGCGCTTCGGCGACGATGGCCGAGAGCTGGGTGCGGACCGCCTCCATTTCCTGTGTGCCCTCGAGCTTGAGCAGCTCGAGCTTGGCGGCGTCGCGCGCCTTGGGGTCGGGGATGATCTTGTCGATCAGACCGGCGATCGGGCCGATCAGGCTTTCGATGATACTCATGATTGGTCTCCTGAAAGAGGGCTCGGCGGTTACGAACCGATGCGGTTCGCGAGCCAGCCGTAGAGAAAGGCTTCGTTGGCGGGGCGGCCTTCGGCGAGCGCGATGTAGCGTTCGCCCTGAAGCGCCTCGACCGCCTTGAGCAGCACGCGCTCGCCGGGCGGGCCGCGCGTGTCGAGAAAGGCGGCGAGCGCGGCGAGGGTGATGGGGCCGATCTGGCCGTCGACGCCCATGTCTGGATAGTCTTGCCCGTTGCGGTTCAGGCCGTTGAGCGACCGTTGCAGGAAGCGTGCGGCGACCGCGGGGCCCATATTGACGCCGGTGTCGAACAGCTCTGCCGCGAGGGCTGGCGCGCGTTCGGCGATCTGGTCGAAGCGCGGGCGGAGCCAGTAGAGGCGGCGGTAGATGGCGGCGGCTTCGCTGCGCGGGAAGACGCGCATATCGCCGGCATAGCCATGCGCGCGGGCGACGCGCTGCGTGACGCCCCAGCGGGTTGGGCCGCCGCGATCGGCAGGGTGGTCGCTATAGCCGCCCTCGCGGGCGATCACGTCGTCGATGAGCTGGTCGATGGTCATGGTTTGTTCCTCCTCACCGACTCGCGATAACCTATATGGTTCGCTGTAGGAAAGGGGGTGTTTGTTGTTCCGGGCTTGACCGGGCGCCGCGGTCCTTCGTGATGCGAGGAGAGCAGCCCTGCCCCGGGTCAAGCCCGGGGCGACTAAGGAGGGGTTTGCGAGGCGTGACGGGGGCGGCGGGAGGCGTTAGGGCGGGCCATGGCCAAGACACGACCCGATCAGCTGCTCGTCGAACGCGGACTCGCGGAGAGCCGGACGCGGGCGCAGGCGTTGATTCTGGCGGGGCTGGTGTTCAGCGGCGACAAGCGCGTGGACAAGCCGGGGCAGGCGATCGCGCCCGATGCGCCGCTGACTCTCAAGGGGCGGGATCATCCGTGGGTGTCGCGCGGCGGGGTCAAGCTGGCGCATGGGCTGGATCATTTCGGCATCGACCCGGCGGGGATGGTTGCGATCGACGTCGGGTCATCGACCGGGGGCTTTACCGATGTGCTGCTGAGCCGGGGGGCGGTGCGCATCTATGCGGTGGACAGCGGGACCAATCAGCTCGCGTGGAAGTTGCGGCAGGATGAGCGGGTGGTGGTGCATGAGCAGACCAGCGCGCGGGTGCTGACGGCGGCGCATATCCCCGAGCCGATCGATATTGTGGTATGCGATGCGAGCTTCATCTCGCTGGCCAAGGTGCTCGAGCGGCCGTTCGCGTTCGTGCGCGAAGGGGCGTGGGTCGTCGCGCTGATCAAGCCCCAGTTCGAGGCGGGCCGCGGTGAGGTCGGCAAGGGCGGCGTGGTGCGCGATGCCGCAGTGCATGACCGGGTGTGCGCCGAGGTCGTCGGCTGGCTGGAAGGGCTGGGCTGGAGCGTCGCGGGGGTGACGACCAGCCCGATCACCGGGCCGGAGGGAAATGTCGAGTTTCTGGTCGCGGCAAGGGCTGGGGCGGCGGGGGAGATGGTGGGGTGAGGCTGGCGCGGGACGAGCAGGAGCATCCCATCCCCGAGGAACTTCGGCGCATTTTCGTTCGGATCGCCGATGCCTTTGTTGCGGGCGACTATTCGCTACGCGCCGCCGGTATCGCTGGTGTCGACCTGATCGATGCGGACACGGCCGAGTATATTGAGCGGTGCATTGCGGCCTATGGAGACTCGCTGGCCCCGCTCGATCCCGCAGTTTGGGAGCGGTCCTGCTATGCTTGGTCGGGCGATCACTGGGAAATGCTTGTCGATCTGACCACGCAGCATCAGCAGGTGAGCGATCTCACACTCCATGCTGACGTTCGACTGGATCCGTTACGGGTAGCGGTGCGCTCTGTTCACGTTCCCTAGCCAAGCGAGTGCGGCCTTCGCTCCGGGCGAAGAAAAGCCCTGGCCCGGGTCAAGCCCGGGCAGACGTTAGAGGGGGCAATTTGTAGAATCCCGTTTCGGGTATGCCGCCGGGCCTATGACGATTCTGTGACTCGACATGGAGCGCGGACGGGCGCAGCATGCTTCATCCTTGGGGGAGGATGCTATGCGGATGTCGTTGATCCATACTGCCACCGAACTGTTCCGTGAGGCGCCAGCGGAGGCGTTGCCGCCTGAGCCGGCGATCCGCTGGTGCGCCTATGTCGAGGCGATCGGGGCGTGCGGGTTGCTGGTGCTGGCGGGACTGGCGCTGGCCGCTTGACCGTTAGCCGCGCACGCCGAACGCGGTGTGCTCGTAATCCTTGTCGAGACAGCGGCGACGGCCGTCGGCGCCGGGCGCCGCGAGCTTGGCGCGTTCGGTCTGCTCTGCCGCTGGCTTGCCTTCCTCGGCGCGGATCGCGTCGGAGGAGACTTGCGGCTGTGACGGGTCGCAGACGATCCACATATAGACCGCGCGCCTGAGCGTCGCGATCCAGCTGTCGTCGAGGGTCGGAAGCGCTTCGACGCCCGGCTTTGCCTCCCATGTCGGGGCGCAGACGCTGGCGGCGATCCTGAGTTGTGTCGCGCGCGGCTGGGCCGCGGCACGCGCGGCGAGGGCGGCGGCGCGCGAGGTCGGGTGCGGATGCGACACGAAGAATTCGGTCGCGCCGTCGCGCTTGATGCAGACGACGGCGCCCCAGCCCTTGTCCCGCGTGGCGAGCAATTCGCGCCAGCCGGTCGCGCGGATCGACTGCGCCTCGATCATCGTGGCTTCGACGAGATTGTCGAGGTTGCGGCGGACGAGCACTTCGCCGGTCTCACTGTTGCCGAGCACCACGACAAAGGGTTCGACCGAGTCGAACGGCGTGGCGGCGGGCTCAGGCGGCGGCGCGGCGGGTGGCTGGGCCTTGGCGACGATCACCGGCGCTCGTCCGGGCGGCGGCGCGCCGGGGCGGTTCCAGTGGACGGGGACGAAGGTGTCGATCCCCGCGCATTCCGGGCAATAGCCGGTCTGGGCCGCGCGCTGGCCCTTGTCTGCCTCCGCCTGTGACCAGGTCATGGTGCAATAGGATTGGACGGTGGCGGCGATGCGACCGGTGCGTACGAGGAAGGCGGTGAATTCGGCGCCGTAGCGGGCGCGTTCCGCCACCGGGCCGACCGGGATGGTCTGCGAGATATAGACCGCGCCTGATTTGGGATCGGGGGCGTAGCAGTAGAAGACCTTGGGCTCGCTTTGCGCGCGCGCAGCGGGTGCGACCGGTCCGAGTGCGAGCGGCAGCGATGTCACCGCACAGGCGGCGAGCGCGGCGGCGACGCGCCGCATCAGTCTGCGGCCCAGTTCTTGAGGAAGTTTGCGGCGTTGTCCGCCGCGACGCGGTGTGCGCCATAGGTGCGTTCGGCATCGGCCTGGGCGGCACCCTGCGCGATCGCTCGCTTGTAGGCGACATAATATTCGAACGCCTGGCCGCACATCGTGTCGAGCTGCGTATCCTTGCCGCCGCGCAGCGCGCGCTGGCGGTAATTGCCTTCGGTAAACCCGGCGCAGGTGCCGGTCGCGAGATTGGGCTGGGTTGGGTAGCTGGCGCGGGCGCCTCCGGGTGCCCCTGCTGCACCGGGGACGCCGGGAACCCCGCTCGTGCCGCCGGACGATCCGAGAAAGCCGTCGGCGGCGGCGTTGAGTGCGCTGTCCCCGGTGGTTGCCGCAGCGCCCTTCATCATGAGCCCGACGGTCTGGCTGGCGTCGGCGCCGCTGACCGAGGCGGCATAGCCGCCGACGGCCGCGCCGATCAGGCCCTTGAGCAGCCCACCGCCGCCGCCGGATTCCTTCTGTGCCGCTGCCTGTGCCGCGAGTTGTTCCTGATAGCGCCGGGTCCGGTCGCGAAAGGCGGCGAGATCGGGTTCGGCGAGCAGGCGATAGGGGCGCGGCTGGGCGGCGCCCTTGTCGAGATAGGCGACGCCGGTAGGGGTGGCGGTCATCGTGCCGCTGCCGCCGTTCCAGCTTTCCTCGATGCCGCCATCGGGGCGGCGGACGAAGCGGGTGTTGGTGGCCGTTCCGTCCGGCTGGCGATAGGTGCCGACGATCGCGCCGGTGGTCGCGTCGTGGCGCAGTTCGAGCGTGGTGCGCGCGTTGGTTTCGAAGCGGTTGCCGTCCCAGAAGACCGCGGACATGGTTTTGCCGGTCTCGGTCCACTTCCACTGGCTGACCCGCTCGGTGCCATTGGGGGCGGGGAAGCCGAAGCTGCGGCCCGCCATTCTGGCGAGCAGGCCCCATTGGGCGAGGCGTTCGGCGCGTGCGGCGGCGAGCGTCTGGGGGCCGGCACGGAGCAGCGCGGCGGCGCGCGCGGCGCTGATCGGGCCGAGCGGCTGGCTCTCGCCGGTGCCAAATCCACCGGTATCCTCCGCCGCCTTTTCGTGCAGCCGCACGAGGCGGGGGTAGGTCGAGCGGGTGATCAGCCCACCCACCGAAAAGGCGTAGGCGATCGAGCCGCCGCCGCTGGAATAGATGTTGAGCGCGCCGTTATTGTCGGGCTGGACCAGGCCGGTCTTGTCGCCGATCGTCCAGGCAAGGTCGCCGCCATCGGTGAGCTGGAGCCGGGTTTCAGCGGTGACGCCGGCCTCGTCGCGGTAGCGCATGACGCCGGATACGCCGCGCGTCTCGATGCGATAGTCGATGATCGCCTTGACCGGCAGGCCGTCTGCTTCGCCGGCGCGGATATAGCTGCGGTCGGCCATGCGTTCGAACATCGCGATCATGTCGGTCCCGCGACCCTTCACGGTGCTGCGGGTGCGGATCGTGTAGGTTTTGGCAGCGTCGCCCTGGGTCCGGTTGACCTTGACCCGCACCTCGGCCTTGCCGCGTGCGGTGAAGCGGTAGCGCCCGGCGCTGCGGTCGATCTGGGTCGGGCCGACGCACACCGCTTCGCTGCTGCCCCAGAAGCCGGCGATGAAATTGTCGGGGGAGTAGCAGACCGATGTCTGGACCGACCCTTCGGGTGAGGCGATCTCGACCTCGACATCCTCACCGGCGGCGAGCTTGATTTCGAAGCTGTTGGACTTGCCATAGGGCTGGGCGATCATCCGCGCCTTGGGGTCGTTTTGTGGCGCGAAGACCGAGGCGCTGGAGGGGCCGGTAACTGCGGGCGGGACCGCTTCGGTGAAAACGGGAGCTGCAGCCTTGCGCGGGGCGCTGCGGGATTTTTTCTTGCGGCTCTGGGCGTCGGCGTCGAAGGCGTGGAAAGTCGCGGGTATGATGAGGAGCGACAGGCACAGCAACGCGCCAAGTCGTTTGAAGCTGCCCGAATCCATCTTGTCCCCCGTATTTGGGACAGTGCTTATTGGGATGAGCAATCTAAAGTAAATATCTTCAATTCTGACATTTTGGATGTCGAGAAGTGATGCTGCGCCGTTGCGGGATTTTTTACAGCAGCTTCGCCCGTTCCGCCGCGCGTACTGCGGTGCGGCCGACTGGCGGGGGCTTGGCGGGGTCGGGCCATGACGGGGCGGTGGTCCAGCCGAGATGGGGGAGGCTGACGCTGCGCTTGCCCGACAGGTCGGTGCGCGCGACGATCAGGCCCTTTTCCTCGATATGCATCATCATCCGCTTGGCGCGGCCGAGCGAGCTGGTGCCGTAGAGCGCGGCAATGCGAGCGTCGGACGGGCACGGCTCGCCGGTGCGCGCGGCCTTGGCGATGCCGAGGAAGGGGGTGAGCATTTCCTCGGGCAAGGATGCCGCGAGGGTGAGGGCGTCGTCCCAGCCGGTGCGGTCGGTGATGCCGACGCGGGCGAGCGCGAGCGCCGAGCGGAAATCGGGCAGGTCGATGCCGGGCTCGACGCCGCGCATGCGGCAGCGCACGCCATAGTCCTGGAAGATCGTTGCCAGCGGCGCGCGGCTGTCTTCGGCGCCGATCTCGGCGAGGATCGCGCGGCGGATCTCTTCCTGTTCGCCTTCCTCCAGCACCGGCATGTCGGGGACCGGGGCGGGCGCGGGGGTGGCGACGGCGCGCATGAGGTCGGCCATCGGCACCGGGGCGGGCGGCGGCGGGGGCGGTGCCTCGTCCTCGGTTGGCGGAGCGAAGAGCATGTCGCGCATGTCTTCGGTCGGTGCAGTCGGGAGCGGGGTGAGCTTGGGGCTCACGGCCTTGGAGCCGGTCTGGACTGCGCCGATGCGGATGCTGATCGGGCGGCGGGTGATCGCCGGGCCGAGCGCGAGAAACTCGCCGCGCGCGAGGTCGCGGATCGTATCGGCCTGACGCCGGTCCATGCCGAGCAGGTCGGCGGCGCGGGCCATGTCGATGTCGAGAAAGGTGCGGCCCATCAGGAAGTTGGATGCTTCGGCGGCGACGTTCTTGGCGAGCTTGGCCAGGCGCTGCGTGGCGATGACGCCGGCGAGGCCACGCTTGCGGCCGCGGCACATGAGGTTGGTCATTGCGGCGAGCGAGGTGCGGCGCGCTTCCTCGGTCACTTCGCCAGCGGCGGCGGGGGCGAAGAGCTGGGCTTCGTCGACCACGGTGAGGACGGGGTACCAATGCTCGCGCGGCGCATCGAACAGCGCGGAGAGGAACGCGGCGGCGGCGCGCATCTGGCCGTCGATCTCCAACCCCTCAAGGTTGAGGACGACCGACGCGCGGTGTTCGCGGACGCGGAGCGCGAGGCGCGCGAGTTCGGTGAGGCTGTATTCGGCGGCATCGACCGCGATATGGCCGAAGGCTTCGGAGAGGCTGACGAAATCGCCCTCCGGGTCGACCACGACCTGCTGGACGTAAGCGGCGCTGCCCTCAAGCAGGCGGCGCAAAAGGTGCGACTTGCCCGAGCCCGAATTGCCCTGAACGAGCAGACGGGTGGCGAGCAACTCCTCCAGATCGACGGCAACCGGGTTGCCGCCGCTGTCGAGTCCCATGTCGATACGGGCGGTCATCGCTGGGGGCTTTGGCGTATCGCGGGGGGTGGGGGCAAGGGGGTTGCGGTGGAAGCGGGCAATGAATCCTCCCCCGCCAGGGGGAGGTGGCAGGCGCAGCCTGACGGAGGGGGAGGATGGGTCATCGCTGGAGCGGTGAGGACGCAGCCGTCCTCCCCCTCCGTCGCCTTCGGCGCCACCTCCCCCTCGCGGGGGAGGATTTTTACTTCTTCAGCTTTTCCGCCAGAAACGCGAGGATGTCCGCCTCCGTTGCGGCTTTCGCCGTGGCGTTGGCTTCGACTGACTGGCGCGATTTCGTCGGGGTGTCGTAGCTGTGTGTGGCGCCTTCGAACATGCGCAGGGCAATGTCGTGGCCATTGCCCTTGCTGCGCGTGACGAAGGTTTCGCAGAGCTTGGGCGACACCTCTTCGTCCGCCGTGCCCATGAACACGCGGACGGGGTGGTAGGGTTTGTAGCCAGCCTTGTCGTAGCGCTTTTTGAGGCCGCAGCCGGGGTAGAGCGCGATGCCGGCGGCGAAGCCGATCTTGCGCATGTCGCCGGGCTTGTCGTCGGCCATCGCGGCGAGCGTGGCGCTGGCGCCGTTCGACCAGCCGAGCAGGGCGATGCGGTTGGGCGTCACGTCGGGGCGCGACTGGAGGTAGCGGAGCGCGCCATAGGCGTGGAGCGGGCGATACTCGACCTCATCCACTTCGGGCGGGCGATCGGCATAGGTGCCGGCGGCAAAGCCGGTCGGGTGGCCGACCGCGCCGAAATCATCGACCATCAGAGCGACATAGCCGTTTTCGGCGAGCAATTTGCCCCATGCCTTGTGCCGTGAGGCGAGGGTGGTGGCGTCGTAGCGGCCCTTGGCGAGCGATGAGTAAGCGCCGCCGCGACCGTGCATCATCACCACTGCGGGTGCCTTGGCGGGGGCGTTGGCGGGCTTGAACAGATAGCCCTTTACCTGCGTCTTGCCGTCGCGGCTGAGGAACTGGACTTCCTCGACCTGCACCTGCTGGGCGGCGGCGGGGGCGGCGATGATCAGGGCGATGGGGGCGATGACGTGGCGCATCCTATTTCCTCGCTGGCAAAGTGATGGTTTTCGCGACGCCGTCGCGGCGGGGGTCGGCACCGCCGTCGAACTTGCCGTCGCGGATCATGACGCCGTGGAGGCCCGAATCCTCGCCTGTGCCGCCGCGCACGGTGACGCCGCGTTCGGCCATTCCTGCATGGAGCGCGGGGGCGAACTTGTCGGCTTCGCCGTTGAAGCTGCCGCCGCGTGCGACGAGGTTGGGGAGCGCGATGGCGTCGGCGACGGGGAGTTTCCAGTCGATCATGCCGACCAAGGCCTTGGAGACATAGCCGAGGATCGCGTTGCCGCCGGGAGAGCCGATCGCGCCCGCGAGGCTGCGGTCGGGGTTCAGGATCACGGTCGGCACCATCGAGGAGCGCGGGCGCTTGCCGGGTTGAATCACGTTCGGGCCGGTCGGCACGAAGGAAAAGTCAGTCATCTGGTTGTTGAGGAAGAAGCCGTCGACCATGCGGCCGGTGCCGAAGAAGCTCTCGACCGTGGTGGTCATCGACACCGCGTTGCCGTCGCCGTCGATGACGATGAAGTGCGAGGTTCCGGCGACTTCATTGGTGGCGTCGATGCGCGCGGCGATGGCGCCGGGGGGCGTGCCGGCGCTGGGCGCGGGACCGGCGCGGTCGCCGATCAGCGCGGCGCGGCTGGCGACATAGCCGGGGTCGAGCATGCCCTTGACCGGAACCGTCGCGACATCGCCGACATAGGCGTCGCGGTCGGCGTACATCAGGCGGCTGGCCTCGGCGTACTTGACCCAGGCGACCGGGTCATTGGGGCCGCGCGCGCCGATGTCGGTGCGCTCGATCATCGCCATCAGCTGCAGCAGGCCGACGCCCGAGGAGGGCGGGGGCGGGGCGCAGAGGATGTAGGTGCGGTATGGGTTGCAGAGGCCTTCGCGCACCACCGGCTTGTAGGCGGCGAGATCCGCTTCGGTCATGCTGCTGGCGAGATCGCCTTCGCGGACGCGGGCGACGATGCGGCGGGCGGTTTCGCCCCGGTACATCGCGTCCGGGCCTTGCGCGGCGAGGCGGCGGAGGAAGGCTGCGTAGGCCGGGTTGCGGAGCGTGTCGCCGGTCTGGATCTTGCTGCCATCGGCGTTGCGGAAATAGGCGAGCGAGTCCGGGGTATTCGCCTGTGGGCCGCTGGAGTTGACGAAGCGGCCGAGCCGGGCGGTGACGGTGAAGCCGTTGGCGGCGGTCTGCTGCGCATCGGCGAACAGGTCGCGCCAGGCGAGCTTGCCGTGCTTGCCCTGCGCCAGCGCCATCATGCGGACAACGCCGGGGACGCCAGTGGCGCGGCCCGAGAGGACGGCGGTGCGGAAGCCGAGCGGCTTGCCGTCCGGGCCCATCAGCATGTCGGGGGTGGCACCGGCGGGGGCGGTTTCGCGACCGTCATAGACGGTGACGGCTTTGGTCTTGGCGTCGTAGCGGACCATGAACGCGCCGCCGCCAAGGCCGCTGCTCTGCGGCTCGACGAGGCTGAGCATCGCCTGCACCGCGACGGCGGCGTCGACCGCGCTGCCGCCCTTGCGCAGGACGTTGAGGCCCGCCTCGACCGCGAGCGGATGCGCGGCGGCGACGAAGGCCTGACGCTCCGGAGCAGTGACTGGGGCCGGGGCGGCGGTCTCGACCGCGCCGCGCGGGGCGCAGGCGGAAATGCCCGTCGCGGCGAGCGCGAGCAGGAAATGCGAGCGAGTCAGCTTCATGGTTCGATGGCTTTCGCGCCGGGACGGCGGGGGTCGGCGGCGCCGAGGAAGAGATTGTCGGTGATCATGATCGAGTGCGCGCTTCCCATGGTTTCGTCCGAGGTGATGCGATGCCCCTTTGCCTTGAGCGCCGCAACCGTATCGGGGTTGAACCCGGGTTCAACGCGCAGCGACGCGGTGGTTCCCTGATAGATGCGCGGGCGGTGGGTCGCCTCATCGACGTTGAGGCCATAGTCGATCGCGTTGACGATGACCTGGACCATCGTTGTCGGGATCGTGCTGCCGCCCGGCGTGCCGGTGACGAGCCAGGGCTTGTCGCCCTTGAACACGATTGTCGGCATCATCGTGGAGAGCATGCGCTTGCCCGGTGCCATCGCATTGAGCGGGGGCGGGGTGCCGGTGCGCTGTGCCTCCCATGCCTGTTCATGGCTGAAATTGTTCATCTGGTTGTTGAGCAGGATGCCGGTGCGCGCGATCATCACGCCCGATCCGAAGTCCGAGCCGAGCGTGGTGGTGAGCGAGACGGCGTTGCCGTCTGCGTCCGCGACCGAGAGATGCGTGGTCGAAGGGCTTTCATACTTTAGCGGGTCGCCATGCGGGGCGTCGGGGCCGCGGATCACCTTGTCGGTCGAGATCAGCTTGGCGCGTTCGGCGGCATAGCCCTTGGACACGAAGCCCTTGACCGGGGCGGTGACGAAGGCCGGGTCGCCGAGCACGCGGTAGCGGTCGGCATAAGCGAGCTTCATCGTCTCGGCGAGGAGGTGGAGCGAGGCGGCGCTGCCTTGTCCCGCCGCCTTCATGTCGAATTGCTCGAGGATGTTGAGCATGTTGAGCAGGGTCGCGCCGCCCGCGCTGGCAGGCGGCGGGGTGTAGACGGTGTGGCCGCGATAGGTTCCGACCAGCGGGTCGCGCTCGACCGGCTTGTAAGCGGCGAGGTCGGCCATGGTGAGGAGGCCGCCATTCGCCTTCATGTCCGCGACGATGCGGCGGGCGATTTCGCCGGTGTAGAAGGCCTTGGCGCCGCCCTTCTGGATCTCGCCCAGCGTCCAGGCGAGGTCGGGCTGTTTCAGTACATCGTCCTTGGCATAGAGGCTGCCATCGGGCTTGTAGAAGGTCGCCTTGCCCGACACGCTGTTCGACAGCCGCTCACGGCCCCAGCCGAAGACGAAGGCTTCATCGGCGGTCAGCTTGACGCCATCGCGGGCGAGGCGGAGCGCGGGTTCGACGACCTTGGCCCAGGGGAGCTTGCCCCATTTCTTGTGGGCGTGTTCGAGGCCGGCGACGCTGCCGGGGACCGAGGGGGCGAGATAGCCATAGGAGGCGATGCCGCGCTCTTCGCCTTTGTTGTCGACGAACATCGCCGCAGTGGCGGCGCGCGGGGCGATACCGCGGAAGTCGATCACGCGGACCTGTTTCGACTTGGCATCATAGACGGTGATGAAGCCGTCGCCGCCGACATTGCCTGCGCGGGGCAGGGTGACGGCGAGCGCGAAGGCGACGGCGACCGCTGCGTCCACCGCATTGCCGCCGTCGCGCAGGATCTGCGCGCCGACGCTGCTGGCCATCTCGTTCTGGCTGACCACCATCCCGCGCGTGCCGACCACTGGGGAGTGGATCGAGGGGTATTCGAGCAGGTGGCGGCTTTGCGCCAGCGTTGGCGCGGGCAGCGTGAGCGCGAAGGCGGCGAGGGCGAGGGTGAGTTTACGCAGGAACATGGGTCTCTCTCTCAATTCCTCCCCTGCATAGCAGGGGAGGGGGACCGCTCGCGCAGCGGGTGGTGGAGGGACGGCTGCGCAGACAGCCGTGGGCAGCTCGGCAACATTCCGCCCTCTGCGGGGCGGCCCCTCCGTCATCGCTGCGCGATGCCACCTCCCCCAGCGAGCTGGAGGAGGAATGAGGGATAGCTCAATCATTCTCGCTCGCCTTGTAGACCGCGACGTCCATCTCGCCCTCCCAGCGGGCGACGGCGGTGGCGATCGAGAGGTCGGAGGTGACGTTGGGGATGGTGCGGATCATGTCGAGGATGCGGTCGAACGGCAGGATGAAGCCGACGACGATCGCGGTCTGTTCGGGCGTGATGCCGATCGCGTGGAGCACGGCGGCGAGGACGAACAGCGAGCCCGATGGGACCGGCGCGACGCCCATCGCGACGATGGTGGTGGTGGCGGCGATCACCAGATAATCGGCCATGCTGAGGTCGACGCCGAATGCCTGCGCCGAAAACAGCGTGAGCATCGCGACATACATCGCCGCGCCGTCCATGCCGATCGTTGCGCCAAGCGGGAGCACGGTCGAAGCCACGGGAGGCGAGACGCCGAGGTTGCGCTCGGCGACGCGGATTGCGACCGGGAGGGTGGCGCTGCTCGACGAGGTCGAGAAGCCGACCATGATCGCGTCGGCGATGCCGCGGAAGAAGGGGAGCGGCGGGAGCCACGCCATCAGCCGCACGACGATGACACCGTGGATCAGCAGGGTGACGATCGCCGAGCCGACCACGACGCACAGGCCGAGTTTGAGCACCGCGATGAAGCTGGACGGGCCGGTGGTGCCCATCACGACTGCAATGAGCGCGAACACGCCGAATGGGGCGGTTTCCATCACGAAGCCGACGATCTTGAGCATCACTTCGGAGCCGGCATTGAGCAGCTGGCGCACCGGTTCGCCGCCCTTGCCCGCCGCGATCACGCCCGCGCCGACGAGGATCGCGAAGAAGATCACCGCCAGCGTCTTGCCCTGTGCCATCGCGCCGATCGGATTGTCCGGGATGATCTCCATGAACATCTGCGCGGTGTCGGGCGGGGTGCCCATCGCCTTGGGGATCGCGCCGGCGAAACTTGCGCCGAGACCCGGGGCGATGAGGGTGGCGACGATCAGGCCGGTGGTGACGGCGAGTGCGGTGGTGAAGACGTACATCGCCAGCGTCTTGACGCCGATACTGCCGAGCCGCTTCGGGTCGGCGAGTGCGGCGACGCCCGAGGCGATCGTCAGGAACACGAGCGGCACGACCAGCATGCGGATCAGGCGGACGAAGGCGGTGCCGATCCAGCCGATCGCGGTCGCGCCCTCACCCCAGGCGATGCCGACTGCCGCGCCGAGGACGAGCGCGGCGAGGATGCGCTTCCACAATGCGACGCCGAACCACCAGGCGAAGGCGCGCTTGATCGGGCCGCGGCGTTCGGCGGGTTCGGGCATGGTGATGTCGGTCATGCGGGGCAGGTCCATTCGGGTTGGCGCGGTTTGGGTAAGGGGCGACCGGCGAGGGTGCCGGTGAGCTGGCCCTTGTCCACCGCGAACCGGCCATTGACCAGCACGTAGCGTACGCCGGTGCTGGGTTCGTCGGGCCGGTCATAGGTGGCGCGTTCGGCGTAGTTGGCAGAATCGACGATCGTGATGTCGGCGAACTTGCCCGGCGCAAGGATGCCGCGATCGGGCAGGCCGAGGATCTGCGCGGTCTGGGCCGACGAGCGCTGGACAAAGCGTTCGGGCGACATCAGCTTTGCCTCGCGGGCGAACATGCGCCAGCCGCGTGCGAAGCTGCCCATGCGGCGCGGGTGGCCGTTGGTGGCGTCGGAGGACGTGACGACCCAGCTCTGGCGGGCGAAGGCGTCGATGTCGCGCTGGGTCATGTTGAAGCTGGCGATGCTGGTGCCGGGATCGGCGATCAGGATGCGTGCGGCTGCGTCGAGCGGGTCGAGCTGCCATTGCGCGGCGAGGGCGTCGAGGCGTTGGCCCTTGTGGGGACCGCTGACCAGCAGGATGGCGTGCGCGCCGCCGCGGATGCGGAGTTGTTCGGCCATGTCCTTGCGGAGTTGCGGTTCGAGCGTTTTGAGGTTGGCGACCATCGCGGGCGCGCCGCCATCCTGCGCGCGGCGCGGGACGAGTGCGGCGGCGAGCGAGGTGCTGGAGGCTTCCCACGGATATTGGTCGGCGGTGATGGTGACGCCGGATTTCTGCGCCGTCTGGATATGGGCGATGACCTTGGGGGCCATGCCCTGGACGTCGGCGCCGAGCGCCTTGATATGGGCGATGTGCAGCGGGAGCTTGGCTTCGCGGGCAATGGCGATGGCTTCGTCGATCGCGGGGATCAGGCCGATACTGGCGCTGCCCTCGTCGCGGAGATGGGTTTCGTAGATACCGTTATGGCGACCCGCGACTGCGGCGAGCGCGGTGACTTCGGGCGTTTTGGCGAAGCTTTGCGGGGCGTAATAGAGGCCGGCGGACAGGCCGAGCGCGCCGTCGCACATCGCGCGGGCGACGTGCCCCTTCATCGTGTCGAGCTCGGCGGGGGTGGGGGCACGGTCACGGTTCCCGACGACCTTGAGCCGGATTTCGCCGAAGCCGGTGAAGCTGGCGACATTGGGCCCGGTGGGATTGGCGGTGAGGCGCGCGAAAAGGGCCGCGATGTCGCTGTCGCCGCCGCCGTCATTGCCGATGGCGATGCTGGTGACGCCTTGCAGCAGATGGTTGGCAAGCTGGCGCCGCGCCGCATCGGGGGAGCGGGCGTCGGGGCCGCTATGCGTGTGCGGGTCGATGAAGCCGGGGGTGACGGTGAGGCCCGCGGCGTCGAGGGTGCGCCGCGCGGTGATCCCGCGCGGACGCTGGCCGATATAGAGGATGCGGTCGCCGTCCACGCCGATCTCCGCCACCCGCGCCGGGGTGCCGGTGCCGTCGATGACCTGGCCGTTGGTGATGACCAGGTCGATCGTGCGGGGTGCGGGAACCCGGTCCTGCCCCGCCCCGATGGGCAGGAGCAGGAGCGGGGCCGCGAGAACGCGGACGGCGCGACGCATCAGAAGCGCTTGCTGACCGAGAAATAGATCTGGCGGCCGCGGTTGCTGTAGAGATCGCCGATATAGCCGTTGCTGTTATCGGCGATCGGAGCGAGCGTGTTGAACAGATTGCGTGCACCGACGCGCAGACGCAGACTGTCCATTGGCCCGCCATCGACCTCATATTGCGCATAGAGGCTGTGGGTCATGTAGTCGTCGACGCGGAAGCGGGTGCCGTCCGCCAGCGAGGCCGAGGTGTCGGTGACTTCGCCGACATAGCCGCCATAATAGCCGATGCCGAAGCCGTCATAGCGCCAGGTGACGCTGGCCGACGCACGCCATTTCGGACGGCCATTCTGTTCGACCAGATCCTGCGCGCCGGCGATGATGATCGAGGGATCAATGTTTCCTGCTGCCTGCGCATCGACCAGCGCCTGTGCCGCAGGCCCCGGCACCTGATAGAATTCGAGCAGACGGGCGGCGTTCACGCGGACGCTGAAGTCGCCGATGCCGGTGTCCTTGACCTGATAATAGACCCCAAGGTCATAGCCCCGCACCGCGCGTGGCGAGAGGTTGGTGTAGTTGTCGATGACCTGGATCACGCGACCGACCGGAGCGATGCCGGAGCCGGTGAAGTCGAGAATTTCCTGCGGCGTCGGGGCGGCGCGCTGAACATTGGGGTTGGACGAACCCTGCAGACGCAGCAGATAGTCGAGGATCAGCGCATTGCCATCACCGAACAGGCCGATCACGCTCTTCTGGCGGATTTCCCAATAATCGGCGGTGAAGGTCAGGCGACCCGCCTTGCCCATGTTGAGCTGGTAGGTGCCGCCCAGCGACAGGCTGTCCGATTCCTCGGGGGTCAGATCCTGGCTGCCCGAGCGGTTGCTGACGACGCCCTGGCTGCGCGTGCAGGCATCGAAGTTGGCGATGCGACCGGCACGGAAATCAGCTTCGCACTTCACCCAGTCGGTGCGCGTGTTCGACCGCTGAATGCCGTTTTCGAACAGCTGGGGCAGGTTCGGTGCACGGAAGCCCTGCGACCAGCTGCCGCGCAGCTGGAAGTTGGCGAAGGGGTACCAGGATGCAGCGACCTTGGGCTTCGCGACGGTATTGAACCCCTGATAGGATTCGACGCGCCCGGCGAGCTGGAGATCGAGCGAGCGGATCAGCGGCACGTTCATGTCGGGCGCGACCAGTGGCACCGCGAATTCGAGGAAGCCCGAGATGGTGTCGCGCGAACCGCCGCTGTCCGGCGTCGGGCTGGCGCCCATCGTGTCGCTGCCGTTCGAGCTGCCGTCGAGCGCGACGAAGCGGATCGTGCCATCCAGACGGTCGTCGCGGTCGTCGGCAAAGGTTTCGTGCCGGAACTCGACGCCCGCCGCCATGCCGACGCGGCCACCCGGCAGGGTGAACAGGTCGTTCTTGCTGATCTTGAAATCGCCCATCGCCAGCTCGGTCGTGCTGACGCGGCCGATATCGACCACGAAGCTGTCGATGATCGCCTGTGAGTTGGGGGAGCTGTCGTAGCGACCGGGGTTCAGCGGATCGCCGCCGTTGAACGGGTTGTAGGCGCTGGCGTCAGTGCGGCTGAGTGCCTCCTGAAACTTGGTCAGGCTGACCGTGCGCATGCTGTCGGCAGTGCGGGCGCGCGAATAGAGCGCGGCGCTGTCGAAATCGAAGCCGAGCACTTCACCCCGGAACCCGGCGAGGAACCGGGTGGTGTCGTTGCGGACATTGACGACCAGCGGGCCGGCATCGACCGGGCGATAGTCGATCAGTTCGATCGGCACGCCAGTGGTGGCGACGCCGGAGAGGCCGGGGATGCGGAACGCGCTGCCGGTCGGGCCGAACGGGTTGTAATAGCCGTTGGCGGGGATGATCAGCCGCTGGCTGGCGAGTGCGGTATCCTGCTCGCGTTGCGACTGGAAATCAGCGCGATACCAGCCGGCTTCGGCGAAGAATTCGATGCCGCTGTCGAATTCATGGTTGAAGAAGCCGAACAGGTTGATGCGGTCGTTGCGGCCCATGATCGTACGGACATCGTTGATGTCGTATTTCAGGTTGTTGTCGGTCGAGGCGGTCGACAGCGAGCTGTTGTCGAAGCAGGTCCCGGCATAGCCGCTGGCGACGATGCAACCTTCGTTCGTGTTCGGCTGAATGTGGAAGATGCCGCTGCTGGTCAGCGAGGTGCCGTTGACCGTCGCGGTGGTGGTCGATGCGACGAACGAGTTGGTCAGCCGCTGGAACTCACCCCAGATGCTGTCGACCGAGGTGTTGTCGAAATCGGTATCGTTGGCGAACGGCGTTCCGGCAACCAGCGGGCGCAGGTCGGCCGAGCGCGAGTTGCGGCGGTCGCGGGCGTAGAGCGGGTCGCGGTGGTTGTAGGAGCCGAATACCGAGATGTTCGACTTGCCGCCGTTGAAGCGATGCCCCGCCTCGAACGCGAACTCGGCCTCGATCTGCCCCGAATCCTCGGTGAAGCCGATTTCGGCGGTGGTGCGCAGGCCGCGGAAATTGTCCTTGAGCACGGTGTTGATCACGCCCGCGACCGCGTCCGAGCCATAGATCGCCGCAGCGCCGTCGAGCAGCACCTCGACCCGGCGCACGCCCATCACGGGAATCGTGTTGGTGTTGACGCTCTGCACCGGAACGAGGTTCTCGCTCTGGGTGCCGGGGTGGAGGACCATGCGGCGGCCGTTGAGCAGGACCAGCGTGTTGCCGGTGCCGAGTGCGCGCAGGTTGATCGAGGCGGTGTCGCCGCGCGCGTCGTTGATGCCGCCTGCGTCGCGGCTTTCGTTGAAGGCGACGTCGCCGGCCTGGGGGATCGAGCGGAACAGATCGTCACCGCTGGTGGCGGCGGCGGCGGCGATGTCATCTTCGTTCAGCACGGTGACGGGCAGCGCGCCGGCTACGTCCGCGCCCTTGATCTGCGAGCCGATGACGACGACTTCCTCGGTCGTATCGTCCTGAACATCGGCGGCGGTCTGGGGTGCATCCTGGGCGATTGCTGCGGTGGCGGTGGCGAGGAGCGAGATGCTGCCCAACAGCCCTGCGATCCGGATCTTGGTCTTCATGGTCGTTTCTTCCCTGTTCCCAGTTATTATCTGCCTTGGCGTCTGGTGCGCCTTCAGCCCCTCTCTTCGATGATCTCCGCGACGCGTTCTGCGCTGCCGGCGGCGTAGGTCCAGCCCAATGCGCCATGCCCGGTCGCCGCGATCACGCCCGGCGCGATGGTCCGGGTGATCGGCAGCGAGTTCGGGGTCATCGGTCGCAGGCCGGCCCAGCTCGACTCTATTTGGTCATAATCGGCAGCCTGAGGCAACGCCGCGCGCGCACTGTCGACCAGCACACGCAGGCGTGCCGGTTCGACGCGGGTGTCGCGCTTGCCCAGCTCGGCGAGGCCCGCGATTCGCATACGGTTGCCGATGCGCGCGAACACGACGCGGTTGGAGACATCCGTGATGCTGGCGCTGGGCGCGGCGGCGCCGGGCGGCAGGGTGATCGAATAGCCCTTCATCGGCTGAATCGGCAGGCGCACGCCGAGCTGGTGGGCGAGGCGGGTCGAGCCGGTGCCGGCGGCGAGGATGATCCGGTCGGCCCCGACGCGCGTGCCGTCGCTGGTGACGAGCGCGGGGCCGGAGCCGTTGGACAGGATGCGGTCGATGCCGGTGCCCATCATCGAGCTGCCACCCGCGCGCAGCAGCGCATCGTGCGCGCTGACGCAGAAGCGGTGGGGGTCGCCGACCTCCTCGTCACGGGTGTGCAGCGCGCCGACGATCGACTCGCGGATCGGGGCGAGCATCGGTTCGGCGGCGACCGCGCCGTCGGGGTCGAGGATCGACTGGCTGACGCCATGCGCGGCCTTGAGTGCGGCCATCTCCTGCGCTGCGGCGAACGAGGCGGCGCTGCGGTAGAGGTGGATCTTGCCGGGTGCGCCATGCCCGAAATCGAGCGCGTGGCGTGCGGCAAGGCCGGCGAGCGCGGCGCGCGAACGGGCGGCGAGGTCGAGGCCCGCGACGGTGTTGTCGCGGAAGCGCGCGGCAGTGCCGTTGCGGAGAAAGGCGAACGCCCAGGCGATGAAGTCGGGGTCGAGCCGCACATGGAAGCGCAGCGCGCGATCGAGGCCGAGCAGCACGCGTGGGATCTGCGCCAGCGTCGAGGGGCTGGCGAGCGCGTCTGTGTAGCCATAGCTGAGCTGCGCGCCATTGGCGAAGGACGTGCCGAGGCCCGGGCCCTTGGCGGAATCGATCACGGTGACGCGGTGGCCGCGCTCGGTCAGCGTCAGCGCCGTCGCCATGCCGACCACGCCCGCACCCAGCACGATCACTTCGCGCGGGACGGTCATGCCGCCAGCTCCGGGTTCCGGTCGATCAGAATGCGTCTTCCCCCTGCATCGCGATTGGATGGACATTCCAATCGTGCTCCCGAATGCGACATTAAAGTTCACGCCGCAGACGAAAAGCGCGCATTCGCTGCTTAAGGTATAGACTTTGGTTATGGCTTGGCGCGGTTTTCCTCAAGCACTTGCTGGAAGGTGCGCAGGAAGGCGTGGGCGGCGCGCGAGGGCTGGCGCTCCTCGAGCGTGACCCAGGAGATGGTGAAGCGCAGCGGCGGGTTGGTCGGCAGCCAGGTGAAGCCGGGCGCGCGCCAGGCGCGGGCGGTGAATTCGTCGATCACGGTCACGCCGCGCTCAAGCTGGGCGAGGCGGGCGGCGATGAAGAAGGTCTGCACCGATACGGTTTCGCGAAAGGCGATGCCGCGTGCGCGGGCGGCTTCGGTCAGCACTGCGCCGATCGGCCCGGCGGCGGCGACGCCGATGACGTCGCGGTCGGCGAGCTGTTCGAGCGGGAAGCGCTCGCCGGGATCGGGGAACATGCCCTCGGGGTACTGCACCACGAGTTCACCCTCTGCCATCGCCTCGCGCGCCAGCCGGGGATGCGGGGGCGGGGTGTAGGCGATAGCGAGGTCGAGTTCGCGTTCGATCAACGAACGCAGCAGGTCGTCATGGTGGTGGGTATGCACCTCGAACGTCACGCGCGGCCAGTCGCGGCGGAACAGCGCCATCGCCTGAGGCACCATGTCGAGCGCGAGGCTGGGGACGATGCCGAGCCGGATATGCCCGCCGCCCGAATGCGACAGGTTGCGCGCGGTGAGCTGAAGCGTGCCGAGCCGGTCGAACAGGTCGCCCGCCTCGCGCATCAGCGCATGCGCCTCATCGGTCGGGATCAGGCGGCCGCGCGACAGCTGGAACAGGCGAAAGCCGAGATTGTCCTCGGCATGGTGCAGCGTCTTGGACACCGAGGGTTGCGAGACGCCGAGCGCGCGCGCCGCCGCGCTGATCGAGCCGTGCTGATAGACGGCGTGGACGATTTCGAGCTGGCGCAGGCGCATCAGGCCGGTTCAGACATAATGGGGTTCGGGGTTTTCGTGCAGCGCCTCGTAATGGACCAGCACCGGCTCCGGGCCGAGCGGGACGGGCTGGCCGTCGCGGAAGGCCCATTCGCCGCGGTCGCAATCGGCCGCGCTGACATAGCCGTTGATGTAGAGGCGGCGCTGGTGATCGGCGGTGTTGCGACCCGATCCGTGGACCAGATAGGGGCTCCACATCGCGATATCGCCGGGCTCCATTTCGAGATCGATGACGGCGGCGGGGTCGATCCCGGCGGCGAGCAGGGCGTCGTCGCTCATCTCGTTCCCCAGCACTTCGGTCGAGGTGTCGAGCGCGAGCGGGCCGGCGCGGTGGCTGTTGGGGATCATCCGCATCGCTCCGCTGGCCCGCGTGTGCGGGTCGATCGCGAGGCCGGTCTGGATGTAGGAACTGCCGAGGTTGCGATAGGCGTCGTCGGGTTTGCGGAAGCGCGAATCCTGGTGCCAGGCGAAGTCGCCCTTCGACCCCGGCGCCTTCCAGTGAAGCTGGTTGATGATCTGCTTGAGGTCGCCGCCGATCAGCGGGGACAGCAGGTCGACCCAGCGCGGATCGAGGCGGACGGCGTTGAGCACCGCGCTGTGGTAGGACGGCCATTGCACCATCGGTACGAGCGGCGTGCCGTCGTCGGCCGGGCGGACGTTGTAGAACAGATTGCCGTGCCGGAAGCTGCGGCCATGGGCGATGCCCTCGGCATGGACGGCATCGACCGCCCCGCCGATCCGGGCGATTTCATCGGGTGAAAAGACGCCGCGAACAATGGCATAGCCGTGCTCGTGATACTGGGCGACATGATCCATGGAAGCCTCCGCGTACGCGTTGTGCGTGCGAGGCTTTCACTGGAGCGGGGTTGCGTCAACCCCGTGACGGTACGGGTCAGCGTGCCGGATCGGCCGGTTGCGCGTCGGGTTCGGTGGCGTTCGCGTCAAGCATCTCGGCGGCGGCGTTGAGCTGCGCCGCCTCGTCCGGCGAGACGCCCGTGGTGTCGTCGGTGCGGTTGCACGCGGCGAGCAGGGCAAGTGGCAGCAGGATGATGGCGCGCATGGTTCCCCCCGGAAATGCGCGGGGCCGTCACAGCGACGGCCCCGGCTCGGCCTTAGTTGTTCTTGTCGAGTTCGTCTTCGGCGGCGTCTGCGGCGTTGCCGACGCGGTCTGCACCCGCGCCGATTGCGGCACCGGCGCGGTCGGCGGCGTTTTCGGCGGTGCTGAGCGCGCCATCGGTTGCGGCCTCGACGTCATCGGCGGCTTCGCTCATCGTCGCATTGGCGTCGGCACCGATCGCCTCGGCGGCTTCGGCGGTTTCATTCTGCGCCTTGTCGCTGCATGCGGACAGGCCGAGTGCGGCGAACGCGGCGAGCGGAAGAAGGGCCTTTTTCATGGATATTCCTCTCTGAAACTTCGGGTCGTCCGGGGCAGGACGTCCGAAGCGTGTCTAGGTTCCGTTTCGGGGCAGGGCAATCGGTGGCGAAATGAGGGCCAAAATGCTTGCCTCCGCCGCCCCTTGCGCGTAAATCAGACCCGTAGTCGGCCGCCCGTGGAGGGCGGCCCTTATTGTTTCTGGAGACTTTGACGTGGCTCAGCCGCTCATGCCGCATGCGACCGCTTCCTGGCTGGTCGACAACACCGCGCTCAGCTTCGAGCAGATCGCCGACTTTTGTGGGCTGCACATCCTGGAGGTGCAGGCGATTGCGGACGACACCGCCACGACCAAGCTGACCGGTCGCGATCCGGTTCGCGCGCATGACCTGACGCTCGAGGAAATCGAGAAGGGTCAGAGCGACCCCGATTATCGCCTCAAGATGAGCAAGGGCCCCGAGCAGATCCGCCGCACCAAGGGGCCGCGCTACACGCCGGTGTCGAAGCGCGCGGACAAGCCCGACGGCATTGCGTGGATCATCCGCAACCATCCCGAGATCACCGACGGCGCGATCGGCAAGCTGATCGGCACCACCCGCACGACGATCGCGGCGATCCGCGACCGTTCGCACTGGAACATCGGCAACATCGTGCCCAAGGATCCGGTGACGCTGGGCCTGACCAGCCAGCGCGAGCTGGATTCGGCAGTGGCCAAGGCGGCAAAGGCAGCGGGCATCGAGGCGCCGGTCGACACGCGGCTGGAGGGCGATCGTGAGGCGCTGCTCGAACAGCTGCGCGCCGAGCGTGACGCAGCGTCGCGGGACACGACCCCGGGCGTCGAATATGACCGGGATACGCTGTTCAAGAGCTGATCCGGCTCCTTTTTCGTTTTTACGGTATCGTGACGGCGCGCGGACTCGACAAGCGGGTCCCGCGCCGTCAATGTTTCGGGTATGGCTGAGCTTGCCCATTCGCCCGACATCTCGCTGACCCAGGACGAGAGCTTCGTCGCGACCAGCCATCGCGGGCTGAACTATCCACTGGGCGAGCGCACGCCGACGGTGGGGGAGGCGATTGCGGTCGCGCCCGGCGTGCATTGGGTGCGCATCCCGATGGCGGGGCCGCTCGACCATATCAATTGCTGGCTGGTCGCCGATGGCGATGCGACGACGATCGTCGACACCGGGCTAAACGTCGAGCCGTCGGTCGATGCCTGGCGCGCGCTGTTCGAGGCGCAGCCGCTGGCGATGCGGCGACCGGGGCGGGTGATCTGCACCCATTTCCATCCCGACCATATCGGCCTTGCCGGATGGCTGGGGCGCAAGTTCGATGCGCGCATCTGGATGACGCGGGGCGAGTGGCTGATGGGGCGGTTGCTGACCGCCGATGTGCGCGACGCGGTGCCGGACGAGCAGATCGCCTTCTGGCGCGCGGCGGGATGGGATGACGAGCAGGTGGCGGCGGCGAGCGCCAAGGGCTTTGGCCAGTTTCGCCGCATGGTCGCGCCGATGCCGCTGGGCTATCGCCGGATCATCGATGGCGAGGACATCGCGATCGGCGATGCAACCTGGCGGGTGGTAGTCGGGTCGGGGCATTGCCCGGAACATGCGTGCCTGTGGAATGCGCGCGACGGCGTGCTGATCGCGGGGGATCAGGTGCTGCCGCGGATCAGCTCCAACGTGTCGCTGGGAGTGAGCGAGCCGGACGCCGATCCGCTGGGCGAGTGGCTGGCGTCGATCGACAAGTTGCTGGAACTGCCCGGCGACCTGCTGGTGCTGCCGGCGCATGGCGCGCCGTTCACCGGGCTGCACGTGCGGCTGGCGGCGTTGCGCGACGAGCATCGCCTGCGGCTGGATATCCTTGCCGAACATCTGGTCGAGCCGCGCCGCGCGGTCGATTGTTTCGGGCGGATGTTCCGGCGGACGATTACCGGCGACATGCTGGGGCTCGCCACCGGAGAGACGCTGGCGCATCTGCGCCGGCTGGAGGTTGAGGGGCGGGCGGTGCGTGAGGTGCGCGACGGCGTCTGGTGGTATCGCGCGTCCGTTTAGGTTCGGCTGCGCCGAAGCGGCACCGGCCCGCTCCCCCACCCGGCCACCCATATAATACACTGTCGTTGGGTGGCCGGGTGGGGGAGCGGG